>NZ_CP154909.1:0-3697266 GCF_039619585.1 Bacillus safensis
TGAAAACTAAACAAGACAAAACGTACCTGTTAATTCGAGTTTTTATAAAAAATCCTATGAAAATTCATAGGTAGTCAGTCAAACTGGCGAAAAGCAAAACTTCGGTTTTGTATTTTTTCGGAGAGTTTGATCCTGGCTCAGGACGAACGCTGGCGGCGTGCCTAATACATGCAAGTCGAGCGGACAGAAGGGAGCTTGCTCCCGGATGTTAGCGGCGGACGGGTGAGTAACACGTGGGTAACCTGCCTGTAAGACTGGGATAACTCCGGGAAACCGGAGCTAATACCGGATAGTTCCTTGAACCGCATGGTTCAAGGATGAAAGACGGTTTCGGCTGTCACTTACAGATGGACCCGCGGCGCATTAGCTAGTTGGTGGGGTAATGGCTCACCAAGGCGACGATGCGTAGCCGACCTGAGAGGGTGATCGGCCACACTGGGACTGAGACACGGCCCAGACTCCTACGGGAGGCAGCAGTAGGGAATCTTCCGCAATGGACGAAAGTCTGACGGAGCAACGCCGCGTGAGTGATGAAGGTTTTCGGATCGTAAAGCTCTGTTGTTAGGGAAGAACAAGTGCGAGAGTAACTGCTCGCACCTTGACGGTACCTAACCAGAAAGCCACGGCTAACTACGTGCCAGCAGCCGCGGTAATACGTAGGTGGCAAGCGTTGTCCGGAATTATTGGGCGTAAAGGGCTCGCAGGCGGTTTCTTAAGTCTGATGTGAAAGCCCCCGGCTCAACCGGGGAGGGTCATTGGAAACTGGGAAACTTGAGTGCAGAAGAGGAGAGTGGAATTCCACGTGTAGCGGTGAAATGCGTAGAGATGTGGAGGAACACCAGTGGCGAAGGCGACTCTCTGGTCTGTAACTGACGCTGAGGAGCGAAAGCGTGGGGAGCGAACAGGATTAGATACCCTGGTAGTCCACGCCGTAAACGATGAGTGCTAAGTGTTAGGGGGTTTCCGCCCCTTAGTGCTGCAGCTAACGCATTAAGCACTCCGCCTGGGGAGTACGGTCGCAAGACTGAAACTCAAAGGAATTGACGGGGGCCCGCACAAGCGGTGGAGCATGTGGTTTAATTCGAAGCAACGCGAAGAACCTTACCAGGTCTTGACATCCTCTGACAACCCTAGAGATAGGGCTTTCCCTTCGGGGACAGAGTGACAGGTGGTGCATGGTTGTCGTCAGCTCGTGTCGTGAGATGTTGGGTTAAGTCCCGCAACGAGCGCAACCCTTGATCTTAGTTGCCAGCATTCAGTTGGGCACTCTAAGGTGACTGCCGGTGACAAACCGGAGGAAGGTGGGGATGACGTCAAATCATCATGCCCCTTATGACCTGGGCTACACACGTGCTACAATGGACAGAACAAAGGGCTGCAAGACCGCAAGGTTTAGCCAATCCCATAAATCTGTTCTCAGTTCGGATCGCAGTCTGCAACTCGACTGCGTGAAGCTGGAATCGCTAGTAATCGCGGATCAGCATGCCGCGGTGAATACGTTCCCGGGCCTTGTACACACCGCCCGTCACACCACGAGAGTTTGCAACACCCGAAGTCGGTGAGGTAACCTTTATGGAGCCAGCCGCCGAAGGTGGGGCAGATGATTGGGGTGAAGTCGTAACAAGGTAGCCGTATCGGAAGGTGCGGCTGGATCACCTCCTTTCTAAGGATATATGGAGCAGCGTACGTTTTCGTCTTGTTTAGTTTTGAAGGAACTTGCAAAAGATCCTACAACATCATATCTTCGATATGAAAGATGGGCCTGTAGCTCAGCTGGTTAGAGCGCACGCCTGATAAGCGTGAGGTCGGTGGTTCGAGTCCACTCAGGCCCACCATCTTCTATTAAATCGGGGCCTTAGCTCAGCTGGGAGAGCGCCTGCCTTGCACGCAGGAGGTCAGCGGTTCGATCCCGCTAGGCTCCACCAACGTGTTCTTTGAAAACTAGATAACAATAAGTAATACATTCACATTGAATGCAATGCAAAGTTCATCACACATAGTGATTCTTTCTAAAGTAAGAAATGGTTAAGTTAGAAAGGGCGCACGGTGGATGCCTTGGCACTAGGAGCCGATGAAGGACGGGACGAACACCGATATGCTTCGGGGAGCTGTAAGCAAGCTTTGATCCGGAGATTTCCGAATGGGGAAACCCACTGCTCGTAATGGAGTAGTATCCATACTTGAATACATAGAGTATGAGAAGGCATACCCGGGGAACTGAAACATCTAAGTACCCGGAGGAAGAGAAAGCAAATGCGATTCCCTGAGTAGCGGCGAGCGAAACGGGAACAGCCCAAACCAAGAGGCTTGCCTCTTGGGGTTGTAGGACACTCTATACGGAGTTACAAAGGAATGATATAAGCGAAGAGGTCTGGAAAGGCCCGCCAAAGAAGGTAACAGCCCTGTAACTGAAATGTCGTTCTCTCCAGAGTGGATCCTGAGTACGGCGGAACACGTGAAATTCCGTCGGAATCCGGGAGGACCATCTCCCAAGGCTAAATACTCCCTAGTGACCGATAGTGAACCAGTACCGTGAGGGAAAGGTGAAAAGCACCCCGGAAGGGGAGTGAAATAGATCCTGAAACCGTGTGCCTACAAGTAGTCAGAGCCCGTTAACGGGTGATGGCGTGCCTTTTGTAGAATGAACCGGCGAGTTACGATCCCGTGCAAGGTTAAGCAGAAGATGCGGAGCCGCAGCGAAAGCGAGTCTGAATAGGGCGCATGAGTACGTGGTCGTAGACCCGAAACCAGGTGATCTACCCATGTCCAGGGTGAAGTTCAGGTAACACTGAATGGAGGCCCGAACCCACGCACGTTGAAAAGTGCGGGGATGAGGTGTGGGTAGGGGTGAAATGCCAATCGAACCTGGAGATAGCTGGTTCTCTCCGAAATAGCTTTAGGGCTAGCCTCAAGGTAAGAGTCTCGGAGGTAGAGCACTGATTGGACTAGGGGCCCCTACCGGGTTACCGAATTCAGTCAAACTCCGAATGCCGATGACTTATCCTTGGGAGTCAGACTGCGAGTGATAAGATCCGTAGTCGAAAGGGAAACAGCCCAGACCGCCAGCTAAGGTCCCAAAGTATACGTTAAGTGGAAAAGGATGTGGAGTTGCTTAGACAACCAGGATGTTGGCTTAGAAGCAGCCACCATTTAAAGAGTGCGTAATAGCTCACTGGTCGAGTGACTCTGCGCCGAAAATGTACCGGGGCTAAACGTATCACCGAAGCTGCGGACTGTTCTTACGAACAGTGGTAGGAGAGCGTTCTAAGGGCTGTGAAGCCAGACCGGAAGGACTGGTGGAGCGCTTAGAAGTGAGAATGCCGGTATGAGTAGCGAAAGACGGGTGAGAATCCCGTCCACCGAATGCCTAAGGTTTCCTGAGGAAGGCTCGTCCGCTCAGGGTTAGTCGGGACCTAAGCCGAGGCCGAAAGGCGTAGGCGATGGACAACAGGTTGATATTCCTGTACCACCTCCTCACCATTTGAGCAATGGGGGGACGCAGGAGGATAGGGTAAGCGCGGTATTGGATATCCGCGTCCAAGCAGTTAGGCTGGGAAATAGGCAAATCCGTTTCCCGTAAAGGCTGAGCTGTGATGGCGAGCGAAATTTAGTAGCGAAGTTCCTGATTCCACACTGCCAAGAAAAGCCTCTAGCGAGGTGAGAGGTGCCCGTACCGCAAACCGACACAGGTAGGCGAGGAGAGAATCCTAAGGTGATCGAGAGAACTCTCGTTAAGGAACTCGGCAAAATGACCCCGTAACTTCGGGAGAAGGGGTGCTTCTTAGGGTGTTAAAGCCCCGAGAAGCCGCAGTGAATAGGCCCAGGCGACTGTTTAGCAAAAACACAGGTCTCTGCGAAGCCGTAAGGCGAAGTATAGGGGCTGACGCCTGCCCGGTGCTGGAAGGTTAAGAGGAGCGCTTAGCGTAAGCGAAGGTGCGAATTGAAGCCCCAGTAAACGGCGGCCGTAACTATAACGGTCCTAAGGTAGCGAAATTCCTTGTCGGGTAAGTTCCGACCCGCACGAAAGGCGCAACGATCTGGGCACTGTCTCAACGAGAGACTCGGTGAAATTATAGTACCTGTGAAGATGCAGGTTACCCGCGACAGGACGGAAAGACCCCGTGGAGCTTTACTGCAGCCTGATATTGAATGTTGGTACAGCTTGTACAGGATAGGTAGGAGCCTTGGAAACCGGAGCGCTAGCTTCGGTGGAGGCATCGGTGGGATACTACCCTGGCTGTATTGACCTTCTAACCCGCTGCCCTTATCGGGCAGGGAGACAGTGTCAGGTGGGCAGTTTGACTGGGGCGGTCGCCTCCTAAAATGTAACGGAGGCGCCCAAAGGTTCCCTCAGAATGGTTGGAAATCATTCGCAGAGTGTAAAGGCACAAGGGAGCTTGACTGCGAGACCTACAAGTCGAGCAGGGACGAAAGTCGGGCTTAGTGATCCGGTGGTTCCGCATGGAAGGGCCATCGCTCAACGGATAAAAGCTACCCCGGGGATAACAGGCTTATCTCCCCCAAGAGTCCACATCGACGGGGAGGTTTGGCACCTCGATGTCGGCTCATCGCATCCTGGGGCTGTAGTCGGTCCCAAGGGTTGGGCTGTTCGCCCATTAAAGCGGTACGCGAGCTGGGTTCAGAACGTCGTGAGACAGTTCGGTCCCTATCCGTCGCGGGCGCAGGAAATTTGAGAGGAGCTGTCCTTAGTACGAGAGGACCGGGATGGACGCACCGCTGGTGTACCAGTTGTTCTGCCAAGGGCATCGCTGGGTAGCTATGTGCGGACGGGATAAGTGCTGAAAGCATCTAAGCATGAAGCCCCCCTCAAGATGAGATTTCCCATTCCGCAAGGAAGTAAGATCCCTGAAAGATGATCAGGTTGATAGGTCTGAGGTGGAAGCGTGGTGACACGTGGAGCTGACAGATACTAATAGATCGAGGACTTAACCTATATTCTAATGTGAAGCATGAACATTGTTATCTAGTTTTGAGAGAACATTCTCTCCATCAGGTTTGGTGGCGATAGCGAAGAGGTCACACCCGTTCCCATACCGAACACGGAAGTTAAGCTCTTCAGCGCCGATGGTAGTTGGGGGTTTCCCCCTGTGAGAGTAGGACGCCGCCAAGCTTCTATTAGGATCAGTTCCAGTCGGAACTGGTCTTTTTTGTTTTTTCTTCTAACAGCATCATGATGTAAGCTGGAAACTTCTCTTCTGCAATCTCCATGTAGCGTTCAATCATCACGTAATCATCGCTAATGTATTGAGACAGCAGCTCGTACCACCATTCTGTTTCGTAGCGGGCAATCATACTAAGGTTATACATCAATAAGTAATGGCTGATGATTTCAGGAATCCCTAGAAAAGCATCTCGTGTTGACGGTATAAACCATTGATCCATTTCTAAATCATAATGAAGATGAGTAGCAAGAGCTGGGTTTTCTTCAAGAAATACATCAAACGTCAGTTTTTTAGCCTCTCTCTGTTTGAGTTTCCAGCTTGTATGAAACTCAAAGTATTCAATAAAGCGTTCAGCAGACATGTTATAAAGTAATGGAATATGATCTTGAATCATCATTCCATTAGCCTTTTCTACTTTAACTAAAGTCGAGGGCTGCTTTTGAAACTCAAGAATATGACTCATTTCAGGTATTTTAGACAGGAGATGGATCATCGTAAATCGTTCATCTTCAAGACCATTTAATTGAAATAGATGCTTTAACACATGCATACATAGCCCATTTCTTTGGATTTTCACCTCATCTTCACTAAAACGGTAATGCTGTTTCTTTCTCTTTCTCGATGTTACGCCATGAGCTAAAACAGAGGTTTGAGAAGGATAATGGGGATCAACTGTCAGCAAACATGCTTTAAGCAGCTGTGCCATTCCATAAAACAATAAAATGGGTTTAAGTTCTAGAGGCGCGATCGCTGCCTGTTCATAGAACGTATGGCCATGTTTTAGAAAGTAAATAAATCGTTCACAGTTTTTATAGGCTTGCTGGTTTGCATCTTGAATGTTCCGTTTCTCATATTGTTGAAATAGAAACTTTTGGGAGGTTTCGAGCGAGTAAAAACGTTTTAAATCCTTCCATCCTGAACTTTTCATCTTCTTCCTCAACTCTCTTTATATTTTCTAAAAATTGCAACTGTTTGTTGCTTCCTTGACATGCTGTTTGCTAGTTGATAATCTACATATAATATTTTGCCGAAAAGAGGGGGATTTACTAATGTGGGAAAGTAAATTTTCAAAAGAAGGTTTGACGTTTGACGATGTTTTGCTTGTTCCAGCAAAGTCTGAAGTACTTCCGCGTGATGTCGATTTATCAGTGGAGCTAACAAGCACATTAAAGCTAAACATTCCAATTATCAGTGCGGGAATGGACACAGTGACGGAATCACAAATGGCCATTGCAATGGCACGTCAAGGTGGTCTTGGTATTATTCATAAGAACATGTCCATTGAACAGCAAGCAGAACAGGTGGATAAAGTAAAACGTTCAGAGCGCGGCGTTATTACAAATCCATTCTTCTTAACACCAGAGCATCAAGTATTTGATGCAGAGCATTTGATGGGTAAATACCGTATTTCAGGTGTGCCGATTGTCAACAACGAACAAGACCAAAAGCTTGTTGGTATTATTACGAACCGTGACCTTCGTTTTATTTCGGATTATTCAATGAAGATTAGCGACGTGATGACAAAAGAGGAACTTGTGACAGCTTCTGTTGGTACAACATTAGAAGAAGCTGAAAAAATCCTACAGCAGTACAAGATTGAAAAATTACCTCTTTTAGATGACGAAGGAACGTTAAAAGGTCTTATCACAATCAAAGATATTGAAAAAGTGATTGAATTCCCTAACTCCTCTAAAGATGCACATGGCCGTTTAATTGTTGGTGCCGCTGTTGGTGTCACTGGCGATACAATGACACGTGTGAAAAAATTAGTCGAAGCCAATGTAGATGTCATTGTCATTGATACAGCACACGGTCATTCTCAAGGTGTTCTAAACACTGTATCGAAAATCCGTGAAACGTATCCTTCTCTTAACATCATTGCTGGTAATGTTGCAACAGCTGAAGCAACAAAAGCATTGTTTGAAGCAGGAGCAGATATTGTGAAAGTCGGTATCGGACCAGGATCTATTTGTACAACACGTGTTGTTGCAGGTGTCGGTGTACCACAAATCACAGCGATCTATGACTGTGCAACAGAAGCAAGAAAACATGGTAAAGCTATTATTGCAGATGGTGGAATTAAATATTCAGGTGATATCGTGAAAGCATTAGCATCTGGCGGACATGCTGTTATGCTGGGAAGCCTTCTAGCTGGTACATCTGAAAGCCCAGGAGAAACAGAAATTTTCCAAGGTAGACGTTTCAAAGTTTATCGTGGTATGGGTTCTGTCGCTGCAATGGAAAAAGGAAGTAAAGATCGTTACTTCCAAGAAGATAATAAAAAATTCGTTCCTGAAGGTATCGAAGGCCGTACACCATACAAAGGGCCAGTCGTTGATACAGTGTATCAACTAGTTGGCGGTATTCGTTCTGGTATGGGCTATTGTGGAACGCAAGATTTACGCACTCTTAGAGAAGAAGCACAATTCATTCGTATGACGGGTGCAGGACTTCGTGAGAGTCATCCACATGATGTACAAATTACAAAAGAATCACCAAACTACACAATTTCTTGATAAATTGTGACAATCAAATTACATTTGACAGGGTCTATGACTCTGTCTATTTTTTTTGTCTTTATTGTGATAAAATTTATACTGTTGTGTTGAGATAAGCCCTTGTGGATTACATATATATGAAAAACGTCGAAAAAAGATGAATACGGAGGTATGACGATTGAACAGCAAGATGATGAAACAGCTTATGGTCTCTATCCTTGCATTGGCATTGATTGTTACAGCATTTACACCAATGTCCAAAGCAAAAGCTGCTGAAGATCCATTCAGTGTGAATGCGAAAGCAGCGATCCTTATTGAAGCTTCTACAGGTAAAATTCTTTATAGTAAAAACGCAGATCAAAGACTGCCTATTGCAAGTATGGCAAAAATGATGACAGAGTATCTATTACTAGAGGCAATTGCTGAAGGAAAAGTGAAATGGGATCAAAAGTATACGCCAGATGATTATGTATACGAAATTTCTCAGGACCGCAGCTTATCCAACGTTCCTTTGAGAAAAGATGGTTCGTATACAGTAAAAGAACTTTATCAAGCAACGGCTATTTATTCGGCAAATGCAGCAGCGATTGGTTTAGCAGAAGTGATCGCTGGATCAGAATCGAAGTTTGTTGAAAAAATGAACGCAAAAGCAAAAGAACTTGGTTTAACAAACTACAAATTTGTGAATGCAACTGGTCTGGAAAATAAAGACTTACATGGCCAACAGCCAAAAGGTACAGGTCCTGATGAAGAAAGTGAAGTATCTGCAAAAGATATGGCTTTGCTTGCACAGCATCTCATCAAAGACCATCCAGAAATTCTTGAAACAGCAAGTATTGCGAAAACAAAGTTCAGAGAAGGCACTGACGATGAAATGGACATGCCTAACTGGAACTTCATGCTTAAAGGACTTGTGAAGGAATATAAAGGTGTTGACGGTCTGAAAACGGGATCTACAGATTCAGCCGGTTCTAGCTTCACAGGTACAGCAAAACAAGGTGACATGCGTGTCATCGCAGTTATTTTGAATGCAAAAGGTAATCTTCATACAGCACGTTTCGACGTGGCAAAAAAACTGTTCGACTATGCGTTTAAAAACTTCACGATGAAAGAAATGTACAAAAAAGGTCAACAAATTAAAGGACATGAAAACATCGAAGTGGATAAAGGCAAAGATAAAGAAGTACCTGTTGTGACGAAAGAAGCATTTTCTGTGCCAGTAAAAAATGGTGACGAAAAGAGCTATAAAGCAAAAGTAAATATCGAGAAAAAGAAACTAGAAGCTCCTATTAAAAAAGGAACGAAGGTTGGCATGCTGACGACTTCTTATTCTGGTGATGAGAAGGACTACGGCTATTTAAATAAAGACCAATCAGGTGTTGAGCTTGTGACGAAAACAAGCGATGAAAAAGCAAACTGGTTCATCCTTGCAATGCGTGGTGTAGGTGGATTCTTCGCTGGCATTTGGGGCGGAATCGTTGACACAGTAAAAGGCTGGTTCTAATAAAAAACTGCTCTCTATACACGAGAGCAGTTTTTTTATCGTTAAAAGAAGAGCGATTGCTTCTGATTTTGAGGAGTGGACAAGGCTTGCTGAAAAATACCACATAACTTTTCCACGCCCTCGGCCAGTGCTTTTTCATTCACATAAGAAAAGCTGAGGCGGATATAATTCTGTTTCGGCTCTCCAGGATAGCAGACAGAGCCAGGTAGAAAAGTAATTTGCTGCTTACGGGCCTCATGTAACAGTGCTCGTGTATCGACCCAGGAAGGAAAGCTGAGCCATAAATTGAGACCGCCCTGTGGAATTTGCCACGTTACATCTTTCGGTGCGTGCTTCGTTAACACATCCATCATCAAATCGCGTCTCACCTTCAAGGCGGTTCTTAGCTTCTTCGTATGATCAATCATTTTCTTCGATGTCAGAAACGGCAATATGGCCTTTTGTGTGAGGAGAGGGCTGCCTAAGTCATTATTGGCCTTTGCAGCTAATAAGCGGTTAAATATCGAGCCTGATGCGGTGATAATCCCTATTCTGCATCCTGGAGCCAGTGTTTTACTTAATCCTCGTAAATAAATGACGTGTCCATCATGGTCCAAGCTTTTAATAGGTGCTGGCGGCTTCTTTTCAAAATAAAGCTCACGATATGGGTCATCTTCTACAATGAGACAATCTATGCTTTGAGCCAGTAAGAGAAGCTGTTTTCTGCGTTTCATCGACATACTGGCCCCTGTCGGACTGTGAAAAGTAGGAATCGTATAGATGAGCTTCGGTTTATATTTATCACAAATGCTTTGAAGCTGCTTCATGTTCATCCCTTCATGATCGACAGGGACGGTAATGATTCTTGCTCCTCTGCCCATAAAGACATCGATGGCCCCTGGATATGTTGGTGCTTCCATGACGACCACATCATCCGGTCCAATAAACGTACGTGCCACCAAATCAAGCCCTTGCTGAGAACCACTTGTTACGAGAATATTTTCAGGTGTAGATGGCACATCCAACTTTTCTAAAAAAGATTGAATGACCTGTCGCAGCTGAAGATCACCTTGTATTTCTCCATACTTCGACATGATTTGAGGATGTCTGGCTAGTACATGCTGCATTTCTTTTTCTAAATACCGGTTTGGCAAAAGCCCTGGATCGATCATAGAGGAAGAAAGGTTAATGGCTTCTTCGACATAGTGATACTGAGCGAATTGAGAGCGTGGTAAGTAATCTGGAATCGACAACTGCCAATCGAAAGAGGTAGATGAAGGAATCGGGATATCTGCCTGCTCTTGCTGCTCATTCACAAAAGTTCCTTTACCTTGCACCGTTGTTAAATATCCGTCGTCCTTTAATCGTGTGTATGCCTTTGCTGCCGTGACAAGACTCACATTCAGCTGCTTAGCTAAATCACGGACAGTCGGCAGCTTTTCTCCTTGCTGAAGCAAACCCGATTGAATGTGATCAATGATTGAAAAGTAAATTTGATTTGAAAGAGATGTATCAGAGTGTCGATGGATATCAATATGCATGAAACCCCTCCAAAGAATGCAAAATTGTTATACATGAATTTTAATTGTTATAGTTGTATTATAGCATGTAAATCATACTTGAAAGAGAAAATGACATGTTTTAAGCTGGAAATCCTTTGTTTACAAGGGTTTATCTTTATTTCCCGGTTGGTTGAATTGTTATACTATTCTCTTTATTGTTATACTTTCTCGCTTGTATGATAAAGATGTTGAATCAATCGAATAGACAAATGGGAGGAAACTATTGTGAGCAATAAGGGAACTGAACGAGTGAAACGTGGAATGGCAGAAATGCAAAAGGGTGGCGTCATTATGGATGTCGTCAATGCGGAGCAGGCAAAAATTGCAGAAGAAGCAGGTGCGGTGGCAGTCATGGCACTAGAACGAGTACCAGCTGATATCCGTGCAGCAGGCGGTGTTGCCCGTATGGCAGACCCAAGAATCGTAGAGGAAGTACAAAATGCAGTAACGATTCCAGTCATGGCAAAAGCACGTATCGGCCACATCGTCGAGGCTCGTGTTCTTGAAGCACTTGGTGTTGATTATATCGATGAGAGTGAAGTGCTGACGCCCGCAGATGAGGAATTCCATTTAAATAAAAATGAATACACAGTACCTTTTGTCTGTGGATGCCGCGACCTAGGTGAGGCAACACGCCGTATCGCAGAAGGCGCTTCTATGCTTCGTACAAAAGGGGAGCCTGGGACAGGCAACATTGTCGAAGCTGTTCGTCATATGAGAAAGGTTAATGCTCAGATTCGTAAAGTATCAGCCATGAGTGAAGATGAACTGATGACAGAAGCTAAGAATCTTGGGGCACCTTATGAATTATTGTTGCAAATCAAAAGAGATGGCAAGCTGCCAGTTGTGAACTTTGCTGCAGGCGGAGTTGCAACACCAGCAGATGCTGCGTTAATGATGCAGCTTGGAGCAGACGGTGTATTTGTCGGATCTGGTATTTTCAAATCAGACAATCCAGCGAAATTTGCAAAAGCGATTGTTGAAGCAACAACTCATTTCACAGATTACCGTCTCATTGCAGAACTTTCAAAAGAGCTTGGAACAGCTATGAAAGGAATTGAAATTTCAAATCTACTGCCAGAAGAACGTATGCAAGAGCGTGGCTGGTAATTAAGGGAGCGCAAACGAACATGCTGACAATTGGTGTACTAGGGCTTCAAGGAGCAGTGAGAGAACATATTCAATCGATTGAAGCCTGCGGCGCAGAAGGAAAGATTATCAAACGCGTAGAAGAGCTAGAATCCGTTGACGGTTTGATTATCCCTGGTGGAGAAAGTACGACGATGAGAAGACTCATGGATACGTACCAATTCATTGATCCGATCAAAGCGTTCGCTGCTCAAGGGAAACCGATTTTCGGGACATGTGCCGGTCTGATTATGCTGGCAAAGCATATCGAAGATCGAGAAGATGCTCATCTTGGACTGTTAAATGTATCTGTTGCACGGAATTCTTTTGGCAGACAGGTAGACAGCTTTGAAGCAGATTTAGAAGTAAAAGGACTGGATGCGCCGTTTACGGGCGTATTCATCCGTGCGCCTCATATCATCAGCGCAGATGATAGCGTAGAAATCATGGCTGAATATGATGGCAGGATTGTGATGGCGAAAGAAAACAATATCTTAGGTTGCTCCTTTCATCCAGAGCTGACAGACGATCACCGGTTAACACAGCTGTTTGTAGACATGGTGAAGTCCTACAAAACGAAGCTTGCTGTATAAAACGGTTGAAAAGAGATAAAACTTATAGTACATTAAAGTCACAATCAAAGATCGAAAAAGCGTTGACGGGAAATAGTAAGAAGCCCCTCTTTCTCAGAGAGCCGATGGTTGGTGAGAATCGGTGAAAGATGCATTCTGAATCCATCCTTGAGCGAAATGCTGAAACTAGAGAAGTAAGCATTTACGGTGATACCGTTACAGAGGAAAGAGGAAAGCATGCCTTTGCATGTTTTCAATCAGGGTGGCAACGCGAGAGCTCTCGTCCCTTTCATGGGATGAGGGCTCTTTTTATTTTTCGATAAAAAAAGGAGTGTTACACATGCTGGATATTAAACAACTGCGCACGGACTTTGATCAAATCAAAGAAAAATTAGCACACCGAGGCGAAGATTTAGCGGATTTTGATAAGTTTGGTGAGCTAGATCAAAAAAGAAGAGAATTAATCGGGAAAACAGAAGAATTAAAGAGCCGAAGAAATGAAGTATCACAGCAAGTGGCCGTTCTAAAAAGAGAAAAGAAAGACGCCGATCACATTATTCAAGAAATGCGTGAGGTAGGAGATGAGATCAAGAAGCTGGATGATGAGCTAAGAACAGTAGAAGAAAGCCTGCAGCACATCCTGTTCTCAATTCCAAATATCCCCCATGACTCTGTACCAGTTGGTGAAACAGAAGACGACAACGTGGAAGTGAGAAAATGGGGCGAACAGCCAGCCTTCTCATTTGAACCAAAACCACATTGGGACGTAGCTGATGAGCTAAAAATCCTTGATTTTGAACGTGCAGGAAAAGTGACAGGAAGCCGTTTCGTTTTTTATAAAGGGCTTGGCGCACGCTTAGAACGCGCATTGTATAACTTTATGCTTGATTTACATGTGGATGAGTTTGGTTTTACTGAAGTGCTTCCACCTTATATGGTCAACAGAGCGAGCATGACAGGAACTGGTCAGCTTCCAAAGTTCGAAGAGGATGCCTTTAAAATACGTGAAGAAGATTACTTCCTCATTCCAACAGCTGAAGTGCCAATTACGAACATGCATCGTGACGAAATTCTCGAAGGTGAACAGCTGCCAATCAACTATGCAGCATTCAGTGCTTGCTTTAGATCAGAAGCAGGATCTGCCGGAAGAGATACACGCGGACTCATCCGTCAGCATCAATTTAACAAGGTAGAGCTTGTTAAATTTGTCAGACCAGAAGATTCTTATGAAGAATTAGAGAAACTAACAAATCAAGCAGAAAAAGTTCTTCAGCTATTGAACCTTCCATACCGTGTCATGAGCATGTGTACGGGAGATTTAGGATTCACAGCTGCGAAGAAATACGATATCGAAGTGTGGATTCCGAGCCAGAATACGTACCGTGAAATTTCTTCTTGCAGTAACTTCGAAGCATTCCAAGCAAGACGTGCAAACATTCGTTTCCGTCCAGAACCTAAAGCGAAGCCAGAACATGTCCACACATTAAATGGATCTGGATTAGCGGTAGGAAGAACCGTAGCGGCTATTTTAGAAAACTATCAACAAGAGGACGGCACAGTAATCATTCCTGAAGTACTGCGTCCTTATATGGGAAATAAAGAAGTGATGAAATAAGATGCCGTCAAGGCATCTTTTTCTTTTTACCAAAAGTCCTACAGTTTTCCTGAATTTAGCCGATAAAAAAATTAAAAGCTTCTAGGAAAGAAGGAATAACCGTGAATAGGCTTGACTATTATGTTGAAATGGCTCATTTACTTAGAAAGGTACTAGATGAAAGTATTCTTTTCGGCATCACAGATACAGAGAAGATACTTTGTTATTACCCGTCTAACACAATAGATTTTGGTATGAAAGTTGGAGACCCATTGAACCCAGAAGACCAAAATGTGGCGACGACATTAAGAGGACAAGAATATGACGGTCATTTACCAGAGCATTTATATGGTTATGAAATTGCTGTAAAAGGTTACCCGATTTTTGATGAAGATAGAAAAGTAATCGGCTCTTTTTTAGTGGCATTTTCACATCATCGCGAAAAGAAATTAAGCGGTTATATGGAGCAAATCAATAAAGTAGCGAAAGAACTCCAAGGTGGAATTGAGCAAATTGCTGCACATTCACAAGAACTGGCTGCCACAAGTTTAGAAATAAGCGAACAGGCAGGAAGAGCGGAAGAGAAATCTGCGAATATTGAAGAAGTCGTCAAAACCATTGGCGGAATTGCTAGACAAACAAATCTGCTTGGTTTAAATGCTGCAATTGAAGCCGCAAGAGCAGGTGAGAACGGAAAAGGGTTTGCTGTCGTTGCTGATGAAGTTCGCAAATTATCAGATGGCTCGAAGGAAGCGGCTGAAACCATTAATACATTTTTAAAAGAAATCCAAGACA
The DNA here is from genome assembly GCF_039619585.1 of Bacillus safensis. Classification (NCBI taxonomy): domain Bacteria; kingdom Bacillati; phylum Bacillota; class Bacilli; order Caryophanales; family Bacillaceae; genus Bacillus; species Bacillus safensis. The sequence continues at coordinate 14,816 of NZ_CP154909.1, forward strand.
GCATTGGCACTTTGTCTGAAAACATCTCTCAAATCAGCAGTTCAACAAATGAACAAGCCAAACAAGTGACAGACTTTACGAAGATTATCGAGTCATTAAATGACTTTAAAGTAGAGATGAATCAGTTTATTGAAGAAATTAGACAGGATACGAAATAGATCAAGAGCAGCCGTCAATGGCTGCTTCAGCGTGTAGACAAACCCTCGCATTCGTTGTCAGGTCTGCGCTTCGGTGCTCACGAATGTCAAATTCGCTCCGCTCCGGTGCTCGCCCTTCCTAGACTGCAAAGGTTTTCTATCACGCTGAAAAGAAGACAAAGGGCTAAAATCAAAATCATTTTAACCCTTTGTCAACAATCTGGAGCAGCCATCAATGGCTGCTTTTTTATAGGCAAATATCATGCCGAAATCACATATTGAAATTTTTTTCGAAAAGATGTTGACTTCAAATAAAATGATATGGTATATTAATTCTTGTCGATACGGAGGAATACCCAAGTCCGGCTGAAGGGATCGGTCTTGAAAACCGACAGGGGTGTCAAAGCCCGCGGGGGTTCGAATCCCTCTTCCTCCGCCATATTGATTTTTTACCTTAGTTGAATTGAACACAAGCATAAAAATTGGAAATTGTCAAACCGCTGCATTTCGCGAATGCAGCGGTTTTTTTTATTTTGTTTTAGAGCGATTTTTTTGAATAACAGAAGCTATTTCATGAAGAATGGGATCAAGTGAGCTTTCATCATGAAGTAAGTCGTAATCTTCAATATTAATTTTAATCACTGGGCATAAATCAAATTGTTCGATCCATTCCGTGTATCGAGTGTACATTTCTTCCCAATAAGCCCGGTCAGTTTGAGTTTCCATCTCTCTGCCGCGTTCCTCAATACGATGTAAAATATGATCTAAATCCCCGTGTAGATAGATGAGGACATCAGGGTGAGGGAAGTAAGGTGTCATCACCATCGCCTCAAATAGGCTTGTATACGTTTCATAATCAACCTCAGACATCGTACCTTTGTCCGCATGCATTTTTGCAAAAATGCCAGTATCCTCATAAATGGAACGATCTTGTACATATCCTCCGCCAGATTCAAAAATCCGCTTTTGCTCCTTAAAACGCTCAGCTAGGAAATAGACCTGTAAGTGGAAGCTCCATCTTTGGAAATCTGAATAAAAAGGCTCTAAATATGGGTTATCATCTACTTTTTCAAGAGAGGTTTGAAACCCTAGCTTGTCCGCTATTGTTTTGGTCATAGTTGATTTGCCGACACCAACAGTCCCGGCAATTGTGATGACTGCGTCCTTTGGTATTTCGATATTGTTCATAGCACTTGCTCCTTTATGTTCTGTACAATTTGCTGGTAATCTTGCTGTGAGGAAACGAAGTCTGTATGATCTCCTTCAATTGTAATGATAGGAAGCCCTGGCTCAGTCTGTTTTAAATGTTCAATAGCCAGCTCGTAATCTTCAATGAGTGTTTTTAAATAAGCTGGGTCAATGTCTTCTTCAAAAGAGCGTCCTCTCATCTGTATTCTTTCAAGTAAGGTGGGAAGGCTGGCTTTTATATAGATCATGGCATTTGGTTTAGGAAGATCATCTGTTAGCAGGTGATAGATCTTTCTGTATTTATCCATGTGCTTTTTTGATAATGTTCTTTCTGCAAATATCATATTTTTATAGACGTGATAATCAGTGACAACCGGCTGCTGTTTATTCACATAGTTTTCTTCAATTGATTCTAACTGTTTGAACCGATTGCATAAAAAGAACATCTCAAGCTGAAAGCTCCATTGTTCCATATCTTCATAAAATTTATCTAAGAATGGATTTTCTTCTACAATCTCTTTTACTAAAGGAAATTGAAATTCCTTCGCAAGCATTGTAGCCAAAGTTGTTTTTCCGGCTCCAATCGGGCCTTCCACTGCAATAAAAGGGGCAGGATACATAGGCGTTCTCCTCTATCTATAAAGTTAAAGTTGTCAAACCAATGTATATTGTACCATACCCCTTCTAATAGATAGAGTGAATGGATTACGATGTCGTTCTTTTTTCAATATTAAATTGATCTGATAATAAGAGCCAATTTTGTGGGAAAGATAGACCTAATTTCCAATAAGCAATGCCGTTCAAATTTAGCTCTTTGATGAGGTTGAACTTTGCTTGAATTGATCTAGCGTCTTCGAACCAGACCTCATGCTCTTTGTTGTTGGCATCTGTATAACGAAAATGGGGTGCTTGTGCTGTTTCGTCGTATAAGATAGAGACATTGTGCTCTCTAGCAAGTGCAATTGCTTGTTGAGGACTGACGGCTTTGGCTATGGGGCCGCCCTGGACGAAAGGAAGTGTCCAATCATAGCCGTATAAATTCTGCCCCATTACAATTTTATTGGCAGGTATGACAGTTAGTGCATATTCAATGACTTGGCGGACAGGTCCAATTGGAGAGACAGCTTGTGGAGGGCCGCCGCTGTACCCCCATTCATAGGTCATCAACACAACGTGATCGACGATTTTACCGATCGCTTCATAGTCATGGGCTTCATACCATTTGCCCTTTTGCTGACTACTTGTTTTTGGTGCAAGTGCAACAGATATTGTCCATCCTTCTTGATGGAAACGGGCTGTTGCTTCTCTTAAAAATTGAATATAAGCATCTTTATCAGCAGGGCGTAAATATTCAAAATCAAAATGGATTTCCTTGAATTGATACTTTTTGGCAACACGAACAATTTCATTTAAAAATGCCGTTTTGACAGATTGGTTAGTTAAAAGAATACGCCCAAGTTCATCACTGAATTTTTCATTCTCTAGATTTGTCACCACCATGGTTAATACAGTTCTGTTCTGAGCGGCAATCTGGGGTAGTTGGTCTAACGGTGGTTCTCGCAGTGTCCCATCTCTTTGTGCTTGAAAACTAAAGACGTCTAAATGGGTTAAGTATGGGGAGGCCTCTCTAGCTGCCTGCTTTAAGTTTTCACTGACTTGATTTCCCCGTGGTTCAATATAAGCATTGGAATTAATGTTCCTTTTCGGTCTTTGTGGAATATAGAGCAAGAAACGAATAGGCAATATCGCTTCAGGCCGAATTCTGTTCACGCGTGCCAATTCTTCCACTGAGATTTGAAACCGTCTACCAATTTGATATAGTGTGTCATTTTGTTTGACCTCATAAAATTGACCTCTAATTGGAATGACAATTGTTTGTCCAATGACGAGTTGATTTGGTGTTTCGATTTCGTTAGTACGGATGATTTCATTGACTGTCGTTTTAAAACGCATAGCAATGTCGTTTAAAGTATCTCCTCTTTTGACAACATAAATTTGAATAGTCAACGCCCCCTTTGTTATTGCTAACAATTTATGAGGGTTATAGCTAAATCATGTTTGATTTTCATTCGTGATTTCCTTAGCGGTAGTGATTTTGGCTAGAAGAACGTTCTCCATCATCGTTAAAGCGTAGTCGTTATCTCTGTCGTCGTTTGAAGCGATACAATCTTTAGGTACAATTAGATTGTATTCTCGCATGTATGCGTCATTTGCAGTGAACAAAACGCAAATGTTTCCGGCAATCCCGGTTAGAATAATGTCCTCAACACCTAATTCACTTAAGAGTGTCTCTAGTGCAGTACCGTAGAAGGCAGAATGCTTAGGTTTAATTAAGAAGTAATTATCTTTAGATGGTGTCATTTTCTCTAAAATAGGAGCGCTTCTTTCGTTTTTGCATGTTTCCATAACAGCTTGGATATCAGCCTTCCAAAGTCCGTAGTGATCGTTGATATAAATGATTGGCCAATTTTCCTTGAAAGCATGTTGTTTAAGAGCTAAAATTTTATTGGTCATTTGCTCTGTTTTTTCTGCAAGCACATGTCCCATTTCAAAATCAAAATCATTAATCATGTCGATAATAAGCAGCGCCTTTTTTTGCTTTGACAAAATAAGACCCCCTTTAAAAGATTGTGATAATATGTTAACCTCAATTTCCTTTTAAAAAACATGAAAAGAGAGCCGTGCCATGACGAAAGATGAAAAGTTTATGCAAGAAGCCATTTCTGAAGCCTTAAAAGCAGAACAAATAGGGGAAGTGCCGATTGGTGCGATCATTGTTGTTGATGATCAAATCGTGAGCCGGGCTCATAATTTAAGGGAAAGTGAGCAGCGTTCGATTGCACATGCAGAATTACTTGCTATTGATGAAGCATGTAAAGCGACAGGGAGCTGGCGTTTAGAAGATGCTGTGCTTTACGTTACGCTTGAGCCATGCCCAATGTGTGCGGGTGCTATTGTTCTCTCTAGAGTGAAAAAGGTCGTTTTTGGTGCATACGATCCAAAAGGTGGATGCGCAGGTACTTTAATGAATTTACTGGATGATGAACGGTTCAATCATCAGTCTGAAGTCATCGGTGGTGTACTTGAAAATCAGTGTGGTGAGCTGTTAAGTCAGTTCTTCAGAAATCTCCGTCAGCGAAAGAAACAAGCCAAAAGTAAATGAATGGATGTCGTTTGCAATTTGAGCTATAAGAAGGTATACTTATGTCTGCGTCACTAACAATTTAATATTCATTTTGCCGTGCTAAGCGGGGAGGTAGCGGTGCCCTGTACTCGCAATCCGCTCTAGCGAGGCCGAATCCCTTCTCGAGGTTCGTTTACTTCAAGGTCTGCCTTAAATAAGTGGTGTTGACGTCTGGGTCCTGCGCAATGGGAATTCATGAACCATGTCAGGTCCGGAAGGAAGCAGCATTAAGTGAAACCTCTCATGTGCCGCAGGGTTGCCTGGGCCGAGCTAACTGTTTAAGTAACGCTTGGGGTAGCGAATCGACAGAAGGTGCACGGTAAATCAATATTAAATGTAACTCATCTAGTTTAACTAGGTGAGTTTTTTGTTGCTGTTCCAAGAATAGCTTAACTGCTTTGGTTATACAAATAGATAAAAAGTCTTTTTGGAGCCATTTGTTTTTTTTCACTAATCGCAAAAAGAACTGGTGTTCTGTTTGGAGTTTCAGGTCTTTTTACAAAGCTAGAAAATACGTTTTTAATACATGGAAAGTAGAAAATCTCTAGTTGAAATCATCTTTTTGGCATATTAGAAAATAAAGGTGTGCTTTTGAATTGATCGGTGCATCATGTATAATGAAAAGGATGATAAATGGAGGAGGGCGTATTTGTGAGTTATCAAGCTTTATATCGAGTGTTCAGACCTCAAGTTTTTGAGGATGTTGTTGGACAAGAACACATCACAAAAACGTTGCAAAATGCCCTTTTGCAGAAAAAGTTTTCTCATGCTTACTTATTTTCAGGTCCTAGAGGAACAGGTAAAACAAGTGCTGCCAAAATCTTTGCTAAGGCAGTGAACTGTGAAAAGTCACCTGTTAGCGAGCCGTGTAATGAATGTGATGCCTGTAAAGGGATTACAAACGGTTCAATTTCAGACGTGATTGAAATAGATGCTGCCTCGAATAACGGGGTAGATGAAATCCGGGATATACGTGATAAAGTGAAATTTGCTCCTTCGGCGGTTACATATAAGGTTTATATTATAGATGAAGTACATATGCTCTCTATCGGTGCATTTAATGCTCTCCTTAAAACGCTGGAAGAACCGCCTGCTCATTGTATCTTTATTTTGGCTACCACAGAGCCTCATAAGATTCCTCTTACCATCATATCTCGTTGTCAGCGATTTGATTTTAAACGAATCACGACTAAAGATATTGTTGGAAGAATGGAGAAAATTGTAGATGCAGAAGGCCTTGACGTACAGGAGGGTTCGCTCGAGATTATTGCTAGTGCAGCTGATGGCGGTATGCGTGATGCACTAAGTCTCTTGGATCAAGCGATCTCATTTAGTGGTGAACAATTGACAATTGATGATGCGCTGCTCATTACAGGTGCTGTATCTCAGCATTTCATTAGTCAGCTTGCTGAAGCAATTTTTGATCAAAATATTGCCACAGCGTTAGATACATTAAATGAATTGCTCCAGCAGGGGAAAGATGCTGCTAAATTAATAGAGGATATGATTTTTTACTTTAGAGATATGCTGCTTTATAAAACGGCACCAGATCTCGAGGGGGTCCTTGAAAAGGTAAAGGTCGACGAAAGTTTCGTGGCGCTGTCAGATCGTGTGACACCTCAGTTTCTGTATGAAACCATTGAAGTCCTGAATAAAAGCCACCAAGAAATGAAATGGACAAATCATCCAAGGATTTTCTTTGAGGTAGCTGTTGTAAAGCTGTGTCAGTCAACAGCAGGATTGACACAAGGCCATGCTGAAGCTGATTTAACGGCGCTAACAGATAAAATAAACAGGCTGGAACAGGAACTATCGAGGCTAAGAGCCGAAGGTGTACCAATGTCTCCATCTCATAGCCCTCAAGAAAAAAAGGAAGCGTCTCGACCACAAACGAGTAACAAAAATGGCTATCGTGCTCCTGTCGGCCGAATTCATGAGATTCTAAAAGAAGCGAAACGGCCTGAGTTAGAAAAAATTAAAGGCAAATGGGGAGAGCTCCTTGCCCAGTTAAAACAGCAGAATAAGGTGTCTCACGCTGCGTTATTAACGGACAGTGAGCCAGTTGCGGCTGCTTCGCATGCCTTTGTTTTAAAATTCAAATTTGAAATACATTGTAAAATGGTTGCTGAAGATAAAAGCGGAGTTCGGACCAATCTTGAACAACTGCTAGAGTCTATGTTAGGAAAAAGAGTGGAATTAGTTGGCGTTCCTGACGCTCAATGGGGTAAAATAAGAGAAGAATTTTTAAGAGATCATCAGCCGGATGAACAAGCAGATGGTCAGGGGACTTCTACTGAAGAGGATCCATTGATTGCGGAAGCAAAAAAATTAGTAGGAACTGATTTAATTGAAATTAAAGATTAATAAAAATGAAAGAGAGTGGTGTTCATATGCGCGGTGGAATGGGAAATATGCAAAAAATGATGAAACAAATGCAAAAAATGCAAAAGGATATGGCGAAGGCTCAAGAAGAGCTAGCAGAAAAAGTTCTTGAAGGTACAGCTGGTGGCGGTATGGTCACTGTCAAAGTAAATGGACAAAAAGAAGTCGTTGATGTAGCAATTAATGAAGAAGTTGTTGATCCAGAAGATATCGATATGCTTCAAGATCTTGTACTTGCTGCGACAAACGATGCATTGAAAAAAGTCGATGAGCTAACGAATGAAACGATGGGTCAATTCACAAAAGGAATGAACATGCCAGGTTTATTCTAGGAGGAATAACTGAAGATGCAATATCCTGAACCAATATCAAAGCTGATTGACAGCTTTATGAAATTGCCAGGAATCGGACCGAAAACTGCGGTCCGTCTGGCTTTTTTTGTTCTTAGTATGCAGGAAGATGTCGTACTAGATTTTGCGAAGGCGCTTGTAAATGCAAAGCGTAATTTAACTTATTGTTCGGTATGCGGTCATATCACAGACCAAGATCCTTGCTATATTTGTGAAGATACAAGAAGAGATCAATCTGTTATCTGTGTAGTGCAGGATCCAAAAGATGTAATCGCAATGGAAAAAATGAAAGAATACAACGGCTTATATCATGTGCTTCATGGTGCCATTTCGCCAATGGACGGAATTGGCCCAGAGGATATTAAAATTCCTGACCTATTAAAAAGATTGCAAGACGATCAAGTGACAGAGGTGATCCTTGCAACCAATCCAAACATTGAAGGAGAAGCAACAGCCATGTATATCTCCAGATTGTTAAAACCATCAGGAATTAAACTCTCTCGCATTGCTCACGGACTTCCAGTAGGCGGGGATTTAGAGTATGCGGATGAAGTTACACTGTCTAAGGCTCTAGAAGGCAGACGTGAGATGTAGGAAGGAGAAGTACGGTACATGGGTTTTCTTCGCAGAAAATCAATTCGAAAAGAATTCGATGAGAAATTAATTCAACAGCTTTTTAAGCAAAAGGAAGAATGGAACAGACAAAAAAAGCTTGTCGCAAATAGCGTTGAGCCTTCACCGGACATTCTATTCGAATTAAAGCTTGCTCAAGCGAAGTACTTTTTCTATCTGAGAGAAGCGAAAAAGAGGAATTTACGTTTAAACAACTGGAAATAGCAGGTCTATTATACATAGTCCTCTCATATGCTTGTACTATTCATATGAAGAGGAGATGAGAGGATTATGGAACCTGTTATTGTGATCGGGTCAATTTTGCTAGCTGTGCTATTGTTGTTTATGTCAGGTGTGCAGGCGAATCCATTCAAATGGTTAGGGCTTATCGGAGTGAAGTTTATAGCAGGCGCTCTTTTTTTATTTTGCCTCAACCTATTTGGCGAGAGTCTAGGATTACATGTCTCTATTAACCCTGTAACGAGTGGAATTAGTGGTTTATTGGGTATTCCGGGCGTAGCAGCTTTAATCGTTATTGAAAAGTTTATTATTTAATGAAAAATATTGTTGACTTTGATTGGATAGGGTGGTAAATTAATATACGTCGCTGATGACGAAGAAACGAAAAAACATAATAACAAAAAAGTTGTTGACACTAACAACTTGGATGTGATAAGATGTTCTAGTCGCTTCTGAAGCGGTAAACAAGTTCTTTGAAAACTAAACAAGACAAAACGTACCTGTTAATTCGAGTTTTTATAAAAAAATCCTATGATACTTCATAGGTAGTCAGTCAAACTGGCGAAAAGCAAAACTTCGGTTTTGTACTTTTTCGGAGAGTTTGATCCTGGCTCAGGACGAACGCTGGCGGCGTGCCTAATACATGCAAGTCGAGCGGACAGAAGGGAGCTTGCTCCCGGATGTTAGCGGCGGACGGGTGAGTAACACGTGGGTAACCTGCCTGTAAGACTGGGATAACTCCGGGAAACCGGAGCTAATACCGGATAGTTCCTTGAACCGCATGGTTCAAGGATGAAAGACGGTTTCGGCTGTCACTTACAGATGGACCCGCGGCGCATTAGCTAGTTGGTGGGGTAATGGCTCACCAAGGCGACGATGCGTAGCCGACCTGAGAGGGTGATCGGCCACACTGGGACTGAGACACGGCCCAGACTCCTACGGGAGGCAGCAGTAGGGAATCTTCCGCAATGGACGAAAGTCTGACGGAGCAACGCCGCGTGAGTGATGAAGGTTTTCGGATCGTAAAGCTCTGTTGTTAGGGAAGAACAAGTGCGAGAGTAACTGCTCGCACCTTGACGGTACCTAACCAGAAAGCCACGGCTAACTACGTGCCAGCAGCCGCGGTAATACGTAGGTGGCAAGCGTTGTCCGGAATTATTGGGCGTAAAGGGCTCGCAGGCGGTTTCTTAAGTCTGATGTGAAAGCCCCCGGCTCAACCGGGGAGGGTCATTGGAAACTGGGAAACTTGAGTGCAGAAGAGGAGAGTGGAATTCCACGTGTAGCGGTGAAATGCGTAGAGATGTGGAGGAACACCAGTGGCGAAGGCGACTCTCTGGTCTGTAACTGACGCTGAGGAGCGAAAGCGTGGGGAGCGAACAGGATTAGATACCCTGGTAGTCCACGCCGTAAACGATGAGTGCTAAGTGTTAGGGGGTTTCCGCCCCTTAGTGCTGCAGCTAACGCATTAAGCACTCCGCCTGGGGAGTACGGTCGCAAGACTGAAACTCAAAGGAATTGACGGGGGCCCGCACAAGCGGTGGAGCATGTGGTTTAATTCGAAGCAACGCGAAGAACCTTACCAGGTCTTGACATCCTCTGACAACCCTAGAGATAGGGCTTTCCCTTCGGGGACAGAGTGACAGGTGGTGCATGGTTGTCGTCAGCTCGTGTCGTGAGATGTTGGGTTAAGTCCCGCAACGAGCGCAACCCTTGATCTTAGTTGCCAGCATTCAGTTGGGCACTCTAAGGTGACTGCCGGTGACAAACCGGAGGAAGGTGGGGATGACGTCAAATCATCATGCCCCTTATGACCTGGGCTACACACGTGCTACAATGGACAGAACAAAGGGCTGCAAGACCGCAAGGTTTAGCCAATCCCATAAATCTGTTCTCAGTTCGGATCGCAGTCTGCAACTCGACTGCGTGAAGCTGGAATCGCTAGTAATCGCGGATCAGCATGCCGCGGTGAATACGTTCCCGGGCCTTGTACACACCGCCCGTCACACCACGAGAGTTTGCAACACCCGAAGTCGGTGAGGTAACCTTTATGGAGCCAGCCGCCGAAGGTGGGGCAGATGATTGGGGTGAAGTCGTAACAAGGTAGCCGTATCGGAAGGTGCGGCTGGATCACCTCCTTTCTAAGGATATATGGAGCAGCGTACGTTTTCGTCTTGTTTAGTTTTGAAGGAACTTGCAAAAGATCCTACAACATCATATCTTCGATATGAAAGATGGGCCTGTAGCTCAGCTGGTTAGAGCGCACGCCTGATAAGCGTGAGGTCGGTGGTTCGAGTCCACTCAGGCCCACCATCTTCTATTAAATCGGGGCCTTAGCTCAGCTGGGAGAGCGCCTGCCTTGCACGCAGGAGGTCAGCGGTTCGATCCCGCTAGGCTCCACCAACGTGTTCTTTGAAAACTAGATAACAATAAGTAATACATTCACATTGAATGCAATGCAAAGTTCATCACACATAGTGATTCTTTCTAAAGTAAGAAATGGTTAAGTTAGAAAGGGCGCACGGTGGATGCCTTGGCACTAGGAGCCGATGAAGGACGGGACGAACACCGATATGCTTCGGGGAGCTGTAAGCAAGCTTTGATCCGGAGATTTCCGAATGGGGAAACCCACTGCTCGTAATGGAGTAGTATCCATACTTGAATACATAGAGTATGAGAAGGCATACCCGGGGAACTGAAACATCTAAGTACCCGGAGGAAGAGAAAGCAAATGCGATTCCCTGAGTAGCGGCGAGCGAAACGGGAACAGCCCAAACCAAGAGGCTTGCCTCTTGGGGTTGTAGGACACTCTATACGGAGTTACAAAGGAACGATATAAGCGAAGAGGTCTGGAAAGGCCCGCCAAAGAAGGTAACAGCCCTGTAACTGAAATGTTGTTCTCTCCAGAGTGGATCCTGAGTACGGCGGAACACGTGAAATTCCGTCGGAATCCGGGAGGACCATCTCCCAAGGCTAAATACTCCCTAGTGACCGATAGTGAACCAGTACCGTGAGGGAAAGGTGAAAAGCACCCCGGAAGGGGAGTGAAATAGATCCTGAAACCGTGTGCCTACAAGTAGTCAGAGCCCGTTAACGGGTGATGGCGTGCCTTTTGTAGAATGAACCGGCGAGTTACGATCCCGTGCAAGGTTAAGCAGAAGATGCGGAGCCGCAGCGAAAGCGAGTCTGAATAGGGCGCATGAGTACGTGGTCGTAGACCCGAAACCAGGTGATCTACCCATGTCCAGGGTGAAGTTCAGGTAACACTGAATGGAGGCCCGAACCCACGCACGTTGAAAAGTGCGGGGATGAGGTGTGGGTAGGGGTGAAATGCCAATCGAACCTGGAGATAGCTGGTTCTCTCCGAAATAGCTTTAGGGCTAGCCTCAAGGTAAGAGTCTCGGAGGTAGAGCACTGATTGGACTAGGGGCCCCTACCGGGTTACCGAATTCAGTCAAACTCCGAATGCCGATGACTTATCCTTGGGAGTCAGACTGCGAGTGATAAGATCCGTAGTCGAAAGGGAAACAGCCCAGACCGCCAGCTAAGGTCCCAAAGTATACGTTAAGTGGAAAAGGATGTGGAGTTGCTTAGACAACCAGGATGTTGGCTTAGAAGCAGCCACCATTTAAAGAGTGCGTAATAGCTCACTGGTCGAGTGACTCTGCGCCGAAAATGTACCGGGGCTAAACGTATCACCGAAGCTGCGGACTGTTCTTACGAACAGTGGTAGGAGAGCGTTCTAAGGGCTGTGAAGCCAGACCGGAAGGACTGGTGGAGCGCTTAGAAGTGAGAATGCCGGTATGAGTAGCGAAAGACGGGTGAGAATCCCGTCCACCGAATGCCTAAGGTTTCCTGAGGAAGGCTCGTCCGCTCAGGGTTAGTCGGGACCTAAGCCGAGGCCGAAAGGCGTAGGCGATGGACAACAGGTTGATATTCCTGTACCACCTCCTCACCATTTGAGCAATGGGGGGACGCAGGAGGATAGGGTAAGCGCGGTATTGGATATCCGCGTCCAAGCAGTTAGGCTGGGAAATAGGCAAATCCGTTTCCCGTAAAGGCTGAGCTGTGATGGCGAGCGAAATTTAGTAGCGAAGTTCCTGATTCCACACTGCCAAGAAAAGCCTCTAGCGAGGTGAGAGGTGCCCGTACCGCAAACCGACACAGGTAGGCGAGGAGAGAATCCTAAGGTGATCGAGAGAACTCTCGTTAAGGAACTCGGCAAAATGACCCCGTAACTTCGGGAGAAGGGGTGCTTCTTAGGGTGTTAAAGCCCCGAGAAGCCGCAGTGAATAGGCCCAGGCGACTGTTTAGCAAAAACACAGGTCTCTGCGAAGCCGTAAGGCGAAGTATAGGGGCTGACGCCTGCCCGGTGCTGGAAGGTTAAGAGGAGCGCTTAGCGTAAGCGAAGGTGCGAATTGAAGCCCCAGTAAACGGCGGCCGTAACTATAACGGTCCTAAGGTAGCGAAATTCCTTGTCGGGTAAGTTCCGACCCGCACGAAAGGCGCAACGATCTGGGCACTGTCTCAACGAGAGACTCGGTGAAATTATAGTACCTGTGAAGATGCAGGTTACCCGCGACAGGACGGAAAGACCCCGTGGAGCTTTACTGCAGCCTGATATTGAATGTTGGTACAGCTTGTACAGGATAGGTAGGAGCCTTGGAAACCGGAGCGCTAGCTTCGGTGGAGGCATCGGTGGGATACTACCCTGGCTGTATTGACCTTCTAACCCGCTGCCCTTATCGGGCAGGGAGACAGTGTCAGGTGGGCAGTTTGACTGGGGCGGTCGCCTCCTAAAATGTAACGGAGGCGCCCAAAGGTTCCCTCAGAATGGTTGGAAATCATTCGCAGAGTGTAAAGGCACAAGGGAGCTTGACTGCGAGACCTACAAGTCGAGCAGGGACGAAAGTCGGGCTTAGTGATCCGGTGGTTCCGCATGGAAGGGCCATCGCTCAACGGATAAAAGCTACCCCGGGGATAACAGGCTTATCTCCCCCAAGAGTCCACATCGACGGGGAGGTTTGGCACCTCGATGTCGGCTCATCGCATCCTGGGGCTGTAGTCGGTCCCAAGGGTTGGGCTGTTCGCCCATTAAAGCGGTACGCGAGCTGGGTTCAGAACGTCGTGAGACAGTTCGGTCCCTATCCGTCGCGGGCGCAGGAAATTTGAGAGGAGCTGTCCTTAGTACGAGAGGACCGGGATGGACGCACCGCTGGTGTACCAGTTGTTCTGCCAAGGGCATCGCTGGGTAGCTATGTGCGGACGGGATAAGTGCTGAAAGCATCTAAGCATGAAGCCCCCCTCAAGATGAGATTTCCCATTCCGCAAGGAAGTAAGATCCCTGAAAGATGATCAGGTTGATAGGTCTGAGGTGGAAGCGTGGTGACACGTGGAGCTGACAGATACTAATAGATCGAGGACTTAACCTATATTCTAATGTGAAGCATGAACATTGTTATCTAGTTTTGAGAGAACATTCTCTCCATCAGGTTTGGTGGCGATAGCGAAGAGGTCACACCCGTTCCCATACCGAACACGGAAGTTAAGCTCTTCAGCGCCGATGGTAGTTGGGGGTTTCCCCCTGTGAGAGTAGGACGCCGCCAAGCTTCTATAAGGATCAGTTCCAGTCGGAACTGGTCTTTTTTGTTTTTTAAGAAAAGGAACAAACACTCGATCTGACATGGATACATATACTAAACTACCATCTAAAACATTCTTAATTTTGTATACAATTGAAAGCGCTAGGGCATACTGAAGCTATAAGTGGAGGTGTCACAATGAGCAAAAAAGAGCGAGAAGCGATTTGTTTGATTTGTGAAGAGAAAAAAACAAAGGGAATTTATTTATATCATCAGTTTTTGTGCCGAGAATGTGAGAGAAAGTTAATTTCTACATCGACCTCGGATCCTAGCTATGCCGATTATGTTAGAAAGCTAAAAAATCTTCATACACCGCCTTTGTATTCATAGACCATTAGATGGTCTTTTTTTATGATCTATGGAGGATTGGGCCTGTTTTTTGGAACTTAGTTTGGACATCATCCGTAATTAATAATAAGATAAACAGAGAGCCTGATTATTCATAGGAGTCGATGAACATGAAATCAATTTTTTATACATTTATATGGGCCATCCTCTCTACTTTTTTTTCGCTTGTGATTTTAACCGTCAGTATTGGGGTTTTCCATCATCATGTTGGACTATCGATACTGTATGCGATGATGGGGTGGGGCGTGATGTTTGCAGGGAGCAGATGGGTTGCTTTCCAGTTGTTTTTAAAGAAACACGGACTGTCTCGTAGTGATTATGTATATATCAAACAGCATTTAAAAGAAGCAGGACAAAAGCTCGTACGTTTAAAGAAGGCTTTATTTGCTGTGAAGAACGTACAGACGATCAAACATAATTATGAAATTCTCCGACTTGCACGACGAATCTATATGATTACAAAAAGAGAGCCGACCCGATTTTATGATGCACAGCGTTTTTATTTCGAAAGCTTGGATTCTGTCGTTGAACTAACTGAAAAATATGCATTATTGTATAACCAGCCTGATCGCAGTCATGAGCTGGAAATGACACTGAGCCAAACTCGGGTGACGCTGACAGAGCTGCAAAAGCAATTGACGAATGATTTGCAGCAAGTATTAGGAAAAGACATAGAAGCCCTTCATATTGAGCTTGAAGTGGCAGATAAAATGATAAAGAAATAATGAAAGGAGTCAAACGCAATGAAACCAGAAGATCACATCCCAACATCATCTGCTGCCACTACAGATCTTCAGTTTCAAGTGTTTGATACCTTATCTGATGAGGAGAAACAAGAAGCCTTGCAGCGTGCTGAGCAAATCCCTGACAATCCGCAAAAGCTGCTTTTCTATGGTACACGTGTTCAGGAACGATTATTGGAACAATCACAACAAATGATGAAATATGTTGAGAAAAAAGATATCGATCAAATAGGAGACGTGCTTGAGGACTTTTTGCACCAGCTCCATGTAGTAGAACCGGAGGACTTACTGCCAAAGAAGCAGGGCTTTTTTTCGAAGTTATTTCGGCGGGAGAAGCGTTCTACTCAGGAAATCATATCGCGTTTTCAACATGCAAAATCACAGATCGAGAGATTATCAGCAAGGCTTCGTTACGCAAAAGGCAGATTAATTTCCGATCACATGTTATTAGAGCGTTTATTTGAAGAAAATCAAACCTTTTTCCAAGAGATGACGCTGCAGGTTGCAGCAGTTGAAGCGAAAATAACAACTTTAGAGAAGCAGATCATATCAGAAACGGAGCAGACTGGTAATCGGACTATAGAGGAGCAATTGATGAGTCAGGAAGTCAATGCAGAAGAATATATGGAGAGGTTGAAAGAACGGAAATATGATTTGCTGCTAAGCCGGCAAATTGCGTTGCAATGTAATGCCCAAATTCGAATGATCCAGCATACGAATCATACATTGGCCAATCACATTCAATCAACTGTTTCTGCATCTATTCCTCTATGGATCAACCAAATGTCGATTGCGTTAACGCATATTCAGCAGCGTGCCAATTCAGCTCTTGAGAATCGAATCAAAAAAACATATGAAAAGGTATCAAAGCAGCAGGGGGAGCTTCTTGAAGAGGCAGCTTTTGCACCTATAGATACGTTGAAAAAGGTTCAACGCCAATTAGCTGAAACCTTACAGGAAACGTTACAGGTGAAAGAGCATGGAAGCCAAGAGCGAGCCCAATTGAAAAACAGCATGTATGAGGCAGAACAGCAGCTGACGAATCACCAGCCAATTAAGGAATGAGAATCCATCTTTCGGTTCCCTTGTATGAACGTTATAATAGACATAAGATATCGTTAAAGTGAAAAGGGTCGATTTGTTTGAAAACACCTTTATATACAGCATTAGCACAACATGCGGAAAAGAAACCTTATTCTTTCCACGTTCCAGGACATCACAATGGAGATGTCTTTTTTGATGAGGCACGGACTTATTATGACTCAATTCTTCAGCTGGATGTAACAGAGCTTGAAGGGTTAGATGATCTCCATCATCCAACTGGTGTGATTCAAGAGGCTGAACATTTATTGGCAAAGCTATATGGATCAGATCAAAGCTTTTTCCTTGTGAATGGGACAACTGTCGGAAATTTAGCGATGGTGATGGCAGCCTGTCGTGCGGGAGATGAGATTTTCGTCCAGCGAAATTGTCATAAGTCTGTTTACCATGCGATTGAGCTTGCAGGAGCCACGCCTATTCTGATAGAAGCTGAGATAGATCCACACCTGTATGTTCCAACACATGTGACGGATGAAACAGTCAAAAAAGCCATATCCAAACACCCTAATTGCCGGGCGATCGTTTTGACTTATCCGAACTACTACGGACATGCAGCTGATTTATCAAAGCTGATTGACATGTGCCACGAAGCAGGCATGATCGTTTTGGTTGATGAGGCACATGGTGCACATTTTGTATTAGGCGGCGCTTTTCCCCCATCTGCTCTTTCCTATGGAGCTGACGTGGTGGTACAATCAGCACATAAAACCCTTCCGGCCATGACGATGGGATCCTACCTTCATCTACAGGGGGAGCGAATGGATGCAAAACGTTTGAAAACATTCCTCACGATGCTTCAAAGCAGCTCTCCATCCTATCCAATTATGGCCTCATTAGATGTGGCAAGGGCTTATGTCGAGGAGATCAAGAAAAAAGAGATCTTGGATGGAATCATGAAAGAGCTGGCAGAGCTGAAAAATGAGTTCAATCGTATACCGCAGCTTGAAGTGATCGAGTCTGAATTGCTTTCTAACGATCCATTAAAATGTGTGATTCGATCAACAAAAGGGCTGACTGGTTATGAACTAAAACGAGTACTTGAATCAGTGGAGGTTCACCCAGAGCTTGCCGACGAACATCAGGTTTTACTTATCTTTGGTTTAGAACAGAAGAAGGATATTCCTTTTAAACAGATAGAGCAGGCCCTTAATCAAAGCGATTCATTGCTCAAGCTCAAAGGAAAAGATCATTTCCAAAGAGAGGCGCCGGCTAATGACAACGATGAGCATAGACAGGATATAGAAGCCGTCCCATTTGAACATGCAGCAGGACGGGTTAGTGCAGAATCGGTTATTCCATATCCACCGGGTATACCTTTGATCGTTAAAGGAGAGCGTATTGAAATCGATCAGATTGCGGCTTTAAGCCGTTTGCTTGGACATCAGGTTCATGTTCAAGCCAGTCAGGTGATTCATCAGAGAAAATTATATGTTTATATAGAAGAGGAGACACTATGAGCGGTATGTTTATTACGTTTGAAGGGCCAGAGGGTGCTGGAAAAACGACAGTGATTCGAAAAGTGTATGAAGAAATGGAACGCCAAGGATATGCAGTGATGGCGACACGTGAGCCTGGCGGCATTGACATTGCAGAGCAGATACGTGAAGTCATTTTAAATGAAAAAAACACCAAAATGGATGCGAAAACAGAAGCTTTGCTGTATGCAGCCGCAAGAAGGCAGCATTTGGCTGAGAAGGTAGAACCGGCATTACAGCGCGGGCAGACGGTTTTATGTGATCGTTTTGTTGATAGCTCCCTTGCTTATCAAGGCTATGCGAGAGGGCTTGGGATTGAAGAAGTAAAGTCAATTAACGACTTTGCTATCAATGGCACGATGCCGCAAATGACCATTTATTTTTCTATTACACCTGAGGAAGGGCTAAAGCGAATTGATGCCAACCAGGGAAGAGAAAAGAATCGATTAGACATGGAGACGCTGAATTTCCACCAGCTGGTCAGAGAAGGCTATGAACTGCTTATTGCACAATCGCCAGAACGATTCCGTGTAGTGGATGCGTCTCAACCGATGCAGGCTGTCTATAAAGAAGTCCTTCAATTGATTCAGGACACATTAAAGCAAAATCAAATATGACCTAATTCCCAATCGTTGTTATAATATAGAGGAAGACATCGGCATGTCATCTGTGCCTAAAATAAAGGAGGCCAATCAAATGAAATTAATTGTTGCCGTTGTACAGGACCAAGATAGCAGCAAGTTGTTGAAAATATTGACTGAACATCATTTCGGCGTGACAAAATTAGCTTCAACTGGTGGGTTTTTAAAGTCTGGGAATACGACTTTTATTATTGGTTGTGATGATGTCCGAGTGGATAAAGCATTACAGCTTATAAAAGAAAATTGCCGTAAACGTGATCAAATGATCGCGCCTGTCTCCCCAATGGGCGGAAATGCAGATTCATACGTACCATACCCTGTTGAGGTTGAAGTTGGCGGAGCTACTGTTTTTATTCTGCCAGTTGAACAATTTCATCAATTTTAAGGATGGGTTGCTGTGAAAATTAATCAAGATATGCGGCTGCGTTTAGAAAAGCGTGAACTCCAAGCGATGAAAGGAAGCCAGACATCTGCCTCCTTTAAAGCTTCGATGGAGACGCAAAGCGGCAAACTGCGCTTAGAACAGCTGACGGTCATGCTGAGTGATATCGAAGTGTTCGGAAAAAAGCTCGCAAAGTCACGAAACCTAAAGGATTTGGCTAGGTTTAAAGGTCTGGTGAAGCGCTTTGTGAAAGAGACAGTCGATAATGGATTAAATATAGAAACATCAAGGAGCTTTGACATTTATGGAAACACACGTACACTTGCTTTGGTCAAAGCCTTAGATGAAAAGCTGATTGAATTAACCGAGGAAATGATGGATCAAGAAAAACCATCTATTGATTTGCTTGAACGTATTGGAGAAATAAAAGGTTTATTGATTAACCTTTACACATAGAGAGTGATAACATGGCAATTAGCTGGGATGACATGAATGATTTGCAGCCGCGCGTCATGCGGCTGATTTTTAATAGTATTGATAAAGACCGACTTGCGCACGCCTACTTATTTGAAGGAAAAAAAGGAACCGGAAAACTGGATGCAGCGATACTTTTGGCTAAAAGCTTTTTTTGCTTGGAATCAGGAGTGAAACCATGTGAATCCTGTCAAAACTGCAAAAGGATTGCATCAGGAAACCATCCCGATTTACATCTTGTGCAGCCTGATGGCCAATCAATTAAGAAGGCGCAAGTGCAGGCACTGCAAGAGGAATTTACAAAAGCCGGTGTAGAATCTCACCGGAAAATGTATATTATTCTTCATGCGGACAAAATGACGGTCAATGCCGCGAACAGTTTATTGAAGTTCCTAGAGGAGCCTAATCGGGAAACGATGGCGGTTTTAATCACTGAGCAATCGCATAAAATGCTGGATACGATTATTTCAAGATGTCAGATGCTCAGCTTTCAGCCGCTGCAGCCGCAATCCTTGGAGCAGCAGCTTTTACAAGAAGGCGTATCTCAGCATCTCGCAAGGCTTTTGTCGAATTTAACCAATAATTTAGCAGAAGCACTCGAATTAAGTCGAAATGATCAGTTTGCAGAGTCTAGAGCGAAAGTGATAAAATTGTATGAAGTCTTACACCAGCGAAAAGAACATGCATTTTTTTATATACAGGATCAATGGATGCCTTTTTTCAAAGAGAAAGACCTTCAAGAAACAGGTCTGGATATGCTTTTATTTATATATCGTGATGTATTGTCGATTCAAATAGGAAATGAAGATAAAGTCATTTATCAAGACTTATTCCAGACAATGAAGCAGCATGCGCTGCATTCCACACAGCAGATGGTGACCAGCCAGATCCTTGCTGTATTAGAAGCGAAAAAGAGACTTCAATCCAACGTGAATGCCCAAGGGCTGATGGAGCAATTGGTGTTGATGTTGCAGGAGGGATAAGCTTGTACAACGTAATTGGTGTTCGCTTTAAAAAAGCGGGCAAAATCTATTATTTCGATCCTAATGGATTTCATATAGAAAATGATAGTTGTGTCATTGTAGAAACGGTCAGAGGGGTTGAGTACGGACAAGTGGTCATCGCCAACAAAAAAGTAGATGAACACGATGTGGTTCTCCCTCTGCGTAAAGTCATTCGTGTAGCAGACGAACGAGACCGGCTCATCGTTGAGGAAAACAAAGAAGCAGCGATGACAGCCTTTGATACATGTCTTCAGAAGGTAAGTGAACATGGGCTGGAAATGAAATTGGTCGATGTTGAATTTACATTTGACCGAAACAAGGTCATCTTCTACTTCACAGCAGATGGCAGAGTTGATTTCCGTGAGCTAGTGAAGGATCTTGCATCAATTTTCAAAACGAGAATTGAACTTCGCCAGATTGGCGTAAGAGACGAGGCAAAAATGCTTGGCGGCATTGGTCCTTGCGGGCGAATGCTTTGCTGTTCGACATTCTTAGGAGACTTTGAACCAGTGTCGATTAAGATGGCAAAGGATCAAAACCTGTCGTTAAATCCGACAAAAATTTCCGGACTATGCGGCCGTTTGATGTGCTGCTTGAAATATGAGAATGATGAGTATGAAACAGCGAAGGAACAATTACCGGATATCGGCGAAACGATTCAAACGTCTAATGGCTCTGCCAAGGTAGTAGGGCTCAATATTTTAGAACGAATTTTGCAAGTTGAATTAACCGGGCAAGAAAAAGTGATAGAATATACATGGGAAGAATTATTACAAGAAGGCGTTGTATCTGCACAAACAACTGAGTAACGAGGTGTGCCACCTTGGATAAAAAGGAACTATTTGATACGGTGATTAATTTAGAAGAACAAATCGGTTCTCTTTATCGCCAGTTAGGTGATTTGAAAAATCATATCGGTGAAGTGATTGAAGAAAATCATCAGCTGCAGATGGAGAATCAGCACTTGCGTGAACGTCTGGATCAGTCGGATCGAGACAAATCGTCTGAGGCAGAGAATGATTCTGCCCAGAAGCCAAGTCATTCTGATATAGGAGAAGGTCATGATAACCTGGCCCGGTTATATCAGGAGGGCTTCCATATTTGTAATGTACATTATGGAAGCATTCGTAAAGAGGGAGACTGTTTGTTCTGTCTGTCATTTTTAAATAAAAAATGAGAAAAGGCTTCCGCTGAACCGGGAGCCTTTTTCACAGGAAAAGAAAGGATACATCATGGTTTCGTTAAGAGAAGATGAACGTTTAGATTACCTGCTCGCCGAAGATATGAAGATTATACAAAGTAAAACTGTGTTTGCCTTTTCATTGGACGCAGTATTATTAGCTAAATTTGCGTATGTACCGATCCAAAAAGGGGAGATCATTGATCTTTGTACCGGAAACGGTATCGTGCCATTGCTGCTTTCGACTCGTTCTAAGGCCTCGATTACGGGTGTTGAAATTCAAGAACGGCTGTTTGATATGGCAAAAAGAAGTGTGGAGTATAATCAACTTGCGCACCAGATTGAATTGATTCATGGTGATTTGAATGATATGCCGGAACGCTACGGCAACCATAAAGTTGATGTGATTACATGTAACCCGCCATATTTTAAAACACTTTCTAAGGATGAAATCAATGAAAATGAATATTTGGCGATTGCACGGCACGAAATTCATTGTACATTAGAAGATGTTATTCGTGTTTCTTCCACGCTGCTAAAGCAAGGGGGAAAACTGGCGATGGTTCATCGACCAGGACGGCTGCTTGAGATTGTGGAATTAATGAAGAAATACCGAATTGAGCCAAAACGAATTCAATTTGTTTATCCCAAACAAGGGAAAGAAGCCAATACCATCTTGGTAGAGGGCATAAAAGATGGAAAACCAGATCTGAAAATTCTCCCGCCTCTTTTTGTTT
Organism: Bacillus safensis; assembly: GCF_039619585.1. Lineage (NCBI taxonomy): Bacteria > Bacillati > Bacillota > Bacilli > Caryophanales > Bacillaceae > Bacillus > Bacillus safensis. The sequence goes on from NZ_CP154909.1 coordinate 36,633, forward strand.
ATGGGGAAGATCAGGAGTATACAGATGAAATCAGGACGATACTGTATGGAGAAGCATAATCATTACTTCTATGTATTAAAATGTGCAGATGGCAGCCTGTATGCGGGTTATACAAATGATTTACAAAAGAGATTGATGACCCACAATAGTGGAAAGGGAGCAAAGTATACAAGAGCGAGACGGCCGGTTGAGCTTTTTTATCATGAATGTTTTGCAACCAAAAGAGAAGCCATGCAGCAAGAATATCGTTTCAAAACGTGGACGCGGAAAAAGAAAGACATTTATATAGAAGAAATGCGAATAGAAAAGGAGGCGGCACATGAAAAAGACACAGAAAAGCTTTGATGGTCAATCTGGTATGGGGATTCTTTATCTTGTCCCAACCCCGATCGGAAATCTAGAAGATATGACGTTCCGAGCGATACAAACATTAAAAGATGTAGACTATATTGCCGCAGAAGATACACGGCAAACGAAAAAGCTTTGTCATGTATACGAAATTGATACACCCTTAACCAGCTATCATGAGCATAACAAAGACAGCAGCGGCCACAAGTTAATCGAATGGCTAAAAGAAGGGAAAAATATCGCACTCGTGAGTGATGCCGGTTTACCGACGATTTCAGATCCAGGGGCCGAAGTGGTTCGAGATTTTACTAGCATTGGGGGCTATGTCATTCCGTTACCTGGCGCTAATGCTGCACTAACGGCACTCATTGCATCAGGAATCGCGCCTCAGCCATTTTTCTTTTACGGTTTTCTCGACCGTCAAAAAAAAGAAAAGAAAAAGCAGCTTGAAGCCTTGAAGAAACGTCAAGAAACGATCATTTTCTATGAAGCACCCCATCGATTAAAAGAAACGCTGACTTTGATGAAGGAATTGTGGGGGAATCGGAACATCGCAATTACGAGAGAACTGACGAAAAAATTCGAAGAGTTTATTCGTGGAGATTTAGAGTCTGTGCTGACATGGGCTGCGGAGAATCAAATCCGAGGTGAATTCTGTCTTGTGGTACAAGGAAATGATCAAGCTGAAGAAGAGCTGAATGAAGAAGCTTGGTGGACGTCCTTATCTGAAAAAGAACATGTGATCCATTACATAGAGGAAGGATTAACGTCGAAGGAAGCCATTAAACGTACAGCTGTCGAACGTGGTGTGCCAAAGCGCACGATATACGATGCCTATCATATTGAACAATAAAGAAAGGTTCTTGCAAACGGTGCAAGAACCTTTTTTATATGAACCTTATTTTTGTGATTGAAGTTGGTTTTGGATTTCGTTAATGATTTGCTCTGCACCTTCACGGCTAAGAACTAATTTACCATTAGCAAGCTTAAGGTTATCGTCTGATACTTCACCTGTTACTTGGCAAGTCATGTTTGGTTTATATTTTTTTAGGATAATTTTTTCATCATCAACATAAATTTCCAAAGCGTCTTTTTCAGCGATTCCTAACGTACGGCGAAGTTCGATTGGAATCACCACGCGTCCTAATTCGTCAACTTTACGTACAATACCTGTAGATTTCATCTTCATTCTCCTCCCAAAAAGAACTTATTCTTAATATAATATTATCTTCGTCATTATTCGACAAATTCCTTACATTCCTAGCATAACAAGGTTTCCATAAATCGTCAATCATTTTGTTTACTATTGTTTGTAAAATATGACTCTTAAAGTCAAAAGACCTTGAAACTACTGGTGTATAAGGATTTTGTAGGCTTTTTCTATGAAAATATAAGAAATGACGAGACCAGATTAACAAGACTTTTGCCCTAATTTAGCCAATTGTAAATCTGGAAATAGATTTCATACGACAATATTCGACAAAATGTCGACGGGTTTGTCGTTTTTTTCGAAAAACTCATCTTTTTCGTTCATTTCATCTTGTTCTATGTATATATGCTTGATCTTAAAGGCTAAGATGGTATCATAGAGAAAGCACAAGTGCAAAATTGAATGAATTGATCTGACACATTTTCATGTAATGATGATAACCGCTCTCGTCCATTGGGCGGGAGTTTTTGACATTTACACACACGCAGGAGGTTCCGACATGCCAGAAAAGAAAAAAACGTTTTATCTGACAACACCTATTTACTATCCGAGCGGAAAATTACATATTGGACATGCTTATACGACAGTAGCAGGAGATGCTATGGCTCGTTATAAACGTCTTCAAGGCTATGATGTGATGTATTTAACAGGTACAGATGAGCACGGACAAAAAATTCAGCAAAAAGCTGAAGAACAAAATATCACACCGATCGAGTATTTAGATCCAGTTGTTGAAGACATTCAATCATTATGGAAGAAACTCGACATTTCTAATGATGACTTCATCCGTACAACGGAAAAAAGACATACGAAAATCATTGAACAAGTCTTCCAAAAACTACTTGATCAAGGCGATATTTATTTAGATCAATATGAGGGCTGGTACAGTATTCCTGATGAGACATTCTATACAGAAACACAGCTTGTTGATGTTGAGCGTAATGAGAAAGGGGAAGTCATTGGCGGGAAAAGCCCTGACAGCGGCCACCCTGTTGAATTAATTAAAGAAGAATCATATTTCTTCCGCATGAGTAAGTATGCGGACCGTTTGCTCGATTATTACGAAAAAAATCCATCGTTTATTCAGCCTGAATCAAGAAAGAATGAAATGATTAATAACTTCATTAAACCAGGTTTAGAGGATTTAGCAGTATCAAGAACAACCTTTGATTGGGGAATTAAAGTTCCTAACAATCCAAAACACGTCATTTATGTATGGATTGATGCGTTATTCAACTATTTAACTGCGATTGGCTATGGAACAGATCAAGATGAAAAATATAAAAAATATTGGCCTGCCAACGTACATCTCGTAGGAAAAGAAATTGTACGCTTCCATACGATTTATTGGCCGATTATGCTGATGGCATTAGATCTGCCTCTGCCAAAACAAATTTTCGCACACGGCTGGCTGCTCATGAAAGATGGCAAAATGTCTAAATCAAAAGGGAATGTGGTAGATCCGGTCACATTAATTGATCGCTATGGCCTCGATGCCCTTCGTTATTATCTGCTTCGCGAAGTACCATTTGGTGCGGATGGTGTGTTTACACCAGAAGGATTTGTGGAACGTGTAAACTATGACCTTGCCAATGATTTAGGTAACTTGCTTAATCGTACAGTTGCGATGGTGCAAAAATATTTTGACGGCACTTTAAGCAGCTATAAGGGTCCTGTTAATGAGTTTGATGAAGAGCTGAAAGCAGTAGCTGAGCAAACAGTCAAAGCCTATGAAGAGGCGATGGAAAACCTTGAATTCTCTGTGGCTCTTTCAAATGTTTGGACATTAATCAGCAGAACCAATAAATATATTGATCAAACAGCTCCATGGGTGCTGGCAAAGGATGAAACAAAACGAAAAGAACTGCATTCTGTTATGTATCATTTAGCAGAATCACTTCGAATCACAGCAGTACTCTTAACGCCATTCCTAACGAAAACACCTGAGAAAATCTTCTTCCAGCTTGGAATTGAAGAAGAGAAGCTCAAAAGTTGGGATAGTATCCTATCATTTGGTGCGATTCAACAAGCGACGGTACAAAAAGGAGAGCCTTTGTTCCCGCGTTTAGAGGTTGAAGAAGAAGTAGCCTACATTAAAGAAAAAATGCAGGGAAGTGCACCTAAGGTAGAAGAAGAGAAAGTGGAAATCGAAGAAACGGAATTACCTGAGCTGGGAGCAGAAATCGCATTTGATGATTTCTCAAAAGTCGATCTTCGAGTTGCACAGGTATTGGAAGCAGCTCCAGTTAAAAAAGCGGATCGTCTCTTAAAGCTTCAGCTTGATTTTGGATTTGAAAAAAGACAAATCGTCTCTGGGATTGCCAAGCACTATCAACCAGAGGAATTAGTAGGGAAGAAACTCGTTTGCGTAGCGAATCTTACACCAGTTAAACTCAGAGGGGAAATTTCCCAGGGAATGATTTTAACAGGAGAAACTGGCGGGAAATTGCAGGTTCTTGAAGTAGATCAATCTCTAGCAAATGGAACAAAAATTTTATAAATCAACAAAGGTGTTCCACGTGTAACATTTCGTCGAACACCTTTTGTTTTTTAGGAGAATTGTCGAAAGGAGCAATCAACCATGTTATTTGATACACATGCCCACTTAAATGCAGAACAATACAATGAAGACTTAGAGCAGGTGATCGAAAGAGCAAAAAGCGAAAAAGTTGAAAAAATCGTGGTGGTAGGGTTTGACCGCCCGACAATTACGAGAGCGATGGAATTAATTGAAGAGTATGATTTCATATATGCAGCTATCGGCTGGCATCCAGTCGATGCTATTGATATGACAGATGAGGATTTGGCTTGGATCAAAGATTTATCTCAACACGAAAAAGTGGTTGCAATTGGAGAAATGGGTCTGGATTACTATTGGGACAAGTCGCCAAAAGATGTGCAAAAGGAAGTCTTTAGACGCCAAATTGCTCTTGCGAAGGAAGTGAAGCTTCCAATCGTTATTCATAATCGTGACGCAACGGAAGATGTCGTGACGATTTTAAAGGAAGAGGGAGCAGCTGAGGTTGGAGGTATTATGCACTGCTTTACTGGCAGTTTGGAAACTGCAAAAGCGTGTATGGAAATGAACTTTTATATTTCATTCGGTGGACCCGTGACATTTAAAAATGCCAAAAAGCCAAAGGAAGTTGTAAAGGAGATACCAAGTGACAAGCTTTTGATTGAAACAGACTGCCCATACTTAACGCCAGTGCCATTTAGAGGGAAACGTAATGAGCCAAGTTATGTCAAATATATCGCAGAACAGATTGCGGAGCTGAGAGAAATCAGCTTTGAAGAGCTTGCTGAATTGACAACAAAAAATGCAAAAAAAGTTTTCCGTATAAACTGACAGTATATGATGTCAATCCTTGTTTAAGCTTGTCCAATTGTGAAACATAACGAAAAAGTTCTACACGTTTGCGCCTCCTCATAGGATAAGTTGTCGATAAGTCTTTCTTCCCTTCCTTCCATAAATCTCCCATAATAGGTTTACAATCGAGCATTTTTGTACAGTGGGTGGAAGGGTTGACAGGTTTTGAGATACTCTATATAATCTCTCCGAGGAGAAGGAGGCGTTTTTCATCGTACAAAAAATGAAAAATCTGTTTTCTGTGAAGCTAGGAAAAGGCAAGGTTTTATTACTAGTTGTTTGCTTGCTTTTAGCTGGAACTGGAACGGCTTACGGTGCGCATGAGCTCACTAAGCAGTCTATTACCATTTCAATCAATGGTAAAGAGAAGACAATTCGTACACATGAAGAGACAGTAGCTCAGCTGCTTTCAGACCTTGGCATAAGGACCAAGGCGGAGGATCATATCTCTCCAAGTCTAAATACAAAGATTCAAGACAATATGAACATTGTGTATGATGCGGCTATACCGGTTCATCTAACCCTAGATGGGAAAGAGAAAACGATATGGACTACAGATCAGACGGTTGGAGCATTATTGAAGAATGAGAAGATAGATATTGGGAAGCACGATCAAGTAACTCCAGGAAAGAATGACAAGTTAACAAAGGATATGAATCTTGTGGTTCAGCAGGCCTTCCAGGTCAGCTTAAATGATGGAGGAAAAGATAAAAAAGTGTGGACCACTTCGACTACGGTCGCTGACTTTTTAAAGCAACAAGAGCTGAAGCTCAAGAAGCACGATAAGATCAAGCCTGCGTTACATAGTAACCTTTCTAAAAAGAGCGCAGATATAAAGATCACTCGGGTGGAAAAAGTCACCGATGTAGTGGAAGAGAAAATTGCTTTTGATACCAAACATAAAAAGGATCATTCTCTTGAAAAAGGGAAAGAGAAGGTACTTAAAAAAGGTGAAGAAGGTAAATTGAAGAAGCACTATGCCATTGTGAAAGAAAACGGCAAAGTGGTGTCTAAAGAATTGATTAAAGAAGTGACCGAAAAAGATAGTAAGGACCGATTAGTGGCTATTGGTACACAAGTGGCCAAAAAGGAACCTACAGCGTCCCCTGCGGTTTCACGAAGCAATGAATCGTCAGGAAAAGAATTTTATGTGGCATCAACAGCCTATACAGCGAGCTGTGCTGGATGTACGGGCAGAACGTCTACAGGCTTTAATTTAAAAGCAAATCCGGGTGCAAAGGTCATAGCAGTTGATCCGAGTGTCATTCCGCTGGGCTCAAAAGTGTATGTGGAAGGCTATGGATATGCCGTTGCATCAGACACTGGATCTGCTATAAAAGGGAATAAAATTGATGTGTTCGTCCCAAGTAAGTCGGCAGCTTATCAATGGGGGAATAAACGAGTAAAAATTAGAGTACTCAAATAAACACATCAAATCATTTATATGAACAGAGGGCTTTGCGCACCCTCTGTTTTTTTGGTTATAATAGAAGCACTGTTTTCTAATTAATTAGACGCAAAAGCAGCATGAAAGGTTTCGTTTTTTAACCAAAAAATGTAGATTGTTTTTGCAAGCGGAGGAATACATGAAAATCAAAGAAATCATTGTGGTGGAGGGTCGTGATGACACTGCCAGAGTGAAGATGGCAGTGGATGCAGATACGATTGAAACAAACGGATCTGCCATTGGCGATACAGTCATTCAACAAGTGCGTCTTGCTCAGGAGACGAGAGGGGTCATTATTTTAACAGATCCTGATTTTCCTGGTGAGAAGATCCGTAAAACCATCGCAGAGGCAGTTCCTGGCTGTAAGCACGCTTTTTTGCCAAAACATCTTGCGAAGGCGAAGCGGGATAAAGGAATTGGTGTGGAGCATGCTTCCTTGGACAGTATTCGGGAATGTCTTGCCCATGTCCATGAAGAAATGGAAGTAACGGAAAGTGACATTACATTAGACGACTTATTTGACGCAGGCCTTATCGGTGGCGAAGCATCGAAACGCCGCCGCGAACGACTAGGAGTGCTTTTAAATATAGGATATACCAATGCGAAGCAGCTGCAAAAGCGCCTTCACATGTTCCAAATAACCAAACATGATTTTATTGCGGCCTTAAAGACCGTCATGCAGGAGGAAGCCGATGAATAAAGATATTGCGACACCCGTCAGAACGAAGGAAATACTGAAGAAGTACGGTTTCTCTTTTAAAAAGAGCTTAGGGCAGAACTTCTTAATTGATACAAATATTTTAGATCGCATTGTTGATCACGCGGAGGTTACAGATGAGACCGGCGTCATTGAAATTGGACCTGGTATCGGCGCATTGACAGAGCAGCTCGCTAAACGTGCAAAGAAAGTTACCGCTTTTGAAATCGATCAGCGTTTATTGCCTATTTTAAACGATACGCTTTCTCCATATGATAATGTCACGATCATTCATCAAGATGTATTAAAAGCCGATGTGAGAAAGGTCATCGAGGAGAATTTTGCTGACTGTAAAGAAGTGATGGTCGTAGCCAACCTTCCATATTACGTGACAACACCGATTATTATGAAATTGCTTGAAGAAAACCTTCCATTGAAAGGGATTGTGGTCATGCTGCAAAAAGAAGTAGCAGATCGTATGGCAGCTGCCCCTTCATCAAAGGAATATAATTCACTGTCTATCGCAGTTCAATTTTATACGGAAGCAAAAACGGTGATGGTTGTGCCTAAAACGGTTTTTGTTCCTCAGCCCAATGTTGATTCGGCTGTGATTAAGCTGACTGTTCGTGAAACGCCTGCTGTCTCAGTAGAAAATGATGCGTTTTTCTTTCAATTGATCCGAGCAAGCTTTGGCCAGCGCCGGAAAACATTGATGAATAATTTGATGAACAATCTCCCTGATGGAAAAAAACATAAAGCGATCATCGAAGAAGCACTTCAAACAGCAGATATTGATGGAAAGCGACGCGGAGAATCATTATCCATTGAGGAATTTGCCCGTTTGTCGAATGTTTTACAAAAAGCCCTATCGTAAGGGCTTTTTTCTTTTGTTTTTCACCACTTCAACTGTTCGGGCATAGGCTAGAAAGAACAGCATATATGAAAGACGATACCAACAGGATATGAGCCTGATTGTGGAGTGAACAGCATGCAATTTCAAATAGGAGATATGGTGACGAGGGCATCCTATCAAATGGATATTATGTTTCGAATCATTCGAATTGATGAGACAGATCAGCACGAAGCCACTGCCATATTGCATGGGAATGAAGTGAGGCTGATTGCTGATGCTAAGATGTCGGATCTCGTCTTGATTCAAAAAGAGGAGCAGCTGACAAGGGAAAAGGACGACGAACGGAAAATTAACGAATCGCTCGATTTACTAAGACAGGATTATCAGCTGCTACGTGAAAAACAAGAGTATTATACTTCTGGACAATATCAGCATCAGGAGCAGTATTTTCACATGCCTGGAAAGGTCCTTCATTTAGATGGAGATGCTTCATACTTAAAGAAATGCTTAGATGTATATGAACGAATTGGTGTACCTGTGTACGGAGTGCATTGTCATGAGAAGAAAATGCCAAGCGTGATCGATTCGTTACTTGATCAATATCGGCCTGATATTTTGGTCATTACAGGGCATGATGCGTATTCCAAGCAAAAGGGCGGCGTAAATGATATCGGTGCCTATCGCCATTCTCGTCATTTCGTTGAGACGGTTCAAAAAGCAAGAAAGAAAATTCCTCATTTAGATCAGCTTGTGATCTTTGCAGGCGCCTGTCAATCTCATTTCGAATCATTGATCCAAGCAGGCGCCAATTTTGCAAGCTCACCTTCACGTGTGAACATCCATGCGCTCGATCCCGTCTATATCGTTGCGAAGATCAGCTTCACTCCATTTGTAGATCGAATCAATGTGTGGGATGTGCTTCGTAATACATTAACAAGAGAAAAAGGTCTCGGAGGCATCGAGACGAAGGGTGTTTTAAGGGTAGGTATGCCATATAAAAAAGACCATGAATCGACATAACCCGACTGATTTCAGTCTGGTTTTTTTTTATGTGTAAAAAGAAATTTCAAACGGATACATAATTCACCGGAATTTGAGAAAAATAGGGAGGAGAAAAGGTAGAAGTTTGTCAAAATTATTTTGTTGACAATGGCTCGTGTTGGTTGATATAATTTAATTTTTATTTGACAAAAATGGGCCGTTGTTGTATAATTATCTCAGTGAGGTGGATGCAATGGCGAAGACTTTGTCCGACATCAAAAGATCGCTTGATGGTAACTTAGGTAAACGTTTGACGTTAAAGGCTAACGGAGGCCGCCGTAAAACAATTGAGCGTTCGGGCATTTTAGCTGAAACGTACCCTTCTGTATTTGTGATTCAATTAGATCAAGATGAGAATTCGTTTGAAAGAGTTTCTTACAGTTATGCAGATATACTGACTGAGACGGTCGAATTAACGTTCGATGATACCGCTAGCTCAGTCGCCTATTAATGGGCAGTGAACTTCTTGTTTACTGCTTTTTGTTTTGCCTTTTTTTCTGAATGGGAGTCTGTCCATTTTTTGAAAGGGGTAAAAGAAAGGATTCGATACAAAATAAGAAAGCCACAAAAGCAGTGGCACTGATTCGAATTCTCGACTAAAGGGGCTGTTTCGTTTGGGTAGACGCCGAGGCATTATGTCAGATGAGTTCAAATACGAGCTGGCGAAGGATCTTGGATTTTATGATACCGTCAAAAATGGAGGCTGGGGAGAAATTCGTGCGCGTGACGCAGGTAATATGGTCAAACGTGCCATCGAATTAGCTCAGCAGCACATGGCTCAGGATGAGAATCAACGATAGAAAAATGGTCAGGGATACCTCAGGTGTCTCTGGCTTTTTTTGCTGAAAAAGTCAGTGTGCTGGGCGTAAAAGCCAATATTCATCAGATCCATCAAATGTGATACAATATTGATACTTATGTTTAGATGGAGAAGTAGGTGAAATGTTTGCGTATTTTAGAAAAAGCACCGGCAAAAATTAATCTCTCACTTGATGTCCATGGAAAAAGACCGGATGGATATCACGAAGTAGAGATGGTGATGACAACAATAGACCTTGCAGATCGACTTGAGCTGACGGAGCTGGACAAAGACGAAATCCGTGTATCATCTCATAATCGATTTGTGCCAGATGATCAGCGTAACTTGGCTTATCAGGCGGCTAAATTACTCAAAACAAGGTTCGGTATTCAAAAAGGAGTATCGATTGTCATCACAAAAGCAATACCTGTTGCAGCAGGTTTAGCTGGAGGCAGCAGTGATGCTGCAGCAGCGCTTCGCGGTTTAAACCGTTTGTGGAAGTTGAATCTCACGTTAGATGAACTAGCTGAGCTTGGAGCGGAGATCGGCTCAGATGTGTCTTTTTGTGTACACGGAGGCACAGCACTAGCGACAGGACGTGGAGAAAAACTGAAGCATATCGCGACACCGCCGCATTGCTGGGTGATTTTAGCGAAGCCGGTGATTGGGGTATCTACAGCTGAAGTTTATAGACAATATGACGCAAGCAAAGTAGAACACCCAAATGTACAGCGTATGATTGAAGCCATTGAAGCGAAAGATTATAAAGAGATGTGCGGCTCACTCGGTAACGTTCTGGAGTCTGTGACATTAAAGATGTATCCGGAAGTAGATATGATCAAAAGACAGATGAAGCGTTTCGGTGCTGATGCTGTATTAATGAGTGGAAGCGGCCCAACTGTATTTGGCTTGATTCAATATGAATCGAAGGTACAAAGAATATATAACGGACTGAGAGGATTTTGTGATCAAGTATACGCTGTCCGCATGATCGGCGAACAAAATGCCCTTGATTAAATCCGTATATTAAGTTATATTATTCATAAATTATTCGGGTTCTGGGGGTAAGTTCATGAAGTTTCGTCGAAGCGGCAGATTGGTGGACTTAACAAATTATTTGTTAGCCCACCCGCACGTACTAGTACCTTTAACTTTTTTTGCAGAACGTTATCAATCTGCAAAGTCCTCCATTAGTGAAGACTTAACGATTATCAAACAGACCTTCGAACAGCAGGGAATAGGCACATTGCTTACTGTACCTGGCGCTGCTGGCGGAGTGAAATATATTCCTAAAATTCACCTAAAAGAAGCAGATGACGTAGTAAACGATATCGGAGAGGCATTATCAACTCCTGAACGTGTACTTCCTGGCGGTTATTTATATTTAACCGATGTTTTAGGTAATCCATCGATTCTTGCGAAAATCGGTAAGCTGTTTGCGACCATCTTTGCGGACCGTGCGATTGATGTCGTCATGACCGTTGCGACAAAGGGTATTCCAATTGCCTATTCTGTTGCGGGTTATTTAAATGTGCCTGTTGTGATCGTTAGAAAAGATAATAAGGTAACCGAAGGATCAACAGTCAGTATTAATTATGCGTCAGGTTCGTCTAACCGAATTCAAACCATGTCCCTTGCAAAGCGCAGCTTAGATAAAGGCTCCAATGTGCTGATCATTGATGACTTTATGAAAGCGGGCGGAACCATTAACGGCATGATGAATTTGCTTGAGGAATTTAATGCAAATGTTGCAGGGATCGGTGTTCTTTTAGAAGATGAGGGCGTAGATGAACGTCTTGTCGATGAATATGTCTCGTTGTTAAAGCTTTCTACCATTGATATGAAGCAAAAAATCATTGAGATCAATGAAGGCAATTTCCACGAGTTTTTTCATCCGAAAGTGTAAGCTTTGATTAAACATGTATTTGAATGGGAGAGATTGATATGACAAAAGTTGTTCAAACCAAACATGCACCAGCAGCCATTGGACCTTACTCTCAAGGAATTATTGTCAATAACATGTTTTACAGCTCAGGGCAGATTCCATTAACCCCAGCTGGAGATTTTGTCAATGGAGATATTAAAGAACAAACACATCAAGTGTTCCGTAATCTTGAGGCTGTACTTGAAGCAGCAGGTGCTTCCTTTGAAACAGTCGTGAAAGCAACTGTTTTCATCAAAGATATGGAACAATTCGCTGAAGTGAATGAAGTGTACGGTGAGTATTTCCATACACATAAGCCAGCTCGTTCATGTGTGGAAGTGGCAAGACTTCCAAAGGATGCGCTTGTAGAAATAGAAGTAGTTGCATTAGTGAAATAAACAGGCACTCTCAATGAAAGCCGTTTGGTTTCATCATATGCAGGGAAAGACATCATCATGATGTCTTTTTTTATGCTGAGAATGTAAGCGTCGTCACGAATATGACAAATAATGTATAAATATCCCGATATTTCAAAAAAAGTTTAAAAAAAGAGCAGGAGAATCACCACGATCGTTGAATACCTAAGTAATGCTTTTATATTGGGAAAAGGTGGTGAACTACTGTGGAAGTTACTGACGTAAGATTACGCCGCGTGAATACCGATGGTCGCATGAGGGCGATTGCATCCATCACGCTGGACCACGAATTTGTTGTTCATGATATTCGTGTGATTGATGGAAATAATGGGTTGTTTGTTGCAATGCCTAGCAAACGCACGCCCGATGGAGAGTTTCGCGATATTGCACATCCAATTAATTCAAGCACTCGGGGTAAAATCCAAGATGCTGTATTAAATGAATATCATCGCTTAGGCGAAGAGGAAGAAACAATTGAATATGAAGAAGCTGGAGCTTCTTAATCATACGTGAACCTAAAAAGACAGCTTTAAGAGAAAATGAATGTTTTCTTTTAAATGCTGTCTTTTTTGCGTTCTTTCTCTTGTTTCTTAAGTCTTTCATCTGTTAGAAAATTATTGTACTTCCTTATGTATCCTTGAAATCAGTCTTTATTTAGGATATATTTTTCTATGGATAATAGGGATATTGGAGGCCAATCAATGGATAAGCGGTTCGCAGTGATTTTAGCAGCGGGAAAAGGAACGAGAATGAAGTCAAAGCTATATAAAGTACTTCATCCAGTTTGCGGAAAGCCAATGGTCGAGCATGTGGCAGATGAAGCGTTAAAGCTTTCTTTAGCCAAGCTAGTGACGATTGTCGGTCATGGTGCAGAGGACGTGAAAGAGCAGCTTGGAGACAGAAGTGAGTATGCACTTCAAGAAGAACAGCTGGGAACAGCCCATGCCGTTAAACAAGCAAAGTCGTTCCTCGCGCAGGAAAAGGGAACAACCATTGTCATTTGTGGTGATACGCCATTATTGACAGCGGAAACAATGGAAGCCATGTTAAGCGAGCATCAAAAACATCAAGCGAAAGTCACTATTTTAACAGCACATGCGGATGATCCAACAGGCTATGGCCGTATTATTCGTGACGAAACAGGTGCTGTCGTGAAAATTGTGGAGCATAAAGATGCGAACGATGCAGAGCGTCAAGTGAATGAAATTAATACAGGGACTTATTGCTTTTCAAATGAAGATCTCTTCCGTGTGATTGAGCAAGTGTCGAATGAAAATGCACAGGGTGAATACTACTTGCCAGACGTTATTGAAATTCTAAAAAATGAAGGGCAAACAGTTGCAGCTTATCAAACACCGCATTTTGAAGAAACACTTGGAGTTAATGACCGTATCGCTCTATCACAAGCAGAGCAATTCATGAAGCGACGTATTAATCATCAGCATATGAAGAATGGTGTGACCTTGATTGATCCTGAGAACACGTATATTTCGCCAGATGCTGTCATCGGTGAAGATACAGTTATTTATCCTGGGACGGTCATCAAAGGGAATGTAAAAATCGGTGCAGACGCCACTATTGGGCCAAACACTGAAATTGTTGACAGCATCATCGGAGATCGAACAGTTATTAAGCAATCTGTCGTCTGCGATAGTGAGGTTGGAGTTGATGTGACAATTGGACCGTTTGCTCATATTCGCCCGTTGTCGAAAATTGGCGATGAAGTAAAAATTGGGAATTTTGTCGAAATCAAGAAAACAGTTTTCGGAGACCGCAGCAAAGCATCTCATCTAAGCTACATTGGAGACGCAGAGGTCGGAACTGATGTAAATCTTGGCTGTGGTTCCATTACAGTCAACTATGATGGGAAAAACAAATTCTTAACGAAGATTGAAGACGGCGCATTTATTGGCTGTAATTCAAATCTCGTTGCACCAGTCACTGTCGGAAAAGGGGCATATGTTGCAGCCGGTTCAACGGTTACAGAAGATGTACCGCAGGATGCATTGTCTATTGCTAGAGCAAGACAAGTCAATAAAGAAGATTATGTGAAAAATATTCATAAAAAATAATCCAAATACCCGGAGGTTTACCATGTCTAATCGTTATGCTGATGCGAATTTAAAGATATTCTCTTTGAATTCAAACCCTGAACTTGCCAAAGAAATTGCCGATCGTATCGGAGTTGATGTAGGAAAGAGCTCTGTTAAACGCTTTAGTGACGGTGAAGTCCAAATCAATATTGAAGAAAGTATCCGCGGCTGTGATTGTTATGTTATTCAATCAACAAGTGCGCCAGTCAATGAGCATATTATGGAACTGCTCATTATGGTGGATGCGCTAAAACGCGCTTCTGCGAAAACTGTCAATATTGTAATCCCTTATTACGGATATGCACGTCAAGATCGTAAAGCAAAACCTCGTGAGCCAATCACTGCGAAGCTTTTTGCAAACTTGCTTGAAACAGCAGGTGCTACACGTGTGATTGCGCTTGATCTTCATGCGCCGCAAATCCAAGGTTTCTTCGATATTCCAATCGATAACTTAATGGCTGTGCCAATCTTAACAAACTATTTCGAACAGAAGAATTTGAATGATATCGTTGTTGTGTCTCCTGACCACGGTGGTGTGACACGTGCGCGTAAAATGGCAGACCGCCTGAAAGCGCCAATCGCAATTATCGACAAACGCCGTCCAAAGCCAAACGTTGCTGAAGTCATGAACATTATTGGTAACATTGAAGGCAAAACGGCCATTCTAATCGATGATATCATTGATACAGCTGGTACTATTACACTTGCTGCAAATGCGCTAGTCGAAAATGGAGCAGCTGAAGTATATGCTTGCTGTACGCACCCAGTCTTGTCTGGACCAGCAGTAGAACGCATCACAAACTCTAAAATTAAAGAATTAGTTGTAACAAACAGTATTCAATTAACTGATGACAAGAAAGCTGGAAAATTCATTCCGCTTTCAGTTGGGCCTTTGCTTGCAGAAGCCATCATCCGTGTACATGAAGAAGAATCTGTGAGCTACCTTTTTAGCTGATTTTCTGATTAAAAAAGGCCCTAGGCATCAAGCTTGGGGTCTTTTTGCTATCATCATTCACGGCAAATAGGTTTAAAATGATTCGGTTATGGGTAATTATGAGAGTAGTGACAAAAAAGAAATAGGATGGTGCTGAATATGGCAACTTTAAAAGCAAATAAAAGAACTGATTTCAAACGTTCCACACTGCAAAAAATCCGTCATTCAGGACACGTTCCTGGTGTCATATACGGAAAAAATACAGACAATCTGGCTGTTTCATTAGACAGCATCGATTTATTAAAAACCTTACGTGATGAAGGGAAGAATACAATCATCACCTTAGACGTGGGTGGTGAAACGAAATCTGTTATGGTGACAGAATTACAAACAGATCCGCTGAAAAACGAACTTGTTCATGCTGATTTCCAAGTCGTTGACTTACAGCGTGAAATTGAGGCAGATGTACCAATACAGCTGATTGGCGAGTCTAAAGGGGTAAAAGATGGCGGTGTGCTTCAGCAGCCACTATTTGAACTATCTGTTACAGCGAAACCAAAAGATATTCCGCAGAATATTGAAGCTGATATTACAAACTTAGAAGTCAATGATGTCTTAACAGTTGCTGATCTGCCTGTTCAGTCATCTTATCAAATCAATAACGATCCAGAAGAAGTCGTTGCCTCCATTCTGCCGCCTCAGCAATCAGAGGTTCCTGAGCCAGATAGCGAAGAAGAGCCGCAAGAGCCTGAGGCCATTAAAGAAAAGGATGACGATGGAGAATAACTGGTCATTTAGAGACGTAACCCTCCCGCGGTTGCGTCTTTTGTGCTAGAATGAAAAGAATTCATACGTTTTTACATGAGGCAATCTGATTGGCTCATTTTTTAGGCGTGTGCTGTGTGACAAAGGAGGTTATTGGTTTCATGATTGCATTCGTTGGATTAGGCAATCCAGGAAAAGAATATGAAAAAACAAGACATAATGTCGGGTTTATGACAATAGATGAATTATCAAAAAAATGGGACATTCCTTTAAATCAATCAAAATTCCATGGACAATTTGGAACTGGGTTTGTTTCGGGGCAAAAGGTTCTACTTGTAAAGCCGCTTACATATATGAACTTATCAGGAGAATGTGTGCGTCCGCTGATGGACTATTACGATATTCCCCTTGAACATTTGAAAGTGATCTATGATGATCTTGATTTGCCAACTGGCCGGATTCGCTTACGTACAAAAGGAAGTGCAGGCGGGCATAATGGAATCAAATCACTAATTCAGCATTTAGGTTCACCTGAATTTGACCGGTTCCGTATCGGCATTGGACGTCCTCAAAACGGCATGAAGGTCGTTGATTACGTACTAGGACGTTTCTCAGAAGAGGAACAGCCTGACATCGCATCAGCCATTCAATCGTCTGTCGAGGCTTGTGAAGCGGCTTTAAAAAAGCCATTTTTAGAAGTGATGAATGATTTTAACAAGAAGGTATAAGAATGATAAGCGAAGCACATACTGATCATAAAATCTCAGCATGGGAGGATCACGTATGGCTTTGCATTATTATTGCCGCCACTGTGGTGTAAAGGTGGGCAGTCTAGATGAATCTGCTGTCCAAAGTGAAGCACTTGGATTTCATCACTTAACAAATGAGGAAAGAAACGATATGATTTCTTATAGGGAAAATGGTGATTTACATGTACAAACCATTTGTGAGGATTGCCAAGAGGCGCTTGAAAGAAATCCTGATTACCATCAGTATCATACTTTTATTCAATAAAAAAGCTTTGGTGTAGATATTAGACCAAAGCGTTTTTCTGTTTTAAACAAACAGGGAGGAGGAGCCAAATGAAAAACATACAATCATTTATCAAACAAAGTGATGATTTTCAGTCTATTTTTAATGGACTAAAGGAAGGGTTAAAAGAACAGCTGCTTGCCGGACTATCAGGCTCCGTCAGATCTTTATTTACAGCCGCGATATCAGACGAACTGAAGCGGCCAATGTTTATTGTGACTCACAATTTATATCAGGCGCAGAAGGTAACAGATGATCTAGCAAGTGTGATGCCGGATCGCTCGGTTCTTCTCTATCCTGTCAATGAACTCATCGCTTCAGAAATTGCAGTGGCCAGTCCTGAGCTGAGAGCGCAGCGTTTGGATGTCTTGAATCGACTTGCGAATGGAGAAAACCCCATTATCGTCACTCCCGCTGCTGCGGTTCGCAGGATGCTTCCGCCAGTTGAGCTCTGGAAGGAGAGTCAGATCCATTTAAAGATCGGTGAAGAAATTGATTTGGAGGCGTTTTCAAAACAGCTCGTACAAATTGGTTATGACCGGACGTCGATGGTTGCAGCGCCCGGAGATTTTAGTGTGCGCGGAGGAATTATCGACATCTATGCATTAACGGAAGATCATCCAATCCGTATTGAACTGTTTGATACAGAAGTAGACTCGATTCGAACGTTTCATTCGGATACACAGCGTTCATTAGAAACCCTTCAAGAAATCAAAATAGGTCCTGCAAAAGAGTTAATTGTGAGAGGTCCTGAACGAGTGAGAGCCATTGAACAGCTTGATCAAGGGCTGGCGAAGAGCTTAAAGAAATTCAACTCAGATCAGCAAAAAGAACTGCTTCATCAAAATATTTCTGCTGATCGCGAGAAGCTGCTTGAAGGCATCGTGACACAGGAAATGACGAAGTACCTGTCCTATTTCTATGAAAAGCCTGCTAGTTTGCTAGATTACACATCGCAGGATACGATTATTATTTTAGATGAAATCAGCAGAATTCAGGAGATGGAAGAACAGCTTGAACAGGAAGAAGCCGATTGGACAATTAGTCTGCTTGAAGAAGGCAATATTCTTCATGATTTATCTCTATCTTTCCCGTTCCAAGAACTGATCAATCAGCAATCGAGATCCATTCTGTACTACTCTTTGTTCCTGAGACATGTCCAGCAGACAAATCCGCAAAATATCGTCAATGTATCTAGTAAGCAAATGCAGAATTTCCACGGGCAGATGAATGTGCTGGCGAGTGAAATTGAACGCTATAAAAAACAGCAATACACGGTTGTCTTCTTAGGTGCTGATGAAGAGCGGACAGAAAAGCTGTCGTCTGTTCTGCATGATTATGACATTGAAGCCGCTCTTGCTAAACCGGACGCTGAGCTTGTGAGCGGACAGGTGTATATTTTACAAGGTGAGCTGCAAACGGGCTTTGAATTGCCGTTATCAAAAATTGTTGTAATCACAGAAGGTGAACTCTTCAAGAAACGTGTGAAAAAGCAGGCACGTAAGCAAAAGCTGACCAATGCAGAGCGAATCAAGAGCTATTCAGAGCTTCAAGTCGGCGATTATGTGGTGCACATTAACCACGGGATCGGTAAATATTTAGGAATTGAAACGCTTGAAATCGGCGGCATTCATAAAGATTATTTAAATATTCATTATCAAGGAAGCGACAAGCTTTATGTACCGGTTGAACAAATTGATCAGGTGCAGAAATATGTAGGATCAGAAGGTAAAGAACCAAAGCTGTACAAACTAGGCGGCAGCGATTGGAAACGTGTGAAGAAAAAAGTGGAAACATCTGTACAGGACATCGCAGATGATCTGATTAAACTGTACGCAGAACGCGAGGCAAGCAAAGGATATGCTTTCTCGCCTGATCATGAGATGCAGCGCCAGTTTGAATCCGCGTTCCCTTACCAGGAAACAGATGATCAAATCCGTTCAATTCACGAAATTAAACAGGATATGGAGCGGGAACGTCCAATGGACCGTCTGCTTTGTGGAGATGTGGGTTACGGAAAAACGGAGGTGGCTATTCGTGCGGCCTTCAAAGCGATTGCTGACGGGAAGCAGGTAGCCCTGCTAGTTCCGACAACCATCTTAGCGCAGCAGCATTTTGACACAATCATGGACCGATTCCAAGACTACCCTGTCAAAATTGCGCAGCTGAGCCGTTTCCGTACAAGAAAAGAAACAACTGAAACGTTAAAGGGGCTGAAAAACGGAACGATCGATATGGTTATCGGCACACACCGTCTTCTTTCAAAAGACATCGTCTACAAGGATTTAGGACTGTTGATCATTGATGAGGAACAGCGTTTTGGTGTGACGCATAAAGAGAAAATTAAACAGATGAAAGCCAATATCGACGTACTGACATTAACGGCTACGCCAATTCCGCGTACGCTTCATATGTCCATGCTAGGCGTGCGGGATTTATCAGTGATTGAAACACCGCCTGAAAATCGATTCCCTGTTCAAACCTATGTGGTCGAGTACAATGGCGCTCTAGTCAGAGAAGCGATTGAGCGAGAATTAGCACGCGGCGGTCAAGTGTACTTCCTTTATAACCGTGTTGAGGATATTGAACGAAAAGCAGACGAAATCTCCATGCTGGTCCCAGACGCAAAAGTCAGTTATGCACACGGGAAAATGAGTGAGAACGAGCTGGAATCAGTGATGATCAATTTCCTTGAAGGTGAATCAGATGTATTGGTCAGTACCACCATCATTGAAACGGGAGTCGATATTCCAAATGTGAACACGCTCATCGTCCACGATGCCGATAAAATGGGGCTCTCTCAGCTGTACCAGCTAAGAGGACGAGTCGGGCGTTCGAACCGTGTCGCTTATGCTTATTTCACGTATCGAAAAGATAAAGTTCTTTCTGAAGTTGCGGAGAAAAGACTTCAAGCCATTAAAGAATTCACAGAGCTCGGATCTGGGTTTAAAATTGCGATGCGTGATTTAACGATTCGAGGAGCAGGGAACTTACTTGGTGCTCAGCAGCATGGCTTCATTGATTCGGTTGGATTCGATCTCTATTCTCAAATGCTGAAAGAAGCCATTGAGGAAAGAAGAGGCGATACAACGGCTCAAGATAAATTCGAGCCAGAAATTGATCTGCAAATTGATGCTTACATCCCAGACACTTATATTTCGGATGGCAAGCAAAAGATTGAAATGTATAAACAGTTCAGAGCAATTGGATCGATTGAAGAGAGAAAAGAGCTTCAGGATGAAATGATCGACCGATTTGGTGAATATCCGCAAGAAGTGGCTGACTTGTTTACGATTGCGACAATGAAGGTGTACGCTGTCCAGGAACGTGTCGAGCTGATCAAGATGGAGAAAGGCATTGTCAGAATGACCCTTGATGAGAAAGCAAGCGGTGAAATCGACGGCCAAAAATTATTTGAGCTCGGCAGTAAATATGGACGTGAAATCGGATTGGGAATGGAAGGCAGCAAGCTGATTATTTCTGTCCAAACGAAAGGCAAGAAGACAGAGGAATGGCTTGAGGTTGTTCTTAACATGCTTCGAGGCCTTCAAGATGTGAAAAAAGAAACCATTCCATCTTCATAAAATTTTGTTTGTCTCTCGTGTATATTACGTTTGATGTGACGGATACTAAACTCAGGGTCAAGTGGTGAATGTTGCATAAAGTGGACGCTTTTGTTCCATTCACCCAACACATCATCAAACGAAAGAGAGGCAGCAGTGAATGAAAGCAACTGGAATTGTACGCCGCATCGATGATCTAGGTAGAGTGGTTATTCCGAAGGAGATTCGCAGAACATTGCGCATTCGGGAAGGAGATCCGCTTGAGATTTTCGTCGACCGCGATGGAGAAGTGATTTTGAAGAAGTATTCGCCGATTAGTGAGCTAGGAGACTTTGCGAAGGAATATGCTGATGCATTATTCGACAGTTTGGGTCATTCCATCCTGATCTGTGATCGAGATACGTATATTGCTGTATCCGGCAGTTCGAAAAAAGAGTACTTAAACAAATCCATCAGTGATTTACTTGAACGAACAATGGATCAGCGTAATTCTGTGTTAGAAGAAAGCAAAAAAGAAATTCAACTTGTCGATGGTATTGATGATGACGTATCTTCTTATACCATTGCACCTATTGTTGCAAACGGAGATCCGATTGGCGCCGTCGTCTTATTTTCTAAAGAGCGTTCAATGGGAGAAGTGGAGCATAAAGCGGCAGAGACAGCAGCTGGCTTCTTAGCCCGTCAAATGGAACATTAGGTCTAATAACTCTATATCATTTTGATAAAACGAAAGAATGCCGATGAAATCATTTGATTTTGTCGGTTTTTTATATGGAATGAAACAAAACGAGACATGTGCCGTCTACTCCTTAGAAAGGAACGTCTTTTTCACGTATGATATAATGAGTGCGTTTAACTGTAGATCTATTTTAAAGGAGTCATCCATGAAAAATGCTGTGAATCAGCCGCACTGGCTTTTCCAGGGTGCGGTGATTTTGACCATCGCAGGCTTGTTATCAAAGGTACTAAGTGCCGTTTACCGTGTCCCGTTTCAAAACATCGTAGGGGACACAGGGTTTTATATTTATCAGCAGGTATATCCTTTCCTTGGCATTGCCATCATGCTTGGTACAACAGGTTTTCCTGTCATGGTGTCCAAGCTTTTGAGTGAGCATGGGGAAGAGAATCGACGGATCATTACAAGGGTATCCTTGGTCTATATCACTTTACTGAGCCTGGTCTTATTTCTTTGTCTTTACATAGGAGCAGGCACAATTGCGGGTCTTATGGCAGACAGTCAATTAATTCTGCTCATCCAGATGAGTGCTTTTGTGTTTCTATTTCTGCCGCTCACTGTGATGCTGAGGGGAGTTTTTCAGAGTGACGGTCTGATGCTTCCAACGGCTGTTTCTCAGTTGGTTGAGCAGCTCATCAGGGTAGGTGTCCTGCTTGTTTTATCC
Source organism: Bacillus safensis (assembly GCF_039619585.1). NCBI lineage: Bacteria > Bacillati > Bacillota > Bacilli > Caryophanales > Bacillaceae > Bacillus > Bacillus safensis. The sequence continues at coordinate 58,525 of NZ_CP154909.1, forward strand.
TTCTATTTCGTGAGGCACGGCTATTCGCTTTATGAAACAGGGGCGGGTGCGGTGTTCTCTTCTATCGCAGGAAGTGCGGCCTCGCTCATTTTGCTTCTTTTCCTTTGGCTGACCTATCGAAAGCAGCCTGCTGCAAGTATGTCAGGCAAACAGGTGACACTTCGAAAAAAAGATGTTATGAAGAGTTTGGTGCTGTATACATTGACGATTTGTGTCAGCGGTTTGCTCATTTTATGGATGCAAATGATTGATGCTTTTCATCTGTATGCGTTGCTGCGCAGCGAGGGTCTCAGTGAAGCGGCGGCAAAGGCGGCGAAAGGTGTATATGACCGAGGCCAGCCTTTCTTACAGCTCGGAACGGTGTTTGCCATCAGCATCGGAACCTCTCTTGTGCCATTTTTATCGGCAGCCATGAGGAATGGAGAGCATGAAACGATACGGCAAAAAGTTCGGTCATCGGTTAAGACCACGTCGGTATTAGGGATAGGGTCAGCGGTTGGACTGATTTGTATTTTAGAACCAGTCAATACAATGCTTTTTCGTAATGATTTAGGCACTGATGCCTTGCAAATATTCTGTATATCGATCGCCTTTACATCGATTGCCATTACGCAGACGGCTTTACTGCAAGGGCTCGGGCATACTGTGTACCCTGCTGTTGTGGTGGTCCTCAGCGTGCTGGTGAAATGGATTCTAACGATTGCGCTTGTACCGTTATTTGGCATCCAAGGTGCCGCATGGTCAACTGTATGTGGTTTTCTCACAGCAGCCGTGCTCAATGCCGTTTATTTGAAGCATAAAGGATGGATTTCGTTGAGAGAGCTGTTCCCGGTGAAAATTCTTTTATCAGCCGCCTTCATGGCTGTGGTCTTAATAGGATATCAGGCTCTGTTATCATGGGTCATCCCCTTTGAAAAACGTCCGTTTTCCGTTTTAGAGAGCCTGACATCAGTTTTTATTGGTGGTTTCGCCTTTTTATATAGTATTCTTAAGCTAGAAGTATTTACGGACGAGGAATGGAGACTCATTCCATTAGGAGAAAAGATTTTATATTTTAAACAGATGAGAGGGAATCAAAATGGCAGGTAAGATTACCGTCGTCGGTCTCGGGGCAGGCGACATGGATCAGCTGACGCTCGGTGTATATAAGCAGCTGAAGCAGGCGAAAGAAGTATTTATGAGAACGCAGGATCATCCGCTTACCGCAGAGTTGATGCAGGAGGTCCCAGCTCTCACCTTTTTTGATGAAATTTATGAAAAGCACGATCAGTTTGATCAGGTGTATCAGGAAATTACCGAAATATTATTTTCAGAGGCAGCGGAAAAAGACATTGTGTACGCAGTACCTGGTCATCCATTTGTGGCGGAAAAGACCGTACAGCTGCTCGTTTCCGGGCAGAAAGAGCGCGGGATTGAGGTGTCTGTCGCTGGTGGACAAAGCTTTCTAGATGCGACATTCAACTCCTTGCAAATTGATCCCATCGAGGGATTACAATTCGTTGATGCAGGGGATATGAGAGCGGATGATCTGAAATTAACCCAGCACGTCCTGATTTGTCAGGTATATGATCAGATGACAGCTTCGAATGTGAAACTCACACTGATGGAAAAGCTTCCCGACGATTATGAAGTTTATATTGTGACTGCAGCTGGAAGCAGTCAGGAACAGATTACTGCCGTTCCTTTATTTGAACTTGATCGAGATGTGTCGATAAATAACTTAACGAGTGTTTATGTTCCTCCAATTCAAGATGAACAGCTGCTTTATCAACAATTTGACACCTTCCGTGACGTTATACGTACATTAAGAGGTCCGGGCGGCTGTCCATGGGATCAAAAACAAACAAATGAATCACTCAAACCATATTTAATTGAAGAATGCTATGAACTGCTTGAAGCGATAGATGAAGATGACCCAGATCATATGGTGGAAGAGCTTGGCGATGTGCTGCTGCAGGTGCTGCTTCACGCTCAAATTGGCGAAGATGACGGTTATTTCTCAATCGATGACGTCATTCAGCATGTCACAGAAAAAATGATTCGGCGGCACCCCCATGTGTTTGGTGACACGAATGTTTCTGAGGCAGCAGATGTGGTTGCCAACTGGGAAAAAATCAAGCAGCAGGAGAAGCCAGAGCGGACCGGTTCTATTTTGCAATCGATTCCGGCGACACTTCCAGCACTAACAAAGGCATATAAGCTCCAAAAGAAAGCTGCCAAGGTAGGCTTTGATTGGACAGATGTTCAAGATATTTGGAACAAATACGAAGAAGAAAAGCAGGAATTTCTCGATGAAGTGGCAGAGAAGACGGACGATGGTGCAACGAAGCAGATGAAAGATGAATTTGGAGATCTTTTGTTTGTTCTCGTCAATATTGGCCGGTTCTATCACTTAGAGCCTGAAACGGCACTCGCTTCTGCCAACACAAAATTCATACGGCGCTTTCAGCATATCGAACAAAAAGCAAAGGACATAGGCCGTTCATTAGATGACTTAACGCTAGAGGAAATGGACGATCTATGGAACGATGCAAAACGCATAGAAAGAGGTGAAGACACATGAGACTAGATAAATTTTTAAAAGTGTCCCGTTTAATTAAAAGAAGAACATTGGCAAAAGAAGTAGCTGATCAAGGCAGGATTTCTATTAACGGAACACAGGCGAAAGCAAGCTCTGACGTGAAAGAAGGAGATGAGCTGCAAATCCGCTTTGGTCAAAAACTAGTGACTGTTCAAGTCAACGAGTTAAAGGACACAACGAAAAAAGAAGAAGCGGCTGGCATGTATACTGTGCTAAAAGAAGAAAAAACAGCAGAATAGGGCTTGTTCTAAATGACCCTCTTATCACATACAATGCAGTAACATGCAAGTATGAGATATGGGGGATGTATAGATGAATCAATATTATAATCAACCTCAAGGCACGAAGCTGTCATCAGACGCGGAGCATAATGTCACAATGCGAAACAGAAAGCATTTAGATATTACTGGTGTCAAACAAGTGGAAAGTTTTGATAGTGAGGAATTTCTGCTGGAGACGGTCATGGGGATTCTCGCCATCCGCGGAGAAAATCTGCAAATGAAAAACCTAGACGTCGAAAAGGGCGTTGTGTCGATTAAAGGGCGTGTTTTTGATTTAATCTATGTGGATGAGCAGCACGGGGAGAAAGCTAAAGGATTTTTTAGCAAGCTGTTTAAATGACGCTGACAGTCCAGTTTTATACGATGCTTTCCATGGCGGCGATGGGCATCTGGCTGGGCGCATCGCTTGATACGTACAAGCTGTTTGTGAATCGGGAAAAAACAGCAAAATGGCTTTTGGTTATCCACGATCTCCTTTTTTGGATGGTACAGGGTCTCTTATTCTTTTACGTCCTGCTGCTGACAAATGAGGGAGAATTCAGGCTTTATATTTTTCTAGCCGTTGCTCTAGGTTTCTCGATGTATCAGGCATTGATGAAACATCTGTATCTTAAGATTCTCAAGTTTATCATGATGTGTGTATATCAGACCGTTCTCTTCCTGAAAAGGCTGGTCATGTCGATTGTCTTCCAGCCGATCCGCTGGATGATCACATTGGTCATAAGTGCTATACTGTTCTTGCTCCACTCGCTCTTACGTCTAGTTCGTTTTACGTTTCGGCTCGTGTGGAAGGTGCTGTCGATTGTTTGTTATCCGCTCATCTGGTTACTCAATGTGACCATTATTCATCGGATTCCCGAAAAATGGCGAACATCAATGAGATTGTTTTTCTCAAAAGGAGCAGGAATTTTACAAGGGGCCAAGAAATTATCTGGTACCATCAAAACGAAATGGAAACAATTCTGGATAAAGTGAGAGAGGAGGCCTTCAATCTTGAACAAGAGAAAAAGAAATATCGCACAAATTCAAAATGATTACCAAAAACAAATGGAACAGCAAGCGCAGCGCTTAAAACGCAAACGTCGCGGACTCCTTAGAAGGCTTACCGTGTTTGGTGTAATCGTGCTCATGTTTGCTGTCTTGGTGACAAGTGCCCTCTGGTCGCAATCGTCTTCACTAAAGGAAAAAGAAGAGAAGAAGGTTGCGCTCGAAAAAGAGTTGAAGCAATTACAAACAAAGCAGGAAGATATTTCTGATGAAATTAAGAAGCTGAAAAGCAAGGAATACGTACTCGAACTGGCACGACGGGACTATTATATGTCCAAAAAAGGCGAAAAAATATTTGATGTGGGCAATAAGAGCGATTAGCCTTGTTGACACTTAAAATTCAGTTTATGTATAATTGAACAAATGAGATTTTTTTATAAGTCTAAGGAGGAGCACTTTTTTTATGTCGATTGAAGTTGGCAGCAAGTTACAAGGGAAAGTTACGGGCATTACAAATTTTGGAGCTTTTGTGGAGTTGCCAGGCGGTTCAACTGGTCTCGTTCATATCAGTGAGGTAGCCGATAACTATGTAAAAGATATTAATGAGCATTTAAAAGTCGGTGAACAAGTTGAAGTGAAAGTGATTAACGTTGAAAAAGACGGTAAAATCGGCTTGTCCATTAAAAAAGCAAAAGATCGTCCTCAACAACAATCAAGACCAAGCAGAAATGATTTCCGTCCGAAGGAATCGTTTGAACAAAAAATGAACAAATTCTTAAAAGATAGCGAAGATCGCTTAACATCTTTAAAACGTAACACGGAATCAAAACGTGGGGGGCGCGGAGCAAGAAGAGGTTAACTTGTTGCTGCTTTCTATATATTTTCACAACAAAGCATCTGCTGTGTTCAGCAGGTGCTTTTTTTCATGATCCATACGACATTTTTTGAGATTTCGTCATTTAATTTAAAACTTTCTATTGACGGACAAGCGAATCCTTTGTATTATAGTTCTTGTGCTTCTTAGCGCATTTTCATTATGGCGGTGTAGCTCAGCTGGCTAGAGCGTACGGTTCATACCCGTGAGGTCGGGGGTTCGATCCCCTCCGCCGCTATCCTTTTAACTAGAACATAAAGCAAGGCCCGTTGGTCAAGCGGTTAAGACACCGCCCTTTCACGGCGGTAACACGGGTTCGAATCCCGTACGGGTCATCTTCGAAACAGCTTTCTATAGGAAAGCTGTTTTTTTGTGCCTTCGTAAAATTCTGATGAAAGACATCGACTTTCATGAAAGTATGCCTCTTTGACGAATAAAGCGTCGAACGTTTTATGGAAACGACAACTTCTTTTGACAAAATTTCTTTTTCACCTTCGCTATAATGACAAGCAACGAATATCAGGTGGGGGATGAGAAGATGGAAAAACTAGAAAGAAGAACTGATTTAACAGGAGCGGGGTTTGAAAGAATCAGTGCGGGATTAAAAAAGATGAAAAACCTGTTTCTTCATCACACGCATTCTCTTTTTTTCTATAAAGGGTTTATTTATGTTGTTCTAGGCTTTTTATTAGGACGAGCCTTTATATTATCTGAAATTATGCCGTTTGCTCTGCCTTTCTTTGGCTCCATGCTGCTTATTAAAAGAGATAAGGCGATGCTTGCTTGTCTAGCTTTACTCGCAGGGGCGATGACGATATCACCTCAAAATGCATTGTTTGTGTTTGCGTCGCTGCTCATGTTTCTCCTTATGTCAAAGGTGGTTTCTTTCATCATCAAAGACCCAGTGAAAACATTACCGATTGTCATTGTTCTCTCAATGCTGATCACCCGAGGAGCGTTTGTTTACTTAGAGCAAGGTGCTGTGCAAAGCTATGATTACGTCATGGCGGGTGTCGAAGCAGGACTTGCCTTCATTTTGACTCTGATTTTTCTTCAAAGCCTGCCGATTTTTACAGTCAGGAAAATTAAACACTCATTAAAGGTCGAAGAAATTATTTGTTTTATGATTTTAATTGCCTCAGTTTTAACTGGTCTTGCTGGGATCACATTTCAAGGAATGCAGGCAGAGCATATTTTGTCACGTTATGTAGTGCTGACATTTGCCTTTATTGGCGGAGCCAGTATTGGGTGTACGGTCGGTGTTGTGACAGGATTAATTCTCGGTCTCGCTAACATCGGAAACCTTTATCAGATGAGTCTTCTTGCCTTTTCAGGATTATTAGGCGGATTGCTGAAAGAAGGGAAGAAAGCAGGGGCAGCCATCGGCTTAATTGTGGGTTCCTTACTCATTTCACTGTACGGGGAAGGATCAGCAGGTCTCATGACCACACTGTATGAATCACTTATAGCGGTTGCACTCTTTTTGCTCACGCCGCAATCAGTCACCTCCAAGGTAGCGAAATACATTCCTGGTACGGTAGAGCATGTACAAGAGCAGCAGCAATATGCTCGGAAGGTACGAGACGTGACAGCAAAAAAGGTAGATCAGTTCTCTCATGTATTTCATGCGCTGTCTGAGAGTTTTGCGACATTTTACGAATCCATTCCTGAAGAGAAGAAGCAGGAAGAGGATGTAGATCTTTTTTTAAGTACGATCACAGAACGATCCTGTCAAACGTGCTATAAGAAAAATAAATGCTGGGTGCAGAACTTTGATACAACCTATGAACTAATGAAACAAGTTATGCATGAATCTGATGAAAAAACGTATGAGCATAACCGAAAATTGAAAAAGAAATTTAGTCAGCACTGCTCAAAATCAAAACATGTCGAGGAATTGATCGAAGAGGAGATCGCTTACTATAAAGCCAATCAGACATTGAAGAAAAAAGTCCAAGACAGCAGACGTCTTGTGGCTGAACAGCTGATGGGGGTCTCGCAAGTAATGGAGGATTTTTCCCGGGAAATAAAACGAGAAAGAGAACAGCATTTTATTCAGGAAGAGCAGATGATAGAAGCGCTTCAGCACTTTGGCATTGAAATCCAGCAAGTAGAAATCTATAGCTTGGAGCAGGGAAATGTGGATATTGAAATGAGAATCCCATATTGCCAAGGGCATGGGGAATGTGAAAAAATCATTGCTCCAATGCTTTCAGATATTTTAGAAGAACAGATTTTAGTCAAAGCAGAGCAGTGTGCAGAGCATCCAACAGGCTATTGCCACGTTGTATTTGGCTCTGCTAAATCATATCGAGTGGCTACAGGCGTGGCACATGCAGCAAAAGGCGGAGGACTGGTATCTGGAGACAGCTACAGCATGATGGAGCTTGGTGCGGGCAAGTATGCTGCAGCTATTAGTGATGGAATGGGCAACGGAGCACGGGCTCATTTTGAAAGCAATGAAACGATTAAGCTGTTAGAAAAAATATTGGCGTCAGGTATCAATGAAAAAGTGGCGATTAAAACCATTAATAGTATTTTATCTTTAAGAACGACGGACGAGATCTATTCAACATTGGATTTATCGATCATTGATTTACAGGATGCGAGCTGTAAGTTCCTCAAAATTGGTTCAACACCCAGCTTTATTAAACGGGGTGATCAGGTTATGAAGGTACAAGCAAGCAACTTGCCAATCGGTATTATTGATGAATTCGAAGTCGAGGTTGTGAGTGAACAGATGAAGGCAGGAGATCTATTGATTATGATGAGTGACGGCATTTTTGAAGGGCCAAAGCATATTGAAAATCATGATCTGTGGGTGAAACGGAAAATGAAAAGCTTTAAAACAGAAGATCCCCAAGAAATTGCTGATTTATTAATGGAAGAGGTCATTCGAACAAGAGCAGGCCAAATTGATGACGATATGACAGTTGTTGTCATCAGGCTCGACCACAACACACCAAAATGGGCTTCCATTCCGACCGGTACATTCTATCTTGAGAAACAAGAGATTTCTTAAAATATCGTATAATATGAATTTCTTCTGGCGATGATGGGGATATAAGCATTCAGTTACAATCCCAGGAGGAATGAAGATGCGAAAAGGTCACGTCAACCAAATCTTATTGATTACAGATGGCTGCTCAAATCACGGGGAAGATCCGCTTGCGATTGCCTCATTGGCAAAGGAACAAGGGATTACAGTCAATGTCATTGGCATTATGGAAGAAAACAGACACGATCATGAAGCGATGAAGGAAGTAGAGGGGATTGCTCTCGCAGGCGGAGGCATCCATCAAGTTGTCTACGTCCAGCAGTTATCTCAAACAGTACAAATGGTCACAAAAAAAGCGATGACACAAACCCTGCAAGGTGTTGTGAATAAAGAATTGCAGCAAATTCTCGGCAAAGATGCTGAAATTGAAGAACTTCCACCTGATAAGCGCGGGGAAGTAATGGAGGTTGTAGATGAGTTAGGAGAGACGGTTCACCTTCAAGTACTCGTGCTTGTTGATACAAGTGCAAGTATGAAACCGAAGCTGCCGACTGTAAAAGAAGCACTCATCGACCTTTCCATCAGTTTAAATTCAAGAATTGGAGAAAATCAGTTTGGGATGTGTGTATTTCCCGGGAAAAACTCAGATGCTGAAATTGTGTTGAATTGGACGCCTCGATTCGATTCATTATCATCTATTTTCCCAAAACTGACCACTGGAGGAATCACCCCAACGGGACCAGCGCTTCGGGAAGCACTTCAGCATTTCAAATCAGTTCGTTCACGCAAAGGGCTGCTTGAAGCAAAGGAAGAGCATGATGATGAATTCGGCTTCTAACATCCCGTTAGGCACGGTGATTCAAGGGAAATGGCACCACCATCATTACCGTATTGTAAAAGAGCTTGGAAAAGGGGCGAACGGTGTTGTCTATCTGGCCGAATCGCCACATGGGCAAGCGGCCCTTAAAGTGAGTGATGACAGTATGCTTATTGCATCTGAAGTCAATGTATTAAAATCCTTTTCAAAGGCTCCTGTGAAAACCATGGGGCCTTCTTTTTATGATATGGATGATGCGATTTATCCTGGTATGCCTCAAAAACGCTCTTTTTATGTGATGGAATATGTCAGAGGCCCATTACTGCTTGAATTTGTGAAACAAAAGGGTGATGAGTGGATTGTGGTTTTAATGATTCAGCTTTTATCTAGCTTGGCTCATTTACATCAGGAAGGCTGGATTTTTGGTGATTTAAAGCCGGATAATCTCATTGTTTCTGGGCCCCCGGCCACGATCCGGTGCATTGATGTGGGAGGAACGACGAAAGCGGGCAGGGCAATTAAGGAGTATACCGAGTTTTTTGATCGAGGCTATTGGGGATTCGGTACACGAAAAGCTGAACCAACTTATGATTTATTTGCTCTGACGATGGTGATGGTGAACTGTGCGTATAAGAAAGAATTCAAAAAAGGAGCAGAACCAGAAAAGCAGCTTTATCGAGCTATTGAAGGACATCCTTTATTAAAGCGATATGAAAGGGTGTTAAAGGCTGCTCTACAAGGTAAATATCAATCAGCAGCAGACATGAAAAGTGCGATGCTGAAAGAAGGACAGCTGATTGCATCAAGGAAATCGCGCCAGAAGAAGCAGCAAAAAAACGCGCCAAAACCTGCTGTTAATCAAAATCAACAAGTGACCTCACGATCGCGGGCTGCAGCAGCAAAAAGAACGTCAGTGCGTAAAAAATCAGGCGGACTTTTTGAAACCATTCTTATCGTGTGCAGTGTACTCGCTCTTTACTGTGCATATGTGGTTTTGTTCCTGTTGTAGAGCCGGAAAAAAGCAGGCTTCTTCTTTGCTTGGAGCTACTGAAAGTGATAGGATATGTATATCTTTAAATTACCTGCTCTTTTGTGAGGAGGAAGTTGTGAGTAGAATTGAATCTTTTTTGAAAAAACATGATGTTTACCTTGAAAATACGACAGTCATTGTCGGGGTTTCCGGCGGACCGGATTCCATGCTCTTACTGCATGAACTTAACAAACGTCGCAAAGGTTCCTATCAGCTGATTGCAGCCCATGTAGATCACATGTTCAGAGGAGAAGAGTCCTTCGCTGATTTGGCATTTGTTGAGGCTTACTGTAAGGAGCACGAGATCCCTTTTGAATCGTCCCGCATACAGGTCACCCAATATGCAAAAGAAAACCGCTTAAACAAACAGGCAGCTGCAAGGGAGTGCAGATATGCTTTCTTTCGTCAATTGATGGAGCAATACAACGCTCAATTTATAGCGCTTGCACATCATGGAGACGACCAAGTAGAAACAATGATGATGAGACTTGTGAGAGGGACTGTTGGTATTGGACTCGCGGGTATCCAAGCAAAACGTCCTTTTCAAGGCGGATGGCTGATTCGTCCGCTCATTGGATACTCTAAAGACGACGTGCTAAAAGTTTGTGAAAAAGAACATGTCCCCTATGTCATTGATCAAAGCAATCATACGGATGACTACTTGAGAAACCGGGTAAGAAGACATATTCTTCCCGTGTTAAAAGAAGAGGCACCTCATGTACATGAAAGCTTTCAGTTTGTAAGTGACATGCTGACTGAGGATGAGCAATACTTGCAGGCTTTAACAAAGGAACAAATGAACCAAGTGATAACGAGTCAATCGCCTAAGCAAATTGAGATCAAAACGAAGCCTTTGCTTGACCTGCCTTTGCCTTTACAAAGAAGAGGCATTCAACTAATATTAAACTATCTTTATGAAAACACTCAATCAGCGTTTTCAAACCAGCATATTCTAGGGACTTTAGACTGGTTATCTCATACAGATCAACCGTCTGGATCATTAGATTTGCCAAAAGGTTTACAAGCTGTCAAGTCTTATGATCACTGTATGTTTACCTTTGAACGATCGCATGTATTAGACCAGTCTTATGCTCTTCACTTAAAGGCTGAGCTCGGAGAAGAGCTTTTTCTCCCAAATGGACAGTCTATCGTCGTATCAAATCATGTTCCGAAGGATGCACGGAACGGAAACCATTTTTTCTTGCTTCAAAAAGATCATGTTCGTCTCCCTTTGATCATTCGCTCACGAAAAAATGGTGATCGAATCAAACTTAAAGGGATGAATGGATCAAAAAAGGTGAAGGATATATTTATTGATAAAAAAGTGCCTCTTGCAGAAAGAGACAGCTGGCCGATCGTCACTGACTCGGATCATCAAATCATCTGGATCCCAGGTCTGAAAAAATCCGTTTTTGAAGAAATTGATATGACAAACAGCGATCTCATTGTATTACAATATAGACAGCACGAAAATTTGTAGGGGGCAAGCAAAAGCATGAAACAAGATATTGAAAAGATTTTGATCTCAGAAGAAGAGATCCAGCAAAAAGTGAAGGAACTGGGTGCAACATTAACCAGCGATTATGATGGTAAATTTCCCCTGGCTATTGGTGTTTTGAAAGGGGCTCTTCCATTCATGGCAGACCTGATCAAACACATTGATACATATTTAGAACTTGATTTTATGGATGTATCTAGCTACGGAAAGTCTACCGTATCTTCTGGAGAAGTAAAGATCATTAAGGATCTAGATACTTCTGTTGAAGGAAGAGATATTTTGATTATGGAAGATATCATCGACAGTGGGTTAACTTTGAGCTATCTGGTAGAGCTTTTCCGATACCGTAAAGCAAATTCCATTAAAATTGTGACATTGCTTGATAAACCAAGCGGCCGCAAAGCAGACATCAAAGCAGATTATGTTGGATTTGAAGTGCCAGATGCATTTGTTGTCGGCTATGGATTGGATTTCGCTGAACGTTACCGAAACCTCCCGTATATTGGAGTGTTAAAACCATCTGTTTACGAAGGCTGATCAGCATACGTATACATGAGGTTATTGGTTGTGTTGGAATGATTTTCTATGATACTATTGAACATAGTTGTGCTTACTGTGGGAGGAGGTAAGGAATGAATCGGGTTTTTCGTAATACGATTTTTTATATACTTATTTTATTACTTGTGATAGGGGTCGTCAGTTGGTTAGGATCCCCAAATCAAAAGCCTGAGAACATGTCTTACAGCAAATTTTCGCAAAATCTAAGTGCGGGAAAAGTGGAGAGTATCTCCATTCAGCCTGTAAGAGGGGTTTATGAAATTCGTGGTCAATTAGATGGCGCGAAGAAAGATCAATACTTCATTACCCATGTTCCAGATGGTCAAGGTGTTGACCAAATTTACAGTGCACTGAAGAATACAGATGTAAAAGTAGAACCAGCACCTGAAACAAATGGATGGCTGCAAGTTCTGACAACCATCATTCCGTTTATCATCATCTTTATCCTGTTCTTCTTCTTATTGAACCAAGCTCAGGGCGGCGGAAGCCGAGTCATGAACTTTGGTAAGAGTAAGGCGAAGCTTTACACAGAAGAGAAGAAACGTGTGAAATTTAAAGATGTTGCCGGTGCAGATGAAGAGAAGCAAGAGCTTGTAGAAGTGGTTGAATTCCTGAAGGATCCACGTAAATTTGCGGAGCTTGGCGCAAGAATCCCTAAAGGGGTTTTACTAGTAGGACCTCCAGGTACAGGTAAAACATTGCTTGCGAGAGCATCTGCAGGAGAAGCAGGCGTTCCTTTCTTCAGCATCAGTGGTTCTGACTTCGTCGAGATGTTCGTCGGTGTCGGTGCATCACGTGTACGTGATTTATTCGAAAATGCGAAAAAGAATGCACCTTGCTTAATCTTTATTGATGAGATTGATGCAGTGGGTCGTCAGCGTGGAGCCGGTCTTGGCGGCGGTCATGACGAGCGTGAACAAACGCTTAACCAGCTTCTTGTTGAAATGGATGGTTTTAGTGCCAACGAAGGTATTATTATCATTGCTGCGACGAACCGTGCAGATATTCTAGACCCTGCATTGCTGCGTCCGGGACGTTTTGACCGTCAAATTACGGTTGACCGCCCAGATGTTATTGGCCGTGAAGAAGTACTGAAAGTTCATGCGAAAAACAAACCGCTTGACGAGTCAGTCAACTTAAAAGCCATTGCAAGCAGAACACCAGGGTTCTCTGGAGCAGATCTTGAGAACTTACTAAACGAAGCAGCACTTGTTGCTGCCCGTCAAAACAAAAAGAAAATCGATATGCGTGATATCGATGAAGCGACTGACCGTGTCATCGCTGGGCCGGCGAAGAAAAGCCGCGTCATTTCGAAGAAAGAACGTAATATCGTGGCTTACCATGAAGCAGGTCATACCGTCATTGGTCTTATCCTAGACGAAGCGGACATGGTGCATAAAGTAACGATCGTTCCTCGTGGTCAGGCAGGCGGATATGCGGTCATGCTTCCAAGAGAAGACCGTTATTTCCAAACGAAGCCAGAGCTTCTTGATAAAATTGTCGGCTTGCTCGGCGGTCGTGTTGCAGAGGAAATTACGTTTGGCGAAGTAAGTACAGGCGCTCACAACGACTTCCAGCGTGCAACAGGCATTGCAAGAAGAATGGTTACAGAGTTCGGTATGTCTGATAAACTTGGTCCGCTTCAATTCGGTCAATCACAAGGAGGTCAAGTATTCCTTGGCCGTGATTTCAACAATGAGCCGAATTACAGTGAAGCGATCGCTTACGAAATTGACCAAGAAGTTCAGCGTTTCATTAAGGAGAGCTACGAACGTGCGAAGCAAATTCTCACTGAGAATAAAGATAAGCTAGAAATCATCGCACAGGCCCTTCTAGAAGTTGAAACATTAGATGCTGAGCAAATTAAATCTCTTTACGAAACTGGAAAGCTTCCAGAGCGTGTATACGCAGATGACGAAGAGAAAAACGATGATGTGAAAGTAAACATCAAGAAAAAAGAAGATGAGGAGATCTAATCTCCTTCTGTGAAAGCTGCCGGGATCACCGGCAGCTTTTTTTATTTCGATTCATGAATGGATCGGTTTCGAATTGTTTACAAATGGAACTCAATTCGTGTATGGTATGATAGAAAGTCGAAAAATGCTCTTTTTGAGAAACTATTCAAAGTGGTGATGAAGTTGTTACTCGTGATAGATGTAGGAAACACAAATACCGTTTTAGGTGTTTATCATAATGGCGATCTAAACTACCATTGGCGAATTGAAACAAGCCGTCATAAAACAGAAGATGAATTTGGTATGTCCATCAGGGCTTTATTCGATTATGTGGGGCTGATGTTTGACCAAATAGAAGGGATTATCATCTCGTCTGTTGTCCCGCCTATGATGTTCGCACTTGAAAGAATGTGCGAAAAGTATTTTCACATAACACCCCAAATTGTAGGGCCTGGAATGAAGACTGGTTTAAACATTATGTGTGACAATCCAAAGGAAGTCGGGGCAGATCGAATTGTCAATGCAGTAGCAGCCATTCACCTATATGGGGCGCCTCTTATTGTGGTAGACTTTGGAACAGCAACAACCTACTGTTATATCAATGAACAAAAACAATACATGGGTGGAGCGATTGCACCGGGTATTACCATTTCAACTGAGGCTTTATATACAAGAGCGGCGAAGCTGCCGAGAATTGAAATTGTCCGTCCAGATCACATTGTTGGAAAAAACACCATCAGTGCGATGCAATCCGGCATCCTTTATGGATATGTTGGCCAAGTCGAGGGAATAGTGAAACGGATGAAGCAGCAAGCCAAACAAACACCGAAAGTCATTGCAACAGGCGGTTTGTCTACATTGATAGGAAATGAATCAGACTGTATTGATATTGTCGATCCGTTCCTCACATTAAAAGGATTGCAGCTCATTTATGAACGTAATCGTGTCGGTGTATTATAGGAGGTTCAAATCAAATGGATTACTTAGTTAAAGCGTTAGCATATGACGGAAAAGTCCGTGCATATGCTGCAAACACAACAGATACAATCAACGAAGCACAAAGAAGACATCATACGTGGCCGACTGCATCAGCAGCCATCGGCAGAACGATGACAGCAACAGTCATGATGGGTGCTATGCTGAAAGGTGAGAATAAGCTAACGGTCAAAATAGAAGGCGGTGGACCAATCGGCGCCATTATTGCTGATGGAAATGCAAAAGGCCAGGTACGAGGATATGTCTCAAACCCACAAGTTCACTTTGACTTAAATGAACATGGCAAGCTGGATGTGAGACGTGCAGTCGGAACATCTGGAACGTTAAGTGTTGTCAAAGATATCGGGCTGAAGGACCACTTTACAGGACAAACGGAAATCGTCTCAGGTGAAATTGGAGATGACTTCACTTATTATCTTGTTTCTTCTGAGCAAGTGCCTTCCTCTGTAGGCGTAGGTGTCCTTGTCAATCCAGATAATTCGATCCTCGCAGCAGGCGGTTTCATTATTCAATTGCTGCCTGGTACAGACGATGCTGTCATTGAAAGACTAGAAAAGCGCCTGTCAACCATTGAACCAATCTCTAAACTCATTGAAAAAGGGATGACACCAGAACAAATATTAGAAGAAGTACTCGGTGAAAAGCCTCAAATTTTAGAAACTGTACCCGTCGAATTTTCTTGTAACTGCTCAAAAGAACGGTTTGCAAATGGCATTATCAGCCTAGGAAAAGCCGAAATTGATGATATGATTGAACAAGACGGACAAGCAGAAGCTCAATGCCATTTTTGTAACGAAACGTATGTATTTACAAAAGAAGAGCTAGAAGAGCTACGTGAAGAATTAACCCGCTAAGCTCTAAGCAGCGGGTTTTCTTTTTAGAATGGAAAGGAGACGAAAGATGAGACTAAAAGCAAGAGTGGTATGGACATTTATCCTCGTGTTGCTCATGATTAATACCGTTGTCATTGCATATGTATTAACAAAGTCACAAATGTCACAGGCTTCTTCTAACGGAAAGAGCGGTGAAGAAATTGCGTCAATTGGAAAAGAGAAGGTGACGCGTCAAGAATGGCTAAAGAAAATGGAAGACCGCTACGGAAAGGCGACACTTGAGCAAATGATCAATCAAAAGGTGGTCAATCAGCTTGCCAAGCAAAACAAGCTGGAAGTGTCTTCAAAAGAGATCAATCGTGAATTGCTTATGCTCAAAGCGGTGTCTAATAATTTCTATGAAGATGGACATACAAGTGAGAAGGAATGGAAAGAACAGATTCGTTATCAAATTTTATTAGAGCAGCTTTTAACAAGAGATGCCGTCGTTTCTGAAAAAGAAGCGAAATCGTTTTATGAAAAAAACAAGGACTTATATCAATATGATGATTCATACCGCATTCGCCATATCGTCGTGAAGACAAAGAGCGAGGCTGAAAATGTATTAAAAGATTTAAAAGGTGGGTCTAGCTTCGAAGCCGTAGCAGCTGAACGTTCAATCGACCGTTACACCTCACCATACGGCGGAGATCTTGGATTTGTGACAGAAGAGCAGGAAAGTATCCCGGCCCTATACATACAAGAAGCTCAAAAGCTTCAGCCAGATGAATGGACGAAAGAACCGATTCAGACCAAAAACGGGTATGCCATTATTCAGTTAAAAGAAAAATTAAATGGCCGCTCTTTCTCCTACGAAGAAGTCAAAGATCAGATTAAAAGGCAGATCGCTATGGAAGATCTAGGTGAAAAGGCGAATGTCAAAACCCTGTGGAAAGAAGCAAAAGTCACATGGTTTTACGATGGCGAGCAGGACTAAAAGCATTGACAAAATTTTTTGAAATTGATAATTTAATATTAATACAATAAAATTACTCGGAGATAGAGGTGTTAGTGATGGCTCGTATTGCAAATTCAGTTTTTGAACTAATAGGAAATACACCAGTCGTTAAATTAAACCGTTTAGTAGATGAAGACAGTGCGGATGTCTACTTGAAACTTGAATATATGAACCCGGGCAGCAGTGTCAAAGATCGTATTGCTTTAGCGATGATCGAAGATGCTGAAGCAAAAGGAACATTAAAAGCCGGCGATACGCTTATTGAACCAACAAGCGGAAACACAGGAATCGGCCTTGCAATGGTAGCGGCTGCTAAAGGAATTAACGCGATTTTGGTTATGCCGGACACAATGAGTCAGGAGCGCCGCAACCTTTTACGCGCTTATGGTGCGGAGCTTGTCTTAACACCAGGTGCAGAAGGAATGAAAGGTGCCATCAAAAAAGCAGAAGAATTGGCAGAGGAGCATGGTTACTTCATGCCTCAGCAATTTAGCAACGAAGCCAATGCGGAGATTCACCGTCGTACAACTGGGAAAGAAATCCTTGAACAATTTGACGGCGAGCTTGATGCATTTATTGCAGGTGTTGGTACGGGCGGTACGATTACAGGTGCTGGTGAAGTCCTAAAAGAAGCCATCCCATCCATCCAGCTTTATGCAGTAGAGCCGACAGATTCCCCTGTATTGTCAGGCGGGAAGCCGGGTCCGCATAAAATTCAAGGAATTGGAGCAGGTTTCGTTCCTTCAATCTTGAACACAGAAATATATGACGGCATCATCCAAGTGAAAAACGAAGATGCATTTGAGCTTGCAAGAAAAGCAGCGAAAGAAGAAGGAATTCTTGGCGGTATTTCTTCAGGAGCAGCTATTTACGCAGCGCTTCAAACAGCGAAGAAGCTTGGTAAAGGGAAAAAGGTTCTCGCCATCATCCCAAGTAATGGAGAGCGTTACCTCAGTACACCTCTTTATCAATTCGATTAAACCAATCACCCCAGCATTTGCTGGGGTTTTTTCATGAATTCTGAAGATGGAAAGCAAATACTGTTTTCTAAATAAATTGGATTGCATTACAATAAGATTAATGAAAATGAAAAAGGATGATAACATGACACAACGCAGGCCGATGGGCATCAAAATTCCTTTTACGAAAGATGCATTCTTGAAAAGATACGAACAATTAACTGCTCGTGAAACACATCATGTGCTTCTTGAAAGTGCGCGCGGCGGTTCATATAGCATCGCTGGTATTCACCCGATTGCTAAAGCGAAGGGGAAAGATGGGATGACGACCATCCATTATCAAGATGAGGTGCTGTTCAAAGAAGGTGATCCATTCAGAGCGTTTACGGATTGGTTTCAAACCCTTCAAACTGAAACGAACGACGAATACCCCGACTTTCAAGGCGGAGCGATTGGGTTTTTAAGCTACGATTATGCTAGATACATCGAGCATTTTAAGATGCTGGCAATTGATGATCTACAAACACCAGACCTTTATTTCCTCGTGTTTAATGATGTTGCAGTTTTTGATCATGAAGAAAACGCGCTGTGGCTGATTACGCACATAGAGGAAGCGGAATCAGGGAGTGAAGCGAACCAAAGGCTTGAGGAATGGAAGCAAAAATGGACAAGCTCTTCAGAAGAATCAGCACAATCACCTGTCAATGAATCTTCCACAGAATTTGTACCAGCAGCACCTTTCACTGAAGAAACCTTTGGGGAAGCAGTAGAGAAAATTAAGCAATATATCGCAAACGGTGATGTGTTCCAAGTGAACTTATCCATCAGACAAGATGAACAGCTTCACACTCATCCGTATGATTTATACAAAACGTTACGTCAAGTCAATCCATCTCCTTATATGTCTTACCTGCATACGCCTGACTTCCAGATTGTTTGTGGATCTCCAGAGCTTCTTATTAAGAAAAAAGGAACTCAGCTAGAAACAAGACCAATTGCCGGAACAAGATCACGAGGCAAAGACGACGCTGAGGATCAAGCGTTGGCAAAAGAGCTCATTGAAAATGAAAAAGAACGCGCAGAGCATGTGATGCTCGTTGATCTTGAGCGGAATGATCTTGGACGCGTATCCACTTATGGATCCGTAAAAGTGAACGAATTTATGGCGATTGAGAAATATTCGCACGTGATGCATATTGTATCCAATGTACAAGGAGAGCTGCGTGATGAATGTGACGCGGTAGATGTCATGAGAGCTGTATTCCCAGGTGGAACGATTACAGGTGCTCCAAAAGTGAGGACGATGGAAATCATAGAAGAACTTGAGCCAACAAGACGTGGGCTTTATACTGGATCTATAGGCTGGTTTGGATTCAATCAAGATATGCACTTTAATATCGTCATTCGTACTGCGTATTGTACAGAAGGAAAAGCCTTTATGCAGTCAGGTGCGGGGATCGTCATAGATTCTGTCCCTAAACACGAATATAAAGAATCGATTAAAAAAGCCTATGCAGTGAAAAAAGCATTACAGCTGAGCAAAGAAGAGACTATTTTGAGTTAGAGGTGAGCAGAGTATGATTTTAATGATTGATAATTATGATTCATTTACGTACAACCTGGTCCAGTATTTAGGTGAGCTTGGAGAAGAATTGATCGTGAAACGGAATGATCAAGTAACCATTCAAGAAATTGAAGAGCTCAAGCCGGATTTTCTCATGATTTCTCCAGGACCATGCAGTCCTGATGAAGCGGGAATTAGTATGGAGGCGATCAAGCACTTTGCAGGAAGCATTCCAATCTTCGGTGTGTGTCTAGGTCACCAATCCATCGCGCAAGTCTTTGGCGGGGATGTCGTTCGAGCAGAGCGCCTAATGCACGGTAAAACGTCAGAGATTAAACATGATGGAAAAGGTGTTTTCACAGGACTTCAAAATCCGCTCGTCGCAACGAGATATCATTCATTAATTGTCAAAAACGAGACGCTGCCAGAGTGCTTTGACGCAACAGCCAGCACAAAGGAAGGCGAGCTCATGGCGATTCGTCATAAAGAACTGCCGATTGAAAGTGTGCAATTCCATCCTGAATCGATTATGACGTCCTTCGGCAAAGAAATGCTGAAAAATTTCATTGAAACCTATCGTAAAAAGGGGCATGAAGTAAACGCATGATCATTTATCTGAACGGTCAGTATATAGAGGAGAAAGACGCGACTCTTTCTCCTTTTGATCATGGTTTTCTATATGGCATCGGTGTATTCGAAACATTTACCAGCCTGGCAGGACAAGTCTTCCTGTTAGATTGGCATCTTGAAAGGCTCAATCAATCATTACGTGACCTTTGCATCGAATCCACAATAGAGAAACCATTTGTACTCGACATCATTCATACTTTACTAAATAAAAACCAAATAGCCGGCGGCCATGCGAGAATTCGCTTGAATGTTTCTGCGGGCAGAGGCAATGGGTTTTCTGCAGACCCTTATGAAGAGCCTGTCGTTTTTGTCATGATCTCTCCATTCCGTCCAGAAATTATTTTGGATGAGAAAAAGGGATTCGTTCTTCAAACAAGAAGGAACACACCGGAAGGGCCAAGGCGCCTCAAGTCTCATCACTATATGAACAACCTGCTCGCGAAAAGAGAAGTGGGGAACGACCCGGCGTTAGAAGGCATCTTTTTAACAAAAGAAGATGATGTGGCAGAAGGCATTACCTCGAATGTATTTTGGCGAAAAGATGATGTGGTCTATACACCGTCACTTGATACAGGCATTTTAAATGGGGTCACTCGTCGATACTGTATGGAAACGCTCCACGCGATGGGGGTCTCGCTAAAGGAAGGACGATACCCAGTCTCACATTTGCTCTCAGCTGATGAGGCATGGATGACCAATTCTGTTCAGGGAGTTGTACCTTTCGGGTGTATAGGAGACATCCACTTGCCCACAAACAGCCGGATCATCTCAACAAAGTTAAGAATGCAATACACAAAAGAACGTCAAGACCATAAAGAGTAGGTGGACACAATGACACAACAATTGATAAAACAGCCTAAAATCATTCAGGCCAAGCATCACACCCTTAGTTATGAAGAAAAGACATTGGTCATGGGCATTTTAAATGTCACTCCTGACTCTTTTTCAGATGGAGGAAAGTTTAATCAAGTAGATAAAGCGCTGGCTCATGCAGCGCAGCTGATAGAAGACGGGGCGCATATTATTGATATTGGCGGAGAATCGACTCGCCCGGGAGCGGCACTTGTCTCGGAAGAAGAGGAGCTTTCAAGGGTCATTCCTGTCATTGAGAAAATCACAAAAGAATTAGATATCCCTATCTCTATTGATACGTATAAAGCCCGTGTTGCAGATGAAGCGGTGAAAGCTGGAGCCTCCATCATTAATGATGTATGGGGAGCGAAGGCAGATCCCCAAATGGCACATGTGGCGGCGAAGCACAATGTCCCAATCATTTTAATGCACAATCGGCCAGAACGAAACTACACACATCTGATTTCAGATATGATCGCCGATTTGAAAGAAAGTGTCCAAATTGCCCAGCAAGCGTGTGTCCGTGATGACATGATCATATTAGATCCAGGTGTAGGATTTGCGAAAAATAAAGAGGACAACCTGAAGGTCATGAATGAACTCGAACATTTTTGTCACCTTGGGTATCCACTGCTGCTGGCTACATCTCGAAAACGATTCATTGGTGCTGTCTTAGACCTGCCGCCTGAAGAACGTACTGAAGGAACAGGTGCGACGGTCTGCCTTGGGATTCAAAAGGGCAGTGCGATGGTCCGTGTACATGATGTCAAAGAAATAGCAAGAATGGCAAAAATGATGGATGCCATGCTGAATAAGGGAGGCGCTTATCATCGATAAAGTATATGTAAGCGGAATGGAATTTTACGGGTACCACGGTGTATTTGCAGAAGAAAATAAACTGGGGCAGCGATTCCGCGTGGACTTAACAGCTTCACTTGATTTAAGTAAAGCCGGACAAACTGATGACCTCAATGAGACCATCAACTATGCTGAGCTTTACCAAATCTGCAAAAGCATTGTAGAAGGCGAGCCGGTCAATCTTGTTGAAACACTGACAGAAAGAATTGCAAACCAAGTGTTAAAGGACTTTCCGACAGTTCAGGAATGTACAGTGAAGGTGATCAAACCAGATCCCCCAATTCCAGGACATTATCAGTCCGTTGCAATTGAAATGACGAGATCGCGCACATGAACAATACAGCATACATCGCATTAGGCTCAAACATAGGTAAAAAAGAAACCTATTTAAAAGAAGCCGTCAAAAAACTGCATGAACATCCAGAGGTTCAAGTGGAATTAATCTCATCGATATATGAAACAGCACCTGTAGGCTATGAAAACCAAGATGACTTTTTAAACATGGCCGTGAAAATTACCACTTCACTTCGTCCGGAGGAACTACTGTCTCTTACTCAGAAAATCGAGCAGGAGTTAGGCAGAACAAGAGAAGTGAGATGGGGACCGCGAACGGCTGACCTTGACATTTTACTTTATAATCGTGAAAATATTGAAACAGAACAACTTGTAGTGCCGCATCCCAGAATGTACGAACGTTTATTCGTTCTTGTCCCGATGAGTGAGATTTGCCCAGAAATCGGCGAAGTACAAATAAATGCCGTAACAGACCAAGAAGGTGTAAGCATATGGAAAAAGACATGTGGGGTAGAAGAATTCGTGCATACCGAAAGCTAAAAGGGTATACTCAGGAAGGGTTCGCGAAAAGACTAGGCATCTCTGTCTCTGTTTTAGGAGAAATTGAGCGAGGCAATCGATTACCAACAAACCAATTGGTTGGTCAAATAGCAGATGCTTTAAATATAACGGTGGAAGAACTTTCGCCAATTCTTGAAGAAGAAAGGAGGGGGAAAAATGTTTAAAATCGGGGATATCGAGATTAAAAACAAAGTAGTGCTCGCACCAATGGCTGGTGTGTGCAACTCTGCCTTCAGACTGACGGTGAAAGAGTTTGGAGCGGGCTTAGTCTGCGCTGAAATGGTCAGTGACAAAGCGATCCTGATCAACAACGCGAGAACAATGGGTATGCTATACATTGATGAACGGGAAAAGCCTTTGAGCCTTCAGATATTTGGAGGGGAAAAAGATACACTCGTCGAAGCGGCAAAGTTCGTAGACCAGAATACCACAGCTGATATTATTGATATCAACATGGGCTGTCCTGTACCAAAGATTACGAAATGTGATGCAGGAGCGAAATGGCTCCTTGATCCAAACAAGATTTATGAAATGGTCTCTGCTGTCGTAGAAGCTGTAGACAAACCAGTTACAGTGAAAATGAGAATGGGCTGGGACGAAGACCATATCTTTGCTATCGACAATGCCCGTGCTGTTGAACGAGCTGGTGGACAAGCGGTTGCGCTTCACGGACGGACACGCGTGCAAATGTACGAAGGAACAGCGAATTGGGATATTATTAAAGAGGTTAAACAATCTGTTTCAATTCCTGTCATCGGCAATGGCGATGTCAAAACCCCTCAAGATGCAAAACGTATGCTTGATGAAACAGGTGTGGACGCTGTTATGATCGGAAGAGCCGCACTTGGAAACCCGTGGATGATTTATCGAACGGTTCATTATTTAGAAACGGGTGAACTGAAAGAAGAGCCAAACGTGCGTGAGAAAATGTCAGTGTGCAAACTTCACTTAGACAGACTCATTGACCTGAAAGGCGAGCATGTCGCTGTTAGAGAAATGAGAAAGCATGCAGCATGGTACTTAAAAGGGGTCCGCGGCAACGCTGACGTAAGAAACCAAATCAATCAAAGTGAAACGAGAGCGGAGCTTGTACAAGTTCTTGATGACTTTACGATCGAAGCCGAGGCAAAAGAGCTTCAAAGTATAAAAGTAGGATAAGACTATCTTTCTTTTTGTAGCTCACTGCTAGTGCATGTACTGGCAGTTTTTCTGCTTTTCTCTGCAAAATACATTATTGGAGTGATATAAATGAGTAATGAAGGGCTTAATAACGAAGAATTAAATGACCAATTCCAGGTCAGACGTGACAAAATGAATAAAATGAGAGAAGAGGGTATCGATCCATTCGGTGAACGATATGACCGTTCTCATCAATCTGCGCAAATTATCGCTGAATATGACGAGTTTTCTAAAGAAGACTTAGAAGGAAAAGCGGCTCAAGTAACAATCGCTGGTCGTATGATGACAAAGCGCGGAAAAGGAAAAGCTGGCTTTGCGCATATTCAAGACCTAGAAGGACAAATTCAAATCTATGTTCGTAAAGATAGTGTAGGGGAAGAAGCTTATGAATTATTCAAAAGCTCAGACCTAGGCGATATCATTGGTGTAACAGGAACTGTTTTTAAAACTAATGTAGGAGAACTTTCTATTAAAGCGACTAGCTTTGAGGTTCTGACAAAAGCACTTCGCCCGCTTCCTGATAAATATCATGGATTAAAAGATGTTGAACAACGCTATCGTCAGCGCTACCTGGACCTCATTGTAAATCCAGAAAGTAAGCAGACGTTTATTATGCGAAGCAAAATCATTCAATCCATGAGAAGATACTTAGATTCTAAAGGATACTTAGAAGTTGAAACACCAACAATGCACAGCATTCCTGGTGGTGCATCGGCGCGTCCTTTCATTACTCATCACAATGCACTTGATATGCCGCTTTATATGCGTATTGCGATCGAGCTGCACTTAAAACGCCTAATTGTCGGTGGTCTAGAGAAAGTATACGAGATTGGCCGCGTTTTCCGTAACGAAGGTGTATCAACTCGCCACAACCCAGAATTCACTATGATTGAGCTGTATGAAGCATACGCAGACTACAAAGACATTATGAATCTGACTGAAAACTTGATTGCTCATATTGCCCAAGAGGTGCTGGGAACAACAACCATTCAATATGGAGAAGATGAAATTGATCTCAAACCTGAATGGAAGAGACTGCATATGGTTGAAGCGGTCAAAGAAGCAACAGGTGTAGACTTCTGGCAGGAGATGTCTGTAGAAGAAGCAAAACAGCATGCTGCCGATCATGGTGTTGAAATCACGAAAAATATGACAGTAGGTCATATTATCAATGAGTTCTTCGAGCAAAAAGTAGAAGAAACATTGGTTCAGCCTACATTCATTTACGGACATCCAGTGGAGATTTCTCCATTAGCTAAGAAAAATCCTGAAGACCCTCGCTTCACAGATCGCTTTGAGCTGTTTATCGTACGCCGTGAGCATGCAAATGCATTCACAGAGCTAAACGATCCAATCGATCAAAGAGAACGCTTTGAAGCTCAATTAAAAGAACGTGAAGAAGGAAATGACGAAGCACACCTAATGGATGACGATTTTGTTGAAGCATTAGAATACGGCATGCCTCCAACAGGTGGTTTAGGAATCGGGATCGACCGATTAATCATGCTTTTAACAAATTCTCCGTCAATTAGAGATGTACTGCTTTTCCCGCAAATGAGAAACCGCTAATACATCAATCAAAGCGCCATTTTATCTATGGCGCTTTTTATTTTTCATAAAATGAAACTTTTTTTAAAAAAACTATTGCAAGGAAAGAATACAGATGGTATATTATTATTCGTTGCCGCAAAACAGCAACGAGGTTAAAAAAAGAAATTGAAAAAAGTTCTTGACTTTAACCGACGCAAAATGTTAAGATATTAAAGTCGCTTACGAGCGATAACGAAAATGATCTTTGAAAACTAAACAAGACAAAACGTACCTGTTAATTCGAGTTTTTATAAAAAAATCCTATGAAACTTCATAGGTAGTCAGTCAAACTGGCGAAAAGCAAAACTTCGGTTTTGTATTTTTTCGGAGAGTTTGATCCTGGCTCAGGACGAACGCTGGCGGCGTGCCTAATACATGCAAGTCGAGCGGACAGAAGGGAGCTTGCTCCCGGATGTTAGCGGCGGACGGGTGAGTAACACGTGGGTAACCTGCCTGTAAGACTGGGATAACTCCGGGAAACCGGAGCTAATACCGGATAGTTCCTTGAACCGCATGGTTCAAGGATGAAAGACGGTTTCGGCTGTCACTTACAGATGGACCCGCGGCGCATTAGCTAGTTGGTGGGGTAATGGCTCACCAAGGCGACGATGCGTAGCCGACCTGAGAGGGTGATCGGCCACACTGGGACTGAGACACGGCCCAGACTCCTACGGGAGGCAGCAGTAGGGAATCTTCCGCAATGGACGAAAGTCTGACGGAGCAACGCCGCGTGAGTGATGAAGGTTTTCGGATCGTAAAGCTCTGTTGTTAGGGAAGAACAAGTGCGAGAGTAACTGCTCGCACCTTGACGGTACCTAACCAGAAAGCCACGGCTAACTACGTGCCAGCAGCCGCGGTAATACGTAGGTGGCAAGCGTTGTCCGGAATTATTGGGCGTAAAGGGCTCGCAGGCGGTTTCTTAAGTCTGATGTGAAAGCCCCCGGCTCAACCGGGGAGGGTCATTGGAAACTGGGAAACTTGAGTGCAGAAGAGGAGAGTGGAATTCCACGTGTAGCGGTGAAATGCGTAGAGATGTGGAGGAACACCAGTGGCGAAGGCGACTCTCTGGTCTGTAACTGACGCTGAGGAGCGAAAGCGTGGGGAGCGAACAGGATTAGATACCCTGGTAGTCCACGCCGTAAACGATGAGTGCTAAGTGTTAGGGGGTTTCCGCCCCTTAGTGCTGCAGCTAACGCATTAAGCACTCCGCCTGGGGAGTACGGTCGCAAGACTGAAACTCAAAGGAATTGACGGGGGCCCGCACAAGCGGTGGAGCATGTGGTTTAATTCGAAGCAACGCGAAGAACCTTACCAGGTCTTGACATCCTCTGACAACCCTAGAGATAGGGCTTTCCCTTCGGGGACAGAGTGACAGGTGGTGCATGGTTGTCGTCAGCTCGTGTCGTGAGATGTTGGGTTAAGTCCCGCAACGAGCGCAACCCTTGATCTTAGTTGCCAGCATTCAGTTGGGCACTCTAAGGTGACTGCCGGTGACAAACCGGAGGAAGGTGGGGATGACGTCAAATCATCATGCCCCTTATGACCTGGGCTACACACGTGCTACAATGGACAGAACAAAGGGCTGCAAGACCGCAAGGTTTAGCCAATCCCATAAATCTGTTCTCAGTTCGGATCGCAGTCTGCAACTCGACTGCGTGAAGCTGGAATCGCTAGTAATCGCGGATCAGCATGCCGCGGTGAATACGTTCCCGGGCCTTGTACACACCGCCCGTCACACCACGAGAGTTTGCAACACCCGAAGTCGGTGAGGTAACCTTTATGGAGCCAGCCGCCGAAGGTGGGGCAGATGATTGGGGTGAAGTCGTAACAAGGTAGCCGTATCGGAAGGTGCGGCTGGATCACCTCCTTTCTAAGGATATATGGAGCAGCGTACGTTTTCGTCTTGTTTAGTTTTGAAGGATCATTCCTTCAAAACATGTCTCTAGCGAGACAGGATTGTTCTTTGAAAACTAGATAACAATAAGTAATACATTCACATTGAATGCAATGCAAAGTTCATCACACATAGTGATTCTTTCTAAAGTAAGAAATGGTTAAGTTAGAAAGGGCGCACGGTGGATGCCTTGGCACTAGGAGCCGATGAAGGACGGGACGAACACCGATATGCTTCGGGGAGCTGTAAGCAAGCTTTGATCCGGAGATTTCCGAATGGGGAAACCCACTGCTCGTAATGGAGTAGTATCCATACTTGAATACATAGAGTATGAGAAGGCATACCCGGGGAACTGAAACATCTAAGTACCCGGAGGAAGAGAAAGCAAATGCGATTCCCTGAGTAGCGGCGAGCGAAACGGGAACAGCCCAAACCAAGAGGCTTGCCTCTTGGGGTTGTAGGACACTCTATACGGAGTTACAAAGGAACGATATAAGCGAAGAGGTCTGGAAAGGCCCGCCAAAGAAGGTAACAGCCCTGTAACTGAAATGTTGTTCTCTCCAGAGTGGATCCTGAGTACGGCGGAACACGTGAAATTCCGTCGGAATCCGGGAGGACCATCTCCCAAGGCTAAATACTCCCTAGTGACCGATAGTGAACCAGTACCGTGAGGGAAAGGTGAAAAGCACCCCGGAAGGGGAGTGAAATAGATCCTGAAACCGTGTGCCTACAAGTAGTCAGAGCCCGTTAACGGGTGATGGCGTGCCTTTTGTAGAATGAACCGGCGAGTTACGATCCCGTGCAAGGTTAAGCAGAAGATGCGGAGCCGCAGCGAAAGCGAGTCTGAATAGGGCGCATGAGTACGTGGTCGTAGACCCGAAACCAGGTGATCTACCCATGTCCAGGGTGAAGTTCAGGTAACACTGAATGGAGGCCCGAACCCACGCACGTTGAAAAGTGCGGGGATGAGGTGTGGGTAGGGGTGAAATGCCAATCGAACCTGGAGATAGCTGGTTCTCTCCGAAATAGCTTTAGGGCTAGCCTCAAGGTAAGAGTCTCGGAGGTAGAGCACTGATTGGACTAGGGGCCCCTACCGGGTTACCGAATTCAGTCAAACTCCGAATGCCGATGACTTATCCTTGGGAGTCAGACTGCGAGTGATAAGATCCGTAGTCGAAAGGGAAACAGCCCAGACCGCCAGCTAAGGTCCCAAAGTATACGTTAAGTGGAAAAGGATGTGGAGTTGCTTAGACAACCAGGATGTTGGCTTAGAAGCAGCCACCATTTAAAGAGTGCGTAATAGCTCACTGGTCGAGTGACTCTGCGCCGAAAATGTACCGGGGCTAAACGTATCACCGAAGCTGCGGACTGTTCTTACGAACAGTGGTAGGAGAGCGTTCTAAGGGCTGTGAAGCCAGACCGGAAGGACTGGTGGAGCGCTTAGAAGTGAGAATGCCGGTATGAGTAGCGAAAGACGGGTGAGAATCCCGTCCACCGAATGCCTAAGGTTTCCTGAGGAAGGCTCGTCCGCTCAGGGTTAGTCGGGACCTAAGCCGAGGCCGAAAGGCGTAGGCGATGGACAACAGGTTGATATTCCTGTACCACCTCCTCACCATTTGAGCAATGGGGGGACGCAGGAGGATAGGGTAAGCGCGGTATTGGATATCCGCGTCCAAGCAGTTAGGCTGGGAAATAGGCAAATCCGTTTCCCGTAAAGGCTGAGCTGTGATGGCGAGCGAAATTTAGTAGCGAAGTTCCTGATTCCACACTGCCAAGAAAAGCCTCTAGCGAGGTGAGAGGTGCCCGTACCGCAAACCGACACAGGTAGGCGAGGAGAGAATCCTAAGGTGATCGAGAGAACTCTCGTTAAGGAACTCGGCAAAATGACCCCGTAACTTCGGGAGAAGGGGTGCTTCTTAGGGTGTTAAAGCCCCGAGAAGCCGCAGTGAATAGGCCCAGGCGACTGTTTAGCAAAAACACAGGTCTCTGCGAAGCCGTAAGGCGAAGTATAGGGGCTGACGCCTGCCCGGTGCTGGAAGGTTAAGAGGAGCGCTTAGCGTAAGCGAAGGTGCGAATTGAAGCCCCAGTAAACGGCGGCCGTAACTATAACGGTCCTAAGGTAGCGAAATTCCTTGTCGGGTAAGTTCCGACCCGCACGAAAGGCGCAACGATCTGGGCACTGTCTCAACGAGAGACTCGGTGAAATTATAGTACCTGTGAAGATGCAGGTTACCCGCGACAGGACGGAAAGACCCCGTGGAGCTTTACTGCAGCCTGATATTGAATGTTGGTACAGCTTGTACAGGATAGGTAGGAGCCTTGGAAACCGGAGCGCTAGCTTCGGTGGAGGCATCGGTGGGATACTACCCTGGCTGTATTGACCTTCTAACCCGCTGCCCTTATCGGGCAGGGAGACAGTGTCAGGTGGGCAGTTTGACTGGGGCGGTCGCCTCCTAAAATGTAACGGAGGCGCCCAAAGGTTCCCTCAGAATGGTTGGAAATCATTCGCAGAGTGTAAAGGCACAAGGGAGCTTGACTGCGAGACCTACAAGTCGAGCAGGGACGAAAGTCGGGCTTAGTGATCCGGTGGTTCCGCATGGAAGGGCCATCGCTCAACGGATAAAAGCTACCCCGGGGATAACAGGCTTATCTCCCCCAAGAGTCCACATCGACGGGGAGGTTTGGCACCTCGATGTCGGCTCATCGCATCCTGGGGCTGTAGTCGGTCCCAAGGGTTGGGCTGTTCGCCCATTAAAGCGGTACGCGAGCTGGGTTCAGAACGTCGTGAGACAGTTCGGTCCCTATCCGTCGCGGGCGCAGGAAATTTGAGAGGAGCTGTCCTTAGTACGAGAGGACCGGGATGGACGCACCGCTGGTGTACCAGTTGTTCTGCCAAGGGCATCGCTGGGTAGCTATGTGCGGACGGGATAAGTGCTGAAAGCATCTAAGCATGAAGCCCCCCTCAAGATGAGATTTCCCATTCCGCAAGGAAGTAAGATCCCTGAAAGATGATCAGGTTGATAGGTCTGAGGTGGAAGCGTGGTGACACGTGGAGCTGACAGATACTAATAGATCGAGGACTTAACCTATATTCTAATGTGAAGTTTGAACATTGTTATTTAGTTTTGAGAGAACATTCTCTCCATCAGGTTTGGTGGCGATAGCGAAGAGGTCACACCCGTTCCCATACCGAACACGGAAGTTAAGCTCTTCAGCGCCGATGGTAGTTGGGGGTTTCCCCCTGTGAGAGTAGGACGCCGCCAAGCTTCTATTAGGATCAGTTCCAGTCGGAACTGGTCTTTTTTGTGTTTTTGAATGACTTGCTTCTATATAATAGGTTCGTAAAGTGAGAATACGTTGTTCCTTCAATTTAACACTTCAGTCATCATATGAACCAGCAGCTCAAATTATCAAGGGTCATTAAAAGCATAGAAAACCTCTCCTTGGACTAAATAGACGTAAAGAGGTGATGTACAGGGTCACGAGATAGAAAGGCACCCTCACCCCAAAGGGGATAGTCAGCTATTGCTAAATTTTTAACTTAAAAGGAGAAAGAAACAATACTAATATTAATTCTCCTGGTAAAACTTTATATCGATGATAAGACTGTTGAGTGTTTGAAGCAGCAGAAAAATTAATGTGAAACGATTTGTTGAAAAATAGTAAAGACCAGTAATTATTTTTACACTTTTTTAGGCAAAAAAGATTTCTCAGAAAAATAAAATAATAATAGAATTTCTTTTTTGGATGTTTTTTATCCAGAGATATATGAAATAAAACAAGGATATGAAAGCTTCGAAATTGCTGTATTTGCAATGATAGAGCCATATAAGCGCTCTTTTTAACAAAAAAACATAAAAAAATGAAAAAAAGGCTTTTAAAATGATGAGACAAGTGGTAAAATTCTTTAGGTGCCTTAACGAAAAGGTGAAAAAACAGCTTTAAAATAAATTCAAAAATTATTTTAAAAAAGTCTTTACAAACAATATCTTATCGTTATATAATACTATTTGTCAGATCGAGAGACACTTCGAAACGACACAATATGGAGGATTAGCTCAGCTGGGAGAGCATCTGCCTTACAAGCAGAGGGTCGGCGGTTCGAGCCCGTCATCCTCCACCATATTTATTCTTACATAATGTTAGGATAGATAAAGCCGGTGTAGCTCAACTGGTAGAGCAACTGACTTGTAATCAGTAGGTTGGGGGTTCAAGTCCTCTTGCCGGCACCACTTTCATATGGTAAGATAGACAAGTCGTTTTTAAAGCGAGCCATTAGCTCAGTTGGTAGAGCATCTGACTTTTAATCAGAGGGTCGAAGGTTCGAGTCCTTCATGGCTCACCATGTTTCATGCGGGTGTGGCGGAATTGGCAGACGCGCTAGACTTAGGATCTAGTGTCTTTAT
Source organism: Bacillus safensis (assembly GCF_039619585.1). Lineage (NCBI taxonomy): Bacteria > Bacillati > Bacillota > Bacilli > Caryophanales > Bacillaceae > Bacillus > Bacillus safensis. Next base: position 89,717 of record NZ_CP154909.1, read on the forward strand.
GACGTGGGGGTTCAAGTCCCTTCACCCGCATTGCCAAATAAAATAAAGAAATCCTGTAATGCGGAAGTAGTTCAGTGGTAGAACACCACCTTGCCAAGGTGGGGGTCGCGGGTTCGAATCCCGTCTTCCGCTTATACCATCCACGCCGGGGTGGTGGAATTGGCAGACACACAGGACTTAAAATCCTGCGGTAGGTGACTACCGTGCCGGTTCAAGTCCGGCCCTCGGCATTATAAATAAGCGCCCGTAGCTCAATTGGATAGAGCGTTTGACTACGGATCAAAAGGTTAGGGGTTCGACTCCTCTCGGGCGCGCCATTAAGATCGGGAAGTAGCTCAGCTTGGTAGAGCACTTGGTTTGGGACCAAGGGGTCGCAGGTTCGAATCCTGTCTTCCCGACCATCTTTTATGGGGCCTTAGCTCAGCTGGGAGAGCGCCTGCCTTGCACGCAGGAGGTCAGCGGTTCGATCCCGCTAGGCTCCACCAATATGATCTTTGAAAACTAAACAAGACAAAACGTACCTGTTAATTCGAGTTTTTATAAAAAAATCCTATGAAACTTCATAGGTAGTCAGTCAAACTGGCGAAAAGCAAAACTTCGGTTTTGTATTTTTTCGGAGAGTTTGATCCTGGCTCAGGACGAACGCTGGCGGCGTGCCTAATACATGCAAGTCGAGCGGACAGAAGGGAGCTTGCTCCCGGATGTTAGCGGCGGACGGGTGAGTAACACGTGGGTAACCTGCCTGTAAGACTGGGATAACTCCGGGAAACCGGAGCTAATACCGGATAGTTCCTTGAACCGCATGGTTCAAGGATGAAAGACGGTTTCGGCTGTCACTTACAGATGGACCCGCGGCGCATTAGCTAGTTGGTGGGGTAATGGCTCACCAAGGCGACGATGCGTAGCCGACCTGAGAGGGTGATCGGCCACACTGGGACTGAGACACGGCCCAGACTCCTACGGGAGGCAGCAGTAGGGAATCTTCCGCAATGGACGAAAGTCTGACGGAGCAACGCCGCGTGAGTGATGAAGGTTTTCGGATCGTAAAGCTCTGTTGTTAGGGAAGAACAAGTGCCAGAGTAACTGCTCGCACCTTGACGGTACCTAACCAGAAAGCCACGGCTAACTACGTGCCAGCAGCCGCGGTAATACGTAGGTGGCAAGCGTTGTCCGGAATTATTGGGCGTAAAGGGCTCGCAGGCGGTTTCTTAAGTCTGATGTGAAAGCCCCCGGCTCAACCGGGGAGGGTCATTGGAAACTGGGAAACTTGAGTGCAGAAGAGGAGAGTGGAATTCCACGTGTAGCGGTGAAATGCGTAGAGATGTGGAGGAACACCAGTGGCGAAGGCGACTCTCTGGTCTGTAACTGACGCTGAGGAGCGAAAGCGTGGGGAGCGAACAGGATTAGATACCCTGGTAGTCCACGCCGTAAACGATGAGTGCTAAGTGTTAGGGGGTTTCCGCCCCTTAGTGCTGCAGCTAACGCATTAAGCACTCCGCCTGGGGAGTACGGTCGCAAGACTGAAACTCAAAGGAATTGACGGGGGCCCGCACAAGCGGTGGAGCATGTGGTTTAATTCGAAGCAACGCGAAGAACCTTACCAGGTCTTGACATCCTCTGACAACCCTAGAGATAGGGCTTTCCCTTCGGGGACAGAGTGACAGGTGGTGCATGGTTGTCGTCAGCTCGTGTCGTGAGATGTTGGGTTAAGTCCCGCAACGAGCGCAACCCTTGATCTTAGTTGCCAGCATTCAGTTGGGCACTCTAAGGTGACTGCCGGTGACAAACCGGAGGAAGGTGGGGATGACGTCAAATCATCATGCCCCTTATGACCTGGGCTACACACGTGCTACAATGGACAGAACAAAGGGCTGCAAGACCGCAAGGTTTAGCCAATCCCATAAATCTGTTCTCAGTTCGGATCGCAGTCTGCAACTCGACTGCGTGAAGCTGGAATCGCTAGTAATCGCGGATCAGCATGCCGCGGTGAATACGTTCCCGGGCCTTGTACACACCGCCCGTCACACCACGAGAGTTTGCAACACCCGAAGTCGGTGAGGTAACCTTTATGGAGCCAGCCGCCGAAGGTGGGGCAGATGATTGGGGTGAAGTCGTAACAAGGTAGCCGTATCGGAAGGTGCGGCTGGATCACCTCCTTTCTAAGGATATATGGAGCAGCGTACGTTTTCGTCTTGTTTAGTTTTGAAGGATCATTCCTTCAAAACATGTCTCTAGCGAGACAGGATTGTTCTTTGAAAACTAGATAACAATAAGTAATACATTCACATTGAATGCAATGCAAAGTTCATCACACATAGTGATTCTTTCTAAAGTAAGAAATGGTTAAGTTAGAAAGGGCGCACGGTGGATGCCTTGGCACTAGGAGCCGATGAAGGACGGGACGAACACCGATATGCTTCGGGGAGCTGTAAGCAAGCTTTGATCCGGAGATTTCCGAATGGGGAAACCCACTGCTCGTAATGGAGTAGTATCCATACTTGAATACATAGAGTATGAGAAGGCATACCCGGGGAACTGAAACATCTAAGTACCCGGAGGAAGAGAAAGCAAATGCGATTCCCTGAGTAGCGGCGAGCGAAACGGGAACAGCCCAAACCAAGAGGCTTGCCTCTTGGGGTTGTAGGACACTCTATACGGAGTTACAAAGGAACGATATAAGCGAAGAGGTCTGGAAAGGCCCGCCAAAGAAGGTAACAGCCCTGTAACTGAAATGTTGTTCTCTCCAGAGTGGATCCTGAGTACGGCGGAACACGTGAAATTCCGTCGGAATCCGGGAGGACCATCTCCCAAGGCTAAATACTCCCTAGTGACCGATAGTGAACCAGTACCGTGAGGGAAAGGTGAAAAGCACCCCGGAAGGGGAGTGAAATAGATCCTGAAACCGTGTGCCTACAAGTAGTCAGAGCCCGTTAACGGGTGATGGCGTGCCTTTTGTAGAATGAACCGGCGAGTTACGATCCCGTGCAAGGTTAAGCAGAAGATGCGGAGCCGCAGCGAAAGCGAGTCTGAATAGGGCGCATGAGTACGTGGTCGTAGACCCGAAACCAGGTGATCTACCCATGTCCAGGGTGAAGTTCAGGTAACACTGAATGGAGGCCCGAACCCACGCACGTTGAAAAGTGCGGGGATGAGGTGTGGGTAGGGGTGAAATGCCAATCGAACCTGGAGATAGCTGGTTCTCTCCGAAATAGCTTTAGGGCTAGCCTCAAGGTAAGAGTCTCGGAGGTAGAGCACTGATTGGACTAGGGGCCCCTACCGGGTTACCGAATTCAGTCAAACTCCGAATGCCGATGACTTATCCTTGGGAGTCAGACTGCGAGTGATAAGATCCGTAGTCGAAAGGGAAACAGCCCAGACCGCCAGCTAAGGTCCCAAAGTATACGTTAAGTGGAAAAGGATGTGGAGTTGCTTAGACAACCAGGATGTTGGCTTAGAAGCAGCCACCATTTAAAGAGTGCGTAATAGCTCACTGGTCGAGTGACTCTGCGCCGAAAATGTACCGGGGCTAAACGTATCACCGAAGCTGCGGACTGTTCTTACGAACAGTGGTAGGAGAGCGTTCTAAGGGCTGTGAAGCCAGACCGGAAGGACTGGTGGAGCGCTTAGAAGTGAGAATGCCGGTATGAGTAGCGAAAGACGGGTGAGAATCCCGTCCACCGAATGCCTAAGGTTTCCTGAGGAAGGCTCGTCCGCTCAGGGTTAGTCGGGACCTAAGCCGAGGCCGAAAGGCGTAGGCGATGGACAACAGGTTGATATTCCTGTACCACCTCCTCACCATTTGAGCAATGGGGGGACGCAGGAGGATAGGGTAAGCGCGGTATTGGATATCCGCGTCCAAGCAGTTAGGCTGGGAAATAGGCAAATCCGTTTCCCGTAAAGGCTGAGCTGTGATGGCGAGCGAAATTTAGTAGCGAAGTTCCTGATTCCACACTGCCAAGAAAAGCCTCTAGCGAGGTGAGAGGTGCCCGTACCGCAAACCGACACAGGTAGGCGAGGAGAGAATCCTAAGGTGATCGAGAGAACTCTCGTTAAGGAACTCGGCAAAATGACCCCGTAACTTCGGGAGAAGGGGTGCTTCTTAGGGTGTTAAAGCCCCGAGAAGCCGCAGTGAATAGGCCCAGGCGACTGTTTAGCAAAAACACAGGTCTCTGCGAAGCCGTAAGGCGAAGTATAGGGGCTGACGCCTGCCCGGTGCTGGAAGGTTAAGAGGAGCGCTTAGCGTAAGCGAAGGTGCGAATTGAAGCCCCAGTAAACGGCGGCCGTAACTATAACGGTCCTAAGGTAGCGAAATTCCTTGTCGGGTAAGTTCCGACCCGCACGAAAGGCGCAACGATCTGGGCACTGTCTCAACGAGAGACTCGGTGAAATTATAGTACCTGTGAAGATGCAGGTTACCCGCGACAGGACGGAAAGACCCCGTGGAGCTTTACTGCAGCCTGATATTGAATGTTGGTACAGCTTGTACAGGATAGGTAGGAGCCTTGGAAACCGGAGCGCTAGCTTCGGTGGAGGCATCGGTGGGATACTACCCTGGCTGTATTGACCTTCTAACCCGCTGCCCTTATCGGGCAGGGAGACAGTGTCAGGTGGGCAGTTTGACTGGGGCGGTCGCCTCCTAAAATGTAACGGAGGCGCCCAAAGGTTCCCTCAGAATGGTTGGAAATCATTCGCAGAGTGTAAAGGCACAAGGGAGCTTGACTGCGAGACCTACAAGTCGAGCAGGGACGAAAGTCGGGCTTAGTGATCCGGTGGTTCCGCATGGAAGGGCCATCGCTCAACGGATAAAAGCTACCCCGGGGATAACAGGCTTATCTCCCCCAAGAGTCCACATCGACGGGGAGGTTTGGCACCTCGATGTCGGCTCATCGCATCCTGGGGCTGTAGTCGGTCCCAAGGGTTGGGCTGTTCGCCCATTAAAGCGGTACGCGAGCTGGGTTCAGAACGTCGTGAGACAGTTCGGTCCCTATCCGTCGCGGGCGCAGGAAATTTGAGAGGAGCTGTCCTTAGTACGAGAGGACCGGGATGGACGCACCGCTGGTGTACCAGTTGTTCTGCCAAGGGCATCGCTGGGTAGCTATGTGCGGACGGGATAAGTGCTGAAAGCATCTAAGCATGAAGCCCCCCTCAAGATGAGATTTCCCATTCCGCAAGGAAGTAAGATCCCTGAAAGATGATCAGGTTGATAGGTCTGAGGTGGAAGCGTGGTGACACGTGGAGCTGACAGATACTAATAGATCGAGGACTTAACCTATATTCTAATGTGAAGCATGAACATTGTTATCTAGTTTTGAGAGAACATTCTCTCCATCAGGTTTGGTGGCGATAGCGAAGAGGTCACACCCGTTCCCATACCGAACACGGAAGTTAAGCTCTTCAGCGCCGATGGTAGTTGGGGGTTTCCCCCTGTGAGAGTAGGACGCCGCCAAGCTTCTATTAGGATCAGTTCCAGTCGGAACTGGTCTTTTTTGTGTTTTTGGGAGGTTTGACACCATATAAATGTGGAAATAATATTGTTAGTTGAGCGATTATCTTGAAAAATTGATCGAAAAAATTTATAGTAAGATTAAAGTCAAATATAGTCAAAGTCAATGGAGGAGGAGGAGGAGTGGCACAAAATATTTCTGATATCATCGAGCAGTATTTGAAGGAAGTCTTGGATCAGAACGGTCGAGAAATATTAGAAATTAAACGCAATGAAATTGCAGATAAGTTTCAATGCGTACCTTCACAAATAAACTATGTTATCAATACACGCTTTACGAGCGAGAGAGGCTATATCGTTGAAAGTAAGCGTGGCGGCGGTGGCTATATCCGCATCATTAAAGTCAAAATGAATGATGAAGTCGACTTATTGAACAATATTATTTCCCAAATATATCATCGTTTATCACAGGCTGCATCTGATCATATCATCATGCGTCTTGTTGAAAATAACATTTTATCTGAAAGAGAAGCTAAGATGATGATTAGTGTCATGGACCGTTCTGTATTGCATATTGATTTACCTGAACGTGATGAACTGCGTGCTCGGATGATGAAAGCGATGTTAAATGCTTTGAAATTAAAGTAAAGCGGGTGAAAAGATTGATTTGTCAAGAATGTAATGAGAGACCAGCCACTTTTCACTTTACGAAAGTTATAAATGGAGAAAAACAAGAAATGCACATATGTGAACAATGTGCAAAAGAAAACAGTGATTCATATGCTATGAGTGGAAACCAAGGTTTCTCGATTCACAACCTATTATCAGGCTTATTGAATATTGATCCTAGCTTCACCACAAGTGCGAACAAGGGCTCGTCTATTTTTCAAGAAGCGAAAGAAGTGGATCAATGTCCTAAGTGTGGCTTAACCTTTCAGCAGTTCAGAAAAACAGGCCGATTTGGCTGTGCAGAATGCTATCGTACATTTGATCAGTATCTGAACCCTGTTTTACGGAAAGTCCATAGTGGGAATACAGTCCATAATGGAAAAGTACCAAAACGAATTGCCGGCAGCCTGCATGTTCGCCGGAAACTTGAGTTAATGCAGCAAGAGCTGAAGCAGCTGATTGAACAGGAAGAGTTCGAAAAGGCAGCGGAAGTTCGAGATCAAATTCGTGCATTAGAGCATGAGCAATCTCAGCAGAGGGAGGGAGATTAACGTCATGTCGCTCCAGCATTTTATTCAAGACGCTCTTAGTCAGTGGATGAAACAAAAAGGACCAGAAAGTGACATTGTTCTAAGCAGTCGTATCCGGCTAGCTCGCAATCTAGAGCATGTTCGTTTCCCAACTCAGTTTTCTCAAGCTGAAGCTGAAGCTGTTCTCCAGCAATTCGAGCAAAAGTTTGCTAGCCAGGAAGTGAAGGACATTGGAAACTTTGTTCTGATTCGAATGAATGAAACGCAGCCTTTAGCAAAGAGGGTACTTGTTGAAAAGCATTTGATTAGCCCCAATTTAGCTGAATCAAGATTTGGCGGCTGTTTGCTTTCTGAAAATGAAGAAATCAGTGTGATGCTGAATGAAGAAGACCATATTCGAATCCAGTGCTTATTCCCAGGTTTTCAGCTAGCCAATGCACTAAAAGCGGCTAATCAGGTAGATGACTGGATTGATGAGCAAGTGGATTACGCGTTTTCTGAAAAGCGAGGATACTTAACAAGCTGTCCGACCAATGTAGGTACAGGTATTAGGGCTTCGGTCATGATGCATTTACCAGCATTAGCGCTCACAAGACAAATGAATCGGATTATTCCGGCCATTAATCAATTAGGTCTTGTGGTCAGAGGAATTTATGGTGAGGGCAGCGAAGCAATAGGGAACATCTTTCAAATTTCAAATCAAATGACACTTGGTCAATCAGAAGAAGACATTGTAGATGACTTGAATAGTGTGACCGCTCAGCTCATTGAACAAGAGCGATCTGCACGAAAAGCGTTATATCAAACATCTAAAATTGAACTTGAGGACAGAGTGTACCGTTCCTTAGGAATTTTGGCCAATTGTCGTATGATTGAATCAAAGGAAACAGCGAAGTGTTTGTCAGATGTGCGGCTTGGAATTGATTTAGGTATCATTAAGGGACTTTCAAGTAATATACTGAATGAACTCATGATTTTGACTCAGCCCGGCTTCCTTCAACAATATTCAGGAGGAGCCTTAGAGCCAAATGAACGAGATATAAAACGAGCAGCGATTATTAGAGAAAGGCTGCGCTTAGAAATGCATAGGAATGGACAGGAGGATGAAACGATATGATGTTTGGAAGATTCACTGAAAGAGCTCAAAAGGTATTAGCACTTGCACAAGAAGAAGCCATTCGCCTAGGCCATAAGAATATTGGTACTGAGCACATTTTACTTGGCCTTGTACGTGAAGGTGAGGGCATCGCTGCCAAAGCGTTAGAAGCACTGGGCCTTGTTTCAGATAAAATCCAAAAAGAAGTCGAAAGCTTGATTGGAAGAGGGCAAGAGGTGTCTCAAGCTATTCCTCATTATACGCCTAGAGCGAAGAAGGTCACTGAGCTTTCAATGGATGAAGCAAGAAAGCTAGGTCATTCCTATGTAGGGACAGAACATATTCTATTAGGTCTTATTCGTGAGGGAGAGGGTGTCGCTGCCCGTGTCTTAAATAACCTCGGAGTGAGCTTAAATAAAGCACGCCAGCAAGTCCTGCAGCTGCTTGGAAGCAATGAAACAGGTGCATCTGCAGCTGGCTCTAATAGCAATGCAAATACACCAACACTTGATAGCCTGGCAAGAGATTTAACAGCTATCGCAAAAGAGGACAGCTTGGACCCTGTCATTGGCCGAAGCAAAGAAATTCAACGTGTCATTGAGGTCCTAAGTAGAAGAACAAAAAATAACCCTGTGCTGATTGGTGAGCCTGGTGTTGGTAAAACAGCCATCGCAGAAGGTCTTGCACAGCAAATTATTCATAATGAAGTGCCTGAAATCCTGCGTGATAAACGAGTAATGACCCTGGATATGGGAACTGTTGTAGCTGGTACGAAATATCGTGGTGAATTCGAGGATCGTTTGAAAAAAGTGATGGACGAAATTCGCCAGGCAGGAAATATCATTCTCTTTATCGACGAGCTTCATACACTTATTGGTGCTGGTGGAGCAGAGGGCGCGATTGATGCGTCTAATATCTTGAAGCCATCCCTAGCACGTGGAGAGCTTCAATGTATTGGGGCGACAACGTTAGATGAGTACCGTAAATATATTGAAAAGGATGCTGCGCTTGAACGACGTTTCCAGCCAATTCAAGTAGATCAGCCGTCTGTTGATGAAAGTATTCAAATCTTAAGAGGGCTTAGAGACCGGTATGAAGCACATCACCGTGTGTCTATTACAGATGAAGCCATTGAGGCGGCGGTGAAGCTGTCTGACCGTTATATTTCTGACCGATTCCTTCCAGATAAGGCGATTGATTTAATTGATGAGGCAGGTTCGAAAGTCCGTTTACGTTCGTTCACAACACCGCCTAACCTAAAAGAATTAGAGCAAAAGCTGGATGAAGTACGCAAGGAAAAGGATGCGGCAGTTCAAAGTCAAGAATTTGAAAAAGCAGCTTCTCTTCGAGATACAGAACAGCGTTTGCGTGAAAAAGTAGAAGTTACAAAGAAATCATGGAAAGAAAAGCAGGGACAAGAGAATTCAGAGGTATCTGTAGATGATATCGCAATGGTCGTTTCCAGCTGGACGGGAGTGCCTGTTTCGAAAATTGCTCAAACGGAGACAGATAAGCTTCTGAATATGGAACAATTGCTCCACTCTCGCGTGATCGGACAGGATGAAGCGGTTGTCGCTGTAGCAAAAGCGGTGAGACGTGCGCGTGCTGGCCTGAAAGATCCGAAGCGCCCAATCGGCTCCTTTATCTTCTTAGGTCCAACAGGGGTTGGTAAAACGGAGCTTGCAAGAGCACTTGCTGAGTCTATTTTCGGTGATGAAGAAGCAATGATCCGTATTGATATGTCTGAATACATGGAGAAGCACTCTACATCCAGACTTGTTGGGTCACCTCCAGGCTATGTGGGCTATGATGAAGGTGGACAGCTGACTGAAAAAGTGAGAAGAAAACCTTATTCTGTCGTTCTTTTAGACGAGATTGAAAAGGCGCATCCAGATGTATTTAATATCTTACTGCAAGTGTTAGAAGATGGTCGTCTGACTGATTCTAAAGGGCGTACCGTTGACTTTAGAAATACGATTTTGATTATGACATCAAACGTTGGAGCTAGTGAGCTGAAGCGCAATAAATATGTTGGCTTTAACGTGCAGGATGAAAGTCAAAATTACAAGGATATGAAAGGCAAAGTGATGGGCGAGTTGAAACGTGCGTTTAGACCTGAGTTTATCAACCGTATTGATGAAATCATTGTCTTCCACTCGCTTGAGAAGAAACATCTAAAAGAGATCGTGTCTCTCATGTCTGATCAATTGACAAAACGATTAAAAGAACAAGACCTATCAATTGAATTGACGGAAGCAGCAAAAGCGAAGATTGCCGACGAAGGAGTAGATCTTGAGTACGGTGCGCGTCCGTTAAGAAGAGCGATTCAAAAGCATGTAGAAGATCGACTTTCTGAAGAGCTTCTGAAGGGGAATATTGAAAAAGGTCAACATATCGTATTAGATGTGGAAGATGGAGAGATTGTCGTAAAAGCGACGGCTGCTACGAACTAATATAGTAAGAAAAAAGTGTGAGGCATACCAGTAAGGTGTATGCCTCCCTTTACTTATTTTCTGACCAGTATAAGGAGTTGTATTCTTCAATCTATGGCTAAGACAAAATCAAAATTTATATGCCAATCGTGCGGTTATGAGTCAGCCAAATGGATGGGGAAATGTCCAGGCTGCGGCACGTGGAACAGTATGACAGAAGAGGTCGTTCGCAAAGAGCCGGCAAACCGTCGAAGTGCTTTTAATCATTCTGTTCAAACCATTCAAAAACCTTCACCTATATCTGCAATTGAAACATCCGAAGAACCCCGAATTAAAACAAATTTAGAAGAATTTAACCGAGTATTAGGAAGTGGAATTGTCAAAGGTTCTCTTGTTCTCATCGGCGGAGATCCTGGGATTGGGAAGTCCACATTATTATTACAAGTATCAGCACAGCTCTCAGACAAAAATCAGAATGTGTTATACATATCTGGTGAGGAGTCCATTAAACAAACGAAGCTAAGAGCGGACCGCCTTGGCATTGAAAGCGCCTCTTTACATGTTTTGGCTGAAACCGATATGGAGTATATAACGTCTGCTATACAGGAGATGAAACCTGCTTTTGTTGTGGTGGATTCGATTCAAACCGTTTACCAAAGCGATATCACGTCAGCTCCCGGCTCTGTATCTCAAGTTAGAGAATGTACAGCGCAGCTGATGAAGATTGCCAAGACAAATGGTATTCCTATTTTTATCGTTGGTCACGTGACCAAAGAAGGCTCGATCGCAGGTCCACGCCTTTTAGAGCATATGGTGGACACAGTTCTTTATTTTGAAGGCGAGCGTCATCATACGTTTCGTATCTTACGGGCGGTCAAAAACCGATTTGGTTCAACGAATGAATTGGGAATTTTTGAAATGAGAGAGGAAGGGCTCACGGAAGTATTAAACCCATCAGAAATCTTTCTAGAAGAGCGGTCGGCAGGTGTATCTGGTTCGTGTGTTGTTGCCTCAATGGAAGGAACAAGACCTGTACTTGTCGAGATACAGGCATTAATTTCCCCGACAAGCTTTGGGAATCCGCGAAGAATGGCCACTGGCCTTGATCATAATCGAGTATCGCTGCTCATGGCAGTTTTAGAAAAACGCGTGGGGCTGCTGCTGCAAAACCAAGATGCGTATTTAAAGGTCGCAGGCGGTGTGAAGCTTGACGAACCGGCGATTGACTTAGCTATTGCCGTCAGTATTGCATCAAGCTTTAAAGATGCAGCGCCGCATCAAGCGGATTGCTTTATAGGAGAGGTCGGTCTGACGGGAGAAGTCAGAAGAGTATCAAGAATTGAACAGCGAGTGCAGGAAGCTGCAAAACTAGGATTTAAGCGAATGTTTATTCCTCAGGCGAATATAGACGGATGGAAAAAGCCGAGAGGGATTGAGTTAGTTGGTGTAGAAAATGTAGCGGAGGCACTTCGAATTTCACTAGGGGGATCATAGAAATGGAAAAAGAGAAAAAAGGAGCGAGAGAACTCGATCTCTTAGATATTGTACAGTTTGTGGCACCAGGAACACCTCTGCGGGCAGGGATTGAAAACGTCCTGAGAGCCAATACTGGCGGGCTCATTGTTGTTGGTTATAATGACAAAGTAAAGAGTGTGGTAGATGGAGGATTTCACATTAATTCAGCCTTCTCCCCAGCACATTTATATGAATTGGCGAAGATGGACGGGGCCATTATTCTTAGCGATTCTGGTCAAAAAATCTTGTATGCGAATACACAGCTGATGCCAGATGCAACCATTCATTCATCGGAAACAGGCATGAGGCACCGGACGGCTGAACGTGTAGCAAAGCAGACAGGCTGCTTAATCATTGCCATTTCTGAACGGAGGAACGTCATTACCTTATACCAAGGGAATCGTCGTTATACGCTGAAAGATATTGGCTTTATTTTAACAAAGGCCAATCAAGCCATTCAAACACTTGAGAAATATAAAACGATTTTAGATCACGCCATTTCTGCGTTAAGCGCCCTAGAATTTGAAGAGCTTGTGACCTTTGGTGATGTATTATCCGTGCTACACCGCTACGAAATGGTACTCAGGATCAAAAATGAAATCAATATGTATATCAAAGAGCTCGGAACAGAGGGACACTTGATCCGTCTGCAAGTCAATGAATTGATTACAGATATGGAGCAGGAAGCAGCTTTATTTATTAAAGATTACGTGAAAGAAAAGATCAAAGATCCGTATGTGCTGCTTAAACAACTTCAAGATATGTCGAGCTTTGAGCTTTTAGATGATTCCATTCTGTACAAGTTACTTGGATATCCAGCTTCTACAAATATTGACGAATATGTGTACACAAGAGGATATAGATTGCTCCATAAAATCCCTAGACTGCCAATGCCAATCGTCGAAAATGTGGTTGAAGCATTCGGTGTGCTAGATCGAATTATGGAAGCGGATGTACAAGAATTGGATGAAGTAGAAGGAATTGGAGAAGTAAGAGCGAAAAAGATAAAAAAAGGATTAAAAAGGTTACAAGAAAAACATTACATTGACCGTCAGCTTTAAGAAGAGAAATTTTTCTCTATTACGGTTAAAAATGGATGAATATGGGTATATTAATGATGGTTTTGTTTTCTGTTGCTCATGATAGGAAACTTAAACATATATTAATGTCAGATGAAGGTGGATTGACAGATGAAAAATAAAGGAGGTGAAGGTATGTTAAAAAGAATCGTTCAGGCGTTTTTTATCATTTTGGGTGCAGTTGTAGGGATTTTTATCATTCCAGAGTTATTTCTGCTTTTAAATGTAAAGGACATACCTTTCATAACAAATGCTTACTCATCAGCACTAATAGGGGCCGTTGTGTTCTTCATCATTGGTAAATGGTGCACAGGTTATGTGGTAAATTGGGTGAAATGGATCGAGGATTCTCTATTGAAGGCGCCTCTTCCTGATCTTATATCTGGAAGTTTCGGATTAGTATTTGGACTTATTCTAGCATATCTTATTGTAAACGTGATCCCGCTAAACAATATCCCATATCATATTTTTGGTACCATTATTCCGATTTTCCTGGCTTTCTTTTTAGGATACCTTGGATTTCAGGTAGGATTTAAGAAGAAGGATGAAATGATAGGGCTGTTCTCCCGATCTGCAAAGGTCACAAAGAAAAAGGGAGCAGCTGATGATGAACCTGAAATAGAAGATAAAAAGCTGAAAATTTTAGACACAAGTGTTATCATTGATGGAAGAATCGCAGATATTTGTCAAACTGGATTCTTAGAAGGCGTCATGGTCATTCCTCAATTTGTACTCGAGGAATTACAGCATATTGCAGACTCTTCAGATGTATTAAAGAGAAATAGAGGCCGAAGAGGTCTAGATATTTTAAATCGTATTCAAAAAGAATTGGATATCAAAGTTGAAATTTACGAAGGTGACTTCGAAGACATTCAAGAGGTTGATAGCAAGCTTGTGAAGCTGGCGAAATTAACTTCAGGTGTTGTTGTGACCAATGATTTTAATTTAAATAAAGTATGCGAACTTCAAAAAGTAGCAGTGTTAAACATCAATGATCTAGCCAATGCCGTTAAACCGGTTGTACTGCCTGGGGAAGAAATGAAGGTACAGGTCATTAAAGACGGGAAAGAGCATAACCAAGGTGTTGCTTACTTAGATGACGGTACAATGATTGTGGTAGAAGAAGGACGCAATTACATTGGAAAAGACATCGATGTGCTCGTCACTAGTGTGCTGCAGACTGCTGCTGGAAGAATGATTTTTGCGAAGCCAAAACTTCTGGAGAAGGCGCTCTAAAGGGAGAACGAACATGTATTATGAAGTAGTTATTCCGGCTGCGGGGCAGGGGAAACGAATGAAGGCCGGCCGCAATAAGCTTTTTATTGAGCTGAAAAGAATGCCGGTCATCATTCATACACTAAAGGTGTTTGACGCTCATGCGCAATGCAAACGCATGATCCTAGCGATCAATGAAGAGGAGCGTCAAGACTTTGAAAGGCTACTCAAGGTACACGCTTTTCAAACGCCTGTTTCACTTGTCACTGGCGGTGAAGAACGTCAGCAAAGTGTATACGAAGGATTAAAGGCTGTGAAAGATGCGGACATCGTGCTTGTTCATGATGGAGCAAGGCCTTTTATTAAGCATACACAGATTGACTTGCTCGTTAAAGCAGCGATTGAAAAAGGCTCCGCAGTTGTAGCGGTACCAGTGAAAGACACAATCAAACGCGTTCAAGAAGGCAAAGTGGAACAAACCATTGAACGTCAGAGCTTGTGGGCAGTCCAGACCCCACAAGCTTTTCGTCATTCTATTTTAAAAGAGGCGCATGAATATGCGGAGCGGACAGGCTTCTTTGGAACAGACGACGCCAGTCTTGTTGAACAATTACATGGCGAGAATGTGTATATTGTCCAAGGAGACTATACCAATATTAAGCTGACAACACCGGATGATTTATTGGTTGCCAAGGCAATTATGGATGCGGAAAGAGGGTACTAGATCATGTTGAGAATAGGACAAGGTTTTGATGTACATCAATTAACAGAGGGGAGACCTCTGATTATTGGCGGGGTCACCATCCCTTATGAAAAGGGACTGCTAGGTCATTCAGACGCTGACGTACTGCTTCACACAGTGGCAGATGCATGCCTGGGTGCGATTGCTGAAGGAGATATCGGCAGACATTTCCCAGACACAGATCCTGAGTTTAAGGATGCAGATTCTTTTAAATTATTGCAGCATGTGTGGGCACTTGTGAAAGAAAAGGGCTACACACTTGTGAATATTGACTGCACCATCATGGCGCAAAAGCCAAAAATGGCACCTTACATTCAACCAATGTGTGAGAAAATTGCAGAAGCGCTTGAGGCAGATGTCACACAGGTGAATGTCAAAGCAACAACGACAGAGAAACTTGGATTTACAGGAAGAGGCGAAGGAATTGCCTCTCAGGCAACAGTGCTTCTTCAGAAAAAGTAAAATCCATTTTGATGAGAATGGGTTTTGATGATAAAATACGTTTATAAAAAATTGGTGTCAGACAACATGATGCAGATGAAAGGAAGTTAAACTCATGGGAAATGAAGTGCGTGTTCGTTATGCACCGAGTCCAACTGGTCATTTACATATTGGGAATGCTAGAACGGCTCTTTTCAACTATTTGTTCGCACGCAGCCAAGGCGGCAAATTTATTATTCGAATCGAGGATACGGATCAAAAGCGTAATGTAGAGGGCGGGGAGGAAAGCCAGCTTCGTCACCTGCAATGGCTCGGTATTGATTGGGATGAGAGCATTGATAAAGATGGCGGCTACGGTCCTTACAGACAATCAGAGCGTAATGATATTTATAAAAAATATTATGATGAGCTGCTAGAGAAGGACTTGGCGTATAAGTGCTATTGTACGGCAGAAGAGCTAGAGGCAGAGCGTGAAGCACAAATCGCCCGCAGCGAAATGCCTCGATATTCTGGTAAATGCAGTCATTTATCAAAAGAAGAAGAGGACAAGCTGATTGCTGAAGGAAGAGAGCCAAGCATCCGCTTCCGAGTACCAAAAGGAGAAATCATCAAATTTGACGACATGGTCAAAGGTGATATTTCATTTGAAACAGACGGCATTGGTGACTTTGTTATTGTGAAGAAAGATGGCACGCCAACTTATAACTTTGCAGTTGCCGTGGATGATCATTTGATGAAAATGACTCACGTTCTTCGCGGAGAGGATCATATTTCAAATACCCCTAAACAAATCATGATTTTTCATGCATTTGGCTGGGATGTTCCGCTATTCGGACATATGACGCTGATTGTGAACGAGAACCGCAAGAAATTAAGTAAACGTGATGAATCGATTATTCAATTCATCGAGCAATATAAGAATTTAGGCTATTTACCTGAAGCCCTGTTTAACTTCATTGCATTACTTGGATGGTCTCCAGTAGGCGAAGAAGAACTGTTTACAAAAGAGCAATTCATCGACATTTTTGATGTGAACCGACTTTCTAAGTCACCAGCTCTATTCGATATGCATAAACTAAAATGGGTGAACAACCAATACGTGAAAGCTCTTGATCTTGATCAGGTTGTGGCACTAACACTTCCACATCTTCAAAAGGCAGGCAAGGTAAGTGAGCAGCTGACTGAAGAAGAAAACACGTGGGTACGCAAGCTTATTTCTCTGTATCACGAACAATTAAGCTACGGAGCAGAAATTGTTGAGTTGACAGAGTTGTTCTTTAAGGAGCAAATTGAGTATAATCAAGAGGCAAAGGAAGTTCTAGCAGAGGAGCAAGTACCAGAAGTCATGGCATCTTTTGCAGGTCAACTTGAACAGCTTAAGTCTTTCACACCTGATGAAATCAAGGCTGCCATTAAAGCGGTACAAAAAGAAACAGGGCATAAAGGCAAGAAACTATTCATGCCGATTCGTGTGGCTGTCACAGGACAAACGCATGGCCCAGAACTTCCGCAAAGTATTGAATTACTAGGTAAAGAAACGGTATTAAACCGCATTAAACAAATATAAAGAAATCGTTGCGAGGGAGAAGTACAATGTACTCGTCCATCACAGAAAGAGTCTCCACCGGCTGAAAGAGACTTATGGGCAGATGTTGGAAATGCACCCTCAAGACCCTTGAGGAACACGTACGTTAGTATGCAAGGGCGGTACCCTCCGTTATGGGATTAAGTTGAGAAGGCTTCAAGATAAGTGGCTTTCTAAACAGAGTGGAACCGCGTTTTCAAAACGTCTCTGTCATTTGGCAGAGGCGTTTTTTATTTGTCCAAAAAAGAGAGCAAGTCCTAAGAGAGATTCATGGGGAAGAACGGGGGGAGCATGTGTTTTTCAAAATGCTGAAAGAAGATATTGATACTGTGTTTGATCAAGATCCTGCTGCTAGAAGCTATATTGAAGTAGTGCTAACCTATTCAGGGCTTCATGCGATTTGGGCTCACCGTATTGCGCACGCATTTTATAAGCGGAAGCTGTATTTTATTGCGCGGATCATTTCTCAGGTCAGCCGTTTTTTCACAGGGGTGGAAATTCATCCGGCGGCAACCATTGGCAGGCGGTTCTTTATTGATCACGGCATGGGCGTCGTGATCGGGGAAACATGTGAAATTGGAGACAACGTCACTGTTTTCCAAGGCGTGACATTAGGGGGAACAGGGAAAGAAAAGGGAAAGCGGCATCCGACCATTTTAGACGATGCCCTCATTGCGACAGGTGCCAAGGTGCTTGGTTCCATTACAGTTGGAAAAGGAGCCAAGATTGGAGCGGGGTCGGTCGTGTTAAAGGACGTACCCGACCATTCCACCGTTGTCGGTATACCTGGGCGAGTCGTCGTTCAAAATGGAAAGAAAATCAATCGTGATCTCAATCATCAAGATTTGCCAGATCCAATTTCCGATCGTTTCAAAGAATTGGAACGAGAAATGGAAAAGCTAAAAGGTGAGCTGGCTTCATTGAGCAGAAAGGAAGAACAATCATGACAATCAATATTTATAATACATTGACACGTAAGAAGGAAGAATTTGTCCCGCTTGAGCCAGGAAAGGTCAAGATGTATGTGTGCGGACCAACCGTTTATAACTACATTCATATCGGGAATGCTAGACCTGCTATTGTTTATGACACTGTACGTAAGTATTTAGAATACAGCGGTTACGATGTGAACTTTGTATCAAACTTTACAGATGTGGATGATAAACTCATCAAAGCAGCCAACGAACTCGGAGAAGATGTGCCGACAATTGCTGACCGGTTTATCCAGGCCTACTTCGAAGACGTCAGTGCACTCGGCTGCAAAAAAGCAGACCTTCACCCGCGAGTGACGGAAAACATGGATGATATCATTGCGTTTATTGCCACATTGATTGAAAAAGGCTACGCCTATGAAGCAGATGGCGACGTGTATTACAGCACACGCTCATTTGAAGGCTATGGAAAGCTTTCTCACCAATCAATTGATGAACTGAAGACAGGTGCCCGTATTCGAGTAGGTGAAAAGAAACGAGATGCACTGGACTTTGCTCTTTGGAAGGCTGCAAAGGATCAGGAAATCTCTTGGGATAGCCCGTGGGGCGAAGGACGCCCAGGCTGGCACATTGAATGCTCGGCAATGGTCAAAAAATATTTAGGTGATACGATCGATATTCATGCTGGCGGACAGGATTTAACATTCCCTCACCATGAGAATGAAATTGCCCAATCTGAGGCTTTGACAGGGAAGCCTTTTGCGAAGTATTGGATGCATAACGGGTATATTAATATCGATAATGAAAAAATGTCAAAATCACTTGGCAACTTTGTGCTGGTGCATGACATTGTGAAAGAACAAGATCCTGATGTGCTTCGCTTCTTTATGTTGTCGGTTCACTATCGCCACCCAATTAATTACTCAATGGATTTATTAGAAAGTACAAAGAGTGCGTTTAACCGACTCAAAACATCGTATGCGAATTTACATCACCGTCTAGAGAGCAGCACAAATATCACGGAAGACAATGCTGAATGGCTGGCAAAAATTGAAGAGCAGCGTGCAACATTTATTTCCGAAATGAATGATGACTTCAATACGGCAAATGCGATCTCTGTTTTATTCGAATTAGCGAAACAGGCGAATTATTATATGGAAAATGATCATACTTCGGAGGAAGTGATCAAGGCATTTATCGGCTTGTTCCAAGAAATTACGTCTGTTCTCGGCTTCTCATTAGAAGAAAAGCACACGCTTGACGAAGAGGTAGAAGCGTTAATTGAAAAACGCAATGAAGCTAGAAGAAATCGTGACTTTGCCCTATCTGATCAAATTCGTGATCAATTAAAGAACATGAATATTGTGTTGGAGGACACTCCTCAAGGTACTCGCTGGAAAAGAGGAGAATAGGCAATGTTGAATTTTGAAAAGCTGAAAGACGGTAAACAGCTGAACGGACTTGCGCTGGCTTATATGGGTGATGCCATTTTTGAAGTATATGTGAGGCATCACCTCCTCCAAACGGGGGCGACAAAACCAAATGAGCTGCACAAACGAGCAAGCAAAATTGTTTCAGCTAAATCACAGGCTGCTATTTTATTTACGCTTCAGCAGCAAGGCTTTTTCACTGAAGCAGAAGAAGCGGTGCTGAAAAGAGGAAGAAACGCAAAATCAGGCACAGTGCCTAAAAACACAGACGTTCAAACGTATCGTTATAGTACAGCGTTTGAAGCGCTCATGGGTTATTTATTTATCGAAAAGCAGGACGAACGCTTAGAAGAGCTGATTGGTCAGGCGATTGAAATCGGAACGTCAGGGAGGAAGACAAATGAGTCAGCAACATGATTATGTCATTGGGAAAAATGCAGTGATTGAGACACTGAAGTCAGATCGGGAGTTATACAAGCTCTGGATGGCAGAAAACACTGTAAAAGGACAAGCCCAGCAGGTCATTGAACTCGCTAAAAAGCAAAATATCACCATTCAGTATGTTCCGAGGAAAAAGCTTGATCAAATGGTTACAGGTCAGCACCAGGGAATCGTTGCACAAGTAGCAGCATATGAATATGCAGAATTGGACGACCTGTATCAAATCGCTGAAAAGCGTAATGAACAGCCTTTCTTTCTGATTTTAGATGAGATTGAAGACCCGCATAATTTAGGATCTATTATGAGAACGGCAGATGCTGTAGGTGCACACGGGATTGTCATTCCGAAAAGGAGAGCGGTCGGTCTAACAACAACAGTTGCTAAGGCATCCACTGGAGCAATTGAGCATATTCCTGTCGCAAAAGTGACCAATCTTTCAAGAGCCCTTGATGAAATGAAAGAAAGAGGAATCTGGGTTGCGGGAACAGATGCGTCTGCTAAACAGGATTACAGACAATTTGATGGCACGATGCCGCTGGCTCTTGTGATTGGCAGCGAGGGAAAAGGAATTGGCCGATTGATTAAGGAAAAGTGTGATTTTCTGATTAAACTGCCTATGGCCGGGAAGGTTACTTCGTTAAACGCATCAGTTGCCGCTGGTTTATTGATGTATGAAGTGTATCGAAAACGTTATCCGTTAGGAGAATAGAGATGGATATCCTCTTAGTCGATGGATACAACATGATAGGTGCATGGCCTCAGCTGCAGCACTTAAAGGAAAACAGCTTTGAAGAAGCCAGAGACGTACTGATTCAACATTTAGCAGAATATCAAGCATACACAGGGTATCGAGTCATTGTCGTATTCGATGCCCATATGGTCAAAGGAATTGAAAAGAAGCGGACCAACCACCGAGTAGAGGTCATCTTTACGAGAGAGAATGAAACGGCGGATGAGCGGATTGAAAAGCTGGCGCAGGATTTGAATAATATACGGACGCAAATTCATGTGGCAACCTCAGATTTTACGGAACAATGGGCTATTTTTGGACAAGGAGCTCTTCGGAAGTCGGCTCGTGAGCTTTTAAGAGAGATTGAAGTGATAGAACGAAAGATTGAAACGAGGGTCAAAAAGATTACTTCTGATAAACCAGCATCTAAGATTGAATTGTCAGAAGATGTATTGAAAACGTTTGAAAAATGGCGGCGCGGGAATCTGGAATAGCTTGACGATATTTCAACCATTAATGTATAATATTTCTATCTAGGTGCGGTCGGGGGGATCGAAGTGAATCTAAACAACAGCAAGGGTAAGTCCATCAGAGAGCAATTTTGCCAGTTGGAAGATGAACAAGTCATTGAAAGGGTTCATGTCGGAGATAGTGATGCGCTAGATTATTTAATAACGAAATACCGCAATTTTGTACGTGCGAAAGCAAGATCTTATTTCTTGATAGGAGCGGATCGAGAGGACATTGTCCAAGAGGGAATGATCGGACTTTATAAGTCTATTCGCGATTTCAGAGAGGACAAGCTTACTTCATTTAAGGCTTTTGCAGAATTATGTATTACCCGCCAAATTATCACCGCAATTAAAACAGCTACTCGCCAAAAACATATCCCGTTAAATTCCTATGTATCATTAGACAAGCCGATCTACGACGAAGAATCGGACAGAACATTATTGGATGTCATTTCCGGTGCTAAAGCGCTTAACCCAGAAGACTTAATTATTAGCAAAGAAGAATTTGATGATATCGAAATGAAGATGGGTGAACTGCTAAGCGAGCTGGAAAGAAAGGTACTTGTGCTTTATCTTGATGGCAGATCCTATCAAGAGATTTCTGAAGATTTAAACCGTCATGTGAAATCAATTGATAACGCACTCCAAAGAGTAAAGAGAAAATTAGAGAAATATTTAGAGCTTCGCGAGATTAGTCTCTAATCAAACCTATATTGACAGCTTTTTCGACACTGTGATAAGGTACTAATGAAATGATGTCGAGAAAATAGGTGTAAAT
The DNA here is from genome assembly GCF_039619585.1 of Bacillus safensis. Lineage (NCBI taxonomy): Bacteria > Bacillati > Bacillota > Bacilli > Caryophanales > Bacillaceae > Bacillus > Bacillus safensis. Next base: position 111,287 of record NZ_CP154909.1, read on the forward strand.
ATGAGGAAAAAGATTACTCTAGCCTGTAAAGACTGCGGAAGCCGCAATTATACGACAATGAAAAGTGTTGCTTCAGCAGCTGAAAGATTAGAAGTTAAGAAATATTGCAAGACTTGTAATTCACATAAAACACATTTAGAAACGAAGTAAGATTTGCGTTCTTTAATCTGTGGAGGTCTTTTACATGCGTATTATCAGTTTCTTAAAAAGTGTCGGAAAAGAAATGAAAAAGGTCAGCTGGCCAAAGAAGAACGAAATGGTCCGCTACACAATCACTGTTATTTTAACAGTCGTATTCTTTGCCATCTTTTTCTCTTTTCTTGATATAGGAATCTCACAATTAATCGAATTAATTCATTAATACTTGAATAATGGTCTGCTGAACGTGCTATAATAGATCATAATATGACTTGCCAAAAAACCCGTTTTACGGGTTTTTTCAATTGCTTGAAAATATTTACCGGTACTCGAGATTCGTCAAATAGACATTATGAAATGTGGGGAGGGAAGGACTAAATAGTCCTGAACGAAAATGGAAAAGAATTGGTATGTTGTGCATACGTACTCTGGCTATGAAAACAAAGTAAAAGCGAACTTGGAAAAGCGTGTTGAATCAATGGGCATGCAGGATAAAATCTTCCGCGTCGTCGTACCAGAAGAAGAAGAAACGGATATTAAAAATGGTAAGAAAAAAGTCGTCAAAAAGAAAGTATTCCCTGGCTATGTCCTAGTGGAAATCGTGATGACTGACGACTCTTGGTATGTTGTTCGTAATACACCAGGTGTCACTGGATTCGTTGGATCAGCTGGTTCAGGATCAAAGCCGACTGCGCTGCTGCCAGGCGAAGCTGAAACCATTCTGAAGAGAATGGGTCTTGAAGAACGCAAAACAGAAATCGACTTTGAACTGAAAGAAACAGTTAAGGTCATCGATGGACCATTTGCTAACTTCACTGGCTCTATTGAAGAAATTGACTACGATAAAAGCAAAGTCAAAGTATTCGTTAATATGTTTGGTAGAGAAACACCTGTTGAACTTGAGTTCACGCAGATCGATAAATTGTAATTTAAAAGAGCTTGAAATGAGTGTATAGAAGTGGTAATATAGCAAAGGTACGTCTTGAGTTCACTCAAGATCGCTAGCTAGTTATTTCGTCATTCATATAAAGAATGAAGTTGTTGAGTGGGAGGGGGATTCCCCTATTACCACATCACGGACTTTAAGGAGGTGTGTCTCGTGGCTAAAAAAGTAGTTAAAGTTGTTAAATTGCAAATTCCTGCTGGAAAAGCTAACCCAGCTCCACCAGTTGGACCTGCACTAGGTCAAGCCGGTGTTAATATCATGGGATTCTGTAAGGAGTTTAACGCTCGTACAGCTGACCAAGCTGGTCTTATCATTCCTGTTGAAATTTCGGTTTTTGAAGACCGTTCATTTACATTTATTACTAAAACTCCACCTGCTGCAGTTTTACTTAAAAAAGCAGCTGGTATTGAGTCTGGTTCTGGTGAACCTAACCGTAATAAAGTGGCAACTGTTAAGCGTGATAAAGTACGCGAAATCGCGGAAACAAAAATGCCTGACTTAAACGCTGCTAGCGTTGAATCAGCTATGCGCATGGTTGAAGGTACTGCACGCAGTATGGGTATTGTCATCGAAGATTAATTTTTTGTCTTGTTGGGTTGCGAGTTTGGTTTTGACAAGTTCGCAACCCTTATTCGTGGGAGGTTATTCCGCTAAAACCACATAAGGAGGATTTTTATAATGGCTAAAAAAGGTAAAAAGTATGTAGAAGCTGCTAAGCTGATCGATCGTACTAAAGCGTATGATGTAGCTGAAGCTGTTTCTCTTACAAAAAAAGCAAATACAGCTAAATTTGATGCGACTGTAGAAGTTGCTTTTCGTTTGGGCGTAGACCCTCGTAAAAACGATCAACAAATCCGCGGTGCAGTTGTACTTCCTAACGGAACTGGTAAAACTCAACGCGTTCTTGTGTTCGCTAAAGGCGAAAAAGCAAAAGAAGCAGAAGCTGCTGGAGCAGATTACGTTGGAGATTCTGATTACATCACTAAAATCCAACAAGGCTGGTTCGAATTCGATGTAATCGTTGCGACACCTGACATGATGGGTGAAGTTGGTAAGATCGGTCGTGTACTTGGACCAAAAGGTCTTATGCCAAACCCTAAAACAGGAACTGTAACGTTCGAAGTTGAAAAAGCAATCAATGAAATCAAAGCTGGTAAAGTAGAATACCGCGTTGATAAAGCTGGTAACATCCACGCGCCAATCGGAAAGGTTTCTTTCGAGGACGAAAAGCTTGTTGAGAACTTTGCAACAATCTATGACACAATCCTTAAAGCAAAACCTGCAGCGGCTAAAGGTGTATACGTGAAAAACGTTTCTGTTACATCTACTATGGGCCCTGGCGTGAAAGTGGATCCATCTTCTTTCTCTGCAAAATAATTCTTGACTTATGACAACCATTTTGATAATATCAAAATGTTGTAAAATAGAATAATGTCCATTTATACCGTAGACAGCAGGGGCCTTATGGCTTAAATAACCCGCCGAGGTGTATATGTCACAGTCTTACGTTAACGTATGCTTGTATATACAGCCTCCATGTCTTAATGGAGGCTTTTTATATGGAGAACCGTTCGTTAGGAACGTGATGGCCTGATCGGTATAAGTGTTACACAAAGAATGTACAGGAGGTGTAACCATGAGCAATGCAATCGATACTAAAAAAGTTGTCGTTGATGAAATTACTTCTAAATTTAAAGATAGTATGTCTACTGTCATTGTAGATTACCGCGGTCTTTCTGTTTCTGAAGTGACTGAACTTCGTAAACAGCTTCGTGAAGCTGGCGTAGAATTCAAAGTTTACAAAAACACTTTGACTCGCCGTGCAGTTGAACAAGTTGAACTAACGGGTTTAAACGATTTCTTAACAGGTCCAAACGCTATCGCATTCAGTAACGAAGATGTTATCGCACCTGCGAAAATCATCAACGAATTTGCGAAAAGCCACGAAGCTTTAGAAATCAAAGCTGGTGTCATCGAAGGAAACGTAGCGACTGTAGAAGAAGTGAAGGCTCTTGCGGAACTTCCGTCTCGCGAAGGCTTACTTTCTATGTTGCTTAGCGTTCTTCAAGCTCCAGTTCGTAATCTTGCTCTTGCTACTAAAGCAGTTGCAGATCAAAAAGAAGAACAAGGCGCTTAATGCGTACTTTACGTTTACGTAAAAAAACTTAAAATGGAGGAATTACAAATGGCTTTAAATATCGAAGAAATCATTGCTTCAGTTAAAGAAGCAACTGTACTTGAGTTAAACGACTTAGTAAAAGCAATCGAAGAAGAATTTGGCGTAACTGCTGCTGCTCCTGTAGCTGTAGCTGCTGGTGGCGGTGCTGCTGCTGAAGAAAAAACTGATTTTGATCTAGTACTTGCTGGTGCTGGAGACCAAAAAATCAAAGTTATCAAAGTGGTTCGTGAAATCACTGGTCTTGGCTTGAAAGAAGCTAAAGAACTTGTTGACAACACTCCAAAACCACTTAAAGAAGGTATTGCTAAAGAAGAAGCTGAAGAACTTAAAGCTAAGCTTGAAGAAGTTGGCGCTTCTGTAGAAGTTAAGTAATCTTCGCCTAATCTTTTGGGAAAGCTCGCTTTTACTGGCGGGCTTTTTCTTTTCTAATCTCCTGAAACGATTGAATCCAGAGGAGGTCCATTCACCATGAGTGACCACTATTATACGGAAAAGCCATCAGTGAAAAGCAATAAACAGACATGGGACTTCACCTTGAGAAACCGTACCTTTACTTTTACAAGTGACAGTGGAGTGTTTTCTAAGAAAGAAGTCGACTTTGGTTCAAGGCTTTTAATTGAAGCTTTCGAAGAACCTGATTTGGATGGCGATGTCTTAGATGTCGGTTGCGGTTATGGACCGATTGGCTTATCGTTAGCAAACGAAATGACTAGCCGTACCATTCATATGATTGATGTGAACGAAAGAGCAGTCGAACTTTCAAAGGAAAACGCTAAACATAATCGCATTGATAATGTCCGCATCTATCAAAGTGATTTGTTCTCGAATGTTCATTCCTCAGCTGCTTTTGCCTCTATACTGACCAATCCCCCAATACGGGCAGGGAAGAAAGTTGTACATGCGATCTTTGAAAAAAGTGCTGATCATTTATTGCCGGAAGGTGAGTTGTGGGTGGTTATTCAGAAAAAGCAAGGTGGACCATCTGCGATTGAAAAATTAGAGCAGCTCTTTGAAGAAGTCGAGGTTGTGCTGAAAAAAAAGGGCTACTATATCATCAAAGCTAAAAAAGTTTGACGCAGTTTCCTAGCTGTGTTAACATTATAAAATGCCAATGTGTATATTTTGCTTGATAGGCTTAAAAAACAACTATTTTGTATAAATTATGCATACTTGGGAAAACTAATAAAATCGGTATTTGTTTTTGGATGTGGTTTTCTTATTTTAGAAACCCTTTTTTCTTTTGTCTTGTAAAAGTATTTCTTTACTGACATTTGAAAGACAGAAATACTTTTTACACATATAATACGCATGATTTGAGGGGTGAATCAGTTGACAGGTCAACTAGTTCAGTATGGACGACACCGCCAGCGCAGAAGCTACGCACGCATAAGCGAAGTGTTAGAATTACCAAATCTCATTGAAATTCAAACCTCTTCTTATCAGTGGTTTCTTGATGAGGGTCTTAGAGAGATGTTTCAAGATATATCCCCAATTGAGGATTTTACTGGTAACCTTTCTCTTGAATTCATTGATTACAGCCTAGGGGATCCTAAGTATCCTGTAGCAGAATCAAAAGAACGTGATGTAACTTACTCTGCTCCACTAAGAGTAAAAGTTCGTTTAATTAACAAAGAAACTGGAGAAGTAAAAGACCAAGATGTGTTTATGGGTGATTTCCCAATCATGACAGACACAGGTACTTTTATCATTAATGGTGCGGAACGTGTAATCGTTTCTCAGTTAGTGCGTTCTCCAAGTGTATATTTCAGTGGTAAAGTAGACAAAAACGGTAAAAAAGGTTTTACTGCGACTGTCATTCCAAACCGTGGCGCATGGTTAGAATACGAAACTGATGCGAAGGATGTAGTCTATGTACGCATCGATCGCACACGTAAGTTGCCGGTTACGGTTCTTTTGCGTGCTCTCGGCTTCAGCTCTGATCAAGAGATTCTTGACCTCATTGGCGAGAATGAATACTTACGCAACACGCTGGAAAAAGACAATACAGAGAATGCAGATAAAGCACTTCTCGAAATCTACGAGCGCCTCCGTCCTGGAGAGCCGCCAACTGTTGAAAATGCGAAAAGCTTGCTAGACTCTCGCTTCTTCGATCCGAAGAGATATGACCTAGCAAATGTTGGACGCTACAAGATTAATAAGAAGCTTCATATTAAAAATAGACTGTTCAATCAAAAATTGGCTGAAACGTTAGTTGACCCTGAAACAGGTGAAATTCTAGCAGAAAAAGGTCAAATTTTAGACAGAAGAGTTCTTGATAAAGTTCTTCCATACTTAGAAAACGGCATCGGATTTAGAAAGCTTTATCCTAATGGTGGCGTAGTAGAAGATGAAGTAGAACTTCAATCTATTAAGATTTATGCACCGACTGATCAAGAAGGCGAGCAAGTGATCAACGTGATTGGAAATGCATATGTAGAGGAAGCTGTGAAAAACATCACGCCTTCTGACATCATTGCATCAATCAGTTACTTCTTCAACCTTCTTCATGGTGTAGGTGACACAGATGATATCGACCACCTTGGTAACCGTCGTCTGCGTTCTGTAGGTGAACTTCTGCAAAACCAATTCCGTATTGGTTTAAGCAGAATGGAGCGTGTTGTTCGTGAAAGAATGTCGATTCAAGACACAAACACGATCACACCTCAGCAGCTGATCAACATTCGTCCTGTGATCGCTTCTATCAAAGAGTTCTTTGGTAGTTCTCAGCTTTCTCAGTTCATGGATCAAACAAACCCGCTTGCTGAATTGACGCACAAACGTCGTCTGTCAGCGCTTGGACCGGGTGGTTTGACACGTGAGCGTGCAGGAATGGAAGTTCGTGACGTTCACTACTCTCACTATGGACGTATGTGTCCGATTGAAACACCAGAGGGTCCAAACATTGGTTTGATCAACTCTCTATCTTCATTTGCAAAAGTGAATCGCTTCGGATTTATCGAAACACCTTACCGCCGGGTTGATCCTGAAACTGGTAAAGTGACACCGAGAATCGATTACTTAACTGCTGATGAAGAGGATAACTACGTAGTAGCACAAGCGAACGCTCAGTTAGCTGATGATGGTTCGTTTATCGATGATAATATCATTGCTCGTTTCAGAGGGGAAAACACCGTTGTTCCTCGAAACCGCGTTGACTACATGGACGTTTCGCCAAAGCAGGTTGTTTCTGCAGCGACAGCATGTATCCCATTCTTAGAAAACGATGACTCTAACCGTGCTCTAATGGGAGCAAACATGCAGCGTCAGGCTGTGCCTTTGATGCAGCCGGAATCACCGATTGTTGGTACAGGGATGGAGTACGTATCAGGTAAAGACTCTGGTGCTGCTGTCATCTGCCGCTATCCAGGTGTTGTAGAACGTGTAGAAGCAAAAAATATTTGGGTTCGCCGTTATGAAGACGTTGACGGACAACAAGTCAAAGGAAACCTAGACAAATACAGCCTGCTGAAATTTGTCCGCTCTAACCAAGGGACTTGCTACAACCAGCGTCCTATCGTAAGTGTTGGAGATGAAGTCGTTAAAGGAGAAATCCTTGCAGACGGACCTTCTATGGAAAAAGGTGAATTGGCTCTAGGACGTAATGTTATGGTCGGATTCATGACTTGGGACGGTTACAACTACGAGGATGCGATCATCATGAGTGAGCGCCTTGTAAAAGATGACGTCTACACGTCTATTCATATTGAAGAATATGAATCAGAAGCTCGTGATACAAAGCTTGGACCAGAAGAAATCACTCGTGATATTCCAAACGTTGGGGAAGATGCTTTACGCAACCTTGACGAGCGCGGAATCATCCGTATTGGTGCAGAAGTAAAAGATGGAGACCTTCTTGTAGGAAAAGTAACGCCTAAAGGTGTAACTGAACTAACAGCTGAAGAACGTCTATTACATGCAATCTTCGGTGAAAAGGCTCGTGAAGTTCGCGATACGTCACTGCGTGTTCCACACGGCGGCGGCGGAATTATCCACGATGTAAAAGTCTTCAACCGTGAAGATGGAGATGAATTACCTCCAGGTGTAAACCAATTAGTCCGCGTATACATCGTTCAGAAACGTAAGATTTCTGAAGGTGACAAAATGGCCGGACGACATGGTAACAAAGGGGTTATCTCTAAAATCCTTCCAGAAGAAGATATGCCTTATCTTCCAGACGGAACACCGATCGATATCATGTTGAACCCTCTAGGGGTACCATCTCGTATGAACATCGGTCAGGTACTTGAGCTTCATATGGGTATGGCTGCACGTTACCTTGGCATCCACATTGCGTCACCAGTATTTGATGGTGCGCGCGAGGAAGATGTTTGGGAAACGCTTGAAGAAGCAGGTATGTCCCGTGATGCGAAAACAGTCCTTTATGACGGTCGAACTGGTGAACCATTCGACAACCGTGTATCTGTCGGAATCATGTACATGATCAAACTGGCTCACATGGTTGACGATAAACTTCACGCTCGTTCAACTGGACCATACTCACTTGTTACGCAGCAGCCACTTGGCGGTAAAGCACAGTTTGGTGGTCAGCGTTTCGGAGAGATGGAAGTATGGGCACTTGAAGCTTACGGTGCAGCATATACACTTCAAGAGATCTTAACAGTTAAATCAGATGACGTTGTGGGTCGTGTGAAAACATACGAAGCCATCGTCAAAGGGGATAACGTACCTGAACCAGGTGTCCCTGAATCATTCAAAGTGTTAATCAAAGAACTTCAAAGTTTAGGTATGGATGTGAAAATCCTATCTGGCGATGAAGAAGAGATAGAAATGAGAGATTTAGAAGACGATGAGGAAACGAAGAAAGCAGACGGATTAGCGTTATCTAATGACGAAGATGCTGCAGACCTCGCACCTGTCGATCTTGAACGTGACGCAGTCACAAAAGAATAGCAGAAACGATTAGAGCAAGTGACTAGGGTATAACCCGAAGATTAAAAGGGAGGTAGGCCCCTTGCTAGATGTGAACAATTTTGAGTATATGAACATCGGTCTCGCATCACCTGATAAAATCCGTTCTTGGTCTTTTGGTGAAGTGAAAAAGCCTGAAACGATTAACTATCGTACACTGAAACCTGAAAAAGATGGTCTCTTTTGTGAACGTATCTTCGGACCGCAAAAAGACTGGGAATGTCATTGTGGGAAGTATAAACGCGTTCGGTATAAGGGTGTTGTATGTGACCGTTGTGGTGTAGAAGTAACACGGGCAAAAGTCCGTCGTGAGAGAATGGGGCATATCGAACTGGCTGCCCCAGTTTCCCACATTTGGTATTTCAAAGGTATCCCAAGCCGTATGGGTCTTGTTCTTGATATGTCACCACGTGCGTTAGAAGAAGTGATCTACTTCGCTTCTTACGTCGTGACAGATCCGGGCAACACACCGCTTGAGAAGAAACAACTTCTTTCTGAGAAAGAATTCCGTGCTTATTTAGATAAATACGGTAATACATTCCAAGCAGCTATGGGTGCAGAAGCAATCAACAAACTTCTTCAAGATATCGATCTTGTAAAAGAAGTAGATACACTGAAAGAAGAGCTGAAAACTGCTCAAGGACAACGCCGTACACGTGCGATCAAACGCCTTGAAGTATTAGAAGCCTTCCGTAACTCAGGAAACAAACCATCTTGGATGATTCTTGATGTACTTCCGGTTATTCCGCCAGAATTACGTCCAATGGTTCAGCTTGATGGTGGACGTTTTGCTACTTCTGACTTGAACGACCTTTATCGTCGTGTCATCAACCGTAACAATCGTCTGAAGCGTTTATTAGATCTTGGCGCGCCAAGCATCATCGTTCAGAACGAGAAGCGTATGCTTCAAGAAGCTGTCGATGCCTTGATTGATAATGGACGTAGAGGCCGACCAGTAACAGGACCAGGAAATCGACCATTGAAATCTCTTTCTCACATGCTGAAAGGGAAACAAGGACGTTTCCGTCAAAATTTGCTTGGTAAACGTGTTGACTATTCTGGACGTTCTGTTATCGTCGTAGGACCACATTTGAAAATGTATCAGTGTGGACTTCCGAAAGAAATGGCTCTTGAATTATTCAAACCATTCGTGATGAAGGAGCTTGTTGAAAAAGGATTAGCTCACAACATCAAGAGTGCGAAGCGTAAAATTGAGCGCGTGCAGCCGGAAGTATGGGATGTTTTAGAATCAGTTATTCGTGAGCATCCAGTCTTACTAAACCGTGCACCGACTCTTCACAGACTTGGTATTCAAGCGTTTGAACCTACACTTGTGGAAGGACGCGCAATTCGTCTTCATCCACTTGTATGTACAGCCTACAACGCTGACTTTGACGGTGACCAAATGGCGGTTCACGTACCATTATCTGCTGAAGCTCAAGCTGAAGCTCGTATCTTAATGCTTGCTGCTCAAAACATTTTGAACCCGAAAGATGGAAAACCAGTTGTTACGCCATCTCAGGATATGGTGCTCGGTAACTACTACCTTACACTTGAGCGCAAAGGTGCTATCGGAGAAGGTATGGTCTTCAAAGACACTGACGAAGCCCTTCTAGCTTATCAAAATGGTTATGTGCATCTTCATACACGTGTAGCTGTTGCAGCTAGCTCGTTGAAGAATGTGACATTCACTGATGAACAGCGTTCTAAATTGTTGATTACAACAGTTGGAAAACTAATCTTTAACGAAATCTTACCGGAATCATTCCCATACATGAATGAGCCGACAAAGAGCAATATTGAAGAAAAAACGCCTGATCGTTTCTTCCTTGAAAAAGGTGAGGATGTAAAAGCTGCGATCGAGAAACAAGAAATCAATGCGCCGTTCAAAAAAGGTATTTTAGGGAAAATCATTGCGGAAATCTTTAAGAGATTCCATATCACTGAGACATCTAAAATGCTTGACCGCATGAAAAATCTTGGTTTCAGATACTCTACTAAAGCCGGTATTACGGTTGGTGTGTCTGATATCGTCGTACTAGATGATAAGCAGAAGATCCTTGAAGAAGCACAAGCAAAAGTAGATAACGTCATGAAGCAATTCAGACGTGGTTTGATTACTGAAGAAGAGCGTTATGAGAGAGTTATTTCAATCTGGAGTTCTTCTAAAGATGTCATCCAAGGTAAACTGATGAAGTCCCTTGATGAAGTCAACCCAATCTACATGATGAGTGACTCTGGAGCGCGTGGTAACGCATCTAACTTCACTCAGCTGGCTGGTATGCGTGGTCTGATGGCCAACCCGGCTGGACGTATCATTGAACTTCCGATTAAATCTAGTTTCCGTGAAGGTTTAACCGTATTGGAATACTTTATTTCCACTCACGGTGCGCGTAAAGGTCTTGCCGATACAGCCCTTAAAACAGCTGACTCAGGTTACCTCACGCGTCGTCTCGTTGACGTTGCACAGGATGTCATCATCCGTGAAACAGATTGCGGTACAGACCGTGGAATCTTGGCGAAGTCCATTAAAGAAGGAAATGAAATTATTGAGAAACTTGAAGAACGTCTGATCGGGCGTTTTGCAAGAAAACCAATTGTTCATCCTGAAACAGGCGAAGTCATCGTAGCCGAAAACGAACTAATTGATGAAGATAAAGCACTTGAAGTAGTTGAAGCAGGAATTGAGGAAGTATGGATCCGTTCTGCATTTACATGTAACACGCCTCATGGTGTATGTAAACGATGCTACGGCCGTAACCTTGCAACTGGTACTGACGTTGAAGTCGGTGAAGCAGTTGGAATCATCGCTGCACAATCAATCGGTGAGCCAGGAACACAGCTTACAATGCGTACGTTCCACACCGGTGGGGTAGCAGGAGACGATATCACACAAGGTCTACCTCGTATCCAAGAGCTATTTGAAGCGCGTAATCCGAAAGGGCAAGCGACAATTTCTGAAATTGATGGTGTCGTTGCTGAAATTAACGATGTTCGTGACAAGCAGCAGGAAATTGTGGTTCAAGGCGAAGTTGAAACTCGTTCTTACACAGCTCCTTACAATGCACGTCTGAAAGTTGTTGAAGGTGACACAGTTACTCGTGGTCAAGTACTTACAGAAGGTTCGATCGATCCGAAAGAACTTCTTAAAGTGACTGACATGACAGCTGTTCAAGAATATCTGCTTCATGAAGTGCAAAAAGTATACCGTATGCAAGGGGTAGAAATCGGAGATAAGCACGTAGAGGTAATGGTTCGCCAAATGCTTCGTAAAGTGCGTGTCGCTGATGCAGGGGATACAGATGTATTACCAGGCACACTTCTTGATGTACATCAATTCACTGAAGCGAACAAAAAAGTACTATTCGAAGGCAAACGTCCTGCAACAGGCCGTCCAGTTCTTCTTGGTATTACAAAAGCTTCACTTGAAACAGACTCATTCTTGTCTGCGGCATCCTTCCAAGAAACGACTCGTGTCCTAACAGATGCGGCGATCAAAGGAAAACGTGATGAACTGCTTGGCTTGAAAGAGAATGTGATCATCGGTAAACTTGTTCCTGCTGGAACGGGAATGCCAAACTACCGTAAAGTTAAGCCGGTTTCGCAAGTGCAGCCGTCTGACGACATGGTTCCTGTAGAGTAATCTTTCTCGTGAGATTCCTATAAAATCATCAAAAAATGGTGAAGGATGTCAAGATAATCTGTCATACGATATTGACATCCTTCTGCCATGATGATAATATAACCAAGGTGCTCAAAATAAAACCTGTTACTTTGGAGGATATTCGATGTCTTATGATAAAGTATCACAGGCTCAATCCATTATTATTGGTACGAAGCAAACAGTAAAAGCTCTGAAACGAGATTCAGTTAAGGAAGTCGTCGTAGCGAAAGATGCTGATCCTGCTTTAACCGCTAGTGTATTGAAACTAGCGCAAGAGAAGGGTGTAGACATCTTAGTGGTAGATTCCATGAAAAAGCTCGGCAAGGCCTGCGGAATTGAAGTTGGGGCAGCAGCTGTTGCCATTATGTTATAGCGTACTTGTTTTGTTTTTGCATGTATAAAATGCAAAAGCATTGTTTTTTGCCTTTTGATGAACCACCTGGGTATGTGGGTTATAAAAAAAGTAATGAAGGGAGGAATAACAACATGCCTACAATTAATCAGCTAATACGCAAAGGACGCGTGAGTAAAGTTGAAAACTCAAAGTCACCTGCACTTAACAAAGGATACAACAGTTTCAAAAAAGAGCACACTAACGTAACATCTCCACAGAAGCGCGGGGTTTGTACTCGTGTCGGTACAATGACACCGAAAAAACCAAACTCAGCACTACGTAAATATGCTCGTGTACGTTTGTCTAACCTGATTGAGGTAACAGCTTACATTCCTGGTATCGGACATAACCTACAAGAGCACAGTGTAGTACTTATCCGTGGCGGACGTGTAAAAGACTTACCGGGTGTACGTTACCACATCGTTCGTGGTGCGCTTGATACTGCCGGAGTTGACGGTCGTATGCAAGGACGTTCTAAATACGGAACAAAACGCCCTAAACAAAGCAAATAATACAAACAAACATAAGGGTTTTTAGAAGTTGATATCAGATCAGTGGAGTCAGGCAGCTGACAATGATATTGAGATGAGAGACAGATAGAAATCCTTTTAAAAGAGAAGGGAGGCTATTCAGATGCCACGTAAAGGTCCTGTAGCAAAAAGAGACGTATTGCCAGATCCAATTTACAATTCTAAACTTGTATCTCGTTTGATCAACAAAATGATGATCGACGGTAAAAGAGGAAAGTCACAAACAATCCTCTACAAGTCATTTGATATCATCAAAGAACGTACTGGTAATGAAGCGATGGAGGTTTTCGAACAAGCCTTGAAAAACATCATGCCAGTTCTTGAAGTTAAAGCACGTCGTGTAGGTGGAGCTAACTACCAAGTTCCTGTAGAAGTTCGCCCAGACCGCCGTACTACTTTAGGTCTTCGCTGGTTAGTAAACTATGCTCGTCTTCGTGGAGAAAAAACGATGGAAGAGCGTCTTGCTAACGAAATCCTTGACGCAGCTAACAACACTGGTGCTGCTGTTAAGAAACGTGAAGATACACACAAAATGGCAGAAGCGAACAAAGCATTCGCTCACTACCGCTGGTAGGATTTATACCAAACTAAAAAAACTATTCCCTAATGAGGAAGGAGAAATTACCCAATGGCAAGAGAGTTCTCCTTAGACAAAACTCGTAATATTGGTATCATGGCTCACATCGATGCCGGTAAAACGACAACGACTGAGCGTATCTTGTACTACACTGGTCGTATCCATAAAATTGGTGAAACTCACGAAGGAGCTTCACAAATGGACTGGATGGAGCAGGAGCAAGAACGTGGTATTACAATCACTTCTGCTGCTACTACAGCACAATGGAAGGGTTACCGTGTAAACATCATCGATACACCAGGACACGTAGACTTCACTGTTGAAGTTGAACGTTCTTTACGTGTACTTGATGGTGCGGTTGCTGTTCTTGATGCACAATCAGGTGTAGAGCCACAAACTGAAACAGTTTGGCGCCAAGCAACAACTTACGGAGTACCTCGTATCGTATTCGTTAACAAAATGGATAAAACTGGTGCGGACTTCCTTTACTCTGTAAGCACATTAAGAGATCGTCTTCAAGCGAACGCTCATGCAATTCAATTGCCGATCGGCGCTGAAGATCAATTCGAAGGAATCATCGACCTTGTAGAAAACGTAGCATACTTCTACGAAGATGACCTTGGAACTCGCTCTGATGCTAAAGAAATCCCTGCTGAGTATAAAGACAAAGCTGAAGAGCTTCGCAGCAGCCTAATTGAAGCTGTTGCTGAGCTTGATGAAGAGCTTATGGAAAAATACCTTGAGGGTGAAGAAATCACAATTCCTGAATTGAAAGCTGCAATCCGTAAAGGAACATTGAATGTTGAATTCTACCCAGTTCTTGTTGGATCTGCTTTCAAAAACAAAGGTGTTCAGCTTGTACTTGACGCTGTGCTTGACTACCTTCCTGCACCAACTGATGTTGCTGCAATTAAAGGTATCCTGCCAGATTCAAATGAAGAGGTTGTTCGTGAGTCTACTGATGACGCACCATTCGCAGCTCTTGCATTTAAAGTTATGACTGACCCTTATGTTGGGAAACTAACTTTCTTCCGCGTATACTCTGGAACACTTGATTCTGGTTCATACGTGAAGAACTCTTCTAAGAACAAGCGTGAACGTGTTGGACGTATCCTTCAAATGCACGCAAACAGCCGTGAAGAAATCTCTACTGTATATGCAGGGGATATCGCAGCAGCTGTAGGTCTTAAAGATACATCTACTGGTGATACTCTTTGTGACGAGAAAAATCTTGTTATCCTTGAGTCTATGGAATTCCCAGAGCCAGTTATCGATGTAGCTATCGAGCCTAAATCTAAGGCTGACCAAGATAAAATGAGTATCGCTTTAGCTAAACTAGCTGAAGAGGATCCAACATTCCGTACACAAACAAACCCTGAAACTGGTCAAACGATCATCTCTGGTATGGGTGAGCTTCACCTTGATATCATTGTTGACCGTATGAAGCGTGAGTTCAAGGTTGAAGCTAACGTAGGTGCTCCTCAAGTTGCGTACCGTGAAACATTCCGTTCTGGTGCAAAAGTTGAAGGTAAATTCGTACGTCAGTCTGGTGGACGCGGTCAGTTCGGACACGTTTGGATTGAATTCGAACCAAACGAAGAAGGCGCAGGATTCGAATTTGAAAATGCAATCGTCGGTGGGGTTGTTCCACGTGAATACATCCCAGCAATTCAAGCAGGTCTTGAAGATTCACTTGAAAATGGTGTATTAGCTGGATTCCCATTAATCGACATCAAAGCAAAATTATTTGATGGATCTTACCACGATGTTGACTCTAACGAAATGGCGTTCAAAATTGCTGCATCTATGGCATTGAAAAATGCTGTCAGCAAATGTAACCCAGTTCTACTTGAGCCAATGATGAAAGTGGAAGTTGTTATCCCTGAAGAATACATGGGAGACATCATGGGTGATATCACATCTCGTCGTGGACGTGTAGAAGGTATGGAAGCTCGCGGTAACGCTCAAGTTGTTCGCGCTATGGTTCCACTTTCTGAAATGTTCGGATATGCTACTGCACTCCGTTCTAACACACAAGGACGCGGTACTTTCACTATGCACATGGATCACTACGAAGAAGTGCCTAAGAGCATCAGTGAAGAAATCATCAAAAAAAATAAAGGTGAATAATTGATTTTGCCTTTAAACTAAAGTATAACTACTATTGAAGATCAGAAAGTGAGAGGTAACTCTTCACTTTCTATCACTCTATACCAAATACAATGAACCTTTAAGGAGGATTTTTAGAATGGCTAAAGAAAAATTCGACCGTTCCAAATCGCATGCTAACATTGGTACAATTGGACACGTTGACCATGGTAAAACAACTCTAACTGCTGCTATCTCAACAGTTCTTCATAAGAAATCTGGTAAAGGTACAGCTATGGCTTATGACCAAATCGATGGTGCTCCAGAAGAGCGCGAGCGTGGAATCACAATCTCAACTGCACACGTTGAGTATGAAACTGAAACTCGTCACTATGCACACGTAGACTGCCCAGGACACGCTGACTATGTTAAAAACATGATCACTGGTGCTGCTCAAATGGACGGCGCGATCTTAGTAGTATCTGCTGCTGATGGTCCAATGCCACAAACACGTGAGCACATCCTACTTTCTCGTAACGTAGGTGTACCATACATCGTAGTATTCCTTAACAAATGTGACATGGTTGACGATGAAGAGTTACTTGAACTTGTTGAAATGGAAGTTCGTGACCTTCTTTCTGACTATGACTTCCCTGGTGACGATGTACCAGTTATCAAAGGTTCTGCTCTTAAAGCTCTTGAAGGAGATGCTGATTACGAAGCAAAAATCTTTGAACTTATGGATGCGGTTGATGAGTACATCCCAACTCCAGAGCGTGACACTGAGAAGCCATTCATGATGCCAGTTGAGGACGTATTCTCAATCACTGGTCGTGGAACAGTTGCTACTGGTCGTGTTGAGCGTGGACAAGTTAAAGTCGGTGACGAAGTTGAAATCATCGGTCTTCAAGAAGAAAACGGTAAAACAACTGTTACAGGTGTTGAAATGTTCCGTAAACTTCTTGACTACGCTGAAGCTGGTGACAACATCGGTGCACTACTTCGTGGTGTATCTCGTGAAGATATCCAACGTGGTCAAGTACTTGCTAAACCAGGTACAATCACTCCACACAGCCGTTTCAAAGCTGAAGTTTATGTACTTTCTAAAGAAGAGGGTGGACGTCATACTCCATTCTTCGCTAACTACCGTCCGCAGTTCTACTTCCGTACAACTGACGTAACTGGTATCGTACATCTTCCAGAAGGTACTGAAATGGTAATGCCTGGCGATAACACTGAGATGGAAGTTGAACTTATCTCTACTATCGCTATCGAAGAAGGAACTCGTTTCTCTATCCGTGAGGGTGGACGTACTGTAGGTTCTGGTGTCGTTTCAACTATCATTAAGTAATAAACATACAAAAGAGACTCCTTGCAAAAGGGTCTCTTTTTTTGCTTTTCCAGATCAGAACGGCTACTATAAGCTATAGAATCTAAATGGAACCGAGAGGATCGCTGGAATGGTAAAGACATACTTGAATAAATGGTCGATCGGCGGGATTGACCAATGGATTATGATGAAAGAAGACCAGTCGAGTGAAACGAAGCCTGTACTTTTATTTTTGCACGGCGGGCCCGGCTCGGCTCAAATCAGTTATATTGATTCCTTTCACGGGGAACTTGATCAGGACTTTACAGTTGTCCATTGGGATCAGAGAGGTGCAGGACTTTCCTATCAAGAGAATCTTCCCGATGCATCGATGACCATTCAGCAATTTATTGAAGACACGATTGAACTGACAGAAAAGCTTCTAACTTATCTAGGTCATTCAAAATTGTATATCGCAGGATACTCGTGGGGATCATTAATTGCCATACAAGCAGTACATAAGCGTCCAGATCTTTATCATGCATATTACGGGATTAGTCAGGTAGTAGATGTGTTAAAGGAAGATATCGTATCGTACGAGCTCCTTTTGAAGAAATATCATCGCAATCGTCTGTTTACTGGGTGTCTGCGATTACTGACGCCTCCTCCATGGAAACGGACATCAGCTCATGCCTTGTTTTCTCTATATAAAGAGTTTGCGAGCGTAGGTCTCACACATAGATGGAAGCCGGTTTTTCAAATACTAAAAGGGTTTCTTTTTAGTAAGCAATATCAGCTGAAAGATAAATGGAAGTTCATAAAAGGACAGAAGTTTAGTCAAGACAAGTTATGGGATCAGCTAATGAATGAGAGTATTCAATACCGAGTTTCTACTATATTAATACCGTGCTACTTTCTCATTGGCGATCACGACATGATTACACCAGCTGCTGTATCAAAACCATATGTTGATCAATTAAAAGCACCAATCAAAGAATGGTTTACCTTTAAAGACTCTGCACATTCTCCGCATATCGAAGAGCCAGATGAATTTATACGTATCATAAGAAAGACTGCTATACATCATCTTCAGGGAAAGCTTGATTTATAGGCTGAATCCCTGTATAATATGAAAAGTGTGCAAATCATAAATTTATCCGATTTATTATTGCAACACGCAGGCCAATTTGGTACAATAGTGCATGTTGGTCTTTGACTGCGATGAAGTGAGAGGTTGCTGACACACCCGGCCGCTTTGCCATGGCGAGGTGATCAGGTTTTTCTCACGGAGAACTGTCTAACGTAAGTAGGCGAAAAGGAGGGAAAATAATGGCAAAACAAAAAATTCGTATTCGTTTAAAAGCATATGATCATAGAATTCTTGATCAATCTGCTGAGAAGATTGTTGAAACGGCTAAGCGTTCTGGTGCTAGTGTATCTGGTCCAATTCCGCTTCCAACTGAAAAATCAGTTTACACAATCCTTCGTGCGGTGCATAAGTACAAAGATTCTCGTGAGCAATTCGAGATGCGTACTCACAAACGTCTAATCGACATCGTGAATCCAACTCCGCAAACAGTTGATGCACTTATGCGTTTAGATTTACCATCTGGTGTAGATATCGAAATCAAACTTTAATTCAAATAGAAAACACATATTATAGGAGGTGTGACGAATGACCAAAGGAATCTTAGGTAGAAAAATTGGTATGACGCAAGTATTCGCAGAAAACGGTGATCTTATCCCTGTAACTGTTGTTGAGGCTGCTGCTAACGTTGTTCTTCAAAAGAAGACTGTTGACACGGATGGCTATGAAGCAATCCAAATCGGTTTTGATGACAAACGTGAAAAGCTTTCTAACAAACCAGAGAAAGGCCACGTTGCTAAAGCGGAAACTGCTCCTAAGCGCTTCGTAAAAGAATTACGCGGTGCGGAGTTAGATGCGTATGAAGTTGGTCAGGAAGTCAAAGTTGATATTTTCGCAAATGGAGATATCGTAGATGTAACAGGAACATCAAAAGGTAAAGGATTCCAAGGGGCTATCAAACGCCACGGACAATCACGCGGACCAATGACTCACGGTTCACGTTACCACCGTCGTCCTGGTTCAATGGGACCTGTTGATCCAAACCGTGTATTCAAAGGTAAACTTCTTCCAGGTCGTATGGGCGGAGAGCAAATCACTGTCCAAAACCTTGAGATCGTTAAAGTTGATGCAGAACGCAATCTTCTATTGATCAAAGGAAACGTACCAGGAGCTAAAAAATCTCTAGTAACTGTAAAGAGTGCAGTTAAATCTAAATAACTCTCTTAGGAAAGGAGGAAACAAGTCATGCCAAAAGTAGCATTATATAACCAAAACGGTTCTACTAACGGTGAAATCGAATTAAACGCTTCTGTGTTTGGAATCGAGCCAAACGAAAGCGTAGTATTCGATGCTATTCTTATGCAAAGAGCTTCCTTACGTCAAGGAACTCACAAAGTAAAAACTCGTTCTGAAGTACGTGGCGGAGGTCGTAAGCCTTGGAGACAGAAGGGTACAGGTCGTGCTCGTCAAGGTTCTATCCGTTCACCACAATGGCGCGGAGGCGGTATCGTATTCGGTCCAACACCACGCAGTTATTCTTATAAATTACCTAAAAAAGTTCGCCGCTTGGCTATCAAGTCAGTATTGTCTTCTAAAGTAATCGACAACAACATCATCGTTCTTGAAGATCTGACTCTTGATGCAGTGAAAACGAAAGAATTCGCAGGCATCCTTAAAGGATTATCTGTCGAGAAGAAAGCGTTGATCGTCACTGCGGATGCAAACGAAACAGTTGCTTTATCTGCTCGTAACATCCCTGGAGTAACAGTTGTTGAAGCTAACGGTATCAACGTTCTTGACGTTGTCAACCACGACAAACTTCTGATCACTAAAGCAGCGGTTGAAAAAGTAGAGGAGGGACTTGCATAATGAAAGATCCTCGTGATGTTCTAAAGCGCCCTATCATTACTGAACGTTCTGCTGATCTAATGACAGAGAAGAAGTACACGTTCGAAGTTGATGTCAGAGCTAACAAAACAGAAGTGAAAGACGCTGTTGAAGAAATCTTTGGAGTGAAAGTTGAGAAAGTCAACGTTCAAAACTACAAAGGAAAATCAAAACGCGTTGGACGCTACACTGGTATGACTAGCCGTCGCAGAAAAGCGATCGTGAAATTAACTGCTGACAGCAAAGAAATCGAAATTTTTGAAGCGTAAATCTTAAAAAGAAGGAGGGAAATTCAAAATGGCGATTAAAAAGTATAAACCAACCAGTAATGGTCGTCGTGGCATGACTACTTCAGATTTTGCTGAAATCACGACTGACAAACCAGAAAAATCGTTGCTTGCACCGCTACACAAAAAAGGCGGACGTAACAACCAAGGTAGATTGACTGTTCGTCATCAAGGTGGCGGTCACAAACGTCAATACCGTATCATCGACTTTAAGCGTGATAAAGACGGTATACCTGGACGCGTTGCTACAATCGAGTATGATCCAAACCGTTCAGCTAACATCGCTCTTGTAAACTATGCAGATGGTGAGAAACGTTACATTCTTGCTCCGAAAGGAATCCAAGTTGGTACTGAAGTTACTTCTGGACCAGAAGCTGACATCAAACCAGGTAATGCTCTTCCACTTATCAACATCCCAGTTGGTACAGTTGTGCATAACATTGAATTAAAACCAGGTAAAGGTGGACAATTAGTTCGTTCTGCTGGTACTTCTGCTCAAGTTCTTGGTAAAGAAGGTAAATACGTTCTTGTACGTTTGAACTCAGGAGAAGTTCGCATGATTCTTTCTGCTTGCCGTGCGACTATCGGTCAAGTTGGAAACGAGCAACACGAATTAATCAACATCGGTAAAGCTGGACGTTCTCGCTGGAAAGGCGTACGCCCAACAGTTCGTGGTTCTGTAATGAACCCTAACGATCACCCACACGGTGGTGGTGAAGGACGCGCTCCAATCGGACGTAAATCACCAATGTCTCCATGGGGTAAACCGACTCTTGGATTCAAGACTCGTAAGAAAACCAACAAGTCTGATAAATTCATTGTACGTCGTCGTAAAAACAAGTAACGGGGTTGTCTACGGTTCATTTAGGACCGTAGTTCAATCACGAAGGGAGGTTCCACAATGGCTCGCAGCTTAAAAAAAGGACCATTTGTTGATGATCATTTGATGGCTAAAGTCGAGAAATTGAATGAAACTGACAAAAAGCAAGTCGTAAAAACTTGGTCTCGTCGTTCTACAATTTTCCCACAATTCATCGGTCACACAATCGCTGTCTATGATGGACGCAAACATGTACCTGTTTTCATTTCTGAAGATATGGTAGGTCACAAATTGGGCGAATTCGCACCAAGCCGTACTTACAAAGGTCATGCTAGTGACGATAAAAAAACAAGACGCTAATGAGAGGAGGCTTTTAAATGCAAGCTAAAGCTGTCGCAAGAACAGTCCGTATTGCTCCTCGTAAAGCACGTCTAGTAATGGACCTGATCCGAGGTAAGCAAGTAGGAGAAGCAGTTTCTATCTTAAACCTTACACCTAAGGCTGCTTCACCAATTATTGAAAAAGTATTAAAATCTGCTATCGCAAACGCTGAGCACAACTACGAGTTGGACGCTAACAGCCTAGTGATTACTCAAGCATTCGTTGACGAAGGTCCAACACTTAAGAGATTCCGTCCACGTGCTATGGGTCGTGCGAGCGCAATTAACAAACGTACTAGCCACATTACAATCGTTGTATCAGAAAAGAAGGAGGGATAATCCGTGGGTCAAAAGGTAAATCCAGTAGGTCTTCGTATTGGCGTCATTCGTGATTGGGAATCTAAATGGTTCGCAGGAAAAGATTACGCTGACTTCTTACATGAAGACTTGAAAATCCGTGAATTCATCAGCAAGCGTTTGTCTGACGCGTCTGTTTCTAAAGTAGAAATCGAACGTGCTGCAAACCGCGTAAATATCACAATCCACACGGCTAAACCAGGTATGGTAATTGGTAAAGGCGGATCTGAAGTTGAAGCACTTCGTAAAGCTCTTAACAGCCTAACTGGCAAACGTGTACACATCAACATTCTTGAAATCAAGAGAGCAGATCTTGATGCTCAGCTAGTTGCTGAAAACATCGCTCGTCAACTTGAAAACCGTATTTCATTCCGTCGTGCACAAAAACAAACAATCCAACGCACAATGCGTGCTGGAGCACAAGGAATCAAAACAATGGTTTCTGGTCGTCTTGGCGGTGCAGATATTGCTCGTTCTGAATATTACAGTGAAGGTACTGTTCCATTGCACACACTTCGTGCTGACATCGACTATGCTACTGCTGAAGCTGACACTACTTATGGTAAGCTTGGCGTAAAAGTATGGATCTATCGTGGAGAAGTCCTTCCAACTAAGAAGAATACTGCGGAAGGAGGAAAATAATATGTTATTGCCAAAACGCGTGAAGTATCGCAGAGAACATCGTGGAAAAATGCGTGGTCGTGCAAAAGGCGGTACTGAAGTACATTTCGGTGAGTACGGTATCCAAGCTCTTGAAGCTTCTTGGATCACAAACCGTCAAATCGAAGCTGCTCGTATTGCTATGACTCGTTACATGAAACGTGGCGGTAAAGTTTGGATTAAAATTTTCCCTTCTAAGCCATACACAGCTAAACCTCTAGAGGTCCGCATGGGTTCCGGTAAAGGTGCTCCAGAAGGATGGGTAGCTGTAGTGAAACCGGGCAAAGTTTTATTTGAAATTTCTGGTGTGTCTGAAGAAGTTGCTCGTGAAGCTCTTCGTCTTGCATCTCACAAATTGCCAATTAAAACGAAGTTCGTAAAACGTGAAGAAATTGGTGGTGAATCAAATGAAAGCTAATGAAATTCGTGACCTTACCACTGCTGAAATTGAACAAAAAGTAAAGTCTCTTAAAGAAGAACTTTTCAATCTTCGTTTCCAATTAGCGACTGGGCAGCTTGAAAATACTGCTCGCATTCGTGAAGTGCGTAAATCAATCGCACGCATGAAAACTGTGATTCGTCAAAGAGAAATCGCTGCTAATAAATAATAATTAGAGGGGAGGCCCCGCAAACATGAGCGAACGTAACCAACGTAAAGTGTATCAAGGTCGTGTTGTTTCTGACAAAATGGATAAAACCATCACTGTTGTAGTTGAAACATACAAAAAGCATTCACTTTATGGCAAACGTGTAAGATACTCTAAGAAGTTCAAAGCACATGATGAAAACAACCAAGCAAAAATCGGAGACATCGTAAAGGTCATGGAAACTCGTCCTTTATCTGCGACTAAACGCTTTCGTCTAGTTGAAGTTGTCGAAGAAGCCGTTATTATCTAATAAAGTTCGGATTTCTTTTTCCGAAAGGAGGTAACATTAATGATTCAACAGGAGACTCGTTTAAAAGTAGCTGACAACTCTGGCGCACGCGAAGTACTAACGATTAAAGTTCTTGGTGGCTCTGGACGTAAAACGGCTAACATCGGTGATGTCATTGTTTGTACGGTTAAACAAGCAACACCTGGAGGCGTTGTCAAAAAAGGTGAAGTTGTGAAAGCAGTTATCGTTCGTACTAAGAGCGGAGCTCGCAGAAACGATGGATCTTACATCAGTTTCGACGAAAATGCATGTGTCATCATTCGTGACGACAAGAGCCCACGTGGAACTCGTATCTTCGGACCAGTAGCACGTGAACTTCGTGAAAACAACTATATGAAAATTGTTTCTCTAGCACCAGAAGTACTTTAATGAATACAATCCGCGACTCAAGGAGGTGCGATTAAATGCATGTTAAAAAGGGCGATAAAGTAGTGGTTATCTCTGGTAAAGATAAAGGTAAACAAGGTGTCATCCTTGCTGCTTTCCCTAAAAAGGAACGTGTTTTAGTAGAAGGTATTAACCTTGTGAAAAAACACTCTAAACCAACCCAAGCTAACCCTCAAGGCGGAATTTCTGAACAAGAAGCGCCGATCCACGTATCAAACGTAATGCCGCTTGATCCTAAAACGGGTGAAGTGACACGTGTTGGGTATAAAGTTGAGGACGGAAAGAAAGTCCGTGTAGCGAAAAAATCTGGGCAAGTTCTAGATAAATAGTAAATAAGGAAGGGAGGTCTTTCTCATGAACCGCCTTAAAGAAAAGTATGTAAAAGAAATTACACCTGCATTAGTTTCTAAGTTTGAATACAAATCAGTAATGCAAGTGCCAAAAATCGAAAAAATCGTGATCAACATGGGTGTTGGTGACGCTGTTCAAAACGCTAAAGCAATCGATACTGCTGTTGAAGAATTAACGTTTATCGCTGGTCAAAAACCTGTCGTTACTCGTGCGAAGAAGTCTATTGCTGGATTCCGTCTACGTGAAGGAATGCCAATCGGTGCGAAAGTAACACTTCGCGGAGAGCGCATGTATGATTTCCTTGATAAACTTATTTCTGTGTCTTTACCACGTGTACGTGACTTCCGCGGGATTTCTAAGAAATCTTTCGACGGTCGTGGAAACTACACGCTTGGTATTAAAGAACAGTTAATCTTCCCAGAAATTGATTACGATAAAGTAACAAAGGTCCGCGGTATGGATATCGTTATCGTTACTACTGCCAATACGGACGAAGAAGCACGTGAGTTATTAACTCAAGTAGGTATGCCGTTCCAGAAATAATCAATGAAAGGGAGGCGAAATCGTGGCTAAAAAGTCTATGATTGCGAAACAACAACGCAAACAAAAGTTTAAAGTTCAAGAGTATACGCGCTGCGAACGATGTGGTCGTCCACATTCAGTTATTCGTAAGTTTAAACTTTGCCGTATTTGTTTCCGCGAACTTGCATATAAAGGACAAATTCCTGGCGTTAAAAAAGCCAGCTGGTAATCCCCATAAATGGGAAGGAGGTTATTAAATAATGGTTATGACAGATCCGATTGCAGATTTGCTGACTCGTATTCGCAATGCGAACATGGTACGTCATGAGAAGCTAGAAGTACCGGCTTCAAAAATCAAAAGAGAAATTGCTGAAATCTTAAAGCGTGAAGGTTTTATCCGTGACGTTGAGTACGTCGAAGACAGCAAACAAGGAATTATCCGTTTGTTCCTTAAATACGGCCAAAACAACGAACGTGTTATCACTGGTCTTAAAAGAATCAGTAAACCTGGTTTACGCGTATATGCGAAATCAAATGAAGTACCACGTGTACTTAACGGACTTGGAATCGCAATTATTTCTACATCACAAGGTGTTTTATCGGACAAAGAAGCCCGTGCTAAACAAGCTGGTGGAGAAGTACTTGCTTACGTATGGTAAAAAAAGTTTAAGATGAATGGAGGTGCTTGGTATGTCTCGTATAGGTAAAAAACTAATCGAGATCCCTTCAGGAGTTACTGTGACAAACAACGATAACACAGTGACAGTAAAGGGACCAAAAGGTGAACTAACTCGTGCATTTCACCCTGATATGGAAATTAAAATTGAGGACAACGTCTTAACTGTAAGCCGTCCGTCTGAAAATAAAGAACACCGTGCATTACATGGTACAACACGCAGCTTGATTGCAAACATGGTTGAAGGTGTATCTAAAGGTTTCGAAAGAGGTTTAGAACTTATCGGTGTCGGTTACCGTGCAGCTAAATCTGGAAACAAACTTGTTCTTAACGTTGGATACTCTCATCCAGTTGAAATCGTTCCTGAGGCTGGAGTTGAAATCGAAGTTCCATCTCAAACGAAAGTAATCATTAAAGGTATCGATAAAGAGCGTGTAGGAGCTCTAGCTTCTAACATCCGCGCTGTCCGTGCTCCAGAGCCTTACAAAGGTAAAGGAATTCGTTACGAAGGTGAATTCGTTCGCCGTAAAGAAGGAAAAACTGGTAAGTAAGATCGCTTAATGTGAAGAAAGGAGTGACTCGGATGATTACGAAAACTAGCAAAAACGCTACTCGTCTTAAAAGACATGCTCGTGTTCGTGCGAAACTTTCAGGTACTGCTGAAAGACCTCGCCTTAACGTTTTCCGTTCTAACAAGAATATCTACGCTCAAGTAATTGATGATGTTAACGGTGTAACACTTGTAAGTGCTTCTACTCTTGATAAAGAGTTAAAGATCGAGAATAGTTCTGACACTGCAGCTGCTAAGAAAGTTGGCGAACTTGTTGCAAAACGTGCTGTTGAAAAAGGAATCTCTAACGTGGTATTTGACCGCGGAGGATACCTATATCATGGACGTGTAAAAGCTCTAGCTGAAGCTGCTCGTGAGGCTGGACTTAAATTTTAATAAAAGAAGGAGGGACACATCCGAATGAGTCGTATTGACCCAAGCAAATTAGAGTTAGAAGAACGCTTAGTTACGGTTAACCGCGTAGCGAAAGTTGTTAAAGGTGGACGTCGTTTCCGTTTTGCAGCTTTAGTTGTTGTCGGTGACAAAAACGGTCATGTAGGTTTCGGTACTGGTAAAGCACAAGAAGTACCAGAAGCGATCCGCAAAGCTGTTGAAGATGCGAAAAAGAATTTAATTGAAGTACCAATGGTTGGAACTACAATTCCACATGAAATCATCGGTCGATTCGGTGCAGGAAACGTTCTATTGAAGCCTGCTTCAGAAGGTACAGGAGTTATCGCTGGAGGCCCAGTTCGTGCGGTACTTGAGCTTGCTGGTCTAGCTGATATCCTTTCTAAATCTCTAGGTTCTAATACACCGATCAACATGATCCGCGCAACACTTCAAGGTTTAAGTGAGCTTAAACGTGCTGAAGATGTAGCGAAGCTTCGTGGAAAATCTGTAGAAGACCTGTTAGGATAAGGAGGGAACAATAATGGCAAATAAATTAGAAATTACCCTCAAACGCAGTGTAATCGGTCGCCCTGAAGATCAGCGTGTCACTGTTCGTACTCTTGGTCTTAAGAAAACAAACCAAACAGTCGTACATGAAGACAATGCAGCGATCCGCGGCATGATTAACAAGGTGTCTCATTTAGTTTCTGTTAAAGAACAATAAAACATTTTTAATCGATAAGGAGGTGCCCAAATGAAACTTCATGAATTGAAGCCTTCAGAAGGTTCACGTAAAGTACGCAACCGTGTTGGTCGTGGTATTGGATCAGGTAACGGTAAAACTTCTGGTAAAGGTCATAAAGGTCAAAACGCTCGTTCTGGCGGCGGTGTACGCCCTGGTTTCGAAGGTGGTCAGATGCCTTTATTCCAACGCCTTCCAAAACGTGGTTTTACAAACATTAACCGTAAAGATTACGCGGTAATCAACTTAGACAGATTAAACAGTTTTGACGAAGGAACGGAAGTAACTCCTGAACTTCTTCTAGAGACTGGTGCAATAAGCAAGTTAAAAGCAGGAGTAAAAATTCTTGGCAACGGTAAATTAGAAAAAAAATTAACTGTAAAAGCCAATAAATTCTCTGCTTCTGCGAAAGAAGCGATTGAAGCTGCTGGCGGTACAGCCGAGGTGATCTAACTTGTTTAAGACAATCTCCAATTTTATGCGCGTGAAAGATATACGGAATAAGATTATATTCACACTTTTAATGTTAGTCGTCTTTCGTATAGGTGCTTTCATCCCTGTGCCTAATGTGAACGCCGAAGTTCTCCAGGCACAGGATCAAATGAGTGTTTTCGGAATCCTCAACACGTTTGGGGGCGGGGCACTTTTCCAATTCTCCATTCTTGCAATGGGGATTATGCCGTATATCACTGCTTCGATCATCATTCAGCTCTTGCAGATGGATGTTGTTCCGAAGTTTACTGAGTGGTCAAAGCAAGGAGAGGTTGGCCGCCGAAAATTAGCACAATTCACAAGGTATTTTACAATTGTTCTAGGATTTATCCAGGCGCTAGGAATGTCATATGGATTTAACAATATGGCAGGAGGCATGCTGATTGAAAACCCTGGTGTTTCAACGTATCTCTTAATTGCGGTCGTACTCACTGCGGGAACAGCATTTTTAATGTGGCTGGGTGAGCAGATTACTGCTCACGGTGTTGGTAACGGTATTTCGATTATTATCTTTGCCGGTATCATCGCTGGTATCCCTCAAACATTAAAACAAGTGTACGCTCAACAATTTGTAGGTGGAGATGGACAGCTGTTCATGCAAATCCTTAAAATTGCCCTTATTGTCATTGCCATTCTTGTCATTGTTATCGGTGTTATTTACATTCAAATGGCAGTGAGAAAGATTGCAATTCAATATTCAAAGGGAACTGGCCGTGCACAAATGTCTGCTAGTCAAGCAACGCACCTTCCATTAAAAGTGAATCCAGCAGGGGTGATTCCAGTCATCTTTGCCGTTTCTTTCATTATTACTCCGCAGACGATCGCATCGTTCTTCGGAACCAATAATGTAACAACTTGGATAACCAACAACTTTGACTATACTAAGCCAATCGGTATGACGATTTATGTAGCACTGATTGTTGCTTTCACATATTTTTATGCCTTTGTCCAAGTCAATCCTGAACAAATGGCTGAAAATCTGCAAAAGCAGGGTGGCTATATCCCGGGAGTTCGTCCAGGGAAAATGACTCAAGATAGAATTACGAGCATTTTGTACCGACTCACGTTTGTGGGCGCCATTTTCTTAGCCGTGATTTCAATACTTCCTATCTTTTTCATTCAATTCGCTGGATTACCTTCCGCTGCACAAATTGGCGGCACAAGTCTTCTCATTGTTGTAGGTGTTGCACTTGAAACAATGAAACAGCTTGAAAGCCAATTAGTGAAACGAAATTACCGTGGATTTATGAAATAAAACAGAGGGCTGGGCAGCTGCCCAACCTCTCTAAGTAAGGAAGGGGAAATCCGAAATGAACTTAGTCTTAATGGGGCTTCCGGGTGCTGGTAAAGGCACTCAGGCAGAACGAATTGTTGATGATTATGGGATCCCTCATATCTCAACAGGAGATATGTTCCGCGCTGCTATGAAAGAGGAGACACAACTTGGGCTCGAAGCAAAATCCTTTATCGATAAAGGAGAGCTTGTTCCTGATGAGGTCACAATCGGTATTGTTAGAGAAAGACTTGGCAAAAATGATTGTGAACAAGGTTTTCTTCTGGACGGATTTCCGCGAACAGTCGCTCAGGCTGAAGCTTTAGAAGAAATTCTAAAGGACCTTGGCAGAACGATTGATTATGTCATTAATATTAAAGTCGATAAAGATGCTTTGATGGAGCGTCTGACTGGCCGAAGAATTTGCAAAAATTGCGGAGCAACATATCATTTAGTATTCAATCCACCTGCGAAAGAAAATGTTTGCGACAAGTGTGGAGGCGAGCTTTATCAACGTGCAGATGATAATGCAGAAACCGTTTCGACTAGACTTGAAGTAAACTTAAAGCAGACTGAACCTTTACTGAACTTCTATTCAGAAAAAGGATATCTTGTAAACATTGATGGTGCGAAGCACATTAACGATGTGTATGCAGATATCAAGGACCTGCTTGGAGGATTAAATAAATGATTATCTGTAAAACTCCTCGCGAGCTTGAGATTATGAGAGAAGCTGGACGTATTGTCGCACTGACTCATGAAGAGCTGAAGAAACATATAAAACCAGGTATTTCGACAAAAGAATTGGATCAAATTGCCGAACGTTTTATTACAAAGCAGGGTGCAATCCCATCTTTTAAAGGGTATAATGGTTTTCGCGGGAGCATTTGCGTTTCGGTGAATGAAGAACTCGTTCACGGTATTCCTGGTAAACGGGTTTTACGTGATGGTGACATCATTAGTATCGATATTGGCGCAAAGTTAAATGGCTATCATGGTGACTCTGCTTGGACTTATCCAGTTGGGGTAATCAGTGATGAAGACCGCAAACTACTGGAAGTCACAGAGGAATCTCTATATAAAGGCTTACAGGAAGCAAAGCCAGGCGAACGTCTGTCGAACATTTCCCATGCCATACAAACGTATGTTGAAAATGAAAATTTTTCAGTTGTTAGAGAATATGTTGGACATGGGGTCGGACAGGATCTTCATGAGGACCCTCAAATTCCTCATTATGGTCCGCCCAACAAAGGCCCGCGGCTAAAACCTGGGATGGTGTTGGCCATCGAACCGATGGTGAACGCAGGCAGCCGATATGTGAAAACATTGGCTGATAACTGGACGGTTGTAACGGTTGATGGGAAAAAGTGTGCTCACTTTGAGCATACGATTGCGATTACAGATACAGGTTTTGATATACTGACTAAGATTTAGGTCTTCACTGAAGCCTTTCAGGCCCAAATCGGGCAGGTTGTCTGTATAGTCCAAAGAAAGAACAAGATCAGTATACAGGTGTCATCGGCATGTTCGTTGGCTGCCATGTACTAATCGCAGACGGAGAAAAGCGTAAATTTCATTCTCCTAAGAAAAAATATCAATCATATAACCTTTTATGATTGCGTATCTCCGGAAGTTCAGAACAGTATATTCAAAACAGGTCGGGTGATAGATGAACAATTGAGAGATTCTCATTTGGGCATTTGTCAGAGAGCAAGTTACTGATTTGAAGAAGGGAGAACACTTGAATGGCGAAAGACGATGTAATTGAAGTGGAAGGTACTGTAGCAGAAACTTTGCCAAACGCAATGTTCAAAGTTGAACTAGAGAATGGTCATACAGTTTTGGCTCATGTATCAGGAAAAATCCGTATGCACTTCATTCGCATTTTACCTGGAGACAAAGTTACGGTAGAATTATCTCCATATGACTTAACTCGTGGTAGAATTACGTACCGTTACAAATAAAGCAACTCCGGAAGAAGGAGGTTGGAAACACATGAAAGTGAGACCATCTGTTAAACCTATCTGTGAAAAATGTAAAGTGATTCGCAGAAAAGGAAAAGTAATGGTGATCTGTGAAAACCCAAAACATAAACAAAAACAAGGCTAATAACAAGGAGGTGCCCAAATCATGGCTCGTATTGCTGGTGTAGATATTCCACGTGATAAGCGTGTTGTCATTTCTTTAACATATGTTTTTGGAATTGGTCGTACGACTGCGCAACAAGTCCTTAAAGAAGCAGGTGTTTCTGAAGACACTCGCGTTCGCGATCTAACTGAAGACGAACTTGGTAAAATCCGTGATATCATTGACAAACTTAAAGTAGAAGGTGACCTTCGTCGTGAAGTTTCACTTAACATTAAGCGTCTAATTGAAATCGGAAGCTACCGCGGAATCCGTCATCGTAGAGGACTTCCTGTTCGTGGACAAAACACAAAAAACAACGCGCGTACTCGTAAAGGTCCGCGTCGTACTGTAGCTAACAAGAAAAAATAAGTAAAGGAGGTAGTTAAAGAATGGCTGCTGCTCGTAAACAAAATACGCGTAAACGTCGCGTGAAAAAGAATATTGAAGCTGGAATCGCTCATATCCGTTCCACTTTCAACAACACGATTGTAACGATTACTGATGTTCATGGAAACGCAATTTCTTGGTCAAGTGCTGGTGCATTAGGATTCAGAGGTTCTCGTAAATCTACTCCTTTCGCTGCACAAATGGCTGCTGAAACTGCTGCTAAAGGTTCTATCGAACATGGTCTTAAAACACTTGAAGTAACTGTTAAAGGTCCTGGTTCTGGTCGTGAAGCTGCAATTCGTGCACTTCAAGCTGCAGGTCTTGAAGTTACTGCAATTAGAGACGTAACTCCAGTTCCTCATAACGGATGCCGTCCACCAAAACGTCGCCGCGTGTAATTTGTTTGTATAGATTTTGTGTCCCTGTCAATAATGGGTTATGATACAGTTATTTATGAGACGAATACACGACTCGTTGCCTGAGCACATACGGGACTAAACAATGAGGAATTTCGGATGGAATCTCATATGATTCTATTCGAGGTTTCGACGTTTTGAAGGAGGGTTTTATTAGATGATCGAAATTGAAAAACCAAAAATCGAAACGGTTGAAATCAGCGACGATGCCAAGTATGGCAAGTTTGTCGTAGAGCCACTTGAGCGTGGATATGGTACCACTTTAGGGAACTCCCTTCGTCGTATCCTTTTATCCTCACTTCCTGGTGCAGCTGTAACATCGATCCAGATAGATGGTGTCTTACACGAATTCTCAACGATCGAAGGCGTGGTTGAAGATGTTACAACGATTATCTTAAACATTAAAAAGCTTGCACTCAAAATCTACTCTGAAGAAGAGAAGACGCTTGAAATTGATGTACAAGATGAAGGTACTGTAACAGCTGCTGATATTACACACGACAGCGATATTGAAATCTTAAATCCAGATCTTCACATCGCAACTCTTGGCAAGAATGCGAGCTTCCGTGTTCGCTTAACTGCACAAAGAGGTCGCGGGTATAATCCTGCTGATGCAAACAAAAGAGACGATCAGCCAATCGGTGTGATTCCGATCGACTCAATCTATACACCTGTATCTCGTGTGACTTATCAAGTGGAGAACACCCGTGTTGGGCAAATCACAAACTATGATAAATTAACACTAGATGTATGGACTGATGGAAGCACAGGACCGAAAGAAGCGATCGCTCTAGGTTCTAAGATTTTAACTGAACACCTGAATATTTTCGTTGGGTTAACTGACGAAGCTCAGCATGCTGAAATCATGGTTGAGAAAGAAGAAGACCAAAAAGAAAAAGTGCTTGAAATGACAATTGAAGAGCTTGATCTTTCTGTTCGTTCTTACAACTGTTTGAAGCGTGCGGGTATTAACACTGTTCAAGAGCTTGCTAACAAGACAGAAGAGGATATGATGAAAGTTCGTAACCTTGGACGTAAATCTCTTGAAGAAGTGAAAGCGAAACTAGAAGAACTTGGACTGGGTCTTCGTAAAGACGATTGACTAGTTTCATTGTGAACTAGGATTTTCGTGTGTTTTTTATTCATACAGCATCTCTAATTAAGGAGGGGACATCACATGGCATACAGAAAGCTAGGACGCACTAGTGCACAACGTAAAGCAATGCTTCGTGACCTAACGACTGATTTGATCATCAACGAACGCATCGAAACAACTGAAACACGTGCGAAAGAACTTCGCTCTGTAGTTGAAAAAATGATCACTCTTGGCAAACGCGGAGATCTTCATGCTCGCCGTCAAGCTGCAGCTTACATTCGTAATGAAGTAGCTAACGCTGAAACAAACCAAGATGCACTTCAAAAATTATTCGCTGACGTTGCAACTCGCTACGAAGATCGCCAAGGTGGATACACTCGTATCATGAAGCTTGGACCTCGTCGCGGCGATGGCGCACCAATGGCTGTCATTGAATTAGTTTAATCACATATCGTGTATCTAAGAAAGGGCGGGACAGTTCATAACTGGATCTATGCCCTTTTTTAGGTACTACGGCTTTTTTAAGAATAAGCAAAGAAGAGGTTGAGCTGAGAGGAGGTCCGGTAGAGATGGGGAAGACATTAATTGACGTAAAGGACATTGTATTTCGTTATCACAAGGATGTGGACAAGCCCGCTTTAGATCAAGTGTCACTGCATGTGAATCAAAATGAATGGCTCGCCATTGTTGGTCATAACGGTTCAGGTAAATCCACACTTGCCCGTGTGCTGAATGGGCTCATTTTACCGGATGCTGGTACGGTCAAGGTTGGAGAGATTGAGCTTAAAGAAGAAAGTGTGTGGGATATTCGCAAAAAGGTCGGAATGGTCTTTCAAAACCCAGATAACCAATTTGTGGGCTCAACGGTTCGTGATGATGTGGCTTTTGGTTTAGAAAATAACGGGGTTGAGCGGGAATTGATGATAGAACGTGTAGATTGGGCTGTCAAACAGGTCAATATGCAGGAGTTTCTTGATCAAGAGCCGCACCATCTATCAGGCGGGCAGAAGCAGAGAGTCGCCATTGCAGGTGTGCTTGCCGCAAGCCCTGACATCATGATCTTGGATGAAGCAACATCAATGCTTGATCCGATTGGCCGTGAAGAAGTGTTAGAGACTGTTAGACTACTGAAGGAACAAGGAACGGTCACAGTCATTTCCATCACACATGATTTAGACGAGGCTGCCAAAGCAGACCGCGTCATTGTGATGAATGGCGGGAAGAAATTTTCCGAGGGAACGCCAGAGGAAGTATTTGAACTAGATGAACAGCTGGTTCAGATTGGACTTGATCTGCCATTTTCCTATCGATTGAGCAAGCAATTGAAGCAGCAAGGTGTGCCGCTTGCAAATGCCCATTTGACACAAGAAGGATTGGTGAAAGAGCTATGGACATTACGATCAAAGAATTAGAGCATCGTTATCAAATGAAAACGCCGTTTGAGCGTCTCGCTTTGTATGATGTCAATGCTTCCATCAAAGAGGGCAGCTATGTCGCTGTCATTGGTCATACGGGCTCTGGTAAGTCTACATTGCTGCAGCATTTAAATGGATTGCTCAAACCAACGAAGGGGAGCATTGCGCTTGGAGAGACAGTTTTACAAGCCAATAAAAAGCAGAAGGATATGAAACCCCTCCGGAAAAAGGTAGGCATCGTGTTTCAGTTTCCTGAGCATCAGCTCTTTGAGGAAACCATCCTCAAGGATATCTGCTTTGGCCCGATGAACTTCGGTGTTCCTCAAGAGAAGGCAGAAGCGAAGGCGAAGGAGATGCTGAAACTGGTTGGTCTTCCTGAGTCCCTATTATCTCGATCTCCCTTTGAACTAAGCGGTGGTCAAATGAGACGTGTGGCGATTGCAGGCGTTTTAGCGATGGAGCCAGAAGTGCTTGTGCTTGATGAGCCGACTGCTGGGCTGGATCCACGCGGGCGGAAGGAAATCATGGACATGTTCTATGACCTTCATCAAAAGGCAAACCTCACCACGATTCTGGTCACACACAGTATGGAAGATGCCGCTCATTATGCGGATCAAATGATTGTGATGCATAAAGGGACAGTGAAGGCGACAGGTACGCCGAGAGAGTTGTTTGCCAATCGTACAGATATGTCTTCGTTTGGTCTCGACCTCCCAGAAACGATTAAATTCCAGCAGACTGTAGAAGAAAAGCTTGGTATTACGTTTCCAAGGCCGCTCCTGACGATGGATGAAATGGCAGAAGCCTTAACAGCTCTTTATCAGGAGGACACGACATCATGATGGATAGTATGATTATCGGCAAATATGTGCCAGGTTCATCCTTTGTCCATCGTCTTGATCCAAGGACAAAGCTGTTATCAATTTTCTTTTTTGTCTTTATTGTTTTTTTTGCTAATAATTACATCACTTACGGGCTTTTAGGTGTCTTTACCATCCTTGTGGTGATGGTTTCTCAGGTGCCGCTATACTTTATTCTCAAGGGAATGAAGCCGATCCTATGGATTGTCCTGTTTACCTTTATTCTGCATATTTTCATGACAAAGGATGGCGCCTTGCTATTCCACTTTGGTTTTCTGAATATTTATGAAGAAGGTTTAAAGCAAGGAATATTCATTTCACTCCGTTTTGTCTATCTCATCATGATGACGACACTTCTTACGTTAACCACAACGCCTATAGAAGTGACAGACGGGATGGAGAAGCTTCTGCACCCATTCCGTAAAATCAAACTGCCTGTTCATGAGCTTGCTCTCATGATGTCCATCTCTCTTCGGTTTATTCCGACGTTATTAGAAGAGACGGATAAAATCATGAAGGCACAAATGGCACGAGGTGTTGATTTTACAAGCGGGCCTTTAAAGGATCGCATGAAAGCCATCGTTCCTTTGCTTGTTCCGCTTTTCGTCAGTGCGTTTAAGCGTGCAGAAGAACTGGCGACCGCGATGGAAGCGAGAGGCTACCGCGGGGGAGAAGGACGGACGAAGTACCGTCAGCTTGTCTGGGGCATGAAGGACACGTTCACGCTGCTTTTATTCATCCTGTTAACAGCACTCCTTGTGCTGCTTAGAAATTAGGTGATTCCTAGATGAAGGTCAAATGTACCGTATCCTACGATGGGACACATTTTAAAGGCTATCAGGTGCAGCCAGGGCAGCGAACCGTTCAGACGGAGATAGAGTCAGCCCTTGCAAGAATGCACAAACAGGATGAACTGATTCCGATTGTGGCTTCCGGCCGGACGGACAGCGGTGTCCATGCAAAGGGACAGGTCATCCATTTTGACACCCCGCTCTCGATCCCGATGGAGAGATGGCCTTTTGCCCTTAACAGCTTGCTGCCGGATGATATCCGTGTTCTAAAGGCTGAGGAGGTCGATGACTCGTTTCATGCCAGATTTGGTGTTGTTTCGAAGGAGTACCGTTATAAGGTCTCAACGGAAACACACCAAAATGTGTTCACGAGACAGTATGCCTGCCACTATCCTTACCGGCTGGATATCGATAAAATGAGAGAAGCCGCTGAGCACCTGATTGGGACGCATGACTTTACAAGCTTCTGTGCGGCCAATACGGAGGTTCAGGACAAGGTGAGGGTTATTTATGCCCTTGAGTGGAAAAACGTCTCAGGTGGGCTTGAAATGCGTGTGAGAGGGAATGGCTTTTTATACAACATGGTGCGGATTATCGCTGGAACGTTGCTTGAAATCGGTTCTGGTAAATTTCACCCTGAGGAGATAAAAGCTATGCTTGCCGCCCGAAATCGCGAAGCGGCAGGCAAGACTGCGCCTAGTCACGGACTGTATTTATGGGAAGTTTTCTATGACAACTAAACCAGGTGTAACATGTTCTTGACACAGGAAGCAGAAAGTTATAAGATATCATATGGTATGTATTTCAACCCCACAAATAAGCCCCGGAAGACTTATCTTGTGTTTTGAAATAGAACGTAGCATTTGATTCAAGGAAAATTCATTGATTTATTTAGGAGGGAAACTCATGCGTACAACACCAATGGCGAACGCAAGCACAATTGAGCGCAAATGGCTAGTTGTTGATGCGGCAGGCAAGACTCTAGGTCGTCTTTCTACTGAAGTAGCATCACTTTTGCGCGGTAAGCACAAACCAACTTATACACCACACGTTGATACAGGTGATCACGTCATCATCATCAATGCTGAGAAAATTGAATTAACAGGTAAGAAATTGACGGACAAAATTTACTACCGTCACACGATGCACCCAGGTGGTTTGAAACAAAGAACTGCTCTTGAGATGCGTACAAACTACCCTGAAAAAATGCTGGAGCTTGCTATCAAAGGTATGCTTCCAAAGGGTCCACTAGGTCGTCAAATGTTCAAAAAATTAAATGTGTACCGTGGTTCTGAGCATCCACATCAAGCACAACAACCTGAAGTTTACGAACTTCGCGGTTAATTATAAGGGAGGTTAACAATTTGGCACAGGTTCAATATTACGGTACAGGTCGTCGTAAAAGTTCTGTAGCGCGCGTTCGCTTAGTTCCAGGTGAAGGCCGTATCGTCGTTAATAATCGTGAAATTACTGAATACATTCCATTCGCTGCTTTAATCGAAGACGTGAAACAGCCTTTGAACATCACAGAAACAGCTAACAGCTACGATGTTCTTGTAAATGTTCACGGTGGTGGATTCTCTGGTCAAGCTGGAGCAATTCGTCACGGTATCTCTCGTGCTCTTCTAGAAGTAGATCCTGAGTACCGTACATCACTTAAACGTGCTGGACTTCTTACTCGTGACCCACGTATGAAAGAGCGTAAGAAATACGGTCTTAAAGGCGCACGTCGCGCACCTCAGTTCTCAAAACGTTAATCAATTTTATATTGTATGGACGTTTTACAAAGGTTTGTTACAGACAAACCTTATAAAAAAAGCATCAGCATCCTGCTGGTGCTTTTTTATTTGTGTTTTTTTCTGTTTGGAAACATATAAAATAGGATCATAGCAAGGTTTCTATTTAAAAAATGAAGTCTATGGAGGGTGTCATATGAATCTAACAACAGAAAGGTGTATCATTCGATCATTTGCTGAGGATGATTGGCAGGATGTCTATGCATATACATCTAATGAGACGGTGATGAAGTATATTCCGGAAGATGTATTTTCTAAAGAAGATGCGAAGGAATTTGTCAAAAATAATTGTCATGAAGATGCTAAGTATGTTGCTGTCCTTTTAAAAGAAGATCATACATGTATCGGGCATATCGTGTTTCATCCTTACTTTGGTGAGCACACATATGAAATTGGCTGGGTTTTCAATCCTGCCTATCAAAACAAGGGCTATGCATCAGAAGCGGCTTATGCCGTTCTGCATCATGGTTTTCACACAATGAATTTACATCGAATCATTGCGACTTGTCAGCCTGAAAATGTGTCATCGTGGAGAGTGATGGAGAAATTGGAGATGAGGAGAGAGGGGTATTTTAAAAAATGTATACCACAAGGAAATGAGTGGTGGGATGAGTTTTACTATGCCATCTTACAAGAGGAATGGTTCGTGAAGAGGGCTTGATCAGTTTTCATGGTATGAAATACTTTGATGAAAAAGCAGCTGATCAAATCTTATATGAACACTCTTAACTGGTATTTTGGTAAGTGAAAACAATCTTCCATCCATCATAGGAGGTGCTTTCATTGAATTTAAATCAATTGACATTGAGAGAAGCCGTGCAAGAAGACCTCGACAAAATCGTCTTCATGCTTTCAGATGATAAGTTAGGTCAAAAGAGAGAGCGTTACACTCGCCCATTATTAGAAAGTTATATCAAAGCCTTTCGTTCAATCGATGCTGATCCAAATATTGAACTCATTGTTGCGTGTGACCAGGAAGAAGCAGTTGGTGTTCTTCAGTTAACCATGACGCCATTTCTTACACATCAAGGGGGATGGAGAGCATCCATCGAAGGAGTTCGTACGGCTTCGAGTCATAGAGGAAAAGGAGTCGGTTCGCTGCTTATAAAGTGGGCCATTCAACGCGCAAGCGACCGCGGCTGTCATATAATTCAACTGACAACAGATAAACAGAGGCCAGAAGCACGCCATTTTTATGAGAAATTAGGATTTGAAGCCACTCATGAAGGAATGAAGCTGCATTTGCCTCATGAATAAGGATATCAAGAAGCGGAGGATTCACGTACCTCTGCCTTTTTTGTGCCTTTATTAGGAATATTTGCTATATTTAATATATAAATCCTCTGTTATTTGGAAAGGAGAAACATGTTACTCAAAATCGGTCTAGTTGTCATAGGTGTGGTCATACTTTACGTGGTGGTTCAAGTCTTGCTGTATAAAAGAGATATGAAGAAAACGAAGGAAGATCTTTTGACATTTGTCGCAAAAAACAAAAAGGATGTTTCAGTGACAATCATTGAAAATGATGATGTGGTGTTAGAATGGAATGCTGATCAAAAAACACCACTTGCAAGTACGGTGAAATTAGTAGTTTTATTTCATTTTGTTAAAGCTGTATCGAGCGGCGCCATCAAGCTAGAGGAAAAAGTGGCATTGTCTGATATAGAGCGGTTTTATATTGATAGAACAGACGGTGGTGCGCACGCGTACTGGCTGGAGGTCAATGATTTTTCTGAGCATGCGGCTTTATTAGATGTTGCCAAAGGGATGATGCAATTCAGTTCGAATGCTTGTACGGATTATTTGATTGACCGGCTGGGCTTAGAAAAGATCAATGATCAGATGAAACAAGCAGGTCTTACAGAACATGATGAACTCATGCCGCTGACGCCAATGATTTTGTGGTCCGCTTATGTATCTGATCGTCGGCGGGATGCATTCAAGAAAATGAGCGGTGTATCCGAAGAACAATACAAATCTCTAATGAATGAGATTTTTAATATCATGAAAAATGACCCAGAGTATAAAAAGGCGTTAGAAGAAAAAATGAAAAAAAAGAACTTATTAGGCTGGCGTATACAATCATTACTGACGCAAAAGCTGACAAAGTCTACAACCAATCAATATGCACAATTTATGAAACGTCTCCAGGATGAGCTGTTAACAATAGAAGAAAAGAGTCTTTTTAGCCAAATCGTACTGGGAGAAACATTGAAAAAGGAAACAGATCAATATCTTTGGTATAAAGGCGGAGCAACATTGTTCGTTTTCACAGGTGCTTTATATCGAAGAACAGATACATCTTCTATATCCATTTCTCTTTTTATCAATGATCTGAAAGCGAACAATTCTCACTGGATTGGGGGAGTATTCAACGAATTTATGCTTACTGCAGCAGTGGATCAAAACTTTCGACAACGATTGATACAGGCTTTCACTACATAAACATCAAAAAACAGAGGGAAACACCCCTCTGTTTTATTATTTCTGCATTGGAAACGTTTTGTATACATCTTGGCGTTTCTCTTTTGACTTCACAACTCCATCAACCAGTTCCTTTTGCCAAAGTGTTGTATCGTCTTTGTACTTTTTAAAAGGGTGAGGGAGTTTTTTTTCTATCTGTTTTCTTTTAAACGTGACGGACGGCTCGTCTTTCGAGCTCATGTT
This sequence comes from Bacillus safensis, assembly GCF_039619585.1. Taxonomy (NCBI): domain Bacteria; kingdom Bacillati; phylum Bacillota; class Bacilli; order Caryophanales; family Bacillaceae; genus Bacillus; species Bacillus safensis. The sequence continues at coordinate 151,396 of NZ_CP154909.1, forward strand.
AAGTGTCACTTGCTCTACGTTATCGACAAGAATAAAAAGTGCGATGGCGTTGTATAAATACGTTTTTTCGATCGTATCCTTTTGATCAAACCAGAAGGCGTCAAACTGTTCTTCTGTATAGCCTGCATTTTCTTTTACTCCATACGTGACGTCTAATGCTTTCCCATCGATGATTTCAAATTCACGTATTACGCCTCCAGGAAGATCTGATAAGATTTCACGAATGGCTGAATTGTCACCGAGATACGTGTTTTTGTGTGTTGAAAGTTGTTTTAAGGATATGTCTTCTATTCCTTTTATACCGCTCTTTTTCTCTGCGGCTTGACTGCTGCATGCAGATAAGACGACAGTTAATAGCAGCAGGATATACATCCATTTCTTCATTGATTTTGCCCCTTTATTGTTTCTTTCTATATGTAAATATCTATTTTATCACAATTTTCCATTCCGATCGTTCACTGACCGTCATTTCCATTTACTGAACTGCATGTTTTGTTCAAACCAACGAACAATACAAAGAAAAAAGGAGTTCAGTCCATGGCAGAAGTGCTTTCATTTTATCAACTAAAAACAAAACGAGATGTCACGCTTGAAAAGAAGCTTTTGCGTACATTGTCTCTTCAACAAGTAACGGCCGCTTCTGAGAAATTCACAAAGAAGCTGTTTCCATTTGCAGATGATCCAGCCGGTATAATGAGTGATGGCTGCATCGATTTCGCCATTGAAGCTTTCTTAGCTGGCGGGAGATACGGTGAGTCGAGTAAATACGGCGAATCATTCGACGATATCAAAAAGCGGTCCTCCCAGGAGGAAGCTGAGCTGATTGAAGAGCTCGCAGGGTGCTTGCAATCGTGGGGGAATATGTTCCGTATGGAGCGGAAGATGTCATGTTTATATCCATTTGCGAAGGATTTTTTAAGCATGTGGTGGCAGGAAGGCTTTCGTGAATCAGAAAAAAGACACAAGCTTCGGCTGCACTAAGCATATTTCCAGTCCTTGTCCCATATCTATAAAATAATGGTGTATGGGAGGGACAGGGATGAAAAGAAAGCTGAAGTGGACAGGGTTTTTAATTGGGTTTATTGTCCTCTTATTCTTATTCAGGTTTCAATTTCTAAATGATGATTCATGGAAATCGTGGAATTTGCCTCTAAGCGGGAAGATCATCTATTTAGATCCGGGTCACGGCGGTCCAGATGGAGGGGCTGTAGGAGGAGAACTGCTTGAGAAAGAGATTGCACTGGATGTATCCATGAAGATACGTGACTATTTGCAGGAGCAGGGAGCGCTTGTTCTCATGACCCGAGAGGATGATTCTGATTTATCATCAAAGAATACAAGGGGATATGCCAGAAAGAAAGCGGAGGATTTAAGGAACCGCGTCAAAGTCATCAATGAATCTGAAGCGGATCTCTATTTAAGCATTCATTTAAATGCGATACCATCAAACAAATGGAGCGGGGCTCAGACGTTTTTTTATGGAAAGTATGAAGAGAATGAAAAGGCAGCGAAGTTTATTCAAGATGAATTACGCAGAAATCTTGAAAACACGGATCGAAAGGCGAAGCGGATTAATGGCATTTATTTAATGCAAAATGTCACAAAGCCAGGAGCTCTTGTGGAAATTGGATTTCTCTCCAACCCGAAAGAGGCTGGCCAGCTGGCAACACCTAAATATCAGGATCAAATTGCTGCCTCTATTTATAAAGGGATTTTAAGATATTTAACAGAGCAAAAAGAGCCTCCTGAATAAGGGGCTTTTTCCTTTTGATCGCAGGCAAACAGGACAGACATTGTAAGGATATGTATGATATACTTGGATTGTAAACGAATTCAATAAAGGGTGAGGTTCTGCTATGATCGGACAAGATGATGTGAGAAAACTAGTTGGGAAGATGGACGAACCTTTCCTTCATATACCGCTTGGTGAGCTGGATGCCATCAAGGAAATCAGCCTAAAGCCTGAGAAAGAGCATGTGAGCCTAAAGGTGGCCATTGCTAAAACAGGCACTGCTGAGCAGATGAAGCTGCAGCAAGACATCGTACAAGCCTTGAAAGCAGCAGGTGCTAACACAGTAGGACTTCGTTTTGAGGAACTGCCTCAGGAAACACTTGAAAAGTTTATGCCATCACAAGATGAGGAAGAAACTCTGCTTAACTCTAAAAATCCGCCTGAGTTCTTAGCGATTGCGAGTGGAAAGGGCGGCGTTGGTAAATCGACTGTTTCTGTTAACCTTGCTGTAGCGCTGGCTCGTCTAGGGAAAAAAGTCGGGCTGATTGATGCTGATATTTATGGCTTTAGTGTACCGGATATGATGGGAATCACTGTTAGACCAACAGTTAAAGGGGAAAAAATTATTCCTGTGGAGCGCTTTGGTGTCAAAGTGATTTCAATGGGCTTTTTTGTTGAAGAAAATGCACCGGTTATTTGGAGAGGACCGATGCTTGGAAAAATGTTAAATAACTTCTTCCATGAAGTTGAGTGGGGAGAATTAGATTACTTACTATTAGACCTTCCGCCTGGAACGGGAGATGTGGCGCTTGATATTCATACAATGCTGCCTAGCTGTAAAGAAATCATTGTCACTACACCGCATCCGACAGCTGCCTTCGTTGCAGCAAGAGCAGGCGCAATGGCACTGCAAACAGATCATGAGGTGCTCGGGGTCGTTGAGAATATGAGCTATTATGAAAGCAAAAAAACAGGTGAAAAGGAATACGTCTTTGGAAAAGGCGGCGGGGACAAGCTGGCTGAAGAGCTGCGTGTATCAGTCCTTGGCCAAATTCCTTTAAGACAGCCTGATTGGAATGAGGATGATTTTGCGCCTTCTGTCTATGATGCAAGTCATCCGACAGGAGAAGTGTATCAACACATTGCGAATAAAGTCATTGAACAATTAGCAGTGAAAGCATAATGAAAGCCCGAGTGGATGAATGCCACTCGGGTGATGTTTAACTGTCGCTTCCTTGTGATCCGGATTCACTGCTGCTTTCGGATGCTGCCTTTTTGAGCTCATCTTCGAATTTCTTCTTATAAAGAGGGCTGCTTAATGTTTCCGTAATGACTTTTTCTAAGTGTTTTCTAAACTCTTTGCTTTTTACCAATTCACCGTATTTCTTTTCCATCTCAGGATCCTTGAGAATATCCATCATCAGCTGTTGATAGTCAGGATCCTTCATTAGCTGTTTTAACATTCTTTCATGCTGTTGCTGCATGGATTTTGCGAAAGTCTCGGCAAATTTAGAATCCTCAAAGACCTTCTTCCAGAACTCTTTGCCTTTATCAGAAGTCAGTGTTTTCTCTATCGTTTTTTTCACAGTTTGTTCATCCATTACCAAAGCTTCATTCATTGCCTCGTCATTTAATAACTGTTGAATGGCCTTTTTACCGTCATCTGTCTTTAATATATCGACGACCATTTTTTTTGTTTCGTCATAGTCCATATTAGATGAGGATTGGGTTTTGGGAGCACAAGCTGTTAGAGATAAAAGAAGAAAACAGCTCATTATACGCAAGATGCCTTTTGACATACTGTGGCTCCTTTCGTTACATGTCTTACTTTTAATATGAATGTTTCACGTAAATTTATACATAACAAAAATAGGGGTTGGATCAATTCAATGAAAAGTCGGGATTTAGTTCGTTTTTTCTTCTCTGTGCTAGCTGTTGGAGCGGTCATTACAAGCGTGGTAGGCTTTGCGCTGGAGTGGGGGAAATATCAGAAGCTTTTTATATCGTTTGAAATTCTAGAGATCGCATCTGTGTTGTTTTGGTTCATTGGTGTAGGGATGATCTTTAGTGTCATTAGCCAGATGGGGTTTGTTGTCTTCTTGACGGTGCACCGGTTTGCGTTAGAGATTTTCCGGTCACATTCTTTATGGAATACCATTCAGCTGTTTCTTGTGATTTTTGTGCTGTTTGATTTAGCTTACTTGCGATTTTTGTTTTTCGGGGAGAATGATTCATTTCTTCCATACTTGTGGCTGCCTGTTTTTATCGGTGTGTTTGCATTGATCGTGGCTTATTTTAAACAGCAGCAGTCCTCTAAGAAAACATTTGTTTCTGCAATGTTTCTCATGGTTGTCATCACGTCGTTAGAATGGTTCCCGGCGCTCAGAGTCAATGAAGAGGACTGGCTGTATTTAATGCTGTTCCCGCTATTAGGCTGTAATGCGTTTCAGCTGTTAGCGATGCCGCGGTTTTCAAAAGCGAAAGCTACTTAACTTCTGATGACTTTGTTTTCGTGTTGGAGATCAGTTCGCCAACCGTCACATTTTTTAAATGCTTTTCTTTTATTTGTTTCAAAATAGCTGGTAAGGCTTGAGCGGTTTGGGTTGCTGAATCTGAGGCGTGAAGGAGAACAATGTCTCCGCTTTTCATTCGATCATTTACATTTTGAACAATTTGGTCGACACCCGGATTCAGCCAATCCTGTGAATTGATGCTGTAATGAACAACGGTATAACCGTACTGTGTGGCAATTTTCAGTGCTGTTTCGTTAAACTGTCCAGTTGGCGGTCTTAATAGTTGAATGTCATCTAGTCCAAGCTTTTGAAATGTATTTTGTGCACGGACAAGATCTTGCTTGATTTCACTATCTTCAAGCTGGCTATAATTTTTATAAGCATAGCCGAGGCTTCCAATTTGATGGCCGTCCTCCCTAATTTGTTTCACGATATCAGGATGACGCTCAGCCCAAGAAGCAGACAGAAAGAAAGTGGCGTTCTTTATACCGTACTCTCGAAGGACATTTAAAATAGGAACAGCCTTCTCATCCCCCCAGCCAATATTAAAAGTGAGAGAGACATGTTTTGATGAAGTCTCTCCTTTATAAATGGCTCGGGGTCCATGTTCAGTTTTAAATACCGACAGCGGCGGTGCCTTTTGTACATAAAAAAAGGTTGCAGCTGCAAGGGCTGCTACAAGAATAATGACAACTTGCTTCAGCCGTTTAATAGGCAACACATATAATCGACTCAATTCAAACACTCCTGCCTTGTCCAAGATTGTTACTTGATTGTATGCAGGACAAGGGTTTAAGATGCTTAATAAAACTATTTCAAAAAAAGTTTCGAAAAGGCGTTGACCGATAGAATGTTTTCGTGATATATTATTAATCGTCGCTGACACACAGTGACAAACACAAAACGCTTCGGGAAATAAACTTGAAAAAAGTTGTTGACATAAGATGAAGCGAAATGTTATATTATTAAAGCCGCTAAGAACGGCGGAGATGATCTTTGAAAACTAAACAAGACAAAACGTACCTGTTAATTCGAGTTTTTATAAAAAAATCCTATGATACTTCATAGGTAGTCAGTCAAACTGGCGAAAAGCAAAACTTCGGTTTTGTATTTTTTCGGAGAGTTTGATCCTGGCTCAGGACGAACGCTGGCGGCGTGCCTAATACATGCAAGTCGAGCGGACAGAAGGGAGCTTGCTCCCGGATGTTAGCGGCGGACGGGTGAGTAACACGTGGGTAACCTGCCTGTAAGACTGGGATAACTCCGGGAAACCGGAGCTAATACCGGATAGTTCCTTGAACCGCATGGTTCAAGGATGAAAGACGGTTTCGGCTGTCACTTACAGATGGACCCGCGGCGCATTAGCTAGTTGGTGGGGTAATGGCTCACCAAGGCGACGATGCGTAGCCGACCTGAGAGGGTGATCGGCCACACTGGGACTGAGACACGGCCCAGACTCCTACGGGAGGCAGCAGTAGGGAATCTTCCGCAATGGACGAAAGTCTGACGGAGCAACGCCGCGTGAGTGATGAAGGTTTTCGGATCGTAAAGCTCTGTTGTTAGGGAAGAACAAGTGCGAGAGTAACTGCTCGCACCTTGACGGTACCTAACCAGAAAGCCACGGCTAACTACGTGCCAGCAGCCGCGGTAATACGTAGGTGGCAAGCGTTGTCCGGAATTATTGGGCGTAAAGGGCTCGCAGGCGGTTTCTTAAGTCTGATGTGAAAGCCCCCGGCTCAACCGGGGAGGGTCATTGGAAACTGGGAAACTTGAGTGCAGAAGAGGAGAGTGGAATTCCACGTGTAGCGGTGAAATGCGTAGAGATGTGGAGGAACACCAGTGGCGAAGGCGACTCTCTGGTCTGTAACTGACGCTGAGGAGCGAAAGCGTGGGGAGCGAACAGGATTAGATACCCTGGTAGTCCACGCCGTAAACGATGAGTGCTAAGTGTTAGGGGGTTTCCGCCCCTTAGTGCTGCAGCTAACGCATTAAGCACTCCGCCTGGGGAGTACGGTCGCAAGACTGAAACTCAAAGGAATTGACGGGGGCCCGCACAAGCGGTGGAGCATGTGGTTTAATTCGAAGCAACGCGAAGAACCTTACCAGGTCTTGACATCCTCTGACAACCCTAGAGATAGGGCTTTCCCTTCGGGGACAGAGTGACAGGTGGTGCATGGTTGTCGTCAGCTCGTGTCGTGAGATGTTGGGTTAAGTCCCGCAACGAGCGCAACCCTTGATCTTAGTTGCCAGCATTCAGTTGGGCACTCTAAGGTGACTGCCGGTGACAAACCGGAGGAAGGTGGGGATGACGTCAAATCATCATGCCCCTTATGACCTGGGCTACACACGTGCTACAATGGACAGAACAAAGGGCTGCAAGACCGCAAGGTTTAGCCAATCCCATAAATCTGTTCTCAGTTCGGATCGCAGTCTGCAACTCGACTGCGTGAAGCTGGAATCGCTAGTAATCGCGGATCAGCATGCCGCGGTGAATACGTTCCCGGGCCTTGTACACACCGCCCGTCACACCACGAGAGTTTGCAACACCCGAAGTCGGTGAGGTAACCTTTATGGAGCCAGCCGCCGAAGGTGGGGCAGATGATTGGGGTGAAGTCGTAACAAGGTAGCCGTATCGGAAGGTGCGGCTGGATCACCTCCTTTCTAAGGATATATGGAGCAGCGTGCGTTTTCGTCTTGTTTAGTTTTGAAGGATCATTCCTTCAAAACATGTCTCTAGCGAGACAGGATTGTTCTTTGAAAACTAGATAACAATAAGTAATACATTCACATTGAATGCAATGCAAAGTTCATCACACATAGTGATTCTTTCTAAAGTAAGAAATGGTTAAGTTAGAAAGGGCGCACGGTGGATGCCTTGGCACTAGGAGCCGATGAAGGACGGGACGAACACCGATATGCTTCGGGGAGCTGTAAGCAAGCTTTGATCCGGAGATTTCCGAATGGGGAAACCCACTGCTCGTAATGGAGTAGTATCCATACTTGAATACATAGAGTATGAGAAGGCATACCCGGGGAACTGAAACATCTAAGTACCCGGAGGAAGAGAAAGCAAATGCGATTCCCTGAGTAGCGGCGAGCGAAACGGGAACAGCCCAAACCAAGAGGCTTGCCTCTTGGGGTTGTAGGACACTCTATACGGAGTTACAAAGGAACGATATAAGCGAAGAGGTCTGGAAAGGCCCGCCAAAGAAGGTAACAGCCCTGTAACTGAAATGTTGTTCTCTCCAGAGTGGATCCTGAGTACGGCGGAACACGTGAAATTCCGTCGGAATCCGGGAGGACCATCTCCCAAGGCTAAATACTCCCTAGTGACCGATAGTGAACCAGTACCGTGAGGGAAAGGTGAAAAGCACCCCGGAAGGGGAGTGAAATAGATCCTGAAACCGTGTGCCTACAAGTAGTCAGAGCCCGTTAACGGGTGATGGCGTGCCTTTTGTAGAATGAACCGGCGAGTTACGATCCCGTGCAAGGTTAAGCAGAAGATGCGGAGCCGCAGCGAAAGCGAGTCTGAATAGGGCGCATGAGTACGTGGTCGTAGACCCGAAACCAGGTGATCTACCCATGTCCAGGGTGAAGTTCAGGTAACACTGAATGGAGGCCCGAACCCACGCACGTTGAAAAGTGCGGGGATGAGGTGTGGGTAGGGGTGAAATGCCAATCGAACCTGGAGATAGCTGGTTCTCTCCGAAATAGCTTTAGGGCTAGCCTCAAGGTAAGAGTCTCGGAGGTAGAGCACTGATTGGACTAGGGGCCCCTACCGGGTTACCGAATTCAGTCAAACTCCGAATGCCGATGACTTATCCTTGGGAGTCAGACTGCGAGTGATAAGATCCGTAGTCGAAAGGGAAACAGCCCAGACCGCCAGCTAAGGTCCCAAAGTATACGTTAAGTGGAAAAGGATGTGGAGTTGCTTAGACAACCAGGATGTTGGCTTAGAAGCAGCCACCATTTAAAGAGTGCGTAATAGCTCACTGGTCGAGTGACTCTGCGCCGAAAATGTACCGGGGCTAAACGTATCACCGAAGCTGCGGACTGTTCTTACGAACAGTGGTAGGAGAGCGTTCTAAGGGCTGTGAAGCCAGACCGGAAGGACTGGTGGAGCGCTTAGAAGTGAGAATGCCGGTATGAGTAGCGAAAGACGGGTGAGAATCCCGTCCACCGAATGCCTAAGGTTTCCTGAGGAAGGCTCGTCCGCTCAGGGTTAGTCGGGACCTAAGCCGAGGCCGAAAGGCGTAGGCGATGGACAACAGGTTGATATTCCTGTACCACCTCCTCACCATTTGAGCAATGGGGGGACGCAGGAGGATAGGGTAAGCGCGGTATTGGATATCCGCGTCCAAGCAGTTAGGCTGGGAAATAGGCAAATCCGTTTCCCGTAAAGGCTGAGCTGTGATGGCGAGCGAAATTTAGTAGCGAAGTTCCTGATTCCACACTGCCAAGAAAAGCCTCTAGCGAGGTGAGAGGTGCCCGTACCGCAAACCGACACAGGTAGGCGAGGAGAGAATCCTAAGGTGATCGAGAGAACTCTCGTTAAGGAACTCGGCAAAATGACCCCGTAACTTCGGGAGAAGGGGTGCTTCTTAGGGTGTTAAAGCCCCGAGAAGCCGCAGTGAATAGGCCCAGGCGACTGTTTAGCAAAAACACAGGTCTCTGCGAAGCCGTAAGGCGAAGTATAGGGGCTGACGCCTGCCCGGTGCTGGAAGGTTAAGAGGAGCGCTTAGCGTAAGCGAAGGTGCGAATTGAAGCCCCAGTAAACGGCGGCCGTAACTATAACGGTCCTAAGGTAGCGAAATTCCTTGTCGGGTAAGTTCCGACCCGCACGAAAGGCGCAACGATCTGGGCACTGTCTCAACGAGAGACTCGGTGAAATTATAGTACCTGTGAAGATGCAGGTTACCCGCGACAGGACGGAAAGACCCCGTGGAGCTTTACTGCAGCCTGATATTGAATGTTGGTACAGCTTGTACAGGATAGGTAGGAGCCTTGGAAACCGGAGCGCTAGCTTCGGTGGAGGCATCGGTGGGATACTACCCTGGCTGTATTGACCTTCTAACCCGCTGCCCTTATCGGGCAGGGAGACAGTGTCAGGTGGGCAGTTTGACTGGGGCGGTCGCCTCCTAAAATGTAACGGAGGCGCCCAAAGGTTCCCTCAGAATGGTTGGAAATCATTCGCAGAGTGTAAAGGCACAAGGGAGCTTGACTGCGAGACCTACAAGTCGAGCAGGGACGAAAGTCGGGCTTAGTGATCCGGTGGTTCCGCATGGAAGGGCCATCGCTCAACGGATAAAAGCTACCCCGGGGATAACAGGCTTATCTCCCCCAAGAGTCCACATCGACGGGGAGGTTTGGCACCTCGATGTCGGCTCATCGCATCCTGGGGCTGTAGTCGGTCCCAAGGGTTGGGCTGTTCGCCCATTAAAGCGGTACGCGAGCTGGGTTCAGAACGTCGTGAGACAGTTCGGTCCCTATCCGTCGCGGGCGCAGGAAATTTGAGAGGAGCTGTCCTTAGTACGAGAGGACCGGGATGGACGCACCGCTGGTGTACCAGTTGTTCTGCCAAGGGCATCGCTGGGTAGCTATGTGCGGACGGGATAAGTGCTGAAAGCATCTAAGCATGAAGCCCCCCTCAAGATGAGATTTCCCATTCCGCAAGGAAGTAAGATCCCTGAAAGATGATCAGGTTGATAGGTCTGAGGTGGAAGCGTGGTGACACGTGGAGCTGACAGATACTAATAGATCGAGGACTTAACCTATATTCTAATGTGAAGCATGAACATTGTTATCTAGTTTTGAGAGAACATTCTCTCCATCAGGTTTGGTGGCGATAGCGAAGAGGTCACACCCGTTCCCATACCGAACACGGAAGTTAAGCTCTTCAGCGCCGATGGTAGTTGGGGGTTTCCCCCTGTGAGAGTAGGACGCCGCCAAGCTTTTTGTTTATATCCTTCCAATGGAAGAAGTTACTTTATTATTCCGCAGTAGCTCAGTGGTAGAGCTATCGGCTGTTAACCGATCGGTCGTAGGTTCGAGTCCTACCTGCGGAGCCATGCTTCCATAGCTCAGTAGGTAGAGCACTTCCATGGTAAGGAAGAGGTCAGCGGTTCGAGCCCGCTTGGAAGCTTTCCTCTATATGTTGATATGACAAGGTTTCTCGATGATGAGAAGGCTTTTTTTGTTTGTTTACATATATATTAAATTGCTCGATGATCAATAGACTGATGACTTTAGGAAAGCGAAGAAAACGGCTTGCACAGCATTGTTGCATCGCTTTTTTACTTATCTCCTTCTTTTTGTTCTTGATTCTTCAGTCTCTTTCTTTTATTCTTACTAAAGTGATATCCTCTATATCAAAAGACTCTGTACGTTCCTCTTTTCCCCCGAAAGTGAAGTATCGTTTGTTTTTCCTTTCTTCATCTCCAGGTATAGTTGATCTTCTTTTTCCATGTACGGAATGTATATAAAAAGGAGTAGATGGTTTGAAAGATTTATTTGTAAAGCAAGAATGGTTTGGACATGTACGTCAGGACGTTCTTGCGGGTATATTAGTCGCACTGGCTTTAATTCCTGAGGCCATTGCGTTTTCGATTATTGCGGGCGTTGATCCGAAAGTCGGGTTGTATGCATCTTTTTGTATTGCGATTGTGATTTCGTTTGTTGGTGGACGTCCAGGCATGATTTCGGCTGCAACAGGGGCTATGGCTCTCGTCATGGTTAATTTGGTTGCTGATCATGGGTTGCAATATTTGTTTGCAGCTACGATTTTGACGGGTTTGATTCAAATTGTGTTCGGATTGTGCCGAGTGTCTCGTTTGATGAAATTTATTCCGAGGTCCGTCATGGTTGGCTTTGTCAATGCGTTGGCTATTATGATCTTCATGGCTCAGCTTCCACATTTCGTTGGGGAATCATTAGCCATGTATATGATGACAGGTGGTGCCCTGCTGATCATTTATTTATTGCCTATGGTGATAAAGGTGATACCTTCCCCACTCATTGCCATTATTGTAATGACGATATTGGCTGTATTTGGACATATTGATGTTAGAACAGTTGGAGATATGGGAGAGCTTCCTAGTTCTTTGCCTGTTTTTCTGATTCCTCAAGTTCCGTTTAGCTGGGAAACACTTGCTATCATTTTTCCTTATTCTTTAGCACTTGCGATGGTTGGTTTACTTGAGTCTCTTTTAACCGCACAGATTGTCGATGATATGACAGAGACGTCTAGTAATAAGAACAAGGAAGCGAGAGGTCAAGGGATTGCCAATGTGGTTGCGGGATTCTTTGGCGGTATGGCTGGTTGTGCGATGATTGGCCAATCTGTGATTAATACGAAGGCAGGAGGACGAGGCCGGCTTTCTACCTTTGTAGCGGGTGCTTTTTTAATGGTGCTGATTTTTGTACTAGGTGATGTCGTGGTTCAAATTCCGATGGCTGCTCTAGTGGCTGTGATGTTCATGGTTTCCATTGGCACATTTGATTGGAGTTCCTTTCAGCAGCTAAAAAAGAATCCGAAAACAGATTCTATTGTGATGGTTGTCACGGTCGTGACGGTGGTGTTGACTCATGATTTATCAAAAGGCGTTTTTGCAGGTGTACTGCTTAGTGCGGTATTCTTTGTCGCAAAGATATCGAAGCTTCATATTACGTCTAAAGAAAGCCAGGCAGGTACTTGGGAATATCGAGTTAAAGGACAAATTTTCTTTGCTTCTGTCACTGATTTGATCCAAGCTTTCCATCAGGGGAAAGAACTTCAATCTGTTGTGATTGATTTGTCTGAAGCACGTATATGGGATGAATCAGGCGTAGCAGCGATAGAACGTATAAAGGAAAGGTATCAAGCAAATGGCGTCCAGGTGGACGTAGTTGGAATGGATACATCAAGTCAAAAGCTTGTGAAACAAGTGAATGGTTCTTAAAAAGACCTTTCTGTCTGTTACAATAGAAAAGGTAAGAAAGTGAAGGGATGGAGGTGGCCGGCATGCTTGTGCGTTTGAATCAAGTGCTCGGCCGGATGATGCCGCTCATTACACCTTTTAGTGTGTTACTCGGTGTTTTGTTGGCGGCCTATTTAAAGGATTTTACGTTTTTGGTGCCATGGGTATTTGCTGTGATGACCTTTGCAGGGAGTTTGTCTTCTACTTTTTCGGCTTTAAAGCATACGGTGATGCACCCATTGCCTTTGATTTTATCGTTTATGATTTTACACGTGTTGATGCCTCTTTATGCTTGGTCAGCGGGACATCTCATATTTGCGGGTGATGCCATGACCATCACCGGTTTGACACTGGCAATGGTGATTCCCACTGGAGTTTCTAGTTTAATATGGGCGGCAATGTATAAGGGGAATGTTGGGTTAACATTATCCATTATTTTAATTGATACATTGCTTTCGCCATTGATTGTGCCAGCCAGTTTGTCACTTTTAGCCGGTACACAGGTTCATATGGACATGGTCGCGATCATGAAAGGGCTGTTTGGGATGGTGGTGCTTCCATCTATTTTAGGCATGCTCGTTCGTCACTATGCAAAGCCTGCTGTGACGAAAATGATCAGTCAGACACTGTCACCTTTTTCAAAAATAGGCTTGTTTGTAGTGGTGTCGATTAACAGTTCTGTTGTTGCGCCATACTTGCGTGAACTGGATGCCGCATTTTTTAGCAAGGCAGCGACTGTGTTTCTCATTGCGATGAGCGGATATGCGTTTGCATGGTTGATTGGAAAGACGATGAAATGTACTCAAGGAGAGATTGTGGCCATCGTGTATACGGGCGGTATGAGAAACATTAGTGCGGGGGCTGTGCTTGCCATTAGCTTTTTCCCGCCTGCTGTCGCTGTTCCTGTGGTGATTGGCATGCTGTTTCAGCAAGTGCTTGCTGCCTTGTTTGGTTTCTTACTCAATCGTTTTGAGCTGAAAGCACCTGCTGTGACCAAATCTTTCTCATAAAAAAAACCTCCATCCTTTGATAGATGGAGGTTTTTTCTGTGATTTAATAGATGAGATATTTTTTTCGCTTCTTTTCGAATGTTTTAAGGTCGTGATGATAGCGTTTCATAATGTGTTTGACGGAAGTTCCTTTATTGATCTCTTCTTTCATCCAGCCATTCCCGATGAGTTTGTCAAAGCTGCCTGTTTGAAGGAACTGAAAGTCATTAGGGTATAAATCATGTATTGCTTTGATAATGGATAACCCCGTTTTCACCGCTTCGAAGGATGAGCGGTCTGTGACGTATAACTGCACACCATGAGATAGTGTACCGGCATGTTTAGAAAATGTGGGGGTGAATGACACAGGTCTAAATTGAACGCCTTTTAGTTTTAGCTGATTTAAGTGATCTGCCAGCTCGCTGCTATTGATATATGGTGCACCAATGAGCTCGAATGGTTTTGTCGTTCCTCTGCCTTCAGAGACATTTGTGCCTTCAATTAATCCTGTGGCAGGATATACAAAGGTACTATCCACTGTTGGCATGTTAGGAGAAGGAAGGACGAACGGCAGCTTTGTATCATCGAATGTCATGGACCGCTTCCAATTTTTCATTTTGATGACTGTTACATCAGCATTGATATGAAACTCTTTGTTAAACAGTTTTGCAAGCTCACCAGTGGTCATTCCATGTCTTAATGGGATTGGATAGAGCCCTACAAATGAGGCGTGTTCAGGCTCTAAAACAGGTCCTTCTACTTTTAGTCCGCCAATGGGATTTGGGCGGTCTAGGACAACAAAGGGAATGTTGTTTTCTTTAGCGGCTTCCATCGCATAGGCCATTGTGTAAATATAGGTGTAATAACGAGCACCAACGTCTTGAATATCAAACAGCAGGACATCTACATTTTTCAGCATTTCAGGAGTTGGTTTTCTTGTTTTTCCATAAAGAGAGTAAACAGGAAGACCTGTTTTTTCATCGGTATAGGATTCGACGCCTTCTCCTGCTTGTGCATCGCCGCGCACGCCGTGTTCAGGTCCATATAAAGCAGTGAGCTTGATATTTGGATGTTCAAATAGGAGATCGACACTGCTTTTCATATTTTCATCAATGCCAGTCGGGTTGGTAATGAGACCAACTCTTTTCCCTTTTAGCCATGAAAGGTTGCTTGAGAGAAGTGTTTCGATCCCTGTTTTGACTGCTGCTTTTTTTCCTTTTGTATCTGTTCGTTCTTCTGCGGGAGAGGCGGCGGTCAATGTGCTCATCATGAGAAAGCTTGCGAGTATGAAACTGACTGTTTTCTTCAAGAGAATCCCTCCTATTTGATCTGTTTCCCTTTCAAGTTGAGGCCATAGCCGAATGGGTAAAGGGTTTGATTTGGATGAGTGACAGATGGGATATCAACTGGCAGTTTCCCTTTAGGTGATGCAGCTCCAAATATCACTTCTAGTCCAGCAGGAATATTTGGCTGATTGAATTGTCCGTTTGAGTAGCCTTTAAAACCGTACACAGCTAGTAAGGCATCGGCTTCTTCAAAATTTGCCGCATCATAAGGATTTCTAAGACTCATGATGACCATTTTTTTGTTTTGTGCTGCTGCTTCTTTCATGACAGCACGAGGGAAGGCAGTAGCCCATTTTTTCGGATCCTGGACATTGTCATCAATTACGCCATCATTCACAGCTGGATCATTTTGGACAACGTAAGAGCCAGTGATGACATAGTTAGCTTCTTGAATCAGTTTGGCTGTATCTTTGGTGAACGTTTTATCCGCAAAAGCATATGACTGGATGCGTACAGGCTTGATCTTTTTTTGTTTCATGAGAGATTCGACTGTGACAGACATTGCTTTAGTCTGATCTTCGTAAGGTGCCATGACCACGATTTTGTCATTCTTTTTAGGCTTGAAAGGTAAGGTCTTTTTGTTGTTTTTAAGCAGGGTGATTCCTTCACGTGCCATTTTTTGTTCTGCTTTAAGGTGCGACTTTTTCCCGACGACTTGAGTGGCTTTTTTGATTTTTTTCTCAAGACTGATTGGTTTTTTGGAGGAAATAATGCCGCGTTTGATTTTCAATTGAAGAATTTTTTCGACAGATTCGTTAATCTGCGACATCGGAATCTCTTTCTTTAAAATCGCTTGTTTGACAGCATTGAATACATTCTCTAGGTTTTTCTCTGTTTTTAATGAGGTGATTGGTGCTGGCATGAGAGCGATGTCGACGCCTGCTTTAATGGCCATCACTACGGCTTCTTCCTGTCCAAAATTATCTGCAATCGCTTTCATATTTAGAGCGTCTGTCACAACAACACCTTGAAAGCCCATCTCTTCTTTTAATAAGTTTGTGATAACTTTTTTTGATAAGGTTGCTGGAACCATGATGTCCTCGCCATCTTTTTTGCTTCGATACGTTGTGTCATCAATGGCAGGAAATTGCACATGAGCGGTCATGACCATATCTGCACCAGCATTGATCGCTTGTTGGAACGGATACAGCTCAACCCTTTTTAAACGATCTAGGTCATGCTCTACGAGCGGCAAGCCGTAGTGACTATCGACGGCTGTATCACCATGTCCCGGGAAATGTTTTAGTGTGGAAATGGTCTTTTCCTTTTGAAGTCCTTTCATGGTTTGAAGGCCAAGTCTAGAGACAAGAGCAGGATCAGAGCTAAAGGAACGGACACCAATGACGGGGTTGTTTGGGTTATTATTCACATCAAGCACAGGAGAGAAGTTTGTATTGATGCCTAAGGCGTTTAATTCTTTTCCGATGATTTTTCCTGTGTCATATGCATTTTTTTTGCTTCTAGAGGCACCAATCGACATATTTCCTGGGAAATGTGTTCCCTTTTGTAACCTTGTGACGATTCCGCCTTCTTGATCAATGGAAATGAGTAAAGGAATGTTTGGTGATGCTTTTTGAAATTCATGGGTGAGTTTCACGGTTTGTTCCGTATCAACGACATTTTCGGCAAATAAGATGACACCGCCTAGATGATATTTTTCTACAAGATGAGATACTTCGTTATTCATCTTTGTGAAGCCTGTAGGTGTGGAGTCATCTTTTGTTTGCCAATTGCGAAAGTCCGGCATGAGCATTTGACCTATCTTTTCATCCAGTGACATGTCTTGAACCATTTGTTTAGCGGTTGGCAGAGAGGCAGAGCTAACCTTTTCCGTTGGAATGGAAGAGGTTAGCAGGGCTAAAACCAGTGCAGCGGGGAAGAGAGCTTTCAACATCGAATTCCTCCTTTTACTGAAAAGATTCGTAGATTGCGGTCATGATGCTTCCATAAGTACCAGTTGGGAACAGGTCGCCTTCAAATTGATTAGGATTTGTTTCTGGTGAAACAACGGGTGAATGTTTCTTATTCGTCAGCAACACGACACCTAAATTGTGTTTAGGATCAATCAACGTCATTGTGCCGGTCCAGCCAGTATGCCCATAGGCTTCGTTACTTGCATATTTTCCAAACATCCATTCCATGTCAGTATGACCGTTTTTTCGCCAGCCTAGCCCGTAAGTTGGGTTCGTATCAGATGAGGCTGTAAAGAGATCGATAGAAGCCTGATCAAAAATGGTTGTTTTTCCATAGCCTCCTTTATTAAGCATCAGCTGAAGCAGCACGGCCATATCTGAGGTGTTCGAGAAAAGTCCAGCGTGGCCGGAGATACCTGCCATTGAGTAATATGCTTTCTCGTCGTGTACTTCACCTAGCAGGGTGTACCGTCGGATGTTTTCAAAATCGATGACACCGTCTCGTGAATTGCCTAAACGTTCAGTTGCTGCAAAATGCTTCGGCTTGAACCCTTTTTGCAGCGGATTGAACATGGTATGTTTGAGACCTAGCGGCCGATAAATTGTTGACTCTACATATTGATCAAGAGGCATGCCTGTTTTCTTCTCGATGATCATGCCTAGCAGCATGTAATCAATGTCACTATAAATGTGCTGGGTACCTGGCTTGTATTGCAGCGGTACCTTTGGCAGCCATTTCATCGTTGTTTTTCTGTCTTGAGAATAAAAAGAGCCAGCTGATTCTTTGCTATAAAATAAGACACTGGAAGGGAGACCCGCAGAATGGGTGAGAAGATCTTTTACCCGAAGCTGGTCTTTACCGGTTACCTTTGCATCAGGTTCATCCTGAAAATCTGGAAGGATGGTCTGTACTTTTTCGCTGACATCAAGTTTTTTCTCGTAGACAAGCTTTTGCAGGGCATAGTTGGTCGCATACATTTTTGTATTGGATGCCAAATCGAATAGTGTATCTTTTTTCATTTTTTTATACGATTTGAGTTCTGTTGTGCCATCATATTTTTGCCGGTAGCCATAGGCTTTTTGATGGACGATCTTTCCGTCCTTGATAATGATGAGAGCGGCTCCTGGAAATCCTGCTTTGATGTCATTTTGAATCATTTGATCAACCTTCCTCAGCTGCCTGGAAGAAACACCTACTTGTTCCGGTCGTTTTGCTTTTTTTAAGACGGGATATTCTTCATGAGCTGTTTTAGACAAAGACGATACAGGATGGGAGCTAGTTGCAAATGTTTGTACTGGTAACCCAAGGAGCATGAGCAGACATGTGATCAAAAGAAAACATTTCTTCAAGGTCTAGACCTCCTTATTGATTGTGATCCTCGAATTCAACAGCCATATCATCATGAAACCCAAATAAGTATGTGAAGAAAAATCCAGCAACATATGCGATGAATAGTCCAATTAAGTAAAGAAGCATTTGATGTGTGTGAACAATAAAGGTTAATGGAAGACCGGATACCCCGATGGCTTTCGTCGCAATTTGGAAGTAGGCTTGAAATGCGCCGCCGATTCCTGCACCAAGACAAGCGGTGAGAAATGGTCGTCCCAGCGGGAGTGTGACACCGAAAATGAGTGGTTCGCCAATCCCCAGCATCCCTGAAGGAAGTCCGCCAGCGATGGCTCTTTTGAGCTTTTTCTTTTTTGTTTTCATATAAATGGCGAATGCAGCGCCGACCTGTCCTGCACCGCCCATAGCGAGAATTGGCAGAAGCGGGTCATCTCCAATTGAATTGATGAGTTCCATATGAATTGGTGTCAGCCCTTGGTGAAGTCCTGTTACAACAAGTGGGAGGAAGGTAGCACCAAGAACAAATCCTGCGAAAATTCCGCCCATATTCAATAGATAAGTCAGTCCTGAGGTGATGGCATCAGATATAAATCCGCCGACTGGCATGAAGACAACGTACGTGAAAATGCCTGTAATGAGCAGTGTGATGGTTGGTGTGACGATGATATCAAGTGATTGCGGGACGAAGCGTCTAATTCGGGTTTCCACAAGTGCCATAAAGATGGCGGCTAGAAGAACACCGATGAGTCCGCCTCTGCCTGGTAGAATATTTGTGCCAAATAACATAATGTCTGCGGAGGCTGGGTTAATAATGAGGATACCAGCTAATGCGCCTAATGCAGGAGAGCCTCCAAATTCCTTTGCGGCATTTGTTCCGACTAATATCCCGAGATAAGCGAAAAGTCCAGAACCGATAACCGTTAAAATAATCGCAGCTTGAGATTTTTCGTCAAGCCAGCCTGCTTGCACAATTGCTTTTGTTATTCCGGTAATCAGACCTGAGGCAACTAGTGCCGGAATAATTGGAATGAAAATGCTGGCAATCCGCCGTAAGAACAGCTTGAACGGTGTGCGGTTCTTTTGTGAAATGGCTTGCTTGTTTTTTTGTGCTTCGTTGTTTAAATCATAAGAGCCAGAGGCATTTAGCAGCTCTTCAAACGCACTTGATACTTGGTTGACAACGCCAGTGCCTAAAATGATTTGAAGCGTTTCTGCTTCGACGACGCCAATGACGCCATCGAGTTCTTTGATTGCTGTGATGTGAACTTTTTCATTGTCGATCGGTGTAATTCGGAGCCTTGTCATACAATGTGTATGGGAAGAGATATTTTCAGAACCACCACAGAGTGAAAGAATATCTTTCGCCAACTGCTGATATTTCTTTTGATGACTCATGTTGAATCCCCCTTTGATTTTCGTTTCATGGAGCGGATGGCATGCCTTGTCTTGTCAATATATTGCGCTGTCTCTTCATATTGACGAGAAGCTAAACTGAGGAACAAGACATCAATTAAGTAGAGCTGTGCCATTCTAGAGGAAGTGGCAGCACTGCGAAAAGGTGCTTCATTGGAACCGGACGTCGATAGGTGAACATCACATAAAGCAGAAACGCTTGTATGACCTGGATGTGTTAAAGCAATGGTTTTCACTTGGTTGTCTTTTGCAAGCTGAAGGGCTTGAATGATGTCTAACGTTTCTCCTGAAAAGGAGATACCAAACACAATGTCATTCTCTCCCGCATTTGCAATGACCGTAGATGCAATGTGCATGTCAGTGAAGGCTGTCGCTGCATAGTTAATTCTGAGAAATTTCTGCTGGGCATCAGCTGCGACGATGCCAGATGCACCAACACCGATAAAATGAATTTGATTTGCATGCAGCAGTAATTGAACAGCCTTTTCTAAAGCTTCTGGATTTAAAATAGAAGCGGTGTCCTTGATCGATTGAATCGAGTTTCCTGCTGTTTTTTGAATAATGGATTGAAGCGGTTCATCTTGTTCGATATCTCTGTAGCCTTGTTTATCGTCATGCATCAAATCTCCAGCGATCCGCATTTTTAAATCGTGATAGCCATCCAGCCCGAGAGATTTACAAAGACGGATGACTGCAGAGCTGCTTGCGCCGGCTGCCTGACTGATTTCGTGTACTGTACTTTTAATGACTTTGTCAGGATGGGCAAGGATATAGTCTGCAATGATTTTTTCAGATTGGGGAAGCTTTGATTTGATTGTGTGTAGTAGGGTAAGTCCACCTGCTGACATGAGCTCTGCCTCCTTTAGGATTGATAACGTGAGATCGCTTTGTCGATGTGGCCATTCGTTTTGTTGAGTAAATCTTTGGCTGTTTTCTTGTCTGTGTTTGTTTGGAGCATGACGATGGCCGTTTTGACTTCTAAGTCTGCTGCTTCAAGAGTCTTCACGGCTTGTTCGTAGGAAGCGTTTGTCACATGTTGAATGATGGTGATGGCGCGTTCTTTTAATTTATGATTGCTGACTTTTACATCAACCATCAGATTTTCATATACTTTGCCTTGTCTAATCATGACAGACGTGGAAAGCATATTTAAAATCATTTTATGAGCGGCTGCTGCTTTCATTCTTGTTGACCCAGTGATGGCTTCTGGTCCTACAATGACCTCAATGGCGCAATCTGCAAGCTCGCTAATTTCTGCTTGTTCATTGCAGCTGAGTGCTACTGTTTTAGCTCCAATTGACTTTGCATAGTTTAAAGCGCCGATGATATAAGGTGTCCTGCCGCTTGCGGCAATACCGACGACTGTATCTTTTGATGTCAGGTGGATGTGTACTAAATCCTGTTTGCCGGCTTCTTCACTGTCTTCCACATCTTCGGCAGCTTGAGAAAAGGCTGAGTCTCCGCCTGCCATGATGCCTACAATGACATCAGGTGAGACGCTATAGGTTGGGGGACATTCGACAGCATCCATTACGCCAATTCTGCCGCTTGTTCCGGCGCCTATATAAATGAGTCTGCCTCCATTTGAGATGGATTCATAAGCAAAGTCACTTGCTGTTTTGACATGTGGAAGTACAAGGTTGACTGCTTGAGCGACCTTCATATCTTCTTCATTGATCATCTGGAGTATTTCAAGCGGATCTGCTTGAGAAATTCCCATTGTGTTTGGGTTTCTTGATTCTGTTGTCAAAGAACGCAGTTGAGATGGCTGCATGTGACATACCTCCTTATTTCTTCATTTTCAGTATATTGAGTATGATATGAAATTTCAATATTATATTTGAATATTGAAATTATATTTCAGTTAAATTGTTGAACGAATAGGGAGTAAATAGTTAGAAAATAAAAAAAATAAAAATCCCCTTTACAAAAGGGGGACAACCTGTATATAATAACTTTTGTCAGCTTCACGGAAACAACAAACTTGACAAACTGGCCCGTTGGTCAAGCGGTTAAGACACCGCCCTTTCACGGCGGTAACACGGGTTCGAATCCCGTACGGGTCACCATGATGTGGAGGATTAGCTCAGCTGGGAGAGCATCTGCCTTACAAGCAGAGGGTCGGCGGTTCGAGCCCGTCATCCTCCACCATATGCCGGTGTAGCTCAACTGGTAGAGCAACTGACTTGTAATCAGTAGGTTGGGGGTTCAAGTCCTCTTGCCGGCACTGTTTTTTCTTTATCAATTCCATATGTGGAGGGGTAGCGAAGTGGCTAAACGCGGCGGACTGTAAATCCGCTCCCTCCGGGTTCGGCGGTTCGAATCCGTCCCCCTCCACCATTTTTGGGCTATAGCCAAGCGGTAAGGCAACGGACTTTGACTCCGTCATGCGTTGGTTCGAATCCAGCTAGCCCAGTTAAGACACCTTTTTGAAAAAGGTGTCTTTTTTTATGTTGGCAGAGGGACTGTATAACTATTCAAAATGTTGTCGAGTTGAGTCAGAAGGCATCAAGAAAGTAAAATATAAGCATGAACGGAAAGGGGATGTACATATGGGAGAGCAAAAGAAGGTCACGATTATTGGAGTTCCAATGGACTTGGGTCAAACGAGAAGGGGCGTCGATATGGGCCCGAGTGCGATTCGTTGTGCAGGCGTAAAAGAAAAATTGGAAACGCTCTCATTTGATGTAGAGGATCTTGGAGATATTCCAGTTGAACAAAGAGATGATGAGAAAGGTTTATATACAAGTGAAAAGCTGAAGAATTTGACGGAGAATGCTGGTGCAAATCAGCTGCTTGCTGAGAAGGTTGACAGTATTGTGCAATCTGGTTCGTTTCCGCTCATTTTAGGCGGTGATCACAGCATTGCGATAGGCACACTTGCTGGGGTAGCCAAGCATTATGAAAACTTAGGTGTCATTTGGTATGATGCACACGGGGATTTGAATACGGAGGAAACCTCTCCTTCTGGAAATATTCATGGCATGCCGCTTGCTGTCAGTCTCGGTTTTGGGCATGCAGATTTAACGAACATTGGTGGTTATTCGCCTAAATTGAAGCCTGAAAATGTCGTTATAATTGGTGCTCGATCTTTAGATGAAGGAGAGCGGGCATTGATTCGAGAGAAAGGCATTAAAGTGTATACGATGCATGAAATTGATCGTTTAGGGATGACAAGGGTGATGGAGGAAGCGATTGCGTATCTAAAGGAGAGAACCGATGGTGTCCATCTATCACTTGATTTAGACGGGCTAGATCCAGCGGAATGCCCTGGTGTAGGTACTCCGGTAGCAGGCGGCATTAGTTACCGGGAGAGTCATCTCGCAATGGAGCTTTTAGAGGAGGCAGGTATTTTAACGTCTGCTGAATTTGTGGAAGTAAATCCGGTTTTAGATGAGAAAAACAAAACCGCTGAAGCGGCAGTTGCGTTAATTGGTTCATTAATGGGTGAAAAGCTATTGTAGGTAGAGCGGGACTTGTTCCCGTTCTTTTTTGTTTTGGGAAAATTTAAGGATATGTTAAGGTTTTTACCGGTTGATAAGCGTAACACACTGTCAAAAATTTGTTACACTATTTTTTAGAGGAGAATGAAACCTTTTGGAAAGAGGTTCGTATACATAAAGACCGGTGAAGGCAGAGGTTGAATATACTATGGACACAATGATTAAAAAGAGAATTAAGCAAGTGAAAAAAGGCGACCAGAACGCATTTGCAGACATCGTAGACCTGTATAAAGACAAAATTTATCAGCTGTGCTACCGTATGCTTGGGAATGCACATGAAGCGGAGGATATTGCGCAGGAGGCGTTTATTCGAGCCTATGTGAATATCGAAAGCTTTGATGTGAATCGTAAGTTTTCCACGTGGCTGTACCGCATTGCAACCAACCTGACCATCGACCGTATTCGCAAAAAAAAGCCGGATTATTATTTAGATGCAGAGGTGGCAGGAACAGAAGGATTAAATATGTATTCTCAAATTGCTGCTGATGGCATTTTGCCAGAGGATGAGGTGGTATCTCTTGAATTATCGAGTACCATTCAGCAAAAAATTCTAAGGTTACCCGACAAATATCGTTCAGTCATCGTATTAAAGTATATTGATGAACTCTCGTTAAAAGAAATTAGTGAGATTCTAAATATACCAGTTGGTACGGTGAAAACGAGAATACACAGGGGTAGAGAGGCTCTCCGGAAACAGTTGAGAGACCTTTGAGTGAGGTGATTTTGATGAGCTGTCAGGATAGAATCGTCCAGCTTATGCATCAGTATTTAGACGGGGACATTGAGCCCCAAGACGAAAAAGAATTAAAAAGCCATCTGCAATCGTGTGAGGAGTGCCGTACTCATTTTCAACAAATTGAGAAATCCATCGCGCTAGTGCAGAGTACATCTCATATAGAAGCACCATCTGATTTCACTGCAAAGGTGATGGCAGGTCTTCCAAAAGAGAAAAAGCGTGTGTCGGTTCAAAGATGGATCAAAGCTCACCCGCTGATGGTAGCCGCTGCCCTCTTTCTCATTTTAATGGGAGGCAGTCTGTTTACGAGCTGGAATACCGATCATAATTTCAGTGTGTCAAAGCAGCCGAATCTCGTCGTTGAAAATGATACAGTGACCGTACCTAAAGGGGAAACCGTAAAGGGTGACATCACTGTCAAAAATGGCAAGCTGATTGTAGAAGGCAAGGTTGATGGAAATGTCACCGTCGTCAATGGGGAACAGCTGACTGCTTCTGCCGGACAAGTCACTGGTCAAATTAATGAAATTAATGAAGTGTTTGATTGGATCTGGTACAAAATGAAATCAACAGCACAAAACGTGATGCGGGTCATTGGTCCAGAGGAGCAAAAGTAACTCAAGCGGTTTAAGAGCAGTCTCTAAGGGGGGCTGCTCTTTTTCTATACATTGCTGAGATTCAAGCATACTAGCAAGTCAGCCAGATATGGCAACTATTTTCCTTGCTGAAACAAAATGTGGTATAATAGCCACGCTATGTATTGATACATAGGCTCTTTTTTTATTAAAAAATGCATCAAACGAAGAATAACTGAAAATTCTGGAGGACGAGGAAATGGCTTTAGGGGATATTCCTTTTTTGCAGTACCTCGGTAATGCTGTTGATATTCTCGTTGTTTGGTATGTGATATATAAATTAATGATGGTCATCCGCGGAACAAAAGCGGTTCAGCTTTTAAAGGGAATTGTGGTCATTGTTCTCGTCAGGATGGGAAGTGCGTATCTCGGTCTTAACACACTTCAATGGCTGATGGATCAAGCGATTACGTGGGGATTCCTTGCGATCATTATTATTTTTCAGCCAGAGCTAAGGAGAGCGCTTGAGCAGCTTGGGCGCGGCCGTTTCTTCTCAAGAAGCGGGACACCTGTAGAGGAACAGCAGCAGAAAACGATCGAGGCAATTACAAAAGCAATTAACTATATGGCGAAACGCAGAATCGGCGCGCTGCTGACAATTGAGCGCGATACCGGAATGAATGATTACATAGAGACAGGAATTCCTTTGAATGCAAAGGTGAGTTCAGAGCTGCTCATTAATATTTTCATTCCGAATACACCGCTTCATGACGGTGCTGTCATTATGAAGCGGGATGAGATTGCAGCTGCAGCTTGCTATTTACCGCTGTCAGAAAGCCCTTTTATCTCTAAGGAGCTTGGGACGCGTCATAGGGCGGCAGTCGGAATTAGTGAAGTGACAGACAGCTTAACTGTCATCGTTTCTGAGGAAACTGGCGGTATTTCTGTCGCAAGGAATGGTGATCTCCACCGAGAATTGACAGAAGAAGCGCTTGAAGAAATGCTGATTGCTGAATTTAGTAAGAACAGCAAAGATGCTTCCTCGACCAAATGGTATTGGAGGGGCAAGAAAAATGGATAAGATTTTGAATAATCGCTGGGCCGTTAAGCTTCTTGCATTGGTCTTCGCTTTATTGCTGTATGGTGCAGTCAATTCAGCGCAAGCGCCCACGCCGAAAAAAATCGGTGAATCCTTTTTCCCAACATCGACGACAGATGAAGCAACTTTAACCGACATTCCTGTTAAAGCGTATTATGATGACGAGAAGTACGTCGTCACTGGTGTGCCGCAGACAGTCAATGTCACGATTAAAGGATCAACTAGTGCTGTGAAAACAGCAAGACAAACAAAGAATTTTGAAATTTACGCAGACATGCAGAACTT
This sequence comes from Bacillus safensis, assembly GCF_039619585.1. Classification (NCBI taxonomy): domain Bacteria; kingdom Bacillati; phylum Bacillota; class Bacilli; order Caryophanales; family Bacillaceae; genus Bacillus; species Bacillus safensis. Next base: position 176,803 of record NZ_CP154909.1, read on the forward strand.
ATCGACAGGTACACATAAAGTGGAGCTGAAGGCAAGAGATGTATCGAAGGGACTCACACTATCGATTAATCCATCTGTGACGACTGTGACGATACAAGAAAAAACGACAGCTGAATTTCCTGTTGAAACCGAGTTTTATAATCAAAATAAAATCAAAGACGGCTATTCACCTGAACAGCCCATTGTGAATCCGAAAAAGGTCACAGTTACTGGATCAAAGGACGTCATCGACAAAATTTCTGTCATTAAAGCTTTTGTGAACTTAGAAGATGTCGATCAGCAAATTGAAAAAGAAGCGAAGCTCACTGTGTATGATAGCAGCGGGAATGAGCTGCCAGTTGAAGTAAGTCCGTCCGTGGTGGATATTACGGTCCCAATCTCAAGCCCGAGCAAAAAGGTTCCTTTTAAAATTGAGCGGACGGGCAGCTTGCCAGAAGGGATCAGCATCTCAAGCATTGAGACAAGCCCGAGTGAGGTCACAGTGTACGGCTCTCAAAAGGTGCTGGATGCACTTGATTTTATTGATGGCGTCAAGCTGGACTTAAGCAAGATCAAAGATGATACGGAGATTGATGCCGATATTCCCCTGCCAGATGGTGTGAAAAAGGTATCACCCGAAACTGTTAAGATCAAAGTGAAGGTTGCAACAGCTGAAGAAAAAAAGATCGATAATGTACCGATTTCTGTCGTGGGTTTGAGCAAGGATCTCACATCTGATTTTGTGAGCCCCTCTTCTGGACGGCTCACGTTAACAGCAAAGGGATCAAAGAGTGCGATTGATAAACTAAAGGCTTCAGATGTTGAAGCCTATATCAATGCAGGGGACTTGAACGAAGGAACCCATGAGGTCAAAGTTCAAGTGAATGGTCCTCAAAATGTGACTTGGACATTATCGAGATCAAAGGTCAAAGTGAAACTCACTTCTACTGATACAGAGGATCAGCCGGCGTCTACGAATGATCAGAAGGATCAATCATCTGATGAAGATGATCAGGATGAGAAGAGTAAAGAAGAATCCACGCAAGATAAGGCAAAGAAAGAATCGAGTCAAAGACAGCGGGTCAAAGAAGATAAAAAAGAGGACGAAGCGTCCTCTTGAATGGTAAAAAAGGAGCGATTGAAACATGGGCAAGTACTTTGGAACTGATGGTGTAAGGGGTGTAGCGAATAGCGAATTAACGCCAGAGCTCGCATTTAAAGTTGGGAGATTTGGCGGCTATGTGCTCACGAAGGATAAAGAACGTCCAAAGGTACTCGTTGGTCGAGACACACGTGTATCTGGTCATATGTTAGAAGGAGCGCTTGTTGCAGGCTTACTTTCAATTGGAGCCGAAGTGATGCGTCTAGGTGTGATCTCAACACCTGGTGTGTCTTATTTAACGAAGGCAATGGATGCTGAAGCGGGTGTCATGATTTCTGCTTCACACAATCCAGTTCAAGACAACGGCATTAAATTCTTCGGCGGTGACGGCTTTAAGCTGTCAGATGAACAGGAAAACGAAATTGAGCAGCTGATGGATCAGCCAGTCGATCAATTACCACGCCCAGTTGGAGCCGATCTTGGAACGGTGAACGACTACTTTGAAGGCGGTCAGAAATACCTGCAATTCTTAAAGCAGACAGCGGACGAGGATTTTATAGGTATTCACGTGGCGCTTGACTGTGCACACGGTGCAACCTCTTCTCTAGCGACACATTTATTTGCAGATTTAGATGCTGATGTGTCCACAATGGGAACATCTCCAAACGGATTGAATATCAATGATGGTGTAGGTTCCACTCATCCAGAGGCACTTTCTGCTTTTGTGAAGGAGAAGGGTGCAGATATTGGTCTTGCGTTTGATGGTGACGGTGACCGTTTAATTGCAGTCGATGAAAAAGGTGATATCGTAGACGGCGATCAAATTATGTACATATGTGCACGTTATTTGAAGGATGAAGGCCGGTTAAAGGATGACACCGTCGTGTCAACGGTCATGAGTAACCTTGGTTTCTATAAAGCGCTTGAGAAACAAGGCATTAAGAGCATTCAAACAGCTGTTGGTGACCGCTATGTGGTCGAAGCGATGAAAAAGGACGGCTATAATGTCGGCGGTGAGCAGTCAGGCCATTTGATTTTCCTTGATTACAATACGACAGGTGATGGCATGCTTTCTGCGATCATGCTTGTGAATACGCTCAAAGCGACAGGGAAAACATTATCAGAGCTTGCAGCGGAAATGGAAAAGTTCCCGCAGCTATTAGTGAATGTGAAAGTGTCTGATAAATATAAAGTAGAAGAAAATGAAAAAGTAAAAGCGGTGATCCAAGAGGTCGAAAAAGAGATGAATGGTGACGGCCGCATTCTTGTTCGTCCATCTGGAACAGAGCCGCTTGTACGTGTCATGGCAGAGGCGAAAACAAAAGAGCTGTGTAATGAATATGTGGCTCGAATTACAGCTGTTGTGAAAGAAGAAATGGGTATTGAGTAATAGATGAAAGCAAATCGCAAAACTGCGGTTTGCTTTTTTTTTGAATAAACGACATAAATGGATGGATTTGTACGAATCTTATAAGCGAGGGCAATTTGCCGCTGTCTTCATACATAGGAGAGCACATCAAAGGTAGAACGAGACAAGCCTCATCGCATATAGTGTATGGAGGTCTCACTTTCTCAAATGAAGGGGATCACCCGCTAAATTGTGATTGACGGAGGTCAGACCTTATAGTACAATCATCCTTGTGTTACTGGATTTTTATTCTATGAGGAAAGGCAGGGTAGATGTTCAGAAACTCTCTTATAATTATAGCGCCCGAACTAAGCGATCGGACGAAAGATGCTTAGTTGACGAGGATGGAGGTTATCGAATTTTCGGCGGATGCCTCCCGGCTGATCAAAAAAAGAGATCACAGCCGTAAGTGTTTCTTTAAACCAAAGAGGTGACTCTTTGAACAAAGGGAATACACATGATCTCCCAAAATAAACATGTAGAGAGGGACGAAGAAATGTCCCTTCTATTTTAGTAGGCTTTCTTTGTCCCTTTCACATGATCGGGAGGAAGAATATTTATGTGTGGAATTGTAGGTTATATTGGTCAGAATGATGCGAAGGAAATCTTATTAAAAGGTTTAGAGAAGCTTGAGTACCGCGGGTATGATTCAGCAGGTATCGCTGTGGCAAACGAAGATGGCGTGCATGTGTTCAAAGAAAAAGGACGTATCGCTGAGCTTCGTGAAGTCGTGGATGCAAACGTGGCATCTTCAGCAGGAATCGGACATACACGCTGGGCAACTCACGGTGTACCAAGCCATCTAAATGCGCATCCGCATCAAAGTGCTTCTGGCCGTTTTACGCTTGTTCATAACGGTGTCATCGAGAACTATGTACAATTGACACGCGAATATTTACAAGACGTCACACTAAAAAGCGACACAGATACAGAGGTTGTTGTTCAAGTCATCGAACAATTTGTAAACAGAGGTCTTGATACAGAAGAAGCTTTCCGTCAAACGCTTCTTCAACTAAAAGGCTCTTACGCAATTGCCCTTTTCGATAACGAAAACAAAGAAACAATCTATGTGGCGAAAAACAAAAGCCCATTATTGGTTGGTTTCGGCGAAGATTTCAACGTTGTGGCTTCTGACGCAATGGCGATGCTTCAAGTAACAAACGAATATGCGGAATTAATGGATAAAGAAATGGTCATTGTCACAAAAGACGAGGTTATTATTAAAAACCTTGACGGTGATATCATGACACGTCCTTCTTATATCGCTGAGCTTGATGCAAGCGACATTGAGAAAGGCACATATCCTCACTACATGTTAAAAGAAACGGATGAACAGCCGCTTGTTATGCGCAAAATCATCCAAGAATATCAAGACGAAAACGGCAAGCTGTCAGTTGCTGGCGATATCGCAAGCGCAGTAGCAGAAGCAGACCGCATTTACATTGTGGCTTGCGGAACGAGCTACCATGCTGGACTTGTCGGTAAACAATACATTGAAGACTGGGCAAAAGTACCTGTAGAAGTCCATGTAGCAAGTGAATTCTCTTACAACATGCCGCTTCTATCGAAAAAGCCGTTGTTCATCTTCCTTTCTCAATCTGGAGAGACTGCGGACAGCCGTGCTGTACTTGTTCAAGTCAAAGAACTTGGTCATAAAGCATTAACGATCACAAACGTACCAGGATCTACGCTTTCTCGTGAAGCGGACTTCACATTGCTTCTTCATGCAGGACCAGAAATCGCAGTGGCTTCAACAAAAGCCTACACAGCTCAAATCGCTGTACTTGCAATCCTTGCATCCGTTGCAGCTGAATTAAATGGTCAATCTCTTGACTTTGATCTTGTGAAAGAGCTTGGGATTGTAGCAAACGCAATGGAAGCCCTTGTGGATCAAAAGGATGAAATGGAACAAATCGCTCGTGATTTCTTCACAGTGACACGTAATGCATTCTTTATCGGAAGAGGACTTGACTACTATGTGTGCCTTGAAGGTTCACTGAAGCTAAAAGAGATCTCTTACATCCAAGCAGAAGGCTTTGCTGGAGGAGAACTCAAACACGGCACAATTGCTTTAATTGAAGAAGGCACACCGGTCATTGCCCTTGCAACGCAAGAGCACGTGAACCTCAGCATTCGTGGTAACGTCAAAGAAGTCGTTGCACGCGGAGCAAACCCATGTGTCATCTCACTAAAAGGCCTAGAAGACGAAGGCGACCGTTTCGTCCTTCCAGCTGTACACCCAGCACTTGCACCACTTGCATCTGTTGTCCCATTACAGCTGATCGCTTACTACGCAGCCCTTCATCGCGGGTGTGATGTGGATAAACCACGTAACCTTGCGAAGAGTGTGACGGTGGAGTAGGGTTAATTTTACTAAAGAAACACCCCTTAGAGAATTTGTTAAAGGGGTGTTTTTTGGTTCAGGTTATCTTTATTTGCGAATAATCACCATTTTCAAAGCGTTTAAGGAGATTTTCAATCTTTTTTATGGATGTTAATGATTGACTATAAACTCCCAGCTCTTTTAATAAAGAGATGTTCTCTATTTTGTAAACAGGTACTTCCCAATTATGTAATTTACGTTTTATTAAGTTACCTTTAATTAAAGAAGTCAATGTATTTTGGTGAATCGGAGGTAAATCCCAAAAATCAAAATCAGCTATTTCTAATTTCTCAATAAGATTTTGTTCGTCATTAATACTATATTGTTGGCCAATATGATTAATCTCATCATGCTGTTCATATTCCAATAACAACTTCATAGTAGACATGAGTTGTAATACCTTTGATGGTTCATCGCCATGCCCCAAGTGCTTCATAAATCGCTTAATGGCAGGTTCAACATAGAATTGATTAAAATGATATGGTTTTAACTCTTCGAAAAGCCGATATAATATGCTTTCCCACTCACTGTTATAGATATAGTATTCTCCAAATTCAGGATAAAATAGTTCGGATAATTCTTTTCCATTCTCCAGTTTTATTTGTTTAATTTTTTTTGAGTTTTCACCCCATATTTCAGGGTAGATTTCAAGTAATTCATCATCATCAACGCTAAAACATAAACTCATCGAAAAGCAAGCGACGAATAATGGAATATGAATAAATTGTAACCACTGTTCATCCTCTAATATTAAATGGTCATAAACAATATTTTTGAGTGAAGGATTATCTGCTAAATGATCTCTATAAATGTTACTTTTTAAAAATTCTCCTTTTCGGAATAAAGGTTTTTCCCGATACATGAATGAATAAAATGAATCAATACAAAAGTTAGCTAAATTTATTAATAATGTGGAATCACCTTGAGTTAAATGGGTTAACATCTTCATATATAAGTCGCTTTCTCTCTCAGGCATCATTGAACCGTCTTTTTCTAACGTTGAAATTAACAAATTCAAAGATTCTTTCGTATTTAGTAATTGGTAGATGTAAACTGGTGAATAATTGTCTAATGTGAGAATTAGTTTATCTTTGACCACATTCGAAAGTTTGCTTTTAGATATAAGTTCGATAACTTCATCGTTTTCTATTAATGCCTCTTCTTTTCCATACATCCAATCATATGCGTTATATTTTACTGTATTTAGGTCATGTTCACTTGAATTATCCTCAGTTGGCAAATGACTGTTCGTTATTGAATAGTCATTATTTATTCGTGTAGGAGAACGACCATATAAAAGCTCAATTTCTTTATCCATTTCTATTGAGTATTGAACGCTAAAAAAATCACATAATTCAGGTATGCTATCAATTAACATATCTAATTCTACATCCATGGAGTTTTCATCTAAAAAATCTAACTCTGAAAAAATTAATTGTTTTATATTTTTTCTGATTTTTGAGTTAAAAGATTCATAAAATATTTCGTACTCCTTAGGAAATATTTCTCGAAAACGCTCCATTGCTTTATAATGAAACACACTAAAGGCGTTTTTGAAGTATTTATTTATTAATTTATAACCGTTAAAAGCCATTCCAATATTTGTGCAACTTACGATATAATCAGGTAAATTATGCAAATCATTATATCGATATTCTTTAGGATCATTACTCCCCATATCAATACAGTACTGATTGATTTTATACTCTAAAAATTTATAAAGTCTCGGTTGTTTTTGATTTTGTGTTAGATAAATTCTAAGTAAATCAAAGAATCTATCTAAGCTCCCCTTTTCTAGTTCTAAAATATCAATATTGTATATATTATCGTTTTCTGAAAAACTATTTGTATAATCATCATAATGTTCTATGCAACTTTGTATGATCTGTTCACTAATATTTGAACTACAAGAAGGTGATATATTTTTAAGTAGAAAAAATAATTGATTATAGAAGGAGCAGCAAGGCAGTAGTTTAGGAATCCATTGTTCACAATTCTCTTTCAAGAAGTCAAGCAGAAAATCTTGTGCTGATGGGTTTATAAAATATATAAAGATATCATCATACTCATCATCATAAACGGTCTTGATCATGGTTTCTTCAAGTTCTCTAAGACTCTCACTTAAATTCTTCGTATGCGTTTCATTGAAATAATAATGTAAAGAATTTTTGTAGCCGACTTCTACATCCTCTTGTAATGAAGGTGTTGAAGTAATTAGTAGTAAAAAAGCTAAAAACTTTGCTTCGTTAGATAAATTATCAAAAATATCTCTCCAAAAATCACTTGGACAATCTAAATAATTTAACAATCGATTTAAGTAATCTTCTGGTGTTTCATAATTTTGAGGTTTTTGATCTAAAAATAGTGATAGTACCCTTGGATTATAATTGTCGTGATATACAATTTTATCTGTGTGAAGATGCAAATAGTTAACATGCTCATAGTTTAGTTTTGAGTAGTAGAGACGACTAAATAAAATACTTGCTTTTTCACTCTCTGAGTATGCTTCCAAGTTGCAAATTAAGGTATAGTTATCAAATACTTTTTTTAGTAAAGGGCTTTTATGAATGAGTTGTTGAAGAATATATTCTCTTGTTGTAATAATTAATCTTGTATCATTAGGAAAATTTTCGATATCCTTTATTAACTTAGCTAAGCGTTCTTCTTCTTTTTTATTCTTTTCTTTTTCGAGGATACTTCCCCAGTAATCATCTAAAATAAAAACTTGTATTTGGTCTTCATCTAACATACTGTATATATCATCGATTGAGTATACCCATCTAAATCCGTTTAATTGATCTTGATACAAATGGGCTAAAGCTAGAATTTGAGCGATAGTTGTTTTTCCAACACCTGGTTCTCCGGAAAGTATGATAGTTCGGTTAATGTCCCAATTTGTAACTGCTGATCTATAGACTTTTGAGGGTATAAAAGTTTTTGCTGTTTTACAAGCATCTTTTAATCTATAGGCAGACTCTCTATAAATACGACTATGTAGATATTCTTTTAACAAGTGTTCAAGCACATTTGAGTTTGGAATTAAAAGCTTTGGTTGATTAATTATCACTTTTCTGTAAGTTGGCTGTGAAAGAAGTCTGTTCAGTTCAACTCTATCTAATATATCGTGCTCAGTCACATTGAATTCTTTAAATAATTCAACAATATCTTTCGTTTGTTGACGTGTTAACGCCATTGATATCCCTAAGATATAGCGATCTGGTTTTAATTTGCGAACTTTTTGTAGATCTTGCTTTAAAGAATGTATTAAAGGCTTAAAAGCTTGCTGAGCATAACGCTTTACTTGTATGACGGTTTCAGTTTTACCGTCTGTATAAAAACCATCAATGCCTTGATCTCGCCCCTCTTTAAAGGTTCTAAAGGGAACGTTATCTCTTTGAGAGACTACATCACATACCAACACTTCAAACTCTAATGGTTGAAGTAATGCATGAAAATCGTAATTAGACAATTTTCTTCTTCCTTTCACATGTTGATAACGAGTAATTATATCATAATTTATGTAAATATGGTTATTATTTCAATGTTTATTTGTAGCTAGCTTCTTCATACTAGATCGGACATAAAAGGTTAGGCTAACTATCTCCTAATGCATGGATAAAAGTACTTTAAGAAAAAGGGGAATAACAAATGACCAAACATAAAATTTACACAATGAGCTTTGCAAAAGTCTATCCTCTCTATATCGCAAAGGCAGAGAGAAAAGGACGAACAAAGGCTGAAGTCGATACGATTATTTGTTGGTTGACGGGGTACAGTCCGGAAGAGCTACAGGAACAGGTGGACAAACAGACAGACGTTGAAACTTTTTTTGCTGAGGCTCCTGAGCTTCATCCTTCCCGCAGTTTAATCAAAGGAGTCATCTGTGGTGTACGGGTAGAGGACATTGAGGAAGAAACCATGAAGAACATTCGTTATCTAGATAAGCTGATTGATGAGTTAGCGAAAGGAAAGAAGATGGAAAAGATTTTGCGAGGTACATCATGAGAATAACAAGCAAGCCCAGTGAAATAACCTTCACTGGGCTTTTTTATATCTAATAGATCATTCGATCGATAAAAATAAAATCTGTTTGAACGAATCCTCTCTTCATGTCGTCAAAAGAAGTGTTACCAAAACAAATTGGCGTTTGAAAAGGGAGTGGCGTGGATGGATATGAAGATGATATTACCTCTTATTTTGCTGCAAGCGATTTTGATGGTGATTGGTTTGTTTGATTTGCTGAAAAGAGATCCATCGAGGATCAGAGGAGAGGTGAAGTGGGTTTGGGCTTTGGTGATTGTGTTTGTGGCGAGTGCCGGTCCTATTGTGTATTTCATTTTTGGTCGTAAACAATCTTAGTAGGGGGGATTCGCTTGAATATGTTGGAGTGTCACGGGCTGACGAAATCGTATGGACGGCATGAAGTGTTAAAAGAGGTTTCTTTTTCTGTTGGGGAGGTTGGATGTGTTGGTTTTTTAGGAGCCAATGGAGCGGGGAAGACAACGACGATCCGGATTTTGACGGGGCTTGCTCGTCCTACTTCTGGGGTCGTGAAGGTGGCTGGTTTGGATGTCGCAAAGGAGATGGACCAAATCAGTCATGTGATTGGGTATTGTCCGCAGCATCCTGCATTTTATCAGGATATGACGGGGCAGGAGTGGATGCATTGGGTTGGCGGGTTATTTCACTTAGAGAAAAAAATCATTCGCTCCAAAACAGAGGAGCTGTTGAAGCTTTGCCGGGTGTATGAGGCGAAGGATCGTGCCATTGGCAGCTATAGCGGAGGCATGAGGCAGAGGCTTGCCATTGCGCAAGCGCTTATCAACAGCCCGAAGGTTCTCATCTTGGATGAACCTGTGTCTGCACTTGATCCCATGGGGAGAAAAGACGTACTGACATTAATTGAGCATCTGAAACAAGAGATGTTGATCTTTATGTCGACCCATATTTTAGATGACATTGAACGTGTGGCAGATCATATTATTATGATCAACAGTGGCAAAATTGAGATGTCCTCTTCCATGAAACAGATCAAAGAAGACTATATCCAGCCAGTGATTGAATTTCAATTAGAACAACAGGATACGAAATTATTGGCTTTGTTAAAGGAGCGGGATTGGGTGGAGGAATGCTTTGAGACAGGAGATGCTTATCAGGTGCGAGTGAACAATCAACAAATAGCATTGAAGGAGCTGCCTCGTCTCATCACTGAATCTGGCGGTGTTCTCCTCCATTATCGACTATCTAAGCTGACGCTTGAAGATATTTTCATGAAGGTTGTGAATGCATGATGATGTTGAAAAAGGAATTTAGGGAGTTATTTACTAGCTATAAAATCTTATTTGTTCCTATTATTTTTACGATTTTAATGATCACACAGCCTATTACGCTCAAAATGCTTCCGGATCTTCTATCGAAATCAGCTAATTTACCTGAAGGATCTACATTTTATATACCAGAGCCTAGTGCAGGAGAGGCTTTGGCGAGTGCATTGAGTAAATTTGATTCGTTAGGTGTGTTTATCCTGATTATGATCGTGATGGGGACGATCGCTGGAGAGCGTGCCTCTGGAGTAACCGCGATGATTATGGTGAAACCGATCAGTCGAACGAGTTACTATGTCTCGAAAATATGCGCCTATGCCTGTTTGACTTTGTTTAGTTTGGTGGTGGCGGTGCTTGTCTCTGTTTATTATGTGGACATTCAATTTGGGCATGTGGGTTGGGTCAATGTGTTAAAAGGAACACTTCTTTATTATCCAAATTTATTGCTGATTGTGGTATCGACCATTTGTGCTTCGGCGTTCTTTCAACGTTCTGTCACAGCTGGCGGTGTGTCGCTTTTGATCAACCTTATTCTGTTTACCGTCCCTTCATTTTATGAAGAGACATTAGGGAAGTTTGCGCCTAAAGGCGTGACAAGTGCAGCCGAAGAGATGATTCATAAGGGGGCTTATTCGGATCAGGCACTTACAAGTTTTTTAGGTGTATCGGTATTGATTGTTTTCTTTTTTCTCATCGGATGGTTTCTTTTTAGAAAACAAGAATTATAGCAGGCTGTTGCGATTGCTTCTTCAGGTTTACTATGAGCATAAAAATCTGAATAAGGTAGAAAGTTTGATATGATGATAAAAATTGACTGTTTTTTCAGAAAAGGGGTTTTTATTCATGAGAATATCACGTAATCCTGAGACCATTCACCCGCCAGTTGCACCATATACCCATCAAATAGAGACAACTGGACCACAGCGGTGGTTAACTCTATCAGGTCAGGTGGGAATGGAAGCGGATGGGACAATCCCCGAAAGTCCGTTGGAGCAGCTCGAATTAGCGTTAGAGAATGTGAAACGAAATATAGAAGCAGCAGATATGGCCGTCGAAGATATAACGAAACTAGTTTTTTATCTCGTGGGAGAGTTCGATGCTGAGAGCAGGAAACGAATCATGGGGCAGTTTTTAGGCGATCATCTGCCTTGTATGACAATGATTTATGTGGTGGCATTGGCTTCTCCTGCTTTAAAGGTAGAGGTGGATGCTTGGGCGTGTCAGGAGATCGTTTTGGGTTAATAGATAAAAGATTGGGATACTGCAACCCAATCTTTTTTTATTTTGTACATAATCTATTTTCTTTTTCCGTTGTATATAGAATAGATTACCTCATTCCTATTACCTTGTTATTCTCTATATGGTAATATTAGGGTTAGAGATTAGTAGGTCTAATGACATTCGTTTTTTGATTTTATAACACACCATAGATAAGCATACATCACTCTAATCAAAGGGAGAGATTTGATGCCATTCATGGAGGTTCAGAATGTAAGCAAACGATATAGCAATGGTGATGGGGTAGAGGATTTGTCGTTTTCCATCGAAGCAGGTGAGGTTGTGGCACTGCTTGGGCCTAATGGTGCCGGGAAGACGACAACGATTCGATGTTTAACGGGTCTATATAAACCAGATGGAGGGGAGATTCTCATTGAGGGTTTCCCGCCTGGTCATGCCCATGTTCAAAAACAAGTCGCGCTTATTCCTGATCACCCCTATTTGTATCCAGACCTAACGGCTGCTGAACATGTTCAATTCCGTGCACGTGGATATCATAAAGGCTTAAAACAGATCAAGGAAAAGGTATATGAAGCGTTGAAAGAAGTACATATGGAAAAGAAGATGAATGAACTGTGTGTAAGGCTGTCAAGAGGCCAAAAGCAGCGTGTCGTCTTAGCAGGAGCCATTGTTCAAGATGCCTCCCTTTTTATATTAGATGAACCGACTGTCGGGTTAGATATTCCATCAAAACAGTGGCTGTCGGATTGGCTGAGACAAAAAAGCAGTCAAGGTGGGGCGGTCTTTGTGTCGACTCATAGTCTGGAGTTTGTCCTTGATACGGCTAGCAGGGTTGTATTGATTCGAGACGGTGCCATCATGAAGAGTATGGATGTTCCTCAATTAAAGGAAGAACAGGTTGAGTGGAGGGCAGAAGTTATTCAACTTTTGGGGGAGTGGTCAAGTGAATAACACACTCTCCCTTTTATGGATGAAATCTCAAAGGCGCTTGATCAGTAAAAATCAAGAAAAGAAAATGCCTTTTCTGATCTTACTTCTTTTCATAGCGGCAATTGGTTTTCAGCTAAGCGCAGTTTCAAGTATGGGTAATTGGGATACAAGTGCAGCAGGATGGATCATTGTCTGTTTGTTTGTTCTTTATACGGGTTTTGGTTTGTTTACGAATCGGCTGCCTAGTCAGATGAACGATATCATTTGGTTATATGGAAATGGCGCTTCTCTATGGACAGTTGTCATCAGTGTATGGTTGTATCACATTTTTTGGCGAGGGGCTCTTCTCATTATCTCTGCTTTGGCTGCGGACCTTCTTCTGTTTTTTATGACGCATCAGTACCCGTTTCTGCTTGGAAAATCACTCATCCTGACAGGGCTGTTATGTTTGGTTGAAACTTGGATGATTGCGATGTCTTGTGCTAGAACCATTCGAGTATACAAGCGTTTGCTCTTAATCAGTTTTTTATTGATGTTTTGCTGCTTTGCAGTGCTCGCTTTGAATCAGTTGATGATGAAACAGCCCTCATTAATGAACATTGCTGATTCTTTGATGTTTCAAGCTGGGCGTATGATCGAAGAGTTCTCCATTCTTTCTGTCTTCATTTTTATTGGAGTGATGTTTCTATCTTTCATGATGATGTACAAGGCTAGTCATCGTTTAGAGATGAAGGAGTCTTTAGTCAAGGAAGCAGTATTTTGGGAGGAATTTGAGGGGAAACATATTCAATCAAGTCCAATCGTTCAAAAAAAGAGCAGGACATGGTGGGGACTTCCGGCATTAACGGGCATTTGGGCTTTTCTTTGGATTGAATTATTGCTGATAAAAAAATATATCACCTTCCATGTGCTATTTACCATGCTGTTAATTGGTACTTACTATGTCGTCTTTACTTATTTTTCAGATTGGCTGAATCTATTCTTGATCGTCATCGCGGCATCCGTTCTTTTTAGTTCATATTATGCAGGGATTGTAAGACACGCACAAACAGGAGTGCTCTACCTTTTTCCAGGTGCTTTATATCAAAAAATCATTCTGTTAGAAGTGTTTCAAACCTTTTGGCTGTATGCGTTCTACTTGATTTCTCTTTATTTGGCTGAAATTCAGGATGTATTGTATTGGACCTTATTTGGTGGAGGAGTTTATATATGGTTTTTGGCCATACGGCTCTTTGCCTTTATGCAGCCTCTGAGACGAGAAAGGAGTTTTGCCTTGGCTGCCTATTATCGATCATTGCTATTTGCGTCTGTGATCAGTGCGATGGTCATGATTAGTATTCATCTCATCACTGATGGCTTGTTGACTACAATTGTATCCCTAGCTGCTGGGGCTGGATTTTATGTGCTTTGTTATCGATACCGTGCGGTTCATTAAAAAGAGGAGTTGATTGTAAATGAAACCAGAAAATAAGCTGTCTCAATCCATTCAACAATTGGCCAATACAAATGAAGTAACGATCGTTCAAGCAATAGGAGATTTAAGAAAATATGGAAAAGATGCAGTGCCCGTCCTTGTTGAGGCTTTAAAAGAAAAAGGCTCTCTGCGGAACATTGCAGCAGCTGTACTTGGTGAATTTGGAGCAGATGCGGGGGACGCAGCAGAACCGCTAGCTCGGCTATTAGAAAGTGACGAAGAAGATACAAGAATGGCTGCTGCCATCTCACTCATGAGGATTGGTCAGCCCAGTTTGCCCTTCCTTCTGCAACTGGCTAAACGTTATGAGGGACCTACTTGTTTCTGGGCATCATGGTGTATCTCTTGGATTGATCCATCAAAAATTGAAAAAAACATGTACGAGTGCTTAAAACAAGAACAAGAAAATCCAACAGGCAGCGTTACTCCTTTTGCTGCAGAGGAAGCATTAGGGAAGATTATTGCTTTTCAGCTAAAGGAAAAGGGGGATGAATAGTGGGAACGCAGAAACTCAACTGGCCTGAGCATCTTCCTTGGATTTGCCCTTAAGATCAAAGGAGTTTTTAGGGTCAAAGAATAGCTTGGAAAATGGGAGATACCGGCTGGTTAGAAAAACATTCATTTGGTTAGTAAGTATCAAGGAGGAGAGAGTGTTGTTTCAATCAAACAAAGAATTAAAAAGAAACGTCATTTTTTTCGCAGGTGTTGGAGCGGTTTTGCTGATTTTAATGATGCTGAAATGGCGTTGATTTTATTCGGTTTGGGAATTTTGTTTTATTTGAAGCGTGTGCTGCGGGAAGAAGAAAGTCATAAGTTATAAGTATTCAGTATGATACCTAGAATATAGATTCTAGGTTTTTTTATTAAATTTACCTTAAAACGCACTTTTTCACATGGGGATGGAAACCATTTTTTTAAAAGTGTGGTAGGATAAATATGCTTTATCTTTATATTGTCCGAAGGAGCTGTCGTCTTGAAGGGATCTAGGGTTGAGTTAATTGATAGTTTACGTGGTTTTAGTTTATTAGGTATTTTGATTGTGAATATGCTTAATTTCCAATATGATTATGATTTTGAGAAAATGTTTGATTCGAGTTTTTGGGGACAGGAATTCGGTGTATATGTGACGGAAATTTTGTTCCAAGGGTCTTTTTATCCGATCTTTTCCTTTTTGTTTGGGTATTCTTTTATCAAGCTGATTGAATCGACGAAGGCCAAGGGATTAAATACGAATGCCATTGTCGTTCGCCGTGGTTTTGGTTTGATTGTGCTTGGGATGCTGCATTACATCTTTATTTGGAACGGTGACATTCTTCTTTATTATGGAGCTTGTACGTTTTTCTTGATGATGTTTTTGAGCAGCCGGATTAAAACAATGCTTATTTGGTCGGGTGTGTTAGGTGCGTTGTCATTAGTCGTTTTGCCATACATGATGAAATTTGTTTATGGAACTGATGATTTATTAACCGATGTGTATGCAAAAGGTGATTATGGGGATATTTTGCTCAGCCGGATTACGGTTGAAGACGATATGATGATTGTGACCATGATTCTGGCGATCGTGACCATTACGCTTATGCCGATATTAGGGTTTCTTTTCGGTACGATCATGGTTGGCCCGTTTGCACTGCTTGGCATGGCGATCGGGAAAAAGGGTCATTTGACAGAAGAAGATCGAGGAATGGCTTATCGTAAAGGCTGGGTTTGGATGATTATCATCGGGTTCGTTTTAAAATGTGCGACGTTCATTGATGCTCCTTGGAGTGAATTGGTGATTACGCTGGGTGCCTATGTGCTGACGATTGGGTATATTCAAGCCTTTATTGTTTTCTACTATTCGAAGGCAGCCCAAGGTTTCAAACGCCTGCTTGCAGGGCTTGGCCGTTTGTCTCTCTCAAACTATTTGGCGCAGTCGATTATTTGTACAACGATTTTCTATTCTTATGGACTTGGTCTATTTGGACAATTGGGGTCAATGTTTGGGCTGCTGCTTGCTGTCGGACTGTACACAGCACAGCTGTTCATCAGCTATCTCTATTTGAAAAAATGGAGAAGAGGTCCTGTGGAGTGGCTTATGGGAAAATGGGTATATTGGAAATAAAGCATTTTGTTAAAGAACCGCATGGCTTCAGGCTGTGCGGTTTTTTCGTGTATTTTATTTTAAAATGGTTGAATATTCTTCTAGTGTGTATATAATGTATATATAGTATATATACATTATTTTGTTCCAACTATCTGAAAAAAGAGGTTTTTATATGCAAATTACGATTTCAAACCATTCTAAGGAGCCTATCTATGAGCAAATTACGAATCAAATCAAATCGATGATTTTAACGGGTGAGCTTGCGGAAGGTGCAGCGCTGCCGTCTATTCGAAAACTGGCGAAGGATCTACAAATTAGCGTGATTACAACAAAGCGAGCGTATGAAGAGTTAGAGAAGGCGGGATTTATTTATTCGATTGTCGGCAAGGGTTCATTTGTTGCGGAACAAAACCTAGAAGTGATGAGAGAGAAGAAATTGAAGGTGATCGAGGAACAGCTTGGAGCGGTTGTTACAAACGGGAAAGAATTAGGCTTATCTTTTGATGAATTGCAGCAGTTATTAAAGTTCTTATATGAGGAGTGAGATGAGTGGAGCATGTGATTGAATTCAAAGGAGTATCGAAACGATTCAAGGATTTTTCCGTTCAGGAGCTTGATTTACAGGTTAAGAAAGGCTTTGTCACAGGGTTTATTGGAGAGAATGGAGCGGGTAAGTCGACCACCATTAAAATGATCATGAATTTGTTAAAGCCCGATTCAGGTGACATCAAGGTTTTTGGATTGGATTATCATACTCATGAAAAAGAAATTAAGGAACGAATCGGATTTGTTTACGATGCCAATGTTTTTTTTCCAGGGTTGAATTTAAAGGACATCAAACGGATTGTGGCTCCTGCCTATAAACGCTGGGATGACCAGCTTTTTAATCAATATATTGAACAGTTTGGTCTGCCGCTGAATAAAGCGATAAAAACATTTTCAAAAGGGATGCAGATGAAGGCTTCACTAGCGATTGCGCTGTCTCATCATGCAGAGCTGATTATCATGGATGAACCAACTGCTGGTTTAGATCCGGTTTTTAGAAGAGAGCTGCTCAGCACGTTACAAGAATTGATGATTGATGGAAATCGGACGATCTTTTTCTCGACGCATGTGACGACTGATTTAGACCGGATCGCGGATTATATTGCGTTTATACAAAATGGAAGATTGGTCTTTCAACAGTCGATTCATGAAGTGGCAGAAAGTTATGCGCTTGTGAAAGGAAGCCTGGAGTTATTGGATCGAGACACAGAAAAGGCGTTTATCCATATTCAGCGTACATCAGCAGGTTTTGAAGCATTATCAGATCGAATTGATGAAGTGAAACTTATTTTTGGGGATGCTGTTGTGATTGAACCGGCGTCGCTTGAGGATATCATGTTTTATTTGAAAGGCGGGGCTGCGCATGTTTCATTTAATTAAGCGTGATGTGATTTTGCAAAAGAAGCAGTTACTTATTTTTATTCCGTTTATCTTATTTTTTATTTTCATGGATGTCCATCCAGTATTGACGTTTCTAGTCGCTAGTGTCTTCATTCCATTTAACACATATGCGTATGATGAAAAGGCAGAAACGAATATCCTATTAAATTCTTTGCCTTATACCCGGAATGAAATTATTGCCTCTCGTTATCTTGGTGCCGTTTTTTATATGGTCATTGCGATCGGGCTGACAAGTGCTGCATTACTTGTGTTTGGGAAGCTATTTTCGCTGTCAGATATTGCGATTGGCAGCGGGTTGTTTTTATTGTTCGCGGCGTGTACGTTTCCATTATTTTATATCTTAAAGCCTGGTTATATCACAACGGCAGTGATCATTGGCTTTATCGTATTATCAGCTATGGGACCGCCTGTTGTTCTCTATTTAGCAGAGCAATTTAGTGGGTTCACTAATTTTATTATGAATTTATCGATCCCTGTTTTATATACGGGGTCAGCTGTGCTGATTATGCTCCTCTACTTGTTGTCTTGGGGACTTTCTACTGTGATTTACCAGAGGAAAGTGTTTTAGGAAAGCAATTGCCGAAGTTCCTATAAATTTACAGTTTGAGCTTAGAAGACCGTGTGAGCGGTCTTTTTTTGAAGATTTTTCTGGTTATTGATTATATCAATATAAAATAATTTGAACTTACTTTTGTGTCAGAATATTTTGTTAATAGTGTTTTCCTCAAAAAAACAATTGTTTTTTAAGGGTAGATTTATTATGATAATATACATCGAAAGATTGATGTTTCTCAATCAGAATGAAAATTCTGATTTTTTATTTTTTATGTTGTTTGTTGATGAGGGGGAAGAAAAGTGGCTCAAAAGGAATTAAAGAGAGGGTTAAGTGCCCGCCATATTCAAATGATCGCTCTTGGCGGCACAATCGGTGTTGGCTTATTTATGGGGTCAGCGAAGGCCATTCAGTGGACAGGTCCATCCGTTCTTCTGGCTTACGCGGTGTGTGGTATTTTTATCTTTTTTATTATGCGTGCGATGGGAGAAATGTTATATCTTGAGCCGAGTACAGGGTCGTTTGCTACATTCGGGCATCAATATATTCATCCGCTTGCAGGGTATATGACGGCTTGGAGTAACTGGTTCCAGTGGGTCATTGTCGGAATGTCTGAAATTATTGCGGTTGGGGCTTATATGAAATATTGGTTCCCAGAGCTGCCTGCGTGGATTCCAGGATTAATTGCGATGATCATTTTAGGAGCGGCCAATTTGATTTCGGTTAAGTCGTTCGGTGAATTTGAATTTTGGTTTGCGATGATCAAAATTGTGACGATTATCTTGATGATTGTTGCAGGTTTAGGCATTATTTTCTTCGGTTTTGGAAATGGCGGAACGCCTATTGGGCTGTCTAACCTTTGGGCGCATGGCGGGTTCTTTACAGGTGGGTTTAGCGGATTCCTGTTTGCATTGTCTCTAGTTATTGCTGCTTATCAAGGTGTCGAGCTCATTGGGATTACAGCGGGTGAGGCGCAAAATCCGCAAAAGACGCTGACAAATGCCATCAAAAGTATCATCTGGCGTATTTTGATTTTCTATATCGGTGCGATCTTTGTCATTGTGACGGTGTATCCTTGGGATCAGCTGAATACCCTTGGCAGTCCATTTGTGGCGACGTTTGCGAAGATCGGGATTACAGCAGCAGCTGGTATTATTAACTTTGTTGTCATTACAGCAGCGATGTCCGGCTGTAATAGTGGTATTTTCAGTGCGGGCCGTATGCTTTATACATTAGGTGTGAATGGTCAGGCGCCTGCTTTCTTTACGAAAATTTCGAAGAACGGTGTACCGTATTTTGGGACATTCGCTGTGCTGATTGGTTTAGCGATAGGAGTGGTCCTGAATTATGTTTCTCCGCCAAACATTTTCGTCTATGTGTATAGTGCGAGTGTCCTTCCTGGGATGGTGCCTTGGTTTGTCATTTTGATTAGTCATATTGGCTTCAGAAAGGCGAAGGGGGCAGCACTTGATCAGCACCCGTTCAAGATGCCGCTAGCACCGTTTTCTAACTATCTTACAATCGGATTTTTATTAATGGTTCTTGTGTTTATGCTCATTAATCAGGATACGCGTATTTCTCTCATTGTGGGAATTGTGTTCTTGATTGTAGTGGCACTTAGCTTTTTTGTATTTGGGATTGGAAAACGGAAGCCGATTGAAACAGCTTCTTCTGATCAAACGGTAAAATAATCAAAGGCCTTGCGGGATGGACCGCAAGGCTTTTTTTATTTAGAGTGAAGCTTTTACACGGTTAAAGACATCTGGAAAGTTGGTGAAAAGACCGGTGACGCCGTATTGCAGTAGACGGGTCATATCTGCTTCGCTGTTTACCGTATATGGATGAAGGAGGAGTCCATGGCTTCTGACCTGCTGGACGTTTTCAGGTGTTAATGCTCTAAAATTCGGTCCAACCCCTACAGCGTACGTTTTGATAAAGTCGAGCTGATCGTCTGTGATGGATGTCATTTGGTTTCTGTCTAATAGCTGTACTTTTGGCAGGCGTGGGGCTAATTTCTGCAGCTTTAGCAGGCTGTCTTCACTAAAGGATTGTATGATAACCTGCCCTTTTCTTGTGTGTTTCCCAAGAAGATGATGTTTCTTTAAGGCGGCCAATAGTTTTTCTTCCATTTGCGGATAAAGGTCTGGTTTTTTTGTTTCAATATAATAATTCTCTCGTTTGCCGAAATAGCGCAGCACCTCATCTAATGTAAGGACTCTCTGTCCGATATAGTTGGCATTTTGTCTGTCGGGATTGGCTTCGTTAAACCATGTACCAGCATCAAGCTGTTTGATTTCAGCAAGTGTGAGGTCTTTGACCCAGCCTGTTCCGTTTGTGGTTCGGTCAACGGTTTCATCATGCATCACGATGAGATGTCCATCCTTTGTCATTTGAAGGTCGAGTTCGAGGTAATCTGCATTCATCTTTGTGGCGAGCTTGTAGGAAGCCAGGGTATGCTCTGGTGCATACCCTGATGCTCCGCGGTGTGCAACGGTTAAGATGCGATCTGGAGATAAAAGGTTTTCATGTGCCGATACGGTGGCCGGCACCCACACAAAAGACAGTAAAGCAAAAGAGAGCAACACGAAAGCAAGTAATCTACTTTTCTTCATATTTTATCCTCCTTTTACGGTAACTGCCTCCATCATAAGAAATAGATGTAAAGAGCATGTTGGGCGGATATGAATCTTTTATGTGATTTTCATTAAGCTTGCTCTACGCGTTTTCCTGTATTCCATGTCATAGCGAGGAAAACAATCGCAAGCACACAAGAACCAACCAGTAAAATGAAGCCTCCTGTCCAGTCATAGTGATCGACGACGACGCCCATCATGGCATTGGCAAAGGCAGAGCCGCCAATGTAGCCGAAGAAGCCTGTCAGTCCGGCAGCAGTGCCAGCTGCTTTTTTCGGAGCGAGATCAATGGCTTGAAGTCCAATGAGCATGACCGGGCCGTAAATCAAAAAGCCGATGCTGATGAGGGCAATGTTATCGACCATTGGATTGCCTGCAGGGTTTAGCCAGTAAACAAGAACGGCAATTAACACCCCGGCCATAAAGATGACGCCAGCTGGTGCGCGGCGGCTTCTAAAGAAGCGGTCACTGATCCAGCCGCACAATAATGTACCGGGAATGCCTGCATATTCATAAAGAAAATAAGACCAGCGTGAATGCTCTGGTGAAAAGCCCTTTGCTTCTGTTAAGTAGGTCGGTGCCCAGTCAACGACACCGTAACGGACAAAGTACACAAACACGTTGGCGATGGCGATATACCATAGGAATTTATTGTTGAGTACATATTTAAATAAAATCTCTTTCACTGTTAATTCTTTTTCTTGATCCTTATACTTTTGTGCCGGATAGTCATTTCGATATTCCTCGATTGGCGGAAGACCAGTGGATTGCGGGGTATCCCGTACAAGAAGAATGATCACGAAGGAGACGATAATGGCAATGATGGCAGGGAAGAAAAAGATACTTTTCCACGTCGCAAACAGCACAATCCCTAATGTGATAAGCGGTGCAAGAATTCCGCCGCCGATATTGTGAGCGACGTTCCAAATGGACATTTTCGTACCACGTTCACTAACCGAAAACCAGTGCGCCATCGTACGCCCGCATGGCGGCCACCCCATGCCTTGAAACCAGCCGTTTAAGAACATGAATAAAAACATGATCCATACACTGGATGTGACCCATGGAAATGAGACAAATAGGATATTGATAAGAGCTGATAAAAAGAGTCCGGCAGCTAAAAAGTATCTAGGGTTACAGCGGTCTGAGATCATCCCCATGATGAATTTACTAAAGCCATAAGCGATAGATACGGCTGCGAGTACAAAGCCTAATTCACTTTTCGTGAACCCCTCTTCCTGTAGATATGGAATGGCAAAAGCGAAATTTTTGCGCAGCAAATAGTAGCCCGCATACCCGATAAAGATGCCTAAAAAGACTTGCAGACGCAGCCGCTTATACGTCTCGTCTGTTTTGGCATCATCAAGCCTGTCGATATGCGGAGCAGGTTTAAACCATTTGAACATAAAGATCCTCCTTTTGTAGATGTTCGATTGACTGAAGCAAAAGTACGAGAATGGCTTTTGATCCTGTACCTTTTCAGCGACAAAAGAATTGTTAGCGCTTTCTTTTGTACTCCCATCATATCGGATGGAAGAGACGTTTATGATGAGGCTTTTGTCATAAATTTGGAAAAATGGTTCGTGAAGTAACAAAAAAATCCGCACAATGGCGGATTTTTTCTTAGCGGTTATAGAGACACATTAATTTTCGCAGATTTCTTTAGTTTTTCAATTTCTTTTTGTACTTCTTTTTGCTTTTCTTGAGATTCTAGCTGTTTTTTTATTTGTGATTTAACCTCTTTGTATTCTGGTGCTTTTTGCTTTTGTTTTTTCATTTGATCTGCGTATTGATCATAGTACGCTTTGACGTCTTTCTCAGAGACGGAGGCTGATTTGATTTCTTTGTCGACATATTGGCTGTATTTGATGCTGTCGGCAATGTCACTTTTCAGCTGATCCAATGTGAGTCCGCTCTTTTTCAGTGCTTCTTCGAATTGAGCGTTGTCTTTAAACTGTTTCTTTTCTTCCTTTAGCTGCTTATCTACCTCTTTGTCAGAGGCTTTGAAGCCCTTCTTCTCAGCATCTTGCAGGATGAGCTCTTGGCCTACGAGCGCATCAATGGTTTGTTTCTTGACTGCTTTCTCGCCTTCTTTAGAAGTGGGGTCTTGCCCGGACTGCTGAAGCTGGCCTTGAATGGTAGATAAAGCGCTATTGTATTCACTGCCTGTGATTTTGTCTTTGTTGACGGTCGCAACGACCTTTTGATCATCGATTTTTTGTGCGTCTAATTTCTTTTGCATTTCTTCCATTTGCTTTTGCTGCTCTTTTTGATCAGCCTGTGTTGTTTCCTTGTTTTTGGCTGAATCGTTTTGCTTATCTTGTTTGGCATCGTTTGACGAGCAGGCTGCAAGTCCAACAGATAACAAACAAGCGATGAGTGTGTATGATACCTTTTTCATCATTTTCTCTCCCTTCGGTATGAGAACATCTAGTGCGCATTCTAACCGTTTTTTAGGAAAAATAAAACCGTACAGACAATTTGTTAGCGGATTGACATGTTTTTTATCTGTTTGTCCTCATTTTGTCTTCTCATAGTCATCTCATGACAAACTCAATTGTGGAATAATTGTTCCATCACTTCGTCGATATCGGTGATTGGCTGGCGGCAGCTGTAGTTTTCACAAATATACACGGTGGTTTTGCCATCGATTGTTTTGTAATCTTTTGTAAAGGGCGCGAGCTTCGCTAATTCTTCCCCTGTTTCGGCAGTCAATATGATATCAAATGGCACGAAGCGTTTTTGAAGCGCCTGTAAAAGCTGTTCTTTTTGAGGGTCGCCGTTTTTTCCGAGAATGATGATTTCTCTTTTCGTTGCATATTGACTTAGGAGCCCTTGCAGAAACGCTGTGTGTCCGCTTGGGTAGGAAGAGACATCGACATAAAAGGCTTGGAACATCTGTTCTAATGTTTTCAGCCAGTCTTGACGTCCTGTCATTGTGCTGAGTTTCAAAAGCTGATGGAGTGCGGTGCTGTTACCAGAAGGCATGGCGCCGTCGTACACTTCTTTTTCTCGAACGAGGAGCGCTTCCGCATCTGATCCCGAGAAGAAAAAGCCCCCTTTTTCCTTGTCCCAAAACAGCTCAAACATGTTCTCCGCAATGGCTGTGGCTTTTTCCAGCCAATCTAATTCAAAGGTCGCTTCGTATAAAGACATATAGGCTTTTAGCATATGCGCATAATCCTCGATAAAGCCGAGATGCTTCACGTCACCTTCTCTGTAGCGGACCATGAGCCGCTCATGTTGAACAAGATGTGTTTCTAGAAAAGACATCGCCTGCTTCGCCATACTGATCGCTTCATCTGCATCAAAGACTCTTCCTGCTTTGGCGAGAGCTGCGATCATCAGCCCATTCCAAGATGTAAGCACCTTGTCATCGACAAGCGGCGCGGGTCGCTGCTGTCTGACTGATTGTAAAATATGCCGCGCTTCTTGCAGCTTGGATTGAAGGGGTTTATCGTCGATCGAAAAAGAGGCTTTGATGTCCTCAAAAGAGGTAGAAATGGTATGAGGGATGTTCTCCCCTTCAAAGTTCCCCTCTTCTGTGATGTGATAGACGTCGCAAAATAAAGCGCCAAGCTCCTCCCCTAAATGGGTGATGATCTCATCTTTTGCCCAGACGTAATATTGTCCTTCTTTCCCCTCAGAATCTGCATCTATCGCTGAATAAAAGGAGCTGCTAGAATTCATCATATCTTGTTTAATGAATTGAATCAGGCGTTGGACAAGTTTTTCATACTCAGGTTTTGAGGTGAGCTGATACGCTTCTGTGTAAGCTTCCATCAGCAGCGCGTTATCATACAGCATTTTTTCAAAATGCGGCACAAGCCATTTTTCATCCGTCGAATAACGAGAAAAGCCCGACCCAATATGGTCATATATACCGCCATTTGCCATCCCATCTAACGTTTTCGTGACTGCATACAGCGCATTTTCCTGCCCTGTCCATTCGTAATAGCGCATCAGAAATGAGAGCATATGAGGTGCAGGGAATTTTGGCGCGGAGCCGAATCCGCCATACAGCGTATCAAAGCTGCTCATGAGCTGATAATAGGCTTTGTGAATTGCTTCTTGAGACAGCGTGTTTTTTGTCTGTCCTGCTGCTTTAATCCGCAGGTTATTTGTCGCTTTCTCAGCCAATGATTCAATATGATCCCGGTCGTTATGGTACGCATCCAGCAATTGTGTCAGTGCCTCGATGAAGCCAGGCCGCCCGTAAGCACTTCTTTTCGGGAAATATGTCCCAGCATAAAAAGGCTTTTGATCTGGCGTCACAAACACGTTCAACGGCCAGCCGCCTTGCCCCGTCATCATCTGACAAACCGACATATACATCGAGTCGATATCTGGACGCTCCTCACGATCGACTTTGATTGAAATGAAATGCTCATTTAAGATGTCAGCGACTTGTTGATCTTCAAAGCTTTCGTGTGCCATGACGTGGCACCAGTGGCAAGTGGCGTAACCGATGCTGACAAGCACAGGTTTATTTTCACGCTTGGCTTTATCGAATGCTTCTTGCCCCCACGGGTACCAGTGAACTGGGTTGTGAGCGTGTTGAAGTAAATAAGGAGACTTCTCAGCGATTAATCTATTGGGCTTATTGTTAGTGGGCATTGGATCACCTTCTTTCACTTTTCATTATTTGTTTTTATGTTTACTGTACCATAGTGCAGTTTAGTTTATATCTTATTAGATTATCTAGATTAGATTTTATCTACTGGACTAAGGATCACCAGTCATTTTGCGCACAATTTTTTTGAAAAATAAAGACTTAAAAACATTTTTGGTTTCTTGTAAAGTTCTACTTAATAAAGATTTAGTGAAGTAAACCTATAAAGGTTTAATACAGTTTTTTAAGTCGTTGATTATTTATACAGGAGGAGAGAGTAACAATGGCATATTTATATTTATTGCTCGCAATTATTGGTGAACTTATTGGTTCTTCTATGCTCAAGGCTGCAGAAGGCTTCTCAAAACTTTACCCTACTATTGGTACAATTATTTCTTTTATAGGCTCCCTGCTCTTCTTATCACTTGCAATGAAGACCATACCTTTGAATACCGCCTATGCACTTTGGTCTGGTATAGGTATTATTCTTACTACAATAATCTCGATTTTGATTTGGAAAGAAAAAATTAACGTTGCCAGTGTTACTGGGATTGTTTTGATACTTGTAGGAGTTGTAATATTAAATCTTTTCGGGCCAGGTCATGGTGAAGCACATAGTGTTGAAAACGCAAGCGCTACAACAAACAATGAAGCTGAGTGATTAGAAAAGCATGAACATATATATCAAAGCGGAGGATAACTTTTGTTATCCTCTTTTCTTTTTTTTGCATTTCAACATCTATCATGTCAAGACATGAAAGTATTGCTATTGCAGCAAAGAAATGCAATCAAATTGCTTGCGCGTAGCCAAAATGTACCTAATTGTAAATGGCTTTTTGATCTAATATATTACAATTAATGTAAATATAGTATAATATTATAAATCTGTTGGGTTAATATATCAGATTGAGGCCCTTCATAATTTGTCTGTGAGGTATTCCCAAAATAAAAAAATCAAGGGCTATAAACCCTTGATAGCTACATCAATCGTAATGCTTTAACAAGATGGCTGAATTATGTCCTCCAAAACCAAAAGAATTGGATAGCCCGTATTTCAAAGGAAGCTGTCTCGCTTCTAATACAACATCTAAGTTGCAGTCTGGATCTTGATTCTCTACATTAATAGTTGGCGGAATCATTCCTCGTCTCAAACTTTCCACTAAAGCAATGGCTTCTACTCCGCCGGCAGCACCAAACATATGCCCTGTCATTGATTTGTTTGCCGTTGTTGGAATTTCACCTGAACGTTCACCAAATAATTTCTTAATAGCTAGAACTTCTGAACGATCACCTACTTGTGTACTTGTTGCATGTGCACTAATAACATCAATATCATCTGTTGATATGTTTGCACTTCTCAACGCCTTTTTCATGGCTAAGTAGGCACCTTTACCTTCTGGGTGGGATGCTACCATATGATGAGCGTCTGAACTAGCTCCGTACCCCACTACTTCACATAATATCGGCGCATCTCTAAGAATCGCGTTTTCTAATGATTCTAATACTAAGATACCTGCGCCTTCACTCATCACAAAGCCATCTCTATCTGTATCGAATGGACGGCTGGCCCGACTTGGGTCTTGGTTTCTAGTAGATAGTGCATGTGCGTTTCCAAAACTAGCCAAAGATATCTGTGAGACGGCAGCTTCTGCTCCTCCGGCAAATATAATATCTGCATCATTATTTCGGATCGCATTGAAAGCTTCGCCAATAGAGGTGTTCCCAATAGAACAAGCTGTGACTGGTGACAATGATGGCCCTTGTGCCCCTAATTTAATGCTGATTTGGGCCGCAGCTGCATTTGAAATCATCATGGGGACAAGGCTGGGGCTTACTCTTGAGGGACCACGTTTATCTAATACATTGACATGATCAACAAGCGATTGGATTCCCCCGATTCCTGAACCAACATATACGCCTAAACGTTCAAGATCAACTTGATCTAACTGTAATTGCGAATTTTTTAATGCTTGTTCGGCTGCTGCTAAGGCAAACTGGCTAAAACGATCTAAACGTTTTGCTTCTTTTCTTCCCAATATTTCATCTGCATCGAAATCACGAACGATTCCAGCTATTTTTGTTTTATAATCAGTTGTATCAAAAGAATCAATGAGAGATATTCCCGATTGTCCTTTGATTAGTTGATTCCAAAAGCTATTTACATCATTTCCAAGTGGAGAAATAATTCCCATTCCAGTAATGACAACTCTTTTCATGATCATTCCCTCCTTGTTTTTATTAACTTTATCCATTGTGTTATCCTATTACAAGTTGTTGTTTATCCTAGTATAATTAATACTCTTTTAAAGGGAGATCTAAATGAAACCTGAAACTAGACTTCAAGCGTTATCAGAATTTCTAAAAAACCAACGTTCGAAAATTACGCCCCAAATGGTTGGTTTACCTGTAGGAACCCGCAGAAGAACACCAGGACTGAGAAGAGAAGAAGTGGCTCAACTAGCCGGTGTGAGTCTTACTTGGTATACATGGTTAGAGCAAGGCAGAGATATAAAAGTATCCACTTCGGTATTAGATGCTATTTCTCGAGCATTACAATTAAATAACGATGAAAGGAGATATTTGTACGCTTTAGCGTTAGAGGAAGGAGTGAAACAATCCTTTATCATTGAGAATGAGAAGGAAATCAGTCCGGCTTTAGTGAAAATTTTGCAGGAGCTTCGTTATTGTCCAACAATTATATCTGATAGAAGAAGTCAGATTGTTGGGTGGAATCAAGCAGCAGCTAATGTATTTTTGGACTTTGAACAAATCGTCCCAGCAGAAAGGAATATCATCCGCTTACTATTCGCAAGAAAGGAATTTAAAAGTTTAGCGGTGAATTGGGAGCATTTTGTTAGAGGATATATCGCCATATTTAGAACGTATTATGGACAGTATGTGGCGGATGACTGGTATGAGCAATTTATAGAAGAAATGGAGCAGGCATATCCTGAATTTCGTAAAATTTGGAATGAAAATGAGATCAGCTATGCGCCTGAAGTATTAATTGAATTTCGTCATGCTAAGGCAGGTAAAATGTTGTTTAACCTCACTTCATTACAAGTGTATGGGGATACTGATTTAAGATGCAGTGTCTATACTCCGGTTGAGGATACTGATACGGAGCTTAAGTTAAAACGTTTAATTGAAGGGTAGATATCGTTTGGATGAAGTTATTGAGTGTATTTAATATAAAATAGATCCTATGCAAATCAGTGACAAGGGGCATAACCGATGCTGACAAGCACCGGTTTATTTTCACGTTTGGCATTGTCGAAAGTCTTTTTGCCCCCAAGCCTATATCGTTTCTGGTAAATGATGTTTATACATCTCAATAGCATCTGTATGTTCTTTTAAAACGCTCATTGTCTTTGGATGTGGTTTAACATATATCAAAGGATAGTCGACTTCATCTAATTCTTGTTGGGTATGAAAAGCTAATCTTTCATGATCAAGTGAGAATTGAGCATCAATTCCTGTTTTGTTGCCGCGAGAGTCTAATCGAATCCATTTATTAAGTGATTGCAGAAATACTGCATTTAATGCATGAATACAATATCCTTTATCTGGCGTATCGAACAACATTAATCGCTGGTAACAGAAACCTGTGGGTATTCCTTGTGAGCGCAATAGAGCAGCTAATAGGTTGGACTTTGCGTAGCAAATTCCCTCTTTAAATGTTAATACCTCTGATGCATGACAAGTCACTCGTTTGGATTGAATATCCCATGTATGGGGAATTTCATCTCGAACAAACTCATAGGCTACTTTTGCTTTTTCTATTTCTGTCTGCAAAGGGTTGAAAAGTTCATTTGATTTTGCTCGAATAAGAGGATGAGAATAATCAACTTCAGCTAGTTCACATAAATAATCATCAAAATTTTTAGATTCACATGTCAAGTTCATTATAATGTCCCCTTTTCTCTATACTTTTACCGCAGGAGGTCTATTTCTTCACCAACACATATTGTAAGTTTTCTAATTCAAACATATCAATCAGTTCATCGATCTCTTTAAAATCGATATGTTTTCCAAACCGTTTTTTGCTTAGGTCAATTTCTACATCCAATTGATCGTCCTTTTCTTTCGTTTCCAGTTCATCTAGACAAGAATAGATTTCGATGCTTTCTCCTTTTGACAGCTCTTTTTCAATGAATTTAAAAAGTGCACGAAGAGAATGAATGATGCCTAATTCATAAACAAAAGGATGCGTGAATTTGTTTCTTACCGCTTCATAGACGGGATCTAGATAATCAATGTGAATGCCTTCGAAATCCTCTTCTGTTTCAAATACTTCTATCAAAAGTTCTTCTTTTTGATAGGTTTTTGGCTTTTTTTGTTTTTTATCAAACATGTTGATATTGAGTTCAGAGAATGGTTTATAGGTAGGATTTTGACCAATGGTACCAAGCGGCAGTTCTTTGTTTGATCCGATATAATGATGTAAAGTCATGGGCTGTCCTCTTTTCTTCAATGATTTCTCGTTCGTTGATTATTTTCTTTTTATCAATAAATGGTGGAATGTGCAATTCTTTTCACATACGTTTTCTACAAAAGAGAAAGGCAAGTCGTTTGACTAAATACCTCTTAGGGTATACTATCTGTTCATAGAAAAAATAGAAAGGGGTATTTGTGAATGGAATATAATCAACAGATGAAGAACCGTCTTCGCCGGATTGAGGGGCAGATTAAAGGGGTTCTTGCGATGATGGAGCAGGGAAAGGATTGCCGCGAGGTGGTGACGCAGCTGTCTGCATCACGCAATGCCATTGATCGTGCAATGGGTGTGATTGTGAGTACAAATCTTGAGCAATGTGTCCGTGAAAGTCTTGAACAAGGCAAGGATACGGAAGGTCTTGTGAAAGAAGCGGTTGAGCTATTGGTGAAAAGCCGGT
The DNA here is from genome assembly GCF_039619585.1 of Bacillus safensis. Classification (NCBI taxonomy): domain Bacteria; kingdom Bacillati; phylum Bacillota; class Bacilli; order Caryophanales; family Bacillaceae; genus Bacillus; species Bacillus safensis. Next base: position 206,864 of record NZ_CP154909.1, read on the forward strand.
AAGAAATTCTTCAGCCTTTGAAGGTTGACGGATTTTTTTACTTGTTATAATATACCCTTACCGGTATGTGTATATATTTTTTGTTTTCTATATACCCCCATGGGTAATTGTGAAGGAGGAGCAAGATGGCAGAACAGAAAAAACGCACGACGATTGTGCTATTTAGTGGAGATTATGATAAAGCAATGGCGGCTTACATTATTGCCAATGGTGCAGCGGCCTATGATCATGAGGTGACGATTTTTCATACCTTTTGGGGGCTGAATGCCTTGCGCAAGGATGAAATGGTGCCAATGAAAAAAGGTTTTTTAGAAAAAATGTTTGGCAAGATGATGCCGCGCGGGGCTGATCGAATGGGCATTTCAAAGATGAATTTTGCTGGAATGGGTCCGAAGATGATTAAGCACGTCATCAAAAAGCACAATGCCATGACCTTGCCGCAGCTCATTGATATGGCGAAGGAACAGGAGATTAATCTCGTAGCATGTACAATGACGATGGACCTTTTAGGGCTGCAGGAGAAAGAATTATTAGATGACATTCAATATGCTGGTGTGGCGGCGTATTTAGCAGAGGCTGAAATTGGGAATGTGAATTTATTTATTTAGTGAGGTGATGAAATGATTCAAACGATTTTGTTCATCCTGGTGATTGGCTTACTTATGAGCCGTTTCCTGCCGGCACGAGGTGTGAACCAAATAGATGCAGCCGATATGAAAAAAAAGCTGAAAAGCAAAGGTCAACAGCTCATTGACGTACGATCTCCAGTAGAATTTCAAACAAACCATATAAAAGGATTTCGAAACATTCCTTTACCTCAGTTAAAAGAACGAGCTTCTCAGCTTGAGAAAAATGAAGAGATCTATGTCATATGTCAAAGTGGAATGAGAAGTATGCAGGCAGCGAAAATATTGAAGAAGCAAGGATTTACTCATATTACAAACATCAAGGGTGGTATGAATGCTTGGCATTAAGCACGCATAAAAATATACCCCCACCCCTATATAAAGGAGGACATCACATGCAGCAACCAACAGTCATTTTAGATGCAAAAGGATTGGCATGCCCGATGCCGATTGTGAAAACAAAAAAACAAATGAATGAGCTTTTGCCAGGAGATGTGCTTGAAGTGCAAGCTACCGATAAAGGATCAGCAGCGGATTTAGCGGCTTGGTCAAAAAGTGCCGGTCATGAGTTTTTAGGAACAAGAGTAGAAGGACAGGTGCTTCATCATTTGATTCGTAAGGGCGGAGCGCAAGAAGAAGAGGGGGAGCCCATGATTTCGGAAATATCTTTGAATGCCTTTCAACAGAAGGTAAAAGAAGATCAATCTCTGTTTATTTTGGATGTAAGGGAGCTGGATGAATACGAAGCGGGGCATATCCCAGGAGCCGTTCATATCCCGCTTGGTGAGGTGGAAGATCGTGCAGAGGAGTTAACAAGAGAATCGGATATCTATCTCATCTGTCATTCAGGCAGAAGAAGTGAATTAGCTGCGCAAAAGCTAAAAGAGAGAGGATTTCAACAATTAATCAATGTGGTGCCAGGCATGAATAGCTGGACAGGAGCCATTGAAAAATAGGAGCTGAATAAAACATGACGGTAAAAGCCATGACTGCAGAGCAGTTAACAAAAAAGATCGTGGGCAAAGAGCCGCTCTTTTTGCTAGATGTGCGAAACCAAGCAGATGTGCAGGACTGGAAGATTGAAGGGGAAGCAATCGTTGATATGAATGTGCCTTATTTTGATCTGCTTGACGGAGTAGAGGGCCTTTTACAGTACATTCCTAGTGACCGTGAAGTGCTGGTGGTTTGTGCCAAGGAAGGTTCCTCTATCCTGGTGGCGGAGATGCTGTCAGAGGCTGGCGTGCCTGTTCATTATTTGCAGGGCGGCATGAAGGCATGGAGTGAGCATATAGAGCCAGTGAAAATAGGTGATTTAAGCGGCGGCGGAGAGCTGTATCAATTTGTACGGATGGGCAAAGGGTGTCTGTCCTATATGATCATGTCCAATGGAGAAGCCGCGGTTGTGGATGCAGCTCGAATGACGGAGGTCTATATTGATTTTGCGAAAAAGCATGATGTCTCTGTGACGCATGTGATGGATACTCACCTTCATGCAGATCATATTTCTGGTGGGAAAAAGCTGGCTGAACTAACTGGTGCTGCCTACTGGCTGCCGTCAAAAGATGCAGAAGAGGTAACCTTTGAATATGAACGTCTTGAAGAAGGACAGCGGATAATAATTGGAACAGCTTCTATTGATATTCAACCCATTTATTCCCCGGGACATACGATCGGCTCAACATCTTTTATCGTAGACAATCAATATCTTCTTTCAGGTGATATTTTGTTTATTGATTCAATTGGAAGACCTGATCTTGCTGGAATGGCGGAGGACTGGGTAGATGATTTGAGAGAGACGCTTTATGAACGGTATATGGCGTTTTCAAAGGAATACATCGTTCTGCCTGCGCACTTCATGACCAAAGAAGAAATGAATGAAGACGGCAGTGTTTGGAAGGAGCTCGGCTCACTTTTAAAAGAAAATCATGGGCTTCATATTGAAGATCAACATGTGTTTAGAAAGATGGTGACGGAAGGTCTGCCTGCACAGCCGCATGCTTTTCAAGAGATTCGTCAAGCCAATATGGGGAAGCTGAACCCAGGTGTGGAAAAGCAGCGGGAAATGGAAATGGGTCCAAACCGTTGTGCGATTCGGTAATGTCCAATAAAATAAGAGAAGAGGAACAATCAAATGACATCAGATCAAATTTTAGACGTAACAGGGCTCGCATGCCCAATGCCGATTATTCGAACGAAGAAAAAAATGAACGACTTGGCGGAAGGTCAAGTTTTAGAAATACATGCAACAGATAAAGGGGCTAAAGCTGACTTGGCCGCATGGGCGAAGTCAAGCGGACATGAATTGATCGCGCAGACAGAAGAAGGTCACGTGCTGAAGTTCTGGGTGAGAAAAGGGTCCTAAAGGATGTAGGGGTATCTGCTGAAGATCCCCTTTTCCTTTTGCAAAGGAGGAGACCAGCGTGGATTTTGCGTTATTGATTACACTTTTTATCATCGGATGTATTGGTTCCTTCTTATCAGGAATGGTGGGGATTGGGGGATCGGTGATCAACTATCCCATGCTGCTTTATATCCCGCCTCTTTTTGGTGTGATGGCACTATCAGCACACGAGGTATCAGGGATTGGCGCCATTCAAGTGCTTTTTTCGACGCTGGGTGGTGTACTCGCTTATCGGAAAAGCGGATTTTTACATCGCTCGCTGATTTTATATATGGGAAGCAGTATATTGGCGGGCAGCTTATTAGGCAGTTATGTATCACATTTTATGCCGGAAAAAGGAATGAACCTTATCTATGGATTACTCGCCATTGTGGCGGTTATTCTCATGTTGATTCCGAAAAAAGGACAGCGTGCAGACGCAGAGGGAGAAGTTACTTTTCATAAAGGGCTGGCATCAGCTATTGCCTTTGTGATTGGCAGTGTTTCCGGGGTATTAGGTGCAGGCGGCGCATTTATTTTAGTGCCTGTGATGCTGTCTATTTTAAAAATTCCTGTACGGATGACGATTGCATCGTCACTTGCGATTACGTTTCTTTCTGCGATAGGCGCATCGACTGGAAAGGTATTGACGGGTCAGGTCATGCTTCTTCCTGCGATTGTGCTGATGGCGGCAAGTTTGGTGGCAGCTCCGATTGGTGCGAAGGTCGGTCAGAAAATCAACGCCGTCTACTTGCAATGGGCACTTGCTGTAATGATTACAGCGATAGCGGTCAAAATTTGGCTGGATATTTTATAAAGAAAAGACCAACAGAGTAAACATGTTGGTCTTTTTTATTTGACGTCATCGTGCTCGATATACGTTTCTAGTGCGGGGTGATACTCTTTTTGATAATGAAGGTTGGGACATGTTTTCACGACTTTGCCTTGCAGGGCATTGGACTTTGAGACTTCTAATGCTGTTCTACATTTAGGGCAGCGTTCGGCAAAGAATGAGGGCCAGCGTTTCATATATCACCACTCCAGTTAAAGTCTTAAAAACCGATTATATTAATAAGAATTATAGGGGATCGTGCAGGTGAGGTCAATGGGTGTTTGGGTCTTTTTAACAAAAAAAGAAGCATCATGAGAGATGCTTCTTATTGTTTATATTCTTAATAGGCTTTCGCCCAGAACACCATATCAGATGCAGGTTTTCCGCAGCAGACACATGTGTCAGAAATGGTTTCCTGTTCGAATGGGATACAGCGTGAGGTGGCACCTGTTCTTTCTTTAATGTCGTTTTCACAGGCTTCATCACCGCACCACATGGCTTTAATCAATCGGTTTTCTGTCGCAAGAATTTGCTCGATGTCTTCGATTGTGAGGGCTTGTGATGTTTTTTCATGTAATCGTTCCTTCGCCTTTTCGAACATGGTCCGCTGGATGTCTTCAAGCGTTGCTGTGATGGTTTGTTCAAGTGCATCTAATGTGACAGCTTGCTTTTCACCAGTGTCTCGTCGTGCGAGCATCACTTGTCCTTTTTCGATGTCCTTTGGTCCTACTTCTACACGTAGCGGAATACCCTGCATTTCACATTCGTTGAATTTCCAGCCTGGCTGTTTATCGCTTGCATCGATGTCAGCACGTGCGATGCGGGCGAGGCGATCCTTCAATTCGTAGGCATGATCCAGCACCCCTTCTTTATGAGAAGCGATTGGCACGATACGCACTTGGGTTGGTGCAATATTTGGCGGGAGGACGAGCCCTCTGTCATCGCCATGCACCATGATCATAGCGCCGATAATTCTTGTTGTGAAACCCCAAGAGGTTTGCTGGACATGCTCTAGTTTTCCTTCACGGTTTAAGAATTCGATGCCAAATGCTTTGGCAAATCCGTTCCCGAAGAAATGAGAAGTGGCCGTTTGAAGCGCTTTTCCGTCATGCATCAAGCTTTCAACCGTATAGGTGAAGCGAGCGCCAGCGAATTTTTCCTTCTCTGTTTTTCTCCCTTTAATGACAGGAATGGCGAGGAGATCTTCGCAAAGAGAAGCGTAAGTGTGAAGCATTCTTTCTGTTTCTTCAATCGCTTCTTGCTCAGTCTCATGGCACGTGTGTCCCTCCTGCCATAGGAATTCAAGGGTTCTAAGGAAGGGACGTGTTGTCTTTTCCCAGCGGACGACATTGGCCCATTGGTTATATAGCTTTGGTAAATCGCGGTAGGAATGAATAATGTTTTTGTAATGCTCAGCGAACAGCACTTCAGAGGTTGGTCTGACGCAGAGCCTTTCTTGTAATTTGGATTCACCGCCATGTGTGACCCACGCCACTTCAGGAGCAAAGCCTTCGATATGATCTTTTTCCTGCTGCAGCAGGCTCTCTGGGATAAAGAGGGGCATATAGACATTCTCATGACCCGTTTCTTTAATCTGGCGGTCAAGTTCGTCGCGAATATTCTCCCAAATTTTAAAGCCGTACGGCTGAATGATCATACTGCCTCTCACGCTTGAATAATCGACGAGCCGCGCTTTTGTGACAACATCTGTATACCACTGGGCAAAGTCGTCTTCCATGCTTGTAATTTTTTCAACAAATTGTTTTTTTGACATTGCAGGTTCCTCCTTTTTTAAAACAAAAAAGCTGTACTTTAAGTTAGGGACCATTCCTGGTGGTACCACCCTAATTTAAAGCACAGCTTTACACTCAATCATGATAACGGTATGAACCGCTGTATGAAACAGAACTAAATCGGCAGGTTCACTTGAAGATGTCAGTAGGAACTTCTCAGCACCGTTCCCTCTCTGTTAAAGATCGATTCAAGCTACTATTCCAGATCTACGTTGATCCTTGTTCGTTGATTTTTCATCAGTTTACCTGTAAATGGGGGAGAAAGCAAGCTGTTCTGATTCCTTTTACAGCGCCTTTTGTTTAGGTAACGGAATGGCAGTATTTTTCTATTTTTACAGCTTGCGAGTTATGTAAGGCTGTGCTAATATATGTGAAGAAAAAAATAGACTTGTATAACCTCAATAATATGGTTTGAGGGTTTCTACCAGGATCCGATAAATCCTGATTACAAAAGCGCGCTTTCCTTTTTTGTAATCAGGGTTTTTTTGTTTGTCTGCACCCTGTATCAAAAGTGAAAGCGATGATATACAGAAGGGATGTTAGACATGAACTGGAGAGTATATTTATTAGCCGTTTCTACTTTTGCGGTTGGATTAGTTGAGCTTGTGGTTGGTGGCATTCTGCCAAGTCTTGCAGAGGATTTGAATGTGTCTCTTGCAACAGCCGGACAGCTCATTACGGTATTTGCGATTGTGTATGCCATTTCAGCACCCGTGCTGCTGACTGCGACAGCCAAAATCGAACGAAAGCGCCTTTACTTAATCGCGTTATTGGTGTTTACAATAGGAAATGTGTTCACTTATTTTAGTTCGACCTTTGCCCTTGTCATGATATCTAGGGTGTTGATTGCGATGAGTACAGCGCTTGTGGTGGTGTTGTCTTTGACGATCACTGCCAAATTGGTGGAACCAGCGCATCGTGCGAAAGCATTAGGGCTGATTTTTATTGGTATTAGCTCCTCACTTGTTCTCGGTGTGCCGATCGGTATTTTTATTACAGAGAGCTTTGGCTGGAGAGTGATGTTTTTAGGAATCAGTATTCTTTCTGCCATATCGATGGTGCTGATCTATTTTCTATTGGAAAAAATGCCTGTTGAAAAAGTGACGCCTCTTAGAGAACAGATTCGTTCTTTAGGGCATCCGAAAATTTTTAGTGCACACTTGATCAGTTTGTTTATGCTTGCAGGCCATTATATGCTTTATTCTTATTTCACTCCATTTCTGATGGAAGTTCTGCATATGACCCCGTTTTGGATTAGTATTTGTTATTTGATCTTCGGACTTGCGTCTATAGGCGGGAATGGGTTTGGCGGCTGGCTCAGTGACAAACTGGGTTCAGGAAAAGCCATTTTGCTTGTGACTATGGCGTTTGCGATCGTCATGTTTATCCTTCCTTATACAGCGGGGGTGTTCGCGCTCTTTATGGTCATGGTTGTCCTTTGGGGAGCGCTCAGCTGGGCACTGACGCCTGCTTTGCAGAGTTATTTGATTCAAACAGATCCTGTCACGTCTGATATTCAGCAGAGCTTAAATACATCTGCCTTGCAAATCGGCATTTCGATTGGATCAGCGGTTGGCGGAGTCATGTTTACGATGACCGGTTCCTCTGTTGATCTGGCTAAATTCGGTGCTGTGTTTGTACTGATTGCCTTTAGCTGTGCGGTGATTTCGCTGAAGAGACCGCCGCTTTATATGGATCGTCAGCATCATGCTGAATAGCTGCCTAAAGATAGGCAGCTTTTTTATGTTCATTTCAAAGGGAAAGTACCTTTCTATTCAAAGACGGCCATTTCACCGATTGGTTGGAAGCCGGCACGTTGATAAATATTTTTGCCGTCTGCTGATGCTTGTAAGATGACACATTTTTGTTTATTCTCTGTCTTGGTCAAAAGGTAATGAAACATGTCACTGCCAAGTCCTTTGCCGCGGTGTTCTGCCCTTGTTATGACATCATAAATACCGTAGCTGTCGTTTGTCTCGAATAATAAGCCTGTTGTGACCGGCTTATGGTGTTCATATCCCACGAACATGCGAGCTTTTGAGTGCAATGCTTCAATCGAAAAACGCTGGAAATAATCTTCTAAGGCGGCGGCCTCAGTCGATCCTTTGAATAGTTCAATAAAGATATGTGTGTAATCAAATAGTGTCTGCTCATCAAGTACTTCCTTGATTGTAAGTGATGAGGATGTGACTGGATCAATGTCACCTGTATGCTCAAGCATCATGATGGTATTGCGTTCGACCTCTTGAAGGTGATATTCCTTTAATAAATCAGCCCAATCAGGATGGAGTAAACGGTGATCGACCCATGTGCTGAAGATGAGTTTCTGTGACCGCATGTGTTCAATGGCAGCTTTCACTTTTTTTGGATCTTGGATTTGAGCTGATGTCGGTAAGAGCAAATTGAACGTGTCAGTCGATATTTGAGTATTGGATAGAACGAAATCGTCCGATGCAAGGAAGGTCCCGTTCACAGCAGAGGAAAACAGATGTATCTTTTCTTCTAATTGGCGAATGGCCATTAGTTGTTCAGGTTTCATTTAGCTCACCTTTTCATTATGATAAATTGAATGACATCCCCATGATTATAGCATGTGACAGGATGAGGGGAATCTAGTATAAAAGTACATATACAATTTTAAGGTCTGATGACCTATTATTTTACTAACAACCACATTTCTTTTGACTCCTTTCTTCATTATTAGTACCATTTTATTAACCAGTTAAGAGTGGAGGTTCAGATGGAAACAAAAGAGCAGATTGTATTAAAAGCGATTCAAGATCTGATTATGCATAGGGAAAAGAGACGGAATGATCCAACAGATCCACTGATTACCACGACTGATACACTCAAACAAGAATGGACACTCACACAGCTTCACATTTTATCGATGATTCAAGCCAATCCAAACGAATCAAACAATACATTTCTATCTCAACAACTAAAACTATCAAAGCCAGCTATTACAAAGGCTGTGAAAAAACTAATTGAAAAAGGCATGGTGGACTATTGCCACCGGCAGGGTGATAAGAAATCTGTCTATTATTCTTTGACAGAGGAAGGCAAGCAATTGGCAGCGCTTCATGATGAGCTGCATGAAAAAGCAGTCACGTCCTATTTAGAATTTCTTCAGCAGTTTCATGAGGATGAATTACAAGTAATTGAACGCTTCTTAAAAGCTTGGAAAGAAAAGATATAGATAAAAAACCGAAACCATCGTAAAAAGGAGATGGTTTCGGTTTTTTATGGTAAAATTAACATATATTGATGTTATTTGAAGCCATGAAGAAAGGGAGGGAGCTCATTGGAGAAAGAAATGATAGAAAATTATAAAAAATACGTATTCATCATGCCATTTGTGGGATTGTTTGTCAGCTTGATATTATTTGTTTATTTTTTTGGTATTGCAGGACCTGGAGAACCAATTTGGGCTGCTGCTTTGTATTGTGCTCTGCCCTTTTTGGTGAATACGATATGTTTCTTGCCTGTATGTATTTATTTTAAAGTCAGCAAAAAAAATGAGGAACATACATGATTGTCGTCAGTGCTTGTCTTGCTGGATTGAAGGTTCGTTATAATGGCAGCCATCGATTAGATCAGCGAATTGAGGAGCTTGTTGAGGAGGGAAAGGCAGTCACAGTTTGTCCTGAGCTGCTTGGCGGCCTTTCCACGCCAAGGCCTCCCGCAGAAATCATTGGCGGAGACGGACATGATGTATTACAGGGCCTCGCCTCCGTGATCGATGTACATGGAAATGATGTTACGGAGATGTATGTAAAAGGCGCGAAGGCCGCGCTGGAACAGGTTCAGTCTTTGAAAGCGACGGCGGTTGTGTTAAAAGAGTACAGCCCTTCCTGCGGCAGCCGGATGATTTATCGCGGAGATTTTAACGGGGGGACAAAAGCTGGAGATGGAGTGACATCCGCCTTGCTTAAACAGCACGGAATTCAGGTATTTTCTGAGGAGGATGATTGGACTTCACTGTTTTTATAAGTGTGGTGTGAATAGAAGGAGGAGTTAGGTTGAAAAAGTGGATGATTGGTTTAGTCGTCATTATTTTATTAGGAATGGGTATTTATTTTCTAATCAATGCAAAAACATACTCTTTTGATAATGTGGCCTCAATTGATCAAAACAAGGTGACTTCGATTCAAATTGAGCATGATAATGAGCGTGTTATGGTGGAAAAGAAAGCAGATATTCAAAAGTTACTCAAGGAATTTTCGGGTATGAAATTAAAGAAAACGAATGAAACTAAAAAAACTTCAAAAGAGTCTTATTGGATCAGAGTGTATGAGAATGAGAAGGAAACATATGGTCTGACTTTTTACGATCAAACATTTTTAGAAACATATGATTTTTCTAAAACAAAAGATCAAACCAGCGAATATCAAATCGTTGACACCAATCAAGTTGATATAGGAAAATATATCAAATAGCTCAGCCAGAATGTCATGCATGATCAATCGAAAATTCGGGTATAGTGCTTGGTAAGTAAAAAGGAAGCGGAGGTTTGTTTGATGAGTGGATTAACAGATACAGTCACATTAGCAAACGGAGTAAAAATGCCGAAGCTAGGCTTTGGTGTATGGCAGGTAAAAGATGGAGATGAGGCTGTAAATGCAGTCAAAGACGCTCTTGAAGCGGGCTACCGCAGCATTGATACAGCAGCCGCCTATCAAAATGAAGAAGGGGTAGGCAAAGCCATTCAGCAATCAGGTATCTCGCGCGATGATCTATTCATTACGACAAAGGTCTGGAATAATGATCAAGGCTATGAATCAACACTCGAAGCCTTTGAAACAAGTATGAACAAGCTGGGATTAGATGTATTAGATCTTTATTTGATTCACTGGCCAGTTGAAGGCAAATATAAAGAAACATGGAAAGCGCTAGAGAAACTATATAAGGATGGACGCGTTCGAGCGATCGGAGTGTGTAATTTCCATCAGCATCATTTAGAGGATTTATTGGAAGAGGCAGAAGTTGTGCCAATGGTGAATCAAATCGAGCTGCATCCGAAGCTGACGCAGGAGCCTTTACGAGACTACTGCAAATCGAAAGGAATTCATGTAGAGGCGTGGTCGCCATTAGGCAGCGGGAAGCTTCTAAACCATCCTGTTCTCCAGGATATCGCGAAAAAACATGACAAGTCAGTAGCGCAAGTGATTCTTCGCTGGGACTTGCAGCATGGCATTATCACCATTCCAAAATCTGTGACGAAGAGCCGAATCATCGAAAACACACAAGTCTTCGATTTCGAGCTGTCCGCACGTGAGATGGGTGTCATTGATCAGCTCAATGAAGATGAGCGCACGGGTCCAGATCCAGATAACTTTGATTTTTAATCGAAAGAAAAGCACAGGTGCGATGCCTGTGCTTTTTTATTTCCCTCATCTTTAGACAGATTTTTGGGGGTGATAGGTCTCAATGATTTGAATGGCGTCAACAATCTGTTCTTTAGAATAGTCCCCAATTAAACAAAAGGTTTCATCTTTACGTGCCGCATGGTTTGCTACCGTAAGTGCCGCTTCTTCCAGTTGAGTTGTCATACCAAGATCGCGCATATTTCTAGGTAATCCGAGAGTTTGGTAGAGTTCAAGTAATTCCTCAACCTCGGACATTCGGTTTTCTGCGGCAAGCTGGACGAGGATGCCATAAGCTACTTTTTGTCCATGTAACACATGATGCGTTTCTTCAATAAATGTCAATCCATTATGAACGGCATGGGCTCCTGCCATTCTTCCATAGCGTCCCCCATAGCCGCCGACTGTTCCTGCTAACGTAATAATCGTATCTGTCACATCTGCGAATGCTTGTGAAAGCTGACCTGTTTTTAAGCTGTTGACAGCTTCTTCACTATGAGAAAGAAGAATGTCTCGAACATATACCGCCTGCTTTAGTGCTGCATGTACCATGAGCGGCAAGGCGCCTTTTGTGTTACGAATAATCGCTTCTGCTTCATACCATTTTGCCAGCGTATCACCAATTCCGCTTTGAAAGTAGGAAAGAGGAGAGGAAAGCAAAAAAGTATGATCAATTAAGGTGAGGTAGCTGGATCGTTTATGATAATCAACTCTCATGAAGTTTCCTTTGTCATCATAAATGACGCTGAGAGGTGTAGACGCAGCACATGTGCCGGGAATCGTTGGCACCATGATGACTTCGATTTGAAGAACGTCTGCAACTGATTTTGCGGTATCTAAAATCGTTCCGCCCCCGATGCCGATGATCACATCTGACCCGTTAAGCTCTTCTGCGATCTGGGTGACCGCATTAGGTGAACTGTATCCTTTGTGCTGAATGAAAGGCCACTCGGACGGCAGCTTTGTGTATTGTGAAAAAGCTTGGTATGAATCATATCCTGTCACTACAGCAGGTGACTGAAAAGGAGAAACAAGGGATTCAAGTTCATGATAGATTCCTTTTTGAGAAATAAATTGGTTAGGGCCGCTTCTGACAATATCTTCTGGCTGGATCATGGATCATTGCTCCTTTACACATCATATTGTTCATAAATCATCTCATTTTACAGAAAGTTCTGTCAAATAGTCAAATATATGAGAAGAAAGGCCCTTCCGTTTTATGGAATTAAGCCGCCGACATTGCCTTTAGGTATGTATTTCCTGTATGATAAAGAATGGTATGTTTTGATTAAATTTAAGAGGTGTTTATATAGATGGAAAAACAATATCGCGTTTTACTTTACTATCAATATGTCCCCATTGAGGACCCAGAGACGTTTACAGCAGAGCATTTAGCAATCTGTAAGGAGCTTGGTTTGTTAGGCCGTATCCTCGTATCAGCAGAAGGCTTGAACGGAACGGTTTCTGGAACTATTGAGCAAACGGACAAGTACATGCAAGCGTTAAAAGAAGATCCGCGCTTTGCGTCTATGCCGATCAAAATTGACGAAGCAGATGGTCATGCGTTTAAAAAAATGCACGTCCGTCATCGGAATGAACTAGTGAACCTCAGCCTTGAGGATGATGTGAATCCGTTGGAATTAACGGGGAAACATCTTAGCCCGGTTGAATTTTACGAGCAAATGCAATCACCTGATACTGTTGTGATTGATGCGCGTAATGATTACGAGTTTGATGTTGGTCACTTCAGAGGGGCAGTTCGTCCTGATATTGAGACATTCCGTGAATTACCTGAGTGGATTCGTGACAATAAAGAGATTCTTGAAGGCAAAAAAATTCTGACTTATTGCACAGGCGGCGTACGCTGTGAGAAGTTTTCAGGCTGGTTAAAGCGTGAAGGCTTTGAAGATGTCTCTCAGCTCGACGGCGGAATTGTCACTTACGGAAAAGACCCAGAAGTACAAGGGAAGCTATGGGACGGTCAATGCTATGTGTTTGATAATCGCTTAACAGTACCAGTGAATCAAACAGAGCATGTGGTTGTCGGAAAAGATTTCTTCACTGGTGAGCCTTGCGAGCGTTATGTGAACTGTGCGAACCCTGCATGTAACCGTAAGATGATTGCCACTGAAGAGAGTGAGCATAAGTATATGCGCAGCTGCAGTCATGAATGCCGCACAAGTGAACGGAACCTGTATGTGAAACAGCACAATTTATCTGAAGAAGAAGTTCAAGAAAGACTAGCTGTTATTGAAAAAGAACAAGCGATTTCACAAGGATAGAGGGAACCCCCCTTTATCCTTTTTTTCTTTACATGGCGTGGGTTAGAAGGGAGAGGAAGTCATTTCCTCTATCTTTTTTGTTTTGTTTTTTTCAAAATAAGGGTAAAGGTAGTTATTCAGTCTAATAGATTGAACAGGTAAAAAAGCGCTTTCTTTTGAAATAAGCATGTTCGACTATTTCAGAAAATGAAGAATTGAGAGATAATATAACAGGCAAAAAAATGAACAAGGGTAAATGTTTATTAGAAGAAATATTTGCCAGTAAAATGAAAAGTGAGCTGCTTTGAAAGAAAGACGCTTGCTTGACACATGCTCTTTATTTTAATCGAAAGGTGTTATGAACATGAATCATTTGCATCGTAGGATGGGAACTTTCGCTTTAATGATGGTAGGTCTTGGCTCAATCATTGGTTCAGGATGGCTCTTCGGTGCTTGGCGTGCTGCTCAAATCGCCGGTCCTGCTGCTATTTTATCCTGGTTGATTGGGATGGTTGTGATTTTATTTATCGCTTTGTCTTATAGTGAACTCGGATCGATGTTTCCAGAGGCAGGCGGAATGGTGAAATATACGCAATATTCACACGGATCTTTTATTGGGTTTATTGCAGCTTGGGCGAACTGGATCGCCATTGTCTCGGTGATACCAGTGGAGGCGGTTGCTTCCGTCCAGTACATGAGCTCATGGCCTTGGGAGTGGGCAAAGTGGACATCTCATTTGGTTACAAAAGGGGTATTGACGACAGAAGGTCTTATGGTTGCCAGTGTGCTGCTTGTGATTTACTTTCTGCTTAATTATTGGACAGTTGGGTTATTTTCAAAAGCAAATACATTCATTACCGTGTTTAAAATTGTCATTCCAGGATTAACAATTGGTGCGCTCTTATTCGTAGGTTTTCATAGTGAGAATTTTACTTCTGGAACAAGTATTGCCCCTAACGGCTGGGCGAGTGTGCTGACAGCTGTTGCGACATCTGGGATTGTGTTTGCCTTCAATGGCTTCCAAAGCCCGATTAATATGGCCGGTGAGGCAAAAAATCCAGGCCGGTCGATTCCAATTGCCATTGTCGGATCGATTTTCATTGCAACTGTGATTTATGTGCTTTTGCAAGTCGCCTTTATCGGTGCTGTTGATCCATCTATGATTGTGAACGGCTGGGGTCATTTGAATTTCAACTCGCCATTTGCGGACCTTGCCATTGCGCTTGGGATTAACTGGCTTGTTCTGATTTTATATGCGGATGCGTTTGTGTCGCCTTCTGGTACAGGAATTACGTATACCGCAACGACGTCTCGTATGATTTATGGAATGGAAAAAAACAAATACATGCCAAGTGTGCTTGGCCGTCTGCACCCTATTTACGGCGTGCCTCGTCCAGCAATGTTTTTTAACTTAGCCGTATCGTTTATCTTTCTGTTTTTATTTAGAGGCTGGGGTGTACTTGCTGAAATTATCTCGGTCGCTACACTCATTTCTTATCTGACTGGACCAGTGACCGTCATGACGCTGAGAAAGACAGGGACAGATTTATATCGACCGCTCCGAATAAAAGGACTTAGCATCATTGCTCCTCTCGGTTTTGTCTTTGCCTCATTGACACTGTATTGGGCAAGATGGCCGTTAACAGGTCAGGTGCTGTTCATTATTCTCATTGGTCTTCCTATCTATTTTTACTATCAAGCAAAAGCGAAGTGGAAAGGCTTCGGCCGCAACTTTAAGGCGGGTGCTTGGATGGTTGTGTACCTGCTTGTGATGATGACGATTTCCTGTCTTGGCAGTGATAAATTCGGCGGTTATAACATCATTCATTATGGCTGGGACATGGCACTGATTACGGTGGTAGCTCTGCTATTTTATATGTGGGCACTCAAAAGTGGATATGAAACAGAGTTTTTAGAGGATGCGAAAAAAATCAATGATGAGCTGCGTGCTTCTCAGAAGGAAGCTGCAGCAACCAAAGAATAAAGAAACGGCTGCCTGAACACTCGGGGCAGCCGTTTTTATTTGGAGGAAAGGTGCATCACATGCCGTTTCAGCCAAGTGGTGACGCCGCGCAAAACGGCCGCTGTGACAAGTGAAATGAGCACATATCTCCAAAGCTGGCCTAAGCCTTGTCCACTCAGCCAGAATACGATGCCTAGAATGATGAGGGTAAATATGAGCAAGAATAAAAATGATGCAGACCAGAAAAAAGATTTCACAGAAGGTCACCTCCTCAGGAGTATTGTATGCAGGCAATTGAAGGAACAGACCATCTATGAAAGGGTAGAATCATGGTGAAATCTATTGCAAAAGTCAGATAAAAGCACCAAGTGATTTGACAATTGTGTTAAGATGAGAGCATATTTTGAGTAAAGTTGTTGGTCATAGACGGAGGTGTTTGGAAATGCAGATTCAAAAGGTTCTAAACAATAATGTCATTAGTGTCATAGATGAACATGGAAAAGAAATCGTTGTCATGGGCAGAGGCATCGCTTTCCAGCGACGTCCCGGGGACCCGGTGGACGAATCGTTGATTGATAAAGTCTTCCGCCTGGAGGATCATTCCGTTCACGAGCGGATGAAAATGCTGCTTCAAGAGGTTCCGTATGATGTGGTCAAGGTGACCGAGGAAATGATCCAATATGCACATACAAAGCTGAATCGAAGATTAAACGAAAGTCTGCATGTATCGCTGGCAGACCATATTCATTACGCCATCGAACGGCTGAAGAAAAATCATCTGATTGAGAATTCGCTTATTTGGGAGATTAAACGCTTATACAAAGATGAATTTCTTGTGGCAAAGGACTGTCTTGAGATGATTGAAGAGCGTCTTCATATTGAACTGCCTGAGGATGAAGCGGGTTTTATTGCCATGCATATCATTAACGCAGAGCTCAATGAGGATATGAATACGACGGTCAATATCACAAAGGAAGTCAATGCCATTCTCACCATTGTGAAATATCACCTCAACATGGAATTTGATGAGGACTCACTCAACTTCTATCGTTTTCTCACGCATTTGCGCTTTTTCGTCCAGCGTCTGATCAATGAAACACTCCTTGTCAGCGAAGATCAGGACTTATATCAGCTGATCAAAGTGAAATATCCGAAAGCATACGATTGCGCAAAGAAAATCGCAGAATATGTCTATCAAACCTATCACCGGGATCTCACATCAGAGGAGATGCTGTATCTATCAATTCATTTGAATCGACTGATCAAACGAGAAAAATAAAGATAGATTTTAAAAGAAAGCGTTGACATGAGAAAAGGTGAGTGGTACTATTTGCTCATAAACATAAAAGAATACGGTTTCACAATGATCGTCTTAGAGGATTGTGACTGTTCGGCAGGCAAAACCTAAACGTTCACTGAAAAAGCGCAACAGCAAGCTGCGACTATTTTTGGTGCCCGTTTAGGTTTTTATTTTGCCCAAAAACGTATTTTTTTGAAAAAAAGGGGGTTTTTGCATGAGTTATCGTCAATTAGCAGAAGACATTATTAAACACATTGGTACAGAGAAAAACGTCCATTCATTGGTGCATTGCGCCACAAGGCTTCGTTTCACCTTAAATGACAGATCAAAAGCAGATAAAGCGGCCATTGAAAAATTAAATGGCGTCGTTACCGTTATGGAAAGCGGCGGCCAATTTCAAGTGGTCATTGGCAATACCGTACCAGAGGTATATCGAGAAATTGGAGAGTTTACGAATCTATTAGAGGATTCCTCTGCTTCATCTGCAAAATCAGGTGAAGAGAGCACAAGCCTTTTCGGGAAATTCGTCGACATTGTATCGGGGATTTTCACACCACTTCTCGGTGTCATGGCGGGAGCAGGTATTTTAAAAGGTCTCTTAGGCATCTGTATCAACGCGAAATGGTTATCTCCTGAAGATACGTCGTATCAAATTTTATTTGCTGCATCTGACAGCTTGTTCTACTTCCTGCCATTATTGCTCGCATTCACTTCTGCTAGGAAGTTTAAAGCGAATCCGTTTGTCGCTGTGACGATAGCAGGTGCACTGATTTACCCAACCATTCAAGAATTGTCAAAAGGCGGCGGAGATGTGACATTCTTCGGGATTCCAGTCGTCTTAATGTCTTATACATCTACGGTCATCCCAATCATTTTGGCAGTGTTTGTCATGGGGTATATCGAACGTTTCTTTAACAAAGTCATTCATGAAAGTGTCAAAAACTTTATTACTCCACTCATTTTGCTTGTCACGGTTGTTCCGCTGACACTCATCGTATTCGGACCATTTGGTGTGTATGCAGGGAATGGCATTGCAGCTGTTTTGCTGAAAGTCTTCTCCTTTAGTCCTACACTTGCAGGTGCTTTAATTGCGATGGCTTGGCAGATTCTTGTCATCTTCGGTATCCACTGGGGACTTGTGCCAGTGATTTTAAATAATATCGCAGTCCATGGGAAAGATCATATCAAGCCGGCCACTGCGCCAGCTGTATTTTCACAAGCCGGTGCTTCCATCGGTGTTATGCTGAAAACAAAGAATAAAAAACTGAAATCACTGGCTGGATCAACAGCAGTTTCTGCTGTGTTTGGGATCACAGAGCCAGCTGTATACGGGGTCACACTTCGTTTGAAAAAACCATTTATTGCAGCTGTTATCTCTGCTGGGGTCGGCGGTGCGATTATCGGTTATTCACAAAGTATTGCAATTGCGTCAGGCCTTCCAAGTTTACTGACACTGCCGATTTTCTACGGTCAAGGATTTACAGGGTTCATCATCGGTATCTCGGTCTCGTTCGTCCTTTCGATCATCTTAACTTATTTGATTGGATTTAAAGATCCAGTAGATGAAGATGAAACGCCGGCCGCTTCTGCACCGGTAATTGAAAACGAACATGGGGTCAAAGCCGCTCATGTGAAAAGTCCTTTAAAGGGCGAGGTCATCAAGCTGGAGGAAGTGCAGGATAAAGCATTCTCATCTGGTGCATTAGGAAAGGGCGCAGCCATCATTCCATCAGAAGGAAAGCTGTTTGCACCAGTATCAGGAGTCGTGACAACGGTTTTCCCAACAGGCCATGCGTATGGTCTAACTTCTGAAAGCGGAGCAGAAGTACTCATTCACATTGGACTGGATACCGTACAATTAGGTGGAAAGCATTTTACCCCGAAGGTTGTTCAGGGGCAAACCATCACAGAAGGCGAACTGCTTGCTGAGTTTGACATAGAAGCCATCCAAGCAGCCGGCTTGTCCGTCACAACACCAGTGATTATTACCAATTCAGGTGAGTTTAGCGATATCATTGAAACAGAAGAGAAACAAATCACACCAGGGCAATCATTTTTACATCTAGTTTAATCAAGAGGAGGAAGAAATCATGAGATATTCAACACTAGCATCATTTCCAAAAGACTTTTTCTGGGGCGGATCTACTTCCGCCTATCAGGTAGAAGGTGCGTGGAACGAGGATGGCAAGGGGCCTTCTGTCATTGACATGAGAGCAAGTTATCCTGAAGGGACAACGGATTTTAAAGTCGCAAGCGATCACTATCACCGTTATAAAGAGGATGTGAAGATGTTTGCGGAAATGGGCTTGAAGGCTTATCGCTTTTCCATTGCGTGGACACGGATCATTCCAGATGGAGATGGGGAGATCAATCAAAAGGGGATTGAATTCTATCATTCTCTCATCGATGAATTGCGCCGCTATGACATTGAACCAATCGTGACAATGTATCATTTTGATCTGCCTCATGCGCTTCAAGTAAAGGGCGGGTGGTCTAACCGCGGGACAGTGGATGCGTTTGAACGCTATGCAGAGGTGCTATTCAAGGAGTATGGTCAGAAGGTAAACTATTGGCTGACCATTAATGAACAAAACATGATGATCTTACATGGATCAGCGCTCGGTACACTTGATCCAAATTTAGAAAATCCGAAAAAAGAACTGTATCAGCAGAATCATCATATGCTCGTTGCACAGGCAAAAGCCATGACGCTTTGTCATCAAATGCTGCCTGAAGCGAAAATTGGACCAGCGCCAAACATCGCGCTCATTTATCCGGCTTCTCCAAAGCCTGAAGATGTGCTTGCTGCGGCGAATTACAATGCGATCCGAAACTGGCTTTATCTTGATATGGCGGTGTTCGGCCGTTATAACAACCTTGCTTGGGCGTACATGAAAGAAAAAGACATTCTTCCTGTCATCGAAGAGGGAGATATGGATATATTGAAAAGCGCGAAGCCAGACTTCATTGCCTTTAACTACTACACTTCTCAAACGGTTGAAGCGAGTAAAGGAGATGGCAACGACGAATTTGCACGCGGCGGAGATCAGCATTTGAAATCCGGTGAAGATGGCGTCTACAAAGGCGGCAACAACCCATTCTTAAGCAAAAATGCGTTTGGCTGGGAGATTGACCCTGTCGGCTTCCGTTCAACGATGCGCGAGATTTATGACCGCTATCAGCTGCCGCTTATTATCACGGAAAACGGATTGGGTGCTTTCGACAAGTTAGAAGAAGATGGATCAATTCAGGATGATTATCGAATTGATTATTTAGAAAAACATATCGAGCAAATCAAATGGGCGATCACAGACGGCGTCGAGGTATTCGGATACTGCCCGTGGTCAGCCATCGACTTAATCAGCACACACCAAGGATGCTCCAAGCGCTACGGGTTCATCTATGTCAATCGCGACGAATTTGACCTAAAAGACCTCAAAAGAATTCGCAAAAAGAGCTCTTATTGGTATGAAACCTTGATTCAGCAAAATGGAGACAACATCGGGAAGTAAATGATGAAAAAGCCAATCACCTTATGCGGGTGGTTGGCTTTTTTTCTGTTCACTTTATTGGCAAGATCATATTGTTCGAGTTGTTCTAACATGATAGTCTGATGATATATTGTAAAAATTGGATAAAAATCCATTATCAGAAAGGGGTTGTTTATATGATGACGATTTTTTTTATGTTCTTCACATTGTTTTTGATTTTTTATGGTTTGAATTATATAGGACAGAAATTAATTGCGAAGGAATATCCAATGAACCATAGATTGATTGTGATACTGTCAGCTGTGGAAGGTATTCTTGTTTTCGTCATTGTTGGTGTGAATGCGAAATTTCCGTTTTTATTTACAGTACTTATGTCTGTTCACATCTAACTCTCTACTATCATTATACCCCGAATTTAATTAAATTTATAGACTGTTTCTCGCCCATCTCTAGCCGTATACTGTTATACGCAAGTCAAAAACGATAAGGGGTGTGGCTGTATGAATGACAAGCAAAAGGTGTTAGATCCCGGGCCGTTTTTTCATGGGACAAAAGCGGAATTGAAGATTGGAGATCTGCTTGAACCGCTTTATTTATCCAATTATCAGGATAAAAAATCGAACCATATCTATTTCACCGGAACACTAAACGCGGCCAAATGGGGTGCTGAATTAGCTAGGTCTGATGCGAAAGAAAGAATTTATATTGTAGAACCGTTAGGCGATTTTGAAAATGATCCAAATGTGACTGACAAAAGATTTCCCGGCAACCCAACACGTTCTTATCGATCGAAATCTCCGTTGAAAATAGTCGCAGAATTAGGTTCATGGGAAAGACATTCCGATGAAGAAATCAATCATATGCTGAGCTCCTTAAAAAAATTAAGTGAAGAAGGAAAAAATGTCATCTACGATTGATGACGTTTATCTCAATAACACAAAGGCCGCCTCATGAACTGGGCGGCCTTTTGTTTGATCTTATTGAAATAGCGCATCCATCAGCTCATTAAATGTTTTGGCTTGCTTGAGGGAGTGAATGCGGTCTGGATTGTCTAGTAAATCGACGGCCTGTTCAAAGAATTGGTTCATACAGGCAGCGTCATCCTTATGAATCGCTAATAAAAAGACAAGTGAAACTTGGTCGCCCTGCCAGTCAATTGGCTGTTTTAAGTGTGCGATGGCTACAGAGGAGGTGCCTTCATTTGTGATAAGCGGATGCGGCATTGCAATACCGCTGCCAAGATAGGTAGACGACATTTGCTCACGCTCAAACACCGAGGGCCGAAAAGAAGACGATACTAGCTGATGCGCCTCTAAACGGCTGCATAATATATCTAATACCTCATCCTTGCTGCTTAGATCAGCATTCATGAAAGTCAATCGCTTTTGAAAAAACGCCATCAGCTCTTTTGAGGGTGCCCCGTGCCCATTTAATAAATGAATGACTTCATTCACACGTTGTATATCATGATGTTCAAAAAAGGCGCTGACCTGAATGACTGGTTTCCCCTTTGATGTGAGTGGAACGGTTGTGATGATGACGTCACACGGCAAAGAGGTGCTCATGAGATAATCCTGATAGGAATAGAGCTCAACGATGTCAAGCTCGTGCTGAAAGGCTGCCTTCAATTTAATTTCAAGCAGTCTGGCCGTCCCTAGTCCAGACCCGCATACGATAATCGCTTTCTTTTTTTGCGAGGTGTCGAGCTGACTTCTTTCAATTGAAGCAGCGATATGCAGGGCAACATATGCCGCTTCATCTTCATTTGGCGTCCGCACCAGCTGTAAGGCATTCAGCCCGCTGACAGCCAAATCAAACGGGTAAGGATAGGACGTTTTGATCTCATGCAAAAGCGGATTTTGTAATGATACGCCATATTGGATGCGATTTAATAACGGCTTCATATGAAGCATCAAGTCTTGCTGCAGGATGCTGTCATCAGCAAAACGATGGCCGCTTGTTTTTTCAATGTGCTGTAGAAAGACTGTAACCGCCTGTTGAACTTCCGCTGTCGTCTGATGCTGGGCGGCTTCTTTCCACGTTTGGTTCGCCAATAGATGCATGACTAAGTAATCTGTTTCATCCTCTGGTAAGGTCACATAAAAAGTGTCACTCACCTGCTGTATGATTTTTTGTGCAATTCTCATCAAAACGGGTGATCTTTGTGTGCGGACGCTACTGGCGGATATCCGCTGGTTTTTTCGTGTTTGCTGAATCGCAATGGCTAAGTGAATGACTAAATTTTTTAAGGCAATGTCTTTAATGAGCAATGACTCTTGATGCAGGTTCGTCAACACAATAGATCGAATGGTTTCAAGAGATATATCAGGAAAATGGAGCTGCTCCCGCTCGGTGATATGAGAGAGAGCAGGCTCTTCTTCAAGAAGTAAGTCTGCATAGCACGTTCTTTTTTGCAGCTCATCTCCTTCAATCTTTAAGCCAAATCCAGGCTTTGACACAAGGGTCATGCCGTAACGGGCTAACATCTCTCGTCCTTTTTTTAAATCACTGCTGACCGTCATGCGGCTGATAAACAGTTCTTCAGCCAGCTGGTCAATTTTTAAGTAATCTGATTGAAGCAGCAGCTTTCTCATCATAAATCGTACACGCTCTTCTGGCATGACGGGGACAAGAGAGCGGGCAGGAAGCTTTTGCTGATGAAGCCAAAGTAAGAAAGCGTCTTGATCACTCGTTAAAAGAGTATATCCCTTTCCTCGGATCGTTTTAATCATGGCTCCTGCTTCCTTTAAATACTCATTTGCTTCCTTGATTAAATTGCGGATAGAGCGGTCAGATAAGCGAAAAGAGGAAGTGAGCTCCTCCAGCTTCACGAACCCCTTCGTTTCAAAAAGCCGCTGAATCAGCTGATAGGTTCGAGGATCTGCCGTCATCATCATTGCGCGGCTCCTTGCGCCTGCAAGGCATCAGTTCCAAGAGCGATGGCGCCCATTAAACCAGATAATCCATCAAAGGATGGTTTTGTGATAATTTCTTGTAAAGGCTTTGGCAGCTGCAAATAGCCGCGAAGCCGCTTGTCTGTTTCATCAAGAATAAGCGGCAGCATAGCCGGCTGTTTCATCACACCTCCACCTAGAATGATGCGTTCTGGTGAAAGGGTGAGCAGCAGGTTAGCGGTCATTTGCCCGAGATAGTAAGCATGAAGTGACCAAGCAGGATGATCCTCTGGCAGCATGGGTGCCAGTGTATGATAGCGTCCTTCTATGGCAGGTCCAGATGCCAGTCCCTCTAAACAGTCATGATGTATAGGGCAGCAGCCTCCGTAAGTGTCATGAGGATGCCGCTGAACGGTGATATGACCCATTTCTGGATGCAGCAATCCGTGAATCAGGCGATGTTCAATATAGGCACCGCCGCCTATTCCAGTCCCAACAGTAATATAGACCAAGGAGGCAGGCTTTTCTGCTTCAGTTGAAAAACGGGCTTCTCCGAGTGCTGCACAGTTTACATCGGTATCAAGCTTCATCGGGGTTCCGAGGGCTTGTTTTAAGGTAGAGAGGAAAGGGAATTGGCGCCAGGCTGTTTTTGGTGTGTCTAAAATCGTCCCGTAGCTTGGGCTTTGCTCTTTCACATCGACAGGCCCGAATGCCCCAATTCCAATGGCATCGACACGATGCTTTGTAAAGTAATCGATCACTTGCCGGCATGTTTCATCTGGATTCCCTGTTGCAAAGGAAGTCATGTGTTCAATCGTTCCGTCTGTAGTTCCGTAGCCGCAGACAAATTTCGTTCCGCCTGCTTCAATGCCTCCAATTCGCATGATCAATGCCCTCCATTAAAGAGGGGCGGAATCCATTGGATCCCGCCCCTACATGTTCATTTTTTCTTTACAATGTAGGTTTGTACCTGACAAGGTGTAAGCGGTTCAATGTGTAATGATCCATGTTGTGCTTTGAGTATATGTCCTTCAGGTGTTTCTCCTAAATTCGCTGTTTCTCCGTGTTGTAGAGATGAACTATTGATTGAAGCGGCTGTTTGACGCGTTAAATATGGATTGAAGAGACGAATGACAATGCCTGTTCCGTGCTCTTCTTTTTTCAGAGCGCTTAGAATGGCTCCATCTGTCTCGATGTCAAGCAGGCTATAAGTAGATTGTAAGTCTTCTTTTTCATCTCGGAAAGAGAAAATTAAACGACCGTTTAAAAAGTCTGCCCGCTCGTAGCATTGAACAGGTGTGGTATACCGTTTGGCAAGCTGCGCTAGGTGTCCCTCGCTGACTGCATCCTTGCTATAGTGCATACCAAATGTGAATGACAGTGCACCTTGCAGCTGAGCGTCAGGCGTATCCACAATTTTTTCCCCAGATGCGCGTCCTGGACGGTAAAGAAGGTTTTCTTTCCCCATTTTCCCGAAACAGCGGAAGAGCGTATATGCAATCGTTGTATAGCCTTCTCCTGTGATCTGATATTCTCTCACGCAGTCGGTCAACAGAGCGGCACCATATGCTTCATCACGAAGTGCGACAAAGGATTGCATCGGTTCAATGGTGATCGGTTTTTCTTCCCAATGTTCATTGTTCCACCATTCAAGCTCTTGTGTTAGCTCTGTTGGGCGTTCGATTGTACCAAACTGTTGATCGCTCAGTGATACGTTTGATGCGATGCCTGTATCAAAAAGAACGCGCAGGCGATGATCTAACGCATGGTTGTCCACATCTACATGAAAACGGATGACAGCATCGTCTTTGTTTAATGCCACCTTCGCTGTGATCTGAAGTGAAGTCCCAGCCAATTGCTTAGAGCGCTCCTCTAGGTCGTAAGGGACAGTGAGCTGAAGCTTGATGGTCAGCTCTTGCTGCAGGCCGCTTTTAGCCACTGAGATGTCTGCTGATGAAAGATCCTTGGATGACACATACAGGTCCTCACGAGGGGGGGAATAGTTGTAGGAATCCCCATCATCTCCGTTGTCTTCAAAGATCATTTGCTCAGAGAATGTCCGGCCAGTTTGCTTATCTGTGATGTCCAGTGATCCGTTGTCATTTGCCGCAATGCGGTAATACGTATTTTCAATCACTCGTCCTTCAGTTTGTTCCCATGCCGATTCGCTTGATTCATCGAAGACCATGCTGACCTGTGTATAACCAACTGACGGTAAGTTGATGGCTTCAATCAGCAGAATGGCTTTCCATACTTGCTTTGGCATGTACACTTCTTTACTTGGGTTAAGAGAAATTTGCTGTGCCAGCACATAATCTGTGACATCGGTTTTGCTTTTCACTGTGTACTGAAGCGTTCGTCCATTTGCATCCTTTAGCGTAAATGGACGTTCCGTGATAAAGGTTTCGACTTCAATGACTTCAGAACGCTTTGAAGGCAGTGTATTGAACAACGTGAATGTGATTTCTTGCTCTGTTTGCAGTCGAATTGTGATGAGACGCATGTGCAAGTCCACAAGATTCTCGGCGATTTCCTTTGCCTGCTTGTAGCGGAAGAAGACATCTTGGTTTGTCGTGTCACTATTACAGCCGCCAATGCTGTCATGCGCTGCATTTTCAAACATGAGGTACCAAATATCACGAACCGTATCATGCGGATAGTCGTGTCCAAGCGAATAGCTAATCGTGAGGATGGGCTCCATCACATTCACGAGATAGTTTTCAATTTGGTTGTTTAAGATTTTTAAATCCGCTCGTGTTGAAAAGATAGATTTATGAATCCGCATATGCTTCGCATGAATGAGCTCTCCGTGTAATGTCTCGAAAGATGTCCGCTCTTTTTTTACTGCTGCAATATAATCTTCTAAGCTGCTGATTTGATAGTGGTGCTTGTCAAGTTCATTGGCTTTTTCTAATAAGTCAGGCAGGTTTTTACGGATGGGTGCTTGGTCAAAGCCATTCGGGAAATAGACATTCTTTGTGGTTGCCTTTGCTTGCAGCGCACCAATCTTTTCAGATAAAAAGGCTTGTAAGTCCTCATCTTTCTCAGGGATATTTCCACCGTAGTAGTAGCCGAATGGCAGATTCACAGCAAAGACTTCACTGCCGTCAGCACCGCGCCAATTGAATTCAGTATGGTTCGTCATATGGTCAGAAACGCCGCGCCAAAATGCCGTATCGACAATGCCGAAGCCGCGATAAATTTGAGGCATTTGTGCGGATTGACCGAAGGAATCAGGGACATAGCCGACTTTCATCACGTGGCCGAACTGCTGACAGCGTTCAATCCCATATTGCAGGTTCCGCACAATCGATTCACCTGAAATGACGAGCTGGTCGGTTTGGGTATACCATGGGCCGATGATGAGACGTTTCGCTGTGACAAGCTTTTTGATTCGATTCTCATCCTCTGGCCGCCATTTCAGATAATCATCTAATAAGGAAGCCTGGGCATCGAGCATGAAGTAATGGAACCTTTCATCTGTTTCAAGGGTATCTAAGATGTCCATTACGCTTTTCATTAAGTAAATACGGGAGCGGGAGGTGGTGAAATACCATTCCCGGTCCCAGTGAGTATGTGGAATCACATGTACATTGACAGTCATTGATCAACGACACCTTTCTTCGTTCAAATTATCCTTCTAGCACAAGGTCAAAATCGTCTTCTTCTTTCTGCTTCTGATCATGTTCCGGCGTTTTTGGCTCTTTTTTCTCAGAGAAATTCACAAGCAGGTTGGCGCCAATACCGATGACGAGTGCGCCAGTAAGGGCTCCGATTAAATAAGCCCACCAGTTTCCGACTGAGAAGAAGCCGTATAGCCCGCCAATTGGCGGCATGATGTCATGAACTCCTAATAATGCAGCGACCCCGCTTCCAGCAGCACATGCGACAACATTGAGCGGAATCAATTTCAAAGGATTGACGAGGGTAAAAGGGATCGCCCCTTCCGTAATACCGATAATCCCCATGACAAGGCCGCCTCGTCCGGCTTCTCTAAAGGTTGGGGAGAAGTTGCGTTTTCGAATCAATGTCGCAAGCCCGTATCCAAGCGGTGGAATGACAATCGCAATATTGACGAGAATGGCAGGGAGGTAGACACCTGATAGGAAGAGGGCGTTACCAGCCATCCACGCTGATTTATTCACCGGTCCGCCAAGATCGAATCCAATCATCGCCCCTAAAATGAGAGCGAGCGCGAGTGTGCTTGTTCCATCAGCGACCATACCTTTAATCCATTCAATTAATGCCGTGTTCAAAGCGCCTAATGGTCCGCCCAGCAGAACTGACATAAGAAGTCCGGTTAAGCCAACGGTAATGAGCGGCAGGATGAGCAGAGGGACGAGCCCGGCTGCAGAGCCTTGAATTTGAATTTTTCTTTTTACAAAAAGAGCAACATATCCTGCGAAGAAGCCTGCAATGACGGCACCAATAAATCCAGCATTGGTTGAGCTGGCGAGGGCACCGCCGATAAAACCGGCTGCAAGGCCTGATTTATCCGCTATGGAATAGGCGATAAATCCAGCAAGCAGGACGTTCATTAAGCCAATACCTGTCCAGCCGACCTGCTCCATTAAATAGGCGCCGTGCAGTATGCCGCCAGCTTCCTTATAGGGGTTTAAATCTGAAACGCCAAACCCTAATCCGACCAGTTTTGCTAAACCAACGATAAGTGAGGCGCCGATGATTACAGGAAGAATATAAGAAATACCGGTCATAAGATGGCCTTCAATGACTTTTAATTTTGCTTTCATTTTCTTTGCTCCTTTCTATATGGCATTGCTCATGTTTATTGAGATTCAGACTTTTTCTTTTCAACAAGTGCTACAGCTTTGGTGATAATTTGCTCGGCATTTTTTAAGGCACGTCCGATCTCGACACGTACAGTGGGAATGCCTGAGAAGCGTTCCGCATCGTTGATATGCTGATTTGAGGCAATGATGCAGAGGTCTGCCTGCTGCGCTTCCTCTGCTGTAATGCCGTTCACCTGTCCCATAATCCCCTGCTGTTCGATTTTGATCTCGTGTCCGAGCTGTTTACCTGCATTTTCTAACGCTTTGGCTGCCATTGGAGTATGAGCTAACCCTGCTGGACATGAAGTGACACCGACAATTTTCATTGTGTAATCCCCTCTTTCAATTGTTGTTCAATGACGTCGTAATAGTAATCAGCTGTTTGACCTGGTTGAATCTTCTCGATAAAAGCAGGTTCCATTAGACTGGTCGCAATACCTGACAGTAATTTCAGATGTGTGACATTAGCTTCTTCTAGTGGAACGAGCAGTGTAAATAAATAGCTTGTGGGCAAATCGTCGAAGCTTCCCCATTCAATGGGTTGTTCAAGTTCTAAAAAAAGAAGTGAAGCCGTTTGTACAGCGGAGCTTTTTGTATGTGGAATGGCGAAGCCTTGCTGAAGTCCTGTTGAGACTTCGTCTTCGCGTGTCAACAAATCTGCTAATAGCCCCGCCTGATTGTTTGTAATCTGAAGGTCTTCAGCTTTCTCGGAAATGTATTGTAAAATCTCATTCTTTGATCGTCCGTTTACTTGTGTGAAAACATGATCTTTTTGGAACAAGCTGATCCCTTCTCTCTTGTTTGTTAAGCGCTTACAAGTTGATTGTAATGTACTTTTCCGCATGGTTAAATAGCATCATTTTCCGTTTGAAATGGCAAAAAGTTTATGAAGCTATCCGTCTTGCTGACTGAATATCTCAAATCCTAGCTTAAAACGAGTTTAATTATGTAAAAAACAGATTCTACTAAATGTATTTCTGTGATATTCTTCCAAGGTATCATAAAAGATAAGGGGGTCTTTTCATGTTCAAAAAGCAGGTCAAATCCTGTGTGATCGTACTCATGGCCATCATTCTATGTATGGCAGCATTACCTGGATACGAGGCAGCAGCTGCCACTCATGGAACAAGTGTCAATGAAGCCATTGGGTTAAAAAATGGTGAAGTCATCTCAGGTACATTACAGAATGAAAAGGAAGAGTCGTGGTATCAAATCACGCCATCTGCACAAGAGGTGGCAAAACATACCCACATGCAAATTTCTGTGAAAAGTAAACAAGTGCTGTCCGTATCGGTCTATCCAAGTAAGGACAGAGCGATGAAGGATGACACATATTCAAGATATCGCGTGGACACAGCAAGCGGAGAGACAGAGATCAACTTCCCGCATGCATGGTCAGGTCCCTATTATGTCAAAGTGCTCTACTTAGGGTCGGAGGAAGACAGCCGTGATGAGGAAGAGGATGCGGCATATACAATCGGATATAAAGGAGCTAACCTTCCGCCTTCTGAACCTGTTTTTCCTGAAGAAGATGAGCCTGAAATCATCATTATTGAGAAAAAATACGGGCGTGAAATTCTTCAATCGATTCGTACAATTGAAGATAAACGATTCAATGAAACGGCAGAAGGTCAAAAGCTTTCACGTCTGCTCCAAAAGACAAAGCCGTTTCTCAAATCAAAGCTCATCAAACATCAAAAAGAGCAGCAAAAGGTATACAACCATCTGCTCACATTAAAAACACTGCTAAATGACGTAGAGAAAAATGGTGCATTTAGCGGTCATGTCGTAACAAAAAAAGAACAACAGGCGATCGGCTCCCTTTTTGATATGCTCAAAGAAGCAAGTCCGGCATATTTAAAAAAGGAATTAGAAGCCGTCAGTCAAAAAATGGGCATCGATCAGCTTGAAGGAAAGTCAGTTGGTTATGT
Organism: Bacillus safensis; assembly: GCF_039619585.1. NCBI lineage: Bacteria > Bacillati > Bacillota > Bacilli > Caryophanales > Bacillaceae > Bacillus > Bacillus safensis. The sequence continues at coordinate 236,491 of NZ_CP154909.1, forward strand.
ATTAGAGAAACAAAAGCTTGTAAAAGAAGAGAAGGTTAAAACGAATAAGATAATTTTTAAATTAAAGGATGGCCAAACACTTCAATCTGCGAAAAAGAAAATGAAAAGCTACGGCATCCAAGAAAACCGTGTGACCTCACAGTCAGTTAGTCCTTTATTCAAAGGAATGTATGTCTATGATGTGCCAGCAGGGCAAGAATCAGCTGGAAAGACACTAAAAGCAGGCAAAGCGGTCATCAAAAGCACGGCAAGAAAGCTTTCCAGCATGCCGAATGTTGAATTTGCAGAGCCTGTTCAAACCTATCGTGCGCTAAGCAGCGACGCGCAGTATGGTTATCAGTGGCCGTTGAAAAACAGTGCGCAAAACAGCGGGAAAAAAGGCGCTGACGTCAAATTTGAACAAATGAATACACTGATTGGCACAAGCAAAATGAAGCAGACATTAATTGCTGTTGTGGATACAGGTGTAGACAGCCGTTTGACAGATTTAAACGGGACTGTTCGTACAGACTTAGGTGCGAATCTCATTGGACGAAACAAAGATGCGATTGATGACAATGGACACGGTACGCATGTGGCAGGCATCATTGCCGCAAAATCCGATAATCATTACTCAATGGCAGGCCTTAACCAACATACGGGCATCATTCCGGTGAAGGTGCTGGATGCCTATGGCTTTGGCGATACAGAGCATATTGCACTTGGGATCAAACATGCAGTGGACAAAGGCGCAAAGGTGATCAACATGAGCCTTGGCGGCTATTACAGCAGAGTGATTGAATATGCAATGAATTATGCTGCACAAAGAAATGTACTAGTGGTCGTGGCAAGTGGAAATGATGGCGTACCAGAAATGGGCTACCCTGCGACGTCAAAATACGCAATGGCGGTTGGCGCAAGCAACCGTATGGATATTGCCGCTGAGTTTTCAAGCTATGGCAAAGGACTGAGCATGTCAGCACCAGGGTCGGATATTCCGAGCCTCATGCCTGATGGGAATGTCTCATACCTGAGCGGGACATCAATGGCGACACCATATGTAGCAGCAGCAGCAGGGTTACTGCTTTCTAAAAATCCATCCTTAAAGCCAAATCAAGTGAGAAATCTTTTGCAAAGTACAGCAGATGACATCTCATTTAAATCGATTGATGGAAAAGACGACGTTTTCTATGATGAAAACGAGGAGCCAATTGTCGATCCGAAAATCCCAGGAATTGATTGGATGACAGGACATGGCAGACTGAATGCATTTGCTGCATTAAGTGCTGTCGAATTGAATGCATCAGTGAACAAAGTGGAAGATCAGCATCAAAAGGTGACAGGTAAAGCAAAAGCCGGTGCTGCTATTTCTGTGTATAGAGGCAAAACGCTGCTTGGAAAAGGCACAGCAGGCAAAAAAGGAACCTTTAGTGTGAAGATTAAGCATCAGAACAAAAACAAGGTCCTTCACATTAAAATGTCAAAAGGAAAGGCCGCTACGACGCTCAAAACCGTCGTGAAAAAAGGCAAAGCACCAGCTAAGCCGAAAGTGAGCAAAGTAACCATTAAAAGTAAAGCGGTCAAAGGGACTGCGGGTGCAGGCTTGACCATTAAAGTGAAAAACAAATCAAAGAAAGTCATCAAAACAGTCAAAACCAATAGCAAGGGCGCATTTACTGCCCAAATCAAGCCGCAAAAAGCCAAAACAGTTTTGTATGTGACCGCATCAGATGTGAGAAAAAGAGAAAGCAAAGCGGTAAAAGTGGTTGTGAAAAAATAAAAAAAGGACTTCCCTTTCTAAAAAAAGGGAGGTTTTTTTGTTTTTAACTGGAAAAATACCAATTAATGTCGATAGTAATATAGTAGGAAAAAAAAGGAGGATTTATCGATGAAAAAAATCATGTTTGCTTTCTTTCTATCATTGCTTCTCGTATTCCCAAGCTTTGCACATGCTGAAGAAACAGGTGCAGTACCAGCATCCGTTCAAGTAACAAGTGTCACAGCAGCCGATAGTGGAATAGTGAATTACGGCTATGGCAGTAAATATCGCGTGGGTTCTTATTATCCAGCTACGTTTAAAGGGACACTCAAAGATGCAAGCGGAAACCTCATGCCTAATCAGCCGATCAAGCTTTATTTTGAAGCAGCCATCAAATCTTATGCTCAAACAGCGACAGGCACAACAGACGAGAATGGACAGTTTTCACTGACGTTTCAAGTTCCTGCAGGTGCAGGCTACCAATCATACAATAATGCAGGCTGGTCAACACATTACTACGATATCGTTCCAGTGACGTTCACGTCAAACGACATCAAACTATCTTCAAATGTCACAAGTGTGTACCATTTGGCATATACTTCACGTTATTAATCTCATAGAAAAAAAGGATGTCATCAGGTGACATCCTTTTCTTTTTGTTAGCAAACCTGCTGGGCGGCAACCGAATGAGTCGATAAACAAACACTCATCAGCCGTTATTCCCAGATTCGATCGAGCATTTAACTTTTAACCTTGAGCTTTGATAGATAAGAACTTTCACACTTGAACTTTGATCCTTGAACGTTCAGCTTTGAGCTTTTATCAAGGATCATCCTAAGATGATCATCAGATGAGGAGGGAATGACCTTTCCCTCGGAGGTGTTTAGTCCTATCGATTTTCGGCTCACTAACAAAATCAATTAATCCATCTGTATTTTCGTTAGTGTATTGCTTTCAGACAAGGAAAAATCAACTTCCATTTGGAAATCTTCAATTTCTTTCGAAAGCTGTTCAATTTTCACTCGAAGGCGAAGCGGATCGATGATCACCGCCTCATTTTCAGCTAGAAAAGACTTCACGATCTCTTGGTTGGCGGCCGCTTGTGTCTTTCCATCTTTCCCAAACAAGGTCTCTAAATGCTGATCAAGTCTCATTTTCACATCTTCATTCGTTTGTTCAGCTTTGTCGACCAGCTCTTTGTACACCTGTTTCATTTTCCGTAAATAACGAATATCGTAGTCTATCGACGTCTTTCGTTCAATCGCCTCTGCCACCGTCATACGGACACCCGCCACATCAATCATTGTGGTTGCATTTGATACAACGATGGCTGATTTGATGGCATTCCGGCGTTTGATTAAAGCTCGAATCGATTGATCATCAGCCTTTGCCTTTTTTTCAATCTCTTCTTGATTCTGAAATCCGTGCTGTATATGTTTCCCGATCATCAATCCACCGAGTACGGCTTCATCAACGGTTCGGTTGATTCTTTTATCTAACATTTTCAGTTCACTTAATGCTCTTGTAATGGTCATTTCCATATTCACGACAACTCCCTTGGTTCATCCTGAAATCATAGATTCCTATCATATACCAAAGTGTGCTTCTTTTACTAGCGATATCCTTTTTTGTCAGATGAAAAAACCCTGATGTTTATACACCAGGTTTTTCTCGTTTTTTCTGAATCCAAGCTGTCACGTAATAGGCAGCATAGCAGAGCGCAATGAAAGGAATGCCGCAGATGAGGGCAATCCGCTGATTTGGATCAAAGGCAATGCCGATGACAGATGCAAGACATAGGAGGAAGGCTGCAATCGGAACTACTGGATAGAGCGGTGTTCGAAAGGATAAATCATGAAGCTGTCCGCCTTCCTGTAAAAATCTTTTCCGGAACATAAACTGTGAGGCAGCAATCCCCATCCATACAACCACAACGGCCAGTCCAGAGATTGACACTAGGACAAGGTATACCGTTTCTGGTGCGATCACGCTCGATAGCAAAGAAAGAATACCACCGATCATACTTAAAATGAGTGCATTCAAAGGAATGCCTTTTGACGTCAGCTTCGCCAGTTTTTTAGGAAGTGTCCGTTCCTCAGAAAGCGACCAAAGCATACGAGATGATGCGTATAATCCTGAGTTTGCGGCAGATAAGATCGCGGTCAGGATGACAAAATTCATGAAATCTGCGGCATAAGGAATCCCGATACGATCAAATACCACGACAAATGGGCTTTTGATCACCCCGGCTTCTTCTACTGGAATCAAGCCAGCCAACACAACAATCGTTCCAACGAAAAACAGGACGAGACGCAGGACGGTTGTGCGAATTGCTCTTGGAATGGTCTCGTCAGGATTGACGCTTTCACCCGCAGCAATCCCAATCAACTCCGTACCTGAAAAAGCAAAGTTGACCGCAAGCATCGTCATTAAAATTGGTAAAAAGCCGTTTGGGAAAAGTCCGCCTTCGCCAGTGAAATTAGAAAACAACGGAGCGGCCTCACCGCCCTTTAATGGGATCAAACCAAACATGGCAGCTCCGCCAAGAATAATAAAGAGAATAATAGCCATCACTTTAATACTGGAAAACCAAAACTCTGATTCTGCAAAAAACTTGACTGTAAATGCATTCAGTAAAAAGATGAGAAGAGCAAAAACACCACTCCACATCCAAACTGAAGTGTCTGGAAACCAGCGCTGCATTAATAGTCCTGCGGCTGTAAATTCCGAACCGAGTGCCACTGTCCATGTCAGCCAGTATAGCCAAGCAACCGTATAGCCTGTACCAGGTCCAATGTATTTTGTTGCATACGTATGAAAAGCCCCTGTGACCGGCATTGCGACAGACAGCTCACCTAAACAAAGCATCACGAGGTAGACAATTAAAGCCCCGACAAGATAGGCAAGAATGGTCCCCGCAGGTCCGGCCTGATTGATGGTATACCCAGAGCTTAAAAAGAGCCCTGTTCCAATGACGCCGCCTAGAGAAAGCATGAACAGGTGCCGGCTCGTCATTTTTCGTTGATATTGTTGTGACTGATCTTTTGCTTGTTCCATGTCTTCCCGCCCTTTTGCTTAGAAGTATGTGTGATGATTCATGATGCTACGATGTGGTTCGTTTTAAGATGTCATTGATATCTTCTGGGGTCGTCCGGCAGCAGCCGCCGATGATATTCGCGCCGTCTTTGTACCATTGATGCGCACATTCCCCAAAAGTAAGATGAGACGTATCTCCGTTCCATACTTTTTCTTCAGGATCATATATTTCACCTGAGTTTGGATATACCACAATCGGTTTGCTCGTTCCCTTTTTCATTTCTTGAATAAGAGAAGTAATAAATTGCGGCGGCGTACAGTTCACGCCGACGGCAGCGATTTGTTCATAAGGCTCAAGCGCTTGTACACATTCTCGAATGGAATCACCTTCACTAATGTGCAGGCCATCCTTTGCGCTGAATGTGATCCAAGCAGATACCCCGCTGAATTCATCCTGCAGCAGCTTTGCAATGGCAGTTGCTTCAATCAGACAAGGAATCGTTTCGCATGCAAGAATATCTGCACCCGCTTCTACTAATGCCTGAATTCTTGGTCTGTGAAAATCAATAAGAGCCTGCTCTGAGAGTCCATAATTTCCTTTATATTCTGAACCATCAGATAAATAAGCGCCGAATGGCCCCACAGATCCAGCGACAAATGGTTTTGTCCGTCCTTCACGACGCGCTTCATCCTGCCAAAAAAGATCGCGTGCCTCTTTCGCAAGAGTGACAGAGCGTTTCATGAGTTCAATCGCTTCTTCTTTTGTATAGCCTTTTTCAGCAAAGCCTTCAATCGTTGTTTGGTAGCTGGCGGTTGTTGCGCAGTCAGCACCTGCTTGGAAGTAGTCCAAGTGTACTTGCTGAATCAATTGTGGCTGTTCAATAAGTATTTTGGCTGACCATAAACGATCGTTTAAGTTACAGCCCTTTCGTTCAAGCTCTGTTGCTAATGCACCGTCTAAAATCAAAGGTGCGTGAGCCTGTAAACGGCTTTGAATAGGATTCATCGGAATCAAACAGCCTCCTTTTTAGATCGGAAATGATGGATATGATATGAGGCAGTAGTTTAAATGACTAAAGTGTTTTTGTCAAGGAGAGGAAAAAGCATCATAGGGCGGAAAAACCCTGAAAACATGCGGGTTTTGATGCATAAAAATGCAGTCAAAATAATAGAAAACCAAGTCATTGACAGCCTCTGAAAAGAGATATATATTATGGAAAGATTGATTTCAGAAAGCTTCATCAAAAGGCGCCGTCTTTTGATTTTTATGTTGTCCAACGACTGTCTTCTTTCGTGCAGAAAGAGGGTTTTTTATATGCTTAAAAAAGGAGGAAAGAAGAAATTGAAAAAATGTGTAAAAGATATAGCGATGATTCTAGTTGGTTCTTTTTTATTTGCCGCAGCAGTGAACATGTTTGTCATTCCGCTTGAATTTGGTGAAGGCGGCGTCACGGGGCTGTCCATTATTTTTTATTATTTGTTTGAGATTGCACCGTGGCTGACGAACCTCGTGTTTAATGCCATCTTACTGCTTGTCGGCTATAAGTATTTAGACAAGAAGACCACGATTTATACTGTGGTTGCCGTCGCAAGTAACTCTCTATTTTTGCACCTGACCACAACATGGGTCGTGAATGTTCATGAATTGATCATTGGAGCGATTTTTGCAGGAATTATCATCGGAATTGGGATTGGTCTTGTGCTCAGAGCAGGTGGAACAACGGCGGGTTCTGCCATTCTCGGAAGAATTGCCAACAAGTATTTAGACTGGAACGTGAGCTATGCCATTTTGTTCTTTGATCTGATCGTTGTATTTGCTTCCTATTTTATTATTGGTGCGGAAAAATTAATGTTTACCATTGTGATGCTGTACGTGGCGACAAAGGTGATGGACTTCGTGATAGAAGGACTTAACACGAAAAAGGCAGTGACGATTATTTCTTCATGCAAAGATGATATTGCGGAAGAAATCAATCACACCTTAGATCGAGGCGTAACGATTTTAAACGGACGCGGTCATTATTCAAAGGAATCGAAGGAAATTCTTTACGCGGTCATTCAAAAGCAGGAGCTCATGCGCCTTAAGAAAATTATTAAGAAAATAGATCGAGACGCATTCGTTGTTGTCCATGACGTACGCGATGTGTTCGGAGAAGGATTTGTGAATATATAAAAATGAAAAGACCCTAAAAAGGGTCTTTTTTTTATTCTCTATACCTCTTGTCACACAATACTATGTAATGTATAGTATAAATAGTTAGGAGTTGTAAACATGAATGCACAATTAAAAAAAGGATTACTGGAATTTTGTGTACTGGCGGTATTAAAGAAAGGCGATTCCTATGGTTATCAAATCATTAAAGATATGTCCCATTGTATTGAGATTTCAGAATCGACATTGTATCCGATTTTAAAGCGTTTAGAGCAAAACAATTATGTGGAGACCTATTCCCAGGAACATAACAGTCGATTAAGAAAATACTACCGCATGACAGAAAGCGGGCGGGAGCATATGGCGCAGTTTTTAGAGGAATGGGATCAGGTGATGGCGATTTACGACTTTATTTCTGGAGGACAGGGCAATGAATAAAAAAGAATTTTTGAGCAGCCTAAAGAAGCATCTGCATCTTCTAGGCGAAAAAGACAGTGATCGGTTTATCGAATACTACGATGAAATGATTGAGGATTATCAGGAAGATGGCTATAGTGAACAGGAAGCGGTTCAGCAAGTCGGACAGCCTGCTATGATCGCTGAAGGGATTATGAAGGAACAAGGTATAAAAACCGTTCAGGTGCCGACGTTTGGAGAAAAAGCCACAAGACTCTCCATTCTCATTTTAGGCTTTCCGTTATGGGGCAGTATTCTAGCAACAGTCTTCCTGCTGATTCTTTCTGTGTATATGGTGATTTGGTGCATTCCACTCGTGACAGGTGCATTGACGCTTACTGGTCTGCTCGGCGGTTTTTGGAGCATCATTGGTTCTCCATTTATTTTTCAGGACGGTTTGCATGTGGTGGTGACGCAGGTTGGCGTTGGTATTCTTCTATTAGGTGTCGGATTATTAAGCGGCATAGCCACGGCGTATTTGACAAAGCTATTTGTGCAAATGACTATTCAAACAACTAAGGCATTCATGGGAATGTTTAAAAAGAAGGTCGTGAGAGTATGAACGTGAATGATTTAAAAAAGCAATGCATCAAATGGGGGATCATCTTCACCGTTGCCGGAGGAATTGTCATGACAATTGGTTTTGGACTATCAGGCTTTGATTTAGATGCATATCACAACAATGACCAGAGTAACGTGTTCCGCACCATCAATTGGAGCAAGCCATAATAAATGAAAAAACCCGCTTATGCGGGTCTCAGCGTGTAGACAAACCCTGGCAAGATTGCCAATACATTTAAGGTGAACAAATCTGTGTTCATGATGGATCTTGTAAAGTGAAATTATAGAATATGAAGACAACAAAAAAAGAGCTTGCATAAGCTCTTTTTTATTCTGCCTTGACTGAAGGCAGATAACCTGTCTTTTTTTGTTTGTTTACTTACTTTAGTATTGCTGGTGTTAGGATTAAATACCAAGAAGGGATAGTTGAATTTGACGACGAATTTATCAAAATAAAACACTTTGTGAATTCCAAGATAGGCAGTCATGGGAGGAGGGGAATAGTGATGAGTGAGGAATTGAATAGTGAACAGATACTATATCTTAAGAGCTACGAAAGAGAAAAGAGATTATTAGCCTTTAACAGTGTGCAGGCTGGGGAAGAGTTCGAAGGGAACTCTAGTTTAAAGCTTGAATCACTAATAGGCAGATGGGTACTCATTGATTACATTGACAATGGTTTTGTCAATTCAGATACCCGGTGTGAATGTGGAAGACCATTAAGGTATCAGTACATTGTAAAACACAACCAGACTGGTAAAAGCAAAAGGCTAGGAATAAAACATTTTGAAGATCATATTGGATTGAAGAAAGCTGTTGTCAATCGAATTAAGAAAGAGTTTGCTTCCATACAAAAAGAGGTTGAAGAAATTTCTAATAGAAGAACACAATTAACTTGGTCCTTGGTGAATGAATTGGGTTATGTTCCAAGCATGAGTGAAGATATGAAGAAACAAGTCAAACTGGGTTTATCTCTTTCCAACAAGCAAATGAAAAAAATTAAACTGGAAATGGAACAGAAACATCAGTACAAAGAGAATGATCAATATAAAACTAATTTTGATCGAGATCTGTTCAGCTTTGATTCAGTCATTGAAACTGGTGAGCTAACGACAATCCAAAAGGAGAATATCCTGGCTTATATGGGAAAGGGAATAGAAAGTCCAAAAATCATTACTGACATGCTAATCGAGTATAACTTGATTAGTAATGAAAGATATTCTTCGGGTACACCCAAGGCTTATCCTTATGTATGCAAGTTCATGGGGAAAAAGGGTTTTTATTAAATTAAACGAGAAAAATGGTATTTAGGAAGTAGAATCGAAAATGAAAGAAGTGGCCGACAAACTAATCACTTGAAGTGTGAAAGAAGGTCAAGTACTAACATTATAATGTGTTACCGTTGAATGATCCCTCTGGTGTCTTTTTTTATTGTAAAAATGTTATTGAAATACAGGTCACTGTACAATACCTGAATTCAATTGAAACTAAACAGCCAGTCATCGAAAGATTTTCGACAACTGGCTGTTTTTATAAAGGTATATTTATCCCTTAGAGAGGATTTACTTTTTATCACTTAAGTGATTCAAACGTTTTCGAAGAACTAGGGATGAGACAGTGAAAACTGTGAATGCGCCAGCTGAACCAGCAGCAAACATCAGCACAAAGTTTTCGTTTGGGTCTTTGAATAACAAAGAGACCGAGAGAACTAAAGCCGCACCACTAATTCCTAATCCTAATATTGACATCGCTAATAATTTATTCATAGAAACACCCTCAGACTCACAATTTGAAACAAGCAACTACTGCACCCATCCCACCAGCTCCAAGAACTGCATATGCGCCAATACATGCTGCACATATTGGAGCAGTAACCGGCGTTGGAGCTGCACATGAACCAGCACAACCAACCGCAATTAAATAAGCCGCACCACTACCAATTCCAAGCACTGATGCAATGCAAGCTGCTTTTGCTTTTACGCCCTGTGTTTGAATTTCAGGAGGATTTTCTGCAAGTAATTCTTCATCTGACATATAAGATAGCTCAGTATCAACTGACTTTACAAGAGAACCATCCACATAAGTCTCAACCTTGAAATTACCCTTATCATTCTTTGTCACCAACATTTCATTTGCCTGTAAGACGGTATGATCCTCATCAATGAAAAGAGTGATATTACTAGGAAGGCTATAATCTCCATTTATAGGAACTGTAACAGCTGTAACTCCACCACCCACTTTATAAACACTGGATTTTTTCAATCCGTATGTATCTACAGGTGCTATAGCTTTAACTCCCCCGTTCTCTATAGTATCAAGCGCTATATTGACCATTTCAGCGGCAGCATCTCCCTTGATTGGAACAATTGAAGAATCACCTTCTTTCGCAGAAACCCCTGCAGTTGAAGAAAAACTAAAACAAATCAGGGAAAAAATCAATATTAATTGCAAGAATGATTTTTTCTTCTTAGACATAAAAATTTCCTCCTCTTTAATATTTTTGTTGCATTTAACTATTTATATGTAAATATTACATTTACCTTCCTTATTTGGTATTTTTGCAAAAATGAGTAATAACACCTAATTATTGTCCGTACAATCGACATTATTAATAGTTTTTGCTTTTAAGAGAATAATTCTAAATCACTAGTAAAAGGTGTAGAGGTCACAAAAATTATGTGGGGAATATAATTTGTAATGATTCAGAAGAGTTGTGGAAAGAGAAAAGAGCGCTGTAAAAAAAGACATGTTTATGAAGTACTTAGACATGTTAGGGGTGTATCGATAAATACCATGATATTTCTTTAAAGAGAAGTAAAAGGAGACTTTTAAACTTCACAGCTGCAAAATGGAGATCAAAACTCGCTATATTCTTTCTTCAGACGCAATTTTAAATTGCGACCTAAATTAGCGAGATAGCTATTGATTTGCCAGTAGAAACTCAGTATCCGTATATGATATATGGTGTTTCGCATTCTTTGTCAGTTCTGCGCTCCGATGCTCGTCCTTCCTAGACTTCAAAGGTTTTCTATCACGCTGAAAAGAAGACAAAGAGCTAAAATCAAGATCATTTTAGCCCTTTGTCAATAGTCTTTAAACCCGCTTATTCGGGTCTTTTTTTCGCTCGGGCCACAAAGAAGAAATAACAGCAAAGTGCGCCTAGATCACAAAGCATAATGATCAGACCCATTGGAAAGGCTGTTTGGCTTCCGGCTAGTCCGACAAGAGGTGTCATGCAGGCGCCTAGCAGCATTTGCGCCACACCGATCAGTGCAGCTGCACTTCCTGCATGCGCTCCGTGATGCTGCATCGCAAGAGACGGGGCAGAGGTGCCGACAATTCCAACGCTTGAGACAACAAAAAACAGTGGAATCAGAATACCGTACAATCCTGCATCAATTGAGATCATGAAAAATAAAGTGACTCCCCCTAATGCAGCTGTCAGCAATCCAATGCGAAGGACTTTCTCTTCACCAATTTTCGCAGCAACTCGGGCAAATACTTGTCCAGCCGTGATGATCCCAAGACTATTTACCGCAAAGGCCGCACTAAATCCTTGTGGAGAAAGGTTGAAAATATCTTGAAGCACAAACGGTGAACCAGAAATATAGGCAAACATCGCTGCGAAGACTAGACCTTGTGATAGGGCATATCCAACAAAGAGACGATCGCTCGCTAGAATTTTCATCGCACCTAGGATCTGTTTGAAGCCCCCAGTCTGTCTGCGTTCCGCAGGTAAGCTTTCTTTCAATGAAAACATTGATCTTAGGAGCATTAGCGCTCCGAGGATTCCTAGAAGAACAAACACACCCTGCCACGTCGTGAACCGTAACATTTGTCCGCCCACGATAGGTGCCGCTGCCGGAGCAACCCCATTGACTAACATCAGCAATGCAAAGAATTTCGTCATTTCTGATCCTTCATAATGATCTCGTACGATGGCTCGTGCAATGACAATGCCTGCTGATCCAGCAAGTCCTTGAATCAATCTAAGAAGAATGAACGTCCAAATCGATGTGACCACTGTACAAAGAAGGGATGCCGCAATAAAGATGGTCAAGCCAATCATCAGCGGTTTTCTTCTGCCGATCGTATCGCTGATCGGGCCTGCAATCAGCTGGCCAAGCGCCAGTCCAATGAGACAAGCCATCAGACTTAATTGAGACAACGCCGTGCTTGCTTCAAAGTCACGGGCGATATTAGGTAAAGCAGGTAAATACATATCCATTGCCAGCGGAGCAAGGGCGGTTAAAGATCCGAGCAATGCGGCAAGGAGAAATCGATTTTTTTTCGATTCTTGGGGATAAGATAAAGAACTCATATGATGACAACACTCCTCGTATACTTCCTCAACACAGCATAATGAATCAAGCGTTCCTTTTCAATGAAAATTTTTCAAAGATGATTTCGTGCAAAATGATTGATCTTTCGAATGAGACTCTTTACATTGAATGAGTAGAGAAAAGAGTAAGGTGATCGCATGCAGTGATTGCATGATACGTATATCCACTAATAGAGAGCAGGAGGTGCTGACATGAAGCAGCAAGAGCTGATCATTCGTCAAGCAGTCAAAGAAGATCATGAGGCTATCACACGCGTGCTGATCAAATCCTATGCACAGTATGAGCCTCAATTTACAGAGGAAGGCTGGCAAAATTATTCTGCCGCGCTTGCAGCAGCTGTAGATAATCCGAACATGGAGCTGATGCTTGTGGCGGAGCTTGGCGGCAAAGTCGTAGGGACGCTTCAAATGTTCCGCTCATCAGAGCAAGCGTATGATAAACCCGAAATGGGCATTACATCAGCCATCGTCCGGTTTTTAGGAGTAGATCCCGATGTGAGGGGAAAAGGCATTGCAGAGTCATTGCTGCGTAAAAGTATTGAACTGACGCAATCATGGGGCGAAAATGTCCTGTATCTTCATACATCTGATAAAATGCAGGCCGCCATTCGCTTATATGAAAGAATGGGCTTTGAGCGTGCGCTTGATAAAGAATTTGTGAACCAAAATGGGACACATGTCAAGAGCTATCAATATGTGATCAAGAAAGAACAGCCGGCAGGCTCATAATATAATGTGCAGCAAAAGGAAGAGCTTACCTCCATGGACAGCTCTTCCTTTTTTCAATTTACGCCCACAGTGCCAGCGCCCAATAGGATACCACCCACGAGATGAAACCGAACATGACAAAGAATTTTAACATGCGCTCGTAAGGAGACAGCTTTCGTTCTCTCTTCGTTTTCACCAGCTGCCAATAAAGGACATAGCCGCAAATCATGAGAATGATTTGTCCAAGCTGTGTAAAATTTTCAAGAATCGTGATTCCGTTCATTTATTCCACCTCATCATAGGTCTTCCATAAGTAAATGAGGCAATCCTTTATTTCTTCAAAAAAATCGGTGTATACTGGAAAGAAACGAGATGTTTAGAGGGAGTTGTGACATGTTGTTTTCGCTGCATGCGGATCGTTGGGATAAAGTCATCGAGAGAAAAATCAAATACGATCAAAAAGTTGTGGAACATACCTGTCAGCTGTTAGACACAAAGGAGCAGCAGGCTGTGCTGTTTCACAAGATTGAAGAACCGTTTACGATGAGGGCAGGTGAGGGTGCTCTAACCATTCCAAAAGGGAGCTATACGACCGCCTATTATTGGAAGGATCGTCCTTATAACATATATTTCTGGAGAGATGATCAAGGGAAGGAACTAGGATCTTATTTGAATATGGTGGGAGATACACAGTTCAACGGGCAGCTGGTCATGTTTGAAGACCTCATTATTGATCTTCTCATTCTTCCGAATGGTGATGTCTTTGTGCTGGATGAAGATGAATTGCCGGAGAGTTTAGCGGATTTTGAACACGGTACAGTACGGCGGGCATTAGAGAGCGTGACGGCTTCGTTAGAAAGCATTCTCGATCAAGTGAGGGCAGATGCCGAAGGGAAATATCATCACAGCTTGTTTGAGCCGATGTTGAAATAGAAAAAACGATTCCTCGCTGAAAGGAATCGTTTTTTCTGTTAGACCTTAATACGGTTTAATCGTTTTTGTAAATTGGTTTTTGTTTTGGAGGCTTTTAGCTGTTTGACAGCGCTTTGAGCCGCTGCTTTTGTTTTCTTTGTTCGTTTGGCTTCTGCTTTTTTGACCTTTTGTTTAGCATCTGTCACTTTCTTTTGATAAGCGACTTGTTTTTTTACTTTGTCAAGCCGGTTTTGCAGGCTTGTTTTTTCTTTGCCTTTGTTTAGTTTTTTGATGGCCGTTTGAGCACTTTTAATAGCGCTCTGTGTTTTGTTCTTTTCGGCTGCTTTGACCTTTGCACGTGCCGAGCGGATATCAATGGCTGCTTGGACTTTCTTCACCCGTTCTGTGAGTGCTGTTTTTTGCTTGCTTGCAGTGAGCCGGCCAATTCTCGTTTTGGCTTGATTGACATCTGCCTGCTTTTTAGATGTTTCGGCTTTTTTGACAGCACTGGCCGCAGCCTTTAAAAAGGTGGATTGCGGCACATATTGCACGCGGCCATAGCCGAATTGCGGATCCTTCCCTTTTGCACCAAGATCCACTGTATAGCTGCGCAATAAAGTGCGAAGCTGTGCATTTGTTTTCTTCGGATGAAGCTGTTTTAACAGTGCCAGCATTCCTGTGACATGCGGTGCAGCTTGTGATGTCCCCGTTGCATACCAATATTCATTTTTTAAATAAGTGCTGATGACGTTCTCGCCAGGGGCAGAAAATTCAATCCCTTTCCCTGTATTCGAGATAGACGCAAGTTTGTCTTTGTCAGTCGTTGCAGAAACGGCAATGACACTATTGTAAGCGGCAGGGTAGCTAATATGATTCTTTTTTCCATCATTTCCGCTTGCAGCAACCACGAGCAGTCCTTTTTTATAGGCTTCATCTACTGCTGAACGCAAGATGGGGATATTGTCTTCAAAGCCTAAACTTAAATTAATAATGTCCATCTTGTTGGTAATCGCCCAATCGATGCCTCGAAGCAGACTATACAGGTCGCCTTCTCCCTTTTTATCTAACACTTTCACAGCATACAGCTTCACACCGGAAGCGACGCCGACTGTTCCATAATCGTTATTAAGCGCACCAATCGTGCCGGCGACATGTGTGCCATGTCCTTCATCATCTTTATAAGAGGATGTGTAGTTCACGAATGATTTACCGCCGGATACCTTTAAATCCTCGTGTGAGAAAATGCCAGTATCTAAAACGGCTACTTTTACATTTTTACCAGTGACGCCTTCTTTAATTGCTTGCTTGATATTTAGTTTTTGCAGATTGTAAGATTTTTGTACCAATGCATCCTGATTAGTAGCAGCGGCTGTTTTCTTCACAGTAGAAGCCGCGAGTTTAACCTTTACGTTTTTTGAGACGTAAGCGATGTTTGGGTCATTTTTGAGTGAGGTGACCGCTTGTTCATCTGCTGTCACAGCGACAGCGGGAAGATGTATGTACTGTGCGTTCACTTTCTCACTTTCCTCAATCGCTGTTTGTTTTCCTTTTTGATTTTTATAGACGATGATGACATCTGTTTCTTTTGGCGGTGCAGCTGCCTGCGAATGGAAGGGCAATGCAGTTGTCAACGCAAGAAGAAACGCAATGACGATAAGTAATTTCCTTTTCAATGCGTGGCTCCTCTCATCCGATGATCTCGGTCTTTTTTTCTCTATTATATCGGAGAAAGCAGAGGGATGGGATAGTAGAATTGTCGTCTTGTTCAGAAAGTTATTTTTACAAGTAACCTGAAATTGAAATTCATAGAATTCTAGTAGACAATAGAGACATCATGATAAGAGAAAGAAGGACATGCTGATGAACGTAAAAGAGTATATGACGTATGATGCGGCTGGCTTGGCAGCACTTGTGCAGAATAAGCAGGTAAAGCCCGAGGAGCTTATGCAGGCTGCATTTGATAGATTGAATGAGGTCAATCCAGAACTAAACGCTGTGATACGGACGAGACAAGAACAAGTTTTAAAAGACATCAAGGAGTTACATGAGTATCAGCCATTTGCTGGTGTTCCGTTTGTGCTGAAAAATATATCGCAAGGGATTAAAAATGAACCGCTGACAGCAGGAGCTTTGCTGTTAAAGGATGTAAAAGCAAATTCGGATTCGCACTTTGTTGATCGGTTGAAGCAGGCTGGTTTTCTCATGATCGGACATACAAATACACCGGAATTCGGTTTAAGAAATGTGACGGAGCCTGCTTTACATGGTCCAACGAGAAATCCTTGGAATACGGACTATTCTCCGGGCGGCTCAAGCGGCGGGACAGCAGCAGCTGTTGCAAGCGGCATTGTACCTGCTGGCGGAGCAAGTGATGGCGGTGGTTCCATCCGGATCCCAGCATCCTTTACCGGTTTGTTCGGCCTTAAGCCCACGCGGGGAAGAACGCCGGTAGGCCCAGGCGCAGGAAGGCAGTGGCAAGGGGCTTCCATCGACTTTACACTCACAAAAACAGTACGGGACAGTGCAGCCCTTCTTGATCTACTTCAAGTCATTCAACCTGAAGCTGCTTTCCAAACTCCGTTATACGATGGCAGTTACCAAGAGGATCTGGCGAAACGTACATCTTCTATGCGAATTGCTTACAGCGTAGAATCTCCAGTTGGCACGAAGGTCAGTGAGGAGGCGAAGCGGGCGGTTCAGCAGACAGTGAAATGGTTGAGTGAGCAGGGTCATCAAGTAGAAGAAGCCAAGCCAGAAATTGATGGGGTTCATCTCATGCAGCAATATTACGTGATGAACAGCGGAGAAATGTCTGCGTTATTCACTTCCTTGGCTCGTTCGTTAGGGCGTCCAGTAAAGCCGGAGGAAACGGACATCGTGGCATGGGTGCTGGCGGAGGCTGGCAAGAATGTGACCGCTGCTGCTTATACAGAAAGTCTTGATGCGTGGGATCGGGCTGCTGCACAAATGGCATCATTTCATCAAACCTACGATCTCTATGTGACACCAGCTACTGCCTATTCAGCTCCAAAGGTAGGTGAGCTTATGCATTCAGATCAGGAAACAGCCGCACTTTTACGTGTGTCATCCCTTTCAATGCAAGCACAGCAGGATCTTATTTATGACATGTTCCTCAAGAGCTTGACCTACACCCCATTTACACAGCTTGCCAACTTAACAGGTCAGCCATCAATGAGTGTTCCTGTTCATCTGACTAGCGCGGGCATGCCTTTAGGGGTACAGGTGACAGCACCTAAAGGAAAAGAGGACTGGCTGCTCAGGCTTGCGGCGGAAATGGAGACATCCTCGATTTGGAAAGGAACTAGTCAATTAAATCGATAACGCATGATAAGCGACTTTGGTCTATGGAGGGAAAAGAGTGTCACACGTGAGTACGAAGGACAAAATCATTCAAACGGCAGCACTTCTTTTACGTAAACAGGGGTACCATGCGACAGGATTGAATCAAATTATCAGAGAGAGCGGCACACCTAAAGGCTCTCTTTATTATTACTTTCCAAATGGAAAAGAAGAGCTGGCTATTGCATCTGTTGAACACATTAGTCAAAAGGTCATTAATCAAATTGAAGAAGGCTTTGCCTATTCGGATGACCCATATATCGCCATCGATCGTTTTATGACAAAGATCATTCGAGGATTTATGGAGAAAGAAAGTGAAAGAGGAATTCCAATTGTCTTGCTGGCGGCAGAGTCCAAGCCTGAAAACGCGCAGCTTCATGCTGCATGCAAACAAGAAATGATCCGCTGGCAGGAGCTTGTAAAAGAAAAGCTAATGAACAGCGGGTATGAAGAAAACAAAGCAGAAGAGCTGGCTTCTCTTCTTCACTCAATGGTCATCGGGGGTTTATCGATGACCACTGCACTCAAACAAACGACCCCTTTAGAACACGTAAAAAGTTACCTTAGACACTTATTTATGCGAGAAGAGTAAAATCTCTCGCATATTGTCTATCTATTATATCAATTGGTCTATATAATATAGATAGTCAATTTGTCATGAGGAGTGATGGGATGTCGGAGCAACCGCAATCGATGAAGCAATCCGAAGGTACCTCTTTTTATACCGTGTCTGGTTCCGGAAAGCTGTATGGGCTGGAGAATCAGCTTGTTCATATGCTGGCAGAAGCAAATCAAACGAATCAGCTGTTTGAGCTTGCCTTAATCACAGGTGGGAAAGGAGCATATTTCCCGCTGCACTGTCATGAGCACTTATTTGAAACCATTTTTGTGCTGGAAGGAAAGCTTGAAGTGATGCTGGACGGTAAAAAATACATGGCCACAGCCTTTGATTATATTCATATCCCGCCCAAAACGATTCATGGCTACAGAATGCATAGTCATAAAACAAGATTTATTTCATATACGCTGGGCGGAAAAATGACAGATGTCTATCAGCAAATTGGAAAGAGGCTTTTTCAGAATGAATGGTCTATGACTCATCATGCTTTCGATGCAGCCAGTTTTCAGCAGGCTGAAAAAGAAAGCGATATCATCCTGATGCATGGAATCAGAGAACTGTCTAATACAACGAGGCCCTCCGTTTTATTTCATAGTCAGCTTCCTCACGAGGTACAGCCTTATGTATTAGAGGCTGGTGAAGGGAAGCAATACATCATTGATGGCCAGATTCATGAGCTGATTGCAACAGTAGAAACAACAGGAGGCGGATTCAGTCATTTTGTGGTTGAAGGAGCGAAGGAGAAATATTTCCCGCCGCATTATCATCAAGTTCATACAGAAGCAATCTATTGTGTTGAAGGGAAGATGAACCTTCATTTGAACGGAGAGGATATTTGCTTGATGCCGGGTGACTTTGCCTATATCCCGCCGGATACGATTCACTCTTATGAATTTGTGTCTCATTCAAATAAAATGTTGGTTTTGCTGCTTCCAGGAGAAATTGAGCAGGTGTATGAACAGTTTGAAGAATCTCCAAGCCCAAGTATATGTCCTTATTTTATTCAAGAAGGGAACTTCATGTTCGATCGGGAGACTTCAACTCAATATGATTTGTTTTTTGTCGAAAAAGATTAACTGTGTAACGCGTTACACAACATCATGAGTCTGTCGAAACAATCGACAGGCTTTTTTTGTTTTTTGCCTCCTCCACATAAATTGCTCATTTGATGAATGAACCATTCATTCAAGGTGAAGCTATGTAAAGATGATTTGAGCTAAAGGAGGAAGTGCATGTGAGAGCTGTTACTTATCAAGGGAAAAATAGCATTGCAGTGAAGAAAGTAGATGCACCGTCGATTCAAGATCGAGAAGATGTGATCATACGTATTACATCAACAGCAATTTGTGGATCAGATTTACATTTGTATCAGGGGAATTTCCCGCTTCCAATCGGCTATGTAATTGGGCATGAACCAATGGGGGTTGTGGAGGAAGTTGGCCCGGATGTCACAGCCGTAAAAAAGGGAGACCGTGTCGTCATTCCATTTACTGTTGCATGTGGTAAATGCCAATATTGCGATCATCACTTAGAAAGCCAATGTGACAACTCAAACCCGCACTACGATTCGGGTGGGCTTTTTGGCTATAGTGAGAAATATGGGAACTATCCCGGAGGACAGGCAGAGTATTTACGTGTACCTTTTGGCAACTACACCCCGTTTAAGATTCCAGAGGATTGTGAGCTGGAGGATGAACAATTGCTCTTCTTATCAGATGTCCTGCCAACCGCCTATTGGAGCGTAGAGCACGCAGGTGTGAAAAAAGGCGATACGGTCATCGTGCTAGGCTGTGGTCCTGTTGGGTTAATGGCGCAGCAATTTGCTTGGCAAAAAGGGGCAGAACGTGTGATTGCCGTCGATTACATTGATTACCGCCTGCGGCATGCAAAACGAATGAGCGGCGTGGAGGTCTTTGATTTTACAGAAGATCCCGACATGGGAGAAACGTTAAAGGAGCTCACCAAGGGCGGAGCCGATGTTGTGATTGATTGTGTGGGAATGGACGGAAAGAAGTCGCCGCTTGAAAAAATTGAGCAAAAACTCAAGCTGCAAGGCGGAACGATCGGACCCATTCAAATTGCCACAAAAGCCGTTCGCAAATGTGGAACAGTGCAGATGACGGGTGTGTACGGCGGCCTGTACAACATGTTTCCATTAGGCGCTTTTTTCGCAAGAAACGTCACCCTGAAAATGGGCCAAGCCCCGGCGAGAGGATACATGTCAAAGCTCTATCAAAAAGTGACAAGCGGTGAAATTGATCCTAGAGCGATTATTACTCACAAATTGCCATTAGATGAAGCTGCTCATGCGTACCACATCTTCAATGACAAACAGGATGATTGTATAAAGGTCGTTTTAAAGCCATAAAAAAAGAAGGCTTAGGAGTATTCCTAAGCCTTTAATGTGTGCTCGTCCATCATTTTTTCGATTAATTCAAAAAATGTTTTTTTATCTTCTTCTGAAAGGTGGTTGAACAATTGATTCACAAGCAGCTGGCGATTGTCGATCATTTGTTTAGCAATTTGTTCACCCGATTCAGAGAGTTCAATCCACACAGTACGGCGGTCATTATTATTTCGAGAGCGGATGATCAGCCCTTCGTCTTCTAAGTGATTGAGAGCGGTTGTTGTTGCAGAGGGAGATAATGAAACTTCCTGCAGAATATTTTTCACAGTACATGATTGATGGCGGTAGATGATACGTAAAATAAACCCTTTAACATTCGTGACGTTTTTCGGAATATTTTCTTCATCTATTTGTTTCGTCGCTTTTAAATACTTTGTCAGTGCATGGTCTAACAAACTTGCCTCTAGCTCGAAATGTTGCATTCTCCATACCTCTTTTCCTATTGCATTCGCATTTCCGATCAATTACTAGGTCTATCTTATCATAATAATCAACATGATTTAAACCAAAATGGAAGACGGCTATAAAATTACCTATATTATCAATTAATATAAAGAACAATTCCAAAATGAAATGATTTTACTTTCAGCTGTTTTTATTTTAGAATGTGAATGAGATAAAATCTGCCAACCCAATTCGCTGGAAATTGGCTATTGGAAATCAAACGTTTGGAGATGAAGATATTGAATACTTTACAGGCATTACTCAACGACAGAATGGAACGCTCTTCACAAATTGAGGCGGTAACTGGCGGAGGGGTGTCTTATACATTTGAAGAATATGCAAAACGCATCGACCAGCTTGCTCATTACTTACATCAAAAAGGAATTCGAAAAGGTGACCGCGTTTGCTTTATTTGTCAAAACCATCATCACTTTTCAACGATTATGCTGGCAGCCATTAAAGCAGGTGCAGTCGCAGTTCCGCTTAGCTGGCAGCTTACTTCGTTTGAGCTGGAAGGTATTTTGAAAAAAGCAGAGCCAAAGGCTTTATTTTTTGACCGAGAATTCCGTGACATGATTGCTGCGGTGAATGTGTCTTTAGACAACTGTCTCATGGTGGAATCTGGTGTAAATGCGAAAACAACGCAGCTGTTTGAAGACATATTGGCTTCAAATGATGGCAGTGATCTTGCGGAAGAGGTAACAGAAGAGGATCTAGCGATGATCTTATTTACCTCTGGGACAACGGGGAATCCAAAAGGCTGTATGGTCGGACATGGACGAATCTATCAATTTTTAACAAGACGCGGGAATCGAGGATTTGACTTGAAAGGGAAACGGTACTTGGCGAGTCACCCTCTCTATCATATGAGTTCAATTAATCATCTGATCGCCGCTGCCATTGAGGGGTATACGCTAGTTTTCTTACATGATGCAACACCGAAGCGCATTTTAGAAACGATCGAAAAAGAAAGAATAACGTTCATGATGGCTTTCCCATCAGCTTATACGTACATGCTGGAAGAAATGAAACGCGGTTCGTATGACCTTTCATCCTTTGAAATTGCGATTTCTGGCGGTACGAAGGTGCCGGTCCGTTTGATTAAGGACTACAAAGAAGCAGGCATTCAGATGATGCATGGCTACGGAAGCACGGAAGCATGGGTTGTCAGTGCGTGGCACCCTGCGATGGGCGAGGATAAAATGGGCTCTGCTGGTAAAGTGGATCCAGATGTAGAAGTGAAAATCGTTCATCCTGAGACTGAGGAAACACTGCCAGTTGGAGAAATTGGCGAAGTCGTCATGAGAAGCCCATTTTATTTCTTAGGCTATTATCATCAGCCTGATGCTACTGCGAAGGTGCTCAAAGATGGCTGGTTCCATATGGGAGATGCAGGCTATCTAGATAAAGACGGGTTTCTATTTATCACAGGCAGATACAAAGATGTGATTTTATACGGTGGAGATAATATCTATCCTGATCAAGTAGAAGAAGTCATTGAACAAATTCCAGGTGTGATTGAATCAGCTGTCATCGGGGTGCCGGATGAATTATATGGTGAAGTGCCAAGTGCATATATCGTAAAAGACGAATCCGCCGATTTCTGCGAAGAAGATGTGGTGAACTATTGTCAGGAACGTTTGGCAGATTACAAAGTGCCATCCATTCATTTCATCAGTGAGCTGCCAAAAAACAAGCTTGGTAAAATCATGAAGAAAGATTTACGTGAATTGGTTGTGAATGCTTAGTACCTATTCTGCTATAATGAAATTTGAATGATTTTTTGTTTTTCTAACGTTTTGGAGGGAAAGGGTTTGCGACATATTCTTCGTAAGAAACACATTCACGATTTGTTGGAACAGAGCAGACAGCAAAAGGTAAAGAAAACGCTGGGCGGGCTCGATCTCACGCTTCTTGGTATAGGGGCAGTGATTGGTACAGGGGTTATGGTGTTAACTGGTATTACAGCGGCTAAAGATGCAGGACCGGCTGTCATTTTCTCCTTTGCGATTGCAGCCATTGTGTGCAGTTTGGCAGCACTTTGTTATGCAGAAATGGCTTCAGCGCTTCCTGTATTCGGCAGTGCATACATTTATTCATATACGACCATGGGCGAGCTTGTAGGCCATTTAATGGGATGGACCTTATTATCTGTCTATATGCTGACTGCTTCAGCTGTTGCCAGCGGCTGGTCGAGTTATTTCAACAGCCTGCTCGAGGGATTTGGAATTTCGATTCCGCATCAATTTTTAGCGGGGCCGGAGCAAGGCGGATATATGAATCTGCCGGCGATTATCATTGCTTTACTGATTGCGTGGATCTTATCTAGAGGAACGAAGGAAAGTAAAAAATTTAATAATATCATGGTGTTTGTGAAACTCGGTATTATTGTTCTTTTCATTGTAGTAGGCGGCTTTTATGTACAGCCATCCAATTGGCAGCCGTTTATGCCGTTTGGCGCAGAAGGTGTCATTGCCGGTGCTGCTGCTGTGTTTTTTGCCTTTTTAGGGTTTGATGCAATTTCTGCTTCAGCAGAAGAGGTGAAAAATCCGCAGCGGAACCTGCCAATTGGGATCATAGGTTCATTACTTATTTGTACGATCATTTACATTGTCGTTTGTTTGGTCATGACAGGCATGGTGCACTATACACAGCTGAATGTCACAGAGGCTATGTCATATGTTCTGCAAAGTGTACATCAAAATAGTGTGGCTGGTATTATTTCGGTTGGTGCGGTCATTGGATTGATGGCTGTGATTTTCGCCAATAATTATGCGGCAACTCGAATTGCCTATGCGATGGGCCGAGACGGACTTTTGCCTAAAGTGTTTTCAAAAACAAACAAAAGTGATACGCCTGTTGCTAGCATATGGATGATTGGCGGAATGACAGCTGTTATTTCAGGCTTTATTGATTTGAAGGATCTGTCCAACTTAGCGAATATCGGTGCGTTATTAACGTTTGCCATGGTCAGTTTATCTGTGCTTATTTTGAGAAAGACACATCAGCAGCTTGAGAGGGGCTTCAGGGTTCCTTTTGTGCCGGTTTTGCCGATTATATCAATGGGCTGCTGCTTGTTCCTTATGCTCAACTTACCAGGCCGGACATGGCTTTACTTTGGGGTTTGGCTGTTAATCGGTGTCGTCATGTATGCAGCGTATTCAAACAAACACAGTGAATTAGCGAAATCTTCATGAGAAAAAGGTGCAAATCCGTTGACGATTTGTGCCTTTTTTCATACGATTTGGGATAAGCTATAAAAGAGATGATGGACGGAACAAGAGGAGGATGAGGGATATGATAAGTGTTAGTCCTTATATTGTTGTAGAAGATGTGAAAGAATCTCTTCAATATTATCAAGGGATTTTTGGTGGGGATATTCAGATCTTAAATGAACATCAGGACCGTGTCCTGCATGCTGAATTGCATCTTGGGGAATCACTGCTTCATTTTTCAGATACATTTGGACGCACGCCAAAGCCAGAGAATCTCAGGTTGATCATGCAGTTTGACAATGAAGAAGAACTAAAGGCTGTCTATGAAGCGCTGGAAGCTGATGGAGATGTACTGGTCGAATTACAGGATACCTTCTTTGGCGCACTTCACGGACAAGTACAGGACCGGAAAAATGGGTTGATCTGGGTTCTGAATTATATGAAATAGACGAAGACCTTCACGAGTGTGAAGTTTCAGCTCCGGTACTCGCCCTTCCTAGACTGCAAAGGTTTTCTATCACGCTGAAAAGAAGACAAAGGGCTAAAATCAAGATCATTTTAGCCCTTTGTCAACAATCTGTACCTTCACTAGTGTGAAGGTTTTTTTGTGAGTGTTTTTATTTTCTGAAAAATGGAAAATATGCTATGTTGGAAGAATAAAAGGACAAGGAGAAGGGTGGCAAAGGAATGGAACAAATTGAGTTTCAATCAATCCAAACAAATGGTGTAACACTTCATACAGCAATGGCTGGACCGGAAAATGGCCCGCTGCTTGTGCTGCTCCACGGGTTTCCTGAGTTTTGGTACGGCTGGAAAAATCAAATCATCCCCTTGGCTGAGGCAGGCTATCGTGTTGTTGTTCCTGATCAAAGAGGCTACCATCTAAGTGACAAGCCAGAAGGAGTCGAATCCTACGTATTAGATAAACTGAGAGATGATATTGTGGGTTTGATCAAGACGCTGAGCCCGAACCAAAAGGCGATTGTCGGCGGACATGACTGGGGCGGAGCTGTTGCTTGGCATTTGGCTTCAACCCGTTCTCAATATGTCGAGAAATTAATCATTGTCAATATGCCGCATCCGCGGGTGATGATGAAGGTTCTTCCTTTTTATCCGCCGCAGTGGAAGAAAAGCTCCTATATCGCTTTTTTTCAGCTTCCGAATGTTCCAGAGGCAGCACTTCAAGAAAATCACTTTCAAAAGCTGGATGAAGCCATTGGGCTGACGGCAAGACCGCATTTGTTCACGAAGGAAGATGTCTCAAGCTACAAGCTCGCTTGGACGCAGCCAGGCGCCTTGACCTCAATGCTGAATTGGTATCGAGCCATCAAAAAAGGCGGCTTTGAAAAGCCGATTTCCAAACGAATTCTCGTCCCTGTTCGCATGATCTGGGGGATGGAGGACAAATTTTTAAGCAGAAAGCTGGCGAAGGAAACGATCAAGATCTGTCCAAATGGCCAGCTGATCTTTGTCGATGATGCCTCTCATTGGATCAATCATGAGAAACCAGAGGTCGTCAACAAACTTATACTTGAATTTTTGACATAAAGAAACAAAGCTCTGATCAGTTGACCAGAGCTTTTTGATTTATCCGATTTGATTCTTTTTCAATGCCGCAGGTTCATCGTCCCAGCATTCAATTTTCTCATTGTTTGGAACGGCATTTTTATAGAAAACAGGATCTTTGCCTTCTTTTTTCTGTCTCGTGTAGTCCTTCAGTGCTGCGAAGGCGACCTTAGACAGCATGGTAATGGCGATGAGGTTGACGATGACCATGAGTCCCATGAAGAGATCGGCTAGACCCCAAACGAGAGGAACAGTGGCAACCGCACCGAACAGAACCATTCCAATAACGGCAATTCGATAGATGTTCAGCCAAATTTTATTCGCTCCAAGGAATTCAATGTTCGTTTCCCCATAGTAATAGTTACCGATCAATGTACTGAACGCGAATAGGAAAATCATGATGGCAAGGAAGCCAGAGGCCCATGGTCCAATGTGCTGACTAAGAGAAGCCTGCGTTAATTCAATTCCTTGCAGGTTTGTTGTTTTATACGCATCAGAAAACAGAACAAGGAAGGCAGTGCTTGTACAAATAATTAACGTATCTGTTAACACGCCGAATGCTTGGATTAATCCTTGTTTAACAGGGTGGCTGGTGACAGCTGTTGCTGCTGCGTTAGGTGCACTACCCATACCGGCTTCATTCGAGAAAAGACCGCGTTTAATTCCTTGTAATAAGGCACCGCCTAGCGTACCGCCAGCGAACTGTTCAAAACCGAAGGCGTGTTTCACAATCGTGCTGATGACACCAGGAAGTTCCGTGATATTTGTGACAATGACAAAGAACGCAATTCCGATATAAGCAACCGCAAGCACAACGACAATGTATTCAGAAGCCTTTGCGATCGCTTGGATTCCTTTGAAAATGATCGCTGCAAAAATGACAGCCATCACAATACCGACGGTTAAACGGTCTAAACCAAAGGAGTTTTTAAAAGCGACAGTGATCGTATTTGATTGAACCGCATTAAAGACGATTCCAAAAGAAATCGTAATCAGGATCGCAAATAAAATCCCCATCCAGCGCTTGTTTAACCCTTTTTCCATGTAATAAGCAGGTCCACCGCGGAAGCCTGTTTTGTCTTTTACTTTATATACTTGAGCTAGTGTACTTTCAACGAAACTTGAGGCAGATCCAATAATGGCTACGATCCACATCCAAAAAATTGCGCCAGGGCCGCCAATGGCAATAGCGATAGCAATCCCTGTGATATTCCCTGTCCCTACACGTGCTGCCATACTGATGGCAAATGCTTGGAACGGTGATATTCCCTCTTTTTCTTTTCTTCCTTCCTTCAGGACACGCAACATTTCTTTGATCATTCTTACTTGCAGGAAGCGTGTTCTATATGTGAAGTACACCCCAACACCAAGTAACAGAGCAATCACAATATAAGTCCAAATAAAATCATTTGTATGTGTTAAATAAGATAGCAAAGCTTTTTCGTTCATAACATCACCTCTTCGAATTCATCACTGTTCTTTTTAAAAAATACTGAGATCCCACTCTTTGGCGAGCTTTTTCAGCATCATGACACCGGTAATACTATTTCCGCAATCGTCAATGGCGGGACCGTAAATGCCAATTCCACAGCCTGTCTGAAACGGGAACTCTCTTCTTGCGCTTGGCGGAACGCAAGCCATAATTCCTCCAGACACACCACTTTTGGCTGGAACGCCTACAAAAGCAGCAAAATTCCCAGACGCATTATACATGCCGCATGTCAGCATCAATGCCTTTGTTAGTCTGGCGATATCCTTTGGGATGACTTGGACTTGTTTAAAGGGATGGTAGCCATCACTTGATATAATCAGTCCAATCAAGGCGATGTCCTCTGTTGTGACCTCGATGGAACATTGCTTTAAATACACTTCTAACGTGTCCTCGACATCCGATTCTAAATAATTGGTTTCCTTTAAATAATAAGCAAGTGCCCGATTTCGATGTGCAGTTGCCCATTCTGATTGATAAACCTCTTCATTAACAGAAGGACGCTTACCTATTAAGTTTTCGATTAAATCGAAAATATATGCTAGCTTTTCTGTAGAAGTCTTTCCGGGAAGGATGGAGGATACGGTAATAGCTCCAGCATTAATCATTGGATTAAAGGGCTTCCCTGGTTTATGCATCTCAAGACGGTAGATGGAATTAAATGCATCACCAGTTGGCTCTACATCTACCCGATCCAAGACGTAAGGTACGCCTCTTCCTAAACAGGCAGCTATAAAGCTGATGACTTTTGAGATACTTTGCAGGGTAAAGGGAACGTCCCAATCACCATATCGTACAGATGATCCATCTGGGCCTATCACGCTGATACCAAGTTGAGAGGAATTCACTTTTCCAAGTGCTGGAATGTAGCCAGCATTCTGCCCGTTTGTGTAATACGGACGTATTTCTTCTGCCCATTGATCAACAGAAGACTGGCATGCGTGTTGTGTATTTTTAGAAATTGCTGTTTTCATACGATTCCTCCAATCAAAAATCAAAAAGTACCCTATTGAATTGGCGGATGACAAAAAATGCGATCAAATAGGCACGAAAACATGTTACACATCTTCAAAGAACTTGTCATGCGCTGCTTGCACCACTCCTTTACACCTAAATATATGTACAAATGAAGGCATTGTCGGCGGAAAAACAAAAAGGGTTTTTAGTGAAAATTCAGAAAACGCTTACATATAGTTTCACTAAAATTGTTCATTCAATTTATCTTGGAAACTACACAATCTGACGTAAATCTACAGAAAAACTTACAAATAAAAATCAGTCTGTCGATGATTGTCTAAACAATTCCTATTATTGTCGTCAATGATCAAAACAGTGAATAGCTGAAAGGTCACCTTGCTGCCCCGGAAAATAGTCATAAAAAAGGATTTTGAGGATAAAAGGAGCAGTGAAAATTATTTTTTTGTACATTGTGGAGAAAAGAGTCTCCTTGTATACTGTGGCTATGCAAACAGGGGAAGGGATGTCAGTCATTTGAGTTTAAATCAGCTTGTCAAAAAGGACGCATTCATTTTAATTTTTATGATGGTCATTGTGCCGCTTGCAGGAGAGCTGAAGTTTTATCCTGTGAATGAGACGTTTCGCATCAGCTTTGGCGCACCTGCGTTTTTCTTTTGCTTATTACTCTTAAGAAAGTCTAGACCGCTATTGCCGGGATTTTTAACAGGCGCAGCCATTGTGCTTTTTCGGGTAGGTTTAGATTTGATTCAGCAGAATGCTGATCTGGCTTCATCATTTTATCAGCAATTCCCAAGCTTCTTTTTCTATTTCACTTATGCTTTCCTGTTTTTTGCCGTCCGTACGGGACGCTTTAAACAGCGCTCTATTTTCATTGGGATCATCGGTCTGATGATCGAATTAGTTGCTGATTTTGTCGAGCTGTTTGTACAATTTCTAGTGTTTGATACAACGATGACCTTATCAAAGCTGAGCGATATGTTCCTCATTGCGTTTGCTCATAGCTTTGTGGTGATCAGTTTTTTTAATATGATGAAGCTGTATGAGGCTCAATCAAGAGAAAAGCAGATCATGAAACAAAATGAGCATATGATGATGGTCATTTCGAATTTATATGAAGAAACGGTGCATTTAAAGAAAACGTTAAAACATACAGAGCATATTACACAGGAATCATACCGGCTTTATCGTCTGCTGCATGAACACGAAGCAGGGAAAAAAGTGAGTCAGGAGCTGTTAAAGCTCGCAGGAGAAATTCATGAAGTGAAAAAGGACAATCAGCGTATTTATGCTGGGCTTTCAAAGCTGATTTCGAAGGAAAATATGCAAGACTATATGAAGGCGGAGGAGCTTGTTCAAATTGTGATCCGCATTCAAGAGAAGTATGCTTTATCTCTTGGGAAAAACATCTCCTTTACATCTGATATAAGGGGCATTCATCTGCATGATTATCATGTGTTTATTTTCTTATCGCTGATTAATAATTTAATGGCCAATGCAGTCGAAGCAATAAAAGATACCGGGATGATCTCACTCGAATTGAAAGGAAGTCATGATAAAATAGAGATTCGGATTGAAGATGACGGACCAGGGATTCCTAAAAAAATGAGAGAGATTGTGTTTGATCCAGGGTATACCTCCAAATTTGATGCATTTGGAACACCGTCTACAGGGATTGGCTTATCCTATGTGAGAGAGCTGGTTCAAGAGCTTGGCGGTCAGATTCAAATCGAACAAAAAGAAACAAAAGGTACAGCTTTTCTGCTTGTCCTTCCTATACAAAATTTAATACAGAGAGGGTGAGTGTATGCGATTCTTCATTGCAGATGATGATCGTGCAATACGCTCGATTTTAGGTCAAATCATAGAGGATGAGGATTTGGGAGAGGTCGTAGATGAAGCGGGTGACGGAGTTGGATTAGAGGCACATTCGCTGAACCTCAAGAAAGTAGACATCCTTTTGATTGATCTTTTAATGCCTGCTAGAGATGGCATTCAAACCATCCGCCATATCCACCCTGAATTTAAAGGCAAGGTCATTATGATTTCCCAAGTAGAGGCGAAAGAGATGATGGCAGAAGCCTATGAACTAGGGATTGAATATTATATCCATAAGCCTGTCAATCGCATTGAAATCGTCAGTGTGATTCGAAAAGTCATGGAGCGTATCAAGCTGGAAAAATCGATATACGATATACAAGCCTCTCTTCGCCACGTGCTGCCATTAGAGCCTGTCATTTCTCAAGGTGCGGGCGCTGGGGCGAAGAGAAGAACGATGAAAGAGGCTGGGGAATTCCTCTTATCTGAGCTGGGAATTGTCGGTGAGAGCGGCTCTAAGGATTTACTGGAGATACTGATCTACTTACATGAAACACAGTCAGCTAATTCTCATGAGGTCAATTTCCCGCCGCTAAAGCAGCTGTTTATCAAAACAGCAGAAAGAAAACTGGATCATGGTGCAACCGATGTAGAGGTGATGCGGGAAGTGAAAGCGGCGGAGCAGCGGATTAGACGAGCTATTCATCATTCCTTGAATCATTTTGCCTCACTAGGATTAACAGATTTCTCAAATCCTAAGTTTGAGCACTACGCGTCGAAGTTTTTCGATTTTACCGATGTCAGTCAAAGAATGAAAGAAATGCAGAAGACATCTTCTCCCTCAGGATCGACAGGCAGAGTCAATACGAAGAAATTCGTTCAAATCTTTTATTTTGAGGCAAAGCAGTTATTCGAAGGAATGAGCTGAAGAAAATCTGTTGGTATGATTGGAGAAAATAAACAGAGAAAGTCTGTCTTTCCTATGATCTATCGTGATCTTCAGGTGATTTTATAATTTAACTGATCATTCAGATTTTTCTTTTTTCTTGAAAATAAAACCCTCCTGTGCAATCGTTTGTTAAAATAGTGAGGTTAGACTAGAATGTCGGAGGTTTTATTTTGGGAAAAATTAAACGAAATGCGCTCTGCCCATGCGGAAGCGGAAAAAAATATAAACATTGCTGTGGTCAAAAATCAGGCGGAGAACAAACGTCTGAGCTTGTGTTTAAGGAAGCTGTACAAGTTCAAAAGGATTTAATGAATTATGCTTTTTCTAAGCATCAGAGAGCGATCAATCAATTCATTAATGAGTTTTCTTTCCTTGCAGATATGGATAAAGAAACGCAACAAATCTCAGTTTTCCATTTGAGTGTATGGGGCATCTTCTTCCGTCCATTAACTGATCAGAAAGAGACCATTTTCCAAGAGTTCCTGACAAAGAAAGCAGAAGATATTACTCGTCCGAAAACAAGACAAGTGGTCCAATCTTGGACAGACATGGAGCCATCTTTGCTTTTATTAAATGAAAAAACGGACGAGTCTCTTTACTTTGAGAATATGGTAACAGCGGAGAAGGTTGAAGTAGATGTAAAACCTGATCAAACGGTACTGCCTGAAAAGGGAAGTCTCGTGCTTGGTTTTCCTGTTCAATTTGAAGAAAAGGCAGAGTTTTTCATTCAATATACGATGTTTGCGAAAGAGTTTACAGATACTCTTCTTCTTCAAGTTCGCCAGCTTGTTGACGCATATGAAGCAAATGGAGGGGCGCGCAGCACATTTATGAGAGAATCATTCCCTGATGTGCTGAAGTGTATGTTTGCGAAGCAAGAAGTAGAAGAATCAGAAACACCTGCTCAAACAGAAGGCGATGCAGGTCTATCAGCAGATCGTATGGACTGGGCAAGTGACGTCCAGCTGGAAACTGCTAAGCTGATTGAAGACGGAATGAAGGAGCACGGTGATCAAAGCCTGACAGATGGTGCTTTAACGGTTTGGAAAGCCTACTGTGATCAGAAATCACCTGTGATCCGTAAAGCAGCGTCATTTGCTGCCGGAATCGAATACTACATTCATTCACTTGCAAGCGATGCCCCGCTTTCTCAAGCACAAGTAGCGAAAAAGTATGGCATTAGTGCGTCGACTGTATCGAGCCGTTTTAAAGATATCGAAAAAGCGGTGAAAGAAGAGCAAGAGGCGACAGTATAATCTAAAAAAAGACGCGGCTCCTTCAGAGGCCAGCGTCTTTTTTAGATTATCTCGTTTTAATAAAACCACTCATGTACTGCTCTGTATTATAATCATTGAGGTCAATTTTCCATTGACCCTCCCCATTACGTTTCATTTTCACTTCATATTCAGCTGGGCTGGAAACGGGAGGAAGTTTTTCGAATTCAGATGCGTACATGTTTAAGCTTTTTTTATACAATTCTTCTTTAGAACGGATTTTCCCGTTGTAAAACTCGTCTCTTTGCTTGTCTAGCTTGTCTTTTAAGTTAGAAGCATCAATGCCTGTTACTTGAGCGACAACCTTTGCTTCGTCATCAGAGATGGTTTTCACACTTGTTTCTACTTTCGCTTTATCCTTCATGGTGTTTTGAATGCGTTTGTACATCGATAGAATATCTCGGTCACTCACTTCATTTCCGTATATTCCTGCACTTCTTTTGAAGTCTTTTACAAACATCTCATGGTATTTATTGACGACATCCGATTGGTTGTCACCCGTTAAATCTGCGAATTCATCGTTCTTTTTATCAAAAACAATAATATCGGTATAAGCGGATAACGCTTTTGCTGGGTTATCCAGCTTTTTTGCTGAATCGAGTATTTTGTTTCCATCTAGGTCGATTTGGATGGAATCACTGTTTTTCTTGATGCTGTCCTGATAGACGAACTGATATTTTTTCCCTTTGTCTACTAGGAAATAAAGAGCTCCTGAAAGTGACTTGCCTTTGTTCAATGAACCAAGGTCAAGACGGTCTTTGCTGCCGTAGAATTTTAAATCAGATACTTTGGCGTCGTCTTGATAAAGGGAGAAGTCAGAGTTATATAATGAAAGGGCTTTGTCACCTTTGTTTGTGATCGTCAGATTGACTTTTAGCACCAATTCATTGTCTCTCAAGGTAGTTGTTGAGTCTTCTGGTAACGTATATTCGTAGCTATTGACTTTTACCTCTGCTGTTTTCGTTGACTTTTGATCAGCGTCGGTTGATTTGGCTGAGCTCTGGCAGGCTGCAGAGATGATCATCACGAATGAAATCATGAGGAGTGCACTTATTTTTTTAAGATTCACAGTTGAAGCTCCTTTGCTTTTCTTTCGTCATTTCATTCCCGCTATCTGACTAAGAAAAAAGAAACAGATAGATTGGTATATTCGGGTGTTAAAGGGGAAAATATCCTAATGACGATTTGCACTATTCATTCTATCGAAATTCATTCATGATGAGGAATAGGTTTTAGTCCCTATTTTTGATCATTTTTAACACAATCACCTATAAAATAAGGAATTAAATAAGCATAATATACTAGTTAATAAGTATTGATTTATAGATTTATTTTAGGTTTTAAATGTTTTTTGTATAAAAATCTTGAAGTGAAGGCAGTTTTTATTTCACGAGGCGGTGCCGGATGGCGAAGACGACAGCCTGTGTACGGTCTTGTGCATTGAGCTTTTGTAAAATACGGTGCACATGCGTTTTTACCGTACTTTTGCTGATAAATAATTGATCAGCAATGTCTTCATTCTTTAAGCCATAGGCCATTTGCTGTAATACATCGCGTTCACGTTCTGTGAATGATTCGTGAAGCAGATGAGTGTGATGTGTATCATTTGCCTGCTGAAGAGCTCGTGCCATCATGTGCTCAGAGGCTGCCGTTCGAAATACAGCTTCACCAGCAAAGGCGGTACGGATGGCCTCAATTAATTCCTCAGGCATTGTATCCTTCAGCAAATAACCGACTGCCCCTGCACGAATTCCGTCAAAGACGTATTCTTCCGTATCAAAGGTCGTGAGAATCACAACTTTTACATCTGGATGCTTTTTTAAAATGTGCTCTGTTGCTGTGATGCCATCCATTCCAGGCATTTGTACATCCATCAGCAGTACGTCTGGTGTGTTGATCGAGCAAAGCTCAACCGCCTCCTGACCGTCTGACGCCTCCCATATGACGTCAATATCCTCTTGAGCGCTTGCAATATAACGAAATCCTTGGCGAATCAGCGGCTGATCATCAATAATGCCAATCTTAATAGGGTTTGTCATGTCTCGGAGTCCTCCTTTATAGGAATTTGAACATGGATACAAAAGCCGTGCGGCTCACGTATGGACGTCTCGAGGGAACCGCCTGCTGCGTCACACCGTGCCTTCATGCCTGACAGTCCAAAGCCAAATGAAATATCTTTTTCGCTGGTCAAATATCCATCGTCTTCAATGTTCATCATCAGCTCATGCTGGTCGTTAGATAGTGTAATGGTCATCGCGGTGGCTTTGGCATGGCGAATTGTATTGGTGATGGCTTCTTGTAAAATGCGGTAAAGCAGTTCAGATACGGAGAGCGGCCATTTTTTATACGTAAGCTGCTCTGTATGAAAGTGAATGTCAAGCTCACCCGATATCTCTCCTTGCTTGATGAGGCTGCGAAGTCCGGCAAGTCCGAGACCTGCATCATCTGACGCCATATGATGAACCACAGAACGAACTTCGGTGAGACAATTTTTAGAAATATGGATCAGCTCCTGAAACGTCTGCGTCATCTGCTCTGGTTCTTCCTGCTTTAAACGGTAGGGCAAAGACTGCAGCTGGACAATCATCGAGGTTAATTGGTGACCGATACTGTCATGCAGGTCACGTGCAATTCTGCTTCGCTCCTCCAGCACTGCAAATTGGAGTGACTGAACGGTCGCTTCTTCAAGCTCCATATGCGCCTTTTTCAATTGTTCATGGGCTTCTGATAATTCCTTGTGAACCAATTGCAGTTCTCCGAAGTGTTCTTCCTTTAATTCCTGTTCACGCCGACGCATTCTAGAAATCAAAACAAGTGTATACACAAGCAGTTGGAATAGCGGGAGAGTGATCACCATGTTCCAAGAAAAATCGTTTATATAATAGCTGATCCCACTGGTGAAAAAGATGATAGCAAATAGATAGGGATGATGCGCCTCTGAAAAACGAAAAGCGATAAAGCCGATCATAAAAAAGGTCAGTCCAATACTGTCTTGAATCTGACCTGTCACCAGCCACAAAAGATGTGTCAAAATCCACATCAAGAGGAGCATAGAAAATTGCTTTTTAGGTGACAGCTTGCTTTTTGGAAAAAGACAAAGGAGAAACACCAAATAGACGAAGGTGCGAAACACCAATTCGCCTAATGAAAGGGGCTCATACATTTGAATATACATATAGGTCAAAACAAGGCCTAATACGAATTTCCGCCTTATTTGACCTAAAAGCTTGAGTGGCTGCTGAAGGTTCATATCAAAAACTCCTGTCTGTCAGTTAATAGCAGCAGATGCCTTGATGTTCATATATCTTTTTAAAAGAATAAAACGTAAGCCGATCATACTGCCGATTGGAAGGAATGTCAGGCCATTTGCGAAAATGATCAGGGAATGACCGCCATCCTGTACAATTGAACCTACTGTCATCCGGATAAGGATGATTCCGATGAAAAAAAGTGTTCCATAAAGTGAGCTGGCGGCGGTGATACGTCCCGACTGTTGATCATATGTTACTTTGTATAGTTTACCTCTCCATAGACCGATTGCAAAACCTGCGAGTGCAAAGACAATCATTGCAAGCAGGCTCATCGCCGTGATTTCAATATGCTGGGTAAAGGAATAAGAGAGTGTGCCTAATAAAATGAGCGGTCCTATGAGAAGCCTGATGGGGCGGATTTCTTTTTCCTTGCCTGTTCTTAAAAGCAGAATAATCATAATGATGACAATTTGAATGGTCATGACAAGATCTCCTTTTCGTTTTAGTCTATCTTCATCATACGCATCTTCTATTTTCGCGGCGTCCACCCGCAGGTTGATTTTTAGAGAGCGGTATACTTGAATGTTGGAAATGGTTCGTGGGAAAATAAGGATGATTATGTAGATAAGGGAGATGAGCTTTTGAAAAAGGTAACGCTTGGACGAACTGATTTGCAGGTAAATCCGATAGGGCTTGGTACGAATGCAGTAGGTGGGCATAATTTATTCCCGAATCTTAGTGAGGATGCTGGACGGGAGCTTGTGGAGACCGCTCTTGATCAAGGTGTCAATTTCTTAGATTCTGCTTTTATTTATGGGCTGGGCCGTTCAGAGGAATTAATCGGTGAGATCATTGCCAAAAGAGGCGGCAGAGAAAAGCTTGTCCTTGCGACAAAAGGAGCTCATAAGGAAGTAAACGGGCAAATTGAACTTGATAACAGCCGTGATTTCTTAAGAGAGCAGGTTGAAAATAGCCTGAAACGACTGCAAACAGATTATATTGATTTGTACTATATGCATTTCCCAGATGGACGTACGCCGCTCGAAGAAGTAGCAGGCACATTAAAGGAATTGAAGGACGAAGGGAAAATCAGGGCAATCGGTGCATCAAACCTTGATTTTGAACAGCTTCAAGCCTTTAACCGAGATGGTTACTTAGACGTGCTTCAATCAGAGTATTCTCTACTGAAACGTCAGGCAGAGCAGGATCTTCTTCCATACTGTGTCGAGCATGGGATCTCCTTTATTCCTTATTTCCCATTGGCGTCAGGCTTGTTGACTGGGAAATTTACAAAAGATGCGACATTTGATGATATTCGAGCAAAGGACCCGCTTTTCCAAGGCGATGCTTTCCTTTCAAATCTCGAAAAAGTAGACAAGCTGAAGGCCATTGCTCAATCAAAGAATGCAGAAACAGCACACGTCGCACTCGCTTGGCTCTTAGCGCAGGATGGCATTGATGCTATTATTCCAGGGGCAAAACGAGCAGACCAAGTGCTGCAAAACCTAAAAACAAACGATGTTCAATTAACAGAAGAGGAAATCAATCAAATCGATAAGATCTTCTCTTAACACTAAAAAAGGTGCAGCTATGCACCTTTTTTTTATGACATGGTGAGAGGGATTTTGATGACGAGCCGCAAATTTGGAGAACGGTAAGTGAAATCAAGCGTACCGTCTGCCTTTTCAACAAGCTGTTGAATGATATACGTCCCCATGCCTTGATGATCGCCGCCTTTTGTCGAGCGGCCAAAAGTTTTGAACAAATGATCTAGCACGTGTTTTTCCATACCTTTTGTGCTGTTTTCACAATGGATTAAAAATAGCCCGCTCCGAATAGAGGTCGTGACCGAAATGCTTCCCTCTTTTCCGGCTTGCTTCGCTTCAATCGCTGCATCTAGAGCATTATCAAGCAGGTTGCCAGTAAAACTAACCTGATCCGCCTTTGAAAAAGGAAGCGATGAAAAGGGTGCTTGAAGGTCTAGTGAAAGTGCAATGTCCTCTTTCTCAGCCCGCTCCAAAAAGGGATGTAGGGTTGAGGCTAAATATGCATTTTCTCCTTTAATCCATGGGAAATGTTTGACGTATTGCTGAATCAAATCTTTGATTTCATGCTCGTCGTTCGATGCGGAAAAGGCATTTAAATGTCTGGCTGTTTCATGATGTTTACTGCGCAGCTCAAGAAGTAATTCGTTGGTTCTTGATTCTGCGTTTATGAGCTCTTGAAGCTGTCCATTTAACTGTTTCTCTGTCTGCATCACCTTCAATGAGAGGATATCGATTGTCACCATCATGATGAGCGCCAAAAGACAGCTCAGTCCATTCGGTTGCGTTAGAAACAGCAAAAGACCTGTGCAGGTAATGAGTATAAAAGCGCCTAATATCACATCACCGCTCGTATGAGGCAAAAATCTTTTGTACATGAAAAATGTATAAACACACACCGCGCAAAAGGTAAGAAGCCACAACACAATGGATGAAAGCGGCAGAAAGGCTTCAGCAGCTGCATGAAACGCAAGACCTAACCATATGAGAGCATAAATGCGAAATCCAAGATAGAAAGCGTTCACGTTCGTTCTCCTTAAAAATAGTATTTCTTAAAGAATTCTAATTGCTGCTTGGTCATCATGGCTTTTTTATCTGTACCTTCAAAAGACACGATATACGAATTTTTAGCATACGCCGAGAAATTCTTAATGTAATGAATATTAATGATAAACGATCGGTGGGAGCGGATAAAATCCTTTTCAGCCAGATCGCCTTTTAGCTCATTTAATGTCTGATAGGTCTGGATATCTCCTGTCGTTGTTACGATAGTTGTTGACCGGCCTGTTCGCTCAACAAAAATAACATCCTTTTTCTGGAGCACATGAATATCTGACTGCTGCTTAATGAGAAGCCGTCCATGAATGCTCTTCTCCTGCTTGGTGGACATATAACGCTCTAAGCATTTGGCAATTCGATCAGCTTGGTAGGGCTTCATAATATAATCATGTACATTCAAATCAAACGCATGGACCGCATATCCACTGTTTCCTGTCACAAAGACCACATCGACATTCAGTGCGTGAGAGTGAATGAGGTCCGCTAATTCATAGCCGGACATTCCAGGCATTTCAATGTCAGCGAACAACAGATCAATGTCTCCTTTTTTGACCTTCTCATATGCATCCTCTGCTGACTGCGTGACAAAGATGATGTCCACAGCCTCCATCCTGCCTACAATGGCGTGCAGCTTTTCTAAATCTACTCGGTAATCGTCGACGAGACCTACTTTTATCATAAAAATCACCTATGACCATTCTTATTATTTGTCTATTTTACCATTTGTTTTTTTGAAATAGATCATTTCAAGACAGAAAAAGGACGTTTCGCGACATTTTTATATCAGGCAAGCGTTATTTTTTCTATCATAGACTTAGAAAGTTGAAAGGGGCGAACCACATGATTACTCTCAGCGATTGCAGCTGCTGGTTTAAAGATAAGAAAAAAGTCGTAAAAGCGATGAAGCACATGACGTTCTCCGTGAAGGAAGGGGAAGTCGTTGGCATTCTAGGAGAAAATGGTGCAGGAAAAACAACATTATTGCGCGCCGTAGCCACATTATTAGAGCCTACACACGGAACAGTCACTGTCGCAGGCTTTGATACAGTGAAAGAAGCAACAGAAGTGAAAAAGCGGATTGGTGTCTTGTTTGGCGGAGAGACGGGGCTTTACGATCGTTTGACGGCAAGAGAAAATCTTGAATACTTTGGCAAATTATATGGCTTAGATCAGCATGAAATCAAAGCAAGAATAGAGGATTTGGCAAAGCGTTTTGGGATGAGACAATACATGGATCGCAAGGTGAAAGGATTCTCAAGAGGAATGAAACAAAAGGTGGCGATTGCCAGAACGTTAATTCATGATCCTGACATTATTTTATTTGATGAGCCGACAACAGGCTTAGATATCACGTCGAGTAATATTTTCAGAGATTTTATCCATCAGCTCAAGCAGCAAAATAAAACGATCCTCTTTTCAAGCCACATCATGGAAGAAGTCAGCCAGCTTTGTGACAGTGTCATGATGATTCATCAAGGAGAGCTTGTTTACAAAGGGACACTTCCAGAATTATATGCACAGGAACAAAGTGAAGACTTGAACTATATCTTTATGTCGAAGCTCGCTAGGGGGATTTCATAATGTGGAAAACCGTCTTTTTGAAAGAAATGACAGATGCGCTAAGGGATCGAAAAACGTTGCTCTTAACCGTACTGATTCCTCTTTTGACCATGCTTGGGCTGGTGTTCTTTTATGAAAGCATGATTGCAGATCCAGGGGATAAAGCCTATACAGTCGCCATCAATGAACAGCTTCCTGCCGAAATGAACCAAATGATCAAAGAGGTCAAAAACCTAAACCTTGAAACATTTGATGATCCGCAGCAGGCCGTCAAGGATGGGGAGGCAAATGCTTACCTGGAAATGCCGAAAGAGGCTGGCGATATGCTCAAGCATCAAAAGCCATTCGCCATTAAAATTCATGGTTATACGACAGATGATGATTCGGTGATCACGGTTCAAATGCTGCAATCATTGCTGGAGCAGTATCAAAATCAAGTAGTCGAGAAGCGTTTAGCAGCGGATCAAATCGATACGTCCGTTATTCATCCGTTTGAGGTGCAGTCCGTTGATGTAGAAGAAGGTGATGAAGGGGAAAACGGAGTGACCGCTATGCTGTTGTCAATTCTCCTTCCAATGATTTTGGTGACCTCCGTCATCTCAGGTGCTTTGCCAGCTGCGCTTGATATTGTAGCGGGTGAAAAAGACCGAAAATCCATTGAAGCGTTGTTCCTGACACCGGCCAGCAGACTCCAGATTCTCATCGGAAAATGGCTCGCTGTCTCCATGTTCGGGATTTTAAGTGGAATTGTGGCGATCGGCATGTTGCTTCTATCCACTTTGCTCTTTACAGAAAAGCTGAAGCAAGCTCTGAACTTTGGTGATCAAATGTGGAGCATTATCGGCGTTATGTTTGCGGCGCTTATCATCTTCTCCTTCATGGTATCCATGATTGAATTGCTGCTCAGTGTGATGTCGGGCTCAGTCAAAGAAGCGCAATCGTACATGTCCATGATCATTACACTAGGTGTGCTCCCAATGTTCTTTACCATGAGAGCAGGTGCTACGCAGCTAGATACGTATTACTTTGCCATCCCATTCCTCAATATTCATGCGCTGTGTAAGCAATTGATGTTTGGTATCATCGATCCAATGTCCATCGCCCTGACACTCGGCTCCTCAGCCTTGGCAGTCGTCATCCTGTTTGTCATCGTCAGAAGCTTGTTTATGAAAGAGAAATGGATGCTTGCGAAATAAAGAAAACTTGCAGATATATTCTGCAAGTTTTTTTATATTCAGAGATTCATATAAAAGAGGCTTGCGATAGCATGATGGAAGAGGAAATGATATAATTATCCTAATTTTACCAAATAAAGGAGTTCGTATATGTCTTATCAAACAGATGACGATGATGTGTTAGGACTATGTAATATATATGCTCAGCAAACACATCATTTTGAAGCCTTTATTTTGGGAAACAGGGTAGGTTTATTAGAATTAAAAAATGCAATAGACAAGGCTTTAGAAACCGGTAGTTCTACTGCAACGTTATTCCCTTCTGATTATGAGGGATATGATGTCTATATTGCTTTAGTAGACGATGAGCAAAGGTTTGAAAAATTAACAACTCCTTATGTAGAGGAATACGCACAAGAGGAAGATGCGGTTGATCCAATCGAGATCATGAAAGAATATGAAGCTGAAAAGGGGAATTCTTCTTCATGAAATATTCTCGTTATGAAAAAAAGCTGGACCTCACTATATTAATAGTAGCAGCCATTACTATATTTATGGTGGATATTCAGTGGGTGTGGTTGTCGATTTTCTTGCTTTCTTCTCTGTATTTCGGAATCAAATATAGGAAACAACCGAAATAAATTAACAAAAAACCCCCGGAATCGGGGGTTTTTCTTTAGTTCTTGATGAATTTCTCAACTAATGAGCTTGTTTTGTAGTCGTTCAAATCAAGTTTCCATTGGTCGATATCATTTTTCTTCATGTTGACTTCTACTGTTTCTTCAGAAGATGATGGTCCTAATTTTTTAAACTCATCTGGGTAAATTGATAGTAAGTATTTTTGCGCTTCATCATAAGAAGCTGAACGGTTTTTGCTGTAGAACTCAGTCGCTTTCTCTTTCAAACGATCGACAAGCGGACTTGCATCGATTGGTGTCAGAGTCACAGTCACGACAGCTTTATCACCACTGATGGATTTTGTTTTTGTTGAAACTTTTGATTTTTCAGCTAATGTTTCTTTCACAGCTTTCAGTAGCTTATCAAGGTTTTCGTCCTTCGCTGAGCTAGAAGAAATACCTGAAGAAGTGATGTAACCTTGTTTGAATGATTTATCAAATTCGTTCACAACAGTTGATTTGTTATCACCTGTTAGTTTTTCGAAATCATCGTTTTTCTTACCAAAAATCATCACATCAATATAAGAAGAAAGAGCTTTTGCAGATGCTTGTAGTGTATCTGCTTTTTTCATTAAGTCTTTTCCTTTAATATCGAATTCTAATGTTTTGTCATCTTTTTTCGATCCGCTTCCTGGCTCTGTGTAAACAAGCTGGTAGTCCTTGTCTTTGTCAACAACAAAGAAAAGACCGCCTTTAGTCACTTTGTCTGCATTTAAAGAGCTTGAAGATAATACTTCGTTATAGTCATCTGGAGAGATTGTAGATACCTGTGCGTCATCTTGGTAAAGCGTGAAGTTGCTTTTATCAACATTGAGAGGCTCTTTGCTGATATTTTTTACAGATACATTCACTTTTAGTACATACTGATCATCCTGTACAGATGTATCGTATTGAGGTGGTAATGTGTACTCAGCACTTTCTACCTTTACCTCTGCTGCATCAAGAGATTTTTTGGTATCGTTTTCTTTCGCAGCTGTTTTGTCTTTTCCACCACTACAAGCAGCAGCGACAACAGTGACACACAAGATCAGAAGAAACAGGGATAATTTCTTTTTAAACATGGCGTGTTTTCCTCCTCGGGTTTATGGTGAATTTCATTGAAAAGCTGTAGTTCATATCATTCTTTTTGCACAAAAAGAAAAATACTGTATGTTTTTTACTGTAGAATGAAGCGAAAGTACTGTCAATACCTCAGTGCGTTTCCGAGGTTGATTGGCTTCAAGTAGTAAAAATGACACTAAGTTGAGAGGAGAAACTTGTAATTTATTATTTGATATCTCCTGTAGAAACTCAACATTTTATATTTTAAGGTTTTGAGTCGGATTATTGAATAGGTTCAAATGACTGTTTTTGAAGATGATGTCGCAATTAGAAGGATTTTTATGACTTGTAAATGAGTATATAGTAATGAATATTTCTTCCTGTTATGTATATGGTCACTTGGTTTGAGTGTTGTTGGCAGCGAGACACATGTCCAGCAAATTTAGACAGGCTGCCGACACTGAACGTGCTTTTTCATGTCAAAATGGCAGTCATCTACACAGAAACGCTACATAAAATAAAAGAGAAACGAACTGGAGGTGGAGGTATGGCAGTGGTAAGAGCGACAAGCTCTGATATTGATTTAATGGCCAGACTGCTGAGAGCGGAGGCAGAAGGTGAAGGGAGGCGAGGGATGCTGCTCGTAGGAAACGTGGGCATCAATCGTTTGCGTGCCAACTGCTCTGACTTTAAAGGGCTGCGTACGATTCCACAAATGATTTATCAGGAGCATGCATTCGAAGCGGTCACGCATGGTTACTTCTATCAGCGAGCACGAGAAACGGAAAAAACACTTGCGCGGAGAAATATTAACGGAGAACGTTTTTGGCCGGCAAAATTCAGCCTTTGGTATTTTAAACCGCCTGGCGATTGTCCGGCGACTTGGTACAATCAGCCGTTTGTGGCAAGGTATAAGTCGCATTGCTTTTATCAGCCAACCGCCGAAACGTGTGAAAATGTTTATAACACCTTTTAGCTTGATGAAACGCACAACCCTCTTCGAGTACAAATGCAGAGGGTTGTGTTTTTGTTTTTTTCAAAATGGGTAACCATTGTGTATCAGCAAGATGAAGCACGTGAATGGAGGAAATGAAGATGTATCAAGATTTAAAAGGGAAAACAGCCATTGTCACAGGTTCTTCAAAAGGAATTGGACAAGCGATCGCATTGCGGTTTGGACAAGAGGAAATGAATGTGGTTGTAAACTATAAAGGCGATGAAGATGGAGCTGAAGAGACCGTACAAGCCATTCAGAAGCACGGAGGTGGGGCGGTGAAAGTACACGCAGATGTCTCCAAAGAGGAAGGCATCCAAGCCATCATGGATACAGCACTGGAGCATTTCGGTACAGTAGATGTATTCGTCAATAATTCAGGCTTCAACGGCGAAGAAGCGATGCCGCATGAGATGACGCTGGAGCAATGGCAAAACGTCATCGATGTGAACATGACAGGTGCATTTTTAGGCGCAAAGGCTGCGCTCGCCTATATGATGGAGCATGACATCAAAGGATCTATTTTAAATATATCCAGTGTCCATCAGGAAATTCCGCGCCCGTTCAATGTTCATTATTCCACTTCAAAGGGCGGAATGAATATGATGACGAAGACGCTGGCTCTTGATTATGCCGAAGCAGGTATTCGAATCAACGCGATTGCGCCGGGTACCATGGCAACCGAATCGAATGATGATTTACAGGATGAATTGAAAAAACAAAAGCAGCTTGAGAAAATTCCGATGAGAACCTTTGGTGAACCGAAGGAGATTGGGGCCGCTGCTGCATTCCTCGTTTCTAAGGAAGCGGCGTATATCACAGGCACCACCTTATTTGTAGATGGTGGAATGACACTTTATCCTTCTCAAATCAATGATTAATCCAAAAAACATCCGCCTGTTCATCCGGCGGATGTTTTTTGTTCGTAGCGTTGAGCGGCTTTGGCTGGTTTGCCGAGCAGCATCGGGTATTTGCTCAGGAAGGAGATACATGGCACCATGAACAGCAATGTGCCAATCGTATAAAAAAGTGTCCAAGAGAGCTGTGCTGTATCAGCAATATTGATACCGAGTCCATAAAAAACAAATGCTTTCATGATATCGATACCGGCAAACTGCAAGACAAGAATGACAATAGAATTACGTCCTAGATACGTCAAAATAGGGGATGTTTTCAATTTAAAGCTTAAATAAATCACGGCAGCTGAACCGAGCAGAGCACATGCGTAGAAAATAAAGAGATCACCGTAGTCGTTGACGCGCATATCGATCCGTGAATTAAA
The DNA here is from genome assembly GCF_039619585.1 of Bacillus safensis. Taxonomy (NCBI): domain Bacteria; kingdom Bacillati; phylum Bacillota; class Bacilli; order Caryophanales; family Bacillaceae; genus Bacillus; species Bacillus safensis. The sequence goes on from NZ_CP154909.1 coordinate 281,095, forward strand.
GCTTTGCATGTAAGCCGTTAGCACAAGCAGACCTGTACATAAAAGAAGGGTTGGATCTGTTTTTAATTCCACAAACCATTGCTTTGCTAAAAATCCAATCGAATAAAATACAACAGCCGTCAAGGCGACATGGGCGTTCCAAGGAAGACTTTGATCTAAAAGCAAGGTAGAGGCATATCCAGCACCTCCGCAAAGAACAGTCAGCAAGATCACGGCAGCGGGTTTTCCTTTAGAAAGACGATGCATAAAGAAAAATAAAATTTCCACTAAAAAGAGCGTCGTTAAAAACCAAATCGCTGGGTTATGTGTGAGTCTTGCTTCATCTGCATTGGATATGAAAATACCTGTAAACGGAACGAAAGGATCAATATCCGTTTGTCCCTTGAATGCGAAAAAACGGGTAACGGAGAACCAAAATACATACGTAATGATGGAGAAATAGAGATAGGGCAAGAGTAAGCTTTTGGCTTTTTTCTGAATAAATGACAAAGCAGGGGATGAGGATGATCGAAACATCATGCCTGATAGTAAAAAGAAAAGCGGCATATGAAAAGAGTAAATGAATTGCTTGAGCGAATCTGGAATGGGCACATGCGCCATGACCACGAGCAGAATGCCAATTCCTTTAGCTGCATCAACCCAATCGAGTCTCTTTTTCATGTCTGTCATCTCCTTCTTTCTCAGCGTTGTAAACCGTTCATTGAATATGTACCTCTACTATATAAAAGGTACACCTCTTATGCGTTTACAGTTCGCTAACGATTAGAAGACACATTTGCGATCAGATGACAGACGGAAGGATTTTGACATCTTGATGTTACATTTCCCATTTTTTATGACAATGTAAAAAAGAAGCCTGGAAAGCTGGCTTCAAAATAATTCTGCTATTCTCATGAAGGAACGTTGTTTTTCGATCGGATCAAAGGAATTGTTCAGAATCATGATGTCATCCGTTTGATAGCGGTCCATCAAGGTCTGTAATTGCTCTTTCACCGTTTTCTTCGAGCCTACAATCATCCGCTGGCGGTTTTGCAGCACTTTTTTCTTTTCCTGAGTGGTGTAGTGATAGGCGCTTGCTTCTTCTATAGAAGGAACGCGGCTGTCCAGTCCCTTTTCAACACGAAGCAGCCATAAATCTGTACTGCTGGCGATCCTGTCTGCTTCTTCATCTGTTTCACCACAGATGACAAAGACGGCAAACATAGATTGTGGCTGCCTAGAAAAGACAGATGGAGAAAAGTGTGATCGATACGTCTCAAATGCTTGTGTGCCGCGTGCAGGATGGATAAAGTGGCCAAAAATATAGTTGATTCCAAGCTCCGCCGCCTGCATGGCACTATTTTCCCCCAGCCCAAGCAGCCAAACCGGCGGATGAGCATCAACAAGCGGAGCAGCTTTCACGCCTGCATGCGGATGACCAGAAGGCAGGCTGTCTGATAAGTAAAAAAGAAGGTCCTTCAGCTGGCGGTCAAACTGAGACAGATCTTTAGGCACGCCGTCCGTCAAAGCGAGCCTCGTCCTTTCGATCCCGCCCGGAGATTTGCCGACACCAATCTCAATCCGTCCAGGATAAAGGGCTTCAAGCTGCCGCGTGACCTCTGCTACTTTAAAAGGACTGTACTGAGGAAGTAAAAAACCGCCAGATCCGGTACGCAAGGTCGTTGTATGAGCCGCAATATGAGCCATTAATATTTCAGGCGCTGTACTAGCGAGCCCTCTTGTGCTGTGGTGTTCAGCGAACCAATAGCGCTCATACCCAAGCGTTTCAGCCAGCTGAGCCAGCTGCGTTGTATGAATCAATGTCTCCTGAGCAGACTGACCTTTAGGAATCGCGACTTGATCTAATATATGAAGTGATGGCATCATCAACATCCTTTCATCAACATGCTGAATATAAGTATAAAGAAATCCTTAGGTGGAAGGAAACGAAAGGGTTTATCCTTTGCTTTTATCTTTTCTATATCAACATATGAAACCACATCAATACACTCGTTATCAGCTAGAGCTGTTCATCGGGAACTTTCGACAATGTTTCACATGAAACACTTCATTAACGACATGAACCATTTCCAATGTGCATCTTTCGTTAAAAAAATATAAAGTGTTTGAAACCTATCTTGAACATAGATCGTATATACTAGTAAATAGAAAAAAGAGTAAGAGGCTCCAATGTCATTTCATGAATTTTGTCGAATTTTCATGTATGATGATTTTAATAGGGTCCATCGCTTAATAAATAGATTTTTATTATGCTGGAGGAGTGATTGATTTGGCGATTACATTAGAAAAAGGTCAACGTATTGATTTAACAAAAGGGAAAACAGGGCTAACAAATATTCTTGTTGGACTTGGCTGGGACCCTGTATCACAAGGCGGCGGATTTTTAGGAAAGCTGTTTGGCGGCGGAGGCGGCGCTGATGTTGATTGTGATGCTTCAGTGCTCATGCTGAAAAATGATAAGTTTACGGAAAATAAAGATTTGATTTATTTTGGCAACCTAAAGAGCAAATGCGGCAGTGTTGAGCATACAGGTGACAACCTGACTGGTGAAGGAGACGGAGATGATGAACAAGTCCTCGTCAACTTGAGCAAGGTGCCAGGTAACGTGAATAAATTGGTGTTTGTCGTGAACATTTATGATGCCCTTAGAAGAAACCAACACTTTGGTATGATTCAAAATGCTTACATTCGCATCGTTGATCGTTCAAACAATCAAGAATTAGTGAAATATAATTTAAAAGATGACTATGCAGGAAAAACTTCGTTAATCGTCGGGGAACTTTATCGCCATGAGAATGAGTGGAAGTTTGCGGCGCTTGGAAATGGTACAAATGATGCGAAGCTTGCAGATATTACGAGAAACTATATTTAAACAGAAGGGAGAGGTTCCTAGTGGGAATTTCTTTAGCGAAAGGTCAAAAAATTGATTTAACAAAAACGAATCCGGGTTTAACAAAAGTAGTCGTCGGTCTTGGCTGGGACGTCAATAAGTATGACGGCGGACATGACTTTGATCTAGACGCAAGTGTATTCCTTTTAGATGCGGCAGGTAAAGCAAGCTCTCCATCTGACTTTGTCTTTTACAACCAAACAACTGGCGGAGGCGGAAGTGTCGTACATACAGGCGATAACCGCACTGGTGAAGGGGACGGAGATGACGAGCAAGTCAATGTTGACCTTGCAGCTGTACCAGCAAGTGTTGAAAAGATTTCATTTGTCATTACAATTCATGATGCAGAAGCGCGCAGTCAAAATTTCGGACAAGTGTCTAACGCATATGTACGTATTTTAAATGCAGCATCGAATGAAGAACTCATTCGCTACGATTTGGCAGAGGATTTCTCAATTGAGACAGCCATTATTGTAGGTGAATTATACCGTCATGGCGGGGAATGGAAATTCTCAGCTGTCGGATCAGGCTATCAAGGCGGTCTTGCCCGCATTGCAACGGACTTTGGCTTAGATATCGGATAACGCAATAGTTTCCTATTTTCAAAGACAGGAGAGATACGAATATGGCGATTCAGCTTTCAAAAGGACAACGTGTCGATTTAACCAAAACCAACCCAGGGCTGACGAAAGTGATGATCGGTCTTGGCTGGGATACGAATAAATATTCTGGCGGAGCCGAATTTGATTTGGACGCTTCGGCTTTCTTGGTGGATGCAAGCAATCGTTGTCAGCAAGATACAGATTTTGTGTTCTATAATAACCTTCAGCATCCGAGCGGCAGTGTCACTCATACAGGTGATAACCGTACGGGTGAAGGAGATGGAGATGACGAGCAAATTCTCGTTGATTTCTCGAAAATTCCTGCTAACATTGATCGTATCGGAATTACAGTTACGATCCATGATGCAGAGGCGCGCAGCCAGAATTTTGGACAAGTCTCTAATGCATTTGTTCGTGTTGTAAATGAAGAGGGCGGGGAAGAATTGATTCGCTTCGATTTAGGCGAAGACTTCTCAATTGAAACAGCTGTTGTGGTATGTGAATTGTACCGACACGGAAGTGATTGGAAGTTTAACGCGATCGGAAGCGGATTCTCTGGCGGACTTGCAGCTCTTTGTCAAAATTATGGGTTAGAAGTGTAAATAAGAGAAACAAATCAGTTCAAGAGATGCTGTCAAAAGCTCATATGAGGGCCTTTTCCTAAGTGAGAAAGAAACAGCGATCAAGAATAGCAGCAGGCGAAAGCCTGCTGATGCTTCTACACTTATAGGAGGAAAACCAGTTGGACATTTTGAAACATATGTTGGATACATATGCCTCGTTTTTTGATTGGCATATGTGGGCAGAGGTATTAACAGACCCTGTCTCTTGGGGGCTTATTGGGACTCTTGTCGTGCTTGAAGGATTGTTATCAGCAGATAACGCACTTGTATTAGCTGTGATGGTGAAACATCTACCAGAAAAGCAGCGTAAAAAGGCATTAACCTACGGATTAATTGGCGCTTATTTCTTCCGTTTTCTATTCATTGGCGTAGGGATGCTGCTTATTAAGTTCTGGTGGATTAAGGTCCTCGGAGCTGCTTACTTAGCATGGCTTGTTATTAAGCACTTCTGGTTAGGTGACGGCGATGATGAAGCGAAGGAACTGAAAAAAGAAGGCTGGTTGATTCGAGTCTTTGGTGTGTTCTGGGCAACTGTTATTTCTGTTGAAATTATGGACCTTGCCTTCTCGGTTGATAGTATTCTTGCAGCATTCGCTGTATCTGAGGAAGTATGGATTCTACTATTAGGCGGAATGCTTGGAATTCTCATGATGCGTACAGTCGCACAGTTATTCCTTGTTCTCATTGATCGTATCCCAGAGCTCGAGAATACTGCGTTTATTCTCATCGGGATCATTGCGATCAAAATGGGCTTGAGTGCTGCTCACATTGAAATCCCGCATCTTGTATTCTTTGCGATTATTATCCTAGCATTTATCGGAACGTTTATCGTTCATAAAATCAATAAGAAGAAACATCAAGAAGTGACAAACGAAGCTGCGGCTTCAAAAGAAGAATAGGACGATCAAAAAGGAATGGAGTTGATTAGCGGCTCCATCCTTTTTTGAATCATCAAGTCATTTGTTCGATTTTCTCTCAACAACAGGAGGTGGCACAGCATGCGGTATTTTCAGTTTTTATCAGAGGCGAGGCAGCACGATATTTTTTTCAAACGGCCGGGGGCGATGCATTTGATGACGCCAAGGCACGTACTTGCGCATGCATTAGGTGCTACTTTGTATATGCCTGCGACAAGACAGGATATAGCAGACATGCTGCTGTCGCAGAAATATGAAGCGCTTTGCTCTGTTGTATTTTGTTTAGAGGATGCCATCGGTGATCAAGAAGTGGAAATGGCTGAACAGAATCTAGTGGTACAACTTGCCAAACTGTCGGACAAATTAACGCATACACCTGAAATGGCTGAACAAATGCCGCTTTTATTTATCCGGGTTCGTTCGCCGAAGCAGCTGCTCAAAATGGCAGCTTTGCTTGGTTCATCTCTTCGTTTATTGACGGGTTTTGTATTTCCAAAGTGTTCTATTCATAATGCGAAGGATTATTTGGACAGCTTGAAACAGGCGTCCGCACAAACGAAGACCACGCTGTACGGTATGCCCATTTTGGAAACACCCGATTTATTAGAAAAAGAAACAAGATATACGGTGCTGTCTGAGTTAAAGCAGATCATGCTGAATGATGATGAATATATTTTGAATATTCGTATTGGGGCAACGGATCTTTGCGGCCTATATGGCATTCGCCGTGATCGCGACACCACCATTTATGAAATCAGATTGATTGCTGATTTGATCACAGATATTATCAATTATTTTGGCCGTTCCTTTGTTGTATCAGGTGCTGTATGGGAGCATTTTGGCCCTGCACGAAAGGAACAAAAACCTTTCATCCGTGCGCTTTCTAAGGGTGGTGAGCTGTCCTTATCTGAATTCGATGACGTACAAGGTTTACTCAAAGAGACAAGACTCGATGTAGCCAACGGCATACATGGAAAGACAGTGATCCATCCAACACATCTCAAGCCAGTGCAAAGCATGTACGTTGTGACAAAGGAAGAGTACTTGGATGCATTAAGCATTCTGGAACATGCTGACGGTACAGTTGGCGTGATGAAGAGTGCCTTTTCTAATAAGATGAATGAAACGAAGCCCCATTACAGGTGGGCAGAGCACATATTAATTAAGTCAGACATTTACGGGGTGTTTCATGAAAATAGAAGCTATATCGACATACTCACAGAATCAGAAGCGGCATACGCTGAACATCTTGGAACATATGGAGGTTGAGCTTGACCTCAAAGAAGGTGCGCTCCAGCTGGAAAAAGAGCATCTTTTTGAGATGGCGGCAAGGGTGAACAAAAAAAGAGCCTTTTTATTCGTTAGTAAGGTGCTTGGAAAGCATATTCCTGTTCATCCAGTGAAACCGCTCCTTGTCTCGGGTCTTTTAGCGATGGCATATGCCAAAGAGCAAACGGGAAAGACGCCCCCGCACCAAGATCTTATCGTCGAGGCACTCAAGACGGATGATCACAAGGTGTTAACGGCAGCCTATGAAACACTCAAAAAAGAAAAGCTTTCAGCTGGCAATGAGCCTGTCGTCATCGGCTTTGCGGAAACGGCAACAGCCCTTGGACATGGTGTGTATGATGTGATAGAAGGCGCATCATACATTCATACGACACGTGAACAGCTGCTGGGTCTTGACCCGTCATTGGTATTTGAAGAAGAACATTCGCATGCAACAGATCAGCTTTGTTATGCAGACGAAGCATTCCTTCGCACAGACCGCCCCATCGTGTTAGTAGATGATGAAGTCACGACAGGCCGTACAAATATCAACATCATTCGTGACCTTCATGCAAAGTATCCAAGGCATTCTTATACCATTCTTTCCATTTTGGACTGGCGGACGGAGGAGCATGAGAAAGCCATGTGCCAGCTTGAAGAGGAGCTTGGAATTCACATCACATCATTGTCTTTATTAAAAGGGCAGATGATTTTTCGAGGCAAAACGCTCGATGAGCCAGCTTATTCGTATGAGATTGCGGAGCAAGAGAATCAGCCAAGTCTCTCTTTTCACTCTCTTCAATCTTTCTTTAAGCAAGTGCCGTATTCATTTTCTCATGCAGCGAATTCGGCGGGTCATTCGCCATATATACATGAAACGGGCCGTTTTGGTTTAAAGGCAGCAGATACGGAAGCGCTCGACCAAGCAGCTGCTGAAGCGGGATTGAGGCTGCGGCAGGAACGCAAAGGAAAACAAACACTCTGCTTAGGGACAGGTGAGCTGATGTATGTGCCGATGAGACTGTCTGCACACATGGGGCAAGGTGTTCTCTTTCATTCAACAACGAGAAGTCCTATTCACCCAGTCGAAAAGGATGGATACGCTGTCCAAAATGGGTTTACCTTTATGAATCCAGAGGATGCCCGAATTCAGCACTACGTGTACAACATTCCAAAAGGTGAATATGATGATGTATTTCTCTTTTTTGAGAAAAAGGTTTCTCAGGAGGCATTGCTTCCGCTTGTTCACTTATTTGCTGAGCGGCATGTGAAGCATGTGCATATTGTGACTTTATCAGACGAGGTGAAGGTGAATGGCTAATGTGTATACAAAGATGGGGAGCTATCCAGAGCAGGATGTAACCTTCTTACTCAAAGATTTATCCTCTATTGAGATGGAGAAAAGTACAGAAGAGCGGGAGCGTTCAATTCAGAGCGGTGCACATTATTCAGAAATGCTGCCAATTGAGTACAAACCAACGGCATCTTATATGACTTTATTCTATCAATCTCTTGAAGAAAGTAAGGAAAAGGTAGCAGAAGCAGTAGCTGTTGTAGCAGAACAGATTGTGAAGAAGCGAGGCTTCCAAACCGTGCTTTGCAGTTTGGCGCGTGCGGGGACACCGATCGGGGTGCTGATCAAACGATATATTCGAAAGACGTATGGTGTCGATCTGCCTCATTACAGCATCTCTATTATTCGCGACCGCGGAATAGACGAGAATGCACTGCATTATATGCTGAAAGAACATCCAGGTTTTGAAATTGCTTTTATCGATGGATGGACTGGAAAAGGTGCGATTTCGAAAGAGCTCCAAAAAGCTGTTTTTGATTTTGAAAAAAAGTATGGTGTACGTCTCTCGAGTGAGCTGGCTGTGCTGGCAGACCCCGGCTATTGTACACATGTATACGGAACGAGAGAGGACTTTCTCATTCCAAGTGCCTGCCTGAATTCGACGGTGTCTGGACTTGTCAGTCGTACGGTACTAAACAACCGCTGGATCAATGCCGATGATTTCCATGGGGCAAAGTATTATAAAGAGCTGCTCGATGAGGATGTGTCCAATCTGTATGTGGATACGATTGAAGAAGCATTTTCCAGCCTTGAACCAAATGTACAAGAGAAAGCAGAAACCATCCTTACGCAGGGGACGCCGGCAGATTGGCGGGGAATGGCATCCATTGAAGCAATCGGTCAGGAGTTTCAAATTGAAAATACCCATTTGATTAAGCCGGGTGTTGGTGAGACGACCCGCGTGCTGCTTAGAAGAATCCCGTGGAAAATCTTAATTCAGCCTGGATCTCAGGAGAAGCTGAAGCATATTTTGCTTTTGGCTGAGGACAGAGGTGTTCCTGTCATTGAATATGCCAATATGTCCTACACGTGCTGTGGATTAATTCGTCCGCTGGAGCAAACGTCATGAAGACATATGCATTTGCCAGTGATTTAGACCGGACGCTGATTTACTCACATCGAGTGCTTGAGCAGTATGCGTATGAAGGAGAGTACGATTTAGTTGAGGTGCTGGACGAAAGGCCGCTTTCCTATATGTCTGTTGAAACGAAAAAATCTTTGCATACGATTCATCAATCAGGCTGGTTCATTCCAGTGACGACAAGAACAACTGCACAGTATGAACGAATCACCTTCTTTGAGCAAGAGCTTAAACCTGAGTATGCTGTCACAACAAACGGGGGCTGTATTCTTCATCATGGCAAGCCGCTTGAGGATTGGCAGGCCATTGTTGATGAGAGACTTAGGGAGTGTATGCCAGTCAGAGAGATGCTGAGGGCGATCTCCGAGCTTCCAGTTGCGGCATGGGTGAAGCGTACCCGTACAGCAGAGGGAAGATTCCTTTATTTGATTATGAAAGAGGAGTATCTATCTCACATTCCGCTTGCTGAATTGAAGCTGTGGGGTGAGGAGAGAGGATGGCAGGTTTCTCTTCAGGGACGGAAGCTTTATTTTATTCCCCAGCCGCTTAATAAGTGGGATGCTGTTGCTTTTCTAAAGGACAGGCTGCAGCTAGAATACGTCTATGGTGCGGGTGATTCCCTGTTAGATGCGGGGCTCATTCGTCAGTCAGATATGGGCTTTGCCCCAAGACATGGAGAAGTTCTCGGCTTTGATCCAGAACTTGAGCCGACAGCAGCATCTGGCATGGCCGCAGCAGATGAAATCACCGCTTGTGTCATCGAGCAGATGATGAACGCAAAAAAGCCTTCGATTCGATAGCAGAAGTAGAAGGCTGAATGATATGATAGTAGTAGCTTTCGAGAAAATATAGGAGAAAGGAAGGAGCGGCGTGAGTTATAAAGAAATCAATGTCACCCATACACGGGCGGAGCAGGAAGCCTGGAAAAACGTGCTGAAAAAGCCGCTCCCTGAAAGAGACGGTTATGTAAAGGACGAGCATACGCTGTCCTTGCCGCGTCTCGCCGCCCGGGTCCTTGGAACTCCGCATGATGCAACCGATTATTTTATTTATTTACATGAATTATACGAAACAGACGGCATGCATATTTTAAGTGAAACACTCAATCGCCATATTGAGCCGGAGCATTTTCAAGCACTGCAGCGTATTCATTTGATTAACCAAGAAGAAAAGGGATTGTCCGTAAATCGCTTTGTGGCTTTTTTAGATGGTGAACAGCTGATTGTACGCCATCCAAACCCTGTGATGAACCGGCATATCCGTCTTTCATTGATCAAGGTGTTTGAGCATTTCAAGCAGCTGCACGAGGGTGGATTTCAGCATCCTGATTTCCGCCGGGTCCTGCTGGATGTCGTGAAGTTTTCAAATAATCATCTAGGTCCATGGCTGAAGGAAGTCAATATCGAAGAAAAAATGCCGGCTGTTATTTGGTATGGAGAGGCGAATAAAAGTCAGCTTTATTTTCTTTACTATGTCATGCTGATTGGCTGTGATGTTGTCCTATTTCATCCAGAAGGCAAGGATTCGTTCCGCGAATTAGATCCAGAAGAAAAGCTGACTTTTATTGATCAGTACCCGGGAACTTCAAAGCTTGAGCCGTTCCCTGCTGAAAAGCCTGAGAGGAAATCAACGGTGGCGTACCGCTCGACAAGAGAGCTTGAAGAGGTGCTTCACACGGAAGATTCAATGCTCTATAAGCCGTGGCAATTCAGAGATCATACTCCTCATTCCATTACACTCAAGACAACGTATGATGAGCTGTTTTTAATTGCAAAGGAACGATCCTTTATCCGCCCGAATTTCAAAGCAGACCGAGACACGATACAGATTCCAAACCTCTTTGCGAAAATGATGGGTGTCACACGAGACAAGCGTGAATACTGGGATCGCATTCACACGTTAATGGAAGGGAAAGAGACGAAGACCATTCGCCATTTTCCTTTTACGAAAGAAGTGACATCGAATTATCAATTTCATTATCAGCATGCACTTTCTTCTGCTGGAGAGATTGATCCTGACTTATTAATGAAAAGCAATGTGTGGCAGTTTTCTCATCTATATGAGGGTACGCAGCGTGCGATTGCAGAGGCGATATCTCGAATCTGTCAGCATCCGAAGCTATTAAAAGAAGGCAATGAAACCGAATTAGATGTCCGTATTTATTTATTCAAGCAGGTTCTGCATTTAAGCCAGGATCTCATTGAACTGATTCAAACCTTTGATTACGCACAAACCGTACCGAAAGTGATTTTATACCATACAGAATATAATGGTGAGCTGACTCGTTCTGATGCGGCCGCCCTGATTTTCCTAAATGAAATGGGTGTGGATCTCTTCGTATATCATCCGGCGGGATATCAGTGTATCGAACGGTATATCGATGACCAATTATTTGATACCCATTGGCTTGATGAGATGGTCATGAACCAGGAGTTTAAAGAGCCGTCCATCGTTAGAAAGTTATTTCAATCCATTAAAAACCGATAAGGAGATCAAAGCTTATGACAAATACAAACGGAAATGACATCATTTCAATTGATAAAGAGGAAATCACGATTGAGAAGGCAGACGATATTCGCGTTCAGCTTCGAAATGAACCAGAAGTGCAAAATATTGCGAGACAGATCGATGCGAAAAATCAGCTGGAACTGCTTGAATACGGAAAACAGCCGGCCGTTGAAATCTCTAAGTTCTCTGATCGTATCCTTTCAATGATGCGTTCAACAAGTGTCACTGACTCAGGAACAATGCTGACGCAGCTTGGCAAGATTATGGATCGCTTTGATAAAAATGATTTTGACGAACCGAAGGGTGGTTTGTTGTCAAAAATCTTTAAGCGCGGCGGCAGCATGATCGAAAAGATTTTTAGTAAATATCAAACCCTAGGTGCAGAGATTGAAAAAATTAATGTAGAAATTAGTAAATATAAAGATGAAATGACCAAATCGACTGTGACGCTTGAAGAAATGTATGAGCATAACATTCAATACTATATGGAGCTTGAAAAGTATGTCGTAGCCGGTCAAATGAAAATCGAAGAATTAAAGCAATTGGTTCCTTCATATGAAGAAAAAGCAGCTAGTGGAAACCAGCTTGCGCAGATGGAGCTTGATACGCTTCGTAATGGCATTCAAGCGCTTGAAGAGCGTGTGTATGACCTTGATATGGCAAGAATGGTGGCGCTTCAAACAGCACCGCAAATCCGTTTGCTTCAGCGCGGGAATACGAAATTAATCGGGAAGATCAACTCTGCCTTCATCATCACGATTCCAATTTTCAAAAATGGGATCATTCAAGCTGTTACAGCGAAGAGACAAAAGCTTGTGGCTGATTCTATGAGTGAGCTGGATAGAAGAACAAATGAAATGCTGAAACGAAATGCTGAAAACATTTCAAGTCAAAGTGTGGAGATTGCCAAATTATCTGGCCGTCCAAGCATCGACATTGAAACGATCGAATCTTCCTTTAATACAATTGTACAAGGGATGAAAGAGACGAAACAGATCGAAGAAGAGAACAAGCGATTACGTGAAGATGGAACAAAACGTATGCTTGAGCTTCAAGATAATATTAAGCGGGCTGCCCTAGAGTCCTAAAAAAACAAGCTGTCTGTAACTAAAGTTGCAGGCAGTTTTTTTATGAATTTAAATAAAATTTGAGGAAAAAGGTTTTTATGTGACCATTTTCGGGTAAATCCTGTTCAGGGGAATGGTTCGCCCATGATTCAAAAAACCGCTATAACGAGGATTCGACTTATTTTTAGCACAATCAGGAATTTCCAGTAAAATATTGTCTGATGAGAGGAAATACCCCGTAAAATATGTAGTTTATGAAGCATTCTATAGGATTTACGAGTAATACGGCGTATAAACTCTAATGACCAGACCTCTATATGGAATTCATACATATTGTGGGGAAATAAGCGAATTCTAAAGATTGTTCGCATCATAACGCTTATGTTACGGTTATAAAGATGCTAATTTGGAGGGAAAATATGAATTCTGAAGAGAGAAATATCAAAATCAAGATAAATAATGTATCTAAAATTTTCGGTAAAAATGCTAAAAAAGCATCTCAAATGCTTGAAAAAGGGAAAACAAAAAGAGAAATCCTAAAAGAGACCGGCGCAACTGTTGGTGTCAATCGAGCAAATTTTGATGTTTATGACGGCGAGATATTTGTCATCATGGGGCTATCAGGGAGCGGAAAGTCCACACTTGTGCGGATGCTAAACAGGTTAATCGAACCAACCTCCGGTGAAATATATATTGATGGGGATATGATAACAAATATGTCAAAGGATCAATTGCGTGAAGTCAGACGGAAAAAGATCAGCATGGTTTTCCAAAACTTCGCATTGTTCCCGCACCGTACAATTCTTGAGAACACAGAGTATGGTCTTGAATTGCAAGGTGTAGATAAAGAAGAGCGCAGATCAAAAGCGCTTGAATCTTTAAAGCTTGTTGGACTTGAAGGCTTTGAAGAGCAATACCCAAATCAATTAAGTGGTGGTATGCAGCAGCGTGTTGGATTGGCACGTGCGTTAGCAAATGACCCTGACATTTTATTAATGGATGAAGCATTCAGCGCACTAGATCCATTAATTCGTAAAGATATGCAGGATGAATTGCTTGAGCTTCATACATCTGTAGGAAAAACGATCATTTTCATTACCCATGATTTAGATGAGGCGCTTCGTATTGGTGACCGCATTGTACTCATGAAGGACGGAAATATCGTTCAAATCGGAACACCAGAAGAAATTCTGATGAACCCATCGAATGAATATGTTGAACGCTTCGTTGAAGATGTTGACCTTTCTAAAGTATTAACCGCTGGTCATATTATGAAACGTGCAGAAACAGTTCAGATCGATAAAGGAGCCCGTGTTGCGCTTACGCTCATGAAAAACCTTGGGATTTCGTCTATCTATGCAGTAGATAAGAAAAAGCATTTATTAGGTGTTATTTCTGCACAAGCAGCGAAAAAAGCAGCAGAAACGGGAGCGTCGCTTGAAACTGTTCTTGATAAAGAATTTACCACAGTATTGGAATCAACGTATTTAACAGAAATCTTTGATGCAGTGTCTGATGCGGCAAACATTCCAATTGCAGTTGTAGATGAGAAAAACAGAATGAAGGGCATTGTGGTCAGAGGTGCATTGATTGGTGCATTATCAGGTAATGATGAATATATCAACATGTCTTCTAACAAGCTAGAGGAAATTAAGACACAAGAGCCTTCTGCACAGGAGGTAGAATAAGATGTTTAGTATGAGTGATTTACCTAGAATTCCGTTCGCGGATTATATCGATCGATTTGTTGACTGGTTAACATTAACGTTTGGTGGTTTCTTTGATGGCATCACAAATGGATTAGCTGGAACAGTAAATGGAATTGTAGCTGCACTTGGCGTCATTCCATCCATTATTTTAACCCTTATCTTTGCCGGCATTGCTTGGTGGATCAGTACAAGAGGAGTTGCTCTTTTCACACTTATTGGATTTTTACTGATCGACTATTTAGGCTACTGGCATCCAATGCTTCAAACACTTGCACTCGTTTTGACCGCTGTGGTCATTTCTATCGTAATCGGGGTTCCGATCGGTATTTGGGCATCACAGAAGGAAACTGTGCGTAAAATTGTGACACCTATTTTAGATTTAATGCAGACAATGCCTGCATTCGTTTATCTATTACCAGCGATCTTCTTCTTTAATATTGGGGTTGTTCCTGGGGTTGTGGCATCGGTTATTTTCTCCATGCCGCCAACGATTCGTATGACCATTCTCGGTATTAAACAAGTACCAGCGGATTTAATTGAAGCAACTGAAGCTTTTGGTTCAACGACATTCCAGCGTTTATTCAAAGTTCAGCTTCCACTTGCAACAAAAACCATCTTAGCTGGTATTAACCAAAGTATCATGCTGGCTCTATCCATGGTCGTTATTGCCGCAATGGTAGGTGCACCAGGACTTGGTTCAGAAGTATATAGTGCGGTAACGCAGCTGAAAACAGGTATTGGTTTTGAAGCAGGTATTGCCATTGTTATTGTGGCGATTACACTCGACCGTATTACACAAAATATTAAAACGAAAAAAACCAGGGGGAATGCTTAATGTGGAAAAAGTCTCTCTACATTGGGATGACCGCCCTGCTCGTCTTTTTACTAGCCGCTTGCGGTGCACAATCGGATTCAAATGCAAGTGCAGCACAGCAGGTCAATAAAACGATTATTGGGATTGATCCGGGTTCAGGTATTATGGCCCTAACCGATCAGGCCAAAAAGGATTATGGCTTAGAGGATTGGACGGTTGTGTCTGCATCAAGTGCAGCCATGACGGCAACGCTCAAAAAATCATACGACCGTAAAAAACCAATCATTATCACTGGCTGGAATCCACACTGGATGTTTTCCCGCTATGATTTAAAATATTTAGATGATCCAAAAAAATCTTACGGTGAAGCGGAAGAAATTCATACGATTTCACGTAAAGGCTTTGCGAAGGATCAGCCGGAAGCAGCTAAAATGCTTAGTCAGTTTAAATGGTCTCAAGATGACATGGGCGAAGTCATGATTGATATCCAAGATGGTGTGAAACCAAAGGATGCCGCCTTAAAATATGTGAAAAAACATAAAGACCAAGTAGCGAAATGGACAAAAGGCGTGAAAAAGTCGAATGGTGGAAAAGTGAATCTTGCCTACGTTGCATGGGATAGTGAGATTGCAAGTACCAATGTTGCAGCAGAAGTATTGCGTGAACTCGGGTTTAAAGTAACTTTGACTCAGGTTGAAGCAGGTCCGATGTGGACAGCAATTGCAACCGGAAGTGCGGATGCATCATTATCCGCTTGGCTGCCAAATACGCATAAAACGTATGCAGCGAAGTTTAAAGGAAAATATGATGACCTTGGTACAAGTATGAAAGGTCTTCGAATGGGGCTAGTTGTCCCGACATATATGAAGAACGTAAACTCCATTGAGGATTTGAAAAAATAGTCAATGATGTAGTGGTTCCCTTATAATAGAAGGGAGCATGTTGAAAAAGCAGTCTGCTCAAAAAGCGGCTGCTTTTTTCTTATATAGAAGGATGGAGTTGTCGGGCGATGGATAAGTCAATCATGATTTTTCTGCATGGTGGAGGAGTAAGCAGCTGGATGTGGCAGGAGCAGGTTGAAATATTGAAAAACACGTATGAATGCTTTGCCCCTGATCTCATTGGACACGGGACAAGAGCAAAAGAACAGATATTTTCAATGAATGAAAGCACCCGTGAAGTCATCTCATGGATCAAGGAAAACGCGAATGGCCGTCAAGTGATTCTGATTGGATTTTCTTTAGGTGCGCAGATTGCCGTTGATGTGTTATCAAGAGAGCCGGATATCGTAGACATAGCAGTTATCAATAGCGCTCTTGTAATGCCTTTGCCATGGCTCCACTTCATGGTCAGGCCCCTTTTGCCAGTGACGTATCCATTATTAAAGAAAGATTGGTTTATTCAGCTCCAAGCCGAAAAGATGGGGCTCCCGCAACATGTACTGCATCATTATGCGGCGGAATCGAAACATCTGCAAAAGAAAACCCTTCTTACGATGTTTCAGGAAAACCTCCATTACAAGCTCCCAGACACGTTTCAGCAAGCGAAGGCACGCATTCTTGTCACAGTGGGAGAAAAAGAAAAAGGCATCATGAAACGGTCAGCAAAAAAAATAACGAATTCACATCCGAAGGCAACAGGCGTCGTTGTTCCCGGTATTGGGCATACATTTACTTTTGAAAAGAAAGAACTTTTTACAGAAATGGTCATAAACTTTATAGAGGCACGTGCATTACCAGTCGAATTAAAGGAAATCCAGTAGCTGCGCCAATCAATAAGTGAAGACGAGCATAAAAGGGGCGCCGGTCTCTTAGAATCTGTATGATATAGATATAAAACGCTTACAGTTTGTGTGTCCTAGAAGGAGGAGCTATGAGTAAAAACTATATCATATTCGGTGCAAGTCAAGGCTTAGGAGATGCTTTTGTAAAGGGTCTTCCATCAAGTGGAGATACAGTTTGGATTGTGTCGCGAAGTGAACCAAGCAGTTTGAACATAGATGACGGTGTACATAGAATTTGGCTGAAAATCGACTTATCAAGCGAAACACATATCCCTTATATGCTCGAAGCACTTGAGAACAAGACGATTGATGTACTCATCTATAACGTCGGTTTATGGGAAAAACGAGGCTTTGAAGACGATTATTCCTTTGATCACGATCAGCCAGAGGATATTGCACATTTAATCAATGTGAATGTCACCTCAACCATTACGTACATCCAGGCACTGCTTCCTCACGTAAGGAAATCGGAGAATGGAAAAATCATCGTCATTGGCTCAACGGCGGGTCTCGATCATACGAACCTGCCGCAGGTCTCGTTTGTTGCATCTAAATTTGGCCTGCGCGGAATTGTGAATGCACTGAGAGAGCATGTGAGGAAAGATAAAATATCCGTCACCTGTATCAATCCAGGAGAACTTGCGGCGGAGGTTCCGTATGAAGATGGAGCCGAAAAGGCCATCACTCTTTATGATGAAACGAGAATCCCTGTTCAGGATATTGTGGAGCTTGCGAGATGTGTGATTCATTTATCAAGGGTATCTTGCGTGAAAGAAATCAACGTTCCAGCCATGGCAGATCTGAATGCGTAATATAAAGCAGACCACCCGCCCTGAAGAGAAGGCGGGTGGCTTTTTCATTTATGATGAATGCTGCTGGAGTGTTTGATAGACAGCCTCGGTCAAAATCTCAATGCCAGTAAAGATAGCAGAGCGGTCGAAGGTCATATACGGATGATGAAGACCGGGCTTTAAATCACAGCCTAAACCGAGCATCGTGGATTTGATATGCGGAAGCTTTGCTGCGTAAAAGTGAAAGTCCTCTCCACCTGTTGTGACGATCGGGGGATCTAGCTGCTCTTTTCCTAGAACCTGTTCAATTGCATGAGACATGATCTGGGCAGCTTCTTCATTTAAGGTGGCGGCAGGCAGACGATGGTCTGTTGAAAGTGTAATGGAAGCGCCAAAGGCATCCGCTACAGAATGAACCGCTCTTTCAATTTCTTTTTCTAGTTCATCCATCACTTCGTTTGTTTGTGCCCGTACATCTAATGTAAAAGAGGCTTTGCCTGGGATGATGTTTGAGCTGCCCCCGCCAGCATGTAAATTGGTCATTTTGACAGAATGCGCGACTCTTGGATCGACATGGATATGCGCGAGTCTCTGCACGAGGGTTGAAGCCACTTCTATGACGTTGACGCCAAGGTGTGGACGTGCACCGTGCGCTTCCTCGCCAATAATGGTGCCGACGTAATGATTACTTGATCCGTGCAATATAGCAGGAGCGCAGCGTCCGTTTAATGTTTCTTGGATTGGGCGCACATGTACGCTATATAAGTAATCGACATCTGCGAGCACACCTTTTTCAATCATTTTCAGCGCACCGCCGCCTCTTTCCTCGGCAGGCTGAAAGATGAAACGGATCGTGCCGTTCGGGCGTTCTTTTTCCTTTAATGCCATGAAGGTGCCGAGAGCCATTGTCATGTGTGCATCGTGGCCGCATGAATGATTGGCTTGAAACTCACCATCTACTTCCTGCCAAAGTGCATCAATATCGGCTCTCACAGCGACCACTGGTGCGCCTTCTCCAATTTCACCGATCACCCCTGTACAGTCGTCAAATGTTTGAGTTTTGCAGCCCAATTTTTTCAATATATCTTCAATATAAGCAGTCGTTTCTGTTTCTTCCCAGCTGATTTCTGGATGGGCATGCAAGTGTTCAAAGATGTCTGTCACGGTTTGTTTCATTTCGTTTGTCAAAGTTGTCATGAGAAGCCTCCTTGCTGACAGATAATCTGTCAAAACATTATTTTAGTGAAATAATATTGATCTTAAATATCAACAGTGTTTATAATATAACACATCATTTGATTATTCTGAAAATTAAGTGAAATTCCGATCGGGACAAAGGGGTTTTGACACATGAAAACAGCGACAGTATCAGCACCAGAGAAACAAAAACGAAAACTTCAAATGCCGGATGCGTATGTTCTCTTATTTATGATTGCACTGATTTGTACAATAGCAACGTATTTTGTACCAGCGGGTGAGTTTGACCGAAAGACATCTGGGGAGATCACAACAGCCGTTCCTGGCAGCTATCACCGTATTGATCAATCACCAGTGAGTCCAGTTGGCTTTTTCACAGCGATACAAGAAGGAATGGTAGGGTCCTCTTCTATTATTTTTCTGATTCTATTTACGGGCGGAACCATTGCCATTTTGGAGAAGACAGGTGCTATTAACGGGATGATTCACCATGTCATCAGCCGGTTTCAAACGAAGCAATTATTGTTTATTTGTATTGTTGGGGGATTATTTTCAGTCCTTGGAACGACCGGAATTGTCGTGAATTCTGTCATTGGGTTTATTCCAATCGGCATCATTGTGGCACGATCCTTGAAATGGGATGCTGTAGCAGGAGCCGCTGTCATATACATCGGCTGTTATGCAGGGTTTAACGCAACGATTTTATCTCCATCTCCATTAGGTTTATCACAAACAATTGCAGAGCTGCCGATCTTTTCCGGCATCGGCCTGCGTGTCATTATTTATCTTTGTTTTCTTATTTCTAGTATTGTGTACATCTATTTATATACAAGACGTCTGAAGAATAAAGAAAAGGGAAGCATTCTTGGCGATCAATGGTTTCCTGCTAAGGGGCTTGGCGGAGCCGATGCGGAATCTGTGGACAAGCCTGCATTTACTGGCAGACATAAGCTGATTTTAGCGGTGTGCGGATTGTCACTTGGAGGTTTCTTATATGGCGCACTTCAGCTTGGCTGGACCGATAAGGAAATGGCGGGTGTGTTCATTTTTATGGCTATCGTCGCTGGACTGCTCGGCGGATTAGCTGCCAATGATATTGCGAAAACGTTTATTATCGGGTGCCAAAGCCTTGTATACGGCGCACTTATTGTTGGGATGGCACGCTGTATTTCGGTCATTTTAGAAAACGGGAAGCTGCTTGATACAGTGGTCAATGGCTTGGCGAGTATGCTGACAGGCTTTAGTCCCATCGCTGGTGCGATCGGGATGTATATTGCGAGTGCGCTTCTTCACTTTTTGATTTCATCAGGATCAGGAGAAGCCGTTGTCTTTATCCCAATTCTTGCGCCGCTCGCTGATTTAATGGGCATCACAAGACAGGTCGCTGTAGAAGCGGTAATGCTTGGTGAAGGGGTGGTCAACTGTATCAATCCGACTTCCGGTGTGTTGATGGCTGTGCTTGCTGCAAGTGGTATTCCTTATGTAAAGTGGCTGCGTTTTATGGTGCCGCTTGCCCTCATTTGGTTTGTCATCGGTCTTGTATTTATTTGTATCGGGGTCATGATCAACTGGGGACCTTATTAAATATGTAGGAAGCTGCCGACGAGCGTTTGGCAGCTTTTTTCTTGTGGAAATATGTATGGAGCGGGCGCTTTGAAAGCACAATAAATGTGTTCACAAATTCGCTACATATTTTTTTTGAGCAGCCCCCTTGCAAAAGTTTGTGAAATGTTGCACAATAAGAATGTGAAATACTTCACATAAGAAAAACAGCCTAGTTTTACTCAGGAGGATGAGATAAATGACAAACGAAAAAGTAAACAAAGTAGCCCTTATTGGAGCAGGTTTCGTCGGCAGCAGTTATGCCTTTACATTAATAAATCAAGCAATCACAGATGAATTGGTTGTCATCGATTTGAATCAAGACAAAGCAATGGGTGACGTGATGGATTTAAACCACGGAAAAGCATTTGCGCCGCATCCTGTGAATACATGGTATGGAGATTATGAGGATTGTAAGGATGCAGATATCGTCTGTATCTGTGCTGGTGCAAACCAAAAGCCAGGTGAAACAAGACTTGACCTTGTTGAGAAAAATTTAAATATATTTAAAGGCATTGTAGAAAACGTGATGAAAAGTGGATTCGACGGTATTTTCTTAGTGGCCACAAACCCAGTCGATATTTTGACATATGCGACTTGGAAATTCAGTGGTCTTCCAAAAGAACGAGTGATTGGCAGTGGTACGACGCTTGATACGGCAAGATTTAGATACATGCTCAGTGAGTACTTTGACGCAGCGGCACACAACGTGCATGCGTACATCATTGGCGAGCATGGAGATACAGAGCTTGCTGTTTGGAGTCATGCAAATATTGGAAGTGTGCCGATTACAGAATTAATGAAGAGAAATGATCAATACAAACAAGAAGACTTAGATGAAATCATGGAAAATGTCCGTCATGCCGCTTACCAAATCATTGAGAAAAAAGGCGCCACTTATTACGGTGTAGCAATGAGTTTAGCCCGCATTACAAGAGCGATCCTGCACAATGAAAACAGCATTTTAACTGTCAGCACTTACTTAGATGGAGAGTACGGAGCAGAAGATGTCTACATTGGTGTACCTGCCCTTGTGAATCGAAATGGCGCAACAGAAGTAATGGAGCTTGCATTGAACGACACGGAGAAAGAAAAATTTGCACACAGTGTGAATGTGTTGAAAGAGATTTTGGCTCCTCATTTTTAATCAATCAAAAGCAACCTATCTGAGCAGAAAAGGATGAATCACTATGTGGCAGCAAATATATGATCCGTTTGGTAATGAATTCGTCAGTGCATTGGTGGCAATGCTCCCAATCTTGTTTTTCCTTCTTGCATTAACCGTTTTTAAGCTAAAAGGTGTTTTAGCCGCTTGTTTTACCTTAATCGTCAGTTTTGTAACAGCTGTTTTCTTCTTTCATATGCCAGTTGAAAAAGCATTATCTGCTGTGCTGCTCGGTATATCTAATGGGCTGTGGCCGATTGGATATATCGTCATCATGGCGGTATGGCTCTATAAAATTGCCGTGAAATCTGGTAAGTTCGATGTCATTCGTTCTAGTATTGCAGGAATCTCTCAAGATCAACGTCTTCAGCTCTTATTAATTGGTTTTAGCTTTAACGCATTTTTAGAGGGAGCTGCTGGTTTTGGTGTACCGATTGCGATCAGTGCCGCTCTCTTAACAGAGCTTGGGTTTAAACCGCTGAAAGCTGCGATGCTCTGCTTAATTGCCAATGCTGCGTCTGGTGCATTTGGTGCTGTAGGCATTCCAGTGATTACAGGGGCGCAAATGGGCAATATGACGCCGCTTGCGTTATCTCAAACCCTTGTATATACGATCCCGTTTATTTCATTCTGTATTCCGTTCCTCCTCATTCTGATTGTAGATGGATTCAAAGGAATCAAAGAAACGCTGCCAGCCTTGCTTGTTGTGAGTGGAACCTATGCCATTTTGCAAGCTGTCACAATGGTGACGATGGGACCTGAGCTTGCCAATATTATTTCTGCCTTGGCAAGTATGGGAGTTTTAGCTTTATTTCTTCGGAAATGGCAGCCAAAACACATTTATCGTGAAGAAGGAGCGCCAGATATTGAACAGAAACAAACGTATCGCGGCGTTGAAATACTGAAAGCATGGTCTCCGTTCTATATTTTAACTGCTGTTATTACAGTATGGAGTCTGCCGGCATTTAAAGCATTGTTTGCTGTAGGAGGACCGCTTAACTGGACGACCATTTTAGTGAAAATGCCATTTTTACATCAGCAAATTGTGAAATTACCACCAATTGCCCAAACGGAAACACCAATTGATGCGATCTTTAAAATTGATGTCATCAGTGCAACGGGTACTGCCATTCTGATTGCGGTCATGCTGACTGGACTGTTTAGCAGACATATTACATTAACAGAAGGCGCTGTCTGCTTAAAAGCAGCGGTGAAAGAGCTTTGGGTTCCTGTTCTTACTATTTGTTTTGTCATGGGCTTTGCCAACCTGGCAAACTTTGCTGGACTAAGTTCAGCCATTGGACTTGCTCTTGCCAAAACAGGCGATTTGTTCCCGCTTGTCAGCCCGGTGCTTGGCTGGATCGGCGTGTTTATTACGGGGTCTGTCGTGAGTAACAACGCCTTATTCGGTAACCTTCAAGCGGTCACTGCTTCTCAAATCGGCTCACAAGCAGGTTTGTTAATTGGGGCGAATACGACCGGTGGTGTGATGGCGAAATTAATTTCTCCACAATCTATCGCTATCGCTACAGCAGCTGTTGGAGAAACAGGGAAAGAATCTGAGCTCTTCAAAAAGACCGTGAAGTACAGTTTCATTCTGCTAGGTATTGTATGTATATGGACATTCATTCTTGCTCAATTTGTATAGGTTGATAGACTAAAAAAGACTGAGAGAAATCTCAGTCTTTTTCTTTATGTAGATTCTCTTGTCACGAGCCGGGTAGGCAGCTGGATATGTTCACGCTGCAATGGTTTTTGGTCTTGCAGGAGTGCGATCATTTGCTGTACAGACCGCTGGCCAAGCTCTACGATCGGTATGTCAATCGTGGTGATCGTTGGAGCTGTCACCTCACATATGTCTTGGTTGTCATAGCCGATGACCGCTAGATCCTTGGGGATTTGATAGCCATATGAAATGGCCTGTTTAATGAGTCCTGCTGCGACTTGATCATTGCCGGTGAAAATGGCATCAGGCGCTTCCTTCATGTGATGGATGACCTCCATTAAGCGAAAGCCGTCTTCAATGGTAAAAGCCTCTCCAAACAGCCAATCGTCTTGCAGCGGCAAACCGTGAGCAGAGAGTGCATCAAGATAGCCTTGTTTCCTTTGCTTCTGCGCTTCACTGCTTTCTGTATCAAAACAAAACCCAATCGATTTTCGCCCCGACCGAATCAAATAGTCCACCGCTTTATAGGCGGCTTCCCGTTCATCATATCCAATAATCGGGATGTTTGCTGTTTGATGATATTCATTTGCCATGACAATGGGGCCGTTTGTTAAAAATGGCTCGATCTTTTCCCACTGATTTTCTAATGCCCCTAATATGACCCCATCTACTTCTTTTCTTTTTAATAATTGAAGCCCTTCAAGCTCCAATGCTTCTTGATAAAACGTCTGAAGCACGATGGCTTTATATCCTTGATCAAGGGCTTCTTTTGAAATGCCTTTAATCAATTGTGCAAAAAAAGGATGATCCACAGCTGGAACAGACACAGCAATGGTTTTTGTCTGATGTGACCTTAGTGTGCGGGCTGCTGAACTCGGTGTATATTCCATTTCTTTCATCACCTGTAAAATGAGCTGCCGCTTTTCTTCTGACACATATGGGTGATGGTTTAGCACTCTGGAAACGGTGGTGGTTGAAACCCCGCAGCGTTTGGCAATTTCATAAATTGTACACATATTAACAAATCCTTTACACAAAGTTATTGTTCTGAAATCGATAACATCATTTACAATGTGAAACAAGTTAAATATTAACAAAAGGAATTGATTAATTGGAGGGAATGGAATGCAAATATTGACGAAGATATCAGGTAAAAGCAAGGATTATCTTCCTTTGCTGGATATGATCAATCAAGGTGTTCAAGTAAAGGCCGATTCAGTTGAAAAGCATCTAGCAAATGAAAAGCTGGTGACGTTCCTTGAGCAAGATATAGAGCGCACAGGTTTGGAAAAAATTCTCTTCCATTATAAACAAAATAAGGAAAAAAAGATACCGTTTCTGCCAGTTGACAAACTGATTTCAGAAGATGAAATCGATGATATTATGCTGGTACTGAAGGAAGTATTGAGCTCTGGCCGTTTTACTTCAGGGCCATATATTCCGACGTTTGAAAAGGCGATTGCAGAGTACTTAGGGAAAAAATATGTCATTGCCACGTCAAGTGGAACAGATGCATTGATGATCAGTCTCATATCAGCAGGCGTCCATCCAGGAGACGAGGTGATTTTGCCGGCCAACAGCTTTGCTGCAACAGAAAATGCAGTGCTCGCCATTGGGGCTGTTCCGGTTTATGCCGATATTGATCCTGAAACCTACTGCCTCTCATCGAGCGAAATAGAGAAGCATATCACAGATAAAACGGTATGCATTCTACCGGTTCATTTATATGGAAAGCAAGCGGATATGAAGGAGATTTCGGCGATTGCAAAACAGCATGGGCTGAAAATCATTGAAGACGGATGTCAAGCGATTGGCAGCAGCGGCCTTGGCGCTTATGGAGATGGACTTGTTCTCAGCTTTAATCCATACAAAAACCTTGGGGTCTGCGGAAAGGCAGGAGCCATCGCTACAAATGATGAGGCCCTAGCAGAAAAATGCATGGAGATCAGCTATCACGGCTTTGAAGCTGGAAAGAAAAATGTCAAACGCAGTGACTACGGCTTTAATTCCAAAATTGATAATTTGCAGGCAGCGATCGGACTCGAACGAATGAAGTATTTAGGATTGCAAAACTTTAAACGTTTTTATTTAGCCAAGCGGTACATTGACCAGCTGCAACCGCTTGAGGATGAAGGATACATGAAGCTTCCGAAGCTGACGGATGATCATGTCTGGCATCTATTCCCGATCAGAGTGCTGAAGGGAGACCGCGATGAACTGGCAGCGAAATTGCTGGAAGTGGGCATAGAGACGGATGTTTATTACCCGGTTCTATCGCATCAGCATCAAACAAATCTTGTTTCTCAAAAATATAGACAAACGACACTTCCACACACGGAAAAAGCAGCACAGCAATTACTTCACTTGCCGCTTTATCCAGGAATGCCGCTGCAAGATCAGGAGAAGGTCATCGAGGGGGTTCAACATGTTATCAAGTCTTCCATTCAATAAAAAACTGCTGAATCAGCCGAAGAATCCGCAGTGGATCGTCTTCTGTGACTTTGATGAAACGTATTATTCTCACGGAATGACAGAGGAGCAGAGAGAGGATATCAAGCGGCTGGAAGCCTTTGTAGCAGAAAAGAGTGAAGCGGGACAGCTCTTGCTGGGCTGGGTGACGGGAAGCAGTATCGATTCTGTCACGAGCAAAATGGAAAAGGGCGGTTTTCATCAATTCCCGCATTTCATTGCGTCGAACTTAGGGACTGAGATTGTATATACGTCGGATGCTCATTTTGGACAGCCAGATGCAGAGTGGATGAAGAGGCTGGATGCGCAGGGCTTTTCAGATGAAAAAATCGAAGACATCCTGAAAACTATCCGAGAAAAGGGAATTTCCCTTAGGCCGCAAACGCAGCTGGGCAGCTCAGGGTATAAGAAGAATTTCTATTATCAGGAGCAGGATGAGCGGACGGATCTTCATCATCTATCATTTATCCAAACACTGGCTAAAGAGCGAGGCGTGGCGGTCAACATCAACAAATGCAACCCGCTTGCAGGAGATCCTGCGGATTGCTATGATGTCGATTTTTTACCAGTCGGAACAGGGAAGGATGAAATTGTCCGTTTTATGCTGAACCAATATGATTTATCGAAAGATCAAGGATTTGCCTTTGGTGATAGCGGGAATGATTTGCGGATGCTTCAATCCGTCACACACGGTTTCCTTGTCCAAAATGCAACAGCCGAAGCCAAACGGCACCATCACCAAATTTGTCATCATGGGTATGCAAAAGGAATCTATGAAACACTGAAAACAGTGATGTATAAACATGAGGAGGCACATTCATGAAGAAAATTGGAATTGTTGGAGCAGGGAATATTGCAAAAGCACATGCAAGAGCATTATCAACGATCAAAGGTGCAGAATTATCCGGTGTCTATGATTTGCATGAGTCGGTCGCACAGGGATTCATTAAACAGTACGGCGGACGTGTGTATTCAAGTATCGAGACACTGGCAGATGCATCTGATGGGTTGATCATTGCTTCTCCTAATTTTTGTCACAAGGACCATGCCCTTCAGTCGCTAAGAGCAGGACAGCCGATTTTATGTGAAAAACCGATGGCTGTGTCGCTGAAGGAAGCGAAGGAAATGGTGGAGACAGCCAAACAGTTCCAAGTTCAAGCCAGTATGGGCTTTAACTATCGTTATTTATCCTTTGTGAATATATTGAAGAACTTGATTGCTAACGGTGAATTAGGACGCATTTTGACCGTTAGAACTCATTTTAAGAAAAACAGTGCCCTCAGAAGAAAGACATTTTCATGGAGAGACAGCGGCGAAAGTCTGCGTACGAGCGGTGCACTAGGGGACCTTGGCATTCATTTGATTGATATGCTGTGGTACTTATTTGGCAGTGAAATGAAGAAAGAATCACTTAACACCAAGATGCTGACACATGTAAAGGAAAAAGAAGAGAAAAAGGTTCAGGTGGATGATCATACCGAAATTTTCGGGCAGATGGAGAATCAAGTGTTCTTTCATTTGGTGACATCCAAAAGCACGCAGCCTGAGGAATGTGGATTTAGTGTAGAAGTCGTTGGACATGACAAGGTATTCAAATACCATACGAACATGAAAAACGAATATGAAATCAGTGATGGATTGTGTGTGGAGCGTCATCAAATGCCGCAAACTCTGCTGACAGATCCGCCAAATGAATTTTACGGATGGTCCGATACATTCCGCGATCAGCTGATGCATTGGGTGAATACTGATCCATACCCATCTCATATGAAGGTCGCTGATTTTGAAGATGGTTATCGCGCGCAGGCTGCGCTCAATACATGCTTTGAGAGGGAAGAGGCAGTCGTCTCTGCCCAGGCATATTAAAGAGGTGGAGCGGAGGATGTGATGACTCCGCTCCTTTTTAGAGGAAGTGAAAAGATGAAAAAGGTATTTTATTTTGGCTGTGTCTTTTATTTTTTTATTGGGACCATTCATGTGTTTTTTGGCAGCTTAACGCCTTATTTGCTGTCGAGTTACGATAAAGGCCCCGGGGAATTATCATCTTTAATTTTTTTTCAGTTTATTGGTTTTTTGACAGGCGTTCTGTTATCCCCCATTCTAGTGAGAAAAAAAGGCTATGGCACTGTGCTGACCATGGGTCTTTTGCTGATGATCGGCTCACTTCTGCTGGGGCTATTGGTGCCAGGCTGGACAACGCTTGTGCTGGCAGGTTTTTTTCTTGGGAGCGGCGCAGGCAGTCTTGAGACAACAGCTGGTGCATATGTCATTTCGATGGCAAATAGTGCAAAGCGAATCAGTATCATGGAGGTCTTTTTTGGATTAGGTGCGCTGTTATTCCCGCTAGTGATTCTGCTGACTGTCACAGAACAGACATGGCAGTATGTGTTTTTATTTCAGGTGGGTGCGCTGACATTTTTCCTTATGCTTTGGCTTGTTTTTATGAACAAACTGCCTCACGGACAGATGGATGCTCCTTCCACAGAAGGGACGAGGAAACCGTCCTTGCTTGTTGATCGAAATAATCGAATGATTGTGGTGATCATGATTTGCTTTGCCTTTTTCTACGCAGGGATTGAAACGAACTTTGCGAACTTTTTGCCGTCGATCATGCTGGAAAAAGGGGGAGAAAATTGGGGCCTCTTTGCGGTCTCTACTTTCTGGACAGCGATCGTCATTGGCAGAACCGTAATTGCGAGAAAAGCCGATCAGCTGCATCCGCTGCGTTTTTTAAAGCTAAGCGCATCTCTGATGATTCTGCTGCTTGTGATATTCGCTCTGACAACCCACATCACCGCACAGCTGATTCTCATCTTTTTCATCGGCCTTTGCGCAGCGGGCATGTTCCCAATCGCACTGACAGCATCTGCCTTAATGATTGAAAATGCCATCGATGAGGCGACGAGTTATTTTATTGCAGCCGCAAGCTTAGGCGGAGCCTGCTTGTCCTTTTTGATTGGATTTAGTCTGGAATGGGCAGGAGCGGCAAGTGCCGTCTTTGTATTTGCCTTCTTAGCTGTTCTTCTGTTTGCAGCTGCGATTCAAATGAATCGTTCTAAGAAAAAAGAAACAATACACGCGCAGCAGTCGGCACTGAAAGCAGACCGCTAAGCATCCGCCAGAAATGATGACAAAGGACTTGTACTAAAACGCAGAAAGTTTGAATAACATGTACAAGTCAGCATCAAAAGGAGGACGTCTATGTGGCGGTGTTTTTTGGTTATATCTTTTTAGGGTTGTCACTTTCAGCGCCTGTTGGGCCAGTCAATGCAGCCCAAATCGACAGAGGGATTAAAAGTGGATTTTGGCATGCGTGGATTTTTGGTGTAGGGGCTATGGCTGCGGATATTGTCTATATGCTTCTCATCTATTTTGGTGTCGCCCAGCTTTTGACTGCACCTCTTGTAAAAACCTTTTTGTGGCTGTTCGGCTTTTTCGTTTTGACCTATACCGGCATTGAAAGTCTGCGTAAAATCAATTTGCAGGAGAGTCCGAAAAAAGACAGCGAAAACACATCAATTGGCAAATCGTTTATGACCGGATTTTTCATTTCTCTTTCTAATCCGCTCAGTATTTTGTTTTGGCTTGGCATCTATGGCAGCATCTTAGCCAATACGATCGAAAAGTATGGAGCTTCCCAAATGCTCATGTACAGTATGGCTATTTTTATCGGCATGCTGATCTGGGATTTCAGTATGGCGCTGCTTGCTAGTTCGTTTAGGCGTTATTTAAGTGAACGTGTTTTACATGGCTTATCCGTTCTTGCAGGTCTATCTTTACTTGGTTTCGGCGCCTATTTTGGGTATCAGGGGATCATGGCGTTGATTGGGTAGAAAACAGACTGACACATTCAGTCTGTTTCAGCGTGTAGACAAACCCTCGCATTCTTTGTCAGGTCTGCGCTCCGGTGCTCACGAATGTCAAATTCGCTCTGCTCCGATGCTCGCTCTTCCTAGACTGCAAAGGTTTTCTATCACGCTGAATAGAAGACAAAGGGCTAAAATAAAGATCATTTTAGTCCTTTGTCAATAATCTGAAGCAGACTGACACATTCAGTCTGTTTTTTTGTAAGGATTGACAGACATAACACATTCTTGAATAATGGTGGAATATTAAATGGTTTGAAGGAGCTTCTGCTATGCGTATGTTTTTGCCAGTATTCAACTATGTGTGTATGCTGATTTTATCAGTCATCACAGCAACATTCGTTTATACGTTTTTATTCATGCCGCCTGAAGTGGGCTTTAGTTATGTGGAGATGACCAGCCTGTTCATTTTGTCAGCTTATGTCATTTTTGCTGCACCGATTCAGTTTGTTTTACACCGGCATCCTAAGAGGTTTCGAAGCCGTGACTTACTGATTTATTTTATTGCGGCATGGCTGGTTTGTTCGGCTTTGGCTTTATGGATTGATTATGGGCTTGTTGTGTTCATGAGCTATAAAGTCTATCTGTTTAGCTTCTGCGCAGCCCTTATTTATTGGGTGCTGGATTCCGTTTTTTTGATGAATAATCGATCGTAGGTATGGCGAAAGGCTCTCTATTAACTTACACTAGTCTGATCATACATAATAGAATAAAAGAAACAAATACCTGCTCAATTTGAATGGAAACCCCATTTTGTCATGCGCTAGGAAAGTCGTTTCAGGACAGTCACCACAGCCATTTGCACCTCATAGGCTATGGAGAAGACGCTAAAACGAGGTGTAAAGAAATGGCCCAGCTGTATGCAAAAAGTTGCCTTGATCAAAATCTACGATCACTAGAAGAATGGAAGCAGGATGCTTTCACACAATTTGGCAAGATGGTAGGAGATGAAGCCGATACATTCCCATGTGTACCCGGAAGACAGGGATTTTTTCTCGATCATTTACGCTATGGGTTTGTCGGTGACCCTAGGAAAGATGAAGCGGTTGATGAATTAGCCCAGCTGCTGAGAGAATATCAAGGCTGTGCGAAAGAAACCGGTCAATATGCTTCATTTATCTGTTTTTTTGAAACACCGCAGGACTTAAAGGAAAGTTCGCTTGAAGAGTTTGAGCAGCAGTTTTGGTCGCTGCTTAAGCGGCTGCATCATAAAGATGAAGAACCGTGGCCTGAGGAGATCCCGTTAGATACTCATCATCATGAGTGGGAGTATTGCTTCCATGGTGAGGCGTATTTTATTTTGTGTTCCACACCTGCTCATAAGCTCAGAAAAAGCCGCCACTTCCCTTATCTCTTGATGGCATTTCAGCCTAGGTGGGTGTTTGAGAAAATGAATGGATCGACCAAGTTTGGACAAAAAATGAGCCAGCTCGTTCGCAAGCGGCTCAAAGCATATGATGAGGTCAGTGTTCATCCATCATTAAAATGGTACGGGGATCCGACCAATCATGAATGGAAGCAATACTTTCTCCCAGATGAAGAGGCGGAGAAACCAGCCTCCGCCAAATGTCCATTTACTGCATTAAAAAACATGATGAAATTATGATGCGGTCTGATCCTGCTTCCACTTTTTCCTCATAAATAGCACCATGATGGCAATCACTGCAATGATCCCAAGGCTGATAAAAAAGCCAGGTCGTCCGCTTGCCTCCGTTAATGTGCCTGATACAGCGGCTCCAATTAAGAGCAGCGCAAGAATCATTTCGCACGTTTGGCGGGTGGATGGCTTGGATAGCTTTTTACTTGAGAACAGAATAAAAATCCATGTGTACAGCAGGGTAAGACCGGCTGCTGTTGTGAGATGCTCGTAGATGTGTTTGGACAAAAAGAGTGCAAGCAAAATCGAGACAATTAAGCCAGCAGCAGTTAAGATAATCGAAGACCATCTCACATGCGATGGATCTTTTTGTTTAAAACAAGCAGGTGCATCCTGATGCTCTGACATTGTGCCGAGCAGCGTTGTGACCGCATAGAGAGAGGCAACCAATGTCGAAAAACCAGCAATAATGAAAATGCCATTAAAGATATGAAGAAAGATCGATAAATGAAACGGCTCTAATGAAGTAATAAATGGACTGCTGTTCTCATTAAAGGCTGTCACTGGGACAAGCAAGAGAGCAAGTCCGATTGAGACGATATAGATGACTGCTAGAATGATCAGCATGACACGTCCAGCTTTTGCCGCATCCTTCGGGTCCTTTAAATGAACCGCCATCAGCCCCATGACTTCAATTCCCCCAAATGCATAAAATGCGTAAATCAATCCATTCCAAAGACCAAGCGGACCAAGAGGCATCCATTCGTGATCCTTGTTAGGCAGATGAAGGGTCGGTTTATGTTCTGTCAAAATGCCGAATAATACAAGCACCGCAAGAATCATAAATAGAAAAATCGCCGCTGTTTTCAGTACCGCAAGAACATTTTCTGTCTTTTGAAAAGAAGAAAGCCCAATGATAATCACGAGCAGGGCAAGAGCGGAATAAATCGCAGAAAACACCCAAAGCGGAACAGAAGGAAACCAGTGGCGGGTAAACAGAGAAATGGCGGTTAACTGACTTCCTGTAATCAGCATTTCTGCAAACCAATACACCCAGCCATTGCTAAACCCTGCCCAGCGTCCGTATGCTTTACGAGCATAGGAACAAAATGACCCTTTATCAGGATTATCAGCTGTCATCGCAGCTAAATGTTTAAAGACGAGATACGTTCCGACTGCAGCAAGCAAAAAAGAGATGCAGACGGAATAACCGGATTTTGTAATGGCGATGCTGGAACCAAGAAAGAACCCAGTGCCAATTGTACAGCCGACTCCGATGAGAGAAAGCTGCCACCAAGATAAAGATTGTTCTTCTTTCAATGCAAGTGCAACACCTTTCTATTTCAATGACATTAGCTTGTGACCGCGTCTTTTTTTTATACATGATCAAGGGGACATTTTGGGCATACTGTCATGGAAAGGAGTGCATGTGATGAACGGAGAACACGTCATTTTACCAAAGGGTAGACTCGGCTTTCGTTTAGGAAAAGGCCAATGTATGCGAGTGGTTGATGTCGAAGGCCAGCAAGTAGCAGATGTGATGGCCTATCATGAAAAAGATTTTTATGAAAAATTTGACCAAGGTGCGACGATGGACAGTTTGTTCTCGTCTAAAGTGAAAAAAGGCGATAAGCTTTATTCTAATTTATATAAACCGATGTTTACGATCATTGAAGATACAGTAGAATGCCATGATTTATACATGCCCGCCTGCCGGCAAGAGATGTATCAGCTTTTATACGGCCGGACGCACTTAGAGGTCATGCATACATGCTACGACAATTTGCGGACTGCCTTTGAGCCCTTTGGAATTCCAAAGGAGGATATGTACTATCCTTTTAACGCCTTTATGAATACAGTCATTGATGAAAAAGGAAAGCTGTCTGTCGAGCTGCCAAAATCGCTGCCCGGTGACTACATTCGCCTGCGGGCTGAAATGGACCTCATTGTGGCCGTGTCTGCATGTCCTGCTGATATTGGGAAGTGTAATGGATCAAGCTGTACATCCATACGGGTAGAAATCGATTAAAAAAGAAAAGGACCAGTCAAAAAAGACATGGTCTTTTTCACTTGTGAATGTTTGATTATCTAAGAAATAGGGGAACGTCTAACAAAATGTTCTTGATGAAAACATGGTATAATGAAGATTCAAAAAACGTTATTAAATCAATGAATTGGGAGTAAAACCTGTTCTCTTCATGTAGAGGATGCTTAGGAGGAAAAGTGTATGAGTTTGCAGAAAAAGATCAGCCAAGAGTTGCATGTGCAGCCCTCAATTGACCCAAAGCAGGAGATCGAAAAACGGGTTGGATTTCTAAAAGAGTACTTGAAAAAAACCGGGGCAAAAGGATTCGTACTCGGCATTAGTGGCGGGCAGGATTCAACGCTTGCTGGACGTCTTGCACAGCTTGCTGTAAGTGAGCTTCGTCAAGAAGGAAAAGAGGATGCGGTCTTTATTGCGGTACGCCTTCCGCATGGTGTGCAGCAGGATGAAGATGATGCACAGCTCGCCCTATCATTTATTCAGCCAGACAAGTCGTGGAAATATGATATTGCACCTGCCGTGTCAGCATTCAGTGATCAATATCAAAAGGAAACGGGTGGACCATTGTCTGACTTTAATAAAGGGAATGTCAAAGCACGCATGAGAATGATCGCGCAATATGCTGTCGGTGGTGAGGAAGGATTGCTTGTCATCGGTACAGATCATGCAGCTGAAGCAGTAACCGGCTTCTTCACGAAGTATGGTGATGGCGGTGCAGATGTTCTTCCGCTCACAGGTCTGACAAAACGCCAAGGCCGGGCGCTACTCGAAGCGCTAGAAGCGCCGGAGCGCCTGTACTTAAAGAAACCAACAGCCGATCTGCTGGACGACAAACCTCAGCAAACGGATGAAACAGAACTCGGCATTACGTACAATGAAATTGATGATTACTTAGAAGGAAAACCAGTGTCAGATCAAGCCGCCGAAGCGATTGAAAAGCGTTATGTTCAATCAGAGCATAAACGCCAAGTACCCGCTTCCATGTTTGATGACTGGTGGAAATAAAAAAGAGACCTCTCCAGAAGATGGAGAGGTTTTTTTATGTTGAATTTCAATTGAGTTTGACAAAATAACCAAAAATTCATTAAATTAGTAGAACGATATACTTAAGTCCATTTAACTAAATATTGATTTTTTAGATCAAAAAAAGCAAACATAATTAGTTCGATTCACTTAATTTCGCTCCTATTGACAGTATTTTCAGAAAAAATAATTGACGAATAAAAAGAATGCGCTTACAATGAAACCACATTCCGAAAAGTGAAATTAGATTCCACTGGATGGAATAAAAGGGTGGTTCACCTCCAAATAAGAAGCTAAAGGAATGATTCACACAATGAAAAATCGAAGTGCACTGGAAATTTACAAAGAGGGAGGCGCTTGGTGGGAGACTGAGATTAGTCATATTCAAAAAAATTCAATTGAAATTCGAGGGTATCCGATTGAAGAACTGATTGGTGAATTGTCTTATCCACAAATGCTCTATTTACTGCTTGTTGGTGAATTATTGGATGATTCAAAAGCAGCTCTTTTTGAAAGTGTTCTTGTCGCAGGTGCGGACCATGGACCAAGAGCACCATCTATTGCAGCAGCTAGAATGGCGGTGACTTGCGGCATTTCGTTTAATTCCTCTGTAGCAACAGGGGTGAATCTATTAGGTGACATTCATGGCGGAGCTGGAGAGAAGGCCATGCGCATGCTATACGAGGCTAAAGCGATCTACGATGATCAAAAGGATATACACTCTGCGGCAAAGCAAGTGTGTCAAACATGGTTAAATCGCAAGGAAAAAATCCCGGGAATCGGCCATCAGCTTCATGATGATGATCCGAGGGTGAGACGTCTATATGAGCTGAGTCACAAACATGTCCAGCAAGGTCTTATCAGCGGCACATATTTACGGTTAGCCGAAGCGATTAGGCATGAGCTTGAACAACTGAAAGGGAAGAAAATCACGATGAATATAGATGGTGTATCTGCTGCCATCCAATGTGAATTAAACATTCCAGCAGAAGCAGCAAAAGGCATTTTTTCCTTATCCAGAGGAATGGGCATCGTGGCGCATGCATATGAGGAGCTGACAAAGGGAGCCCTCGTGAAAGGACCTTGTCCGAATGAAGAAAGATTGGTTCGTTATGCAGGACATGGAACGCGGCACTTGAAGGAGGGAGAGAAAATTTGAGTAGTTTGAGAGCGTTGTCATATATAAACGGCGAGTGGCTGGATACCGGTCGTGTGAAAACAGATATCATCAATCCTTACTCAGGAGAAAGGATCGGTACATCCTATCTCGCCTCATCAGAAGACATAGAACAAGCACTTTCTAGTGCGCAGCATGCTAAAAAACAAATAGCGGGAATATCGGCAATCGAACGCTCAAGGCTTCTAACAAAAGCAGCCACCTTGCTTGAAGAACAAAAAGACCATTTTGCAAAACTGATTTCGCTAGAATTAGGCAAACCGCTTAAAAATACAAGAGATGAAGTTTCGCGATCAATCGAGACGCTGGCGCAATCGGCGGAAGAAGCGAATCGATTAATAGGTGAGACCATTCCTGGCAATGTATCATCGCGCGGACAGGGAGCAATGGCCATGACATTTAAAGTACCAGTCGGAGTTGTGCTGGCGATTACCCCTTTTAATGCACCGCTCAACTTAATTTGTCACAAAGTCGGTCCGGCCTTTGCGGGAGGGAATGTCATCATTTTGAAGCCTGCACCGCAAACATCAGCTGTTGCCACAGCGTTTGTCGAACTCCTTCTCGAAGCAGGATTTCCTGAGGCTGGTTTGCAGCTTGTGATTGGCGGGGTCGACGCCGGGAAACAGTTAGTCACTGATGATAGAACGAATCTCATCTCTTTTACCGGCGGGGCTGCCGGAGGCGAACACATTACAACCTCTGCGGGATTAAAAAAGGTACTGCTCGAACTCGGAGGGAATGGAGCGACGATTGTTCATCACGATGCAGATATTGAACAAGCCGCATCCATGTGTGCCAAAACAGGCTTTAGTAATTCCGGTCAAAGCTGTATTTCTGTCCAAAGAATTTATGTCCACCAGGAAATGATGCCGTCGTTTACTGAGGTATTAAAACAAAAAGTAGAGCAGCTTGTTGTTGGAGATCCGCTGTCCAGTGAGAGTGATATCGGCTGTATGGTCGATGTTCAGGCCGCGCAGCGTGTTGAGACATGGATACAAGAGGCAGAGAGCATGGGTGCCCAGCTTTTATGCGGGGGGAAAAGAAATGGAGCGAGCATCACACCGGCTATTTTGCTAAACCCTCCGAAACAGGCCAAGGTCGTCTGTGAGGAAGTGTTCGGCCCAGTTGTCAGCATTCTCCCTTATGAGGAGCTGGAGGAAGCGATTAAAGAAGCAAATGATAGCCGATATGGTTTGCAGGCAGGGATCTTTACGAATCAGCTGGATGTGGCATTACACGCAGCAAAAGAGCTTGAAACTGGCGGGGTTGTCATCAATGGGACATCGAATTTTAGACTGGATCATTGGCCTTATGGCGGGATTAAGCGAAGTGGCCTTGGAAGAGAAGGTCCGCGTTTCGCCATTGAGGAGATGACCGAAACCAAAATGGTCGTGCTTCCACAGGGTCTGTGAAAGGGGCGTTTGGATGTGAATGCATTTCAGCAAAAGGTAAAAAGTGTGCAGGCAGGCGGTCAGCCAATGATTTGTACGCCGCTCATCGGACAAACAAAGGAAGAATTATTTCATGAGGTCGAGGTGTTAACTGAGAAAAATCCTGATGTGATAGAGTGGCGGGCGGATTTTTTTCATCACCTTCATGACAAGGAACAAGTGATAGAAACCCTTAAGGGAATGGTAGAAAAGGCAAAGGGTATCCCATTTTTATTCACGATTCGCTCTGAAAAGGAGGGCGGCGAAAGTATATCACTCTCAGAATCTGAGAAGGTTTCTCTGCTTGCCGAGCTTTGTTCCACTCAGCTTGTGGACGCCGTTGATTATGAATTGATGCATGATGTGACACATATACAGCAAGTCAGTCAGGCGGCTAAAAGAAATGGGATCACCTTGATTGTGTCGTATCACGATTTCCAGCGTACCCCTGAGGTAGATCGTCTCGTGCAGCTATTCGTCAATGCAGAATCAGTCGGCGCCGACATTGCAAAGATCGCAGTGATGCCGTATTCCTATG
Organism: Bacillus safensis; assembly: GCF_039619585.1. Classification (NCBI taxonomy): domain Bacteria; kingdom Bacillati; phylum Bacillota; class Bacilli; order Caryophanales; family Bacillaceae; genus Bacillus; species Bacillus safensis. Next base: position 318,277 of record NZ_CP154909.1, read on the forward strand.
ACGATGCATTAACACTGCTCTCGGCGACCAGCCATGCGAAAAAGCAGCTGTCAATTCCCGTTATTTCAATGGCAATGGGGGAATACGGGGCTTTTACAAGAATGATTGGCGGACTTTTTGGATCTGTCATGACCTTTGCTGTAGGGAAAGAAAGCTCAGCTCCCGGGCAAGTGGCGATACAGGATTTGAACAATGTTCTATCTATTGTGTTTTCAAAGAATAAGTGAGTAGCAGATTCATAGCTGCACCGTGAGAGGAGAGAAACATGAAGAAGAATATTTCTACACAGGTTATTCAGTACTTAGAAAATCGGGGAGTCGAGCATATTTTCGGTCTCTGCGGTCATACGAATATTGCTTTTTTATCAGCGCTTGAAAAAAGCTCGATTCAATTTGTCAATGTCAGGCATGAACAGATAGCGGCACATGCAGCTGATGGTTATGCGCGGGCAAAGAAACAGACGGCTGTTGTTCTCAGTCATCTAGGACCCGGACTCACCAATGCGGCAACAGGGGTAGCGAATGCAGCACTTGATTCCATTCCAATGGTTGTCATTGCAGGAGATGTCCCAAGTCATTATTACGGAAAGCACCCACATCAAGAGATCAATCTTCATTCCGATGCCTCTCAATACGAAATTTACCGACCGTTTGTGAAAAGAGCATGGCGAGTCGATATTCCAGAATTATTTCCAGAGATTTTATCAAAAGCATTTCAGTTAGCTGAAAGCGGCCGTCCTGGCCCGGTGCTTATTTCTGTTCCAATGGATGTTTTCTCAAAGGACCTAGATGTGTCCTTGTTTGAACAAATCAACCATCATACACACACCATTGAAAAACCTTCTATTGATGATCAAACGGCCAATCGGATATTGGATCGATTGCTGCAGGCAGAAAGACCGCTCTTATATGTAGGGGGAGGCATTATATTAGCTGATGCAGCTGAAGAATTAAAGGCATTTTCTGACCATCTGAGTATCCCTGTCGCCCATTCTTTGATGGGGAAAGGAGCCATGCCGGATGATCATCCAATGACTCTTGGAATGACAGGGTTTTGGGGGACAAAATTTATCAATGATCAGTGCAAAGAAGCAGATTATATATTGGCTTTAGGCACCCGTTTTGCTGAAGCTGATGCGAGCTCGTGGGAATCAGATTATACGTTCCGCTTCCCATCAACCAAGCTCATTCATATTGACATTGACCCGAATGAAATTGGACGTAACTATCCTGTTGAAATTGGAGCAGTAGCCGATCTTAAGCAAGCCTTGACTGTACTCAATCGAGTGGCGAGAGAAAGACTCCCAAAAGGGCTGGATCGACCTGAATTGAAAAAGGAAATTGCGGCATATCGTAAGGAGTTTCAGGCGGGCAATCTGACGAATGTTCAAGATGAATCCTTCCCAATGAAGCCGCAGCGTATTTTGCAGGAAGTACGGGAAGTATTGCCGCCAGATGCCTTTATTACAACGGATGTTGGCTGGAACAAAAATGGGGTCGGACAGCAATTTCCTGTGCTCACGCCAGGTACCATTTTAACGCCAGGCGGCTTTGCAACGATGGGATTTGGAGCACCTGCCGCACTTGGGGCAAAGATTGCCCAGCCTGACCGTGTTGTTGTGTCACTCGTTGGAGACGGCGGCTTCGGTCAAAATCCATCCGTTCTTGCAACAGCAGTTGAAGAGAACATTCCTGTTGTGTGGATTGTGATGAATAACAGTGCATTTGGAACAATAGCCGGTTTGCAAATGGCGCACTATGAAACGACGTACGGCACTGTTTTCAGAAAAGGTGGAGAAAGCTATTCACCGGATTTTGCTGCCGTTGCGAGAGGTTATGGGATGAAGGGGATTAAAATCACCTCTGCTTCTGAATTCAAAGAAGCTTTAGCTGAAGCCATTGCTTCTCAGGAGCCTTGCGTTATTGATGTAGCGATGAAAAATGATCCTGTTCCTACGGATGGACATTGGAATATTAATGACATTTATTCACCAAATTCAAAGCGCTCACATGTCAGCGTGAATTAATCAGAACGAGGGAGGAATTAACAATGAAAATTAAAGTATTGAATCCGTTTCAAGATGGGAACCCATTATGGTTAGGCTTAGATCGTCCAGAGGAGCAAATGATTCGAAAGGTATTTCAAACCATTACACCAGATACTGTTGGATCAGAGCATATGATGGCGGGTCTCACCATTTTTGAACCGGGGGAAGCAAGTTCAGTGCACAATCACCCGGGTTCAGAGGAATTTGATTATGTGATTAAAGGATCTGGCGAAGTCATTTGTGATGGAGAAAGGCAGTCCTTTAAACAAAATGATTTCATGTTCATTCCAGACGGTGTTCCGCACCAGCATGTCAATACAGGAGATGAACCTTTATGGCTCATTTGGCTCTACACACCGCAAGGGCAGCTTCCAAAGGATTAAAAACCTGCACCAGTAAGCTCTCCTTTTGAATCATCAGGGCTTTCCGGGTCAATCAGAAAGATGAAAAGGGCTAAAATTAGGAATGATTTTAGCCCTTCATCACTTGAATGAAAGGGAGTCAAGCAATGAATATGAATACACCGCTCGAAGGAATAAAAATATTAGACGTCTCTACGATGATTGCTGCACCCTATGGCGCGGTGCTTCTAGGGGATTTTGGAGCAGAGGTCATCAAAGTCGAGATTCCTGGCAAAGGCGATACGCTGCGGCATGTCGGCCCTTTTGCAGATGGAGAACCACTTAGATGGTCAGGTCTCTCGCGGAATAAGAAATCCCTTACACTGGATCTGCACAAAGACGAAGCAAAGGACATTTTTAAAAAGCTTGCGGGTCAGGTCGATGTGCTGATTGAAAATTTTCGCCCTGGAACACTCGAAAAATGGGGCGTTGGGTACGATGTGTTAAAAGAAATCAACCCTCGGTTAATTATGATTCGTGTATCGGGTTATGGTCAAACGGGCCCGTTTAAGGACAAAGCCGGATTTGGAACACCAGCGACGGCGTTTAGCGGCTTTACATATATTCAAGGGTTTCCAGACCGGCATCCAGTCAGCCCTTCCTTTTCTCTCACTGATTATATTGCTGGCATCTACGTGGCGTTTGCTACTGTGACAGCGATGTATTACAGAGATACACATCCAGAAGGAACTGGGCAAATGGTGGATTTGGCCCTCTATGAATCTGTATTTCGTATGTTAGAGTTTTTGGTTGCAGAATATGACAAGCTTGGGAAGGTGCGTGAGCGTTCACCGGGGCTGAGCGGACATTCAAGCCCTGCCGGTACCTATGAGACAAAGGATGGTCATTATTTGGTTCTTGTGACGAGTACAGATTCGACCTTCAATCGATTGGCAGAGGCGATGAATCGATTAGATTTACTAGAGAATGAAAAATTTGCGGTCAATGCATCCAGGCTGAAGCATAACAAAGAAATGGATGCGATCGTCTCTGAATGGATCGCGTCGAAAACAAGGGATGACGTATTAGAAATTTTAGATACACATGGCGTACCTGTGAGCCCAATCTTAAGTATTCGAGATATTTTTGAGCATCCACAATTTAAAGCACGAGAGAATATCGTCGAGGTGCATCACCCTCGTCTTGGAAAAGTGAAGGTGCCTGGGATCATTCCGAAGTTTGAAAAAACACCTGGAAGTATCCGTCACATTGCACCTGATTTAGGCGAACATAATTATGAGATTTTAACAAATATGCTTGGCTTAACAGAAGAAGAGTGTAAGCAGTTAGAAGAAAAAGGGGTAATTTAATACGCTCAACCGAACCGCACGCTGCGGAAACAAAGGAGGATGGTTATGAAAGTGCATTCAGAACTGAAGGGGAATGAATTGCAGCCCGCATATGTGAAACCAACGAAAGCCCGTTTTGGCATATTGATTCTGTTGTTTTTTATTACTGCTATTAATTATATTGATCGAGCCAGTGTATCCATTGTTGCTCCTGCGATTCAATCTTCATTGCAATTAAATCCTGCCTTATTAGGCTTGATTTTTTCGGCATTTAGCTGGACATATACAGCGATGCAAATACCAGGCGGTTTTATTCTCGATAAATTTGGCTCAAAGGTAACGTATGGGATATCACTCGTTACTTGGTCTATTTTCACAGGCTTACAGGCGTTTGCGAACAGCTTTGCCTTTTTATTCGGCTGCCGTTTGTTTATTGGGATTACAGAATCTCCCGCTTTTCCTGCAAATAACCGTATTGTCACCACATGGTTTCCAAGGCGGGAACGGGCTTTTGCAACAGGTGTTTATACTGCTGGAGAGTATGTGGGTCTTGCCTTTGCGACACCTCTTCTATTTTGGATCATGACGACTTTCGATTGGAGAACCGTCTTTATTACGGCAGGTGCGCTCGGTATCATATTTGCTTTCTTTTGGTACAAGTATTATCACGAACCGAAAGAGCATCCGAAGATAAATGAAGATGAGTTAGAATTAATCCGGCAAGGCGATGGGCTGACAGTCGCATCACAGGAGAAGCTGAAATGGGCGGACTTTGCCGCCCTTCTAAAATATCGTAAATTGATCGGGCTTTATATTGGGCAATTCTCTGTTGCGTCTACCCTTTTTTTCTTTTTAACGTGGTTTCCGACCTATTTGGCAGAGGCGAAAAATATGGCGTTTCTCAAGGTAGGTTTTGCTGCTTCTCTTCCTTATATTGCTGCATTCTTTGGGGTCTTGTTTGGAGGTTATGTGTCTGATTGGCTGCTCAAAAAGGGCGTATCAGTGAATGTAGCGAGAAAGCTGCCAGTAGTGGTTGGCTTGCTGATGACGAGTACCATTGTTTTAGCAAACTTTACAACAAATATCCCGCTTGTGCTGACCATTTTATCCATCGCTTCATTTGCGCAAGGACTGTCTAATATCTCTTGGACGATGCTGTCTGAGGTGGCACCGCGGGAAATGGTTGGGCTGGCTGGCGGCGTATTTAACTTTTTTGCTAATTTAGCTGGGATCATCACTCCGCTGATTATCGGATTCATCGTTTCGGCGACAGGCTCTTACAATGGAGGAATTTTATTCGTCAGTTTAGTCGCTTTAGGCGGGGCATTGTCGTACATCTTTATCGTAGGTAAAATTGAACGTATTCAATTAAAACCATAGTGAGAAAGCAAAAGAGAACTCAAGGGTGAGTTCTCTTTTTTATGTATAAAAGATAACGGTGATGATCGCTGCACATGCGATGCCCATGCTGATATAAAGGCTGGCAAACCATATATTCCAGCGAGTGATACGGTAAGGGTTGACCTTCATCAAATCAGCCAATAAGGAGACAGAAACATTAAAAGGGCTAAACATAACAGTTGATGTGCCAGCAACGATCAGCATGATTGCGATCGGAAGAGCAGGCAGTTCATGGATGACTGGTGCCATCATGCTGACTAACAAAGCAAGCGAGACAAGCGGGTGAAAACCGCAAAGGGCGGTGATCAGAAAATACAACCCAATGACACAATAAACCCAAATGGCATGGTCTGATATACTGACAATAAATGCTTGAATCGGCTGCATACTGTTTGTCGCAAGGAGCATATCGACAAAGAAGCCTGCACTTAAAAATAGACACATATAGTTGGAGAGCTGACGGGTTCTTTCTTTCCAATGAGGCACAGAGACAGCGATATATTGTTTTCTTTTTTTGATAATAGAAGAGAATAATAGAGCAAATGGAATAATCGTCAGTACTACAGCGAATAAATAGCCTTTCCCAATCCATGCATCGACAAGTGAGACGACTGTCATAAAACCTAGCAGCATGAAAGCGAGCTGAAGGGTTTTTCGCTTAATTCGATGAGGATTGGCGTTTGTTTCTGAAGACTGAATGATGTTTGGTAATCGTTTGCTTTGACGAGAAAAAAGCATCCAATCTATCGCCAGCACGACGACCATTAAACCAAAAGTAATAGGTGCAATTTGATAATATTTTAGTTTGGTTGCATCAATGGTGACGCTTACCAGCACTTCAACAGGACTCCAGCTTAAACAAATGCATATGATCTTAAGAGGTTTCGTGTATAAAGATGTTGCTTCACTTGTTCTTTTAGAGATTCGAGCGACGGTTTGAGCGATGTATATAGTAAAGGAATCGTCGCGATATTTAAAAACATGCCGAGAATATGAGTGACAAATGAACTCTTGCGATAAAGCTGGTTTGAGCTCGTTGTATGCAGTGTGAGCAGTTTATTTAATTGTGTATCGAAATGTCCAACATGTATGAGAGAATGAATAAAAGGCAGCATGAAAAAGAGAGAAAGCAAGCCAGCATGGAATGAAAGTGAAGAAAAAACGTGTGCAATGGCTGGCCGGATAAGAAGAATAAGAACAACCCAATGATGAGAAATACAGCACCTGTTTTCAAATAAAGCCCATTTGCTTTCTTAAAAGAAATGGTGAGCGAGGCAGCGGCCAGCAGACCAACAAAATAGGAGAGTATAGGAGCAGGAAATAGTTGATGAACAATATATAGACTGATAAGAAGTGTAAAAACGAGCAGGTACATTCAAATATCTCCTCCATCAAATATCTTCAAGTGATTTTATTCCGACTGGTGGAATTTGTTTTCTTTTAGTGGAACGTTTAAAATGGATTATAGCAAAATCGATCGTTGATGTCGATAAGAAATCAAAGGGGAAAAGGAGAAAATGAACATGGCTGATAAAAAGTCAAAAGAAGAATCAGGACTGCGTACAGTTCAGCGTGCTTTGGATATTCTGTATTGTTTTAGTGAAGAACGTCAAGAGCTGACGCTAACGGATATTTCAAAAGAGATGAATTTAGCAATGTCTACGACAACGAGACTGCTCAAGGCGCTTGAAATGAATCATTTTGTGGAGAAGAATCAAGAAACAATGAAATACCGATTGGGTCAAAGGCTTTATCTCCTCGGATACATTGCAGGAAAGTCCATTAAATTGAGAGAACTGGCTAAACCACTCATGTACTCCCTTCGTGATGAAACAAAGGAAACCGTCAACCTGTATGTACTGGATTCAACAAGCAGGGTTTGTATCGAACAAGCGGAAGGGCTGCAATCGATTCGCCATCTTGTCAAGATTGGTGAGAAGCTGCCATTGTACGCAGGTGCAGGCGGAAAGGTATTATTGGCTTTTCAAAGTGAAGAATTTCAACAAAAAGTATTAGCGTCTGAGGCTGATCATGTGAAGAGAGATGACTGGCAAGAGGAACGTAAACATATTCTTGACACGTATACTTCTTGCAGTATCGATGAACGAGAGGTAGGATCTGCGGCAGTAGCGGCACCAGTCTTTAACATTCATGGAGAAGTGAAGGCTTGTTTATCCATATCTGGTCCAACCCATCGGTTTACTGAAGAAGTCATTCCTAAGCTGCAGCAAAAAGTGAAAGAACAGGCACAGAGGCTTTCTGAACAGCTCGGATACGTCGTCAAACACAATTTTTAAGATTGCCTATCTTTTCGCGCTCCATTTATCATATAATAGAAACATTATGTAGCATTCCTTGTCGTAGGGAGGACGTGTCACGACCATGAAAATCAATAGAGAAATTCCTGTAAGACAGCGGAATATTGTCCTCATTGGCTTTATGGGTGTTGGGAAAACAACCATTGGGCAGCTGGTTGCCAAAAAGCTATATAGAGATTTTATTGATGTCGATCAGGAGATTGAGAAAAAGTACAACATGACGATTCCAGAGATGTTTCAGCAAAAAGGAGAAGCATTCTTCAGGCAGGCTGAAAAGGATTATATCGTCGATTTATGTGAACATACACAGCTCAAGATCGTATCCCTTGGAGGGGGTGCATTCAAACAGGAAGAAATCAAACGCGCCTGCTTGAAGCATTGTACCGTTCTTTTCCTTGACTTGTCTTGGGAGAATTGGAAGCAGCGGCTTGATATTTTAATTGAAAACCGCCCTGTTCTTCACAACCGGACGCTTGATGAGATGAAAGAGCTGTTTGAGGAGCGCCGGGAGATTTATTCTCTTCATAATTCAAGAGTGGAAACAGATCATTTAGAGGCTGAGGAAGTCGCCAATTATATTGTGGACACACTCAAGCTTGGCTGGGATTTATATTCGAAATAAAAAAAGTCTACCGTTGAGGGTAGACTTTTTTTCTATTGATTCTTTTCCTTCGTACATATGATGATGCTTTGACAACCAAAATGTATTTATCCTTTTTTTGGTGTGCAGCCGTTTGGAAAAAGCGGTGATCCTCCTTCAATCAGTTCATGATGATGAGGTTTTTGATCTAGATCATTTTCTTTTTCGGAAAAGTAAAATAGTATATAAATTTTAATAAGAGTTTTTTGAATTATTATAATTTTTAAGAAATAATGTTGACATCTTCCGTGAGAACGTTCTATGATTATTTACGTAAACGCTTACCGTAAACGTTTACTATAATCGAATGGGGAGGAATTTGTTGATGAAGAATAAAGAAAAATGGAGCGGTGTATTCCCGGCTGTCTTAATTCCTTTTAAAGATGACTATTCAATTGATGAACCTGCATTTCGTAAGCTTGTTCGCTGGGTGGCGGAGCACGAAGGGATTAACGGGATCGTTGTCAATGGACATACGGGCGAGATTATGACCCTGCTGCCACATGAACGAGCTGAGGCTGTGCGTATTGCAGCCGACGAATTAAAAGGGGAAGTACCTGTCATTTCAGGGGTTTCAGCTGAAGGGACAATTGAAGCAATCCAGCATGCAAAAGCAGTTCAAGAAGCTGGCGGAGAAGGTATCCTTCTCATGCCGCCGCATTCATGGCTGAGATTCGGTATGCAGCCTGAATCACCTGTCCAATTCTTTAAAGATGTTGCAGAAGCGATTGACATTTCAATCATCGTTCATCAATATCCAACGTGGACAAAAACCTCATATACAACGAATCAATTACTAGAAATGTCGGAAATTGAAAATGTTGTCTCATTCAAAATTGGTCAAAGAGACATGGCGCAATATGAAGTCGATGTGCGCGCATTGAAAAAGCATGCACCAGATGTATCGCTGCTCACATGTCACGATGAATATTTATTGCCAACATTAGTTCAAGGGATTGATGGGGCGCTTGTCGGTTTCGGCTGTTTTGTGCCAGATTTGATCGCTGAACTTGTGAAATGTGTGGAAAAACAAGACCTTGCAGCAGCTAATAAAGTGTACGATAGAATCTTTGAATTAAAGCATGCTGTATATAAAATGGATGAACCTTCATCTACCTCTCATCTGCGAATGAAGGAAGCGATGTTCCAGAGAGGCTTGATCAGCAGTTCGCTTGCTAGAAAGCCGGTATTACCTTTAACTCAAAAGGAAAAAGAAGAGATTCGCCAGGGCCTTCAAAGTGTTGGTTTGCTTAAGGAAAACGTCAGTAGATAACAGACCATTGATTTCATGATGAAGGTGAGTCAGGTTATAATAGGGTATAAAACAACAGACTCCCGGAGGTATGAAATGTGTCAGTAAGTATTAAAGATGTAGCATTGAAAGCAGGAGTGTCTATAGCCTCTGTTTCCCGAGTATTAAGTGGTAAACCAGGAGTAGGTGCTCAAACGGCTGAAAGAATCAAACAAGTGATTGATGAGTTAGGCTACCGCCCTAATTTAGGAGCGAGAGGGCTCGTGAAAAGAAAGACTGGGAATATTGCTGTAGTGGTTCCCCGCGGTTCATATATTTTGAATAATCCATTTTTTTCAACGATTTTAGATGGAATAGCGAAGGAATTAGATGAGACCGAATTCAATATGCTGATGTCATTTACATCTGTTCAGCAGCAGCGGTTACTTGAGACGCAGGCTGTAGATGGTGCCATTTTATTTTCTCCAAGAAATGAAGAATTGAGCATGGATTGGCTAAAAAGTTTGGCTATTCCCATTATCGTTGTCGGAAGTTACTTAGAGGATTCACCATTTCCATGTGTCAGGCCAGATGATGAAGAAGGTGTTTGTCAATCTGTAACGGCCTTATTTGATAAAGGTCATCGAACCATTGGGCTGGTCAATGGTCCAATGAGTTCGATGCATAGTGTGAGGTATTACAAGGGGTATGAGCGCACACTGAAACGTTTAGGATTAACAATGAACAAAGAGCTTGTGTTTGAGTTAGATGAATTTGATGGGGGAAAAGTAGTAGAAGTGGTTTCTCGATTTCTCCAAGGAAACCAGCACATGACTGGAGTGGTTTGCTCTTCAGATTTTTTGGCGATAGGGGTCATGAAAGCGGCAGAAAACGCAAATGTGTCAATACCTCATGATTTGTCTGTCGTTGGTGCCGATGATGTGCCCATTGCAAGTTTTCTAACCCCTTCTTTATCTTCTGTTCATGTTGATTTAGTTGGAATGGGAAGAAAAGCTGTTTCTTTACTAACACAGTTGTTGGAAGGAGAACAGTTAGAGGCGATGGAGCATATTTTCCCTATGTATTATATAGATCGGGGCACCACGGGAACGCCAAAAAAGATGTGATAGATGCTGAAAACTCGTAAGATCGCTTGAGAATTTCTCTTGATTTAAAATGTAAGCGATTTCTTCAGCGCTCTTCGGCATGTACTTTTGCATCATTTCCTCCAATAAGGAGGAGATACCATGACGTTAGAACTCAGCGGAAATCCAAATTCTCAAGGTGGGCAATTTGTTGATAGAGCTTCACAACTATTGACCAGGATGGAAAGTGTACCTTTTTCGAAGTGGCATTTAAAACCTCGGATCATTATGGGATCTGCTACCTTTTTTGATGCTTTTGATGCACTATCTTTAGCGTTTGTTCTCCCGGTTCTCATCGGCATGTGGAATTTATCACCTGCACAGATTGGTCTTCTTATTGGGTCTGGTTATATAGGACAAGCGATTGGTGCTATTTTCTTTGGATGGTTAGCAGAAAGGCGCGGCCGTGTATTTAGTGCAAAGTGGACGGTGTTCCTCATGTCTATTATGAGTATCGCATGTGTATTTTCAGGTAATTTTATGGCCCTTTTTATTTTCCGTTTTATACAAGGGATTGGAGTCGGAGGAGAGGTGCCGGTAGCAGCCTCATATATTAATGAGTTGTCCCGAGCCCAAGGAAGAGGGAGATTTTTTATGCTTTATGAGATGATTTTTCCATTAGGATTAATGATCTCAGCTCAAATTGGCGCATTCGTTGTACCTAGCTTTGGGTGGAAATGGATGTTCTTGATTGGAGGCATTGGAGGTTTAATCGTCTTTGTATTCTTTTTCATGCTGCGTGAATCGCCAAGGTGGCTTATTTCGAAAGGCAGGTTAGATGAAGCCGAAAGAATTATTGAAGAAATTGAAGCTAGTACTGACAAACGAATGCTTGTCGCAAATCAAGTATCCAGCAGTACTGAAAAAGGCGACTGGAAAGAGCTATTTTCAACTTTTTACCGTAAAAGAACATTGGTCGTATGGGGACTATGGTTTTCTGCCTACTTTGTATCGAATGGTTTAAATAACTGGTTACCAAGTCTTTATAATACGGTTTACCATTTGCCAGTCGGAGATTCATTAAGGGCAGCATCTCTCACAAATATTTTACAGACCATAGGGGTATTCGCTTGTGCGTTTTTAATTGATAAAGTAGGACGAAAGCGCTGGGCAACCATTGCATTTGTATTAACAGGTGTTTTATTAACGGCTTTATGGATCAGCGGAGCGACTTCACCAGAAAGCGTCATCTATTTAGGGTCTGCTGCTTACGGAATGATGGGGACAATTACAGTTCTCCTCTATCTATATACACCTGAAATTTATCCGACACGTATGAGGGTGATTGGAACAGCATTTGCTACAGCGTGGCTTAGGCTGGCCTCAGCGATCGCTCCTATTATGATAGGTTTTATTTTAGAGGTAAGCGGTGTTTCAACTATTTTTATTCTTTTTGCAAGTGTGACGGTAGTGGGAGCAATTCTTGCGTTTAAAATGATAGAAACGCGCGAGAAAGTATTAGAGGATATTGCGCCGTAAGTTACGCGTGCAGTGAAGAACTTATTCCAAAGAGGGTAGGTTCTTTTTTTATTCAGAGGATCTAAAATGCCTCACCTATCTTCGTTCATTTATCATATAGTACAAACATGATCTAGCACTCCTTGTCGTAAGGAGAGACGTGTCACGAACATGAAAAGCAATACCTGTGAGACAGTGAAGATTAAAAAAGTCTACCGACAATGGTAGACTTTTTCTATAAGGTCAATTCTTGATTCCCTGAATCAGTGAAGCTTTTAAACAGAAAGAAATGGGCTGATGCTGTGCATCGAATTGAAGCTGAAACAGCTGCTTTGTGTCAGGGTCTGCGGCTTGAAGGTGGGAAACGATCTCCTTTTGAGTATTCTCTGGCGTGCGTCCACGTATAATCCAGTCCTGATAATCAATTTGCAGGTCCCAGAAACGAATCTCTTTCTGAGTCAATTGGTTGTCATCGAAAAGCTCTTTCCATTCTGATAACGAGCTTTCACGCACATGAGAAGGGTCTCTCAGTCTATTTAAGTGATTAATAAATGAATCCTGTGCAGGGTTTTCAGGTGCATAATGATCGACGAGCAGAAATTGGCCGCCTTTTTTTAAGACTCGGCTGATTTCAGACATGGCTGCCGGAAGGTTTGGAAAGTGGTGAGCAGCAAATCGGCACGTCACGAATTCAAATGATTCATCAGAGAAGGGCAATGCTTCTGCGGCTGCCTGCTCAAAAGTAATGTGGTTCAGGCGGCGTTCTTCCGCAAGTGCTGCTGCAATCTCGATCATTTTTTGCGTGACATCAATGCCGACCCCTTTAGAGATAACGTCTGAAAAGGAAAAAACGGTATGTCCTGCCGCGCAGCCAATATCAAGTAAATGCTCATGTCCCTTCGCATTTGCAGTTGTTTTCATCCATTCCAGCTCTTCTCCGGCCGCAAATATAGGTGAATCTCGATAGTTCTCGGCATTTTGTGAAAATTGGTTCTCGGCTTTAGCATATGGATTCATTTCTTTTCCCCCTTTGTGGTCTCTTTATCGTAGAATTCCTTCTGTTATTTGTCTAAGACATAAAAGATATGACATGGATAGTTAAAACCTATGAGGTGATGAAAGTGGATATACGAATGATGGAATATGTCATGGAAGTGTACCGGCAGCAAAGTTTTACAAAAGCAGCGGATCAACTTCATATTGCACAGCCTTCTTTAAGCCAGCAAATGAAGAAGCTGGAAGAGGAATTAGACACACCGCTATTTATTCGAAAGTATGGACAAGTAACGCCCACACCTCAAGGGAGACGATTCATTAAAAGGGCTGAGAATATTTTGAAGGAAAGAGATGATTTGCTGCGTGAAATAGGAGAGGCAGCTTATGAAATCGGGAAAGAGCTGAACATTGGAGCGCCAGCAGTGACTGGGGGCTATGTCTTGCCCGGTTTATTAAAAACTTTTTGTCAAACGTATCCTCATGTTCACGTTCAACTGATAGAAGAGTCTCCTCGTGAGCTCGAAAAACGTCTATTGGCTGGAAAACTGGATTTGGCTATTTTATCTATGCCTGTCGAGCATGAATCATTGAAAACGAAACAAATGCTGACAGAGCCGCTCCTTCTTGCAGTTCCGCAAGCTGCTCAGCCATGGTTATCAGAGGAATTGAACGAGATTATCAAGCAAGCAGGGCAAAAAGAGTCCGGTCACGAAATCGTTCCCTTTCAGCTTCTTGAAGGTACCCCATTTATTATGCTGAAAGAGGGATACGGTTTTCGGCAAGTGGTCATGGAGCTGTGCCGTCATCACGGTTTCCAGCCAAAAGCGGCTTTTGAAACAAGTCATATTCAAACAGCACAGGCATTGGTCAAAAACGAACTAGGTGTGACCGTTGTGCCGAAAATGGTGGCGCAAGAGGATAGGAACGGGGTCATTTATTTACACATTGATTCATGCCCAACCCGCACACTTGTGTTTGCATATGTGGAAGAAAGGTATTTAACGAAAGCCGCTCAAGCCTTCATGGACCTTTATCAGAATGAAGGGAAGGCTTAAACAAACGTTTAATTAAACGCAAAAAGCAGGGGAGCACCCTGCTTTAAGATTGGTGACAAAGGGCTAAAATGATCTTGATTTTAGCCCTTTATCTTCTTTTCAGCGTGATAGAAAACCTTTGAAGTCTAGGAAGGGCGAGCACCGGAGCGGAGCGAATTTGACATTCGTGAGCACCGGAGCGCAGACCTGACACCGAATGCGAGGGTTTGTCTACACGCTGAAAGCAGGGGAGCACCCTGCTTTTTAATATAAGTCGAGACGCTGATCCGTCATAACCGGAATTTGCTGTCTGACTTCATCCACTAGCTGAAGATCAATTTCCGCATAATAAATATCTTCGTCATCGCTTGTTTCAAGCAGGATGCGGCCGAGTGGATCAATCACCATAGAGTGTCCAGGGAATTCCGTGTCTCTGCTTGTGCCTGTTCTGTTAACAGCAATCATAAATGACTGGTTTTCAATCGCTCTTGCGATGAGCAGGCTGCGCCAATGGTCCACTCTTGCTGACGGCCATTGCGCCGTATTGACGAGCACCTTCGCTCCTTTGTTCACAAGTGTTCTGGAAAGCTGCGGGAAGCGGAGATCATAGCAAATCATCGCACCAATCGTTACATCTTCACCATAGTCAAATAAACCAAGCTGATCACCAGCGGTTAAATAGTTGTGCTCATCCATTAAGCGGAATAAATGAATTTTATCATAATCTAACAAAAGCTCACCTTGGCGGTTAAAAACATACATTGTGTTGGTAATGTGTTCATCTTCTGTCCGTTTATTTAATACACTGCCTGCGATGAGATACACTTGGTGCTTCCGTGCAAAGGAGGAAAAGAGCTGTTTTGTGCGTTCACCGTTTACATCCGCAAGCTGCTCGGCTTGCTCAAGGGCGTAGCCGGTATTCCACATTTCGGGTAAAATGATCAAATCAGGCTGCTCGCGGACCGCTTCTTCTAAAAACGCTGCTGCTTTTTTAAAATTCACTTCTGGTTCTCCAATTTGTACGTCCATTTGGACAAGGGCGATTTTCATACGAGTTCCTCCTTTATTTGCTATATGTCATGTGAAAATCATGAATGTATGTAATGGTTTATTTTAGTCTTCAAGGCCAGTTTCTTTATCATAAAGGTTTCCATCATCTTTGCCAATAGAAATGTCAGAAGGTTTTGTTAAATGGCTTTCTCACTCAAGAAATCGGTGTTATGATACATATAATGAATAAAACAAAGGGGGATACTCGGATATGCAATTGTACGATTTACCACTTGAAGAGCTAAAAAAATATAAACCAAAGAAAACAGCACGCCCTGATTTCTCAGATTTTTGGAAGAAATCACTCGAAGAACTGCGCCAAGTGGAGGCAAAGCCAATACTTGAACCTTATGACTATCCAGTGAAAGGCGTCAAGGTGTACCGCCTGACGTATCAAAGCTTTGGACATTCTAAAATTGAAGGCTTTTATGCTGTACCTGATCAAACTGGCCCGCATCCAGCGCTCGTTCGTTTTCATGGCTATAATGCCAGCTATGACGGCGGCATTCACGACATCGTCAACTGGGCACTCCACGGCTATGCCACATTTGGTATGCTCGTCCGCGGTCAAGGCGGCAGCGAAGATCAGACAGTGACACCAGGCGGTCACGCTTTGGGGTGGATGACAAAAGGCATTTTATCAAAAGAGACCTACTATTATCGCGGTGTTTATTTAGATGCGGTTCGTGCACTCGAAGTCATTCAGTCCTTCCCTGAAGTGGATAAACACCGGATCGGCGTAATTGGTGGAAGCCAGGGAGGCGCATTAGCGGTAGCAGCTGCAGCCCTTTCAAACATTCCGAAGGTCGTCGTGGCAGATTATCCTTACTTATCAAACTTCGAGCGTGCAGTGGACGTTGCATTGGAGCAGCCTTATTTAGAAATCAATTCATACTTTCGAAGAAACACTGATCCGAAAGTGGAAGAAAAGGCATTTGAGACATTAAGCTATTTTGACTTAATCAATTTAGCTGGATGGGTCAAACAGCCAACATTGATGGCGATCGGTCTGATTGACAAAATTACCCCGCCATCTACTGTGTTTGCGGCATACAACCATTTAGAAACAGATAAAGACCTTAAGGTATACCGCTATTTTGGACACGAGTTTATCCCGGCTTTTCAAACAGAGAAGCTCTCCTTCTTACAAAAGCACTTGCTCAAATAAAAGAACAAAGAGGCCGCTCTATGAGGGCCTCTTTTTTAATAACTCGTATTTTGTCTCGTTTTTTCATCAGGTACTAACGCGGTGATAATAAGGGCAAGAGCTGTGATGATATGCAGGATGAATCCAAGTATCGGAATCCAGGCGAGGCAGGATGTGATAATCCCAATGATGCTGCCAATCATTGGTCCTTGGTCTCGCTTCGATAAGACGAGTGTGATAATATGCAGAATAAGCATGACCATGAGCGGTGAATAACCATTGCTAATAATAAATAGTCCTCCGATGACAGGGATGGCAAGACAGGCTTCAAAAATTCCGGTGATCCATTTCATGATGCGAGATATAGACATGAGATCCAACTCCTTTTTCATATATGTCTTATTCGTATTTTACCAAAACGTGAAGAAGTCATGCAGATTTCTATAGAAAGAGTTGATGGATGATGAGAGAGAGAATCAAGGAAGAGCTGAAAATCATCGAAGAAACGTATGACGTGAAAATT
This sequence comes from Bacillus safensis, assembly GCF_039619585.1. NCBI lineage: Bacteria > Bacillati > Bacillota > Bacilli > Caryophanales > Bacillaceae > Bacillus > Bacillus safensis. The sequence continues at coordinate 334,957 of NZ_CP154909.1, forward strand.
TGCCTCGCGGTCGAATCAGGCAGCAGAGCATGGGGATTCCCCTCGACTGATAGTGATTACGATGTTCGTTTTTTATATGTTCCTCGAAAAGAATGGTATTGGGCAATGGAAGAACATCGTGATGTCATTGAACGGCCGATTGATGATGTGCTTGATATCAGCGGCTGGGAGCTTAGAAAGGCACTTCGCTTATTCAATAAATCGAATCCGTCCATCATGGAATGGCTGTCGTCTGACATCATCTATGCTGAATCGTTCTCTTTGGCAAAGCAGCTAAGAGAATTAAAGGATCGAGCGTTTTATCCTGCCGCATTGATGTATCATTACCTCAATATGGCGAAGCGGAATGAAAGCCGGCATTTACGAGGAGAGCAGGTGCGAATCAAGAAGTATTTCTATGTGCTTCGTCCGCTGCTTGCCTGTCAGTGGATTGAACGATACAGGACGGTTCCGCCGATGGACTTTCATAAACTGCTCGAAGAACTAGTGGAGGAAGGTCCGCTTTTAGCGGAAATCCATGAGCTGCTCAAACGTAAAATGGACGGCGAAGAAATGGATGTAGAGAACCGCCTCGCTTATGTCCATCCATTTATCGACAAAGAGCTCGCGCGATTTGATGAATTGGTGAAAAGCTACAATCAGCCGAAAGACAACCTGTTGCAAGAATTAAATGAGCTGCTGCAGTCTACCCTTGATGAGGTGTGGGCGTAAGCAAGGAAGAGCCAGCCGGATCGCGGCAGGCTCTTTTTTATCTCTTATTGTGATAAAACCACAAAAAAAGTCAGAATTTTTGTCATCTTCAAATATTGTAGCGGACAGCTTATGAGCTTTACAATAAAGACATAGCTTACAAAGAGTGGGAGGTGCCCTTTATGGAGTCGGTCACAAGAAATTTCTTCTTGTTTTTGTCAAAGAGCAGTCTCTTGAACCATATTGCTCGTAATTGGGGAAGTGCTGTTGCATCTAAGAAAATCATCGGAGGGAAGAACTTTGAGAGTGCCATCCCTGTTATCAAGCGATTAAATGACCAAGGAATGGCTGTGACAGTTGATCACCTTGGTGAGTTTGTCACAAAGGCAGAGATTGCCAATGAACGGACGACTGAGTGTATTCAAACCATTCAGCGGATTGCAGAGGCGGGACTCAATTCCCACGTGTCACTCAAAATGACATCACTTGGTCTGGATATTGACGATGACCTTGTGTATCGCAATATGAAACGTATTTTAGATACGGCAGAGAAGCACCGTATCATGGTGACAATCGATATGGAGGATGAACAGCGCTGTCAAAAAACGCTGGACATTTTTAAAGAGATGAAATCTCAATATGAGTATGTCAGTACGGTCTTGCAGGCGTATTTGTACAGAACAGAAAAGGATCTTGATGACCTAAATAAGCTGAAGCCATTTTTAAGACTTGTAAAGGGTGCCTATAAGGAATCTGCCGAAGTGGCGTATCCAAACAAAAAAGACGTCGATCAGAATTATCAAAAGCTGATCGAAAAGCAATTGCTCTCAGGAAACTATACAGCCATTGCGACACATGACGATCGAATGATTGAGTTCACAAAAAATATTGTGAAAAAACACAATATACAGACAAGTCAGTTCGAATTTCAAATGCTGTATGGCATGAGATCAGAAACGCAGCAGGCACTTGTGAAAGAAGGCTATCAAATGAGGGTCTATACTCCGTATGGACGAGAGTGGTATGGCTACTACATGAGACGTCTTGCAGAACGGCCGGCAAACATTGCCTTTGCTCTAAAAGGGATGACGAGAAAATAATTTGAAACGGGAGCGTGACAAAAATGACAACACCTTACAAGCATGAACCATTCACGGATTTTAGCCAGGAAGAAAACCGCAAAGCGTTTGAACAAGCATTAGCTAAAGTAACAGAATCACTTGGTCAAACCTATCCGCTCGTGATTAATGGAGAAAGAATTGAAACGAAAGACAAGATTGTTTCGATCAATCCAGCGAAAAAGGATGAAGTGGTTGGAACCGTATCGAAGGCGGGCAAGGAAGAGGCAGAACAAGCAGTTCAAGCAGCAGCGAAAGCATTCGAAACATGGCGCTACACGTCTCCAGAAGAAAGAGCTGGCGTATTATTCAGAGCTGCGGCAAGCATTCGCCGTAAAAAGCATGAGTATTCAGCCCTTCTTGTCAAAGAAGCAGGTAAGCCTTGGAATGAAGCGGATGCAGATACAGCAGAAGCGATTGACTTCCTAGAATATTATGCCCGTCAAATGCTGGAGCTGGCGAAAGGCAAACCAGTGAACAGCCGCGAAGGCGAACGCAATCAATATGTATACACACCAACTGGCGTGACGCTCGTGATTCCGCCGTGGAACTTCTTGTTTGCGATCATGGCAGGAACAACAGTAGCCCCAATCGTCACTGGGAATACAGTTGTTTTAAAACCAGCGAGTGCGACGCCTGTCATTGCAGCCCGTTTTGTGGAGGAGCTTGAGCAAGCCGGTCTTCCAAAGGGTGTTGTCAACTTTGTACCAGGAAGCGGAGCAGAGGTCGGGGATTACTTAGTAGATCATCCGAAAACAAGCCTGATTACATTCACTGGATCAAGAGAAGTAGGGACACGTATCTTTGAACGCGCGGCAAAAGTGCAGCCAGGCCAGCAGCATTTAAAACGTGTCATTGCTGAAATGGGCGGTAAGGATACAGTGGTTGTTGATGAGGATGCAGATGTTGAATTAGCAGCTAATGCCATTTTCACATCAGCCTTCGGGTTTTCAGGCCAGAAATGTTCAGCTGGATCTCGGGCTGTTGTCCACGAGAAGGTGTATGACCAAGTGGTTGAGCGAGTGAAGGAAATCACAGAAACGAAAACAACAGCCAATCCACTTTCTGCGGATGTCTACATGGGACCTGTCATTGATCAAGCGTCCTTTGACAAGATTACGGATTATATAGAGGTTGGCAAACAGGAAGGCCGCTTAGTCACTGGCGGAACGAGTGATGATTCGGAAGGATACTTCATCCACCCGACCATTTTTGCAGATCTTGAGCCAACTTCCCGCTTAATGCAAGAAGAAATCTTTGGACCAGTCTTGGCTTTCTCGAAAGTCTCTAGCTTTGATGAGGCACTTGAGGTAGCCAACAACACAGAATACGGTTTAACAGGTGCTGTCATTACGAATAATCGTGATCACATCAACCGTGCGAAGCAGGAGTTCCATGTAGGGAACCTTTACTTTAACCGTAACTGCACAGGTGCCATCGTTGGTTACCACCCATTCGGCGGCTTCAAAATGTCAGGAACGGATTCAAAAGCAGGCGGTCCAGATTACCTGGCTCTGCACATGCAGGCAAAAACGATTAGTGAAATGTTTTAATATGGAAAAAGCATGAACCTGCACTGACGGGTTCATGCTTTTTTTGCCTGCTTGCGACTTGTTTCTATACAAATCTGACTGGAAAGAAGTATGATAAATGTATCACTTAATCAGGGAGCAATCGGGATGGAAGAGATATTAGAAAAGCTTCATACATTTTTTGATGTCGATAAATTAATTGCATTTATTAGCGGATATTTAAAAAAACCAGTCATTTTAGAAAGCACAGAGTGTCAGCTCCTTGCTTATAATTCTTACAGCATTCAGCAGTTTGACCCAGTCAATCAGCAAACGATTTTCTCCAAGGAATGTCCGGGGTCTGTGGTCGATTGGTTAAAGAAAACAGGGGTAATTGAGCGGCTTCACAAGGAGTCAAAGCCTTTTTATGTGAGCGGCCATGACGAGCTCGGATTTAATCGGCGGGTGGCTGTGAGCGCCAAGCATAAACAAGAGGTAGTAGGCTTTATTTGGGTGCAGGACATTGAGGACTCCCTCTCTCAGGAGGAGCTGCAATTTTTACACGAAGCGTCCTTTCAGGTTGGAAAAGTGATTTATAAGAATAAGAAACAGCTTGAGAAAAAGGAAGGGAAGATTGAAGAGTTTTTCAAAAAGGTCATGGATGATCATTTTTATACAGAAGAAGAGCTGAAATGGGAGGCTGAGAACTTAAGCATTCCACTGCCAGCCGTATTTACCGTCATGGTCGTGCACGCTGCCGATAACAAAAGTGAGACGGCAGAAGATGTGAAGGATGTCATTCGAACGTATTTGCAGCTAGAGGATAAAGTGAATCACGTCTATTCAGTTCAAGCAGATATTGTCGTTATATTAGGCAGCCTGTCAGACCGGCACTCACCGAAAGCGACTGCCGCTGATGTCATCGCACATCTGCAATCAAAAACGCATGCCCATCCTTCCCCTTTGTATATCGGGATGGGAAGAGAGTATCGTGATGTCATGAAAATGAGTACAAGTCGATTTGAAGCGATAGAGGTCGTGAAGGCAGTGAAAATTGTCGGAGGACAAGAACTGATTCCATATGATTATGAGAATTTAGGGGTCTTCCGGTTTTTAGATTCCATTTACAGCCATCAAAAAAAGAAAAACGACTTCAATCCAGATTTGTTACGCTTGAAGGAAAAAGACCGCGAGAGTCAAACCTCGTTTTTAAAAACGCTGGAAGTCTACTTATTGAATAACTGCAAGCTAAAGCCAGCAGCGGAGCAGTTGTTTATTCATCAAAATACATTAAACTATCGAATGAAACAAATTTTTGACATGACCTCGATCGACTTAAGTCATTTTAGCCAGCGGTGTGAGTTATTTATTGAATTGATGCTGATGAAAAAAGATCAATAATGATGATGGAATCCGCAGGTGCACGGGATCACCTGCGGATTTTCATGTGACATGCGAAAATGGCATACAACGGATGCATTTCGTTGTATGATAGATAAAGATTTTATGAGAAAAGTGAAAGGGGGGCCACCTTTGGGATCAGTCACCTTAGCCATTTTGATTTTCATCATGACCCTCGTCCTTGTCATTTGGCAGCCAGGACGTGTCACCATAGGATGGTCAGCGTGTGGAGGCGCCATTCTTGCACTTGCCTTTGGTGTCGTTCATCTGGGCGATGTGTGGGAAGTCACGCAAATTGTATGGAACGCCACATTTGCCTTTATTGGCATTATTATCATATCGTTAATTTTAGATGAGATCGGCTTTTTTGAATGGGCTGCACTGCATATGGCAAAAGCCGCAAGAGGCAACGGTGTCCGCATGTTTATTTATTTAACATTGCTAGGCGCTGTTGTGGCTGCTTTTTTTGCCAACGATGGAGCGGCACTGATCTTGACCCCAATCGTTTTATCTGTGGTGAGAGCGTTGAAGCTGGATGAGCGCATGGTGCTGCCTTTTGTGATGGCAAGCGGTTTTATTGCAGACACAACCTCCTTGCCATTTGTCATTAGTAACCTGGTCAATATCGTATCAGCCGACTATTTTCATATTGGTTTTCTAGAATATACAGCGAATATGTTCGTGCCAAACCTTGTGTCGCTTGGAGCGAGCATGCTGGTTCTGTATGTATTTTACCGAAAGCTTATTCCAAAAACCTACGATCTGTCTCAGGCAAAGGAACCGGCATCAGCTATTCGAGATATCCGTATGTTCCGTTTGTCTTGGTATGTGCTCGGCTGTCTGCTTGTGGGTTATTTTGCGGGGGAGCTGATCGGTATTCCAGTGTCCATCATCGTAGGCGGGATTGCCCTTGCTTTCTTGTGGCTGGCGAGAAGAAGTCCGCAAGTGGCGACAAAGCGAGTGATCAAAGAAGCGCCGTGGTCCATTGTGTTTTTCTCGATCGGCATGTATGTTGTCGTATATGGACTGAAAAATGTCGGTCTTACAGAAATATTGGCGGCATGGATCCAGCAAGGGGCTTCACATGGCTTGCTTGCAGGAACGATGTTTATGGGCGTGCTTGCCGCAGTGCTGTCCTCTGTGATGAACAATCTGCCGACCGTTTTAATTGATGCGATTGCCATTGGACATACAGATACAGCAGGTGTCATGAGAGACGGACTGATTTATGCCAATGTCATCGGCTCCAACCTTGGACCGAAAATGACCCCAATCGGCTCATTGGCGACATTGCTGTGGCTTCATGTCTTAAAGAAAAAAGGCGTCCATATCTCTTGGGGAGCGTACATGAAAGCCGGAATCCTCCTGACCATCCCAACCTTGATTCTCACTTTACTCGGGTTATATGTATGGTTATGGCTCATTCATTAAAAAGAAAAAAGAGCAGATCTCATGGATCTGCTCTTTTTTTGCTACAGATATTTCGCATAGCGTTTTTCTAAAAAGTCCTGAAGCAATGAGACGACACTGCAAATGCCCCAGTAAATGAGTGCGACCAAAATATACATGGTCATATAATCGAATTCTCGTCCGCCTACAATTTTTGCTTGCTGGAAGAGCTCTGGTACAGTAATCATCGCTGCCAGTGAGGAAGCTTTGATTAAATCGAGCATGACATTGGTCAATGGCGGCAGGGCGATGCGGACGGATTGGGGCAAAATGACACCACGCATCGTTTGCCAATAGCTGAGACCTAATGATTTAGCGGCTTCCACCTGTCCACTTGGAACAGAGGAGAGGGCTGCCCGGTTAATTTCTGCAATATAGGCAGCACTATTAAAGCTGAACCCAATAATGGCGGCAGTGACCGCTGTGAACTCTATGCCGATATAGGGGAACCCAAAATAGAGAATAAACAAAATCACAAGAATGGGCACGCCTCGCATGAATGAGATATACAGCCGTGCAGGCAGCCGAAGAATCCAAGAATTCGCCATTCTGGCAAGAGCGATAAAAAAGCCAAGAATGGTACCAAAAAACATGCTCACAAAGGAAATGAGCAGCGTCAGCCAGATGCCTTTCATAACAAATGGAAATGACGCCTTTGCCAGTGCAGGATTAAATATATATTCTAAATGAATATCTCCCACGATTGCGGCTCCTTATTTGGAAATGTCGACATCTTCGACATCAGCATCAAATTTCTTAGAGACGTCTGCATGATTAAAGAATTTCTCAGAAATCTTTTTCATTGTTCCGTCTTTTTTCATGTCGCCTAATACACGATTCAATTCTTTTTGAAGCTCTTTGTTGTCCTTCTTCATAACAAAACCTTGTTCATTCGGCATGTACTTCAAGTCAGGGTGAATCGTAATATTTAATTTAGGAAATGCAGCAAGAGCCAGTGTCTGCAAGTAATAATCATTTAGAATGACATCAGTACGGCCGTTTGCAACATCCTTTAAGTATTGCTCGTTTGTCGCATTATCATAAATGACTTCCTTTGCACCGTACTTACGAGCGACATCCATGTAAATCGTTGTGGCAGCCCCTGCTGCTTTCTTTCCTTTTAAATCTTTTAAAGTTTTAATGCCAGATAAATCATCTTTCCGTACGATAGCGGTTCCGTAGGAATATTTATAAGGGGTAGAAAAGGCAAACTTGTCTTTTCTGTCATCTGTGATGTCGATATCATTTGCAGCAGCATCCACTTGACCAGAATTAATGGCGCTCAGCATCCCATCATAGCCCATTTCTTTAAATTCCACTTTCACATCAAGACGTTTAAACGCTTCTTTGACGACTTCTACTTCATAGCCAGTTAATTGATCCTTGCCATTAGAAGTATCATGATAAGAAGTTGGATAAAGGGTGCCTGAAGTTGCAACCACGATTTTCCCTTTCTTTTTAATCTCATCCCACTTTGTGTCCCCGGATTGAGATGAGCCTGATTGACTGCAAGCAGACATGCTAAGGATGAAAGCAGATACAACAAGCATGATCCATATAGGTTTTTTATGATAAAAACGACTCATTTAAGAATCCTCCTCTATTTTTTATACAAAACAAAACATAGCACGCTTTTTCTGTAAGGACAACGTTTTCAGAAGAAAAGTGAAAAAGTAAGAATATTATAAGCAATTTGCGTGTTGATATTATGTATAAAAAAGGAAAGTGAGCGCAAAATAAAGGCGAATAAAGGAGGGAACAACAATGATGAAAAAAATAAGTAGTTTGATCATCTTGTCGATGATGCTGTTATTTGGTTTTCATATAGAAACGGCTCATGGAGAAACACCTCAAATGGAAAAGCGCCCGGTGACACATCAAGTGAAATTAACAGCAGAACAACAAAAACAAATTGAAATCCTTGAGCAGCAAATTCTTTCTAAGCGAAAAGAAGTCATTGAGAAATATGTACAGTACGGCGTGTTAACAAAGGAACAAGGCACACACATCACGAAACGAATGGATGAGCATTACACTCATTTGAAAAAGAACGGATTTGTTCCATTGCTGAAAAAACCACAGCACCATCGCCCATGATAATGATGAAACCGGCAGCGAAGTGCCGGTTTTTTATTGTTGATCAGAAGGTGAGACTTTCCCCATCTTGAGGGACAGAAATGGCTTGATCTGCATGATGCTCTTGAATGTAAGTCTCTAAAGCAGCTCTTGTCAACAAGCAATGATTCACAGCTTCAAGATGACAGGCGACAATTTGAGCTTTTGGCTGAGAACGGTGAACGTCTAGAATCTCTTCCTTGGTCATTGTAATCGGATCGCCTTCTAAAAATTGAGCAGCCCCGCTATTGACCACAATGACGTCTGGCTTGCATGTATTCACAACCTCTTTCGGTTCATCACACCAAACGGTATCACCTGCAATATAAAGGGTAGGTTCATCAGGGTGAGAGAAAACAAAACCGCTCACCTGACCCATCCGCTTCGCCGTTTCTCCCGTCCCATGCTGTCCGCCTGTACGTTTAATATGAACGCCGCAAATGTCCATTTCATCTTCAATGCATGTGACATGCTGAAATCCAGCTTCTTCAACTTCTTTTCGATCCTTCTCTGATTGAGTATAAATTGGCCCATCTTGAGCTAATTTTCCTTTGGCCTCGTCGTCAAAGTGGTCCACATGTAAATGAGTGAGTAAGACAGCATCTGGGTGTAACAGACTGTCTAAATCTATATTTACAGGAAGCTCCACAATAGGATTGTTCAAATGTTGATTGGCTGTATGAGGGAACGGTGGATATGTTCCTTTTGCTGCTAAAAAGGGATCGATTAAAAAAGTTGAATGACCATAGTGAAGGTATAAAGTAGCATTGCGAATGAGTGTAATTTTCATAAAAAGGCCTCCTTTTTTTCTCATTAAGTTTACAGTATATTAAAAGAGTTCTATGTGACAGAGGATCATGAAAGTCTTTCATCGGAAGGGCTTGATTTTTGAAAGAGGTGAGCCAATGCTAGACCAAACAGATATGAGTATTTTAAAAGAACTATCAAAGAACAGCCGATTAACGATGAAAGCTCTAGGTGAAAAAGTTCATTTAACCGGCCAAGCTGTTGCAAATCGGGTGTTAAAGCTAGAAGAAGAAGGCGTGATTGAAGCATATACCATTTCAATTGATTGGCAGACACAAAAGACGATTCAAACCTTTTTGCAGCTGTATACCCGTAGTCATCATCATGAACCACTTCTGTCGTTTCTTTATAAAAAGGAAGAAATCAAGAATTTGTTCAAAATAAGTGGTGAAGGCTGTTATATGGCTGAAGGTCATTTCTCCAGTCATGATGAACTTGATCAGTTTTTAACGGAGCTGACGAATTACGCAAATTACAAACTGTCTATTGCGGTTAAACGTCTCATTCATCAGTAATAGAAGAGACGCAGGAGGAAAAGGAACGATGCAAAAATTAATCGAAAATCAAGCTGAACCGATGACAAAGGAAAGAATCAAAGCAGACTTGGTTCAACTTGGTGTGAAAAAAGGCATGATTTTATGTGTTCACTCATCTTTATCATCAATCGGCTGGGTAAACGGAGGCGCTGTAGCCGTCATACAAGCATTGATGGAAACCTTAACAGAAGAGGGGACACTGATTATGCCGGCACAAACGTTAGAGCTTTCTGATCCCGCCGATTGGATCGATCCGCCTGTTCCTTACTCATGGTGGAAATCGATCAAAGAAACAATGCCTGCATTTGATCCAGCTTACACGACGCCAGCAGCAATGGGAAAGGTGGCAGAAACATTTTGGAAATACCCAGGTGTGGCGAGAAGCAATCATCCCAATTTTTCATTCACAGCCTGGGGGAAAAGAAAACATGAAATTCTGAAACACCATGCGCTTTCCTTTGGATTAGGAGAGCAGTCGCCTCTTGGCCGCATGTATGAGCTTCATGCTCAAGTGCTGCTGCTTGGTGCATCATTTGAGAGCATGACAGCTTTTCATCTAGCTGAATACCGAATTCCTCAGCAGGACCTCATGACAAGAGGAGCCCCTATTTTAGAGAATGGATGGAGGGTATGGAAAGAGTACCAAGATATCATCACAAGAGAAGAACTATTTGAACAGATTGGCCGTGATTTTCTGCAATCAGGAGGCATCCATCAGCACAATCAAATTGGACTTGCCAGTTCATATTTACTGCCCATGAGAGAATCGGTAGACTATGCGGAAAAGTGGCTTGATCTATACGATCAAGCGTAATCTACACTGTTTGGAAATTTACATAATAAACGTCTTGATCAGACTGCTGTGAGGTGTAGCAGGTAAGCTGATAGTTTCCTTTTGGAATGGAGAAAGACAGCACATGGGCCATGACGCTTGTGATATAAACTTGATCATTTGTAAGCGTAAAGGGAACTGTTATAGCTCTATCAACAGAGACTTGGGGCTCATCGCTATTTAATGTCACAATAATAGACGCCTTTCCATTATTGATTCCTTCAAAGGAAACTCCTTGATCTCCTGTTGCAAATCCTTGAAGAATGTCCTCATCTGTCCAATCAATAACAGGTGGTGTTTCGCTTCCGGTGTATACCGTGATTTGGTGGTAGGAGATAGATAGGGAATAGGCTTGATTTAAGTGATTCATATAAAAAACTCCTTTATTTAAGAATTTTTGTTGGAACGTGAATGGTTGAAAGAGTGATTCTTGAGGAGAAAGTTAGGCAGCAAGACGATTGTCGCCGTCTTGCGCTATTTGGTGTGGGATCTAGATGTGAAATTGCGAGACCATTGCTTTTAAATCTCCTGCTAAATGGGCAAGCGCTTCTGATGAAGCTGTTACTTCTTCCATTGCAGCAAATTGCTCTTCTGTTAAACCGGCTACTTGCTGTGAATGTTCACTCGTTCGTTTCACGCCTTCTGTAATAGACGCAAAAGACTGTTTCGCATCGTTTGTATAAGCTGCGATTTTTTGTGATGCACTTGATAAATGTTTAATGCCATTCGCCATTTCTCTCATCGACTGCTGGATATCATGAAATGATTCCTCTGTATGAGAGATAAGTACAGCCCCTTGAGCCGCTTCCTCTCTTACTCGTTTGATGGCATTCGTCGAATGAGTCATCTCTTTTTGTATTTCAGAAATGAGATGGGAAATCATGTTTGATGATGCTTGAGATTCTTCTGCGAGCTTTCTCACTTCGTCTGCGACAACAGCAAATCCTTTTCCATGCTCACCTGCCCGTGCTGCTTCAATTGCTGCATTAAGAGCTAGCAGGTTTGTCTGGCTGGCGATATCTGTAATGACTTTGGAAATATGATCGATTTCAGCTGAACGTGTTTCCAATGCTTGAATCGCTGTACCATTTTCTTCAATTGATTTGGCAATAGACGTCATCTGTGAATGAACTTCACCGATATTGTGTACACCTTTTTGGGCCACTTCTTGTGCGGAGTGACTTCTTGAAGCCATTTGTCCTGCATTTTCAGTGATGTTTGCCAGCTCGTTTGATACTTGAATCATTTTGTGCTCACTAGCTGTCATTTGAGCGGACTGTTCTTCTGAAGATTGTGCCACTTCTTGAATCGTATAGGTGATTTTTTCTGATGCTGCACTCGTTTCTTCTGCGCTAGCTGACAGCTGCTCAGAGGATGTGGCCACTAATTCAGACGTGTTCATGACATTTAGAATGGTTTGATTTAGTTTTTCACGCATCTTATTGAAATGGCCAGCCAGATCAGACAATTCATCACCAGCAGTATCCGTCACATTGATGGTTAAATCACCTTCGCCTGCACTCTTAATGGCAGAAGCCATATGCTTGAGACGTGCCTGAATCCGCTTAGTGAAAATAGAAATAATGATGACCGAAACGATCAGACTTAACAAAAGGACGATGACAAATTGTATATAGAATGACTGAAGCATTTGTGAAATCATGCTTTGATTGGCGCCAGTATAAAAAATACCAATTGTTTCGCCTGCTTCATTTTTGATCGGCATATAAGCCGTTTGATAGTCTTTCCCGGCAACATTTGCTGTGCCGTAATAGTTTTCTCCTTTATCTAAAACAGTGGTCTTCACTTCAGGAGAGACTTCTGTACCTACAGCTCGTTTCCCGTTTAACATGACATTCGTAGCAACGCGGGTATTTCCTTGAAAAATCGTGATGGTATCACCGGTATATTCGGCTAATTGGTCAACTAATGTGTCATGATCATTGATTTGCGTATTTCCTTTGAATAGCTTATCCTCTTTAATCTGCCACGAGCCTTCTACTTTTTCATTCAGGTAGGCGTAGCCTAGTTTTAAATCACCTTTTGCTTTTTCAGTTGCCATTTGCTTGATGTTTTCTGTCATCTCGCGATTCACCACATAACCAACAACTGCGGAAAAGATGATGAGGACACTTAAAAAGATCAGCAAAATTTTGGCGCCGAGCCTCAGTTTTCCCTTTTTCTTCATGCTTTTTAACTCCTTTAGGTATAAGGTAGGGTATCCCTCCTTAAGGATTATCGGCATGAAAAAAGTGTTTAAAATACCTGCATGCAGTCATGTGAAAATTTTTTTAATATAGAAAAGGGAAAGGCTGCTAATCGATGATAAATTGGATTCTTGTGCCGTCTGGATCATCCGATAATTGATGACTTACCCACGAGCCTGCGCCTCTATTATCAGAAGGGCGTACATATTTGACAGAAGCTCCTGTGCCTCCTTCTTTGCACATCGCCATTGGCCATTCGTCACGATCATACCCGCGCTTTGTTGGAACGCCATGTAATGATCGATCCCTCTGCTCATCACTATGTTTACGGTCAATTGTACAAATGGACGAATGACCTTCATCAATGGCTTCTTCTATGTGCTTGGCTGTTTCGGGATAGCGGTCTGATGGAAAATGAATCGTTTTGTCATAAGATGAATTCGCTGTCTCTTGTTTCCCTTGCTCCAGCTGGATATAGCCTGTTGCTACACCAATAACAATCAATAAAAGCAAGAGAATCATTTTAAGAAGTTTCATAGGTGCTGGCTCTCTTTCTTGTTTGCGTATTTTGTAAACAGAAGTATAGCAGAATTACTTACCAATTTCCCCTGGTTTTGAAAAAACGCCTTTTAAAATTCAAAAAACAGATTTTACAAGATTTCATGCTTTTCATTTTTGTAGAAATTCATAAAAATTTTAATTTTGTAGATCATAAAACGAATATGCTCATTCAAAATGGCTTTATCACTGCTTTTTGAGCTAATTTCAAGAATTTAACACACAGAAATTTCAAAAAAATAAAATTGACTAGACCGATCTGCTTTAATAATATGGAGTCAAATATCAAAAAATGTCGTAATTTATCAAAATATGATTCTAATTACATTGTAGGAGGGAAGTACAAATGGCGGATGTCTCATACCGGCTCGGAATAGACATAGGCGGAACATTTACTGATTTATCGTTGATAAATGAAGCAACAGGGGAGCTGACTGAACTCAAGACACCCACAGTGACTGATGACCCAGCCCAAGGAATTATCAATGGGTTAAATCTTCTAAAAAAAAGAGGTGTTGATTTATCCAACATTCAATACCTCGTTCACGGAATGACAATTGGTCTTAATACATTATTGCAGCGAAAAGGAGCAGATTTAGCCCTTTTTGTGACAGAAGGATTTCAAGATATATTGTCACTTCAACGTTTACGACTACCCATTCCTTATGACTTCAATTCTCGTTTGCCAGAACCATTGATACCACGGAAGCATGTATATCCAATCTCTGAAAGGTTGATACACGATGGTACGATCAAAAAACCTCTCCATCTGCAGCAGTTAGATGATGCAGTCCAGCATGCTATATCTAAAAAGCTAGCAGGTATCGTCATTTCTTTTTTACATAGTTATCAAAACCCAGTTCATGAATTACAGGCAAAAGCCTATATCAATCATCATTATCCACAGTTGGAAGTCCTTACCTCATCTGAATTATGGCCTCAAATGAGGGAATACGAGCGTACAGTGATGTCTGTTGTTAATTTGTACATTCAACCAAAGGTGAAACAGTATTTGCAAACACTGAAAAGTCGTTTGAAGGAAGAAGGTGTACCAATTTCTCCATACATTACACAATCAAATGGTGGTTTAATGGATGCAGAAAGTGCGGCAGCCTCGCCTGTTAAGACTCTCTTTTCTGGTCCGGCAGCCGGTGTCATCGGTGCGGCGAGAATTGCAGCATCATCTAGTGAACCCAACCTGATCACTTTTGATGTTGGGGGGACGAGTGCAGATATCTCGATTATTCAAAATGGACAGCCTACAATGGCGCAATCGAATCAGCTTTCTGGCTTCCCAATTATTCTTCCATCTGTTGCGATGTATTCAATAGGAGCAGGAGGAGGTTCGGTAGCATGGATTGATCAGGGCGGACTTCTAAAAGCGGGGCCAGAATCAGTTGGCTCAAACCCGGGACCAGCTTCGTATGGAAAGGGAGAAAAAGCAGCTTTAACTGATGCGTTTCTCATATGCGGTTACCTCAATCAAGAACGTTTTGCCGGAGGACATTTACAATTACAGTTGTCTGCGGCGAAAAAGGCTTTTCAGCCAATTGCTGATCAGCTCAACAAAACGGTTGAAGAAGCGGCTGACCAGCTCATTCAAGTAGCCGTAGCCAATATGTACACAGAATTAAGCAATGTGATGGAGCAGCAAGGGTTTGACCCTAGAGATTTTAGTTTGCTGGCGTTTGGCGGAGCAGGGCCGGTTGTGGCGAATTTCCTTGCGAGAGAAATTCATGCGAAAAATGTGGTTGTTCCTCCAAGTCCGGGTACATTATGTGCGTTAGGTGCTCTGACTGCTGACTTTATTCATGATGCGGTGCTGTCGAAGAAAATATGCTTACAAGACTATTCGATCAACCAACTAAAACAAGATTATGAGAAGCTGTCGCGAAAAGCGACTGATTGGGTCAGCCAGCAAAACATTCAGCATATCAATCAGACATCCATTCTATTATTAGCAGACGCACGTTATCAGGGACAGGCATTTGAGATTGAACTGCCATTATCGATTGATTGGCTAAAGCAGGAACAAAATATCCACCAACTCATTGAAGCCTTTCACAAATTGCATCAGCGTCAATATGGTCATAGGGATGATCAGGCAAAAATCGAATTTACTCATTTACGCGTTCGAGTCATAGGCGAGACGCCTCCGCTGCCTTTTTCACCTGTTCATGAAAGCAGCGGACAGTCTTTGAAACCATATGAATATAGACGAATTTTTATTGAAGAAAAAGAATACGAAGCATCGGTTTATAACCGGGATACTCTGTCAGTAGGTTCTATTGTAAATGGGCCTGCCGTTATTGAGCAGGATGATACAACAACATTAATTTTGCCAAACTGGGCAGGCAGCATTGATCCATCAGGTAACTTAGTGATTTCAAAGGAGGCGGCTTTACATGAGAACTGACCCAGCAAAGCTTGAGATGATGCGCAGTTATTTTAATGCGATTGCATCAGGTATGGGGCATGTCATTGAACGGACGTCATTTACGACCTTCGTTAAAGAATCTGCTGACTTTGCGACAGCATTAGCCACGCCATCTGGAGATTTCTTTGTTTATCCGAAGACAGTAGGTGTGACGATCTTTTTAGGGCTGAGTCTAAAAAAAGCGATTGAAGAAAGCGGGCCGATGCAGCCAGGAGACATTATCATCACTAATGATCCTTATACGACAGACGGTTTGGCGACTCACCTTCCAGATGTCCATATCATTAAGCCGATTTTTGTAGATGGTGAAATCGTAAGCTATGCTTGGTCTTTTGTTCATGTCAGTGATGTGGGTGGGCTTGTGCCTTCGAGTATTTCACCGACAGCAACGGATGTTCATCAAGAAGGATTAAGAATTCCGCCAGTGAAAATTTATGAAAGCGGGAAAGAGAATCAGGTCGTACGTACCTTTTTAAGAGCGAACAGCCGCGCTAGTCATCTAAATGATGGTGATATTAATGCGATGATTGCAGCAGTTAATACAGCAGATATTCGGTTAAAAGAAATGATTGAGAAATTTGGAAAATACGAAGTGAAACAAGGAATGATAGACTTGCTGAAGCAAGCCGAGGATCGTGCTGGAAAGGTCATTGAAGCTATACCGGATGGAACGAGTGAATTTGCTGATTATTTAGATGATGATATGATCTCAGACGTCCCTATTCGGTTGAAAATCAAGCTAACGATTAAAGGGAAACGGCTGACGCTCGATTTTTCTGAGTGTGACCCGCAAGTGAAAACAGCCTTTAACCTCGTTACCAATGGTCAGAAGCATTCCTTTCTTTATCAAGGATTGATTAATTACATCATTAGTAAGGATCCTTTTATACCGATTAATGGTGGAATAACGTATCCAATTGACGTGATCTCTCCTAAAGGAACGCTGGTGCATCCAGAATACCCGGCTTCTGTCGGGATTCGTCATTCGATTACGATGAGGCTGTACAATGTCGTGCTAGGCGTCATTGGTAAGCTGTTACCTGAAGCGGTGCCGGCAGCAGGTGCAGGTCAATCTGCCATTGTGGTTCTCTCAGTACCTGATGATCAAACGGGTGGCAGGAAAATGTCCGTTGTCGAACCATTAGGCGGAGGCGGCGGTGCTCAAAATGGTACTGATGGAGTGGACGGTATTGATCATTCGTCAGGCTTTTTGAAGAATACCCCAATTGAGAGTTTGGAACAGCATATTGATATTCATGTTCACCGATATGAACTTCTGCCGAATACAGGTGGAGCTGGTGAAAATCGAGGCGGACATGCGATTGGTTTGGAATTTGAAATGATGAAGCCTGAATCAATGGTGACAGCACGAGGAATGGAACGGATGAAGTTTCAGCCTTGGGGATTAATGGGCGGCCGAGCAGGATCGGTTGGTGAGGTCAAGCTGACCACGGCTAATGGTGAGAAACAAGACCAGCCCAAAATAGATGTTCTGCGACTTGAAAAAGGCGATATCGTTCAATTGATTTCACCAAGTGGAGGCGGCTGGGGGAATCCATTTGCCCGAAAGAAAGAAAAAGTCCTTCAGGAAGTGGAAGCAGGTCTATTAAGTGAAGAGAGAGCGCTGCAGCAATATGGTGTGAAAGTGTATTTAGACCAAAATAAATGGAAGATTGATGAGGAGCAGACGAGCAGGGTGCGAGAAAAGGTTGATGTTTCTGCATCTACTGACGTGTGGGATTTCGGAGAACAAAGAGCAGCTTATGAGAAAGTATGGACGGATGAAGCCAGCAGTGCGCTGGCCGTTCAGCTTCGTTCCTATCCGGCTAATGAACGTACGCACTATAAACATGCAGTTCATCAACATTTCAGTCATAGAAATGAGCCGTTAACAAAGGAAGATATTACTCAAGCACTTTTTCAAATGAATGGACAAAAAGGGGGAAATAAATCATGAAAAGAAGATTAATTGCTATTTTTGCAGGCATCCTGTCAATCGTTGTACTGCTGGCCGCTTGTGGTGGAAATGGAAAGGATCAAGGCAAACAGCAGCAGACTGTGATTGTTGGCGTATATGGAGGCGATTGGGAAAAGAATATCAAACCAATCCTCGAAAAGTTTGAAAAAGATACAGGAATTAAAGTGCAAACCGTCTCTGGGGCGGATTCTGAATGGTTTACAAAATTAAAAGCGTCAAATGGAAAAAATCCACCATATGACTTACTAATCTTACAGCCCGATACGATTCAAAGAGGTATCGCAGCAAACGTTCTTGCGCCTATCGATGAAGATCAAGCGCCGAACGTCAAAAAACTTTACCGTTCTGTCCAAAAGAAGCTTACTGTTAATGGAAAACAATATGCAGCAGGTTTTAGTATGGGGCAGCTTGGAATTGCTTATAGAAAAGACCTCGTCAAGCAGGAACCAAACAGCTGGACTGACCTATGGAGCAGTCAGCTGAAAGGGAAGGTAGCCATTTCATCTCCGACTTATTCAGCCGGTTTGCAATTTTTCTCTGCACTTGTTCATGCGCAAGGGGGGACAGAATCAAATCCTAAGGATATTGATAAAGCATTTAAAAGTCTCGCGCAGTTAAAAGGTCATGTAGCTGCTTTTCCAGATAACCCAGGATCGATTCAAACTTTGTTAGAACGTGGGGATGTCGCGGCTGTTCCATATTGGGACGGGCGAGTATTTGCACTTGAAGAAGAAGGAATGGATATTGGTTTCTCATATCCGAAAGAAGGCGCTGTTGCAGCTGTTGCGAGCTGGGCTTTAACGAAGGGAAATCAGCACGAAGAAGCGGCGTACAAACTATTAAACTACTTGAGCGGAAAAGAAGCTCAGGAGGCATTCTCGGAAAAATCTTATTATGGCATGTCGAATTCTGATGTGAAATACGATGACAAGATTAAGGGGAAAGTGAAAGTTGGAGAAAATTATTACAGCAAGCTGACTTGGGTAGATTATGAAACAGCGACCTCTGAGCTTGGCAATTGGACAAATCGATGGAACGAAGTATTAGGCGGAGGAAAATAGGTGATCGCATGAGTGGAATTCATTTAGAACACATCAGTCAGCACTTCGGTGAGCAAATCGCTCTCAACGATGTCAGTCTTACGGTGAATGAGGGAGAGTTTTTCTCCCTTCTTGGTCCTAGCGGCTGCGGAAAATCAACGTTATTAAACATCATTGGCGGTTTTTTAGAACCAACAAAAGGTGTCGTCTATATTGGTGATCAGGATGTGACAGCTTTGCCGCCTTACCAAAGAAAAACAGGTATGGTCTTTCAAAGCTATGCACTTTTTCCGCATCTGACTGTATTTGATAATGTGGCGTACGGGCTAAAGGTTCAAAAGAAAAAGAAGGCGGAAATCAAAGAGAAGGTGATGGAAAGCTTGTCTCTTGTTCAATTAGAGGCATTTGCGAAACGGATGCCCCACCAATTAAGCGGTGGTCAACAGCAGCGGGTAGCGATTGCAAGAGCGCTGGCGATTCAGCCATCTGTTCTCCTTCTTGATGAACCGCTCAGCAACCTAGATGCCAAACTAAGAAAAAACATGCAGACAGAGCTGCGAAATATTCAAAGGAATGTCGGGATTACAACCATTCTTGTGACACATGATCAAGAGGAAGCCTTAAGTCTTTCTGATCGGGTTGGAATTTTAGGAGAGGGAAGAATTCAGCAGATTGGGACGCCTTTAGAGGTGTACCGCCAGCCAAACAATCGATTTGTAGCTGAATTCATCGGACAGGTGAACATCTTTGAGGCTGTGTACAATGAAGCTGATGCGGCATTTACAGTTCCGCATGTAACCCATTCAAACGGTCAGCATCTTCAGTTGCAGGCTGCGGAACATCAAGAGAAGAGGGAGAAGCAACTGCTTATGCTGCGTCCTGAAAGAATCAGCATCTCTTCTGAGCGGGAGGAAGTAAAGCCGAACCATGTATCAGGCGTGCTGTCAGATGTGAGTTATATTGGGCATTCATTACGTTTGGTTGTGGGACTTGATCATGGTGAAATTATTGTCCATGCTTCTGATGCGGCATTTCCCGAGCTGCCTGAAGTTGGAGAAACCGTCCATATCCATTGGCAGCCTGAAGATATCGTTTTCTTAGATTCGAAGGTGCATACGTGATGCGAATCAAGAAAAAGAATCAACGATTTCATTGGTTTATGCTGCTGCCAGCCTGTTTGTTTCTTATAGTATTTTTACTAGCTCCTCTGGTGATGATGCTCGTTCTCAGTTTTCGCGATGTCGATTCGATGATGAATACATTACAAACGTATAGCTTTTCTCAATATATTCATGTGTTCACGACAGATGCATATGTAAAGGCGATTGGAAGTACTGTGTGGGTGGCTTTGCAGACAACGGTGATTTGTTTATTGATGGCATACCCCGCAGCATACGTGCTCGTCAAAGCACCTAATCCGCGTCTGCGTGCATTTTTCTATATCCTACTTGTGTCGCCGCTTTTGACAAGTGTTGTGATTCGGACATTTGCATGGATTGTTCTTCTTTCGCAAAATGGTCTGATCAATGGCATGTTACTAGATTTACATGTAATTGAGAAGCCGCTCTCGATGCTGTGGAATATGAATGCGGTCATTATTGCCTATGTCCAAGTTATGCTGCCATTTGCAGTACTGCCGATCGCAACAAGCTTAACCGATATGGATCGTCACTTAAGACCGGCTTCTATGAGTCTTGGAGCTGGCCGGATTCGAACCTTTTTTCATGTCACCTTACCACTTACCATCCCAGGCATGGTGACTGGCGCGATCATCGTCTTCTCACTGGCAGCAGGAAGTTATATCACCCCGCTGTTAGTCGGCGGACGGATGCAGCCGCTGCTGCCGCTGTCAATTTATCAGCAGGTCATGCAGGTGTATAATCTGCCTCTTGCTGCCGCTATGTCCTTTACATTATTGGTTTGTGTGCTTGTGGTAGTCAGTCTATTAAGCTATTTATTGAAGCGTTGGGAGGCGAGGATGCATGCGTAAAAAGTCAATAGGTGACCGCTTGCTTTCCATCCTGATTTGGACTGCTGGGTCATTGGTTTATCTTTTTTTAACCATACCTGTTCTTGTGATCGTCCTATCTGCTTTTAGTCCAAATGCCTTTCCTGAATTTCCACCGACTTCGTTCTCCGTTCGCTGGTTTCATGAGGTCGTGTCAAATCCAGAATGGATGGAATCTCTTCGGATCAGTGTGATTCTGCTGTTCATCGTGACGCCTCTCACGGTTCTTTTAGGGACAATGGCTTCGTATGCTTTAGCAAGGCTTTCCTTTAAGGGAAAGGAGGCTGTCCAAGCTTTCATTCTGTCACCTCTCATGATTCCTCAGGTGGTGTTAGGGATTGCAATGCTTTACTTGTTTACGGCTATGGGTTTTACAGGGTCTTTGTGGGCGCTCGTCATTGGTCACGTCATCATTGGTTTTCCCTATGTGGTTCGAACGGTAGGCGTGAGTGTTTCGAATTTAGATCCGCGGCTTGAGCTGGCTTCAATGAATCTTGGCGCAGGACCCATTCGCACGTTTTTTCGAGTCACATTGCCTTTGATTAAGCCGGGAATCATTGCAGGAGGGGTGTTTTCAGCTGTGACGTCATTTGGGGAAATATCGATCAGTTTGTTCGTTTCCTCTCCTCAAACCATTACAATCCCTGTCAGGACCTTTAATTACATTGAGCAGACCTTTGATCCAAGTGTCAATGCGATATCTGTCATATTTATTATCATTTCTATCATTGCGCTGCTCATTATTGAAAAAACGATTGGTCTGTCTAAGGTGATGTAAATATAATGAAGAAACAAGGAGTTGTCATTTGAAATGACAGCTCTTTTTTTTGTTGTTTTTACAGTAAAAAAATTCATTTTTTTAGGGAATATAGTTCTTAAGATTTAAGAATTTGCGGGGAACGCAAGGAGACCTCTATCCTACATTTTCGGTCATATTTTCAAAATTTAAGGGAAAATATGAAATTTTTGCGGTATTTAGTCGATTATTTTCGGTTGAACGCAACTATTATTAGTTATTTTCGGTAAATATCGTCAATTCTCACAGGATCCCTTCGGTATAACGCATGAATCTTTACACCCATTTTTCGGTGAAAAAAACAATATTTTCATATAAAGTGGACGTAAATAGAAAATATCTAAAAGAAAAGAAGAAAAAGGCAAATCTATGGAAACATAGAGACGCAAAGCCATGTCCTAAGGTAAATGATTCTTTTTTTGCTAAGGTCGGCAGGCTACCGAATGAAAATGGGAGTCCCTCCGTTTTATTCGGGGTGGGCTCCTTTTCGGTTTAACCGTCTATTTTAATGAAATAGACTTGGTTCTTTTGATATAGAGGGTGCAGGGTGAAATTGGTGGAGAAAACATAGAAGAGGCGGAGGATGAGAATGAATACAGTTTATTACCCCTTAACACATGCGCAAAAGCGAGTATTCTACACGGAAAGATTTTATCCAGGTACAAGTATTTCTAATTTGGGTGGATTCGCCAGGTTGAGATCAGCATCTGGTCTCGATCCTTCTTTGGTCGTCGATGTGCTTCAAGCGTACATTCGACAAACTGACTCTCTTCGGCTGAGGCTCGTGTATCGAGATGAAAAGGAGGAGCCTGTTCAATATATCAAACCTTATGAAAAACAGCCGATTCGCATGGAAAAGGGCTGGAGTGAAGAGGAAGTAAGGGTTTGGGCAAACGAGCAGATTCGTGAGCCGATGCCATTGATTGACAGCCCTTTGATTGAATTTACGGTGTTTCAAATCAGTGATCAAGAGTGCTGGCTGTTCTGTAAAGCACATCATATTGTCGCGGATGGTATTTCCATCATTTTAATGGGAAATCGCATTATTGACTTATATCATGACATGCTGCAAGGAGTAGACATCTCGCCAGTTGAGGAGATTTCCTTCGTTGATCACATCATGAGTGAGCAGACCTATGAATCTTCTAAACGTTTTCAAAAAGACCAAGCTTTTTGGAATGAGCAATTTGCTCATATTCCAGACTTCGCATCTTTAAAACCGCATAAGGGATACGAGATGAGTTTGCATGCGGAGCGATTTTCAGGGGATGTTCCAGATTCTTTAAAGGAGAAGCTTCGTGTTTTTTGTGAAGAACAGAAAGTCAGTATGCTTTCGATGTTTATGTCCACTGTCTATATTTACTTACATCGCTTTAGCGGTATGGAGGATGTCGTTCTTGGAACCTTTATGGGCAACCGGACGAATGCCAAAGAAAAAAAGATGATTGGGATGTTTGTATCCACGATTCCAATGCGTGCATCTGTTCAAGGATCGCAATCGTTTCTTGATTTCGTAAAGAAGGTCATGGCAGATCAAATGAAGATCTTGCGACACCAAAAGTACCCTTACAATTTGCTCATGAATGATTTGCGGGAAAGAGAAGGGTTTACAGGACGCCTTTTTGATATTTCTTTAGAGTATCAGGTGATGCAGTGGCAGAAAAAAGAGAATCTGTCGTTCATTACTGAACCGATTTTTAGCGGGAGCGGAATGAATGATATTTCAATACATGTGAAAGACCGCTGGGATACTGATACATTGACCATTGATTTGGATTACCGTACAGATGTATTCACAGAAGAAGAAATGAGTAAGATGTTTGATCGATTCTTGATATTACTAGAAGCGGCCGTCTCTCAGCCTGATCAGCTGATCGGGACACTGCCTTTACTTTCAGCAGGTGAACATAAGGAGCTGCTGCAATTATCTGAAGGAGAATCGTTTGAAAGGCCAGCAGCAAAACCGGTTCATCACATGTTTGATGAGACAGCCAACAAATATGCAGACCGGACAGCCGTTGTAGCAGAAAATGGAACAATTACTTATGGAGAGCTGCAACAACAGGCAGAAAAGCTGGCACGTTTTTTACAAATGAAAGGTATCTCACGTGATGTGCCTGTTGCTGTTTTGATGGAGCGGAAGACAGATGCCATGGCAGCAGTCTTCGGCATACTAAAGGCTGGCGGGGCATATGTACCAATTGATCCGGCATTACCTGAGGAGCGCATTCAATTTATTGTGGAGGATTCAGGTGCTTCTATTGTGTTAACAGAGGAATCGTTCATTCAAGATTACCCAGCCCTTTCGGAAAAATTGATCGTGCAGCAGCAAATATTATTAGATGATGGCCGGCTGCCTGAGCTTGTAGATCAGACGGCGCCGGATGATTTAGCCTACATGATTTATACATCGGGTACAACTGGAAAGCCGAAGGGCGTCATGATTGAGCATCTTCAGCTTCATCATTTGGTCCATGCTTTGCATCATGAGATTTATCAAGGGGCGAATGAGCTACAAATGGCGCTTCTAGCCCCATTCCATTTCGATGCATCGGTCAAACAAATCTTTGCTGCCCTTTTATTTGGACATACGCTTCATATCATCCCGCGAGAAACGACGAGAAATGGCATGCAGCTAGCGGCTTATTACAGAAAACATCAAATTGAAGCGGCAGATGGAACACCGGCGCATGTGCAGCTTTTACTTGCTGCGGATTTGGACGGGCTGTCATTGACGCACATGTTGATTGGGGGAGAAGCGCTGCCTGCGAAAGCAGCACGTTCACTCATTGAAGCAGTTCGTATGAGTCAGCCTGATTTTACTCTGTGGAATGTGTATGGTCCAACTGAGACGTGTGTGGATGCGGCGGTGCATCGTCTAGATCTCAGTGAGCTGAGCGAATCCACTGAACAGCGCTATGTGACGATTGGAAAACCGCTTGGTCATCATCGTATTTATATTTTAAATGAATATGATCAATTACAGCTGCATGGGGCAGCAGGAGAACTGTGCATTGCCGGTATAGGTGTTGGGCGAGGCTATGTGAATCAGCCTGAATTGACGGAGAAGGTATTCACAGCAGACCCGTTTTCTCCGCATGAGCGGATGTATCGAACGGGGGATCTAGTCAGATGGCTTCCGGATGGCACGATTGATTATCTTGGCAGAATGGACGATCAAGTGAAAATAAGGGGTTACCGGATAGAAACAGGCGAGATTGAAGCTGTGATGGAGCAGGTAGATGGAGTTGATAAGGCTGTCGTGCTAGTGGTTGACGAAGCGGATGGAGAAAAGGCGTTAAGTGCTTATTATCAAGCTCGTCATGAAGGTGTGTCTGTTGACATGCTGCAAGCGGCTATCAAACATCAGCTTCCAGCGTACATGATGCCTCTTTATTTCAAACAGCTCGATGCTTTTCCACTCACAGTCAGCGGCAAAGTCGACCGTCGTGCACTTGCTGCATTAAAAGGTGATAGAGCGGTACATGCTGTTTATACGGCACCTAGAAACGATATAGAAACGAAGCTTGTTCATTTGTGGGAAGACATTCTAGATCAAGAGAAGATCGGTGTGTATGATTCTTTCTTCGATCGAGGCGGGCATTCGCTCAAAGCGATGACCGTACTTACCAAGGTTCAGCGAGACTTTGAAGTGGAGGTGCCGCTCTCCGTTTTATTTGAACAGCAGACAATTGCTGCTCTAGCTGCTTATATTGAGCAAGCAGAAAGGTCTTCTGAAACGGTGATACCAAAAGCGCCGGCTGCTGATCATTATCCATTGTCGCCTCCACAGCAGCGCGTCTATATGGTGAGTCAATTGGAGCAAAGCACTGCATATCATATGCCTGCTGTTGTGAGGTTAAAAGGAACTCTGCAGCTTGAGAAGCTGACTGAAGCCTTTGACAGGCTGATCTCACGTCACGATATGCTGCGTACTTCTTTTCATACGATAAAAGGTGTTCCTCGTCAGCGGATTGTTTCATCAGTGTCCTTTCAAATAGAACAGCTGACAGGCGGTACGGTGGAAGAAAACATGCAGCAATTTGTCAGACCTTTTGATCTTGAGTGTGCACCGCTTCTTCGAATTGGTTTGCAGTCATTGCATGATCAGGAGCATTTGCTCTTTTTCGATATGCATCATTTGATTTCAGATGGTCTTTCGATCGATTTGATGCTGCGTGAGCTGTCAGATGCTTACGAGGGATCGGTTAAAGCACCATTGAAGCTTCAATATCAAGATTATGCTGTTTGGCAACAGCACCAAGGCTTTCAAAAAGAAGAGGCATTTTGGCTGCAAGAATTTTCGGGTGATATTCCGGCTTTACAGCTGCTGACTGATTATCAGCGTCCAGCTGTCCAGTCTTTCGCAGGTGATCGTGTCATCAAAGAAATAGATGAAGCGTTAAAGAATCAATTACAGGAGCTTGCAGCAAACCATCACACGACACTGTATACGGTCTTGCTTTCTGCTTACTATACACTGCTTGCGAAATATACGGGTCAAAAGGAATTCGTGGTCGGAACACCGGCGGCAGGGCGTGTGCATACAGATTTGAATGACATGATCGGTATGTTTGTCCAGACACTTGCTTTGCGGTCGGAGGTAGATCCGAATGGAACCATGTCTCAGCTGATTGAGCAAGTAAAGGAAAAGACGATGCAGGCATTTGAGCATCAGCAATATCCATTTGAACGGCTGCTTGAAAAGCTGAATGTGCCAAGAGATTTTAGCCGTCATCCATTGTTTGACACCGTCTTTACACTCGCGCCGGATCATGGAGCAGCTCAGCATATTGGAGACATGCTGGTCGAGGTTGAAGAAACCAATTTCCATATTGCGAAATTTGATTTAACACTGCAAGCGATGGGGTCAGATCAAGGTTTATCCTTTGTACTTGATTACAGTACGGCGCTATTTAAACGAAGTACGGCAGAGCAGATGATGAAACATTATGTTTATCTGCTGGAGCAGATGGTTCAAGCGCCGCAGGAAGCTATTCGATCCTATCGATTACTGTCTGAACAAGAAGCAGAAGCTCAGTTAAATAGGTGGAATCCGTTACCTTCGCCTTATCCAGCGGAAGAGACCATTGTGACGCAGTTTGAAAAACAGGTGCAGCAGCATGGTCATCAGCCTGCATTGCAATGTGAAGATGTGGTTCTTTCTTATCAAGAGCTGAATGACCGAGTGAATCAGCTGGCTCATTATTTGCGTGAAAATGGTTTTGAAAAAGGAATGAAAGCGGCCTTATTCTTTGAACGTTCCAATGAAATGGTGCTCTCTGTTTTGGCTGTGCTTAAGGCTGGCGGTGTCTATGTACCAATTGACCCCGATTTCCCTGATGAGCGCGTGAAGCACTTTTTAACAGACAGCGGTGCACAATTCTTACTGACACATCAAGTGCTGCGCCATCGCTCGGTGCTCACTGCATTTGAGGGAACCATCATAGAAACAGAAGATCAAGCGATTGCTCAGCAGTCAGACAGCCCTATAGATGTTCATATTTCACCTGAGGACTTAGCGAATTTGACCTATACATCTGGTACAACCGGTAAGCCTAAAGGAAATATGGTGACACACCGGAACATATTGAGAACGGTGAAGCAATCGAATTATCTCACCATTCATCCTGAAGACACAGTGATGAGCCTCTCAAACTATGTATTTGATGCCTTTATGTTTGATGTGTTTGGTGCTCTATTAAACGGAGCGAAACTCATTGTTCTGCCAAAGGATCATATTTTAAACATGAATGAGCTTTCTGGAGCGATTGAGAAGGAAAAAGTCAGTATTTTAATGATCACGACAGCTCTTTTTCACTTACTCATCGATATGAAAAAAGACAGCCTGAAAAACGTAAGAAAAGTGCTGTTTGGCGGAGAACGTGCTTCTGTGCCTCATGTAGTGACTGCACTTGAGACAGTTGGGAAAGACAAGCTTGTTCATATGTACGGACCTTCTGAGAGCACAATTTTCACCACATATTATCCTGTGAATCACATTGAGAAGCAGGCGTTATCCATCCCAATCGGAAAGCCAGTGAGTCAAACGGCTGTTTATATTGTAGATGAGTTTGGACATGTTCAGCCGCCGGGTGTGGCGGGAGAGCTATGTGTCGCTGGTGATGGACTGGTGAAAGGATATTATAAGCAGCCAGAACTAACAAGCGAAAAGTTTGTCAACAATCCTTTCCGCCCTGAAGAAACCATTTATAAAACGGGCGATCTTGCACGCTGGCTGTCAAATGGAGATATTGAATTCATTGGACGGATCGATCATCAAGTGAAGATTCGCGGACAGCGTATCGAGCTTGGGGAAATTGAACACCAGCTGCTGCGGCATCCTCAGGTGAAGGAAGCTGTCGTCATTGCTGCTCCGAATGACACGTTATGTGCGTATTTCACAGCAGAAGGATCTGTCTCATTAACTGATTTGCGCGAGCAAGCAGGACGTGAACTGCCTGTATATATGATGCCGGCATTTTTCATGCAATTAGACGAGCTTCCTTTGACGAATAATGGCAAGATCGATAGGCGGGCGCTGCCGGCACCTGATCTCAGTGAGCAGGGGGCAAATGAATACACCTCTCCTCAAACAGAAACAGAGCGTCTGCTGGCGAACATTTGGGAGGAAGTTCTTGAAGTGCCGCGAATCGGCAGGCATGATCATTTCTTTGAATGCGGAGGCCATTCGCTGCGCGGCATGAAAATGCTGAACAGGCTGTATGAAGAGATGCAGGTGGAGCTCACTTTGAAGTCTTTATTTGAATCCCCAACATTAGAAGCGTTCGCCCTTGCGGTTGATCAAGCGGATCAAACGGAGATCAAGCGAGTAGAAGTTGCCAAAGAGGCGGCCTATTATCCAGTGACATCTGCTCAGAAAAGACTGTTTGTTTTGGAGAAAATGACTGATGCGGAGCAAAGCTATCATATGCCGGCTGCCTTAAAGCTAGAAGGCGCCTTTGATGAAAAACGATTTGAAAAGGCAATTGATCAGCTAGTCCAACGTCATGAAGCTTTCCGAACGAGCTTTGATTTTGTTGAGAATGAACCTGTTCAACGGATTGAAACAAATGTCTCTATAGACATTGAAAAAATTGAACAGAACGGCCGAGACATACAGGAATTAATGAATGACTTTATCAGGCCATTTGATGTAGAAAAAGCGCCTTTACTCAGAATAGGGCTAGTTTCCGTTTCCGTAAATGTCCATTATTTACTGATTGATATGCATCATATCATTTCAGATGGTGCGTCTGTTGGCATTTTAATTGAGGAGCTATCAGCCTTGTATCGGGGAGACAAACTAGAGGAATTACCTGTTCAATATAAGGATTATGCAGTTTGGTCAAAAAGTGAGGCATCTGCTGCGCAAAAAGCAGCTGAAGAGGCATTCTGGCTGGATCAATTAGAAGGGGAACTGCCTGTACTGGCACTGCCGGAAGACCTGCCAAGGCCAAAAGTGC
Source organism: Bacillus safensis (assembly GCF_039619585.1). Classification (NCBI taxonomy): domain Bacteria; kingdom Bacillati; phylum Bacillota; class Bacilli; order Caryophanales; family Bacillaceae; genus Bacillus; species Bacillus safensis. The sequence goes on from NZ_CP154909.1 coordinate 363,906, forward strand.
AAACATTCGCAGGAGATCGTGTCTCATTTACAATCGAAGGTTCGCTTAAAGCGAAATTGGACGAACTCGTTAGAGCGCTCAACAGTACGACCTATACAGTCCTGCTTGCTGGCTACAGTATTCTTTTAAGCAAGCTTTCAAGACAAGAGGATATCATCATTGGTTCTCCGGTTGTTGGCAGAACCCATCCTGATATTCAATCTGTGATCGGCATGTTTGTGAACACGCTGGCACTTAGAACAAGACCAGCAGGACATCAGACAGCTGCTGAATTTGCGTCAAATGTGCATCAGCTTGTGTTAGAGGCAAACGAGCATCAGCTGTACCCATTTGAAGAATTGGTAGATCAGGTGCAAACGGTTCGAGATACAAGCCGCCATCCAATTTTTGACGTGGTATTCTCAATGGAAAATGCGGATATTCGCGATTTATCAATGGATGGGCTTCACATTGTTCCACAGCCATTCGAAGAGAAGAATGCCAAATTTGATTTGACCTTAACTGGAAACGAATCCGCAGATCAAATTGAGCTCGTGTTTGATTTTAATTGTTCTATCTTTCAAAAGACGTCAATTGAAAAGTGGAAAGAATATTTCCTTCATTTGCTGGAACAAATGGTGTCAGCACCAGATCAATCGTTAGATCAAATGCGATTATTGTCACCACAGCAGCAGCAAAAACAGCTGAACGAATGGTCAGGACCTATCCTAGACGTCCCATCAAATCAAACCGTTCATGCCCTGATTGAGGCTAAGGCACAAGAAGCGCCGCACCAAAAAGCGGCAACCTTCTGCGGAACGAGCTGGACGTATAAAGAGCTGAACAGCCGGGCGAATGTAGTCGCTTCAAGACTTATCGCAAACGGCACAAAACCAGGAGACCGCGTCGGTATTCTCACCCGTCCTTCTCTTGACATGACAGCCGCTGTCCTTGGCGTCCTCAAGGCAGGTGCGGCATTCGTTCCAATTGATGCAGACTATCCAGCGCAGCGCATTGCCTACATGCTGGAAGACTGCGGGGCAGAGGTACTTCTAATGCAAAAAGGACTCACTGCACCACCTTCATTTACAGGTCATGTGTTGTTCATAGAAGATGCGGTAGAAGGAGAAGCTCACGAGATTCAGGTTCATGTCAAACCAACGGATCTCGCTTATATGATTTACACCTCTGGGACGACGGGACAGCCGAAGGGTGTCATGGTTGAGCACCAGTCCCTTGTGAATCTTGCATTTTGGCACAATGATGCGTTCCAAGTGACGAAAGACGATCGAACTGCGAAATATGCCGGCTTTGGCTTTGACGCCTCCATTTGGGAGATGTTCCCGACGTGGATCGCCGGCGCAGAGCTGCACATTATCGACGAAGCGATTCGCCTCGATATGATCAAGCTCAATGCTTATTTCAATGAAAAAGGCATCACCATTGCCTTCCTGCCGACCCAGCTATGCGAGCAGTTTATGTCAATGGACAACCATTCTCTGCGTTATTTACTAACAGGCGGAGATAAGCTGAAACAGGTAAAGCCTGTTCCATACAAACTCGTGAATAACTATGGTCCGACTGAAAATACAGTCGTAGCGACAAGCGGAGTCATCGATCCAGAACAAGGCACGATTCCGATTGGAACAGCGATTGCCAATACACGTTTTTACATCATGGGTTCTTTATACGACCTGTCGCCGCCAGGCGTACCCGGTGAGCTCGTCATTGCAGGAAAAGGACTGGCAAGAGGCTACTGGAATCTTCCGGAAGAAACCGACAAACGATTTGTCCCAGATCCATTTTATCCAGGCGAGCGCATGTACCGCACAGGCGATTTAGTGAAATGGACAGAGGATGGTGAGCTGATCTATCTCGGCAGAATAGACCATCAGGTCAATATCCGCGGCTTCCGGATTGAACTGTCAGAAATTGAAGCGCAGCTCCTGACGCTGGATTCGGTCAAAGAAGCCGTCGTGACAACGGTCAAAGATGCAAGTGATCAAGACGCCCTTGCCGCTTATGTGATCACGGAGAACGATACAGATACAGAGGACTTAAAAGAAAGCCTAAAACGCACGTTACCAGAATACATGGTGCCATCATGGATCATAAAACTAGATCAATTTCCAATGACGGCCAATGGAAAAATCGATCTCAAAGCATTGCCAGCACCTGATATCGAAGCGAATCAAACGGTATACGAAGCACCAAGAGACGAAGTGGAAACACTGCTTTGCGGCATTTGGGAAGATGTCCTTGGCGTCAGCCAAGTCGGCATTCACGATCACTTCTTCTTCCTTGGCGGAGATTCGATTAAAGGCATCCAAATGGCAAGCAGACTCACGCAAGCAGGCTGGAAGCTCGATATGAAACTTCTATTCCAGTACCCAACGATTGCGGAGCTGCGCCCATATATCGAGGAAGCTGATCAAATGACAGCAGACCAATCACCTGTCGAAGGAGAAGCCATTTTAACACCGATTCAGCGCTGGTTCTTTGAACGAAACTTTACGAATCAGCATCACTGGAACCAATCGATGATGCTTCATGCGCCAAATGGTTTAAATGAGAAAAACGTTCAGCAAGTACTGGAACAGCTCATGATTCATCATGATGCCTTGCGAATGGTGTATCCGCTCGAAGAAGGGCGCGTCATCCAGCGTCATCGAGGAATCGAGGAAAATAATGTGGCAATTGATGTGGTGGAAGTAACAGGAGAGCTGTCACAGCAAATTCAGCAGGTAGAAAAGCTGGCAAATGAAGTGCAGGCGAGTATACCGCTAGCAGACGGGCCTTTAGTGAGACCTGCCATTTTCCGAACGGATCAAGGGGATCATTTATTGCTGGCTGTACACCATCTTGTCATTGATGGTGTGTCATGGCGCATTTTCCTTGAAGATTTCATGGCTCTTTATGAACAGTCGAAGCGCGGGGAAACTCTTACCCTTCCTGAAAAAACACACTCCTTCCAAGAATATGCCCAGAAGCTGACTGAATACGCTGTGTCAGATGAGCTGCTATCGGAAAGAGATTATTGGAAAAAGGTGCTTGCGCATTCCGTTCCTCCACTTCAAAAGGATCATGTCACGGAGGATCAACGAATGCTTCATACACATACCATTCGTTTTACATTGTCTGAAGAGGAAACACGCAGTCTGTTGACGGATGTACATGAAGCCTATCAAACAGAAATCAATGATATTTTGCTGACGGCATTAGGGTTGTCCATGAAAGAGTGGACAGGTGAAGACAGGCACTTTATTCATCTTGAAGGACACGGGAGAGAGGACATCCTTCCTGCAGTCAATGTATCACGGACCATCGGCTGGTTTACTAGTATGTATCCTGTGTTATTGGATATGTCGCATGCAGACGATCTTTCTTATCAGATCAAGTATTTAAAAGAGGAACTCAGACACATTCCGAACAAGGGCATCGGCTATGGCGTTTTAAAATACTTAACACCTGACAAGATGAAGGACGATATCGATTTTCAAGTCACACCAGATATCAGCTTTAACTATCTTGGTCAGTTTGATGAACAGATCGGCGGCGGTGAATTGAGGCGTTCTCCATGGCATGCAGGACAATCGCTGAGCCCTGAATCTGAGAAACCTCATGCGCTGGATATTGTTGGTTTCGTAGAACAAGCAATGCTCCATGTGACGATTTCCTATCATCACCTTGAATTCGAAGAACGTACGATCGAACAGTTCAAGGAACTCTTAGAAAAGAATGTGAAGGCACTGATCTCACATTGTCTATCACAGGATGAGAGTCAGATCACACCTAGTGATGTGGGGGATGAGGATCTCACCATGGACGAACTTGAAAAGCTAATGGATCTATTTTAAGCAAAAATGAAGAGGTGGACTTATGAGCAAGCAGAAAATTCAAAAGGTATATCCTTTAACACCAATGCAAGAGGGCATGCTGTATCATGCCATGCTAGACCCTAATTCCTCCTCTTATTTCACACAGCTTGAGCTTGGAATAAGCGGAGATTTTGATCTCGATCTTTTTGAAAAGAGTCTCAATGAACTCGTACGGACATATGACATTCTGCGTACAGCCTTTGTTTATCAGCAATTACAAAAGCCTCGTCAGGTTGTACTGGCTGAACGTCATATAGATGTGTATAGAGAAGATCTATCTCATCTGAATCATCAAGAGCAGAAAAAGGTATTGGATCAATATAAAAAGCAAGTGAGAAAGCAAGGATTTCACTTAACGAATGATCTGTTGTTGAAAGTCGCTGTTTTTCAATTAAATGAAACAAACTGGCACCTGATTTGGAGCAACCATCACATTATTATGGATGGTTGGTCCATGGGTGTGTTGATGAAAAAACTGTTTCATTACTATGAATCTTATCGGAACGGCCGAACACCGGATCGCTCACAAGGTAAGCCTTATGCGGACTATATCCAGTGGCTTGGAAAGCAAAACAAACAAGAAGCGGAAGACTATTGGAAGGAGCGGCTGGATGGTGCTGTTCAGCACCAAGGGCTGCTGCAGCAAAAAGAAGCGAACGGACAATATGATCATCGGGAATGGACGTTTACATGGGACGCTCAAACGGTACAAGCCATTCAAGATGCGGCAAGACAATGCCAAGTGACAGCACCGAACCTTTTTCAGGCTGTCTGGTCCGTTCTTTTAGGCACCTATCATGCAGCAGATGATGTCACATTCGGAACAGTCGTATCAGGCAGACCTCCAAGTGTGTCTGGGATTGAGCGGATGGCAGGGCTGTTTATCAATACGATACCTGTTCGGGTGACATTGGATCAGGAGCAGACCTTTAAACAGCTGTTTCAAACGGTTCAGCAGCATGCATTGGAAGCGGAAAACTATGATTTTATGCCGCTTTATGACATTCAGCAGAAAACAGCTGCTGGAGGAAAGCTCTTTGATCATTTGGTTGGATTTGAAAACTATCCTTTAGATCAAGAGCTGTCTGGTGACACCATGTCTGCACGTCTCGGTTTTGCCATTGATGTAAAGGACGGATTTGAACAAACGAATTTCGATCTCAATGTTCTTGTCTATCCGGGTGAAACGTGGACATTGACATTCAAATACAATGCGATGGCTTTTGAAGAAAAGGTCATTGAAAACATATCCAAACATCTGACCAACCTCATGAAGCAAATCATTCACAATCCTGACGTACGTCTTCATGAAGTGACATGTATTACAGAAGAAGAAAAGCAGCAAATTGAAGCATGGAACCAGACGGAGCGAGATTATCCGAAGCATCTGTCCATTCCTGAGCTGCTCGATGAACGTATCAAAGCGCAGCCTGACCATCCGGCATTAGTCGAAGGCGAGCGAACATTCACATACGAAGAGCTTGGACAGGAAATCCGTCGTTTAGCCAGCAGTCTTGTTAAAAACGGCGTTCAGCCGGGGGATGCTGTGGCGGTATATATGAACCGGTCAGCAGATGCGGTGATCTCTATTTTGGCCATTTTACATGCAGGGGCTGCTTATGTACCGATTGATCCTGCTCAGCCTGAGGAGAGAATCCGTTGGATGCTTGAAGACAGCGATGTATCCATTTTGCTCTATGCTGACAGCCAGCCGCCAGTTGATGAAAGCATCAAAGCTGTTTGTGTGACCGGCTTGTCTCATCACTCACAAGCGGAGTTATCAGTCGAGACGTCTCCATCTCAATTGGCATATATCATGTTCACATCGGGATCAACTGGACGGCCAAAAGGAGTTCAAATTGAGCATCAGCATATTGTGAGGTTAGCATGCTCTCAGGAAAAAATAGGCTTGAACACGTCGGATCGTATGGCGCATACAGGAGCTGTCAGCTTTGATGCGATTACCCTTGAAATCTTCACTACGCTTCTGAATGGGGCGACGCTTTATCCTGTTGACCGTGATACTTTATTGGATATTCACCGGTTCGAACAATTTATCCAAACACATCAGATCACAGCGCTCTTTTTAACGACTGGTTTATTTAATCAGCTCGCTCAGCAGCGGCCGCAAATGTTCAAAGGGTTAAAAACATTATTCACCGGCGGTGATGTGATCAATGTGAAAAGTGCGGAGCTTGTGAAAAAGCAGCATCCGTCAATTACCTTGCTGAATGTCTATGGCCCAACTGAAAATACAACCATCTCGACCATTTACGAAGTAAGAGGAGATGAAACGGGTCCGATCCCAATTGGTCAGCCGATCAATCATACGTCAGCTTATATTTTAGATGACTATCAAAGACTGCAGCCGATTGGAGCGCCAGGAGAGCTGTATGTGGGCGGAGATGGTGTTTCAAGAGGGTACATCAAACGTCCAGATTTGACTGATCAAGTATTCATGGCAGATCCTTTTAAGCCGTCAGGACGGATGTATCGAACGGGGGACTTGGCTAGATATGGTGCAGATGGTCAGATTGAATTCCTCGGCCGTGCCGATGATCAGGTGAAAATTCGTGGCTTCCGTATTGAGCTTGGTGAAATTGAATCAGTGCTTCACCAAGAAGCGGGGGTAGATGAAGCAGTTGTACTTGTTCAGCAGCTTTCTTCAGATGAAAAGGAAATCATCGCTTACTTCACAGGGTCACTGACAGAAGAAGAGGTACGAGATGTATTCAATCAAAAACTGCCAGCTTATATGGTGCCGCACCATGTGATGAAGCTGGATACCTTTGCACTGACATCGAACGGGAAGGTAGATCGAAAAGCTTTACCGAAGCCTGACGATGTGCATCGCGAGGAAATCAAAATCATTCTGCCTGAGACTGAGACAGAAAAGGCACTCGCTGACATTTGGGAGGAGCTTCTTGGGAAAACGGTTGGGGTAGACGAGCATTTCTTCATGGCTGGCGGGCACTCGCTCAAAGCGATGATGATGTCTGCGAAGGTTCAAGAAGTGCTTCAAAAGGAAGTGCCGATTCAAGTGATTTTCGAGAAGCCGACGATTCGTTCATTAGCGGCTTACATCGATCAGGATAGTCAAGAAGAAGCCGGACATCCTATTTTGCCAGCAGAGCAGGCGGACGAATATCCGGTATCACCAGCTCAGCGCCGTTTATATATTTTGCAGACACTTGAACCTGACAGCACGAATTATCATATTCCGATCGTCTTAACGCTTGAAGGAACACTCGAATATCAGCGGCTCAAATCAGCATTTAATCAGTTAATCCAAACACATGAAATCTTAAGAACGAGCTTTCATATGAACGGGGAAGACATTGTCCAAAGGGTGCATGAATGGACTGAATTTGACCTTCCTGTTCATGACATCAAGGAAGAAGAGGCGGAGGCATTTCTTGCTGAACGTCAATCGCCATTTGATTTAACTGCAGCACCCCTTTTGCGAGCTCAGTTGCTGAAGGTCAGTGAGAACCGTCATCTTCTCGTCTTGGAAGCACATCATCTCATTACAGATGGCAGCTCCATGAAGACATTCATTCAAGATTTGGCGAAGGCCTACGATGGAGAAGCTCTTGCTGAACGAGTCCTTCATTATAAAGATTACGCTGTCTGGCAGCTAAGTGAAGAAGAAACGGAGAAACAGAAGGAGCATGAAGCGTATTGGCTGAAGCAATTTGAAGGAGATTTACCGGTTTTAGAGCTGCCAACTGATTATCCGCGTCCAGCGGAACGTGATTTTACTGGAGAACGATTCATGTTTGGCTGTGATCAAGCAACGACTCAGCGCATTCATGAACTGCTTCAGAAAACCGATACGACCATGTATATGTTCTTGTTATCTGCCTTTCAAGTGCTTCTTGCCTCCTATAGCGGGCAGGAAGATATCATTGTGGGTTCGCCTGTTGCTGGACGGACACACCCTGATATCCAGGACATGCCGGGGATGTTTATCAACACCATTGCGATGCGCGGAAAACCAGAACAAACCAAAACATTTTTACAGCTGCTTGAAGAAATAAAAGAAACAAGTGTTGACGCTTTTGCACATCAAAGCTATCCGCTCGAAGAGTTAATTGCACATCTTCCATTAGACCGTGATACAACTCGGAGCCCGCTTTTTAGCGTGTCATTTAACATGCAGAACATGGAGGTACCGGCGCTAAAGCTCGGCGATCTGCACATTTCGCCTTATGCCATTCAGCATCACTCGGTCAAATTTGATCTATCTTTAGAAGCATTTGAACGCGAGGGAGCATTAAAGCTGAGCTTTGACTATGCAGCGGCGTTATTTAAAGAAGAGACCGTCCGCCGGTTCGGAACTCACTTCCTGGCGATTATTCGTGAGGCGGTTCGTCATCCAGAGGAACAGATCGGCTTGCTCCATATACTGGATCAGCATGAACAAATAGAACGTTTGGAGAAAAAAGGCGAAGGGCAAACGAATCGTCATGAGCCATTCCATGTCCAATTTTCGCGTCAGGCGAAGGAAACACCGGATGCTATCGCCGTCATGGATGATCAAAGAAAACTCACCTACCGCGAGCTTGAGGATATGTCATATGCACTTAGCTGTGAGCTTAAAAAACGAGGCGTAGAGAAAGAACAAACTGTGGCACTGATTCTTGACCGCTCTGTCTATGTCATCGTCTCTATGCTCGGTGTGATGAAAGCAGGAGGAGCGTTTGTTCCGATTGATCCAGCCTTTCCGGCTGAACGAATCCGCTACACATTAGAGGATTCAGGTGCACAAGTCATCGTGACAAATGAGTCTCTATCAGATTCCTATCAAAATCATAAGTCGATTCAAGTGGTGCAGGTTGAACAAGCAGTTCATCAAAGCCATCCACTAGAATTGCCGGAAGTATCGGTTGATCAGCTTGCTTATGTGATTTACACATCTGGGACAACGGGGAAGCCGAAGGGTGTACAGCTCACGCATCGTAATCTATCACACTATGTCAGCTGGCTGATAAATGAGGTGACATTGCAGGAATGTGATCGGACGGCACTGCTTTCTTCTTATGCATATGATCTTGGTTACACAAGCATTTTCCCTGTTTTAAAAGCAGGGGGGACACTCTATGTTCCTCGTGAAGACGTATATACAGACCCTGTACGTCTGATGCGGTTGATTGATGAACAAGAGCTGACTTATATCAAAATGACACCATCCTTATTTCATATGATGGCAGATTCTAAGGAACATTCATTTAATGCTTTACGCCTGGTGGTACTTGGAGGAGAACCGGTGATCCCTGAGGATGTTGAGACATTTATGATGCAGCATCCATGCGTGGCAGTCATGAACCATTACGGTCCGACTGAGACAACCATTGGTACAGTGACCAAGCTGATCACAACGCAAGAGCTGGACGCTTTGAAGGAACGATCTTTGATCGGGCAGCCAATTGCTCACACAAGAGCGCTCGTATGCAATCAGCAGCAGCGCCTTGTCCCTTATGGCGCGCCGGGAGAGCTTTATATATCTGGAGAAGGCGTGTCGAGAGGATATTTGAATCAGCTTGAATTAACAGCGGAACGTTTTCTTGAAAATCCATATGATCCTCAAGAGAGAATGTATCGCACAGGGGATTTGGTCAGACAGCATGCAAATGGAGATATTGAGTTTCTTGGACGAGTCGACGATCAAGTGAAAATCCGCGGCTATCGCATTGAGAAACAGGAAATTGAGCATGCCGCACGTGCACTGGCATCTATTCAAGAAGTCTATGTAAAAGTCCTGCACCTGTCCGGGTTGCCGGAGCTTGCACTCTATTACACAGCGCCTGAACACATTGGAACACTGACGTTTAGAGAAAATCTTGCGGAGACACTGCCGGATTATATGATTCCAACGTATTTTGTGAAAGTCGATCACATTCCACTCACCCAAAACGGAAAGGTGGATTCGAAGTCTCTGCCGCTTCCGCATGAGGTGCATATGAACCGTACGGCGCATGTGGCACCAGAAACGGAACTTGAGCGGGCGCTGTGTGACATTTGGTCAGAAGTTCTTGGAGTTGAACAAATGGGTGTTCTTGACCATTTCTTTGAATTGGGAGGTCATTCCCTCAAGGGCATGGTGCTCATTTCGAAGGTGCAAGCGAAGCTGAACAAGCATGTGCCGCTCAAAGTCCTTTTTGAAAAGCCAACCATACGGGCAATGGCAGCCTACTTGGAAGAAACAGATTCTTCGGTGGTGACATCCATTCAGCCAGCGGAAAAGCAAGATTTCTATCCCGTCTCTTCTGCTCAAAAACGGATGTATGTCCTGCAGCAGCTGCATCCAGAAGCAGTCACTTATCATATGCCAGCCGTGTTAATGATGGAAGGTAGCCTTGATGTGAAGCAGCTGGAAGCAGCGCTTCAAGCCTTGATCGATAGACATGAATCACTCCGGACAGCCTTTGTAGAAATTGACGGCGTACCCGTTCAAAAAGTCTATCGCCAAGTGCCGTTTACATTAGAAGCTGTTGAAATAGAGGGCGATCAGGAGCAGTCTGTCGTCGAGTCATTCATTACACCATTCTCATTACATCAAGCACCATTAATGAGGGCAAAAGTGGCGAAACTTTCTGATGAGAAATATGTATTCATGATGGATATGCACCATATCATTGCAGATGGTGTCACACGCAGTCTGCTCATTCAAGAACTCGCAGAGCTGTATGAGAAAAAGACGTTACCGCCAGTTCAGCTGCATTACAAGGATTTTGCGGTATGGCAGCAGGAAGAAAAGCAGCAGGCGCTGCTTAAGAAACAGCGGCAGTATTGGCTGGAGCAATATGCACAGCCGCCGGAAGACTTAGCACTGCCCCTTGATTTTCCGCGTCCTCAAGTTCAGTCATTTGAAGGAGGGCGAGTCGATAGATGGTTGCCTGCTGAAAAGGTGCAGTCCATCAAAACGCTCATGGCGGAAAAAGGTGTGAGCTTGAACATGGTGATGCAAACGGCATTTGCCATTTTCCTTTCCAAATTAACTGGGCAGACAGATATCGTCATAGGCGCTGTGACCGCAGGACGTACGCATGCTTCGATCGAACGGGTTCCAGGCATGTTTGTCAATACACTGGCTCTTCGAAACGAAGTGCAGCCAGAAGAAACGACAGCGCAGCTGCTTGAAAAAATGAAAGATCGCAGCCTGTCAGCCTATGAACATCAAGAATTCCCGTTTGAGGAATTGGTGGCTCAGTTAGATCTTCCGAAAGACACGAGCCGCAATCCATTGTTTAGTGTCATGCTGACAACAGATGACCGTGACCTGACGTTACCGGATTTGAATGGACTCAAGCTGTCGCAAAAGCAGCAAGATACCGTTCATGCAAAATTTGATATAACGCTTGGTGTATTTGAAGAAAATGACCAAGTGGGCTTGCGCTTTGAGTATGCGGCGGCCCTGTTTAAAAAGAGCACCATTCAGCGCTGGAGCATGTATATTGAAAAAATCATAGACGATATGCTGGCTAAGCTGAATCAGCCAATTTCAGCGCTATCTCTCATAACTGAAGAGGAAAAACGAGAGCTGATCAATGAATGGTCAGGACCTGCCCTAGACGTCCCGTTAGATCAAACCGTTCATGCCCTGATTGAGGCTAAGGCACAAGAAGCACCGCACCAAAAAGCAGTGGTCTTCTGCGGAACGAGCTGGACGTATGATGATCTGAACCATCGGGCGAATACAGTCGCTTCAAGACTTATCGCAAACGGCACAAAACCAGGAGACCGCGTCGGTATTCTCACCCGCCCATCTCTTGATATGACAGCCGCTGTCCTTGGTGTCCTCAAGGCAGGTGCGGCATTTGTTCCGATTGATGCAGATTATCCAGCGCAGCGTATTGCCTACATGCTGGAAGACTGCGGGGCAGAGGTACTTCTAATGCAAAAAGGACTTACTGCACCATCTTCCTTTACAGGTCAATTGCTGTTCATAGAAGATGCCGTAGAAGGAGAAGCTCACGAGATTCAGGTTCATATCAAACCAACGGATCTCGCTTATATGATTTACACCTCTGGGACTACGGGACAGCCGAAGGGTGTCATGGTCGAGCACCAGTCCCTTGTGAATCTTGCGTTCTGGCACAATGATGCCTTCCAAGTGACACACGAGGATCGAACTGCGAAATATGCCGGCTTTGGCTTTGACGCCTCCATTTGGGAGATGTTCCCGACGTGGATCGCCGGTGCAGAGCTGCACATTATCGACGAAGCGATTCGTCTCGATATGATCAAGCTCAATGCGTATTTCAATGAAAAAGGGATCACCATTGCATTCCTGCCAACGCAGCTATGCGAGCAGTTTATGTCAATGGACAACCATTCTCTGCGTTATTTACTAACAGGCGGAGATAAGCTGAAACAGGTAAAGCCGGTTCCATATCAACTCGTCAATAACTACGGTCCGACTGAAAATACAGTCGTAGCGACAAGCGGAATGATCGATCCAGAAAAAGGCACGATTCCGATAGGAACAGCCATTGCCAATACACGTTTTTACATCATGGGTTCGTTATACGACCTGTCGCCGCCAGGCGTACCCGGTGAGCTTGTGATTGCAGGAAAAGGGCTAGCTAGAGGCTACTGGAATCTTCCAGAGGAAACTGACAAACGATTTGTCCCAGATCCATTTTATCCAGGCGAGCGCATGTATCGCACAGGGGATTTAGTGAAATGGACAGAGGATGGCGAGCTGATCTATCTCGGCAGAATAGACCATCAGGTCAACATCCGCGGCTTCCGGATTGAACTGTCAGAAATTGAAGCGCAGCTCCTGACGCTGGATTCGGTCAAAGAAGCCGTCGTGACAACGGTCAAAGATGCGGGTGATCAGGACGCCCTTGCCGCTTACGTGATCACGGAGAACGATACAGAGGACTTAAAAGAAAGTCTAAAACGCACGTTACCAGAATACATGGTGCCATCATGGATCATAAAACTAGATCAATTTCCAATGACGGCCAATGGAAAAATCGATCTCAAAGCATTGCCAGCACCTGATATCGAAGCGAACCAAACGGTATACGAAGCACCAAGAGATGAAGTGGAAACGCTGCTTTGCGGCATTTGGGAAGATGTCCTTGGCGTCAGCCAAGTCGGCATCCACGATCACTTCTTCTTCCTTGGCGGAGATTCCATTAAAGGCATCCAAATGGCAAGCAGACTCACGCAAGCAGGCTGGAAGCTCGATATGAAACTTCTATTCCAGTACCCAACGATTGCGGAGCTTCGCCCATATATTGAAGAAGCCGATCTTCTCACAGCCGACCAATCACCTGTCGAAGGGGAAGTCATTTTAACACCGATTCAACGCTGGTTCTTTGAACGAGCATTCAGCGATCAGCACCATTGGAATCTCTCGATGATGCTTCATGCACCAAATGGATTTGACCTTTCCATTACAGAACAAGTCATGGAAAAACTGCTTTCACATCATGATGCACTGCGTATGGTATACAAGCAGGAACATGGCGGCATCCTGCAATACAACCAGCGAGAGCTCATGGAACCGCTGGCGATTATTTCTCATGATGTCTCAAAAGAGCACGACGTGAAAAAGGCTGTTTCCACATATGCCAATGAGTATCAGCGTCAGCTGAACCTCGAAACAGGTCCGTTAATGAAAGTGATTTGTTTCCATGCAGAAGATGGCGATCATTTACTCATCGTGACACACCATTTAGTCATTGACGGTGTCTCATGCCGGATTTTACTAGAGGACTTTATGTCTCTATATCAGCAGGCAGTTCAGGGACAAAAGCTTGTCCTGCCGCTGAAAACTCATTCCTTTAAAGAATGGGCAGAGGCCATTGAACGTTATGCACAGTCACAGCCTTTAAAAAGTCAGCAGGAGTATTGGGCAGAAATTGAAAGCAAACCATTAACCGCATTACCTGTGGATCATGAAGTGACGAAAAGAAAAGTTGCCGAAACCAAATCGGTTCAAATGCAGCTGACAGAAACAGAAACTGAACATCTTTTGACCGATATTCATCTGCCGTACACTACGGAAATGAACGATATTCTTTTATGTGCTCTCGGTCTTGCTGTTCAAGAGTGGACAGGTGAGTCCCATGTACATGTGCAGCTTGAAGGTCATGGTAGAGAGGATATTTTATCAGGGCTGGATGTCTCTCGCACAATTGGCTGGTTTACGAGTATGTATCCAGTTGTTCTTGAAGCGAAGCCGGATCAGACCATAGCTGATGCTATTAAAGGAACGAAAGAAATGCTGCGGCGTGTGCCAAATAAAGGAATCGGCTACGGGATCTTAAAATACATGACAGCCGCTGAACCGTCAGGACAGCACGTACATCCTGAAATCAGCTTGAACTATCTTGGACAGATTGATCAGGAAGTGACGACAGAACTCTTTGGGCCGTCGACTTATGATATGGGACGACAAGCAAGCCCTGATTCGGAAGCTGTTTATAAGCTGAACCTTAGTGGTCTTGTTCAACAAAATCGATTCATTTTATCTTGTTCCTATTGTGCACGTGAATATGAAGAACAGACGATACAGCAGTTCATGGCATTGTTGAAGGGGAAAATTCAATCCATCATCACTCATTGCTTAGCGCAGCAAGAACGGGAATTTACGCCAAGTGACTTCTCTGCGGCTGACCTTGAAATGGATGAAATGGACGACATTTTTGACATGCTTGAGGAGAAATTGACTTAACAACACGAGATGAATCATAAAAAAGGAAGGGAGGATGAAATAGATGAGTCAATTTAAAAGGGATCATGTTCAAGACATGTATTATCTGTCACCGATGCAAGAAGGAATGCTGTTTCATACCCTCCATCATCAAGAAAAGGGCTTTTATGTAGAGCAAATGGATATGAACGTTAAGGGCACACTGCGTTATGACTTACTTGAGAAAAGCATGAATATCATCGTGGAGCGGTACGATATTTTTCGTACCGTGTTTCTCCACGAAAAAGTAAAGCGCCCTGTCCAAGTTGTACTAAAAGAACGTCCTTTTACACTTGATGTTGTGGACTTGCAAGATCTTTCTGAAGACGAACAGCTTGAACGTATAGAGAAATTCAAACAACAGGATCAGCTGAGAGGATTTGACCTCTCGAAGGATTCTCTCATGCGGGCATCTGTTTTCCAAACGGGCCCTGCCAGCTATCGCTGGATATGGAGCTATCATCATATCCTTCTGGATGGCTGGTGCTTTGGACTTGTGGTGCAGGAGTTATTTGCGATTTATCATGCACTTTTACATGACGTCCCTTACAAGTTAGCGCCGGTCAAACCATATAAAGAATATATAAAGTGGCTGGAAAAACAAGATAAGCAAGCATCACTTCAATATTGGCAGCAATCATTAGCGGGGTTTGATGGACAATCGACCTTTAAAGAGCAGCGGAAACAGACGAATGAACATGAATTAGGCGAAATTGAATGGTCCATGAGCAAAGAAGAAACGGCCGCTTTATCAGAGTTAGCGCTGCAGCAAAATGCGACGTTAAGCAGTGCGCTTCAATCAGTCTGGTCGGTTCTGCTGAGCAGGTATCAGCGGTCAAATGATGTGCTGTTTGGAACAGTTGTGTCAGGACGTCCGGCAGATTTGGCTGGCGTTGACAGGATGGTTGGGTTGTTCATCAATGTCATCCCAAGAAGAATTCAGCTGACAGATCACATGACATTTCGTGCGCTCCTGTCAGAAACACAGCAGCAGTCTCTTGCAGCCGAGCCGCACCAATATATTCCGATTTATGATATTCAAGCAAAGACAGGTCAGCAGCAGCTCATTGATCATATTGTCGTGTTTGAAAATGTCCCAGCTGCAAAGAAGGACGAGCAAGAGGCACGGTTAGGGTTCACGGTGGAGGACATGAATGTCTATGAAAAATCAAACTATGATCTCAATCTGCTCGCATCGCCTGGAGAAGAATTACTATTGAAGCTTGCCTTTAACCAAAGAGCGTTTGATCCTCAATTTGTTCACACGTTAAAGGAACAGCTCAGCCTATTGATCAATGAGGCGGTCAAGCATCCCGATCAATCGGTTCATACACTCCCATTCGTCACAAAACAGGAAAAACAGCTGATTCTTGAGGAATGGAATGCACCTGAGCTTGAGCATGACCAGCTGTATTTATCGAAATGGTTTGAGCATAATGTCCGCAAACAGCCAAATGCAGTGGCGCTATCAGCAGAAGAGCAGACGATGACATATGCCGAGCTGAATGAACAGGCCAATCGATTGGCAAGGCATTTGCAGAAAAATGGAGCCGAACATCAAACGGTCATCGCCATTTTAGCCGATCGAACGCCTGAACTCATTGTCAGTCTGCTTGCTGTTTTAAAAGCAGGCGCAGCCTATGTGCCAATTGATCCTGATTATCCAGAAAGCCGCATTCAATACATGCTTAAAGACAGCGGAGCAACGCATCTTCTGACTCACTCATCCTTTATTGGTCAGGCGAAGGGACTCGCGTTTGATGGCACGTATCTGTTTGCAGATGATCAGGAGATTTCACTAATGAGCTCAGAGAATCTGCCGCTGGAAGCAGGTTTACACGATACGGCATATATCATGTATACATCAGGCACAACAGGTCAGCCAAAAGGCATCATGACCACCCATTCCAATATTGCCCGGGTGGTCAAAAATACGAACTACTTAACCATTTCAGAAACAGATACACTGCTGTCGCTATCCAACAGCGTATTTGATGGCTTTACCTTTGATGTATATGGGGCACTTTTAAACGGAGCAAAACTTGTCCTGCCGAAAAAAGACACCATTTTAGATATGCACGAACTGACGGAGCTGATTAAGAGAGAAAGCATTTCTGTCATGTTTGTTCCAACTGCTTTATTTAATCTTCTCGTTGATGAAGAAACTGATTGGATGCGCAGTGTGCGCAAGGTGCTGTTCGGAGGGGAACGTGCATCTGTACAGCATGTGAGAAAAGCCTTTGATGTCATGGGGAAAGGCAGACTAATCAATGTCTACGGTCCAACTGAATCAACGGTTTTCGCCACCTATTATTCTGTAGATGAAGCTCCGCCGATCGAAGCTTATTCTATTCCAATCGGAAAGCCGATTAACCAAACGGGTGCTTATATATTGAGCCAGCAAGGACAGCTTCAGCCGATTGGAATGGTCGGAGAACTTTGTCTCAGCGGCAAAGGACTTGCGAAGGGATATTTGAACCGTCCTGATCTGACAAAAGAAGCCTTTATCACACATCCATTTGCTGCGGGAGAAAGGCTGTATCGTACGGGTGATTTGGCTTATTTTCGAGCAGACGGTCTGATTGAGTATGCAGGCAGAGTGGACGATCAGGTGAAAATTCGCGGACACCGAATTGAGCTGACAGAAATTGAAGCCCACCTTCTCATGCATCCAGGCGTAAAGCAAGCTGCCCTTATAACGGATCAGCATGGCTCGTCGCAGCATACAAGACTGCTTGCCTATATGACGTGTGAGGATGAGTGGAAGGACAAAGTGGATGTGATCAAGTCAGGGCTGAAGGAGAAACTTCCGGCATACATGCAGCCTCATGAGCTGATCAGACTTGAGAAAATGCCGCTGACACCAAATGGAAAAGTTGATAAACGTCAGCTGCCAAAGCCAGAGGCGCCTCAAGGAAACCGCCATGTGAAGCTTCCGGCCAATGAGGTAGAACAAAAGCTGCTTGTCATGTGGTGTGAAGTGCTTGAACGAGATGATATCAGTACAGATGACCATTTCTTTGAGATTGGCGGACATTCTTTAAAAGCGATGTCGCTTTTATCAAAGGTGTCGAAGGAATTCGATGTTCAGGTGCCTATTCACTTGCTGTTTGAGACGCCGACAATTGAAGCCATCAGCCGTTATATTCAACAGCAGGATCATGAAGCTGCCGGCTATCTTGTATTCAATGAATCTCAAACTTCAACAGTCTTTGCTCTTCCGCCATTACCTGGCTACGGCTTTATCTATCAGGAAGCCGCCAAAACGCTTGATAGCGTTCGTTTGATCGCCTTTGACTTTATTGAAGCTGATCACCGCATGACGCAATACGTTCATCATATCCAGCACCTTCAGCCTGAAGGACCGCTGACTTTGATGGGCTACTCTGGCGGCTGCTATCTGGCCTTTGAGCTCGTTCAATCGCTTGAACAAGCAGGACGGACGGTGGAAAAGGTCATTATGATCGATTCCTATAAGAAAATTGGAGAAAGTGATTTAGAAGGACGATCCATCGATGACGATATCGCAGCGATTGTCCATCAATCAAAGCAAAGTGAACTTGCCCAAGAAGAGCTCGTTCAAGAAGCGCTTGCTCAAAAAACGCGGGCCTATTATGAAACATTTGTTAAGGGGGTGAATCAAGGAAAGATACAAGCAGATATTGATTTCATCCAATCAGAAGAGCAAATTGAGATTCCAGATTGGATGGATCATTGGGAAGAAGCGACGACCGGTGCTTATCGCTATTATCAAGGCTACGGTGAGCACGCTGACATGTTCAAAAACAAAGAATGTGCAGCTCAAAATGCCCAGCTGATCCAAAAGATAATTAATCAAAAAAATAGAGAAGCCGTTTTGTAAACTTTAGTTCAGGCAGGGGTGCATATTGGCAGCCCTGCCTGTCAAAAAAGGAAAGGAACTCATATGAAACCATCAATTATGAACGAACCAAATGTACATGAAACAATGGATACGATTTTACAAGATGTACAGAGAACCATTTTACAAACCAACGAAATCGAACGCTTCGCTGTTTTTTCTCGTGAAAAAACCATTCGACCGCGGCCATATCACCTCTCTCATTTATTTCTCGACAATCACATGGAGCAGGAGGCCGCAGCTGAATCGATACAGACGCAAACAGCTTCCCCTGCTTTAGCGGACATGCCGCCCGCCCTTTCCTATGGAGGGGATCTAGATGTTAACGCAGGAGCCCAAACCTTACAGGACGCCTTAACAGAGGCGGCAAAAACGACAAATGGTCTGACTTATATCGTCAATAGTGAGAATGAACTCACGCAATCCTACGCGCAGTTAAAGGAGGACGCTGAGCGGGTTCTGACAGGTTTGAGGGCATTAGGACTTGAACCGGGTGATCCTGTGTTCTTTCAGTTTTCATCCAATCACGCGATGGTAACAGCCTTTTGGGCGTGTGTGTTAGGCGGATTTGTTCCAACACTAGTGTCCGCTGCACCGACCTATCGGGAAATGAATGCCTCCGTGAAGAAACTTCATCATGCGTGGCACTTGCTGGAGCATCCGCTCATTTTAACAGATGACTCGCTGATTGATGAGGTGCAAGGCTTAGCTTTATTGTGGCATACAGACAAGTTACGTGTTGCAGCCGTTGAGCCGATGCTTTCTTTAGAAAGAGATATAGAAACTTATCCCGCGTCACCGGATGATTCAGTCTTTTTTATCTTAACGTCTGGAAGTACAGGGATGCCCAAATGCGTAGAACATTCTCATCGAAGCGTGCTGGCGAATGTCAAAGGAACAGTGGCAGCCAATGGGTTTACACAAGAGGATGTGTCGTTAGACTGGATGCCTTTAGATCATATTGGCGGTATTGTGATGTTTCACCTAGTCAATGTGTACACGGGCTGTGAGCAGGTTCGGGCAAGAACAGATGATTTTATCGCTCAGCCGCTGCGCTGGCTTGACTGGATGGACCGCTACCGTGCAACGAAAACATGGGCGCCTAACTTCGCATTTGCGATGATCAATGATTATGAGAAAGACATTTCGTCAGGATCTTGGGATCTTTCTGCTATGACTTGTATGATCAATGGGGCAGAAGCGGTCGTACCGAAGACGATTCACCGATTTTTACACTTGCTGGCTCCGCACGGCTTAAAGGGAGACGTCATTAGACCGGCATTCGGCATGTCTGAAATCTCTTCAGCCGTTGTCTTCTCTTTTGCGATAGAGCGGGGAGATGAAAGCAGCGGGGTTCTAACCTTTGAGGAAACATCACTCACAGAGCAGCTAAGACCAGCGGAGGCACGTGAGACAGGAACCGTCAGCTTTACAGAGCTGGGAAGACCGATTCCGGGTATCACGATTCGTATCGTGAATCATCAGCATGAGCTTCTTCCCGAAGATCATATTGGCAGTGTGCAAATTAAAGGGCCGACGACAATGAAGGGCTATTACAAGAATGACGAAGCGAATCAAGAAGTCTTTCAAACAGACGGCTGGTTTCACACGGGGGATTTAGGTTTTCTGCACGAAGGAAGGCTGACATTAACCGGAAGAGAAAAAGACATGATCATCATCAACGGGAAAAATTATCACAACTATGAAATAGAAGTCATTGCAGAGGAAGTACCCGGCGTCGAAACGAGCTTTGTAGCGGCCTGTTCCGCCCGGATGGAAGCATCTGCATCCGACGAGCTGATTCTCTTTTTTACACCGAAGCTGTATGAACCTTCTTATATCATGAGAGCAAGTCAGGATATTAAATCCCATATTGCGACAAAAATGGGGCTGTCTGCATCGCGCGTGATTCCTGTCCAGAAGCATGCCTTTCCGAAAACAAGCTCTGGAAAAATAGAAAGGGCACAGCTTAAGAAGCGATGGCAGGAAGGCGAATTTGATGAAATCATCAAGGAGCTGGACATTAGACTTGAAAATGAACACACCTTGCCTGATTGGAGTTTACAAAAGGAGTGGACACCTGCTCCGCTTCATGAAGCTGAAAAACAAACAGCAGGGAACATGGTGATCTTTGCAGACACATTAGGGCTGGCAGATCAATTAAAATCCCTTTCAAGCAATGAACAAACGTATATTACGGTTGAACCGGGTCAAGCATTCACACAACTCACACATACACACTTCATCATCCACCCGAATCGGCCGTCTGACTACGAACAACTCTTTGAGACACTCCGTTCGTATGGCGTTTCGGTGAAACAAATCATTCACCTTTGGAACTACACAACTCAAGAAGACACACTTCATGCAGAGTTGGCAAAAGAAGCACAGAAAACTGGCAGCATGAGTGCCTTATATGTAACAAAAGCGATCGCTGCCTATGAGGAGCCGGTAGAGATCACCTTTGTCTCTGCTCATGCGATGAACTTGCCGGAAGATCAAACACATGATGTGGAGAAAGCAACGACAGCAGGACTGATGACAGCTGTTCAGCATGAATGGCCGTTTATCAAGGTGCGGTGTCTTGATTTTTCTCTGACAGAACCCGATGCTGGCCGTTCTCATGCATCATCGATCATGACAGAGCTTACACATGACACAAGCCATCATATCGCTGCTTATCGCGAAGGTGTTCGTTATACTCCTCTTTTAACACCGCTTCATCTAGAAAAAGAACAAAGGGTGAAGAAACCGCCATTTGAATCTTCCGGGCTTTATGTGATGACAGGCGGGCTTGGCGGCATTGGACGAATGCTGAGTGAGCACCTGCTGACATCCTATCAAGCGCATCTTGTGCTGGTTGGAAGAAAGGCGCGAGAGGCTTTATCTGCGGAGCAGCATGACGTATTGATTTCACTTGAGAATCTAGCGGAAAAGCGCGGCGGCACCGTTCTTTATGAAAAAGTAGACATTACTGACGCAAAAGCCATTGAAGCCCTGATTTCAAAACAGGAGACGGCTTTAGGCAAAAGGCTGCATGGCGTTATTCATTTCGCTGGCATTATTCAAGAAGAGCTGCTTCGTGACATGACGTCTGTTTCATTACATGCGATGTACGAAGCGAAGGTATATGGCACGATTTCGCTTCATGAAGCAGCCTCTAAACGGCACAATGTCTTATTCCTTTCCAGCTCGTCAGCTCGAACGTTAAAGGGCGGGATGACCGTTGGCGCTTATTGCGCGGCCAATGAGTTCGTTGAACAATTTGCTCATTATCAGAGGCTGACATCTACTGTAAAGCCGTATTGCTTTAGCTTTAGCATGTGGGATGAGACCGGAATGAGTGAAGGCTCAATGATCAAAGGCATGCTAAAAGAAAGAGGTTATCTCCCGATTCCAAAACGGGCGGGCATTCAAACAATGCTGGCATGCTTGATGACAGATGCTCCTCTCATTTATATCGGGCTGGATCGGTCGAAGCAGGAAATTCAAGAGATGATACAAGGGGAAATACAAACAGAGCAGGCCGTATATGTCTTTTTCAAAACCGATCAAACAAAGGCTTTTGAAGAAAGGCTGTATCAATCCATTTATACGTGTATACAGTCTCGTCTCTCTGGTGAATGTTCCGTCCATCTATATCCTGAAGAATACTGGAAAGAAACAGAGGATGGGATGCCGGACGAAGTGTATTTCAATGAATTAATAGAGGAAAGTGGACATGATTCAGAGGACAGAGCACCTCAAACTAAGACGGAGAAACTTTTGGCACATATTTGGTCCGAACTGCTTGATGTCTCAAACATCAGCTGTGGTGATCATTTCTTTTTACTCGGAGGTCATTCGCTAAAGGCAACGCAAATGCTGTCTGCTGTTAGACAGAAAACGGGATTTGACGTGCCGCTCGCTGTTCTTTTTGAGCATACGAGACTTGGAGAGTTAGCCGACTGGATTGATTCACATGCCAAAGCCGATGAAGCGGTTCCGATACGGAAAATAGAAAAGGGTCAGGAGCTTCCGATGTCCTATGCTCAGCAAAGACAGTGGTTTCTCTATCAATTACAGCCTGATCTGCCATTATACAATAATACGATTTCCTTTCGGATGAATGGACCTTTAGATGTAAAGGTGCTTCAGCGCAGCCTGCAGCAAATGGTGCAAAGGCATGAATCACTCAGAACATCCTTTGCAATGAACGGCGATGAACCGGTACAGATCATACATGAGCATATGACTCTTCCAGCGCTTGAGGTTGTCGATATATCAGATCTTTCATCACAGGAAGAAAAAGAACAAAAAGCGGCTGAGTGGGCGAAAAAAGAAGCGGGCACACCTTTCCGCTTAGAGCATGATGCACTTTTTCGCGCGAAACTAATTCGGCTGTCAGACACAGATCATTTGCTGCTGATGTCCATTCACCACATCGTGTCAGATGGCTGGTCGATTGGCATTGCCGCAAAGGAGCTGTCCGAGTGGTATACAGCGATGATCGAAGGGAGGGAGCCTGATCTCTCACCGCTGCCGATTCAATATGCAGATTACGCACTTTGGCAGAAGGAGTATTTGACGGGAGAAACGCTTCAGAAGCAGCTTTCCTATTGGAAGGAGCAATTTGCGGTACCTGTGGAAGAGTTGATGCTGCCGTATGACTACACGCGTCCGGCCGTTCAATCCTATAGGGGAAAAACGAAAAAATACCGCTTGTCGAAGCCGCTGTCTGACCAGCTGGCTGCTCTTTCTCAGAAAACAGACAGCACCCTTTATATGACATTACTTTCGGCTTTTTCTACTTTGCTGCATCGATTGTCTTCACAGGATGAGTTTGTCATTGGATCCGTCATTGCCGGGAGAAATCGGACGGAGATGGAGCAGCTCATCGGATTTTTCGTGAATACACTGGCACTTCGGATTGATCATAGCGGCAATCCAGCTTTCACAGAGCTATTAGAGCGAGTGAAGGAAACAACAATGGGCGCCTATGCGCATCAGGATGTGCCGTTTGAGATGGTGGTAGATGAGCTGAATATTGTACGTGAGGCTGGCAGGCAGCCGCTGTTTCAGGTCATGTTTGTTCTGCAAAACCTGCCCCTTGAAGCTTCTCCGATGGGTGAGGCGACATCCGTTTTAGCCATTGAAGATAATGATACGGCCAAATTCGATCTATCCCTGTTTGTTTTTGAAGGAGCGGAGGGTCTTCAATTAAAACTGGAGTATGATGCAGACTTATTTTCTGACGACACGATGGAACGGTTCCTTCGTTACTACGAGCAGCTGCTTGCGTGTATTTGTGAAAATCCAGCACAGCCAATCAGACAAATGAATTACCTGCCAGAGAAAGAGAGGGATCAGCTGCTCTATGAATGGAGCGGCAGCACAGAACAACCAGCAGGCCCGCTTCTCATCACAGAACGGTTTGAAGCGCAGGTGAAAAAGACACCTCATGCGATCGCCCTCGAATCTGGGGGAAAACAGTGGACGTATCAGGAGTTACAAGAGAAAGTCGACCGGCTTGCCGCTTATCTGCAGCAGCGAGGAGTGAAGCCGCATGAACCAGTAGGGCTTCTAATTGACAGGTCGCCTGAAATGATTTTTGGGGTGCTGGCGATTGTGAAAGCAGGCGGGGCCTACGTCCCAATTGATCCTGAATATCCAGATGCACGCATTGATTATATGCTGAGGGATACAGGTATTCAGCTGTTACTGACAAAAAATGAATGGCTGAAACAAGTCTCGATCAGTCAAACCGAGCTCATTTGTCTTGATCAGGGGTATGAAGAGTTTTTATCAGAGGCAGAACTCAAGTCTGCTGCTTTAAAACCTGATGGACTCGCTTATATCAATTACACATCAGGATCAACCGGTCAGCCAAAAGGAGTTTTAATTCCGCATCAAGCGGTCATCCGGCTTGTATGTGAAACAGATTATGTCACCCTTAATGAACAAACGCGTATTTTGCAAATCGCGAGCTTTTCCTTTGATGCCTTTACGTATGAAATATGGGGAGCCCTGCTCAACGGCGGAAGGCTGATACTGACCGATCGAAATACGATCTTATCAATGGATACACTGGCTGATACGCTGACATCTTACAAGATCACAACAGGATTTCTGACAGTGCCGCTGTTTAACCGATTAACAGAGGAACATCCAGAAGCTTTATGTGGATTCGATGCATTATTGGTCGGTGGTGATGCTTTGTCAGCTGCTCATATCCGTAAAGCGCTGCCGTATCTGCCTGAAGGCCTATTAAACGGCTATGGACCAACTGAGAATACGACGTTCTCCTGTGTGCATCACATTCGGGCAGTGGATGAGGGGCAGACTTCGGTTCCTATCGGTCAGCCAATTGCGTATTCACAGGCCTATGTACTAGACGACCAGCTGCAGCCGGTTCCGCAAGGTGTCATTGGAGAGATCTACGTAGGCGGTACAGGGCTTGCACTCGGATACCTTGGAGATGAAGAAAAAACATCGCAATCATTTATCCCGCATCCTTTCCAAGAAGGAGCGCGTTTATATAAAACAGGCGATATGGGCCGCTGGCTGCCAAACGGCCTCATCGACTGCCTTGGAAGAATCGACCATCAAGTAAAAATTCGCGGACACCGCGTCGAATGCGGAGAAATTGAAGCCGCCATGCTGCGCTTTGAAGACATCATAGAATGTGCGGTCATTCCGCATCAGCATGAGAGTGGTCACAAGCGATTGATCGGTTATTTTGTCCAAAAGGGCAGCATGACCACGCAAGACATTCGTTATCAATTAAAAGAAATACTGCCAGATTATATGGTGCCAAGCCTATTAATAGAGCTGGAGGAACTTCCGCTCACGGCAAATGGCAAGGTAGACCAAAAACGTCTCCCGCCGCCAGAGTGGAGACAGGAAGAAGTGGACATACCGGCTGACAGGGCACTCAGTGAGGAAGAACGCGTACTGGAAAAAGTGTGGACTCAGCTGCTCGGTACGCCTTCGATTGGCGTACATGATAACTACTTTGAGCTTGGCGGAGATTCGATTATTGTCATACAAATGGTGGCGCGCTTAGCACAGGAAGGCTATGTCATTCAGCCGAGAGATGTATTTGAAAAACAGACGATTTCACAGCTGGCACTTGCTATGAAAAGGTCAGATGCTGCTGCGTTCTATGATCAGTCGCCTGTCACAGGAGATGTTCGTCTGCTTCCAATCCAATCATGGTTCTTTGAGCAATCAATGACAAACCAAGACTATTGGAATTTATCAGCGCATATGGAATTCAAGCAATCTATACAGCTAAAGCAGCTGACACAGGTTCTCTCAAAAATTGTCGATCATCACGATATGCTGAGAGCGATGTATACAAAAACAGCAGATGGATCATGGATTCAAACCATTCGTGCGCCTGGCATCACCCCTTGTGTCACCTTTTTTGATTTGACGAGTGTTTCTCATGAGGAAGCGCTGGAACAAATCCGCATGGAGACCGCCGCTTGTCAAGAAACGTTGTCATTAGAGCGGGGAGAAGTAATCAAAGCCATTCTTTTTCACACAAGTGATGGTACGTCTGAACTCTTTATCGCTGCCCATCATCTTGTGATGGATGGAATCTCATGGCGCATCATACAGGAAGACCTATTAAATGGACTGAAGCAGCTTGCGGCAGGGCAGGAAATCGCGCTTGCAAAGAAAACTGCGTCCTATCAGCAGTGGGCAGATGCTCTTTATGAATACGCACAAACCGATCAATTACAAGAGCAGGTTCCTTTTTGGCAAAAGATCACGAGCCAAGAGGAAGAGGGTTCTCCTTTTCAAACACCTGCACTTTTCAATATAGAAGAACATGCAGAGATTTTGTCTATTCAATTGACGAAGGATCAAACAGATATTTTACTAAGGCAGGCATCACAAGCGTACCGAACAGAGGTAAACGATTTACTCTTATCCGGACTCACGCAAGCCGTTGGAAAGCCGCTGCTCATCACGTTAGAAGGGCACGGACGCGAGGATTTATTTGAACAGATGGATTTGTCACGAACAGTCGGATGGTTTACAAGCTCTTATCCTATTTTTATTCCTTTTATTCAAACCGATATTGAGAGACAAATCAAAGATGTCAAAGAAACCTTAAGAGCTGTGCCGCAAAAGGGAATCGGCTATGGCTTGCTTCAATATATGACAGCATCTCGTTTACTCAAAAAGGCAGCGCCGCAGATGAGCTTTAATTATCTTGGACAGTTAGATCAAATAGACGGTGAAGCACATCTTTATTTAGCAGATGAACGAAATGGACTTGTACATGATCCAAAAGCAGAAAGACAGCATTTGATCGATGTGTACGGATATGTTGTGAACGGTCAGCTTCAGATGAATTTTATGATCCATCGTGAACTGCTTCAGTATGAAGAGGTGCGCCTGTTACCTGAACGGTTCAAAGAAAAAATGGAGGATATTCTGACGCATTGTGTAGAGACAAAAGGCGGCTTTACGCCATCTGATTTTCCAATGGTTCAGCTGACGCAAAAGCAAATCGATGAGCTTCCAGATGGTGTAGTGGATGTGTATCCACTATCTCCAATGCAGCAAGGGATGCTGTTTCATGCATTATTAGATCAAGCGTCACAGGCGTATTTTGGTCAAGTGCATATGACACTCGAAGGCTTAACGGACGGCGCAGCCTATGAAAAGGCCTGGAATCTGCTAGTAGAGCGTCATTCGATTTTGCGGACAACATTTGCTTGGGAAGGGCTAAAGGAGCCTGTTCAGTTGATTCAATTAGAAGGAAGTATTCAGCTCACTCAGCACGATGTGCGCCACCTGAGTGAAACGGATCAGAAGGAAGCCATCCAGCAATATTTGCAAACAGATCGGTCAAAGGATTTCAAACTAGAAGATACGGATGAACCGCTGATTCGTATTGCTTTATTCCATCGTGATGAAAACACATGCACGTTTGTTTTTAGCTTTCATCATATTTTAATTGATGGCTGGAGCTTGTTCAGTTTTATTGAAGAATCCTTTTCTTTGTATCGCTCTCTTGTGGATGAACGGGAGATGGATCTTCCTGCTTTACGTCCATATAAAGATTTTATCGAGTGGCTGCAAAAGCAGGATCAAGAGAAGGCGCTAGAGTTCTGGAAAGGTTATATGTCAGGAGTAGAGGAGGCTACACCGCTTCCAGGAGACGGCGGGCATGCTTCGGATCAAGAAGCAGGTGTTGATCAGCTAAGTATCAAACTAACGCCCGAGATGCAGCAGAAACTCGAAGAGATGACAGGCACGCAGAAGGTGACAATGAGCACCCTGATTCAGACAGCATGGGGGCTGCTTTTGCATCTTCATTCAGGATCTGAGGATGTCGTGTTCGGAGTGACAGTATCAGGACGGCCGGCGGATTTACCACAGGTTGAAAGCATGACAGGGCTCTTTATAAACACATTGCCGCTCCGTTTGCCGATCACGCCAGAGTGGAGCATTTCCAAGCTGCTGGCACATACACAGGACACAGTTTTTCAGATGCGGGAATTCGAATATACCGTACTGCCGGATATTCAGCAGCTGACCCACATCCCGAATGGAGATTCATTGTTTAACAGTATTGTCGTGTTTGAAAACTATCCGATTGAATCTATCGAGCCATACGGCGTACGCATTTTAGACATTGCGAGTCATGAAGAAACGAACTATGACCTGACCCTTGTGGCAGTTCCGGGGGAGACGCTGGAGCTGCGGGTCACATACCGCTTCAATCAATATACAGAAAAGCAAATACAATCGCTGATGCAGCAGCTGATCCACACACTTGAAGCCATGACAGAACAAATGGAGACACTCCTTTCTTCCTTCACGATCGTCACGAATGAAGAAAAAGAGCGGATGATCACCGATTGG
The DNA here is from genome assembly GCF_039619585.1 of Bacillus safensis. Taxonomy (NCBI): domain Bacteria; kingdom Bacillati; phylum Bacillota; class Bacilli; order Caryophanales; family Bacillaceae; genus Bacillus; species Bacillus safensis. The sequence continues at coordinate 392,224 of NZ_CP154909.1, forward strand.
GCGAAAAATGCACAAGTCAGCGTGCTGTACCCAGATCAAGAAGAGGTCTATTCAGGTGTGCATGATCCTTCCTGTGAAACGGAAATATATGTCCTGAGCGAAGCGCATCAGCTCATGCCGGTAGGATTTCCTGGAGATATTTTTATCGGTGCAAAGGACATCAAAGCACTTTGCGGGGAGCTTGCCGATTGGATGGAGACGCATAAAATTCCGCATCCATTCAAACATCAAACTGGTGAATACCTCTATCCGACAGGGGATGTCGGCGTTTGGACTGAAGAAAACAAGATTCAGATTTTGGATTGGATGTAGGAGGAGAAGAAACGATGTTAGTGAGTAGACGAAAAGGACATGCAGCAAATCATATCGTCAGAATCAACGGAAAACGATTGGATCTCAAAGCATTAGAGCAAGTCATGATGCTTCATTTTCCGCTTAAGGAATGTGCAATCATTCCGAAGAAAAATCAAGAAGGCAGTCTATCGCTTGTGCTATTTGCACAGGCGAAGGACCCTTCGCTGACAAGAGAGGATCTGATGAAAGGTCCGCTTCATCCTCATGAAGTGCCAGCCGCTCTCGTCTTATTACCTTCTTTGCCAAAGACAGAAAGTGGAGCAGTCGACAAAGAGGCACTGCTTTCAATTGAAATCATAGATCAAGAGGAATTAAGAAAGATAGAAGAGCGCACCAAAGCTATAGATGGTGTAGAGGAAGCGGCTGCTTTCATTGAAAGTCAGCCAGAAAAACGAACGCCCTATCACTTAGATGATCTGTTTCCTGATCGACAGCGTACCCAAGGGAACGGACCGCTTTCGAAAAGTGAAGCGAGCGAAACAAAACCATCATCTCTACATGAGAAGCCGCCCGCACTTGTGTATGGCGGAGATGTGATCAAAAAACCAGGCACACCTGTCACACTGACAGAGGTGCTGATTCGATCAGCCTTTATGTCACCAGACCGCGGGGTGACCTATATGAAAGAAGACGGGCGTACGTTGACCCAAACCTATCCTGAATTACTAACAAGCGCTGAACGGGTTCTGTGCGGTTTAAGGGCAGCAGGACTGACAAACGGTGATCAAGTGCTACTTCAATTGAAAGATCATCAAGATTTTATCACGGTATTCTGGGGCTGTATTCTCGGAGGAATCATTCCGACCCCGGTCTCTGTGCCTCCTGTTTATGATGAAATGAATCAAGGTGTGAATAAGCTGAAGGGCGTGTTTCAGCTGCAAAATGAACCTTTCATTATTACGAATGAAGCAAGTGCTGAGGACATTGCTGGGCTGCGTGAGACATTTGAAGCAAAGGTCATGCCTATCTTAACAATTGAAGCATTGCTGGCGTATGAACCAGATGAACAGCATTATGAGCCGGAGCCGGATGAGCCTGTGCTGCAGCTCCTGTCTTCAGGAAGTACGGGTGTTCCAAAGTGTATCCGTCATCATCATCAAAGCATTTTATCTAGAATTATTGCTTTTGAGCAGGTTAACGGCTTTACACATGAGGATGTGTCGCTTAACTGGATGCCGCTTGATCATGTTGGTGGAATTGTCATGTTTCATGTACATGACGTCTACCTTGGCTGCCAGCAGATTAGTCCATCTATCGATCAATTTATCGAGCGGCCGATGGTGTGGCTGGATTGGGTAGAAACATACGGTGTCACAAGGACATGGGCACCAAACTTTGCTTTTGCCATGATGAATGAATATGAGGACGACATTCGCAAGGGGAGCTGGGATCTGTCTACTCTGACTTATATTATGAATGCAGCCGAAGCGGTTGTTCCGAAAGTCACGCAGCGCTTCATGCATATCATGGGGCAGCATGGATTAAGCCGTCATGCGATGGTACCTGCTTACGGCATGTCAGAAACATCCTCAGCCATTGTTCAGTCAAAGAAATTTATGCGGAACAGTGAACAGGATGGACAGCTGACGATCGATCAGACCTCGTTAACAAGTGAGATCGAATATGTGACGCACGATCATCCGAACAAGATGACGTTTACAGAAGTCGGCACGCCGATTCCTTCTGTATGGATTCGAATTGTAGATGAGCATCACGAGGTGCTGCCAGAAGATCAGGTTGGGCGCTTGCAAGTGAAGAGTCCAACAATTATGATGGGCTACTATCAAAATGAAGAAGCCAATCAAGAAGTTTTTGCGGAAAACGGCTGGTTTCACACAGGGGATTTAGGTTTTATTCATGAAGGGCGTCTCGTTCTGACAGGTCGAGAAAAAGACATCATTGTTATCAACGGCGCTAACTATTTGAATTACGAAATTGAAGCGGTTGTTGAAGAGGTGGACGGGGTTGAAGTCACCTTTGCCGCTGCGTACGGCATTTATAATCCCGAATCAAGCAATGACACGCTTGCCGTCTTTTTTGTCTCACAAAGGGATTCAATAGAGGAACAAATCACGATAATTCAACAGATGAGAGAGGCCATCATTCGAAAAATCGGAATAGAGCCTGATCACATCATTCCGGTGAAAAAAGACCAATTTCCAAAAACGGAGAGTGGGAAAATCCAGCGTGCCCAGTTAGGCGCAGCACTAAAAGATGGAGCATTCCGTGACATTGAACAGGCACTGGATCTTGCTTCTGAAAATGAACAAACACTCCCAGACTGGTTTTTCAAACGCATTTGGGCTAAGGAGCATATCGGTCCAACTCAGCCTTTTGCTGACCATGTTCTCGTTTTCGAGGATGAAAAAGGACTATATCAATCGCTTTACGCACAATTTGAGCAAAAGAAACAGCCATATATTTCTGTGAGAAAAGGGCATGAATTTTTGCGTCTGTCCAAAGGGATGTACCAGATAAATCCGAGAATCAAGGGGGATTACGTCAGGCTCGTTGCCGCACTTGAAGCAGATGAACTAAAGACCGGGCGCATGCTCCATCTGTGGAATGTGTCAGACAAAGAAGACATCGTGGATCCTGCGCAGTTCAAAGAGCTGCATGCCAGCACGGGTCAATCCATTTTGTACTTGTATCAAGCATTGAGACAAGCAAATAAAGAGCCCATCCGTCTTGTCGTTGTGACAAAAGGCGGTCAATTTGTGAAGCCTGGAGACGATCTTCATGTGGAGAAAACGCCGCTTGTCGGTCTGCTAAAAACCATTCCGCAAGAATGGGAAGGAGCAGAGGTGTCTCATCTTGATATTGAAGCGGAGGATGTAGAACAGGATGCCAAGCATATTGCGGAAGAATTGTCTGCGATTCATATAAAAGCAGAGGTTTCTTACCGAAATGGGGACAGATTCGTACCAAAGCTGGAAAAAGTCAATATGATTGAAGCGCCTCAAACAGGAGGATTTTTAGAATATGAAGGTCTTTATTTATTGACTGGAGGACTTGGCGGAATTGGGTTTGAGCTGTCTAAGCAGATGCTCCAATTTGGCTTAAAGCTCGTATTGATTGGACGGACATCTCTGGAAGACAGCTTGGAAAAGAAAGAAGCCTTCTCACAGCTAAAAGATGTTGGTGACGTCATTTATATCCAAGCAGATGTGACCAACTTACGTGACGTCGAACAGGCGATTTATCAAGCAGAAAAGCATTTTGGACAATCGATCCGGGGTGTGCTGCATTTGGCCGGTGCTGGTAATGTGTCTGAGCATTTTCAGCAGGCGGACAAGTATACACTGGCTCATACGTCAGAAGAGGATTTCACAAAAGAAATGTCAGGGAAAGCAGACGGGGCATGGGTCCTGCAGGAAGCCTTTAAGTATGATCCGACAGTACCGTTTGTCTTTTTTGGATCGGTCAATGGCTTTTTTGGCGGCACAACATTTGGGGCATACTCTGCGGCCAACAGCTTTTTAGATGGACTCGCGCACGCTCTCACCTTTCAAGAAGGAAGACGAGCAATCTCTTTGAACTTCAGTATGTGGGATAATCTCGGTTTGTCTAAGGGGCATACCGGAGCAGCTCTCACCGTTCGCAAGGGATTTCAATTGATTGGAAAGAAACAAGGTCTCCATTCATTATGTTTAGGTGTCCGGCTCAATGAAGCGCATCTATTTATTGGTCTGGACGGAGCAAACCCAGACATCGCCGGGTATCTTCAGCCAGCTCCAATACCGGTCTTTGAGAAAAAGCTTTTTTACACCGTTCAGCCTGGCAAAGAAGTGCATGTTGAAGAGATCACGAGCGCCGCAGCAGGCAAATGGGACATTCAGCAAGTACAGGAAATACCGAAAAAACAAGATGGCTTTATTGATCATGAAGCCCTCAAACTGAATCATCACAAAAATGGACAAAGTCTTGAAAAGCAATTACCAGAAACGAAGACAGAGCAGGTTCTTGCCGCCATATGGCAGGACATTTTAGATGTAGATCGCGTGTACAAAGAGGATCAATTCTTCGACCTTGGCGGACATTCACTAAAAGCGACTCAAACCATTTCCCGGATCAATCATGAATTTTCAATGAAGGCGCCTTTAAAAATATTATTTGAAAGCAAACATCTGGCACATCTGGCGCAAATGGTTGATGACATCAAAGGGGCGCCAGCCGTTCAGGAGGCTGAAATTCCAAAGCTTGAAAAGCAAACAAGCTATGAATTGTCTCATGCCCAGAAGCGTATTTGGTTCTTATCCACATTAGAAAAGAGCCATCATTACAATATATTAGGTGCTTGGAAGCTGACAGGACCATTACACATTCAAGCATTAACAAAAGCGATTGGTCTTTTAACAAAACGGCATGAAGCACTTCGGGCAGTATTTAAATCACTTGGCGGCAAGCCGGTTCAACTCATTCGTGAAGACCTTCCGCCATCTGTGACAGTGGCCAATTTCTCGTTATTTAATGAAAAAACAAGAGCGAGAAGACTCAAGCAGCTCATTCAGCAAGAGGCAGAACGTGTCTATGATTTAGAAAGAGGGCCTCTTGCGCAGTGGACGATAGTAGATATGGGCAAGGAGGAGTATTATCTCCTTTGCGCGCAGCACCACATCATTTCAGATGCATGGTCACTCAGCCTGCTCATTCAGGAATTAGAAGTGGCATATGACGCACTGCTTGCAGATGAAACGCCGCAGCTCCCAGCCTTAGAAATCGAATGGACAGACTATGTACATTGGGAGAATGAACAATTAAAGCATCATCAAAAAGACCAAACCTATTGGCTCAATACGTTACAAGGTGAACTTCCAGTGCTGGAGCTGCCGTTTGACCGTCCTCGTCCGCCGGTTCAAACATTTAACGGTGCTACAGAGCAAATTGTACTGGATGAACCGCTTATCCGACGCTTGCAGGCTTTGTCCAAAAAGCAGGGCACGACCTTGTTCATGACGATGCTGTCCGCGTACTACGTCCTGCTTCACAAGCTGTCCGGACAGACGGATATCATCATTGGATCGCCTATCGCGGGCCGGGATGCCAAGCAATCAGAGAAGCTTGTTGGGATGTTTGTGAATACACTTGCGCTGAGACAGGACGTCTCAACAGCAGAGACGTTCGCTGATCTCTTGGAAAACGTGAAAGAGATGACGTTAAAAGCCTTTGAACATCAGCATTATCCATTTGATAAGCTTGTCGATGACCTTTCGTTAGATCGAGATTTAAGCCGGTCACCTATTTTTCAGGCGGCTATGGGGTATGTCACCGATTCGCTCGATGTAAACCTTAAAGGGCTGACAAGTGAACATGTGATGGTCCATCATACAGTATCTAAATTTGATCTCACCCTTCATATATTTGAACAGGAAGAGCAGCTGTCGATTCATGTGGAATACAATACGGATTTATTTGATCAAGAGACCATTCATCGTTATATGAACTATTATCTCCATGTGCTAGATGGCATGACGGCACAGCCTGAGCGTACATTTGCTGATTATTGCTTAATGGACAAAGTGGAACAGGCGGCCATGATTCTAGGAAAAAATCAAACAGATACGCCATATCCAAAGCGGACGCTTCAAGAATTGTTTGAAGAACAGGTGAAGCGTGATCCTTATCGTATTGCCTTGTCCTATATGGATGAACACATGACGTATGAAGCCTTGGATAAGAAGGCGACAAAGCTTGCTGCTTACTTGCAGTCAAAAGGAATTGGACCAGGCTCCCTTGTCCCGATGCTATTTGATCGCTCCTTTGACATGATTGTGTCGGTACTAGGAATCATCAAATCTGGTGCTGCATATGTTCCGATGTCACCTGAATATCCTGATGCACGCATCCGTCTCATCGTTCGTGATACGCAAAGCGATGTGATCATCACTCAGTCTCATCTTGCAGATCGTCTAGTAGGCTTTACAGGTACAAGGATTATCATGGACAAGCCAATACGAGAAACAAATGCAGTGTATCAAAGAGAATCATCGATTATAGGTGAAGACCAGATCGCCTATGTCAATTACACATCAGGCTCAACAGGTACACCAAAAGGCGTGATGCTCCCTCATGCAGGAGTTATCCGCTTAGTGAGAGAAACAAACTATATCAAGCTCGGTCCAGATGACAAAATGCTACAGCTCTCAAACTATGCTTTTGATGCCTTTACATTTGAATTATGGGGAATGCTGCTGAATGGCGGTCAGCTGATTCTGCTCCCAAAATATGCAGCACTGAATATGGAAGAATTAACGCAATTCATCAAAACGTATCAAGTGACAGCCAACTGTCTGCCAACCGCATTATTTAATCGACTGGTGGAGCACGATCCAAAAAGTGTGGCAGGCTACCGCACATTACTCGTTGGCGGGGAAGCCATGTCTAGTGAGCATGCACGAAAGGCACTGCCGCATATGGAAGGTGTGCTTGTCAATGCTTACGGTCCAACAGAAAACACGACATTAGCCACAACACATCAAGTCACACACGTGCCAGCAGGCGCAAAATCAGTTCCAATTGGTGTGCCGGTGTCGAACTCAACTGTTGTCATACTAGACGAAGCGCTCAATCCAGTACCAGCAGGCGTCAAAGGAGAAATTTATATCGGCGGAACCGGCCTTGCGAAAGGCTACCTTCATGATCCAGAGCAGACAAAGGAGCGGTTTATTGACAATCCTTTTCCTGAACTAAAGGGAGACAAGCTGTATCGTTCAGGCGACCTTGGTACATGGCGGTCAGATGGCACCATTGAATATCTCGGCCGAAAGGATCACCTGGTGAAAATTAGAGGCTACCGTATTGAATGCGGAGAAATTGAGACAGCCCTGCTCAAGCATCCACAAATCAAAGAATGTACAGTCATCGCCAAAACGTATGGCAGCTCAAAACGGCTGGCGGCCTACCTTGTGACAGATGGAGAAAACCCTGTTCCGAGCTGGAAAGCCTTTTTGCAGGAAAGCCTGCCAGGCTATATGATTCCAAGTTACTTTGTCGTACTGGATGAAATGCCGGTGACAACGAACGGGAAGGTTGATCAAAAAGCACTGCCAGAGCCAACAGAAACAATCACCCTTTCACATGATGACGACAAACCGGTCACCGAAACGGAAGAGCGGATTGTCGCCGCTTTCAAGGAAGTGCTTGGTGTGAAGCAAGTAGGTATGTATGACTCCTTCTTTGATTTGGGCGGCGATTCCATTATGAGTATTCAGGCTGTGGCCAAATTAAAAGAAAAAGGTGTTCGAGTTGATCCAAAATGGATTTTCATGCACCCGTCGCCTGCGCAATTAGCCGCACATTTGGACGCAGTGCCAGAAGCCGCTGAGAACGTCGAAAGGTCTCCGAAGGACTACGTGATCGAGCTGAAAAAAGGCGATCCAGCCGAACCGAGAATATTCTTTGCACCGCCTGCTGGTGGAACGGTGATGGGCTATATTGATGTTACTAAGCTCATGACACATCAAGGTGCTGTGTATGCCTTGCAGTCTCCTGGCCTATATGAGGATGAAGAGCCGCAATTCCTCCATTACACGGAGCTTGTAACCCTTTTTATTGAAGCTATTGAGACGTTCTACCGTCCGGGGATTGACTATCTCGCAGGGCATTCAATGGGCGGGCATCTTGCCTACGGAATGAATCAGCGGCTCTGCCATGCAGGGAAAGCACCGAAAGGGCTCATCATTTTAGATACGGTGCCAGTGCTAAGAGATGAGGCAGATCAGGCACTTCATGCCGATATGAACGAAGAAGAAGTGAAAATGCTCGCGCTTGTCCTTGGAATGGGGAATCTGGTCGGCATTCAGCCAGAAGCTTTACAAGGATTGACCTTCCAAGAAGTGAAGCAGAAAATTCTCAAAGAGGCAGAAAAGGATGAAGTTGTTCATCAATTCATGAATGATCAATATTTAGATAAATATTTGCAAATGCAAACGCATAATACGATCATGTCACAAGCCATTGAATTAGAAAAAGAACCATTCCCTGTGCCATTTTATATTGTCCAAAGCAGTGATCACGCAAGCGATTTCCAGAAGAAGTTCGCAGACTGGGAGGCTTATACGAAAGAGTCGTGCTCGTATTACCACATCAAAGGCGACCATGTCACCATGATGAAAAGACCGCAGGCAGATGAACTGGCACGGATTCTTCAAACGATTATAAAGGGGTAAAGACGTATGAATCAGTTATTGAAAACCTTTGAAAAAAAATCAGATCTCATTCAGCTTATTTGTTTTCCTTTTGCCGGCGGATATTCCGCCTCATACCGTCCGCTTTTTGAACAGCTAAAAGACGTGGCCGAAATCACAGCAGCAGAGCCCCCAGGGCACGGCACCAATCTCATGCCGCTTGAATCAAGCATTGACCGGCTGGCAGAGCTGTACAAAGAAGGACTCACGAACAAATTGAACCGCCCATTTATTCTGTTCGGACATTCAATGGGTGGGCTTGTGGTATACAGACTAACCCAGCTGCTAGAAAAGGAAGGAATTTATCCTGCAGCAGTGGTGATCTCAGCCATTCAGCCTCCGCAAACAAAACGGCAGATGCTGACGCATTTATCCAACGAAGCATTTGTACAGCATATTGCCGAAATGGGCGGGATTCCAAAGGAATTACTAGAGAACAAACCAATGATGGATTACTTTACACCGTCCTTACGTGCAGACTACCGGGCACTGGAAACCTTCCAGCACACAGATCAATCGATCATCGACACACCTGTTTATTTATTCAATGGGAAGCAAGATGAGAAATGCATGCAGGATGCAAGCGGCTGGCTAAAATGGGCAAAAACCATCGAGCGCACTAATTTCGATGGAGGCCACATGTATATCAACACACACCTTGAGCAATTTGCAGAAGAGATGAGACATGTCATTGAGCTTACAGCCAAGCAGCAATTGATCAACAATTAAGAAAAAACGACCCATCAATAGGGTCGTTTTTTACTGAGGAATCATACTTGAAAACGCTGATATGGCTAATGAAAATAAGAATAATAAAACGAAAGGAATGAAAAATTTATAGCTTCTATTTTCTTGATTTTTTACGTAAGAATAGCACCACACACTAAATGATACTATGACGAAAATATTGATGTTCCATAAAAATGGAAGTGTAATCGTTCGTTCAGCATTAGATACTTTTAGTAGGTATAAAATAATAACAATCAAGTTGCCTAGCAAAATGTAATAGTAAGCTAATATCCCTTTTTTAAAAATATTTTTATAGGAATCTTTTATTCCGAAAATGATAAAACTTAAAAAAATGACTAATGAAAAAAATAAAACCTCAACCATTGGCTTGAATATTTCTCCAATCACAGCAAGTGAAATACCTATCCACTTACTAACTTCAATTACATCTTGATTCCCATCAAGTTGTAGTTCCAGTAGGTTTTTGTTTATTTCATCCATTTTTATTATAGAAAGGATGAAAGCTATTATACCAGAAAGCATACATACTAATAAAATGTGTTTTTTCATAATAGCACCCTTTAACAATATCAAATTTTTATAAAATAAAATTCAATCATCGAAGCAATAAATAATAAGAAAACGCCGGTTATAAGCTGACTAGCATAGATTTTCCCTTTTGTTTTAAATGAAATTTTGTTTTTAGATATGATATATCCTATAATCTGTCTTGATATATCAAAAGAGACAAAATAAAAAAGGAACAAACCGACAATCTCCATCGGAGCGTGGAAAATAATATAGTATAATGCTATATCAATTCCATATATATAGGTATACGATATAAAAAATGCACCTAGGAAAAAACCATTTAGAAAAATAATCATGCTAGATAACAAACCTAAACTAACTATTCCAGATATTAATATTAGGAGTGACACAAAAAGGTTATTTAAAAAAATTTCTAGATAGCTATGAATCTCAATGTTGTTTTTAAAATCTATACTATCTATAAATGTTGAAGCAAAAATACTTAAACTAAAACCTCCTAAAAATAGTATGATAAAAACTGAAAAATTTTTAAGATAATTTTTCAAAAAATTTCTTTTCGAGTTGATCTTCATGAAAAGTCACTCCTGAAGATTTTTTTTCTGAGTGAATAATACTACCATTATCAATAAAAAGGATTTCATCACATAAGTCTGCAGCAAATTGAATGATATGTGTGGAGAGCAAAATGATTTTGTTGGCATCTCTGAAATTTCTTAAATGTTTTTTCATGTCAGCCATGTTTGTAGGATCAAGACCTGTAAATGGCTCATCTAATAAAATAATGTTTGGATGATGTAATATTGTTAAAATAAAAGACATTCTTTGTCTCATGCCTCTTGAAAGAGCAGAGGAACGGCGGTGAATTTGCTCTTCTAATCCATATTTGCTCAATAAATCCTTGATTTGTCCATTTTCTAAAGGTTCTTCTACAAGCATAGATTGATATTTTACAAGTTCAAAACAGGTTAAGTTTTCAAATAGAGTTGGATCGTCTTCCATATATCCGACAGAAGAAAAATTTTGCTTTTTATGATTTATTAATATTTGACCTTCATCAGGATTTATTAATCCAGCTACCATTTCTAAAATAGTCGTTTTTCCAGCACCATTTTTACCTAATAGTCCGATTATTCTACCCTCTTGGAAATGCATCTCAGGGATCATAACTTTAAAGTTAGACTCTTTGTATTCTTTAATTAGACCATGAATTGATAACATACAATCCCTCACTCAAATAATGTTTTAAATGATTTGTAGTTTTTATTGATTGTTCTATCCCAAAATTTAATCATTAAAAATAAAATGATGAATGAACAAGCAGCCATAACAGAATTTGTTAAAATGAGATATACTGTGCTGTATGAGGAAATCACTGATAAAGCTAGAATGAAACCATAACAAATATTTAAAGTCAATTTACTAAGAGAACTTGGAACTTGATAAACAAATTCCCAATTAAAATAAGGAAATACAACAGTAGAACCGACAGTACAAATACTGACGAGAATGCAAGTGTTTATTAAAGTAATCATCACGTAAAAAGGCTGATCTAGTTTTAATACAAAACTTGAAAAAATGATATATAAAATACAAAAAAACAAGTGTAATATAATAGATAAAATAATCTTATTTGTAATTTTATTTTTCACTAAGTTAGGTAGATTCTGTTTCAAAGGAAGAATGGGGCCATCAATATCAAAAGAGACATATGGTTGTATGGCATTCGATATAATAATCATTGGAAAAATTACACTAAAAATAAATAAAAAATCATTTTCTATATTCAATGTTTCAAGTTGATTTGTATTAACACCATAAAGAATGAGACCAAATAACCCCCCAGATAATGTTAATATAAATAATAATACTGACCATTGAATAGGAGGATTTCTCAAGAGAAGTGTAATTTCATAAAACAAGATATGATTAAACTCTCTAGATGTTCTTTTTCGTTTTTCTTGTAATTCTTTTTGGGAATTAAAAATTGGTACATTACGAACATTTTTCTTCCAATTCATCAATAACAATAAACTAATGAATGTGAAGATTAAAATAAAATATATTGAATAACTAGATAAAGAATTTGTTAATAAATTGAATCTAAATACAGTGAATACCCATAGAGCAATGAGGCCTGTAGTTATATAACCAATGCTCGATGAAATTGAGAAAAACTTTGGATTAGAAAGTAGCAACAAGACGTGTAATCTAAGTAAGTAACCAAAAATAAAAGAAGTGGCGGCCAAAGCTGCTATTGTAAAAGATCCCTCGTACCCATTTATAATTAAATTTGCTAAGTAAGACCCTAAAATGAAGAATAATACACCCACAATAGTGCTGAAAAACTTACTCATATCTTTGCCGAAAATATATTGATCTAGATGAACTTTTAAAATAGCCATCTGTTTTTTATCAGAGGAGAAAAGTATTCTCATCAAACTCTTATCAATATTAACTGTAAACATAAATATAAACAGCGATAAATAAATTATTGATAAATCCTTAAAGAAAAAAGGAGTTAATATACCTAGTAATAGTGGTGTTATTATGTATAAAAAAGCAAAAAATACAAAAATGAGAGCATCTTTCCGATGATGTCTTCTTAAATCATTGATTAACAAGATTTTTGTATATGTTAAATATTTATGCATTTACAACACTTCCATTTTAAAGGTGTATAGAGAAGGCTGTTACACCTTCTCTATTAAATCTTTTTTAGAAAGAAATAGCGTATTTCACTCCGTATTTTCTAGCATAACTAATGACCAATGAAGCAATAGCACCAAGTCCAAAAGTACCTAAGACAGCAGCAACAGCACCCACTGTACCTGCAGCATTTAGAATTGCACTAACAGAAGTTATAGCCCAGCCAGGTATTTGAGGATAGTTTGCTACTAGATTTGCAAAAGGTGTAACTGGTTCAAGAGTCAATAAAATCATAGTTGTTAGAGTTAGAGTGAAAATAAGACTCAAGCCTACAATTGCAAAAAATCTATTTTTTAAACTCAATTCCATAATGAACACCCCCTCCCTTGCTTATATGCCCATATTATACAAAAAAAGGATATTTAATAAATGGGTTTTTTATACTGTATTTTATTTCTCTGTAACGAAAGGTTTAGTAGTATTTTGATGGGATGAGAAAGGGTAGTAAAATTACTCGAGAATTAATAGCTCCTAAATCGTATTTTTTATATTGATAATGACATTACTTGAGTAACTAGCTATGAAATACAAGGTGAAATCACTTATTATATTAAATATGATATTTAATTTGGACGAAAAAAGATGCTTATACAAGACAATCAACAATTAATAAGACATAAGAAAAGCGGCCCTCTTTAATGAGGCCGCTTTTACTTATGAATGCTGTTTCTTCACCACATTCCCGCCAATCACCCCGCCAATGACCAGCACCCCTCCGATGAGATGATACCAATCAATCGTTTCGTGTAAAATGAGAACCCCGGCGGCGACCGTGATAAACGCGGATAAATTGTTAAAGATGCTGACCTTTGCCGCTTCTAGCTGTGAGAGTGCATAGTTTGATAAATATGCGGTAAGAAGAGATGAAAGAATACCTAAAAAGAGCATCGACCATACAAAGGATGCTTCTGTAAATGGACTGAAAAACTCCGGCAATGACCCATTGATCGAATGCCGGGTAAGCGCGGCGGCATTGAAAAAGACAAAGCCAAAGAAGGTCATCACAAAGGTGAGTTCGATCACATGGAATCGTTTTGTAATCACTCTGGCAAACACACTATATGCACTGGATGACAGGGCTGAAAGTAAAATCAGCACATAGCCGATGAAGTGAGAATGCTTGACATCAATTCCCTTCATGACAAAGAGAAGCATCACCCCGCACACAGAAAGAAAGGTAAACAGCACTTGTATCCATGTCGCACGTTCCTTTAAAAACCAGGCTGCCAGCAGCATTGTCAGAATGGGAATCGTCGCTTGAATGATGCCAGCCTCTGAAGAAGATGTATACATCAATCCCCACACTTGAAAAGCAAAGAACAAAACAGGATAAAGCAAGGAAAACGGTACGATATAAATGAGATCACGCCATTGAATGGATATGCGATACTTTTTTAGTAGAAACGGATACAGCAATAGAGCGGCAGCAAAAGAAACGGTAAAGCGGTGTGCCAATAAATCGATTGGGTTTGCTGATTCTAATGCTATTTTGACAAACAAAAAGGAAAAGCCAATGATAGAGGCGTATGCGATCGCGGCAGCATACGCTTTTTGTTTTGACATATTCATAACGTGACTCCTTACATGAGCATGCATGCTTCAAATGAATTGACCGGTTCTGTTCTTCTATCGTAATCGGATCATCTAACGTGTACAATAAGAGAACGTGATATCTGTACCGGTACAAGGAGGAAAAGGTGTGAGGAAATATGATCAGCTTGTCTTGAGCTTAAAAGAAAAAATGGATTCTGGTGAGTACAGTGCTGGGATGAAAATTCCATCCATTCGCCACTTAGCGGCTCAATATGCAGTGAGTAAAAGCACTGTCATCAAGGCGCTGGATACATTGGAGCGTGAACATCTGCTGTATTCTGTAGAAAGAAGCGGTTATTATGTCGTGAAAACGAAGCAGCGAGCAGACAAGCAGGACGGCACATGGATTGATTTTGCTTCATCTGCACCTGATCCCGTTGTGTTTCCATATGTCGATTTCCAGCACTGCATCAACCAAGCGATCGATTTATATCAAAATGACTTATTTATTTACGGCACAGCCAACGGCTTACCATCGCTGCTGCCAGTCATTTCAAAGCGATTAATGGATTATCAAGTGTTTGCTCATCCAGAACAGATCGTCATGACCTCTGGTATTCAGCTCGCTTTATCCATTTTAAGCACCATTCCTTTTCCGAATGGAAAACAAACCATACTAGTCGAACAGCCGGGTTATCACTTATATCTCCAATATTTAGAGAAAAATCAATTGCCTGTGCGCGGAATTCAGCGGACGGAAAAAGGGATCGATCTTATCGAATTAGAGCATATCTTTCGAGAAGAGGAGATTCGTTTTTTCTATACGATGCCAAGATTTCAAAACCCGCTTGGAACGAGTTTATCAAAACGAGAAAAAAGAGCGATTGCAGCCCTTGCTGAGAAATATGATGTCTACATTGTTGAGGATGATTATATAGCAGATTTAGAATTCGACACAAAAAGAGACCCGATCTACTCGTACGATCAGGCTGGAAAGGTCATTTATTTGAAAAGCTTTTCTAAAATCATTTTTCCGGGGCTGCGAACAGGAGCGGTCGTCTTACCTGAAGAACTGATTCGGCCTTTTAGCGAACACAAACGGCTGATTGATATCGACAGCTCCATGCTGTCCCAGGCAGCCTTAGAAATATATTTAAAAAGCGGGATGTTTGAGCGGCATAGAGACAGGATGCGGGCGACCTATCGAAACCGCTCCAAGCAGCTCGTGGCAAGTTTAAAAAATGATCAGAGCGCTTATCAGCTGGGAGAACAGGAGCCGGCTACCCATACACATTTACGTGTCGACCGGTCGATTCCCATGAACCAGGTTATTCAGCAGCTGAAAAAGGCATCTGTTTCCATTCAGCCAATTGACCGTTATTACCTGTCGGCCTATCAAAAGGACCCCATTCTTCAGCTGAACATTTGGCAGGTGAAAGAAGAGCAGATCACACGCGGAGTCGATCTATTAAAGACGGTATTTCAGCAAAGCACGCGTTATTAAAGGCGGGACAGTACATCGCTGCAAGTGAGTCTCTCAACGCTTTCAGCCGCAGCAGGTTTTCGTGTGCATACCGCCATTTGGTAGGCAGGGTCAAGTGAGTATGTTTGAACAAAGCAAGGCGCTTCATGATCAGGTAATGTTAACGCAGCCTGTCCATCCTCTGACAGACGGGCTGTAAAGGACGAAAGCCCATAGGATAATCCTTTTCCAGTCAGCTTGATAAAGGCCTCCTTCATTGACCAAAGATGAAAGAAATAGGCTTCCTGCCGTTCTGCCGGCTGTGAGAGTAAATCCTGATACTCATCCGCTGAAAAAAATCGTTTGGCAATCGCCAGATCAATAGGCTTGATTTCCTCAATATCAATGCCCACAGGTGCATCATCTACTGCGCAAACGACCCAATCGCCAGAGTGAGAAAGATTAAAATGAAAAGAAGGAAGTTGCCGGACGACAGGTTTGCCATTGCCCTCTGTTTCAAAAACGATCTCGTCCATAGGCAGCTCGTACATATCATGGATCGTTTGACGAACCAGCACTTCACCTAACAAGGTCCTTCTTGCGTCGATCAAAAAACGAAAGCGTTCAGCGGCAGCACGCTTTTCAGCTGAAACAAAGGGTTTCAGACGATCTATTTGTTGTCGTTCATTGATTTCATCTAAGTGTTGTAATTGGATAGCAAATATCTTCATAACAAACCTCTAATTTTTTACATTGATTGTACCATTGGAGAGCGGCGTGCAAAAGGGTCCATTAACGATTTACGATGTGAACACCATTCGGATCAGTTGTATCAACTCCATCAACATCCGTCATGATCACGTCAAGCAGGGAAAGCCGTTCTCCTTTTTGCCAGTGAATGGGCTGATGCAAAGGTGATAGCAGCTGATCGACTTTAGGTGTCTGTGACAAATCAGGAACAGCAATTGTCATAGCATGCAGCGCATCGGTTCCAGTTTCAATGACATCTGTACGGCGCTGTAATTCAAGCCTTAAACGAAGAGGTGTCGAAAGAAACGTTCTCCGTTCCCCAGCTTGGATTGGCCAGTTTAGTTCTTTAGCTTGTGCAAGCAGTTGATCATATTTTTCGTCTGAGACAAGAAAGCCGATGTGATCAAAAAGGACTTTTTTGCTATAGCCAAATGTGATATTGATCTGTCCTTTTCTCATTTCGATGATTCGAAAAGTCGGCTGCTCTTCTCTAAAATCATCCCATGTCAGCGGGGGATGATAGGAGCCATCCTTTGTGAAACGGCCTTTAACCTCAAAGCCTAGCGAACGATATGTTTGTTCTGCCTCTTCAACAAATGGTGTCCAGTAATGATAGTGGAAAAGCTGCATAGGTCTCATCTCCAGTATGTGAATATTCTGTTTATTTATTTTAGCACAAGAAAAGCCATTCTAATTATAGAATGGCTTGCTTTCATCTTGTAAGGGTTTGAACAGGTTTTTCTGCTGTTTTTGTAATGAGCAGCTGCAGGAGCCGTGTTGATTGCGGCAAGGAGAAACGAAGGACAAGACCTGTGAAGATCGCAGTCAAAATCGTTCCAATGCCAATCGGTCCACCGAGCATCCATGCAAACAAAAGCACTGTTAACTCAATGCCATTTCGAACCCACTGTACGTTCAGCCCCGTTTTCGCTGAGATGAGCAGCATTAATGAGTCCCGTGGCCCAGCGCCAAGATTGGCTGAAACATAAATGCCAACGCCATATCCAGAAACAACAACACCTGTAATAAATATATATAAGGCCGGAAAATAACCGTGTGGCGCAGGTAATATCGCATTAAAGAAATCAATAAACACGCCAATCAGCACCATGTTCAGTAATGCGCCGACCTTTGGAAATGATTTCGTAAAAACAGAAGTCAGTGTCACAATGAGTGCACCAATAATGATGGACCACTGTCCAATCGTGAGTCCAAAATGCTGAAACAGTCCGTAGTGGAAAGCGTCCCAAGGACCAATCCCAAGGATCTTCCCTTTCACTGTCAGCGATAGTCCAAAAGCTAGTACGATCAATCCAACAAAATAAAAAAACCAACGTAAAAGATGTTCCCGCTTCAAAAGCTTTCCCTTCTTTCTTAAACACTCGAATTCAATCGTAACATACTCCCACGCCCCTTTAAATGGCTTTGCTCAATTGTAATCGCTTACTCCTCAAAATAATTTTTTCACATCGTAAAACATCAAAACAAGCAGTAAGACTTTTGGTTTGTTTTTTTTAACAAAGCGCACCAATCATTCCCTTTTTTTAAGATAAAATGAAAAAATTTCAATATATACTGACAAAAAATAATCATCACCCAATTAAAGAATATTTATCATTAAATAGAAAGGATTGTATGTAATTCACAACATAAGACCTGTTTATAAAGATAGATAGATGATGAAATTCGGGATGGAAAAAGGCTGTTTTATTGGAAAAAATATAAGCAAGTCAATCATTGATAGGTATATAGTTCAAAATGTCTATTTTTGTCGAAAATAGTCATTTAGTCCTGTTGAGGCTTTTGAAATCTTACTGATATTCTTTACCAAAGTGTGGGGGGTGAACTGGTACATACCATATGATTTAGAGCATGGAAAAGGGGATGTCAAAAAATGAATATATTAAAAAGAACGAGTCAATTATTTCTTATATTGGTGCTGATTGCTGGAAATTTATTAACAGTTTCACCACCTGTTACAAAAGCCGCTGGAACAGTGGTTGTGAACAATACGGATTCCTACATGATTGGGAGTAGACCACTAGTTCTTCATCAACTCGATGGAAACAATCCAACAAATGTAAAAGCTAGTGTAGAAGTGAAAGGAATAGATGTAGCCGCAGTGAATGGTGTTGCTGTAAGCGATCGAGAAAATGTAGTGTATGCAACTGCAAATGGCACTAGCCGTACTCTATATAAAATAAATGCGACATCAGGACAAGCAGAAATCGTAACTAAACTACCTGAAGGCGCTACTAATGCCGTTGTGTATCAAGATAAATATATATATTCTTATCCTTCTAATGGTGATTCTTTCCTTGGAACGTACGATTTAATTACGGGTCAAAAAACGTCCAAAAAAATTGTCGGTTATGACGTTGGTTCTGGAATTGGTGGAGACATTGGCGGAGACCTTGTAGTCGATAAGGATGGCTATCTTTGGTTCGCATCTAATAGCAGTGGGGCCATTGCGCAAATGAATCCTGAAACAGCCGAAGTGATTCGTGTCATTCCGATTACAAATGCGGATGGTAAAATGATTGACGGAGGCGTTCGGGGGATTAGCTTCTTGCCAAATGGACAAATGCTATTACAATCAGGAAAAGATGAATCTATCGGTCATTCTACTTTTTTTACACTTGATGCGAAAACATTAAGTACAACGTATATAGGCACTGCAGGTGATTCATTAACTTACGACTTAGCTTCACGTGTGAAGCCTGAATTTGATCCATTCCCTCCAGAGCTTGAATCAGAAAAAACTGTTGCCTTACAGAAAAAAGCAGAGGGCAACACAGATGAGAAGCATCCAGAAGTAGGCGACACATTGCTTTATACAATTAGAGCAAAAAATACGGTGCAATATGGCATTCTTAAGAATCTGACGATATCAGATAACCTTCCGAGCAGTTTAACCTATGTTTCTGGGTCTCTTAAGGTAGATGGCACAAGCGTAACAGATGCAAAGGATCAAGATAAAGGTGATTATACAAACGGTACTGTGACAGGTCAAATCGGGGATGTGAAAGATACCGATTGGCACACGGTGACATTTGAAGCGAAAGTAGCAAAAGGGCAAGCGGGTAAAGATATTCAAAATACAGCGAATGTCAAAGGGGAAAACACACCGCCAGACAATCCAACAACAAACATAGAGATTTATCCTCGTGATCCGAAGCTTGAATCAGAAAAATCAGCGGTCTTACAAAAAAAAGCAGATGGTAATACAGATGAGAAGCATCCAGAAGTAGGCGACACATTACTGTATACCATTCAAGCCCGTAACGCTGTTGAAGATAGTGTGATTGAAGATCTTGTGATTTCTGACAAGTTACCTCAAGGGTTATCATATGTACCAAATTCACTTCAGGTAGATGGAAATCCAGTCACAGATGTAAAAGATGATGATAAAGGTGATATGACAGACGGAACTGTCACTGGAACGTTCGGTGAAGTGAAAGATGCGAAATGGCATACCGTGACGTTTGAAGTCACAGTTGAAAAAGGTCAGGCAGGCAAAGACATTCAAAATACAGCGAGTGTCACAACCGGTAACACACCACCAGACGAGCCGACAACGAATGTAGAAATCTATCCTCGTGACCCGAAATTGACTTCTGAAAAATCTGCCGTCTTGCAGAAAAAAGCAGATGGTAATACAGATGAGAAGCATCCAGAGGTCGGTGACACACTTCTTTATACGATAAAAACCAAGAATACGATAGAAGACAGTCTCGTTGAAAACTTAGTGATCTCAGATGAACTGCCAGAAGGATTAGCATATGTGTCCAATTCACTTGAGGTAGACGGACAAGCGGTGACAGATGAGCAAGATCAAGACAATGGCGATGTCACAAACAGAACCGTCTCAGGACAATTCGGTGACATTAAAGATACCGATTGGCATACCGTGACGTTTGAGGTCACGATTCAAAAAGGACAGTCTGGTAAAGACATTCAAAATACAGCGAGTGTCACAGGTGAAAACACACCACCAGACGAACCGACAACAAACGTAGAAATTTATCCTCGTGATCCGAAACTTGAATCAGAAAAATCAGCGGTCTTACAGAAAAAAGCAGAAGGCAATACAGATGAGAAGCATCCAGAAGTAGGTGACACCCTCCTTTATACGATTAAAACAAAAAACACGATAGAAGACAGCCTAATTGAAAATCTAGTCATCTCAGATCAATTGCCAAAAGGGCTGAAGTATGTCACTGGGTCCCTTGAAATTGATGGAGATTCTGTCACAGATGTGAAAGACGACGATAGCGGTGACTACACAGATGGAAAGGTCACAGGTTATTTTGGTGATGTGAAGGACACGGACTGGCATACTGTGACGTTTAAAGTGACAGTTGAAAAGGGACAGGCTGGTCAAGACATTCAAAACACAGCTGAAGTAACAGGTGAAAACACGCCGCCAGATGATCCAACAACAAAAACAGAAATTTACCCTCGTGAGCCAAAACTAACATCAGAAAAGGCAGCGAGCATTCAGAAAAAAGCAGATGGTAACACAGATGAAAAGACACCACAGGTAGGCGATACCCTTCTCTACACGATTAAAACAAAGAATCTTGAAGAAGACAGCATCGTCAAAAATTTAGTCATCACAGATCAACTGCCAGAAGGTCTTGAATATGTCGAAGGCTCATTAAAAGTAGATGACCAAGCCGTCACAGATGCAAAAGATGATGACAACGGAGACTACACAAAAGGTACGGTGACCGGTCAATTTGGCGATATCAAAGATACGGACTGGCATACAGTGACCTTTGAAGCGAAGGTCGCTAAAGGCCAATCAGGTAAAAGCATTCAAAACACAGCGAAAGTAACAGGTGAAAACACGCCGCCAGACGAACCAACAACCGAAACAAACATTGATCCAAGAGATCCAAAGCTTGAATCAGAAAAAACATCAGAAATCTCTCAAAAAGCAGAAGGCAATACCGATGAAAAAGAAGTACAAGTAGGCGACACCCTGCTTTACACGATCAAAACAAAAAATAGTGTAGAAGACAGTGTCATCAAAGACTTAGTGATCGCAGATAAACTGCCAGAAGGTCTTGAATATGTCGAAGGTTCACTAAAAGTAGATGGACAAGCCGTCACAGATGCAAAAGATGATGACAACGGAGACTACACAAAAGGTACGGTAACTGGTCAATTTGGCGATATCAAAGATACGGACTGGCATACAGTGACGTTTGAAGCGAAGGTCGCTAAAGGCCAATCAGGTAAAAGCATTCAAAACACAGCGAAAGTAACAGGTGAAAACACGCCGCCAGATGAACCGACAACCGAAACAAACATTGATCCAAGAGATCCAAAACTTGAATCAGAAAAAACATCTGAGATTGCTCAAAAGGCAGAGGGCAATACCGATGAAAAAGAAGTACAAGTAGGCGACATCCTGCTTTACACGATCAAAACAAAAAATAGTGTAGAAGACAGTGTCATCAAAGACTTAGTGATCGCAGATAAACTGCCAGAAGGTCTTCAATATGTTGAAGGTTCACTAAAAGTAGATGATCAAGCTGTCACAGATGCAAAAGATGACGACAACGGAGACTACACAAAAGGTACGGTGACCGGTCAATTTGGCGATATCAAAGATACGGACTGGCATACAGTGACCTTTGAAGCGAAGATTGCTAAAGGCCAATCAGGTAAAAGCATTCAAAACACAGCAAAAGTAACAGGCGATAATACACCGCCAGACGAACCAACAACCGAAACAAACATTGATCCAAGAGATCCAAAGCTTGAATCAGAAAAAACATCAGAAATCTCTCAAAAAGCAGAAGGCAATACCGATGAAAAAGAAGTACAAGTAGGCGACACCCTTCTTTACACCATCAAAACAAAAAATAGTGTAGAAGACAGTATCATCAAAGATCTAGTGATCACAGATAAACTGCCAGAAGGTCTTGAATATGTTGAAGGGTCGTTAAAAGTAGATGGACAAGCTGCCACAGATGCAAAAGATGACGATAACGGAGATTACACAAAAGGCACAGTCACCGCTCAATTTGGCGATATCAAAGATACGGACTGGCATACAGTGACCTTTGAAGCGAAGGCTGCCAAAGGATCTGAAGGGAAAACCATTCAAAATATCGGAGTCGTGAAGGGTGAGAATGTAGATGAGCCAGACAAACCTGAAAACTCAACGACAGTAGAACCACCAAATGTGCCAGAAGTCCCAGCAAATCCAGATCAACCTTCTGAGCCACAACAGGATAAACCTGGTCATCATCTTCCGAATACTGCAACTGCGATGTACAACCTGTTACTTGCAGGAGGTGCACTCGTATTAATAGGTGCAGTTCTTATCATCTGGAACAGAAGAAAAAGAAACGGATAAACAGTCATGTTTCAAAAATTCATCTCAGCGATATTGATCACAACAGGTCTTTGTCTTGCGATTGTAGGGTATTTGAATATCGTTGATGGACAAAAAGAAGTAGATCAGTCATTTCAGTCTGCACAAGCAGCCATTCAGCAAAAGGGGCAAAAAGATGCCCCTTTTGCGCCGCAGACTGGTGAAGCGATTGGGTTCTTGCACATCCCAAAACTAAAAGCTGAGCTGCCGATTGTAGAAGGAACAGATGCAGATGATTTAGCAAAAGGTGTTGGTCACTTTCATGAAAGTTATTTTCCAAACGAGCACGGACAAATCGTTCTATCAGGGCATCGTGATACGGTGTTTAGACGAACAGGAGAACTTGTGAAGGGAGATCAATTGATTATCGAACTTTCATATGGACGTTTTGTCTATGTAATTGAGAAAACAAAGATAGTGAAGAAAGATGATCAAAGTATTATTACACTACAACAGGAAAAGGAAGAACTTGTCCTGACAACATGCTATCCTTTTTCTTTCATTGGTCCTGCACCAAACAGATATATCATATATGGAAAGCGTGTTTAACCACTGGATCAGCCTGCAACTTATCCTTTCACTAACCGATTAAAGCGCTTCATTCCTTGATAGAGAGGGAATTGCCTATATCTAGAGATGCAGGAGGGGGGTCAATTTGTTAAATCAAGACTATGTAAGATATATAGATAACTTTGGAAGAATTGTCCTTCCGACAGATATAAGAAAACGGCTAAAAATTCTTCCGCAAGATTTTATGGAGATTTATCGAGAAGAAGACCAAATTGTGATGAAGCCATATTGGCAGGACAAACCTTGTATCGTCACAGGGGAAGTGACAAACTCCAATAAGGTGCTATCCGGCGGGGTGGTCATCAGTCCAGAGGGAGCGAGACTGCTCCTGCAGGATTTACTGGCGCTTCGCCTGCAAAAAGAGATATAAAAAAAGGCTGTCCTCACCACGTGAGAACAGCCTTTTTTCATCATACTGGATTCAAAATCCGGTTTAAGAATTGTTTTGTTCGTTCTTCCTTTGGTCGTTTGAAGATTTCCTCTGGAGGACCTTGTTCGACGATGACGCCGCCATCAATAAAAATCACTTCGTCTGCTACTTCTTGGGCAAACTTGATTTCATGTGTGACAACCGCCATGGTCCAGCCTTCCTTCGCTAGATCCTTCATGACCTTTAAGACTTCTCCGACAAGCTCAGGGTCAAGCGCAGAGGTAGGTTCATCAAAAAGCATGAGCTCTGGCTGAATGGCAAGTGCACGGGCAATCCCGACACGCTGCTTTTGACCGCCTGAGAGCTGGAATGGATACAGATCCTTTTTATCTTCCAGACCGACCTTTTGCAAGAGCTGAATGGCTTCTTTTCGAACCGTTTCCTTTGGACGGCGCTGCACTTGGACAGGGCCTTCCATCACATTTTCAAGCACTGTACGGTGAGGAAACAGGTGATAATCCTGAAACACCATTCCTGATTTCCGGCGTAGCTTCAGCAGATCAGCTGATTTATTTTTTTTCGAAAAATCAATCGAGAAATCATCGAAGGTAAAGGAGCCGCCATTTGGTATTTCAAGTGCATTTAAACAGCGAAGCATCGTTGTTTTTCCTGAACCAGATGGACCGAGGATGGCCACAACCTGCCCTTTGTTGATCGAAAAATCAATCGACTTTAAAATCTCATTTTCACCAAAGGATTTCTTTAAGCCTTTGACTGTTAGCATGTCGTTCCCTCCTTACCTTGCGACATATCGATCAAGTCGTTTTTCAATTTGATGCTGAACGAGCGATAGAATGAAGCAGAATACCCAATAGATGAGGGCTGCTTCCATATAAATAAACAAGATCTGATCCAAGTTCGCCGCAGCAATCTCCTGTGATTTACGGAACATCTCTGCCACGAGAATTTGGGAGGCAAGGGATGTATCCTTCACCAAACTAATAAATGAATTAGAGAGCGGTGGAATCGATACACGCACAGCCTGCGGTAAAATCACGCGGACGAGCGTTTTGCGATGTGTCATCCCAATGGAATAACCTGCTTCCCATTGCCCTTTTGGAACAGACAGGACGGATGCACGGATAATTTCCGACGCATAAGCACCTACGTTTAATGAAAAAGCAATAATGGCACTTGGATATGGATCCAGTGTGATATTAAATGTCGGAAAGAAATAGAAAATAATAAACAATTGCACAAAAAGCGGCGTTCCGCGAACGGCCGACACATAGATGGAGAAAATCCATCTAAGGGCTTTCATTTTAGACATTCTAGCAAGAGCTGTCACAAGCGCGATAAAAATACCAATAATAAAGGCAATGATGGCGAGGGGAATTGTATAATAAATCCCCTGCATCACCATTGGCCAAAAAGATTGCTGAAGAAGATCCCAAGGAATGACGACTCCTAGGATGTTATTTTGTAACATCTTCACCAAACCATTTCTTAGAAATCTTAGCGAGTGTACCGTCTTTTTTCATTTCTTTTAATGCGCCATTCACTTTGTCAACGACTTCGCCGCTGCCTTTTCTGAATGCGAAATACGTTTCTTGAGGATCTCCTGTTTCAAATGCAACTTTTAGGTTTTTGTTACCGCTTGTTTTCAAGTAATTCAATACAGCCAATTTGTCATTGAACGTCAGATCAGCACGTCCTTGCTGAATCAATTGAATGGATTGTGCAAGACCTTCAACGCCTTCAATCTTAGCGCCAGCATCTGTTGCTAGTTTATTGTAGTTACTTGTTAATGATTGTGCTGCTTTTTTGCCTTTCACATCAGATAGTTTCTTGATGTCGTTGTTATCTGATTTTGTCACAACAATAGCTTGAGATGTCGTATATTTATCAGAGAAATCGTATTGATTTTCACGTCCAGTTTTCCCAACTTGGTTCGCTACCACGTCAAAACGTTTTGCATTCAGTCCAGCAAACATACTGTCCCATTGTGTTTCTTTGAATTCAGGTTTTAAGTCAAGACGTTTTGCTACTTCTGTGATGACTTCTACATCATAGCCAGTTAATTTATCTGTCTTTTTGTCATGGAAGGTGAAAGGAGCATAAGTACCCTCTGTTCCGATGGTTAATACACCTTTATCCTGAATGGATTTCCAAAGGTCTCCTGATTCCTTAGACCCAGATTGTTTATTCGCGTTGTCGCTTGCACCAGATCCACATGCCGTGATCAATGCAACACAAGCGCCTAACATAATGGCAAAGAACATTTTTTTCATTTTATTCCCCACTTTTCTTGTTGGTATTTACAACATATGATCTTACAGAGAAGCAACCTAAAAGTAAAGCATTTGAAACTAGCTTGAGCGAATCTCACCAACTTTATGCCCTCAAACGGTCGAACGGACAAACGATAGAACTATACCCAAGTTAAAAGGTGAATAAAACCATACACAAGTTCAAGATGATTTGATTGGTGGAACGTTAGATAAACGATTCGGGTAAAATATGCTATGATCATCCCAACGAAATTTTCCAATCGATTAATTGACTTCTAAGAAACAAAAGGGAAGTGTGAACATTTGAATACATCGAAACAAAAACCTGTCATGATCTTAATACACGAAATATACGGAATAAATGATCATATGAAGAGTATGATCCATTATTTCGACAAAGCTGGATTTGAGGTTTATTGTCCTCATTTATTGGGACAGGCGAAGCACTTCCCTTATGTCAGTGAAAATGAGGCTTACGACTACTTTATGAATAAAGTTGGTTTTGATAAGCCGGTAAAGAGTGTACTGAATCTGGCAAAAGAGTTAAAGACGAAGAATGCCGCGATAGATATATTTCTGCTGGGTTTTAGTGTGGGGGCAACAATTGCCTGGCGATGCAGCCAAAATGATCAGCTGTTTAGAGGAGTTATTGGATTTTATGGTTCAAGGATCAGAGATGACGTCGATCTTGCGCCCGCCTGCAAAACGCTGTTATTTTTCCCGGAGATCGAAGCATCCTTTCATCCCAGGGAGATTGCGAATGTTTTGGAGAAAAAGAAAAAGCTTTGCGTGACAATAGTAGAGGGAGAGCATGGATTCGCCAATCCTTATTCTGCGGCTTTTCACGCTGAATCTAAAAATCGCTGCTTTCAGGAAATAGATGAATTTATCAAAGTGTGTTTGCTAAAAGCAGAATGACTTGTGACAAAAGTGATCATAAGAACTGTCTAAAATGAGACTCGAAAAGAATGAAACGAAACCAGTGTGCAACGATAAAGTTTCATGCTGGTTTTTTTGTGCAATATTTTAGATATATGGCATCCTATCCACCACATAGTTGTGCGAACATTACTAAAATAAAGACTTTGAGACAGTGACCATAGAAGGAAGCATATTTATTATAAAAGATGTATAATTAGTAGGTTGTTTTGAAAATGGAATGAATCACATGGAGACATGTTTTGATAACAGAGCATCTTAGAAGAAGGAGGGCATCATTGTGGATGTTGGACAAAATCAGCCTGAACAATTGAAAAGGGCGATGACCTCCCGCCATTTATTTATGATTTCACTTGGCGGTGTCATTGGGACAGGCTTTTTCTTAGGAACGGGCTATACGATTGGACAAGCAGGACCGGTCGGAGCCGTTCTTTCATATATTGTGGGCGGATTGATCATGTATTTAACCATGCTGTGTCTTGGGGAGCTGTCTGTTGCACTTCCTGTGTCGGGGTCGTTTCATACGTATGCGACGAAATTTGTCAGCCCGGCAGCGGGTTTTGCTGTCGGCTGGATTTATTGGCTCGGCTGGGCAGCAACGGTTGCCCTTGAGTTCTTATCAGCAGGGCAGCTGATGAGGCGCTGGCTCCCGCAAGTGGATGTGTGGATTTGGTGTCTCGTATTCGGACTCTGTCTTTTCTTATTAAATGCCCGGTCAGCGAAAGCGTTCGGGGAGTCGGAATTTTTCTTTTCTACCATTAAGATTATTGCAATTTTACTCTTTATTGGCGTAGGCGGAGCGGCGATGTTTGGGTTTATTGATACAACGAGCGGTGAACCCGCCCCTTACTTCAGCCATTTTGTGAATGACGGGCTGTTTCCAAATGGCCTGCTTGCTGTTGTGGTTACGATGATCACAGTGAATTTTTCATTTCAAGGAACAGAGCTGATCGGGATTGCGGCAGGAGAAAGTGAAAACCCTGAGAAAACCGTTCCCCGTTCGATCCATCAGACCGTATGGCGTACACTTGTCTTTTTCGTCTTATCTATTTTTGTCTTAGCGGGTATGGTGCCTTGGAAGGAAGCTAGTGTGCTGCAAAGCCCATTTGTTACTGTGTTTGAGAGAACGGGCATTCCTTTTGCGGCAGACATCATGAACTTTGTCATTATCATTGCTTTATTATCTGTTGCGAACTCTGGCTTGTATGCATCAACAAGAATGCTGTATTCCTTATCGAAGGAAGGAATGGCAGGAAAAGCATTTAGACGCGTCAATCAGCGCGGTATTCCGATGAATGCCTTACTGCTCACCTTCCTATTTACAGGGATTTCGCTGTTATCCGGCTTCTTTGCAGAGAAAACGGTATTTGCCTGGATCGTGTCCATTGCCGGCATGAGTGCCCAGACAGGCTGGATCACGATTACATTATCGCAGCTGCTTTTCCGTAGAAAATACTTGAAAGCAGGCGGAAAGCTGGAAAACTTAAAATTTAAAACGCCTCTTTATCCTGTGCTGCCGATCATTGCAATTACACTGAATACCATCGTATTGGTCAGTCTTGCCTTTGATCAAGAGCAGCGCATCGGGCTATATGTCGGCGTACCGCTTATGATCATTGGATATGTTGTCTATCACCGCTATGTGAAAAAGCATCAGGCACAAAGTGAGCCGCTGAAGCTGCAAATCAATGGAGATGACGAGATCCGGTTTTAAACCATCAAAAAGAAGCCAACCCAATCGGGAGGCTTCTTTTTTTGATTCAATGAACGCCTTTCATCGCTTTCTTAATCACTGGTGTCAGTAATAGCATCACACCGCATAAAACGATGGCAAGGAATCCGATGATACCGAAATAAACGGTTTCCGGCACTTTATCAAACAGTTTGACTACTTGCGCATTGATCGCCTGTGCCATCGCATTTGAAAGGAACCAAAGGCTCATCGTTTGCGCTGAGAAGGCAGCAGGGGCCAGCTTTGTTGTCGCTGACAGTCCAACTGGTGATAAGCAGAGCTCCCCGATCACGACGAGGAAGAAGCTCAAAACGAGCCATAATGGGCTCACAAGTGTGTTCGGACCGGACATGTATGCAGGAATGATCATGATGATGAAGGATAACCCTGCAAACAAAAGACCGAGTGAGAATTTAATCGGGGTAGACGGCTGTTTCTTCCCAAGTCTGACCCATAACCAAGCAAACACTGGGGACAGCAGCACAATAAAGATTGGGTTCAATGATTGGAACCATGAAGACGCTAGTGTCATCCCAAGGAAATTCAAGTTTGTTCGTTGATCTGCATATGTCGCTAAAATGTTTGAGCCCTGCTCTTGAATCGCCCAGAACATCACGGCAGCAAGGAACAATGGAATATAAGCGAGAACCCTGGATTGCTCCACTGCGCTCGTCTTTTTACTGAAATACATGACAATGAAATAAACAATTGGAATGAGTACACCAAGGGCACTGACAAACCAAGTGAATAGATTAATTGTGAGTGCGCCTGTTTGAATGCCAATGACAGCAAAAATCGCGAGCAAAATCACAACCAATGAACCGTAAATTTTGAAGTTCTTACGTTCGGCAGCTGATAATGGATTGGTCACATACGTGCCGGCAAGACCAAGGTTCGGTTTTTTTGTGACCACAAATGTAATGAGTCCAACAAGCATCCCAACGGCAGCGAGTGAGAACCCGAGGTGGAAATTCACTTTTTGACCGAGTGTTCCGACAATTAATGGGGAGATAAAGCCACCCATGTTGATCCCCATGTAGAAAATACTAAATCCAGAGTCCCTGCGCGGGTCTGTTTTTGTATACAGGTCGCCAACAATGTTTGAAACGTTTGGCTTGAGAAGACCTGTCCCGATAATAATCAGTCCCATACTAATAAAGAGCGCTGTTGCTCCGCTTGGCAAAGCCAAAATCACGTGGCCAAGCATAATGAAAACTCCGCCATAAAAGACCGTACTGGATGATCCAAATACCCGGTCGGCGAGCCATCCGCCAATCACTCCTGACATATAGACAAGCGCACCGTAGACAGACATGATCGAATTGGCTGTCGTCTGATCAAAGCCTAGACCGCCTTTTGTCACCTCTGTGTACATATAATAAATAAGCAGTGCACGCATGCCATAATAGGAGAAACGCTCCCAAAATTCAGTGAAAAACAGTGTGTAAAGTCCTTTAGGATGTCCAAAAAACCCTTTTTGAGGAACACTTTTAACAATTTTATCGTGGTCAATTGTAGACATGGCATAGATCCTTTCTTAAAAAAAAGAGATATGAGAAAAATGATATTCTTGTATAGTTCTTGTGTCAATATAAAACTATTCTAAAACAGGAAAATGTTAGTTCAATAGGCGTAAAGACTCAAAAAAATGAAAAATTCATTGAAGTGAAAATTATCGGAAAGTTATTTCAAAAGAATTTATTTAAAATTTGAAGTAATGTACAAGCAAACCTTTGACACATGCATAGGATGACGAGAGAACATGTGTGAAAAGGAGTGATTTAGGTTGGGGGAATTGAATGAAGCTGATCTAAAAAAACCTGTTGTCAATGTACTAGATTTTGGCGTAATTGCTGACGGGAAAACGGATTGCACAGCTAGGCTCAATGAATGTTTAGAGTGGACAAAAGCACAGGGGTATTCCCATGTCTGGCTGCCGAGCGGCACGTATTTAATCGATGCGGTGTACAGAGGTGATTCATTTTTTCCTTTTCGAGGTGCGGGTATACGGGTGCCAAGTCATATATGCATTGAGATGGCGTCAGACGCTGTAATAAAGGTAAAACCAAATGATTCATGGGGGTATGCAGCCTTTTATATAGGAAAGGTTCAGCATGTGACCATCCGAGGCGGGCGTATTGAAGGGGATCGTCATGAGCATGTATACAAGCCGCTCCCCGCTGAACGAAGAACCCATGAATGGGGCTTTGGGATATGTATTGAAGGTGCCTCACATGTGGAGGTGAATCATGTCCAAATAAAAAATTGTACGGGAGACGGCATCATTGTCAGTCCCCATGGTTTATTGACAGAGGGTGAACCTTACTCTCCTGCTTCATCTATTGATATTTCTGGCTGCACCATCACAGATTCGAGACGAAACAATATTTCGATTACAGGCTGTGATGGGGTTATTGTGGAGGATTGTCTCTTGGAAAGAGCAGGAGTAAATGGGGTCGAGCCAAGAATGGGTATTGATATTGAAGGCTATGGAGAAAATGCCGTTAATATGGAGGAGCCTTTGAATATTCAGATTCGCAACAACATCGTCAGAGGAGGTGCTGCAAGCTCCATCTATAACTTTAACGGCTATGGTGTGATCATTGAAGGCAATCATACAGATAGCAGTATTTCCTATGGCTTCTCCACCGAAACGATCATTGCCAACAATTTGATTCGTGCAGTAGGAGGAGGTGTGACAAAAGCAGGGATTACGAGCTTAGGCGTCTCACTTGGCCAAACGGAAAACAATGTGATGATTATTGGCAATATGATTGAGGGGTTTGAAAAAGGAATTGATGTGAGGGGAGACAGTGTTCACATTACAGGCAATAAGATTAGTCTTTTTGAAGATGCGGCTGTGTCCGTTTATATGGCGAATCGTATTCTAATAGAAGGAAACCATATTGAATCAGGAACGAATACCGGAAAAAGAAGCGCCTCGCTGCGTATCTATCAATCGGATAGTGTCGTCTTTTCAAACAATACGGTCTACTCTGTTATCGATGCGGCCGTGGTGAGAGGAACGAATATCCTCATCCAGCACAATCAATTCAAAGAATTCAGCAGAGGAATCTGGGTGCAGGAAGGGGAAGCTGGGCTCAACGGCAACCACTTTATTCAAGAAGGACACCCGGAGCTAGATTCTTCGTATACGATCAGTGTCACAGGAAATGCAAAGGCTTTCATCTGGCAAAATCGCTTTAAGCACTATCAAAACTACGCTGTATACAGCAGCACGACGGGGGCATTGGAAATTAAAGATAATTCCTTTGAAGAAACATCCTTATATGTGGTGATGTATATTAAAAATGGTTCACCACAAATTGGAGATAACCGTTTCTATTTAAATCGATCGATTGGACAGCCGACGGCGATCTTTATTGACCAGGCCGCCTCAGCCCGTGTGCTGCGCAATAACATCATCAATATTTCTCCTCAAAAAGCAATTGCCGTCCGCACCGCCAATTCCACTCATTCTGTCATCGCTCACAACATGCTGGAGCGTAGTCAACTGGTGACACATACCACAGACAGGCTCATCGGAAATATTGAGATTGATACACCGTCATGAGTGTTTGAAATCCCTTATTTTGGAGGTTCAGAAGGCGGTTGACAATCCTGTAAAAAGGGCATATAGTAATAATTATTTTTCATTTTTCGCAACATTTGCCCTTTTTTTTATTAATAAAACCGATTAATTCAATCAGAAAAATGTATCTAAGGACTTCGGTTTGATACATTTAGGATATAGAAAGGATGAAGAACAAGTGTCACAGCCGAAAAGGAAGCTCAAGCTAGGCGTATTCATCGCAGGAACTGGACATCACGTTGCCTCTTGGAGACATCCGAATGCAGTACCAGACGCAGCCATGAATCTAGATTATTTTAAACAATTAGCGAAAAAGGCAGAGGAAGGAAAGCTGGATTTGCTCTTTTTAGCCGACAGTTTATCCATTAATCAAACCTCTCATCCGAACGTATTAACAAGATTTGAACCGCTCACGCTGCTTTCATCTATTGCTGAGTCTACTTCAACCATTGGTTTAGCAGCAACAGCTTCCACTACATACAGTGAGCCTTTCCATATTGCAAGGCAGTTTGCCTCCCTTGATCATTTATCAGGCGGAAGAGCGGCATGGAATGTGGTCACATCTTCTATTGAAGAAACAGCGAAAAATTTTAGCGGAGAAGAGCATTTAGCACACCATAAACGATATGAGCGGGCAGAAGAGTTCGTCGAGGTCGTCAAAGGTCTCTGGGATTCTTGGGAGGAAGACGCCCTTGTCAGAAACAAGGAAACGGGAGAATTCTTCGAATCTAGTAAGCTTCATGAGCTCCAGCACAAAGGTGAGTTCTTCTCAGTAAGAGGTCCTCTCAACGTATCACGCACGCCGCAAGGGCAGCCCGTGATCATTCAAGCAGGATCTTCTGAAGATGGCCAAAAGCTTGCAGCAAAAACAGCAGAGCTCATTTTCACTGCACAAAACGATCTCGACAAAGCGAAGGAATTTTATCAAAGCTTGAAGGGGAAAGTAGAAGCTGCTGGCCGTGCTAGGGAGGACGTCAGCATCATGCCGGGTATCTTTCCGATCATTGCTGATACAGAGGAAGAAGCCCAAGCGAAATATGAAGAATTACAGGAGCTGATTGTTCCTGAGATTGGACTGAGCATTCTGCAAAATTACTTAGGCGGGATTGATCTGTCTCAGTATCCTTTAGACGGACCGCTTCCAGAGATTGATCCGAGCACGTCAAATGCGGTGAAAAGCCGTTTTGATCTCGTGATGAATATGGCGAGAAAGGATAACCTGACCATTCGCCAGCTTTATCAATCGGTTGCCGGCTCACGCGGTCATAATATTTTCATTGGAACGCCGCAGCAGCTGGCAGATGTGATGGAAACATGGCTTCGTGAAGAAGCAGCAGACGGCTTTAATGTCATGCCGCCGCTCTTGCCAGAAGGGCTGGATGTGTTCGTAGACCGCGTCGTCCCAATCCTTCAGGAGCGAGGCTTATTCAAAACCGATTACACAGGACAAACCTTACGAGAAAATCTTGGATTAACAGAGCCAAAAAATCGCTACACGACATAAGGGTGAGGTGACTAACGTTGGGATACACGTTTCGTCTGGCAACAGAGGCAGATATAGAGGCGCTGCTTGAACTGACAACAAGAGCATACGAGCCAATTCGTGAGCTAGGCATCCAGTTCCAAGCAGCACATGCCGATTTCGCTCTCGTTCAGAAAAATGTACAAAAGAATCTTTGCTATGTAATGGAAGAAAATGGAGAGCTTCTATCCACCTTATCACTCCGTATGCCTTGGGGAGAGCAGCCAGGACCGTTCGGCGTCCCTCATATCTGGTGGTTTGCCTCAGAACCAGCCGCCAAAAAAGGCACAGGCTCAGCCTTGCTGGAATGGGTGGAAACCGAAGTGCTAAGGGATACACTGAAGGTGCCGTACGTGTCGCTCGGTACAGCTGATAAGCATCCATGGCTGATAGAGATGTATGAGCGTAAAGGCTATGTCAGAGCAGGAGAAAAAGATTTAGGCAAAGGTCATATCACGGTTTATTTCAAAAAACAATTAAGATCAGATATCACACAACCATAAGAGGAAGAAGGGTATACAAACATGAAAAACAAAAAGTGGCTAGTCGTTCTATTTGCAGCAATGCTGGCAGTTTTAGCAGCTTGCGGCGGCAATCAGAGTGAAGGCAAAGACGAAAAAGTGTTAAAAGTAGGCGCTACAGGACAAAGCTATCCGTTTGCTTATAAAGACAATGGCAAGCTTGTCGGATTCGATGTTGAAGTAACAGAAGCCATTGCGAAAAAGCTTGGCTACAAACTAGACTGGCAGCTGAGTGAATTCAGCGGACTGATGGGACAGCTGACATCTGGTAAGCTCGATACAGTGTCAAACCAAGTCGCCATCACAGACGAGCGTAAACAAACATTTAACTTTACAGATACGTACGCTTACGCAGGAACACAAATCATCGTGAAAAAAGACAACAACGACATCAAAGGTCTTGACGATTTAAAAGGAAAAACAGTGGCGGCGGTTCTTGGCTCTAACCATGCTAAAAACTTAGAGAGCAAAGACCCGGACAAGAAAATTAAGATTAAAACATATGAAACGCAAGACGGCGTATTAAATGAAGTGGCAAATGGCCGCGTAGATGCTTATGTCAACGGGCGCAGTGTATTACTTGCTCAAATTGAAAAAACAGGTCTGCCGCTGAAAATCGTAGGCAACCCAATTGTATATGAAGAAGTAGGCTACCCATTTGCGAAAGATAAAAAGCATGACAAACTAAGAGAAGAATTTAACAAAGCCATCAAAGAATTAAGAGAAGACGGGACACTTAAGAAATTGTCGGAGAAATACTTTAAAGACGATGTCACAGTGCCAATTAAAAAATAACGACAGCGGCGGTGAAGAGCAGACATGAACAAAATTGATTGGCAGTATATGGTGACGGTGTTTCCGACATTGCTTCAATACTTGCCGATAACGATCTTCATGGCGATTGTCTCCATGGTATTTGCCATTATCATTGGTGTGGTATTCGCTCTCATTACGAAAAACCGGATACCTGTTTTATACCAATTTGCCAAGCTGTATATTTCTTTCTTCAGAGCGGTTCCAACCTTGGTTCAGCTCTTTCTCATTTATTTTGGTCTCCCGCAGTTATTCCCTGCGATGACCTCAATGGATGCTTTAACAGCGGTCATTATCGGATTAAGTATTAAAAACTCGGCATACTTAGCAGAAATTTTCAGAGCGGCTCTGAACTCAGTGGATGAAGGGCAGCTGGAGGCGTGCTTATCTGTCGGTATGACAAGATGGCAGTCTTACGTTAGAATTATTTTCCCGCAGGCCATCAGAAATGCAATTCCAGCGACGGGGAATACCTTTATCGGTCTTTTAAAAGAAACATCTCTTGCCTTTACGATTGGTGTGGCAGAAATGTTTGCACAAGGGAAGATGATTGCATCGGCGAACTATAAATACTTTGAAACCTATTTAGCCGTAGGGATCGTGTATTGGGTGATGACGATCATTTATAGCTTCCTGCAGGACCTGTTTGAACGAAAAATCAGCAAACCTTACCGGAATTAAGGAGGTGTGGACATGATCAAGCTCACCAATTTGAAGAAATCATTCGGCGACCTTGTCGTCTTAGACGGAATCAATCTAGACGTGAAAAAAGGGCAGGTTGTGGCCATTATCGGACCTTCTGGCTCCGGTAAATCCACCTTGCTGCGCTGTTTAAATTTATTAGAAACGCCTGATGAAGGCACGATTGAAATTGGCGATGCGAGGCTCGATGCGTCCAAATATTCACGTAAAGAAGCCCATCACCTGCGTCAACAAACGGCCATGGTGTTTCAAAACTATAATTTGTTTAAAAACAAGACAGCACTGCAAAACATAACAGAATCACTGCTTGTGACGAAAAAAATGACGAAGCAGCAGGCGAATGAAATCGGTATGAAACTGCTGAAGCAGGTAGGGTTAGAACAAAAGGCTGACAGCTATCCAGTCACGTTATCTGGCGGACAGCAGCAGCGGATTGGGATTGCCCGCGCGTTAGCAGTTGATCCACATGCGATTTTGCTGGATGAACCAACGTCTGCGCTTGACCCAGAGCTTGTCTCAGGTGTGCTTCAAGTCATTAAATCCATTGCGATCCAAGAAACAACGATGATCATCGTCACACATGAAATGGCGTTTGCAAGAGAAGTGGCAGACCATGTGATTTTCATGGCGGATGGTCATATTATTGAGCAGGGGACGCCAACTGAGCTATTTGATGAAACGAAGAATGAACGGACGAAACGATTTATCCAAAAAGAAGCAGCGGCTGAAGAAGCATAAGCTGCTTTTTATTCTTTAGAGGGGTGAGTGTCTAGTGAAATCAATAGGAAATGAAGATTTAAACAAACGTTTGATTCATATTCGCCGAGCGCTTCATGAGCATCCAGAGCTGGCGTTTGAAGAATATGAAACGACAAAGAAACTGCGCCGCTGGTTAGAAGAGGAAGGGATTACTGTGCTTGATATCCCAGCACTTCAAACAGGTGTTGTCTGTGAAATCAAGGGAGAACAAGAGGGACCGACGATTGCTCTGAGAGCCGATATTGATGCACTTCCGATTGAAGAAGCATCTGGCGAACCATTTTCTTCAAAGGTACCGGGTAAAATGCATGCATGCGGTCATGATTTCCATACAGCTTCTATTTTTGGTGCGGCTCTTTTATTAAAAGAGCGGAAACACGAGATCAAAGGAACGGTCCGTATTTTGTTCCAGCCGGCTGAGGAAGTTGCTCAAGGGGCGAAACACGTCATAGAGGCAGGCGTTTTAGATGGAGTCGATGCAATTTTCGGTATGCACAACAAACCTGACCTGCCAGTTGGCACGATTGGCATTAGAGAAAAAGCATTGATGGCGAGTGTGGACAGGTTTGAAATCGATATTAAAGGAACGGGTGGCCACGCCGGTATTCCCAATCACACGGTAGACCCCATTGCCATCAGCGGGCAGATCACAAGCGCCCTTCAGCAAATCGTCAGCCGCCGCATCAGCTCCTTGCATCATGCGGTTGTCAGTATCACACGCATCCAAGGCGGTACATCATGGAATGTCATACCCGACCGTGTTGAGATGGAAGGAACCGTTCGGACGTTTGAGCCTGAAGTAAGAGCGATGATTCCGGAGCTTATGAAACAAATCGTCAGCGGAATTGCAGAAGGATTTGGAGCAGAGGCTGAAGTAAGATGGCATCCTTATTTGCCTTCTGTCATGAATGATGAGCGTCTGACAAAGGTGGTTGAAGAAACGGCTGGCTCGCTTGACTTACATGTTGTGCAGGCAGAGCAGTCACCGGGCGGAGAAGATTTTGCCCTTTATCAAGAACGCATTCCAGGCTTTTTTGTATGGATGGGGACTAGTGGTACAAGGGAGTGGCATCACCCTGCGTTTACATTAAATGAAGACGCACTTCCAGTTTCCGCTGCCTTCTTTGCTGAGCTTGCCGTTCGGGCATTGGAGTCTCGATCATGGAATTAACAAAACAACTGGCAGAAGCAGTGCTTTCTGCTGATCCGCTTCAAGATGAACGGGCCATTCAAATGGCGAGAAATGCACTGTTAGACGCTGCGGCATCAGCGCTTGCTGCGAAAGAGGATGAAGGGATTCAGAAGCTGATGCAGCTTGTTGAACAGGAAGGCGGAACCGCTCAGATTCCTGTCATTGGACAAGGAAAGAAGGTGAGCCGCCAATCCGCAGCGATGCTGAACGGCTACCTCATCCATGCCCTTGATTATGATGATGTGCACTCAGATGTGAGAGGACATCCAAGTGCGGTCATCATTCCGGCGCTGCTATCACAGCTGACAGACGGCAAAGGGTATGGCGAGCGGTTTTTAGCTGCCTATATCACTGGTGTTGAAGTGATGGCAAGACTTGGCGAATCCATCGGCAAGGCGCATTATGAGCGGGGCTGGCATAATACAGGAACACTCGGAGCCATTGCGGCAGTATGTGCGATTGGTTATTTGAAGCAGGTCACACGAGAAGAACTGATGAAAGCAATCGGCTTTGCCGGAGCGCAATCAGCCGGAATGCGGAAGCAATTTGGCTCTGATATGAAACCATTACAAGCCGGCTTAGCTGCTAAAACAGCCGTTTGGTCTATGGACTTAGCTTGTTCAGGTTTTGGCGGGAATGACTCGGTTCTTGATGGCGCACTTGGTTTCTTTTCACTCTATGGAGATCTGGAACTTGCGGAAAGCCGTTTACTAGAGGGCTATGGTTTTACATGGCGTATCGTTTCACCGGGGCTGTGGTTCAAAGTATATCCATTCTGCTCAGCAGCCCACCATGCAGCAGATGCGATACAATCCTTAATGAAAGAGCGGTCCTTCTTGCCGGAGCAGGTAAAACAGGTCGATGTCATATTCCCGCCAGGCGGAGATGCAGCGCTTATTGAGCAGACAC
Organism: Bacillus safensis; assembly: GCF_039619585.1. NCBI lineage: Bacteria > Bacillati > Bacillota > Bacilli > Caryophanales > Bacillaceae > Bacillus > Bacillus safensis. The sequence goes on from NZ_CP154909.1 coordinate 430,799, forward strand.
CTTTGACTGGAGAAGAAGGACGTTTCAGTGTCGAATACGTCATCGCACTGGCAGTGTTTGGACAGACGCTTACGCTGGATGCCTTTACGAAAAAAACCATTCCATCAGACATGCGGAAATGGGTGAAGCGGGTAAGCAGAGGATATGATCAAACGATTGTACCTCATTCCGATGCTGTTCCAAAAGGCCGCTTTACGATTGTGAAGCTCACCTTATCTGACGGCACCACCATCAGCAAACGTGTTGATATTCCGCAGGGAGCACCCGGACACGCGCTATCGACAGATGATATCATGAAAAAATTAAACAGTGTGACAGACGATTCTCATGCCCAGCTTATGCGGCAGGCAGTAGAAGAGGGGAACGATTCTTCCTTTTTGAAGCTTTTGGTATGATCACGAATGAGGCTCATCCATCGGGATGAGCCTCAGCGTGTAGACAAACCCTCGCATTCGTTGTCAGTCCTGCGTGCCGGTGCTCACGAATGTTTCATTCGCTCCGCTCCGGTACTCGTCCTTCCTAGACTGCAAAGGTTTTCTATCACACTGAAAAGAAGACAGAGCTAAAATAGAGATCATTTTAGCTCTTTGTCAATCATCTGAGGCTCATCCATTGAGATGAGCCTTTCTTTATGGAGTCACAAAATCACAACTTATTCATTCTTGGTAAACGTCAATCCAATATGAGCAAGTGCCTGTGGTAAGTCTTTCCGGATGGTGATGTCTTTAAACGATATATTGGATTGAATCGCACTTAAAGCAAGGTCTTGCTTAATGCCCGTTAAAACTGCCGAAATTCCTAAAAGTCTCAGTGTTTGTGCATAGCTGACCAAATATTGAATGCTTTGTTCATTCAGGCTTTTAGTTCCCGATACATCAATGACCAAATGAGAGAGCGACAGCCTGTAGCTTTCCTGTAAAATGGTTTCCAAAATATGCTGAGCACGTGTCTCTTCGATATCACCAAGCAGAGGAAGCACGGCGACACCATCAACAACAGGTACGATCGGTACAGACAATTGCTTAATCTGCCGGTTAGCACGGTCTAGTTCGAGAACGTAGCTTAATAAAGAAGCCATCGTTTCAAACATATACACATGCTCTTCTGTGAACTGCTTCGGTCTCAAATCAAGTCCGCAAATCGTCCCGTAGTTCGTCCCATCTGTAAAATCAATGGGAACCCCAATAAACGAGCCGCTTTGAAGGTGTTTCGTGACCTCTAAGTATTTAGAACGGTCATCCCTCGAAATGTCAGGGATCACAAGTGTATCCTGATGATCGACCGCCAGCTTGCAAAATGTTTTTTCATAAGGAAGTTCTTCTCCTTCTTCAAGAAGCTGCTCGTCATGATTTAGCACCTTTACAATCTGATTGGTGTTTTGATCATTTTTAGCAATAAACAGTGTATTCACATCAATGAATTGACTCATCATGTTTAAAATACTAGTAGAAGCATCATGAAAATTGCGAAACTGTTTTAATAGTTGTTGACGAGGCATTGTTTTAGGACTCCTTGTAGCTCCGAACATAGGCCGGAACGTGTAGTTGATTTGTCTCTATCATACAAAATCAAATAAGAAATAGATACACTTTAATGCGCAAAAACACTCTGATCGTCGAGATGAAAAAGACTGCCGATCCAAAGATCTGGCAGTCTGCTGATTAAAGAGAGACAGGGACAGTAGACATGGAGAAAAATTCCTCATACAAGGCTTGGACAGCTTCTTTTTCTTGCGCCGCTTTGACGCCAAACATCATGCTGACCTCTGAAGAGCCTTGATTGATCATTTCAATATTGACCTTCGCTTTTGACAGCGCCTTTGCCGCTCTTGCTGTTGTGCCAACATTATGACGCATCGCTTCTCCTACAACCATAATCAGCGAGAGATTTCGCTCTAAAACGACCTCATCTGCATCAAGCACGAGCTTCAAGCGGTCTAGCAGCTCCTCTTCAATATGCTGCTCCTCCAGCTGATCCTGCCGTAAAATAATGGTCATATCATCAATGCCAGAAGGTACGTGCTCATACGTAAGCCCGTATTCCTCTAATGTTTGCAGCACCTTACGTCCAAAACCGACTTCTCTGTTCATCAAATATTTACTAATGTAAATGCTGCAAAATCCATTGTCTGAGGCGATTCCAACAACAGGTCCATTTGTATGGTCCCGCTGATTTACGATTTTTGTCCCTTTTGCCGACGGGTTGTTGGTGTTTTTAATCTGAACTGGAATACCTGCACGGAAGGCAGGAATAAGTGCTTCATCATGGAACACAGAAAAACCAGCATAGGACAGCTCGCGCATTTCCCGGTATGTCAGCTCTGTAATCTCTTTCGGTTCATGAACGATTGTTGGATTGACGACATAGACAGCATCGACATCTGTAAAGTTTTCATATACATCTGCCTTCAAACCGTTCGCCAAAATGGAGCCGGTAATATCGGAGCCGCTTCGCGAAAAGGTGACGATGTCTCCCGCGAGACTAAAGCCAAAAAAGCCAGGGAATATAATAATGCCAGAGCGCTCTCTTAATTTATACAAATGATCATAAGACTCCGGCAGAACTTGCGCTTGGCCAGGCTCATCGCTCACAAACAAACCAGCTTCCTTTGGATTCACATAATGAGCTTCAACACCCTGGTGGCGGAAATAGGCGGCAATGAGCTTAGCGTTATTGTCTTCACCGCTTGCTTTAATGGCATCAAGATAGCACTCAGGGCGGGATGAATCAGCCTGTAATAATGTGTCTAGATCTTGCCTGATCGTATCGATAATGTCTTGACCTAATCCGAGTTCATCCGCTATTGAGGCATACCTCTCGATGACTGCTTCCTTTAAATCATGTGCTTCGCCTAAACGTAAATATTGTTCGCCGCAGCTAATTAATAGATCGGTGACCTTCGTATCCGTTGAATGCCGTTTTCCTGGTGCGGAAACAACGACTGCTTTTCGAGCTGGATCTGCTGTTACAATGTCAAATACCTTTTGCAGCTGCTTGCCAGATGCAAGTGAACTGCCACCAAATTTAACGACCTTCAATGCATACATCTCCTATAGTAAAAATTTTCTCACAAATTGAATAGTTCCTATTATCAACTCTTTTCCTTAAATTATCAAGGTTTTTCTTTACTAGAAATACAAATGTGTTTTCAGAGAGGACGATATTGTATGAGTATATGAAAAAAGAGCCGGCCATATGCCGAGCTCTTTTTCTTATGAAGAAGACGAGGAGGAAGATAGTTCCTGCTTCATCACTTTATTCTCACGTTTTTTTTCCTTTAAGAAAAAGGAGAGGACGAGTCCAATGACCGCAATCAGACCAGAAATGAAGAATGACGTATTCATTCCATGAACGGCCGATTTTAATGGATTGGCCAATTCTGCATTTGCAGCAGAGGTGCTCATGATGGAAACAAGCACAGCCGTTCCAATGGAACCGCCTATTTGTCTCATCGTGTTATTCATCGCTGTCCCATGAGGGATCAAATGAGGCGGTAAAGAGTTAATACCTGCGGTTGTCAACGGCATCATGATCATCCCAACCCCAATTAAGCGAAGCGTGTAGGCGACCGTAATGAGGGCGATTGATGAATCAAGGGTGAGCAGCATAAACGGCAGGGTGGTAACGGTGAGTATCGTAAAACCGCCTAATGCCAGCCCTTTTCCGCCGACTTTATCAAAAATCCGTCCAATAATCGGTGACAGGAGTCCCATGAAGAGAGCACCTGGCAGTAAGATAAGCCCTGTATCAAGTGCAGACAGCCCTCTGACATTCTGCGTATAAAGCGGCAGAATCGTCTCTGTACCAATCAATAAAGCAAAGACAAGCATCCCAAGGAAGGTTGTTAAGCTAAAGATCGCAAATTTAAATACACCAAACTCAAGCATCGGTCTTGTTAAGTTCGACTGGCGCAGGATAAAGAAGAACAAGCTCACAGCGCCGACAATCAGCGAAATGAGAACAGTCGCACTCGTCCATCCATACGTGCCGACACTAGAAAATCCATAAAGCAGCCCGCCGAAACCGAACGATGACAAGATGACAGATAAGACATCAATACGTGTCTCTCTTTGCTGCGTCACATTTTTCATTAAGAAGAAAGCAAGAATGAGATCAATGATACCGATTGGCAGAACAATATAGAATAAGAACTTCCAGCTGAAGGAGTCAACAATCCAGCCGCCAAGTGTTGGCCCAAGTGCAGGTGCGAACGAAATGACAAGTCCGACCATGCCCATTGCCTGCCCGCGTTTTTCTTTCGGGAAAATGGTTAAAAAGATCGTTTGCATCAGCGGCATTAAAATCCCTGCACCGGCTGCCTGCACGATACGCGCAGCAAGTAACACCGGGAAATTTGTTGCAAATGAAGCAAGAATTGTACCGGCTGTAAAGATGCTAAGTGCCGTTAAAACTAAAGAACGGCTTGAAAATTTCTCAATGAGGAAAGCCGTAATGGGGATGAGAATCCCGTTTGTCAGCATAAAGGCTGTTGTAAGCCACTGTCCTTTGCTGACCTCAATATTGAAATCTTCCATGATATGCGGGATCGCTGGAATGAGAAGCGTTTGGTTTAAAATCGCGACGAATGCCCCAACGAGGAAAATCCCAACAATCACAGATCGATTATACGATGTAGTTGATTGGTTCATGTTATCCCTTCTTTATCTATAAAATGATGTTTTTCAGCTGTGACACGTTTTGTGATAAAACGCTGTTTTTGCCTAAATAATCGAGCAGTGAGCTGACTAAAAAGGTTCTCGGTTCATCCTTTGATAATTCTTGATTGAGCAGCTCATACGCAGAGAGGAGATCGTCTTTTTCTTCTCCGTTTGACAGTGCGTGAAGCTCTTGTTTGATCTTCGTTAAGTACGAGATGACAAGTTTTTCTTCATCATATCCGTCCTGTGAGGAAAACAAATAAGATTCCATCAGCTGATCTGTTAACACAGGCTCAATTGAGCAAGGTTTTTTCGATACACGGTCCATCACACCGATAATCATCTCGGCAGCATTTTCTAATTTGATGTTCTTGTGCTCAATCGCCAGCATTAAGATGAATTCTCTCATTAATCCATTGAGAACAATCACGAGATCCCAGACATAAGGAGCGACGGATTCACCATATGTGCTCAAAATAATGTCTCTGTGCCGCTGCATGATAATGGAGCGTGTCTCGCGTAAGTGTTTAATGACAATAGGCGAATGCTGAGAAAAAGCTTCAAAGGACAGCATGTTCAAAAATTTATGATTCTCTTTAAACTCTTCAAGCTCAAGCTTGATCTTCTTTGTGAATTTTTCCTTTTTGGACAGCGTCGTTTCTGAATGAATGATGCGGGAAATCTCTCTCATTTTGCGCTGATTGTATTTAATCAGTTCTAGTAGAAGAGCTTCCTTTGAATCAAACAGTTTATAAATAGACGCTTTTGATATTTTACAGGCATCGGCAATTGACTGCATGGAGACACTCATATAGCCTTTTTGAGAAAATAATTTCTTTGAAACCCGCAAAATCTCTTCTTGCTTTTCGTTCATCTTCATAAGTCCTTTCCGAATCGGTAAAACCATAGGGTCACAATGGAAACCGAGTGGTCACTTTTGCTATGATAACAAAACCAATGCCCTAAGACAAGAAAATGAACTTAAAAAAATACCCGTCTGCATGACAGGTATTTTATCCTTCCGCATGTGCGGTATATATTTTTGTTTTGCCGTGAAGTTCGATGACCAAAATGTCTTCTCTCTCTTTCACAGAGTAAATAGCGGTCCCTTTTTGCAGCCTAGAAGCTGTACCATGTTCAAAATTTTTGGCGGCTGTTTTCTGAATGACACCTACTTGCTGATGTTTTGTGACGTGTAAGGATGTCGTCCAATCTACATTTGTTTCATAGACCGTTCCTTCCCATTGAAATAAATCTGCCTGCTGATCCATAGCTAATAACTCTTCCGCACTAGGTGGTTTTGACTGAGAATATTGGACGGACTGGCAGGCGCAGAGGAAGATCGCGAGAATCATCATCAATAAACTAATCCATATATTATGTTTCAAAATGGTTTCCTTCCCTTCAGACAGTCTCATGAATAATGGACGTTAGTGAAGCCATATCGTTACTTGACTAGTCAGCTTCAGGTGAATGAGATTGTATGTTGGCACAAAATACGATACATTTATTGTATGACGAATCCAAACCATCCAAACAAAGAAGATATGAGACTGATTTCTGTGCTGCACGCATTGGCTGATCCAATCCGGTTAGAAATTGTCCGCTGCTTAGCAGAGGCAGGGGAGAGGACATGCGGCACGTATGAGATGAATATTGCCAAATCCACGCTTTCCCATCACTTCAAAGTGCTGAGGGAGGCAGGCGTCGTGAAAGTGAGAATTGACGGGAAGCACCGTTACTATTCTTTAAGAAAAGAAGACATCGAGACCGCTTTTCCTGGACTCATGTCATCGATTCTAGCTATAGATAAAAAGCGGTGGTAAGCCAGCTGTCTGTGAAGGGCAGCTGGCTGTTTTATTTCCCGAAAATGGCGTCATACAGCCGTTTCACTGCCGGCTGAATATCCTCTTGCTTCATATGTGAGAAGCCGAGGACGAGCGGAACAAAGCCTGGCTGATGCCCCGGCAATTGCTCATCAAGGGTAAAGCGATCCATTCCGTACATTTTCAGCTTTCTTTCTTTCGCTCGCTGTAAAATCTCATGCTGCGTTCGATTTGAGCGAAACTCTGCAATAAAATGAAGCCCGGCATTTTCCCCAATAATCCGCACATTGTCAGCAAAAACCGTATTGAGCTCTTCAATGAGCTGCTTCCGTTTTTCCTCATATAAACCATTCATTCGTTTAATATGCCGTTGATACGCCCCATCTTTTATAAAATGAAGAAGGGTGTATTGTGTAAAAAGATTAGCTGTTTGAATGAAAAAATGCTGTTCCTCCTTATAGCGTCTCAATAAATGCTGAGGAAGCACCATATAGCTTAGCCGCAAGCCGGGCAGCAATGATTTTGAAAAGGTGCCCATATAAATGACTTTGTCATATCGGTCAAGACTTTGCAGCGCCGGAATGCTGTCTGTGCCATATTTAAATTCACTGTCATAATCATCCTCAATGATATAACGATCTGGCTGATCGGCTGCCCAGTTTAACAGCTGAATGCGCCGGGAAATCGGCATAATCACCCCTGTTGGAAATTGATGTGAAGGGGTAATGATCAACACATTCGGCTGTTTTTTATGAATGTCGCTCATCCGCACACCTTTTTGGTCAATGCCAATCGTTTCAATTTGGTGATGATTGTTTTTCAGCATTTGATAGAGCCGGCGGTAGCCGGGGTTTTCTAACCCATATACTTGATCGGCCGGAAGAATGCTTGATAACGAATGGATCAGTGACTGTGTGCCTGCACTTAAAATGAGCTGTTCTGGATAGCATTTGACTCCTCGCGCAAGTCCAATCAGCCGGGCAATCGTTTCCCTCAGCTCATACACACCTTGTGGATGCGGAAGCTCACCGAAGGCATCTTGGTGGAGATGGATCGCCTTTTGTTCACTTTTCAGCCAGCTTTTAAATGGAAAGTTCGCTGTATCGACGGAAATATGTGAAAAGGAATACCAGTCGTCTCGTGCAATCGGTTCTTCCTTTAAATCTACAGGAAGAGAAGAGGATTTTAGCTGACCAGATTCATGAAACGTTTCTAGTGATTCCACGAAAAACCCTTTGCGTTCAACCGAATATAAATATCCCTCGGCAAGCAGCTGCTGATAGGCGCCATTCACTGAATTAACGCTGACGTTTAATGTATCGGCTAACTCTCGTTTGGACGGTAATTGATCATGCGGCTGAAGGTTGCGGTTTAAGATTTCCCCTTTAATTTTCGTATAAATTTGATGATAAATATATCCGTTTTGCCCTGTTTGATCTAGTTGAATTGTCAGCATCTCATCATTCCATCCTCTCTGATACCATGAAAAAAATGATATTGGTACTTTCTATCATACCAAAAAATATTCAGAATAATAAAAAAGGATATAAAGGGGATGGATGACCATGAGTCAAACGACAACAAACCGTTTTTCAACTGAAGAATGGCAGGGGAAAAGAGATCAATACGTCGCAAGAGGCGTGAGTAATGGCAACCGTCATCTTGCAGCGAAGGGGAAAGGAGCCGAGCTGTTCGATATTGATGGGAACCGATTTATCGATTTTGCAGGCGCCATTGGCACATTAAACGTAGGACATTCACATCCAAAGGTCGTGGAAGCGGTCAAAGCACAGGCAGAGAGCCTGATTCACCCAGGATTCAACGTGATGATGTACGAATCGTATATCGAATTGGCAGAGAAGCTGTGCCATCTCACACCAGGGGATCATGATAAGAAAGCCATTTTTCTTAATTCAGGTGCAGAAGCTGTTGAAAATGCGGTGAAAATTGCACGTAAATATACGAAAAGACAGGCCGTTGTGTCGTTCACAAGAGGTTTTCACGGCAGAACGAATATGACAATGAGCATGACGAGCAAGGTCAAGCCATATAAATTTGGCTTCGGGCCATTCGCATCTGAGGTGTACCAAGCACCGTACCCTTATTACTATCAAAAACCTGAAGGATTAAGCGATGCTGCTTACGACGAGTACATCATTGATCAATTCAATCAATTCTTCGTCGCAGCCGTTGCACCAGAAACCGTTGCTTGTGTGGTCATGGAACCAGTCCAAGGGGAGGGCGGATTCATTGTGCCATCGAAGCGCTTCGTTCAGCATGTCGCTTCCTTCTGTCAGCAGCACGGGATTGTCTTTGTTGCAGATGAAATCCAAACCGGTTTTGCAAGAACAGGGAAATACTTTGCGATTGAGCACTTTGATGTGGTACCGGACTTAATTACTGTGTCAAAATCTCTTGCAGCTGGCTTACCGCTGAGCGGTGTCGTTGGCAGAAAAGAACTGCTTGATGCGGCAGATCCAGGAGAGCTCGGGGGAACATATGCAGGAAGTCCGTTAGGCTGTGTGGCTGCACTGGCTGTCCTTGATATCATTGAAACAGAACAACTGAATCAACGATCTGAACACATTGGACAAGTCATTGAGGACAAAGCCAATGAATGGAGAACAGCGTATCCATTCATTGGAGAAGTCCGCCGGTTAGGGGCAATGGCGGCAATTGAAATTGTGGAAGATCAAACAACGCGTACACCAGATAAGAAAAGAGCCGCAGCGATTGCAGCATATGCAAATGAGCACGGGCTGCTTCTTTTAACGGCAGGGATTAATGGGAATATTATTCGCTTCTTAACACCACTTGTCATCACAGATGAGCTGCTTCACGAAGGACTAGGGATCATCGAGGACGCCTTCAAAGCACGCTAAACAACAAAGGGGGATGGTTGTATGCAAAAACAACAAATGGCAAAAACCATGTCGCAGTCTGACGTACTGTTTTTGTCCATTGGTGCAATGCTTGGCTGGGGCTGGGTTGTACTTTCGGGAGATTGGATTTTAACAGCTGGATTTTTAGGCAGTGTGATTGCTTTCGTTATAGGCGGTATTCTCGTCATCTTTATCGGACTTACGTATGCTGAGCTTTCGTCTGCGATTCCAGAGACAGGCGGAGGGCTCGTTTTTGTCCAGCGGGCATTTGGGATGAAAGCAGCGTTCGTCTCAGCATGGGGCGTATTGTTTGGTTATGTGTCTGTGATTACGTTTGAAGCTGTCGCCTTGCCGACCGTCATTGATTATGTGATTCCAACACAGCATGCTGGCTTCTTATGGAATATAGGGGGATGGGACGTTTATTTCACGTGGGTATTGATTGGATCTGGCGGTGCATTGTTTTTAACAGCGCTGAATTACATTGGGGCGAAGCCTGCTGCCATTTTTCAGTCCGTGTTCACAGTGGCGATTATTCTGACAGGTTTTCTCCTTTTAGGCGGCGCAACATTTAATGGAGATTTTGCAAACCTTGAGCCGATGTTTCAAGGCGGGGTTGGCGGTCTTATGGCGGTGTTAGTCATGATTCCCTTTTTATTCGTTGGATTTGATGTCATTCCGCAAGTAGCGGCGGAGATTAACGCACCAAAAAAAATCATTGGGAGAATCTTGATTATTTCCATCGTGAGTGCGGTCATTTTTTATCTGCTTATTGTTTTTGGGGTAGCTGCTGGAATGTCAAAGGGACAGCTTGAAGCCTCTTCATTAGCAACAGCAGATGCGATGGTTCAGCTTCTCGGTCATCAAGCGTTTGGAACAGTGCTGGTTATCGGCGGTGTAGCAGGGATTGTGACGAGCTGGAATGCTTTTATTATCGGTGCAAGCCGTATTTTATATGCTATGGCGGAAAGAGGTATGATTTCCAAATGGTTTGCGTATATTCATCCAAAGTATAAAACACCGACAAATGCCATTTTATTTCTTGGAGCTTTAGCTTTTTTCGCTCCATTATTAGGGCGCCCTGCCCTCGTATGGATTGTCAATGCGGGCGGTGTCGGAATCATCGTCGGGTACTTAATCGTGTCCATTGCCTTTATGAGACTTCGGAAAACAGAACCTGAGCTGGAGCGTCCATACAGCATTAAATATTGGCGGACGACAGGTGTTTTAGCCATCGGACTGAGTCTTCTTTTCCTTTCATTTTACTTTCCAGGAATGCCGGCCTCCTTATCCTGGCCAGCTGAATGGATATTGCTTTTAGGTTGGGTACTCATTGGGTATATACTATATGTAATGAATCCAAGAACGAAGGAGACGGTAGAGCATGACAAACGAACTCAAAGTGTATAATCCTGCAACAGGAGAAGAAATTGCTTCAGTTGCTCAGCATACAAAAGAACAGATCGAAGATGCAATTTCCCGTTCACACAAAGCATTTAAATCATGGGCAAAAACGTCAGCACATGAACGTGCCAATATCATTCGCAAGTGGTTTGATCTGATGATTGAGCATAAAGAGAGGCTTGCGAAAATCATCACAGAAGAAAACGGAAAGCCGTATCAAGAAGCATTAGGAGAAATCGTCTATGCGGCTGGTTATATTGAATGGTACGCAGAAGAAGCAAAGCGAATCTACGGCAGAACCATCCCGTCACATACGACGAACAAACGCCTTTTCGTCACAAAACAGCCAGTTGGTCCTGTTGCTGCCATTACTCCGTGGAATTTCCCTGCGGCGATGATTACGAGAAAGGCAGCTCCTGCGCTTGCAGCAGGCTGTACGTTTATTGTAAAACCTGCTGAAGACACACCGCTGACAGCTATAGAACTAGTAAAATTAGGTCATGAAGCCGGCATTCCAGAGGATGCACTGCAATGGGTTGTGGGAGACGGCAAAGAAGTGGGTGAAATCTTCACAGATAGTCCATTGATTCGAAAAATCACGTTTACAGGCTCAACGCCCGTCGGGAAGCACCTGATCAAAAACAGTGCCAGTACAGTCAAACACGTATCAATGGAGCTTGGCGGTCATGCTCCGCTCATCGTAGACAAGGATGCGAATCTTGAACTAGCTGTCAAACAAGCAGTGGCATCTAAGTTTCGGAACGCAGGGCAAACCTGTGTCTGTGCCAACCGCTTAATTGTGCATGAAGACATTCATGAAGCATTTGCGCAAAGATTCAGCAAAGAAGTAGAAAAGCTGAAAGTAGGAAATGGGTTTGAAGAAGGCACATCCATCGGTCCAATTATCAACAAGCGCGGTTTTGATAAAATTGTCGGCCAAATTCAAGATGCAGTGGATAAAGGGGCGAAAGTTCTTGTAGGCGGCGATACGCATTTCGACGATGACAAATCATATTATTTTGTCCAGCCAACGGTTCTTACACATGTGGACCCTTCGATGAACATTATGCATGAAGAGACCTTTGGTCCAGTGGCACCTATTACGGCATTCAAAACGTTAGACGAGGCAATTGAATTAGCCAACGATACACCTTTTGGCCTTGCAGCTTATTTCTTTACAGAAAATTATCGGAACGGACTCTACATTTCAGAACATCTCGATTATGGGATCATTGGCTGGAATGATGGCGGTCCATCGGCTGTCCAAGCACCTTTTGGCGGTATGAAAGAAAGCGGAATTGGCCGAGAAGGCGGCATCGAAGGGATCGAGCCTTATTTAGAAACAAAATATGTATCCATTGGTTTAGACGAATAAACGTGAAAAAGACTGTCAGAGGAATCTCGGCAGTCTTTTTTATGTTAAACAGCAGGCGGGAAAAGCTGATCCACCGTTTCTTTCGTTTCTTTCAGAATTTCATGTATGTAATCTGCAGATGCCTGCTCCATGCTGCTGAACAAAAGCCGTTCGACAGGCTGAATGCCAATAAAATTGAAGACTTCTGTATCAGTTGTCATGTGATGGGAGGAGGTGGAAATCTTATTGGAATTAAGAAAAGTCCTCGGTGCATCGTGGGTATTGATAATGACACCTTTTTTGTGCCGAAGCAGATTTTCAATCTCTCCATCCTCACTGATCTGATAAGCAAAACCTTCAGAAAAGACGCGTTCTACATATCCTTTTAGCATAGCCGGCAAGCCTGTCCACCATATTGGAAAAATAAACGTCAGCACATCCGCTTGCTGAATCAGCGTCTGCTCTCTTTGAATAGCGATTGGGACATCACCGCATTTGATGGCAGCCTTTTCTGCAATGGTGAGCTCTGGCGAAAAACCTAGGGCATAGACATCACGAACAGTCACTTTATGACCATTGTTCAATAGAGTGCTCACAACAAGATCTAATAAGGTTTGATTTAAGCTTTGCTGGGGATGAGCAAATATGATTACATGGTTCATCTCATAGCCTCCTATGTGGTCATCTGTCTCATTATGTCACGCAGCTTTATCCTATTCAATCCTATATTGGTAATAACAAGTTGGGAAAATGGAAAATAATTGATCGTCATAAAAGTAAACAGTGCGATTTGCACATGTGTAAAGGAAGAAAAAGCGATCGTTTCTAAGAAAACGATCGCTCATACACTTTTATTTCTTTCTAAAAGCAAGTCCAAGTGCAATCAGTGCCACGACTAGAGCAGCAATGGACAGACCAAGGACAAGTGGTGAGGAAGAAGCAGTGGCCGTTTCAGAGGCCTTTTCTTCTTTTGGTTTTTCCTGGCCATGTGAATCCGTTACAGTATTGGATGCCACAATGTTTGTGATGGAATGAGGTTTATCAGCATCTTTATCGCCAGTCCATTCAACGACTGTTCCATCCTTATAATATTGATACGCATCCCAAGCAGCTTCACCTGCTTTTTCAGGGTTTTTCGCTACAAAAACGAATTGCTGGAATTGTCCAGCAAGCACACCTTTACCTGTTGCTTCCCAAGTCACTCTTGTTACCTTGCCATCTTTCTCTTCAGTTGATGTTTTCCAGCCAGGTACTGGCTCATATTGCTGGAATTCTACGCCTTTAGGAATTGTCACGACAACCTTAGTCGTCGGGCTGTCACTCTCAGAAGGAACCTTTAATGTATAGGTCTCCCAAGCATTTGTCGCAGATGTATCAGGCTTGACTGTTACGTGCGCACTCACAGGAATCGCCAATAAAAATGAAGCGAGAAGCATTGGTAATAAAGCTTTAACGTATTTTTTCATATGTGATAACTCCTTTTAGTTTCTTCTAATAAATGTGGTATCGATATTCTTAAAAGAACCAGTTAACGCATGGATTTCAATTTTCCATGTGCCTTTTTCATTTAATAAGAGATTTTCAGCAGAGAAATGACCATTTTTTAATCGTTTCAGCTGAAATTCACTCGGTGTCTCATCACCGAATAAAGCCACCTTATGGATCTTGGCTGTCACAGATTGAATATCAGTGATCGTTTCGCCATTCTTCTTTGTAAATGCCACTTCGAATGAGTTTTTCCCCGGGGCATTCGGAGTAATGCTCAAGGACACAATATCACGATGCTCGACCTGATTTGCGCCAAAGAAGGGCTCTGGTGCAGGCGGAGGAGGGCTCGGAATATTGGTAAAGACAGCCGTTAATAACAAAATGGCGATCCCGATCATCCATTCAGCTCGTAAGGAAATGCTGCGTTTCTGCTTCTTTTCCCATCTCAGCATCAAGTAATGCATAAGCCCAAGAAGGCCCATGATGATAAATAAACCAAGCTTGATTAAAAAGGTGCGTCCGTATGCTGATTGGAAAAGAGCGTCAAACGATTGCAAAATAAAGATCGCATTCACAAATCCTGAAAACACAATGAGTCCAACGGAGAGCAGTGCCCAAGGATGAAATGCTGCTAGCGTACTCCGTATGAGCGGCTCATCTTCATTTGGCAGTTTCTTTATCAATAGAAGGACAATGGCTGTTAAACCACCGACCCAAATCGAAGCAGAGATGAGATGGATGAAATCAAGTGATGTTGTGAGTATTTTATTGTCTGTTGCGGCTGGATGTCCAATTTGTGCCTTCAGCCAAAGAAGCACTATGAAGAGAAGCAGTGGAAACAGCCAAACTCGAAAAGAAGAGAAATCCCCTTTTCTCACCGCCACAATTGTCCAGATGGTGAGAAGAACAAATGACGCCATAAGCATCATCCACAGACTACCGCCAGAAGTGGACGCAATCGTTTCTTGTAAAAGCGAAGGCTGAAATGCCCCCCAAAAGGACACGTCTGCCGCTGATTTTGTCTGAATCGGCAGTTGGAACACAAGTGCTCCGCCCATCATGATCAATGACACGGTCAAAAGCCGCTTCATTCGTTTCTCCAATACAGGTGAAATCGTATTCTTAAACCAAAGCAGTCCAAACAAAATGGTCCCAAGGAATAAGCTGAATGACGTATAAAGAAAGGCTTTATCAATAGTTGAAGCCATATCTATGGATTCATCCGTTTGGCCTTGCTCTAATTGGTCAAAACCGCCATCCGCTTTTCCAATACTAAACGGAATCATGCCAGAGACAGAGTGTCCGTCCGCTGATACCGCATTCCACTGAATGGTGTAAATCCCTTTTGGTAAATTCTTTTTTAAAGCTGCTTCCATGATCTTTTGATCTTTAATGACCGTATCTCCTTTATCCACACGATCACCTTTTGCATTTAGCACCTTAATGGCATGAAAGCCGCTTTCAATTCCTTCACTAAATGTGATCGAGACTGAAGGAGGCTGATGATCCAGCTCTTCATTTGCTGCTGGGTTCGAGCTCACGACGTATGCGTGAGCGAATGCTTCCTTTGGAATGAAAAAAGCGAACATGACCATAAGAAGCAGAAGCCACTTACTATTTTTAAACAAGGTGAATAACCGCCTTTCTACCTATGAAAATGTCTCATGTATCAGAAAGAAAGCGGCAGTAAACTGTGAGTCACAGAAAAAACCGCTCTTCCTATTGTACCGCCCTCTTTAAAAGGTAAACGAAACAAACAGCAAGATGGTTCACTTTTTCTGTGTCATGTCTGCGCAGACATTTCTTAATTGAATAGGTTTGATCAATTATAAGCCTATTCGATTTAAGAAGAGGAAACAAGAAGAGACCATTTGAAAGTTGTGAAATTCCCATGAATTTTGTTTCAAAACAACGGCAGATCACCCTTTTCACCCCTTTTGTATTAGGATCTGAAGGTATTTTCACATCATTTTTCAATTTTGTCACACACTATGTGACAAAGTGACATTTAGTTTCAATTGAAGAGAAAGTGAAAGCGTTTTACGATAGGCATAAGGGCTTCACTGAATCTTGTTCTTATATCTTTTGACCTATAAAGCCCTAAATAAAGGGAGAGAAGAAAGGAGTTTTCATAGATGCAGGAAAAAAGCGGATTTCGAGTAAAAGTACAGCGCTTTGGAAGCTATTTAAGCGGTATGATCATGCCGAATATTGGAGCGTTTATCGCTTGGGGACTCATCACCGCATTATTCATTCCAAGTGGTTATTTTCCAAATGAACAATTAAATACACTTGTTGGTCCAATGATCAACTACTTGCTGCCGCTCTTAATCGGTTACACAGGCGGGAAGCTCGTATATGACCATCGAGGCGGGGTACTCGGTGCAACCGCTACGATTGGGGTTATTGTCGGTTCGGACATCCCAATGTTTTTAGGCGCAATGATCATGGGACCGCTTGGCGGTTATCTCATTAAGAAAATCGATCAGCTGTTTAAAGACCGAATCAAATCAGGTTTTGAAATGCTGATTAATAACTTTAGTGCAGGTATTCTAGGTGCCATTTTAGTCGCCATTGCTTTCTACGCCATCGGTCCAGTGGTACTAGGCCTGAATAAAGCTCTTGCGGCAGGTGTAGATATCATTGTCAATGCACATTTACTTCCGCTGGCAAGTATTTTCATTGAACCAGCGAAAGTATTGTTCTTAAACAATGCCATTAACCAAGGAATTTTAGGTCCATTAGGGGTGGAGCAAGCGGCGAAGACAGGCCAGTCCGTTCTGTTCTTGCTTGAAACAAACCCAGGACCAGGTCTAGGTGTTCTTCTAGCCTACATGTTCTTTGGGAGAGGGACTGCAAAGCAGTCTGCACCGGGTGCGATTGTCATTCAATTCTTAGGGGGAATCCATGAGATTTACTTCCCATACATCTTAATGAAGCCAAAGCTCATTTTGGCGGTTATTGCTGGGGGAGCGAGCGGCGTTCTGACCTTTACACTGTTAAATGCAGGCTTAAAGGCTGTGCCGTCACCAGGAAGTATCATCGCTCTTATGCTCATGTCACCAAAAGGCGGCCACCTTGCCGTTCTAGCAGGTGTTGTCGTGGCAGCGGTCGTATCATTCCTTGTCGCTTCTGTCATTTTGAAAGCGTCTAAAGCAGTGGACGAAGACTTAACAGCAGCAACTGAAAAAATGCAAGACATGAAAGGCAAGAAAAGTGCAGCAGCAGCTGCTCTTACAGCACAAAAAGAAGGTGCTGAAGCAAGCGAGCAAGCAGCATCTCCAGATGAAATCAATCCAGATAACGTGAACAAAATCATCTTTGCCTGTGATGCAGGAATGGGCTCAAGTGCGATGGGTGCGTCCGTTTTAAAGAATAAAGTCAAAAAGGCAGAGCTAGATATTGATGTAACAAATACATCCATCAGCAACATCCCAGATGATGCCGATGTGGTCTTTACTCATAAAGATTTAACAGATAGAGCCAAGGCAAAACTGCCAGGAGCTGTCCATATCTCAGTTGATAATTTCTTAAACAGCCCGAAATACGATGAGCTGATTGAGAAATTGAAAAAATAACATGACGAAACGGGTTGAGTCCAATTTTTCCTAATTGAACTCCCCGTTTTGGTTGTTTTCTGATTTTCCATTCTAAAAAAGGTGTGTGATCTTTCATGAAACAAGTACTTTCAAAAGACAATATTTTTCTAAACGAACAAGCGGGCTCTAAAGAAGAAGCCATTAAAAAAGCAGGCGAAGTCTTAGTGGCAAACGGTTATGTCACAAGTGATTATGTGGACAAAATGTTTGAAAGAGAAAATATTTCTTCTACATTTATGGGCAACGGAATTGCCATTCCTCATGGAACAGAGGATGCGAAAGCGGCTGTCCTTCATTCAGGAATTTCCATTATCCAAATTCCAGATGGCGTTGAATATGGCGAGGGGAATATTGCCAAAGTTGTATTTGGTATCGCTGGTAAAAACAATGAGCACCTCGATATTCTTTCTCAAATTGCGATTGTCTGTTCAGAGGAAGAAAACGTAGAGCGTATCATTCATGCAAAGGATCAGGATGAACTGATCGCCATCTTTAACGAGGTGAACTAACATGAAGGCACTTCATTTTGGAGCAGGCAATATTGGCAGAGGATTTATCGGATCTTTGTTAAAAGCATCAGGCTTTGAGCTCGTTTTTACCGATGTAAATGAAGCGGTGATCAACGAGCTGAATGAAAAAGGAGAATACACGGTTGAGCTCGCAGCACCAGGGCAGCAGCAAGAAGTAGTCGGTCCAGTGTCCGCTATCAATTCCGCAAAAGATCCAGCTGCATTAACTGAGGCAGTTGCAACAGCTGACCTCATTACAACAGCTGTTGGACCAGCTGTTTTGAACATCATTGCTTCATCGATTGCTGAAGGTTTAAAACAGAAAAAGTCTGATCATATCATCAACATTGTGGCGTGTGAAAATATGATTGGCGGCAGCTCTCATTTAAAGGAAGCTGTTTTCTCTCATCTAACAGCTGATGAACAAGAAGCGCTGTCACACACAGTTGGTTTTCCAAACGCTGCGGTTGACCGCATTGTCCCCATTCAGCACCATGAGGACATTTTGAAAGTATCAGTCGAGCCATTTTTCGAGTGGGTCATTGATGAGACAGGCTTTATTGGAGACGTTCCTCAGATCGATGGAGCGACCTTTGTACAAGATTTAACGCCTTATATTGAGCGTAAGCTCTTTACTGTCAACACAGGACATGCACTAGCTGCTTATGTCGGGTACGAAAAAGGCGTTCAAACGATTAAAGAAGCTGTCGATACACCAGAGATTCGTCAAGTGGTCGAAGGTGCACTACACGAAACGGGCAGTTATTTAATCGACACCTATGGCTTTCAAAAAGAAGAACATGATGCGTATATTCAAAAAATCATCAAACGATTTGAAAATGCCTTTATCTCTGATGAAGTCACGCGCGTCGCACGTTCTCCGCTTAGAAAGCTTGGAGCAAATGACCGTTTAATCGGTCCAGCGAAAAAGATCAGACAGCCAGAGTATTTAATTAAAGGCATTGTGGCAGCTTTGGCTTACGACTTTACTGAAGACGAAGAAGCTGTTCGTCTGCAGGCATTAAGAAAAGAAAAAGGCATTGAAGGTGTGCTGGAAGAGGTATGTGGACTCTCACCATCAGACGATCTTTATCAAGCCATTCTTAAAGAAGCAGCTCATTAATCAGAAAATCCCTTTCCATTGTGAGAAAGGGATTTTTTCTATGACTTTTTTAATACTTTTCCCTGCTTGACGATATATAAAGTAAGGGGGAATTTGTACATGAAAAAGAAAGCGTTTGCGTCAAGAAGTGTCTTTTTTCAATTAATGTCTGCCATTATCGTGATCACGATTTTAACGGGCGGACTAGTTGGAACAACGGGGTATTTGTTAGCGAAACATGTCTTAATTGATGCAGGGAAAGCAGATTTAAAGCACATCGTCAGCGGAGCGATGGCCACACTTGAACAGTTGAATGACCGTGTGGAGAAAAAAGAACTGACGCTTGAGCAGGCGCAAGAACAAGCCCGGCTTTACTTGAGCGGACCCAAAAATGACAACGGGAAGGGATACCAATCTCAAAAATCAGATTTTATCTATAAAAATAAAGGCTATCTGATCGCTTATGGCACTGACTATTCTACCCAGGTTCATCCGGTCAACGACATCGGTGTCATTCCAGATAACACGACCAATCGTGAAAAAATGGTCGCTGGCGCCAATGCAAAAGGCGAGGATGCACACTATGTGACCTATATGGATAAGGACGATGCAACCGGCGAAGAAAAAGAAAAGCTCGCCTATATGAGCCAGTTTACACCGTGGAATTGGAGTGTAGGTATCGCTGTCTTCCAGGACGAATTTTATAAAGAATTAGAGCAGATGAAGCTTTATATTATTCTCATTACAGCGGGTGTCGCCCTTCTGAGTCTAGGCGTCTTTTATTTAGCTGCTCGAGGAAAAGTCAGACTGCTGAAGCAAGTCACTGCTGCTTCAAAGGAAATTGCGGCGGGGAATATTGAACGCACGAGCTTAAAGGAAACAACGGATGAAATCGGACAGCTGGCAAAAGGCTTTAACCATATGTCAGGAGAGCTCAGAACACTGGTGAGCGGTTTACAGGAAACGAGCAGTCAGCTTGTTGAATCAGCGACAGATTTATCGGCGATATCTGAAGAAACCTCAGCCAGCAGTGAAGAAATTGGACGAGCCATCGGAGATATTTCGAATGGAACACTTCATCAAGCATCTGATCTTGAAGTAGCCAATCAACAAATGACCCAGTTTAATCAATCGATTGAGAATGTCAAAGAACAGAGTGATCAAATTAAACGGATTTCCGACCAATCGAGTCAATCATCACAGCAGGGCCAGCAAATCGTACAGCAATTAAAACAATCGAATGAACAATCGATTCAGGCGTCTCAAGGCATTAGAGCAGGAATCGAGCAGTTAAGTACAAAAGTACAGGATATCTCTCAAATCACAGATACGATTGAGAGCATTTCAAATGAGACGAATTTACTGGCACTGAATGCAAGTATTGAGGCAGCACGTGCAGGAGAGCATGGCAAAGGCTTCTCAGTTGTGGCGAGTGAAGTGCGGAATTTAGCTGAACAGACAAAGCAATCAGCCGTTCAAATTCAGCAAATGATTCAAGGCATTAAAGAAGAAACGACGGCAACAGCCGGCATCATGTCGAGCACAATGGATCGTTTTGCCGAGCTGGATGAAGCAGTGCATAAAACAGAACATGAATTCAATGCCATCTCTACATTGATTTCACAAACCATCGTTGAAACAAACGCGATGGCAAAAGAGCTGAATACACTGCTGGAGCAAAACGACCTCATCACAAAAGCCATGCACGGCGCAGCACATGTTTCTCAAGAAAATGCGGCGGCGATCGAAGAAATTACTGCATCCACAGACGAACAAGTGACAGCCATTTCTAATGTGGCAAAAGCAGCAGAAAGACTTAATGAGCTTAGCATGCGATTGAATCAGGACATTGCGCGTTATCGTCTGTAAATCAAAGAGGACCGGATGATTTCCGGTCCTGTTGATTAAGAAGATTTTTTAATAATGATAAATGTTATAACAGAAGAGATTATGGAAATAACAGTGTAACAAACTACCCAAAATAAAAAAGAGAAGTTTCCTTCTGCTAAAGTAAACCAAAACACCAAACTTAAGACAAGAGAAACAAGAGGAGAAATCCATATGTTTCTAAAGATACGTGTACCTAATATTCCAATTAGAATCGACAATATTGGCAAGACGAAAATAATTAATAAAACAATAGATCCCACTAGGTTATCCCCCTTATTACTGAATTAATTCAAGTCGTCCCGTTTCCCAATCTTTTTTTGAGTGAATATCGATGGAATTAGTTAATGTTCCCTTCTTTAAATTATATATATCTACATGTCCTATCACATTTTGTTTTTTTTGAGTAGGATACTTGAAAAACGCATACATATTATCTTTAGAGTATTGAATGTTTTGGAGATATTGTTCTTCTTTTGTATCTTTCATAACAAAAGATTTTATTAACTTAAAATTTTTATCATAGATTAATACTTTGCCCTCAGAGGATGGGATAGCAATATTACCATCATGGAGTAATTCAATTTGTGTTGGAGAAAAAGATTTTTGATTAATTGTAATTTCTTTTTTTATTTTTAAATTAGACTTATTAATTAATAAAATTTTAGATTCTTCATTTTGGTTAACCGTATCGGTTAGGGCTAAAGCTATTGTATCAGAGTCTAACTCTTTAAATGCATCTTTTTCGTTACCTTCAATAAAATAAATCTGTTTATTTGGAATACGTTTATCCGAAATAATTTTATTGTTATTTGGATCAAGAACTTTTATGGATAAGTATTCATCGTCATAGTTGGAAAGTATATAAAATTTCCCATCTATTAACCTTGCAGAGTTGAGCATCCCCTTTAACTTTATATGTTGTTTTTTATCATCGTTGTTGTCTGTCCAATAAATAAATTCGCTCTCATACCCTTTATCTGTATAACCGATATTTATATCTTTAAAAACGTATGAGTTGCTAGCATTAATAAAGAAAGATCCTTCATCTTCTGTTGTTTTTGACATACTTTTTAAATTACCTTCTTTTAGTGAACCTGATTTTTTGTTTATGGTAAAATAATCATTACTTCGACTGCTATTAAAATAAATATTATCCTTGCTTTGTGTGCTGGATATAATACTATAACCAGAATTCAATAAACTATCTTTTATACTATTTCCTTTACTATCAAAGTAAATTATTTCAGTACCGGATTTTAATGTATTGGACAGAGAAATAATAAATGATGTATCCTTCATTTTGGTGAATTTTTTCTCTTTTGGGTTATTTTCTGAATTATTGGCTGTACAAGCTGATAAAATTAAAATAACAAATATACTTAAAAAGATACGTTTACTAAACATTTATAGACATCTCCTTAAAGACTAAAACAACCGTATAAGAAATACGATTGTTTTGAGTTAATTATTTTATTTGTTATGTTTAAAAATCTTAGTATTATTTGACTTTACAAGTTCCATTGGAGTGACAATAGTATCCCATTTGATATTATCAATATCTATGCCTTGATTCTTCCATGCTCTCCATGCAAGCTGTGAACAATAGAAACTTTTAGTAGTGTTTTTGTTTAAAAAATTCCAGTTATAAGGTTTTTTATTTGATGCTTGTTTTTCTGCATATTTAGCTGCTCCAATATATTTAGCGTTAGAAGAACCTTTAACCCATAAACCATAAACTTTTTTCTTCGTATTCCATGTATTCGGGTATTTTCTCACACCATCTTGCTTCTTTGGGCTATAACTTTTAGCCCAAGATTCTACAGTATTTGAGCTGTTTTGGGCTACAATTGCTGCATGTCCAACTCCTATTGAGGCGCTTCCAGAGTTAATTTCATAACTAACTAATACATCTCCCTTTGTGCCCATAGATTTTTTAGTAGACAAAGCAGATATTTTATTTTTCTCTACTTTATATTTAGGATAAAGTTTGTCAATTTGTCCTGAAGTTTCAAGCTGTTTGAACTCTTTTTGATCTTTTTTGTATAATTCGTCCCCTTTAGTTTCAGCGAATTTTCGATCATCTTTAGCGGTCTTAATTAATTCAGTAATTTCTTTATCGCTCATTCCTGATATTTTGTGTTGTTTTATTGCCTCTTTTTCTAAAGAATTTGATTCTGCAGCAAAAGATTGCTGAGAAAACCCAATACCAGTAATTAAAAGTGTAGAACATAAAACAGTTTTAAACGTTTGTTTATTTATCATACTAAAATCTCCCTTCAAATTTATAAGTAAAATATACAATAAAAAAACTGCCCTTTAAACCCATATTTTCAATTTTAAGGTTATTTTAAGGTTTATTTTTACTTATATATTTTGAAAGACTTTAAGTATGATTTACACATATTTGTGTAGAGTGCAAAGAAAGTGAGAAGCTTAGACAATAACAAAATTTCTTTTCATTCCACATTGGTAGTTAGTGCTAGTCTCATTTAGGAAGGTATCTATCGTTACTCTTGAATACATCACTTATTGTTACTATGAAAAGCACTGCAAATCACAATCATTGAGCAAACACCGGCGAAAAAAGCATGTTTTTTTCTCATTCTGATTCACTCCCTTCAAAGCCCATTAGGAGACCGCATCACATATTTCAATGAAATGACCATCAGGATCAGACACATAAGCGACCGTTTGACCCCATGGTTTTTTTGCAGGTTCTTTGATGATCGAAACCCCTTTTTCCTTCATTGATGCAATCGTTTGCTCCACATCATCCACAACAAAGCCAATTTCAAACGTGTGAGACGCTTGATTTGCTTCAGGGACAGGCAATCCGAGTGCTTCTTTGACATCTTGGCGTGAATTAATCGATAACGTCACGTCTCCAGTGTCAAACTCAACATAGGATTCAACCCTCAATTTTATTGGGAAACCAAGTACTTGCTGATAGAAATGAATACTCGACTCCACATCGTTTACATATAAAATGGTATATTTCATTTTCATGTGAAAAACTCCTCTCTTCATATACGTGTCAAAAACGGAAAGGTTTCCCACTCATTGTACCATATAGGATATAAGGTGTATTTCGTGCCAAAAAAATCAAAATATTTAGCTCGATAGTCTTGAAAAACAAAAAGTGGTGACATATGATAAAATTGTAAAATTAGAAAAAATAGGGGGATCTTACATGTTGAAAAAAATCATGGTGGCTGTCTTGTCTTTAGGTCTTTTACTAAGCTTTACACAAGTCGACACCCACACAGCAGATGCAAAGACAGTGAAGTACAAAAACTGTAAAGCGCTGAACAAGGTATATAAAGGCGGCGTAGCAAAAAGCAAAAACACGAAAAACAAAGGCGGAAAAACAAAGTACAAGCCATATGTATCAAAAGCACTTTATCAAAAAAACATGAAGCTTGACCGCGACAAAGACGGCATTGCGTGTGAACGCTAAGCACATGTGAAAAGACCTGTAATAAGGTCTTTTTTCTATGGGATCAAACTCGTCCCTTTGTGCCAGCTTCCTCTTTATATTAAAATAAAGATAGTTTCAAAAATCGATACAAAGTGAGGTACTCAATTTGTCAACACAAGCTCATAAGAAAGACATCCGATTGATTGCCATTGATATGGATGGCACGCTGTTAAACAGTGAGCACATCATTCCAGAGGAAAATAAACAAGCCATTAAAGAAGCTGAAGCAAAAGGGGTCCATGTGGTCATTAGCACAGGGCGGACACTGATGACATGCCGAGAGCTGGTTGAGCCGCTCAAGTTATCGTCTTACCTCGTGACAGCAAACGGAAGTGAAATCTGGGATTCAAATTTTCAGCTGATCGAACGAGATCTGCTGCATCCTGATCACGTCCAAATGATGTGGGATTTAAAAAATAGGTACGAAACCGATTACTGGGCTTCGACTGTGGATAAGGTGTGGAGAGGTGAATTCCCTGAACGGATTCATGACCATGAATGGCTGAAATTTGGCTTTGATATTCATGATGATGACGTTCGTGAGGAAGTACTCAATACATTGAAAACAAATAAGCACCTAGAGATCACAAACTCAAGTCCAACGAATATCGAAGTGAATGCAGCCGGCATTAACAAAGCGGCAGCTCTTGCAAAAGTAGCAGAACGCATTGGCTGTACGATGGACAACGTCATGTCACTTGGCGACAGCCTCAATGATATGGCCATGATTCAAGAAGCCGGATTAGGCATTGCGATGGGAAATGCCCAGGAAGTGGTGAAAGAGGCGGCTGATTGGATTACGGCTCCTAACACAGAACACGGTGTTGCAAAAGCCATCCAACATTGGGTGCTGTCTAAATAAGGTGCACTTCATTACAAGAAAAAGTGAGAGGACTTTGCCTCTCGCTTTTTTTGTTTTCTCCTAGTTCGAATGTTATGTTTTCTGCCAATTTCATGTGCAGTCTATCCAAAGTTGGTATAATCAATATAAATTCGAATATTCGGACTTTATATTCCGTATTTCGGAACAACAAGGAGGGATTCTATGTATCAAGTGGATATCAACTGTGATTTGGGAGAAAGCTTTGGTCAATACACAATCGGTGCAGACGAACAAATCTTAGAATATGTCACCTCAGCCAACATTGCTTGCGGTTTTCATGCAGGAGATCCAACGGTCATGAGAAAGACAGTTAGAATGGCACTGGATAAAGGGGTTAAAATTGGTGCGCATCCGGGTTTGCAAGATTTGGCCGGCTTTGGCAGACGTCCAATGGCTATCTCCGCAGAGGAAGCCTATGATCTTGTCATCTATCAAATTGGCGCTCTATCAGCCTTTCTCAAGGCCGAGGGCGGCACGATGCAGCATGTCAAACCACACGGCGCCCTCTACAACATGGCAGCTGAAAATACTGAATTATCTGAATCAATTGCGAAGGCTGTTTATGATGTGGACCCAAACCTTGTGTTATTTGGTCTGTCAGGCAGTGAACTTGCGTTAGCAGGTGAACGAATAGGTCTTCAAGTGGCACATGAAGTTTTTTCTGATCGGACGTATCAAACAGACGGGACGCTGACATCCCGCCGCGAACCACATGCACTCATTGAAGAGGATGAACGGGCCGTCCAGCAGGTTGTTCGTATGGTGCGAGAAAGCAGGGTTCGTACAGTTCAAGGAGAAGATATCGAGCTCAAAGCAGATACGGTCTGCATTCACGGAGACGGCAGCCATGCGCTTCAATTTGCAAAAACCATTACAGCGAAGCTAAAAGAAGCCGGGATTCATCTCAAGGCCTTTCAATAAAAATCGTCATCAAAGGGGGAAACAGCATGAAAACAGAGAAAGTCAAACAAATGAAGGCACCAAAGGGGAATCGGTCTATGCTGATGGGCGCTGCCTTTTTAATGGCGACGTCCGCGATCGGACCGGGATTTTTAACACAAACAACCGTCTTCACACAGCAGCTTGCGGCTAGCTTTGGGTTTGTCATTTTGATCTCAATTTTATTAGATATTTTTGCACAAACAAATGTATGGCGCATCATTGCCGTTTCAGAAAAACGAGGTCAGGATATAGCGAATATGGTGCTCCCGGGTCTCGGGTATGTGCTGGCCTTTTTGATTGTCATTGGAGGACTTGCCTTTAACATCGGAAATATCGCTGGAGCTGGTCTCGGTTTTCAGGTGATCTTCGGTGTCGATCCGCGAATCGGCGCAGGGATCAGTGCTGTGATTGCCATTCTCATCTTTGTGATCAAAGAGGCTGGGAAAGCGATGGACCGTTTTACGCAGGCAGCAGGCTTTGTCATGATTGGCCTGATGCTGTACGTGGCGATTTCAACAGCGCCGCCAGTTGGAGAAGCAGCCGTGAGAACATTTGTCCCAGAGACGATTGATATTTTATCCATTGTGACACTTGTGGGCGGAACGGTAGGCGGCTATATCGTCTTTGCTGGCGGGCATCGCTTGCTGGATGCAGGTATTAAGGGGAAGGAAGCACTGCCGCAAGTGACGAAAAGCTCTATTTTCGGTGTGTTAATTACATCTGTCATGCGTGTGGCACTCTTTCTTGCCACATTAGGAGTTGTCTCAAAAGGCTTGCAGATAGATCCATCCAACCCGCCTGCCTCTGTTTTTCAATTAGCTTCAGGAAATATCGGATATAAAATGTTCGGGATTATTATGTGGGCTGCGGCGATTACATCCGTCATTGGAGCAGCATACACATCTGTTTCTTTCTTCAAAACCTTCTCACCAAAAATTGAGCAAAACCAGCGTGGTATCATCATTGGCTTTATTGCCCTCTCGACCCTTTGTTTTATTACGATCGGAAGACCAGTGAACATCTTGATATTAGTTGGAGCGATCAATGCATTGATTTTGCCGCTCGCCCTTGGCACATTACTCGTTGCGGCGTATAAGAAAGACATTGTCGGAGATTATCGGCATCCATTCTTTTTGACAGTGACTGGTGCATTTGTTGTGGTCATTATGGCGATGATGGGCGGCTATACCATCATTAATGAAATCCCGAAACTATGGAGTTGATTCAGATGAATACTTATCAAACATATGAGCCATCACAGATGAGAGAATTGATTCGCGAAAAAAAGATCACAGGACCAACGGCTGGCTTTGCAGAGGGGTTTGCTCAAGCCAATTTAATGATTGTCAAAAAGGAACTTGCCTTTGATTTTCTATTATTTTGTCAGCGGAATCCGGCTGCGTGTCCCTTGCTTGATGTACTGGACCCAGGTGATCCAGTGCCAAGACGGTCGGCGCCTCAAGCGGATATTCGTTCGGACTTTCCTAAGTACCGTATTTACCGAAAAGGGATTCTTGAAGAAGAGGTGACAGATATCACTGCTTATTGGGAGGATGATATGGTTGCCTTTCTCATTGGATGCAGTTTTACGTTTGAGCACGCGCTTATGCTAAATGACATTCCTGTCCGCCATATCGAAGACGGTCATAACGTACCCATGTATCAAACAAATATAGCTTGTGAAAAAGCAGGAGTCTTTCATGGCCCGATGGTGGTCAGCATGAGACCCATTCCGGCGCATCAAGTCACAAGAAGTGTTCAAGTGACATCTCGATTTCCATCAGTGCATGGGGGCCCGATCCATATAGGGGACCCAGCGATGATTGGCATTTCCGATGTAGATCAGCCTGACTTTGGAGAACCATCTGTGATCAAAGAAGGAGAAGTCCCGGTGTTTTGGGCATGTGGTGTGACGCCGCAAGCCATTGTCATGCATACAAAACCCGATATTGCGATTACTCATGCACCTGGGCATATGTTCATCACAGATCGAAGAGATCAAAAGCTCGGCGTACTGTAGAAAGAGAGGTGTTCTCAAGTGGCTTTTTCAACGATAAAAGATTCCATCACCTACCACCCGCTGGGAGATGCAGCGATCGTCATCCAAGCTGGAGCTGACATACGTGAGGAGATTCATGCACGTGTTGAGCAGCTGTTTGCATGTATTGAACAGCACCCATTTGAAGGATATGTAGAAGCGGTTCAAGCCTTTACTAATGTGACTGTTTTCTACGAGCCTTATACCGTTCATCAATCGGCCCAGCTTCAAACACATGACCTGTCTCCATATGAATGGGTCAAAGGCTACATTGAACAACTTCTTGAAGACAAATGGCAGGAGGGAGTTCAGGTAAAGCGCCGCATCGTTGACATTCCAGTCTGTTACGGAGGAGCGCTGGGTCCTGATTTAGAAGAGGTTGCCCGTATCAATGGTTTAACGCCAGAGGAAGTCGTGCGTATTCACACTGCGGGCACGTACCTTGTCTATATGATTGGATTTGCCCCAGGGTTTCCGTTTTTAGGCGGGCTGTCTGAAAAGATCGCAGCACCACGCAGAGAAACACCAAGAATGTCCATTCCAAAAGGCTCTGTTGGTATTGCAGGAAAGCAGACAGGCGTTTATCCAATTTCTACACCCGGGGGTTGGCAGCTCATTGGACAAACCCCGCTGCCGCTTTTTCGCCCAGACGATGAAATTCCGAGTTTATTGAAAGCAGGGGACGAGGTCAGATTTGTCCAAATGTCTGAAAAGGAATTTTTCAGCATGAAGGAGGCAGAATGTTGAGTATTCATGTCATCAAGCCAGGGATGTACACAACCATTCAAGATAAAGGGCGTCAAGGCTATCAAAAGTATGGTGTCTTAACGAGCGGCGGCATGGACCCGCTCTCACTTAGAATCGCCAACATTCTCACCGGTAACCAAGAAAACGAAGCCGTGCTGGAAGTGACGTTGATGGGGCCGGGGCCTGTGCTCACATGTGAGAAGGATCAGCTCATTGCCGTCACTGGTGCTGATGTAGAGATTGATATTGATGGAGAGCGGGCACCATTATGGAAGCCGCTCTTTGTTCGATCAGGAAGCACGATTACCTTTGGTCTTTGTAAGAGAGGCTGCCGCGTTTATCTTGCTGTGGCAGGTGGATTTGATGTGGAACTAGTCATGCAGAGCAAAAGCACTTATGTCAGAGCAGGAATCGGTGGACTGAAAGGACGACCGCTTGAAAAAGGCGACATTCTGCCTGTTGGAGAGCCGTCTATCGTAGCGGATCATTTGTTTGATAGGCTAATAAATAAAGTGAATCAGACGGGGTACGGCGAACCCGATTGGACAGTGAGTCATGATCATTTTTTGCCGCTGCGGAAATCGCCAGTGATTCGCGTGCTGGCAGGCAGGCATCTTTCTTTTTTTCAAGAAACATCTCAAACCGCTTTTTTTGAGCAGCCTTATCAGGTCACACCCCAATCAGATCGTATGGGCTGCCGGCTGAAGGGGGAGCCGGTTCATTTAAAAGAAAAGCTGGAATTGATCTCAGAAGCTGTCGCCTTTGGATCTATTCAAATTCCACCCGATGGCCAGCCGATTATTCTGCTGGCAGATCGGCAGACGACAGGCGGATACCCGCGTATTGGAGAAGTAGCAACTGTTGATCTGCCGCTTATTGCACAGGCGATGCCTGGGGCAAAGCTGTATTTTGAACAAATAGATCACCGGGATGCAGAGCAGGCGTTATTTAAGCAAGAAGCAGAACTGAGGGAGCTGGCCGCAAGAATCAAGCTGGAAGCATTCTCGTTTAGAAAAGGTGAAGAAGATGCAAAACACAAATAAAACGGTTGTGAAATCAATGGAGATTTTGCGGCTGTTTATCGCTCACGATCAATTAACATTAAATGAAATGATCGAGCTTTCCGGTATGCCGAAAACATCTGTTCATCGTATGGCGAGCTCTTTAGCTGATATGGGGCTGTTAGAAAAGCAAGAAACGGGTGTTTATCGATTAGGCTTAATGTTCCTTGAATACGGTCAGCTTGTGGCGGACCGCCTTGATATTCGAAGGATTGCAAGACCATTTATGGAAAGCTTACGGGATGAAGTAGGTGAAGCTGTACAGCTCATTGTTCGTGAGGGCGACGAAGCCATTTACGTGGAAAAGATTGAAGGTACGCAGCCTGTTCGTCTCTACACCGCCGTCGGCAGACGGTCCCCCCTATATGCGGGTGCCTGTGCGAGAAGTATTCTCTCCTTTTTGCCAGAGAGCGAGAGACTTGCCTATATTGACTCAATTGAGCTGGGGAAGATCGGAATTGGGACCATCACAGATAAAGAGGTTCTAAGAAACATGCTGGAAGAATCAAATGCACGGGGATATACGCTAAGCTATTCTGAGCTTGAAAACTATACAGCTGCGATTGGAGCCCCAATTTTCAATCATCTGGGGGAAGTGGTAGCAGGTATTAGCATTGCAGGATTTGAAGCAGGATATCAAAAAGAACGCTTACCTTACTTAATTAAACAGGTGAAAAAAGCTGCCAGTGATATTTCGAGGGAATTAGGATTTTCATCTGAACAAATAAAAAGCCAATGACCGTAAAGATCATTGGCTTTTTGCGTGCAGTTATTAGAAAGTTTTTCCTAAAGCTTTCGCACGTTCGATTGCATCTGCTTTAATTTGCTCTGCTTTCGCAGGCTCAGCATTGTGGCCTTCAACGATAAGACCTTCGAAAGAAGGAATTCCGAAGAAGCTAGCGATTGTACCAAGGTAACGGTGACCTGCTTCAAGTTCAGCAGCAGGACCTTCAGAGTAGTATCCGCCACGTGCTTGGATGTGAAGAGCTTTTTTGTCTGTTAATAATCCAACAGGACCTTGCTCAGTGTATTTGAATGTTTTACCAGCTACAGCAACAGAGTCGATGTATGCTTTAAGAACTGGTGGGAATGAGAAGTTCCAAAGTGGTGAAACAAATACATATTTGTCAGCAGAAACGAATTGATCACTTAATTCGTTTAGACGAGCAACTTTCGCTTGCTCTTCAGCTGAAAGTGTATCGAAACCAGCGCCAGATTGAAGTTTGCCCCAGCCAGCGAATACATCTGCATCAATGTGAGGGATGTTTTCTTTGTACAAATCGATATGTACAACCTCGTCACTTGGATTTGCTTCCTTATAAGATTCGATAAATGCCTTAGCAGTAGCCATACTGTAAGAAACTGTTTCATCATGCGGATGTGCAGTGATGTATAAAACTTTTGCCATGTTCATTCAATCCTTTCTGTTTCGGTTATTTTTTTAGCGTATCCCAATGATACACTGAATATGTGGCATCTTTAATCATATTGGAATGCTATGAAAAAGATGTAACAAGCACAGTTACATGAAAACTGATATTTTCATTGTAATCACAATGTAGTTTGAAGTCAAGGTATAAAGTCTCGAAATCAAGATAAAAAGTTTGTAAATTTTTCTGGAACGCGTAAACACGCAGTTTTCAGCGTAAAAAGCCTACTCTTATTGAACAAAAAATCGTTCGATATCGCAAGTAAAGAGTTTGTAAAGGCACTGCATCTCAAAAATAGATGGATGCCCCTAAGTCATCTGCTACAAGCAACTGTTCTCCGAATTCGTATATATAAGAGAAGGCAGGAGAGAGTGAGGGATAAGAGTGGGACGATCCTATGTTGCGATTGGAGATTCCTTAACAGTTGGGGTGGGGGCACGTTTATTTGGCGGAGGATTTGTTCAGCGATTTTGGTGGATGCTTGAAAAAAAGACACATGCACCGGTCGAGCTGTCCGTATTTGCAAAATCAGGGTTAACGACTGATCAGATTTTACAGCTCTTCAAACGGTCAGAGGTGAGACGTGCGATTGCAGCAGCAGACATCATCACCATCACAGGCTGTGGGAATGACCTTGTTCAAGCTGTTCAGCAGTATGAAGAAGGTGAAGATGAAAAGAAACTGCTGCAAGCAGTCATACATTGTCAGGCGAATTTTAGCAAGATGATTCAAAAAATTGCTCAGATCAAAAAAGGGCAGCATCAGCCTTACTACGTATATTTCATGAATTTATATAATCCATTTCCGCAAATACCAATAGCCGGGCGGTGGCTTCAGCAATATAATCAACAACTTCGTTTGCTTGCTGCGAATCCACATGTAGAAGTTGTGGATGTGTACCGGGCGTTTGAAGGGCATGAAAGAGCCTACTTATCGATTGATCAATTTCACCCGAACCCTAAGGGGTATGAAGCGATGGCAGAAGCATTGTTTAAGGCATACTGTAAACAGCTGTAATCCGTGGGATTGCAGTTTTTTTCATCCTTTTCAATAAATGACGGTTTCGATATGATAAAAGAAACGAAGGCGAAAGAGGTGTGGAGGCATGGAGGAGATTAGTGCATATTTTCAAGAGATGACTGGAACGGCTTATGAAGTGGGAAAACAGCAGGCTGTCTGGCTTAAGGAGAACCCGCTGCTAAAGACACAATATATTCGGACAGAACCGGTAACACAACAGGCTGTGAAAGAAACGAAGCAGCTGATCCGTCCCTTTCTTCCTCAATTAGATGAAGAGTTTGCTGGGTTTTGTGATGAAATGCAATTAGATGAGCGTTATTTGACCTTTTTCTATTCATCTCATCTTCAGCCAGGCTGTTCCCACTGTGTGAGGCAGGGGAATATGGCGGCAGGTCAACAAACGGTCATGCTTCGTAACTATGATTTCTCCCCGATTTTTGATGATATGCGTCTTGTGACGACACATGTAAAAGGCTCGGCATATCATACAGGCTCGTCGCTGCTCTTGTTTGGCAGATCTGATGGGATGAATGAGTATGGTCTTGCTGTGACTTTCTCTGCTTGCGGTCCGCCGGTTGGCAATGAACCCGGTTTAAAACCCCCAGCAGTGGCTGGTTTGCAGGTGTATCATGTGATTCGCTCTGTTCTGGAAACCTGTCAAACGGTCGAGGAAGCCATTCGCTCTATCAAGGAAATGCCCGTTGCCTCAAATGTTCACATCATGCTTGCGGATCGAAAAGGAGAGGCGGCTGTGATTGAAATCATTGATGGTCAAAAAAGAGTGAGAAGACCGGAGAGAGGTTATATTGCCGCAACGAATCATCCGGTAGCTGATCAAACAGCAAAAGGGATGACCAAACATCATTCTGTTGTCAGATACGATATGTTAATGGAAGCGTTAAAAGAACAACGATCAAGTGATTCTCTTGTGAAACTGTTCCAGACAGAATATCCTGATGGTCTGGCTGTGCACAATTATGAGGAGCTGTTTGGAACGATGCGAACCGTCATGTTCCGTCCGGAAGAAGGCACAATCGATTATTGCTTTGGCTCTCCAGTATACAATCCGACTTATTCTTTAAAAGCGGGGGGTTCACTGCCTTTTCAAGAACAAAAGGTTCAATTTCATCAAAAGGATTATGGACCTTCATTTTGGAGAAGTGTCTGATGATCCCTTGTTTATATTTTGTCACAGCCGCTGTGCCAAATTCAGATCAACTTAAGATTGCAACGCTCGTTGAAAGCGTTTTATATTAAGGTGTGACAATAGACCTATTTATACAGAAGGAGGCATTTCATGTACATAACGGCACGAGAACAGAAAGTCATTAAATACATCATTCAGCAAAATCGTTATGTCACCATTCGTGAGATAGCCGATTCTGTTCAGGTAAGTACTAGAACGATCCATAGAGAACTAAAATCCATTAAACCAATATTGAAAGATTATCATCTTTCATTAGATAAACAGCCGGGGAAAGGCTTGAAGGCAGTCGGCGAACAGGAGGATAAACAGCGGCTTCTTGCTCATATGTCAAATGAGGATCAAATCGAATATAGCTCAGATGAACGAAAGCTCTTAATTCTATGTGCGCTGCTTGAAGCGAAGGAACCGGTGAAATTATACACACTCGCAGCTGACTTGCAGGTAACAAATGCGACGATCAGCTATGATTTAGATGAACTGACGGAGTGGATTGCTCCATACGGTTTGCAGCTTATCCGCAAGCGCGGGTACGGCATTGAATTAAAAGGGCCGGAGGAAGCAAAACGAAAAATTGTCGGCAATCTCATTGTTGACCGGCTCGACATTCAATTGTTTTTAGAAACGATTGAAATGAATATCAAACATCGAACGAAAGCAACGGAAAAGGTGTTTGGCGTTGTCAGCAGAGGACAGCTGCTAAAGGTAGAAAGGCTGCTCTTTCATTTGAAAGATCGACTGTCACTCTCCTTATCTGATAGTGCCTATATTGCACTTGTTGTTCACTTAACCTATGCTATCGAACGTATTCAGCTTGGGGAAACCATTCGAATGGAAGAGGAGGAGCTGCTGGAATTAAAGCGGACGAAGGAATTTGAATCATCACTTCGAATGGCAAGAGCGCTTGAACGCATGTTTAATGTGGAGATCCCTGAAGCGGAGGTCGGATATATGACCATCCACCTTCGCAGCGCAAATCGCAGCTTTCAGACTGAATACCGTATTGATGAAATTGAGCTGGATATAGCGCTGAGAACGAAAAAGCTCATTGATTTTATTTCAAATAAAACCGGCTATCATCTCAATGAAAATGATTCATTGTATGAGGGGCTCGTGTCTCATCTTGAGCCTGCCATGAACCGTCTAAAGGAAAAGATGAGAATCTATAATCCGCTCACACAACAAATTAAAAAAGACTACTTTTTGCTGTTTATGGCGATTGAAGAAGGAGTCGAGCGTTTCTTTCCAGAGATTGAATTTCCAGAGGATGAAATTGCCTTTCTTGTGCTTCACTTTGGCTCAGTGCTTGAAATCAAAAAAGAAGAAACAAAAATTCATGCGCTGGTTGTTTGCTCAAGCGGGATTGGTTCCTCGAAAATGCTTGCCTCCCGGTTGAAAAAAGAATTGCCGGAGATCGCCAAATTCGATCTATCCTCTTTGATGGAGCTAAAGGAAATCGATGCATCGAGCTATGACATGATTGTCTCGACCGTTCCGATCCCATATGAGCATATCGATTACATCATGGTCAGCCCGCTTTTAAACGAGGATGATGCTATGCGTGTGAAGGCTCATATTAAACGGAAGATTCCTTATATCATCGAGAAAAAAAGAATAAAAGAACCTCCCGAAGAATTGGCGCAAGAAACCGTTGATATGATGGCGGTTGCAGAGCAGGTGACGAATTATATGTTTGTGATTCGCAGCATCCTGTCCCATTTTACCATCGAAAAAAGAGAGACGATGCCGCAGCATGATGAAACCATTAGGCAGCTGCTTCGTCAGCTTGAAGAGGAAGGATTTATCATACATGCAGATGATGTGGCGGGCGGCCTTTTGGAACGTGAACAGCAAGGCGGCTTAGGCATACCTGGCACTGAATTTGCTCTTTACCATTTAAAGCATACATTCATCAAGGAACCAATCTTTCATATTTATGATCTTGATCAGGCATACGAGGTTAAAAGCATGGATGGCGGGCAGCAGCAGATGTCAAGAATTCTCATGATGCTGGCGCCGCAAGAGCTTGGCAAGGAAGGGTCAGAAATGTTTAGTCTGATCAGTTCATCCATCATTGAAAGTGAAGAAAGCATGGCGCTTTATGGACAAGGAACAAAGGAAAACATTGAACAGAAATTACATCAGCTTTTCTATCAATTTGTCAAAGAGGCAAAGTGGTAAGAAAAAGGCCGAGAGCTTATTCGCTTCTCGGCTTTTTTGCTGTGACACAGACAGCAAGGGTAGGGCGAATTTCTTCATACTCAATAGAAAATTCGTCAAACCCTGCAAACTGCAAGTCATTTAATATGTTTTCACCCATCTCTTTTGTCCGATTGGCGTCAGCTCCTTTTTCTCTTGGCTGCATCACAATAGCGAGTGTCCCGCCTGGTTTTAAGGTGTGATAAAGATTGAGTAAGCCCGTTTTTGGATCATCCCAAATCGTAAAATTGTTAACAGACAGTACTTTGTCATACTGCTCTCCGGGAAGACGTGTTTTCTCGATTTTGCCGACATACAGACGAACCTGTTTGTCTTTTGCCCGTTTGCTGACGCGGGACTGTGCTTGCTCCTGCATGGTGGAAGAAGCATCCAGCCCATCAATGTGAAGGCCTTGATAATGCTTGAGCATATGTTTGATACTGTAGCCTGGTCCATAGCCAATTTCCAAAATGTTTTCACCATCTGTCAAATCTAAGTGGCGGATGGCCCACTGATTCAATGCTTTATTTTCATTTGCCATAATGAGTCCAGCAATGCTTCCGAGCCAGCCTTTTGGTCTGCTAAAGGTTTTCGAAATAGACAGCATGTGAGAACGCTCCTTTTTGATGATCATGTAACCGATTTTTCCCTTGTTCAAACATGCTGATTTTCGGGAACACATCAATACAGCTTCATGATGTTTGAGTGAAAAAATGAGGTGGTAATGAAAGGATACATCAATAAATCAAGGAGGAGCTTACACATGGATTTACGTGATTATTTAACAAATGGCATTCCGCGCCAAACGCAGGATCAGCAGCCAGGCAGTGAAAGAGAAATGAATCCAGCGCCGATCTTTGAGGATGAATCATATCAAGGTTCTGGCAAGCTAAAAGGAAAAGTGGCACTGATTACAGGTGGAGATAGTGGAATTGGACGGGCAGTATCTGTTGCCTATGCAAAGGAAGGTGCACATGTTGCCATTGTGTATTTAAATGAACATGAGGATGCAGAGGATACGCAAAAACGTGTAGAACAAGAAGGCGTCAAATGCTTAACGATTGCAGGAGATGTCGGTGACGAAGCCTTTTGTGAGAAAGCAGTAGAAAAAACAGTTGAAGCCTTTGGTCAATTAGACATTTTAGTAAATAATGCGGCTGAACAGCATCCGCAAGAACGTATTCAAGATATTTCGAGTGAACAGCTTCACCAAACCTTTAGAACCAACTTCTATTCCTATTTCTATTTTACGAAAAAGGCATTGGATTATTTAAAACCGGGAAGCTCCATTATTAACACAACATCCATTAACCCATATAGAGGTAACCCAGTGCTGATTGATTATACGGCAACAAAAGGAGCCATTAACGGCTTTACGCGTTCTATGGCACAATCGCTTGTGAAAGATGGGATTCGAGTGAACGGTGTAGCGCCAGGTCCAATTTGGACGCCGCTCATTCCATCTACATTTGATGAAGACAGTGTGGAAAGCTTTGGAGCAGAAACTCCGATGGGAAGACCAGGACAGCCTGTTGAGCATGTCGGCTGCTTTGTCCTGCTGGCTTCTGACGAATCGTCTTATATGACAGGACAGACACTTCATGTCAATGGCGGTTCCTTTATGAATACATGATCTACCGCGGCACCGCCCAGCTTTGATTGGGCGGTGTTTTTAGTATTTCTTGCGATTTTTCTGCACAGATATGACAGACCATACGATTATGCCTACAACAACTGCCGCAATGACAAGTGAGCTCAAATGAAACATCGTTTCATGATGCATGTTCAATTTCTCCCTTCATTGAACCTGTTTTTTATAGCATCAGCCAGAAGGTCTCTTTTTATGAAAAACACATTTCTTTGTTTAATGAATGGGCTGTCGTGGAAACCTACGTATACGGATGAAATTTTGAAGGAGTGAAACGATATGTCTCAAGAAGAATTAAAACAAAAGGTATTAAACCTGTTAGATGAACAAAAGGTGGGAACACTAGCGACTGTTGAACAGGATAAGCCGCATACCCGCTATATGACTTTTTTTCATGAAGGGCTGACGTTATATACACCAACGAGTAAAGAAACACATAAAGCAGAAGAAATTGAAAAAAACCCGAATGTTCATATTCTCATTGGATATTCAGGCGAAGGATTCGGTGATACGTATGCAGAGATTGCAGGCACCGCAGCATTAACCGACGATCCGGAACTGATTGACCGTCTTTG
Organism: Bacillus safensis; assembly: GCF_039619585.1. Lineage (NCBI taxonomy): Bacteria > Bacillati > Bacillota > Bacilli > Caryophanales > Bacillaceae > Bacillus > Bacillus safensis. Next base: position 468,736 of record NZ_CP154909.1, read on the forward strand.
GTCTGATGAGATGGAGAAATGGTTTAAAGGAAAAGATGACCCAAATCTAGTGATCCTGAAGATTGACCCAGCCTCCATTCGTTATATGAATGAAGGAAGCCGTACACCAGCAGAATTATCACTTTAACACTTGCGCAAGCAGGGGGAATGTGTTATAGTTTGATATTAAGTGTTGAAATAAGCAAATAAATAAAGAAAGTAAACTTTCTTTTTTCTATGACATAATGAGAAGCAATAGAGCTTCTACTTGATAAGAACGAGACGCTGTCAAAGCGAACAAACTTATTCTTTTCCTTCTGCCACCGCCCCCCTATAAGAGCGGAAGAATGGAAAAAAGACGTTTTGATTTACAATTCACACTGGCACGGCTTCGGAGCCGTAAGGACGAATGAGAGGTAGGGCTTTCGTTGTCTTGTTATCCAGAACTTCCATGGCGTTTACTTTCAAACGTAGGTTCACTCGGAACACATATGACACACTGATATGATCGAATCTTAATTCATACAATCCGTAACGGAGATTAAACATTGATTATTTATTTGCATGAAAAGAGTAAGGAAAAGGCTGCCATCTATTTGGCAGCCTTTTTCATTGGGTCAAACAATAGGAACCCGAAACCAATGAGCACAAGAAAAGGAAAAACAAAGGTCGCAACCATTCGCATAACGTCCGCCCCAAAAGGGTTTGACACTAACAGCAGACCGATAAATGCACAAATAATCAGAGTGAATAAAGCGAGCTTCATGATCATTTACTTTGTCCTTTTTTCTGATACCGCCAAATCCGCTCAATAAAAAAGAACATGACCGCAAACAAAATAGAAAACATGAACATATCCAGCAGTGTCACGCCTCTATTTGGATGCACAAGACCAAACCAAATGAATTGAAGAACAAAAGAGATCGCAAAATAAAGAATAGATTGTTTCATCATTTTCCCCTTTTCACTTATTTTTTTGCCTCTTAAGCCACATCAGCCAAATGATGAAGGAACCAATCACACATGAGAGCAATGTGACAGGCGGCAAGGTGTGCCAGCTAGTCAGCCCCTTTACAAAACACATATAAAAAAAGAAAATGGAAATGGATACGAGTACCCATTGCTTGAACCAGCGAGGGACACGCAGCCAAGCCGCTAGAATGATTGATGATAGCTTATCCAATGAGATAACTCCTTTTTTGAATCTGATTGGATTTTATCGTAAACAACAAAGTTTGTAAAATATGGATTCCAGAGGCTTTGATGGTATTCTTCTAGCATGAAACATTTTCGCTGTACTGACGTATAAGTTTAAGGAACCTCATGAAAGGAAGCGATCAAGTGAAAAGAATACCAATCATCTTCCTCAGATATATTGTCTTCTTTATTCCAGCGATCATTCTTAGTGTCTTGGTGTGGAACCATTACCAAGATGATTTGTCAGATGGGAAAGTAACAGAGTATGACGTCAAAGGAATGTTTACATTTGATGAAGGAAAACGAGTGGTGAGTGCTGTATCAAAAGACCAGCAGCTCCATTTTGCAATGTATGATCCTCAATCAGGAAAAAGAATCAGTGAATGGACCACAGAAAGTGATACGTTTCATGAAATGCTGCCATCCATTCAAGGAAACAATCTCTTACTGACTTTAAAAAATAAAGACGGGCAGCTGTTGATCGAGAAACTAACACCAAGCGGAAAAAAGAAAGAGCTCGTTCAAAATAACCTGCAGATTCCCTCATTTCTAAAAACGAATACATACCAATGGAATGGACGGCTCGTATTTACAGGAGAAATGGATGGTGCCGCTGCAGTCATCGGTGAGCTGAAGGATGGTCAGTTTCATGTGCACAATCTGAACGATCTAAAGCTGCCAGCAAGACCCGTTTCTATCGATGTTGTCATGAATTCCTTTAGAGGGCAGACGCCAATTCCTATGTTTGAATTGGCTTTGAAAAATGACCAGAAGGCGTATGTCAGCGGAATCTCAAACGAGAAGCAACAGCTTGGGGTTTATGTCTCCAAAAACGCTGAACCGTTCAGTCTCATTGAAGATAAAGTGGAGCAGCAGATGGAGAAAACAATCGGGACATCACAAAACTTTGCAGTCGCTGTCGAATCTAACTATCCAAAAAGGGCAAGGAAAGTGAATGCAGAGGGAAGGCTTGGGGAAGTCGTTCCAACACCAAAGCCGATTTATCAAACCTTTATTTACCAGCTTAATGAAGAAGAAGTTCTTCTTGCAGGCTCTACAGCAAAGGACGAAGCAAAAGGCAAACTGACAGGTTATATATATAACCATCGCACGAATAAGGCGACGTCTGCCAGCAAGCTTTTGCAGTCGTTTTCATATGAATCTTTACAAAGAGAAGGGCTCTCTTTCAATAAAAATGTGAAAAGTGAATGGCTCTATTATTCATTCGAAAATCAATTAACGGGTGCATTTGAGACGAAAAGCAAAGAGCTAAAGGAATTTCCTTTGCAAAAGGTCATCTCAATTGAAAACGCCAGTCCGGCCCACCAAACGTCTGTTGATACCTTTACGCAATATGTTATGAAGGGCGGACCGCTCATTCTTAACTGGGCGATATGGATCTTGATCCCGCTATTATTATTTGTGCTAGCGATCTTCCTGCCGCCGATTTTGAGACTGGTGAGGAGAAACAAGATAAAGGACAGTGTCACATTAGAAGCCAATATTGTGTCTGTTAAAGAAACGGGCACCTACATTAACGAACAGCCAGTTGTCAGCATGCGGCTTCAATTTGAATATGAAGGGCAGCGCATAGAAAAGACGGTTAAAACGGTTGTATCCTACACCCAGATACCACAGCCGGGACAGCGTATTGTCATTCACTATGATCCAAAGAAGAAAAAAGCGATGCTCTTAAAAGAGGGTGACTTCTCGCAGCCAAGCGAGCCAAAGTTTATCAAAGGCGCTGTTTTAAGAAACATAGAATCATATGGAACTGTAGGACGAGGCACCGTCTTATCACTCACATTTGAATTAGATCAGAAAACGTATATCATTCCGATGATTCAAGCCGCCGGTTTTGAATTTAGAACAGGAGAAAAAGCCGATCTTGTCGATATCAACGGCCAGCTCAAAATGGCAGCCTATGGCTATGAAGTGAGGAATCGATCGGGGAAAGATGTGACGTTAACAGGAACGATTCAGCGTGTGAAGCAATATCCAGTGGCCATCCATGAACAAAAGCCTATTCAGCTTGATGTGTCGGTTTCAAACGGCGATGAGTCCATCACAAAAACGGTCAGCCAATTCATCCCTGATCATATGCAGGTCACAGCCGGCACTCAAATCACGATCCAGACAAAAAAAGAAGAGCTGGATAGAGAAATGGGTCTCATGCAAGAGAAACAAGGAAGTGCAAAAGTGACCAATGTTGAATTTGCTGGCGTCATCGGCAATCTGCCGTTAGCAATCATTCAGGTTGAGAGAAATGGCATGATGTATGAAGTGAAACAGCCAATCGATCCAATCACTAGCGTCTTGCCTGGTGATGAATTATGGGTGGCGTATCACGACATGACGCGTCAAGCAGCCATTGTGAAATATGCATCGATATAAAAAAGCGTTCCCCAGCGTGGAAAAAAAGGGCTAAAACGAATGTCGTTTTAGCCCTTTTTGATTAAGCTTTTGTATCATATTGGCGGAGCACCTTATCGTAGGCGAAGTTACCGAAAGGAATGAAAGCCGCAAAAAAACCGGCGATGGACCATTTCAAATGCCAGCGAACTTTAAAAGTCACATATGCCAAAACGAGCATATAGATGACAAACAATGCGCCATGAAGAGAGCCTACAATAGTGACTGCCATCGGAATATCTGCAAAATATTTTAGAGGCATGGCAATTAAAAGAAGGGTTAAAAGAGACATACCCTCAATAAAACCCGCCTGTCGAAGACGGCTAATACTTGTATGCATATACAAATCCTCCTGTATAAAAGCTAGTTTCTCATCTTCTAATATAAACGAAAGATCGTCTGGACATGCTAAAATCTACGAAAAATTCAAAATATGTTCATGGAATGCTTAAAAAATGGGAAAAGCCCTTTATTCTTTGTTTGTTTTAGAGAGTACTTGCTTTAAGTGCATAACATCATGTAATAAGTGCTCTGTCATTGCTTGAACCGCTTCTATGGAGCGGCGCTCTTTTATTTCAGAATAGATGGCTGTATGCTCTCTTTGAATGGTTTCAGCACGAGCCCCGCCGCTAAAATGGAAGATGCGGCAATAGTGAATGAGTGCATTCACGTGATTCAATTGTTTGGATAAGCGGTCATTGTGACTCGCCAAAATGATTTTTTGGTGAAAGGCTTCATGTAACTGGACGATCTCTTTAGATGGCAGCTGCTGCTTGATCGCTTCGTCCGCCTGCGTGAGAACCTGCTCAATTTCATCCATTTCTCTTTGCGAGGCTTCCTTACAGGCAAGCTCAACAGCAAGTGTTTCTAAGGCCGCCCGAATTTGATAAAGCTCCTCGACATCTTTTTCTGTTAACGTATAGACGGAATAGCCTGATCGATGATCTGCGATTAAGAGCTCGTCTTTTTCTAACAGTCTCATCGCCTCTCTTACCGGTGATCGGCTTACGCCAAATTGTTTGGCAAGCTGTGTTTCATTGATGCGCTCTCCTGGCTGAAACTGGCCATCAAATATCATTTGCTTCAGCTGTTCATAAAATTGCATGTGATACGGTGCTGGTCTTTCCATCTCGAATGAATTCATCCCATCATTCCCTCTTTTATTCATCATCTTTTGTCTCATGTTATCCAAGTTTTTCCCTCTAGGCAAGCCTGCATCGAAAAGTCAATATCGTACAATCCAAGAGAAAAAGGGTGTGCTACACTAATGATCAGTTCAGTGAAAAGAGGGATCGACATGAACACACAAGAGGAACGAACTGTACATTTTGATCAAGACTTGCAAATAGAGGCGTATCGCTTTCATGGCATCATGCAAAAGTTCCCGAATCATTTTCATACATATTATGTGATTGGATTTATTGAAGATGGTCAAAGACGTTTGATCTGCCAAAATCAAGAATACATCATTGAAAAGGGTGATATCCTTCTTTTCAATCCGTATGATAATCACGCATGTGAACAAATTGATCACAGGACACTCGATTATCGCTGCTTAAATATTGAAGCTGAGGTGCTGGAAAAAATCTTTCAGCACAAGCCGCATTTTAAAGCCCCTGTGTTTTCACAAAGTGAACGAACAAAGCCGTTATATGATCTACATCAAATGATCACAGAAGAAGCGCCTGCTTTGAATAAACAGGAAACCTTCTATTTCTTTATGAAACAGTTGATTGAAGCCTATGCTGATACATCAGAGGAAAAAGCATCACCCGCACGTGCCAACGAACGAAAAGTCCAAGACGTACAGCAATATATCGAAACACATCTCACGGAAAATATCTCGTTAGATGACTTAGGTGAGCTTGTGTCCATGAACAAATATTCATTGCTGCGTGCTTTTACAAAGTTCAGAGGCATCACGCCGTATCGTTATTTACAGACAATCAGGGTGAACTATGCGAAGGAGCTTCTCGCCCAAGGAGTGAAGCCTGTAGATGCGGCTGCCTCCGCTGGATTTTCTGATCAAAGTCATTTCAGTCATTTCTTTTCAGAATTTATTGGGCTCACGCCAGGGCAGTATCAGCAAATTTTTGTAAAGCAGGTAACAGCTGATGAAAAATAAACAGCTGCTTGGTCATTTAGCGGCCATGTTCACCATTTTTTTATGGGGATCCACCTTTATCTCTACCAAAATATTATTAACGGCTTTTTCTCCAACAGAGATTTTATTTTTCCGTTTTTTTATAGGGTACTTGGCTCTGGTGATCATCTATCCAGTCACCATGAAGGTGCGAAATAAAAAGCATGAAGGGATGTTTGCGCTGGCAGGTTTATGCGGTGTGGTCTTATATTACTTTTTAGAAAATGTCGCACTTACTTATACGTTTGCTTCGAATGCAGGTGTCATCAGCTCCGTTGTCCCATTCTTCTCTTTTCTATTGTCTTATTTTTTATTAAAAGATGAGCCGCTGCACAGCCGGTTTTTCATAGGCTTTTTCATCGCAATGACGGGAATCGTGCTGATCAGCATGAATGGAATGACCACGTTTCAATTGAATCCACTCGGTGATGCGTTAGCTTTAACGGCTACCATCGTCTGGGCATTCTATTCCATTTTATCGAAGATGATCAACCAATATGGCTACCATATCATTCAGGTAACAAGGCGTGTCTTCTTTTACGGACTGCTATGGATGATTCCACTGATCTGGCATTTTAAAATTCGTTTAGACTGGGAACGGTTGACGAATCCATCGTTTGCCTTCCACTTGCTGTTTCTAGGCTTTTTCGCATCTGCCATTTGTTTTCTGACATGGAGCTTTTCCGTGAAAACGATCGGTGTGGTGAAATCGAGTGTGTATATTTATGGAGTGCCCATTATTACGATGGTCATTTCAATGATCGTTCTTCACGAGAAATTGACCTTCATGTCTGCGCTTGGAACGGCACTGACCTTAGGAGGTTTGCTGCTTTCAGATAAAAAAAGTACGGGAAGAAAGAAACGTGTGCTGATGCAGGATAAAAAGGCGCTTTGATCAAAAAAGCGTCTTTTGTCCATTGTAAGAACAGACACTCTCTAGTAAACTCGAATTAAATGGTCGACGGTCGACCGATGACGAAGGGGGAAAAATCAATGAAGCATGTTTCAATTGCAGCAATTCCAGGAGACGGGGTTGGAAAGGAAGTTGTGCCTGAAGCCATCCGAGTTTTGAAAGCGATATCAGATGTGCATGGCGGGCTGTCTTTCACCTTTCAGGATTTTCCGTGGAGCTGTGAATATTATTTAGAGTATGGCGAAATGATGCCAAAGGATGGATTGGAACAACTGAAAGCCTTTGACAGTATTTTCTTAGGGGCAGTCGGAGATGCCAATTTAGTGCCGGATCATGTATCGCTTTGGGGATTGCTGATTAAAATTAGACGTGAATTTGAGCAGGTGATTAACGTTAGACCTGCAAAACAGCTGAGCGGTATTCGCTCCCCGCTTGCTCAGCCAAAGGATTTCGATCTTCTTGTTGTAAGAGAAAACGGTGAAGGCGAATATAGTGAAATCGGAGGCCGCATCTATCAAGGGGAAGATCAGCTTGCCATTCAAAATGCTGTTTTCTCCAGAAAAGGGACAGAGAGAGCCATGCGCTTTGCTTTTCAATTAGCAGAAAAAAGACGAAAGCATGTGACAAGTGCAACCAAATCGAATGGAATTGTTCATACAATGCCATTTTGGGATGAAGTGTTTCAAGACGTAGCAAAGGATTATCCAGAGGTGACAGCAGACTCGCAGCACATTGATGCGCTCTCAGCCTTCTTTGTGACAAGACCAGAGAAATTCGATGTGATTGTTGCCAGCAATTTATTTGGCGATATTTTAACTGATCTTGGGGCTGCGATTATGGGAAGTATTGGCGTGGCGCCTGCCGCCAACATCAATGTAAATGGCAAATATCCATCCATGTTTGAGCCTGTACACGGATCAGCCCCAGACATTGCAGGGAAAGGAATTGCCAACCCAATCGGTCAAATTTGGACCGCTAAACTCATGCTTGATCATTTCGGAGAGGAAGAACTAGGTACACACCTGCTCGAAATCATCGAGTCAGTCACAGCAGACGGCTTTTTAACGGCAGACATCGGCGGGGCTTATCAAACACAAGAAATCACAAACGAAATTATCACGCGTTTGAAGAAATAATCCGTCATTAGAACCGCATCTCCACGTCTGCTATAATAAAAGGATGGATAGAAGAAAGAGATGTGAAATCTAGTGTCAAAAACAGTTGTATTAGCAGAGAAACCTTCAGTAGGACGTGACTTAGCGCGTGTATTGAAGTGTCATAAAAAAGGAAATGGTTTTTTAGAAGGAGATCAATACATTGTCACGTGGGCCCTTGGCCATTTGGTCACACTGGCTGATCCAGAAGGCTACGGAAAAGAATTTCAATCCTGGCGTTTAGAGGATTTGCCGATCATTCCAGAGCCGCTCAAGCTTGTCGTCATGAAAAAGACAGGAAAACAATTCCAAGCAGTAAAAGCACAGCTTGCAAGAAAAGATGTAAAAGACATTGTCATCGCAACAGATGCTGGACGTGAAGGGGAGCTTGTCGCAAGATGGATTCTTGAAAAAGCGCATGTGAAAAAGCCGCTAAAACGACTATGGATCTCATCTGTTACGGACAAAGCCATTCAAGAAGGCTTCAAACGACTAAAAGACGGCAGAGAATATGATAATCTGTACCGCTCAGCGGTTGCACGTGCTGAGGCAGACTGGATTGTAGGGATCAACGCAACAAGAGCGCTGACGACCAAGTTCAATGCGCAGCTTTCCTGCGGACGGGTACAAACACCAACGATTGCCATGATCGCCAAACGAGAAGAAGACATTCAGCAATTCCAGCCGAAGCCGTTTTATGGAATGACTGCACAAGTAGATGGACTTACCTTGACGTGGCAGGATGCCAAAACAAAGCAAAACCGCACATTCCAAGAGAATGTCATAAAAGAGCGCTTGGCAGGCTGCAAAGGAAAACCAGCAGTGATCGATGCATTGAAAAAAACAGCGAAAAAAGCTTTTGCTCCAGGGCTGTACGACTTGACTGAATTGCAGCGTGATGCGCATAAACGCTACGGCTTCTCAGCAAAAGAAACATTATCTACGCTTCAGCGGTTGTATGAGCAGCATAAGCTTGTAACATATCCGCGTACAGATTCACGATTTATTTCAGCGGATATCGTTCCTACATTAAAAGATCGATTAAAAGGAATGAATGTCAGACCGTACGCTCAGCATGTGAACCGCATTTTACAATCAGGCGTGAAAGCACACAAAGGCTTTGTCAACGATGCAAAAGTGTCAGATCACCATGCGATCATTCCAACCGAGGAAGAACTGTATCCTGGTGCATTAAGTGATAAAGAGCGTAAATTATATGATCTGATTGCCAAACGATTCCTTGCTGTACTCATGAATCCTTTTGAATACGAGGAAACAACGGTGATCGCCAAAATAGGCAGTGAAACATTCACAGCAAAAGGAAAAACTGTGCAATCAGCCGGCTGGAAAGCTGTGTACGATGAATCCTATGAAGACGAGGAATCAGCCGAAGCAGATCAGCATCTGCCGGTACTTTCCGAAGGGCAATCACTTGAAGTACGCCAGCTGAAAGAAACAAAAGGAGAAACGAAACCTCCTGCTCGTTTTAATGAAGCAACCCTGCTATCTGCTATGGAGAACCCAGCTGCATTTATGCAGAATCAGGAAAAGGATTTAGTGAAAACCCTTGGTGAAACAGGCGGACTAGGGACAGTGGCCACAAGAGCCGATATCATTGAAAAACTGTTTAACAGTTTCTTAATTGAGAAAAAGGGCAAAGACATTTTCATCACATCGAAAGGGAAGCAGCTGCTCTCCTTAGTGCCTGAAGACTTAAAGTCTCCTGCGTTAACAGCGGAATGGGAACAAAAGCTTTCTAAAATCGCAAAAGGACAGCTGAAGGCTTCTCAATTCATGAGTGAAATGAAGTCCTATGCAAAACAAGCCGTATCTGAAATCAAACAAACGAACCAAACCTTTAAGCATGACAATGTCACTGGCACCCATTGTCCGGACTGCGGAAAACTGATGCTGAAAGTAAACGGAAAACATGGCACAATGCTCGTGTGCCAAGACCGAGAATGCGGCCACCGTAAAAATGTGGCGAAGAAAACAAACGCACGCTGCCCGAACTGTCATAAAAAGCTCGAGCTGCGCGGAGAAGGCGATGGCAAAATCTTTGCTTGTGTGTGCGGCCATAGAGAAAAACTGTCTGTTTTCGAAAAACGCAAATCACAATCCAATCAAAAGAAAGCCAGTAAGCACGATGTGTCTAAATATATGAAGAAACAAAAGAAAGTGGAAGAACCAATCAATAACGCACTGGCTGAGCAATTAAAGAAATTAAAATTAGATCAATAGTATTATAAAAACCCATGCGGAAACGCATGGGTTTTCCAATGTAATCAAGCATATCGACATATTGTTTTTCTGAAAATGGGAATGTCTATGCGAAAAGACTCGTAATTTGGTATAAAATATTTATTTAAATTTAAACAGAAACAATCTATAATAAATCGTTAGAATGCTAAGAGAACGGGAGTTGAAAGGGGACACGAATGGATACACCCATACATCGCATAGGTATTGTTTTACTCATTGTCATTCTACTAGGTGGATGTACCTGGAAGCAGCAGACGGAATCAGCTTATCCAGTATCACCACAGCCAGTATTGCCCGGAGAATATTTTATTACTCATCACCTCATGACAGATCAAGGCTTGATCCGCACTTCATTTGCAGAGCAGCACATCTACTTATCCGAATCGCTGGGGCTTTGGATGGATTATCTTGTTCGAAAAAAAGACCAAAATTCGTTTGACCAACAATTTGGTGTCCTGCAAGATGAATTTTTACTAGACCATCATCTTCTCAGCTGGCAAATCGAATCTGATCAAAAAAGTAAGGCTAATGCTCTAGTTGATGATTTACGGGTAGTGGCGGCACTTCAAAAGGCAGATCGTTTATGGAAGAATACAGCGTATCAAACAACAGCAAAAGAAATCGCACAAGCGTTAAAAGACAAAAATATGTATAGAGGCATCTTGTCCGATTATTATGATGCATCAACAAATCGAACTTCACACACAATCACACTCTCATATTTAGACCCAAAAGCAATCAAAGAATTGGAATCCCTCAAAATATTCACGAAACAAATGACGAGTAACCAATTGGCCATTCTAAAACAAGCACCGAGAAAAAAAGGATTCTTTCCTAAATCCTATGACATAAAGAAAAAAGCCTATTCATTTGATCGAGAAATCAATATGATTGATCAACTCTATACGGCTCTACATGCCGATCGTGCAAAGGTGAATACGTCCGCGATCATGAAATGGCTTAAAACGACTTTTACAAAAGAAGGAAAATTGTACGGTAGATATAAACTGAGCACATTGCAGCCAGCAGTGACGTATGAATCGCCTTCTGTATATGCGCTGGTCATCTTGTATGCTCTTAAACAAAACGAACCGGAATTCGCAAAAGAGGTGTATGACCGCATGAAAGAATTACAAATTCAAGATCCTCTCAAGGATTATTATGGAGGGTACATGAACGAAAAAGACACACACTCATTTGACAATTTATTGCCTCTCATTGCAGAAAGGGAGCTTTTTAATGAATCGGTTATTCAGTAATACGTATCGTTTATATTATTCTCTGCTCCTCACGTTTGCAGGTCTTATTTTGTTTATGGGCTACCTTGGCGTACATGATGCAGAGAGCTTTTTGATGATCACACTGACTTTTGTCGTGTTAGGATGCGGGATTTTATTTGGCATCTTACCAGCATTAATTTTTACCTTGCTGATGTTGTTCTTTATAGGAAGTGCTATGTTCTTTACAGAGCTTGGCCACACAACCCCCTTCTTTACCAATCAAACATTGCAAGATGTGGTGATTTGGGGCGCAGCCCTCCTCTTTTTCGCGATTTCAGCAGGAAGCTTGCATGAGCGGATTAAGACGATGCGGCAAACCATTGAACAACAAAAGCAGGCTATGAAACAATTTGTGGCGATTGACTCCACCACTGGATTTGACAATGCAGAACGGATGAGGCTGGAATTGTCTGAGGAAATGAAACGGGCAGAACGCTACAAACAGCCATTCGTATTTATCCTTCTTCACATTCATTATGCAGCAGAATTCAAATCGTTATATGGAGAAAAAGAAATGCAGCACCTATTTCAGCAATTAAGTAACAAGATTCGCGAAAGTGTCAGAGAAACCGATAAGAAATTTCGATTATCTGAAGAACGAATAGGCCTGCTGCTTACTCACACACCAGAAGAAAATGTCTCTGTCGTCCTTGAGAAGCTAAAGGATAAATTGAAAAAGCATGTGCTGTTAAACGGCCGTGAAGTCACCTTGACATTTCATGTCTGTCATTTAACAAGCAGTTCGGATTATCGCACGCCAGAACAATTTTTAGAAGAACTAGAAAAAGAGATGATGATGAATGAACTTTAATTCTTTGATGAAATGCTGCTTGATGATTGCTCTCTTTTTGATTCTTTCGTTTCAATACATGGCTTCAGCCGACGCTCTTGCCAAGCCAGATACCCTGATCGTTTATTCAACAGATTCAGGAGAAGCGACTCCAGCAGTGCATATGCTGGATCTACTCGCTGGACATTTTTCCAAACAGACGACGATTGTATCTGATGAACATTTGGCTGAAAAGAAGATCAGCGAATTTCAGCAAGTCATCTATCTAGGGGAAATAAAGAGAACCTTACCAAAACAGACCATTCGTGTAATGAACGAAGCACAGAAGATCATAGCCATTGGATACAATGCGGAACAGCTGCGCCCATTTTCCGCGCTTACTTTTCACAAACAAGATCACACGAGTCAAATCAAATATACAGATGATAAAGCATACCGTCAGCTAGAGAAAAGGATCAGTGCGTTAACGGTTCAAGGGGCAGACTTGCAAAGGGAATTTCTATTGAAAAAACATAAAGCTGATCTTCCATTTGTGATTCAAACAAAGGAAGGTGCCGCCTATATTGGAATCCTAAATGTCGTGCAGCACAGCGAGCTTCTTGCAGAAGTGCTAGAAAAACGCCTTCCTTCTTCTAATCAACTGACCACAAAATACTTAAGGCTTGGGAACATCAGTCCTGTCACTGACGAAAAGAAGCTGCTTGAGCTTGGACAATACGTATCCACTCAGCATATTCCGTTTCTAATAGCGGTAACCCCTGTTTGGGTGGATCGAACAACAGGCGATGAAGTGACACTGAGTGACCGCCCGAAGCTTGTAAAAGTGTTAAAACAATTGCAAAGCGATGGAGCCAGCATCATTCTCCATGGATTTAGCCGTACGTATCGCACGGAGGATTCTGGTCAGGACTTTGAGTTCTGGGATGCAAAGAATGATCAGTCCATTACGTCAAATGACCCTAAAAAAGCTGAGAAGAAGCAAAGTGAAAGCCATTTTTCGAATGAAAAAGACTTCCATGCTTATACGAGATCGAATCAGCAGCAAGAAACCATCTATACAGAAGAAAAACTGACAAAAGGCATTGAGTTTCTTGCGCAGCAAGGTCTCTATCCACTGGCATTCGAGGTGCCGCATGATGCCATATCTCAACAAGGCTACGAAGTGATATCAAGGCATGTGTCCAGTCTGTTTGGACAGGTACAGCTGTCGGATCATACTTGGAAAACAGCCGGTGCTCCGCCGCTCGTGACGAAACCCGACATGCTTCATGGCATGACTTTATATCCTCAGCAATCAGTAGAGCCAGCGTCTGACGAAGAAGGTTCAAATATTTTAACAGAACAAAAGATTCAATCCATCCAGCATCTTCAATCAGCCGCAATCGGGCTGTCCTATGATGTGGAATCCGGAATAGCTGGATTGCAGAATCTGATGACGCAGATGGATGCAATTCCTTCTAGTGAATGGCTGGATTTAAAGAAAACAAAACAGACAGTCCAAACACCACATGTACAGATCAAAACATCAGGGGATGGACATATTCATGTAGAACAATCCAATAGAGCGGAAACCACAACAGTTAAACGAAGCGGCATGGAAAATATGCTGCGAATTCTCACCGTCGTGGTGATGCTGTTTATTGCGGCATTTGCTTTTTACACATTGTATTTAAGACTGACAATGAAAAAACGTATTTTTAAGGAGAGAAAATTAGGTGGCTGATGTCTTATTTTATCTTTCATTAATACTGATTTGGATCATGCTCCTATACCACATGTTTCTCATGCAGGGCGGCTTTCAGCACTACCTGACCTACGAAAAAGTGCTGCCTGAATGGACGAAACAAGGGAAAGAACTGCCGACCGTCAGCATTCTGATTCCTGCTCATAATGAAGAAGTTGTCATTCGGCAAACGCTAAAAGCAATGGTCCAGCTATCCTATCCTAAACATCTCCTTGAAATCATTGTGATTAATGACAATTCCTCCGATGGCACAGGGGACATCGTGCAGTCATTCAGTGAGCAATATGATCATGTCCATATGATTGAAACGAAACCGCCATTTGCAGGAAAGGGAAAATCAACTGCACTGAATGAAGGCTTAAAGGCTTCAACAGGAGAAGTCATCTGCGTATACGATGCAGATAACATGCCTGAACAAAAGGCCGTCTATCATTTGGTTCTTGGTTTATTGAATGACCCAAAGGCAGGCGCTGTTGTCGGGAAATTCAGGGTCATCAATGCAGCCAAAAATCTGCTGACCAAATTTATTAATATTGAGACCATCTGCTTTCAATGGATGGCGCAAGGCGGAAGATGGAAGTGGTTTGGCATTGCGACAATACCGGGCACCAACTTCGCCATCCGCCGGCACATTTTAGAAGAGCTTGGCGGCTGGGATGTTCATGCGTTGGCTGAAGACACCGAATTAACGATCCGTGTCTATAACCTTGGCTATGTCATTCGATTTTTCCCAGCTGCGATTACATGGGAACAAGAGCCTGAGACATGGAAGGTCTGGTGGCGGCAAAGAACGCGCTGGGCTCGAGGCAATCAATATGTTGTCCTCAAATTTTTGAAACAGTTTATGAAGCTGAAACGAAAACGAATGATTTTTGATTTGTTTTATTTCTTCTTTACGTATTTCTTATTTTTCTTCGGTGTCCTGCTCTCAAATGGCATCTTTATCGTGAACCTATTTGTTGACCTTCACTTATCTGTAGGGGCTGTTGCACTGATCCTGTGGGGATTGGCCTTCTTCCTCTTTCTAACAGAAGTGATGATTACACTAAGTATTGAGAAAACAGAGCTCACCAAACAAAATATACTCATTGTGGCGCTCATGTACTTCACTTATTCTCAAGTATGGATTGCGCTAGTCGTGTACTCCTTATGTGTAGAGGCAAAGAGCCGTTTATTCAAACAAGAAGTGAAATGGTACAAAACTGAGCGTTACGATCAACAACAAAAGAAAAGCGGGTGACAAATTGAAATCGGTAAAATGGATGATTTTTATATTGATGATATCCCTTGCCATTCAGCCTTTTTTCATGGCGGGTCAAGCAATGGCGCAATCAAATCGAGTACAAGTGAAAGATGACTGGATTCGCTCATCTAAAGGAAGTCAAACGGAAACGCAAGCATTATCAGAAGATGTAGTAACCTTGTATGGACAAGAAGACCGCACTGAATTTTCCTATCAAATAGAGAGAGGAAAAGTTGAGTCTAGCACCCTTACATTAAATATAGAGGCTTCACCATTACTTATTTCGCCATCTTCGTTCACAGTCATGATTGATGGAGAGATTGAAAAGACCATTCCCGTATCAGGGAAAAATCAAAAGAAATCAATTCAAATCAAATTGAACAAAGCGCAATTGAAAAAAGGTTCTCATCAAATTCAGCTCACATTTTATGGCGTGTTAAAAGAAGGTGTGTGTATCAACCAAGAGACACCTGCCAATTGGCTGAAAGTATATCCTGAAAGTGAGCTGGATTTCAAAGGAACTCAAACGAAAGACGTGACGTTAGACAGCTTCCCTTCATTTTTCATTCAAACAGGTGATCAGAAAGAACAAACAGATATTGTGATTCCAAATTCACCGGAAGCAGCTGAATTAGAAGCGGCTATGAAAGTATACCGGACGTTGAAAAACAAAGACCGCCAAGCAGACCTCAAACTCGTCCAAGAAAAGGACCTCAAGCAAATCGCTCATCCAACCATTGCTGTGGGAGCAAAAGGAAACTGGGATGGACGAGTGAAATCGATCGAGCAAGCTGCAAAGATGAAAACAGCAAGCGATCA
Source organism: Bacillus safensis (assembly GCF_039619585.1). Taxonomy (NCBI): domain Bacteria; kingdom Bacillati; phylum Bacillota; class Bacilli; order Caryophanales; family Bacillaceae; genus Bacillus; species Bacillus safensis. Next base: position 484,672 of record NZ_CP154909.1, read on the forward strand.
GCTCACGTTAGCGGTGAGAACCTTGACAGGAAAGAAAAAAGAACAGCCCATTTTATTTGTCACTGCTAAGCAGCCAAAAACAATTGCTGAAAAAATCAATGTCCTGACTCAACCAGAACTGACAGGTCAGCTCACTGGGACAGATTTACTCCTTCAAAAGGTTACTGTTAAAACATCAAAACCATCTCATCAAATTCGTTTAAAAGATTTTGGTGGTGATGATGTCACGGTTGGAACCAAAAAGACGGCATCTGATCATTACTATTATCCAAAGGCATTGATCGCTCATCAAAAATCAGGAGCTAAACTAAATCTATCATTTAAAAAATCTGATACAGCGAACAAAGCGGAACGCTTAACAGTCATGATCAATAACGAACCGCACGACGTACCGTTAACAAAACTAGGAAACAAAGATGAGAATGGATTCTATCATGTGTCAATTCCAGTAGATTCACAAGTACTCCAAAAGAACGAATATATTGATTTGCAATTTGTTACTACAGGCTTTAAAAACATGGAAGCCTGCAGACATACGGATGAAGAAGGCTGGATTTACATTGATAAGAACAGCTCTCTTCAAATACCAGAAGGGACGACTAGTGATACACCGGATTTAGCTGCATGGCCGCTTCCTTTCACATCAAAAACGCAGCAAGGAAAAACATTGATCATCATGCCAGATCAAATCAAGCAAGAAACGATCAATCAAATGGCGATGCTGACAGAATCATTTAGTCAGCCGGAAGCTGCCCAATATCATTTGATCGAAGCTTCAAATGTGACAAATGATCAATTGAAAGATCACTCTCTCATTTTCATCGGGGGCATTCAAACGTTCTCTCTTTTAAAAGAAAAGGCAGACGATCTCATCGTTCCAGTGAAAAAGGATCAGTATGATGTATCCTCCTTTGGCATGATCAATGAAACGACTGCTCGTATTGTATGGACGCAGCCATCTGTATGGAATAAAGAACAAACAATGACCGTCTTTTCCGGAATGAATGCAGCTGACGCTGATCTTTCACATGAAGTGATTCATTTCCTGCAAACAAATACGGAAACGGCAACAGTTGCAATCGAGAGCAAAAACAAAGACATGTTCTCTAATCATCAAACGGTCAGCAGCACAACAAATGATCTCCCAAAAGATGAAAAGCAAGGCATCAATGATTCTTGGATTTACTTTGCATGTATCGCTGCACTGATTATTTTTGTGGTCGTGATGATTATTTATTTCGTGCGAAAAAACCGCAAAAAGACTGATTGATAAACGATCAAAAGACCTTGAAAAAATGTCTTTACTTTGGTGTTAAACGGGAGTATGATCTCTTTTATAAAAGACCAATCGCTGAATCATTTCGATGAGCGGGGGAACCATTGGTGGTGCAGGACACCACGTGGGGTGAATCCTTTTTAGGTAGGGCAAAGTCTCATGCGCCCGAATCCGTCAGCTAACCTCGTAAGCGTTAAAGAGAGCAAAGACCAACCTGTGATCTAAACAATAGACGCAGGGGCATTCTATTGCCTCTGTGTCTTTTTGGCGATCCATCTTTTGTAACTTAAATCGTTTGACACTAAAGGAGCGGGCATCACATGTACAGTTTGATGAAGCGTATTTTAATTGGGAAACCATTAAAATCACAGGCAGCAGGAGAACAAAAACTATCAAAAATCAAAGCGTTGGCATTATTGTCATCAGACGCATTGTCATCCGTTGCATACGGTACAGAACAAATCTTGATAGTTCTTTCAGTCGTTAGTGCAGCAGCATTTTGGTACTCACTCCCGATTGCAGGTTGTGTATTAATTCTTTTAATGGCGTTAATTCTATCTTACCGCCAGATTATTTATGCTTATCCAGAAGGCGGCGGAGCCTATGTCGTCTCTAGCAGAAACTTAGGTGAAAAACCAGGACTGGTCGCTGGCGGATCATTGCTTGTAGATTATATTTTGACTGTAGCAGTGAGCATATCAGCGGGTACCGATGCCGTCACATCGGCTTTTCCGGCACTATATCCATATCATGTGCTGATTTCAATTGTATTGGTCATCTTGATTATGGTGCTCAACCTTCGTGGATTGACAGAATCGGCATCTATTTTGGCTTATCCCGTATACTTGTTTGTCATATCACTCCTTATATTAATTGGAGTCGGCGGTTTTAAATTATTAACAGGAGGCGTTCCTCCAGCACCTGAGCATACAGCGATAGGCACGCATGTACCTGGCATTACATTGTTTCTTTTATTAAAAGCATTTTCGTCTGGCTGTTCTGCACTGACTGGGGTAGAAGCCATTTCAAATACCATTCCATCCTTTAAAAAACCAGCTGCACAAAATGCAGCGAGAACATTATTGATGATGGGTGGATTACTAGCTGTATTATTTGTTGGCGTGACATTGCTTGCGTTTGGTTTTGGCATCTCACCAAAGCCAGAAGAAACGGTTGTATCACAAATTGCATCAGATACATTTGGACGTACATTTTTCTATTATGTCATTCAAGCTGTCACAGCTTTAATCTTGATATTAGCGGCAAACACAGGCTTTTCCGCCTTTCCTTTATTGGCGGTCAACTTAGCAAAGGATAAATATATGCCGCGCATGTTTACTGTAAGAGGGGATCGACTCGGTTATTCTAATGGCATTATCTTTTTAGGTGTAGCTTCTATGCTGCTCATTTGGTTGTTTGATGGGAAAACGGAACACCTCATTCCGCTATATGCTGTAGGTGTATTTATTCCATTTACGTTGTCACAGACCGGTATGTGTGTGAAGTGGATTCGTGAAAAACCGCAGGGCTGGAAAACGAAAATGCCTATCAATATAGTCGGAGCACTGATTTCTTTCACCGTTCTCATGATTCTCATTTTGACCAAGTTCCATCTTGTATGGCCAGTATTTGTTTTCATGCCAATTGTGCTATTGATCTTTCATTCCATTAAAAAGCATTATCTGTCTGTTGGAGAACAACTGCGTTTAATGAATGAAACAGAGCCTGTTGAGATTAAAGGAAATGTGGTCATCGTGCCAATTGCCGGTGTAACACGTGTCGTCGAGCAATCTGTTCAATATGCAAAATCCTTATCAGATCAAGTCATAGCAGTTCATGTATCCTTTGATAAAGAAAAGGATAAGAAAATTGAAGCGGATTGGGAAAAACTGAACAGCGGTGTGCGGCTTGTGATATTGCATTCGTCTTATCGAAGTCTTATTCATCCGCTTGATAAATTTCTTGAAACGGTTGAGGCAAAAGCAAATGCGCATCAATATAAAGTGATGGTGCTCGTGCCTCAATTTATCCCGAAAAAAAGATGGCATACGATCTTGCATAACCAATCTGCCTTTTTATTAAGGTTCCGTCTATTATGGAAACGGGATATTGTGGTCGCCACCCTTCCATATCATTTTAAAAAGTAGCAGCAAGTTGAAACGTTTGATCAAAAGGGTGCGGTGGTATGGAGTAAGAAAAAAGGAGTTTTCTCACATGCCGCAAAGAACCGCAGGAAAAGAAGTAACAGCGCTACTGGAAGAGTGGGGCGTAAAACATATTTATGGAATGCCCGGCGACAGCATAAACGAATTGATTGAAGAGCTTAGGCATGAATCAAGCCAAATACAATTTATACAAACGAGACATGAAGAAGTGGCGGCACTCTCAGCGGCGGCTGATGCCAAACTAACAGGTAAGCTCGGTGTCTGCTTATCCATCGCTGGACCGGGTGCTGTCCACTTATTAAATGGACTATACGATGCAAAAGCAGATGGCGCACCCGTTTTAGCAATTGCAGGGCAGGTTGCGTCGAATGAAGTAGGAAGAGACACATTCCAAGAAATCAAATTAGAGCGGATGTTTGACGACGTCGCTGTCTTTAATCAGCAGGTACAAACAGCAGAAGCTCTGCCTGATTTATTGAATCAAGCCATTAAAGCAGCTTATACCCATAAAGGGGTGGCTGTTCTCACCGTATCAGATGACTTATTTTCTCAAAAAATTAAGCGTAAGCCAGTTTATACATCTCCTCTTTATGTTGAGGGAGAGGTACGGCCAAAGAAAGATCAACTGCTAAAGGCAGCACAGCTAATTAACAATGCGAAGAAGCCGGTCATCTTAGCAGGTAAAGGATTACGAAATGCAAAAGAAGAGCTTCTTTCATTTGCAGAAAAGGCTGCTGCACCTATCGTCATCACACTTCCTGCAAAAGGGGTTGTGCCAGACAGGCATCCATACTTTTTAGGAAACCTAGGTCAAATTGGAACGAAGCCAGCTTATGAAGCAATGGAAGAGTGTGACCTCTTAATTATGCTTGGAACTTCTTTTCCATATAGAGACTACTTACCAGAGGACACACCTGCCATTCAACTGGATATTAAACCAGATCAAATCGGTAAAAGATATCCAGTAGACGTAGGAATCGTGAGTGACAGCAAGAGTGGTTTGCAGGAACTGACCTCCTACATTGAATATAAAGAGCAGCGTGGTTTCCTTGAAGCTTGTACAGAGCATATGATGAAATGGCGGGAAGAAATGGATAAGGAAAAATCCGTTGCCACATCACCGCTTAAACCGCAGCAAGTCATTGCTAGACTAGAAGAAGCAGTTGAAGACGACGCCATTCTTTCTGTTGATGTAGGGAATGTGACCGTATGGATGGCACGCCATTTTGAAATGAAACAGCAGGATTTCATCATCTCCAGCTGGCTTGCCACAATGGGCTGTGGTTTGCCTGGAGCGATCTCTGCTAAGTTAAATGAACCGAATCGTCAAGCGGTTGCTGTCTGCGGCGATGGTGGCTTCACAATGGTCATGCAAGACTTTGTGACAGCGGTAAAATATAAACTGCCGATCGTTGTTGTGATCTTAAACAACAACAACCTTGGAATGATCGAATATGAACAACAGGTAAAAGGAAACATCAATTATGGTATAGAGCTGGAAGATATTGATTTTGCTAAGTTCGCAGAAGCATGCGGCGGCAAAGGAATCTCCGTGTCATCACATGAAGAACTAGCTCCAGCTTTTAGTGCAGCCCTTCAATCAGATAAACCCGTCATTATTGATGTTGCTGTCACCAATGAACCGCCGTTACCTGGGAAAATTACGTACACACAAGCAGCTGGTTTTAGTAAATACTTACTGAAAAAATTCTTCGAAAAAGGCGAGCTGGATATCCCTCCACTCAAGAAAAGTTTAAAACGCTTTTTCTAAACAAAATGTAGTCGGTCCTCTCAAAAGAGGACTGACTTTTTTTAATGAAAGGAAAAAACATTTCAATTATCACTTGTTTTATTTCCTCTAAAAATATATGGAAATTATTTTTGTAACTTAAAGCCTATTTTTCCAATTCGCTGAGAAAGGTAAAATAGACTTTATGATCAATAATGGGGGGAGTGACTTCTTCTGGGCAAGATACTTGATGCAAAAGCACTAACAAGTGCCATGGACACAAGGGCAAAACACTATCAAGAACTCCGCGAACAAATGGTAGATTTAAAAAAGGCATTACAAGGTGTTGCCAACCTCGGTGATGATTTCACTGGGAAAGGTGCCGATAATATTAAAAGTTTCTATAAAGAGCTCGCTGGAAATGTAGACATGTTTATCAGCTTCATTGATAAACAAAAAGCCTTTCATGAAGGTGTTTCTGGGACACTGGATGATACGAGCTTTGGCGGCGATACCTTTATAGAGGAACACTTTTTAGACAACGCAGTACATATGGGCATCAAAAACGCCAAAAGCATTGTAAAGGATCAAAAAAAGGCACTCAAAACGATTTTTCAAGACATTGATGACCTCATTTCCCTAGAGGTATTTGATAGCCAAACCTTTGATGAAAAAATAGAAGATGCGGAAGATGAACGAAAAAAAACGGTCAAAGAACTGAGAGAGCTTGATCAAAATTTAAAAGATGAATATGCTTTGTCAGAGACGGAACAGCAAGCTACAATGGCATTGTACGCTGAAATGATCAATGCGACAAATGACGGAAAAGCGATTTCGCCTATGAATTTTGACAAGAAAGCGTATCAAAATAGCGACATCTACAAGGCAAAGAGCGATATTGAGAAGCAAACTGCTGAATATCTGAAAATCAAAAAAGAACAAGAAGAAGCCCGCAAGATCGCAAAGGAACAAGAAGCACTCGCCAACCGCCCTTGGTATGAAAAAGCCCTCGATTACAGTGGAAATATTGTCAATGAACTGACAGGTGTGAACGATGCAAAACGTGCAGCAACAGGCGTTGATCCAATCACGGGCGAGGAACTCACCGCAGGCCAGCGAGTCGCGGCAGGCGGCATGGCAGCCGCAGGCTACATCCCAATCGTCGGCTGGGCAGGCCGTATTTTCAAAGGCGGAAAAGCTGTCTATAAAACGACCCAAGCCACATCAGCCGCAGTCAGGGCGTTCGATATTTACAAGACATCACAAAAATCCTTTGACGCCTTAAAAACATCGCAAAAAGGCTTATATGGTCTCACCGCCACCAACGGTTTCAGCGAAGCGATCACAGGCCGAGACATGTTTGGAAACAAGATCTCAAAAGAACAGCAGGAAGCAAGTATGAACGCGGCTCTGGGGATGCTTTTGCCGTTTGGGGCTAAAGGGTTTCATGGGAAGATAGGGATTAAGAGTACAGAAAAAACTTTGAGAAATAAAAAAGTAGCAGTAGGTGAAGAAATTATTGCTCAGAGGGTACAGAAAGTAGAATTAGATTTAACTACAAAAGTTACACCTTACAAATCGTTAAGTCGGAATCAGCAGAAGAAAATAAAGGAAAAGATTGAAAATCGTACTGTTACAAAGGAAGAGTATAAACGATATCAATGGGATAAAAGATTCTCCAAAAGAAGGGCTGCAGGGGTTACTGAATTCTGGAAACAAGAAAAGAAAAGAATTTTAGATGGAGAATCTACAACAAGGAATTGGACTAATGAACAAAAACAAGAGATTTTAAAAAGCAAAAAACCACAATATAATGGGAAATCCATTATCGGACACCATACTTACAATGCTATGAATTATCCACATATCAGTAATAGAGGAGAATTAATTTATCCTGTGACTGGAAGAGAACATTTAAAGGGTTGGCATGGAGGAAGTTATAGCAAAAATGCACCTGGTAGACCTGTTAATCCAGATTATTTAGAGGAATTTTAATAGGGAGGAAAAATATGAGTAAGATAGCTATTAAGATAAGCTCAAAAGGTCCAATTAATAAATATGTATTACCTTTAAGAAAGTACACCGGTTTAGGAATTACAGATATAAAAAGTGGGATTGAAAACAAGGACTTTTTTTCCGAAACGGATGCAAATGATATTGATAGTATGGAAAATTTAAAGGAATTAGTTGATGCTTTACTGAATTTGGGAGCGGATGTGAAAATCTTTGATAGTGATGAATATGGTGAAGGAATATTTAATTATCAAGAAATTTCTTACGATGAATTGATCAATAGTATTGAGCGATTAAAAGAAATAATGGAAGAATTACAGGATTACGACGATGCTATGTCTGATGAGTGAAAGTGAACAATTAATAAAAGAATAATGAATGGAGCTTTGCCAGTAAAAGAACCTATGTAATTTTAACGTCTAAATGATGACATAAAAACTAAAAGATTACGATACTATGTTAACCTTGATTTTTTTACGAAATATCAAGGTTTTTTAAACTGAAAATGCACTTGCACACCCAATCACCCACTCATAATTGGAAATTACATGTTAAACTAATCCAATCACCACAAAAAAGGAGCTAAAACCATGCTATGGATTTTCACACAAAACCAGCAAAGTTTCGTTCATGTCCACGAAGTCACTGTAGCCGGCAAAAAGATTGAAGGGATGATCGCAGGAAGCGATACTTGGGTGAAGACGCTCGGTAAGTATGACTCAAACGATCGTGCAGCAGAGGTCCTTCAAGACATTGTGAAAACGATTGAAGCCAATCAAGATGCGACTGTGACTTACAGAATGCCAAATCAATAAAAAAGAAACCACCTTTCCATTGCGAAAAGGTGGTTTTTGTTTATGATGGTGTTTTTGTAAAGGCTAAAAATAAAGGAATGCCTGTGCCGACAAGGGTTGTGGCAAATAGGAACATACCGCAAATGAATAGAAAATGGCTGGCTGAAAAGACAAGTGCCAGAATGAGAAAAACGATGCTGAGTCCTGCCATGCTATATGATGGGACAAAGCGGCGTTTGTAGGTGGCTTTCTTTGTTAAGAATGAGAAGAAAATGCCAAATAATAAAGGGACAATCCATAAGTAAAATAAAATAATAAGAGACATACTTCATACCTCGATTTTTCCTTCTATTTTATCAGATGCTGATCGCAACCGATACTACAAAGCTTCACTTTGTAAAATAATTCATGCAATCGACACAATTACGTGGGCTGATTCATAGAATGCGTTTTTTCTTTCATATATTCAGGTTGTAAAAGGGCGTATACACAATGATCCGTAAAGCGGTCGCCCAGCCATTCACATTGTCTCAAAATGCCTTCAAGCGAAAAGGATAAACGCTCTGCGATGCGTCTGCTCTTCAGGTTATCGACAGCAGCCCTGATTTCAATGCGGTGCAGTCCACAATCTTCAAATAAATAATGAATGACTGCTTTGCACGCTCTTGTCATGATGCCTTTTCCTTGATAGCCTTCTCCGAGCCAATAGCCAATTGAAACAGTCCTGTCGATCCAATGAATTTGGTGGGTGCCGATGATCCCGACAAGCTCTCCATGTGACCAGATGCCCGCTTGAAAACCGTTGTTCTGCAAGGCTTGCTGCATTGCGCCTTGAATGAACGCCATGCTGTCTTCCTCTGTTTTCGTTGAATCCACCCAAAGCATCCATTCACGTAAATGCTCTCTTGACCGCTGGATGAGCAAATATAGACTTCTTGCGTCTCTTGGCTCAAGCAGCCGCATAGCTATCTCTTGATCCTGATAAAAAAACATGTGCCCACATCCTCTCAGGGGAATTTTACCATAACCATATGAAAAGAAAAAGACAGCATCACTACTGTCTTTTACATAAACGTATCCACAATTAAAAAGAGATTGAGTGCGACAACAAGAGCTGCTATCACCCAAGATATTCCTGTTACCCAGCGGGCATTCGTTAATTCGCCCATAATTCGTTTTTTACTTGTAAATAAGATGAGCGGAATTAAAGCAAAGGCAATACCAAAGGATAAGACCACCTGGCTCATCACAAGTGCAGATGTCGGATTCACCCCAGATGCAATGATCACAATAGGGGGAATCATAGTAATCAGCCGGCGGACATACAGCGGAATCCGGTATTGAATAAAACCCTGCATAATGATATCGCCTGACAATGTACCGACAGAAGAGCTTGATAGTCCGGCTACAAGCAGTCCTACACCAAATAAGATAGCTGATACAGGACCTGCGAGTGTGCTAAAATGCTGGAACGCAACATCCAGATCTTCAACAAAGAGACCATTTTTATAAAATAAAGCGGCTGCCACAATCAACATACTGGCATTGATGGCTCCAGCGACTAGCATCGCAATAAGGATATCTAAAAACTCAAAGCGGAAAATCTGTTTTTTCTCCTTTTCCGTTCTGCCGACGACTCTCCTTTGGGTTAATGCTGAATGTAAATAGATCGCGTGCGGCATCACAGTGGCACCTAAAATTCCAGCTGCAAGCAGTACACTATCTGCGCCATCAAATTTTGGAATGAAAAGCCCGCCTGCGACACTTGCCATATCAGGCTTGGCGACAAAGGTTTGCACAGCAAAAGCGATCACGACAACGAACAGCATGCCGGTGATGCCGGCTTCTAATGCGCGATATCCCCGTCTTTGCAATTCTAAAATCGCAAATGATCCGATAGCTGCAATAATGGATGCTTCAAGCAGCGGGATCCGAAAAAGCAAGTATAAACCAAGTGCAGCCCCGATAAACTCGGCTAAATCTGTGGCAATAATGACGAGTTCGCCCTGAATCCATAAACCGATGGAGACGGGTTTTGGAAACTCTTCACGTGCGATTTCAGGTAAGTTTTTACCTGTCGCTATTCCAAGCTTTGCGGACAAGGATTGGATGAGCAAAGCCATGAGATTTGATATGAGAATGACCCATAAAAGGAGATATCCATATTTAGAGCCAGCCGCAATGTTGGTGGCAAAATTTCCTGGGTCAATATAAGCAATGGCAGCGATAAAAGCAGGGCCTAGAAAAGGAAGAAGCCTTCTAAATCCTTTGACCTTACCTTCAAGTGCACGCTCAGCTGCCGCTGACATGTGTGCCTGTGCCTCGATGTATTTGTTTGTCATATGTCATCACCTAGATTCTACAAAGTTTTGCTTGGGCACAAAAAGTTTCCTTGATGCAATTTTTAATCATCATATGCCCATATTCATGAAAAGTCAACTATCTGAACTAATAGGTTTGTTTATCATATGTAAGTGAAAAAAATAGATACCTTGTCAACGAGCAACATAAAAAACACCGCCTTTTAGACGGTGTCCCTACTGCTTCCTCTGTTATTTGTTTTTTAAGATACCCTTGATCCCACACTGCGGAAGATCAGGCTTAAAATAATGACAAAGATCGCTGCTCCTAAGATTGCTGGAATGATCGCAAAGCCTGCCAGACTAGGACCCCACGTTCCAAGTAATCCATGACCAATCCAAGCGCCTACAAACCCGGCAATCATTGAACCGATCCATCCTCCTGGTACACTGCCCCCAGCGAGTGCACTCCCAATGAGACCGATGACAATCGCCACAACTAATGAAATTAGAAATCCTAACATGTTGACCACTCCTCTTTTGTTTGTTTATTAAGCAATAACCGTTTTGAAAAAGATTAAAACCTTTCGGAACCGCTTCAATGTTCTATACGTATGATGGACAAGGATTGTGTATAATAACAGACAAATACTTCAGCGACATCTAAGGAGGCATATGCATGGAGGAAAGAGAGTGGCTAAAAGCACAATTAAAGGAGATTGAAAAATGGGAGAAAGACCAGCAAAAGGTATGGTTTTGGGAGAAACTCAGCCGCCTTCCATTTCAAATGCTGGACAAGCTGACGCCTGCTTTTATTCAGAAAAAAATCGGTGTGCTACTAGATGAAATGGGTCATTACATTCAGTCTGGCGGTGCCTATTTGACGTCGGAAAAAGGCATCATTCATCAATTTCAAAAGAAGTGTGAGGGCGAATCCATCCAGCGTATAGAGGATATTGGAAAGGCCCCAATCGAATTGATGGATGCCATTAGTGAACATATGGGGAAAAACAGAACGAATCTCGCGACGGTACAAGGGGCGACAACTGGTGTCGGCGGAATGTTTACGCTAGCTGCTGATATTCCTGCGGTACTGGGCCTCTCTCTGAAAACATTGCAGGATATTGCCGTCACCTATGGCTATGATCCTAAAAACAAAGAGGAGCGGGTCTTCATCATTAAATGCTTGCAGCTGAACTCTGCTGATGTCGTTGGAAAGAAATCGATTCTAAAAGAGCTGAAAAGCTATCATGCATCCGAAGGGAAGCATGAAAACATGATTTCTCAAATTCAAGGGTGGCGTGAGGTCGTCTATAATTACCGGGATTCGTTTGGCTGGAAGAAACTGTTTCAGCTTGTGCCCATTGCTGGGATTTTGTTTGGTGCCGTTTCGAACCGCTCACAATTAAAAGGAATTGCCGAAACAGGCATGATGCAATACCGAAAACGAAGAATTTTAACAAGATTAGAAGAGCTCACGCAGCAAGAACAGAGTGAGTCCGGCGCATAAAAAAATCCCTTATCAAAGGGATTTTTTATTTGCTCTCATCCTCTTCCTGAAAAGCATGAATAGGTGAGTGTTCATAACGTGCACGCAGTTCGCGGATCTGTTTGATGAGGGTGGAGCCGATCGTTTTTTCGGCTTCATCATACAAAGGATCAAGGGCTTTCATCCATTTTTGTCTTTCTGCTGGCGTCAATTCATGAATGGCAATCGGCGATTCACGTTTAATGTCCTCCAGCTGATCTTTGTTCATCTGTTCTGCATGCTTTTCATTCCAAGCCGTTGTTTCTTCCATGGCTTCAAGTAAAATTCGTTTCGTTTCGGGTGTCTGGCGGTCAAAGAAGGATTGATCTGTTAAGACCACATAGCCTAAATACCCGTGATTGCTGATCGTCATATAGTCTTGTATATGATAGAATTTTTTTGAATAAATATTTGAAATGGTATTTTCTTCACCGTCTACTTTTTTGGTTTCTAATAGCTGAAACGTTGAATTAAATGATTCCTGATAGGGCTTTGCGCCAAGGAGTTTGAATTGTTTTTCAATCATGTCGCTTTGCATAATGCGGAGAGACTGGTTTTTTAAATCAGCCGGCTGTTTGATGGGCCCTTTATTAGAGGTAATTTGCTTAAAGCCATTTGTCCAATAAGCCATTCCCTTTAATCCATCTTTTTGCAGCGTGCCAAACAACCTTTGTCCAATTGCACCGTGCAGGCCTTCTTGAACCGCGCTGTAATTTGAAAAAGCAAAGGGAAGATCAAGTGCCAGCCACTCAGGAGACAGCATGCCGAGCTTCGAGGTAGACGGAGCGATAAATTGAACTTGATTCTCTTTGAGTGCATTAATTTCTTCAATATCAGAATAAAGGCTTCCGTTGGAGAAAATTTGAATGCTGATCTTTCCATCGGATTTTTCGTGCACGAGCTCAGCAAATTTCTTTGCGGCAAGTCCTTTAGGTGTATTGTCTGCCACGACATGGCTGAATTTGAACACAAGCTGGTCCTTCAGTCCTGTCTGTTCATCATCAAAGGTTGTCGCTGATTTTGGCATCATATGATAAAAACCAAAGTATAAAGCGGTTACAAAACCGATCATGAGCAAAAGTGTATAAGCGAGTAAATTCTTCATGCGTCAGATCCCCCTTATGTCAAGCATACTTGACAGAGGAAGAATTCGTAAAGATACAGGTGAAAAAATGATGAGAAATCGATTGAAATTACAACAATTATCTATTAGATGGAAGCTTACCATCCTCACATATTTCGTTGTCATTTTCGCCCTTTTAATCGGAGGAATTGTCCTTGTTGGGGGAATTCAGCAAACAGAGGAACGGGAGCTTCGAAAAAGACTCATGAACACGGCGAGAACTGTGGCTGAAATGAATGAGGTGAAGCAGGCGTTAGCTGATCAGACAAAGGAACGTGATCGATTACAGCATGCGATCGAAGAGATTCGGATTATTCAAGACGCTGACTACATTGTCGTGATGGATATGGATCATGTGAGATTAACGCATCCAGTGAAAACGAGGATTGGCCAGCGCTCAGAAGGAACTGATGAAGAGCCGGCTTTTGCAGAGCATATTTATTTCTCAGAAGCAGAGGGAGAGCTTGGAACAGCCATCAGAGCTTTTTATCCAGTCAAGGATGATCAATTTAATCAAACAGGGGTTGTGCTTGTAGGAAGAACTCTGCCAAGTATGGCAGATATATTAGGAGAAATGAAGCGCGATATCCTCATGATCCTCCTCTTGACGCTCAGCTTTGGGCTTGTGGGTTCATTTTTGCTCGCCCGTCATATTAAACAGCAAATGTTTAAGCTGGAGCCGCATGAGATTGTGAGAATGCTAGAGGAACGCACTGCAACCTTTCACTCTATTAATGAAGGGGTTATCGCCATTGATAATCAGCACATGATTACCATTTTTAATGAGAAGGCGAAGCAGATTTTTGGCGTGACGGGTGATGTCGTGGGCCGGAATATTTGGGATGTGCTGTCTGATACAAGACTTCCTGAAATTATCGATCGCGCAGAACCCGTCTACAATGAAGAAATTCATATGAGCGGAAAGCGGATCATGAGCAGCCGGATTCCGATTGTGATGAAAAAGAAGATCATCGGAGCAGTTGCCATTTTTCAGGACCGGACGGAAGCGGCAAAATTGGCGGAGGAGCTCACAGGGGTTAAGAACTTTGTGGACGGTTTGCGGGTGCAAAACCATGAGCATATGAATAAGCTTCATACGATTGCCGGTCTGATTCAGCTGGGTAAAGCCGATCAGGCGCTCGATCTGGCCTTTCAAACGACAGAGGAGCAGGAACATGTGACGGACTTTCTTCACCGCGTCATAGAGCATGATGCTGTCTCAGGGTTATTGATGAGCAAAATCAGAAGGGGCAAGGAGCTTGGCATCATGGTCGAAGTAGATGAACATAGCTGTCTGCGTGATTTCCCTGAACGGCTTGATCAGCATGATATGACGAAGCTGCTCGGAAATCTCATTGAGAACGCCTTTGCTTCGTATGATACTGTAGAAAGAGACACAAAAGTCATTTCCATTAGTATCGATCAAACGGAGGATGTCCTCGCGATTTTAATTGAAGACAATGGCTCCGGGATCGAAGAAGAAATGATTCCTTCTATTTTCGATAAAGGCTTCACACATGGCAAAGAGGGCGGAACAGGCTATGGCCTGTATATTGTAAAAACGATTATCGACAAAGGGATGGGAAGTGTAGAGGTCACATCAAGCATCGGCATTGGTACCACCTTCTCAATCGAATTCCCAATGACCATAGAGGAGAGAGACAGATGACTCAGATTAAGGTGCTGTTAATTGAAGATGACCCGATGGTGCAAGAAGTGAATAAAGAGTTCATTATGAGTGTTCCTGGCTTTCAAGTAGCAGCTGTCGCTGGAAATGGGGAGCAGGGCATCCAGCTGATCAAAGAGATTCGTCCAGACCTCGTGGTACTTGATGTATATATGCCAAAAAAGGATGGCGTCAAAACGCTGCAAGACATCAGAAAACAGAAGATGAAAGTGGATGTGATTGTCATTTCAGCAGCGAAGGACAAAGAGACCATCGGCATCATGCTTCAAAATGGTGCGCGGGATTATATTATTAAACCATTCAAATTTGAACGAATGAAAGAATCACTTGAAAGCTATAAGGCGTTTAAATCAAAAATCCAAACCGCAGCAGAATTTTCTCAGGAGATGCTCGATGATATCATACGAAAGCCTGCTGTTAAGCAGGAAGATACTTGGCTTCCTAAAGGGCTGAATGTGCATACGATGAACGAAATTAAAGCTTATATGGGCTTGCAGGAAGGCGCCCAGTCTGCAGAGGAAGTTGCTAATGCACTTGGCATAGCCCGTGTCACGGCACGCCGGTATTTAGACTTCCTCGTCAAAGAAGGCGAGCTGAAATTAGATATGCAATATGGGGGGATTGGACGGCCTGTGAATAAATATATCGTACATTCTGACTAAGAGACCAAAAAGACCAAAATGTACGATATGTCCATAAGCTTCACAGCCTTTGATGAAATCGCTATCATTTATCTACAGATAACAGTTAAGCGTTTACATCAAAGGGTGAGGGAGTTGATTTTTTATGAAAAGGCTTTTGAAGAACCTGACATTTCAGGTGATTGCAGCTGTCATCATCGGGATCATTGTCGGGATGGTTTGGCCAAACGTCGGAAAAGAAATGAAGCCGCTTGGTGACACCTTTATCAATGCCGTTAAAATGGTCATAGCACCAATTATTTTCTTAACCATTGTTCTTGGTATTGCCAAGATGGGGGATATGAAAAAGGTTGGAAAAGTTGGGGGAAAAGCATTTATTTATTTTGAAGTCGTCACGACACTTGCTCTGGTCATCGGTCTTTTTGTTGTGAATATCATGAAGCCAGGTGCAGGTCTTGACTATAGCAAGCTTGAAAAAGGGGATGTCTCACAATATACCCAAAATGGCGGACAGGGTATCGACTGGATGGAATTTGTTACACACATCGTGCCATCTAACATGGTTGATGCTTTCGCAAAGGGTGATATTTTACAGGTCTTATTCTTCTCTATTTTATTCGGTGTTGCGCTCGCTGCTCTTGGCGAGAAGGGGAAAGGCATCATCGAATGGCTTGATAAGCTGTCACTTGTTTTCTTTAAAATCATTGGATATATCATGCGTGCTGCGCCGCTCGGTGCGTTTGGGGCAATGGCTTATACGATCGGACACTTTGGTTTGGCATCGATTAAACCGCTGGCGAGTCTGATGCTCTCCGTTTATATGACCATGTTCTTGTTCATTTTCGTTGTACTGAACATCATTTGTAAAATGTATGGCTTCAGCCTGCTCGGTTATCTGCGGTTTATCAAGGATGAAATTTTAATTGTACTTGGCACAAGTTCTTCAGAATCCGTGCTGCCAAGAATGATGGATAAAATGGAACGCTACGGGTGCTCTAAGTCTGTTGTCGGTCTTGTCATTCCAACAGGTTATTCCTTTAACCTAGACGGAACTTCAATCTATTTATCAATGGCCGTCGTCTTCTTGGCGCAAGTGTTTGGTGTAGACCTGTCGATCGGTCAGCAGATCACTATTATCCTTGTTCTGATGCTTACATCAAAGGGAGCTGCTGGGGTGACAGGAAGCGGATTTATCGTGCTTGCATCTACTCTTGCGGCACTACAGGTCATTCCGTTAGAGGGTCTAGCACTGCTCCTTGGGGTTGACCGCTTCATGAGTGAAGGAAGAGCGATTACAAACCTCATTGGAAATGGAATCGCAACAATTGTTGTCGCGAAGAGTGAAGGTGAATTTGACGAAGCGAAGAGCAAAACAGCACTTCAGGAAATGCGGAATATGAAGCAGGCTGTTTAGTATAAAAACAACCAAAAACCGAAACCTTATGTTCTACATGGGTTCGGTTTTTTTGTGTAAAAAAGAAAAAACAATAAAATTAATACAAATCGTAAGACCTCTTTGACCTTTTATTATATAATTTACAGAAAGATCCGATATAATGTATATCAGATACGATGAAAAATAGACTTTAGTCCTGGCAGGTGTGTAACGTAATGACGGCATTTTTAAAATTGTTCGAAAAACCCGGTGTTAAGCGGTTTTCAGTATTTGTAGTATTAGCCACAGCATTATATCTATTAAGAGGAATGATGAATTTAATTCTTTTGACCTTCATTTTCACCTTTTTGATGAATCGGTTGGAAGAGGTCATTAGAGGCTTTTTAAATCGCTTCCTGAAAATAGGACAGAAATCGGTCATTACCATTTTGTATATTCTTCTGGCTGGCGGATTGACATTTGGCGGATTCGTTTTTGTGCCAATCATCGCCAAACAGGTAGAGCAGCTATTTCATTTAGGAAAGAAAATTGCAGATCATCCACAAGATTTACCCTTCTTTGACGTCATCACGAACGTATTCGGAGATTTCAAAATATCAGCTTTCTTTGAGAAAGGGTTTAATTTCCTCTATACATACATAACCGATTTCAGCACATTCAGTATCCAGGTCATTATGTCCTTAATATTAAGCATGTTCTTCCTGTTCGAAAAAGAACGCCTCATTCAATTCATGAACAAGTTCAAAACGAGTAAAATCTCCGTGTTCTATCATGAAATTGCCTTCTTTGGACGTAAATTTTCCCGAACGTTTGGAAAAGTACTTGAAGCTCAGTTTATTATTGCAACCGTTAATTGTGTGCTAACGACCATCGCGTTAGGCATTATGGGTTTCCCGCAGTTATTTGGATTAGCGGTCATGGTTTTTTTGCTAGGCTTAATCCCAGTAGCGGGTGTAGTGATCTCTCTTATTCCACTCAGCATCATTGCGTATACACTCGGAGGCGGAATGTATGTCCTGTATATTGTGCTGGTGATTGTCATTATCCATGCCATTGAGGCATACTTCTTAAATCCGAAGCTCATGTCAGCTAAAACAGAGCTCCCTATTTTCTTCACGTTTATTGTGCTGATCTTCTCTGAACACTATATTGGCATTTGGGGACTTATTATCGGTATCCCAATCTTTGTGTTTATTTTAGATATCCTTGAAGTGACAAATAGGGAAGAAAGTAATTAAAAAGTTCATATGAACCTGTTTACAATTTTCTAAAAATAAGGTATAAATGGTATGAAAATATCATATTACCACACGCTTAATCCTTCTAAAGGAATGGGGGACCCATGTTTTTGGGGTGAATTTTTCTTATCTGAGAAAAAAGGACATCTCTTCGTCCTAACCCGTCAGCTAACCTCATCAGCGTGAAGAGAGTAGACAGTGGTACATGTATGGACACGCAGGCCCACGAGAAGACTCTCTCGTGGGCTTTTTGACGAGGAAGGGGAGATTTTATTGAAGCTGGCGACGAAAATTATTATTGCCTTGTTTGTAGGTGCAATCACAGGATTGCTGCTCAACCTTTTTGCTCCAGATGTATTCAAAGTGTTAGACCCTTATTTATTTACACCTCTAGGTCAAATCTTCTTAAACCTGATTAAAATGCTGGTTGTGCCCATTGTATTCTTTTCGATCACGCTCGGTGTAGCAGGCCTTGGTGATCCGAAGAAGCTAGGCAGAATCGGCGCAAAAACCATTACTTATTTCCTGCTCACTACAACTTTTGCCATCATCATTGGCATCTCATTAGCCTTATTGATCAAGCCGGGAGCCTTCGGCAATTTTGATACAAAAGCGGCTGATTATTCCGCAGAGGAAGCCCCATCAATGGCAGACACACTACTCAACATCATTCCAACCAATCCAGTCCAATCGTTAGTTGAAGGAGACATGCTTCAAATTATCGTCTTCTGTGTATTTTTAGGTCTTGGCATAGCCATGCTTGGTAAAAAAACGGAAGGCTTGCTGAAACTGTTTGAACAAGGAAATGAATTAATGATGTATCTTGTCGGTGTTGTGATGAAATTTGCACCGTACGGGACATTCGGTTTGATTGCAACGGCAATCGGCAGTCAGGGGCTGGATGCCATGAAAGCGATGGGACTTTACTTCTCGGTCGTGTTAATTGCGCTTATCCTGCATTTCTTCCTGACATATGGATCAACCATTGCTATCTTAGCTAAACGAAATCCAATGGCATTCTTTAAGGGATTTTCCCCAGCGATGGTTGTTGCATTTAGTACATCAAGCAGTAACGCAGTGCTGCCGGTATCAATGGAAACAGCGCAAAAGCGTTTAAAGGTGCCAGAGCCGATTTCAAGCTTTGTGCAGCCGCTGGGTGCAACCATTAATATGGATGGCACAGCCATTATGCAAGGTGTTGCGACCATTTTTATCGCTCAAGTGTATGGGGTTGAACTGACGCTTGTTCAAATGCTGACGGTTGTCTTAACAGCTGTTTTAGCAAGTATCGGTACAGCAGGTGTCCCAGGGGTAGGGCTCATCATGCTGGCCATGGTGTTAAATTCCGTGAATCTTCCTGTTGAGGGAATAGCGCTGATCCTTGGCATAGACCGCTTATTAGATATGGCAAGAACCGTAGTTAATATTACAGGTGACGCAGCATGTGCGGTGATTGTTTCTGAAACTGAAAAGAAGCACGAAAAAGAAGCGCCGACACCTAACTTATCACTGTAATAAGCAAGAAGGGCTGACTGGATCAGTCCTTTTTTTCATGGATTGATTTGTCTCGCGTGATATACTTTTTACAGGATGAGCGGTCATAACTGCCGCCACAGGCTTTACATCAGAAGGAGGAACCACTTTGCAGTCTGCTGTTTTAAAAGTAGAGAAAGTCGATAAACTAATTGGCCGGAAAATGATCTTGCAGGATATTTCTATAGACATTGGGCAAGGAGAAATTGTCGGATTACTTGGTCCCAATGGGTCTGGAAAAACAACTTTGATTCGATTGATCGTTGGCTTGATGAAAAAAAACAATGGCAACATCATGATCAATGGATATTCACAAGATGACGATTTTCTTAAAGCGATGTCATCTGTTGGTGCGATCATAGAAAACCCAGAATTTTATTCGTATTTAACAGGCTTTGAAAACCTTGAAATGTATGCAGCGATGCACGATGGCGTGACGGAGGAACGCATTCAGGAAGTGGTGGAAAGAGTTCGTCTGGAGGATGCCATTCATCAGAAGGTCAAGACGTATTCACTAGGGATGAAACAAAGGCTTGGGATTGCACAAGCTATTTTGCATCGGCCGAGCCTGCTCATTTTAGACGAACCGACAAATGGACTGGACCCTGCAGGAATGAAGGAATTCCGGGAGCACTTACAAATGCTTGTAAAGGAAGAAGGAACCTCGGTGTTATTTGCGACGCATTTATTGCATGAGGTAGAGGAGCTATGTGACCGCATGATTATCATTCAAAAGGGACAGATCAAAGCTAGTACTCATCTCCGGGATATGGAGGGGAAAGAGCAGGTGCTGATGAATGTTCAGCCAGTAGAAAAGGCCGTCTCATGGCTTGACGCACACGACTATACATATGAACGAAATGGAGCGCGTGTACTGCTTCAACTGAACAAAGAACGTGTGCCAGAGCTGAACAAACAGCTTGTGCTGGCGGGGTTTGATGTACTTGAATTGATGCCTCAAAAGCAGTCAATTGAAGAGGCATTTATGAAATGGACGGAAGGCGGGACGACAGATGCTTAACCTCATCAAGAATGAGCATAAGAAAATCATGAAGAAAAAGATCACACTCATTGCTCTTTTATTGATCGTTGTATTTCAACTGGCCATGGCTCTAACCTTAAAACGAGTCATATCAAGCTTTGGTGGACAAGACACAGTCGCGAACTATTTTGCTTATTCCACGAACGTCGTGTTTATTTTGCAGGTGCTTGCTGTTGTTATTGGCGCGACCTTGATCTCAACAGAGTTTCAGAAAAGGACGATCAAGTTTCTATTGATCCGGCCAAAAACAAGACTGCACATTTTTCTGTCAAAATACATCACACTTGTGCTGACAGTCATTTATTTGTTTGTTTTTTATTATGTTTTGGCTTTTCTATTTGGTCTTATTTTCTTCGGTACTGATTTTGATGAAAGAACAGGGCAATTATTTCAGCATACGTTTGCCGTCATTGGATCTCAGTGGGTGGAAGTGATCATGATGGCAAGCTTTGCTTTTATGTGTTCCAGTTTGTTTAGAAACAGTCTTGTTGCCCTTGTGACCTCGTTTTTTGTTTTATATGCGGCGAAATCACTTGTGCCGATCATGTCTCTCTTAGAAAATCAGTGGGGGAAAATCCTCCTTTTCGCGAATACGGACTTTACTCAGTACAGCTTTCAAGCACCGCCGCCTTTTCATGGGATGAGCATTTTGTTTTCTCTATTTATAGTAGGGGCGCATTTTGTTTTCTTTATTGGATCGGCTTGGATTCTTTTTTGGAAACGTGATGTAAATGTGTAAAAATTGTGTCAAATAACAAGAAAAATTCGTGACATCTTTGTGAAAACGAGTCTGTATTTCACGATAACCTGCTGATTTTGTCTTATAATAAGAAAGAGTCATGGAGGTGGCACTATCGTGAAAAATTTCATTACGGCTTTACCAATTTTGCTGCTGCTGTCGTTTTCGTTTGTGTCTTTTGCCTTCCAATTTGATCATCTTGTTTATTTCAGACTAGCGCTGGGGATTTTTTCGTTAGCGGGTCTTTTCTTTCTGTATACACTTAAAAGAAATATGAAATGGTTCATGGTCTATTTATATGCGAGCTGGATCGTTCTTGCTGCCGTCACGACATTTGAGGAACCAGTCTTTTCTCAATTTTTCTTCGGTGGTTTAACGATGACAATGGGTTATCTCACATATATGCTCATTTATTTAGGTATGAAGCAGGACCGTGTAGCGAAATCACATTAAAACAAAAGCCGATAAAATCGAATAACAGATTTTATCGGCTTTTTTATTTTGTTGAAGCAGACAAAAGAGCAGTCAGTGATGACTGCTCCTCTCATAGTTATGATTCACGCCCAGCAGCTGCAAGCTGCTTCTGGTGTTTTTTGTCGATGGTTTCGTAAATACTTTCCATCATTTGAGGATCGCGCATGATGGCCTTTTTGTTCTCTTCAATCAATTGCTGGTAGGTTTTAATTTTCTTCTTAGACATGTGACTCATCGCTCCTTAATAAGAATGGACGTCTATAGGATTTCACATAGATGAAATTGATAATCATTTTCAATTAGCAATTCCATTATACAAAGACAAATGTCAGAAGTAAAGATTCAATTCAGAAAATTCACGTAACCGACATATTCCAAGCTGGTTCGACGCTGCATTCTTTCCCAGGAAATAATGTTGTCGTGACTTGTCGTAAGTGAAACATCAATTTGAAACGTTTTGGCTGTGCAGCTCGTCTTATGAAGAGATTTAAAAAGAAAAAAGACATCAGCAAGAGTTTGCTGATGTCCTTCGTTTCATCAATTAAGAAACGTGCTCTTGAAGAAATTCTGTCACTTCTTCAGGCGATTTTGCATTTGCACTGTGTAAATGACCTGTTTTTTCACCATTTTTGAAAATTAACAGGCTTGGAATGCCCATTACCTGATACGTTTCAGCTAATTCAGGGAAATCATCTTTATTTATTTCAAACCATTCATGGTGAGCATAAGCTTCTAGGATGTCTGGAATGAACATGTCCATTCTTGTACAGTCAGGACACCATGTTGCAAAGAATTTAACGATGACTTCTTTGTCTGATTGAATCATTTCATTGAATTGTTCAGTACTTGTGATTTTTTTCAATTTGTCACAACTCCTTTTCATTGTCATTTTAATATAAAATAAAGGCGAATGACATACAAATGCTCGGGAGGCGCTTACAACCTTTACAAATCATTTCAATTACGTAACAACAAAAATTAATTAGAGCATTTTTGCTTGAAAGTGATAAGATAGTAAAGATGAATTTTAGTGGGGGGAGTATCCATTGAAAATAAGTTTAGGATTGATTTACGGCGGAAAGTCAGCCGAACATAATGTATCACTGCAAACAGCCCTTGCAGTTACAAAAGCACTTAACACTGAGAAGTTCGATATACATCCAATTTATATTACAGAAGAGGGTGAATGGTTAAGAGGAGAAAAACTCACTGAACCAGTATCAAACGTCAAAATGCTTCAATTTGAACAGAACGCAAAGACGTTTTTACCAACTTCTTTAAATGAAAGCATGTTTCCACAGCCTGCATCGGCTGATGAGAAAATTGATGTTGTCTTCCCGTTGCTGCACGGACCAAATGGAGAAGATGGCACAATGCAAGGATTACTTGAACTGTTAAATATCCCGTATGTCGGCAACGGCGTTCTCGCGTCTGCCGCGGGTATGGATAAAGTCATGATGAAAGATGTTTTTGCACAAGCAGGACTTGCACAAGCAAAGCACCTTTCTTTCAATAAAAAAGACTACGAGAAAGCGACACCAGACAGCTTAGAACAGGTGGAAAAAGTACTGGGCTATCCATGCTTTGTGAAACCTGCCAACATGGGATCAAGTGTTGGAATTAGCAAATGCCGCAGCAAAGAAGAACTGCAGACTGCATTTGACCTCGCTTTCCAATATGATCGTCGTGTGGTCGTAGAAGAAGGCGTCGTTGGAAGAGAAATCGAGATTGGTGTATTAGGCAATGATGAGCCGAAATGCTCTGTCGTTGGTGAGATTGCGCCTAAAACAGATTTTTATGATTACAAAGCAAAATATGAAGACGGCGATACAGATTTGATCATTCCGGCGAGTGTGTCAGAGGATGAATATAAGACGATTCATGACATGGCAATTAAGGCATTTAAAGCCCTCGATGGATCTGGTCTCGTACGTGCAGACTTCTTCCTTACAGAAAAAGGTGAAGTGTTGATCAATGAAGTGAATACAATGCCTGGATTCACACCATTTAGTATGTTCCCATTACTTTGGAAGCACACTGGTGTAGAGTATCCAGAGTTAATTGAAAAGCTGGTGTCACTTGCAATTGAACGCCATCAAGAAAAACAAACCATTAAAACAACTTTTTAATGTGAGCAGCAAGCAGACACTATCCTTAGGTAGTGTCTCTTTTCCTTCAAACGTGAAATGAGAAAGAGAGGCGAAAAATCATGATCAAACGTACAGTGAAACAAATCGCCCAAATGGCTGGTGGAACCCTATCTAATCAAGCTTTTGGCGAAGAACAGATTCACGGAGTGACAACAGATACACGAAAAGTATCAAACGGCGCCCTGTTTATCCCGCTTATCGGAGAACATTTTAACGGTCACACATTTGCTTCGAAAGCAGTGGAGCTTGGAGCATCAGCTGTTCTTTGGAATCAAAAAGAAGCCAATCCGCCAGAAGGCGTTCCGGTAATTCTTGTAGAGGATACACTAGCTGCCCTTCAACAGCTGGCGAAATCATACTTAAAAGAAGAAAACCCTCGTGTTGTCGGTATTACAGGAAGTAATGGGAAAACCACAACGAAAGATATGATTCATTCCGTCTTGCAAACAGCGTATCGAGTTCATAAAACAAACGGTAACTTTAATAATCATATCGGTCTTCCGCTCACCATTCTTGCAATGCCAGAAGGAACCGATATTGCGGTTTTGGAGATGGGCATGAGTGCAAAAGGCGAAATCGAATTTTTATCAGATCTGGCTGAGCCTGATGCGGCAGTCATCACAAATATCGGGGAATCACATATGCAAGATTTAGGATCAAGAGAAGCCATTGCTGATGCAAAATGTGAGATCGTAAAAGGATTAAAAGAAGACGGCATCTTTTATTACTTAGGTGATGAGCCTTTGCTTCGCGAAAGAGCAAGTTCACTTTCTCAGCGTGTGAAAACCTTTGGAGAAGCAGAGGACTGTGATATCAAGGTAACGCACATCAACCAGCTTGCAGAAGGAACAGAATTTCAGGTCGAAGGGTATGCCCAAGGTTTTCTCATTCCTGTATTAGGGAAACATAATGTGAAGAATGCACTTGCTGCTATTGCTATAGGCCAGCATTTTGGGCTGAATGAAAGACAAATTGCCCAAGGACTGATGCAAACGAAGTTGACGGGGATGCGTCTTGAGCTGATTAAAACAGACAAAGGAATCACTGTCATCAATGATGCATATAATGCAAGTCCTACTTCTATGAAAGCAGCCATTGATCTTGTGGGAGATATGGACGGCTTCGCCAATCGTATTCTTGTACTTGGAGATATGCTCGAAATGGGCAGCGAAGAAGAAACGTATCATTATGAATTAGGCCGTTACATCAAGCCAGAATTTATTGATCATGTCATGACGTATGGCCGTCTAGGTGCATTCATTGCTGAAGGAGCGAAAAAATCATTCGGGGCTGAGCACGTCTTCTCCTTTATGGACAAAGAGGACCTGAAGAAAAAACTAGCTGAAGTGGCAGGGCCTGACGATGTTGTGCTTGTCAAAGCCTCACGCGGTATGAAATTGGAAGAAGTCATTACTGCACTATAAAAGTGAGAAGGTGACAGAATGATTGGCTGTTTATGTATCCACGGTTTTACTGGTGCCCCTTATGAAGTAGAACCGCTGGCGCAATATTTAAAACAGGCGGCAGATTGGAATGTGCAGTCTGTTACGCTTCCGGGGCATGGAGAGGAGCTTCAGTTAAAAGGCATTCTTTATCAAGAATGGATAGCGACAGCTGAACTCGAACTTCTATCCCTTTATCGAACTTGTGACACCATGTATTTGATCGGCTTTTCTATGGGCGGAATGATTGCTTCTTATTTAGCAGCGAAGTACCCAGTTGCCCGTCTCGTCCTATTAAGTGCTGCGGCTAAATATGTGAACCCAAAACAAATGATGCAAGACACAAGGCAGATGGTAAAGGAGTCCCTGTCTGGGTTAATTGATACAAACCCTTTGTATGATCGATATCGTCATAAGCTCACAAGCACGCCGCTGTCAGCTGCGATAGAATTTATGAAGCTGGTAAAGCAAACGAAGAATTCGCTTGAGAAGCTTCATCTGCCTGTGTTAATTGTTCAAGGTGAAAGCGACGGAATTGTGCCCGCTTCAAGTGCAGAATTTATTTATCATAAAGTCCCGTCTCGCCAGAAAGAAATGTTTTATTTGCCCGATTGTAAACATCATGTTTGTCATGAGCCATGTGCCCAGCAATTGTTTGAGAAAGTAGAACATTTTTTAAAAAAAGCAATTTAATCTATAGAAAAGCTAAAATGTGGCTAAACTAATATAAATTGAATCCCACTTGTTAAAATTTGCATCATTTTTGTCGAATGAGTGACAGGCATATGGTACAATAGGAAAGAAAAGGTGGTTGATTCGGTTGTTTCAATATGACGGAAAAACCTTTGTCCCGCAGTCTAATTCGAGTAACGGAGAAGTATCAGCAGGAACCATATTTCAATATCGTCAGGACGGGAATATATTAACGGGCACATATCAAGGCGGCAGTATTATATCTGGCGTACTTGTAGGAACTGTGAATGAGGATGGAACACTTCATTTTAGATATCACCATGTAAGCAAGGACGGCAGCATGAGAAGCGGGACTTGCAATTCCACTCCAAAGCAGCTGGATAACGGAAAAATTCAACTGTTTGAAAAGTGGAAATGGATGGACGGAGATCAAAGTGAAGGTGAATCTGTCATTGTAGAACAGTAGATATATCCATTTCTGTCTTGTTGAAAAACAAATAGGGTAATGGTAAGATATAAGGTAGGGTAATTCGGGCTTTGTATATAATGGACCTGTCCTTTCGGAAAAGGGCAGTTTTTAATGATCATTCACGAGATTACTGAAACAGCAATTAGAAGGAGTTTGAATAATTTGACTATAACGTTTCAAGATTTTCAATTAAGCGAAAGTCTCATGAAAGCTATTAACCGCATGGGATTTGAAGAAGCAACACCGATTCAAGCGGAAACAATTCCTCTCGGTCTTCAGAATAAAGATGTCATTGGACAAGCACAAACAGGTACAGGAAAAACTGCAGCATTTGGTATTCCTCTGGTAGAAAAAATTGACCCAGCTTCTCCAAACATCCAAGCGATTATCATTGCGCCAACAAGAGAATTAGCGATTCAAGTATCTGAAGAGCTATATAAAATCGGCCAAGACAAGCGTGCGCGCGTACTTCCGATTTACGGTGGACAAGATATCGGCCGCCAAATCCGTTCGCTCAAGAAAAATCCTCATATCATCGTAGGGACTCCAGGACGTTTACTCGATCACATTAACCGTCGTACAATGCGTCTTCAAAATGTTGAAACAGTTGTGCTTGATGAAGCAGACGAAATGTTAAACATGGGTTTCATTGAAGACATTGAATCGATCCTTTCAAATGTACCAAGTGAACACCAAACACTTTTATTCTCTGCGACAATGCCTGCACCAATTAAGCGCATTGCAGAGCGTTTTATGACAAACCCAGAACACGTAAAAGTAAAAGCGAAAGAAATGACAGTCTCTAACATCCAACAGTTCTACTTGGATATTCACGAGCGTAAAAAGTTTGATACATTGACTCGTCTTCTTGACATTCAATCACCTGAGCTTTCAATTGTCTTCGGCCGTACGAAACGCCGTGTTGACGAATTGACTGAAGCACTTAACCTTAGAGGTTATACAGCTGAAGGAATTCATGGTGACCTGACTCAAGCAAAACGTATGGTTGCGCTTCGTAAATTCAAAGAAGGTTCAATCGATGTGCTTGTAGCAACAGACGTTGCAGCACGTGGACTTGATATCTCAGGCGTCACACACGTGTATAACTTTGACGTACCGCAAGATCCAGAAAGCTACGTTCACCGTATTGGACGTACTGGACGTGCTGGACGTACAGGTATGGCGATGACATTCATCACACCACGTGAAAAAGATATGCTTCGTGCGATTGAGCAAACGACTAAACGTAAAATGGATCGTATGAAAGAACCAACACTAGATGAGGCAATCGAAGGACAACAGCAAGTAACCATTGATCGTCTGCGTACAATCATCAGTGAAAACAACTTGAACTTCTACATGACAGCTGCTGCTGAATTGCTGGAAGATCATGATTCTGTGACAGTGGTTGCGGCTGCCATCAAAATGATGACAAAAGAGCCGGATGCAACGCCTGTTCGTTTGACAGATGAAGCACCAATGATTTCAAAACGCAATCGTAACAACCGCAGCTCTTCTAAACGTAGAGACGGTGGCGGCGGAGGCGGCTATCGCGGGAAAGGCCGTTCATCTTACGGTGATAAAAAGCGTTCTTCAAATGACCGCAATCGTTCTTCTAACGATCGTCGTCAAAAGAAATCTTATAACAACTAACATACAAGAGCGAATCCTTTGCAGGGTTCGCTTTTTTTAACAGGCTGAAATTGAAACTTTTTAGGCTTTGTTACGTAATATATTGATAGAAAAGTAAGAGAATGGGGGAAGAATGTGAGAAAACAGCCGCAACGTCAAATTAGTTTAAATGGTTTAAAGGTATGGCGTCTTCAAAATGGAATTATCTCATTGATTTTCTTACTCATCATCATTGGGGTATTTGTTGCCAGCTACTATTTTCAATGGCCATATTGGATTGGAGCGATCCTTTCTGGTTTATGGGTCTTACAGGTCATTTTTGGCATTTGGCTCATACCAAAAATCCGCCACCACATCTGGCGCTACGAAGTATTCGAAAATGAAATTGAAATACAGCATGGACTCATTCGCGTCACACGTGTAATTGTGCCAATGGTTCGTGTTCAGCATGTTGATACATCTCAAGGACCGCTTTTAAGGCGCTACCGTTTGGCCTCTGTTCAAATTTCGACTGCTGCCACAGTTCATGATATACCGGCGCTAGAATTAGAAGAGGCAGATGAGCTTCGTGATTACATATCTCGTTTAGCAAGGGTGACGGAAGATGATGTCTGAACCAAAACGTGTACACCCCATTTCGATGTTCATTGATTTTATATCAGATGCTGTATCCATGATCAAAAACTTCATTATCCCTTTTTTCGTGCTGATTTTTGTGAACTCGAATTCGAGCATTCGCTTTTATGCATTTATCATTCTTGGTGTGCTTCTTTTATGGAAAGCCGTTTTTACCATTTTAGAATGGAGACGATTCACTTACCGGATGGAAGACGATGAATTTCGTGTGGAATCGGGTGTGATTACGAAAAAGAAAAAATATATCTCGTTAGAACGAATTCAAACGGTCAATACAAGTGAAGGTATTTTCCAGCGGATTTTCG
The DNA here is from genome assembly GCF_039619585.1 of Bacillus safensis. Classification (NCBI taxonomy): domain Bacteria; kingdom Bacillati; phylum Bacillota; class Bacilli; order Caryophanales; family Bacillaceae; genus Bacillus; species Bacillus safensis. The sequence goes on from NZ_CP154909.1 coordinate 513,677, forward strand.
GTTTAGTGCGGGTTCAAATCGAAACGGCAGGCGGAACGGATGGTCCAGAAGTGAGCCTGACCGCGATTACAAAAGCAGAAGCGGAACAATTAAAGCAGTCGATTTTCAACCGGAAGAAAAGCTTGCAGGAAGAAGAAATGACGGATGAAGCAGGTGATCTGAATGGCCATTTGACTGCGCAAAAACCTATGCAGGAAGAAATCAATGTCTCCTATCGTATGGGTGTGCCAGAATTGCTTTTGGCTGCGACCACTTCAAGCGGTATCGGTGTCATTATCTCAGGGTGTCTCGCCATCTACACGCAAATAGATGAAATTCTCCCTTTGGACGGGTTCTTCAAGCAGTTCTCTTTTTTAAGCCATGCGAGCATTGAAATCTATGCGATTTTGATATTTCTTGCCGTATTGATCGCATGGATCTTGAGTGTTGGGGTAACAGCACTTCAGTATGCGAATTTTGCTGCAAAACGAAAAGGGAATGACATCATCATTACAAGAGGGCTCATCGAGAGACATCAAATGACCATTCCACTTGCGAGAATTCAAGCAGTGAAAATCAAAGAGAATATGATCCGTGAGCCTTTTGGTTTTGCGACGGTGATGCTTGTTAGTGCGGGAGGTTCGATCACAGAGAAAGAAACCTCTTCCGTCTTATTTCCGCTCATTCGGAAGAAAAAAATAAATGAATTGCTGTCACAATTCACCGATCATTATCATGTAGCACCAGAAACAGAGCTGAAAAAAGTGCCAAAACGTTCGCTCAAGCGCTACCTGATCTCATATGGCTTTGTGCCGTTACTTGTAGGTATCATCCTGTCGGTACGCTTTCCGCCATGGGGATATTTGGGACTCATTCCGTTACCGCTTGCTCTATTCTTTGGCTATTTAGCTTATAAACAATCAGGATATACAATCAAAGATTCATTGATTCAAATGACATCAAGAGGCATTGGCAAGACCACTGGCATTGTCTTGAGAAAACGAATGCAAAACTATACGATGACGCAATCTTTTTTCCAAAAGAAAGGTCGGGTCGCCAGTATTCACACCTTTGTGAAATCCTCTGCGCTGCTTGATTCCTTTGGTGTGCATCACCTTGAGGAAGAAGATGCGGCACGTGTATTTGATTGGTATTCGTATGAAAAAAATCAATCGTCTTAAACGAAAAATGTCGATCAGCTCCTGCTTGAGGAGTGATCGACATTTTTTATGAGATTAATAGCGTCTTTTTTTCGAATGGAAAAGCAGCGTAATCGGTGCTAGAATCATACCGCCGATCAATCCAAATAAGTGAGCCATGATATTGATGTTCGAATTGACGAACGTCATGATGACAGAAACAGCAAGAATCGTTAAAATCACTTGTGAATTCCCGCGGTCCATCATGTGCGGTTTAAACAGGACAAGGTATAGATAAACCCCAAACAAACCGAAGATCGCACCAGAAGCGCCAACATGTACATACTCTAAAGGCTCCACCCAATAGGTTCCGAGATTGCCAATGAATCCTGCACCGAGATAAATGATTAGAAATCGAACCTTCCCAAGCAAATGTTCAAGCGCTGGAGCGAACAAGAAAAGGGACATGGAATTGAATAAAATATGCGTGAGACTTCCGTGCAGAAAAATAGGTGTGACGAGACGCCACCATTCCCCAGCTGCTACACCATAATTGAAACCGACGAGATGATCCTGACCAAGCTGTATAATAGGGATAGGAACCGCAAATATAAGCCACAGGCCGATTTGTAAAGCAAGGATCGCTGTTACGATTGGATACGATCTAATAAATTGTTGAAAGCTCTCCGTTCGAATAAACATAACAAACCCCTTTTGACTAGATAATGGTAAGTTTATAGTAACACGTTTATGAAGCGAACACTCAAATTAGTACGAGTATCATAGGAGGTACCTCATGATCAAAGGAATAGGCATTGATATTGTAGAGATCGACCGTCTTTCGCGGGTGCTCAGCAGACAGCCCCGTTTACCGGAACGAATTTTGACTTTAAGTGAACAGGACGTCTTTCTTACACTCAGTGAAAAAAGACAGCTGGAATTTTTGGCAGGACGCTTTGCGGCAAAGGAAGCCTTCGCTAAAGCATACGGAACGGGAATCGGTCAGCATTTAAGCTTTCATGACATAGACATTCAAAAAGACGATAAGGGGAAACCCTTCATCAAAAGCGAGAAAGCAGAGGGCGATCAGGTCCATGTGTCGATAACCCATACAAAGGAATATGCTGCTGCACAAGTTTTAATTGAAAGGTTGTCAAGCTAGTCTGCATATTGTTTGTCCCCCCTTCATATATTGGGTAGTGCGATAAGGAAGGGCGAGTTGCTAACAGGCTTTGATGGTTCGCGGTACGCAGTTAACTCTTGAGGCGTACTGTTAAAGTCAAACAAGCGGTTTCTTCCTTTTAACACAATTAACGAAGGGGTTGAAAAGGGTGAGAAAAAGCTTTGTTTTGCTTGTAACGGGAATCCTTTTTGTACTGATTCTCTCCGCATGCGGTCAAAAATCTCAGAAGGATATCGTTGGAGATTTAAACAAAAAGGCAGAGGAAATGACATCATACAAAGCCAAAGCAAAAATGACCATTGAGACAGGAAATGACCCGCAGGAGTACCAGGTAGAAATTTGGTACAAAAAGCCGGAGCTTTACCGTGTCTATTTAGAAAATCCGAAAAAGGATCAGAGTCAAGTCATTTTAAGAAATGGCAATGGTGTGTTTGTGCTGACACCTTCATTGAACAAGAGCTTCCGTTTCCATAGTGATTGGCCGAATAATAGCAGTCAGGTCTATTTATTCGAATCACTTGTGAAGGACATTAAAAATGACAGTGCAGCTCAGTTCAAAGCGAAAGAGTCAAAGTATGTGTTCGAAACGAAGACCAATTATCAGCACAACCAAATGCTGCCTACCCAAGAGATTACCTTTCATAAGAAAACAATGGCGCCTGCCAGTGTAAAAGTGCTGGATAGCGACAAAAAGCCAATGGTGAAAGTGGAATTCTCTCACTTTGAATTCAATAAATCCTTTGACAAAGATGCATTTGATGAGAAGAAAAACATGACGCTCTCTCAAATGGATGTTGCCACAAGTGCAGACCCATCTGACAGCTTTGCGGTGAAAACACCAGTTGATATGCCAGAAGGCGTGAAGAAGATGGAAGAGAAAGAAATGACGACAGATGCTGGGAAGCGTTATGTAATTACGTACGGCGGCAAGAAATCCTTCACACTCATCCAGGAAAAAGCGAGAGTAGCTGAAGCATCTACGCCTGTCACGATGAACGGCGAGCCGGTCGATCTTGGTATGACAGTAGGGGTTCTGACAGATCAATCCCTCTCATGGACATCTGACGGAGTTGACTACTTAATTTCCTCAAGTGATCTATCGAAGGAAGAGCTTTTGATGGTTGCAAAGAGTGTAGAAGGCCAGTCAGCTAAATAAATGAGATTCTCAGGCAGAAAGCCTTGATAAATGAAGCATCAGCCCTGTGCAAGGGCTGATTTTCTTTGATTTGTTTCACATTATTCTTGATTTTTAGTATCATATGAGGGGATTGAATCATTCAATAGGGAAGTGTGACTGATGGACACAAATGCCTTTTATAGAGACACATGGGCAGAAATTAATTTAACAGCAATCAAGCATAATGTTTCACATATGAAAGATCATATCGGTCAAAATGTTCAACTGATGGCTGTTGTGAAAGCCAACGCATATGGACATGGAGATATAGAAGTGGCAAGAGCTGCCCTCAAAGCAGGTGCAGACTTGTTGGCTGTAGCCTTTTTAGATGAGGCCATTTCTTTAAGAAATCAAGGCATTAAAGCACCGATTCTTGTACTCGGCGCAGTACCGCCGGAGTATGTCAAAACCGCTGTTCGATACAATGTGATCATGACCGCTTACTCCACCAGGTGGCTGAGGGAAATCGTCGATATGATGAAAGGGGAGATGGGACAACCCATTCGTTTTCATTTGAAAATAGACAGCGGAATGAACCGTTTAGGTGTGAAAACGTTAGAGGAAGTGAATGAAGTAAAGAAGCTTGTCAGCGAGCATTCTTATTTACAGCTGGAAGGAGTATTTACTCACTTTGCGACAGCGGATGAAAAGGATGAGAACTATTTTGATCGTCAGGTCGACACCTTTCAAACCCTGCTTCAGCCGCTTCATACGGAAAAGCTGCTCGTTCATTGTGCCAATAGTGCAGCAGGTTTGAGGTTTAAAGAAGTGTTGTTTAATATGGTTCGCTTCGGCATCAGTATGTACGGGCTGTCACCATCAGAGGAAATCAAAGATGAACTTCCTTTCAAGCTGGAAGAAGCCATGTCTCTTCATACAAAACTCGCCCATGTGAAGCTCATTCAAAAGGGTGAGAGTGTCAGCTATGGGGCGACGTATACAGCTAATCAAGATACATGGATCGGTACGGTACCAGTCGGCTATGCAGACGGGTGGATCCGGAAGCTGGCAGGAACGGAAGTACTTGTTGGCGGTAAGCGCCGGAAGATTGCCGGAAGGATATGTATGGATCAATTCATGGTTGAACTGAAAGAGAATCTTCCAGTAGGGGAGCCAGTCGTTTTGATTGGTGGACAAGGTGAAGAAATGGTATCAGTCGATGAAATTGCCAAAAGGCTTGAAACCATTAACTATGAAGTCACTTGCTCCATTGGCCACCGCGTCCCAAGAGTTTATATAGAGGACGGCAAAAGGGTGCATGTGCGGAATCCGCTGCTTCAAAGCGGGCCAAGCTTTTTCTAAACAGCTTTCACAGGAACGATCGTCAAACTGACATCGTTCCTTTTTATTCTACAAAGAAGGGGTAAACATTCTCCCTTTTTTAGAGATTTTGGAAATACCGTATGATTTTCGGAAAAAAGCGTATAATGTGAAAGAGGAACTCCATTATCATCTTTGATTTACGGGTGAACAGCCGCTTCATGTTCTAATAAGAAATCATGAAAAAACAGCTTTGCTTGCGCATTGAATAATGGTATGATTAGTCTTGGAATGGATCGAAACGGTATCCGTAAGTTTTGTGGAGGTGTATGTTTTTTGTCTGAATCCAGCGCAACAAACGAAATGAAGATTCGACTACCGGAGGCTTTGATGTCTGAAATCGAACGAGTAGCAGAGCAGGATAAGGTAACAAGAAATGAATTGATCTACCGAGCGACAAAAACGTATATTCGTGAACGCAATATTCGACAAAATCGTGAATCGATGAGACGCGGCTACATGGAGATGGCGAAAATTAATCTGAATATCTCTTCAGAGGCACAATACGCAGAATTTGAGGCTGAGAATACAGTTGAGCGATTAGTCAGCGGGGGTTAAACATTTGATTGTTAAACGCGGTGATGTTTACTTTGCTGATTTATCTCCTGTTGTTGGCTCCGAGCAGGGCGGGGTTCGCCCAGTATTGGTGATTCAAAATGACATTGGAAATCGCTTCAGCCCGACTGCTATCGTTGCAGCCATAACAGCCCAAATACAAAAAGCGAAATTACCGACTCACGTCGAAATTGATGCAAAGCGCTACGGCTTTGAACGAGATTCTGTCATTCTCTTGGAGCAGATTCGTACAATCGATAAACAAAGATTGACAGATAAAATCACACATCTTGATGATGAGATGATGGAGAAGGTTGATGAAGCCTTACAAGTTAGTTTGGCTCTTATTGATTTTTAATATGGTGATACTTGGTTGCTCTGTTGGGAGCAACTTTTTTTGTGTTCAATTTTTATTAACGTTATAATGAAGAAAGACTAAAAGAAGTGCTGTTTATGTACGTAGGGGGTAAAACATGTCGAATCATATCGTGTTAGCTTTTGCAAGAGAGCATCGAGAGGAATTACAAAAAGAGTGGACGGACATTTTTAGACGACTCGGAGAAAAAGAAACGGACATGATGCTGAACGACAATATGTATGAAACCATCTGTTCGGAATATGTTCAATTAATCATTACATCTCTTTCAGAAGGGTATGCTGAAGATTTTGAAGAAAAAGTGCAAACTTTTGCTTTAAAAATTGTTCAAATGGGTATATCACTTAAGTTACTGGCAAATGGTCTAACAGAAATCCGTTCACATTTATATCACAAAATGAACGATGACAAAGATACAACAGAAGAAAGTCATGACCTCATCTGGCAAATTGATCGATTCATCACACCTATTCATAACGAGATCTTAAACCAGTATTCCATCTCATGGGAGAAAACAGTCAACCTTCAAAAAATCGCGCTGCAGGAACTTTCTGCCCCGCTGATCCCAGTATTTGAGCACATTACCGTCATGCCGCTTGTTGGAACAATTGACACAGAACGTGCCAAAAAAATTATGGAGAATCTGCTCAACGGTGTCGTCAAACATCGCTCACAAGTCGTCTTAATTGATATTACGGGTGTACCTGTCGTTGACACAATGGTAGCGCATCATATCATTCAAGCATCAGAGGCTGTGAGATTAGTAGGTGCGAAGTGCTTGCTTGTCGGTATTCGTCCAGAAATAGCCCAAACCATTGTGAACCTTGGAATTGATTTATCTCAAGTTACAACAAAGAATACCCTTCAAAAAGGAATTCAAACTGCTTTGGAAATGACAAATCGAAAAATTGTTTCATTGGAGGGATAACCCAGTGAGAAATCACCCGAAGATTCCAATCTTAAAACTATATAACTGTCTTCTGATTTCGATACAGTGGGAGCTTGATGATCAAACAGCTCTCCACTTTCAAGAAGACTTGCTGAATAAAATTCATGAAACAGGAGCAAACGGTGTTGTCATTGACCTCACATCCGTTGACATGATTGATTCCTTTATTGCAAAGGTATTAGGTGATGTGATCACGATGTCCAAGCTCATGGGGGCGAAAGTTGTATTAACAGGAATACAGCCGGCAGTCGCTGTGACGCTGATTGAACTTGGAATATCGCTTGAAGAAATTCAGACAGCACTAGATCTTGAACAAGGGCTTGAGACACTGAAGCGGGAATTGGGGGAATAGATATGAAAGACCAATCCTGTGTAAGAATATTGACGGAATGGGACATAGTCGCAGCAAGACAATTGGGGCGCAATGTTGCAAAAGAACTTGGATTTGGAACAGTTGACCAAGCAAGAATTACGACGGCCATTTCAGAATTAGCTCGAAACATCTATTTATACGCTGGTAAAGGTCAGATTTGTATAGAAGAAGTGATGGAGCGCGGAAAGCGTGGACTCAAAGTCATCGCAGCCGATGAGGGGCCGGGTATCATGGATATACGTAAAGTAATGGAAGACGGATTTTCAACATCAGGCGGACTCGGAGCAGGTCTTCCGGGCGTCAGACGGCTGATGGATGAATTTAAATTAGATTCTGCACCAGAACAAGGAACGGAGATACAAGCTGTTAAGTGGCTTCGCTAGGAGGGAAACCATGGATTTTAAGGAGGTAATGGAGCAGCGGTACCATCAGCTGCTCAGTCGTTATATCAGTGATTTAACTGAAACATCGCTTTATCAAGCTCAAAAATTTAGCCGTAAAACCATTGAGCATCAAATACCTCCTGAAGAAATAGTGAGTGTTCACCGAAAAGTGATTCAGGAGCTTTACCCTGATTTGCCGGAAGATGTTTTTCATTCACTAGACTTCTTAATTGAAGTCATGATTGGGTACGGACTTGCCTACCAAGAACATTTAACACTCAGAGGCATCCAGCAAGAAATAAAATCTGAAATTGAAATTGCTGCAAATGTTCAGCAAACCCTTCTGGAAACGAAAATTCCAGAAGGAGATACCTTTGATATTGGTGCAATTAGTGTACCGGCAAAACAGATGAGTGGAGATTATTACCACTTTGTGACGGATCACGATACAATCAATATCGCGATCGCAGATGTCATTGGAAAGGGAATCCCGGCTGCGCTCTGTATGTCGATGATTAAATATGCGATGGATTCCTTGCCAGAGTCAGGGAGCGGCCCAACAAAGGTGCTGAAAACCCTGAATCGTGTTGTCGAGCAAAACGTAGACCCAAGTATGTTTATCACGATGTTCTATGGCAGCTATAATAAAGAAACGCATGAGTTTAAATACGCATCGGCTGGTCATGAGCCGGGCTTTTTCTATTGCAAAAAAGAGAACACATTTTACGATTTAGATGCAAAAGGGCTTGTCCTTGGGATCGCACCAGACTTTGACTACAGACAGTACGAGAAGCATTTGGACGCAGGAGACATGGTGATCTTATTCTCTGATGGGGTCACAGAATCCAAGTCAGAGGATGGTTTCTTAGAGCGGGAGGACATCAAAACACTCATATCAGAGCACCTATCCTACTCAGCTCAAGAAATGGTGGATGCCATCTACGCCAGCTTACTCAAACTGCAGGATTTTCAGCTGCACGATGACTTTACTTTACTTGTTCTCAAAAGAAAGGTTTAGAAAGTGAACATGCGGGTATATAAAACTTTAGGAAACAAGAATTTCGAGGTGAATGCATAATGAATATGTCTGTAAAAGAGCATCAAATAGATCAAAAAACGAAAATCAGTGTCAGCGGAGAAATTGATGTGTACTCCGCTCCTGAGCTAAGAGAAACGCTCATGCCTAAAGCTGAGGCGGGAGAGCATCTTGAAATCTGTCTAAAGGATGTTACGTATATGGATAGTACAGGTTTAGGTGTATTCGTTGGGCTGTTTAAAGCGGCTCAAAAAGCAGGTGGCACATTAAAGCTTGAGAACTTGTCAGAACGGCTTGTAAGGTTGTTTGAAATCACTGGATTAAAGGACATCATTGACATTTCTGCAAAGTCAGAGGGTGGGGTACAATGAACGAATCAGTAGATCGAATCGAGATGAAAATACCGGCAAAACCAGAATATGTAGGCATCATTCGTTTGACTCTGTCAGGCGTAGCGAGCCGGATGGGCTATGCCTATGAAGAGATTGAGGACTTAAAAATTGCCGTCAGTGAGGCCTGTACAAATGCAGTTCAGCATGCCTATAAAGGTGAAGACGGCGAAGATGGAGAGGTGGCTGTTCGCTTTCTTGTCTACGAGGATCGTCTAGAAATCATTGTCGCTGACAAAGGCGGTAGCTTTGACTTTAAGCAAAAACAGGAAGACCTGGGACCGTACACATCTGCTCATACGGTGGATCAATTGGCAGAAGGAGGTCTTGGTTTATACTTAATGCAAACATTGATGGATGAAGTCGAGGTGCAAGCAAACTCCGGAGTTACCGTGGCGATGACAAAGTTTTTAAACAGGGAGCGAGTTGACCATGACACAACCATCCAAAACTATGAAACTAACTAAAGATGAAGTAGACCGCCTCATCCAAAGCTATCAAACCAATCAAGACGAGCAGGCGCAGCTCACGCTGGTCGAATGCTATACAAACTTGGTTGATATGCTGGCGAAAAAATATTCTAAAGGAAAAAGCTTTCATGAGGACCTCAGACAAGTTGGCATGATTGGTTTACTTGGCGCCATTAAACGATACGACCCGCTCGTCGGTAAATCATTTGAAGCCTTTGCCATTCCAACCATCATCGGGGAAATCAAACGCTTTTTACGAGATAAGACATGGAGTGTCCATGTACCAAGGCGGATTAAAGAGCTTGGACCAAGAATCAAAATGGCAGTTGATCATTTGACAACAGAGACACAGAAATCACCTAAAGTCCAAGAAATTGCAGAATACTTAGATGTAACAGAAGAAGAAGTACTTGAAACCATGGAGATGGGCAAAAGCTATCAAGCGCTGTCTGTTGACCAAGGCGTAGAGGCTGATTCTGAAGGAAGTACTGTGACGATTTTAGACGTTGTCGGCTCACAGGAAGAGGGCTACGAACGTGTGAATCAAAAAATGATGCTTGAGAGTGTGCTTCATGTGCTGTCGGATAGAGAAAAAGAGATTATCAATCTGACTTACTTGCAAAATAAGAGTCAGAAAGAGACAGGCGATTTACTTGGCATATCTCAAATGCATGTATCGAGACTTCAGCGGAAGGCAGTGAAAAAACTGCGAGATGCATTATCAGAAGATGCGTCTATGGAGCTAGGGTAATGAAACAGATTGAACAGCATGAGCATGTAAACGCCATTATCTATCAATCGAATAAAGAAGGAAAACCATGCTGCGGGGACAGTTTTTTTATTAAAGCAGATGATGAAGAACTAATTTGTGCTGTAGCAGACGGATTGGGCAGCGGCCAGTACGCCAATGAATCATCTTCTTTAGTCAGCGAAATTGTCGAAGAATATGGACATGAGGATGTGGCGGCCCTCATCGACAGATGCAATCAGGCTATGAAAAATAAACGCGGGGCCACTGTGGCCATATTAAAGGTGAATTTTTCCCAGCAGCAATTTACCTATTGTTCGGTTGGCAATATTCGGTTTATCTTGAATGCACCTTCTGGCGACTATATTTATCCACTTCCGACATCAGGATACTTATCAGGGAAACCTAGAAAATATAAAACATACACCTATTCCTACGAAAAAGGATCGATATTCATTATGTATTCAGACGGACTGAATGTGCCAAACATGCGCATGTGTTTAAAGCATGGACATTCAGTTGAAGACATCGCCAAACAGCTTGAAACATACACACAAGACAAAAAGGACGATCTCACCTATGTACTTGGTCAGCTCACGTAAAATAGCTGACCTTTTTTCTGTTTTGCCGGTTTTTTTGATACACTAAAAGAGAAGACACAGTGAGAGGATGCAAAGTATGAAGACATCTGACTTTTTATTGAAACAAATTGCGACAGAATTAAAGCTTTCAACAAAACAAATTGAAAGTGTGATCAAGCTCTTAGAGGATGGCAACACCGTCCCGTTTATTGCCCGTTATCGGAAAGAGCAGACAGGCTCACTGGATGAGGTGCAAATTCAAACCATTTCAGAGCGCTATACATATATCCAAAATGTCACGAACCGAAAAGAAGAAGTCATTCGCTTAATTGCTGAACAAGACAAACTAACCGATGAATTAAAACAGAAAATTGAGCAGGCTCATAAACTGCAAGAGGTCGAAGATTTATACAGGCCATTCAAACAAAAGCGCAAAACAAAGGCGAATGTAGCCAAAGCAAAAGGGCTGGAGCCGCTGGCGGAATATTTACTCACGCTGCCAAGCGACCAGGTCGGGAAGAAAGCAGCTGCTTTTATTAACGAAGAAAAAGAAGTAACAAATGTAGAAGAGGCACTTGAGGGTGCGCAGCACATCATTGCTGAACAGCTCGCAGATGATCCCGATATGCGAAAATGGATTCGCAGTGAAACGTACCAAAAGGGCAGTCTGGTCACATCAGGAAAAGACGTCGAAAGCGATGAGAAAAACGTCTATGAAATGTATTACGATTATCAAGAGCCAATCAAAAAGATTGTTCCGCACCGTGTACTAGCGGTCAACCGCGGGGAGAAAGAGGGCATTTTAAAGGCAGCCATCGAACCACCTGCTGAAAATATTCGCTTCTATCTCGACAAACAAGTTCTAAAAGGCAGACAGACAACGGTGAGACCGTTTATTGAAGCGGCAATCGATGATGCGTATAAACGTCTCATTCAGCCTTCCATCGAACGAGAAATAAGAAAAGAGCTGACAGAAAAAGCAGAGGAACAAGCGATTCATATTTTTGCTGAAAACTTAAGAAAACTGCTGCTTCAGCCGCCGATGAAAGGGAAGCGTGTACTTGGAGTCGACCCCGCATTTCGGACAGGCTGTAAATTAGCTGTCGTGGATGATACAGGCAAAGTCCATCATATTGGCGTCATTTACCCGCATCCGCCCGTGCAGAAAAAAGCGGAAGCGAAACAAAAAGTCAAAGAGATCATTCAATCATCAAACATCGAAGTCATTGCGATTGGAAACGGAACAGCCTCAAGAGAGACAGAACAATTCATTGCAGACTTGATTCAAGAGCTGGATCAGCCGGTGTCTTATTTGATCGTGAATGAAGCTGGAGCAAGTGTTTACTCCGCGTCAGCGCTGGCACGAGAAGAGTTTCCAGATCTGCAAGTCGAAGAACGAAGCGCCATCTCAATCGCTAGAAGATTACAAGATCCTTTAGCAGAGCTCGTGAAAATTGATCCGAAGTCTGTCGGTGTGGGCCAATACCAGCATGACGTGAGTCAAAAGCAATTAAACAGCTCGTTAACCTTCGTTGTTGAGACAGTCGTCAACCAAGTCGGTGTGAACGTCAATACAGCCTCACAGGCGCTGCTGCAATACGTATCAGGCCTTTCAAAAGCCGTCGCAGGGAATATCATCAAGCGTCGCGAAGAGATTGGGAGATTCACAAGCAGAAAAGAATTGAAGGATATTCCAAGGCTCGGTGCTAAGACATATGAGCAGTGTATCGGTTTCCTTCGCATTACAGATGGACAAGACCCGCTTGATCGTACAGGTATTCACCCTGAGAGCTATAAAGAAACAAAACAGTTTTTACGCATGATCAACATGACGCCAGACGATCTTGGCACAGAGCAGTTAAAAGAGAAGATTGCTGAAGTTAAACTGGACGAAGCAGCCCAGCAGCTTGACATTGGGACCATTACACTTCGAGATATCATTGATCAGCTGACTAGACCTGAGCGTGATCCGCGGGATGAAGTGCCAAAACCGCTGCTCAAAACAGATGTGTTGAAATTGGAAGACTTGAAGCAAGGAATGGAGCTGCAAGGAACGGTGAGAAACGTTGTAGACTTCGGTGCATTCGTTGATATTGGCGTAAAGCAGGATGGGCTTGTGCATATTTCCAAGCTAAGCAACCGTTTTGTGAAGCATCCGCTTGATGTTGTATCAGTTGGTGACATTGTGACCGTATGGGTGGACTCCGTTGACCAGGCAAAAGGCCGCGTTGCCCTCACCATGCTGAAACCAGAGTAAACAAAAAAACGAGGCGCACCTTAGGATGGGGTGTGCCTTGATGTGACTGAATGTTTTTTTCTATAGAAGTACCAGCATTGATTCAGCAATTTGATTTGATAATGATTTTTCTCATAAAATGCCTTCTGCATCTGATTTTTCAGCCAGTTGGGCATCGCCCATTCCTCCTTTGATCGAAACAGTGGATGTACCTTCAATGTATGCTTAGGGGAAATTGTCCCGTTCGAGGTTTTTATAGAAAGGAACGATCTTGATTGAACGAGAGAGAATTACAGCAGTTAACAGAGCACATTTCCCAGCAGTTCTTTGGCAAGACATTCCGCCATCAGGCTGTTTTTAATGACCGGTTAAAAACGACAGGCGGGCGATATTTACTTGGTACACACAACATTGAACTAAACCGCCGATACCTAGAGGAGCATGGACGAGAAGAATTAATCGGAATCATCAAGCATGAGCTGTGTCATTATCATCTGCATCTTGAAGGAAAGGGCTATCAGCATCGCGACCGTGATTTTAAAGCGTTATTAAAGCAAGTAGGAGCCCCGCGTTTTTGTACACCGCTAAAGACCGTACAAAATAAGCGCCGTGCGGGGAAACGCCATGAATATATTTGCACAGGATGCGGCCGGTCTTTTATAAGGAAAAGACGGTTTGATACCTCTCGTTATGTATGCGGCGTCTGCAAAGGAAAATTAAAGTGGCTGCGCACAATCGATTCATTGTGATAAGCATTCCTCTACGGGGATGCTTTTTTTTGTTCCAATTGATGTGTGGACATATTGAGACAAAAAGAGACGCATGTCTCATTTTGTCTCTTTTTTCATCGGTGTGATTCAGACAAAGCCTAAGTGTTTATGCGTCGTCATGTTGGCACGATTTTTGCTTGTATAGAAGTGCAAGCAAAAAAGATAGGAGGTTTTACTAAATGGAAATGGCATTGAGTAAAGAAAAAGCCGTATGGATGTATCAAAAGATGCAGGAAATCCGCCAATTTGAAGACCGGGTGCACACGCTTTTTACAAAAGGAATTTTGCCGGGGTTTGTCCATCTTTATGCTGGCGAAGAAGCTGTTGCCGTAGGAATCTGTGCTCATCTGAATGAAAAAGACAGTATTACAAGTACACACCGGGGCCATGGCCACTGTATAGCGAAAGGCTGTGATCTAAAAGGAATGATGGCAGAAATCTATGGGAAAGCCACAGGTCTCTGTAAAGGCAAAGGCGGATCCATGCACATTGCAGATTTTGATAAAGGAATGCTCGGTGCCAACGGAATTGTTGGAGGCGGCTTTCCTCTTGCGTGCGGGGCAGCCCTCACCGCTAAATATAAAAAGACAGAAAATGTAAGCGTTTGCTTTTTTGGGGATGGTGCAAACAATCAAGGGACTTTCCACGAAGGAATCAATCTCGCGGCCATCTGGAAACTGCCCGTCATTTTCATTGCAGAAAACAATGGGTACGGGGAAGCGACACCATTTTCTTATGCTTCAAGCTGCAAATCAATCGTGGATCGAGCGGCCGGTTATGACATTCCTGGGATTCAAGTAGATGGAAAAGATGTGATGGCCGTTTATCAAGCCGCAGAACAAGCAATTGAACGAGCAAAAAATGGAGAAGGTCCGACATTAATTGAATGCATGACATATCGAAATTATGGCCATTTCGAAGGAGATGCCCAGCGTTATAAAACCAATCAAGAAAAAACAGAACACCAAGAAGAGAGAGATGCGATCGCTCTTTTTAAAAATGAATTGATCAAGCAGCAGCTGCTGACGAATGGGGAGCTATCAAAGATTGAAGCGGCTGTAGCAGAAGCGATAGATGAAGCCGTTACATTCAGTGAAGAAAGTGAATATCCAGATCAGACCGAATTATTGACCGACGTGTATGTTTCGTATCAATAAATCAAAGGGGGAGAGGAAAATGACAAGAGAAATCAGCATGTCTAGTGCATTAAATGAAGCGATTAAACTTGCCATGAGAAGAGACGAGGATGTCATTTTAATGGGGGAAGATGTTGCTGGAGGTGCTCATGTCGATCACTTACAGGATGATGAAGCATGGGGCGGTGTGCTTGGTGTAACGAAAGGAATCGTTCAGGAGTTTGGACGTGAGCGAGTTCTTGACACACCGATTAGTGAAGCTGGCTATGTAGGTGCGGCCATGGCAGCAGCTTCCACAGGGTTAAGGCCAATTGCAGAACTCATGTTTAATGATTTTATCGGCACCTGTCTGGATCAAGTGCTGAATCAAGGAGCAAAATTCCGATATATGTTTGGCGGAAAAGCAGAGGTGCCGATCACGATCAGAACGACACATGGGGCGGGTTTTAGAGCAGCTGCTCAGCATTCGCAAAGCTTGTATGCGCTATTTACAAGCATCCCTGGATTGAAAGTAGTGGTGCCTTCTTCACCATACGATGCCAAAGGATTGCTGCTGGCAGCCATCGAGGATCAGGACCCTGTCATCTTTTTTGAAGATAAAACGCTTTACAATATCACAGGAGATGTTCCAGAGCGATACTACACGCTGCCGCTTGGTAAAGCAGAGGTGAAAAGAGAAGGCTCAGATGTGACCATTTTTGCGGTAGGCAAACAAGTTCATACAGCACTCGAAGCGGCAGAGCAATTAGCTACACGTGGAATTGAAGCAGAGGTCATTGATCCAAGAAGCTTGTCGCCGCTCGATGAAGAAGCCATTCTAACTTCAGTAGAAAAAACAAATCGGCTTGTCATTGTAGATGAAGCAAATCCAAGGTGCGGAATTGCCGCAGATATTTCTTCTCTGGTTGCGGATAAAGGATTCGATTTACTTGACGCTCCAATCAAAAAAGTGACGGCTCCTCATACACCGGTTCCGTTTTCACCACCGCTTGAAGATATCTATTTGCCGACACCTGATAAGGTTGTGAACACCGTATTAGAGATGGTTGGAAAGAGTCATGACAAGATCTTGAACTAAAGAAAGGAGAGAGGGAGATGGCTGTCGAGGTTGTGATGCCGAAATTGGGCATGTCAATGAAAGAAGGAACGGTATCTGTCTGGAATAAAGAGGTCGGAGAAACCGTAAATAAAGGGGAAAGCATTGCAAGCATCAACTCTGAAAAAATTGAAATGGAGATCGAATCACCTGCAGAAGGAACCATATTGGATATAAAAGTGCCTGAGGGAGAAGGTGTACCGCCTGGCACGGTCATCTGCTATATCGGTGAAGGAAATGAACAGGTCGAGGAAAAGAAAGAAAAAGACCTGCTGCCAAAACAAAAGAAAGTGAGAAAGAAAATCTCCCCTGTGGCACGTAAGATTGCTCAAAGCGCTAATCTGGATATTCATACTTTAGTGGGAACAGGGCCAGATGGGAGAATCACGAAAGCGGATGTGCTTCGGGCACTTCCTGATGAAAAAGAAAACCAACAAAATGAACCAAAGCATCAGCCAGTCAGCATGATGCGGAAAACCATTGCCTCGCGAATGATGGAAAGCCTGCAAACAAGTGCACAATTAACAATAACGATGAAAGCGGATGTGACAAAGCTGACAGCATTACAGTCTGAGTTGAACGAAACAGCCGCAGCACGACACGATATGAAATTAACCATGACCGATTTTGTAGCCAAAGCAGTGATTCTTTCCCTGCTAGAGCATCCTGCAATGAACAGTCAATATCAGAATGATAGAGTCGAAACTTTTGAGTATGTTCATCTTGGAATCGCTGCTGCTTTAGATCACGGTCTGGCAGTGCCTGTTATTCGGCATGCGGAAAAGCTTTCACTTATTGAGCTGGCGAAGAGCATCAAATCGTATGGCAAAAAAGCACGTGAAGGCAGACTTCTTCACGATGAAATTGAAGGCTCTACCTTTACAATCACTAACCTAGGCGCCTATGGTGTGGAACATTTTACACCGATTTTAAATCCGCCGGAAGCAGGTATTCTTGGCGTTGGCAAAGCGGATCACATGCCTGTTTATCATGGGAATGAATTATGTAAAGGGACGATCCTGCCACTCAGTCTGACATTTGACCATCGCGTGCTGGACGGAGCGCCGGCATCACAATTTATATCAACTGTTAAAGCCTATTTAGAAAATCCAGTATCCATTCTTTTATAGGAAGAAGGTGAAATGAATGACGCTTGTCATTATAGGAGGCGGGCCAGCAGGATATGTGGCGGCAATAACAGCCGCCCGTTTTGACAGAGAGGTTGTATTAATCGACCAAGGCCTGTTAGGAGGTACCTGCCTGAATGAAGGCTGTATTCCAACGAAAGCACTTTTGCAAAGCGCTGATATGTACGAACATGTGAAATCAGCTGGACATTTTGGAATTGAGCTTTCAGAAAAGGAGCCTGTTATTCATTGGGATGCCGTTCAAAAGCGGAAGCGGTCAGTCGTCAAGCAGCTGACTGATGGCGTTCGTTATTTGATGAATAAAAACAAAATCAGCGTGTTAAATGGGAAAGCATCATTTCTTTCAGCTCATGAGCTATTGATAGAAAGTGAAGGGAAATCTGAAATCATTCAAGCCAAACAATTCATTATTGCTACGGGATCAGAACCTGCTGCTTTACCTTTCGCCCCATTTGATAGAGAGTGGATCATTGATAGTAAGGATGCCATGACGCTCCCTTCAATACCAGATTCGCTTTGTATCATTGGTGGAGGGGTGATCGGCTGTGAGTTTGCAAGCATCTTTAGCAGAATGGGATCAAAGGTTGTCATGGTGGAACAGACAGCACACATTTTACCTGAAGAAGATCACGATACAGCTAACTGTCTTCACGATCAGCTTCAAAAAGCAGGTGTAGAGATTTTGACATCAGCAGCAGTCAAACAGCTTGATGCAAGCTCAAAAAAAGTGGCCGTTGAGAAGGTTCATGGGGAGCGCTGTGACATCCAGTCTGATCATTGTTTAGTCGCCATTGGCAGAAAGCCGAGGCTGGAAGAGCTGAATCTTGAGCAGATCGGCATTGAATTTGACAGGAACGGCATCTGCGTGAATGAGCATATGCAAACCAATCTCCCGCATATCTATGCGTGCGGTGATGTGACAGGCGGCGTTCAGCTTGCTCATGCTGCTTTTCATGAAGGAACGATTGCGGCATCACATGCATCAGGGGAAGATGTAAAGGTCAATGAACACGTGATTCCAAGGTGCATCTACACGTCTCCAGAAATCGCTAGTGTCGGTTTAAATGAAGAGAATGCTAGAAAACAATATGGGGAGATTCGGATAGGGAAATTTGCATTCTCTGCAAATGGAAAAGCACTAATTTTAAATCAGCCAGCTGGTCAAGTAAAGGTCATTGTCGAACCGCAATATCAAGAAATTTTAGGTGTATCCATCATCGGACCGAATGCCACAGAACTGATTGGACAAGCGGCGGTGATGATGCATACAGAGTTGACAGCTGATACATTAGAGCAGTTTATTGCGGCACATCCGACACTCTCTGAGGCGATACACGAAGCCTTGCTGCAAACAAATGGACGAGCGGTGCACTGCTGATAGAGAAACCTTCTATCCGATTGACTTCCTGGGTCAGCCAATAATTGAAAGCGCTTTTATAATTATCTATAATGGATAAAAAGCCCCCAGAGGAGAGGATGGAATGAATCCGACGCCTTGTTATTTAAATACTTGGAAACGTTTTGTTCATGAAGGTTTGCTTGATAGATCTCGTCTGGATAAGAGAGTGATGGAGTCATGGCACAGATGTAAACAGGCAAATGTGAACCCGTATTTAGATAAAGGACAGTCGTTTTTAGAAAAGGAATTATTCAGTGTTCAAAAAAAGAAGTACTCACTATTTCTAAATGCCGCTCTTCCTTACTTAAATAAAATCAGTCAGCAATTAAAAGAATCTGACATGATGGCTTTACTCATCGATGCAGATGGTTATGTGCTAAGTCTGACAGGAAGCCAAAGGACGCTGGTAGAAGCGAAAAAAATAAATTTTATGGAGGGCGCGCGCTGGACCGAAGCCGATGTGGGGACGAACGCTATTGGAACGGCACTGGTCATTGGGGAAGCTGTAGCGATCAACGGAACTGAGCATTTTTCAGTCGCTTCCCACCATTGGAGTTGTTCAGCGGCCCCTATTCGTGATGCAGACGGCACGATCATAGGAGTCATTGATATCTCCTGTATGGCGGATCAAAGGCATCCTTTTATGCTTGGAATGGCTTCAACAGTTGCATATGCCATAGAGAGAGAAATTCAGGTCCAGCAAAAAAGAAAAGAGATGGAGCTGATCAGTCATTGTCTCCAGCAGGTAGAAGCGGACGAGCCGTATGTTGTCTGTAATGAGAAAAAGCAGATTGTTTTGGCAAGTAAGCCGATTAGAGACCGATTTTCAGACTGGTACGGAATGGATGTTGAGCTGCTCATGGACGATACATTTGTTACACGAGACAAGCAGATCATTCAGTCAGAGCAGGACGGAAAGATGCTTGGGATGTCTTTTTCGTTTGAAGAAGCAGCGAAGAGCAATATAACCGTTTCTTTTGCTCAATTTCCCGGGGAATCTGGAACAAGTACGGTATTTCAACAGACGCTCAGCAAAATAAAACGAGCAGCACAAACAGATGCAAATGTCTATATTTGGGGAGAAACAGGTACAGGGAAAGAACTGGCCGCTCGAGCGATTCACTTAGCTAGTGAAAGACATGAAGGACCGTTTATTGCCGTTAATTGTGGAGCCATACCTGAAAGCCTGTTAGAAAGCGAACTATTTGGTTATGCTGAAGGGGCTTTTACAGGGGCAAAACGTCATGGAGCAAAGGGGAAGTTTGAACAGGCGCAAAAAGGAACGCTCTTTTTAGACGAAATTGGCGAAATCCCTTATGCGATGCAAGTGGCGCTTCTTAGGGTCATTGAAGAAAGGAAAGTCGTACCGCTCGGCGGGACACACGAAATCCCTTTGGATATTAGAATCATTACAGCGACACACCGGAATATGAACGAACTGCTGAAGGAAGGAAAAATACGTGAAGATTTGTATTACCGTCTTCATGTTTATCCAATCAACATCCCGCCGCTTAGGGAAAGAAAAGAAGACATTGTTGATTTATATCGTTACTACCAAAAGAAACACCAATGGAATGCGACATTTCCTGAATCTTTTTTTCGTAAGCTAGAAGCGTACCATTGGCCTGGAAACATACGAGAGCTTTTTAATCTGTTTGAACATATAAGGGTACTGTTTCCTAGAGGAGGATGGATTGGTGAATCGCAATATGCGGCGGTATTAGAGGCGATGGATCAGGAAAAGCAGAAGCTGCATCTACCAGAGTATACCGAGAATCCAAAAGAACTCACGTTTAGGGAACGCATTCAAAAGCAAACAGTGATAGACGCACTGCACAAAACGAAAGGTCATGTGACAGAAGCAGCGAGGCTGGCAGAGGTGCCAAGAAGCACCTTTTATAAGTGGATGCGGAAGTATAAGCTGTCATGAACCCATAGGGAGCGGAGCAGCAAGGAGGCCTTGGTCTTTAGTTAGAGGTCGGGGTCTTTCTGTCGTGTCTAAACAGAAAACAAAAAGGAAGGAAGAAAGGCTTGACTGTTATATTAGTATATGTTAAATTATAAAAGCCGTCGCTAATGAGACAGGAATGAAACACTTAAAAATTCTTGACACATTTTTCTGGCATAGATATAATGAAACATGTCTTATTATTCCGCAGTAGCTCAGTGGTAGAGCTATCGGCTGTTAACCGATCGGTCGTAGGTTCGAGTCCTACCTGCGGAGCCATAATGGAGAAGTACTCAAGTGGCTGAAGAGGCGCCCCTGCTAAGGGTGTAGGTCGTGTAAGCGGCGCGAGGGTTCAAATCCCTCCTTCTCCGCCATTATTGTATGGCCCGTTGGTCAAGCGGTTAAGACACCGCCCTTTCACGGCGGTAACACGGGTTCGAATCCCGTACGGGTCATGTTTTGTTTTTTGATTCGTTGGGCTATAGCCAAGCGGTAAGGCAACGGACTTTGACTCCGTCATGCGTTGGTTCGAATCCAGCTAGCCCAGCCATTTTTTATATATGTTTTTCTGCATAGCAGATGAGCCATTAGCTCAGTTGGTAGAGCATCTGACTTTTAATCAGAGGGTCGAAGGTTCGAGTCCTTCATGGCTCACCATTGTCACGCGGGTGTGGCGGAATTGGCAGACGCGCTAGACTTAGGATCTAGTGTCTTTATGACGTGGGGGTTCAAGTCCCTTCACCCGCATTGTTTTTCCAAACAGTGCACTTATGAATATATGAGCACATCATACACGCGGTCGTGGCGGAATGGCAGACGCGCTAGGTTGAGGGCCTAGTGGGTGAATAACCCGTGGAGGTTCAAGTCCTCTCGGCCGCATCAATGATACCAAGGGTTTATAGACCTTTGGTATTTTTATTTATTTATAGGATTTCAGATAAATGCCCAAAATGTGCCAGCCTACTTTATCTAAGTGGGCTTATTTTGGTTGTATTTGATATTTTTAAATAATGTCATCTAATTTCTCAGCCATAGGTTTTTTCTTGGAAATAAGTGCTGTATACATCTATTGCTGTCAGAATAGATGCACGTATCCCCCATTGAAGCGCCAATTTCAATAAGCTTCCTCCAGTAAGATAATCTGTTCTTTTTTGTTTTGTTTCTGGTAGGAGGAATGCTCCTTTCCTGGTTAGATCAGTCGGTTTTTTTACAGTGCGGTATAAAAATGTAGCGGCAACTTCATGAGGACTCGAAATAAAAAGGTACCGCAGCACAAGGATACCTTTTTAAGATCAGTATTTATTTTTAAAGACTACATACAAGCATTTTAATTGGCAAAGGTTGATTCCATGGAAATTTCATATCGTATCGACTGATTAATATGAAGATCCCTGACTCACTGATTGTGCAACAATCTGCCGTACTTCCCGAGCTAAATGTGTAGCATGTAAGGTAGCCTGCCAAATAACCGGACTAACTGCAGATTGACTGATGGATAATGCCTGTTGAGTGGATGGAACCATTGGACTCAGCAGTCTTTCTGCCTCGTCTACTGAAGATGCATATTGTTGGCCTGCTGCTCTTCGAAGGTCAGCTATCGCTGCAGGAAAGTTTGACCATAGACGAAGTATTGAATTCATACAGCCAATCATAAGAGCAAAATGAGGAGCCCGACCTTGTCCTGCGGCAAGAAGCTCAGCTGCACCTAAGGCAGAATAAACGTGATAACTCAATGGAGTTAGATATTTTGCGTGTACAATATGAAGCTCACGTAATCCCCAAGTATCTGGAAGGAATCTGAATTCTGAACTCATACCGCATCCAAGAGCAAGTGCTCTACTGACAACTTGCAGATGTTTCACTACTGTAGCCATCGAGCGTTGGAAAGAGGATGAGTGTACAGGGATATGTTGAATCGTAGATAAAAGGCTACGCATTTTTTGATTTGCCTGACTCAAATCAGGTTGTTGTCTAAAATTATCGAGATAATACGGATCAGAATAATAATACATATCTAAACTCCTTTTATTAAATGTCTTTTAGGAGTAGGTTATGCACCTAGATCATTTTTTGATAAGGGTATTCGCCTAATTTATCGATCATGCAGTCGGGGAAGACTGATCAATAAAAAATGCCTTCATTGAAATGAAGGGCTTAATAAGAAGATTCCATAGATTGTTTTTCTTTTAAACGCTTTTCTAATACATCTGTCATATATAGAAAGTGATTTGCTTCACGCAAAACATGATCTGCTAGTAGAGGATTGATCACATTTTTAATTTGACATGATTTAATCATCTCTAATCCTGCTTTTTTGAAGTTTCTAAGCTCTGTCGTAGCGTCCTCGCTATCATCATTGAGCTTAGCAATAATAGGGTAAGTTGGTTTTTTTCTAAACAACATGGATTCAACATCTCTAGCCTGATTAAGCAAAACCTCGAAATTATCTCCAAATTCACTGGCTTTATGAACAAGTTTACGTTCGGATTGGTCTAATAGTGAGGCAATAAATCTGGAATGTTCCATCATAATTCTCAGCCAGAAAACATTTTCACTAATAATGGCGTCTTGAATAGGGTCAAGTATGCCTTTATTAAATTTTTGAAGTGTTCGCACGAAATATTCTGCTTCACGAGCGATGTGATCAACCAGCAATGGAAAGTTAAACCCTGAAACCTTGCAGTTAATGATCAATATAAGTAAATTTCTTTTGAAATTTCGAAAACCATATGCTAGATCAATACTATCTTCATTCAGTTTACGTACAGCTTGAACATTGTTAGGCGTTTTATAGGCTTGTTGTTCTAGTTGTTCAAAATAATAATGAAAACGGTCTGTTTGTTGGATAAACTGCTTATCTTTACGATTAAAACCTTCACCAAGAAATAAAGCATGTTCTTTCATAATTCTCAGCCAGAATTTATTTTCAATTAATGAACGTTCAATAAATGTTTGTTCTGTTAAGGATTCAGATGGTGCTGCTAATCTTTCTGGTGGTTCCACCATAGGATTATTCGATTGATACTCCTGATCTAGAAATTGATTGTTCATGTCATCCCCCTATAACTTATATTTGTCTAGAAATATATGAGGCATTGAATCTAAGTATGTGGGATGATGGAAAATAAAGACTTTTAAATTCGGGTTTATGTGAATGGGAAAGAAAAGGTGAAAACGGAATTTAGAGAGTTCAATGAAAGAAAGATTGGTATCGGTTCACAAAGTTGAGGGCCTAGTGGGTGAATAACACGTGGAGGTTCAAGTCCCCTCGGCCGCATCTAAGAAACCAAAGTTTGTAGACCTTTGGTTTTTTTGTATCCTCTAAAGTATAGTTGCCAGTCATGATGCGATTGTTGTCCATATAAGAACATCATGAATAAATTCTTTTATTCAGCTTCTAGCTTCCTTTCATTTTTTATATTGTTAAATAAAGGTTTTGATGAGATAATTTGATAAAATGGAATTAAGTTGCATAAGGTCAACTTCAAAAAATTTATAAGCTCATGACCAATTCATGATTATCCAGAAAATACAAGCGATTTGTGTCAACATAAAAATTGGTTGACTAAATTAGCCTGTCCCTATAAAACTATTCAATATGAAAAAGGAGTTATAGCATGATAAAAAGGTTTTCTCTAGTTTTACTTACTCTAATGATGTCTATAGTTGTTATGCTAGTGGCTGCCCAAAATTCCCCTGGAGATAATGTCATTTCATTTGATCAGCCTCGCATCTTAATAATATCAATTGGAATAGTGGTTTTTTTATTCATCCCTCCGTTGGTGATGTCTTTTTTCAGTAACTTGATTGTGAGAACTATATCTGGTGTATACCAATGTTTTATTGTTCTCTCTTTTCTGGTACTAATTCCAATAGGATTTTTTATTCCAGATGGCTTTTTGACAATTGTTGTTTCTATCGCAGGAACTTTAGTCAGCGTAGCTAGTCTTATAGTAACTTTAATAATAGATAGGAATAAAAATGTTGAATATTAGCTGAAATAGAAATGACATGAATTTTCTAAGAGTACAGTAATGTTTTCGTTATTACCACTTTTAAATAATACTGACAGATGTCTGAAAAATGGAATGACGTTATGAACTTGTTTATTCCTTTCGAGATTGAACGTCCATTTTGTAGAAAAAATTATCTTAAAGTCAGAGAAGAACAAAATTATGTGGGATCGTTGATTTTGTTCTTTTAAATCCTAAATTGCAATTATTTCCGATTCATGCTACAATAAGAATAATTATTTTTGTTCGGCGTAAAGGATAGCATGAAGAAAGACTTTTCGTCTTGAGGATACTTTGGGCAAGGATAGTATAATACATTGTGTGGTATACGCACGAGGAGGCAACAAACATGGAACAAGGTACAGTAAAATGGTTTAACGCAGAAAAAGGTTTTGGATTTATCGAACGTGAAGAAGGCGACGATGTATTCGTACATTTCTCAGCTATCCAAGGTGACGGATTCAAATCTTTAGACGAAGGTCAAAAAGTAACATTTGACGTAGAGCAAGGTTCTCGTGGAGCTCAAGCTGCTAACGTTCAAAAAACTGCTTAATCTTCATCCTTTTAAAACAGGTTCTCTGTAGAGAGCCTGTTTTTTTATGCTTTCACGCATTTTTTCAATAAAAAACCCTACTCAGCGTACAAGTAGGGAGGTGTTACAAGGTAATCGTAAAAAAATTCATGCTTCAAAGGTTTATCAACAGTATAGCATATTGGATTTACAATATGCGGAATTTGCCTAAATAAATTCTTTTTTTCTTTAATAAATTGAAGGATGGACATGTTCGTAGAGAACTTGTATTCAAAAATGGTGAGTGTGGAAGAGGTTCTTAACAGAAACTTTTGATTTGTTTTTCTGTAATTCCTTTGATGACTTCTAATTCACTTAGCAAAAATTCATGGGCATCATCCAGCATTTTCTTTTCACTTGCATTGAGTGCTTTCTCTTTCTTCATACGCATCAGATCACGCACAACTTCAGCACCTTCTTGGATGTTACCCGTTTTTATTTTGTTTGTGTTAATTGTATGCCGTTCTTTCCATGTCAGTAATTGATCTGATTTGCCATGCTGGAAAATGTGCATTACATTCTTTAAAGCCAGTATATCTGTAACAGGTCTAATACGTGAACCTGACATTTTCCGTGTTGGAATCATTACTTTCATATGACTGATTGACATTTTAATCACATAATACTGTTGTTTTTCATCAGAGAATTCTTTTTCTTCTATGGCTTCAATTATACCTGCTCCGTGCATTGGATAAACAATGTTATCACCAATTTGAAACATATCATCCACCTCCATATAATGTATCTACTTTAAGGGTACCACACTTAGAGGTTAAATAATCAAATTTTTAATAATAACATGTTTATTTATTTGTTGTCAATAAATTTTGTTCTAAAAAAGGGAGGTTATTTTGTGGGAATTTTGGATGTGATTTTTTTCATTTGAACATATCCTCCTCGCTATAAGAAAAACAGGATATCCACAATAACAGCTCGGGTGCCAGCCTTTATATCCGTATCAAGTCATTGAAACGTAAACAGCTGTTTATGAGGAAATCATGTTAAAAAAAGACCAGCCATTGAGCTAGTCTTTCAAAAAAGAATCCGATCATAATGTCGAAATATCAATCACAAACCGGTAACGAACATCACTTTTCAGCACCCGTTCATACGCTTCATCAACTTGATTAGCGTTGATCACTTCAATTTGTGGCGCAATGTTATGAGCAGCTGCGAAATCGAGCATTTCTTGTGTTTCTTGGATGCCGCCAACGAGTGAACCAGCTATGCTGCGGCGGCCGGAAATTAATGAAAAGACGTGGAATTGATCCGGCTTAGGCGGTGCACCGACGTTCACCAAGGTTCCATCTACACGGAGTAAGGACAAATAGGCATCCACGTTAATGTTGGCAGAGACCGTATTGAGAATAAGGTCGTACTGACCGGCTAGTGTCTGAAACGTATCAGGATCACTTGTAGCAAAATAGTCTTTTGCACCAAATGATAGGGCCTCTTCTTTTTTATTCAAAGAGCGGCTCAATACCGTCACTTCAGCGCCTAGAGCACTCGCGAATTGAATAGCAACATGGCCGAGCCCGCCCATTCCGACGATCGCAACCTTTTTGCCAGGGCCTGCCTTCCAGTGCTTTAATGGAGAATAAGTTGTAATGCCAGCACAGAGAAGAGGACTTGCGGCATCAAGGGGCAGTTGATCAGGAATGCTGACGACAAATCGTTCAGTCACGACAATTTTTTGACTGTAGCCGCCATAAGTCGGCTCCCCGTCATAGTCACGGCTGTTATACGTTTGGACGACCCCTTTTGTGCAATACTGCTCGTCTCCATTTTGACAATATTCACAGGTGCCGCAGGAATCCACAAAGCAGCCAACGCCTACACGGTCTCCGATCTGAAACTTCGTCACATCATCCCCTACAGCTGTAACGACCCCAGTGATCTCATGACCTGGAACCATCGGGAAAATGCCGCCGCCCCATTCATCAAAAGCGCTGTGGATATCTGAATGACAGATCCCGCTAAATTGAATATCAATTAAAATATCATGTGGACGAAGCGCTCTTCGTTCAATGGTCGTCCGTTCAAAATTCGCTTTTGCGTGTGAAACACTTAAAACATTTGATTGGTGCGTCTGACACATTCTTGATCATCCTTTCAAAAATAAGATTCGATTCTTTCCTCTATACTGTACGTCTTAAAGTGAACTATAAGTCAACAGAAAACCTTCTGTAATAATAAATCCAGGCTGTTACAACATTCTTGATATCAAGAATTGAGCCAAAAGCATCTTGCTTTCTTTTTCAAAATGGAGATGATGAGGAAAGGGAGATCGGAAGGTAAGAGAAAGAAGGAGGGCACAATGAAAATAGCACAAGCAGCAAAACAGCTCGATTTATCCACTGCGACACTTAGATATTACGAGAATATTGGTTTGATTAGGGAAATCAAACGTGACGATCATGGGATTCGTGATTATACGGAGGATGATCTTCAATGGATCGAATTTATCAAGTGTATGAGAAATGCAGGGCTCTCGATTGATGCGCTTAGAGAATATACAGCCTTATTTTTTGAGGATGATGATCATACGTTATCTTCGCGAAAAAACATTTTGGTCAATGAACGAGAAAGACTCGTTCAAAAACAAAAGGAAATCGAAGAGACCATTAAACGATTGGATTTCAAAATAGAAAGTTATGAAGATATTATCCACAATCATGAGAAAAAACTCGCTCATCAGCTGAAAACTCATTCTAATTAAACGAAGAAAAACCTGTGAAAAATCACAGGTTTTTTGATAGAGTTATCTTTTTGTGTAACGCACCCAGTTATAATGTGCGTGGAGCGGGGTAACACCGTTGTAGGAGCCGAGCCATTCATCGACACCTGCACCATTCCACAGGTTCATCATAATTTTCCCTGGTGTTTGAGGAATTTGAGTGGTGGCGGTATGCTTTAATTGTCCATCGACATACCATTTGATAGAGTTTGGCTGCCAGTCAAATGCATACGTGTGATAAGAGTTCGCTGCATCGAAACCAAGGTTGACGATCTTTTCATGATTTCCTACACCATTGGTATAGTAGTTAAACTGTACCTTTGTCGTATCTTTTCCTAGAAATTCAATGTCAATCTCATCCCAAGGCGTGCCATCAGTCGGTCCCGTATAAGTGAAGAAAGAAGAGACGATCCCCACATTTTTGGCTGGCTTCATGTTGACTTCATATAGCCCATAGCCGTAAGTTTGTGTGGAGCGGTTTTCTCCGCAGTCAAATTTATTATAGGCGGGACTTGTGAGCGATAAACGCATTTCACCTGATGAGGTCATCGACACGTTATTTGCACGCCACGTACAGTTAAACATGTTTCCATTCGAGTATCCATCGGCTTTTTGCCATAACCCCGTATTATAGTTGTTAAAAGGTTCATAAAACGATCCACCCGTTTGTGCCGAGGCACCCGCTGTAAATGTGGACAAACTCAAGACTAATCCAGTGACAAGCAGCATCAACATTCGTTTCATACGGTACATATTCGCATTCTCCTCTCCTTTTATGGAAGCGCTTTCTTTATTGATCATACATGATTCTTTCAAAAGGGAAAATCGGTCTAAATAATGATAAACAGTGTGCATTATTTAATAGAATTGAAAGAAGGATCATAAGTAAAAAATAATGATTGACATTGCGGACAGTTGTCCGTAAGATAATATCGGGACAATTGTCCTAAGAAAAACCTAAAGTGTTTTGATTTAACACATAGAGATAAGTGTCATGTGGATGAAGGTAAAGAAGGTGAGCATGGTGGAAAAGGATATTGGGGAGGAAATTGAAGAGATTGCATTCTCCTTGTTTCAAGAATTTGGTGTAGAAAATGTCAGCATGCATAAAATTGCGAAAACAGCTGGTGTTGGGCAGGGTACTCTTTACCGCCGCTACGCCAATAAAAGTGATTTGTGCCTTTCTATCCTTGGGGAGAGATTTGAACAGCTGATACCAGCTTTGCATCTTTACTTGAGCAAAATAAGTGATCAGCCGGTCCGTGAACGTTTGCGCTACGTTCTTGAAGAAATTCATCTCATCGTCGGTCACCATTTAGACTGGATTCGGATGCTCACAATCTCTGGGAGTTTAGAGCAGACAAGTAAAGTGTATGAGAGTCATTACAGTCAATCACTTAGACAAATCATTCGTGATTTGCTTGAAGAAGCGAGAGAAAAGGGAGAAGCGAACATACAGGACATAGAACTGACAACGTTATGTATGTCCTCTCCAATGACGCCTGAGCTCATGTTTTATATACATGAATCCGGCTATTCAATCGAAAGAATCGCTCAATTTGCTGCAGAAAAACAGATTTTATCCGTCTTTCAATAGACATGAAAGTGGCTCATTTCTGACCACCCTGACTTCCTAAGGTTCATCTAAATTGAAAAAGAAAAGGAGCCAACTTAATATGAACAAACAGAAAGCAGCAGCTTCTGACATTCGAACGCTGCCCATAATTATTTCTTTTATCACGGCTGGATTTATTGGCCTGTTCAGTGAAACGGCATTAAACATGGCGCTGAGAAGTTTAACGTTAGACTTTGGAATTGAAGCGACGACTGCTCAGTGGCTGACAACAGGATATTTATTAACACTTGGTATTCTCGTACCGATTTCAGGACTCATTCTTCAATGGTTTACGACAAGACAGCTTTTCATTACATCGCTTGTCTTTTCGATCATCGGAACATTTATTGCGGCGGTTGCGCCGGTCTTTAGTATTTTAATGGTAGCACGTGTCGTGCAGGCAGTCGGTACAGCATTGCTTCTGCCATTGATGTTTAATACGATTTTGGTCATCATCCCGCCTCATAAACGAGGCAGATCGATGGGGATTATTGGTCTTGTGATCATGTTTGCACCAGCAGTCGGTCCAACCGTCTCCGGTCTTATTCTGAAATCGCTGACGTGGCATTGGATTTTCTGGATTTCACTTCCTTTATTAATGGCTGCACTCGTATTTGGTTATATCTTTATGCAAAATATTACAGAACCAACAAGACCGAAAATCGATATCTTATCAATTGTGCTTTCAACCATTGGTTTCGGCGGAATTGTGTATGGCTTTAGCAGTGCCGGTGAAGGCGGCGGCTGGAGCAGTATGCATGTGATCGTGGCAATTGTAGTAGGTGTCATAGGGATTCTTGTGTTCTCCTTAAGACAGTTGAACATGAAAGAACCAATGCTGAACTTAAGCCCGTTTAAATATCCAATGTTTGTCATTGGGTTACTTCTGATTTTAGTGTGTATGATGGTGATGCTGTCTGCTATGATGATTTTACCATTGTATCTGCAAACATCCTTGGCGCTTTCTACATTTACAGCAGGTTTAATGCTATTGCCAGGTGGAATTATCAACGGACTCCTATCTCCAATCATGGGTGGTCTATTTGATAAGTTTGGTCCAAAATGGCTTGTCATTCCAGGTCTTGTCATTGTCGCAGCGACGATGTTTGGCTTTACGAATCTAAGTGTGAATACGTCGATTGGATTCATTGTCACCCTTCATATTACATTAATGATCGGAATCGCGATGATCATGATGCCTGCTCAAACAAATGGATTGAATCAGCTGCCGCCAGAGCTATATCCGCATGGTACAGCGATTATGAATACATTGCAGCAGGTGTCAGGAGCCATTGGTACTGCGGTCGGTATCTCGATCCTTTCTTCAGGCGCCCGCAGCTTTATGGAAAATGTGTCTGATCCCGCAAATCCGGTGAATCAGCTGCTCGCCTTTACAAATGGCGTCCAGCATGCATTTATCTTTGCAGTGATCATGACGATCATCGGTTTGATTATTGCTTTCTTCATTAAACGAGTGAAGGTAGAACAACAAGTATCATAAGAGAAATGAAAAGCACTGAGGGCATAGCGCCGCAGTGCTTTTTTATTTGCTCAATGCTTGTTTCAAAGAGAGTAAAAACGGGGAGATAGGTAAAAAGTGAACATTGAAAATTTGCTGTTGGTTCAGTAGGAGGAAAAGAGGAAAAGGAAAAGAATGAGTAACTAAGAAATGAATAAGATAGGAGTCTGAGATCATGAACTTAGAAGAACAAATCAAAATCGCTGCGTCATTACGCCAGCCATCTGAAGGTTCATTAGCGAGTCAATCGGAACTAAAGCCAGTAAATCCTCCTGAAGTGAACAAAATGGAATATGACATTCCAACAAGTGCTGGCGAAACAAAGGTGTGGGTATTTAAGCCAGTGAACACACAAAAACAGCTGCTTCCTGTTTTTGTGAATTTACATGGCGGCGGATTTATCATGGGCAGTGCTGAAATGGATAATCCCTGGTGTCCAGTCATTGCAGACCGGGCGCAATGTATCGTCGTCAATGTCGAGTATCAGCTTGCACCCGAGCACCCTTTCCCAGCCGCTCTTCATGAATGCTACGATGTAATGAAGTGGCTGTATGAACATCCTGAGGAGCTTCAAATCGATCGGAATGCATTAGCCATTGGCGGACATAGCGCAGGAGGAAATTTGGCAACGGCTGCTTGTCTATTGAATATTCAAAGAGGAAATACACTCCCAATTGCCTATCAAGTGCTTGATTATCCGCCGCTTGATCTAGCCACTGATCCAGCACAAAAGCCAGCGTTTGAAGAAGCGATCCCAGTTGAATTGGCGAGACTCTTTAATTCCTTCTATCTGCAAGGCCAAGATCCGCACAATCCGCTCGTTTCTCCGGTTTTTGCAGATCGTTCATCCTTAGCACAAATGCCTCCAGCTCTCGTCATCACAGCAGAGAAGGATTCGCTGGCTGAAGAAGCCGAGCAATATGCTGCCAAGTTAAAAGAAGCTGGGGTAGACGTCACGTACAAACAATTTAAAGGCGTTCCACACGGCTTCACGCACGCCGGAGATTTAGCCATAGCTGAAGAAGCTTGGCATCTGATGGGGGATCAATTAAAGAAGGCGTTTGAATAAGAAAAGTAGAGTGATTCAAAAGCACAGGAGACAATGGGCCTGTGCTTTTATTACTGTTTCTGAAAAAGAAAAGTGAATGTAAAAAGGGTCAGATATCTTTCCTCAAGGAATTATCCCTGGCTACTATATGAATAAGACTCATTGGAATTCCATTTACCTTGATGCAGACATTCCATCCTCATTTGTAGAGGAGTTAATCGAACATTCCTACCAATTGGTTTTTCAAAAATGAACAAAAAAATCTCAACATGATATCCTCCAAAATGATTCAAAAGGAAATGACTGAGGAGCTGTCCTAAGTTAGACATGCTGCCCTTTGACTCTCTTCAAAATTGACTTGAGCGAAACGCTGTCGTTATAATTTAACCAGTTAGAAGACGCGAATAGGGGGATTTAAAATGAGTTATACAGTCATTACAGGAGCAAGCTCAGGTATTGGATATGAGGCGGCTCTCGCCTTTGCAGCACGAGGGAAAAATCTTATATTAGCTGCACGGCGGCTTGATAAACTCCAAGAATTGAAGAAGAAGATTCATGATCAATATCCCGATATCAAAGTAGTCATACAGTCAGTCGATTTAACAAACATAGAGCAAGTGTATTCATTTTATGAATCATTGTCAGATTATGAGCTGGATACGTTCATTAATAATGCAGGGTTTGGTCACTTTGGCTCTATAGGAGAACAAGATTTAAGTAAAATAAGGGATATGCTTCATCTGAATATCGAAGCATTAACGATTCTATCCACCTTATTTGTTCGTGATTATGAGCAAGTAGAGGGAGCGCAGCTCATTAACATTTCTTCACGAGCCGGTTATACAGTCGTCGGCAATGCCGTCACCTATTCAGCCACGAAGTTTTACGTGAGTGCCTTTACAGAAGGACTGGCACTAGAGTTGAAAGGAAAAGGAGCCAAATTACAGGCGAAAATATTAGCACCTTCCGCGACAGAATCAGAATTTGCAAAGCGTTCATTGGATGTAGACGAATTTGAATATGAAGGCAATTTCAAGAAATATCATACATCAAAAGAAATGGCAGCTTGTCTGCTTGAGCTTTATGACAGTGAAAAAACAGTCGGTATTGTGGACGGAAAGACATTCGAATTTGAATTGAAAGATCCGATCTATTCACATGCTGGTACAAGTATGAAATAACGATTCCCATCACTGAGGTAGATTTCCTTAGTGATTTTTTTATGGCATGATTGGCTGTGTGGTCAAGCATAGGAGAAATGTAACAAGTGAAGGCGATTAAGCATTACAAAATTGCCCTTTGTCACTTTACAGAAAAGGATTTTGTACGTCCTAGGAAGATCGCTCAAAATGGATACCGATTATTTGATGAGAAAAATGCTTTAAAGAAACTAATGAGAAAAACACCTTCGCGTTAGGTGTTTTTTTCATGCATTCTTTGATAAAACAAAGAATCACAAGTCCAGTAGATAAGACTGCTCATGATGATGATGGGTAAAGACGCTTGACTCCCAATTCCATCAATGAAAAAGAGCATGACAACCATTGCAATCAGTAAATACGCAGCTAAATAAAGAGGATGGAAAGCCTTTGGCTGCAAAGAAAACAATAACTGCAAAGGAACCGCAAAGACGAAATAAAAAACAAAAAAGATAGGAATATAAAATATTAGAAACGCAGGCTCAGCTTGAATAGGTGGAAATAAGCAGACAAACAAGCCGAGTAAAATAGAGCTGATGAATAGAGTGATTAGGATTTTGTAAAAGGGTTGAAGCGAATGCAAAATGTATACTCCTTTTTTGTAAAATTTACTATATTTTATCATAAATTCATTAACAAGCATCAGTTATTTTTAAAATACGCCACCTTCAATACTCAACTTAATTACAGCAAATTTAGGTAATAAGAATTGAATAAATCATTAATATAATGCCCTTTTTACCTTTATTTGGTTCTATACCTTTAGCCTCATGCCGATGAATGAAGGTATGGTATAAAGTAAAGCCTATAGAAAGAGATTTAGCCATGAAATCCATCAAATGAGGAAAAGAGATGATCCAATGAACATGACAAAATGGTTAGGTGCTGTCCTTCTTTCTGTTTTATTACTGGTGACAGCAGCCTGTGCGAACACGGGCACTCAAGAGAATAGTCAAAATGAAAAAGAGAACGTATCGAGTGAAACAAAAGAGAAAAACAAGGTCGTTGAAACAGGGAATAAGTCCTTATCAAATATTAAGGTATTAGCCACAGGCGGGACGATTGCTGGCAGTTCAGACAGTGATACAGATACGACGGGCTATAAATCTGGTTCACTCGGCATTGATAAAGTCATTGCTTCCGTTCCACAGCTGAAGGATATTGCAAATGTCACGGGTGAGCAGGTTGCGAATGTCGGCAGTGAAAATGTTGATAACGCTCTTCTTTTAAAATTAGCCAAGCGAGTGAATGAACTATTAAAAGATGATCAAGTTGATGGCATTGTCATCACGCATGGAACAGATACACTTGAAGAAACAGCTTACTTTTTACATCTGGTTGTTAAAAGTGATAAGCCTGTGGTGGTCGTTGGCTCAATGAGACCAGCATCGGCAATCAGTGCGGATGGTCCGCTTAACTTGTATCATGCGGTGAAAATTGCATCAGCCAAAGAAGCAAAGGGCAAAGGGGTCATGGTCACATTAAATGACCGAATTGCATCAGCTCGATTTGTTACAAAAACAAACACGACCACAACCGATGCCTTCAAGTCACTTGAGCAAGGATACATCGGAGAAGTTACTGGTGAAGTGGTGTCCTTTTATAACGAACCGACAAGAAAACATACGACTGAAAGTGAATTTGATGTATCAAAGATAAAAGAATTGCCGCAAGTTGATATTTTATACGGCTATCAAAATGATCAAAAATATATGTATGATGCCGCAGTAAAAGCAGGTGCCAAAGGAATTGTCGTGGCTGCAGCAGGAAATGGAACGATATCTACAGAAGCCATCAAAGGGGCAACAGATGCAGTGAAAAAAGATGTGGTTCTTGTGAGATCAAGCCGTACGGGGAATGGAATTGTCACCCGCGAAAAAACGGATGATGAACATCACTTTGTGTCCTCTGATTCATTAAACCCGCAAAAAGCACGTATTCTGCTGATGCTGGCACTGACGAAGACAAAAGATCCAGTTAAAGTGCAAAGGTATTATGAACAGTATTAATGAAGAAAAAGACCCAAGTCATATTGGGTCTTTTTTTATGCATTGTTTCTGATGTTCAGCACGTTCCTTTAAAGAGAGTAAAATATCTCGCCAAATATCGTCTACATCAGTAAGAAAATGCCCCGCTTGATCTATATAATGGGTTTTGACGTTTGGAATCGCCTGAGCTATTTTTTCTATTTCTACAAATGGAGCCATTGTATCTTCTTTTCCATGCCATACATCAACAGGGATTTGAATATCTTTCATATCGAATGCCCATGGTTTCGAGAGTAAAATGGGTTCACGAATACATTCATCCACTGATTGACGAGTCGCTTCGTGTAAATGTGTCATCATCATCTCTAACTGCTCATCGGTTTGAAGGAATTGCCGATCCCATGGATGTAAATGCTTGTTCCCGTTTTTGGCCAGCTTCTTAAATTTCTCTGGTTTGTTCTCAATCATTTTTTTCTGGGAACGATAGCTTGCTTTCAATAGCCAAGGAAATTTCTTACTAAGGAAAAAGGCTAATTTATTTTCTTTCAGCATGCTTTTTGGCGGTTTTCCGCCTTGAAAAGGGGTTGTGCTTGAGATCAGAGCGGCTGAAAGGACGCGATCCGGTAATTGATAGGCACAACCAGCTGCGAATGCGCCGCCTCCAGATACACCCATCACTGAAAAATGTTGAATGCCAAGATCATCTGCCACTTCCAGCACGTCTTTTGCCCAGTCTAAAATTGTACGGTCAGGTAGAGGGGTGGATAAACCGAATCCAGGTCGATCCAAACAGATGAGACGAATGCCGAGCTTTTGAGAGATTGGATCATCATCTAAAAACATCACTCTTGATCCAGGTGTTCCATGAAAAAAGAAAATTGGAAACCCCTCAAGATCACCGTATTGAGTCAAACCAATGTACCGGCCATCTTGTAAATGAATGCTTTGCATATTTTCATCCCCTTAATAGTTTAGATAACTTAAATATCAGTGAGAGAAACACCGTATTAAGGCGCTTCTTTTGCAATCTGATAGATTTTTTCGTATAGAGATAGTAATGTTTTTAAATCTTCTTTTGGAAGCTTTGCATAATATTTTTGAATAAGGTGCAATTGAATGTCTTCCGTATTCTTGTGGTAGTCATGGCCCTTTTGAGCAAAATCAACAATGATTTCTCTTCGGTTATGTGGATTAATTTCTCGTTTGACATAGCCGAGCTGCTCAAGCTTTGATACAAGCTGGCTAGCTGCGCTGGCAGAAATCGAAAAGTAATCAGCTAATTCATTGATTGTTCTCGTTTTCGTGCGCAGCAGCTCAAGTGTCAGCTCTTGTTTGGCTGATAAATCTGCATACTCATGTTTTAAAAATCGTTGATACTCTTCTACATAAATTGAGCCTAGAGCATTCGAGTATTCAATGATCTTTTTACCGTAATGAATGATTTCCTCATCCAATGACATCACCTCTCTTCTATTATAGGCAATCTTTATATTTAAGTGAAGTTAAATATAAAGAAAAGTTAAATGAATGATGGATATATTTGAAAGGAGATCACCGGTATATCCACTTTTTCATCAAAAAGGGACATAGTATACTTCCCATGACCCCTGCACATTCATAAAATGTGGTTGGTTTGAATTTGAACACGTAGTACGCCAAAGTAGCCATGAAAAGGTCGCAGAAGAAAAATACATATAAGTCCTTTTTGGTGATAGCGCAAATGACTGTTCTGTTTGTTTTCACATGAATCACTCCTTATGAAGTCGATGACCTTTTCATTGTATTATAAGGAAAATCCATTTATAATTAAAAATAAACCAACTGGTCGGTTTTATTTAGTCTGCATGAAGAAATGCAGGGTAGAAAGGGATTGTGACACATGACAAGTACACAAAGCGGGGCTGGAAAGAGTGAGAAGACGAAGCAAAAAATCGTCACCGCTTCTCGTGATTTATTTGCGAAAAAAGGTTATTCAGAAACATCCGTGCGTGATATTTTAGAGGCTGCTGAGGTGAGTAAAGGCAATCTCTATCATCATTTCAAAGGAAAAGAGTTTTTGTTTCTTCATATTATGGAAGAGGATCATCGTTTGATGATGGAAACGTGGCAAGAGGAGAAGAAAACACTGAACCGAGCTATCGACAAGCTTGCCGGGTTTGCAGAACTGCTCAGTCAAATGGGCATTAACTACCCATTAATGAGAGCGAGTGAGGAATTTTGTGCCAGTGCCTTTACATCAGACGAAGTCATGGAACGGCTGAACAAGATTGATGTCGATTTTGATGATGTGATGAGAGATATCTTACTTGAAGGAAACAAAGATGGCAGCTGGTCAATCCAGCATGTGGAGTCAAAAGTGAAAATATTACTTTCCGTTTTTTATGGATTAGACGTGTTATATAAAAATGACACCATCGAGCAGAAGAAAGAGTTACAAAAAGAGGCGATCTCATTGTTTATTCACGGAATCAACCATCATGAGTAACAAGTGAGTCAGTAAAGGGGAAACAAACATCATGCAAAAACCGATTCGTGAGCAAAAAGCAGTACTCGTTATTTTATTAAGTAATATATTTATTGCGTTTTTAGGCATCGGTCTCATTATTCCTGTCATGCCGCTATTCATGAATGTCATGCATCTAACAGGAAGTACAATGGGATACCTTGTGGCGGCGTTTGCCGTTGCTCAGCTCATCGCATCACCTATTGCAGGTAGATGGGTAGACCGCTACGGAAGAAAGATTATGATTGTGTCTGGGCTGTTTCTATTCGCATTATCAGAACTCGTTTTTGGTCTTGGTACACACGTGTATGTTCTGTATGTTGCAAGGCTTCTAGGCGGTATTAGTGCGGCATTTATTATGCCGGCTGTCACTGCGTATGTCGCAGATATTACGACCGTTCAAGAAAGATCAAAGGCGATGGGTTATGTCTCTGCGGCCATTAGTACCGGTTTTATCATTGGCCCGGGAATTGGCGGGTTTATTGCAGAATACGGCGTACGCCTGCCATTCTTCTTTGCGGCAGGGATTGCGTTTATTGCCGTTATTTCGTCTATGTTTATGCTGAAGGAGCCTTTAACAAAAGAAGAGCGAGCGAAGCAAATGAATGAAGTGAAAGAATCGACTTTCTTTAAAGATTTGAAAAAATCAATTCATCCAAGCTACCTCATCGCCTTTATCATTGTGTTTGTCCTCGCATTTGGACTATCTGCATATGAAACAGTCTTTAGCTTGTTCACAAATCATAAGTTTGGATTTGGTCCAAAAGATATTGCCGTGATCATTACCGTCAGCTCGATTGTGGCTGTCATCATACAAGTACTTGTGTTTGGTAAACTGGTAAATGCCCTAGGAGAAAAAAGAGTCATTCAGCTATGTCTGATTATCGGGGCTGTCCTTGCTTTCGTTTCAACTGTTGTTTCAGGCTTTTTGGTTGTTCTGATTGTCACATGTGTCATTTTCCTTGCGTTTGATTTATTACGTCCAGCATTAACGACCTTCTTATCTAAAATCGCTGGCAACCAGCAAGGATTTGTCGCAGGAATGAACTCCACCTACACAAGCCTAGGTACGATTTTCGGGCCGGCACTTGGCGGCATCTTATTTGACCAAAATATTCACTTCCCATTTCTATTCGCAGGTGTTGTCTTATTTCTTGGATTAGGCTTAACCCTGATTTGGAAGGGAAAAGTGTCAGAAGAGGCAGCGGCAGAATAATGTCATGCAGAAGTAAGAGACCTTTTAACTAAGGTCTCTTTTTTTAATTGCGTTATTGATGCAGAAGAATTCCTTTTGCTGAAAAGAGACCTGAATGTCAGCAGCTTTTTCTTTATAATGGAAGGGAAGGAGGAGAAATCGTGCATTTCTTAGAACGGCAAAAGACACCATCAATGAAAAAAGGAATTCGGCAGATCGATCCGGCATATCCAGTGTTTGTAGATGCGGTCATGGATGGTTTTATTCAAGGAAATCTTTATGTAGATAATGAAGCGCATCCGCTTGTTTATTTTCTCGAAGCTTCATGCGGCATTTATTATGTAGCAGGAAGGAATGAAGTGGAGCTGTTACGCTGCTCAGCCTTTATCGTGGAGGTGTACGAAAGGCAGAAAAGACAAAACGGCCGATTTACCATATTTTCAGCAAATCCATTAACAGATGCGATGATGAAAAAATGTCTTGGGTCACATCTGAATGAAATGGAAAGACATGCGTACGTTTATTCACAGGCATATTCTCATGCCGCTCAGTCTCATCAAGGCTATAGAGTAGAGCGGACAAATGAGCAGGTGATGACTGCAAGCAGGACTTTTCCTCCCAGCTATTACGAAGCCTATTGGGGAGAAACAGCTCGTTTTCTATCAAAGGGAATCGGGATTGCCATTTTAGATGGAGAGAACGTGGTAAGTGAATGTGTCTCTATTTTTTCAAGTAAGGATCGTGCGGAGATAGATATTTGGACAGATGAAACATATCGAGGAAAAGGTTTGGCACTGCTGGCAGCTCAGCATATGATCAGCATCTGTCTTGAAAAAAAGAGGACACTGCATTGGGATTGCGATGTCCATCACCTAGCTTCAATCAAACTAGCAGAGAAGTTAGGCTTTCAGAGGCTCAAAACCTATCGATTATTTTATGGTTCAAGATGAGAAGGTTTTGAGATACCAAGCATCCATTGCAGAATGCTCAGAGCCTTCAAGCGGTTCTGAAAGAAGAGAAAAGCCATACCGCTGATAAAGGCCTATAGCCGCTGTTAATTCCCGGCGCGTCTCTAAATAACACGTTTCATAGTATGTAGAGGCATATTCCAGCGCCGTATCCATCAGTTTTTTGCCCGCACCTTTTCCTTGTGCTTTTGGACTTAAATAAAGCTTTTGTAATTCACATACTCCCTTTGTAAATGGAGCAATCCCTATACCGCCCACAATCTCACCCTGCTCTTCAGCAATCCAATAGGCTGCATGAGTCAATGATTGATAGTATTCGAAAAGCTGGTCAAGTTGGGGGTCAGTGTAGGCTGTTCCTTCAATCGCTAGATTCGCTGATTCTAGTGAGCTGCGGATGATCGCTGCGATATACGGGTTGTCTTTTTGCTCAATGGGTCTAATGTTCATTTGAAGTACCTCCATTGTTATGGGTTAGGAGTTGATATCACATGTTCTGGCTGCAAACCGCCTTTTTTACAATCGTTGTCTTGTG
Organism: Bacillus safensis; assembly: GCF_039619585.1. NCBI lineage: Bacteria > Bacillati > Bacillota > Bacilli > Caryophanales > Bacillaceae > Bacillus > Bacillus safensis. The sequence goes on from NZ_CP154909.1 coordinate 553,956, forward strand.
TCTCTCATGGTGGGCAGGGAAAAGACGCCGGCAGCGCCATGCGGGGTTCATTGTCCCTATATGCTTGATTTTATTTGGTTTGGTTTTATTGATTGTCAGTTTTTTTATTGGCAGATGGGAAGGCATGGCGCTTAGTCTAGCGAGTGTCTCTATCGTTCTCTCTTCCATTATTTGTTTAATCATCGTCACTGGGATTCAATTTTTTAAAAAAGACGACTTTTCTTAAACAGGAGCATCTGTATTCATCATGTGGTTATATTCTTCACGAAGGATGCCCATGATGATGACATCTGAGTATGTACCGTTGAAATAGAGCGCTTGGCGTCTTTTTCCTTCATATTGAAATCCGGCTTTCTCATAGCTTCGAAAGGCCCTTGGATTGTGGGAAAAGACTTCAAGCTCAAGACGGTTGAGTTCTAATGTGTCAAAGGCAAATGCTTGAACCATCCGAACCGCTTCAGTGCCATAGCCCTTTTGAAAATGCTCCGGCCCGTGAAGCGCAATGCGGAAGCTTGCCGTATGATTGATTGGATCAATGTCCACAATCGCCGCATCCCCAATCATCTCTTTCGTGTCTAGCAGACAAATAGCGAAATCTCGTCTGCTGTCATCTTGCAAAAAGCGGGTATAGGCGGAGCGGATTTCTTCTAGTGTGAACGTTTTGCGTGTGCCAGTCATATAAAGTGTCTCTGCATGCTGGCATCCTCTTTGAATACCAGGATAATCTTGCTCTTCAATCGGTCTCAAAAATATACGAGTCATGACGGATCACCCTCCTCTATATATCGAGAGATTTCAATTAAATTCAGATCAGGATCACGGATATAAACAGATTCAATTGGACCTAATGTACCGGTGCGTCTGACCGGCCCCTCTTCAATGGGGACCACTTGCTTCCGGAGGTGCAGCAGCAAACTGTCCATGTCTAAATCGGTGATAAAGCACAAATCATGAGATCCAGGAAGAGGATGAGCCGCTTTTGGCTCAAATTCATGACCAGCTTCATGAAGGTTGATTTTCTGTAAACCAAAACGAAGCGCTTTACGGCCTTCACCAAAAGTTTCTTCCTTCATCCCTAATACGTTTGTATAAAAGCGAATGGTGTCCTCCATATGTTGTACAGTCAACACGATATGATCAAGTCGTCGTATCATCAGTCTCTCCTCCAAGTATGATCATTGATTGAACTGACTCTATTATATCATCACCTGACGAGGATACCTTATTTAATCACGGTTTTATAGCTCCAGCTTTCCAAGGACATTTCCTTTCCGCGCAGTACCCTTTCATCAAACTCCATCCAGCCATTTTTCCGGTAGAAATGACGATTGGCCTCGTTGTGTGTCATCAGTGTGAACAGTCCGCCGCCTTGCTGGGCGATAAAGGGAAAAAGGCATTGCCTTAACATGCGGCTTCCGAGTTTTTTCCCTTGCTCGTCTTTTGCCACGACAAGTGCTTCTAAATACCAGTAAGGCTGCTTTAAGGAAGAACATGCTTTTTTCGCCTCCTTTAACACACGGAACACATGCTGAACCGCCGATATACCGCCAGTGAAGAGCAGCTTTAACCCACCTGACAGCACATAATCCATGACGCCTGGTTCAGGAAGACGCGGATGCTTTAAAAGGGCAGCAGTCACAATTTTTTCGTTCTCAACCCCGACCAAACAGATTTGATGCTGAAAATACACCTTTGTATTGACCAAATGCAGTTGACGAGCGAAAGCAGACCGGTTTTTGACCTTTTCACATAATAGGTCAAAAAATGAATAGTCCTGAAACGAATCATCTAACAACTCTGCCACTTGAGGCAGTTCATCCTCTCTAGCAAGTCTGAAATGAAACATATGATGGTCCTCCTTTACTGAACACATATAGATTATTGAACATGTGTTGATTATAATAAGAAGTAAACCAATCGAACATCGGCAATGGATGAAATCCTGTTCATAAATAGACATTTGGCGCCTGATTGTTCAGCAATGGAGGGGATGTCATGAAGGACAGACGAACAATCAAAACAAAAAGAGCCATTCGGGAAAGCTTTCTTGAGCTGTTAAAGGAAAAGGAAGTGCAGCAGATTACGGTATCAGAGCTATCAAGGAAAGCGGATTTAGGCAGGGGAACCTTTTATTTGCACTATCAAGATGTGTTTGATTTATATGAACAGCTTGAGAAAGAACTATTCGATCAGCTCGGGGGATTATATGATGAAACCTTTCCAAGTCAGGACCCTCTTGATATGCTTTCCTTTTTAAACAAAACGACGGAGTACTTGAAAGAGAATCAATCTATGTTGACGTTATTTGTAAAACCAAATGGCCCAACCACCAATCAATTCAAAGCATTTTTCAAAGAAAAAATCATGAAAGAGTGGCAGCATGATCAGCGGCCGATTACAGAAAATGAACAAATCGAGGCCTCTTTTGTCGTGTCTGGTGTCGTGGGTGTACTCGAGGAATGGATTCATGAAGAAATGACCATTGATGCCGGCAAACTCGCGCATAAATTATACGAGCTTCTTCTCAAGGTGGAACAGGAATCGTAAAAAGGGAGAAAGTTATGTAGCCTTTGTCTTTCCTTTTTGATAAAATAGAATATATGTTCTTATTCGGAGTAAGGGAGTGGTGGGATTGAGTGAGAAAAGGAAGCTGCTATTTTATGGGGCGATAAGTATCGATGGATATTTAGCGAGAGAGGATCACCGCCTCGATTGGCTGATAGGGACAGAGGGCGAAGAAGAAACGAGCTATGACACCTTTTATGCGTCAGTCGATACGCTGATTATGGGGCGCAATACATATGAACAAGTGCTTCAGCTATCACCAGATGGGTTTCCTTATGAAGGAAAGACTTGTTATATCATGTCACGTACGTTACAAGACAGTTTGGAAGGAACGCATATCATTCGCGAAGATTTCTTATCATTTGTCAAAAAATTAAAGAATGAAACAGGCCGGCATATTTGGATTGTCGGCGGCGGGGGACTGCTTCAATCATTCCTACAAGCAAGATTGGTTGATGAGCTTTTTCTTCAAATCGTACCTGTCATGATTGGAAGAGGAATTCCTCTATTTTCACCGGCGGATCTGGAATTTAGGTTTTCATTACAGGGAGTACATCAATACAAACAAATTGCTGAAATGCATTTTATCTTAAAAGAAGAGGATCACTGAACCAAGGTGGTCTTTTTTTATGAAATAAACTCGTTGACAAGAAAATATCCTAGTGTTAGGATAAATTTATCCTAGTTTTAGGATTTCTTGAAAAAGGAGTAGTTGCCATGGTGCAGCATGATCATGAATTAGATTTAAGGCTATTCCGCGTGTGGATGAAAGCCTATCAAGCCCTTTTTACAAATATCCAAAAAGACATTGAACGTTATGATATAGGATTTGAAAACTTTCAAATCCTAGAATTGCTCTACAGTAAAGGGCCTCAGCCTGTTCAAAAAATTAGCGACATCCTGTCAATCCCAAGTGGAAGCATGACATATGTCGTGAACAAACTAGAAAAACAAGAACTGGTGAAAAGGCAATGTGCGCCTTCAGATAAGCGGGTCTTTCATGTACGGCTGACGGAAAAAGGGAAGCAATTGTTTGACGACATTTTCCCTAAACACACAGAGGTCATTTCACAAAATCTAGCCTTTATTGAAAAAGAAGAAAAAGAGCAGCTCATTGAATTACTGAAAAAAATCGGTTTAGGTGCAAAACAACTTCGCGAAAAGGGGAAACAAGATGACACTCAGCTTTGATACGTTGGTACGTGAAAGACGATCCGCATCAAATTTTTTGCCAAATATCTCGATTTCGAGAGAAGAGCTTAACAGCATATTTGAAGAGGTCAAGCTGGCACCATCCGCTTTTAACTTACAGCACACACAATATGTTGTCGTCCAAACAGAAGAGCTGAAAGAACAAGTAAGAGAAGCGGCATTTGGACAATATAAAGTGCACTCTGCTTCAGCAGCGATCATCGTACTCGGAGATCCAAATGCTTATGAGCACGCAGGGAACATATATGAAGGCCTAAAAATGCTAGGCATTATCAATGCGCAGCAATATGAAGAAATGGTCAGAGAGACCGTGAGCTTTTATGAGCAGAGAGGAGCAGATTTCCAGAAGGAAGAGGCAATCCGCAATGCTTCATTATCTGCCATGCTGTTTATGCTTGCCGCTAAAAATAAAGGCTGGGATACTTGCCCGATGATCGGTTTTGATCCCGAAACAATGAAAAAGGTATTAAACATTCAATCAGATTTGGTTCCTGTGTTAATGATTACACTTGGAAAAGAAAAAGTAGAGAGCAGACAAGCAAGAGGCTATAGAAAGCCAGTTTCTGAATTTGTGACATATTTATAAGATAGGGGGTTCCCATCATGGAACTAGGAATTAGTACATTTGTTGAAACAACACCCGATTTTCAAACAGGAAAAACAGTCAGTCACGCACAGCGTATTCGAGAAGTAGTAGAAGAAATTATTTTAGCAGATCAAGTCGGTCTCGATGTATTTGGCGTAGGTGAGCATCACCGTGAGGATTTCGCCGCATCGAATCCAGCTGTCGTCTTAGCGGCTGCAGCCACACAAACAAAAAATATTCGTCTGACAAGTGCAGTGACAGTTCTTTCATCAGCAGATCCTGTTCGTGTATTTCAGGATTTTGCAACGCTGGATGGACTATCAAACGGACGTGCAGAAATTATGGCAGGCCGTGGTTCATTTATTGAATCATTCCCGCTCTTTGGCTATGACCTTGATGACTATGAAGAATTATTTGAAGAAAAGCTTGATTTGCTGCTCAAATTACAGCAGTCAGAGCGTGTCACATGGAGCGGAAAGCATCGCCCATCCATTCAGGATGTTGGCGTGTATCCAAGACCTGTTCAAGATCCGCTTCCAATCTGGATAGGCAGTGGAGGTAACCGTGAATCTGTTGTACGTGCTGGATTACTAGGGTTACCGCTTGTACTCGCAATCATTGGCGGAAGTCCTAGACAGTTCGCACCGCTCGTTCAGCTGTACAAGCAAGCGGCAGTGCACGCTGGACATGACCCTGAGAAATTAACTGTAGCATCACATTCTCATGGATTTGTTGCGGCAGAAACAGACCTGGCAGCAGATCAATTCTTCCCATCTACACAGCATGTGATGAACACATTAGCGAGAGAGCGAGGCTGGGGACCTTATACTCGTTCTACGTTTGATGCAGCCAGAACTTTAGAAGGCGCACTGTATGTAGGAGATCCAGATACCGTGGCAGAGAAAATCATTCACCTTAGAAAAAATGTAGGCATCACACGTTTTATGCTTCATGTACCGGTTGGTTCAATGCCGCATGATCAAGTGCTAAAAGCCATTGAGCTATTTGGAAAAGAAGTGGCTCCTAAAGTAAGAGAAGAGGTTGCCCGCTGGGAAGCAGAGCAAAAATAAATAAAAAGGCCGATCAAGAGAATAGGTTTGATCGGCTTTTTCTTATGCTTAAGGATCAATGACACATGGTTTCACCGTAGGACATGAGGCGGCAGAAGCAAATGGTGTGGTCGTCAAAGTGAAGAGGAAAACAAGTTGAAAACAGATGAGCCATTTTTTCATGAAATCACCTCCGTTCACAATTGTTTCACTAGATTGAGATGAGGATAAAAGCATAGAAGTGTGTAACACGCTCTATCCAGCATAAGACAATGATATCATAATTTTCAAAAGAATGAAAAAATAAACTTACAAAAGTTCTAAATTATGGTATAGTTTATACGTTCAACAAAAAAGGGAGGGATTTTTTTATGAAAAAGGTCATGTCTTCTGTTTTGGTTGGAGCAATTGTCTTAACGGGTGCTGGAGTCACAATTGCTCCAGTGGAAGCAAAGGAGCAAACAAACAGTGAAATAACGGCTCAGGCCAGTCGAACTGTTTCAGTAACAAGAACATATACGACATCAAACATCCCAGAAAGTATTGTATATGCAGAGGATGGCTGGGTCGGGATTTTAAAACAAACCTCTATTGAAGAATTAGGATTAGGAAAATATAGAGTCACATTTACTGGAACAGTGGTACGCGACCCAGGATTTAATTAAATAAAACGCAAAGCTGACAGGTGGACAAGCCTGTCAGCTTTTTTCATGAGGATAATAAAGAATCATTTGCATTCGGACCATTTGTTCCCCGGTTTGTTGATACGTGTGCGTCCGGTCCGCTTTAAAACGAATAGAGTCTCCGGCTTTTAAGGTGTATTGTTCATCACCAATGGATAAATCAAGGACTCCCTCAAAAACAGTGATCAATTCCTCTGTTCCTCCAATGTGTTCATTCGCACGCAGCGACCCGCCTCGATCAATTTCCACTCGGTACATTTCAAATTTCCCCCGGTCATCAAAAGGAAAAGTCGTGTACACACGATATCGGCCGTCGTCCTCAGTTAAAACCTGTGCGTCTTCCTTGCGTACTACCTTGATTTCAGGCTGCGGTGAGTGAATGAGCTCACTAAAAGATACTTTTAATCCGTTGGCGATTTTCCACAAAGTCGTGATGGTAGGGGTCGATTCTCCTCTTTCAATTTGTCCAATCATCGTCTTGCTGACACCAGTTAATTCTGCCATCTTTTCGAGGCTCAATTTTTTTTGATCTCTAAGTAGCCTCACATTTTTAGAAATAATCGATTGTACGTCTTCCATGAAAAAACTCCTTTCTCTATTTACTTTATAAAGACCGAACGTTACAATAAAACGCAACATACGCAATAAAGTAATTAAAGTCTATATAACGTATAAGGGAGGCGGCATTTTGATTGTATCTATGTTGATTTATGCTTTTGTTAGCAGCTTTACCCCAGGGCCCAACAACATCATGGCCATGGTCTTTACGAATAAATATGGGGTCAAGCAAACATTTCGCTTTTGTTTAGGTGTGGGGATCGGATTTCTCGTTATTTTGTGTTTGAGCTGTTTCTTTAATATCATTCTTTATCAAGTGATGCCGAAAATAGGCTGGGTCATGGCGTTCATCGGAGCTGCATACATGATTTATTTAGCGGTCAAAATCATGAAAAGTAAAGGCGGAGATGACGAAACACTTGATCGCTACAATCATTTTATCCCTGGTATGATGCTGCAATTTATCAACCCAAAAGCGATCTTGTATGGATTGACTGTGATTTCAACATTTGTTTTGCCATATGGACAATCTAATATGCAGTATGTCATATGGACGCTGATTCTCGCACTCATTGGCTTTCTCGGTACATTCAGCTGGAGCTTATTTGGCTCTTTGTATAAGCGTTTTTTGACTGCTTACGAAAAACCGTTCCAGTATGTGATGGGGCTGCTTCTGATATACAGTGCGATTTCAATGATATGGGGCTATGTGATGTAAGTAGTCAGGAGCTTGGCCGCTGTCTGCCCATCACAACAGTATCATAATATAATCCGTCACTCAGCCGTTTATCGTTTTTTAATACGCCTTCAATCAAAAAGCCGTGGTTCTCATACAACCGAATGGCTTTTTTGTTCGTTTCCAGCACTTGAAGTGACATCTTCTGAATACCCTGCTGATCTGCCCAGTCGATTGAAGCGGCTAAAAGCTCTTTCCCGATGTGATAGCCCCAAGCATCTTTCTGGATGGCGACGCCAAATGTCACTTTGTGAGCAGATCGCTTGAGTGAATGGCCCTCGCATCTTGAAAAACCGACAATTTTTCCTTCAATAGCAGCGACCAAAAATAAATGCCGGCTTTGTTTAGTATCCTCTTGAATCAAAGCCTCAAATGCTTTTTCATCAAGAAAGGCTTCGCCTGGTTCACGGTCTAAATATTCTGTTTCACCATCGATTTTCAGTCTGAGAGCTGATAACTGCTTGGCATCAGCCGCTGAAGCGGACCGAATATGATAGGTCAACCCACGCACTGTGAATATCTTTTTAGAGATGATCATTAATGAGAACACCCACCCTTCTTTCCAGTATGTCTATCATACCTGAAACGTGTACATCGCACACTCAGATGTTTTGTATCTTTCAAAAAGGCTAAATGAATAGTATCAAACGTGGAGGTGGAAAAAATGAGTAAAGAAAAAGGACATATGGATAAAGCGAAAGGAAAAACAAATCAAGTCAAAGGTCAAGTCAAAGAAAAGCTTGGTGAAGCAGCCGATCATCAAAACTTGAAAGCAGAAGGGAAAAAGGATCAAGCAAAAGGAAAGCTCCAAGATAAAAAAGGGGATGTCAAAAATAAGCTGAACGAGTAGAACCGAAACTAGTAGGTTGCTTCATGTATTCCTCATCACATGTTTTTCATCAAAAAAATGAATAGATATGTGAAAAGAATTGATTATACGCTCTCACGATCATCATGTAGACTTGAGAGAGAAGACATAATCAAGGGAGATGGATGAAATGGAGCACGTGTGGGAGAAAGTCGACGAGTATATCACAGACAAGCTGATCCCTAAAGATGATGTATTGGAGCAAGCCCTTACTCATAATAAGCAAGCGGGTCTGCCAGAAATTGATGTGTCACCAGCCCAAGGGAAAATGCTTTATTTATTAGCAAAAACGAAGAATGCAAAGCGCATTTTAGAAATCGGGACACTCGGTGGATACAGTACTATTTGGCTGGCACGTGCTCTTGAGGAGGATGGGGAACTCATCACATTAGAGGCTGTCAGCCATCATGTACAGATCGCACAGCAAAACATCAGCAGAGCGGGCTTATCGGAACGGGTGAGCATTTTGGAAGGAAAGGCATTAGATACGTTATCTCAGTTAAAAGAGAAGGCTGCGCTTCCATTCGATTTCATTTTCATTGATGCAGATAAACCGAACAATCCGAAATATCTGAAGTGGGCGTTAGATTTCTCGAAAAAGGGAACAGTCATTATTGCAGACAATGTCGTCAGAAATGGTGCAGTCCTTCATGACTCTGATGAGGATGAACGAGTACAAGGAACTCGTGAATTTTTCGATTTACTCAAACAAGAGCCGAGAATAGAGGCAACAGCGATTCAAACTGTTGGGGAAAAAGGTTATGGTGGATTTGTATACGGAATCGTCAAATGAAACAAAGCTTAACCACATGTGGTTAAGCTTTTTCTTTTAGAAAAACCATCTAGCAGTGCCCATCAGCATGACGCCGACAAGAACAGTAAGTGACAGGCTTTTTGTCCAAACAGCAATGAGTACAGTAGGAGTCAAGACAGCCAGATACATCCAGTGGATAGTGACGCCTGTGCCTGTTGTTGTATGGATGAAGAGATGCTCTGCAATCAAAGCTGCAAAGATACAAATAGGAATAAACGATAACCATTTCAGCACCACTTCAGGCAGCTGAATACTCCGTACAAATATAAAGGGTACGACTCTCGGAATGACGGTGACGATCATACAACCAACAATGAGCCATAACATAAAGCTGCTTATCATTTATCTGTCACCACCCCAATGGTTGCGACAAGTACAGTAGCTATGAGAACAGCCACATGTGATGGAACAAAATGAAGCAGAACAAACATGGCAACGACCATATACAACACAAGCGACAGGCGATGAGTTAACTTATTTTTGGGTACTGTCTGTAACGAAAGGACTAGCAGTGCGGCAAACATCGCTGATAAAGCAAAATCAAGACCAAGCGCTTCAGGATTTGAAATCCAGTGTCCAAAAATGCCGCCAAGTATGCAGGCTGCAATCCAGCATAAATACGCTGTTATGTTCAGTCCGTGCATCCACCTGTTATTCAGCTTTCCTTGCTGCGCTAATTTATTCATCGCTACACCGAAGGATTCATCAGTCAGCAAAAGACCGAACCCAATATTTTGTTTCACAGAGTAGCGTGTAAAATGAGGAGCAAGCGTCAGGCTGAGCAATAAATGACGCAGATTCACAATAAATGTGGTGAAAATAATAGCAGAAAGGGGACTCCCTGTCACAAGCAGTGCACAGATAATAAACTGTGAAGCACCTGCGTAAATAAAAATCGATAAAAGCGCAATGTCCCATATACTTAACTGTGCGCTAATTCCAACAATTCCGAAGGCAAACCCAATACTCATATAACCGAGCAGGGTTGGCACACAATCTTTTATTCCCTCAAGAAACGGTTCATGTTCCGTGCTGGGAATGTGTTTCCTCGCTTCAATATCCAACGTCCTCTACTCCTTTTCTTCGTGGCCACCTATAGTTTTACTTACTATATGAAAACGAATTCAGCATGTCAATACCCGTTTATCTTCTATTATATGAAGAAAAATGGTGACAAAAAAGGATTGAAGTCAACCAGAATTTGTTATAAAGTAGTCTGAAAATAAAAACAAATGAGGTGACGACAATGCTATGGAAGCCTTTATTTGAACATGATGTACCAAACACCCTCCGTCCATAACGGAGAGTGATCTCCGTTTGTGGATATGGCGGTCAATATATCCAGTAACGGAGGGGAAAAGATGAAGGAAAAATATATAGGCGCCCTTTACCTAGCAATCGCTGCAAGTATTTGGGGCGGCATGTACGTTGTTGTCAAAGTAACAGTAGCGGTGGTTCCGCCGCTTGAGCTTGTATGGATGAGATATGCTGTAGCAGGAATCGTGCTGGTGTGCACCATCTGGCGCTTGGGCTATTCCTTTCGATTAGATAAAAAAGATATCCCGCTTGTTGTCATGATCGGATTGATCGGAAATTTCCTATCAATTGTGACCCAAGAAATTGGCACCATGTATACGTCGGCACAAATGGGGGCTGTGATTACATCTGCGACCCCTGCTTTTATGGTGCTGTTTGCGTTCTTTCTATTAAAAGAAGCCATGACTGTTCGAAAGTGCGCATCCATCCTGCTTGCGACAGCAGGTGTATGGCTCATGATTGGACCAGTCGCAGTGCAAACAGATGAATTTGTTGGCGGTCTTTCATTAGTTTTCGCTGCTTTAACTTGGGCGCTGATGTCTGTTTTGCTGAAACGAGTTCCAGGAAAATACCCTCAAGTCGTGACGACCACATATGCGATCATCATTGCATTCATTGTCTTAACACCACCTGCTTTATTTCGTTTACCTCATCTAGATGTGGAGCAGATGGCCAGGCCGGAGATTTGGGGCGGTATTCTTTATCTAGGCATCATCTCAACAGCTCTAGCATTCTTTTTGTGGAATAGAGGGCTTCAATTGATGGATGCCTCGAGCGGAGGTCTGTTCTTCTTCTTTCAACCGATCGTAGGGGCAGCTCTCGGCTGGCTGCTTTTAGGTGAAGAGATGGGGATACGCTCATTCATTGGGATTCTATGTATCTTTGTAGGAGTCTATACTGTACTGCGTCAAAAGGAATAAAAGAAGATGTCCCTTCTAACAGGGGCATCTTCTTTATAAATGAGAGAGGGTAGGGAAGCACAATGATACAATTTCCGTATTTGCAAAAAGGACAAACAATTGGCGTTACAGCACCTTCCTCAGGTGTACAGCCATCTTTGCATGACATGTTTCAGCTTTCATGTGAACGAATGAAAAATAGAGGCTATGATGTTATATGTGGAGAGACGGTCTGGCATCAGGAAAAGGCAAAATCTGCCCCTGCGATAGAACGAGCAAACGAACTTCAGTACATGATGACATGTGAGGAGATTGATCACATCATCCCGCCATGGGGAGGACAGCTGCTTATGGAAGTGTTAGAGCACCTTGATTTCTCATCCATGCAAAAAAAGTGGATTCTAGGATACTCAGATACGAGTGCACTCCTGCTGGCGTTGACATTAAAAACAGGCATTGCTACAGCGCATGGGCCGAACTTAGTAGATCTTCAGGGAGAAGAACTTGATCAAACGACTGTCATGTGGGAAGAAGTACTTTCAACAAAAGGCGAAATGGACATAAGTCAGTTTTCTTCATCTATGTATCAAAAGGAATGGAAGCGTGACGATCCGATTAAACATGTCTTTCATTTAACAGAATCGACCTCATGGCATACGATTGATCAACAAGAAAAGACAGTAAAGGGAAGACTGCTGGGTGGCTGCATTGATGTCATACGTCATTTAGCAGGGACACCTTATGGGGACGTCAAAACTTTTCAGAAAATATTCATAAAAGATGAACCAATTCTCTGGTATTTCGAAAACTGTGAATTAAATGCTGCAAGCGTGAAGAGATCACTTGTTCAATTAAAACTAGCAGGGTGGTTTGATCACTGTTCAGGTATGATGTTTGGGAGAAGTGCAGTAGATGTGCCTGTTGAAGGGTATCAGTATCAGGATGTATATGAAGAATTACAAAAGGAACTACAAATCCCCATTTTTTACGATATAGATTGTGGGCATGTCCCGCCGCAAATGACGCTGATTAATGGGGCATATGCAGAAGTGCAGCTGCAACCTCAAGGAAAAGCCGTACTAAAGCAAACATTTTTAGCATAAAAAAGGAAAGGGTGAACCCTTTCCTTCATATAACATTACATCCCTTTTGTTTCTTCACCAGCTTTAGGAACTTCCCACGCTGACTCACGGAATACTTTTTCCCATTTAGATACGACAATACATGCTACGGCATGCCCTGGAACATTCACGCCTGTTCGTGCCATATCCATAATTCGGTCAACACCGGCTATGATGGCGACGCCTTCTGCTGGAAGACCGACTGCATGAGCGGTTGCCAAAAGAACAACGAGTGAACCGGATGGCACAGCTGCAATACCTTTACTCGTTAATACAAGAACCAGCATCATCAAAAGCTGCTGTGACAGACTCATGTCTACACCAAACGCTTGTGCAAGGAATACACAGGCAACCGATAAATATAAACTTGATCCATCGCAATTGAGAGAAAGACCAGATGGAATCACGAAGGAAACGATTCTTTTTGGACACCCGTATTTCTCCATTCGTTCCATCAATTGAGGAAGGACAGTTTCAGTGCTCGTAGTAGAGAAGGCAACAAGGAACAAATCCCAAATCATTTTTAATACTTCGAAGTAGTTAAAACGGAAGATCAGTGCGACCAGAGGGAATAAAGCAAAGAGAATAATGAATAATCCTAAAAATACAGTCCCGACAAGCTTCATCATTGGGATTAATAAAACAATGCCATATTGGCCGACAGAAGCAGCCATTAATGCAAGAACCCCAATAGGTGCTGTCACCATCACCATCTGTGTGAGCTTAAACATGATTTGTGCCACTGATTCAAAGAAGGTGAGAACAGGAGCAGAAGCTTTACCGATGCCGCTTGCCGCTACACCAAATAAGATGGCGAAGAAAATGACAGCAAGTAAATCATTCTGAGCCATAACATCGACGATATTGGTTGGAATGATATCTAATACCATTTGTTTAAAGTCAACGACCTTCTCAGTATAACCATCTAATTCCCCAATATCTTTCTTAGCTAATTTAGAGAAATCGAGGCCAACCCCAGGCTTTAGCCCGTTTGCCAATAATAATCCGATCCCAAGAACGATGGTTGTGATGACCTCAAACCAAATGATCGTCTTTAATCCAAGGCTGCCCATTTTCTTCATGCCGCCGCTGCCGGCTGCACCAATTACAATGGTTGAGAAAACGATTGGAACAACGATCATTTTAATCAGCCTGATGAATCCATCTCCAATTGGCCTGAGTGCCATTCCGAAGTCAGGGAAGAAATGGCCGATAAGAGCTCCTATCACCAAAGCGATCATGATTTGAAAAGCGATAAACTTTTTCATCATCTCCTACCTCCTTTAAATGTCTGGAAAAGTATTAAGAATTTTCCAATAAATAAAAATTCTATGTGGCCATGTTTTGTCCTCCTTTGTATTTAGAAAGATTTTATTTAAGAATCATTGGAATTATGAAGAAAGAGAAGAAAATAGGGCTATTACATGTCTATTGATCTAAGAAAAAATCAATTTTAAAAAACATGAAACTTTTTTAGAAAAATGTATTGACCCTTTTATGTGATTCATGGTATATTTTTATTCGTCGCTGATGACGTATTTGAAACGCAGACGTTCACACACATGCGGCAAACAAATTTTAAAAAGATGTTGACTTAAGAAAAACGATATGTTAAGATAATTAAGTCGCCTGATTAAGCGCCCGTAGCTCAATTGGATAGAGCGTTTGACTACGGATCAAAAGGTTAGGGGTTCGACTCCTCTCGGGCGCGCCAATACAAACCACGCGGGTGTAGTTTAGTGGTAAAACCTCAGCCTTCCAAGCTGATGTCGTGAGTTCGATTCTCATCACCCGCTCCATTTTGAACATGATCTTTGAAAACTAAACAAGACAAAACGTACCTGTTAATTCGAGTTTTTATAAAAAAATCCTATGAAACTTCATAGGTAGTCAGTCAAACTGGCGAAAAGCAAAACTTCGGTTTTGTACTTTTTCGGAGAGTTTGATCCTGGCTCAGGACGAACGCTGGCGGCGTGCCTAATACATGCAAGTCGAGCGGACAGAAGGGAGCTTGCTCCCGGATGTTAGCGGCGGACGGGTGAGTAACACGTGGGTAACCTGCCTGTAAGACTGGGATAACTCCGGGAAACCGGAGCTAATACCGGATAGTTCCTTGAACCGCATGGTTCAAGGATGAAAGACGGTTTCGGCTGTCACTTACAGATGGACCCGCGGCGCATTAGCTAGTTGGTGGGGTAATGGCTCACCAAGGCGACGATGCGTAGCCGACCTGAGAGGGTGATCGGCCACACTGGGACTGAGACACGGCCCAGACTCCTACGGGAGGCAGCAGTAGGGAATCTTCCGCAATGGACGAAAGTCTGACGGAGCAACGCCGCGTGAGTGATGAAGGTTTTCGGATCGTAAAGCTCTGTTGTTAGGGAAGAACAAGTGCGAGAGTAACTGCTCGCACCTTGACGGTACCTAACCAGAAAGCCACGGCTAACTACGTGCCAGCAGCCGCGGTAATACGTAGGTGGCAAGCGTTGTCCGGAATTATTGGGCGTAAAGGGCTCGCAGGCGGTTTCTTAAGTCTGATGTGAAAGCCCCCGGCTCAACCGGGGAGGGTCATTGGAAACTGGGAAACTTGAGTGCAGAAGAGGAGAGTGGAATTCCACGTGTAGCGGTGAAATGCGTAGAGATGTGGAGGAACACCAGTGGCGAAGGCGACTCTCTGGTCTGTAACTGACGCTGAGGAGCGAAAGCGTGGGGAGCGAACAGGATTAGATACCCTGGTAGTCCACGCCGTAAACGATGAGTGCTAAGTGTTAGGGGGTTTCCGCCCCTTAGTGCTGCAGCTAACGCATTAAGCACTCCGCCTGGGGAGTACGGTCGCAAGACTGAAACTCAAAGGAATTGACGGGGGCCCGCACAAGCGGTGGAGCATGTGGTTTAATTCGAAGCAACGCGAAGAACCTTACCAGGTCTTGACATCCTCTGACAACCCTAGAGATAGGGCTTTCCCTTCGGGGACAGAGTGACAGGTGGTGCATGGTTGTCGTCAGCTCGTGTCGTGAGATGTTGGGTTAAGTCCCGCAACGAGCGCAACCCTTGATCTTAGTTGCCAGCATTCAGTTGGGCACTCTAAGGTGACTGCCGGTGACAAACCGGAGGAAGGTGGGGATGACGTCAAATCATCATGCCCCTTATGACCTGGGCTACACACGTGCTACAATGGACAGAACAAAGGGCTGCAAGACCGCAAGGTTTAGCCAATCCCATAAATCTGTTCTCAGTTCGGATCGCAGTCTGCAACTCGACTGCGTGAAGCTGGAATCGCTAGTAATCGCGGATCAGCATGCCGCGGTGAATACGTTCCCGGGCCTTGTACACACCGCCCGTCACACCACGAGAGTTTGCAACACCCGAAGTCGGTGAGGTAACCTTTATGGAGCCAGCCGCCGAAGGTGGGGCAGATGATTGGGGTGAAGTCGTAACAAGGTAGCCGTATCGGAAGGTGCGGCTGGATCACCTCCTTTCTAAGGATATATGGAGCAGCGTACGTTTTCGTCTTGTTTAGTTTTGAAGGATCATTCCTTCAAAACATGTCTCTAGCGAGACAGGATTGTTCTTTGAAAACTAGATAACAATAAGTAATACATTCACATTGAATGCAATGCAAAGTTCATCACACATAGTGATTCTTTCTAAAGTAAGAAATGGTTAAGTTAGAAAGGGCGCACGGTGGATGCCTTGGCACTAGGAGCCGATGAAGGACGGGACGAACACCGATATGCTTCGGGGAGCTGTAAGCAAGCTTTGATCCGGAGATTTCCGAATGGGGAAACCCACTGCTCGTAATGGAGTAGTATCCATACTTGAATACATAGAGTATGAGAAGGCATACCCGGGGAACTGAAACATCTAAGTACCCGGAGGAAGAGAAAGCAAATGCGATTCCCTGAGTAGCGGCGAGCGAAACGGGAACAGCCCAAACCAAGAGGCTTGCCTCTTGGGGTTGTAGGACACTCTATACGGAGTTACAAAGGAACGATATAAGCGAAGAGGTCTGGAAAGGCCCGCCAAAGAAGGTAACAGCCCTGTAACTGAAATGTTGTTCTCTCCAGAGTGGATCCTGAGTACGGCGGAACACGTGAAATTCCGTCGGAATCCGGGAGGACCATCTCCCAAGGCTAAATACTCCCTAGTGACCGATAGTGAACCAGTACCGTGAGGGAAAGGTGAAAAGCACCCCGGAAGGGGAGTGAAATAGATCCTGAAACCGTGTGCCTACAAGTAGTCAGAGCCCGTTAACGGGTGATGGCGTGCCTTTTGTAGAATGAACCGGCGAGTTACGATCCCGTGCAAGGTTAAGCAGAAGATGCGGAGCCGCAGCGAAAGCGAGTCTGAATAGGGCGCATGAGTACGTGGTCGTAGACCCGAAACCAGGTGATCTACCCATGTCCAGGGTGAAGTTCAGGTAACACTGAATGGAGGCCCGAACCCACGCACGTTGAAAAGTGCGGGGATGAGGTGTGGGTAGGGGTGAAATGCCAATCGAACCTGGAGATAGCTGGTTCTCTCCGAAATAGCTTTAGGGCTAGCCTCAAGGTAAGAGTCTCGGAGGTAGAGCACTGATTGGACTAGGGGCCCCTACCGGGTTACCGAATTCAGTCAAACTCCGAATGCCGATGACTTATCCTTGGGAGTCAGACTGCGAGTGATAAGATCCGTAGTCGAAAGGGAAACAGCCCAGACCGCCAGCTAAGGTCCCAAAGTATACGTTAAGTGGAAAAGGATGTGGAGTTGCTTAGACAACCAGGATGTTGGCTTAGAAGCAGCCACCATTTAAAGAGTGCGTAATAGCTCACTGGTCGAGTGACTCTGCGCCGAAAATGTACCGGGGCTAAACGTATCACCGAAGCTGCGGACTGTTCTTACGAACAGTGGTAGGAGAGCGTTCTAAGGGCTGTGAAGCCAGACCGGAAGGACTGGTGGAGCGCTTAGAAGTGAGAATGCCGGTATGAGTAGCGAAAGACGGGTGAGAATCCCGTCCACCGAATGCCTAAGGTTTCCTGAGGAAGGCTCGTCCGCTCAGGGTTAGTCGGGACCTAAGCCGAGGCCGAAAGGCGTAGGCGATGGACAACAGGTTGATATTCCTGTACCACCTCCTCACCATTTGAGCAATGGGGGGACGCAGGAGGATAGGGTAAGCGCGGTATTGGATATCCGCGTCCAAGCAGTTAGGCTGGGAAATAGGCAAATCCGTTTCCCGTAAAGGCTGAGCTGTGATGGCGAGCGAAATTTAGTAGCGAAGTTCCTGATTCCACACTGCCAAGAAAAGCCTCTAGCGAGGTGAGAGGTGCCCGTACCGCAAACCGACACAGGTAGGCGAGGAGAGAATCCTAAGGTGATCGAGAGAACTCTCGTTAAGGAACTCGGCAAAATGACCCCGTAACTTCGGGAGAAGGGGTGCTTCTTAGGGTGTTAAAGCCCCGAGAAGCCGCAGTGAATAGGCCCAGGCGACTGTTTAGCAAAAACACAGGTCTCTGCGAAGCCGTAAGGCGAAGTATAGGGGCTGACGCCTGCCCGGTGCTGGAAGGTTAAGAGGAGCGCTTAGCGTAAGCGAAGGTGCGAATTGAAGCCCCAGTAAACGGCGGCCGTAACTATAACGGTCCTAAGGTAGCGAAATTCCTTGTCGGGTAAGTTCCGACCCGCACGAAAGGCGCAACGATCTGGGCACTGTCTCAACGAGAGACTCGGTGAAATTATAGTACCTGTGAAGATGCAGGTTACCCGCGACAGGACGGAAAGACCCCGTGGAGCTTTACTGCAGCCTGATATTGAATGTTGGTACAGCTTGTACAGGATAGGTAGGAGCCTTGGAAACCGGAGCGCTAGCTTCGGTGGAGGCATTGGTGGGATACTACCCTGGCTGTATTGACCTTCTAACCCGCTGCCCTTATCGGGCAGGGAGACAGTGTCAGGTGGGCAGTTTGACTGGGGCGGTCGCCTCCTAAAATGTAACGGAGGCGCCCAAAGGTTCCCTCAGAATGGTTGGAAATCATTCGCAGAGTGTAAAGGCACAAGGGAGCTTGACTGCGAGACCTACAAGTCGAGCAGGGACGAAAGTCGGGCTTAGTGATCCGGTGGTTCCGCATGGAAGGGCCATCGCTCAACGGATAAAAGCTACCCCGGGGATAACAGGCTTATCTCCCCCAAGAGTCCACATCGACGGGGAGGTTTGGCACCTCGATGTCGGCTCATCGCATCCTGGGGCTGTAGTCGGTCCCAAGGGTTGGGCTGTTCGCCCATTAAAGCGGTACGCGAGCTGGGTTCAGAACGTCGTGAGACAGTTCGGTCCCTATCCGTCGCGGGCGCAGGAAATTTGAGAGGAGCTGTCCTTAGTACGAGAGGACCGGGATGGACGCACCGCTGGTGTACCAGTTGTTCTGCCAAGGGCATCGCTGGGTAGCTATGTGCGGACGGGATAAGTGCTGAAAGCATCTAAGCATGAAGCCCCCCTCAAGATGAGATTTCCCATTCCGCAAGGAAGTAAGATCCCTGAAAGATGATCAGGTTGATAGGTCTGAGGTGGAAGCGTGGTGACACGTGGAGCTGACAGATACTAATAGATCGAGGACTTAACCTATATTCTAATGTGAAGCATGAACATTGTTATCTAGTTTTGAGAGAACATTCTCTCCATCAGGTTTGGTGGCGATAGCGAAGAGGTCACACCCGTTCCCATACCGAACACGGAAGTTAAGCTCTTCAGCGCCGATGGTAGTTGGGGGTTTCCCCCTGTGAGAGTAGGACGCCGCCAAGCTTGTTATCTTTATATCATCGCGGGGTGGAGCAGTTCGGTAGCTCGTCGGGCTCATAACCCGAAGGTCGCAGGTTCAAATCCTGCCCCCGCAACCAAAATGGTCCGGTAGTTCAGTTGGTTAGAATGCCTGCCTGTCACGCAGGAGGTCGCGGGTTCGAGTCCCGTCCGGACCGCCATTTTTATGACTTGTAAACGAAAACGTATAGTTTCGTTTTTTTTTATGTCTTTTTCTTTCTACAAGTACCCAAGTTGCAATGAAATGATTTGTGTTTGGCTACACTATAAGAAAGAATAGATAGATTACCTCAACTCAGCCTGGTTTTTTCACACCAGGCTTTCTTTATATCATTTTTAGTTGGAACTGAGACTTATATTCGCTACACTAATACTAACTGTGTTTGACCTCATGTCTACTTAACCAATTGATTGCAAGAAGGGGCTGTCTTTTTATGGATGAATTTGATCTTATTCGCCGAATCACACCAAAAGATACATATCAGCGCTCTTTGATCATGGGCATCGGTGATGATGCAAGTGTTTATCAACCTCATTCACATTGTGAAGAGGTCGTTTGTGTTGATACAATGGTGGAGCATGTTCATTTTCGTTTTGACTTTTCCACACCATTTGAAGTTGGCTTTAAGGCAGTGGCAGTCAATGTCAGTGATATCGCTGCAATGGGAGGGACCCCAAAGTATTATCTTGTTTCAATTGCGATCCCGCCTCATGGTGATGAGACAATCGTCACGGAACTTTACGAGGGAATGAAAGCGTTGGCTGACTCTTATCATATGGATTTGATTGGTGGAGATACAGTGGCCACCCGCAGTGACTTTGTCATTACCGTGACGGTGATTGGTGAGGTTTCAAAGGGAAAAGCTTGTTATCGTCACAGTGCGCAGACTGGAGACGTTGTCTTTGTCACAGGTGAACTCGGTTCATCAGCTGCTGGGTTATCAATCTTAATGAACAAAGCAGCCCCTTCTAAGGCGGTCGATGCTGATTTTTTTCTTAAGCGTCATAAAATGCCTCAGCCTCATATTGCTGCTGGACACATTTGTTCAAGTTTCCCGCGTGTGACCTTGAATGATGTGAGTGATGGATTAGCGAGTGAGTTGAATGAGATAGCCGAAGCGAGCTGTGTGATGATCGAGATAGAAGCTGATAAGCTTCCAATTCATCCAGATTTACAGGTGCTGCGCAAAGACTGGCTTGAATGGGTTTTGTTTGGAGGAGAAGACTTTGTTTTAACTGGTACGATACCAGAATCTGATTGGGAAAGCTTTGAATCGCAATGTCAAAAAGAAGGCATTCAGATCACACGTATTGGACAAGTCAAAGATGATCAAGCAGCCAGTGTTATGTTAAAAGACAATGATCAACAAACAATGTTAATGAAAAAAGGATATAATCATTTTAAGAAATGAGGTGACATCAACGGTGAAATTAACATGGACGACAAAAGGTGCGGATGAGACGAAACGAATTGCCGCTGCTTTGGCCAAACTTGTGATGCCAGGCGATGTATTGACATTAGAAGGAGATTTAGGTGCAGGCAAAACCACTTTTTCAAAAGGTTTTGCGGAAGGCTTAGGAATTACCCGTATCGTCAACAGCCCCACCTTTACAATTATTAAAGAATATACTGATGGCAGACTGCCACTTTATCATATGGACGTGTATCGCATGGAAGATGCAGATGAAGAGATCGGACTCGAAGAATATTTTGAGGGTGAAGGTATATGCTTGGTTGAATGGGCACATCTTATTGAGCCTCAATTGCCTTCTTCCTATTTAAAAATAGAAATGCTGAGAACAGAACGTGAAGAAGAACGGCATCTCACGTTTGATGCAAAAGGGGAGCGTTATGAGACCCTTTGTAAGGAGATGAAAGAATTTGACCATACTGGCCATTGATACATCAAACCATACACTAGGAATTGCTCTTGTAAGAGATTTCACTGTGATTGGCGAGAGCATTACGTATTTAAAAAAGAACCATTCCGTCCGAGCGATGCCTACTGTTGAAGCATTGATGAAAGAATGTGGTGTATCACCAAGCGAACTAAGCAAAATCGTTGTAGCAAAAGGACCTGGTTCTTACACTGGCGTCAGAATCGGTGTTACCATCGCAAAAACACTTGCGTGGACGCTGTCTATCCCGATATCAGCTGTTTCGAGTTTAGAAACACTTGCGGTAAATGGCCAATATTTTGATGGATATATCTCACCTCTATTTGATGCGAGAAGAGGCCAAGTTTATACCGGACTATATATGTTTGAAAAAGGTAAGATCAAAGAAGTCGAACCAGATCAAAATATCTTGCTCACGGATTGGCTTCATGAACTGAAGCAGACAGGAAAGCCTGTTCTATTTCTTGGACAAGATGTGCATCTTCATGAAGAGAGCATTCGCTCCATTTTAGGAGAAACGGCTGTACTGGCAGAGGGGACATTTCATAACCCAAGACCTGCAGTGCTTGCATTTTTAGGCGCAGATCGTCCTGCTGAAGATGTCCATCAGCTTGTTCCTAACTATATTCGTTTGGCAGAAGCGGAAGTGAAATGGCTTGAAGGACAAAAATAATCTTAACCTAGCAGAGATTCGACAAATGACAGTAACAGACATTCCAGAGGTGTATACGATTGAAGTGCATTCGTTTACAGCACCCTGGAAAAAGGAATCGTTTGTGTATGAGATTCTCCATAACCAATACAGCCATTATTTCCTCATTGAAGAAGATAAGAAGCCTGTTGGGTATTGCGGGGTCTGGATTGTCATGGACGATGCACAAATTACGAACATTGCCATTCTCCCTGAGCATAGAGGAAAAGGCTACGGGGAAGCATTGCTTCGACATGTCATGGAATTTTGCAAAGAAAAAAAGACAGATCATCTTTCTTTAGAGGTGCGGGTTTCGAATACACCAGCACAATCCCTCTATGAAAAGCTCGGTTTCAGACCAGCTTCAATTCGAAAGAATTATTATACGGATAATGGAGAAGATGCATTAGTCATGTGGGTGAATATAAATGAGTGAACAAACAGATCGATTCATATTAGGTATAGAAACAAGCTGCGATGAAACAGCTGCGTCCATTGTCAAAAATGGAAAGGAAATCGTGGCAAATGTGGTGGCCTCGCAAATAGACAGTCATAAACGATTTGGCGGAGTTGTACCCGAAATTGCTTCAAGGCATCACGTGGAGCAAGTCACCATCGTATTAGAAGAAGTGATGGCACAGGCGGGTATGAGCTTTAAGGATTTAGATGCGATTGCTGTCACAGAAGGACCTGGCCTCGTGGGTGCTTTGCTGATTGGTGTCAATGCAGCAAAGGCACTGAGCTTTGCCCATCAAATTCCTCTTGTTGGTGTTCATCATATTGCAGGGCATATTTATGCAAACCAGCTTGTTGATGAATTGGAGTTCCCATGTTTAGCTCTTGTTGTCTCCGGCGGACATACTGAGCTTGTTTTAATGAAGGAGCATGGATCTTTTGAGGTCATCGGAGAAACTTTAGATGATGCAGCTGGAGAAGCGTACGATAAAGTGGCCCGGACGATGGGTCTCCCGTACCCAGGCGGACCTCATATTGATCGGTTAGCACATGAAGGAGAGCCGACAATTAAGCTTCCTCGTGCATGGCTTGAAGAAGGGTCTTATCACTTTAGCTTCAGTGGTTTAAAATCAGCTGTGATCAACACGTTACACAATGCGTCACAAAAGGGAGAAACGATTGCCCCAGAGAATTTGGCCGCAAGTTTTCAAGCAAGCGTCATTGAGGTGCTTGTTGGGAAAACATTGAAAGCGGCTGAAGCCTATGGCGTGAAGCAGGTCGTTCTAGCTGGAGGAGTCGCTGCCAATAAAGGACTAAGAAAAGCTTTAACCTCAGCATTTACGAAGCTGCCAGAAGTGAAAGTCATTATTCCGCCATTATCTCTTTGCACAGACAATGCAGCCATGATCGCTGCCGCTGGAACCATTGCGTTTGAAAAAGGAATCAGAGGCGATATGGCGATGAATGGCCAGCCAGGGCTACCGCTAGTCTCATATGAATGAAAACTCCTGTGGATTACAGGGGTTTTTATTTTTTATGAAAGCGATTTATTCACATGTAAACGTTATATATCCACAATTGTTAGAAAATTTTGTTTTAAAATGAAGAGGATGTGTATAAATATGATCTTTTTTGTGGATATGTGATTAAAACTCTGTGGATAAAGTGGATAAGTCTAATGTATTTAAGAATAATCAAGAAGTTATTGTGGGTATCATTGTGGATAATAAATTTTCTTTGAAAGAAAAAAGAGTACCTTTTAGGGCACTCTTTAAGCTTCTGAAAGCTCTTCCCACTCCGCAAAAAGTGATTCCAGCTCTTGATTGAGCGTATCATTTTCTGTTTGAATGGATTGGACCTTCTCGTGATCTTGAAAAATATTAGGATCACATAGCAGCTGTTCATTTTCACCGAGCTTGTCTTCGACGACAGCAATGCGTTCTTCAATTTCTTCGATTCTGCGCTGCTTTTGTCTTTCTTTCTTTTTCAGTTCTTTTTCTTCCGCATAAGAAAGCTTTGCCTTTTCTGCTGGCTGTGCAGCTTGTTTTTTAAGCGGCTCATTTTCTTGAAGTGCTTCCAGCTCTAATTGTTCATTTTTCTTTTCAAGATAGTAGTCATAATCACCGAGATATTCTCTTGTTTCTGTAGGCGACAGCTCAAATACTTTCGTAGCAAGACGATTGATAAAATAACGATCATGCGAGACAAATAAGATGGTTCCTGGATAATCGATTAGTGCATTCTCTAAAATTTCCTTACTATCTAAGTCCAGATGGTTTGTCGGCTCATCAAGAATAAGAAAATTGGCTTTTTGGAGCATCAGCTTTGCCAGTGCAAGGCGTGCTTTTTCTCCACCGCTTAATGCATGGACAGGCTTTAAAACGTCATCACCGGAAAAAAGGAAGTTTCCTAAACATGTCCGAATTTCTTTTTCATTCATATGAGGATAGTCATCCCAAAGCTCATTGAGCACTTTTTTCGAGGATGTCAGTTTGGCTTGCTCTTGGTCATAGTAGCCGATCGTGACATGAGATCCAAAAGTGATGTCGCCTTTTACTGGTGTTAATGTGTTCGTTAACGTTTTTAAAAGGGTTGATTTCCCGATCCCGTTAGGACCAATGAGTGCCACACTATCCTCGCGTTTAATCTGAAAAGAAAGAGAGGATAGGAGCGGTGTTTTTTCATCATAACGAATATCGAGATCATGTACCTTCAGCACATCATTGCCGCTTTGTCTCGTAATATCAAAATGAAAGTTTGCGGATTTTTCGTCACCTAAAGGCTTATCTAAACGATCCATCCGTTCGAGCTGCTTGCGCCTGCTTTGAGCGCGCTTTGTGGTTGAAGCTCTTGCTAGGTTGCGATCCACGAAATCCTGAAGCTTTGAGATCTCTTCTTGCTGCTTTTCGTATAGTTTCATATCCCGCTCGAGCTGCTCTGCTTTCAGCTCAAGATACTTACTATAGTTCCCTGCAAACTTTTTCATCGAAGTTCTTGAGACTTCATAGACGTGGTTTACGACTTTGTCTAAGAAATAGCGGTCATGGGACACGATGAGAATGGCACCTGTATAATTTTGCAAATACTGCTCCAGCCATGATAAGGTATCAATATCTAAATGGTTGGTCGGCTCATCCAGAATTAAGAGTTCTGGTTTCATTAATAAGAGCTTTCCAAGCGCTAGACGGGTTTTCTGACCGCCGCTTAAGGATTGGACGGTTGTCTCATCTTCAAAATGACTAAAGCCGAGTCCATGTAGAATGGAGCGGACATCTGCTTCATATTGATAGCCGCCTTGATCTTTAAATTCCTGCTGCAGCCTGTCATAGGTTTTCATCAAGACATCCAGCTCAGAACCTGTGGAAGAAGCCATTTTCTCCTCAATGGTTCTCATCTCTTGTTCCATCACTTTTAAATGATCAAAAACCGATAATAATTCGTCCTTTAACGTACGTGTAGACGTCACATCGGTATGCTGTGCTAAATAGCCGATCGATAGGTCTTTTGGTTTGATGATCTCACCTTGCTCGTAAGACATTTGACCGGCAATGATTTTCAAAAGCGTGGATTTGCCTGCGCCGTTACGACCTACAATGGCAATGCGATCCCTTGCTTTGACTTCCAATTTTATATTCGTTAAAACGGTATCAGCGCCAAACGATTTGGACAGCTGATTCACTTGTAGAATCATCATGTAACTTCACCTCTGCTATAATATGTTAAGTGTAGCTTATCAGCAGTAAACCGGCAAATGTTACATACAATCGCCATATTCAAATGAAAGACAGATAGGAAAAAATAGTGTATCATTTGAGTGAGGGAGCGTTGAAAGATGAGTCAATTTAGCCACTTTAACGAACAGGGAAGAGCAAAGATGGTCGACATTAGTGACAAATCGTCTACAGTGAGAACCGCCGTTGCTGTTTCAAGTGTTCGTATGATAAAAGAAGTGTTTCATAAAATAGAGCAACGTGAAATTGGAAAAGGGGATGTGCTGTCTGTTGCACAGGTTGCTGGCATCATGGCAGCAAAGCAAACATCTACCATCATTCCAATGTGTCATCCGCTTGCACTAAAAGGCGTGGATATCTCCTTTCATTGGGAGGAAGACGGAAATGCGCACATCCTGAACATACAAGTGCAGGTAAAAACAAAAGGAAGTACGGGTGTGGAGATGGAAGCGCTCACTTCTGCTTCAGTATGTGCACTGACCGTTTACGACATGTGCAAAGCGATTGATAAAGGCATGATCATCGGTCCTACCTATCTAATTGAAAAGACAGGCGGGAAAAACGGTGATTTTCACAGAGCATCTGATATTTAAGTTGGAGGACCTTATATGAATATAGATCAGTCAAAAATTCCACAAGCGACAGCCAAACGTTTGCCGCTATACTACCGTTTTTTAAAAAATCTGCATGCATCAGGAAAACAAAGGGTGTCATCAGCAGAGCTTAGTGATGCAGTCAAAGTGGATTCTGCTACCATTCGCCGAGATTTTTCGTACTTTGGTGCACTTGGGAAGAAAGGGTACGGCTATAATGTCGATTATCTCTTGACCTTCTTCAGAAAGACCCTTGACCAAGATGAAATGACCAATGTCATGCTCATCGGTGTCGGGAATTTAGGGACTGCCTTTTTACACTATAATTTCATAAAAAATAATAATACAAAAATTTCAATGGCTTTTGACGTCAATGAGAGTAAAATAGGAAGTGAGATAGGCGGCGTGCCTGTCTATGATTTGGATAAGCTTGAAGAGCATGTTCAAGAGGTAGGAGATATCCCTGTTGCGATTTTGACAGTACCTGCCGTAGCAGCTCAATCCATTACAGATCGTTTGATTGCCCTTGGCATCAAAGGAATCCTTAACTTTACGCCGGCTCGATTGAATGTGCCGGAACACATTCGAATTCATCATATAGATTTGGCGGTTGAACTTCAGTCTCTTGTGTATTTCTTAAAGCATTACTCTGTTACGCAGGAGGACTGACGAAAAGGGGTAAAGGGGGTGGAGCAAATGGGTCCGATCGG
Organism: Bacillus safensis; assembly: GCF_039619585.1. Taxonomy (NCBI): domain Bacteria; kingdom Bacillati; phylum Bacillota; class Bacilli; order Caryophanales; family Bacillaceae; genus Bacillus; species Bacillus safensis. Next base: position 580,727 of record NZ_CP154909.1, read on the forward strand.
TCCTGGGAGTTTGATTCTGATTGCGATTGTAGCGCTCATTATTTTTGGGCCGAAAAAGCTTCCTGAATTAGGAAGAGCAGCAGGAGATACATTACGTGAATTCAAAAATGCCACAAAAGGCTTAGCTGATGATCAGGAAGAAAAAAAGAAAAAAGAAGATCAGTAGAATAGGATGAGCTTCATGAATGTCAAAGATATGCCGCTTATGGAGCATATTGTGGAACTGCGAAAACGTTTAGTGATCATTGCGATGTTTTTTGTCGCCTTTATGGTGGCTGGTTTTTTTCTCGCTAAGCCGGTCATTGTGTATTTACAAAATACCGATGAAGCGGCAACACTTACGCTGAACGCATTTAAGCTTACAGATCCACTGTACGTGTTTATGCAGTTCGCATTTGTCATTGCTTTGGTTTTGACGTGTCCCGTTATTTTATATCAGCTGTGGGCGTTTGTGAGTCCAGGCTTATATGAGAAAGAAAGAAAGGTGACACTTGCTTACATTCCGATTGCACTGCTTTTATTTTTGAGCGGTGTGGCTTTCTCTTATTTTATTTTGTTTCCGTTTGTCGTCGACTTTATGATGCGAATGTCGAATGATTTAAATGTAGAGCAAGTCATTGGGATTCATGAGTATTTTACATTTCTGATGCAGTTAACACTTCCATTTGGCTTTTTGTTTCAGATGCCCGTCGTGTTGATGTTTCTCACAAGACTTGGCATCATCACACCGATGTTTTTATCAAAAATACGGAAGTATGCCTATTTTGTCCTCCTTGTCATTGCCGCACTCATTACACCGCCAGAGCTTGTTTCTCACCTCATGGTCACCTTGCCAATGCTCGTTTTATATGAAGTGAGCATTATCATTTCAAGAGTGACCTACCGCAAAATGCAGCAAACAGAGGAGAAAGAAAGTCATTATGTCTCATAAAAAAGCATCATGATCCAATGAGGATCACGATGCTTTTTCTATTGTGAAAGAAATTGATTGATCGCATGAAAGAGGTGCTCATAATAGGCGTGCTCATGCTGGACAAAATCATGAACACCCACTTCGATGCTTTCTTCACGTCGTTCTTCGTTTGCATCAACTTGAAAGCCCTCGATTCGAATTCTTTCACAAGTTCCTGTCAACAGCTGCTGTGCATCAAGCAGCTTGGCTCTGTACAGACCAGCGACTTCTTCTTTCTGTAGATAAACTTCCATGTACTTTTCTTGATACATATAAAGGTACACATGGCAGAACTCACGGTCGATAAACGGAGGCATATGGATTTCATCCTGTATGACACCTGCAAAGGTGAGGTCCTCAAAATGGATGGAAAGACCAAGCTCTTCTTCTACCTCTCTTAAGCCACCAGAAGGCTGTTCATCTGCGAGAAGATGGCCCGCTGCGGTGATATCAAACAGAGAAGGAAAATCCTTTTTTGCGGGACTTCTTAGCTGAAAATAGAGATATACGGTGCCATGCTCTTTTTTAAGAAGCCAGAAATGAAATGTTTCATGCCAAAGACCTTGGGCGTGGACATCTGAACGAGCGGCAGCTCCAATCGTTTCATGTTGATCATTGAAGATGCGAAGTTTTTCATGTTCCATAAAGATACATCCTCCATAAAAAAACCATTTTCCAACCGCGGAAAATGGTTTTTGATTTATTTTTGCTGCTGTTTTTTGAGTTTGACAGAGAAGGCAAACATTTTAAGCGCGATATTGATATTATAGGCCGCAAACACCATCAGCAAAATGCTGTAAAATGACCACATGTCACCTGGGTTTTGAATGGCCATATAGGTGAAAGCGACACCTACGGCAAAATAAATGATGCCCCATACGACTGGGTTTCTCATGAGAAAAAGCCTCCAATAATCATTTGCATGGTTTGAGATTGTTCTTCAATCATTTTTTTCACTGGCTCAATCTGCACAAGAACAACAAGTGAATTCATCAGCATATGAGCGCCGATTGGAACAATGATTCGTTTTGTTTTCGCATATAAAAAGGCAAAGGTAAAGCCCATTGCGGTATAGAGCAAGATATGGGGAAAATCATAGTGTACAGCAGCGAAAACCACTGAACTGGCAAGTGCTCCAATGAAGAAATTCGTTTTTTCATAAATCACACCAAAGATGATTTTACGGAAAATGATTTCCTCTAAGATTGGACCAATCAGGGCGATGACGATCACAAGCCAAGGAACGGCATCCATAATGGATAAAATGGTTTGCGTATTTTCTGACTCACGGCCAATGCCGAATGCATATTGTTCAATCGCCCCCGCAATCGATTGTGCAAAGAGAGAAAGAAAGAAACCGCCAATGATCCATGCGATAGCAGAACCGATTGAAACTGGCGCTTCATTTCGCAGTGAAGCTTTTGGGACGGTTCGAAGGATGAGCAGAATAATGATCAATCCGATACAAAAACTGATGATTGTCCACGTTCCTGATAATTTTGAAAGCTCTGTTTGAGTCATCGGTGATTGAATGAATCCCAGCCATTTCATAATGAGCACATAAGGAAACGCAGAAACCTGCACCAATATATACGTTAAGATGATGTACCAATATTGTTTTTTCAAGTAACGAAAACCCCTTTACTAAAAGAACTAGATTTATTGTAACACAAGTCTCCTTTTTCGATGAAAAGGAAAGAATCTGAGACCAAAAAAGAATCGTGAAAGCGTAAAAATTTTTAAAGGTTTTCACTTGAAATTGCAGAAGACATTCTTTATTATAATAAATGTGTTAGCACTCGCTGGTGATGAGTGCTAAAAAAGACTACATATAAAAATTGAGGAGGTTGTTTCTTATGTTAAAGCCATTAGGCGATCGCGTAATCATTGAACTCGTTGAATCTGAGGAAAAAACCGCTAGCGGTATTGTTTTACCGGATTCTGCAAAAGAAAAACCGCAAGAAGGTAAAATTGTTGCAGCAGGTTCAGGGCGTGTACTTGAAAGTGGTGAGCGCGTTGCGTTAGAAGTAAGCACAGGCGACCGCATTATCTTCTCAAAATATGCAGGCACTGAAGTGAAATATGAAGGCAAAGAATATTTAATCCTTCGTGAGAGCGACATTTTAGCTGTCATTGGTTAATCACATAAAAAACATTGAGATAAATTTTTAAAAAGACTGAGGAGGTTTCGTAATTATGGCAAAAGATATTAAGTTCAGTGAAGAAGCACGTCGCGCGATGTTACGCGGTGTAGATGCACTTGCAGATGCTGTAAAAGTAACTTTAGGACCTAAAGGACGTAACGTGGTTCTTGAGAAAAAATTCGGTTCTCCACTTATCACAAATGATGGTGTAACGATCGCAAAAGAAATCGAATTAGAAGATGCATTTGAAAACATGGGTGCAAAACTTGTGGCTGAAGTTGCAAGCAAAACAAACGACGTAGCTGGTGACGGTACTACGACTGCAACAGTTCTAGCTCAAGCGATGATCCGTGAAGGTCTGAAAAACGTAACAGCTGGTGCAAACCCTGTTGGCGTTCGTAAAGGGATCGAAGAAGCAGTGAAAGTAGCACTTGAAGGCTTGCACGAGATTTCTAAACCAATTGAAGGCAAAGAATCAATTGCTCAAGTTGCAGCTATTTCTGCAGCAGACGAAGAAGTTGGAAGCCTAATCGCAGAAGCAATGGAACGCGTAGGTAACGACGGAGTTATCACAATTGAAGAATCTAAAGGATTCACAACTGAGCTAGAAGTGGTTGAAGGTATGCAATTTGACCGCGGATATGCTTCACCATACATGGTGACTGATTCTGATAAGATGGAAGCAGTTCTTGAAAATCCTTACATCTTAATCACTGATAAAAAAATCACAAACATTCAAGAAATCCTTCCTGTACTTGAGCAAGTTGTACAACAAGGAAAACCATTATTGCTTATTGCTGAAGATGTAGAAGGCGAAGCACTTGCAACTCTTGTTGTGAACAAACTTCGTGGTACATTCAACGCAGTAGCAGTAAAAGCTCCTGGATTCGGTGATCGTCGTAAAGCAATGCTTGAAGACATCTCTGTTCTAACTGGCGGAGAATTAATCACAGAAGACCTAGGACTTGACCTGAAATCAACTGAAATCGGTCAGCTTGGCCGCGCTTCTAAAGTCGTTGTGACAAAAGAAAACACAACAATCGTAGAGGGCTCAGGAGATTCTGCTCAAATCGCAGCACGTGTGAACCAAATCCGTGCTCAAGTAGAAGAAACAACTTCTGAATTCGATAAAGAAAAATTACAAGAACGTCTTGCAAAACTAGCTGGCGGCGTCGCTGTCATCAAAGTTGGTGCTGCAACTGAAACAGAACTTAAAGAGCGTAAACTACGCATCGAGGATGCACTGAACTCAACTCGTGCAGCAGTTGAAGAAGGTATCGTATCTGGTGGTGGTACAGCACTTGTGAATGTATACAACAAAGTCGCTTCAATCGAAGCTGATGGTGACGTTCAAACAGGTGTGAACATCGTTCTACGTTCTCTTGAAGAGCCAATTCGTCAAATTGCTCACAACGCAGGTCTTGAAGGATCCGTTATCGTTGAGCGCTTGAAAAACGAAGAAATTGGCGTAGGCTTCAACGCAGCAACAAACGAATGGGTAAACATGATCGAAAAAGGAATCGTTGACCCAACAAAAGTAACTCGCTCTGCACTTCAAAACGCAGCTTCTGTAGCAGCAATGCTTCTAACAACTGAAGCAGTCGTTGCTGACAAACCAGAAGAAGGCGGCTCAGGCGGCGGAATGCCGGATATGGGCGGCATGGGTGGAATGGGCGGCATGATGTAATCAGGGTTTCAAAACCTTGTTATATCAACGTCTGAAATTAACTATAGGAGAAGGCCTTTCATCAGTTTGCAAAACTGTTGGAAGGCCTTTTCTTCCATATTAACAGTCATTTGAGTATAGATATTCCTCATAGTATGACTAACCTTGTTGATTAAATAGAAACTTTGAACGGGGGAAAATCCGTCTTGATGCTGCATTTGCAAGGACTATAATAGAGAAAAAACCACTGGTTAGTTGCTATCAATGTTTACACAACCTATAGTAATAGGAGCTTTTAAATCTGAGGAAGATATTTTTAGGTATATTAAAGGAATTGATCTTCTATTGCTGATGATGTTGGCTCAAAGGCAATCGATGGGAATGGCAAAAAATAGTGACTGTAGAGAGAATGAAGGAGAGTTCAATTTGTAGAAAGTTTAAAGATTAGCAAGAAAAAGAGTAAACCCTAAAGCGTCTACTCTTTCATGTTTAATCATCTTATGATTAACAATCTTCTGCTTTGCTATGATGAAGAGGTGGTGGAATTAACCATCCTTTTTCTTTGTTAAGTCTAAGGACTTTTGCTCCAAGTGCTGCCTTTTGAATATGAAACTGTCCAAACATCATAGCAATGTCTTCTCGAATTGATTGACCCATAATTGTGCTACACGATACTAATCCTGACGCAATGTTAGCCGAAAGACCAGCGGCTATTTCTGGATCTTGAAAACGTGCCCCTACTGGAATATCGTCTATACAAGCTTTAGGTCGTTCAGGAGGTGTTGGAGGTAAGCCAATTCCATTTTCTTTTAATAAAGTTTCAATTTCTTTGATTTCTTGTTGCCCACCCTGAATAGCTTCTTCAATTAATTTTTGTAAGTCTTCGTCACCTGCATGGTTTAAGTGGGTTTGATAACCAGCAATTAAACCTTTAGCTACCATCAAGTAAGACCATGTACCAAACACTTCACCATAGTGCATAGGTTCATCCGTTGGATTTCCACTTAAAATTCCCATTGTCATCCTCCCTAATTGTAAAATATTCATTAAGCGACCTCCCTTTCTTGACGATTGGTCACCTTTTTATAGTTCCTACATTAAACCAATATATTCATCATTTTAATGATGGTTGTTAAAGGTAAAATTCTAATTTTAAACTATGTGGACTCTAACGAATAATGGCTAATAAAACTGGAGAGGTTATGTTATAAAAAGAGGCAGCTTGCATAAAGGGAAATTATCTTCTAGCAACGAATATATCGTTATTTTTGTAACGATTACCACTATTATAGGAACGAGGGAAATAAAGAAAATGAAAAGAACACTTTCTAAATGAAGGTGTTTTTTTATTGTGTTTACAACAAAAATAAACTATAATGTTGTTGTGTATTATGTTGTAAATGCAATAAAAGGAGTCATGATAAATGAGAGAGATTTTACGAGAGATTGGCGTCATCGCTCGGGCGCTTGATTCTATAAGTAATATTGAATTTAGAGAGTACGATTTAACGAAGGGGCAGTATTTGTATCTTGTGCGTATTTGTGAGGAGCCTGGTATCATTCAGGAAAAGCTGGCGGAAATGATTAAAGTGGATCGAACTACGGCGGCTCGGGCTATCAAAAAATTAGAACTGAATGGGTTTATTGAGAAAAAAGATGATCGTGTGAATAAAAAAATCAAAAAGCTGTTTCCAACTGAAAAAGGGGAAGCGGTCTACCCAATGATTAAACGAGAACATGATTATTCGAATCAAGTGGCGCTGGATGGGTTTTCTAAGGAAGAAGCGGAACAGATTTATGAGTATCTTCTCAGGGTGCGAAAGAATATAGAAAAGGACTGGGAAGGTGTGAAAAAAGGGATAAAGAGAGACTACTAATAAATAAGGAGGGACGACTTTATGACCGTCACTTTCATTCGGTGCAATGAACAACATGTAAAGGAGCTTCAGAAAATTGGAACCGATACATTTATAGAAACCTTTCTGGATCAAAACAAAGTGGAACATATCGAAGCGTACGTGAAGACAGCTTTTCACCTAAACCAGCTGTTAAAGGAATTACAGCACCCTTCTTCACAGTTTTATTTTGTTCAAGTGAATGGGGAAGTAGCTGGTTATTTGAAGATCAATATGGATGATGCCCAATCAGAAGAGATGGGGAGTGAAGCGTTAGAGATTGAAAGAATTTATATCAAGCAGTCCTTTCAAAAGCAAGGATTAGGCAGATATTTAATCGATCAAGCCATTGAAATTGCGAAAAATCATCATAAACAGGATGTTTGGCTTGGGGTGTGGGAGCACAATAAAGCGGCCATCGCTTTCTATCAAAAGCTTGGGTTTGTTCGAACAGGGGTGCACGCCTTTCTCATGGGGGACGAAGAGCAAATGGATTTCATTATGACCAAAACATTGAGCTGATCAAAAAGGAGGAAGGGTACATGCATATCCCATCATTTTTTCGAGTGAAAGATATGGAGAAAATCAAATCATTTATTCAATCTCATTCATTTGCTACAGTTGTGACGACAATGAATGAAAAGCCCATTGCGACACATATTCCAGTGAGTTTTCATCAAGTTGGAGACTCGTATGTGATCTCGGGGCATATGGCGATTGGGAATCCTCAGTGGAAAACGTTTGAAGAGAGCGAGAAGACGCTCGTCATCTTTCAAGGGCCGCATGCCTACATATCTTCTTCATGGTATGAAAAAGAAGCAGTACCAACATGGAATTACCAGGCTGTTCATGTTTATGGAAAGGCGGAACTGCTTGAAAGATCGGAACTGGTTAAGGAATTAACCACAATGCTGGAGACATACGAAAGTCACAGAGAACAGCCGGTGCTATGGGATACGTTGTCTGAGGAACTGTTAGAGAAGCAAATGAAAGGCATTGTAGGCTTTAAGATCATCATTGATGAAGTTCAAGCTGCTTTCAAATTAAGCCAAAATCGCCACGAAAGGGATTATATCCGCATCATTGAACAGCTGGAAGCAGAGGGTGAAGTGGAAATGGCTGAGGAGATGAAAAAGAGTTCCATTTAAGAGACTTCTCGAAAGATTAGTTAATAAAAAGAATGAAACGTTATTTATAAACAAAAACACTTTCTTCTAGGAAAGTGTTTTTTAGTGGTGATAAAAAAGCCCTCATCATTCAAGGGCATGAGTGAAAGTTTATTTTACTTTTACTGTGAAAGTCACGTCTTTACTATTCATGTAATCGTCAGTTGTGACATTTCCAAATTTCAGCTTTAATTCTTTGATGTTTTTGATGTTGATCTCTTTGCCTTCAGGAGCTAAGAATTGAATAACACCATCTTGTTTAACGCCACCTTCAACTTCGCCACCAATATCACCATCAGTCATAAACATATTCGCATCTAATTGCATGCTTCCAGCTACAACTTTACCTTGATCTGGATAGAAGTTTAGAACTTTATCTGTCGTATTTTCGATATTCATTCCAACATTGATTCTATCCTTCATAATTTTAATTTCGCCAAGGTTTACTTTCATTCCTTGAGCAGTTGTTTTGTGTTTGCTCGCATTTATTTTCTTTGAACCATCGTCTTTTTTGTTTTTTGATTGTGTTTTTGTGCTTGTAGACTCTTTTTCTTTAGATGCACCTGTAGACACATCTTCTGTTGAGCCGCAAGCAGCCAGTGTAAATGTTAGCCCTAAAGCTAAAAATAAAGCATAGAATTTCTTCAAAATGAAAATCCCCTTTTGTTTAATTTATATAAGCGCCATGTGCTTATACATTGACCACGACTATTATAATAGGACAAAAGTACTTTCAAATCAACAAAAAATGATAAAAATAGAAAATAATTGTTTTGGAGTGTTTTTTTATAAACCAGTTAGCTTAAAATTACATAAAATCCACTTCTTGTGACTTAAAACGAACTTGAATTTCCTTATAATAGAATTATTATAAGGGATTGGGAGTGATTGAGATGGAAGGTTCGTCAATCAAGACGGTTAATAGAGAGGATCAACATGAATTCTTGTTTCTGAATATATCTTCAAATACAGTTGGAGCTCTTTCAAAGGAATCTGCTGAGAGGATTCTAAGTGATAGGGATACCGATGAAATACACCAATTGATGTATGTTCCTATTGAAAATCATGAAGACCTCAAATGGCTGATTCATTCTTTGCATAAAGCCATCATGGATGAAAAAGATGTACGTGTCGTTCTTGAATTGGCTGATCTACTCTATTTCTTTGTTGTCCCTGCTTACAAAGAAGAATTGATGAGCCAAGAAGATTTGTCACACATGGTGAATGATATATTATTTATGTTGGATCTTTGGACAGATGAAAACATAATAGAGTTAGTTGATGCGATTCAATATGAATTACAAAGAGTAGAGAGAAAAGGCTTGTAGAGCAATCTCTACAAGCTTTATTCTCTATTCTTATGCAGTTGTGTTATTGACGACAGGCTCTTTTCTAAACACGCCCATGCAGCCTGCAATGATGATTAATACAGCTGGAAGGATGAAGAACATAGAAATAGAAATAATGCCGCCTACAGCAGATACTAATAATAAAATTCCACCAAGCTTTGCTTTTTTCTTTACGATGACAGATGCGACAATGGCAAGAATAGAGAAAAGCATTGCTGCCCAGCCTAATCCTGTAATTTCACTCGTACCTGAATCGCTAAATGCTGCATCGATTCCTCCGAAAGCAAGAGCAAACATTGCGCCGAAAAATCCAAAAATACCTCCAATTAAACCTAAAACAAATTCTGTCGTTCTTTTCATCATACTTTCCTCCGATATGTAAATAAGAATTATTGGTACTTAAGAACCAACACAATCTTACTAATCGGCATTCTTTTCATAAAGTTAATAGTTTTGTTAAAAAAAACAAGAAAATCCATAAAGGATTTTCTTGTCCAGTTATTGGGCTCTTTCCCAAGTGATTTTTGTTTCATTTGTTGTTTTCTTTCCTTTTGCTAGTACCTTGCCGTTTTCTTGTTTCACGGTGATGTTTAGGTCATAAAAGGAATAGAGGGCGCCGAGGCTGTCATTTTCCGGTTTATGAAGATTGTTTTCTTTTTCAGTTGATGCTCCAATGGCCAGCGTTTTTGCAAAGTTTAAACCGATGACTTCAGCGTAATCACTATTGGTATCAGAGGAAGCCGTTACGTTTAAAGAAATGACTTTTTTCTTTTGATCCACGGTGATGTCAGTGTTTTTGATGAGCTTAGACTGCTCCATTACTTCTTTTGTTTCTTTTTGAATGCGCTCATTAATCGTAGGAAGTGCCTTAGATTCTGGTTTTTGTTCTTTTGTCGTATTTGAGCAAGCTGCTAGAATGGAGAGACTTGCAACTAGACTCATGAAAACAAGTAGACTTTTTTTCACGTTCGTTCTCCTTTTTTCTTCGAATGATGTATGTTTATGTTACCACGAATCTTTGTTTTGATTAAAAGAGAAGTGTTGATAAGCTGTGAACAATAAAAAGCACCCAATGGAGGGTGCTTTATTTCTTATTGTGCTGAAAGGCTTGTACTTAATGGGATAGAAGAAATGACGGTGAATTTAGGAGCTGCGGCACCGGATTCTAAATTTTTACGTAAAAGTGACGATTTGATTGACCCGTCCCAATTTTTATAGACACTTCCTGATGTATTTGCACGAAGCTGTACATTCGAAAAGCTTGCTTGTGAATAGCTGTTTGTTCCATTATCCTGTACGCCATGTACCATTTTGACAACATCAAGGTTTTTCAGACGGCTAGGGTTGTAAACAGGCTGCTTATAGCGCAGTTTCCCGTTGACATATAGTGACACCGTACCATCACCATTGTTGATGAGCTTTAGGTTGACACGTGCGCCATCTTTAATGCTTGTATCGTATTCGCTGTTCCAGTATTTACTGCCGCCTTGTGAGCCGCTGCCTAGAAACACCTTATAGCCAGAAGACGTTTTTGAAATACCGCTCTCTACTACAGCAGAGCCGAGACCGAGATACCAGTCCGCATAGCCGTTTTTAATGGTGGCTGTTTTCGGCAGGACAATATCAGCAGAGATACCTGACCATTTGGCTTCATCTGTTTGCGTCACAATGGCGCCGTGACGAGGACTAGCCGCTGAGGCAGGAAGACTTGAAAACATCAAAACGAAGGCCAAACTTACAATCAAAACGGTGAAACACTTTTTCATGAAAATTCCCCCTTAAATTTGATTCACTTTTATTATATAAAATGAAAGAGGGGGGCTGCTTACAATGTTCTGACTGTTTTTGGTAGTATTTATGAACTTTATCGGTCATAAAGTGGTCAACTTGTATTTGAATTGTAATGTGTCTGTAAAATAACTGGGTTCATCTTCATGTATAATGAGTGCAGAAACCAAAAACGGAGGATTTCTTAATGAATAAAAAGCTTATCACGACAATCGTAACAGTAGCTAGTTTATTTTTAGCATTCAGTTTCTCACATGGAGCAAGTGCAAAAAAAGTAAGCGGCAATATTACTTGGTATAATGGTGTCGGCAAAAAAGGCGCAGATGGAAAAAAACTCGGTCATTGGGATGCAGCAACTAAAATGGGCTTTGACGTACCGAAAAAAGGTACAAAACTAAGAGTGACAACAAAAGCGAAACCACATAAAGTGATTACAGTATATAAATATGATGTAGGCAGAATGCCAAATGCTGTATTAGACGTAAGTCCAAAAGCATTCAAAGCACTTGGGTATAAAACAAGTAAAGGTGTCGTAAAAGGGCATTACACTTATTAATACATAGGCATGCAAAGAAGCGGGAAAAGTTCATTTTCTGGCTTCTTTTCTTGTAGAGAGGGTCTGAAAGGCAATGAAAAAATCAACATGGTGGATCATCACAGTCATTGGCGTCGCAGTGATTGCGGCAGTTATTTTCTTCATGATGAAGCCTGAGCAAGAGGCGAAACATACAGGAAAAGTCAAAACAAATCAAGATGCAAAAGACGAATTGCTCGTTTCATTTACAGATCAAAAGTTAAACAATACTTATTACTTGCATGATCGGGCGCTTCATACGGAGAAACTGACAGCATATCCTTCGATTGCTTATGATTCTACGAAACAAGTTTTATATTACACGTATACGGATGAAGACACGCAAAAGGTGAGTATTCGGGAATTAAATGTGAAATCTGACGAAGAAAAAACACTGTTTACGAGTGACGATTCTATCGACAGTATGAGGCTGTCTGGTGACGGAAAGAAGTTATTTCTAAGGTATAACAAGGATTCTGGAGAGCAATTTTATGTCGCATCTTTTGATTTGAAAACACACAAAATGAAAGAGCTGTATCCGGAAAAAAGCAAGGATGATACGGTGAGTTCTTTTGCATATGATCCGACTTCAAATGATTTGGCGATCCAGCATTATTCTTTAAAAGAAGATTATCAAAAAACCGATGAAGCGAATGAAAAGGGCAGAGATCCTGAACCAACAACCATGAAAATCACCCTTCAAACAGGTGAGAAGGGAAAACGCATTGCACGTATCTCACAAACGATCAATGATATTTCATTTTCTCCAGATCATAAGAAATTGATTTATACAGAAGTAAAGGTTCGTAAAGAAAAAGAAATATCCTCGATTAAGTTGCTTGATGTAGAAACTGGGAAAACGACGACACTCGTTAAAAACAGCCAGAATGTCCATATTTTAAGTGCTGCACAGCCGCAATTTTCTACGGACGGGTCGTCTGTTTATTTCTTAGGTGTTGCAAAAAACGCAGAAGAATTAAAGGATGACACCGGACGAAAGGCGAAGGTAAGAACGATTTTTGAATACAATATGAAGAAGAAAACGGTGGAAGCCGCTTGGGAGAAGGATGGCGGAATTGTTAACAATTTCACTGTCAATCGATAAAGGAAACGTTCAGTTATTTATATAACTGGACGTTTTTTTATTTTGTCACTTGAAATGCTGGAGAAATGGTGGATTTATAGATGGAAAATCAATTTTTAAGCAGTGATACGAGGGCTATTTTCATATTTTGCTTATGTGACAGAGGAAAAGAAAAAGAGTAATATGAGTGAACATAAAAAAACGAGAGGACTGATGACATCTCGTTTTCTCTGTTTTATTTGTTTTTATCTAATAAGTTTTGAAAGATAAACAGGGCATTAATGGAGTGAGGAAAGCCAGCAACCTTTGTACAGTGTTTAATAATCTCCATAATCTCTATAACAGAAAGTCCGATATGTAATGCTTGTTCAAAATGAGTCTTTAACTCTTCATCACAATTGCCTTTTGTGATGAGGGAAGATAATGTGCTGATGGCCTTTTGTTTTTCATCTAATATGAAGTGATTGAATTCTTTTTGTTCACTGAGTTCAATGGTTAGTTGTTCAATGTTTGACCGAATGCTCTCGTTTTCATAAATTGAAAGCTTCTCTCTGTTACCTGCCGCTGTTTCTTGTTTGACCTGGCAAGTCTCTTTTTCTTCATTCAAATTGAACTCCTCCGTTTTTTATCGCAATTTTCCATTTGTTCGTTCATTATGGCTTATGTGCCTTTTGATAGATGTAATGGGTATATAGTAGTATTATCGGTTGCTGCGTCAACTTTTTAAGTATGGAACGCTCTTCAAAGGAATGATTCATGCGATTTATTTTTCCATGTTGAAATGGATCATAAAAGGGCTAATGACTGGATGTCCGTTAGCCCCTTTGTAATCAGCAGTTTCATACAAGTTATACGCATTTGGCGGAAGAGTGGTTTCATTTTTACTGAATGATATCCATCGGCCTCATCATGTCATAATCTTCATGTTCTAAAATATGACAATGCCACACATACCGGCCGCTGTATGGAACAAAACGAGCAACGATCCGAATGACTTCACCTGCATGCGCCTGAATGGTGTCCTTGTAGCCTTGTTCATGTAAAGGAGGCGCTTCGTTTGGTCCTGTATACACGATTTCTCCTGTCGATTGATAGACTTCTGTATCAAATGGTCTTCTGTCTAAAACCCTAAATTGAACAAGATGCAAATGAATAGGGTGTGTACCCCTGGTTGGATTGACGATAGACCATACCTCTAGACTGCCAAGACGAGGATTTTCAGTGACAGGATCATTCCAAAAATGGTTATCGAGCAATAGGATAGGGCGGCCGTATTTATCCTGTGTGCCGGTAAGTGTGAGTTTACGCTCTCTATCAGCTCGACTTGGCCGAAGCGGTGGCAGCGGTTTGAAAATCGGACGTAATGTCTTAGGTACTCTCCCTTTTAGTGGACGTGTGACTTTGAATTGCATAATGTTCGCATCTGTTTCAGGGTTCACATCCTGTCCGCAGCCGGCTGTATTTTTGAGAGTGATCGTTTTGTTTTCGTAAGCTGAAAAGTCGATGATGACATCGAAACGTTCAGCAGGCGCGATGCTAAAGGATTGATGGCGAACGGGTCTTGGCAAAAAGCCCCCATCGGAACCGATTTGCAAGATTGTAGCGTCGTTATCTAGATGCAGCTCGTAAGTTCTAGTATTGGACGCATTTAAAATACGAAAACGGTATTTTCGCGGCTCTACTTCTAAATACGGCCATACTTTTCCATTGACTAAAATTGTTTCTCCACAAAAAAAGGGCACGATGGATGGGTCTGGTATGTCACTGTCCTCTGGTGTGTCGTTTGGTCTGCTAGGATAAAACAGTGAACCATCTTCCTGAAACGTCCGGTCCATAATCATTAAAGGAATGTCGTAGTCATCTTTCGGCAGCTCTAAAGACTTTTCAAATGCATCTGAGATCAAATAAAACCCAGCTAAACCGGCATACACATTTAGTCGTGTCAATGCCATGGCATGATCGTGATACCACAATGTGCAGGCTTGCTGATGATTTGGGTAGACGTAAGTCTCCCTTTCAAAAAAAGGACCGGTTGCTTCAAAGTCCCGTGAAAACCAGGCCTCTGGGTAGCCGTCACTGCTTGCTGGTGTGACGCCGCCATGCAGATGAACGACTGTTTTCACCTCTGGTTCATCGTGATGACCGGAGTGGATGGTGTGATCGACAGGCAGAAAATGTTTCAATGGCAATTTGTTCATCCATTTCACTTTGACCTTTTCATTTCGATTAGCTTTAATGGTTGGTCCAGGCAAGCTGCCATTATAGGTCCATAGCTTGGTTGGGGGCAGGTCTCTATGAACTTTTAAGAATACCTCCTCCATAGCAATTTCATAATACGTTTGTCTTGGGTTCTTTTTGACGGGCTCCGCGACTTCTGGAATTGGAAGCTCGTCAACAAATTTTTCTAGGTTCATGTTGACTAATCCTCACTTAAATTCAATTTGATACAGTATAAGTGCGGACATCCAAATAGGTGAATAAAATAAAAAAACCCGCTTTTCAGCGGGAGAATTAAGGGTGTTTATTTTCAAGCGCCGCATTTGCAGGCACTTTTTTATTCGGTTTAAAGATGAAATAAGCAGCCAGTACGCCAAAGGTAATGATACTCGTCAAAATGAGCTGTGGCCGCATGGATTCGATAAACAGCATCGATGCCAAGATGGCGCAAATGACCAAAATGGTAAAGTACGTGAGGTATGGGAACAGCCACATTTTGATTTTGAGCTGTTCTGGATTTTCTTTTTCGATTTTGCGTCGCATTCTTAATTGTGAAACGGCAATGACCAAGTAAACAAGAAGGGCAATGGCACCAGATGCGTTGACTAAGAACAAAAAGATGGTTTCAGGATAAAAGTAGTTCATCATGACGGCAATGTAGGAAAAGAAGGTACCTGCGACTGTAGCCGCTACAGGAACACCACGTTTGCTGATTTTCATAAAGCGTTTTGGCGCTTCGCCTCTTTCTGCTAATGAATAAAGCATTCTGGACGTTGTGTACAAGCCGGAGTTTAAACAAGATAGAACAGCTGTTAAGACAATGACGTTCATGACTTGAGCGGCTGATGGAACACCAATGTATTCTAATACCGCAACGAACGGGCTTGTTAAAATACTTGCGGAATTCCAAGGAAGCAAGGTGACAACGACAGCAATTGATCCGACATAGAATACGATAATACGCCATACAACAGAGCGGGTGGCTGTCGTCACAGATTTGACTGGGTCTGCTGATTCACCGGCCGCTATGGCCACAATCTCCGTTCCCATGAAGGAAAAGATGACGACGACGATTCCGAGTAACACAGAGCTGAATCCATTTGGAAGAAAACCGCCGTTCCCTGTTAGATTGGCAAGACCTGAAGTATGATGACCGCCAAAACCAAAGATAAATGCAAAACCAATGAGTAGAAAGAGAATGATGCTGACGACTTTAATTAATGAAAACCAATATTCAAATTCGCCAAAAGATTTAACAGAAAAGATATTTGTTAATGTTAAGAGGATTGTGAGGATAAGGCTTGTGAGCCAAACAGGTGCATCTCCATACCAATATTGAATAATGGCAGCACCGGCAATGGCTTCAATGGCGATGACGATCACCCAGAAGAACCAGTAAAGCCAGCCGATTGTAAACCCGGCCCATGGACCGATGGCATCGCTCGCATATTGTGAGAAAGAACCGCTTGTCGGATAGGCACATGCCATTTCTCCAAGCATTCTCATAATAAAGATCACCAGAAGTCCGGCAAAAGAATAGGAAAGAATGGATCCAGGCCCTGCAGAATGAATGACAGCGCCACTACCAACAAATAGCCCTGCCCCAATGACCCCAGCAATGGAAATCATCGAAATATGTCTTGTTTTAAGGTTTTTTTGAAGACCGTTTGTCATGTTGGACATTTCTTTACCTCCAAACATTTCTCATGAATAGAGAATTTGTTTTTAGAATATTTTAAATTTTATCATACTGAATTGTCATTCAGCATTGGACAGGTTATCAAACTGACATTTCAAACCTCTTAACATGATGTTAAAAAGTAGAAAGGATTTGAGAGATTATGTTCCCTCTTTTCCCTCTGTTTATTTTTAAAAAGAGCATAAAAAAAGAAGGAGGGAAGTTGTGTCTCAAAATAAAATTATTCTGATAATTTACCAGAGAAGAGTGATTTGACGATATGTCCATTTCGAAGAGAATTGGAAAAAGGTTGATGGGAGTAGGTCTTGAGGTCATTTGACCTTGTAAAAATAAGTTTACTTAGGTCAACACATTTCTATTTATCCTATTTTGCTGACATAAGCGAATCATGTTGCTGTAGACCCACACGGGCTTTGCTTTGTAAGATAAATAATAGAAAAGTGATGTGTGAGGAGGCGCGGTTCAACATGGAGCGCTATAACGAATTAAGACAAGGTGAAACAGGTGCTTGGGTCAGCATCATTGCCTATGTGATCTTATCTGCGGTCAAACTCATTATTGGGTATGTGTTTCATTCAGAGGCTCTTTCAGCAGATGGATTGAATAACACGACGGATATTATTGCATCCCTTGCTGTGTTGATTGGGCTGCGTATTTCTCAAAAGCCGCCTGATGAAGATCATCCGTATGGTCATTTTAGAGCGGAAAATATTGCGTCTCTTGTAGCTTCCTTTATCATGATGCTTGTTGGACTTCAGGTTTTGCTGAGTGCAGGCCAGTCGTTCTTCTCATCTGAGCATCAAACGCCGGATATGATCGCGGCTTGGACAGCAGCAGGAAGTGCTGTTGTGATGTACGGTGTGTATATTTATAACCGCAATCTGTCCAAACGAATTAATAGCCAGGCTCTCCATGCGGCAGCTGCTGATAATAAATCAGATGCGTATGTGAGTATTGGAACATTTGTAGGAATTATGGCCTCTCAATTTCAGCTGGCATGGATTGATACGCTAGCAGCCTTTGTCATTGGCTTAATTATTTGTAAAACTGCGTGGGAGATTTTCAGAGATGCCTCTCATTCGTTAACAGACGGTTTTCATATCAAAGATATGTCTAAATATAAAGAGACCATTGAAGCAACACCAGGAGTAGGCGATTTAAAGGATATAAAAGCGCGTTATCTTGGAAGTACAGTCCATGTGGATGTAGTGGTTGAGGTCGAACCTAACTTGAACATAGCAGAAAGCCATGATATTGCAGATGAAATTGAACGAAGAATGAAGCAGGAGCATGATATTTTACACTCTCATGTTCATATGGAGCCAGCAAGTAAGTCAAAAGAAGAGAAGAAGTCTTTCCCATCGTGAGAAGGCTTCTTTTTTATACGTGCTGATGTTATATGCAAATGCGCGTTGTATGGTAAAGTTAGACTATATGAAATTTGACAGAAACGTGATAGGAGGATCAGGATGGCATTTGATGAACCGATGCATTCAGATTTACAAAAAATCGTAGATAACATCAATAAAGTCATGGTTGGGAAAAAAGACATTGCGATATTAAGCCTTGTTGCGATTTTGGCGAAGGGGCATGTGCTGCTCGAGGATGTGCCTGGTGTAGGGAAGACGATGATGGTTCGTGCTTTGGCAAAATCCATTGGCTGTGAGTTTAAGAGAATCCAATTCACTCCTGACCTTTTGCCTTCAGATGTAACAGGCGTGTCGATTTACAATAAAAAGACGAATGAATTTGAATTTAGGCAAGGACCGATCATGGGGCAGATTATTTTAGCTGATGAGATCAACCGGACTTCTCCTAAAACACAATCAGCATTGCTTGAAGCGATGGAGGAAGGCAGTGTCACAGTGGACGGAGAAACGATGCCGCTTGCGGATCCTTTTTTCGTCATGGCGACACAAAACCCAGTGGAATATGAAGGGACGTATCCGCTGCCAGAAGCGCAAATGGACCGGTTTTTATTCAAACTGCAGATGGGATATCCGACCATGCTCGAGGAGCTGGAGGTGCTCAACTTGCAGGAGAAGCAATCCCCGATTGATACGCTCCAAGCTGTCATGACAAAGGAACATATCCATGCGTTGCAGCAGGCTGTTCAGACCATTCATGTGGATGCATCCATTAAAGAATATATTGTTGAAATTGTTCAAGCGACGCGTAAACACTCATCTGTTTATCTAGGTGTGAGTCCAAGGGGATCGATCGCCTTGATGAAAGCGGCACAGGCGTATGCACTTTTGAATCAGCGCGATTATGTGATTCCTGATGATGTACAGTATTTGGCGAATTATACATTACCGCATCGTATGATTTTGACATCAGAAGCGACATATGAAGGGAAGAAGGCGGAGACACTGCTGCGGCAAATGCTTGAGCAAATTGGCGTGCCAGTTCAAAAGTCGATGACTCAATGAAGTCACGTCATCGTGTAGCAATTTCATTATGGTTAAGGGTGATGATGCTCATCATTCTCACTGCGGCAGCCTTTTGTTATGCCATGTTTCAGGGAGGGTTTGTGAGCTGGTTCCTTTTTTATGCATTTTTACCATATGCTTTGTATGCATTGCTGTTTGCACTTATTCCGCTTCGCGCGACAGCCAAGAGGACACTACAGCAAACACGCTTAAAGGCGGGGGATGTGCTGTCCGTTGACCTTGAAATCAAGCGGACACATCCATTTCCGTACGTTTACGTCATGATAGAGGATGCTCCGCCAGATACCTTTCACTTACAGGAACAGATTGAAATGAAGCAAATGCTTTTTCCTTGGTTTCGGAAAACTTGGCGATTTTCCTATCAATTGAATGATGTCATGCGGGGAGAGCATCATTTGACAGCGGTTAGAATCAAAACGGGTGATATGTTTGGGTTTGTTGAAAAAGAAATCATCATTCCGTTAGAGAAAAAGCTGCTTGTCTACCCAAAAGTGCTGGATATCCCGGTAGAGCCTGCTGAGTCAGTGAGTGAAAATGGAGGCAAAGCGGTTCACTCGTGGTTCAATGAACCGGCCCATGTGACAACAGGCGTACGGGAATATCAGCAAGGAGACCGTTTTGCTTGGGTGGACTGGAAGACGACGGCCAGAAGAGGCCAGCTGATGACGAAGGAATTTGAACAGAATCAAGCAAAGGACCTTGTTGTGTTTGCTGATTTTACTGATCAAGCTGTTTTTGAAACAGTCGTTTCTATTGCGGCATCTGTTCTTCAAACGGCTGTGAAAAAAGGAGTGCCGTCAGGTCTTGTCCCTCTAGGAGATCAGCATTCCTTTCGAGTCGATCAAGGAGAACTTCATTTACAGGACATGCTTTATTATTTAACAAGGGTGCAGCATCAGCCTTCCCGCGCACTAGAATATAAACCGTTAGCAGCGAGTGAGTACCAGCACTCAGGAAAATATGTCGTCACGGGTCAGCTGCAGGAGGAGCTTGCGGCAAGTCTCTTTGGAAATCGAAACAGAAAGAACATCACCGTGCTTTTAGTGAAGAAAGCCGTTGACCATTTCACGACAAAAGAAAAACAGCTTGTAGACCGGCTCAAGGCCTCTGGAATACGCATCACCCTTTTATTTGAAGACCGGCTGCACGAAAGAACTGTGAGGTGACAAACATTTATGCTGCATTCACATCTGCGGCAAAGCCGTTTTGAATTGTTCATCTATTATGCTGTAGCTTTTCTGCTGCTATGGGAGTGGCTTCGTCCGCTTCAAGATTTTACAGAGACGAGCCATACGTCTTATTTCATCATTTTTATCGGGCTTACGTGTTTGTTTACGTTCTTTCGTCTGAAGTGGTATGTGACGTTTCCTATTTGTGCTGGACTGATTTTGCTCGCCTTATATTTGATCTTTTATCAATCAGCGCCAGGCTATCCGGCTGCTTTGTTTGCTGATATTAAGGATAATATCACGTTAATGAGCATGGGTATGTGGAGTGACATGTATCCATCTTTCCGCACATTGTTGTTTTATATTTTGCTGTGGCTGCTTGTCTACTTGCTACATTATTGGGTGGTCTATCAGCAGCGTATCTTTTTCTTTTTACTGATGACGATTGTGTATGTCACGATTCTTGATACGTTTACGCCATATGATGCGACTTTTGCAATCGTTCGTATTATGGTATTTGGCTTTTGTTTGCTTGGATTGCTGTATTTTGATCGACTGCGTTCAGCTGAGGGCGTTCGGGTGTCACAGAAAGCACGTCTAAAGTGGTTTTTGCCTATGCTGGCGCTTGTCCTTCTATCAGCGTCACTGGGTGCTTCTTTGCCGAAGTCTGATCCGAAATGGCCCGATCCTGTTCCGTTTTTTAAGGCGGTCACGAATCAAGATGGGACAGCCGGGCAGAATAAAGTGGGATATAGTGCAGATGATTCGGCGCTAGGCGGACCGTTTAGTGAGGACAGCACACCTGTTTTTAAATGGAGCGGAAAGGAGCCATCATACTTTCGTGTAGAAACAAAAAGTATTTACACAGGAAAGGGCTGGGAGGATGCTTCAAATGATACGAAGCCTACTCGGCTAAAGGACGACACTGTGCCGAATCGGTGGTTTACTGAGCGAGTGAAAACAGAGGAGCATGAAACAAGAATTGATATAGAATCGGATTATCGATTTAATCATGCTGTTTATCCTATTGGAACGATCATGCTGACGCCAATGGAAAACGTTCCGCTGCAAATCATGGGCAAAACGGAGAAAATTGTCCCGTCTATGCAAAACCCACCCAAAAATTTAGGGAACTATCAAGTCAGCTTTTTATCTCCTACATTTATCCTGGAGGATTTGCAGAGAATCAAAGTACCGACAAAGAAGCAGGTGAATCAGCAGGTTGGCCGTGAATACTTGCAGCTTCCATCGTCACTTCCAGAGCGTGTGAAAACTTTGGCAAACAGCTTAACGGAAACGAAGGACAATATGTATGATAAAGCGAAAGCCATCGAGGATTATTTAGGATCTGCGAAGTTTTCATATGAAACGCAGAATGTCGCTGTGCCTGGTCGTAATGAAGATTATGTGGATCAATTTTTATTTGATACGATGATCGGCTATTGTGATAATTTTTCAACCTCTATGATTGTGATGCTTCGTTCGATCGGAATTCCGGCGAGATGGGTGAAAGGGTATACGTCTGGCCAGTTATATGAAACACAAATGGATGGAAACAATGTGTATGAAGTGACCAATAACAATGCGCATTCATGGGTAGAGGTTTATTTTCCAAACAGAGGCTGGGTCACCTTTGAACCGACAAAAGGATTTACAAACCCAGAGACTTTTACGAATGAAGCTGTTTCAAGCGATCAAACGGATGATCAAAAGGAAGAAGAAGATCAGTCTAGTTCTGATGCAAGTGAAGAAAAGCAGCAAGACCAGCCGAAGCAGCAGGAGACAGAGCAGCCGGCACAACCAAAGGAACAAACAGCGCAGGCAAAGCCAAATATGGTGCATGTTGGTTGGGTTATAGGTTATGCGGCAGGAGCTATTGTCCTGCTTGGATTCATCAGCTGGATGCTTTATCGATTTAGAACAAGATGGCTGCCATTCTTTATTGTAAGAAAGGTGAAACGTCTGCCAGAGGATGAAGCATTCTTCTATGCGTATGCAGCTCTATTAAAGCAGCTAGGGCGCAGAGGAATCGAGAAAAAGCCAGGTATGACGCTAAGAGAATTCGCTTCGTTGATTGATGAGAAGAATGGAGATCATCATATGTCAGAGCTGACGCAGTTTTATGAACGTGCGCTCTACCGGCGAGAGGATGCCTCGGCGCTTTGGCAACAATCGGCAAAGTTATGGGAAAATTTAATAAACAGGAGATAGTCTTGACCGCGTACCTTCCTGTTGTTAGAATAGGTGAATATTAAAACCTTCTAAAATACATGAAATTGAAGCGTTCGGATGTGAGTCTGGGCGCTTCAAAAGCGTGATTCACACTGAGAGCAGGTTTTCTCCTCTCATTTTTTCTGTGCGTTTATAAAAAACTATATTGGACATAGAGGTGACACCATGACAAATTTAGTAAATGAAATGATTTTGGTTCTCGATTTCGGCAGTCAGTACAATCAGCTGATCACACGCCGTATTCGTGAATTTGGTGTGTACAGTGAGCTTCATCCGCACACTTTAACTGCTGAAGAAATTAAAGAAATGGCACCTAAAGGAATCATCCTTTCTGGTGGACCAAACAGTGTTTATGATGAAGGATCTTTCCGCTGTGATGAAAAGATCTTTGATCTAGACATTCCGGTTCTAGGCATTTGCTACGGCATGCAGCTCATGACTCACTATTTAGGCGGGAAAGTAGAAGCGGCCAGCCAGCGTGAATATGGAAAAGCAGATATTCATATTAACGGAACACCTGCTTTATTCAAAGACCTTCCGACTGATCAAGTCGTTTGGATGAGCCATGGTGACCTCGTTGTTGAAGTACCAGAAGGCTTTACAGTCGATGCAACAAGTGCACATTGTCCAAACTCAGCCATGAGCTTAGCTGAGAAGAATTTCTATGGCGTTCAATTCCATCCAGAGGTTCGTCACTCTGA
The DNA here is from genome assembly GCF_039619585.1 of Bacillus safensis. Classification (NCBI taxonomy): domain Bacteria; kingdom Bacillati; phylum Bacillota; class Bacilli; order Caryophanales; family Bacillaceae; genus Bacillus; species Bacillus safensis. Next base: position 603,816 of record NZ_CP154909.1, read on the forward strand.
GTACGGAAATGACCTATTGAAAAACTTTGTCTTCGGCGTGTGTGATTGCGATGGCAAATGGTCAATGGAGAACTTCATTGAAATCGAAATGCAGAAAATTCGTGAAACAGTAGGCGACAAGCAAGTATTGTGCGCACTAAGCGGCGGTGTGGATTCATCTGTTGTGGCGGTATTGATCCACAAAGCCATCGGCGATCAGCTGACATGTATTTTCGTTGACCACGGTCTTCTTCGCAAAGGCGAAGCAGAAGGGGTTATGAAAACATTTAGCGAAGGTTTCAACATGAACGTGATTAAAGTAGATGCGAAAGATCGTTTCTTAAACAAGCTAAAAGGTGTGTCTGATCCTGAGCAAAAACGTAAAATCATCGGTAACGAATTCATCTATGTATTCGATGACGAAGCGGACAAGCTAAAAGGAATCGACTACTTAGCACAAGGAACACTTTACACAGACATCATTGAGAGCGGAACAGCAACGGCACAAACAATCAAATCTCACCACAACGTAGGCGGTCTTCCAGAAGACATGCAGTTCGAATTGATTGAGCCACTCAATACGCTATTCAAGGATGAAGTTCGTGCCCTAGGTTCAGAGCTTGGCATTCCTGATGACATTGTCTGGAGACAGCCATTCCCAGGTCCAGGACTAGGTATCCGTGTACTAGGTGAAATTTCTGAAGAAAAACTAGAAATCGTCCGTGAATCGGATGCGATTCTACGCGAAGAAATTGCCAACTTCGGCCTTGAGCGCGACATCTGGCAATACTTCACGGTTCTCCCAGACATCCGCAGCGTAGGTGTTATGGGTGACGCAAGAACATACGACTACACAATCGGCATCCGTGCTGTTACATCTATCGATGGTATGACGAGTGACTGGGCAAGAATCCCTTGGGACGTGCTTGAAAAGATCTCAACTCGTATCGTCAATGAAGTGAAGCATATTAACCGCGTGGTGTATGATATTACGAGTAAGCCGCCTGCTACGATTGAGTGGGAATAAATGTAAAAGAGCTAAAAACCTTTGTGTATCAAGGGTTTCTAGCTCTTTTTTATTTTTAACTGCACTTTTCCCTTCCGTTTTAATGTGTTAATGAATCATTCCATCCCTTACACACATCAATCCATTGTGAATAACCAGAGTGTTTTTCTAATTGTTTTATTGTGAGTTCAATGGCACTGTTACTGCTCCCGCAGGCTGGATAGACTGTCTCAAAACGTTTGAGTGAAATATCTAAATAAACAGAAACGCCATTCTTTATAGCAAAAGGACATACTCCGCCAATTTCATGACCGACCAAGTCAACGACCTCATGAGGAGAAAGCATTTTAGCTTTTGTTTTAAAATATTCCTTGAATTTTTTGTTATCAACTTTTGCATTGCCAGAGGTCACAATTAAAATAGCTTGTCCATTTACTAGAAAGGAGAGTGTTTTTGCGATTCTTTCAGGTTCGCAGCCCAATGCAGAAGCAGCCAAGTCTACAGTTGCACTAGATACTGAAAATTCTTGAATTCGGGTATCCATATCATATTGTTTAAAGTAATCTTTTACTTTCTTGATCGACATGATGATTTCTCCTTTTTATTTGTATTGATTTGAAATTTTCTCGTTTTTAAAATTGTACTTTTAAAGTACAGTCTCTCCAAGTATTAATACAATAGAGTGATGATGATCATTATTTATTAATTAAACGATATTGATGTGGTGTTAGGTGATACTTTCTCTTAAATAAACGAATGAAATGCTCTACATTTTGATAACCTACGGCTGCCGCAATATGATCTACTTGTGAATTGCTGCCAGTGAGCATTTCGCAGGCTTTTTCCAATCTTATTTCTTGTCGAATCTCACGAAATGATTTGCCAAGCTTACGAGCTATATATTTTGACAGGTAAGACTGTGAAAGGTTAAATTCCTCTGCCATCTCCTGGATGGTGATATGCTCACAACATTGCTGAATATATTGGAGCATTTCAATAATACGTATATCACGATATTGTTTGAACTGATTGACGTTCATATGACTTGGTTTGAATCTTAATAAGAGACATAATAATATCTCAAACAAATTATTCATAATCAACTGGTAACTAGGGAACCGATTATAATTTTCTGTAAATAGTTGAAGAGAGCAGTCTAGCAAATGTTTATCCAAGTGACTATGGAAAATAAGAATATTTTTATTTTCTTTTATATACAATGCATTCAAAAAGAACTCTGAAATGACATTATTTCCTTTTAACATTTTAAAAAACACTTTTTGAAAAGTACTCTTACGGATCATGATTTGCATTGCGATTGTATTCTCCATTACAATTGGCTTGTGTATGGTGTCAGGAGGAATAAAGGCAATATCTCCTGATTTCAAAGTCATTTTTTTATCTTCCACTTCTACATACATCTCATTTTCCAGAACATAGATCATTTCAAAGAAATCATGGATAGCCGACAATTGAGGCATAAAACGGCTATACTTTCTCACTTCGATATCTTTCTCCTGACCTAACCACATGGTATCTTCCTTTTCAAATTCGTTCTGCCCTTTTTGCAAAAATTCTTCTATATATATTTGCTTATGCATTAAATTGTGTTTATCATAATCCTTCAAATAATGCATTACTGATGGCATCTAAACTTCCAGTGCCAGTTCCTTGTATTTCAATTTGTTGATCATCTCTCAGCAAAGTTAAGGTAACTTCCTGCTTCTCTCCTTTATGAAATTGATAATCAAGCAGCTGGAAATGAGGGTGATAATCAACATACTGTTCTTTAAAAACATGATATATTTCTTCGACAGACAATTCCCTACTTGTCTGATCAGATACTTTCTTCGCTTCATAACCCATGGCTTCATTCATTTTATATGGAAGTTGAATGCCATAATTTGTTTCTAGTATATAGCCTATGCCGCCTTTTCCAGACTGGCTGTTGATTCGAATCACATCTGTTTGATAATTCCTTCCCAAGTCAACTGGATCTACTGGGATATAAGGAACGTCCCATTTATCAACATTATTTTCCTTTCTATATTTCATACCTTTAGATATAGCATCTTGATGTGACCCAGAGAATGCGGTGAAAACCATCTCGCCAGAATATGGCTGTCTCTCAGGAACAGTGATTCTTGTTAGTTTTTCATATTTTTTACGAATCGCTTCTAGGTTATTGAAATTCAATTTTGGATCATAACCTTGTGAATACATATTCATCGCCAAGGTAATCAAGTCAACGTTCCCTGTACGTTCACCGATACCAAATAATGTACCTTCGACTCTTTCTGCGCCAGCTAGAACACCAAATTCTGCATCACTCACCCCAGAGCCGCGGTCATTATGAGGATGAACAGATAATGTCACACTGTCTCGGTAAGACAGATTTTTGTGTATATACTCAATCTGACTTGCAAAGATATGAGGCATTGAATATTCAACTGTTGTCGGAATATTGATGATGGCTTTATGAGTTGGTGTCGGTTTCCAAATATCTAAAACACTATTACAAATATCTAACGCATAATCAACTTCTGTTCCTGGAAAGCTTTCTGGACTATATTGAAAATAAATATCACTATTTGTTTTTTCGGCAAGTTCTTTTACTAAAATAGCTCCATCAATGGCAATTTGTTTAATTTCATCTTTTGTTTTCTTAAATACTTGTCTGCGCTGCGCTTCTGAAGTCGAATTATATAAATGAACAATCGCTTTCGGTACTCCCTTAATGGCTTCGAAGGTTCGGCGGATAATATGCTCTCTCGCTTGTGTGATCACCATAATTGTGACATCGTCTGGAATCATATGATGATCAATCAGTGTCCGTAACAGCCTAAACTCCGTATCAGAAGCAGCTGGAAATGCGATCTCAATTTCTTTAAAACCTATCTCTACTAATAACTGAAACATTTCCAATTTTTCTTCTAAGTTCATAGGAATAGGTAATGCTTGATTACCATCCCGCAAGTCCACACTGCACCATATCGGAGCACTTTCTAATGTTTCTTTCTTCACCCAATCATAAGTAAGCTTCGGTGGCAAAAAGTATTTCTTTTCGTATTTTTTGTGGTTAAACATCATCGATTCCTCCTAGAAAATAGAATATAAAAAAAGCCTTTCATCCCCAAGATTTAACTTGGAGACGAAAGACTTCTTCTTACGCGGTACCACCCCTGTTTCATGATAAATAAACATTATCATGCCCTTATTCGGATATAGATTGTTTGATCTTATATCCTTCCCATATAACGGTGGGGTGCCGACCTTAACTACATCAATACTTTTCATTTCACTAAGGCTACTCTAAGGTGAGTTCCCTGCTTTTTTGTTATTGCTTCTCATCAGCCAGCAACTTTCTGAAAACATTTCGGCAAGTACTATTCCTTATCATCGCATTCTCATTTTTCTGATTTTTTCTATTATACCAAGTCTACAAAAAATAGATAGGGATAGGGATATCTTTTTTAATTGATTTTTTTTGTTCTATGGGTGCTTATCTTTAATCCTCTTCACCAAATAAAATTCCGAGGCCACAAATAAAGGTGAGTGAATTCATAGCGAACAATAAAATCGCACCAATTTTTTTCATGGCAATGAACCTCCTCTTAAATTCAGTCTGCTAGCTTTCAAAATTTAAATTCACTGGTTCATCCTCTAAATGATCCACAGTATTTTGTTCTGTCACTGGCACACTTTCATCTACAATTTTAAAACTAAGTTCGTCCATCCAAATGTGACCTTGTCCATGTAGTAATATGCCAAACGCAATGACTTCACTTTTGACTGGAACATCCAATACTACACTAAAATGATTCCAGCCGTTTGTTCCTGTAATGGGGCGGTTCATCATGTTGTCAAACGCAAGAACTTCACCTGAAGAATGGTCAATCCTCATCCATAAACCAGCTGAACCTTTCACATCTTCGCTTTTGACAAAAGCAGAAAATTGAAGGCGTTCTCCACGGTAACGATCAGACTTAATTTGCTGCATCAATGTCGCGAAACCTCGAGCTTTTTCATCCTTGGATTTCAGGTAAGCTGAGGTAGTACCACTGTGTACAATTCTGCCATCCAGACCTGTTTCATAATCAGATGGTGTTTCTCCCGTCATAATCCAGCCAGTAGGTGTGTTCTTATTTGCAGCCATATTCGTTTCCTCCTTATCAATGACATTCCTTAGTAATCTCCGATAACGTGCGGGTGACATATCATATATCTTCTTAAAGGCTCTAGTGAAGGATTCCTGTGAACTAAATCGATACTGCAATGCAATGTCAATCGCCCGTTGATCCGTATGAATTAAATCCTTCGCCGCTTGGGTCATCCGACGTTCCCTTATATAATCGACAACTGACTTCTTAATCACTTTCTTGAATATACGGTGAAAGTGAAACCTAGAATAACCAGCGTGTTTCGCTAGAGTTTGAAGCGGTAAATCATCTTTCAGATGCTGTTCAATATAATTCAATGTTTCTTGAATCGTTTTCTCATGTTCTTGATAGGACAACCGAGCACCTCCTTGCCTTACGAGTTTAGTATAGCGGAAATGCTTTTTAGGAAACTTGACTTTTTGTGCTATGTTGCAATTTTAGAATGGACCTTATAGTCCTAGGTTCAGGACTGGGTATCTGTGTACTGGGTGGAGTTTCTGAAGAAAATCTAGAAATCATCCGGGAATAAGATTTAATTCTACTCGAAGAAATTTCCATCTTAGGCTTTGAGTGAGACATCTGACAATATTTTGAGGTTCTCCCAGACATCCACAACAAAGGTGCCATGGATGACGCCAGAATATACGACTAAACAATTGGTATCGGTGCTATCACTTTGATTAATTACAGTTTCAGCAGAACTGCAAAAAATATTTAATTAGATAAATGTAGGTTGAGGGATATTGAAGGAAAATCAGATGTGAAGGGGATACAATGAATGAACAACTTAAAATTATTATTGATCTCATAATTAAAGCAGATAATACAATTGAAAAGAATATCATATTCGAAAAATTTTTTAATAAATCAGATCATATAAAAATATTCAAATATTAATGAAAGTTTTAAAAATAGGGAAATTAACGGTTATAAAATATTTCTCCTGACTATACAAAAATGTGGATTCTTGATAGTAATTATATTGGAGGGGATTACCGAAAATAAAAGTTGGTAAAGTTGTACATTTTGATTTGAATATTTTGACGTATTTAAACAGGTTATTAAATGATTATAGACAAAATATTCAGAAGAATGAATTTCTCGATTATCTAAATTTTTTTAAAAATAATCAATTCAATTATAATATTACTACTGCATTAATGGAACGCTCAATGTCCGATATAAGTGGTGTTGATAAGAATATTTGGAGGGTACTCTAAAAAAACTGTTGAGCCCATTTTAAATACAGTTTGGGATATTTACCATGTAAGATTAATAGAACAATCTTTTTTTATAGATAATAGTAATAAGGAAGAGATATTTTTATCATAATTTCAGTTCAAGAGATGATGCTTTTAATGAGTTATCTAAAATAAATCAAATAAAGGTTTTTGTAATTAATGATGGAAGACCGCTTGCAATTCGAGATATAGGTATAAAAGATATTTGTAACGACGAATTTTACAATGAGCTTTCATTCTTCATTTTTATTGCTATTTTTGGGCATTCTTCTCTGTTTTGATTTATTAGCCATATCGATCCTACAAATATAGACATCCCAAACATCTTTAAAATAAAACTTGTCAAAAATGTATATCCTTCGATTTCAATACCTAGCATAATTGTGGCTATTATGATTCCTATAAAACCAGCTAAGAAATATAAAATCAAAAATACACCTCCTCTAAAAACATCCTACTAAAACATTGAAAAGAACCCCTAACCAGGAGTTCCTTTCTCTATTCAATATTTTCTTAATGGGATATTTCCAATAAAGTTTTTTAGTGAAATTTTATAATGTTGTTCAATGTCACGTCCAAGGTTTTCATGTAATACCTTCATTTGTTCAATTATATAATTAAGATCGAATACATTATATAACTGTTGAGTTTCCCAAATAGTGGTGAGTCGAGCCTTATTATCAAATGGTATTACTGAAATAATGGGGTCGTCTTCCTCATACTCCATTGTGTAATATCTATACTCTGTAACTTTGTTTTTTTTCTTTATCTTTTTAATCCAGTCGTGCAAAGATGCATAAAATTCTAATAAGGCGATATTTTCTTCAAAATATACTTCGCCATTTATAACTATTTTAAACTCTCCCTCTACTCTTAGAGCTGTTGATGGATCTTTCTTCATGTTCTTTGGAATATCTTTCTCATCAGATGTGAACATATAATCAAATTCTACTTGATTGGATAAGCTGTCCATATTTTACCATCCCAACCTATAACTATTTTTATTTTTGTCTCACCTTTTGTTCCGATTTTCTTTTTCAGATTTGCAGTGATGACAAAGGATAGTTTTTTATTATTGTTTATAGTAAACGAAACATTTTTAGATTGTAAAGCTTCTTTTATCCATTTATTTACTGTGCTCTTGCTTTTGGTATCAAATTTTCTGTATCTACCTTTTGCATTACTAAGATGTTTGTTGCTAACAGAAAACTTAGAAACTTTTTTTATACCTTGTTTAATTACCTGTTTTTTAAAAGTTTTTATTATTAGCTTCTTTCCGTATTTTTTAATAGCATATTGAATACCAAACCTAGAAACAATTCCAACTATTATTGCTGGAACAATTGATGACTGAGCTTCTATGGTGCTAACTTTATACTCTTTTCCTGTTTCATCATCCACAAAGGTTGCTGTAAAATCATTTCCTTCAATCTCTTCAATTAACACGTTGAATTTGTTAGTTTCTTTTTCCCCATTTTCTAACTCTGTAATACCATCAACTGTGATTTCACCTGTCTCATGATTAATTTTCATGTCAGTTTGGACATTCATACTCTCAGCTTCAAGCTGAGTAGATATATTAACTTCATCTAGGCTTTCCTTAACTTCCATTAACATATCTTGTTCTAGCTCTATCCCCAATTCTTTTTCAACATTCACTTCATATTCTTTACTAGCATTCTCTTCTATTCTTAAAGCATCAGAATCAATTTCGCCTGATTTTGCACTTGCAAATTCAGGAACAACTCCACACAAAAACAATGTTAACACAAGAATTTTTATTAAAACCTTTTTCAATCTAATTCTCTCCCTTGTTACAAATAATCATCCCATTGCCATACTCTCTGTCATAACCTAGCTTTCCAAGATCAACTGTATTTTTCTTGAGTGTTTGATGAACATTCTCTTTAGATTTGTATTTTTTAGAATACAAACAGCCTATAGCACCTGTTGCAAACGCAGTTGCAAAGGATGTACCTTTTACCTTTGTATATCCTCCGTGTATATCAGTTGTTTTAATATTTACTCCAGGCGCAGAAAAGTCAATTTTTCCTTTTGCTGAAATTGGATCAATTTTTAGTTTTTCGTTAAGTGAGGATATCGATAAGACGCCTTCATATTTTGCAGGGTATTCAACAGTTAGACCTAATGTATTTCCAGAAGCAGCTGTAATTGTTATATTGTTATCTAAAGCAATTTTTATAACATTTCGTAATTCATCGTAGTCTTTTCCAAATCCGAAACTTATATTAATTATGTCTACCTTTTGCTCAATACACCATTTAATCCCTTTGACAACATCTTCAACTTTTCCTTTGCCATTTTTATTTAGTACCTTGACATCATAAATAATGGGATTCTGTGAAATACCTTTTATTTCTTCACCAGTTGCAGCGATTATTCCGGCAATTGCTGTACCATGACCATAATCATCTTCGATAGATTTTTTTGGTTTAATAGCATTGTACTCATAAAAAGTTAAATCTTTAAACTCTTTATGTGACTTATTAATACCGCTATCAAGGATAGCAATTTTGACATAATTCTTATGATTATTAGGTTTTTCATGACCTATAACTTTATATCCCCATAGCAGGTCTTTTTCCTTCTCTGTCTTGTATGATTTACTATTATCCTCAGAAACATCGCCAGATAGTCCCCAACATAATACAATTGCAAGAATCACTAGGCACGAAACAAATAGTAATAAGGCTTTTGACTTTTTCATTCAAGCTTCCTTCTCACATGCAGTATTTAGAATTAATACAGAATATACCTCCCTTCCCTTTTTATGAAATACAAGAATATATTAACCTATATTTATTTTGATGTAAATGTTATTTAAGGTAATATATCCTTATATATTTAAAATTTCCCATGCGTGTACTACTGTAAATATGCCAGTTCTTCTTCTTGACTCGTTTACTTAATAATTATCTATGATTTTTTGATTAAAAATGTTTTGCCACTGCCAACTATGACCTGATAACACAATGAGTTTATTCATTACTTGTTGTAACCTCACTCCAACTCCACATGTCCAACGTTCTCCAAAATTGAAAGCGAAACAAGTAAACGTAAAAATAATGTCACTAAAATAGATTTTGAAAATGAAAAATCTAAATTAATCAGTGAAATTGCAAATGGACAAAAGCTCTTTTTTTGGAATATGAATTATTCCAACTAAAACAGATTAAAGAATAGGCTATTTTTATTTGAATCTTGTACTTAGAAAAGAAAAGTAAGTGAAATAGTGTAATTACTTAAGTGTGGATCTGCATTTTGTTCAAAAATTTTTACTATTACTGATACTATAATTATAGAAAGGGTGTTGAATATTGCTGGAATTGTAAGTAAATTAGAAGGGTTACCATGCAAAGAAACTCTAGTCATAAACTTGACTAGAGGTTTCTTACTGGGTAATTGTGCAATTTTAATTCATTCACTTTAACGCTTCTGTTTAAAAATCATTCAGTTTATTTGAAATCCCTCTTCAAAATCGAATAAATAAACACATCATCAAACCCATTCTGACCAAGATCATACTCCCTTAATAAACCCTCTCGAACAAAATCAACATTCTCCAATAATTGAACAGAGGACGTATTTGCTGGATCAATAATCGCTTCAATCCGATTCAGATACATTTCCTGAAACCCATATCGTAACACCGCAGCAATTGCTTCGCTCATGATGCCTTTTCTCCAATGATCGTGGTGTAATTCATAGCCGATTTCCGTGCGGCAGTGCTGTTTTTCTAGATTGAGAAAGCCGCAGCTGCCGATGATCGCAGGATCATCTTTTAGAGAAATGCCCCAGCGGATGCCTGTTTGTTCTTTGAAGATGTCGTGATACCACTTGATTTCTCCTTTTGTGTCTTCAATCGTTTCATGAGCATCAATGCCCATGTAGCGGCACACGGTTTCATTGGATAAGTAGATGTGCATATCCTCAGCGTCTTCGATTGTTGCTTGTTTTAAGATTAGTCTTTCGGTATGTATGGTTGGAAATGATTGCGGGAATATCAGTTTATGTCTATACATATTTTTCTCCTCGTGCAATTTTATTTAAATTATACCTGTACTGGTCGATTTTGTGTAATGCTTTGGTATAATATGTGAGAATGTGATTGCGGGGATAATTCACAAACAGAATTCGATTAAAAGCAAAAGAGGATAATTGAAATGGGTATTTTTCTAATTATGATCGTCATCGTGATGATCATCGTATCTTTAGCGATCTATTTGTTTAAAAAGGGAATCATCCATTCTAAAGTGTTAGTGATTGTAGGTTCTGTTTTAGGAGGAACCGCACTATTTGTTTGGGTGGCTATGTTTTTTAATTTTCACTCTGTATCTTTAACAAATGAATCGCTAGGTCATTTTAAGATTGGTGAAAAATTTGAGAGAGATCATACTTTTGTGGAGAATACTCAATTCTCCCATCCTAAACAGAGGGTCTATATGGAAAAAGAAAATCAAGATTTTGTAGTATCAGTTGATCAACATCATCGAGTTACATCTATTTACAATCAGTCAAAACAGAAAAAACTCAAAACATCTAAGGGAATCACTATTGGAGACGATTATTCATCTGTGCTACAAACATATGGAGATCAATTCAAGAAGCTCTGGTTTGTCGAAGGGTATAGCAAAGGTATACAATATCAAGATCAATCAAACGGTATCATTCTGGAGTTCTTTTTCAATGACAATAAACTAGCACTCATTGAACTTCGTAGTAAGCGGAAATAAAAAAGTAGAAAGTAAAAACAAGCATTTCAATTGAAATGCTTGTTTTTATGTTTCTTTTCCATAACATGTCTTACAATAAAAAACCCCTTCATTCCTGAGCCAAGCCTTTACCTCTGTCATTCCTCGTCTCTTTGGATAGACCAGCTTGACGTACACTTCTTCGTTTCCTTCTATCTTTTTCTGACAGCTAGCACACGTGGGTTCTTCAAATAGAAACAATCGACTTACTCCTTTTTGTACATATTTCTTCCATTATATCAAATGTTCGACATGTTCTTTGCGGCTCGTTCTTCACTTTCTCTATTTTTATCCGACATATGCTAAGTAAAAGAAATTTCCATTTGTTGAAACCGTTTGAAAGAAAGCTTGCTCTAACAGGTGTAGGAGGTGTGAGTGTGATGAAGCAAGTGCGTCTAATTAAAAAAGCACAAAAAGGGAATGTCCCGGCATTTGAGAAATTAATGCTGATGTATCAAGAGCGTTTATATAAAACAGCTTTTCTCTACACAAGAAATAAAGAGGATTCGTTAGATGCTGTTCAAGAGACGGTATTTAAAGCGTTTAAGCATCTATCTGGTTTGAAAGAACCGGCTTATTTTTCTAGCTGGCTGACGAGAATTTTGATTCATACAATTTTTGCGATGAAGAAAAAACAGCAAGATGTTGTTCCGTTTGAACAGCAGCACGAAAGCGTTGAGCGTCATGATTTTTTGGAAGACAAGCTCGATTTAAAAAATGCACTTGAAGTGTTAGATGAGCAATACCAGGTGGTCATTCAGTTGTTTTATTTTCAAGATTATTCAATTTCGATGATTTCTGAGCAGATGGGTGTGCCTGAAGGAACGGTTAAAACTCATTTGTATCGAGCAAGAAAGTTATTAAAGCAAACATTGGAGAAGGAGGAGAGTGTCGATGGAACGAAAAGAAATGAAAAAGCTTTATGATGAGATTGATGTACCAACAGTTGAAGTGACCTCTGCGATTCGCCAAGCCATTGGGGATGTGAAAGCGGAACAGAAAAGACAGTGGTTCAAATGGAACTGGAGAACGCCAATATACTCTGCCATTGTTCTCATCGTCCTTTACTTTTCATCAGGTTTCCTTTTTCCTTCTCTTAATACAGCAATGGCACGTGTACCGATTATTGGGCAGTTTTATATGATGTTTCACGATAAAGTAGGAATGTCTCTTTTTCAGAGTGATTTGGTGAAGCATGTCAATGAAGGGGCTGAATCAAGAGGGGTGACTGTGAAAGTAAACAGCGTGTACTATGATGCCGGGCGGCTTGTTTATACGTTCACGGTGGAGAATCTCCATACAAAAGAAGATTCTGTTTCGTTCAGAGTGAATGCTGAAAAAATCGATGGAAACTTCCAACTTAATTATGATAAAACAGAGTTGAAAAAATTAAAAGATGGCCGCTATGTTGGGCAGACGGAAGTCTATACAAATGGACAAACGATCAAACAAGGTCAGCAAGTGCCACTCGTCATTTCAAAAATTGGAGATATTGTAGGGAATTGGCGTTTTGAATTACCTGTAGTGAAGCAAAAAACCACTTTATTAGCGGGACAAAAAGACGTGTCTATTTTAAATGGACGTTATCAAATAAGAAATGTAAAGGTAGAAAATGGAGTGAATGGCTCTGCTATTCAATATGCCATTGATTACAATGGTTTTGCCAAAGATGATAAAGTTAGTATACATGGGATGAAAGATAATTTAGGAAATGAGTATGAGCTTGAGATTGGAACTGTTTTAAGGAAAAAACAACTGACTTCTGATAAAAATAGAAAAGATCATTTGACAATTTTGAATCAGCCGATCAATCCAAAGGCGACTGAATTGACATTTTACACAGATGTGAGCTACGAACGAGAATACAGCCACATCATTCCTCTCAAGACAAAGCTGCCTGTTCAGTTCAAAACAAAACACCATGGCATCGGAATCAAAATCATTAAGATAGAGCAAAAAGACCGTTCTGTGATTGTTGATTATCAATTTACTGGAGTAGATCAAAAAGAATTAGATCAGGATGTGATGGAGAATATAGGTGAATTCATTGGATTAGGCGATGTTGAAAAGATGAAATCATGGCCCGATCCACAAGCAGACTATGAAAGCGGATATTACTTGAAGGGGAACCATGCGAAGGTGACGAATTTAAAGACAGCTTCCATGCAATCCACCTTTGAATTTGATGATAAGAATTTAGAGACTTTATCATTAAACCATTTTTCTTTTAAAGAATATGGGCTTTATCTTGATTTGACTGAACTGAACATGTTGGCACCACAGAAAGCGATAAAGGTAACCATTCCAGTCAAAAAAGAAACTTCAAAAGCTAGTCGATAAATAAGAGAGCGAACATGATTATACATGTTCGCTTTTTGTCTGTTGTACCACCAGTCGATGACGATTAAACGAATACCGAATCAACATCAACGCCACAAAACTAGCTAATCCGCCAATCCAGCTTAAGTTCGTGACATTTGTATACTGTATAATCACACCGCCCATTGACGATCCAAGCATCATGCCGATGTTCATAATCGCTGTATTAAAGCTTAGCACGGTTTCTGATGCTTGTGGTTTAAGGGAGATCAGATAAAATTGCTTCGCTGGTGTTGTTGTCCATGTGGCGATGCCCCAAATAGCGAGTGTGATCAAGACGCTAATTGTAGAGAATTGCGTAAAGAATAAGGCAAAGAGAGCGAACATCTGGATCATGATGCTGATCGAGATGGTTCGGTTTGGTCCCCATTGATCAACGGCGAATCCGCCAAAACGTGAGCCAATAAAAGCAGAAATTCCTAAGACGAGCAAGGCCATGCTTGTCATTTCAAGTGAAAAGCCGGCGGTCTGTCGTAATAAAGGAGAGATATAAGCAAAGACCATCGTATAGCCTAAGATCCAAAAGACGGTTGTCGCTAAGCCGCTGATCACTCTGCGGTCTTGAAGAATGTGTAATTGCTGCTTTAATGGCAGATGAGAATGTCCCTCTATGCGTGGCAGCAATTGATAAAGAAGCAAGAAGAGACAAGCAGTACCTAGTGCAATGATGAGAAAAATATAGTGCCAATCCACGTGACCTGATAGAAATGTTCCAATCGGCACACCAAGTACGAGTGAAACAGTGAATCCAGTGATGACAGTCGCCATTGCGCTTCCCTTTTTTTCTGGCGGGGCGATCTGCGCTGCATAATTCGTGGCGACGACAATATATAAGCCGCCGCTCATGGCCATGATGACACGAGAGAGCAGGAGCAGCACAAAATGATGGCTGAAAAAGGCGAGCATATTGCCTAAAATAAACACAAAAATAGCTGATAACAAAACCTTTTTTCGATTCAGCTTCGACGTTGCCATGACTAAAAAGAGAGCGCCTACTGCATAAAAAAGAGAATAGACGGTGATGAGCTGTCCGGCAGCAGGAATAGAGATGTGTAAATCAACAGCAATGATATCTAGAATGCCTGACACAACGAATTCTGACGTGCCTGTGACAAATGAACCGACAGCTAAAAGAATGATCAATAGCTGATGAGATGTGTTTTTCATTTTGAACCCTTCCTTCATGTTGATACGTTGTCTTTAGTTTAAATTCCGTGCTAACATAAGTAAAATTGATGTTTTTCATGAAGGAGATGAGTAAATACTCATGAGCTTTGTTCGCTTTGATATTATCGCAAAAGTTGTGGAGCTTGGCAGTTTTACAGCAGCAGCTGAAGCATTAAATATGACGCAGTCAGCTGTGAGTCATGCAGTGGCGAATGTAGAGTCAGAGTGGGGTGTGTCTTTATTCATTCGTGACCGAAAAAAGGGTATTATGCTGACGGACATTGGTCAAACTGTTCTCCCGCATATTAGAGAAGTGTTAAATAGAGTGGAGAAAATCCAGCAAGAAATTGCGTTAACGAAAAATATTGAAACAGGTATGATTCGTATCGGCACATTTGCCAGTGCCTCTGCTTGTTTATTGCCTAAACTGCTTGTGAGCTATCAGAAAAAACATCCAAAAATTGAATTTAAATTTTATGAGGGAACGTATGAAGAAATATTGGAGTGGCTGGATTCTGGCATCATTGATGTTGGATTTGTTGTAAAAGGTCATGCGGATGAAGCCTTTGATTTACTGCCGCTTATGAAAGATGAGATGGTCGTCGCCTATCACCCAAATCATCGATATGAACAGCAGCCCATTGTAGATATAACAGATTTGGCAGATGAACCATTTATTATGCCGACTGGCATGTATCAATCACATGTAGAGGACATTTTTTCAGAGGCGCAAATGAAGCCAGCTGTTTTATTTGAAGTTCATGATTGTACGACCATTGCCCGTATGGTCGGGGAAGGACTTGGCGTCACAATAGGTCCGGAGTTGTTTTTAAAAACGCAGCAGCTTGTGCATATTCGCCAGCTGAATGTCTCTCATCATCGTGAGGTTGCGCTCGCCTGTCCGTCGCTCTCTCAAGCTTCGCCGGCAGTGAAAGAGTTTTTCCATGTAGCCGAAGCGGTTTTTGCAAAAGAGAAGGATTTGGGGAAGGGTGTATAAAGAACTACATGTGAATTTCCAAATTCGTGTAATAAGACGAATGAAGCGGACATTTCTTTGAAAAATGTTCGCTTTTCGTATTGTGTTTTAAAAATGAAGTTGGTACAATAGACACAGAAATCAAATAGATAGAAGTCGTATAATCGCGGGAATATGGCCCGCAAGTTTCTACCAAGCTACCGTAAATGGCTTGACTACGTCAATTCACACTCGTTTGATATAAATCATGCATTGTTCTTGTTTTATGTCACAGTCTGAATTCACATATGTAGTCAAGCGTCCCAAAATTGTTGGGGCGTTTTTTATTTGACTAGTGAATGGGGCAGGCTAAAGCAAAAGGACATGAAGGGAGTCAGTTGGCTTGAAACAGTTTTTTCAGTTTGATGAATTAGGTACGAATTACCGCAGAGAGATCATCGGTGGTTTAACCACATTTTTGTCGATGGCTTACATTCTGTTTGTTAATCCGATCACACTTGCATTAGTGTCTGTGCCGGATTTTCCAGATAAATTACGAATTGATCAGGGTGCAGTCTTTACAGCGACGGCGTTAGCTTCTGCTGCAGGGTGTATTCTGATGGGATTGATCGCCAGGTATCCGATTGCGATTGCACCCGGTATGGGTCTGAATGCGTTCTTCGCCTTTTCGGTTGTACTTGGCATGGGCATCAAATGGGAAGCTGCACTTTCAGGTGTGTTTGTTTCAGGTTTGATTTTCGTTGCTCTTTCTTTAACAGGTTTCCGTGAAAAAATCATCAATGCCATTCCGGCTGAGCTGAAGCTGGCAGTTGGTGCAGGTATTGGTTTGTTCATTACGTTTGTTGGTCTTCAAGGCTCTGGCATTATCGCCAATAATGATAATACACTCGTTTCGATTGGAAATATTCATAGTGGTCCGGTTCTGTTAACGGTGTTTGGTATCGTAGTGACTGTTATATTAATGGTTCTTCGTGTGAATTCAGGTGTCTTCATTGGGATGCTTGTGACTGCTATTGCCGGGATGATTTTTGGTCTTATACCAGTACCGTCTCAAATTGTGGGAAGTATTCCAAGCTTGTCTCCAACCTTTGGTCAAGCCTTGATTCACTTACCAGAAATATTCTCCATTCAAATGCTTATTGTGATTTTAACGTTCCTTTTCGTTGGATTCTTTGATACAGCTGGTACGCTTGTGGCTGTGGCAACACAGGCTGGTTTAATGAAAAATAATGAGCTGCCACGTGCAGGAAGAGCACTCTTGGCGGATTCTTCTTCAATCGTTGTAGGTTCTATTCTTGGTACATCTACAACAACGTCTTATGTTGAATCTAGCTCAGGTGTTGCTGCTGGTGCGCGTTCTGGTTTTGCAGCTGTCGTCACAGGGATTTTCTTCTTGCTGGCGATGTTCTTCTCACCGCTTTTATCCATTGTTACACCTAATGTGACAGCACCTGCTTTGATTATTGTTGGTGCGTTGATGGTTGCTCCGCTGGCGAAGATTGCATGGGATCGTTTTGAAATTGCGGTACCAGCTTTCTTAACGATGATTATGATGCCACTGACTTACAGTATTGCAACAGGTATTGCGGTTGGCTTTATTTTCTACCCGATTACGATGATCTTTAAAGGGAAAGCGAAAGAAGTACATCCAATTATGTATGGATTGTTTGTCATCTTTATTCTATATTTTGCTTTCTTAAATCATTAATTGAACATCTGAAACAGCAGCTCATGGAAGCTGCTGTTTTTTTGTTAAAAAAATCAAAACATAGTTGACTTATAGGAATTATGTGTTTATGATAAAAAGACATAATTCGCTGATTGGATCACCAAAGGCGCTTTGATTTCCTTTTTTAATAGAGGGTTTCAGGGTGCCTTTTTTTCTTGCAGACATTCAAAAGGGGAGGAGATGTCTTTTGTCACGCTGGCTTAGACAGGTGATTGAACGAAAAAAGCAGGTGCTGATTCAAAAGCTCCTTTTATGGGGGCATGAAGAAAAGCAGGAAGCGCTCATGCATTATACAATTCATGAGCTGGAAAATGAGGTTCTCTATTTAAAAGAGCGAAAACAAAAATAGGGGGATGAGCGATGGATGAACAAAAGCTGAATTATATTTTATCTGCCTTAAAAGGGATCGACTATGGATCAGTGGTCATCACCATTCATAATGGACATATTACACAGGTTGATACGACCAAGAAGACTCGGTTCCCCGCTCATCAGGAGAATCTCCGGGTCCAGCAAGGAAAGCGGAGTCAATATCGTTGACCATGAATTTCAACATTGATAAAAAGCTGATGGAGGCCGTCAGCTTTTTTGTTTTGTCTTATTTTCTCTCCATTTTAAAACCTCTGCTGCCTTTTATCCGTCTATTCGTATGAACGTCAAGGAATCTTGACTGAATAGAGAGACTCCGCTACTTTAAGAGGAGTCATCCGAACAGTTCATGCACTTTTAGCACTGTAAGGATTGGATAGGAGTTGATATGAGATGTTAGAGAAAGATCAAGATCAGGGGACATCTGAAAAGAAAAACGAAGAGTCATCAATAGATCAAGAAACAAGGCAATCCCGCCTCAGCCGCAGCGCTGCAAAACGAGGAAGAACCTCAAAAACAGCGGATGATGAGCGCCCAGCTATCCAGCGTATACTGCAAGGTGTAGGAGGCGCGTTTAAGCGTTATGGTTCATATGGACTGGCGATGTTAAAATCACCGAGCCAGGCCATTAATCAAGCGGAAACATTGCGTATGAAGTACGCCTGGATCTCGATTGTGTTATTCAGCGTGTTTTTTGCTTTAGGCAACTATGTTCAATTAAAGGCGTCAAAGACCCGTTTATTAGGCTTTGGCATTCATTATTCTTTTGGCGACGCCTTTTTGAGAGTGGCAGTCTTTACACTCATTGTGTTGACATTGATGATGCTTACCGTCTGGCTGCTCGGAAAGTACATGCTAAAAGGCAACATATCACTGAAAGAAGTGATCATGAAGTTTGGTGCTGCGCTTGTGCCGGTTTTGGTTTTATCCATCCTTTGGCTTGTATTTGCCATGCTGAATATTCCATATGTGACCGTCATATTATCCGTGATGATGTTTGTCGGTCTTCAGTTGATTGCGGTCGTGCTCTTTCGCTCGATTCAGTCGGAGCATGATGCCGAACGAGGAGATTTGATGTATGCGGGCTGGGTCTTTTTATTGGTTGAGCTTGTCATTATTGCGCTGCTCTGGGGCATAGTCGGGGAGTATTTGATTCCATCACTTGTTCCTGTTCGATTTGGATAAAAACACACTGAAAACCTCCTTTTTTGAAAAAGGGGGTTTTCATGTTGAGAAGTGAAAAAAACGGGTAAACTCTTGGTAACAAACACCATCCTTGTTGTCGAAAGATATATGTGTTTTGATCGCGTAAATTTGATTGTATCAAGGTATGTTCTCTAGTAGAATATGGGGTGCTTTATTTGATTTTTTAGTGCAGGGGGTTCGAATCGTGCTTCAACAACTTTTATCCAATGCGTTCACCATGGTTTTAATCATTTTAGTGATTAATATTGTTTATGTTTCTTTTTCCACCATGCGTTTAATTTTAACGATGAAAGGCAGACGGTACGCAGCTGCTTTTGCGGGTACGATCGAAATGCTCATTTATGTCATTGGGTTAAGTATCGTTTTAGATAACTTAGATCAAATACAAAATGTCATTGCGTATGCGCTAGGTTATGGGATGGGGATCATTGTCGGGATGAAAATTGAAGAGAAGCTGGCACTTGGCTACACAACTGTTAACGTGATCACAAAAGAATTGGATGTCGATCTCCCAAGACAATTGAGAGAAAAAGGATATGGTGTCACCAGCTGGGTAGCAGGCGGTCTTGAAGGAGACCGGACAGCATTGCAAATTTTAACACCGAGAAAATATGAACTGCAATTATATGAAACGATTAAGACGCTGGATTCAAAGGCGTTTATCATTTCATATGAGCCCAAATCGATTCACGGCGGCTTCTGGGTGAAGGCTGTGAAGAAAAGGAGAATTAAAGAATGACCGCAAAACCAAAGAAGAAAAAATTCTATGTGGAAGACAACATGACGATTGATCAAGTGTTGTCCCAGATGGCAGCGGAAGGCTACTCGCCTGTCCGTCGAATGGAGGAACCGATTTTTCAAGAAAAGAAGGAAAATGGGTCGATTCAGATCATTCCGATTGGGAAAAAAATCGTATTTGAAGGAAAAATAGTCTAAATCCGAACATTAAAACGACGACTTCATAGATTGTTCGATAAATCCGTTGACATCATGAACATCCGTTGTTAAGATAAACATGAAATCAAAACACGAGCCTCATATAATCTTGGGAATATGGCCCATAAGTTTCTACCCAGTTACCGTAAATGACTGGACTATGCAGGATAGTGAACAAAACTGACATGGCGTTTCAAAAGCGAACAGCGCTTACCATGGCCCGGTTTGTGTTGCTTCCTAACATTGCAATACAGACCGGGCCTTTTTGTTCGGCGTTTGACAAGCTGCTTAGGTTTGGGAAGCGTGTCAAACGATACAAAATCGAATAACAGCTTAAAGGTGGGGACAAAATGAAGCCGCTTGTAGGTGTCATCATGGGAAGTACATCTGATTGGGAAACAATGAAAAATGCGTGCGACATCTTAGAGGAATTAAACATTCCGTATGAAAAACAGGTAGTATCCGCACACCGGACACCTGACTTGATGTTTGAATATGCGACTGAAGCAAGAGGTAAAGGACTAAAGGTCATCATTGCCGGTGCTGGAGGCGCAGCACATTTACCGGGGATGGTCGCAGCAAAAACGACACTGCCGGTCATTGGTGTGCCTGTACAATCAAAGGCACTAAACGGGCTGGATTCCTTATTATCCATCGTTCAAATGCCAGGCGGTGTACCAGTTGCTACAGTAGCCATTGGCAAAGCCGGTGCAACAAATGCAGGCCTTCTTGCCGCACAAATGATTTCAGCATTTGATGAAACGATCGCAGCTCGCCTTGAAGAAAGAAGAGAGCAGACAAAACAGACTGTACTAGAAAGCAGTGATCAGCTTGGCTAAGCAGACCATTTTTCCAAACGCAACCATCGGGATCATTGGCGGCGGACAGCTTGGCAGATATATGGCTGTCAGCGCAAAGCAAATGGGGTACCGGGCAGCAGTTCTAGACCCAGTCACACAATCTCCTTGCGGACAGGTTGCCGATAAAGAAATCACAGCCGCATATAGTGACCTTGAAGCGATTCGAAAGCTGGCAGACATCAGCGATGTGGTGACTTATGAGTTTGAAAATATTGATTATGATGCACTCAATCAGCTGAAGGAAGAAGCCTATTTACCACAAGGAAGCGACCTTCTCCTTTTAACTCAAAATCGTGAGACCGAGAAAAAAGGAATTGTAGACGCAGGCTGTGAAGTAGCGCCTTACCGCATCATTCATGATGAAAAAGAGCTGGAAGACGCAGTGGACGTGCTCGGTTTGCCAGCCGTGCTGAAAACATGCAGAGGCGGCTACGACGGAAAAGGACAGTACGTCATGAAAGAAAAAGGACAGCTTCAGGAAGCAGCTGCACTGCTCACACATGGAACTTGTATTTTAGAAAGCTGGGTTCCATTTCAAATGGAGCTCTCGGTGATCGTCACTCGTTCTGTTCATGGAGAGATTTCAGTATTCCCAGTCGCTGAGAACATTCATAAGCATAATATTTTGTTCCAAAGCATTGTGCCTGCAAGGGTAGAGAACCGCATTCAGGAGAAGGCGAAAGAATTGGCAACAACACTAGCTGAAAAGCTGGGGCTGGTTGGTACTCTTGCTGTAGAACTGTTCCTGACAAATGACGGAAAGCTGCTCGTCAATGAACTGGCACCGCGCCCGCATAATTCTGGTCATTATACACTCGATTTATGTGAGACAAGTCAGTTTGAACAGCACGTCCGCGCTATATGTGGTTTGCCGCTTGGCGGTACAGCCCTTTTATCAGAGGGAATGATGGTGAATTTATTAGGCGATGAAGTGGACATTCCAAAAGAGCATCCTGAGCTTCTCAAAGAAGCGAAGCTTTATCTATATGGAAAGCATGAAGTAAAAGCCGGCCGCAAAATGGGGCATATGACGTTTATGAAACAGCTCGATGATGAGTGGATGACAAACATCACAAAGATATGGACTGAAAGAGATGGAGGAAACGGGAAATGATCGAACGTTACGCACGACCAGAAATGTCAGCAATCTGGACAGAGGAAAACAAATTTAATGCATGGCTTGAAGTAGAAATTCTCGCTTGTGAAGCTTGGGCAGAGCTTGGCGTCATTCCGAAAGAAGACGTTGTGACAATGCGCAAAAATGCAAGCTTTGATATTGGACGTATTTTAGAGATTGAACAAGACACGCGCCACGACGTGGTTGCCTTTACGCGTGCTGTCTCTGAATCTCTAGGAGAAGAAAGAAAGTGGGTTCATTACGGATTAACATCGACAGACGTAGTGGATACGGCGCTTTCATATCTATTAAAACAGGCGAACGATATCTTGCTCAAGGACATTGAGAGATTTGTTGACATACTAAAAGAAAAAGCAAAAGAGCACAAATATACGGTCATGATGGGCCGTACACACGGTGTACACGCTGAACCGACAACATTTGGCCTGAAGCTTGCTCTTTGGTACGAAGAAATGAAGCGTAACCTAGAACGTTTTAAACAAGCAAAAGCTGGCATTGAATATGGCAAAATCTCTGGAGCTGTTGGCACATATGCGAACATCGACCCGTTTGTTGAGCAATATGTATGTGAGAAGCTTGGCATCAAAGCTGCACCAATTTCAACCCAAACCTTGCAGCGTGACCGCCATGCAGATTACATGGCTACTCTTGCTTTAGTCGCAACGAGCATTGAGAAATTTGCTGTTGAAATTCGTGGTCTTCAAAAGAGTGAAACACGTGAAGTAGAAGAGTTCTTTGCCAAAGGACAAAAAGGGTCATCAGCGATGCCGCATAAGCGTAACCCAATCGGTTCTGAGAATATGACGGGAATTGCCCGCGTGATCCGTGGATATATGCTGACAGCTTATGAAAATGTACCGCTTTGGCATGAGCGTGATATTTCTCATTCATCTGCTGAGCGCATCATTTTACCAGATGCAACGATTGCACTGAACTATATGCTCAACCGTTTCTCAAACATCGTGAAAAACTTAACGGTTTTCCCTGAGAACATGAAACGCAACATGGACCGCACCCTTGGCTTAATTTACTCACAGCGCGTTCTTCTTGCATTAATCGATACAGGTATGGCACGTGAAGAGGCATATGACACGGTTCAGCCAAAGGCGATGGAAGCGTGGGAGAAGCAAGTGCCGTTCCGTTCATTAGTAGAAGCAGAAGAAAAAATCACGTCACGTTTAACACCGGAACAAATCGCTGACTGCTTCGATTACAACTATCATTTGAAAAATGTCGATATGATTTTCGAACGTCTAGGTCTTGCGTAAGAAATGGGCCGCCTGCTTGCCAGGCGCCTAATCCTGAAAATTGCCAACATTCAAATTAGGAGGCCAACCTGAATGACTGTGAAACAAGAACTTCTCTACGAAGGCAAAGCGAAAAAAATCTATCAGACCGATGACGAGCATATTTTATATGTCGAATATAAAGACTCAGCTACAGCATTTAACGGCGAAAAGAAAGCCGAAATCGAAGGCAAAGGCAGACTGAACAACGAAATTTCGAGCTTAATCTTTCAAATGCTGCATGATAAGGGGATCAACAATCACTTTGTGAAACGTCTTTCTGAAACAGAGCAGCTCATTCAAAAGGTGCAGATTGTTCCGCTTGAAGTGGTTGTACGAAATGTAGTGGCAGGCAGTATGTCAAAACGCCTCGGCATTCCAGAGGGAACGAAACTGGACACACCTTTGATTGAGTTTTACTACAAAGATGATGCGCTCGGTGATCCGCTCATTACAGAAGATCATATCCGCATTTTAGATGCAGCGACACCAGAGCAGGTCGAGGAAATGAAACAAATCACAAGACAAGTGAATGAAGAGTTAAAGCAAATCTTCTCAGACTGTCATGTGAATTTAATTGATTTCAAGCTTGAATTCGGAATAGATCACGAGAATCGTATTTTGCTAGCTGATGAGATTTCACCTGATACGTGCAGGCTTTGGGACAAAGATACAAACGAAAAGCTTGATAAAGACGTGTTCAGACGAAACCTGGGCGGCTTAACGAATGCATACGAAGAAATTTTCAAAAGACTTGGAGGCCATAAACATGTATAAAGTGAAAATTTTTGTCAGCTTAAAAGAGAGCGTTCTTGATCCACAAGGAAGTGCCGTGCAGCACGCTTTGCACAGCATGTCTTATCAGGAAGTAAAGGATGTCCGTATCGGGAAATACATGGAGCTTGTCATTGAAAAATCAGATCGTGATTTAGACACAGTCGTCAAAGAAATGTGCGAAAAATTACTTGCCAACACGGTGATTGAAGATTACCGCTATGAGGTGGAGGAGGTTGTCGCACAGTGAAGTTTGCAGTGATCGTCTTGCCTGGCTCTAACTGTGATATCGATATGTACCATGCGATTCAAGATGAGTTAGGTGAACAAGTTGAATATGTATGGCACGACGAAACGAGTCTTGACGGATTTGACGGTGTACTCGTACCAGGCGGTTTCTCTTATGGGGATTACTTAAGATGTGGTGCGATCGCCCGCTTCTCAAACATCATGCCGGCGGTGAAAAAAGCAGCTGAGGAAGGAAAACCTGTTCTTGGTGTTTGTAACGGGTTCCAAATTCTTCAGGAGCTAGGCATTCTTCCGGGTGCGATGAGACGAAATAAAGACTTGAAATTTATCTGTCGTCCAGTTGAACTCATTGTAGAAAACAACGAAACGCAATTTACAAGCGGTTATCAAAAAGGCGAATCCATTACGATTCCTGTAGCGCACGGTGAAGGCAACTTCTACTGTGATGAAGACACTTTAGCGAAGCTCATTGAACGCGGCCAAATCGCTTTCACTTACGGAGACGATATTAACGGCAGTGTGAATCGTATTGCAGGTGTAACGAATGAAGAGGGCAATGTACTCGGCATGATGCCGCACCCTGAGCGCGCGGTTGATTCATTACTAGGCAGCGCAGACGGACTTAAATTGTTTCAATCTATCGTGAAAAATTGGAGGGACACTCATGTCACTACTGCTTGAACCAAGTCACAAGCAAATTAAAGAAGAGAAATTGTATCAGCAAATGGGATTGAGTGATGAAGAATTCGCTTTAATCGAATCCATTATTGGCAGGCTGCCAAACTACACAGAAACGGGCATTTTTTCTGTCATGTGGTCAGAGCATTGCAGTTATAAAAACTCAAAGCCTGTTTTAAGCAAATTCCCGACAAAAGGAGAGCACGTCCTTCAAGGTCCTGGGGAAGGCGCTGGGATCGTTGATATTGGAGACAACCAAGCGGTTGTATTTAAAATCGAATCACATAACCATCCATCTGCGATTGAACCGTATCAAGGAGCGGCGACAGGTGTCGGCGGAATTATCCGTGATGTATTCTCCATGGGTGCGCGTCCAATTGCTGTATTAAACTCTCTTCGTTTTGGTGAACTGACTTCACCTCGCGTGAAGTACTTGTTTGAAGAAGTAGTGGCAGGGATCGCAGGCTATGGAAACTGTATCGGAATTCCAACAGTCGGCGGAGAGGTTCATTTCGATCAAAGCTATGAAGGCAACCCGCTCGTAAATGCAATGTGTGTTGGATTAATCAACCATGAAGACATCAAAAAAGGGCAGGCCAAAGGTGTCGGCAACACGGTCATGTACGTTGGTGCTAAAACGGGACGTGACGGAATTCACGGTGCAACATTTGCATCTGAGGAATTTTCTGATGAATCAGAAGAAAAACGCTCAGCAGTTCAAGTCGGTGATCCGTTCATGGAAAAACTGCTGCTTGAAGCGTGCCTTGAAGTCATCAAAAACGATGCACTCGTTGGAATTCAGGATATGGGAGCGGCTGGCTTGACAAGCTCAAGTGCGGAAATGGCGAGTAAAGCAGGTTCTGGTATCGAGATGAATCTAGATCTTATCCCGCAGCGTGAAACAGGCATGTCAGCATACGAAATGATGCTGTCTGAATCTCAAGAGAGAATGCTTCTGGTCATTGAAAAAGGCCGTGAACAAGAAATCATTGATATTTTTGAAAAATACGATCTTGAAGCGGTATCAGTCGGTCATGTGACAGACGATAAAATGCTTCGTTTACTTCATCAAGGTGAAGTAGTATGTGAGCTTCCTGTTGATGCACTTGCAGAAGAAGCGCCGGTTTATCACAAGCCATCAAGTGAGCCTGCATACTATCGTGAGTTTTTAGAAACAAAAGTTGAAGCACCTGCTATCAAAGATGCAGCCGAAACGTTAAAGCAGCTCCTCCAGCAGCCGACAATTGCAAGTAAAGAATGGGTTTATGACCAATATGACTACATGGTTCGGACAAATACAGTCGTTGCACCAGGCTCTGATGCGGGCGTTTTAAGAATCCGCGGAACGAAAAAAGCCCTTGCGATGACAACCGATTGTAACGCACGTTATCTGTACCTTGATCCAGAGGTCGGCGGGAAAATCGCAGTCGCAGAAGCAGCACGTAACATTGTGTGCTCAGGCGCTCGTCCGCTTGCAGTAACAGATAACCTGAACTTCGGTAACCCAGAAAAACCAGAAATTTTCTGGCAAATTGAAAAATCTGCTGACGGTATTAGCGAAGCGTGCCGCAAGCTAAGCACACCAGTTATCGGTGGTAACGTCTCTTTATATAACGAATCAAATGGAACAGCCATTTACCCAACACCAGTCATTGGGATGGTTGGTTTGGTGGAAGATACAGCTCATATTACGACGCAGTCGTTCCAGCAGGCTGGCGATGTGATTTTCGTCATTGGTGAGACGAAGGAAGAATTCGCAGGCAGTGAGCTTCAAAAGATGACAGAAGGCCGTATTTACGGAAAAGCACCAGAAATTGATTTGGATGTAGAGCTCACTCGTCAGGAAGCCCTTCTTGCTGCGATTCAAAACGGACTTGTTCAATCAGCACACGATGTGTCTGAAGGCGGTCTTGGTGTTGCACTTGCTGAAAGTACATTTGGAACAGATGGTCTTGGCGCTCATATCCAAATTGATCTAAACAGCGAAGCTTCATTATTCAGTGAAACACAGTCACGTTTTGTCGTCACAGTGAAACCAGAGCATCGCGAAGCGTTTGCTGCGGCTGTCAAAGATGCGATAGAAGTTGGAACGGTCACAAATGATGGGGTATTCACTGTCAAAAATCAAGAAGGACAACAATGGATTCATGCAGCGGTCAACGAGCTTGAACGCGCATGGAAAGGAGCGATCCCATGCTTGCTGAAATCAGAGGCTTAAACGAAGAGTGTGGCGTCTTTGGGGTTTGGGGACACGAAGAAGCCCCGCAAATCACATATTACGGATTGCATAGTCTTCAGCACCGAGGACAAGAGGGTGCGGGAATCATTGCAACAGATGGTGAAAACCTGACGGCACATAAAGGCCTTGGACTGATTACGGAAGTCTTTCAAAACGGTGAGCTAAAGGATTTGAAAGGAAAAGGTGCGATCGGACACGTTCGGTATGCGACAGCAGGCGGAGGCGGCTTTGAAAATGTGCAGCCCCTCTTCTTCCGCTCGCAAAACAACGGCAGTCTTGCCCTTGCTCATAATGGGAACTTAGTGAATGCAACGCAATTAAAGCAGCAGCTAGAGAACCAGGGGAGTATATTCCAAACATCTTCTGACACTGAGGTGCTTGCTCATTTAATTAAGCGCAGCGGCTATGTTGAATTGAAAGAGCAGATCAAAAATGCCCTGTCCATGCTTAAAGGCGCATATGCTTTCTTAATTATGACGGAAACAGAAATGATTGTGGCTCTTGATCCGAACGGCTTACGTCCGCTTTCACTTGGTATGCTTGGTGACGCATATGTTGTTGCTTCTGAAACATGTGCATTTGATGTTGTCGGTGCCACGTATTTACGAGATGTGGAGCCTGGAGAAATGCTGATCATTAATGATGAAGGCCTGAAATCTGAACGCTTCTCCATGAACATTAACCGCAGCATGTGCAGCATGGAATACATTTATTTCTCAAGACCTGACAGCAATATCAACGGCATCAACGTGCATAGTGCGAGAAAGAACCTTGGCAAAAAGCTTGCCGAGGAAGCGCATGTCGAAGCAGATGTCGTGACAGGTGTACCAGATTCGAGTATTTCTGCAGCGATTGGATATGCCGAAGCAACAGGTATTCCATATGAGCTCGGTTTAATTAAAAACCGTTATGTCGGACGGACCTTTATCCAGCCGTCTCAAGCATTGCGTGAGCAGGGCGTGCGCATGAAGCTGTCAGCTGTGCGCGGGGTCGTC
The DNA here is from genome assembly GCF_039619585.1 of Bacillus safensis. Taxonomy (NCBI): domain Bacteria; kingdom Bacillati; phylum Bacillota; class Bacilli; order Caryophanales; family Bacillaceae; genus Bacillus; species Bacillus safensis. The sequence continues at coordinate 631,955 of NZ_CP154909.1, forward strand.
GAAGGAAAACGTGTCGTGATGGTCGATGATTCCATCGTACGCGGAACTACGAGCCGCCGCATTGTGACGATGCTGAGAGAAGCGGGTGCGACGGAAGTCCATGTACGCATTAGTTCACCGCCTATCGCACATCCATGTTTTTATGGAATTGATACGTCCACACATGAAGAGCTGATTGCTTCTTCTCATTCAGTGGAAGAAATTAGACAGGAAATCGGTGCAGACTCCATTGCATTTTTATCTGTAGACGGTTTAATGGACGGGATTGGCAGGAAGTATGATGATCCGCAGCGCGGTCAATGTTTAGCATGCTTTACTGGGAAATATCCGACTGAAATTTATGAAGATACTGTTCTTCCGCATGTGAAGGAAACAGCACTGACGAAATAATCGAATAAAGGAGCAGCAGTCAAGATGATTTGATATGCTGCTCTTTCATTCTGCTGAAAATAAATGGAAGAGAAGCAGCTAAAAGGAGTGAATGGGATGTCAGAAGCATATAAAAACGCCGGTGTCGACATCGAAGCAGGATACGAAGCCGTCAAACGAATGAAAACACACGTGGAACGTACAAAAAGAGCAGGCGTCATGGGTGCTCTAGGCGGATTTGGCGGTATGTTTGATTTATCTGAGCTGCCATACAAAAAGCCCGTTCTTGTCTCAGGAACAGATGGTGTCGGAACAAAATTAAAGCTTGCCTTTTTAATGGATCAACACGATACGATCGGTGTTGATGCCGTGGCAATGTGTGTGAACGATGTGCTGGCACAAGGGGCAGAGCCGCTCTTTTTCTTAGATTACCTAGCAGTTGGTAAAGCAGATCCGATAAAAATTGAATCAATCGTCAAAGGTGTGGCTGACGGCTGTGAGCAGTCTGGTTCAGCGCTTGTCGGCGGAGAAACAGCAGAAATGCCGGGTCTTTACACAGAAGATGAATATGATATTGCTGGTTTTTCAGTAGGCGTCGTTGAAAAGGATGAAATCGTGACAGGAGAGAGCATCAAAGAGGGGCACTTGCTTATCGGACTCAGCTCAAGCGGAATTCATAGCAATGGATACTCCCTCGTTCGTAAAGTATTGCTGGAAGACGCTGGTCTGGATCTGCATCAAACGTATGAACCTTTTACAAGACCGCTTGGAGAAGAGCTTCTTGAACCGACCAAAATTTATGTGAAGCCTGTTCTCAAACAAGTGAAAGCCGGCAAGATTGACGGCATGGCACATGTGACAGGCGGCGGCTTTATTGAAAATTTACCGCGTATGCTGCCTGAAGGGCTTGGCGTTGAGATTGATAACGGCTCATGGCCAGTACCGCCAATTTTCTCCTTTATTCAAGAAAAAGGACAGTTAAAGGCTGAAGAAATGTTCAACGTGTTTAATATGGGCATTGGTTTTGTCTTAGCGGTAAAAGAAGATGACCTTGTCGAAGTGATCAGAGGACTTGAAGAAGACGGAGAGAAAGCATTTCTCATCGGTCGTGTTCAAAAAGGAGAAGGTGTCACATTCGGCGGTGGAAGCCTCTCATGAAGAAATTTGCGATCTTCGCCTCTGGAAGCGGGACGAATTTTCAAGCCATTATGGATACATTAAAAAAAGAACAGTGGCAGGCAGAGGCCGCCATTGTGATTTGTGATAAACCGGGTGCAAAGGTGCTGGAGCGTGCTGAGAAAGAGGGCATTCCCTCCTTTGCCTTTACCCCGAAGGCGTTTCCGAATAAAGCTGCTTTTGAACAAACGATCATTGAACAGCTTAGGCTGCATGAAGTGGAATGGATTTTCCTTGCTGGGTATATGAGACTGATTGGTCCGACATTACTTGAAGCATTCAGAGGGAAAATTGTCAATATCCACCCGTCCTTGCTGCCAGCCTTCCCAGGGCTGGATGCCATTGGACAAGCCTATCAAGCAGGCGTCAAAGTGGCGGGTATCACCGTCCATTTTGTCGATGAAGGCATGGATACAGGTCCGATCATTGACCAAGCGTCGATTTATATCGAACAAGGGGAAGAGCTTGAATCGATTGAAAAAAGAATGCATGAACTAGAACACACACTATATCCAAAAGTGATCAAATCACTTTTAGAATTATCTTAATGAGGTGACGAAGGCATGACGATCAAACGCGCATTAATCAGTGTTTCCGATAAAACGAATCTTGTACCTTTTGTGAAAGAATTAACAGAACTTGGCGTTGAAGTGATTTCAACTGGAGGTACACATAAGCTTCTTCAAGAGAACGGCATTGATGTCATTGGAATTTCAGAAGTCACTGGATTCCCTGAAATCATGGACGGACGACTCAAAACACTTCACCCGAACATTCATGGCGGGCTTTTAGCAGTGAGAGAAAACGATGAGCATATGGCACAGATTGAGAAGCATGGCATTCAGCCGATTGATCTTGTTGTCGTGAATCTCTATCCATTCAAAGAGACAATCTCAAAAGACGATGTGACGTATGAAGAAGCGATTGAAAACATTGATATTGGCGGACCGGGAATGCTTCGTGCGGCATCAAAAAACCACCAAGACGTCACAGTGATTGTCGATCCTCGTGACTATGATACAGTCATCCAGCAAATCAAAGAAGGCGGCGTGTCACTCGAGAAAAAACGTGAGCTCGCTGCAAAGGTATTCCGTCATACGGCTGCTTACGATGCTCTGATTGCGGATTACTTAACAAACTTTGTGGGCGAAACAGAGCCAGAACAGTTCACTGTCACGTTTGAGAAAAAACAATCCCTTCGTTATGGAGAAAACCCGCACCAAGCGGCGACTTTCTATGAAAATGCTCTTCCAGCCAAAGGTTCTTTGGCTACTGCAAAGCAATTACATGGAAAAGAACTTTCTTACAACAATATCAAAGATGCAGATGCCGCTCTTCAAATTGTACGTGAATTCACGGAGCCAGCAGCTGTTGCTGTGAAGCATATGAACCCGTGCGGCGTTGGTACAGGAGAAACAATTGCAGAAGCATTTGACAGAGCATTCAAAGCAGATGAGACGTCTATTTTTGGCGGCATTGTGGCACTTAACCGTGAAGTAGACAAACAAACGGCTGAGGTGCTGCATACGATTTTCTTAGAAATTGTCATCGCCCCATCGTTCAGCCAAGAAGCACTTGACGTGTTAACAGCGAAAAAGAATCTTCGTCTATTAACATTAGATGTAGAAGCAGATCTCGGGAAAAAAGAAAAACAGCTGACAAGTGTTCATGGCGGACTGCTTGTTCAGGATATTGACACGTACGGCTTAGAGGAAGCAACGATTTCTATTCCAACGAAAAGAGAACCAACTGAAGACGAATGGAAAGACTTAAAACTTGCTTGGAAAGTAGTCAAGCATGTGAAATCAAATGCGATTGTCCTTGCGAAAGATCAAATGACAGCAGGAATCGGTGCTGGTCAAATGAACCGCGTGGGCTCAGCTAACATTGCAATTGAGCAAGCTGGTGAAAAGGCAAAAGGAAGCGCACTAGGCTCTGATGCATTCTTCCCAATGGGCGATACAGTGGAAGCTGCTGCAAAGGCAGGCGTCACAGCGATCATTCAGCCAGGCGGATCTATTCGTGATGAAGAATCGATTCAAAAGGCAGATGAATACGGCATCGCCATGGTCTTCACTGGCGTTAGACATTTCAAACATTAAGGGGATGACAGTGTGAACGTATTAATTATCGGCAGAGGCGGAAGAGAGCATACCATCGCATGGAAAGTGAATCAAAGTGAACTTGTCAGCCAAGTATTTGTCGCACCCGGCAATGATGGAATGACAGATGCTGCGAAGCTTGTACCAATCGACGAAGGCGATCATGAGGCGTTAATTCGTTTTGCAAAAGAAAACGAAATCGGTTTAACCATTGTCGGTCCAGAGGTCCCTTTAATCGCAGGTGTCGTTGATGCATTTGAAGAAGCAGGTCTAAAAGTATTTGGACCGAATGCAAAAGCTGCGGTCATTGAAGGCTCAAAGGAATTTGCAAAAGACTTAATGAAGAACTACGATATCCCAACAGCCGCTTACGCTGCCTTTACCTCGTTTGAAGAAGCAAAAGCATATGTAGAAGAAAAGGGTGCGCCGATTGTCATTAAAGCAGACGGGCTTGCCGCAGGAAAAGGCGTCACAGTGGCCATGACGCTTGAAGAGGCCGTCGATTGTCTGCATGATTTCTTAGAGGATGAAAAGTTTGGCGATGCAAGTGCATCTGTTGTCATCGAAGAATTTTTAACAGGCGAAGAATTTTCACTCATGGCCTTTGTCAACGGAGAAAAGGTGTACCCGATGGTGATTGCGCAGGATCACAAACGGGCCTTTGAAGATGACAAAGGGCCGAACACTGGCGGAATGGGCGCTTATTCACCAGTTCCGCAAATTTCAGATGAAGTGGTTCAGAAAGCCGTGGAAGATGTTGTGAAACCGGCAGCTCGCGCGATGGTGCAGGAAGGGCGTCCATTTACAGGCATTTTATATGCAGGTTTAATGCTGACACCAGAAGGCTCAAAGGTGATTGAATTCAATGCACGCTTTGGCGACCCTGAAACGCAGGTGGTTCTCCCTCGACTTGAATCAGATCTAGTCCAAGTATTCCTCGATATTCTTGATGGAAAAGATGTGGACTTACAGTGGAAAGACACTGCGGCTGTCAGTGTGGTTCTTGCATCAGAAGGATACCCAGAAGACTATGCAAAAGGCACACCGATCGGTGCCTTGCAAACGACTGTGTCTGATGTTGTGACCTTCCACGCAGGAACAAAAAAAGAAAACGATCAATTCGTCACAAATGGCGGCCGTGTAGCGAATGTAACCGCATTTGACGACACATTTGAAGCGGCAAGATCAAGAGTGTATGAAGCGGTTGAAGAAATCATACAGCCAGGTCTATTTTATCGCCGTGACATTGGTGCCCGTGCACTGAAGGCTGCGGGGAATAACGTTTAATCAAAACACCTTTCTATCTGATGAGATGGAAAGGTGTTTTTTGTTCATGAGAAGGGATGATGCTCGAATATGAAGAAGTAGTATGGGATGACGAGTTTATGAGGAGGCAGCATGGTCATTCAAGGAATTATTCTATTTGCAATTGTGTTACTTATTTTATTTATACTGTTCTCAAATCTCATCATGTATGAAGCGAGAAAGCAAAACAAAGCCAAAAAAGGCTCAGCCATTCGGTATATGATCATGTCGATTTTTTCTGGTATCGTCATTGTTTCATTTTCCATTTGGATTTTTTTATTAGCTGATTTATAAGAGAGGATGAGTATATGGTGCAATTGAAGGAACTTGCGAACGAGCGTTTTTCTGCCTCGATCTGTATTGATTCATTTAATGAGCGAATCCGTTTGGATGACTACAGCGGCAGGGTGCGGGATGTGATTCAGTCGGTTCTAAAGGAAGCGGCAGACTCCAAGGCTTCTAAGGTCATTGTGAAAGTCAGGCGTGAGCATATGCCTCTTTTTTTAGAAAAAGGCTTTCGGCTTGAAGGCGTGTTTTCTCATTATTTTCTTGGAAGTGATGCGTACGGCATGTCGCTCTTTCTGACGGAGGATCGAATGAACAGCCCGTATTGGCTGAAGGAAGATGAAATTGTTGCGTCTATTCAGGAAAAGCCTCTCAAAAAAGACCAAGGTACGTGGCAGGATGAGTATGTGATGCGGAAAGCGGATACGCAGGATATTCACAAGCTGGCAAAGCTCTATGATGCCGTTTTTGAAACGTATCCTACGCCAATGAATGAGCCAGATTACATCCAAAAGGTGATGGAGGAAGGGACCGTCTTTTATGCCGTTGAACATGACGGTCACATTGTGAGTGCAGCATCCGCTGAAATCAATGAGCCGTATGGTCATGCGGAATTAACAGATTGTGCGACCCTTCCATCATACAGAAAACTAGGATTCATGCATCATTTGATTCTAGCACTCGAAAAAGAACTTCAATCCATGCACATCTATGTCTTTTATTCTCTCGCACGTGCACTGTCCTATGGAATGAACCAAGTGTTTTATCAGCTCGGCTATACGTATACCGGGCGTTTCCAAAACAACTGCTATATTTTTGACAAAATTGAAGATATGAATCTATGGGTGAAAACGCCGAATGAATCATGAAATGGTTCTCATCTGATCAAGCAGACCAGATAGGCGGTACGCCATGATACTGAGCTGCAGCTTCATCCGATCATCTGTTGATTTGAGGCTGCAGCCTGTTCTCGTTTCAATTTGTTTCAGCCGGTAGCTTAATGTATGCCTGTGAATAAACAATTCTCCCGCAGATTTTTGAATATTTTCATTGTGTGCCAAATACACTTCGAGTGTATGGATCAGGTCAGCGCCCTGTTTTTTCGTATAAAGCAAGGGACTTAACAGCTCCACGTAAAAGTCATGCAAATTCATACCCGCTTCATTCATTTCAAGCAGCATCCCGTATAAGCCGAGCTTCTGATAATGAATGATGCATTCGTCTGTCTTTAAAAGCGGAAGAAGCCTTGCTGCATACTGCGCTTCCTTCGCGCTTTTTGAAAAGAGACCGATCTGGTCATAGGCTCTCCCAATGCCAATCACAATCGGGTGGACGGGAAAAAAATAAGACCAAGTGCTCCGGCACTCTTCTGCTGCACGATACCACTCCGCTTCTTGAAACGCTTTTTTTCCTGCCGGTGTAAGAACAAAAATGGAATCGAGCCTTGTCTTTAGTAAAAAAGGAATATGTCTGCGTTCAAATATCGACGTGAGCAATTGAGATAGACGCTGCATCATTTGGTGATCGAGCTGTGTGTGCTGATGCTGAAATTGAAAGTAGATGACCACCTGCTCATCGCTCATATCGTATTGCAGCTTTGTTGCCTGTTCGACCACATAGCTTTCTTCTGTGTATTGCTGCTGCAAAATATCATCTAACAAATGACCTTGCATTTGGTTTTCTGTATCTTGAATGGCTTTTTGCTTCAGCCATTCAATCGCATACACCGCCCCGGCATGCTCGATGGCAATCGCGTCGAGATGATGCCACGCATCCTTTTTCTTTAAAGATACAATAAATCCGAAAATATCGCCCATCGCAATCACCGGACATGCAGCGAGGACAAACGCACCGCATGTGTCATAAACGAGCCGTCCTTTCTCCTCAGCCTGCTTGAGAAGAGGCATCGTTTCGATTGGTTCACGATCTGTCAGAAAGCCAACAGCAGGAGAGTACGTCACTTCATCTTTGATGAGATGAGCTGCGGTTTGATGTAAAAAAACATCAAGCACGACGATGTTTGCCGAAGTGAGATGTGCCAGCTCATCTGTAATTTGTGTGACATTTTTATTGCTGACATTTAAATGGGTTAGTCTTTGGTGAATGGCTGAAGAATATTTAAGCTGATGGAGCTGGCTGCTGACGATTTGCTCTAGGACGGCTTTAGTAATGTCTGAGAAGTTGACATGTGAAGGAATCTCGATGAGTGGAATGCCGCTGTTTTTGGCAGCTTCGATCAGTGATGCCGGAATTTCCGTTAAGTATACGCCTTTATAAATCGCAATGGCCGATAGACGTTGAGATTGAATCAGCTCCTCAAGCCGGGCGCGCCTTTCTAGATTGTCTGCAAGCCCAAAGCCGGTTGTGACGAGCAGCTCCCCTTCTGAAAGCCTTGAAGTATCTTCGATAATTTCCACGATGGTCACCCACTGAATGAGGCGGTCCAGTCCATTTTCCCCAGCAAGCAGCTTTGTTTCCTTCATGATATCGAGCGAGAGTGCATCTTTGACGAGAATCGCCATAGACTCATGACCTCCTTTTGAACACTCTTATACACGATGTATAAAAAATGCGTGTGAAATTCGGGCATGTGGCGAATGGAGGATGACTGCCCTCTTGATTAAGCTAATCTTATAACAAGTATACAAAATTTTCTTGCGATTCATGAAAAAAGAAAGATGCAGCTGCTGACGAGAGAGGGAGGAATGACAAAGTGGAGACCCGGGATTACTTAATCAAACCGATGTTGAATCAGCATTATCCTGTGGCTGTGAAAGGAGAGGGGATTTATTTATATGATCGGGACGGGAAAAAATATTTAGACGGCTCATCGGGTGCTGTCACGGCGAGTATTGGACATGGCATACGAGACATCATTGATGCCATGACAGAGCAAGCGGAAAAGGTGAGCTTTACGTACAGATCACAATTCACAAATGAACCAGCAGAAGAACTTGCCTATGAATTGAGTACGCTCTGCCCAGGGAACCTGAACTGGTCTTTTTTTGTCGGAAGCGGATCAGAGGCAACAGAGACCGCCATGAAAATTGCCATTCAGCATTGGCAGGAGCAGGGGAAGGCTGAGAAGAATCACATCATTTCAAGATGGATGAGTTATCACGGTATCACACTCGGTGCGCTGTCGATGTCAGGTCATATTGCAAGGAGAGAGCGCTTTGAACCACTGCTCGAAAAACACCCGGTGCTTTCTCCGCCATACAGCTACCGTTCGTGGCTGCCAAAGGAAGAAAGCAAGCAGGTCGAATGGTATGTACAGGAATTTAAAACCGTCATTCAGCGTATAGGAAAAGAGAGAATTGCGGCTTTTATTGCAGAGCCGATTGTTGGAGCAGCGGGTGCGGCGCTTGTTCCGCCAGACGGATATTTTGCGGCGATGAAGCGAGTTTGTGAGGAAAACGATATTTTAATGATTGCAGATGAAGTCATGACAGGCTTTGGACGAACTGGGAAAATGTTTGCCATGGAACATTGGGGCGTCGTACCAGATATTATGGTACTCGGAAAAGGCATGAGCGCCGGCTATGCACCGATTGCTGCAGCTGTCTCAGCAGATCATGTGATTGCACCGATTCTCAGCGGTTCGGGCTCTGTGATGGCAGGCCACACTTATAGTGGCAACCCGCTTTCAGCAGCCGTCTCACTGGCTGTCATTCGATACATGAAAAAACACCAGCTTTCAGAACGAGCTGATCTGTCTGGCCGATATTTAATGAATGCTTTAAAGAATTTGCAAACAAAACATTCCATCATAGGAGATGTGAGAGGAAAGGGGCTGCTCATTGGCATTGAATTTGTCGCAGACCGATTATCGAAAACACCATTTCCTGCCCATGCTCAAATGACACATTTAGTTGTGGAGACGGCCAAGCAAAATGGTTTGCTTGTTTACCCAGCAAGCGCTGGAGAGGATGGTGTGGGAGGTGCAGCGGTCATGATCGCACCGCCGCTTTCCATTACGCAGCAGGAGATGGATGAACTGATTCATTTATTCGGGCAGACAATGACGCAGGTCGAGCAAGAAGTCATCAATCGAGGGTTTTTCCCATCTGCCATGTAGGGAGGAAAGATGATGAACAAAACAGCGAACTTAGATCAAGTCATCACGCATTTTAGAGACGGAATGACCATTATGTTTGGCGGGTTTGGCGGTGTAGGCTCCCCGCCATCATTGATCGATGCCATCCTAGAAGCCAATATTAAAGACCTGACATTGATCGGAAACGATGCAGGCTTCCCGCAAATCGGTGTTGGCAGGCTGATCACAGAAGGAAGAGTGAAGAAAATCATTGCCTCTCATATTGGCTCAAATCCAATTGCCGGGCAGAAAATGCAGGCAGGTACACTAGACGTTCTTTTTTACCCGCAGGGCATCCTAGCAGAAAAGATCAGGGCAGGCGGGATGGGTTTAGCGGGCATTGTGACAGATGTTGGCATGGATAGCCTCAATCTTGATGAGAAACAATTGGTTCAGCTGGATGGAAAGAAGTATATTCTTGAGCCTGCACTGACTGCGGATATCGCGATTGTGAATGCCCTCAAAGCAGATGAAGCAGGCAACCTGATTTTTGATAAAAGTGCACGGAATACAAACCCGATTGTGGCGATGGCAGGAGACTGGACCATTGCGGAAGTAGAAGAGATTGTGCCTGTGGGCGGGCTTCATCCAGAGGAAATCGTCACGCCAGGCGTATTTGTGAACCAGATCGTGCAATCAAAAGGAGTGAACTGGACATGGGCATGGGAGACATCGATTTAAGACACCGCATAGCCAAACGCGCGGCACAGGAAATTGAAGATGGCATGATTGTGAATCTTGGGATTGGCATCCCGACCCTTGCAGCTGAGTACATCCCAGCACATTACGAGGTGTGGCTGCATGCAGAAAACGGCATTATGGGGGCAGGCGCTTCACCAGCACGAGGGGAAGAAGATCCGAATTTGTGCAATGCCGGGGGTTTTCCCATTACGTTAACAAAAGGCGGATCATATATGGACAGCACAACCGCTTTTGGCATCATTCGCAAAGGGATGCTGGATATGACCATTTTAGGTGCACTTGAAGTCAGCAGTCATGGGGATCTTGCCAATTGGATTGTGCCAGGGAAACGAGTGCCGGGTATGGGTGGAGCCATTGAACTTGCGCAAAAAGCGAAAAAGGTGGTGGTTGTGATGAGCCACCTTGATAAACATGGACAATCTAAGATAAAAGCAGCCTGCACGCTGCCTTTAACAGCTAAGTCTTGTGTGGATCTGATTATTACGGATATGGCAGTCATTGAGGTCAAATCACAGCTGCTCATTTTGCGTGAAGTCATGCCGCCGTTTCAGCCGGAAGATGTCATGAGGGCGACAGAGGCGCCGCTCATTTTAGCGCCTGATGTCAAATCTGTTGTGTAGAAAGGATGACCGACTTGCAGCCAACCACACGTATCAGAAACTGGATGAAAGAACATAAGGAGGAAGCCGTGACGCTTCTTCAGCAAATGGTGCAATGTGACAGCACACAAGGAAATGAGCAAGAAGTACAGCAAATCGTAGCAAATAAACTTTCTGCCATTGGCTTTGATGTTGACGTATGGGACATTGGCGGGGATGACTTGCTGAACCACCCGTATTTTTATTCCCCGAGACGTTCCTTTAAAGGAAGTCCCAATGTCGCCGGACGATTGAAAGGTAAAGGCGGCGGCAAATCTATTTTATTAAATGGGCATGTCGATGTTGTCCCGGCAGGTGATCACAAACAATGGACATATCCGCCCTACAGCGGGCATATCATAAACGGGAGACTTTATGGACGCGGGGCAACAGATATGAAAGGTGGAAACGTTTCTTTACTCTTTGCACTTGAAGCACTGCATGCGCTTCAGATTCCGCTGAAGGGAGATGTCGTGTTTCATAGTGTTGTCGAAGAAGAGAGCGGCGGCGCAGGCACCCTTGCAGCCATACTGAGAGGATATACAGCAGATGCAGCCATCATTCCAGAGCCAAGTCATATGAAAATCTTTCCGATTCAGCAAGGATCTAAATGGTTCAGACTGCATATTAAAGGAAGGGCTGCTCATGGCGGAACAAGATATCACGGCGTTTCTGCTATTGAAAAGAGCACGATTGTCCTTTCACATATAGCGGCACTTGAAGAAGAAAGAAATCAGCGAATCACCGAGCCGCTGTTTCAGCATATCCCAATCCCGATCCCAATCAATATCGGGAAAATTCAAGGCGGTGATTGGCCATCCTCTGTAGCAGACCTTGTCACAATGGAAGGCAGGCTCGGGGTGATGCCCGGTGAAACGGTAGAACAGGCAGAGAAGGAATTAGAAAATTGGATGGCAGGACTCGGAGAAAAAGATGAATGGTTCCAAGAGCATCCTGTTGAGGTCGAATGGTTTGGTGCAAGATGGCTTCCGGGTTCAATCGATACAGATCATCCGCTTTTAGGTTTATTGAAGGAACAATATGAAGCGGTCATGAAGCAGCCGCCGAAAATCGAAGCCGCCCCTTGGGGAACGGACGGCGGATTACTGTCACAGGCAGCAGGTATTCCGATCATCGTGTTTGGACCGGGAACAACGGAGCTTGCCCATTTTCCGAATGAATCCATTGACATTGAGCATGTGATTGAAGCAGCTGAAATTATTGCAGGGACAATGGTCGAATGGTGTGAAGCAGCGGAATGAGATGAAAATGATCACAAAAAAAGAAGGCTGCCTTACTCAGCCTTCTCTTTATGTGTGTCCTGCTGCTCACACATATATGTCACTGGACAAAAACGAAGAATGCCAGATCCCAGTTTCATACCGCCAAACATGATGCCCAAAAGCAGCATTTTACTCCATGGTTTTCTAGCATATAAGGATCCAGCCACAGTACATATTGTCATTCCGCAGGCAATTCTAATGAGCGCTTCCATTAAGCCGAGATTAGGTTTCATTGAAGGTGAATCTCCTTTTTTAAATTATTTTAAGTGTGATTTCAAGAAATTGTAACGTTTCATTAATGCGTAACGTAGTTCGTTATGTTACGATAGGGCTAATACAAATGAAGGAGAGTATGTGAATGTCCGAACGTACTTTTAATTGGAGAAACAATGACATCCGCACACAAATCGATGTAGTCGACTCAAAAATAGTTCCAACACTCCTTTTAACGAATGGACTCGTGCTTAACCCGTTTTTGAAGCAATGGGTGAAGGCAAATATTTGGATACATGATGATCGAATTGTTTATGTCGGAGCAGAGCTTCCTCAAAATAAATCAGCTAAACGTGTGATTGATTGTGAAGGGAAATACATTGTGCCTGGGTATATAGAGCCTCACGCGCATCCGTTCCATATTTATAATCCCCAATCACTTGCAGAATATGTGTCTCAATTTGGCACAACAACGATGGTCAGCGATAACTTATTTCTTCTTTTGCAAAGCAATGAAAAGAAAGCGCTTTCCACTCTATGTGAATTAAAAAAGCAGCCATTTCAGTATTTCTGGTGGTCCAGATACGATCTTCAAACGGAAGTCAGATATGAAGATGAGATACTGCCAGTCAACTACCGGAAGGAATGGATTGATCATCCTGACGTCCTCCAAGGCGGCGAATTAACAAGCTGGCCAAGATTGATGGACGGTGATGATCTCATTTTATATTGCATGCAAGAAACAAAGAAGCAGAGAAAACGAATTGAAGGGCATTTCCCTGGAGCTTCTGAGAAAACGCTAACAAAAATGAAGCTGTTTGGCGCGGACAGTGATCATGAAGCGATGAATGCGGACGATGTGTTAAAACGCTTGTCCCTTGGCTATCATGTTTCATTGCGGCATTCTTCCATCCGCCCAGATTTAGTGAACATTTTAAGAGAACTGCATGAGCGTGACTTTAGACACTATGACCATTTTTTCTATACAACAGATGGTGCTGCCCCTCACTTTTATGAGGAAGGCATGATTAACCGTTTGATTTCGATTGCCCTTGAAGAAGGCGTGCCGATCATTGATGCGTATAATATGGCGACATTTAACATTGCAAAATACTATCAAATTGATGATTTATTAGGCATTGTTGGCCCAGGCCGGCTGGCTTCTTTGAATATTTTAGATGATCCAATGAACCCAAATCCTGAAACGGTCATATCTAAAGGGGTTATTCTCAAATTAGATGGCGAGAACCAGCATCAATTCCAAGAAACAAAATGGGAAAATGGCGGGCTTGCTCCATTAGATTTAAGCTACGACCTCACGATGAGTGATTTGCAATTCTCTATGCCGCTAGGTGTGAAGATGAGAAATGCTGTCATCATGGAGCCTTATACAGTGGAAATTGATAACTCAATCAACCAGCTGTCATGTGACCATGATCAAAGCTTCTTTAGCCTGATTGACCGAAAAGGTGAGTGGCGTGTGAATACGATGCTAAAAGGGTTCGCAAATAAAGTGCAGGGCTTTGTCAGCTCATTTTCGCTCACGGGTGATATTTTAGTGATCGGGAAAAATAAAGAAGATATGATGCTGGCACATAAGCGGATGAAAGAAATTGGCGGGGGAATCGTACTCACAGAGAACGGGAAAATTTTGCACGAAATCCCGCTGCAATTATCAGGCTGTGCATCGGCTGAACCGTTTGAGACTGTTCTTCAGCAGGAACAAACATTACGCGAGCTGCTCATTGAGCGCGGCTATCCATTTGACTGCCCAATTGATACACTTGTCTTTTTCCAAAGTACACATTTGCCGTATATTCGAGTGACACCAAGAGGAATATTTGATGTCATGAAAAAAACTGTACTCTTTCCGTCTATAATGCGTTAAAATATAACAGAGTGGAGCTGTATCATCTTTGCTGCATTTCTGACTGCTGTTATAGGGCAGAAGTGAGCCATGGTTCTCTTCACTGCCATGTAAGTGATCATGATCTTATGTGGAGCTGTTGACAAAGCAGAGGGCTTTGACATGACGAATGAAGTACTCTAATTGTAAAATGAATTTGCCGGTTACGCTGACCGGCCAACATATTTTGAATAACCCGAGCAAGGCGGGGCGCATATTTGTGGTCTCGCCGAGCTTTCCGTAAAGCCTGTATATGAGGGCAGAAGACCTAACCAAGCAGAAGTCATCTTTATACCGGAAGCAAACAAGTTTGTCAGATTGTCATACAAGGAAAATGACAGAACTTGTCGAATTTGTTTACGATAAAGAAGCTTCGGCTTACGAAAGAACCTGACGGCATTTTCAGCGTAGAACCAAACCTGTCATGATCTGTTCAAAGCTCATTGCTGAGGTTTTAAAAAAATTAGTCAGGAAAGATACCGCTTTCTTAGAAGAAGATCGTGCGAAGCGGTGTGGCAATAGTAAAGGAGAAGATGTATTAAGATGCAAATTGATAAATTAAGGGGCAAAAGCTTAGATCAGTTATTCAACTCCATCTTATCCCTTAAAGACCTGGAAGAATGTTATCGATTTTTTGATGATTTATGTACCATCAATGAAATCCAATCTTTATCACAGCGTCTTGAAGTAGCGCGTATGCTTCGCGAGGGAAACACGTATCATAAAATCGAGACGGAAACAGGTGCAAGCACTGCAACTATCTCACGTGTTAAACGCTGCTTGAACTACGGAAACGATGCCTATACGATGGCTCTTGACCGCGTAGCAGAACAGCAGGAAAATAACGAAACAAAATAAAGCAGCTTTCACTGTAAACAATCCTTTTTACGAAAAATGGACTTGTTTGCAGTTTTTTTATGAAAAGGCGGGCAGGGGCTGATAAAGTGCCTCTGTTTTTTACTTTAGCTCGCCCATAAACCATCTTTCTCCCTCATAGGAGATGCCTTCTTCGCTTGAGATGATTTCCTTAAACTCTACTGCTTGCAAACTTTATACGAAAAATGTCTATAAAAAAAGGTGCGTTTCCGCACCTTTTCGAGCTAGACAGATGGCTGTGTGCCTGAGAACATCGGCACTTCGCTTGTTTCACCATTCTCTTGTCTAAAAATAATATGTTTTTCATTAAAATGAATAGGCGATTCTATTCCCGCAGCTGCGGATAAGTTAAACAAACCTTCTCTAAGAGACAGGATATAATTGCACACTCGGTATTTTTTTTCTTCAATCGATAAACCCTTTTGCAGCTTTGGATCAGTCGTGGCGACCCCGACTGGGCATTTATTCGTGTGGCAGACTTGGGCGCGAATGCATCCAACCGAAAACATGAGACCTCTGGCAATATTCACAAAGTCAGCTCCCATTGAAAGGGCAATCGCAATTTTATCAGGCGAGAGAAGCTTGCCAGAAGCAAAGAGCTTCACTTGATCTCTGACACCGTATTCTTTCAATATTTGATGAACCATTGGGAGTGCCGTGAAAATCGGAAGCCCTGCGGAATCTGCCAATTCATGAAAGGACGCCCCTGTACCGCCTTCTCCGCCATCCACTGTAATGAAATCAGGGTGTTTTCCGCTTTTTTTCATATAGCTGGCAAGCTCTTCAATATTTTCTTTATGTCCGACAACAAGTTTGATTCCAACTGGCTTTCCGCCTATGCTCCGCAGCTGTTCAATGAAATCAAACATGTCAGGAATGGAGTGAAACATCTCAAAGCGGTTTGGGCTGTCAATGGATTGGTGAGGCGGTAATTTACGGATATTCGCTATTTCTTCCGTCACCTTTTCGCCGTCAATATGACCGCCGCGTGTTTTTGCTCCTTGTGCCAGCTTGAGTTCAAAGGCTTTGACTTCCTCGTGTTCGCTTTTTTTCTTGAATTCTTCAAAGGAAAATGCGCCATCCTCTGTTCTAACGCCAAATAAACCAGGCCCAATCTGGCAAATAATATCTGCTCCGCCTTTGAGGTGATAAGGAGAAAGCCCGCCTTCACCTGTGTTCATCCACGTCCCGCCGGCCATTTTTAATCCTGAGGATAGAGCTGTAATCGCCCTGTCGCCTAAGGAGCCGTAGCTCATGGCAGATTGACCGATCAGTCCTTTCACATGGAAAGGTTTTTGACATGTGTGTTCGCCAATGACTTGTACATCCTCTTGATGGAGAAAGTAAGGATTTGCTTCGACTTCTTTGACATGTTCACTTCTTCGCAGTAAATTGTCTTGATCAATCTGATACACTTTCGTTTTGATTTTTTCAGATTGATCGATTCGTAGTTCATCTCGCTGCTTTGGAAACAGGACGTTTCGAATGTAATAGCCTGGCTTGTCAAAATCACGTTTTGATCCAAAGCCCATCGTCCGGCTTTTGTACTTCCCAGACATGACCGCCTGCTCGTATTCTCTTCTTGAGAAGGGCAGCTCCTCTCGGTCATTCAGAAACAGATATTGGCGAAGCTCAGGTCCTATTTTTTCAAAGATAAACCGCAGTTTTCCAATGACCGGATAATTTCGCAGAACTGAATGTTCCTCTTGTTTTTCATCCCTCATCCAAATCCAGATCAATAGAATGATTGGGATGATCAAACAAATGACTAGCAATGCGCCGATGACAATTAAAGTTGTTGTCACGAAGATCCCCTCTTTTCTCTTTCATTGCTGTTGTTATTCCACTTTTTAATGAAAGAGAAACCACATCAGCATATTGTGACGTTTAGAAATGAAAAGGCGGGGTAACTTACAAATAAGATCATAAGGGGAGGGAACATACATGAATAAGCGTCCAAATGCGTATGTACTTGCAGGATTAGGGGTTGGAGGTGCTGTGTTATTAGCGGTAAAAAATAAACAGCATCTGAAAAAATGGGCAAGCATGTTCCGGTCAGATGAAAAGGTTCCTGAAAAAGCCGGCCACCCAGATCCATTAGATATCCAAGACAACAAGATGGTCGACGAAGGGGCCATGACATCCGTCCATTACTTTAATGAAGCGAGACAATAATTTGAAAAAACCGTTTTGAAAGATCAAAACGGTTTTTTCTTGTTTATCATTTGACGTTATATCGAATTGGATCGACAATAGTAAAACCGATCAGCCCATTGTGATCAGATGTCGAGAATTGAAATTCAATGCCTGACAGATGATAGGTTGAGAGAATTTCCTGATCCGTCAAACGTAAAGAAAGCTCATCCTCATAAACCGGTGTGTTCCGCAGCACTTTGGATTCTTCTGAAAATAACTCCAAGCCAGCCACTCGGCCCTCTTGGTCGATATCTACATTGACACATTCATTGACATCTAATTCAATGGTTTTTTTGATTTTCATATGCTTCGCTTGCGGGGTGATATAGATGTATCCGATGTCTATATTTTGTTCATATGTAATCGTTCTTTTCAACTGAGTCACCTCTGCTTAATAGATGGTTTTTAAATCTATAGTAAAATATCCCTTTATTGTATAATAGCATGTGACAAAGTGCCAAAATAACAACCTCTTTCAGCTCCTCTTTGAGTGAATTTTTTAACTATTCTCCAGCAATTTTTTCTAAAGTCACAATCACCCATTTTCAAAAGAATGAAACTTTTAGCTAAAGGAGGTTACCCATTTTTTGCGGCCTTTGATTTTGTTATAATATTTAAATGGAATGAAACGAATGGAGGAACGTTTTTCATGTATGATGTTACCGAGTGGAAGCATGTCTTTAAACTCGATCCAAATAAAGAAATTTCCGATGAACAGCTAGAAGCAATTTGCGAATCTGGGACGGATGCCATATTGATTGGCGGAAGTGATCATGTGACAGAGGACAACGTGCTTCAATTGATGTCAAAGGTCCGCCGGTTTCTAGTGCCATGTGTGCTCGAAATCTCCACACATGAGATGATTGTGCCTGGCTTTGATCTGTATTTCATCCCGACCGTTTTAAACAGCTCTCATCCTGACTGGATTGTTGGGCTGCATAAGGACGCAATGAAGGAATTCGGTGATTTGATGTCAATGGAAGAGATTGTGCCTGAAGGTTATGTCATCTTAAATGAAGATTGTAAAGCGGCCAAGCTCACAGAGGCAAATACAGCGCTGGATATCGATGACGTCAGGGCATATGCAAGAGTGGCAGAGCATTTGATGAAGCTGCCCGTTTTTTATCTGGAATATAGTGGAACGCTTGGAGACATAGAGCTTGTCAAAGAAACAAAAGCAGTGCTTGATGAAACAGTTCTTTTTTATGGCGGCGGCATCGAGAACGCTAAGCAGGCAAAAGACTTCTCCCAGCATACAGACGTCGTGGTTGTAGGAAACGTCATTTATGACAATTTCAAAGAAGCATTAAAGACAGTGGAGGCAGTCAAAAAGTCATCATAGTCAAATAAGACGAAACGGGTTAAAATAGAACATAAGTTCGAATTGGCGGTGAATGGAATGAATGAAATATCGAATCATCTATTAGAAGGGCTGAATGACGCACAGAAAGAAGCAGTCAAAGCAACAGACGGTCCTTTATTGTTGATGGCAGGAGCAGGAAGCGGGAAGACACGGGTGCTCACACATCGAATTGCCTACTTAATGGCAGAAAAGCATGTGGCTCCGTGGAACATTTTAGCGATTACATTTACAAATAAAGCAGCACGTGAAATGCGTGAACGTGTCCATGCTATTTTAGGGCCTGGCGCAGATGACATCTGGATCTCTACGTTCCACAGCATGTGTGTCCGTATTTTAAGACGTGATATTGACCGCATTGGTGTGAATCGCAACTTCTCTATTTTAGACACATCTGACCAGCTTTCAGTTATTAAAAACATTTTAAAAGAACGGAATATCGATCCTAAAAAGTTTGACCCGCGCAGCATTTTAGGTTCCATCAGCAGTGCAAAAAACGAACTCATTGACGCAGAGGAATACGCCAAAACAGCTGGTGATTTCTATGATCAAGTGGTCAGCGATGTCTATACAGATTATCAAAAGCGTTTACTCAAAAACCAATCACTCGACTTTGATGATTTAATTATGATGACAATTCGTCTGTTTGAGCGCATTCCTGAAGTATTAGAGCACTATCAGCGGAAATTCCAATACATTCATGTAGATGAGTATCAGGATACGAACAGAGCACAGTACATGCTTGTGAAACTGCTCGCGCAGCGCTTTCAAAATATATGTGTTGTCGGTGATTCGGATCAGTCTATTTATCGCTGGCGCGGAGCGGATATTACAAACATTCTCTCCTTTGAAAAAGATTATCCATCCAGTGAAGTGATTCTGCTTGAGCAAAATTACAGATCGACGAAACGCATTTTGCATGCCGCAAATACGGTCATTCAAAACAATGCAAACCGGAAGCCGAAAAATCTTTGGACAGAAAATGATGAAGGAGCGAAGATTGCCTATTATCGTGCAGATAATGAATTTGGTGAAGGACAATTTGTCGCAGGAAAGATTCGTCAGCTTCATCAGAGCGGAAAGCGCAAATTATCCGATTTTGCGATCCTTTACCGGACAAATGCCCAGTCTCGTGTCATAGAGGAAACGTTAATGAAAGCCAACATTCAATACAACATTGTCGGCGGCACGAAGTTCTATGACAGAAAAGAGATCAAAGACATTTTGGCATACTTACGCCTAGTGGCAAACCCAGATGACGATATTAGTTTTGCGCGAATTGTCAACGTACCAAAGCGCGGAATCGGGGCGACATCTGTTGATAAAATTGCAGCATATGCGGAGATGAATGACCTGTCTATGTTTGAAGCACTTGGCCAGGTGGATTTCATTGGACTGAGTGCACGGGCAGCCAATGCGCTTGATGAGTTCAAACAGCTCATTGATCAAATGACGAACATGCAGGATTATTTATCTGTCACTGAATTAACAGAAGAAATTCTAGAGAAAACAGGCTATCGTGAAGCGCTGAAGCTTGAAAAAACGATTGAAGCACAAAGCCGCTTAGAAAATATTGACGAGTTTCTATCCGTCACTAAGAACTTTGAAGAACAAAATGAAGACAAGTCACTTGTGACCTTCCTGACAGATCTCGCCCTCGTCGCAGACATTGATAAACTGGATGAGAATGAAGAAGAAGATCAGGATGCCGTCATCTTAATGACACTTCACGCTGCAAAAGGTCTAGAATTCCCTGTTGTTTTCTTAATGGGAATGGAGGAAGGTGTCTTCCCGCACAGCCGTTCATTAATGGAAGATGCAGAGATGGAAGAAGAGCGCCGCCTGGCTTATGTAGGCATCACACGGGCTGAAGAAGAGCTTTATTTATCAAGTGCAAAAATGAGAACACTTTTCGGCCGGACGAACATGAACCTTGAATCTAGATTCATTCGAGAAATACCAGCCGATTTATTGGACAACCTAAATGAGAAAAAAGAAACAAAAACACCGTTTGGCCAAACAAGAGAAAGACCGCAAAGACGGGGACCTGTCTCACGTCCGCAAACACAAACGATTCAAAACACAGGCGGCGGCAGTATTGGCTGGGCTGTGGGCGATAAAGCGGCCCATAAAAAATGGGGCGTTGGTACGGTTGTGAGTGTGAAAGGCAGCGGAGACAGCACAGAGCTTGATATTGCGTTCCCAAGCCCGACAGGCATTAAGCGTCTTCTCGCAGCATTTGCACCAATCGAGAAGCAATAAACTGATAGGACAAAACGAATGAATTGAAAGGAAGAAGCAGATGGATAAAGAAGCAGCGAAACGCCGGATCGAGGAACTGCACCAGATTTTGAATCAATACAACTACGAATATCATACACTTGATCGTCCAAGTGTTCCTGACGCTGAATATGATGCGCGGATGCGTGAGCTGATTTCTCTGGAGGAAGAGCACCCTGATTTAAAAGCAGCGGATTCTCCTTCACAAAGAGTAGGCGGCGCTGTTTTAGACGCCTTCCAAAAAGTGCGTCACGGAACACCAATGCTCAGCCTTGGGAATGCGTTTAATGAACAGGACCTTCTTGATTTTGACCGCCGGGTTCGTCAAGCAGTCGGTGACGATATCGCATACAATGTCGAGCTGAAAATTGATGGACTCGCTGTTTCTCTCCGTTATGAAAATGGCGTGTTTGTCCGAGGAGCGACACGCGGAGATGGAACAACGGGGGAGGATATTACTGAAAACCTCAAAACGATTCGTTCCATCCCGCTTAAAATCAAACGCCCTCTGTCGATTGAAGTGAGAGGCGAGGCATTTATGCCAAAACCTTCTTTTGAAGCATTAAATGAAAAAAGAATACAAAACGAAGAAGAGCCGTTTGCAAACCCGCGTAATGCGGCTGCAGGTTCACTTCGTCAGCTTGATACGAAAATTGCAGCGAAACGAAACCTTGATATATTCGTCTACAGTATAGCGGAGCTTGATGAAATTGGTGTTGAAACGCAAAGCGCAGGACTTGATCTTCTCGACGAACTTGGCTTTAAAACAAACAAAGAAAGACGGATGTGCCAAACGATCGAAGAAGTCATCGACCTCATCGAAACATTAAAAGTAAAGCGTGCCGATTTTTCATATGAAATCGATGGAATTGTCATTAAAGTCGATTCACTGGCTCAGCAGGAAGAACTAGGATTTACAGCAAAAAGCCCGCGCTGGGCGGTTGCGTACAAGTTTCCGGCTGAAGAGGTCGTAACGAAGCTGCTTGATATTGAACTAAGCGTCGGGCGAACAGGCGTGATTACACCAACAGCGATTCTTGAGCCTGTCAAGGTAGCAGGGACGACAGTGCAGCGTGCATCTCTTCATAATGAAGATTTGATCAAAGAAAAGGATATTCGCTATTTTGATCAGGTGATTGTGAAAAAAGCCGGCGATATTATTCCTGAAGTCGCAGGTGTCCTTGTCGATCAGCGTACAGGCGAAGAAAAGCCGTTTCACATGCCAACTGAATGTCCAGAGTGTCATAGTGAGCTGGTGCGAATCGAAGGAGAAGTGGCCTTGCGATGCATCAATCCAGAATGTCCTGCCCAAATACGTGAGGGTCTCATTCACTTCGTTTCCCGTAATGCAATGAATATTGATGGGCTTGGCGAGCGGGTCATTACACAGCTCTTCAAGGAACAGCTAGTCTCTCGTGTGTCAGACCTTTACCGATTAACGAAAGAAGAGCTGATTCAGCTTGAACGAATGGGCGAAAAATCTGTCGACAATTTACTGCGTTCGATTGAGCAGTCGAAAGAAAACTCTCTTGAGCGTTTACTATTTGGACTCGGCATTCGATTTATTGGTTCAAAGGCGGCTAAGACCTTGGCGATGCATTTCGAAAACATCGATCAATTAAAGCAAGCAACGAAAGAACAATTACTTGAAGTCGACGAAATTGGTGAAAAAATGGCTGATGCCGTCGTCACGTACTTTGAGAAAGAAGAAATACTCGATCTGCTGAACGAACTAAAAGAGCTTGGAGTCAATATGACCTATACAGGACCAAAGCCGGTAAAAGCAGAAGAAAGTGATTCCTATTTTGCAGGAAAAACCATTGTGCTGACAGGAAAGTTAGAAGAAATGGCTCGAAACGATGCAAAAGCAGCGATCGAAGCATTAGGCGGCAAGCTGGCAGGCAGTGTGAGTAAAAAAACAGATCTAGTCATTGCCGGAGAAGCAGCGGGGAGTAAGCTGACAAAGGCAGAAGAACTCAATATTGAAATTTGGGACGAAGCTAAAATGCTCGAGGAGCTAAAGAAATAAGAGGAGTGTTTTCTATTGAAAAAGTTGTTATTGCTGCTGACAATGCTCACACTGGTATTGTCAGCGTGTGCACCTTTTGGGGGAAAGGAAGAGGAAGAGGTCACACAAAAAACGGATGAAACGAAGGAAACAAAGGAAACAGCCATCATCCCGATGTACAATATCTCAGACTCCTATTACAAAATGGTGCTGCCGTTTAAACAAGGAGCTGCGAGAGGTTTAACAGCGGAGCGTCTCAACACACGCTTGGACATTGATGAATTTGAAACAGGACTCATGCGCCTCGCAACAGAGTCATTTAATACAAACGACTATCTTTTCCAAGAAGGACAGCATTTAGATGAGGACACCGTTCTCAGCTGGCTGGCACGCAAAAAAACAGGCAGTGATCTAAAAAAGGCAGAAAAAGAAGATAAAGACTTTAAGAATCTAGGCTTAAATCCTGCTCTTCCAAACTCAGGTTCAACAAAGTCTAAAAATGAAAATAGTCCCATCTACTTAGCTTCGATGTTAGAGCATAATTACTTAATTCGAAAAGACAAAAACAGCTTACAGCTTGGCGGAGTTGTCATTGGTCTTGCACTGAACTCTGTTTATTATTACCGTGAAAAGATCGGTGACCCGCAGCAAGAGGTGACCATCGATTCATCGAAAAATTCAAAGAAACTTTTGGCAGAGGGTGAAAAAATCGCTGAACAAGTGGTTAAGCGCATTCGTCAAATGGACGGACTGCAAAAAGTGCCTGTCATGATTGCCCTTTATAAGCAAGCACCAAAATCATCTATCGTTCCAGGCAACTTTATCGCCAAAACGGATGTGAAAGCAGGCTCTGCTGATATCGGAAATTGGGATACGCTCAATGAGGAGAATGTATTCTTCCCTTCAGATAATGCGAAAAGCAGCTACAAAGATGATTCAGAGCGATTTGACCGCTTCAAGACAAAGGTCGAAGACTACTTCCCGAATTACACTGGTGTTGTAGGAAAAGGCTTTTACAAAAACGGCAACCTGCAAAAAATGAAAATCGAAATTCCAATGCAGTTCTATGGAAAAACGGAAGTTGTAGCCTTCACACAATATTTAACGGGTGAAGTCATGGATTATTACAAGAGTACCAATATTGAAATCAACATTACATCTTCTGATCAACAAGAAGCCTTGATTACGAAAAATGCTGAAGACAAAGAACCGACTGTTCATATATATGACTAAATAAGAGGGATTTCCAAACTCTTGTCAAAATATTAGTAGAAACCAAGAAGAAAGGCAGGTATGTTGATGCTCGTATAATGCTGATTACCGTCAAGAACATTTAAAAAGACGATAAAGGAGAATCAGCATGCATAAAGAAGTAAAAGCACGATACGATGAACAGAAAGTCTTAAAGAAAGCGGCTCACTTGTATAAATTTCAGCTTGACCAAGTCACATTTCTAGCCGATGCAGAAAATTATGTGTATGAATATAAGGCAATGAATGGGGAGAATTATATATTAAAAATCACCCATACCATTCGTCGTTCACCCACATATATTTTAGGAGAAATGGACTGGATTCGATTCCTGTCTCATCATGGAATTTCCGTAGCAAAGCCGATTTCATCAGCAAGAGGAAAAGACGTTGAAACCATTCCTGATCAAGCCGGAGGCGCATTTTTACTCCGTGTGTATGAAAAAGCACCGGGGAGAAAAGTGAATGAAGGAGATTGGAATGGGGAGCTGTTTGAAGCGTTAGGGTCCTATACAGGACGAATGCATCAAATAACAAAACGATATCAAGTAAAAGATCCTCTTTATAAGCGTCAAGAGTGGTATGAAGAGGAGCAATTAAAGCTTGATCAATATATTCCGTCTGATCAAACGGTTGTTTTGCGAAGAAAAGATGAACTGATGCAAAAGCTTCACCAGCTCCGAATTTCGAAGGATGTGTATGGGCTGGTGCATGCCGATTTGCATCACGGGAACTTTCATTATCATCAAGGAGAGATTATCGCATTTGATTTTGATGATATTGGATATCACTGGTTTATCAATGATATTAGTATTTTGCTATACAATGTTCTTTGGTATCCAGTGATTCCATATGATGATAAAGCTGAATTTACGGCAGAATTTATGAGTCATTTTTTAAAAGGCTATCGACAGGAGAATGAGCTTGATGACGCGTGGCTGGCAACAATCCCTGATTTTCTCATGCTGCGTCATATGCTTATTTATGGGCTTTTACATCAAGCATTTGATCTCCAAACAATGACTTCTGACCAAAAAGCCATGCTGTCATGTTTTCGAAAGGAAATTGAGCAAAAAACACCAATTACTCCTTTTGACTTTCAACAGCTGGCCCGATAAAAGAAACCCCTTGCTGTGTCAAACAGCAAGGGGTTTTTTATGACTACACCGTATCACACTTCACGCCAACGACGCCTTCTAGATCTTTAATATCAAAGTACACATCGGTTGTATAGCGGTCTTTATGCACACGTACGCGTACTTCCATGATCGGATAGTCCTTTTCTTTTAAATCATCAATTCGTACAGAATGAATGCGGATATTGAGGGCTTTCATTTCTTTTAAAATATCGGTCATGCGGTTTCGGTCAGAAAGAGACATTCTGATGCGGATTTCTTTTTCCTGCAGGCGAATCGGTCCGATCCGCTGGAAGAGCCATGGCAGGAATTCGACACTAATGAGAATAAAGAAAAGACTGAGGAAGGCTTCTTTATAAAATCCTGCACCTGTTGCAACCCCAAGTCCTGCTGCTCCCCATATCATCGCAGAAGTCGTGAGTCCTGAGATGACATCATTGCTTTTTCGAAGAATCACACCTGCTCCAATAAAACCAACACCAGATATAATTTGCGCCGGTAACCTGAGTGGGTCCATTTGAAGCTTAGAGACTCGAGGGAAATTGTAGGCTGCATCAATGCTGATGATGGTTAGGACGCAGGAGCTGACAGCAATGACAATACACGTTTTTAAGCCGAGGGGCTTTTTCTTCAGCTCTCGTTCAAGCCCGATAATCAGACCGATTAAGGTGGCCACGGCTAATTTTAAGACTGTATCCCATTCAATTGTCCAAAACATGCGTATCGCTCCTTTCACTTCATGTACGTTTCACAACATGTATATGATCTTCTCACAGCCCATATGGCTGCACAACTCTTATTTTATTCAGTTTCTGAAGAAAGAAAAGCTTTTTATTTTATTTAAAAAGAGAGTCATCCGCATAGGGCAGATGACTCTTCAATTCTTTATTTTGTTTCTTCTTCAAGATGATCTTCCATTTTGTGAAATAGCTGTTTTGATGCTTTTGACGGCTTACTTGTCAATAAGCTCACAATAATGGCAGCTAATCCACTAAGGGTAAAGCCTGGAATCATTTCATAAATACCTGTGGCATGGTTGAGGCCTGTTGTAATCCATGTCAGAACCACAACTGCACCAACGATCATTCCAACTAGGGCACCGTGATGATTCATTCGTTTCCAGTATAGGCAAAGCAAGATGACTGGACCAAATGAAGAACCAAATCCTGCCCACGCATAACCGACAAGGTCAAGAATGGTGTCACTTGGGTTAAGTGAAAGGCAGAGAGCAATCACAGCGACAACGAGTACAGACATCCGGCCAATCATGACGAGCTCTTTGTCTGATGCTGTTTTTCTAAAGAACGTTCTGTATAGATCCTCTGTCATGGCACTTGCTGTGACAAGCAGCTGAGACGAAATTGAACTCATAATCGCAGCTAAAATGGCAGAAAGTAAAAATCCAGTGATATATGGATGGAACAATACTTTAGAAAAAACGATAAAGATGGTTTCAGGATCAGCAAGATTCATACCCGTTTCATGAACATAGGCAACACCCACTAAACCGACAGACAGTGATCCAATCACTGAAATAATCATCCAGCTCATTCCAATTCGGCGTGCTGGTTTTAAATCTTTAACAGACGTAATGGCCATAAAGCGCACGATAATATGCGGCTGTCCAAAGTAACCTAGTCCCCAGGCAAGGAAGGAAATAATGCCAATGACGCTCGTTCCTCTAAAAATATCAAGCAATTTAGGGTCAATCTGTTGAATATCTTGGAATGTAGCAACAGGTCCGCCTAATTGTGTAAAGGCAACGATCGGCACGAGCACTAATGCTAAAAACATGATAGCTCCTTGGACAAAGTCCGTTAAGCTCACTGCCAAAAATCCGCCGAACAATGTATACAAAATGACAATACTTGACGTCAAAATCAGTCCAAACATGTAGTGAGCACCGAATGCTGACTCAAATAAACGTCCGCCTGATACCATCCCAGACGATGTATACAGCGTAAAGAAAATTAAAATGATGACGGCTGAAACAGCTTTTAATAAAGCAGATGATCCTTTGAATCGTTTATCAAAGAAATCAGGAATCGTAATCGCATCATCCGCAATCTCTGTATAAGAACGTAAACGAGGTGCAAGAATGAGGTAGTTCAAGTAAGCACCAACGATTAAACCAATCGCAAGCCAGGCTGTCGATAAACCTGTTTTATACATCTCACCTGGCACACCCATCAGCATCCATCCGCTCATGTCCGCAGCACCTGCTGAAAGGGCTGTAACGAATGGGCCAAGCCCGCGTCCGCCAAGCATATAATCATTTAAATCATGTGTTTTCCTGAATGCGTACCAGCCAATGGCAAGCATCCCGATAAAATAAATAGATAAGGAAATTGTAACTTCAATACTCATTTTGTGTTCTCACCTTTTTCGTATTAATTTGACATCACCTCAATCAAAATATACAGAAGAGCGATGGCAGCTTTTTTGCTTGACTGTCCCGCTCACTGCTATGGTTACTTAACCTAACAGAGTATTCCCAAGTGATCAACCTGCCTAAACCTCTTCATTTTGAAGAAAAAATGGACAGATCGGTGATAAGAACCAGTATGTAAGCGATTACAAAAATAAACAAAAGTAAAAATTTTCTGAAAAATAAAAAGTCACCTGATGAATATTTCATTTATTGGTTTGATAAGAAGACGTTTTAAAGAAAACGAACCTTTCACCGCACCTTCGTAAAGTTGCTTTAGAACAGTAAAATTTGATATGATAAAGTGTATATGACTTATGATCATGACCACGAGTACGCATCATTTTTGGAGGTGAACCTGCATGTCAAGAATTTCAATAGAAGAAGTCAAGCACGTTGCCCATTTAGCAAGGCTTGCGATTACAGAAGAAGAAGCTGAGATGTTTACAGAACAGCTTGATAGCATCATTTCATTTGCAGAGCAGTTAAACGAGGTAGATACGGAAAACGTTGAACCTACTACACACGTATTAAAAATGAAAAACGTCATGAGAGAAGATGTTCCGAATAAAGGTCTTTCCATTGAGGCAGTCGTCAAAAACGCGCCTGATCATAAAGACGGTTATATTCGTGTGCCATCAATTTTGGACTAAAGGAGGCCCGAGACATGTCACTGTTTGATCACAAAATTTCTGAATTAAAAGAGCTTTTACATAAAAAGGAACTGTCTGTTTCTGATTTAGTGGACGAGTCTTATAAACGAATCAATGAAGTAGACGGGAAAGTACAAGCATTCCTTGCACTGGACGAAGAAAAAGCACGTGCGTATGCAAAGGAATTGGACGAGGCAGTTGGTGAAAAGGACGAGCTTGGCCTATTGTTCGGTATGCCGATCGGTGTGAAAGATAACATTGTTACAAAGGATTTGCGTACAACAGCTTCAAGTAAAATCCTGCAAAACTTTGATCCGATTTATGATGCAACCGTTGTGAACCGCTTAAGAGACGCAGAAGCAGTCACAATCGGTAAATTAAATATGGACGAATTCGCAATGGGATCTTCTACGGAGAACTCAGGCTACAAAGCGACGAAAAACCCATGGAATTTAAACACCGTTCCAGGCGGATCAAGCGGTGGATCAGCAGCTTCTGTTGCAGCAGGTGAAGTACCGTTCTCACTTGGTTCAGATACTGGCGGTTCTATTCGTCAGCCGGCATCTTTCTGCGGGGTTGTCGGTCTTAAGCCGACATATGGCCGTGTATCTAGATACGGATTAATCGCATTTGCTTCATCATTAGACCAAATTGGTCCGATTACACGTAATGTAGAGGACAACGCATATGTTCTTCAAGCAATTGCAGGTGTCGATCAAATGGACGCAACAAGCGCAAATGTCGATGTCCCAGATTTTCTTTCTTCATTAACTGGCGACATCAAAGGCTTGAAAATTGCTGTGCCGAAAGAATACCTTGGCGAAGGTGTTGGCGAGGAAGCAAAAGAATCTGTTCTTCAAGCGTTAAAAGTATTAGAAGGACTTGGTGCTTCGTGGGAAGAAGTGTCTCTTCCGCATTCTAAATACGCGCTTGCGACTTACTACTTACTGTCTTCTTCAGAAGCATCTGCAAACCTTGCACGTTTTGACGGCATCCGCTATGGCTACCGTACAGATAATGCAGACAACTTGATTGATTTATACAAAAATACTCGTTCTGAAGGCTTCGGAGACGAAGTGAAGCGCCGCATCATGCTGGGTACATTCGCGCTAAGCTCAGGATATTACGATGCGTACTATAAAAAAGCGCAAAAAGTCCGTACATTGATCAAAAAAGACTTTGAAGATGTTTTCGAAAAGTATGATGTCATTGTAGGACCAACAACGCCGACTCCTGCATTTAACATTGGTGAAAAGACAAGCGACCCGCTAACCATGTATGCAAACGATATTTTAACGATCCCTGTTAACCTTGCAGGCGTTCCAGGAATCAGTGTGCCTTGTGGGTTTGCAAATGGCCTTCCGTTAGGACTGCAAATCATCGGCAAGCACTTTGACGAAGGAACAGTGTACCGCGTGGCTCACGCTTTTGAGCAAGCAACAGATCATCATAAAGCAAAACCTGAACTGTAAGGGGTGAATCAGAATGAACTTTGAAACGGTAATTGGACTTGAAGTCCACGTAGAGCTAAAAACACAATCGAAAATTTTCTCAAGCTCGCCGACACCTTTTGGTGCAGCTGCCAACACGCAAACAAGTGTCATCGACCTTGGATATCCTGGCGTACTGCCTGTACTGAACAAAGAAGCGGTGAACTTTGCGATGAAAGCGGCCATGGCGCTGAACTGTGAAATCGCAACAGATACAAAATTTGACCGTAAAAACTACTTCTATCCTGATAACCCAAAGGCGTATCAAATTTCTCAATTTGATAAACCGATCGGTGAAAACGGCTGGATTGAAATTGAAGTAGAAGGCAAAACAAAACGAATCGGTATTACGCGTCTCCATTTGGAAGAGGATGCAGGGAAACTGACGCACACAGGCGACGGTTACTCACTCGTCGATTTCAACCGTCAAGGCACACCGCTTGTTGAAATCGTATCTGAGCCAGACATTCGCACGCCAGAAGAAGCGTATGCTTACTTAGAAAAATTAAAATCCATTATTCAATATACAGGCGTTTCTGACTGTAAGATGGAAGAAGGCTCACTTCGCTGTGATGCCAATATTTCTCTTCGCCCAATCGGCCGTGAAGAGTTTGGTACAAAGACAGAGCTCAAAAACTTGAACTCATTCGCTTTCGTACAAAAAGGCCTTGAATTCGAAGAGAAGCGTCAAGAGCAAGTATTGCTTTCTGGCGGCTTGATCGAACAGGAAACCCGCCGTTATGACGAAGCGTCTAAAAAGACGATCCTGATGCGTGTCAAAGAGGGATCTGATGATTACCGCTACTTCCCAGAACCGGATTTGGTGGAACTGTACATTGATGACGAGTGGAAAGAACGTGTAAGAGCATCGATCCCAGAGCTTCCAGACGAGCGCCGCAAACGCTATATCGATGAGCTTGGACTCCCTGCATACGATGCAATGGTACTCACGCTGACGAAAGAAATGTCTGATTTCTTTGAAGCGACCATTTCAGAAGGTGCAGAAGCGAAGCAAGCATCGAACTGGCTCATGGGTGAAGTATCTGCTTACTTAAACTCTGCTCAAAAAGAGCTGGACGATACAAAGCTAACGCCGCAAGGACTTGCTGGCATGATCAAGCTTATTGAAAAAGGAACAATTTCCTCTAAGATTGCGAAAAAGGTATTCAAAGAGCTCATTGAAAATGGAGGAGATGCAGAAACAATCGTCAAAGAAAAAGGACTTGTCCAAATTTCTGACGAAGGTGCACTGCTCAAACTTGTCACAGAAGCACTTGATAACAACCCGCAATCCATTGAAGACTTT
The DNA here is from genome assembly GCF_039619585.1 of Bacillus safensis. NCBI lineage: Bacteria > Bacillati > Bacillota > Bacilli > Caryophanales > Bacillaceae > Bacillus > Bacillus safensis. The sequence continues at coordinate 663,013 of NZ_CP154909.1, forward strand.
AAAAATGGTAAAGACCGCGCGATTGGTTTCTTAGTCGGACAAATCATGAAAGCATCGAAGGGCCAAGCTAACCCGCCGATGGTGAACAAGATTCTCCTTGAAGAAATCAAAAAACGCTAAATCGCAAAAAACCGCCTGATGAAACAGGCGGTTTTTTTGCTTGAAATGACAGGGTCTTAACATAGATTCAGACCACCGCCGTATATCAATTTAGAGAATCTTTTCTTATAATGAAGCATAAGCGAAAGTGCACATTCGAAGGGGGAAAGGTGAGCTAAATCGAAAAACAGCACGACATGTTACTGAAGAAACAGCTTCAATTGCTCCACTGCTCTTAGAACAGCAGGCTCCTCACACTTTTCTAAATTCGTCAGCATTCCTTGGATGACTGGCTTACGAGGTTCAGCTTTTGCCAGCTCTTCTTCAATCACTTCAATGGATATAACGGTATCATCTGAAAGCAGATGCTCAAGCTTTAACAAGCGAAGCTCCTCTTGAAGGGAAGCAGCACTCGGCGCTTCATCATCCCAAATGCTTTGCTTCAAAATCGGCTTCGTCTGAGAACGAAGCAAGCCGTGAACCAGATCATCAAACCGTTCGAGTATAAAGGATGAGAGCTCATCAAATGATAATTTCATTTGATCCTGTAAAAGCAGAACCTGCACATAGGATTGGATAATTCCTTGAATCATGACTGACAGGTCAGTTATATACGGTTCGATTTCTTGTCCATAAGTGGTCAAGATGGAAATTTGAATTTCATCGTTCATTTGCTTTTTCACAGTTTTTGAATACTTTTTAATCTGCTGGTTTTCCGGAATAATGTTCTCGCTGAGGATCAGAATGATAAAATCCTTGTTCTCAGCAAAATGCTGAAACTGTTCAGCGATTTGTTTCTGAAAGATCTCTCTCGGCGCGAGATGCTGATTCTCTTTTCGAATCATTTCGATAGTTTGCATCGAAGTGTCGATATAATATTCAAACGCTCGGTTGAAAAGCTGTTCTTTTGATTTGAAATGTAAATAAAATGCGCCTTTTGATATTCCGCATTCATCTGCAATTTCCTGAATGGTCGTAGAAGAAAAACCCTTTTTCGCAAACAATTGGATGCTTGCTTTAATGATTTTTTCTTTTTTTTCGTTCATGAAATAAGGCCCCTTCAGCTTTAGAATGTTACGTCAAACGCAAGTGAAATGGTTGACGGCATTGTATATCACCGTTTATTATGATATAGAATGACCAGTCAGTCAATACATAAAGGAAAATGGAGGATATAATGAATTCGATCATCAATTTTGTATTAAAGAATAAGTTCGCTGTATGGCTCATGACGATTATCGTAACAGTTGCTGGTCTATATGCCGGATTGAATATGAAACAAGAATCAATCCCTAATATCAACACGCCAGTCATTACGGTTTCTACAACGTACCCTGGCGCAACGCCGGACGAAGTATCAGATAAGGTGACAGATCCAATTGAAAAATCGATTCAAAACCTCAATGGGGTCAGCGTGGTCACTTCTAATTCATTTGAAAATGCATCATCCATTCAAATCGAGTACGATTACAACAAAGACATGGATGAAGCAAAAAAGGAAATTGAAGATGCGATTAGCAATATCGATTTCCCTGAAAATGCAGAAAAACCTAAAATCGCACGCTTTAGTATTAATGCGATTCCAATCCTAGCTCTTAGTGTCTCTGGTGATAAAGAATCATTACAAGACCTTACACAAAAAGTAGAAAATGATCTCGTTCCTTCACTTCAAGGATTAGACGGTGTCTCTTCTGTCGAAACTTCAGGACAGCAAATCAAAGAAGTAGAATTTTCGTTTAAACAAAAGAAATTGAAAGAATACGGTCTAGATGAAGATACCGTCCAAAACATGATCAAAGGCTCTGATGTGAATGTACCATTAGGTCTATACACATTTGGCAACAAACAAAAATCAGTTGTCGTGGACGGCAATATTTTAAGCGTCAAAGATTTGAAAAACATGCGTATTCCAGTCACACCAAGTGCAGGCGGCGGTGCGGGAAGCGCTGGAGCTGGAGCACCTTCTAACGGCTCAGAAAACCCAGGTGCGCAAGGTGCGGAGCAGCAGGCTGGAAGTGCAAGTCAGCAGCAAGCAGCAGCTCAGCAGCAAGCAGGTGCAGCAAGCAGTCAATCTGTAGAACTGCCGACGATCAAGCTATCTGAGATAGCAGATATTAAAGTCGTAAAAGATGCAGAATCGATCTCTAGAACGAACGGAAAAGACAGTATCGGTCTGCAAATTGTTAAAGGTTCTGATGCCAACACAGTGAGTGTAGCAGAAGAAGTGACAAAAGAGCTTGAGGAATTTAAAAAAGACAACAAAGGCATCAAAGTAAGTACCACATATGATCAAGCAGGACCGATTAAAGAGTCTGTCAGCACAATGCTGAACAAGGCGATCATCGGAGCAATCTTTGCGATTATTATCATTATGTTGTTCCTTCGAGATATCAAATCAACATTAATTTCGGTCATTTCCATTCCGTTATCTCTGTTGATTGCTGTTTTATTATTAAATCAGCTGGATATTACATTAAATATCATGACACTTGGTGCCATGACCGTCGCCATTGGGCGTGTTGTCGATGACTCGATAGTGGTCATAGAAAACATCTATCGACGAATGGCATTAAAGGATGAACCATTAAAAGGCAAGGCACTCGTCAGAGAAGCCACAAAAGAAATGTTTATCCCGATTATGTCTTCGACCATTGTGACTATTGCAGTATTCTTACCGCTAGCATTAGTAGGTGGAATGATTGGTGAACTATTCATCCCATTTGCCCTAACGATTGTGTTTGCGTTACTTGCTTCACTGCTTGTCGCCATTACAATTGTTCCAATGATGGCACACAGTCTATTTAAAAAGAATCTCTACGGTACAGCGAAAAAAGTAAAAGAGCATAAACCAAGCAAACTTGCTGGCGGTTATAGACGTGTACTTAATTGGACACTCAACCATAAATGGATCACATCAGGAATTGCCATTCTTATGCTTGTCGGAAGCTTATTCTTAGCACCACTTGTCGGTGTCAGCTTCTTACCACAGGAAGCAGAGAAAACGGCCATGGTGACATACACGCCAGAGCCTGGACAAACGAGAGAACAAGCAATTGATGAAACGAAAAAAGCTGAAGAATATTTGATGAAACGTGACCATGTCAATACAGTTCAGTATTCACTAGGCTCTTCAAATGCCATGACAGCAAGTGTTGGCGGTAACTCTAACGGTGCATTATTCTTCGTACAATATGATGATGACACGCCAAACTTTGATAAAGAAAAAGACCGCGTGGTCAAAGCTCTGCAAGATAAAGCATCTAAAGGGGAATGGAAATCACAAGACTTCTCATCTGCTGGTGCAAGCAATACGGTGACGTACTATGTGTACGGGGATAAAGCAAGTGATATTGAAGGCACAGTAAAAGATGTTGAGAACATCTTAAAAGATGAGAAAAACCTGAAAAATGTCAGCACAAGCTTATCTGAGAAATACGATGAATTTACATTTAATGCAGATCAAGAAAAACTAGCGAAACTAGGTCTAACTGCTTCACAAATCGCTCAAGCGATTGCACCTCAAAATAGCGAAACAACACTGACGAAAGTCACAGAGGACGGCAAAGAACTTGACGTGAAGCTTCAAACGGAAAAAGATGAATATAAGAGCAAAAAAGATTTAGAAAATAAAAAGATCACCACACCAACAGGGCAAGAAGTCCGAATTGGTGATGTCGTAAAAGTAAAAGATGGTTCGACAGCAAATACGGTGACAAAACGTGATGGGAAAATCTACGCAGAAGTGTCTGGTGACATGACAACAGACGACGTCTCAAGTGTAACGCAGGATGTTCAGAAGAAAGTCGACAAGCTTGATCTAAAATCTGGCGTAACGATTGACACAGGCGGCGTAAGTGCGGATATTGAGGAATCCTTTACACAGCTTGGCCTTGCAATGCTTGCAGCGATTGCCATTGTGTATCTCGTTCTCGTCATCACATTTGGCGGAGGACTTGCACCATTTGCAATTCTCTTCTCACTGCCATTTACGATTATTGGCGCACTCCTTGGATTGTTTATAGCAAAAGAAACCATCAGCTTAAATGCCATGATTGGATTGCTCATGCTGATCGGTATCGTTGTAACAAATGCCATTGTCTTGATTGACCGCGTGATTCATAAAGAAAAAGAAGGTCTCTCAACAAGAGAAGCATTACTTGAAGCTGGAACAACAAGATTACGCCCGATCTTAATGACGGCACTTGCGACGATCGGTGCACTGCTGCCACTCGCATTAGGATTTGAAGGCGGAAGCCAGATCGTATCAAAAGGACTTGGCGTAACCGTAATTGGCGGTTTAACAAGTTCTACACTTCTCACATTGGTCATCGTCCCAATCGTGTATGAAATGTTAAGCAAGTTTAGACGTAAGAAAAAGTACGCAGATGAAGAATAAGAGGAAGCCCCGCTCATTGGCGGGGCTTTTTATTTTGAAATCTGACAAACAGCTTTTCTCATAAGCTCTTCAAATGCGTGGAAAAAGGCATCACGATCGACATGGTCAATCACTTGAATTGATTTTCCATCTGGATGCTCTTCGGTGCGTCCTTGTCTAGGCGTCTCGGTATAAACGATCGCATTAACTTCTTTCGAACGGGTAAATGATGTAGATGCAAGAGTAATCGTTGTCAGCACATCCCATAAGTAATACGTCGAGTTCGTTTCATGATGAATGAGCGGCGGACAAAAGGCGTAGCACTGTCCGATAAAATCTATTCCAATATGAGAACGAAGAGAAGCCCAGCGCTGACGTACATCAAGTGTAAGCGGGACTTGATTTGTACTTTCAAGTGCGACCATTTCAATAGGGAAAGGTTCCTGAAAGACAGTGCTCACAGCATAAGGGTCCCAAAAGGCATTCCATTCTGCTGTCCCGTCATGCTCGGGTTCTTCAACATTGCCTTTTTCAAGGAACGTGCCGCCCATCCACACTAATTTCTCAATTTTATTAGGGATAGAAGGATCTTCTTCTAAAGCGCGTGCAAGATCTGTGAGCGGACCAGTAAAGAGCAGGGTGACAGGTTCTTTTGCCTTCTTAACCGTTTCAATCAGATGAAGGTGTGCTGGCAGCTTGGACACCTTTGTATCAACAGTGCCTTTTTCGTTTAAAATTGGCAGAGCATCTACATAAAAAGCATGCATGCGCCACTCCTTCGGAAATGGATTGACGCCTCTAGAAGTTGAAGCAGCGACTTCAATTTCATAAGGGCTGAATCGATCAATGATTTTTTGAGATGCACTGAGAGCAGGCTCTAAATAACAATCAGCAGGAATCACAGACATTCCGATGACTTTCAGATGTTCCATTTGAAGGAGAAGAAATAAAGAGACGAGGTCATCAACACCGCCGTCATGATTAAAATAGACAGGCTTTTTCATCGCATATCATCCTTTACAGCGTTTTCTTTTATCTTATCAGAATGCTTTCTTGCTGCGGGAAATGTGGTAGGAGATTTCACATATTAGGTGGTTGTTTTGTTGCCATTTTCAAATCTCATAGTATAATTAAAGGTTGTTAGTGGTGAAAATAGATTGCATAATGAATATAGGATGATGATGAATGAAACGTGCTCGAATTATATACAATCCGACATCTGGGCGTGAACTCTTCAAGAAGAATTTACCGCAGGTTTTGCAAAAATTTGAACAAGCTGGCTATGAAACTTCTTGTCATGCGACGACATGTGCAGGAGATGCCACGCAAGCAGCAGAAAAAGCCGCACAGAGAGATTTTGATTTAATTGTAGCAGCAGGTGGAGACGGCACGATCAATGAAGTCGTCAACGGACTAGCACCGCTTGAAAAAAGACCAAAACTAGGAATTATTCCAGTTGGAACAACAAATGACTTCGCAAGAGCACTTGGAATTCCACGAGAAGGTGTTTTGAAAGCGACAGATGCCATTATTGAGGGTGTAGCGAAGCCGCTTGATATCGGTAAAGTCAATGGCCATTATTTTATTAATATTGCTGGCGGCGGCCGGTTAACAGAGCTCACCTATGAGGTGCCTAGTAAACTGAAGACCATGCTTGGACAGCTTGCTTATTATTTAAAAGGCATGGAGATGCTTCCTTCTATCCGCCCGACAGAAGTCGAAATTGAATATGACGGCAAATTGTTTCATGGAGAAATCATGCTGTTTCTTGTTTCACTCACAAACTCAGTAGGCGGGTTTGAAAAACTAGCGCCAGATTCCATTTTAGATGATGGGATGTTTGACCTGATTATTCTAAAGAAGGTCAATCTAGCAGAAGCCATTCGAGTGGTCAGTCTTGCTCTTAGAGGCGAGCATATTCATGATAACAATGTCATCTACGCAAAAGCGAATCGCGTGAAGGTAGATGTAAAAGATAAAATGCAATTGAATTTAGATGGTGAATACGGCGGCATGCTGCCAGGTGAATTTGAAAACCTGTATCGCCATATTGAATTTATTGTGCCAAAAGCAACAGCTGAAAAAATAGGGTGAAGACTGAACTTGGTTCCTTATGGCGGCCAAGTTTTTCTTTGCAAATGAGGTGATAAAGTTGGTGAAAATGAAACCGCCTGTTGAAAAGAATGAATACTACAATGTAACCTTCGAAGACTTAACGCATGAAGGTGCAGGTGTAGCGAAAATTGAAGGATTCCCTGTCTTTGTACCGAATGCCCTTCCTGACGAACAAGGGAAAATCAAAGTCACACGAGTCAAAAAAGGATTTGCTTTTGGACGACTTATGGAGCTGACAAAGGAAAGTCAGCACAGGCAAGATGCGCCATGTCCCATTTACAAACAGTGCGGCGGCTGCCAAATTCAGCATATGAGCTATGAAGGCCAGCTGCTATTTAAACAGAAACAAGTAAAGGACGTTTTAGAGCGGATCGGCAAGCTTGATATGAGCCGTGTAAAAGTTCATCCTGTACTCGGCATGGAAGACCCTTGGAATTACCGAAACAAAGCACAAGTTCCAGTTGGCGAACGAGAAGGCGGACTTGTTGCAGGTTTTTATCAGCAGCGTACCCATGAAATCATTGATATGGAAAAATGTTTGATTCAGCAGTCAGAAAACGACGAAGTGGTACAGGCAGTAAAAGACATATGCAATGCGTTTGGCATCAAAGCATATAACGAAGAGCGGCACAAAGGCTGGCTGCGTCATGTGATGGTTCGCTACGGTATTGCAACAGGTGAAATGATGGTTGTGTTTGTTACTAGAACAGCTGACTTTCCGCAAAAGCAGCAGGTGATTGAGCAGATTATAGCACGCTTCCCACACGTTCGGTCAATTGTACAAAACGTGAATTCAAAGAAAACAAATGTCATTTTCGGAGACGAAACAACCGTTTTATGGGGCGAAGAATACATTTATGACACGATTGGCGACATCAAATTTGCCATTTCAGCCCGCTCATTTTATCAAGTGAACCCAGCTCAAACAAAGGTGCTTTATGACAAAGCGCTTGAATATGCAGAGTTGCAAGGCGAAGAAACCGTCATTGATGCCTACTGCGGAATCGGTACGATTTCCTTATTTCTCGCACAAAAAGCAGGCAGAGTTTATGGGGTTGAAATTGTTCCAGAAGCAATTGAAGACGCAAAACGCAACGCTGCCTTAAACGGAATCAACAATGTTGAATTCGCAGTCGGTGAAGCAGAAGCGGTTATTCCGAATTGGTACAAAGAAGGCATCAAAGCAGATACCCTCGTCGTCGATCCGCCAAGAAAAGGCTGTGACGAAGCACTGCTTGACACCATTTTAAAGATGAAGCCAAAACGAGTTGTTTACGTGTCCTGTAATCCAGGGACGCTTGCCCGTGATTTGAGAATTCTTGAAGATGGCGGGTATGTGACAGAGGAAGTGCAGCCTGTGGATATGTTTCCGCATACCAATCATGTCGAATGTGTAGCAAGTCTTGTGATTAATCAGTAATGTATTAAGACATCCCGATTTCGTGAAAAACATCGATATTGGGATATTTTTATTTTTGCATGTTCAATCGGCACTAAAAATGATATTTGGAAGTGGAATCAATATTTTCGCCGCGCAATTCATCACCAAAAGTCCTTTTTTGCAATTTTGCCCGGTTCATATTAAAGTATATAATGATAAAAATTGCTGAAAGACTTTATAGAAGGACATGCCCTTTAAGGCGCTATGTTATGAGAGGAATTGGATGAAAGATGAGTAAAAATTTCTGGCGTGATTTACCGCGGCCATTTTTTATATTAGCACCAATGGAAGAAGTGACAGATGTTGTGTTTCGTCATGTTGTGAGTGAGGCGGCGAGACCGGATGTGTTTTTTACAGAGTTTACGAACAGTGAGAGCTATTGCCACCCTGATGGTATTCAAAGTGTGAAGGGGCGTTTAACGTTTACAGAGGATGAGCAGCCGATTGTTGCTCATATTTGGGGAGACAAGCCTGAGAACTTTAGACAGATGAGCATTGGAATGGCGGAGTTAGGATTTCAGGGACTTGATATTAATATGGGCTGTCCTGTCCCAAATGTTACGCAAAACGGGAAGGGCAGCGGCTTGATTCTTCGCCCAGACGTTGCCGCAGAGCTGATTCAAGCGGCAAAAGCTGGGGGATTACCTGTCAGCGTCAAAACAAGACTTGGTTTTACTGAAGTCGATGAATGGCGCGGGTGGCTTAGACACATTTTGGAGCAAGACATTGTGAATTTATCGATCCACCTTCGCACAAGAAAGGAAATGAGCCAGGTGGATGCGCATTGGGAGCTCATTCCTGAAATCAAAAAACTTCGTGATGAAGTAGCACCTGATACTCTTTTGACAATCAATGGTGATATTCCTGATCGTCAAACAGGCTTAAAGCTCGCTGAGCAGTATGGAGTAGACGGCGTGATGATTGGACGAGGGATTTTCCATAACCCATTTGCTTTTGAAAAAGAGCCGAAGGAGCATACAAGTGATGAACTGCTCGGTCTTTTAAGATTACATCTTGATCTCCATGATCAATACTCATCACTAGGTTTGCGTCCATTCAAGGCACTGCACCGCTTCTTTAAGATTTATGTGAAAGGATTCAGGGGAGCGAGTTTCTTGAGAAATCAATTAATGAACACATCATCAACAGATGAAGTGCGTGCAATGCTGGATGAATTTGAAGCGAGAAATCAAGAACAATCATGACCAACAAGAGGAGGAGGGGGAACCCTTCTCTTTTTTATTAAATAGGACTATTAAACTAGTTATCTTAAATGGTAAAATGAGATAGAAATAACAATTGGAGGTATTTTATTTGAAACCATTTTGGGATAAAGATAGAGAAAGCGAAGAAACATTTAAGAAAATCAATGAGAAAGGCATTGCAAAAGCGGAAAAGAAGCTAGGCGTCATCCTGCCGGATACATATAAGCAACTGATTCTCGAACAAAATGGCGGTTATACCCTGCATAACGCTTTTCCAACGGATCAGCCGAATGGATGGGCAGAGGATCATGTGTCATTTGATCATTTAAGAGGAATTGCCAAAAATGAAGGCATTATGGATAGTGATTATTTAATAGAAGAATGGGAATTGCCTGAGGGACTTGTGCTCATTTGTGGGGATGGTCATACGTGGATTGCATTGGATTATAGAGAAACAAAGGAGCATCCGCCGATTCACTACTTTGATCTAGAAGATGAGACGGATTTCAAATTAGCGGATTCGTTTGATGAACTGCTTGCTGGGCATTATACTGCTGAATAACATGAAAAGGAAAAGGCAGCCGCGAGTAGATATATTTCATTAAAACCGTTGTTATACAGTATTTTTTGAGAGAGACAAAAGAGTCTCTCTTTTTTTGCGAAGTAATATGGATTCTCTCTCCAAAACTGTACCTGTTATGTTTAAGTCCTATTATTCAATTGGTTCACTTTCCACTCACTAAATTTTCTGACGATAATATCTGCCACAATGTAAAATGGCAGAAAGCTGGAGTTGTCCACTTTGTTATATAAGGGAAACGGGGTGCTGCTTACATAGATGTTAAACATGGCATTTTGTGCAAGGAGGTTATTCCTTAAAGTGGTCATGCTGATAAATTTGATATGTCTTGTTTTCACCAATTGAATGATTTCATCTAAATTCTTCGATTCACCCGATAAAGAAATGATAAATAAAAGGTCATCCTCACCAAATTCAATGATTCCATCTGTTAAGTCCCGCTTGCTTCGTAATACTTGAGATTTCTTATGGAGTGACCATAGCTGCCGCTGTATATCATTGGCCAAATCGAGCTGTGCTGTTCCTGTCCCATAAATATAAATATACGGTGCACGATCAATCAGTTGATTTAATTGATGAAAGTCCAGCTGCTCCATATATTTCCTTGTCTGCCGGATGTCTTGATCGAGCAGCTGCATTAAATCCTGTGTTGTCTCTTCAGTGAAAGCATTTAATTTCACATAAGACTTTAAGTCACTGTAGCCGTCGAACCCTATTTTCTTAGCAAGCCGATGGATTGATGAGATGGAAGTATGAGCATAACGGGCAAGGTCTTGAATTTTCATTGTCTTCATTTCTTCAAGATGATCATGGATTGTTTTAATAATGTGCAGGTCATTCTTATTTAAGTCTTCGAAGTATTCATTTACCAGCTTGTCGAGTATCATGCGATGTGCCCTCCAACATGAAAATATTTTCTTCCTGTGAAAATATAATCTAATGTTACAACTTGATTTCTAAATACGTCAAACCTATTGGTTTTTGTAAGCGCTCCCTTTACAGTGGTGTTATGGATCAAGCAAAGGGGTTATGCTTATGAATGCAATCAAGCGGTTTGGCAGTGCTATGGTAGTTCCTGTACTTTTATTCGCGTTTTTTGGTATTGTTGTCGGCCTCGCGACTTTATGTAAGAATCCGGCGATTATGGGGGAAATGGCTGGAGAAGGTACGATGTGGTATAAGGTTTGGTCACTGATTGAAAGCGGAGGATGGACGATTTTCAATCATATGGAATTAGCCTTTGTGATTGGATTGCCCATCTCACTTGCAAAAAAAGCGCAAGCACGTGCGACGCTCGCAGCTTTGATGATTTATCTTGTATTTAACAATTATATTCATGCTATTTTGACACTTTGGCCGTCTACTTTTGGCGTTGATTTATCGCAAGGTGCCGAAAACGTAGCGGGAGTAAAAGAAATAGCGGGTATACCTACGCTGGATACAAGTATCATTGGTGCGGTGATGATATCTGGAATCGTCATTTGGATCCATAATCGTTTTTATGATCAAAAGCTGCCTGAAATGCTTGGGATTTTCCAGGGGCTTGTATTTGTTGTCATCATCGGATTCTTTGTGATGATTCCTATTGCTTTTATCGTTGCTTTTGTATGGCCCTATGTTCAGCAGGGGATTCAATCTCTTCAAGGGTTTATGGCACAGTCTGGTTATATTGGTGTCTGGCTGTTTCATTTCTTGGAAAGGGTGTTAATTCCAACAGGACTTCACCATTTTATTTATACACCTTTTGAGTTTGGTCCAGCGGCTGTAAATGGGGGGTTAAAACCATATTGGATTGCTCACTTAAATGAATTTGCGTCCTCCACTTCCGATTTGAAGGATCTTTATCCATACGGATTTTTATTGCATGGGAATATTAAGATGTTCGGCTGTTTAGGGATAGCTTTAGCCATGTATTTTTCTACACCGAAAGAAAACAGAAAAAAGGTTTTGGCATTGGTATTACCGGCCACATTAACAGCCATATTTGCCGGAATTACAGAACCGCTTGAATTTACATTCCTATTTCTCGCGCCTTATTTATTTGTGATACATGCACTTCTTGGTGCGACCATGGTGACAATTATGAATATGTTTGGTGTTGTTGGAATGATGGGTTCCGGGCTTATTGAAATAGCTGCATTGAACTGGATTCCGCTCTCTTCAAATCATGGAGGGATTTATCTGATCCAAGCGATGATTGGACTTCTCTTTACAGCAGTGTATTTTGTCATCTTTAGATGGATGATTGTGAAATTTGATATTCCATTACCAGGACGAAAACATGAGGAGGAGACGAGGCTATATACAAAACAAGATTATGAGAATGCTCATAAAAAAGGTCATGACCAAAAAGAAGGCCCCGTTTATGCGTCTGAGTATGAAGAGAAAGCCGTTTATTTCTTAGAAGGCCTTGGCGGTAAAGAAAACATTAAAGATGTGACAAACTGTGCCACGCGTCTGCGTATTACAGTGATTGACCCTAGCTTGGTGAAAGATAGGGACTACTTTACAAAAAATAAACGGGCACACGGCATGGCGAAAAGTGGTCAAAGCATTCAAATCATTGTTGGCTTAAGTGTACCGCAAGTAAGAGAGTCCTTTGAGACAAAACTTTCATTAGATTGAAAAAGGAGCTGGATATGATGAAAAAATTTAATATTACCATCGCTGGAGGCGGAAGTACATTTACACCGGGAATCATTTTGATGCTGTTAGACTATCTAGAGGAGTTCCCAATTCATACAATTAAACTCTATGATAATGATGAAGCTAGACAAAAGACGATTGCAGATGCATGTGAGATTATGTTAAAAGAACGAGCACCAGAAGTACGATTACTGGCAAGCACGGACCCAGAAGAAGCCTTTACTCAAGTCGATTTTGTGATGGCACATATTCGTGTCGGCAAATATGCAATGCGTGAATTAGATGAGAAAATTCCATTGAAGCATGGAGTCGTCGGACAGGAAACATGCGGTCCAGGCGGAATAGCTTACGGGATGCGGTCCATTCCAGGTGTATTAGAACTTGTCGATTATATGGAAAAATACTCACCTGAAGCTTGGATGTTAAACTATTCGAACCCTGCAGCGATAGTAGCAGAGGCAACACGTAAGCTAAGGCCGAATGCCAAGATTTTAAACATATGTGATATGCCAATTGGTATCGAAGAATTAATTGCAAAAAATTTAGGCTTATCTTCGCGGAAAGAACTAGAAGTCGATTACTATGGTTTAAATCATTTTGGCTGGTGGACAGATATTCGAGATAAAGCTGGAAATAGCTTAATGCCTGAGGTAATTAAGCATGTAAGCCAGCATGGTTATGCAACAGATGGAACATCTGAGCTAGAACAGCAGAAGAGCTGGAACAGCACATTAAAAAAGGCCAAAGATATTCAAGCACTTGATCCAAAAACGGTACCGAATACGTATTTGAAATACTATCTATTTCCAGATGAAGAAGTGGCACATTCAAATATAGCGTTCACGCGTGCCAATGAAGTGATGGAGGGGCGGGAAGCTTTTGTTTTTAGTGAATGTCAGGCCATCATTGATAAAGGAACTGCAAAGGAAACAAAGCTGACCATTGATGAGCATGCTTCCTATATCGTTGATTTGGCACGAGCCATTGCTTTTAATAAAAAGGAACGGATGCTGATGATCGTAGAGAACAATGGCGCCATTAGGAACTTTGATCCAACAGCCATGGTTGAAATTCCTTGTATCGTTGGCAGCAGCGGTCCAGAAAAATTAGTAGTTGGAGAGATTCCTAGATTTCAAAAAAGTCTCATGGAGCAGCAAGTTGGCGTAGAAAAATTAGTAGTAGAAGCATTTGAAGAAGGATCCTATCAAAAACTATGGCAGGCCATCACATTATCGAAAACGGTGCCAAGTGCTAAAGTAGCAAAAGATATTTTAGACGACTTAATTGTGGCAAATCAAGCATTTTGGCCAGAGTTAACATAACACGAGAATAAGCAATATGGGCGTGACAGCGCTCATATTGCTTATTTGTTTTTTCAACCGATGTATTGTAATGGAGACAAAAAGCCCCCTTACCAAAAGGGGGCCGCCATTCCTTACTCTGCGCTCTCCTCAACCTCACGGCTATCCTCTGTTTCACCAATATAAATAGGGCCGTTTGCGTGGTCGATTCGGATTGGCCATTCGTATGGGATTTGAAGTCGTCTAGCAATGGCTCTCCAGAATTTTGTGGAATCCAATTCGAATTCTTGGAAGTCTTTTAATAAGTCTTTGTAAGACGAGCCATCAAATTGAATGAACATATCTTGAAGGCGCATGAACGCGACGTGTCTCACTTCAAGTGCTGCTGCGGCTTCCATTTCTTCTTCTGTTGCTTCTCCGATGATTGTACCTGCCGGCGGAAGCATGTCGTATACGTTAAACTCTTCTTCTTCGTGTGCTGCATTGTGCTGCTGATCTGACATTTTTCTTCACTCCTTCTCGTTCTCAATCAAAACTTTATTTCGTGCTTACTTCTATTATCGGAAGGAAATGTGAAATGTGGAATGAAAAGTGGAGCAGATTCACAACTCTTGCTTTTTTCTCTTGAATCATCTATGATCAATTACAGATATAAAAGGTCTATAATAGATAGAAAGGAGTTTCCTCATGAAATATTCTAAAGCAACCAACTATGCGCTGCATACGATGGTGTTTTTAACTCTTGCGCCAAAGGGTAAAGCGATTGGCGTTGAGCCTCTTGCTAAGATACAAGACCTTTCACCAACCTATCTATCCAAAATTTTAACAAAGCTTGTGAAGGCGGGACTGATTGAATCAACACCTGGTGCAAAGGGAGGATACACCCTTATTAAACGAAAGGAAGACATTTCTTTTTTAGATGTCATTCAGGCTGTAGAAGGACAAACGAATTTATTTCGCTGCTCTTTAGAGCATGACTCCTTCATGCCTCATGATGGCTGTTTGATTGAACAAGTTATGCAGGATGTTGAAACGAAAATGCAGGAGACATTAAGTCAAAAACGGTTAATTGATATTGCGAACCAACTTGAGCAAACAGAAAAAAATCCATTTTTCAACGTGTGATTTTTTCGAACTGATTATAGATATTAAGAGTCTTTAAAGTCTTTAATAAAAAAGGAGAGATTGAGATGTTATTAGATTGTGCCATTATCGGAGGCGGGCCAGCCGGATTAAGTGCAGCACTTGTTGTAGGAAGAGGCAGAAAGCAGGTCGTTGTATTTGATGATGAGCTGCCAAGAAATCGAGTGACGCAGGAATCACATGGATTTATTACAAATGATGGAATGACACCGTTTGAAATCAGACAAGCGGGAGAGGCAGACCTTCAAAAATACCCTCATATCCAAATCAACCGATGTAGAATTGTTGATATACAAAAGCAAGAGGAAAACTTTACGTTACTAACACACGAGGGGGATGCATTCGAAGCGAAAAAAATCATTTTGGCAACTGGATTGCAGGATATACTGCCAGAGATCGAAGGAATTCATGATGTGTACGGAAAAACATTGTTTAGTTGTCCTTTCTGTGATGGATGGGAATTAAAGGAGAAAGCACTTGCCCTCATTGCAGAGAATCAGCGAGCCTTGCACATGGCTAAACTTCTTTTCAATTGGACAAAGGATTTGATCGTGTTTACGAATGGGCACATGTTAGCTGAAGAAGACAAGACGCTTCTGACGGCACATTCTATTCAAGTCATTGATGTGCCAATTGTGTCGATTGATCATGACAATGGGCAGCTGCGCTCTCTACAGCTTGCGAATGGGGAGATAGTGAATAGGGAAGGCGGTTTTGTCGCAAGTGAATTCAAGCAGTCAGCCCCATTTGCCGAAAAGCTTGGCTGTCAAATGACGAAGAATGCGGGTATTGAAACAGATATTCTTGGACGTACAACCGTCAGTGGTGTCTTTGCATGTGGTGATAATTTAGGCGGTCCTGCTCAGTTAGTTCTCGCAGCAGCAGCCGGAAGCCAGGCAGGAATGGGCGTCATTCATGAACTTGTGCAAGAAGAGTTTCAAGAAAAAACATCTCTATGAAAAGAGATGTTCAGTGGTGAGCGATTTTCCGTTTTGCTAAGACGTGAGATGTCCATTCAAAAAGTGCGTAGATGACAAAGAAGATCAGGATCCAGCTGCTGACATCGACCCATACATTGGTGATCTGAATGATGTTCGCTTGATCAAGTCCAGCCTGTATCCACATGGTGATCAGTGCTGTAAGGAACACTTGTAAAAACCATTTTGATGTTTTCAATTGGCTACACCTCCATCTCTTTCTATCATATAAGAAATGACAGTTTATTTCCAATTGTTTTCCTATACGTTTCAACGGTAAAATAAGAAATAAAGCCAATGAAAGGGAAGCAAATGAGCGATCAAACCAATAGATTTTTAAAAAATCATTTTCCTGATCTTATCCTCACGCCGCCGCTTTTTTATGAGTGGCCTATTGGGCTTCGGTTTGAATTGGCAGATTGGTCATTAGGAAAAGAATCGATTGTATTAGAAAAAGCGGGGGATCGTGCTTTAGAGATTGTGAAATATGCTTTTGATCCAGAAGACGAGATGCTGCTTGTAACGGATGTGTATACAGAACATGAACATGAATTAACGAAGCGTCAGCTCTTGGTTTATCAAAAATATGTCAATCGGAAAATGCGTTACCGATTGCGTCATGAGCTTTTGAGCTATGTACGTCCAGAAATAGAAGATTCACTGACATTAGAGAGATTTACACTCAAATGCCAGCTGCAAGACATTCGATTGCGTCCGCTTCTCCATGCGATGTGCCAAGAGGACTTCTATGCACCGAATCAAATTTTGAAGGGAAAACTGGGGTATGAAATTTACCTAATGAATCTCTCGAAAAAAATGATTTTTCACTTATATGATGATCGAGGCTGTGATCTTATTGCGGCAGATCCAGAGCGTTTAAGACCAGTCTATGAAGGCTTACAGCACTGGCTATTAGACTATGATCGCCCTCAGATGGACCGCCTGTTTGCAGCGAAATAAGAAAAACCGCACTTTCGACAAGTGCGGCTTCTTTTTATGCTTCTACTTTATTGAAGAACTGCGGCAAATATTCTTTGTGTGCTTCTAGCATTTCATCTAGGATGCTTTTTGCAATGGCATCTGATGGGACAAGCGGGTTGATGGTCATTGCGACAAGAGCTGTGTTGTAATCGCCTGTCACGGCTGCTTCAGCAGCTACACGTTCAAAGGATTTAATTTGAGAAATGAGTCCTTTGACAGCGACTGGCATTTCACCAACAGCAATTGGTTTAGGACCGTCTTTTGTGATAACACAGTTGAGTTCAACCGCAGAATCATTTGGAATGTCACTAATAGCCCCATTATTGATGGTGTTTACAGGCTGAATGTCATGCTTGTCGTTATAAATGGATGCAATTAAGTTACAAGCGGCATCACTGTAGTAGGCACCGCCTCGTTTTTCAAGCTGTGGCGGCTTGATGTCGAGATCAGGGTCTTTGTAAAGCTCGAACAAATCATTTTCTAATGCGCGAACGACTTCAGCACGTGTTCCTTCATTTGCTGCTGCTTTCTTTTCCTCAGCCAGCATATCACTTGTTTTGTAGTAGTAACGGTGATACGGACAAGGAATGACGCCAAGCCCTTTTAAGAAATCAGCATCCCACGGAATCGCTTGAATGTTGTTCATCGACATGCTGGAGTTTGGATCAGCCATGTCTTCGATGACTTGATCCATGATGCTTTTGCCATCTAAGAATACATTGAGTCCAAAGACCATATGGTTTAATCCAGCAAAGCTGACTTCGACTCTGCTTGCGTCGACACCAAGCCCTTTGGCGATTCCCATGCGAATGCCGATCGGCACGTTGCATAAACCAACGACTTTACGATGGTTTGAATAACGAAGAACGGCTTCAGTGACCATACCAGCTGGATTTGTGAAATTCACAAGCCATGCATTCGGGCAAAGCTCTTCAATATCTTTGACAATATCAAGAATGACAGGAATGGTGCGAAGTCCTTTGAATAGACCTCCTGGACCATTTGTTTCTTGACCAATGACATCATATTTTAAAGGAATGCGTTCATCCTTCATACGTGCTTCAAGAAGTCCGACACGGAATTGTGTTGTGACAAAATCAGCATCTACAAGAGCTTTCCTGCGATCTAATGTTAAATGAACCTCGATTGGGAGCCCTGCTTTTTTGACCATGCGTTTTGCAAGATTTCCGACGATCTCAAGCTTTTCTTTTCCCGCTTCAATATCAACGAGCCAAAGCTCGCTAATCGGAAATTCATCGTATCGTTTAATAAATCCTTCTACAAGCTCTGGTGTATAGCTTGATCCTCCGCCAATTGTGACAACCTTTAATCCTTTTGCCATGTTCTGCACCTCCGAATATTGTAACGCGCAATGTTATAATAGAGAAAAGTCTTTTTTCTTGTTTGTACATCTATAGCTTATCGTGAGAGCATCATGTGCGTAAATGACTTCAGCGTCTTTAGGCAAGGGTGCCCTATTTAGAGATTTGTTACATAAAAGAAACACATTGTGACATGTAGTTGGAGAAAGGGGAAGTCAGATGTTTTCAAGTGAGGTCATTTCCAGCTTTAATGAACTAGAAAGCGCTTTATACCGATATATCATGGAAAACAGTGAAAAGGTCGTGTACATGAGAATTCGAGATCTTGCAGATGCTGCACATATTTCCACCTCGTCTGTCCTTCGCTTTTGCCGAAAAGTAAATTGTGAAGGCTTTTCAGAGTTTAAAGTGAAGCTCAAAATGTATTTAGAATCAGAGCAGACACCTTCTTTAAAAAGCACACAGCACTTTCTATATGAATTTATTGAACGAACATTGAAGGGAGACTTTGAGGGGAAAATTAAGGAGGCCGCGAAGCTCATTGCTGAGGCAAAAAATGTGCTGTTTATCGGAACTGGCAGTTCTGGCATTTTGGCGCAGTATGGGGCGAGGTACTTTTCAAGTCTTGAGAAATTTTCATTTTACATCAACGATCCGTTTTTCCCGATGAATATGCAGTATTTAGACAATAGTGTCACCATTGTGCTGTCTGTATCAGGGGAGAACAGTATTACGATTGATCATATTTCGAAGTTAAAAAGAGAAGGCAGCAAGATCATTAGTATTACGAATAACCAGCACTGCACGATTTCACGCATTTCAGATTTAAATATTGCCTACTACGTCACAGATGAGCGGGTCCACAGAGCCAATATCACCACACAGACGCCAGTTGTGTATATTTTAGAAGCCATGGCCCGTGACATGTTTGCGATGTTAAAAGAAAAGTAAAAGAGCCGCTGCATACATCAGCTGCTCTCTTTTTTCTGCTTCATAAAAGCAAGGATGGCAATGCCGGAACAAACGAGCACAAATAGACCGCCCAGTAAATACACAGACCTCGCCCCGTATACATCTGCAATCAATCCAACAAAGAAAATAGATAAACCGACCGATACTGAAGAAAGGACGTAGTGAGCCGAATACACCTTTGATAAATCATGTACTGGCGTTTCCGTTTGAAGAATGGTTTGCTGCGAAACATCTCGGATTTGGTAGGCAGGCCCAATCAAAATACAAAGCACCAAAGCAAGCCACGGCAGGCTGTTCAGTGAATAGACAATGGTCAGCACTGCATAAATGAATGAACCAGCTGCCATATAGAGGAGAAGCTGTTTTTGAATAAACTGACTCATCCATGCAGCTAAGAGCCCGCCTATGATGGCACCTGTATAATAAGCGGCATTGATAAATCCCCACCATTCCTCACCTTGCTTTAAATCATGGGTGACAAAGGCAAGCGTAATCGCACCGATCCACACAGCACCCGCAATATTTTCACAAACATCCATAAAGGTCAGGGTGCGCACCGTTTTATTTCTCCAAATGATCGTCCAGCCATCTTTGAAGCTGTTCATCTTATTTGTTTTTCGAACCGTCTCTTCTTGCTTGAGAAGAGGAAAGACAGGGATGAATAATAGATAAGACAACACAATCATGACACAGGTGATCCACATTAAATAAAATGGCCCGATCCATAGGACGAGCATTCCAGTGAACGAATAACCGGCGATTTGAACCATTTGATGAAAAATGGACGCTGTACTGTTTGCTTTCACAAGCTGATTTGCTGGTACAAGCATCGGCATGATGGCCTGCATTAAAGGACTGATGAACCCGCCTGTGAGGGAAATCAAAATAAGCGCACTAAACAACCAGACCATATGCTGCTGAAACAAATGAAATTGGGCTGTAAACACGATGAGCATCCCAAGACGTAAAAGCGGGACCCATTTCAATAGCCGGCCAGCTTGAAAGTAATCGGTTAAAACAGGAGAGAAGAGCCCAGCCAATAGCTGGCATATCGTTCTAATCAGCGGAAAGACAGCCGCATAGGCAACAGATTGTGTATCTTGATAAATGACAAACGTGATCGTCATGACAAATAAAATATCACTCAGCATGAGAAGGCTTTTACTGCTTGTATAACACCAAAACTTGTTTCCCATATCAAACCGGCTCCTTTTCAAAAACAAGTTCAGTATAGCATGGTGATGGTGTGTCCAGAGGTTTTTCATTGAAAAATACATCTTAAGGATGAGAAGATTGTGATAAGCTAAATGAAGGACATTGTAAGGAAAGGGGTTCAATCGATTGAAAAAATTACCGGCACATGACTTTTTGGACAAACATGGCATCCCATATGAGATCAAAACATTTTCTGCCGAAACAGAAAAAGGAGCAGCAAATGTAGCGGCAGCTCTTGGTTTTCGTGAAAGACAAATGATTAAAACATTGATTTTTGAAACAGGAGAAGGAGAGCAGCTGCTTGTGATGGTTGGCGCTGACCAGCATATTAAGTCAGGGAAACTCAAGAAAGCGGCCGGCTCCCGTAATATTAAAATGGCTTCACCGGAGAAGGTTCTTGAAGTGACGGGCTATCGAATTGGTTCGATTCCGCCGTTTTGCTGGCAGCCAGAAGGATTCCGCACCATTATTGAGGCTTCGTTATTAGAAGAGGAAATATTAGGTGTTGGGGCAGGCGAATGGGGAAATGAAATCCTCATCACCCCAGAACAATTGGTGAAAGCCTCAAAAGCTGTACCGTTTGACATCGTGCAGCCAGCTGAATAGAGAAAAAAAGTGCCTGTTTCAGAAGCAGGCACTTTTTTAATTGGCAGCAGGCGTAGTAAATGGACCGATACCTTTCATTTGCAGGAAGGCATCCACGGTTCTATTTTCTTCAAGATCATTCGCCCGTTTGCACACAACCACCGGTCTGACGATCTCAATGCCTTCAATGTACACGCGCCCAATTTCTTTCCGCTTGAGACTGCCATGAACCGCATCACGGGGAACAAGTGTGATGCCATATCCAGCTTTGATCATTTGAATCGCTTCATGAACACCGCTGAATTGTAAATCAACGGTCGGTTTTTTGATTCCTTTCGAGGTAAAAAGAGAAAAGAGTTTATCTCTTGTGGAACTGCCTTCTTCACGCATCAAAAAAGGCTCCTGACTCAGGCGCTCCAGTGGGACGGTTTTTCCGTTTAACGGATGGTCTGCCGGCACAATAAAATCATAGCTTAAATTCGTTAAATGAGAAGTGAGAATCTCCTCATGGTGCAACTCCTCGATCACAGCGATGGCCACATCTGATTCATATTGAAGCAGGCTCTCTAAAACTTGAGCGGAGTTTCCACTTTTTAATTCAATTTCTGTCTGTGGTGAAGATGTTTTAAAAGCAGCAAGCCAATCTGGCAGTAAAAAGTTGAGTGGTACATAGGTAGAAGCGATGCGGAGCCGCCCCTTTTTTCCGTTTTGTAACAGTGTGATCTGATATTCTACTTCTTTTTCAGCCTCGAACACTTGCCGGGCATAAGGGTATAGAATTTTCCCCATTTCCGTAAGTGTAATGCCTCTGCCATTTCGTTTAAAAAGACGGAAACCGATCTCACTTTCAATGCTTCTAAGCTGAGCCGTCACAGCTGGCTGTGTCAAAGATAGCACGTCTGCTGTTTGTGTAACGCTTTTTGTCTCTGCGACCTTTGCAAAAATCCGAAGGGCATGTAAATTCAACTTTAACACCACCTATCAATTATTTTGATGGTTTAATCAAAAACATTCATTAGATTTATTATAAGGCATCCCTTATTGTAAAGATAGCGAAGGGGGAAGGGAAAATGGATCATCGTCAAAAGCAAGTGGTGTCAATATCACTTATCACAGCATTTGCACTGATTGGGGATTCAATGCTTTATATTGTTCTTCCGATCTATTGGAAAGAGGTTGGTTTATCATCTATTTGGGAGGTCGGGCTGCTGCTGTCCATTAACCGATTCGTCCGCATCCCGCTAACACCTGTCGTTTGGTGGCTCTATCGGTTTGTCCCAATGAAGACCGGTGTATTGATCGCTATTTTGATTGCATCAGTGACCACAGTGCTTTATGGTGTGAGCGGTTTTTGGCTGCTGCTGATTTGCCGCTGCGCTTGGGGGCTGGCATGGACGTTATTGCGTATGAGTGGAATGAGATTAATTGCTGAGATGGAGGAAAGCTCTCAAGGGCATTATACGGGCATTTATAATGGGCTTTACCGGCTTGGCAGTTTATTCGGCATGTTATTTGGCGGAATATTCGCCAGCCTGATCGGCTTCCAGTCCATGACGCTTGTTTTTGGTTTACTCTCATTACTAGGGATCATTTTTTATGTCTCTTTGGATGAGATTGAAAAGGGAGAAGAGGGGCAGGTGTATCAAGTCATCAAACAGAGGTGGCTTGCACGGGATGTTGTAAAAGTATTAATCACAGGTATGCTGATCGCACTTGTGATCCAAGGGTTATTCGCATCAACACTCAGCCATGTCATTGAAGCAAGGATCGGTCATGGAGAATTTGCTCTGTTCGGCTTTGTCATCGGAGCTTCGGCTTTAAGTGGAATCATTCAAGCGCTCAGATGGGGGTGGGAACCATTTGTCGCACCGAAAACGGGCAGATGGTTTGATGGGCTTGTGATGAAGGAACGAACGCTTTGCTGGATGTTTCTTTCATTTGGAGGTCTCAGTTTTCTGGCGGTCATGCTGAAGGTAAGCGGCTGGTTTCTTGTGATGCTGCTTTTGATCCAGCTGCTCTCAACAATCTTAACGACATTAACGGATACGCTTGCTTTTCAAAAAGCGTCTGCTCAAACAGATAAAAACCGCTTCCTCGCAAGCTATTCCTTTGTTCAAGATATGGGAGCGGCTTTAGGACCCTTGTGCGGGTATACGATGATTCAGTTTTTTGGATCAAGCAGCGTCTTTTGGCTGATGCTCATCATAAGCTTATTGCTTGTCAGCATGTGGGCAAGAGGCAGGGAGCTGCATGTTACTTCTGATCCAGCTTAATAAATCAAGCGTTATACAAAGAAACTGCCTCATGCGCTGAATGCAAGAGGCAGTCGTGTCTTTTTATTCTAGATCTGAATCATAGGCTTTTTGCGTTAGCTGGCTGACCACCTCTTTTAACCCATTTGGTTTATGAAACTCAACAGGTGTGCTTCCTTTTTCGAAGACGATTTGATCTGCTTCAACGAGCACGACATATCGATTGTTGAGCTTTGCAATATGGATCGAGTGGCCAAAGTCTGCTAGAAGACCTTTGATTTCCGTTTCGCCTAGACGCATTTTCATTGTGATATCAGGGGTTTGTTCCACAATATGGGAGGCCGCTTGTGTGACCTGCTCTGTATCGAGTGTTTCTCTAATTTCTCGCTTTTCACTCGCTTCCCATATTTCAAGATCCTCTTCAAACTGCTTTAATTCTTCACTTTCATCCTGTAATGTTTCAAAAACCTGTTCCTGTACCATATTCATAACCTGTGATTTCATGATTTCAGGCATGGATTCACCGTATTCGACGAACTTCAAAAAGTCTTCAAAATAACGAGCGTGTGAAGATTGGTGAATTTTCACTTCAGCTTCTTCAGTCATTCCCTCTTCTGGCATAAACGGGTATTGAATCGATTTCATGTTTTTTGTCGTAATAGCCATTTCGACTTTTCTAATCAAGGTAGATGTATCAGCGATAGAAGCCACTTTTTGTTCGAAATCGCATTTCATAATAAAGACAAAGGAATCATCGAAATACTTTTTAGGAACAGCAGAAGCAACTAAAAAAACGCCGCCTCTGACAGCACTTGTATCTAAATATGTGCGAACAAACTGTTCACTGCATTCATTAAACAATTCTTTTGTATCTGCAAATCTCGTTTGATGAAATAGGTTGTAGTTTGGATTTGAATCAAGCTCATGACCAGGCTCTACAATAAATCGGCCAATTTTGGTCGGTACTTGTTCAGATTTAGGGTGTCGGTCCACTTTTCGTTTGACGATTTTTTTCAGTTCACCGTCTAAAAAGTCCTTCAGCTCACTTTGTTCAAATTCCTCTTGATCTAGTGTTTGATAATGTTTAAATCGTTTATTTGCTTGTTCATCTTTGCCTTCGATTTCCACGACAAAGAATGATAGAAAACGTATCGTAAAATCCATTGATTGGTCACCACTTTTTCTTCTTCGGATATGTTGAGTATAGAAAAAGGAGTGAAAATCGTCAACGAATGGAGAAATATCGTGTCATTATTTCCCGAGAAATGTTTATTGAAAAACACTTGATAATAATTATCATTCTTGATAGAATGGTAAAAGAAAAGAAGGAACCTGCCAGTTCCTTCATCTCAGAGAAAAATATTATTTTGTTTCAAATGTTTCGCAATCAGTTTCAGCATTGCGAGTCACTTCAGTCATCGTGTTTTTACCGATTTTAATGGTAGAAGCGGTACAGCTGTTTTCAGCCCAAAAACGGCAAGAGTTCACTTCACAAAGAACGTTTTGTGCCAAGGGAATTCACCTCCGTGATTCATATTGAGAATGAAACAAGCTGCCACTTGAATTCATTCAATCTAGTAGTCTCTTTGTAGAAAGAGGCTGTTTGTGCTGGTTATGCACATGTTTATCATACCATCTACCCTGAAAATATACAATTTAAACTTTGGAAGAGCGAGAATATGAATCTCGCTCTTTTTTTATTTGTAAAAATAGTTAAATGCTAGGTGGCACACTCTCTCATTTCGACATATGAATAGAGTAGATTCAAAACCTGATGTCGGACAAAGTATGGGGGTACATGTACTGATTTTCCGCATAAAGATAGGGTTTTTAATCAAAAAATCTTCATAGAGAGATGAGGGGAGAAGATGAAAGCAGTCATTCTCTGCGGAGGAAAGGGAACGAGAATGAGTGAGGTCACACAAGCGCTTCCTAAACCACTTGCTATGATCGGAGATCGGCCTATTCTATGGCATATTATGAAAATCTATCAGTATTACGGTGTAGACGAATTTATCCTATTGCTTGGATATAAAGGAGAGAAGATCAAAGAGTACTTTCTGAACTACGACTGGCAGCATCACAGCATGCAGCTCGATATGGCGACAGGAGAAATGAAGCTTTTAGGGAAAAAGGAGAACTGGAAAATCACCTTTTTAGATACAGGTGAAGATACGATGACAGGCGGACGTTTAAAGCAGGCACAGGATTACATTGGTGATGAGACCTTTATGATGACGTATGGTGATGGACTGGCCAATATCAATATGTTTCATTTACTGAAACGTCATCAGGATCTTGGAGCAGCTGCGACTGTCACAGGCATTGAAAAGAAGTCCCAGTACGGGACACTGAAGGTGTATAACGGGATGGCACAATCCTTCTCTGAGAAGACAGACAGTATCGGGATGATCAATGGAGGATTTTTTGTGTTGTCTCCAAAGGTATTTGATTATTTGACAGATGATGATCAATGCGTGTTTGAAGCGGAGCCTCTTCAAAACCTGGCGGATGATGGAGAGCTTGCCGTTTATGAGCATCACGGATTTTGGACAGCAATTGATACGTATAAAAACCTGAAGGAAATCAACGACATGTGGACAGATGGAAAACAACCATGGAAGGTTTGGTGACAGCATGAGCGGATTTTGGAATGGAAAGAACGTATTTGTAACTGGATGTACAGGGCTGTTAGGGAGCTATCTCGTTAAGGAATTGATTGATCAAGGGGCAAACGTGACTGGACTTGTGCGTGATCAGGTGCCTCGATCGAATTTATATCAAGGCAGTCAGTTTGAAAAAATGAATGTGGTGCAAGGCGCATTAGAGGATATGCAGACGATTGAACGTGCGTTAGGAGAATATGAAATTGACACCGTCTTCCACTTGGCTGCCCAAGCCATTGTTGGAGTCGCAAATAGACATCCTGTTTCTACATTTGAAGCGAATATCTTAGGGACATGGAATGTGCTGGAGGCTTGCAGAAGACAGCCGCTGATCAAACGAGTGATCGTGGCATCAAGTGACAAAGCATACGGTGATCAAGAGCAGCTGCCATACGATGAAGACATGCCGTTAAACGGGAAACATCCGTATGATGTTTCGAAGAGCTGTGCAGATCTCATTTCTCATACGTACTACAACACATATGGTCTTCCAGTTTGTATTACACGCTGCGGTAATTTATATGGAGGCGGAGATTTGAATTTCAACAGAATCATTCCGCAAACCATTCAGCTTGTGTTAGAAGGAAAGGCGCCGGAAATTAGAAGTGACGGGACATTTATTCGTGATTATTTCTACATTGAAGATGCAGTGAAGGCTTATTTGCTGCTAGCTGAGAAGATGGAGGAAAAAGGGCTGGCGGGAGAAGCCTTTAACTTTAGTAACGAAATTCAGCTGACAGTGCTAGAGCTTGTGGATAAGATTTTAAAGGCAATGGGAAGTGAACTGAAGCCTCGTATTCTCAACCAAGGAACACATGAAATTAAGCATCAATATTTGTCAGCAGAGAAAGCGAGAAAGCTGCTTGATTGGAAGCCTGATTACTCCATTGATGAAGGCTTAGATAAGACGATTGAATGGTACCGCGAATTCTTTCAAAAATAGAGGTGTAAAAAGATGAACAGCATATATTGTACGGTTCTTTCAAGTGGAAGACTTTATCAAGCCATTGCGTTTTTCTTATCGTTGAAGCAAGTAGAAGATGATGCTGTCATCAAGACGTTATGCATGGATGATGCTGCATTTGATTTGCTTCATCAAATGAATTTTCCGCATGTGGATCTTGTTCATGTACGGGAGCTCGAAACACCAGAGCTGCTGGAGAAAAAAGAGGAACGGGATGCATCGGAATATTGCTGGACCTTAAAGCCGATTTGGATTGAGTGGTTATTTGAACAGGAGCAGGCAGAGAGCGTGACCTATCTCGATGCGGATTTGTTCTTTTATGAGAGCCCTCAGGTGATTTTTCAACATCAGCCGAATGCTTCTGTTTTAATTTCGAGAGGGGATATTGTCATTCCAAGCTTTGATGCAGAGGAAGTGAAGATGCTTCAGAAGCTTTTAGGACGCTATAACTCAGGCTTTCTGCATTTTAAAGGAGATGAAGCCGGACGAAAATGCCTCAGCTGGTGGAAAGAAGAATGCTTAAAAGAATGTAAAAATGCACCGGGAGAAGGCAAGTTTGGCGATCAAGGATATCTAGATCATATGCCGAGGCTGTTTGACAAAGTAGAAGATATTGAGACAAAAGGCGTGAATATTGGTCATTGGAACTATGGGCAGCATTCTTATCGGGAGGAGAATGGACGTATTCTTCTGGAGGATGGGCACCCGCTCATTTGCTATCATTACAGCGGCTTTCGGATTGTGAGCAAGGGTGAGATGCAGCAAATTCATGAAAAAGGACGAAATGACCTGCCGTTTTTCCAAGAAGCCTATCGGCAAGTGCTTCGCCATGTGATTGAATCTGTGGAGCAGGTCGATCCGCTGTTTAACGGCTATGCCAAACGGGAGGAGGATGACGCATGAACGAAAAGCCAAAGGTAAGCGTCATTATTCCAAGCTATAATGCCAAAGAGCGTTTAGAAGGAAGCCTTTTTTCATTAACGCTTCAGGAAACAGATATTCCATTTGAGGTCATTGTTGCCGATAATGGCTCAACGGATGGCACGATGGAAATGCTCGAGAATATTGAGGTGAACTTTCCGTTTAAAAAGGTGCGTATTCCTGTCAATCAAGGGATTGCAAAGGGGCGTAATCATGCCATTCGCGAGGCGGAGGGAGATCTGCTCATTTTTCATGACAGTGATATGCTGGCAGAACCGAGATTTATTCAAAAGCATGCAGAGGCTCATGCTGACAGGGAGGATCTTGTCATTTGCGGTGTGTGCTGGAAGCGGATTTATCGCTATTTTTACAAAGCGTTTGATAAGGATCATATGAAGCGGTTGAAAAAGCAAGGACTGTATAAACGGAAAATGGAGGACAAAACATCTCTTTTATCATTGGAAGAAGTCGAAAATGGTGCATTTTTAGAGAAAAGCTTCGATTTGCAGTCTGAGTTTATTGATATTCTGAAAGACATTTTGGAAACGTACCACTATGATTTAGGTTCTTATGAGCTGCCATGGCGATTTTTTATTACAAATAACTCCTCTGTTAAACGTAAGCATGTCATGGCACTAGGGATGTTTGATGAAAATATCGTTCGGTACGGATTTGAGGATTATGATTTAGGGATTCGATTGAATCAGCTTGGTCTCTCCTTTGAATTGCGAGAGGATATCATGAGTGTGCATCAAGAGCATCCAAGTAATTTAACGTCATTTGATGACATCAAATACAACATTTTGTATATGTGTGAGAAGTATAACAATATTGATTCCATTGATGTCCACTTGGCTTTCTCAGGTCCGTTTTCTCACACTGTGACAAATGATATTGTGAAAGAAGTTCGCCAGCTGCGCGAGAATCCAGCATTTGATGACCTGTTATCTTATTTTTTAGAGCTGATTCATTTGATCACAGAGCGGAATGTAGGCATCAAGCGGGATAAAAAAGATATGTTGACAGCCAAGCATGTTCCTTTGAAAAAGCTTGCAGAAGCGGCGCAGCTTGCACGTGAGGAGTATGGCTGCATGGTGCTTGTAGAAGCCATTCAAGGGCTGACGAAAGAGCTGTTGCGCGTTGATTTGTTCCAAGTGGATGTGTTGTAAATGGCGTCTTATCACTTTACAACCATTGTGTCGAATACCCATGTTTTTAAGCTTTTGGCGCTGATTCATTCGCTTGAACAAAACGCCCATGCCTTCAAGCTGTCCGTTTTATGTGCAGACCCTTTGGCTTATAAGGTATTAAAGGAGTTCCCTCATCCGCATGTTCAATATGAACAGCTTGAGGACATTGAAGATGATACGCTGCGAAAGGCAAAAGAAGATCGAACGTTTCATGAGTATTGCTGGACATTAAAGCCTGCTTTTCTGCTCAAAATTCTTGAGTCCTCAGATGCAGATTATCTTGCCCATCTGGATACGGATTTGTATTTTTATCATGATCCAGAGGCGATTTTTGCAGAGAATCCAAGCGCTCATTTATTTTTGACGGATCATATGAATTCCAAGCGGTTCTATCATTTTTATGAGTTGTCTGGCCGCTTTAATACTGGGTTTGTAGGCTGCCGTAACACAGATGTTGCCAAACAGGCAGTCACGCAATGGAAAGAAAACTGTCTTGCCCATTGTACTGTAGAAATGGATACAGAAAAAAAGACGTACGGAGATCAGCGGTATGTGGAAAGATGGATTGATGATTTTAAAGGGGTTCATATCGTTGCATCTAAAGGAGCCAATGCGGCAATTTGGAACATTGAAAACTACAAGCTTTCAGTTGTAAAAGGAGATATGTATCTCGACGAATGTCCACTCTTGTTCTATCATTTTTCTGCCTTTACGATCATTGACGAGAATACCTTTAACCTTAATTGGTATTACTATATGAAAGAACAGAAGCTTGTGGATCATTTGTATATTCCGTATGCCGACTTGGTTCATCAAAAGATTAAGCAGGTGCAAAAGGTATTTCCAGAATTTAAGCAAGGATTTATTGCAAGGAAGCATGTTCCTGACACGCATTTTTATGAGAGATGAAAAAACCGCTCATTTATTGAGCGGTTTCAGCGTGTAGACAAACCCTCGCATTCGGTGTCACTCCTGTGCGCTGGTGCTCACGAATAACATATTCGCTCCGCAAAAGTAGCTGTCCTTCCTAGACTGCAAAGGTTTTCTATCACGCTGAAAAGAAGACAAAGTGCTAAAATACACATCATTTTATCCCTTTGTCAACAATCGGAAAAAACCGCTCATTTATTGAGCGGTTTTCTTTTTATGATTCATTCCATTTGGAGATGGTTTGGTCGCTAGGAAGTAAGAAGGCTAGGATGCCTAATATCGGTAAAAAGGCAACACCGATCATGGTAGGCGTTAAGCCGAAGGCATCAATGAATGAACCGAGGGCAACCGATCCGATTGCACCCATACCAAACGCAAGCCCAACAGTTAAACCAGACATTGTGCCAATTTTCCCGGGAAATAGTTCTTGGGCATAAACCACGGTGACAGAGAAGCTTGATGTCAAAATGAGCCCAATCAGTCCGAGTAAAACATAAGCAAAAACCGGTCCGGCAAATGGCAGCAGCAGGGCAAGCGGGAAGGATGCCAATAAGGAAACTAAAATCACGTTTTTCTTGCCAAAGCGGTCTGCAAGCGGCCCGCCTACAAATGTCCCAATTGCACCTAGAATAAGAAATAAGAAGATATAAGTCTGTGATTCTTTAATCGTCAAACCGTATTGTTCAATCGCATAAAACGCATAGAAATTCGAAATGGCATTTCCATACCAAGAGCGGGCAAAGATGAGAAAGACGATAATGCCAAGTGCAATGAGTGCTGATTTACGATGAATATCAGATCTGACAGCTTTTGCAGGAGCTTTTTTCGCTTCGGCCCGAATGGTTTGAAGCCTTCCTGCGTACCATCTTGAAATATAAAGAAGGAAACCAACCGCCAACATTCCAACAATCGTAAACCAAGCCACGCCTGTCTGACCGAGCGGGACGAGCATTAATGCAGCGATAAGCGGAGCAAAGGCTTGACCTGTATTCCCGCCTACTTGATAGATGGACTGGGCAAGACCTCGTCTTGGACCAGCTGCCATGTTGGCAACACGGGAGCCCTCTGGATGGAAGATCGCAGAGCCGAGTCCGATAAAGACAACGCAAAGCAGAATGGTGGCAAAGGATGGAGCAAACGCGAGTCCGAATATACCGACAGCACTTGAAAATAAAGCAATCGGAAGTGCATAAGGCATCGGCCGTTTATCTGTGTACCACCCAATAGCTGGCTGCATCACGGACGAGACCATATTTAATGTAAAAGCAATCAGCCCTAATTGTGTAAAGGTCAGCCCCATTGAGCGTTCCAATATAGGGAACATGGCAGGAATAACGGCTTGTAATGTGTCGTTCAGCATATGACAAATACCAATAATCAATAAGATGGGATAAACCGTTGAGCCGGTAACAGAATGTTGAGGTTTATCCTTTGTACGAGCAGCAATGGCCAATGAGACTTCCTCCCTTCATTTATCTGTTTTCTGTTTTTTGCATTCTTCTCATTTTATTCATAAGGTGAACTATAAAACAATAGCAAATTGTCATGATTTAGAAAAAAAGAGACACAAGCATTTGATTGAGCTTGTGTCTCTAAAGAGTTATTTGTAAAAAGAAGCAATGACAGGCTTCATTTTTTGAACGACGAGTCCACTGCCGCCGCGGTTTTTCACCCCTTCGATCATGCCGACGAGGACGTAATCTTCTTTTTTAGGATTAAACGCAAGTAAAAATCCATTTTCAGTGCCGTCTGTTGCACCTTGTTTGCTTTTTAATTCTGCCGTTCCCGTTTTAGCGGCAATATCCGCTCCTTCGATTTGTAAGGAGTGGGCTGTTCCGTTTGGACTGGTCACGACCTTAGTCAATGCGTCTTTCACTGTGTCTGCCGAGCCTTCTTTGATGATTTGTTTTGGTGATGCTGTTTTTTCATCTTGAATCACTCGAGGGTAGACAAGCTTGCCTCCTGTGGCAAATGGAGAATAGGCATGTACTTGTTCAATCGGTGACATGAGTAATTCGCCTTGGCCATACGCCGAGTCAGCCAGTAAGATATCCGATTGAATACCATCGTTTGATACTTGTGCAGGCTTCATTGTAAATGGCATGTGTAAGTCTTCGCCAAATCCAAATGCTTTCACTTTTTTCTCGTAGGTGTCTTTGCCGATTTCGAGTGCTTCCTGTCCAAAATAAATATTGTCTGAGTACACAAGGGCATCGACCATATTGACTTTTTCTTTATCGTGAACACGTGTGATGCGATAATTTCCCCAAGATTGATCCTTTTGCCATTTCAGTCCATGAATGGTACGCACTTTGTCGGGCTTTGTGACACCTGTTTCCAGCCCAATGGCGGCTGTAATGGTTTTGAATGTGGAGCCTGGTGCATACCGGCTCGCATATCGAGCTTGGAATGGAAGGTCTGGATTTTCACTGTATGCCTGATATTGCTTAGGTGTAATCCCGTTTGTCATGAGATTGACATCGTAGGAAGGGGTGCTGACAAGTGCTAATAGATCACCTGTTGATGGATTCATGATTGTGACGGCCCCTTTTTCACCTTTCAGCTGATCATAGGCTTTTTTCTGCAAAGAAGCATCAATCGTCAGCTTCACTGTTTTTCCATCTTTTCGAGCTGATTTTTGCAATGTTTCTTCAATGCCTGTTTCATCATGGACGATGAGAATGCTTCCGCCATCTTGTCCGCGTAAGTTTTTGTCAAATGTGAATTCAAGGCCGGTTTTGCCGATGATTTGATCCGCCTTTAATGCTGGATTTCTTTTGATATCATCCGCATTTGCTTTTCCGACATAACCGGTGAGATGAGCGGCGGCTTTGTTATATGGATAGTAGCGCATTTCCTTCGTTTGATAGGTAACGCCATTTATGTCCTTTGGAATTGGCTTTTGTTTTAACATCGATTTGAGCGGGACAAACGTGTCGTCTGTGACCCATGCTTGTTTCAGCTGATTGTTGATGAGTTCTTCCTCTATATCAAAAGCTTTGCTGATTTTTTTGATATTGCGTTCTTTTTCTTCCCCTGTTCCGAGCTTACCTGGGATGACGCCAAGTGCGTTTCCACCAGTTGTTTCTGCGAGCGTACGTCCTTTTCGGTCGACAATGTTTCCGCGGACAGCAGGGTCAGATTTGACCTTGATGGTATCTCCTTTTTCCATTTGCGGGAAGATGAGATTTGGTTTCCAGTCCACTTTCCACTTGTCATCTTCTTCGGTGAGAATGCCCTTGTAAGACAGCTTATGCAGCTTGCCAAGAGACGTTTTCATCGTTACATCATAGGAGAATTGATACCCATCTCCTTTGTCCTGTTTTTCAACGTTGAGCTTTGAAATGTTCAGATCATAAGCACCAATGCCGTTGAAAATATTGTCGTATTTTTCGGCTAGTTGTTTTTTTGAAAAGTCATTAGCTTTCAAAGATGCACTTGTCACCTCATCTGCCAGCTTCGTAAAGTCTTTCTTCTCCATATGTTTCGTAAAGTTTTGAGCGGCTTTTAAAGCCTCTTTTTCTTTTGAGAAAAGAGTATCTTTTAAGAAAAAGAAAGCAGCAGCAACTACGATGATGCTAAGAAGAGGGATGATGACTTTTTTCTGTTTCCAAAATGATTTTTTTTGACCCGTATACAATGAAAACACCTCAATTTTTGATTAGATCCTCTATATTTTACAGTGATTGGTCGTGATTTGTATAGTTTCTCATAGAAACCTAGCTAAATAGATAAGAAAAACGACCTGTGATTTATCGTTTAGGATACCCAATTTTATTAATAATATCTAAGTCCTCTATTGAAGAAAAAGGTGAAATCATTTATGGTACAGACCTAGCCCTGTATTACTCACAGTAAAAAGACAAATTTAAAATTCTTAAAAGATACGTAGCTAGATATCAGAAGATAATCCTTACAGCCAATTCTTAATTTACATTTATGGCGGGTGTAAGCCAATTAGAACGTGATATTATCCAATGCTTAAGGTCTGCTTGAGATACCATGATGCAGTAAAGCTTTATAAAGAGGAAAATAAAATTGTAAATCAAATGTGTGAAATGACAAATCTGTGTAAAGCTTCAATTAGAAAGATATCGGAAAGAAATTGATGAGTTATACCAAAAATCACAAGTATATCATCGGAAATAAAACTCATATAAAGGTGGAATTATATGCCTAAAGTAGACAATTTGTTATCCATTTTATGGATGCTTCGTTCGGATAAAAAAATAACTGCAAAACAAATTTCAGAAAAGTTAGAGATGAATATAAGAACTGTGTATCGTTATATTGATACACTTTCAACGAGTGGCGTACCTATTATTTCAGAACCAGGACATAACGGTGGATATAGTTTATTGAACAATTTTATAGAGGCCCCTCTATTTTTTGATTTTGAGGAGATGACTTCACTATTTCACGCTGCTGTTTTTGCAGAAGAAGCCGGATATTATGGAGATGAAGCGCTAAAAAGGGCCATTTCAAAACTTAGTAAACACTCAAATCAAGAGCAAGAAACAAAGGTAAACCAACATATAACTAGTCTTGAAGTAATAAGTCGAACCCCTTCAATCTCTTTGGAACCTTCTTTAAAGAAGTTGGAAAAGGCCATAGCAGACGCATACACGGTGAAAATTCTTTACAATAAAAGTGGAGAAAAGCAATTACATCATAGGTGTGTCGATCCATACAGAATAATCTATTGGAATAATAAGTGGTATGTGATTGGATTTTGTCATCTTAGGAATGATATGCGTAGTTTTAGAGTAGATCGAATTGAAAGTCTAATGCTGACAGTAAATCATTTTGACCAGAAAGAAAATTTTTCAGCACGTGACTTTTTTATAAACAGTCTCCTACCAACTTTAGAAGATAAGGAAGAGATTATTTCTTTGGTGATTCATGGGGATAAAAATGTATTGGCTGATATTTGCCAACATTGGTTTTTAGGACATTATTTACAAGAACGGACTTCAGATCAAGCAGTTTTTCTTCTTCCAAAAGATATGATACATACATATGTACCTTATTTACTTTTACCTTATAATAAATCTATTAAAGTTGTTGAGCCAATTAGTCTTAAGAAAAGAGTTATTGAAGTTTTGTCGGATTTAATAAAATTTTACCAAGTATGATAACTTCCCTGACGTTAACTGTCAGGGAAGTTATTTTATAATAGCTATATCAATTGTGAATGGAAGGTGATTGGATGCAAACAAAAAAAGTTTATCTATATGTATTTGATACGATGTCTGACTGGGAATATGGATATTTAATCGCTGAACTAAACTCAGGTAGATATTTCAAAAAAGATTTAGCACCTTTAAGAGTAATTACAGTAGGAGTTAATAAAGAAATAAAGACTACTATGGGAGGTTTGAGCATAAAACCAGATATTTCCCTTGAAGAATGTAATCTTGAGAGCAAAGATCTTTTGATTTTACCAGGAGGGACGACTTGGGGTGAAAAAATTCACCAACCTATCTTGGGAAGAATTGGTCAAGCTTTAGAGCTTGGCACAATTGTTGCTGCAATTTGTGGTGCAACTGACGGGCTCGCGAATATGGGATACTTAAATACTAGAAGGCATACAAGTAATAACTTAGAATATACTAAAATGGTTTGTCCTAACTATAAAGGAGAGAAGTTCTATGAGTTGGCACCTGCGGTATCTGATGCGAATTTAGTTACTGCATCAGGAATAGCTCCTTTAAAATTTGCAATGGAAGTGCTGAAAAAAATAGAAGTATTTGCACCAGATGCCTTACATTCTTGGTATAACCTGAATAAGACACATCAATCTGAATATTTCTTCCGATTGATGAATTCAATAAATAAATGAAGTAACGGAAAAAGCTCAATTTCACTACTTTGATTTGTAGAGAAGTAGAGCTTTTTATTTTGGACTTGTCTTATCGTTTGTGATACTGCCCCGATTGTACTAAAAAGCCGAGCACATTAAGAAGATGAAGGCTTTGATCGAATCGAGACAACCGGTGTTTTTGTTTCTTTTGGCTTCGGTGTTTGTGTGGATTTTTTGATGCATGTGTCCTTTGGCGTGTAATAGGTTGCCCCAATATTGAGCCTGCCTTGAAGCTGGTCAATAGAAAGCTCCCCAAATTCTAAATGGTAGTCAATTTTGTCCACTCGCAGGGATTCGATATGGATGTGTGTATCCTCTGAGACAGGAGCAGCTGGTGCAGACATTTTTTGCTCAAGAGCGGCGAGTCTTTTTTCTAGCTCAATGACAGATGGGGATGGATTGGATTCAATTTTTTTAAAGAGTGATTGAATGAAATGTTTCAAGTAGACCACAACCTTTTCTTCCGCCTTACTCTAGTCTATGGAAAAGCTGCCCCGTATATACTTATAGAGATGACAAGAAAGGGGAGAAGCATATGCTGCCTACTCAGATTCACATTGCCCATATGAAAACGAATTCCATTGGCACAGGATCATCTATGACGTTTGGCTCGACGTTTGTTCGCAATCATTGCAGTACGATCAAACGAAACAATGGCTTTGGGGAACAGAATGCTGATGGCGTGATCACGATCCTGCCAATTGAAACAATTGATGATCGTGATCAAATAGACGCAGTGAGTATCAATATTCGTCATCTATGATGATAGCCGTCGCTTTTCCTTCATCCTTTTGCAGGCGGATGTAAAGTACACCGTCTTTAAAGGCAGCATTCATTTGACCAAGAATCATTTCTGGAAGGCGGATTTTCTTTTCAAACGGACCATACTTC
The DNA here is from genome assembly GCF_039619585.1 of Bacillus safensis. Classification (NCBI taxonomy): domain Bacteria; kingdom Bacillati; phylum Bacillota; class Bacilli; order Caryophanales; family Bacillaceae; genus Bacillus; species Bacillus safensis. The sequence goes on from NZ_CP154909.1 coordinate 699,647, forward strand.
CCTTGCTTTTGGCGAAAGTCCTGTTCGTTAAAAAAGGAAAAACGCTGTCCTTTCACAACCAAATATTCACCATATGATAACACCTGAACATCTTCCTTTCGGTAGCCAGGCAAATAAATTAAATATTGAATTTCTGCATGGGTTTCCACCATGTCGATTGGAGGAAACGACGCATCTGATCCCCGCTGATCCTGCTGTGTGAATGTAAATGGAGATGGACCGTTTGCCATAAAGGGGGATCTTTGCTCATCATCGAAGATCATTTTCCAAAAATCATCTCCATGCATTTGCTGGGCAATATCCATCCACTGCTTCATTTTTTCGAAGTCCATGTGAAGACCTCCCGTTAACATACTTGATGGGTGCTTGCATATACCTATAAAAAGGAGGTTTATCTGTGGTTCAACCAACTCCGTATATCAATATTAATATTTTCATGTTAAAAATTAATTCCTTTGAAAATGCGTCGGCGGTGAATGTCGGACAAAATTTGTTAGCAGAGTGGCAAAACTCAGATAAAAAAAATCAGGGTTACGGACAGAATTTTGGAGATGCCAGCGGTTTTGTCGGTACAAAAAGCCATGTAGATGATCGAGATCAAGTGGACTCACCTGCCTCTTTTTCGCCAGCAGCTAAACCCATTCAAAGGAAGTGACGTGTGATGTTATTCTCACCCTCAGTCGTCAATGTCGGTGCTTTTAAAATCAATACAATGGATCGGGGTGCATCACTGACGCTAGGACCTTATCAGCAGATTGATTATTTTCTCTCGATGAAATTGAATCAAGGTTTTGGTGAGGACAATGGAGATTGTTCACCGCTTGTCATTCCGATTTCAAGCGTGTTAGATCCAGATATGGTGGACTCAAATTCAGTCAAAAACAGTGTGATTTAAGCAAAAAAAGAGACCGGGAATCCCCGTGTCTCTTTTCTAATGTGTTTCATTAAGATGGCTTTTTCGTCTTGCATAGGTGAAATAGACAACAACACCGATGACGATCCAGATGAGGAAGGCTCTCCATGTTTCCCATTTCAGTGTGAAAGCCAAGATCATACAAATGACCGCACTAATTATAGGAAGGACAGGGACAAAGGGTACTTTAAAAGCTGTATTCATATTCGGATGTTTTTTCCGGAGTACGATCACAGCGATAGAGATCACCGTAAAGGCCGCAAGTGTACCGATGCTGACTAAATTAGCAAGTGTTGATAAGTTGACGAATCCAACGATACATGACGCAACAGCGCCTGTCAGCCAAGTGTTGGCAACCGGTGTCTTAGATTTTGGATGAACGTTTGAAAAGATTTTCGGCATGAGTCCATCTCGGCTCATGGCAAAGGTTAAACGAACCTGAGCGTAGACAAGTGCAATTAACACTGTCGTAATCCCGATAATAGCACCTGCGGATATAATGCCAGCGACACTATTCAGGCCAACCACTTGAAGAGCAAAAGCGACAGGATCACTGACATTCAGCTTCGTATAGTGAACCATGCCAGTTAAGACGAATGAAACCCCGATGTATAAAATCGTACAAACACCGAGCGCACCGATGATTCCAATTGGCATCGCCTTTTGCGGGTTTTTGACTTCTTCTGATGCATTAGCGATTGCATCAAATCCAAGGTAAGCAAAAAAGACAGTTGCAGCTCCAGCAATCACGCCATGGAAGCCCATTGGCATAAACGGTGTCCAGTTTTCAGGTTTGACGTAAGCAAAGCCTGAAATGATAAAGAGAAGGACGATGGCAATTTTGATCAGCACAATAATGTTATTCAGCTTTGTGCTTTCTTTGACGCCTCTTGAGACGATAAAGGTGATGAGCAAAATAATGAGTGCGCCTGGAAGGTTAAAGACGGCCCCGTCAGCGGCTCCAGGTGCAGCTGATAAAGCCTTCGGTATGTGCAGGCCAAATCCGCTGAGCAGTGATTGAAAATAGGACGACCATCCACTTGCTACAGCAGAGAGCGCAATAACATATTCCAGCATGAGATCCCAGCCCATTAAGAAGGCAAGAAACTCCCCAAGTGTTGCGTAGGAATACGTATAGACGCTTCCTGACACAGGAATGGATGAGGAGAATTCAGCGTAGCAAAAAGCAGCAAGGGCGCATGCGATCGCAGCCAAAATAAAAGATATAATAATCGCAGGTCCCGCATCATTTGCCGCAGCAACCCCCGTAATGACAAAGATTCCAGTCCCGACCACACAGCCAATGCCAAGCAAGATTAAATCAAACGTATTCAACGAACGGCTGAGCCGCTTTGTTTGACTTTCAAGCATGAGCTGGTCGAGAGATTTTTTTCGAAATAAAGAACTCATGTTGACCTCCTAATGGATAAATCTTTTCGTAAGACGAATGTTAGTATATGCGCAAATGACAATTTAGTCAATTGGTTGAAAAACGCTTTAAATCACTAAAGTATTAAACGTCACAACCGAATAAGTATATAAAAAGAGACATCCGCCGTGAAATCGAAGGCGGATGTGGTGACAGACGATCTATGTCTGTTCAGCAAATATTTTTTCATTGTACAGCACACTTGGATGAGTGGGATGATGGGCGGAGGAGGCATGGTGATGTATTTTGGCTTGCTCCAGGTCGCCGAGCTGATAATAACAGTAGCAAAGCTGAAGGTGAGGATACCACGTTTTATATTGTGTAAGTGTGAAGGCTGTTTCGTTTTCAGGAGCCTTCAGCGCCTGCTCATACCAAAAGATGGCCGCCTGATGTTTATTTTGTATTTTTAGATGATCCCCGATCCGGCAGCAAAACTCTGGCCGGGGCTGATCATATAAGAAGGATCGTAATAATGAGGATAAGGCCGCTTCCTCGAAACCTACCGCATAATAGCAGTCGGCTAAATATTGGCATGTGCGAATTTCATCCTCAATCCAGCACTGTTTTGTGTTTAAAAATTCATGATAAAAACGAATCGCCCTGACATGCTGACCGTTGTCCCTTAATTCATTGGCAAAATAAAAGAGATCTCGGGGCGTCATGTCCTCTCCTTTTGCCAGCATGTTTTCATAAATTCGCAAGTTGCGCTCAGGCTCACCAAGAGTTGTTTTCTTGCGTTTTTGATGTGTGACGGCGATATCTGCTGGAAAGATGTTTCCATACACTTGAAGAAACTCATGAACGGCCCCATACCACTGAAAGTTCAACGAACGCTTCACAAGGCGATTTCTTCTATATTTGAAATTGACCTGACCGTCTTCATCGAATCCCACATGATAAAACATCGAAACGGCATCCACCGAGGGATCAAGTGTCTGCTTGAGCTGAAGCAGTTTTTGGCGGTCTTCTTCAAGCAGAACATCGTCAGCATCGAGCCATAAAATATACTCTTTCGCTGCATGTGAGAAAGCAAAGTTACGTGCTTTTGCAAAATGCTGCACCCATTCAAAATCCAGCACCTTTGCTGAAAAGGAATGAGCGATCTCTTTTGTTTGATCTGTTGATCCCGTATCAACGATGATTATCTCATCGACAATGTCTTGAACAGAAGAAAGGCATTCCGCCAGCACTTCCTCTTCATTTTTCACAATCATACATAAGCTAATGGTTATCATCTTTAGATCACCTCTTCATAGTGTATCGAGCATCAAAAGGAAACATTCTTTTCATCAGCTGGTTTTTTAAAACTAGTTTTCTGCTACTGGCTGATTTAAAATAAAGGAAGAATCTATGTAAGGGCTGATAAAATGAGTTTATTGAATGTTGAAGGATTATATAAAACCTATGGCGAGAAAACGCTGTTTGATCATATTTCGTTTCATATAGAACCGAAGGAACGCATCGGATTGATTGGACCAAATGGTACAGGGAAGTCAACACTTCTAAAGGTCATCGCGGGACTTGAATCGTTTGAGGAAGGTGACATCACGAAAGCAGGGACACTTGATATCGAATTTCTTGAGCAAGATCCTGAAATGACAGGAAATGAAACGATTCTTGACTACATTTTTTCTGGAACGGCACCAATGATTCAAACGATGAAGGCGTATGAACAGGCACTCGCCGATTTAGAGCATGACCCGCAAAATGAGGCAAAACAAGAGGCGCTGATGCGCATGCAGAATCGAATGGATCAGGAAGATGCTTGGGATGCGAACCTTTCAGCTAAAACGATTTTGACAAAGCTTGGCGTGAAAGATGTGAGCCGCTCTGTACATGCATTATCTGGCGGACAGAAAAAACGTGTCGCCATTGCTAAAAATTTAATTCAGCCTGCAGGTTTGCTGATTTTAGATGAGCCAACCAACCACCTTGATAATGCCACCATTGAATGGCTTGAAGGATACTTAAGCCAATATAGCGGTGCTGTCATTCTCGTGACGCACGATCGTTATTTCTTAAACCGGGTGGCCAATCGGATTTATGAGTTAAATCAAGGACAGCTTTATACGTATAAAGGAAATTATGAAGTCTTTTTAGAAAAAAGAGCGGAGCGGGAAGCAGAGGCTCAGGTGAAAGAAACGAAGCGTCAAAACTTGCTTAGACGAGAGCTTGCATGGCTGAGACGAGGAGCAAAAGCAAGAACGACAAAGCAGAAAGCACGTATCGGCAGAGTCGAAGAGCTGAAAGATCAAAAAGGACCTGATGCGAAGGGAGAGCTTGATTTTGCCATCGGCTCGCACCGCTTGGGGAAACAAGTGATAGAGGCAGAAGACTTATCAATTTCATTTGCTGGCCAGTCCCTTGTGGAGCGGTTTACAGATTTAGTCGTGCCGGGTGATCGTATCGGATTCATCGGACCGAATGGAGTCGGCAAAACCACTCTGCTGAACTGTCTAGCGGGTAAGATTGAACCGACCTCAGGACAATTGACCATTGGACAAACCGTTCGTATTGGCTATTACACGCAGGATCACAAGGAAATGAATGATGAGCTGACCATCATTGAGTATATCAAGGAAACAGCTGAGATCGTCAAGACGTCTGATGGCGTTATTGTCACAGCAGAGCAGATGCTGGAGAGGTTCCTTTTTCCAAGATCGATGCAGCGGACGTATATTCGTAAGCTGTCAGGGGGAGAACGCCGCAGATTGTATTTATTGAAGGTCTTAATGGAAGAGCCAAATGTTCTCTTTTTAGATGAGCCGACGAACGACCTTGATACAGAGACCCTCAGTATTTTAGAGGATTATTTAGAGCAGTTCCCTGGCGTCGTCATCACCGTGTCCCATGATCGTTATTTCTTAGACCGAGTGGTTCACCGTCTGCTTGTCTTTGAAGGAAATGGGCGCATTTCACACTTCCAAGGTGCTTACAGCGATTATATGGAACAGGAAAAAGAGCAGAAGCGGACAGAGACAAAGCCTGCTGAGAAACAAGTAGAAGCCGCACCTAAAAAGAGAAAAAAACTTTCTTATAAAGATCAGCTTGAATGGGACGGGATTGAAGACCGGATACAGGCATTAGAGGAAAAACATCAGCAGCTCGAAACCAGCATTGTAGAAGCAGGAAGTGATTTTGGAAAAATTCAAGAGCTGATGGACGAACAAAAAGCCGTTGCGGAAGAACTAGAACAAGCAATGGACCGCTGGACAGAATTGTCGCTTATGATTGAGGAATTGAATGAATAAAGATGTGGAAATAAAAAACCTGTAGAGCGATCTACAGGTTTTTTTGATAGGAGCATTTGGCATACGCATCATGCTGGTGGATGGATTCCTCATTACGGCACTCGATTTGAAAGCTTTTAATCCATGGCTGCTCATATAATTCGATGGCAATTAATCTTGTGATATCTTCTACAAAGCGCGGATTTTCATAAGCCTCTTCCGTCACTTTCTTTTCATCAGGTCTTTTGAGCACGGGATAAAGCGGTGCGCTCGCATTGGACTCGATGATATGTAAAAGAGCGGCCTTGATATCCTCAGGATGCGATGCTTGTTCAAATAACCCTACTTGAATGGAAACAGATCCGCGCTGATTATGTGCACCATATTCACTGATTTCTTTGGAACAAGGACATAATGTCGTGACCTGTGCATCGCAGCCAACGTGACAGGTCCATCCGTCCTTTTCATGAAAATGGACGTCATATTGGACAGTCGCATACATCAAGCCTGACTGACCGGTGACTGGGCTCTGTTTTTCCATGTACCATGGAAAGGCAACTTGAACGGAAGCAGAGGGCTGATCCATTTTCCGGGCGAGCGCTGCCGTCCATTCTTTTAGGGCATTCACATTAAGTGGCTTGCTGCTCTCATAAAACGAGTGCAGCTGTTCAGTGAGACGGCTCATATGAATGCCTTTTTGATGAGCTGGCAGAGATGTACTCAGTGTAAACTCAGCTGTAGTTGTCTGGCGCTGTGGTGCTGTTTTAGATACGATATGCACCGGATAGGACATGCGGCAAATCCCGACTTGTTCAAGATGAAAATAAAAGTTTTGCTCTGTTTTTTGAATGTCCGTCATGTCCTCTTTTTGCCAAGGCTTTGTGCCAAGACTTGGCGGTACAGATCCGAATAGCTGATGCCGTTCTTCTTTAGATGGAAATGAGCGCATATAGTACCTCCTTTAAATCGTAATTATTCCTATTTATTTTGCGATAAAACAGGAAGGAAATCAAGGGTTAAAACTTTGACGTTTACGTTAAGGTTATAAAGGTGTATAATAAAACATGAATTGATGAGCAGGAGGCACTGGTGATGGAATGGATGAAAATTGATCAAGTGGCGAAAAGAAGCGGACTGACAAAACGGACGATTCGTTTCTATGAAGAGATTGGTTTATTATCAGCACCAAAGCGGACAGAGGGCGGAGTCAGACTTTACTCAGAGGACGACATGGAAGAGCTAGAGAAAGTGATGCAGGCAAAAGAGGTACTCGGCTTTTCTTTACAGGAGCTTCAATCGTTTATGGAAATCGGAAAGCAGCTAGAGCTGAATAAAGAAGGCTACTTGCTGTCGCTTGATCCGAAGGAACGATTAGAGAAGCTGTTAGATATAGAGGCGCAGCTGACTGTGCAGCATCAATTGATTTCAAAAAAGCTTGAAACCATTCAATCCTTTAAAAAGGATCTTGAAGCGATGAAAGAAAGAGCGGCTCATGCAATTGAGCAATTACAAAAATAAACACCTCTGCGTGTTTATTTTATTTTGTCAACATTTGAAGGAAAGGTTCTGATGGAATGAAGGAAGAAGAAGTGTTGAAACAGCGTACAAGTCTGCTTAGGCAGCCAAAAGCCGTTTGGGCTGTTGCCTTTGCATGTGTGATTTCGTTTATGGGAATAGGACTCGTTGACCCGATCCTGCCAGCCATTGCATCACAATTACATGCATCTCCAAGCCAGGTCTCTCTTTTATTTACTAGCTACTTACTTGTGACCGGCTTTGTGATGTTTTTTACCGGTTTTATTTCTAGCCGGATTGGTGCGAAATGGACGTTATTAGTAGGACTCATTTTTATTATTGTTTTTTCTGCTTTAGGAGGTACTTCTTCAACGATTAATGAATTAATTGGCTTTAGAGGCGGATGGGGCATCGGGAATGCTTTATTTATTTCAACTGCACTCTCTGTCATTGTCGGTGTGTCTGTTGGAGGAAGTGCGAAGGCCATTATTTTATACGAGGCAGCACTAGGTCTTGGGATATCGGTTGGACCGCTGCTTGGCGGTGAGCTTGGAACAATTTCTTGGCGCGGGCCTTTCTTTGGCGTTGCCGTGTTAATGCTTATCGCTCTTTTAGCGATTACCTTTATGCTTCCACCTATGCAAAAGCCGCAGAAAAAAGTGAAATTATTTGAGGCTGTCGGGGCGTTAAAATATAAAGGACTTTTAACGATGGCATCTGCCGCTTTCTTATATAATTTTGGTTTCTTTGTGCTTTTAGCGTATTCACCATTTGTGCTCCATCTTGATGAGCATGGACTTGGTTATGTCTTTTTTGGTTGGGGGCTATTTTTGGCTGTGACCTCCGTCTTCTCCGCGCCGGTCATTCATCGTAAACTTGGGACATTGACCTCGCTGGTGGTTTTGTTTGCTTCGTTTGCTGTGATTTTATTCGGCATTGGAATATGGACGTCTCATATTGTGGTCGTGATCTGCGGAATTGTCATTGCTGGGGGAATTCTCGGTATGATCAATACGGTGCTCACGACAGCTGTGATGGGGTCAGCACCGGTTGAACGTTCAATTGCTTCATCCTCTTACAGTGCTGTACGGTTTATTGGGGGCGCGATCGCTCCTTGGATTGCCGGAGTTCTCGCTGAATCCTATACAGCAAGTACACCTTATTATGTCGGGGCTGCTGTTGTTCTTCTAGGCATGATTATTCTGCTCCTTGGACGTAAGCATTTGGTGAATATCCAAGCAGGTCATTAATTAGAAAAAGGCCTTATATCTTTTGAAGATATAAGGCTTTTTTGTCGTTATAATACTTTTGTCGTCCAAGATTCGCAATTCCATGTTTCAGTTGCCACATCTTGATAAAATTCAGGCTCGTGAGAAATCAATAAGACACTGCCTTTATATTCTTTTAAGGCGCGTTTTAGTTCTTCTTTTGCATCGACATCTAAATGGTTTGTCGGCTCATCGAGAACAAGTAAGTTGGTTTCTTCGTTGATCAGCTTACAAAGACGGACCTTTGCTTTTTCTCCTCCGCTTAATACAGACACACGGCTTTCAATATGTTTTGTCGTTAATCCGCATTTTGCAAGAGCGGCTCTGACTTCATATTGCGTGTAAGAAGGGAAGGTGCTCCATACTTCTTCAATACAAGTATTGCTGTTTTGCTCTTTTACTTCTTGCTCAAAGTAGCCAATATGCAAGAATTCTCCACGTTCCACTTCACCAGAAATAGGTGTGATTTCCCCAAGAAGACTTCGGAGCAGCGTCGTTTTTCCGATACCGTTAGCACCGTACAGCGCAATTTTTTGCCCGCGTTCCATTTTCAAATTCAATGGGCGGGAGAGCGGTTCATCATAACCAATGACCAAATCTTTCGTTTCAAAAATCAGTTTCCCAGACGTACGTGCCGGTTTAAAGTGGAATTCTGGTTTTGGCTTTTCTGCTGCCAGTTCAATCATATCCATCTTATCCAGTTTCTTTTGACGGGACATCGCCATATTTCTTGTGCTGACACGTGCTTTGTTTCTTGCGACAAAATCCTTTAGTTCAGCCACTTCCTGCTGCTGTCTTTTATAGGCTGCTTCAAGCTGCTGCTTTTTGACTTCGTACACTTGTTTAAATTGATCATAATCACCAACATAGCGCGTGAGCTCTTGATTTTCAACATGATAAATCAAGTTAATAACACTGTTTAAAAACGGAATATCATGTGAAATGAGGATAAACGCATTTTCATATTCCTGTAAATAACGCTTCAGCCACTCAATATGCTGCTCATCCAAATAGTTGGTCGGCTCATCGAGAAGGAGAATTTCTGGCTTCTCTAACAGCAATTTCGCTAGCAGGACCTTCGTACGCTGACCGCCGCTGAGCTCCGTCACATCACGGTCCAGTCCAAGATCCGTTAAGCCAAGACCTCTTGCAATCTCCTCGACCTTAGAATCAATGATATAGAAATCATTGTTTGTCAGTGCGTCCTGAATGACGCCAACTTCCTCTAACAGCTTTTCCAGCTCATCAGGATCGGCTTCACCCATTTTGCCATAAATGTCATTCATTGCGGCTTCCATGGAGAATAAATAATGGAATGCATCCTGAAGGACTTCACGGATCGTTCTTCCCTTTTCTAGCACGGTATGCTGATCAAGGTAGCCGACACGGACATTTTTCGCCCATTCGACTTTTCCTGCATCTGGCTCCAGCTTGCCAGTAATAATATTCATAAACGTTGACTTTCCTTCACCGTTGGCGCCGATTAAGCCGACATGCTCGCCTTTTAATAAACGGAAGGACACTTCGTGGAAAATGGCTCTGTCGCCAAAGCCATGACTTAAATCTTTAACAGATAATATCATTTTTTACACCTCAAATAGATTCAAAACGGCTAGTGCCTCTCATGATTATATCGAACTGTCCGGCTCGATAAAAGCATCAAAAGAAAAATTGCGTTTCAAAGCTGATTTTGAGATACTAAAGGATAGATTGAATGAGGATAAAGGAGATCGACATGACGGAAAATTGGGCATTTTTGAAAGAAGCAAAGCCATTTATTCAGGAAAACTTTCAAGCGGCTGGCTTCGAAAAACCAACAGCTATACAAGAAAAAACAGCAGAGTGGATTACGGAGAAGCGTGATGTGATCGCAGAATCGCCAACTGGAACGGGGAAGACACTTGCGTATGTACTGCCGCTTTTAAATAAAATTGATGTCAATATCAAGCATCCGCAAGTCTTAATCTTGGCACCTTCAAGAGAGCTTGTGATGCAAATCTTTGATGTCGTGCAAGAGTTCAAGCAAGGATCAGACATCAAAGCGGTTTCCTTGATTGGTGGAGCGAACATCAAGAAGCAGCAAGAAAAACTAAAGAAACATCCGAACATCGTTGTGGCGACACCGGGCCGAGTACAAGAATTAATCAAAATCAAGAAACTGAAAATGCATGAAGTCAAAACGATTGTATTAGACGAAGCAGATCAGCTTCTTGTGCCAGAGCATATGAAAACGATCCAAGGGATCATTAAGTCCACATTAAAAGAAAGACAAATCCTTTGTTTTTCTGCAACATTGAAAGAAGAAACCGTTCAGTTGATCAAAGAAATGACATCTGAACCAGAAGTATTGAAAATTGCTAGAAGCGAGGAAGAAGCGCAGAAAGTGAGTCACTATTATCTGTTATGTGATCAGCGTGACAAAGTGAAACTGCTGCAAAAGCTATCACGGCTTGAGGACATGCAGGCGCTCGTTTTTGTGCGTGACATTACGAACTTAAGCATTTATGCAGAGAAATTAGCGTACCATCATGTCGACCTTGGTGTCCTTCATAGTGAAGCAAAAAAAGCTGAACGTGCTGTGATCTTGAAATCATTTGAACAGCGTGAATTCCCGCTCCTCCTTGCAACAGATATTGCAGCAAGAGGAATCGATATTGATGATCTGCCATATGTGATTCATGCAGATATGCCAAATGAAGAGGGCTACATCCATCGTTCAGGCAGAACCGGACGAGCAGGAAAAGAAGGCGCAGTCATCAGCCTTGTCACACCTCAAGAGCAATCAATGCTGAAAAAAATGGCGAAAAAGCTGAATCTTTCGCTTGAAGAAATTGTGTATAAGCAAGGCCAGCTGCACCTTGCGCCCAAGCAGGCATAAGAAAAGGACCCTTCCACATGGAGGGTCCTTTTGTTATGAAATTTTGACAAGCTGTTTTCCGACATTTTCTCCTTTGAATAGTCCAAGGAATGCGTCAGGAATGTTGTCAAAGCCTTCTATGATTGTTTCTTTATATGTGAGTTTGTCTTCTTTTACCCATTGTGCGAGATCCTTCGCTGCCTCTTCAAAACGATCTGAATAGTTGGCAACGATGAAGCCTTGCATCAATGCGCTTGTTTTGATGAGTTTTGTTTGCACACGCGGCCCGATGTCCTCGCTTGCGCTAATATTATAAGAAGAAATGGCGCCGCACACTGGAATGCGTGCAAAACGGTTTAAATGATTCATCACCGCATCTGAAATCTCGCCGCCTACATTGTCAAAATACACATCAACGCCGTTAGGGCAGGCTTTTGCAATGGCATCATCTAAATCATTTGTTGTTTTATAATTAATCGTTTCATCAAAGCCCAATTCTTTTAAATAAGCGAGTTTATCGTCAGATCCGGCAATTCCCACGACGTGTGCGCCTTTGATCTTAGCGATTTGTCCCACAACAGAACCAACGGCACCTGCTGCTCCAGAAATGACAACCGTCTCGCCTTCTTTTGGCTGGCCAATCGCAAGCAGGCCGAAGTAAGCGGTTTGCCCTGGCATGCCCAAAATCCCTAAATAATAGGACAATGGCGCAATGGACGGATCAATTTTAGTCAGAGATTCAGCTTTGGCAGTGGAGTATTCTTGCCATCCAAGGAATCCAAGGACAAAATCACCCTTTTCAAATTGAGGCGATTTCGACTCAACGACCTCTCCAACAACACCGCCCTGAATCACTTCATTTAGCTTGAACGGAGGTGTATAGGATTTTGTATCCTGCATTCGCCCTCTCATATAAGGATCTACAGAAACATATTTCGTTTGAATCAAGACCTCCCCATCTTGCGGCACAGGTATATCGACTGTTTCAAAATGAAAAACATCTTTTGTAGGTAATCCTTTAGGACGTTTAGCTAATTGAATTTGCTTTTGTTGACTCATGTCAAATCCTCCCTTTCACTTACAGCCTAGATTTACATTAACATGATGCTTCTTTTCGTTCAAAACATACGGTCTTTTCAAAACACATACAAAAAAGCAGCCGCCATCTTATCGAAGGGGACTACTTTTTCTGAAAAGATACAGAGAGGAGCGGCGGGAGACAGCCAAACAGCTGATACACATCCGCATCACGTTCTTTTAACAAATATTCGTTTGCATTTTGCATGGAGGCTTTCATCATATCGCGCGTCACAAAAGGAAAAAGGATATTCAAGTATGAGGACAACATGTCTTGTGGATCTTGTTCAATTGACTCAATATCTCCAATGTTAATAATGATGGAAAAGAGATAATCAATTGAGATGCGAAAGTGCTGTTCGGCAAACAATGTAAGCGGCTTTGTATTTGCTTCTTCAGGATTCCACTTTTGAAAAAGCTGTTTCACCAAATCACTGACAACCCAAGCATTAAACTGCTGCTCCGCTGAAAAGTAATACATCAGCTCTCCCTCATTTCTAGCCTCCAGTATAAGAATTGTACAACAAATCAATAGGATTGAACATGATAATTCAGAAAATTTAGTCATTTTTACAGGATTTTTGTCAAAAATAAGTCGATAGACATGGTACGTCTTTCAAGAAAATTGGATGTGCTCGTGGAAGGTTTAATGTCAAAAGTGACGGGTAAAAGATTCGTAAGACGTTAAAGGAGGAATATAAAATGAAACCTGTTGTAAGAGAGTATTCAAATGATGAAACACTTCAAAAAGATGTAGAGCAATTAAAGGCACTCGGTGTTGCAAGAGAGGACATTTATGTTCTGTCCCATGACGATGATCGAACAGAGCGTATTGCAAATAATGCAGATGCCAATACGATTGGCTCAAGAGAAGTTGGACTCAAACATGCGGTTGGAAACATCTTTAGTAAAAAGGGTGATGAGCTCCGCAATAAAATTCATGAAATTGGTTTCTCAAAAGAAGAAGCTGAGACATTTGAAGAACATTTAGACGAAGGGAAAGTCCTTCTCTTTGTCACAGATCATGAAAAAGTGAAAAACTGGGCGTAAACGCCAACCGAAAAAGCCTCTTACTTTTGTAAGGGGCTTTTTTTCATGCTTCCATGTCTGAAAGAGAGACATATATCTTTTTTACGATAATAAGTAAATACAGAAGTATGGAATAAATAGTAAACTCTCTAATTGAAAATGCCGTTATACCAATGAAAATCATGGAGAATCAGAAAAAATAGTCGAAATATCACAAAAAACCATTCGGGAAATAATCATTGTATCTTTCTATTTTGATTTAAAATTAAATAAAAAACTTGTGTAATTTAGTAGATAAATTTCTTAGTTCTATTGGTTTAAGTTGTATTTTTGTGTAGAAATAAGTGTTTTAAGGTCAAAAAACCACGAAAATTACCTGTATTTTCAATTAGAAAATTCATTTTAATGTTTAGGAAATAATTTGTTGACAAAATAAACTAAAAACAATATATTTGGCTTAATCCAGTCATTATGGAATTAGTTGTTAAATTTCTGGCGGGTTTATTCGAAGCATAATCTAGTGAAAGGAGGTGGCAAGAACAAAGGCGTAAGCGCCTCTTAGATACAAAAATGTCTACTAGAACAGAACAAATCGTCGTTTACTTGAAGAAAAAATGATCGCCATTCTAAACAGTAGATTCATCTTTCTACTAAAAGCATAGTGTAAGAGATTGAAAAAGACGTTAAGTCCTTATAAAAAAGAGAAAGCGGTTTCAATAAGAAATGTGAGTTGATCGAACGGTAAAGGAGGTGAACTCATATGAAAAAAAGAGAGAACAAGCTGAGGCGGTGCGGCCTTCGAACGGCTGCATATGAGGATGAATGCTGAAAAAGAAGAGTGAACATGTGGGGTGCTTCTCTTCTTTTTCAGAAAAACAGATTTTCCTAAAAAATCCATCTTTCATTTTAACATAAGGTTTTTGGCTTGAAAACCACCTTTGCCCGAAAAGAAGATTGTGAATTGAAGGAGGTTTCATGATGAAAAAGGCTTTGTACCATGAAGACAGTGGATTGTATTTAGAAAAGATGCGCATGGCATTCCAAGAGCATTATGAGCAAAGAACAGATATGTGGTCTACTGATCCATCCTTAACAGACGCAGCAGTGATGTCATTAAAGGCATGGCGTTCAAGGGAAAAGAATGCACTTGCTTCTGTGCTGGATATCGGGTGCGGCAACGGCCGTGCACTAGAACATTTAAGCGGGCTTTCCGCATATGTCGGTATCGACCTGTATGAGCATGAGGAGTGGGAAGGATTACAGAAAAGAGAAACAGTTCCTGTCCATTTTGTTCATCAAGATTTTATGTCATGGTCCATGGATCAGGGACGCGGGATGCAGTTTGATTTAATTTTAGATCATGGCTGCTTTCATCATCAACATCCTGATGATCATGAACGTTATTTAAAACAGGTCTCTTCTTTACTTCATGAAGGCGGTGTCTTTTCACTTGTTGTCTGGGGAGAACAGTGGAAAACAGGATTAATCGGAGAAGATGGCCGTTTCCATTTTTCATTTTCAGATTCTCAGCTTGGCGAAAAAATTTGTACATCAGGTCTTGAGCTTGTATCCATATCACCGTTACAAGCGAAGGCTGGAATAAGCCAGCATCATGTCATTGCCGTCAAAATCTAGTACAAAGGTGAGTGATTCAAAGCTAGCAGAGGAGTTCATGGGAAGAAAGAGCGTCTGCCAATCAAGAGCGTTTGCTGCTCTGACAGAAAATAAAGCATATGAACCAAAATTTCTGCTCCTTTGTACTGGAAAAGGACAAGGTCTAAAACGATGAGAGACATCGCACATCCATTTCCTTCTGCGGGAGCACACAAGCTGAGGGGTGCGTACACATATTCATCACTCCATCACTGCGCTATGGGAGTCGATTTGGGTGCAGTGATGAATAGGGGGGAGACTAATGAACAAGTTTGTAGATGAATTACAATCAATGATTCATCATTTTACCTTTCAAGATAAACACTATTTGCTCGTGGGGCCTGTGAATTTGCCAATTTCCATTCAACATGAAGAAGTGCCATTTAAGTGGTATGCCTTCGCGCCTGTTGAACGGGATACAAAACCAACGATCGAATCGATTGTCCAAATGAGTACCGCGCAGCAAACCTTTTCCTCTTGTCTCTTATTTGGCGACTTTGAAAATGAACGGCCGCCGCTTGTGCGAATCCATAGTGTCTGCCAAACAGGAGATGTGTTTGGGTCACTGAAATGTGATTGTGGTCCACAGCTTGCATTATCGCTGAAGAAAATCACCGATTACGGAAAAGGCATGCTTGTGTATATGGCCAATCAAGAAGGTCGGTCTATTGGGCTGATGGCAAAAGCGTTGACGTATAAATTACAGGAGATGCAGCTGGATACTTTTGAAGCCAACCGCCTGATCGGCTGCGGGGATGATGATCGGCATTACGAGGAAGCAGCAGCTGTTTTGCACTATTTAAACAAAGGAAAACCATTGCATTTACTAACGAACAATCCAGATAAAGTCGATTCTATTGCAGCTTTCGGTCTTCCTGTTTTGCGGTTTGATCATACGGTCGAAGCCTCTCTCTACAATGAAGCCTATTTAAAGGCAAAAGCAGCCTCAGGGCATATGGTCGATGAGAAGAAATTAATTAATCAATAGACGAGTTTATTGAAAGAAGGCGGGAGAAAAGCGTGAAACCTGATATCAATTGGATTCAAATCCCAAGCGGCTATGCAACGATTGGAAGTAATGAAGAAGATATGAAAAAGGCAGCAGAATTCTGGAAGGACAAGCTGCTCAATCCAACCTACGGCCGTGAGAAAAAATTTCAAAAATGGCTGTACAAAGAATTTCCGTCCTATCAGCCGTATATCAACGAATTTTTTATCTCAGATACGGTCGTCAGCAATGAACTGTATCAAAGCTATTGTGATGAAACA
This sequence comes from Bacillus safensis, assembly GCF_039619585.1. NCBI lineage: Bacteria > Bacillati > Bacillota > Bacilli > Caryophanales > Bacillaceae > Bacillus > Bacillus safensis. The sequence continues at coordinate 715,887 of NZ_CP154909.1, forward strand.
GGCCAGACATACCCGGAGAGTTTAACGAACGAAGAGCTTGGCGGGGGAAAAGATCATCCAGCTTGGGGCATGGACATTGAGGATGCCTTCTCGTTCTGTCAGTGGCTGAGCGGGAAACTTGGGATTGATGTTTCGATTCCTACTGAAGAAGAATGGGAGTATGCTGCCCGGGGAAACACGAGAAATCAATACCCGTGGGGAGATGAGTTTGATCCTTCTTACTGCAATACGCACGAATCAAATATTGAAAAAACGACGCCTGTCCGTCATTACGAAAAGGGCCGATCCTTATTTGGTCTTTATGATATGGGAGGAAACGTCGAGGAATGGGTCAACACCAAATATCACGTTTATGAAGGCGGCATCGAGGTCGTCGATGATTTAACGGAAACACTCGGAAGTGACTACTACATTTTAAAAGGCGGCTCTTTCGCAAGAGGCGGAGATTTATGCAGAGTCGCAAGAAGACACGGGAAGCACCCAGATCCTGTTTTTCGATTTACTGGTTTTCGTTTAGTGACTCGTCAAAAACAACATATAAAGGTGGGAGTGTAAAACTATGCATAGAGGACCAATTACATCTGTTTTATCAACTCAGCACGACCAAATTGTTTACACTGGCGGCTATGACCGCTGTATTTATCAGTGGAACCGGGCGACGGGAGAAGGAACGTTTATTGGCAGTCACGAGCATATCATTAACTCTTTATCTCTTTCTGAAAACGGAAAGTATTTAGCAAGTGCATCGTCAGACTATACCATTCAATTGTATGATACAGGCACACATACCCGAATCCGCACGTTGTTTGGTCATGCAGATGATGTAGAAGCCGTCGCTTTTGCGAAGCAGGATACTTTACTTGTATCCGTGTCCAGAGATAGAAGATGCTTAGTCTGGGATATCGAAACGGGCGCTATTTTAAGAGAATTCCATGGCCATAGCAAAGATGTATTAGCTGTATGGATACATGGTGATAAAGCTTATACAACAGGTGATGATGGATATGTCCTTGTATGGCTGTATGAAACCGGAGAAATTGTAGGGGAAATCGGCCCGTTTGATTATGAGCTCGATACAATCAGCGGCAGCAATCAAAAAGAAGTATTCGCACTTGGCAGAGATGATGGCACTGTTATTATTTACGATGCAGCTACTTTACAGGAGAAGAAAATCATCAAAGCCCATTTACAGGGCGTCAAGCGCGTGAATTTTTCTCCAAGCGGCAATTACTTGCTGACAGCAGGCTACGACCATTTAATTAAGCTGTGGAATTATGAAACAGGTGATTTAGTCGATACACTGCTGCCTCATAAATATCAGTGGGAGCGCTCACTTGTCTGGACAGAGGATGAGAAGTCAATACTAGGGGCCAGCTTTGGAAAAACATATTGTGAATGGTCGATCGAAAAGGGCAAAGTCATATCAGATGAGATCGAAATGGCGACACCATCTATCAATGATATTGCGCTGACTGATGCGGGTGATATTATTACCGCATCAGATGATGGGAAATTCAGAAAAAATGGGATTGAAATCGCCAAATCGACGGGCGTTTTAACAAATGGAGTAGCTGTTGCACGGGATGGAAGCTATTATGCGTGGGGAGATCATGCAAGTCAGGTGCATATTGTTCATGAGTCATTAAAGCAAATGGTTTCGTTTGATCTTAACACAGGTCCGGTCAACAGCGTGTATTTTCACGAGGAGGATCGTCAATTTTATATTGGAACTTATGGCGGTTATGTCCATGTCATTTCGACAGAACACTTAAAGGAAATCGGCCGTTCCAAAGCACACGATTGTGCAGTTAAAGCATTAAAGGTAGAAGGAGATCTTATCATCACAGCAGCAGTTGAAGGAACCATCTGTCTTTTAGATAAAAAGAGTTTGTCCTTAAAAGCGGAATACATTGGTGCGACAGAGCTGTTAAATGATGTCTTTATTGATAGTAAACGAGACCGTATCGCCATTGTCAGCCGCGACAAGAATGTGAGATTGTTTGATTTGCATACAGGAAGAATTTTAGACCAGCATAACGAACACCAGTATTCGATTAAATCGGTCACAGTCACAGACTCAGGCTATATTGTAAGCGGTGATTATTGGGGCTATATCGTTGTGTGGAATCCAGAGCTGGATGTCAACACCGGCCCAATTAGAATTGCCCAAAATGGGATTAGTGCCATCAGACAATTAGGCAATGATGTATACGCAAGCTCATATGACGGCGGGATTTATCACGTTCGAGAAGATGGGACGCATACCGAAGTACTACGCTTATTTGAACAATTTCCGAAAGAAGTAATCTCTCATTAAGAAAAAGAATGTAAGCGGGGGATTCTCATGATAAGTGTTTGCAAGGAACATATGAAAAAAGGTCTGTCTGTACTCAATTGTCCGCATGTGCTCCTCATTAATAAATATGAATGTCGCAAATGCTGTTTTTGTAAACAACGAGCATCTTATAAACTTTTTTATTCCTTGCCTTACTATGATCGATCTGAAAAGAAACGGATGGAAAAAATATAGCACATGAGAATAGAACTCCTTCATTCCCTGAAGGAGTTCTTTCCCTTGAAAGAGAGGAAAGGAGACTTACATGAAAGACGATGTTTTTTATATGAAGCTAGCGATTGCCAACGCAAAGGCCATGAAAGGACAAACCTCGCCAAATCCGCTTGTCGGGGCAGTGGTAGTCAAAAAAGGTGAGATCGTTGGAATTGGTGCTCACATGAAGGCGGGCGAGCCGCATGCTGAAATTCATGCGCTGCAAATGGCAGGAGAAAAGGCGAAGGGGGCTCATATGTATGTGACGCTCGAACCTTGTTCGCATCATGGAAAAACAGGCCCTTGCTTAGAAGCCATTATAAAGAGCGGGGTGAAACGTGTGGTCATTGCCACTGGGGACCCCAATCCACTTGTAGCAGGTAAAGGGGTCACGATGTTGAAACAAGCAGGGATAGAAGTAGAAGAAGGGATATGTAAGCGGGAAGCGGACAGCTTAAATCTTCCTTTTTTTCATTCGATACAATCAGACCTTCCTTATGTCATATTAAAAACAGCCATTTCGTTAGATGGGAAAATTGCAACAGCTCATCAAGAAAGCAAATGGATTACAGGGACAGAAGCGAGGAATGAAGTGCAGCAATTACGTCAAGAAGCAGATGCTGTGATAACAGGCGTTGAAACCATTATTCAAGATGATGCAGGTCTTATTGTAAAAGATTCATTCGTGACACAGCCCATTCGTGTCATTTTAGATTCCACCTTAAGGATTCCGCTTCATGCGAAATGTTTAAATGATCATATGGCAGAAACCATCATTTGTACCTCAAACAAGTATGATCAAAAAAAATACCATCAACTGGTGCAAAAAGGACATCAAGTATTTGTCACAAGCGGAGAAAATCGGACAGATCTTCATGCGGTGTTACGTATGCTGAAAAGGCGCTCTGTGATGTCGGTGCTTGTAGAGGCGGGAGGGAGTGTGAGCGCATCCTTTTTAGAAGCGTCACTTGTGAACGAAGTCATTATTTATATGGCACCATTATTAATTGGAGGGAAAGATGCACCTACTTTCTTTGAAGGAGAAGGTACGAAATCATTAAAAGAAGCCATCCGGCCGGTAGATATGGATTATAGTATGGTAGGAAAAGATTTAAAAATGACGATGAGACTTTAATGAAAGAAGGACCTTGTGCATAAAGTGCAAGGTCTTTTGATTATTTTAAAAAAATAAAAGTGTACATACACCTTTCCCAGTCATGATGAATACGATGGATGGGGGTGATTCCATGAAAAGATGTAGGCAATGTGGTAAGACATATCCAACTCATTCGACAGACCACTACCAAAAAGGAAGCTGGTATGATGCGTACAAGGACGATGGCTGGGAATGTGATAGTTGTAAGAAAGGGATATCAGAAAAGCCAAGGAAACCAGTGAAAAATCCTTGCTGCGGAAAAGATCCTTGTGTTTGTGTGATTCAAGGTCCGCCAGGCGGGAGAGGAAGAAGAGGCCCAGCCGGTCCGGCGGGTGCAGTGGGTCCAGCGGGTCCAGCAGGTCCAATCGGTCCAACGGGCGTAGGTTTAACAGGCATCTTGGCATTTGATCCAGCAGTAGCACCAACCTTCCCAGTAGGGCAAGTGGTGACATACGATGGCAGTACGTACGTGGTCAATTCAGCACCGCCATTAGGTACGCCGGATACGTCGGCGGATTATACATTATTAGCTGCAGCGGGGGAAACAGGTACAGGGCCAACAGGTGTCACAGGAGATCCAGGTCCAACTGGAGCCACAGGCGCCACCGGCGTGGGTTTAACGGGAGTCGTACCGTATGATGCTGCAGCAGCGCCAGGATACCCATTGGGGCAAGTGGTGACATATGAAGGTGGAACATATCTTGTGAACACAGCATCACCAACAGGTACACCAGATACATCACCAGATTATACGTTATTAGCAGCCGCAGGCGCGACTGGCGTTACAGGCGCTACCGGTACGGGTGCAACTGGAGCAACGGGGGAAATTGGTCCAACCGGAGTTACTGGCGTCACAGGAGCAACGGGGGAAATTGGTCCAACCGGAGCCACCGGCGTCACGGGAGCAACAGGAGAAATTGGCCCAACTGGAGCCACCGGTGTCACGGGAGCAACAGGAGAAATTGGTCCAACCGGAGCCACCGGCGTCACGGGAGCGACGGGAGAAATTGGCCCAACCGGAGTCACTGGCGTTACGGGAGCAACTGGGGTAACTGGTGATACGGGCGCAACAGGTGCAACAGGGATCACAGGAGCGACGGGAGCAACAGGAGAAATTGGCCCAACCGGAGTCACTGGCGTCACGGGAGCAACGGGGGAAATTGGTCCAACCGGAGTTACTGGCGTTACAGGAGCAACGGGGGAAATTGGTCCAACCGGAGCCACCGGTGTCACAGGTGCAACTGGGGTAACTGGTGATACGGGCGCAACAGGTGCAACCGGGATCACAGGAGCGACGGGAGTAGGCTTAGCCGGTGTCACGGCGTTTGATCCAGCGGCAGCCCCAACGTATCCAGTAGGTCAAGTGGTCACGTATGAAGGTGGAACCTATATCGTGAACACAGCACCGCCAACAGGCACACCAGATACGTCACCAGATTATACGTTATTAGCTGCCGCAGGCGCGACTGGCGTTACAGGTGCAACCGGTACAGGAGCGACGGGAGCTACAGGAGTGACTGGAGCGACCGGTGCAACTGGAATAACCGGAGCGACGGGAGAAACAGGGGTTACCGGAGCAACCGGTGCAACTGGATTAACCGGAGCGACGGGAGAAACAGGGGTTACCGGAGTAACCGGTGCAACTGGAATAACCGGAGCGACGGGAGAAACAGGGGTTACCGGGGTTACCGGAGCAACCGGTGCAACTGGATTAACCGGAGCGACGGGAGAAACAGGGGTTACCGGAGTAACCGGTGCAACTGGATTAACCGGAGCGACGGGAGAAACAGGGGTTACCGGGGTTACCGGAGCAACCGGTGCAACTGGAATAACCGGAGCGACGGGAGAAACAGGGGTTACCGGAGCTACGGGAGCAACAGGAGTTACCGGAGCCACCGGAGTCACAGGAGCCACAGGTCTAACCGGCGCAACCGGCGCAACCGGAGTGACCGGTGTAACGGGTATTACAGGTTTAACTGGAGCAACGGGTGTAACCGGTGCAACAGGAGCCACTGGCGCCACCGGTCCAACAGGAGTGACAGGATCGAGTGCGATCATTCCGTTTGCATCAGGTACACCTGCTGTCCTGACAACAATTGCAGGCGGTCTTGTTGGAACATCCAGCTTGATCGGATTTGGTAACTCAGCGACAGGTGTCAGTATTTTAGGCGGAGTAATTGATTTAACAGGCGCTGCAGGCACTTTACTCAACATGGCGTTCTCAGTTCCGAGAGCTGGGACGATCACGTCATTTGCAGGCTATTTCAGCACAACAGCAGCTCTTTCTTTAGTCGGCACGAGTATTACCGTAACGGCTAGTCTATTCGCTTCACCGACACCAAATAACAGTTTCACTCAAGTAGCGAGTGTCACATTAGCACCAGCTTTAACCGGTGTTTTAACGCTGGGTGCGATTGCAAACGGTATTGCGACTGGTCTAAATGTACCAGTCACACCGGAAACACGATTGCTTGTTGTATTCTCCGCATCAGCTACAGGTCTATCCTTAGTGAATACTGTAGCAGGCTATGCGAGTGCTGGTTTATCGATCACGTAATAGGCATACAGGGACGACTCGATTTTGAGTCGTCTTTTTTGTTTGAAAGAATTTTCTCTTAACTTAGTCAGAAAAAATGATATCATTTTCATAGAGTCTATTCGGGTGAATCTACTGAATTAGGGGTTGTAGCGGTGAGGATGGGCAAAAGGAAAGTCACTTTACAAACGAAAATTTTGGGGTTAATTATCGGGCTTTTGCTTGTTGTCATTGCGTTATTAACCATTTGTTTTGGTTTTCTGCAGACATCAGAAAGGCAGGGACAAGCTGAACAGCTGGCGGTGCAGACCGCTAGAACAATATCATATATGCCGCCCATTAAAGCATCGGTGGCTCTATCAGCGTCCCAAAATGAAGAACAGGCAGTGCTTGAGCAAATGAAGGAGCAAGTAAGAGCACATGCCATCTTCATTACCAATCGAAAAGGAAAGGTCCTTGTTCATACGAATCATGAGGACGTAGGAAAGACCATCAGTGTATCGGAAGGAAGAAGTACCCTCTTATTTGGAGGAACTTCCATATCAACTGATGATTCTAATGGTGAAACCGTTGTCAGAGGCAGTGCACCCATTATGAAAGAAACAGAAGGGCATGAAGAAATTATCGGCACAGTCACCGTCGAATTTTTAAAAAAGGAAATCGATCAAGCGACAGCTCATCAGCTATTGAAGCTTAGCTATATTGCCCTTCTTGTGCTCTTGCCGGGCATATTCGGTGCGATTTTTTTAACGAAGAGTATTCGCAAAGATACATTAGGGCTTGAGCCGCATGAAATAGCTTCGTTGTATCGAGAAAGAGAAGCGATGCTGCTCGCTATAAAAGAAGGGATCATTGCGTTTGACCAGAAAGGCGCGATTACGATGATGAATACATCAGCTGAGCACATGCTGCGCGTCTCATCAGAGCTGCCCCTTCATATTGATCAAGTCTTGCCAAATGCCAAACTTCTTCTCTATTTAAAATCAGAGAAGATTGAACCTAACATCGAAACCGTCGTCAATGATAAAACCTATGTCTTAAATGTGAAAAAAGTAATGCAGGAGAATCGAGTATTCGGAGGGATTGTGAGCTTCAGGGAGAAAACAGAGCTGACGAAGCTGCTGGATACATTAACAGAGGTCAGTCAATATTCAGAAGACCTGAGGGCACAAACGCACGAATTCTCAAATAAGCTGTACGCCATCTTAGGCCTGCTTGAGCTGAAGCAAGTCGATGAAGCCATCGACTTAATTAAAGAAGAATATCATCTGCAAAACCGTCAGCACGATTTACTCATGAAGCAGATTCGTTCTCCTAAAATACAAGCCATCTTACTTGGCAAGTTAGGGAAAGCATCTGAGAAAAAAGTCCATTTCCACATTGATGAAAATAGCTCACTAGAGCCGCTCCCAGCTCATTTAAGCCTATCTCACTTTATCACCATCATTGGCAATCTCGTTGATAATGCTTTTGAAGCTGTATTAAATAAGGAGAAGCGCGAGGTAGACCTGTTCATCACAGATATTGGGTTTGATATTATCATAGAAGTGTCAGATTCAGGTGATGGAGTGAATGAAGAGGAGCTGTCACAGATTTTCACAAGAGGCCATTCGTCAAAGGGAGAAGGACGAGGCTATGGGCTTGCAAATGTGAAAGAAGTGTTGGACGAGCTTGGGGGCTGGATTGAAGTTGCGAACCAAAAAGAAGGCGGTGCCATCTTCACTGTATACATACCGAAAGGCACAAAGGGGGAATAGATGGTGATTAAGGTACTCATTGCGGAGGATGATTTTCGAATCGCTGCCATTCATGAATCTTATATACAAAAGATAGAAGGATTTAAGGTCGCTGGAAAGGCAAAGAGTGCAAAGGATATGTGGGAGGCGCTCCAGAGGGAACAAGTGGATCTCATCTTGCTTGATGTCTATATGCCTGATGAGCTCGGCACAAACCTGCTGCCGCTTTTAAGAGAACGCTATCCTGAAGTAGATGTGATCATTATCACGGCTGCAACGGAAACGACGCTTTTAAGAGATGCGCTTCATTACGGAGTGGTTCATTATTTAATCAAACCGGTGACCGCACAAAAGTTTGCACAAGTTTTAACCGAATATAAAGAGAAGAAAGACATCATCAATTCAAAGGATGAAGTCAATCAAACGATGATTGATCTGTTTTTTGGGCAGATGCAGGAAGAGCCAAAACAAAGGGATGACAGAGATCTTCCTACAGGCATCAATTCACTGACCTTGGATAAAGTGAAAACATTGATGGCATCAGAGAATAGCGGAATTACAGCAGAAGAACTCGGGGAAAAGATGGGCGCATCACGTACAACGGCGAGACGGTACGTAGAGTATCTCGTGACAACAGGGGAATGCCGGGCAGAGCTTGCATACGGAATCATTGGCAGACCTGAACGTAAATATTACCCTGCCAAACAAGCGGAGTCATAAAAGATGAAAAAAGGAATACTTTTTGTAATCGTGCTCTGCCTTTGTATGACGCTCACCTTTAATGAAAAAAAGGCCGGTGATTCTTTCCTGCAGCAAAGCTCCTTATATATTGTGGTGTCGGGTGTACCAGAGGGGGGATTTGACCAAACGGCTCAGGTGATGAAATCAGTGCTTGAACAAGAGAAGCTGGTGAACCGGCCTGTGAACATTCTTTATCAAAGAGGCGGAACGGTGGATAAAGGATGGACATACATGATGGAGCGAGAAGCCAACTATATCAGTTTAAATTCAAGCTTATTGTTAAGCCGTAATTTGCTTGGCAGCAGTAACGTGACGATGAATGATGTGACACCGCTGGCAATCCTTGCAGAAGAGTGGCAGGTCGTCGCAGTCCCAGTGGATTCTCCTTTTTCAAATGGGAAGGAGCTGTTACACGCACTTAAGAAAAAACCAGATTCCTTAAAAATTGGATTTGCCCCTGATTTTGGAAATGATGATCAAATCTCATTCGCCCGGGCAGCAGAAATGGCAGGAATTGATCCATATCGCATTCAATTTTTGAAATTTGGCAGTGCAGATGATTTATTTCAGGCGCTCATCGACCATGAGGTGGATGCAGCAACGACTACCATTACAGAGGTTCGTCATGATTATGAAAAAAAGAGGCTGAAGCTCGTTGCGACGACAACCAGCCAGCGCTTAGATGGATTTGAAGATGTGCCGACATGGAAAGAGCAGGGCATTCCGCTCATCTTTTCCCATTGGCGCGGTGTGATGGGCCCAAAACAAATGAGTCAGCATGAGGTTCGTGAATGGGATCAGCTTCTTCAAAAAATGACGAAAACGAAGTCCTGGAAAAAGCGATTAAAGCAAAAGGGCTGGACAAGTCGTTATATGAACAGCAAAGAGGCAAAGGTCTTTATGGAAGATCAATTAAGGCAATATGAGCAATTGATACAAGGAGAACAAGCGATCGAGTGAGACCGCTTCCAGCGTGTAGACAAACCCTTGCATTCGGTGCCGGTTCTGTGTGCTGGTGCTCACGAATCTCATATTCGCTCCGCTCCAGTACTCATCCTTCCTAGACTGCAAAGGTTTTCTATCACACTGAAAAGAAGACAAAGGGCTTAAATAAACCCTTTGTTTTTTTCATGGAATTAAAAAGCCCAATGTTTGAACAAAATGAACAAAAAGCATTTATCGACCGAAAAAGAATTAAAATTCATAATATTTACTTCAATTCTCACCTCAGATATGATGACAAAAAGGGTTGGAAATGGGATACCAACACATTAATGAAAGCGTATACAACATAAGGGGTGAACAATATGTTAGCAATCTTAGGATTTCTTATGATGATTGTATTTATGGTTTTGATTATGACGAAACGTATGTCTGTTTTAACGGCATTGGTGTTAACACCAATTGCATTTGCTCTTATTGCAGGTTTTCATTTTACTGAAATTTCAGACATGATTGTCAAAGGTGTGCAGCAAGTCGCACCAACAGCAGTCATGATCATGTTTGCGATTTTGTACTTTGGCATTATGATTGATGCGGGTTTATTTGACCCAATGGTGGCGAAAATTTTAAAAATCGTTAAAGGCGATCCATTAAAAATCGTTGTCGGAACAGCTGTCTTGACGATGCTTGTTGCACTTGATGGTGATGGAACGACAACGTATATGATTACAACAACAGCGATGCTTCCACTATTTACGCTGCTTGGCATCCGTCCAATTATTTTAGCGGGTATTGCCGGGGTCGGCATGGGAATTATGAATACAATTCCATGGGGAGGAGCTACACCTAGAGCGGCGAGTGCACTTGGCGTCGATCCTTCACTTTTATTTGGACCAATGATTCCAGTCATTGGTGCAGGGGTTCTCAGTATGATTATTGTTGCTTATTTTCTTGGAAAAGCCGAAAGAAAACGCCTTGGTGTGATTGAACTTGACCAGCCGATTCATGCAAATGAAATGGCAGCGGCACTGCAAGATGACATCAAACGGCCGAAGCTTTGGTGGTTTAACCTGGCGCTGACTTTGTTATTGGTGCTGCTGCTTGTATCAGGTAAAGTCAGCTTAACTGTTCTATTTGTTCTTGCTTTCTGTGTGGCGATTATCGTGAACTATCCGAACTTGGACCAGCAGCGTGAGCGAATTGCGGCTCACTCAACAAACGTTTTAGCCATTGCTTCGATGATTTTTGCGGCAGGTGTTTTTACAGGTATTCTAACTGGAACGAAAATGGTCGATGAAATGGCGATTTCGATTGTATCTGCAATTCCAGAGCAGCTGGGCGGCTTTATTCCAGTCATTGTCGCATTAACAAGCGGGATCTTTACTTTCTTTATGCCGAATGATGCATACTTTTACGGCGTACTGCCGATCCTATCAGAAACAGCGGCAGCATACGGTGTCGATAAAATTGAGATTGCCAGAGCCTCTATTATTGGTCAGCCGATTCATATGTTAAGTCCACTTGTTCCATCGACTCATTTACTTGTTGGACTTGTTGGCGTATCACTGGATCAGCATCAGAAATTTGGGATGAAATGGGCTGTGCTGGCAGTCGTCGCTATGACCGTCATGGCGGTTCTCATTGGGGCCATTTCCATCTGGTAAATAAAAAAGTGTCTGCTGCGGGCAGGCACTTTTTTTAGGTCATATTGCCGACCAGGCTCCATTCATTTGCCCTAGACAAAGACAAGCCTGTTCCTCCAAAAGATTTATTTTTGAAAAATACTGACACTTTTGCTGTTTTTTTCTTTATAATGCAAATCAACGAAGGGAGAGGATAGCATGTCCAAACGAAAAGGCACGATTCTTTTTGCTGCTGCATGCCTCTTAGCAGGTAGTTTGTCGATGGTGAGCCCAGCTTCAGCTCATGCAGAAACCCCTTATTATGGAAAGAGTTATGAACAGCCGGCTTCAGTGAAAAAGCTATACCCTGAGCCTGACGAGACGTTTGATACCCCTGCCTTTCAGAAAAAAGGAGAAGCATTTACGACCCAAGAAGAGCTTCAAGCTTTCTTACGAGACATTGTCCGCAAAAGTCCTTACGCCACGCAGAAACAGATTGGAACATCCATTGAAGGCAGATCCATTCCGGCTCTGTACTTTACAAAGGATCGCTCCATCACGCCACTTTCAAAAAAGCCAACCATCTGGCTCCAAGCACAAATACACGGAAATGAACCAGCCTCCGGTGAATCTGCTCTCGTCATTGCAAAACGATTAGCAGGTGAAGAAGGAGAGCGTATACTCAATCATGTCAATATCATCATTGTCCCAAGAATCAATCCTGATGGTTCTTATGCGTTTGACCGCAGACTGGCAAACGGATTAGACGGAAACCGTGATCATATGACATTAGAATCTCCAGAACTGACAGCCCTGCATCAAGAATTTAATCGGTATGCGCCAGAAGTGGTCATTGATGCCCATGAATACGATGTGGGTCAAAAGCAGTTTGAAAATATCGGTTCATCAGGCGCTCTCAAATATCATGATTTGCTTATTCTTTCAGGGAAGAATCTAAATATTCCAGAAAGCATCCGGCTGACATCAAATGAGTTGTATGTAAACGGAGTTCGTGAAACGCTAACAAATAAAGGGTTTTCTAACGATTTGTATTATACAAACACAAGAGGAAAGGATGGAAAGATCGACATCTATGAAGGTGGAACGGATGCGCGAATTGGCCGTAATGCCCTTGCACTTTCGCCAGCCCTGTCATTTCTTGTAGAAAGCAGAGGGATTGGGATTGGAAGAGAGGATTTTGCCCGCCGCGTCGCTGCCCAAGTAGCCACCCATGAAAAAATCATTGAAACTACAGTGAAACATGCCAAACAGGTGAAGCAGCAAATGGTGACGGAGCGGCTGAAGCTGGTCAAAAAAGGACTGCTGCCAAATGATGATGATCAGGTAGTCATTCAAGACGATTTCAAAGCATCTGTCAATGACTCGCTGGAAATGGTTGATATTGAGAAGGGACAAACGACTCAAGTTCCTGTACGCTTTCACAGTGCGAGCGATGCTGTTCCCGTCTTAACAAGAGAACGGCCGACAGCTTATCTCATTCTTCCGGGGCATGAAGGAGTAGAAAGGAAACTCAGAACATTAGGATTAAAAAGTGTCACATTGCCGGCTGGCATGAAAGTGCCGGTACAAGCCTATCAAGTGACAAAGCGAGAGGAAAAGAGCAAAACAGATATTCAGCTTGAAACAAAACTCGTTGACAAGAAACGCCAGCTGCCAAAAGGAACAAAGGTATATGTCACGGCACAGCCGCAAACCAATTTGCTCTCACTTACCCTTGAACCAGAATCAAAGGACAGCTATATGTCATCAGGGTTTATTGCTTCAAAAGCAGGTGATGAACTGCCAGTCTATCGTTTCATGCTTCCAAAAAAGACGTTAGGCATTCAATAAAAAGGACTAAAATGATAGCCCTTTATCAAATGTAAAAGCGGCACTAGGCGTGCCGCTTTTTTTATTTTCGTCCAGCTCTTATTTCATCTGTCATGCCTTCATATGGTGCTTCTGCGATAATGGTTTCGTCATTCACACCTGCATGATGGATATACGTAATGTCCGCAAATTCTGGGACAACATATTTCGGATAGGTTTCGTATTTTTCACGAGATTCTTTCATGAGATCGATGTAGTCATTTTGATAGCAGACGGTGATGTCTGGACGTTCATGCACCCATTTTGGGAAGAAGATGACGCCATGCATGCGTTTTTCTTCAGGCATAAAGTTCAGAGAGACGTCTGTACCAGTTGGTTCTGTCCAAGAGACTTTGTATACGCCTTTTGTCAGCTTCACAATATTTACTTCTTGATCACGGACCCAGCGACCTCCAACCATTCCGCTATGAATGCGGTAATCAATGGTGTGATCGTTTTTAATGTAAATCTCATATTCCCAGCCATTTTCATACGTATAAATCATATGAAGTCCAACGAATTGATCCATGTTTATTCCTTCTTTCATTAGAATGATGTTTTTTCAAACATGTTGTGATTTACATATTTATTTTAAAGTCTATGGTATACTATTGTCAAAGAATAAGCGTTGGAGGCACATCATGAGAGTACTAAAATATGCCATTCTTGGCTTGCTGGATCAGCATGAGCTGACGGGATACGATATCACAAAACATTTTAAGGATTCCCTTGGACAGTTTTGGAGTGCGAAGCACAGTCAGATTTACCCTGAGCTGAAGCGTCTTACAGAGGAAGGATTTATTGAATTTGATATTCACATACAAGGAAAAAAGCTGAAGAAGAAGGTCTATCAAATCACAGCGGCAGGAAAAGAAGAATTGCGTCAGTGGTTAAAAACAAAAGATCCGATTCCGGAAACAACAAAGGATGAATTCATGCTCAAAACCTTTTTCATCTCCTCCATGGACAAAAAAGAAGCGGCTGACCTGTTTGCGTATCAACTGTTAGAGCGCACCAAGAAAGTAGATGTGCTGGAACAAAAGCTGCACGCTTTGACAGAGGAAGACCCTTCTGCTGAATCGCTGCATTCAGCTCAATTTGGGCATTACTTAGTGCTGACAAGGGCAATTGAAAGAGAAAAAGGCTATGTCCGCTGGCTCCAAAAGACCCTTAAACGTATTGATTCATCTATGGTCTAAGGACAATGGTCGGATGATATGATAAAAAATGGTTTGAAACGAGTGAATTTATCAATAGAAACCGCTACAATGGATATATTCGTATTAAAGTGAGGCGAGTATGTTTGAGTAATCAAGAAGCGTTGTGGAATGAAGCAGAAGCTTTTATTTCTGTATGCTATGAAGAATTAAACAAGTCAAATGAAGAGAAAGCAGCACGTCTGCATGAAATAAAAAAAGAAATTGAGTCTGAAGGAATTTATACGCATACACTAGAGGAATTAGCTCACGGGGCGAAAATGGCATGGCGCAACAGTAACCGCTGCATTGGCCGTTTGTTTTGGTCGACCCTGCAAGTGCATGACTGCCGGCATGTAAAGACAGAGGATGAGGTGAAGGAGGCGCTCTTTCATCATATTGAGTATGCGACAAATGGCGGGAAAATCAAACCGTCCATTACGATCTTTCCCCCAGAGAAGAACAGGCAGAAGGAAGTCGTCATTTATAATCATCAGCTCGTTCGTTATGCAGGCTATGAAACTGAATATGGCATCATCGGCGACGAGGCATCTCTTGAATTAACAAAATTATGTGAAGAACATGGCTGGAAAGGGGAGGGCACACATTTTGATATTCTGCCTCTCATGTTTCAGCTAAAAGATCAGCCGCCTGTTCTGTATGAGCTTCCGAAAGAAATCGTCCAAGAGGTAGAGATCACCCATCCTGAATACGATGAATTCCGTGATTTAGGACTGAAATGGTATGCGGTTCCAATTATTGCTGATATGAAATTAGAAATTGGCGGTATTCATTACAATGCTGCACCGTTTAATGGCTGGTATATGGGCACAGAAATTGGTGCACGCAACCTAGCGGATGAAAACCGCTACAATATGCTGAAAAAAGTCGCTTCTCTTTTAGGACTGGACACAACCAAGAATTCGTCCCTTTGGAAGGATAAAGCCATTGTCGAATTGAACGAGGCGGTTCTCCATTCTTATCGCGAAGCAGGGGTGACCATTGTTGATCATCACACAGCAGCACATCAATTCAAGCAGTTTGAAAAGCAGGAAGAAAAGGCTGACCGCAAGCTGACTGGGGACTGGACATGGCTGATTCCCCCAGTATCACCAGCTGCTACCCACATATTCCACAAGAATTACGACAATACCATTGTGAAACCAAACTATTTTTATCAGGACAAGCCCTATCACGGGACAGAAAAAGCCTAGCGAAAGCTAGGTTTTTTTATTATCTTATTCGAAAATCCTGATAATGAGCCAGCTCAGTGAGCGGCTCCATTTGCATGTCGGTGACTTTTGAAAAAGGACTTCCTTTCCGGACAGTCTCTAAGAAATCAATCACTTTCTGCTGCTCACCCTCTACCTTTAACTCGACATGACCTTCATCTGTGTTGCGTACCCAGCCTTTCATTCCACGATTGACAGCTTCTCCCTGAACAAAATAACGAAAGCCGACTCCTTGCACACGTCCTTTTACAATGGCGTGATAATGAATCATGATCATCACTCCTTTTTTCACATCGTACCATAGCCTGCATCTGATCTTCACGCCTCGACTATGATTTGATTGTCAAACGATGTAAAATAAAAGCCAGTAGACAACCGAAGGAGATGGCCATCGTGGGACAAAAGAGATACGACATAGAAGGAATCCAAGTAGGACAACCTATCATTACCTATGCGAATGGAAAAGAAATCAAAACAGCCATCAACAAAAGGCGCATTCATGAGCCTGTGTATTTAAGTCAGGTCAATTTTGAAGGAGATGGTCAGGGGGATTTGGTTCATCATGGGGGTTATGATAAAGCCGTCTGCGTCTTTCCGTATGATCATTATGCTCACTTTGAACAATTTTTAGGGGTTCCATTACAGGAAGCTGCCTTTGGCGAGAATGTAACAGTACGCCAGCTAGTCGAAACGAATGTGCTTATTGGCGATGTGTTTCAGCTTGGAGATGCATTTGTTGAGGTGAGCCAGCCAAGACAGCCTTGTGTGAAATTGTCTCTTAAGCATGGCAACATGAAGCTTGTAAAGGAAGTGCAAAAAACAGGGTATACAGGCTTTTATTTACGTGTATTGAAAGAAGGCATGGTGCCGCCTGATGCTGCGCTTGTACTAGTAGAAAAAGCGTCCCATCAGATTACGGTCCATGAAGTCAATGAAGTCAAATATCGACAAACAAGTCCAGAGAGACTGAAAGCCGTTCTTGAAGTAGATGGCTTAGCAGATGTGGTCAGGAAGTCTTTAGAAAAACGAATTCAGCACATTTAAAAAAAGCCGTACATCAGCTTAAGATGTGCGGCTTTTCTAAGCTTATGAGCTGCGTTTCTTTTGCTCAAGAAGATTTGCAAGGAAATATGTTTTTAAGCTTTGAAGCTTTCTTCCTTCATGCTTGGTCACACCAAGCTTCTTTAATTCTTCGACATACCAGCCTTTGCTACCATAATGCATGATAGAAAACTCCTTTCAATTGAAACTGCCTGCATTGTAACATCTCAAAAAAGGAGGTGAAAAGCGTGCAGGTGTCAAGAAATGAAAACTGATTCTATCTGCCTATGATCCATGTATATGCTGGAAATATTGATTTATGAATTTGGCGGGTTGAGGGTAACGAGGATCATGCCGACCGTCATAATCATGATGATAACACCAAGATAGGTCATCATGGATTGTTTTTTCTTAATCCCTACAACCGTTAAGATAATACTTTCGATGAAAAAGATAACACCTATGATGATGAACCACATATCAAATAAGACCCCTTTCGCATATCTTTGCCTATTTTACCACAGGCTTTTTTGTTTAGTCGTGACAGATTCGTGAAACGGGCATGAAAAAATCCCCTCCAGTGAAGGAGGGGACCCGCTTGGCTTACAGCTTTGTTAAAATAATCGGTTCGTCTTTAGTAATCACAATCGTATGTTCAATCTGTGCCACTAGACTTTTATCTGGTGTTTTAAATGTCCAGCCATCATCAGCCTGATAAATCGATTCAGCATTTGTTGAAATGAAAGGTTCAAAGGCAATGACTGTGCCATTTTTAAACAAAGCATTATCGAATGGATCATAGTAGTTCAAAATATGGTTGGGTGCTTCATGCAAATTCTTCCCAATGCCGTGTCCTGTCAGGTTTTTAATGACAGTAAATCCTTGTTCTTTCGCTGTATTGTAGACCGCACGGCCAATTTGGTTTTGTCTTTTACCGGCTTTTGCATGCTTTAATCCTTCAAGGAACGCATCCTCCGCACACTTACATAATGCTTCAAGACGAGCATCACCTGTTCCTAAAACGAATGAAATACCTGTATCGGAATAATATCCGTCAAGCTCTGCTGAGATATCAATGTTCACGAGGTCTCCCTCTTGTAAAATGGTTTTTTCACTAGGGATACCGTGTGCAACTTCATCGTTTACGCTGATACAAGTGGTACCAGGAAAGTCATATTCCTTTTCAGGTGCTGAATTGGCACCGTGCTCTTCTAATATTTTTTTCCCAATCAAATCTAATTCTTTTGTAGACATGCCTGGTTTCGCTTGGCTTTTCATTTCTTCTCTTGCCAAAGCGACAATTCGGCCGACTTTTTTTAAGGCTTCTAACTCATGATCATGTTTGACAATCACTGTTCATTCCCGCTTTCTATATCTTCATTCTATTCAATAGCTTACCACATTTTACGCAAAAAGAGTAAAGAGCGGAATTCAAATGGATGTGGACAAATTGGTATAGATAACTAGACGTGCATATGATATATTTTTTATGAACATCATGAATGATTTTGGTCATGATGATGACAAAGGGGGGAAATCAGATGGTGTTTCAGTTTTTTCAAAAGCTAGGAAAATCATTTATGCTTCCAATCGCTGTACTTCCAGCAGCAGGGATTATTTTGGCCATTGGGCGGGAGGATGTATTCAATATCCCGTTTATTCATGCGGCAGGGAATGCAATTTTTGCGAACTTGGCTTTAATTTTTGCAATGGGTGTAGCGATTGGTATTTCAAAGGATGGAAACGGGGCAGCGGCATTATCAGGAGCGATCTCTTATTTTATTTTGTCAGCCGGTACAACGTCGATTAACTCAACCAACAATATGGGGGTATTGGGCGGTATTTTATGCGGGCTTTTGGCAGGTTATGTTTACAATAAATTTAAGGATACGAAACTGCCGGAATACTTAGGTTTCTTTAGCGGAAGGCGGCTTGTGCCTATTATGACCGCACTTTTCACCATTCTATTAGCAGCCGTTTTCGGATATGTATGGCCTCCGATTCAAAGTGTGATCAATGATTTAGGAGAATGGATTTTAAGTCTTGGGGCAACAGGTGCAGGGCTGTTTGGTTTCTTTAACCGATTGCTCATTCCATTAGGACTTCACCATGTCTTGAATAACTTATTTTGGTTTCAATTCGGGGAATTCAGCGGGGCAACAGGGGATTTAGCGCGATTCTTTAAAGGAGATCCAAGCGCGGGTGTCTTTATGACCGGATTCTTCCCAGTGATGATGTTTGGTCTGCCAGCGGCATGTCTAGCCATGGTTGTGACTGCAAAGCCTGAGAAGCGAAAAGCAACAGCTGGACTGATGATTGGTATGGCACTTACATCATTTATAACAGGGATCACTGAACCAATTGAATTTTCTTTTATGTTTTTATCTCCACTTTTATATGGTGTCCATGCTATTTTGACGGGGCTTTCGCTTTTTATTGTAAACACTCTTGGGATTCATAGCGGCTTTGCCTTTTCAGCAGGTGCGATTGATTACGTCTTAAGCTTCGGAATTGCGCAAAAACCGATCTTGCTTCTTGTAGTAGGAATCATTTATGGCGTCGTGTACTTTGTCGTTTTCTATTTCCTCATTAAACTATTAAAGCTGAAAACACCAGGCAGGGAAGATGATGACATGGAAGATATCGCAGCTGATGATACGGTGACGGCAGGAGGAGCGAGTATGCTCGTAGAGGGACTTGGCGGCAAAGACAATATCACCACGATTGATCATTGTGCCACACGTCTTCGCTTAACAGTAGAGGATACAAATTTATTAAATGAAGGTACATTGAAGAAAGCAGGTGCCAAAGGGGTCCTGACTTCTGGAAAAACAACCGTACAAATCATCATTGGAACGAATGTAGAATTTGTCGCAGATGATCTCCGTAAGGAAGTCGATCGAGATTAAAAAAAACGTTCAGCCAGGTCAAATGGGCTGAACGTTTTTTTGTTTACGCTGTTCGATCACCAGTACAATGCTGATGACAACAAGTAAAAACCACGAACTGATTTTACCAAGATGGACGAGAGACCAAGCATGCTGCTGATTTGGATATTGCCATGCGCCTAAAAAGGTCGTGACATTTTCGGCCACCCAAATAAAAAAGCCAATCAGGAGAAATGAAACAACAAGCGGCATTCGAAAGGAAGATGGACCAACCTGAAACGAAACCGACGTTTTCCGAAACACAACAACAAGCAGACATGTCAGCCACCACCTGACATCATAGAGCCAGTGATGCGTAAAGAAATTGAGATAAATGCACAAACTGATGCCAATTGAAAGAAATGGATGAGGCCAGTCGGTCACTTTTACATGAAGTCGTGAAAGTGCCTGATAAATATAACTAGCCACACTCGCATACATAAAGCCGCTATAAAGTGGAACCCCAAATATTTTTGTATAAGCTTCTTCAGGGTAGGACCAAGAGCCCATATGTACTTTATACACTTCTAAACAGATTCCTATGAGATGAAATAGACAAATGACCTTTAGCTCCGCCCAAGTCTCCAGCCGCAGCGTCAGCATCAGGATCTGAGCTGCGATGCAAAGCAGTAGAATGAAATCATACCGGTGAAGAAAAGGAATAGTCACCGTCTTTGATAGGGCAAGCGCCGCAAAGATCATGACGGGGAATAGACATGAGATGGCCTGTAAATAAGCAAAATGAAATAGTGTTTTCATACAAAATTAAACCCCTTTTTACTGTCTGAAATGACTTAGACGGTTTTAGCAAGGGAAAAGTTTACCTCAACTAGATATTCATGAACAATTTGTGAATATATATGTGAAAAAGATCACAAATAACATTTCGCATAGTATAATAAGATCATAAAGAAAATGTGAAATATTTCACATAATTTAAAAGGAGGCATCATCATGTTTACAAAATTCTTACAAACGAATGTATGGGCAGCCGTTATCCTTTTGGCAGCAAGACTTTATATCGGATGGACTTGGCTGACATCTGGTATTGGAAAACTAACAGGTGGATTTGATGCATCAGGCTATTTACAATTTGCAATATCTGAACCTGTCGTCAAGGATGGTCATCTAGTGTATCCGTTCTATGTATGGTTTTTAGAAAATGTCGCTTTGCCAAATGCCGGACTATTCAGTGCCATGGTCATGTGGGGAGAAATCTTAGTAGGCCTAGGATTAATTGTTGGATTGTTTACAACAACGGCAGCCTTTTTTGGAAGCGTGATGAATGTCTCTTTCTTACTAGCTGGAACTGTCTCTGTGAACCCGCTGCTTCTGCTCATAGCCATCATTATCATGGCAGCGAAAGGGAATGCAGGCAAATTTGGACTTGATTATGTCGCAGGTCCAGTCCTCAAAAGAACAATGAAAAGAAAGCCGCAGTTAGAAGTGGCATCATAATAAAGAAAAGCATCCTGAGCACAAGCTCAGGATGCTTTTTTATTTAAGAATCGGCTTTAATGAGGTTGATATGCAGGACGGTGAGCTCATGCTGACTCATATCTGGATCATGGCCTACGATAAATTCGAGTTCATAATCACCGGTTCGATACACATATTTTTTCTCTTTTGTCTGAGGAATGGTACTCACTGAATCCGCTGGTCCAAGCTGTTTCTTTAGTAACGAAGGGGTCATACCGCCGATATTTGTTTCTTTTTCTACATTTGTACCGAAATAACGGATTTCATCAATTTTGCCTTTTGCATCATAGTGAAAAGCAAATCCGGGATTTCCCATTTCCGCATGATACAAATCAAAGCTGCTTTGACCTGTTTCTGGATATGGATGTCCGAGCTGATGATGAACGTCTTTTTTTGTTTGAACGCCTATTTTCAGTCCCTTCGCATAGTAGGGCATTTGTCCTTTATGTGCCAGCTTATAAATGCTGTTAAGCGCGGCTTTTGGACCTTGAGGAACGGATTGCTCTGCTGCTGGTTTAATCATGGCGTGTGCTGAGACCGCAGGGCTGAAACCGAATAGGGCCGATGAAGCAAGTGAGGCAGTTACGACAAAAGCTGCTGTTTTCTTCATGATAAATCCCTCCTTCTTCTCCTATACCCGGGGCCATCATGATCAAACGTGAAAAGAACCAGCTGATCAAGGATCGGCTGGTTCTTAGCATGAGAACGTTATTTTGAAGAAGAGCTGGATTCATCTTTGGCGGAAGAGGAATCCTTTTCATCCTGTACTTTCTTTGTATAGTCATAATCGTTGCGGTCAATTGGTGTAAAGCCTTTAGGCTTGTAGAAACGGAGTAAATCTTCGGTGACAATCTTATCAGATGTCTCCAGCATCTTTTTCACCGTTTCATTTTCTTGTGATGCCTTGTCAGTTGGCTCGATTTTCTCGCCTGTTTTGTTGCTGTAATAGTTATTGCCTACTTTCGTGTAGTCCTTAGACACGAAGTCACCGTTTCTAAATGGCACAAGCTCTTTAAAGTTCTTCGATAAGATATCAGAACCAGACATTAAATAGTTCTTCGTATCATCGCCAAGCAGGTGCAGAAGAGTTGGTGCGACATCGACTTCACCAGAGTATTTATGAATCTGTCCGCCTTTTACGCCAGGAACATGGATAAAGAGCGGCACACGCATGAGCTGCGCATTTTCATAATCTCCAATTTTTTGTCCAGTCACTTTTTCCATCGCTTCATTATGGTTTTCAGAAATACCGTAATGATCGCCGTACATAATAACGACGGTATTGTCATAGAGACCTGACTTTTTCAAATCGTTGAAGAACTGTTCAATCGCTTCATCTAAATAATGAGCCGATTGGAAGTAGTTATCGACGACAGAGTCTCCGAAGTCACCAGGTTCGAAATCAGTATCACCTTCATCCATTCCAAATGGGAAATGGTTCGATAAGGTAATGAATTTCGAATAAAACGGCTGCTTCATGTTTTTAAGGATTGGCATGGATTCTTTGAAAAACGGTTTGTCTTTCAGACCGTAGTTCTTCGTATCCTGCTCGTTCATATCGTAGTACTCAGAATCGTAAAATCTGTCATATCCAAAGGATTTAAACATTTCATTACGGTTCCAGAAGGTTTTCGTATTTCCATGGAATTCTGCTGACGTATATTGATCCTTCTTCAAAATACCAGGGAGTGCTTGATATGTGTTTTGCGCCTTGTTAATAAAAACAGAGCCCTGTGATAATGGGAATAACCCAGTATCCATCATAAATTCAGCATCAGACGTTTTTCCCTGTCCTGTTTGATGGAAGAAGTTATCAAAGTAAAACGTTTTATTGTCGTGTGCCAATGAATTAAGGAATGGCGTTACTTCTTTTCCATTGACCTTATAATCAATGACAAAGTTTTGCAGAGATTCAAGAGAAATTGTAATGACGTTCATGCCTTTCGCTTTCCCGTAATAAGCAGGGTTAGGATCAGCGCTGTTCGCTTTTAAATAGTTCTCTACATCTGTCACGTCATTTGAATTTGCCAGAGCACGCTGGCTGTTTGATTTTACATTTTGAATGGCATCAAACACAGTAAAGTTATAAGCGCCTAAATATTTAACTAAATAATTGCGGTCGAACGATCTTGATAAAAGCTCTGGACGATCGATCTCTGCAGCCACTAAGTTTAAAACAAAGATCACAACAGAGGACACAAGGACGAGTCTAAACGATTTTGACTTTTGAACAGGTACAGTGGCTGTACTTGTTTGCTGCCTTTTCATGCGGACTGCAAGTACGATCAAAATGATTGTATCAATAAAGTAAAACACATCAGTCCAACGCATGAGTGAAAATGCACTATCACCTAATTGTCCGCCATTCGTTCCTGCCTGCATCACTGTAGGCAGCGTGATAAAGTCATTGAAGAATCGATAGTACACGATGTTTGCGTATAGTAAAAAAGACATGAAAAAGTGAATCACAATGATAGCGGCAGGCTGCCATTTTTTCTTGAACAATAAAGCAAAGCCAAGAAAGAACAAGCTGGAGCTAATAGGATTCACGAAAAGCAAAATATGCTGAAGCACATTTGATATACCAAGTTTAAATTCGATTAAATACGCTGAATACGTTTTGAGCCATAGTAAGACGGCTGCAATCAGAAAGAAGCCGAGACCTCTTTTTTGAATAAATGTTTTCATATAAACACTCCTTTTCTCCGTTAAACGGAAGAGGCGGAACGAAAGAAAACGAACCATTAGAATATACCACGAAATGCACAAATAGAAAAGTCATAACCAGTGAAGAGCCTTTGGAAGCCTGTCCGAGCAATAAAAGGAGAGAAAATGAAAATATTCGCCCATCGAAAAACTTTTTATGAAAATCGACCTATTATTGACAGAAAATTCAGTAATTTTCCAGTTGCTATATCAATAAAACAGGTAAAAAGACACAAGTCTAAAGAATTAATTTGATTTCTACAATGGTCATTTAGAGAGTATTTCCATTGTTTCTTAATGTTTATGCAGGTTAAGCAAAAAAAATGAGCCATGGAATGGAACAAAGCGATGGATAAAAATCCCTCTCGAACAATATATCAATATATTTTTGTGTTTCACGAAAATAATGGTTTTCATGTGTTTTTTAAGGGTTTTATTTATTTTAATAAGTGAACAAATTATCTAAATATACTTAAGTGAACATATTGAGACTATAAACTTCTGAATTGGGGTCGATATAGACAGTGACAGGAAATCTTCCATTGAAAGGATTGATAGTATATGACTGTACGAGCAGAGAACCTCGTTCAGAACTGGTTTCCGAGTGAGGACGGAAATGCAGGAGAGCGTAAAGAACTCATCAAATTGATGGAGCAGATCATTTCAGGGGTCGATGACCTGAAAGATCCCAACCGTGCACACCTTAAAGGTGAAAAGAATCGTGGGGAGGACTTTTACAAAAAGCTCACTGAAACAAGTCAAATTCCGATGAACGGCCAGCAAGCGGAACTTGTGAATGAAGAATTACTGAAGCTTTTACATAACCATCCATACCACACCAAGTATTTCTTCACGAACATTTTGCCAATGGCAAGTACACCAGGAATTTTAGGCATGCTGACAGCTATGCTGGTAAACGGAAACAACCTATGGGATGTTTATGGACCAGCAGGTGCGGAAGCTGAGGTCAGAGTGGTCTCAATGATGTCTAAGCTCATCGGATATGATCCAAATGTGAGCGGGGGATACACAACATGGGGAGGTCAAGGAGCGATTTTTTCAGGACTTCGTTTAGCGATCGCAAAGGCTGCGCCGGAGTCACTGCGAAAAGGAGTTCCGCAAAATCTTTATGCGTTTTGTTCTGATGCTGCACATTACAGCCTATTTAAGTCAATGGAAGCAACAGGACTTGGCACAAACAACTTAATCAGAATTAAGACGAATAAAGATCATTCAATGGATATGGAAGATTTGCGTTGTCAAATGGAACGTGTTGCACAGGGTGGCGGGATTCCCGTTTATATTGTTGCAACAACCGGAACAACAGATGCCATTGCAATTGATGATGTAAAAGGGGTACGTGAAACAGCAGAAACGATTGCTGAAAAGTATGATCTGAAGGTGCCGCATATTCATGCAGATTCGGCGCTGGGTGGATTCTTTGCTTTCTTTAATGAGTATGATGTATCGGAAAATCCGCTGCAATTCTCAGACGGTGTTCTTCGTATGCTAAAAGAAATCAAAGCGAAATTCCAGCATCTGTCTCTTGCAGACTCGATGTGCTTTGATTTTCAAAAGCTTGGCCAAACACCTTACACATCCAGTTTATTCCTAGTGAAAAACGCTGCTGACTTAAAGCGTTTGGACCTGGAAGAACAGGAGACACCATATGTTGGCCATAGAGGCTACGGGGAATACCATACGGGTTATACACTGGAATGCTCAAGAATGGGAAGCTCGATCAGTATGCTGAGTGTGCTGTTAACGTTTGGGATTGAAGGCTATCAGCGCTTGCTCGGTCAATTCTTAGAAGTGAACCTTGCCTTCAGAGAAGCACTTAGTCGGGAAATTCCGCAAGCAGAAGTCGTGAATGATGACAACGTCGGAATGGCTACATTATTTAGAATTTACCTAGACGGCTCACCGCGTTTTCAAGAAGAGATTTCTGACGAAGCGACTTCAATCGAAATTGAGCGGAACAATGAATTGAACAAAATGCTGTTTGAAAAGCTTGGAGAGAAAAGAGATGAGATGTTCTTTGGCGATACAACGAAGTTTTTACTTGTCAACTCGAAAGAAGGCCAAGAATTCTATCTAAGTGTTAGTAAGTTTTTTGTCATCTCACCTTATACGTTACCAGAGCATATCCCTCATATCGTATCTTATTTAAAAGATGTGATTGCATCTGTTTGTGGACAATTTGAAAATGTACATGCTTAAATCAAATCTGAGAGTGGAGATGTAGGAAAAAATGGCGAAACAAAGGAAATTTGGAGGATACACGATATCCTCTAAAATCATGTCAGTCGTTACCGTAACATTACTCGCAACCGTTGCATTATTCGTTCTAACCTTTTATCTAGTGAGCCAGGATTTATCATCCCAGTTATTAAAGCAATTTGATTATCGATTAACAACAGATATTGATACTGCCAAAAAAGAAATCGATAACATCGATGGAAACGTGCTCAGCATTAGCGGGAAGGATGATCCCATTTATGCCGAGATTAAAACGAAATTCACAGAGCTTCAAAAAGATCATACGCTTGAGAACTTATACGTGTTATCTAATAAAGGCGGTAAAGAAAGAATTATCGTATTAACTGGAGAAGACAATGATTTTGACCAGGATTATGCATTTTCAGATGAGATGAAACAAGCTCTTTCTGAAGATAAAATGGTCAAAAGTGATATTTACAAAGATTCATTTGGTACACATAAATCAGTCTTTTTGCCAATCAAGGATTCAGGCGGTGAGCTGACAGGGATTTTAGGCATTGATTTAGATGCGTCTGTCGTGCCTCAAACAACGCAGAAGCTGACGATCTATATCACAGTGGCATCTGCCATTGTGCTCATCGGTGGATTACTCTTCTCATACTTTATGGGAAGAAGAATTGCGAAACCAGCACGTTCATTGATGGAATCAGCGAACCGAATTGCTGACGGTGATTTAACTGGTGTGGTAGAGGTTGAAAGTAAAGACGAGATCGGCCAGCTTGCCGCATCCTTCCAAAAGATGCAGGGGCGGATCAAAGAGCTCATTTCGAAAATCTCACACTCATCTAGTGAAGTGTCGAAAATGTCTTCACAGCTTCGTACGGTGACGAACGAATCGAGTCAAAGTGCGCAGCAAGTATCAGAAGCCATGACGAATATGAGTGAAGGAATCAATGATTCTGTCGCAAATATTACGGATTGTACGACATCCGTTGCTGAGATCGATACGCAAATCGAAGGTGTCACAAAAGAAGTTGATGAAATGAAATCTGTTTCATCTAACGTACAAGAGCAGTCAGAATCTGGTCAAAAATTAGTGAACCATGTGCTTGATCATCTGAATATGCTACATGACAAGATGACCAACTCAAAGCAGGCAGCAGAAGAATTACAATCTCATTCAACGGAGATTGAAAGTGTCATCTCGATTATTACAGACATTTCAGCACAAACGAATCTGCTTGCACTGAATGCTTCCATTGAAGCGGCACGTGTTGGAGAAGAAGGAAAAGGCTTTGCTGTTGTGGCAGATGAGGTGCGCAAGTTAGCTGAGCAATCAGCGGATGCGGCTAAAACCGTTTCAGACCTTGTCATCGGTACACAGGAAAACAGTCAGCGCGTTCTTGAAAGCGTAGAGGAAAGCAGTAAAGCAGTGGAAGAAGGACGTGAGCAAATGGAAGGCACGTCACAAAACTTCGCTTTGATTTACGACGGTGTGTCCCAGTTTTCAAGAAGAACGAACAATTTGCTTGCTTCTATTAAGCAAGTTGAGAAAGCATATCAAACGATTTCTACATCGATTGAGCAAATTTCTGTTGTATCGGAAGAACATGCAGCCAGCTCTCAAGAAGTGGCGGCAGCAACAGAACAGCAAAGTGCTGGTATGCAGCAAATTTCAAGTGCGATTGAACAGCTCTCTGATATGTCGGATGACTTAGCACAAATGGTCTCAACCTTCAAAGTCGACAATAAATAACGAGAAAGGGCTAAAATATTTAGCCCTTTTTCTCTTTTCAGCGAAGAAGGGACGAGCACCTGAGCGCAGGATAGACACCGAATGCGAGGGGTTGTCTAGATGCTGAAGCTGGCTCTTGTGAGAGAGCCAGCTTTTTTGCTATGCTTAATCAAATACTTGCGGCGAAAGGAGAAACGCTATGGATTTTGCGCAGAGATTATCAGAAGAACGGATCAAAAAAGCGATGGATAACGGGGCTTTTGAAGGATTATCTGGCTTTGGGAAGCCTCTGCCAAAAGATGATGCTGCTCATGTACCAGAAGAACTTAGAATGGGCTACCGCATCATGAAAAATGCCGGATTTGCTGGGGAAGAAACAGCGCTGAAAAAAGAACTCATGACTGTCAAAGAGCTGCTTCGCTCCAGTATAGACGGAGAGGAGAGAAAAAAGCTGTCTCTCATATGTGAAGAAAAACAAAAACGTCTGGATGAACTTACATCTAAGCGCCAAACTTTTGCCCGTCCAGCTTCCTCCTTTTATAAAAATAAGGTCTACGAGAAATTAACGGAGCATAAAAAAAGATGATGACACGCTGCCTCTCCTGAGCACATTGAGGGGGGCTTTTTTTATGTAAGCGCTGCATTTTGTTGTTGACTACATGTATATACAAATATAAAATAAGAATCAAACATGTATATACAAGTTTTTTGGTTCTTTTTTCTTATATAAAAAAACGATCTCGGAGGGGATAGTATGGCTGATTATCAGGCAGCAGCAGATCAGATTGTGAAAGCCATCGGCGGCAAAGAAAATATTGATCAAGCGACACATTGTGTGACAAGGCTGCGCTTTGTGCTGAAAGATGAAGGTAAGGTGGATGAGAAAGCACTTGAACAAATTGAAGAAGTGAAGGGATCTTTCTCAGCGAACGGTCAATACCAAGTGGTGATCGGCCAAGGGGTCGTCAATCGAGTATATGCCGAAATGGTCAAAAGGACGGGGATTGGGGAAGCCACAAAAGAGGACGTCAAGCGTGCCTCTGATCAAAAACTAAATCCATTGCAGCGTGCTGTGAAAACGCTTGCGGATATCTTTATACCGATTCTTCCTGCCATCGTCACAGCCGGTTTATTAATGGGGATTAACAATATTTTAACAGCTCCTGATATTTTCTTCGATCAAAAATCGATTGTGGATGTGTATCCGGCATGGGCTGATTTAGCGAATATGATCAACTTAATTGCAGGCACTGCCTTCACCTTCCTGCCAGCATTAATTGGCTGGTCAGCTGTGAAGCGGTTTGGGGGGAATCCGCTTTTAGGGATGGTCCTTGGACTAATGCTTGTACATCCAGACTTGTTAAACGCATGGGGCTATGGAGCGGCTGAGAAGACCGGTGACATTCCTGTTTGGAACTTGTTTGGACTTGAAGTGCAGAAGGTAGGCTATCAAGGACAGGTTCTTCCGATACTCGTTGCCTCTTATTTACTTGCAAAGCTCGAATTATTTATTACAAAACGGACACCTGAAAGTATTCAGCTTTTAGTTGTTGCACCGATTACGTTATTAGTCATTGGATTTTTATCATTTATCGTCATTGGACCTGTTACCTTTGCAATCGGTAATGTTTTAACATCTGGACTTGTAGCTGTATTCCAGCAATTCGCAGCACTTGGCGGTCTATTATATGGCGGACTGTATGCAGCATTAGTCATTACAGGAATGCACCATACGTTCCTCGCTGTGGATATTCAATTGATTAACTCAAAGCTGCACGGCACGTTCCTATGGCCAATGCTTGCACTGTCCAATATCGCACAAGGATCAGCTGCACTGGCAATGATGTTTGTCTTAAAAGATGAAAAGCAAAAAGGACTTTCGCTGACATCAAGTATTTCTGCTTATTTAGGAATTACCGAACCGGCGATGTTTGGGGTCAACCTGCGTTATCGATTCCCATTTATTTTTGCACTGATCAGCTCAGGATTAGCCGGTATGTTTATCGCCTCTCAAGGGGTGCTGGCAAGCTCAGTTGGTGTTGGAGGCATTCCAGGAATCTTCTCCATTATCCCGAAATATTGGGGGGCATTTGCAATTGGAATGGTGATTGTACTCATCCTCCCATTCATCGGTACTCTTTTATATGCAAAACTAAAAAAGAAGAAGGATTTTTCAGAAGAACTTAACTAGTGGTGGTGAAGGAAATTGAATCAGCAATCAAATGAACCGTGGTGGAAAAAAGCGGTGGTCTATCAAATTTATCCGAAGAGCTTTTTAGATACAACGGGCTCTGGTACAGGGGATATCAATGGCGTGACGAAAAAGCTTGATTACATCAAAGAGCTTGGGGCGGATTGTATTTGGCTCACGCCAATGTATGAGTCCCCGCAGCATGACAACGGCTATGATATTAGTGATTATACAAAAATCCATGACATGTACGGCACAATGACAGATTTTGAACGCATGCTGAAGGAAGCGCATGAGAGAGGAATACGAGTCATCATGGATCTAGCCGTTAACCATACATCCATTTTCCATGAGTGGTTTCAAGCCTCGCGTGAGTCAAAGGATAACCCTTACCGAGATTATTATATTTGGAAGGAGCCAAAAGCGGACGGATCTCCTCCGAACGATTGGCAGTCGAAATTTGGCGGCCCAGCCTGGGAACTAGACGAAATAACAGGAGATTATTATCTCCATTTATATGATGTCACTCAGGCGGATCTCAATTGGGAGAAGGATGAGGTGCGCAGGAAAGTATATGACATCATGCACTTTTGGTTTGAAAAAGGAATTGATGGGTTCAGGCTGGATGTCATCAACAACATTTCAAAGGATCAGCGCTTCTTAGATGATGCCGGACAATCTGTGCAAGGCGACGGCCGCATGTACTATACGGACGGGCCGAGAATTCATGAATTTCTGCATGAAATGAACCAGGAGGTTTTTTCGAAATACGATAGCATGACAGTTGGAGAAATGTCTTCAACGAATATCGCAGACTGCATTCGGTATACAAGACCTGATCGGCAGGAGCTGGATATGACGTTTAACTTCCATCATTTAAAGGTGGATTATCCAAACGGCGAAAAGTGGGCGATCGCACCATTTGATTTTCAAGAATTAAAGTCGATTCTGTCTGAATGGCAGACGAAAATGCATGAGGGCGGCGGCTGGAATGCGCTGTTCTGGTGCAATCATGATCAGCCGCGTATCGTCTCAAGATATGGTGATGATGACACGTATCATCAGCAATCAGCGAAGATGCTGGCGACCACGATTCATCTGATGCAGGGGACTCCTTATATTTATCAAGGTGAGGAAATTGGCATGAAGAATCCTCGCTTTGAGGACATTTCGTCTTACCGTGATATCGAATCACTCAATATGTACGAAGTCATGCTTGAAAAGGGAAAATCAAAGGAAGAAGCACTCGCCATTTTACAGGTCAAGTCAAGAGATAATGCGAGAACTCCAATGCAGTGGACCTCAGAGAAGAATGCAGGCTTCTCAACAGGAACGCCTTGGATTGAGCCAGCCGATAACGACATTTCGGTCGAAGCTGCGTTAAAAGACCGGACGTCCATTTTCTATCATTACCAAGCCCTTTGCAGACTGCGTAAAGAACTTGATGTGATCACATATGGCAGCTTCTCCTTACTTTTAGCAGAAGATCCAAAGATTTTTGCTTATGTTAGAGAAAGCAAGAATGAGAAGCTCCTCGTGATCAACCACTTTTATGCAGGGGAGGCGGACTTTACGCTTCCTGATGAGCTTGTGCAGGCTGTAGATGAGATGGAGGGGCAAGTCCTGTTATCCAATTATGAGGATGTGCCGGCACATATCAAGGGATTTACGTTGCGCCCATATGAGTCAATCGTTTATCATTTAACCAAACGCTAGAAAATGGGGCGGAGGGAAAATGAAAGAGAATAAGTTTCGAGTGATTTATGATCAGCTCGCAAGACGAATTGAGCAAGGTGAATGGCAGGATAAAGGCATCCTCCCATCAGAGCATGAACTTTCTATCATGTACGACACGTCCCGGGAGACGGTGAGAAAGGCATTAAATATTCTGGTGCAAAATGGCTATATTCAAAAAATCCGCGGGAAAGGTTCTGTATTGCTGAATCGGGAGAAAATGCAGTTTCCTGTTTCAGGTCTTGTCAGCTTTAAAGAGCTTTCCCAAACGCTTGGCCGAAAGACGGTCACAACAGTTCATGAATTTGGTTTAATCAAACCGGATCAGTATATTCAGTCTCAGCTGAAAATTGATGAACAGACAGACGTCTGGAAAGTCATTCGATCTCGCAATATTAGCGGTGAAGAGGTGATTTTAGACAAGGACTACTTTTTGCAAAAGCATGTCGAAGTATTGTCTAAAGACATATGCGAAGGATCAATCTACGAGTATATTGAGGGAGAACTCGGTGTATCGATCAGCTATGCTCAAAAAGAATTTGTGGTAGAGCCATGTACAGAAGAGGACGCCAAGTACCTTGATTTGAAGGGATTTGACCATGTCGTTGTGGTAAAAAATTATGTGTTCTTAGAGGATACGAGTCTATTTCAATACACAGAAAGCCGTCACCGATTAGACCGCTTCAGATTCGTCGATTTTGCTAGAAGAGAAAGAACGGACAGAGCCTAGGCTCTGTCCTTTTCAGGTTATGGGAAAAGTAGATGACGAATAGATCACTACTTTCTGGAGGAAAGATGATGAGAGTAAATAGACCATTAAAATTAAGAGATTTAGAAATATTCAGTGTGATGAAAGATCAGCAGATTTTATGTTATGTCATCATTGAAGATACTCGAAAACCGTTTACGGCAGAAGACAGAAAGCTGGAACCTTTATGTTATATGGATGAAGAAGATATACAAGCGTATTTGAATGTTTTTCATATTTCCATTATCAATGATGAAAAATTAAGTGAAGAGGATTTAACTCTTGTAGAAGATTATTTTGCAGACTTTGTGAATAATACAAACTTAACGAATTTTATTATAAGAGATTATGTTCAAGAGGATTTATATGCCGTCGATGATGAAGATGACATCACGTTCTTCAATAGAATGCTGCGTCATATAGGATCAGATGAGGTGAAACAATTTGATAAACGCAATTGGATTTATTTATCCCAAGATTGAGATGAGAAAAGACAGAGCATAGGCTCTGTCCTTTTCTTTTAGGATGATACATTTTTTCTTGTACGCTTGCGCTGGTAGTAATATAGGATACCGCCTGAGGCAAGCATGAGTACGCCAATCAATACAGCTGTATACATCATTGTTGCTGTATTCGGGAGTGTGCCGCCTGGGAGTCCGGTTCCATCTTGGTTTGGATCTGTACCTGTACCTCCGCCTGGCGCTGATGTACCGCCGTCTCCGCCAGTTTGATCTGGCGTTGTTCCAGCTGCCCCGCTTTGGTTGAGTACGGTATATTCGCTGAAGTGTTCAGTTTGACCTGATACGACACCATTTTCGAACGATCCGTTACTTGTTTTTGCATAACGGTTTTTCTTGCGGTCTACATAATATACACCAGGTTTCTTCGCCTTTTGAGGCTCATCTAATGTAAAGGATAGTGTGACAGAATC
Organism: Bacillus safensis; assembly: GCF_039619585.1. NCBI lineage: Bacteria > Bacillati > Bacillota > Bacilli > Caryophanales > Bacillaceae > Bacillus > Bacillus safensis. The sequence goes on from NZ_CP154909.1 coordinate 749,177, forward strand.
TTTAAAGGTAGAAACCTTTTTCTGATCTTGTTTGATTTGGAAATCATACGTATCCGTTAATGCATTTTTCACCTTATCCGTCTTTGTCATCCATATATCTGCGCTTTTCTCGGACAAGTTAGAGAGCGGTAATGCGAGTCCCACTTTGTCATGATAGATGGTGACGTTTGGATCTTGCTCTCTTTTCTTCAGCTCGGCTACCTGCGCTTTTGATAGAGACAATTGAACGTTTTTCGCTTCGCTCGCTTTGTCTAAATAGAGCAATGCTTTGTTTGTATGCTGCACATACGTTTGGAATTTCTCATCATCTTGAATGTCATAGGTGCCTTTTCCTTTCGCACGCGGAAGGAACACTTCTTTCACCCTGTGATCGATGACAGGAGAAATATGCCCGCCGTCTGCCTGTTCAATTTGCTCTTTGAAGATTTCATAGTCAACATAGCCTAAGTCTTCGCCGTGAGAGGCTTCTGTAAAGACACTGTAGCCATCTCCGCCTGTGCCGACAAATGCGTTTGTCGCCACGCGGTATGTTTTCTTATCATCAATGTCTGTTAGTTTGCCGTTTTCGTCTTTCAGTTTGACATCAATGAGTCTGCTGCCAGCTGGTTTACTCAGTGTAAACGTATATTCAATGCCGGCTACATGAGGGAATGCGCCGCCGCCTTCCTCAATGCCTGAAAGCCCTTGTTCGAGTGCTTTCTTAATTTGGCTGCCTTTTAAATCTGCGACATAGAGTGTGTTTCCGAATGGCATGACCGTTAAAATATCACCTAAAGTGATATCTCCTTTTTCAATGCTGCCTCGAATTCCGCCGCCGTTTGTGATGGCAAGATCAGCACCAGCAGATTCTTGCGCTTTCTTCAGCATGCCGTCAGCAATAAAGTTCCCAAGGTTCGTTTCCTTCGCACGGACATGCTCGCGTTGTCCATCTAAGAGGACATCAGCAGACCCGACTTTTTCCGTTTTTAAATCTTGAATATCTGCCTTGTACTGATCGAGGATCGCTTTTGCATCAGCATCTTCTTTGACAGAGTCATCGATGGTGATGAGATCAAAAGAAGATTCCTTTGGCTGTACGACTCCTTTTTGATTAAAGGCCACGTCTACTTTTCCTAAAAATTGTCCGTAGTCTTTTACCTGTGCGACAATCGTTGGTTCTTTCTTATTGACGACCTTTAATTTTTCAACAAGGGTGTGCGTGTGACCGCCAATGATTAAATCAATACCATCTACTTTTTGAGCAAGCTCAAGGTCACGGTTATAGCCAATGTGTGTTAAAGCAATGATTTTGTTGATTTTTTCTTCTGTTTGAATCGTGTTAACTGTTTCTTTTGCTTTCTTGTATGCATCCTTGAATTGAATGTTGGGACCGCTGCTGGATGTAATGGCCGTGTCTTCAGTGGTTAAGCCGAATACAGCCACCTTTTCACCGTTTACATCAAGCAGGATGTATGGGTATATCCCAGCTTCTTTTTTCTCACCAGCTTTAAATGTCGCTGGCTTTTTCACTAAGCCGCTCAATTGTTTTTCCTTAGAGACATCAACGTTTGATGACACAATTGGGAATGCAGGCTTTTCAAATTGGTGACGGTTTTTCGCATCTACATCTGAAGCATCACCCGTCAGGAATTGACGAAGAACAGAAGGACCTTTGTCAAATTCATGATTACCAAACGTCATGGCATCATATTTCATTAAGTTCATTAGTTTTAGGTCGGCAAGTCCTTGCCATTTTGTGAAATATAGGTCACCAGAGAAGACGTCTCCAGCATCTAATAAAATGTTGTTTTTGCTTTCTGCTCGAACTTCTTTAATCTTTGTTGCACGTCTTGCCGCATCATCAAGGTGGGCATGTGTATCGTTTGTATGCATCACCGTTAAATTCCAGTTGTCTGATGAAGGCGGTTCTGTTGTGCCATCCTCTTTAAAGGCGAGCTTGTACACGCCAAGACCATCTGTGCTGGCGTTACGAACAAAGTCTACGCTGCTTGATTTTTCAGCAAACGGCTTAGCTAAAAGAGAAGATTCGAATGTGACTGTTGCTCCTTTGATTGGTGCAATGGACCAGTTTTGATCCGCACTTGGGTTGATGGTTTTTTGTTCGATAATATAATCCATCAGTACTTGGCGGTTCTCATCAGCTGAGGCAAGCACCACTTTATCTTGCGTCAGATGCGGGAAGCCTCCGCCGCCAGAAGCTCGATAGTTGTTCGTCACGACTAAAAATTCTTGATTGTCAGAGACTGGTTTCCCGTTGTAGGACAGGTTTTTGATGCGGTTTGCATTTGCATTGACAAGGGTGCCTGTTGTGCTGTACTTAGCAGGCTGCGTCACATCGACTTGATAGGTGATACCATCGATCACATCAAAGTTATACGAGCGGTATTCTTCGTTTAAAATAGGCTGTTCATTTGAATCGTTTGGTTTGATTTGATTAAACTGTCCGGCAGACATCTCGAGCCAGTCTTTGACTTCACTGCCTCTCAGTTTGACAATCTGCACGGTGTTATCGTAAAGGTAGAGATCGCCGATATTTTTAATCGCTAAATCACCTTTTGCGATATTCGTATAATAATTCACACCGTTTCGACCGCCGGCTTTAAACGGGGCGCCTGCAGATAAAATCGGTAAGTTTTTGTACGCGGTATCCTTCATTTTTTCTTGTGCATACCATTTTTGTGCATCTGTCACAATTTGAATAGAGGGGTCATCCATCACTTGAGCAAAAAAGCTGTTAATGTCTGCTTCTGTTTTACCGACAGGTTTTCTCACATAATCAAGTGTGTTTTGATGCGTTGTTTGAATGGCATCTTTCACAGTGCTGTTTTGAGAAGTGACTCCTGCAACAGGTTCAATCTTTCCTGTTCCGTCTGTGACCTTCCATTTGCTGCCGTCAGGCTCTAATGTTAAATCAATGACTCCGAGGTAGCTTCCCCAGTTTTTTGACATGACGACTGGAATGCCGTTGATCGTTCCTTTTGAGACATCGAATTTGTCGACGCCGCTATATTCAGCGCTTGGGAATGTGCCGTGCTGGTGGCCGGACACGATCGCATTGATGCCTTTTGTTTTCGTGGCAAGATCAAAGATCATATTTTCTGACCCTTTAGGCGAAGCGGTTTTTTCAATTCCTGTATGGGCAAGAGCGACGATGATATCTGCCCCTTTTTCCTTCATTTCAGGAATGGTTTCATTGGCAGATTCGACGATATCCTGCACTTGAACTTGTCCATCTAAATGTTTCTTATCCCACGTCATAATTTGCGGTGGAACGAATCCTATGTAACCGACTTTTACAGTTTGTGAAGCTCCGTTTGCATCTTTAAAGGTTTTATCTTGGATCACATAAGGCGTAAAACGGTGTTCTCCATTTAATTTTTTGACGTTCGCATTGACAATCGGGAAGTTAGCGCCGGCAATGGTACCATCAAGAAATGATAATCCGTAGTTAAATTCATGATTGCCAAGTGTTCCTGCATCGTACTTTAGTTTGTTGAGTGTATGAATAATGGGGTGAACCTTTGTTTGATTAATGATGCGGTCTTTCTCATTTTTGTAAACGTATTCTCCAAGAGGGGTTCCTTGAATCAGGTCTCCGTTATCAACAAGGAGTGTATTAGGATTTTGTGAACGGTGCTTTTCTATCAGCTCGGCTGTTTTTGCCAAACCAAATTCATTTGTTTCTTTGTCGCTGTAATAATCGTAATTCATCATGTTGGCATGTACATCCGTTGTGGCTAAGATGCTGACTTTTACGGCATCGCCGTTTTCTATTGCTGCATGAGTAGGTACTGCTGGGAGAATGAGACTAATCATCATAATGGAAGTGAGCAGAATAGACAGGTTTTTCCTTCGTTTAGACCTATGTGCTTGCTTCTTCACCTGATCTCCGCCTTTCTAATTTTTTTGACCACAATACCTATTGTAGAAATGTTTCGTTAACTTTTGTAGTTATTTTTTGCAGATTATTGTAAAGATAACATAAATCATACGAATTACCTTGTTGAGGGAATATAAATAAGTCTAAATGCTTATTTTCATCATAAGGGGTTTTCTGATCGGGATAGGATGTTTGATTTCAATGTACCCGGGTATAGTGTGTAATGTAACGATAATCAAGCAGGAGGGTTTCTACATGGGTAAGAAAATTGCAGTTGTATTAACAGATTACTTTGAGGATGTTGAATTCACCGAGCCTGCAAAAGCCTTTAAAGATGCAGGCCATGAGGTCACAGTGATTGAAAACGAAAAAGGAAAAACAGTGAAAGGGAAGCAAGGAGAAGCAGAAGTGAGAGTGGACGCGTCCATTGATAACGTGAAGCCTGAAGACTTCGATGCACTTCTGATTCCTGGCGGGTTCTCACCAGACATTCTGCGTGCAGATGATCGCTATGTCCAATTTACAAGAGCATTTATGGACGAGAAAAAACCAGTATTTGCGATCTGTCACGGACCGCAATTGCTCATTACAGCGAAGTCGCTGGAAGGCAGAGGCGCGACTGGCTATACATCCATTCAAGTAGATATGGAAAACGCAGGCGCAAAATTCAAAGATGAAGAAGTTGTCGTTTGTCAGGATCAGCTTGTGACAAGCCGTACACCTGATGACATTCCAGCATTTAACCGTGAATCATTAAAACTGCTCGCAAAATAAGCAGTTTTGACAGGATAAACAAAGCCAGCACCTTGCGGGGTGCTGGCTTTTTCTGCGCATGGATGGAAGAAAACGGCGTAAACCGCAATCCAGTTTCCTTTGCACGATTATTTTCTTAAGTTTTTTAGCTCGCTTGCGATGGCTTGCATTTCACTTGGGCTGAATGAAGATTTTTTCATCACCATTTGGTGTAGAAATTCAATATCTTCGTACTTGTCTGGACTGAAGTCCTCGGCTTTGATGACTCCAATGTTCAGCATATTTAACTTTTGCGAAATGTCTTCAATCAGCTGATTGACTTCAGCCGCTTTTTGCTCTGACAAGGGCGGCACGTCCTTTCCTGCATATGTGTTGAATAATATGTCTATTTTAACAGAAATGCAAAAGAATAAAAGGGCTATTAAGACGACACCGAGATGTTTTTCTCCTTTTTCTCCTGCTTGATCTTATCAATGATTAGTTTAGATTCAAACACGACAACCCCAGATAAACCGATGAGGCCGATTAAGTTAGGAACAGCCATCAGTCCGTTTAGCATATCAGCCACGCCCCAGACGAAATCATTCTTAAACACGGCACCGAAAAAGACAGCAATAACAAACACAACACGATAATACATCACATATGAATCTTTCGCCAAATATGTAAAGCATTTTTCGCCATAATAGGACCAGCCAATAATGGTGGAATAGGCGAATAAAAGTAAGCCGATTGCAACAATGATTGAGCCGATTGGACCAAGGAAATGAGCAAAGGATAACGAGGTGAGTGCATCACTTTTTTCTGTGACGTACATATCGGCCATGACAATTGTGATCCCTGTAATGGAACAAACAATCATCGTATCAATAAAGACTTGCGTCATTGACACAAGCGCTTGACGAGCAGGCATATCTGTTTTGGCAGCAGCTGCAGCGATTGGTGCAGAACCAAGACCCGCTTCATTGGAAAATACCCCTCTCGCCACACCCCAGCGGATTACGGTGCCGATTGCACCGCCTGCAACGGCTTGACCTGTAAATGCATCCGTAAAAATGAGCCCGACGGCACTTGGGACAAGATCCGCATTCATGACAAGAATGATCAGTCCGCAAATGACGTAGAATAAAGCCATGACCGGTACAAAAATAGCCGTCACACGGCCAATGCTTTTAATCCCGCCTAAAATCACGAGGGCAGTAAAGGCCGTAATAATAATGCCGGTGATCCATGTTGGAATTTGAAAGGTTGAATTCATGACACCAGAAATCGAATTTGACTGCACGAGATTCCCAATCCCAAAGGCAGCCGTAGCGCCAAAAATAGCAAACAGCACCCCTAGCCATTTTTGCTTCAAGCCATGCTCCAAATAGTACATCGGCCCGCCGGACATTTCCCCTTTTTCATTTTTGACACGGTATTTCACTGCGAGAACAGCTTCAGCATATTTTGTCGCCATTCCAAAGAACGCTGCAAACCACATCCAAAACACAGCGCCTGGTCCGCCGGCAATGACAGCAGAGGCGACCCCTACAATATTTCCCGTTCCAACCGTTGCAGCAAGGGCTGTCATTAATGCTTGGAAGTGAGAAATATCACCTTCTGATGTCTTATCTTGCTTTGAAAATGCCAGCTTAAGCGAATAGGGGAGCAGCCTAATTTGAATGAAGAGCACGCGAAAGGTAAGGTAAATCCCTGTCCCCACGATCAAAAACAAAAGCGGCGGTCCCCATAATACATCATTGATACTGCTGACAATCTGTTCTACCCATCCCATATGTATCCCCCTTTATTTGTTTATTTCTCCTAAAGTGTCACCTTTTTTTGTATAATGTGTCAATGCCGATGGGAGTTTTTCTTGCAAAGTTTTCAAAAGAAAAAGGGCTTGATATGATAGAGAAAAGGTTTCCGAAAGCAGTTCTTAGGGAAAAGATAGGAGGAGAATGAAGGATGATTCATGTATTATTCGTATGTCTTGGCAATATTTGCAGATCACCGATGGCAGAGGCCATGTTTAGAAAACGAGTAGAAGATGAGGGGCTAAGCGAGCACTTTGTCATTGATTCAGCAGGCATTGGCGGCTGGCATCAAGGCAGCCCTCCGCATGAAGGAACACGAAAGCTGCTTGATGAAAAAGGGATCAGCTATGAAGGGATGTCCGCAAGACAAATCATAGATGAGGACATCACAGCATACGACTATATCATTGCGATGGATGCTGAAAATGTAGGAGCACTTCGCAGTATAGCCGGATATGGGAAACATCACTTTATTGGCCGTCTTCTTGACTTTGTTGAAGACGACGATCGTGATGATGTGCCAGACCCTTATTACACTGGAAACTTTGAGGAAGTACATGATTTAATTGAAAAAGGAATTGATCGTTTTTTGACGTATGTAAAAAAAGAGAAACACCTTTAACTGAAAGGAGATCAGACGAGATGGAAGAAAAAAATCAAATCATGCTTCGAGGAGCTGTGATAGGAGCAGCTTGCGGCGCACTGCTGACATTATTTCATCGGCCAACGAGAATCGCGCTCAAAGACAAATGGAATGACTGTCAGGAAAAGCTGGCGGAATACCGTCAGGAGCCAGCCAGAATTTCTGCTTGCATGAAAGAAAAAATGGAAGAAACGAAGCAGCTGATGCGAACAGTCTCAGATGATTTGTCATTTTTAAATGAACAAGTCAATCAGTTAAAGGAAACAACCCCAAAAGTATTAGAGATTATTGAAGAAACAAAGGATCACTTTCGATCGAAATAGAAAGATTGATCATTGGAGATGAAGCGTATGGGTTTTATTAAAGCGTTAATTGAACGCTTTTTGCTGCATGAAGGACCGGCAAAATCTGCTGAGCTTGCTTACTTCTTTTTGCTTTCATTATTTCCGTTTCTCATCTTCGTGCTGACGCTCGTTGGATATTTGCCGCTGACGTCGAAGGATGTCCTAAGCGTCATCTCTGGTTATGCGCCAGAAGGAGCGCTTTCGATGATTGAATCCATTGCCGAAGAGACACTGAACAGCCGTAACGGCGGATTGCTGTCATTCGGGATTATTGCCGCCCTTTGGTCTGCATCTAACGGGATTAATGCCGTCGTCAGAGCATTTAACCATGCTTACGAAGTTGAGGAAAATCGTTCCTTCATTCTCGTACGTTTAACATCCATCATCTTAACCATAGCAATGGTTCTTACGATTATTTTTGCCTTAATGCTGCCTGTCTTTGGAAAAGAACTTGGCTTATTTCTCGCTGAATTAGTCGGGCAGTCAGATGCCTTTCTCACCATTTGGACGGCCATGAGGTGGATCATTAGCCCGCTGATTTTATTGATTGTGTTTACAGCCTTGTACTATTTCGCCCCAAACATTAGATTGAAATTGAAATTTGTTCTGCCAGGCGCTATTTTTGCCTCGATTGGATGGATTTTGGTGAGCATGCTGTTCTCATTTTACGTAGGCGAGTTTGCTAATTACAGTGCGATGTACGGAAGTATTGGGGGAATCATTATTTTAATGATCTGGTTTTATTTAACCGGCATCATGATCATCCTTGGCGGCGAGCTCAATGCGCTTTTACATAAGCGTAAAATCGTACCAGGCAAGGTGTGAAGAAATCCGGGCATCCTAAAGAAGAACGAACATGTTCAATCTTGATGGATGGGGGAATCACATGTGTCCAAACAATCGAAAAAAGGCGGAAGCAACACGAAACAAAACAAAGGCCATCAGCCAAAGCACAAAACAAGCGGCAGTGCAAACGGGCAAAATGGTTATCATTAAATGAAAAAACTCCTCTGCATAGATGCAGGGGAGTTTTTATTTCGACAATCGTATATATCGCTTAAGAATAAAAGCTGTATCAGGTTTTGACTGGTAATGAGGATCATGCTGAAACCCTGCGTTTATCGCTACACGTTCACTTCTGACATGGCCAGCAGGACAAAAAATTTCAAATCCATCGACTTTAGGAGCAAAGGTATCTGTCATATATTTCACGATGGCTGTCACAATGCCCTGTCCCTGCGCGTCTTCATCAATCCAATAACCGATATTGCCTAATTGTTGATCAAATGTCAGACGGAACACACCGATTAATTGCTCGTTCAGCTGAATGCCAGCTTCCAACCCTTTTTGTTCATCGTAAGTGGTTTGAGTTGATTGAATAAACGTTTTGACCGCTTCTATGCTTTTGCAGTGATGAACCCAAGGCAGCCACTCCCCTAAATGGGCCTTATTCTTTTGAATAAGGCTAAATAGTGAGTCCGCATCATCTAATTGTAGAGATGCCAAAGTCAATTCATTTGTGATGTGATATGTAAACAACGATTGATCCCCCATTTTAGTGACTTTCCAGCACTGCCTGCGTTCTCCCAAATCGAACGCAGCAAAACACAAATAATATCACGATGCTGACAAGGTAAAGTAAATTCATTCCTTCAAACGTTTGCACAAAGAATCCTCCGAGTACCGGCCCGAGAATACTGCCTGCACTAAACGCCATCCCGCACATTAAATTCCCGGCGGGAAGAAGATGCTTTGGCAATAAGTCGGTCATAAAACTGATGCCAAGCGAGAAGGTAGAGCCTACAGCCATTCCAGCGATAAAGAAACAGATGGCCACAGCCAAAACGGATTGAATGAAAATCCCTGCCAAAAGGAAAAAGAATGATCCAGCGAGTGTCACACATAAAATGATGCGGCGCCTGCCAAACCGGTCACTAAGCATCCCAAGAGGAAGCTGAAAGACAATGCTCCCAATGGCAAACGCAGGTAAAATAAACGCAACTGCATCTACTGTCACACCGCTCCTGAGTGCATACACAGGGAAGTTACTATTAAGCGTCGTTTCTAAAAAGCCGTAGCAAAATGGCATCATAAAGGCGACCCAGCCAAATTGAAAGGCCTTTTTAAAGCGCTTCAAACTGTTTGTCTGCTCTGACGTTTGCACTTCGCCTGTATCTGGATATGTATTTTTTAAAACAAACACAAGCAGCCAAATACATAAACTAACGGCACCAGAAACAATAAAAGGCAAGGCTGGATTGATCTCAATGAGCGGCGTTAAAAAAGGGCCGGCGGCAAAACCGAGTCCAAATGATAATCCATACAATGAAATATTTCGTCCGCGATTTCTTGATGATGAAGCATAGGTCACCCACGTCTGTGTAGAGAAATGCAGCATATGGTCACCAATCCCGATCATGAGCCGGAGGAAGAACCAGACGACATAAGATTCAAAAAACACAAAGCTAAACAAGCTTAAAAAGACAGCAGCGCCTCCAATGACGATTAACGGCTTAAATCCAAACCGGCGAAGCGGTGCTTCCATAAAAGGAGACGCAAGCAGCACACCGAGATATAAGCCTGTGGCATGCAGGCCGTTTAACGTAGGAGAAGTACCGGCATGTTCAAAGATAATGGAAATGACAGGAAGTAATGCACCCTGTGAAAAACCAGATACGGATACCAGTAAAATTAAAATCATAAAGTGAATTCTCGACATAAGATGCTCCTTACAAGTTCATGCTTTCATCGTACAATGGAACCAGAGGGGTTTCAATAGAAAGGTGGAAAAGGAATGAAGCTGACATACGAAAAGGATCATTGGAACGCACTTATTGAGGACAGGCAGCTGCCTATTTCAGGAACAGAAGAACTGGGGTACCGCCCATCTCAATTGCTCACCTCAGCCATTGCAGGCTGCTTTGGAGAAATGCTCATTCATGTATGCCGTAAAAAGCGAATATCCTATGAAGGGATGACGATCACACCTGAAACGACAAGGGCAGGAGCTGTAAACAACATTTCCTGCATTCATTTACATATCTTATTTGAAGACATCAATACATCTGATGAACAAATCGATAAAATGATCACCCTTGCATTGAAGCACTGCTCTATGGTGCAGTCCGTGAAAGAGAGTATTGATATCACCTTCTCACACGCGCGAATCTAAAATGTATACGATGACGGCACTCACGAAAGAATAACAGTCAGACATATGTAAAGGAGAATGGCTGTATGAATCGTTTATTTCTTGTGATTGTTGCAATCGGTGTTCCGCTATCGGTGATTGGCAGTTTTCTTCATTTCCCGCAGGTCATCATGTTTACCGTTTATTGTATCGCCATTATTGGTCTTGCTAGTTTTATGGGAAGAGCCACAGAAAGTCTTGCCATCATTGCGGGACCTAGAATTGGCGGACTTTTAAACGCCACATTCGGAAATGCAGTGGAATTAATCATATCGTTTTTTGCCTTAAAACAAGGACTGACGGCCATCGTACTTGCTTCATTAACTGGATCAGTCATCGGAAATTTACTGCTTGTGGCGGGGCTGTCTTTTTTTGTTGGCGGATTAAAATATAAGCGCCAAGTGTTCAATGTCCATGATGCAAGGCACAATTCAGGCTTGCTCATGTTTGCCATCATTGTAGCGTTTGTCATTCCAGAAGTGTTTTCGATGGAGATGGCAGAGAATAAGCAGTTTGTTTTAAGCATTGGGATCAGCATTGTGATGATTTTGCTTTATGTCGCGGCGCTCTATTTCAAACTGGTCAGCCACCGCGGAGTCTATGTTGCTAAGCAGGACAGTATGCAAGGTGAAGCGGAGACGGAAGAAGAAACACCTGAATGGTCTGGAAAGTTTGCCACTGTCATTTTGCTGCTTTCGACGATTGCAGTTGCGTACATTTCAGAGCGTCTTGTTCATACTTTTGATACGGTAGGAGAACAGTTTGGCTGGAGTGAGCTGTTTATCGGTGTCATTATTGTGGCCATCGTCGGCAATGCCGCAGAACATGCCTCAGCTGTCATCATGGCGTATAAAAACAAAATGGATGTAGCAGTGGAAATTGCCTTTGGCTCCACACTTCAGGTTGCCATGATGGTCGCGCCAATCCTAGTCATTAGCTCGCTATTTTTTGATAAGCAGATGCCGCTCATTTTCTCCTTGCCAGAGCTCATTGCGATGGCATCCTCTGTGCTGCTCACGGTCATTTTATCTAATGACGGGGATACAAACTGGTTTGAAGGCGCCACATTACTCGCTGCCTATTTTATTATGGCGATTGGATTTTTCCTTTTATAATCTTTTGTGGATAAGGGACGTCTTTGCGGAAAATACTATGGAAAAATGAATGAGAAAGAGTGATGATATGAAAAAGATGCTCCGCATCATGTTTGTTGTTCTCTTATCCTTAAGTTTTCTATACAGCTTTCCAGCGGAGGCGGCAAAGCCATTTAAAGTGCCATCCTCTGTCGCCAGTATCTCCAAGGAGAATACGTATCCCAACGCGTCACAGGATCAGCCGCTGCTCCAGCCGAGCGAGCTGACGGCTGAATTGTTCAAAACAACAAGTGTACCGATTGAGAATACTCATTTGATTAAAATGCTGAATGAATCCAGCATTTCAGGGACGCCATTAGCTGTTGGATACCGTGCGACCATTTTCCTCGGAAGATGGGCGCTGAGCTACGATTCAAACGAAACGGTCGCCAACTGGGAATACAAAAAAGTGAATACGAACCACATTGATAACAGAGGCGGCAACAAAACAGCCATTGGAAAATACGTTCAAAAGCAGCAAGTGAAAGTAAGTGGCGGCCTCACAGCAAAAGTGCCGAACCCAGAAGATGTGAAAACATTGATGATGCAAAAAGCGATTCAAAAAACAAAGCTGCCCCTCGCTTTTGACACCGTGATTGGTGCAGGAACAAAACGAGATCAGTCATACCACGTCTCTCCGAAAAAAGCAGCATCGCTTCATGCCTATGCACCAGCGATTAACGAAAAAGGTAAGGTCACATACGGAGAAGTGTACCTTGTGCTAAAAGGAAATAAACGAAAACTCGTCGTAAAAAACGTGACCTCACAAGGAATCGGCGCTTGGATTCCTGTTCAGGATCACTTGACGTTTGGGTTTCAAGGGATGAATTAAAACAGTCATCTCCTCTTATCAAAAGAGGAGATGACTGTTTTTTTCTAAGAGGTTTTCTCTTTTTTTCTTTTTAGTTCATTCTTGTAAAAGTCAAAGGCGTTATATAAATACCAAATGATAAAAAGAAAGAAGATAACTTTAGTCAATATCGGTAAGTTGTTGAAAATAAGACATAGGCCAAAATAAGGGATGATCATAAATCCATAATAAGAAAACCACCATGTTTTAAAGATGAAACTCATCTCCTTGAAAATTGTAGACATTAACATCTTTATACATATATTACATTTTTTTTGAGAAAAAAACCATAGTAGAAGTTGAATGAACTCAACGACTACTATGGCTTAAATTTTTTATTCCCCTAAATCCACATTATGATAAACCTGCTGCACGTCTTCAAGCTCTTCTAATACATCGATCAGCTTTTCAAATTGTGCTTTCGATTCATCGTCTAATGTCACTTCGTTTTGCGGAAGCATTGTGATTTCAGCGACAGTGAATTCTTCTACGCCGGCTTGTTTGAATGCTTCTTGTACTTGATGGAATTGATCTGGTTCAGCGTACACAATCACCGTTTCATCTTCTTCCATGATGTCACGTACATCAACGTCTGCTTCCATTAATAGCTCAAGCGTTTCTTCTTCGCTTTTCCCTTCGACACCGATGACAGCTGTTTCGTCAAACATGTAGGCAACAGAGCCGCTTACGCCCATGTTTCCACCGTTTTTCCCAAATGCTGCTCGAACATCTGAAGCTGTCCGGTTTACGTTATTGGTGAGGGCGTCAACGATCACCATTGATCCGTTTGGACCAAATCCTTCGTAGCGCAGCTCATCGAAGTTCTCTTCCGCACCGCCTTTGGCTTTTTCAATGGCACGGTCCACAATATGTTTTGGGACACTATATGTTTTTGCACGTTCTAGGACAAAACGAAGTGCTTGGTTTGATTCTGGGTTTGGCTCACCTTGTTTGGCAGCCACATAGATTTCACGCCCGAATTTTGCGTAAATACGACTTGTACTGGCATCCTTTGATGCTTTCTTTTCTTTAATGTTGTTCCACTTACGACCCATCTTATTCACTCTCTTTCACTTAGAAAATACACAGTATGAGGGTCCCCATGCTGCATGAAATCATTCTGCTATCTATTATACATGAATCAGTCAAGAGGATAGAAGTTAGAGGGGCTGAAATGAAGAGAATTGTTAGCGAATGTTCAAGTGTTCCATGTTTCTCACAAGCCCGAGTCAGCCCGGCAACTTGTATATAAAAAAATAACCCCATCATAAATGAGGTTATTTTGCAGGCTGAGGATAAGCGAGATCCTCAAGCAATTTGACATCATGCTGATGAAGTTGTTTGATCATTTCTTTTCGCACAGCGAGGGCGGCGTCGAAGTATTTTTCGTCTTCGACCATTCCCTTTACTGTGATTTCAATCCCGCGATTCAGCTTATTCAGACCCATAATTCCATGAACTTGAAAGGGTTCAATGGCGTTTTGAAATTCGTCTTTTTTAAGAAAATCATGATGCATTTGATTTAAATTGTCACATGCTGTTTCAAGTGCTTGAAAGGCGATATCTGGGTTTTGATTCGCGCTAATTAACACAGATTCCGTAATCCGCATGTAGTGCATGTTATAGTTTTGGATTTGACGGATATCTCCGTTAGAAATGGTTAACAGCTTGCCGCTCCATTCTCTAATTTGCAATGAGCGGAGACCAATCTCTTCAATGGTTCCATTAAAGAGGTTATTCACCGTCACATAATCCCCTTTATGAATCTGGCGTTCATAGATGAGGAAAACGCCTGCTAAAATATCACGAATCAGCGTCTGGGCGCCAAAACCGATGACGATCCCAGCAACACCAGCACCCGCAAGAATTTTCCCAAAGTCATGAAAGAACAGAGAAATGACATAGAGCACAAAGCAAATCGAAGCGGTGTATTGCGTGACCGATTTGACTAAGCTCTCGATCGTTTTCTTCTTCTTGTCCTCTATAAACTCAGTTCGTTTAAAGAAAATTTGAAGGGCTTTGTTAATCATAAAGACAGCAAGCCAAAGAATGAGTCCAACAAGGAGAATTTCAATGTATTTGTTTTTGACCACTGTCAGAAATGTATCGTCCATCTATCGGTTACCCCCTGGCTGTACGAGAAGTAAAATCAACATCTTGATAATAGCTGTTTTTCACTAAAACATTCGGACCGAGGCACTGCACGCTTGGGCAATGACAATTCAATTCTTTTGCTAATTTTGTGTCCATCCAGCGTGTATAGGCTGATTGCAATGTATCAGTTGCGATGTTTCCAAGCGGCGGAGTATCGCCAAAGTCTGTCACAATAATATTCCCATCAAAAATATTCACATTCAACCGTGAACGTCCATCAGGGTCATTTCGTACCGTGACATTTTTCTCCTGGCGCAATCGGTTGAGGAGTCGCTGGTCTTCTTCATCTGTGCTGCATGAATAAAATGGCAGGGTGCCAAACAGCATCCATGTGTTTTGATCACGAATATCAAGCAGCTGATGAATCGCATCCCGCATTTGCGGAAGCGTCAATGATTCAAGGGCGCTGGCGAAATCACTTGGGTACATCGGGTGAACTTCGTGGCGCTGGCATTTCATTTCCTCGACGATTTGCCGGTGGATGTGTTCGATATATGGAAGCGTGCGCTTATTCAGCATGGTTTCAGCGGATACGGTTACGCCCGCTTTGACAAGTGCTTGACTATTTTCAATCATGCGGTTAAATAATTTCTCGCGCTGCTCAAAGGTTGGTTTTCGATCCATCATGGCAAAACCGACCGTTGCAAACTCTTCGACAGTGCCCCAGTTATGTGAAATGTGAAGGACATCTAAGTATGGAATAATTTCTTCATACCGGGCTAAATCAAGGGTTAAATTTGAATTGATCTGTGTACGGACGCCGCGTTCATGGGCATACTTTAATAAAGGGACGACATATTCCCGTACAGATTTAAGAGAAAGCATGGGCTCTCCGCCTGTAATACTGAGTGAGCGCAGAAGCGGAACTTCATCTAAACGGCGAAGCAGTAAATCTATCGGTAGCGCATTCGGGTCTTTAGGCTGTAAGGTATAGCCGACCGCACAATGCTCACATCTCATGTTACACAGCGTTGTTGTCGTAAATTCAATATTAGTCAGCTTCATTTCTCCGTAATCCTGCACATCGAGATAGGCTTCCCAAGGGTCGTATGCAGGTGTGATCGGACGAAGTGCTGTTTTTTGGTTCATGGTATCTATCTCCTTTTCATTCGGGCAAACGTAGACCCGCCAACAGTTAATTTTAAGCCTCATCACGGTTATACGCAAGAGGGACACAATTGATTTGCAAGGGAAAAAAAGATAAGCTATAAACAAACGCTAAAGGGAGTGTATCGATGGGTAAGGCAGCAGACAGCAAAGAGCAGCAGGTTGATTATTTAAAGAACCGATTAGATATGTTTATGAATGTGATTGATTCATTAGATCCTGAATCAACAGACGTTGAGGATATAGACAGACTGATCCAGATGATTGACGACCTAGAAGCGAAATATGAACGGTTTAAAAATGATTGGAAGGAAGAATAGCTCGCGCGGTGCGGGCTTTTTTCTTTAAATTGGCAGGTGAATCGGTGTATGAGTCTCGGTCTTATTCTGCACAATAGAAGAAAAACCGGGAAGTGACGTAAATGAAAAAATTCATGCTGATCTGTTTATGTGCGCTTTTTGTTTCCATGCCTCTCTCAGAAGCGGAAGCCGTGTCTAATAAGCCCATTAACTGGGGATTTGCGAAAAGTAAAGAGCACAGACCGCCGGATGCGGGCAAAGAATTGACGGCACTCTTAAAAAAGTATGATGCGTTCTATTTAGGCAACACGAAAAAGAAAGAGATTTATTTTACCTTTGACAATGGCTATGAAAATGGGTACACACCCAAGATCTTAGACGTGCTGAAAAAACATCAAGTACCAGGCACCTTTTTTGTGACAGGTCATTTTGTAAAGGACCAGCCGGGGCTTGTCAAACGTATGGCAGAGGAAGGTCATATCATTGGCAACCATTCTTATCACCATCCTGATTTAACAACAAAGAGTACAAAAGAAATCAAAGAAGAACTGGACCGTGTCAATGAAGATGTGTACAAAATCACAGGAAAACAGGATAACCTCTATCTTCGTCCGCCGCGCGGTGTGTTCAGTGAAAGGGTATTAAAAGAAACAAAACAGCTCGGCTACCAAACCATTTTCTGGTCAGTGGCGTTTGTGGACTGGCATATCCATCATCAAAAAGGAAAACAGTATGCATACGATCAAATGATGAAGCAGGCACACCCAGGTGCCATTTACTTACTTCATACCGTCTCAAGAGACAATGCAGAAGCGCTGGATGATGCCATCACCGCTCTGAAAAAACAAGGATATTCCTTTAAAAGTCTAGACGATCTCATGCTTGAAAAAGTATGGCATCTGCCACAGCTATAGAAAGAAGCCTGCAGAAGACCTGCAGGCTTTTTGATTTTCCCTCTCTGATTTTACGCTGAAACTAAAGAGGATGATGAGGTGAAAAAAGAGTCAAACACTATTTAAAAATCCTAAACCACCCTTTATGTTTAAACCACAAAAGCATCCCCGTGACGAGGAGGCCCATAAAAATCAGCACGCCAAAATAGCCGTATTTCCAGTGTAATTCAGGCATGTTGTCAAAGTTCATTCCGTACACCCCAACAATAAAGGTCAACGGAATAAAAATGGTCGATACAATGGTCAATGTCATCATGATCGCATTCATCCGGTTGGAATTCAGCGTCTGATAGCTGTCTCGCAAATCGGCTGTCATATCACGGTTTGACTCAACGATCTCGGTTAACTTCAAAAGATGATCATAAATATCATTAAAATAAGCATGGCGGTTTGGATCGCTTTTCATCATATTCGTGTTCACAATACGATATAAAAGGTCCCTCATTGGGATAATCGTTCTTCGCAGTTTGAGCAAATCGGATCGAATCCCAAATACTTCGTTCATCAGCGTGCCATACGTTTTATGCCCTTCTTCATCCTCAATTTCATTCAGCCTGTCTTCAATTTGATAAATAATAGGGAAATAATCATCAACAAGCTCATCAATCAGCATGTAGGCAATATGCTCAGGTCCGCTGTTTCTCGCTTTATCAGAGCCTTTGAGCTTTCGAATCACACGTTCAACGTACGGCGCTTCTTTCAAATGAAAGGTCACGATATAGTTTTCACCAACAAACAGATCGACTTCCTCAGAACGAAGCGTTTTTTGATTAAGGGCATGCAGCACGAAAAACAAATATCCTTCATAAAAATCAAGCTTGGGCCGCTGTAAATAATGAAAACAATCTTCAATCGCGAGTGGATGGAAATGAAAATATTCCTTTAAAAGCGCTGCTTCCTTTTCCGTTGGCGCATGAAAATCAATCCAATACCAGGCGATATCGGGGCTTGAAAGCTGCTGCAATGTTGCATGTTCAATCAAGTCGCCGTTTTTTGTCACTGCAAGTTTTCTCAGCATGTGCACCCCTCCAGACTTGCATTATATCATGAAGCAGCGCCGGTGAACTTATACGTTTTCTTCATAAAAAAAGCCGATCTCATTTTTGAGATCGGTTCAATGTGCGTGTATGATTGATGGATAAAACCGAGAATTAAGGGCGACGGAAGTTGACGAAACCACCATTACGGTCGAACCAGCCTCTAAATGCCCAGTTGATGTAGCCGCCGTCACCTTTGTTTGTGAAAGATCCATTTTCAAATACCCAGACTCCGTACGTAATACTTCCGTATTTCACAGTAGCAAACGTTTTGACGCCGTTGAAACGAGTCTCATAACCTTGACTTAAGTTAAATACCATGACATTGTATTTTGCGCCGGCAGCATAGAAAGCAGACTCCATTAATCCTTTGACAAAGCCTTCACGGTTTGTGTTAGCATTTGCAGCATTGATTAATGCATTTGCAATACCAAGTACATCAAAGTTAATATTAACGTTTCCTGCAGTTGTAGATGCTTTACCTTCAGCAGCTTTGTTTAAGACAGTTTGCTGAAGTGTAGTAGAAACAGGTCCTGAAGTTTTTGGCTCAGCAGCGTCAGCGAATACTGGCAGTGTCGAAGAAACAGCAGTGGCAAGGGCAACAGAAAGAATTGTTTTTTTCATTGGTCGGATCTCCTTTGTTTTTAAATTTTGGGTCTTCTTTTTTGTAAAATGTGAAACTAAGTGAAGCCGGTCATCAATGAGGTAAATATGTTCCTGCAAGATAAAACAAATGATTGCCTAATCCGCTAATTTCTTTGTTCACCTCCTTGATATGTCATAATTATACAAATATTTTTGGAATGGAAGATATCACCCAGAGGTTCTATTTCTAATTTAAGGAAAATGAGCCTAAAATGTTGCAGGATGCTGTCGAATTTTAGCTGAATTCGACTAAAAACTTTCATCTATCCAAAAGGAGAATGACCACAAATAAGGAAGATATAACTGATAAATTCTTGTACTCTTTATGTTTAAAAGTATTCAATCTAGAGAATCATTCATGCAAAATGAAACAATCACATCTGCGTATGTTTGCAGAAAGGAAGAGGACATGTATGTGGGAAAAACAGCTTGCGGTAGAGCCGCCGTATCATTTCGATCAAGTGCTTAGACGCTTATCAAGTGATCCATTAAAAGCAGTCGATTTGAGTCAAAGAGAAATAAAAGTGCCGATCAGATTAGAGCAAAAACCGTACGTGGTCATCGTTCAAGCTACTGGAACAAAAGATGCGCCTATGTTCCGTGTGCGATCAAACGGCCCAGAGGAACCCCTTCTTTCTGAGGTGAAACGGATATTTGGCATGGAGCATCAATTACACATGATTCAAGACCATTTTTCTCAAACCAATCTAGGGTCCATTTTTGAGCAGCATATTGGAACGCCGCTCATGCTGGATTTTCATTTATATCATTGTTTAATGAAATGCATCATTCATCAGCAGCTTAATCTTTCGTTTGCTTACGAGCTCACGAAACGATTTGTCCATACGTACGGCGAGCAAATAGAAGGTGTATGGTTCGATCCTTTACCAGAAACCATTGCTTCTCTTGAAACAGATGATTTGAGAAAGCTTCAATTTAGTCAGCGAAAAGCAGAATATGTCATCGATGTATCGAAACGAATTGTGAGCGGCTCACTTTGTTTAGAGGAATTACACGATTTATCTGATCTGGAGGTGGAAGAGCGATTGCTTCCGATTAGAGGGATTGGACCTTGGACGGTTCAAAATGTGCTTATGAATGGGCTTGGAAGACCAAATCTTTTTCCGGTGGCAGATATTGGCATTCAAAACGCAATCAAACGACACTTCGACCTGCCTGAAAAACCGACAAAAGAAGAGATGGCAGCGCTAAGCAAGGAATGGACACCATATTTAAGCTACGCTTCTTTATATTTATGGAGAAGCATTGAGACAGATAAATAAATGAAAGGCATTTTCTCTCTTTGTCTAAGACGTGGTATACTAATGAGATGGAATAAAATGAAGACAACCTATTAAGGGTTCAAATAGAACGGAGAGAATAAAGTGAAAGAAAAACAGCAAGGTGCCCTTTTGCAAAAGGGACAGCAGTTCCCGCTTACCATTAAACGCCTTGGCATTAATGGTGAAGGGGTCGGTTATTTTAAAAAGCAAGTGGTCTTTGTCCCAGGCGCGCTTCCAGGTGAGGAAGTGGTGGTTGAAGCAACGAATGTCCAAGCAAAATATGCAGAAGGCACAGTGAGAAAAGTGCGAAAGCGCTCCGAGCATCGAGTCAAACCGCCTTGCCCAGTATACGAACAGTGCGGCGGCTGTCAGCTTCAGCATTTGGCGTATGAGCAGCAACTAAATGAAAAGCGTGATATTGTCATTCAATCAATGGAGCGTCATACAAAGCTATCTGTTGAAAAGCTTGATATTCGGCCAACGATCGGCATGGAAGATCCGTGGCACTACCGAAACAAAAGTCAGTTCCAAGTAGGACGTTCTCATAGCGGAGACATCATTGCAGGACTTTATGGACTAAATTCCCATAAGCTTGTACCGATCAAGGAATGTATCGTGCAGCATCCAAAAACGAACAAAACAACAGGCGTTGTCCGCAAAATTTTAGAGAAATTCGGCG
This sequence comes from Bacillus safensis, assembly GCF_039619585.1. Taxonomy (NCBI): domain Bacteria; kingdom Bacillati; phylum Bacillota; class Bacilli; order Caryophanales; family Bacillaceae; genus Bacillus; species Bacillus safensis. The sequence continues at coordinate 769,926 of NZ_CP154909.1, forward strand.
TATCGGTCTACAATGAACGGACAAGAAAAGGCGACGTACGATCGATTGTCGTGCGTGTCGGCTTTGAAACAGGGGAAGTACAAGTCGTTCTTGTCACATCAAAACCTGAATTTCCAAAGAAAAAAGAAATAGCCGAAGCCATTCAAAAACGTCTGCCTGAAGTGACGTCCATTATGCACAATATTAATGGTGAAAAAACGTCGGTCATCTTCGGCCATAAAACATCTCACCTAGCTGGCAATATGGTCATTCAAGAATTTTTAGGAGACGTCTCATTTGAATTGAGTGCACGTGCTTTCTTCCAATTGAATCCGAAGCAGACGCTAAAGCTTTACGATGAAGCGAAAAAAGCGGCCAAACTGACAGGCAAAGAAAAGGTTGTCGATGCATATTGCGGCGTTGGGACCATTGGGATGTGGCTCTCAGATGGCGCCAAAGAAGTACGAGGAATGGATGTCATCAAAGAATCGATTGATGATGCCAAGAAAAATGCCAAAAAACACGGCATGAAAAGCGCGACCTATGTAACAGGAACAGCTGAACATTGGCTACCAAAATGGGTCAAAGAAGGCTTCCGCCCTGACGTCATCGTCGTCGACCCGCCAAGAACAGGCTGCGAGCGCACCTTCTTAGACACCGTCAAACAAGTCAAACCAAAACGCTTTGTCTACGTCTCTTGCAACCCATCCACACTAGCAAAAGACCTTGAATACATGTCAAAAGACTACAAAATCGAATACATGCAGCCAGTCGATATGTTTCCGCATACGGCGCATGTGGAAGTGATAGTTAAGCTTGTTTTAAAAGATACAGTCCATTAAACTGTATCTAATAAGAGAAAAGAGAGAGGGAAGGTTGTAATGTACTTTAATCTTCCCTATTTCTAAATGAGCGGGTTTTTCTACTGTTTTATCCATTTTTTTTAATCACTTATAGTATGCTTGTCAAACAGATTTTTCAAGTGCAGTTTCATATAGCTTCAAATCTTTCTGCAAGTTTTAGAGCCTTTAACTTATCTTTCTTTATCCTCTTACGGATAGTTTGTTTTTGACATATAATACTCCGCTACAGTTTCATCGAAATAAAATTTTCCAAGTTCATTTATCACTATTACCCCAAACCAACATTGATATAAACTTAGTCATTCTGTAGCACTCATACCGAACTGCCTACTTTTAATAAGAGAAATATCATTTGTATTGTTGAGTACATAAACTCGATCTTCAGATAGCTTTAAGATTTTAGCAACCTCAGAAATCTTTAATAGTTCTAATAATTTAATCTCCTATCGTTCTATCTACAACACTTAAAAATGAGGAATAAAAAACTAAAGGTGGTAGAAGATGAGTGAACAAGGTCACTTTTAATAAAATTTAAATGGCTTATTTTGTATGATAATTAAAGTTTATTTTAGACGGTCGTAGCGGATAAACTTATCGATTTCCATGAAATTTCAGTGGTACTTGCTTATTTGTTAAGGTATCTACAGAAGACATTGTGAATTTTTTATGATATTTCACAGGGGGAAGTAAGGGTATTTATTCTTAAGTTGAGATATATTAATATTTGACAAAATTATTCGTGGATAAAGTAGAGATAATTGTTCTAAAAGTGAGATAGTTTATTTAATTGGTAGATGATATTTAGCGGCAATCCATACTAATTATTTTATCTCGCGACAATACTTGTCATTTTTTTGAACTTTCTTTTGATTTAGGAGATGTTTTGTGATTAAACTTTAATTTCTTTTTTATTATTTGATATAGAAGATTATCGGGAGGTTAGACCGTGTGTAAAAAGCTACAAGTATTTGTTTCTTCTACTTACTTAGATTTAATAGATGAAAGACAAGAAGCTGTTGAAGGTATTTTGAGAGCGGGTCATATTCCTGCAGGAATGGAGTTATTTATTCCTGCAAACAAAAATCAATGGACTATTATAGAAAAATGGATTAAAGAGTCAGATATACTCATGTTGATACTTGGTGGTAAGTATGGTTCAATCGAGCCGAGAAGCGGTAAAAGTTATACTCAGTTGGAATACGAATTTGCATTGAAAAATGGAATTCCTGTCTTTGCAGTAGTTTTAAATGAACAATACTTAGCAAATAAGAAGAGTCTTAACATTAATTTAAAGGTCTATCAACATGAGGTTGATAGTCATAATATTGATAAGTATGCAACATTTAAAGAATTGGTTACTTCAAATTTAGTTAGCTTTGTTCAGGATATAAATCAGATTTCGACCGAAGTTACTCTAGCTTTAAATGAATTTATGAAAAATGATGAAAAGGAATATAATTTTAAAGGTTGGATTAGAGGAACAAAAAAATTCAAAGATTTATTACAAGTAGAAAATGGTAAAAATAAGATATTAGAATTAGATGAATCCTTGTTAGATAAGATAATTATTCTTATAGAAGAAGGTAATTTTATTTCTCAAATAGAAACGATAGCTCTTCAAAGGTCTTATGTTCACGAAGGAAGAGAGATTGAGGAGCTGCTGTATTTTGCTGAAAAACCCAGCACCCATTTTTATAATAAAGATGTTCAGAGATTATTTGAAAAAATAATTGAAAAGTTAAATAAATATTTTTATTTTATATCAGTCAATTTTTTTACTTTACGTGGCACTTTAGGAGATAGGAAGTATTTATATCCTGACTTAAATGATAACTTTGGATTTGTAGATGATGAGAAAAGATTGAAATATCAAAAATATTATAAGGAATTGAATGATATAACGAATGAAACTATTGAAGAAATAAAAAATTTTGTTCGTCATTCAAGATTTGTTTTGTATAATTAATACAATTAGAAAATAAACGCTTACATATTATACAATTAATGGAGGATGACGATGATGGAATGGTATACATGGGTGTTTAGTGGGATTGGGGTTTTTGCTTTAACTTTTTTGACTAGTAAGCAGATGTCTAAATCAAAAAAGGTACTACAAAAGCAAAAAGGTGGGAATAATTCCAATAATTACCAATCTTCTGGAAGTATGACGATAAATGCACCTAGAAAGGAGGATTGAATTATGAAGCAAAGTGGTGGTAAGGATAGCACTAACTATCAAGCTCAAGTTATTAATGTTGGTGTTACTGCAGACGAGGCAAGAAATATTGCACTAGATTTGTTTAAGGCGAATTTTTTAGAACTTTCTCAGCAGGCTGCGGAAATTGCTGCTTATAGAGCTGAGAAATTAGTAATTGATACTCTTGAAAAGTTAAAGCAAGAAAATCCTATTGGAATTGAAAAAATGAAAAATCCTGATATGCAATTTGCAATGTACACTGCTCAAAAAGAATTTGCAAGAACAGGTGATGAAAATTTAGAAGAGGTATTAATTGAATTGCTTGTGGAAAGAACAAAAGAAGATGATAGGTCGTTAAAGCAAATTGTATTGGATGAGTCACTATCAGTGGTTACGAAGCTAAATCAGAAGCAAATTGATATACTCTCTTTAGTTTTTATTATCAGAAGAACTGTCAATAATCTATACATAGACTCTGATAAAGAAATTGATGAAATATTAGATTACTATGAGAGAATTTATTGTAAGTTTATTAATGAACTACCAACTGTAGAAGAAGTTACACTTTTAGAACATCTTATCTATGCTGGATGTGGAAGGTTATCAATCGGTCAAACTAAATATGAGGAATGTTTTAAGAAAAAGTATCAGAAGATATTTGATTCTAAAAATAACGCTGAAATAGTTCATAAAATTAACGGTTTCCCTTTATCTTCTCAGATAATGAAATCATGGAATGAAACATCTTTGAAAAATATGGATATCACTTCAGTTGGAATTGCAATTGGCCATACTAATTTAACTAGAAAAGTTGGTTCCTCGTATGGTGATTTAGATATCTGGATTGTAGGATAAAATTTTTGATTTTGATATTCTTATAATAAAACTTGAATAGATTTTTTGTGAATTACTTGTTTTTAATGTACTAATGAAATTTCTGTATATTCTATAACCCAATACTGTGGAGACCGTTGTATCAATGGTGAGAGTGTAAAAAAGTGAAGTGAATAAAGACTGTCCGTGATTTGAATACTGGTGTCTAGCCGGTAGGATAATCACGGATTTTTTATATACTGATCCATAGGTGTCGATCAGAGTAAACCATATGAATGAGGTAGAGGAGGATGGAAATGAGCCAATTCGAGAGTCTAACAAAATACATACCGATGCTCCGCGAGGACCATATCGGAGAATGGGTGATCGATCAAGAAAATGATGGAACAGCTGAACGCCCAATCCAGATGCCTTTTGTCCATTATTCCGAAACGGTCCGTCACTTTATCGAAGATGTCTATACCTTTGTAGAACAACATCAAGAGCTGGAGCTTACCCGCTACAGAGAGATCCTAAAAGATAATGGCATTGAAGGTGGATTGAACGATATCGAGAATGGGGACCTCTCAAATTTAAATGCGCAGTGTGTACTTGCTCTCATCATGGGAGTGGTGAGAGCTGAGCGATTTAGTGAGGGAGCCATATTCAATTTCTTTAAAAGTGGAAACATGTTGAAGTGTCTTGAAAGATTGGATTGTTTGGAGTAAGAGCGGTGGGCGGTTTATTTCAATTATTGGAGTGATCAAATGAAAAATAAAACCGATGTAGTCGATACTTTTCCTCCTTTGAAAATAGAAGAAATTGATCAAATTTTATTATATGAACTTGATGCAATAAAAATTTAAAAAGAAGATGAACGTATAAAATTCATTTTACAAGATCCCTATTGTCCTGATAAAAGTCATATTCACAGTGTGTATGTCATTTATAAGAAGTCTATACTCAATTTACTTGAAGGTACGATTCGTTCTATTCATAGGATGAATTCATGAGTGCTAAGAAAAAAGATCGAACGATTTCTAAAGAAGATATAGAATATGTATTAGAGATGGCTACAGTTGTGGTTCCTGCAAGTGAAAATAATGGAGTATTGACGAATTATTTTTATAGTGGAAATGGAGAAAGGTTAGATAGTATTTTTAATATATGCTTAGGTTATTCAACAGATTTACAAAAAAAAGAGCATAAAGTAAGTTTACAACGATTTATGAATGATATAAAGATTGTTGAACAGATGGGATTGTTAGAAAAACTTTAATCGATATATAGATGTAAATTTACAAAGTAACTCAAATTGTGTGCATGTAATGTAATCAGAATCAAAAAATTAGCAAAACCTAGATTTTAAGAAATCTAGGTTTTTTTACGTAACAGCAGTTATTTCATGGTGACTGAATGCTTAATAGATAATGAATGTGAAGTTGGAGTCTGTATTCTTCAACTTAATCTAATGATAATACGAATGAATATTAAATTCTTCTATTGACTTTCCCCTTTACTGAAAGGTTTATACTTTGATCAGATCAACAAATCGGAGGAGATGCAGGATGTTCAAAATCGGCGATTTTTCTATGTTAAGTAAAGTCCCTGTAAAAACCTTAAGGTATTATGACCAAATAGATTTATTAAAGCCTAAGCAGATCGATCAAGAATCTGGATACCGGTATTATTCAGCTGAGCAGCTGCTTGAGGTCAATCGAATTTTTCTGTACAAGGAATTAGGTTTTACGTTAAAGCAAATGGGACAGCTTCTTCGTGAAGATATTTCTGTCGAGCAGATTCAGGGCATGTTTCTCTTGAAAGAGAGTGAGATTCAGCAATTGATCGAGAGAGAACAACAGAAATTAGCGCGTATTAAGGAGCGGATGCACCTCATCAAACGAGAGGGGTGTGTTGAAAAAGAGCAGGAGGTTATCATCAAATCGGTTGAAAGCAAACGTTTCATGTCTTTTCAATCCAACGGAACTGTTGACGAAATCCCTTCCTTCTTTCAAACGTTTCATCATTTGTTACATCCGCAAGAATTGAACTCTGAGCCGCAAATCGTGCTGTGGAGGGAATCAATTGCTAAAGAAAGTGAGTTCGAATTTGAGGTTGGGTATTCCGCGAAAGCGATAAGGGGCTCTCTGCCTAAAAGCATCACGATACGTACGTTACCAGCCGAAGAAACCATGGCGACGCTCTTATTTCATTCAGATTCTCCATTTGCACAAACTGCTTGTGTTGATCTGGCGACATGGATTGAACATAACGGATATCGCATGAAAGAAGATCAGCCGGGGAGAGAGATTTATTACCCGTTGGCTGAAAATGGAGAAGGAAGACTCATTGAAATTCAAATTCCTATAAAAAATGAAGTCAAATCGTAAACATTGCCCAAAGGAGAAACGTCACGATGAAAAATAAAGCCGTTGTCTATTTACTTGCTTTAGCAGCCTTTTTAATCGGAACAATCGAATATATCATTACAGGAATTATTCAAATGGTCGCAGATGATTTACAGGTCACGACATCAGCTGCTGGTTTATTGGTCACATCACTAGCACTTTCCGCAGCAATTGGCGCGCCGATTGTCATTGCACTGACCATCAATATCGACCGCAGAAAAATATTATCATGGATGCTGATCATTTTTACTTTAAGTAATATCATCACAAGTGTCAGCCATTCGTTTGAAATGGTGCTAATGACAAGGGTTTTACAAGGAATTAGTGGAGGGACGGCCATTGTGGTGGCAATGGCAGTGGCTACTCGTCTTGTCGAACGAGAAAAAAGAGGAACAGCGATTGGCATCATTTTAATGGGATTAAGCAGCTCCTTAGTTTTAGGTGTGCCAATCGGGACGTTTCTAAGCAGCATGATTGGATGGAAAGCATTATTTGCAGCCATTGGATTGATCACGCTCATTCCGCTGATTGTTGTGTATAGGCGCATCCCTTCTATGAAAGAACAAGAAACGGTGACGCTAGGTATGCAGTTATCGATATTAAAGGATAAGAGAATTTTGCTGGCAGTGACAGTGACGCTGTTCTATGTAGGAGGATACTCCACCTTATTTACCTATTTAACGCCCTTCCTGCAAGAATCAGCTAACCTTAGCATCACAGAAATCAGTGGCATTTTGTTACTAGCGGGAATATGCAGCTTTTTGGGCTCCAGTCTTGGAGGGGTTGCAGCAGATAAAAAAGGCCCAACATTCACAATTTTCTCCGGAATTATTCTACAAATCATCATGCTTATGCTGCTGGCATTTGTGACAGGGAAACTCGTGGTCATGGTGGTGGTGATCATGATATGGATGATTGCTACATGGAGCACATCGCCAGCTCAGCAGCTGTATCTCGTCACACTTGTACCCAAATCTCCTGATATCGCATTAAGTGTCAATACATCATTTATTCAATTCGGATTTGCTTTAGGCTCGGGGTTAGGAGGGCTTGTATTGAGCAGGACATCTATATTGCACCTAAGCTGGATCAGCGCTGGAACGGTTCTTCTTGCTTTACTCATGACTATCTTGATGGTGGCGTTTGACCGAATCTCTCAGCAGAAGAGTTTGAAGGTGATGGAGCAAGGTAGATAACATGATCGATTCACTAGTGAACATACAAATTTAGTATTGTATTGTGGGAACTGCTTATTTCGGGTAGTTCCTTGGCCCATTTCGTGGGCTTTTTTTATAAAAATTCTTATCTCTACAGTTCTGCTTTATTACTTCTGTAAATACCTGATCTCCTTGTCATACTTTTGAATGAAATTGACTCAATAGAATTGACGTAAGAACCATGAATAGGTGAAGATGAAATAAACTGTAAGATAAAGGGAGACGGATGATGATACATATCATATTTGGGGCGGCAGCTGCCGGTAGTTTAAAACAAGCAGTACGTGAAATGAAGCAAGATCAAATAGATGATATCATCGCTTTTGATGATATTTATTCGATTGGACCACTTCTACATTTACACGAACATAAAGGACAAGCGAACCGTATAGAGTGGCTGCGTAACGTGATGTCAAATGAATTTGGCTATTTTGACGACATGGTCAACGATCAGCACAGAATGCTTCAGCAAATAAAAGAAATAAAAGCAGGCAGTCGTATTCTCATCTGGACAGGCAGTAATGCCCATGAGCAAATTGGCTTGCGATATGCCGTCTATTTATTAAAAGAAAAAAGGGTTGAATTGTCTGTAATCAATATAACGACAGCATTTGATCAGCTGTTCAATACAAATACAAGAAGAATGGATATTCGACATTCCGGAGAAATTGCATCTGAAAAATTTAAAATTTTGTACGAGAGTAAAGAGCATATTCACCCAGTGACAAAAGAAGAGAGAGAAAGATTACAAAACGAATGGCTTTCACTTGCTAAAGAAAATCATACGCTGCGGATATGGAAAAAAGGGCAAACGATCAGCGTACCAGAAGATGAATTTGATGCTTATTTAGTGAAAATGGCTAAGCGGCTTCATCAGTCCGCGCCAGAAGAAGAGTACATCGTAACTCCACGTCTAATAGGAGAAGTCATTGGTCATTTAGATCAGTATACCGGCGATGATTTTATTGAATATCGACTCAAGACATTAATTGATCAAGGGATTTTTGACATGAAAGGAAAACGAACTTCCATGCGTTATTACTCGATTAAACTGACAGAGTTTGGTCAGAACTTCAAAAAGTGGGTGTGCTGTCGAGAGTTTGTGGATCATCCTTTTGTGAAAATTGAAGGAGATTACGGTAGTGAACCCTTTCATTGCGGGCATTGTCAATGTCATTTAGAAAGAGATGATGTACCAGTAAGCGATACCCTTTTCTCAAAGATTTGGAATTGGAATATACAGTATGGTCGCTGGTTTGACGAAGAAATCGATGATTTACTGCCAAATGGCGTAGACATGGAAAGAAAGTTTAATCAAGAAGGAGAGCGAATCACGAAAGAAGTGAAACGTGAATTATCTCCTGCGTATCAAATTGAATACAGCCCAAGTGAAATGACGAGATATTTTATTTAAAACAATAGAATTAATTAAGTAAATGTAGGTTTTCTAAGAATTAGACATTCGTTGAACTGATGGAAATGAATGTTTAATTCTTATTTTTTATTTATGAAAGAATTTAAGATCCGCAGAAAAACGGAATCTGCAATGGAAAGGGAAAATATTGAAACATTTTTTCGGTAAAATCGTAATAAAGATAGAGCGTTCAACAGAAACATTTAAAACGGAGAGGAGTATTACATGGAACAAGCTGCACTGAAAAAAATGAGGACTAAACAAGTAGTTACCTCTAATTTGCTATTTGGCATGATGATCTTGATTTTTTTTGTTTTGATTCAAAAAGTTGAGATTCAATTTACATATTTCTTTCTTTGTTTAGGAATCTTCATGCTCCTTCAAGGCATTTACGGCTTGATCAAAAAAGGATCAACAAAGTCTATCATTCCCATATTTGAGCAGGTAGCCATTTATGAAAAAGAGAAATTGGGAAAAGAGTGGGAGAAAGAACAAAGAGTGGAAAACATTTGGAAATTGATATTGAGCGGACTAATGTTCTTCCAGTCATTTAGTTTTCAAACGATGCAAGATCCATTTTTTCATATAGAACCTAAGTTTCTCATTTTCTTATTTGTTATGGCTCTAGCCATTATCAATATAAGCATGCTCTTTCGCTTTAGAAAAATCGACCGATCGACGGAAGCGCATGGATTAAAAGGCTTTACAAAGGAATCAAACATGATGGCAATGGCTTTAGGATTATTATCAGTGATTGTCATATTCGGATTTATCGTCATCTTTTTTCTTCCATAAAACAGAATGTTGAGGTGAAACAAATGAATGCAAACATTCAACAACTGATCGATCAGACAAAGGCGAAATTTGGTTTAGATCTTTACTATTTAAAAAGGCACAGTTTTTATCGCTACGTCAATATGTTCAATGAAACGGTTTATACATTGAATATGGAATGGTTTCCCTCTCATGAAGCTGAACCCGAGGACGATGATCTAAACCCGGACGGCACAGCTGTGATTGACGTGAACTTAAATACAGGCCAGATTGAAACGGTCATTTTTGTCATGGACAAAACCTTCGCGAAGAATGGTGTCACATTTAAGAGGCCTTATCCAGCTCATGTCATTCAATGGATCGAAAAAGAAACAGGATTGGTCTATGGTGAGCATTTTCACATGCATCAAAAGGAGAAAGGGGAACTTTTTTTCGAAGAAGCAATAGATGGTGTGAAAGTGACGCCTTCAGGCAGAATCGAAGTGAAATGGGATGAACATGGGCAGCTCATTCACTATATACATCGAGGGCCATTTATGGCAAAAAAACGACTAAAAACTGAAGAATATGTGCTTTCCATTGATAGGATCGAGGATTTAGCTAAGCAGCAAGTGCAGCGGTTTGATTGGCCATCCTTCGAGCAGAATCGAATCCGCCCTATATATGCGTTAGAAGAAATTTATGTCAAGAACGATGGAACAGGAACAATACCGTTTGAAATTGGACGTGAAGAAACGCATTGTATACACATGCATCAGGTCATGGAGTGGAATGAACCGTTAAACAAAGCCTTTGAAAAAAAGGAAATCGATATAAACGAGGACATTACTGCTGAACAAGCCTTGTCACTGGAGCCTTCACCAGATACCTTCCCAATCTCAAAAGAAGAGCAAGCTGCGTGTATCAAAGCGGTTCGAACCTTTTTGGCGCAAAAATATTCAAAGGATACAGGGAAGTGGGTGCTAAAAACACTCCACCGTGATCATGGCTACATCCAAGCGATATTAAAAACGAATGAGCAAGAAGGCTGTGGTTTTATGGATAAGATCAAGGTCTTCATTGACGCCAGCACTTTTGAAGCCATTAATTACATAGATAAAAAAGAGATGTTTCAAGTATGCGGGATACTCAATCCATCTCAAACAGCTAGTGAAATCACCATATCTCCGAAAGAAGCCTTTGAAACATTGAGAGAACGCCTCGAACTTACACCCATCTATGTCTATGACGATGTGCAAAAACAATATGTTTTATGCGGAAAGCTCGACTGTCATGAAGGCGTTGATGCAGTGAGCGGTGAAGTGTTCTCTTTGACAGACCTTTCATAACTTCTAAAAGAACAGTGAGCAGCTGTTCTTTTTTGCCTATTTTCCTCTTTTTAGAATAAAAATGGAATTTTGTAGAAGGAAGTTGTCGTTTCATCACGAAAGAAACAGATAAGAATATGATCATAGGTCCATCGGTTGGAATTCGTATTTCATATAGTAAACGTCATACATATTGAAAACCCATTGCAGTCAAGTTGATCTACAAATCTTTTAGAAGAAAAAATGAAATCATGTCTCTAGTAGTAAGCGAAACTAGGCGGACTAAGATCATAGGATGAGTTGAACATGTTTGTTTTTAGGTAAGCTTAAAGCCATAAATAGAAGAAAGTGAGGATATCTACCTTGAGTACATTGGAAGTGTTTCGTCAGTTTTTGGTTGACCATTATCCTGCGTTACAAGATGAGCTTTGGCTGAAAGATGTTGATACCCTTCGAATCTCTCCTATTCTTCATCCTTTTCTGAAAAGCAAGCTGCCAGAAGGAATCGAAAAATTCACTTGTGTTCTATTCACGCAGCAGACAGATCAAACCGCTGCACCGCTCAAAGTCTACCTTCTATTAGATGAATATGAGCAATCGCTTTACGCCATTGATTTGATGAATGAACAAATAGCACTTCATTAATACAGAAGCAAAAAAGCTGCTTGAGAGCTCCTCAGCAGCTTTTCTTGTGAATATTAGTTTGTCATATCAACCAATCTTGAGTGCAAGTTGTCCACTTCTTTCTTTGTTGGAAAAGAGCTGATCAGCAGCGTAGACCGTCCTAATTGATTAGGAAGTTCAGTATCGGTCACAACCATATCAATCCCAAGTCGATCCATTGTCAGTTCATTTAATGTATTTTCTGGACTTGTGAAAATATGAATGAGAGGAGGCAATCTTAATTTAATTAAATCCGCAATCAACAAGCTATGATTATAACCTAATGTTGAAATGACAAAAATGTTCAACACGTTTCTCCGATCCATTTCCAAATGAACAAGCCCCCTCCAGTTAGAAGTAATGATACGAATCAATTCTCGTTCATTTTTCACTAAAGAAGCAAGTATATCGTCTGTTTTTAGCTCTTGGATGATATGAGTAATCCTCGAATAGAAGTAAGGAAGCTGTTTTTTTACCTCTGATAAATACCTCGATTTCTTTTTGAAAAGGAATCCATCTCTTACGGTAATTTCCCTAGAATACACATAATATTGGAGAAGAATCAGTGTCATCGCCTTGCGATTAGCCACCTCTTGATGAAAAATCAACTCCAATTGATTGATAAAGGAATGAATGGCTTCGAAGAGGTGTGGTGTATGCGATTGAAAGAACATCAATTTTTCTTCGACAGTTTCAATTGATTTATAATGGCCAATAGCTGGTTCAATCAATAGTAAAAAGACAAATTCGTGACGATCCAACGTAACACCAAAAGTGTCCTTTGTCATTTGGCAAACGTGTTCTTCCAAGTTTTTGATTTGATTATAGATACCTTTAGCTGTAGATGTTTGTTTTTCCTGATCCAATGAGTACCTATAATTGCGTCGTATTGAAAAATTTTTCCTCACTCGGTGTATGGAAACGGCGAGCCATAGGCAAAATTTATCTATAGCCACATCAGGTAGATTGACTTCGAGCACCTGAAAAAGCTTATGTAAAAAATCAACTGCATCCTGCTTTTGAATATCATCGAATGGCCAAAGCCTGCTTCCATAGACTTCAAACAAAAATTCCACAAAAAATTGACGAATCTCCTTCTCATTCCCATGGAACTGCATACTATCTGGTCGTAACTCAATGTCATACGAGATAAGAAGCGAATTGATTTTATGAATGGTGTTATACAATGTGGATCTACTGATATTCAGCGTGTCCATCCATTCATAGAAAGACCTGTTTTGTTCAAAGAAAACGCCGTCAATCAATCGAATTTCAATCGTATCTTTTAGAATTTCTTTGATATAGTAGTCGACTCGTATCGTCTGTGTATAACAAATGGATATGCCTTGTCTTGGCTTTATGTGGATTAACGGCTCTCCGTTCTCTGTTTGGAACGACTTCATTTGTTCTAAATCGCTTTGAATGGCACGAACGGAACCGATATTTTCATTCGATATCTCTTGAAGGCTCCACCACTTATCTTTTGATACAAGCAGTTTTAAAATGTTTATCCATCTCTTTGATTTATTATCAATGAGCTCCATTAAACAACTAACTCCTTCCCTTGGCTTGCCTCTATATGATGAAGTTCACTTAAAGAACATTTGATTTTCTAAATAGGCATAAAATGATTTTAATGTTTAGGCTAAATCGTTTTGTCTTCACTTTTCATGATAAAAGAGAAAAAAATTAGACGAAAACAAATGTTATTCCCTGATTCTCCATATATTTCTTTTAAAAGGTGATAAGTAAGCCATGAATCCTATAAAAATGGATCATTTTAGATATTTAAGTTTATTTTTTTGCTGTTGAAACGGTAAATGTAAGAATAAAACGCAGCAGATTTTTGATTACCATATGAAAGGGAGTAGAAAGGAATGCGATTTATATAATGCTGAACTGACTCACCTTACATACGATATGATACATGCTTGTTTCATATGAACGAACCATATGTGAATACATGCTTATATATGCATGTACACATCGTTTATTGTTCATTCCAGTATAAATATAAAAATTCACATTTAATCTTTTCACGATCCTCTCACTATTCCCCATTTCTATAGACCCCAATCCATTTACTCAATCCACTACTCATGATGACCTTTCAAGCTCATGATTGATCAACTCATTTTATTCATAGGGTCTTAAGGTGCAATTTTTAGAAAATATTGATCAGAAGCGGGGTGATTGATCTGACAGTATACGAATGATTTTTTTATCGTTGTTGAAAATTAATTTTAGAAAAGGGTGGATGTATTGAAAAGAATATTGTCGCTGGCACTCATTACAGTGCTAGTCATACAGTCTAGTATATTAGGAGTCTTGCCTTTAGCAGGGGCACAAGCAAAAGAAATTCAAGAAAACATTTATGGGGATATTGAATTTGCTGATAGCGAAGGCAATAAGTTATCAAGCATGGAAGATCAGCAAGTAAGAAAGGCCACTGTGCATTGGTCTATAAAAGGAATTGATCTAAAAAAACAATATCCGTATGTTCTCACTCTTCCTTCAGCCATCCAGGTAGAGAAGGAGCAGAAGGAACCCATTACTGTGGGTGACATACCTGTTGGCGAGTATACCGTTTCAAAACAAAATGAAGTGACGGTGAAATTTAAAGAAGATGTTGAGATCGATCCAAATTTAGAAGGATCAATTGACATCGATGTCACCAGTATAACTCAGCAAGAAGAGAAAACAAAGCAAAATAAGGGTGAAGAAAGCCTTCCAAAAGATGACTCAATCTCATCTGAGAAAGATAAAGCTTCTAACAATCAAGAAGCCGCTCAAACGAAACAAAACGATGAAGATGAATTACTAAAAAACAAAGTGAGCGTATCTAAGCGTGCAGGGCTGCAAAGTGTTTCAAAACAAATGCTGATACAAGAAAATCTCCTCACTGATGCGAAATTAATCTTTGAAGATCAGGAAGGAAATTCAGTTGAAAAGCCTGATATCAACTCGCTGATTTCCATTAACTATGAGTGGGCCATCCCGAACGGTCATAGCTATAATGGCGGGGATGAATTCCATTTCAAGGTTCCAGAGGAATTAGTGATTTATGAAAAAATCGATCGTCTTGAGATGAAATTTAATCAGGCAACCATTGGTTATTTTTCTGTAGATGAAAGCGGAAATGCCTCCATCGAATTCACTGATTTTATTAAACAATATTCAAATATCCATGGAACACTTCAAGTGTGGACGCAATTAGATAAAAAAACTGTCATTACTGAAGAAAAAGAAGTGGTCATTACCCCGATTGAAGGAAAGGATAAAATATCAATCCCGATTCAATACATTCCAAATGGCCCAAACGTCTCTAAAAAGGGAGAACCAAATCGATCTTACAATGCTGAAACCATTCAATGGACAGTAGATTTTAATATGGATTTAGAAGATGTGAAACAAGCGAAACTGTTAGATCCGATTCAAGAAGGTCAGGCGTTGAAAAAAGATTCAATCAAGCTTTATCGTATTGATACAAAGCTAAATGGTGAAACATCGCTTGGTCAGCAGCTTGACGAAAACCACTACACAATTGGCCAAACAGCAGATGGTCAAGATTTCACGATTGAATTTAAAGATGACGTTCATCTAGCTTACCGTTTAATGTATGAAACGGACATTACGAATCAAGACCAGTCTGCGTTTCGTAATAAAGCGTCCCTTGTCTCTGGTGATAAAGTGATCAGTTCAGCAGAAGGCACAGTGAATGTGACAAGAGGCAGTCCTTTAAATAAAAAAGCCGCCCAATACGACCCAGTCACACAAACAATTACATGGGAAATTCGTTATAACTATAACGAAAAAAAGATTGCTGAAAAGGACGCTTTGTTAGAAGACTTCTTTAACGGCACACAGGCGCTGATATCTGATTCCATTCAAGTCAAAGAAGTCACAATTGATCAAAATGGCAACGAAGCAGGAACAAAAGCGTTTGAAAATTATGTGGTTCAACCTCAAAAAAAGGATGAACAAAACGGGTTTACCTTGCAATTCAATCAAGATATTCAATCGGCTTATCTCATCACCTATCAAACAAAAGCAACCGAGCGGATTTTTGAAGCTGAAGAGATTATCAATACGGTAACAGCTGGCAAAGAGAGCAAACAAGGGAAGCAAAGAATTGACCAGCAAATCCTAACGAAAAATCATGGAACACCGAATTACAAGACCAAGACCATTCCCTGGCGTATCACCTTCAACAAAGATCAACAAACGATGAACAATGTGACATTAAAAGATACGTTTACAAACGAAGGATTGACGCTGCAAAAAGATAGTTTAAAAGTGACGACAGGTAATACAGTGCTTGAAGAAGGCACAGATTATCAAATCGTTGAACATGCAAATGGATTTGATATTCAATTTACGAAAGAAATAAAGACAGAACATACCGTCACATATACAACGTCTTTTGATTATGAAAAAAGAGCAGATAAAGACCAAAAGAACTTGCGTAATCATGTAAAGCTTGAATGGGTAAATGAAGATGGCAAAGATTTGACGAAGGAAAATCAGTCTGTCTTCACGCCTGACACATACACGCAGTCAAATGGCTTCAAAAACGGAACTTATAATGCAAAGAAAAAAGAGATCACATGGAATATCGGTGTGAACTATAACTTGAAACATCTAGAAGAGGCGAGAATCGAGGATTTCATTCAAGGAAACCAGCGTTTGCTTAAAGATTCAATCATCGTCTATTCGCTTGATTTACAAGGCGGGGAAAATGGAGCAGAAGAAAAAGAGGTATTAGCGAAAGAACATTATGACATCAAATTCCTTGAAAATGAAAAGGGAGAAACAGGCTTCGAAGTGATTTTCAAAAAAGCCATTGATTCTCCATACAAAATCACGTATCAAACAAGTGTTGAAGGAATGGATTTAGTACAGAAAACCTACGAAAATAAAGCGACCCTTTATGATGGGCAGACAAAAGAATCTGATGTGAATGCAGTGGTGTCCATTCCAAATGGGGGGAAATACACGAGCAAATCAGGAAATCAGCAAGGGAAAGTCATTGATTGGAAACTGAATATCAATTTTGGTCAATCAACAGTCCAAGATGCGACGATTATAGACCATCCAAGCAGTAACCAAGCCATAATAGAAAACTCATTTCATCTCTATTCGACGACAATAGATGAAAAGGGGCAAGTGACAAAAGCAGAAGAGCTGGAAAAAGGGAAGGATTATGAGCTAGACCTTGAATTTGATCCAGATTCTTTTCAAATTAAATTTAAAGAAGAAATCACAAGGCCATATATTTTAGAATACCAATCTCTCATTTTAGATAAAGTGGGAAGTACACTTCAAAACGAAGTAACGTTTAGAGGTGAAAATGTAAAAGAAATCAAAAAGGAATCCGAAGCCTCAATTGTGGTGAAACGCACCGCTGGCATGGGAGATGGCACAGGATCGATTGGTGCTTTAACCATTAAAAAGGTAGATGCGAGTAGTGGAAAAGCGCTAAAAGGAGCAAGTTTCTCTCTGACAGATGCTGCGAGCGGCATCGTCATTGGTACAAAGACAACAGATGAAGAAGGAGCTCTTCGATTTGATCGTCTTCTGTATGGTGAATATATCGTGACAGAAGAGAAAGCACCTGATGGTTATATTAAGACGAAGGATCCAATCCATGTAACGATTGATCAGCCTTACGAATCTGGAGATCAAGCGAAAACAGGAAATAGCATGACGGTGCAGAACCAAGAAATCCGCCAGCATGTCAAGTTAACGAAAAAAGACAAAGAGACGGGTGCAGCATTAGAGAATGCAGAATTTGAACTGAAAAATGAATCTGGAGAGACCGTCCAAACCGATTTGAAAACGGACGAAAAAGGAGAAATCCTTTTCAAACATCTTGAGCCAGGTTCCTATTATTTTGTTGAGACAAACGCACCGAAAGGCTATCAATTAAATCAGCAAAAATGGCCGTTCACCATTAAAGAAAATCAAACAGAAACAACGACTGTCACCGCAGTAAATGACATCATCAAAGGCTCAGCAGAATTGAGCAAAATAGGTGAAGGCGGAGAGCGACTAGAAGGTGCACAGTTCAAGCTCTTAGATCAAGACGGGCATGAGTTAAAAGATTCGCTTGTCACAGGAGAAAATGGCAAGATCACGATAAGCGAACTAAGGCCGGGTACGTATCAGCTCGTTGAAACAAAAGCACCAGATGGTTATGTATTAGATGAAACGCCAATCAAATTTGAAGTACCACTTGATCCAAAGGAACCAGTCGTCATTTCGCAAAAGAACCTATATGAGACAAGTGCATTAGAAGTGTTAAAAGAAGGGGAAGATGGCAAGAAGCTTCAAGGTGTTCGATTTGAAGTCTTGGATCAAAATGACAAAGTTGTGCGTAAAGATTTGACAACAGATGAAGATGGGAAGCTTTTGGTCGATAATCTCAAACCGGGCAAATATCAGCTCGTGGAGACAGAGAGTGTTGATGGTTACCAAAAGAATAATAAACCTTATCCTTTTACCATCGAAATCGCACAAAAAACACCAGCAGAGATCAAAGTGATCAATGATCTCAAAACTGGATCTGTTCAGCTCACGAAGCTCGGTGAAAAGGATGATGTGCTTGAAGGAGCAGAATTTAAGCTTGTAGATGCAAATGGAAAAGAGATGAAAACAGGTCTCGTCACTGATCAGAACGGGAAAATCATCGTCAACGATCTGAAACCTGGAACCTATCAGTTTGTTGAAACGAAGGCTCCATTCGGTCATGAGCTTGACGAAACACCTGTCACTTTTGCTATTCCATTTAACCCTGAGAAGCTGGTCAGTGTGACAAAAGAAAATAGCCGCAAAACAGGCGGAGTGCTGTTGCACAAAAAAGGCGAAGATGGGAAATCATTAGAAGGGGTTGTCTTTGATCTATCTGATGATAAAGGAAAGATAGTGGCAGGAGGAGAAGGAATCACAACCAATCAGGATGGAAAGATCACCTTCACAGGGCTAAAACCTGGAACCTATCAATTTGTTGAAAGAAAGAGTCTTGAAGGCTATGAATTGAGTGCGAAACCACTTGTCTTTGAAGTTGAATTAGGTCAAAAAGAGTTGATTCAAGTGGAGGCAATCAATCAGCTTAAGAAAGGTTCTGTAGAACTCACAAAAATAGGGGAAGAAAAAGAAAGATTGAAAGGCGCAGAATTTACCCTTTTCAATGACGATGGTAAAGAATTGATGTCAGGTTTAACAACCAACGAGAAAGGCATCATCACCGTCAACGATTTGAAACCAGGCGCTTACCAATTGGTTGAAACGAAGGCTCCTTTTGGACATAAACTAGATGCAGAACCAGTAGACTTTAAGATTGATTTCAATCCAAAACAACTGGTGAAAGTGACAAAAGAAAATATTCGGACGACAAGTGCTGTGCAGCTTCAGAAAAAAGGAGAAGATGGTCAGTTACTCCATGGAGTGACCTTCGATCTGCTTGATGAGCACGATCAACGTATAAAGAAAGACTTAAAGACAGACAAAAATGGTCAACTAACAGTCGATCAACTGAAGCCAGGCACCTATCGATTTGTCGAAACAGCAAGCATTGCCGGCTATGAATTGGATCAGACACCTGTCACCTTTACGATTCGATTAGGTCAAGACAAACCAGCAAAAGTAGAAATGATTAACAAGCTGACGCCGGGAGCAGTGGAACTGACCAAAGTGGATGATGAGGGACACCCGCTGGAAAATGCAGAGTTTGCTCTTCTGAGTAAAGAAGGAAAAACGTTGAAGAAATCACTTGTAACGGACCAAAAAGGAAAGCTTCACATCAATGATTTAAAACCGGGACAATATCAATTCGTTGAAACGAAAGCACCTCATGGCTATCAATTGGATGATAAGCCGATCCTGTTCACAATTGAGAAAAATCAGCAGAAGCCGCTTCACTTAACAGCGAAGAATCACTTGATCTTAGGAAGTCTGCGTATCATAAAGGTAGATCAGCAGACAGATAGAACCTTAAAAGGGGCATCCTTTGACATTCGTACAAAAGCCGGGAAAACCATAAAATCTGTGACAACAGGAAAAGACGGAGAAGCCATTGTCAAAGGGCTTAAACCTGGAGAGTATCTACTCACAGAGACGAAAGCACCGGATGGTTATGTAGCTTTAAAGAAACCGCTCGCTTTTACAATTCAAATGGGCGAAGTGGAGATCAAGACAATGATTGTGAAAAATGCACCAGTGAAGAATGAAGAGGACCACACGAATCCTCCAGCCTCAGATAAAGGGGATCAGCATCCGCCTCATGACTCAAACGGTGAGCTGCCAAAGACTGGAGAAGAATGGCTGCGTTATATGATGTATGCAGGGATTTTACTAGTAGTGTCTGGAACTGTTCTCCTTGTTCTTAGAAGAAGAACCATTCAGTAAAAGGAAGGAGTGTATTGATGAAAAAAAGAACCTTATTTGGCAGCTTTTTGGTGGTCGCGGGGCTAATGCTCATCTCCGTTCCTTTTCTATATGAGTGGCGAACTTCTCAAGAGACAGCAGCAATGGAACAGGCATTAAAGATGATTGAAGAAAATGACAGTGATGCTCTTTCTACTATTCCACATCTAACTGTGTCAGAAGAAGACCTGCGAAATGTGATGGAGCTAGAGATCCCGTCAATTGATTTAAACGAAAAAGTGCTTCCTGTTACAACAAAAGAAAATTTAGGTATTGCACTGACTCAAATTAAATCTCATCAAATGCCAGGTGAAGGGAATTTTACGATTGCAGGGCATAGAGGGTATAGAGGCGACCGTCTTTTCCGTCAGCTGCCAGAGGTACCTAAAGGAGAAAAAGTTGTCTTACATCATCAAGCGGAAACATACGAATATAAAATTGTCAGCTCTGCTACGATTGAACCGACGGATGTGGATGTACTAAAGGATCGTGGGAAAAATGAACTGACATTGATCACTTGTACACTTGATGGTCAGAAACGATTTGTCTTAAAAGGAATACGAATCAACGCTTCAAAGGGTGAGCAGCCATCGGATGTATAACACCAACATAATAAATGATGGATGCGATGGAAAAGCAGCGCTCACGACCGATATGTTACACCAATTGTTATCAGAGCATTATCCAACTTTAAAAAACGAACGTTGGGAAGTTGATGTAGATACAATTCGGTCTTCGCCTATTCTTCACCCTTTATTAAAAAGAAAGCTGCCAATTGGTATTGAAAAATTCACCTGTGTTTTGTTCACGCAGCAGACAGCAGCTTTTGGAGAGCCTTTGATTGTGTACTTTTTATTGGATGAGAAAGGCGAATCGATTTACGCAATGGATCTCTTGCTCGAGCAGCAAGACACCCATTAAACAATAAAAGGAAGAGGCTTGATTAATGGGTTCGATTTTAAGTTAGAAAAATGAAATCAGTCATAAATGAGGACTCTAATTCGTATATGAATTGGAGTTCTTTTATTATTTCAATTCGTACAAAAATTAGGATAAGAATGAATTGAAAACAGACGTAATCATCGGCGGATTGTAAAACAATTCGACATCGAGGACTTAGTGGAGACTGATTTCTAAATTGAAACGATTGGCGACCAAAGAAGATCATCTAGTTTTTATCCCTTCCCCTGTTTCTTCGGAAGAAATATCGGAAAGAGTTAAAGATGATCATGTTTTGACTCCAAACTTCTGATAAAATTTATTTTAGATCATCCGTAATTAGTAGGTGTGGAGGTAAAAGAATGCTAAAAGAACACCCTGAATATATTTTTCGTAATGATGCACGACCAGAAGTTGTTCATGATTTAGCCGATGTAGATGAAAATTCCACTGAGTTGTTAATCACAGGAAAAACAAAAAATATTGAAAGGTTGAAATCTTTTTCTAACCTGACGAAATTGTGGATTTACAAAGTGAACCAAAAGGAATTCAATATGATCTTAAGCTTAGTTAATCCCAAAATGCTCTTTGTGCATGAACTGAGAGTAGAAGATTTATCAATCATCAGTTCTCTTAAAGATGTTGAGGTATTGGCACTTGAATGGAATACAAAGGCACAAAGTTTATGGGATTTATCAAAAAACACGTTTTTAAAATCTTTATCCATAACAGATTTTTCAAAGTTGAATGACATAGCCCCTTTGCAAAAAAACACTGGTTTAGAATTTCTACAATTATCAGGCGGGATTTGGAATACATTAAATATAAATACTCTTCAACCTTTAAGATACCTCAAGAATTTAACATATCTGTGTTTATCAAATATAAAAGTGAAGAACGAGTCTTTAGAGCCGATATCGGAATTAGTGGGACTCAAGGAACTTGAAATTTCGAACCAATTCCCGACAGAAGAATATGCCAGGTTATCCGTAACCCTCCCAAATACGAAGTGTGATCGTTTTGCGCCATACATCTTTTTATCAAGTCCTATTGTAGATAAAGATGTGATGGTGATTGGAAAGCGAAAACCGAAATTAAATTCAAAAGTTGATGGGGCAAAGCTGCAAAAATACGAAGAACAATTTAAAGCGTACCAAGAAAAGTATATAAATTAACTTAAAAAGCAATGGAACATCAATTCCATTGCTTTTTCTATTGCTACTGTAATGGCTAATACCATCATAAATTTTTTCTTTCTTGTGATTCAATTACGCAAACAGCTTGAGCCCAACCACACCAATCACAATCAGCAGCAAACTCAGTATACGAACCATGTTTTTCGGCTCTTTAAATAGAATCATATTAAACAAGACAGAGCCCGCCGTTCCAAGTCCAATCCAGACCGTATAGGCGACGGATACTTGAACGGATGAGAACGAGGCGTATAAAAACAAAAAGGATAAGGCAAACCCGCCGACAAATAAAATGCCTGTCGTGAATTGCTTTTTCTTACTAAACATATTGAGGCCAATGGTTCCGCCGATTTCGCAGGCAGAGGCTAACAGTACAAAAAACCAGCCCATTTATACCGCTTCTCCTTTCTGCTCATGTGCATCTCCATCAGACACTTTCAGTCCGATAATTCCGAGAATTAAAATGCCCATAAATAAGAGCTTCTCTAATGAAAACGAACCGCCGAACAGCGCATAATCCATCAATGACGTACCAATCGTTCCAACTCCGGCAAACACGGCGTACACAGTCCCTGTCGGCAGCTTCTCGCAGGCCTTCATTAAAAAATAAAAATCAACCGGGATCAGGCAGATAATGACCGCCCACTCCCACACAGCATCAGCTCTATTTAAACCAAACACCCAAAGTAATTCGAATAAACAAGTGAGTGCAACATACATCCAGCTTTTTTTCATCGTATTTCCTCCTAAAACTTAAAAAATGACGAATCGTCATTTTGAAACCAAAAAAGAGCGTACAGCAAGTGCTGTACTAAGTTAAGGTGTCTCTAAGCCAAGTGCGTAAAGAAGAAATTGCTTCACCTCTCGCTTTTGAATCAGAACCTCTTCTGTATCTGTTTCCGTAAATAAATACATTTGCTCAGCAGAAGATTCAAGTAAACCGATAATGAATTTGGCTGCATATTGACAGTTCAAATTCGCACGGACCCTTTTGTCCTGCTTTGCTTTTTCTAAAAAAGCAGCGACCCATTTGTAAATTGGCTCATAAATATCTTCCCATTCCTTTAAATGCTCGGTGGCGGCTAAGCCTGAGTAGGTCAAGGCAAGGACATCACGGTATTGCCTTGTAAAAGCGAAAATGAATTCAACAAGCGCATCTGCTTGATCGAGGACATCTGCATGCTGAGTTAATTCCTTTTCGATCGCAGGCACCATCTGTGCGATCAAATGTTCAGCGATAGCAGGCATGACGGAAAGCTTTGAAGGAAAATATAAATAAAACGTTCCTTGCGCTACTCCTGCTGCTTTCACAATATCCGAAATGGTCGTCTTTTCGATTCCTTTTTCTTTAAACGCGTCAATCGCAGCAAGCATAATCTTTTCTCGTTTCGACATATCATCACCGGCCTTAACTGACTGAATGTCATTCAGTTTAGCGAGAAAATGACGATTTGTCAATATGGTTTTCTCTTCATTGAATGTGAGAATAAGTGATGAATAGATGCGGGCAAGCCTGAATAAGCTGTAAATATGGTCAAGCATCATCATGTGAGAAAGGGGCAGCTTTCTGTATGACATCCAGTGCTATGTTTTCCATTGCTTATTTTCTCCTGCTCGTCCCGCTCTATTTACATATGAGATACAGACAGGCAAAAAAGCACAATCGTTTTATTTATTTGCGGACAGAATTGGTTCTTGCCAGTCTGTTTATTTATACGAATGTTTTATTATATTTGACGGTCTTTCCAAATCGTTTTTCCGCCCCAAGAGATCAGGTGAGTGTTAATCTCTTGCCTTTGCAGTCCATTTATCAAAATCTTCACGCCTACCATCACGGCTATCCAAATCTTGTCTTTTTA
Source organism: Bacillus safensis (assembly GCF_039619585.1). Lineage (NCBI taxonomy): Bacteria > Bacillati > Bacillota > Bacilli > Caryophanales > Bacillaceae > Bacillus > Bacillus safensis. The sequence goes on from NZ_CP154909.1 coordinate 793,976, forward strand.
AATTTAGCAGGCAACATATTGTTATTTGTACCACTCGGTTTTTTTCTATATCAAGCCTTTCGAACCATGCGCTGGCAAAAGGCGGTTCTTGGTGGCTTTCTCCTGTCAACCATGATCGAATTGCTCCAATGGATGTTCTCACAATCTGGTATCATTACAAGAAGCAGCGATATTGATGATATTCTTTTAAATACACTTGGCACAGCGCTAGGCTGTATCGTGTATCAGATCTATCGAAAAAGGAAGGAGAAAACCTGAGTGAAGCGAGTTTGTATCATTCCATGTGGCGCGAAGAAAATTTGGGACGTCGATCCAGAAGCAGGGAGCCAGCCGGCGAACCTCGTTTATTTAAGTCCGCTGCATCAGCGTACGAAAAGCTATGCCCAAACTTTTTTTTCAGACTGGATGATCTTATCAGCGAAGCACGGGTTCTTAAAGGCAGATGATATCATACATGAAAATTATGATGTTGCTTTTGGTACACCCCATGCTAAGCAGATCACACGAGAAGAACTGAGCCAGCAATTTCATCAAAAAAATCTTTTCGCATATGATGAATTGGTGGTACTAGGTGGAAAGAAATATCGAAAAGTGATCGACCCTTTATTACAGCCTCATCAAAAAGCAAATTATCCGCTGGCTCCATATAAAGGAATTGGCTACATGCTTCAGGCGTTACATCAAGCAGTGGAATCAAAAATAGAACTTCCGCCGCATATTTAACACATTCACATCTACCGGTAAGCAGGGTTTTGATCATTAAAAAGAGAATAATTGAAATAGCGATGCTGATTGTTTCATATCTTTTCAGCAGCCAATAGGATGCCCGTATCGCTCGGTGAAGTGGCTCAATGAAAAAGGGAGGCGTATGAACATGACAACCATCTATTTAGCTGGTGATTCGACCGTTTCATCTTATCCAGATCGTCCTGTTCAAGGAGGATGGGGAGAGTTTTTACACCGCTATACAGTGCAAGGGGTGAACGTCGAGAACCGTGCCATTGGGGGAAGAAGCTCAAAAACATTCATTGAAGAAGGACGCCTTGATGACATATTGGCTGACATTCAGCCAGGAGACTGGCTTTTCACGCAAATGGGGCACAATGATGCTTCCAGGGAAAAGCCTGAGCGGCATACAGATCCTTTCACGACGTATAAAAGCTACCTGTCTCAATATATTCATGGAGCAAGAGCAAAGGGGGCAACACCACTTTTACTCACGCCAGTCGGCCGTTTTCATGAAAAAGACGGAGAATTTATCAATGATTTTCCTGATTATTGTGCCGCTATGAAAGAATTAGCTGATGAAGAAGAAGTCCTTCTCGTTGATTTAAATACGGCAAGCCTTCAGTTTTATCAAATTTCTGGTATAGAGAAAACGACCTCTTACTTTATGCTGTCAACAGGAATTGAGGACCGCACGCACTTTACAAAAAAAGGCGCAGATGCGATTGCAAGACTTGTTTCTCTTGAATTAAAAGACCTTGGTTTAACCATTGTGTGATGGATGACAGGACGAGTGAGCGCTCGTCCTGTTCTTTTTTTGTAGAAAGCTATTGATTCCCTTCACTAGAGTAGACTACAATAGGTACATATGATAATGAGAATCAATATCACTGAAAAATAGATCATTCGATGGAAAACTGGAGGGACTCAAATGACAGATCAGCTTGAATTGTTTGACGTCACCATTATTGGCGGCGGTCCAGCAGGCATGTACACCGCCTTTTATAGTGGGATGCGGGACTTAAAGACGAAGGTACTTGAGTACAACGAAAGCCTTGGCGGGAAAATCCTTCTTTATCCTGAAAAGGTCATTTGGGATGTCGGCGGTTTGCCGCCAACAAGAGGAGAACAGCTGATACAGCAGCTGGAAACACAGGCGAAAACATTTGAACCAGAGATTGCACTGAATCAAAAAATCACGTCATTCGAGCGAGATGAACATAATCACATCTTACTGACGGCTGAAAATGGTGATCGTCATTTGACAAAGACCCTCATATTAGCGATGGGTCACGGCATTCCAGTTCAGCGGAAACTTGAAATCGAGGATGCAGACCGCTATGAAGTGACAAACCTTTATTACACTGTCCAGGAGCTTAAGACATTTGCAGGGAAGCGGGTTGTGATTTCTGGAGGCGGCGACTCAGCGGTTGACTGGGCCAATGCTCTTGCACCGATTGCTGAAAGTGTCACCGTCGTGCATCGCCGTGACATGTTTGGCGGACATGAGAAAAACGTCGCCAACATGAAGGCAACTTGCAAACGAATTTTAACCCCGCATGAACTAACAGAGCTGCATGGTCAAGGCGACAAAATTGATGCGGTCACCATTCAAAACATAGAGACAGGTGAAAAAGAACGAATCGAAACAGATGCTGTGATCGTCAATCACGGGATGAAAGGCGATTTAAGCGTGCTATCAGAATGGGGCCTCAAGCAAGGTGAATGGGGACTGATCGAGGTTAATGAAAAAATGGAAACCAATTTACCGGGCGTCTATGCGGTAGGCGACTTGTGTACACATAAAAGCAAGGTCCGCTTAATTGCCGGCACGTTTGTTGATGGAGTCAATGCACTGAATAGCGCGAAGCTTTACATCGAACCAGAAGCTGAAAAAGTGGCGTACGTTTCCTCTCATAACGAACGCTTTAAAGAGAAAAACAAAGAATTACAAACGGCTGGAGCTCGTTAAATCATTCAAATAACATAGCAAAAGTGCTGACCGCATCGCATGTGGCAGCACTTTTTATATGGGTCCATTAACTGCGAGGCGCAAATAACATCACACTGACTCCAGCCAAACAAATCAAAGCACCCATCCAGTCATATAGATCAGGTGTTTTTCGATCGACCCACCAGCCCCAGAATACAGCAAGAATGACAAAAACACCGCCATAGGCAGCATAAACCCGTCCGAAAGTCGGGAACTGCTGGAAGGTCGGAATGATGCCATATGCTACCAAGATGAGGCTGCCGGCGATCCCGAAGCTGACAGGCTTTGCTTCACGCAGCCAAAGCCATACCAAATAGCCGCCGCCAATTTCTGCTAAACCTGCTAATAAAAAAAGAACAATCGTCACCATCATATACGGACACTCCAATTTCTCCAATTTACACCCTATTATGACATGAGGAAAGAATGCGTTCTACCTCAATTGAATTGAGAGGGAGACGAGAGTTTGCTAAAATCAGCTGATCAGAGAGTGGTCACACATGGATTCTTGACTTTTGTACCACGAGTGATCCAAATGGTCTGTTATGTCGTAAAGTAAGTACATTCTCATGAGGAGCACACTTCCTTTTTCAGCACTCTTTTTTTCTCCTTGAAAAAAGAGTAAAGTACAAGGTAGGCTTATTTCAGTAAATCGAGTGATAAGCAATACGTGAAGGATTTCATGATGAATACGCATGCTCTTTCTCATGAAAAAGGAAGGAGATGACCATGGACACATTGCAAGATTTTGAGCTGTATCAAAAGATCAAATATGATCGTCACAAGCCCTCGCTTGAAGTGCTGTACGATCGCTATGAACGTGTGTTATATTCGTTTATTTATAAAATGACTGGCAACCGTGAGCTCGCGGAGGAAGTGCTTCAAGAGGTCTTCATCAAGCTCTGGCGCGGCATAGGAGAATATCATACGGATAAAGGGAAATTCTCCTCGTGGTTATTTATGATGTCACGCAACACGGCCATTGATCTTATAAGAAAGAACCGGAATGAAACGGCTTTGGAAGATGAGCATATTGAATATTTAGCTGATCATCAAGAAGATATATCAAAAGAAGTAGAATGGAACGAGGAAAAACAAATCATACGTGAAGCAGTATCTACATTGTCAAAAGAACAGCAAACCATCATAGAAGATGTCTATTTTAAAGGAATGACACAAAAGAGCATCGCAGACAAGCTGGGCATCCCTATTGGTACGGTAAAAGGAAGGGTTCGATTGTCATTGAAGCATTTGCGATCGAAACTGTCTCGCGGAGGAAAGGAGGAAGAGGCATGACTCAGTGTAAACATCAAGTGATTGATTATTTCAACGGGCATTTACAAGGAGAAGAAAAAACGCAATTTGAAGAGCACATCAAGCACTGCTCAGCTTGCAAAGAAGAGCTTGAAGAATTAACATCGCTCATGTCTGACATTCCATTTCTAGCAGGTGACCAAACACCTCCGGCAGGGATGAAAGACCGTATTTTATCCCAGGTGTTTGAAGAAGAGACAGTCGAAGAAAAGAACAGCCATAAAAAAGAGCTCAAGGCTGCACCTGAGCCAAACGAAATCAAACCGCTGCAAAAGAAACGAAACCAGTGGCTCTTACCGCTCGTTGCGGCACTGCTTCTCATATCAGCAGCTGGAAATGTGTATTTCTTATCGAATGGAAAAGAACAGGCGGAAGAACCTGTCAGGGTTGTTGCCACAAAATCATTGGCATCGGCCGCATCACCAAAAACGACAGGTGCTTTTTCAGTAATAGAGCATAACGGTAAAAAAGAACTTGTGGTGAGTGCAGACGGCTTAAAGGGTCAGCTTGATTCATCTGCTGTTTATCAAGTGTGGCTTATTAAAGGAGATCAGCCGGTTCCAGCCGGTGCCTTTAAAACAGATAACAAGGGGGAAGGAACCGTCACCTATGCGTTATCTGAAAAAGAAGCAGGCGAATCATGGGATACCGTGGCTGTTACACTTGAACCGAAAAAGGATAACAAGCTCCCGCAAGGCCCTGTCGTACTAAGCGCTGCTTTTTAAGTTTGATTCATGAAAAGGATGCCTTCTTGGGGCATCCTTTTTTGATAGCGAAGGGGAACATTTTGGCAATTGAAACGTAGTACATACGGAGGTGAAACACATGAAAACATCTATAGAAAAAGACCTATTTCTCTTATCAGTCAGACACGCATTGATTGCCATTTATTTTCTTGTGATCCCATTTGCAGTCCCCATTTTTTATCACCCATCTCCTTTATCGATAGCGCTTATTGCACTATTTATAACTCATAACTTAGCAGAAAGTATCATTTGGTTCTACAAATCGAGAAAAATTAGAAAGCACCAGTCTGGTGATTTATTAAAACGCGGGCAGCTTCTTAGCCAGCTCGTGCAAAGAGTTGAACAGCTCATCATCCTCGGTTTTGTGATTCTTTTGATCAATGAATGGATACAAGGAAGGGCGGATCTATCTACACTCTCATTCACTCTTTTTCTATTGACCGTTGTTTTTCTCCAGCACGTCCAGTTTTATTACGTTCAGCTATTTTTTAAAACGAGCAGCTGGTTCACTTATGTTCCTTCTTTGCAAAAGGCACGTCCTTCATACATGGCGAGGGAGCGAAACGCCCTGAAAAGGTCATAAATGTGCCGTCATTCGTTTGATCCAGCCATAAACATCAGAAAATTATGATAAAATGTGGAAAGAAAGAATGGAGAAGGGGAGTGCGAACGAGTGAAAGCAGTTGGACTATTGGAGTATTTGCCGATTGAGCATGAGCAAAGCCTGATGGATCAGGAGGTCGAAAAGCCTAAAGCGTCTGGCAGAGATGTACTGGTGAAGGTAGAAGCTGTGTCCGTGAATCCAGTTGATACAAAGGTGAGATCACCGAAGGATCAGAAGGAAGAAAAACTGAAAATACTAGGCTATGATGCAAGCGGTACGGTTGTTGAAGTGGGTGAATCGTGTATATTGTTTCAGCCAGGTGATCACGTATACTATGCGGGAGATATTACGCGTCAAGGCTCGAATAGTGAATACCAGCTTGTGGATGAACGTATTGTGGCGAAAAAGCCTGCCAATCTATCCTTTGCAGAAGCAGCCGCAATGCCCCTTACAACAATTACGGCTTATGAGGCTTTATTTGACCGGATGCATATGAAGCGGAATGCTGAAGGCTCAACCTTGCTGATCATTGGTGGTGCAGGCGGTGTTGGTTCTATCGCCATTCAACTAGCTAAATTAACGAAGGCAACTGTGATCGCTACCGCATCAAGACCAGAAACAAAAGAGTGGTGTCTGTCCTTAGGTGCCGATCATATCATTGATCATCATCAGCCGCTTTTAGCGCAGCTAGAGGAAAAAGGAATCGGCGAAGTGGATTTTATTTTATGCTTAAATGATACAGATGGACATTTCAAAGGCATGGCAGAAGCCATCAAACCGCAAGGAACGATCTGTACCATTGTCGAAAACCAGCACAACCTAGACATTCAATTACTCAAAAATAAAAGTGCGGCATTTGTATGGGAATTCATGTTCACACGCCCTATGTTTGAAACAGCGGACATGATCAAACAGCATGAGCTTTTGACAGAGGCGGGTGAGTTATTTGAGCAGGGAAAAATAACGCATACTTTAACAAAGGTTCTCAGTCCGATCAATGCTGCTAACTTGAAGCAGGCACATCAAACACTTGAGCATGGAAAGATGATTGGCAAATTTGTACTTGAAGGATTTGAGAAAGGGGAGAACGTATGACGTCATTACAATATCCGATTGGCTTATATGAACCGGTTGAAACAAAAACGAAAGCACAGCTTGAAGCATGGATTGATCAGCTGGCTGCAATCCCCGAAGAGTATGAAGCGGTGACTGCACCGCTTACAGATGCGCAGCTTGATACACCTTATCGGCCGGGAGGATGGACTGTTCGTCAGCTCATTCACCACGTAGCAGACAGCCATCTGAATGCATACTTACGATTCAAACTTGCTTTGACAGAAGATACACCGGACATACGTCCATATGATCAGGAGGGATTTGCCTCACTTCCTGACAGCAAGGCGCCCATTAGTTTATCCCTGCCTTTGATCAGCAGTCTGCATCGCAGGTGGGTCACTTTACTGCGGGGAATGTCAGAGGATGACTTCAACGCTTCTTATTATCACCCTGCCGATCAACAAACGGTGTCCTTATATAATGCAGCAGGAATGTACGTTTGGCATTCAAAACATCACCTTGCCCATATCACGGAATTAATCAAAAGAAATCAGTGGAATTAAAGGAGTAAACGCATGTCTGGTAGAAGAATTGTCGGCGCCATGTTTATCTGTATGGCGGGATTGTTTTATATAGCGAAATATGTTCTTTTTGAGATACGTTATAGTAACAGCTTAGGCTCAGAAAGAACGATTGAGGAACTTGAACAGCTGCTTCCTGGCGGTACGTGGATCAGCATCTTTTTTCTCATCATTGGCTTAGCCTATCTTTTATGGGATGACAGGGAAGTTCTTCAAAAAAATTTCGTCCTCTCAGATAAACAAGTAGAAGAAATAAAAAAGACGGACCTCAAGTGACCGTCTTTTTTCCTTTTCATATTTAGCCGCGTTCAGGACGCAGTGCTTTTTCTAAGATAGCAAGGCCTTCATTGACTTTTTCTTTTTCCTCGTCATTGAGCCGCTGCAGGGAATTTTTGATTTTTTCGTGTCCTTTTTGATAAATACTTCTGAAAATATTTTTCGCTTCCTCTGTCAGCTCTACGACAATGATTCTCCGGTCACGCTCAGAGTGCTTTCGCATCACAAAGTTAGATTGTTCTAACCTGTCAAGCAGGCCTGTCATATTGGACAAAGAAGCGCCCATTTTTTCAGCGATTTCGGATACTTTGAGAGAGCCATGGTTATTGAGCAGCATGAGCACCTTCATTTGAGGCATACTCATATCAAGCTTCATCCATTCAGAAACATCTCCAAGACCTGCAGCTGTGAGCACTTTCATATAAAGAACCCATGTCTTTTTTTCTTCTGGAGATAGAATCTCTTCTTTTAATACGGTGGTGTCATGAATATTATATTCCACGCTTGTTCACTTCCTTTAAGCGGCTCTTTTTCTTTATATTACTGATTTTTACTTCTAATTGAAAGGTTCGTCAAGCTTTTAAATGTTAAACTGCATGAATCAAGTGGTATTTGTTGTATAATAATGTTCAGTTGAAATAATGAAGCAACCTAGAAAGTTGGGAAAAACATGTGGAACAAAAAAACGGGTATGACGATCTTAAAAATGCTTTTTCCGATCGTAATTATCCTTGTCTTAATCTTCGTTGCGAAGCAGGAGCTGAGCGGACTTTCCATTAAAAAGACGTTTTATATTATTGACAGCTTGAACCGAATGGACTTGTTTATTCTTGTCTTTCTTGGACTTGTCGCGGTTTTATCGATGTCCTTATATGATTTTATTTTACGAAAAAGCCTGAATATGCCGATCAGCGGCTGGAAAACGATACGCATTTCATGGATTGCAAACTCCTTTAACAGTGTTCTTGGATTTGGCGGTCTATCAGGAGCAGGGCTTAGAACGCTTCTCTATAAGGAGTACATAACAGATACGAAAAAATTGCTGAAAGGCATTGCCCTTTTGACTTCCTCTGTCCTTTTGGGCTTATCTATTTTCAGTGATTTGATCTTGGTCAGGGTGCTTCCAGTTGAAAGTATTATCAGCCAGGAGCCGTGGCTATGGGCATTTGTCATTATCTTTGCCTGTATTGTACCGATATATATCGTCATGGCATCCATTCGAAAAAGCTCGATTGAGAGCGGTGAAAATGGACTGAAGCATCCAATTTACGCTTATATCGGAGCATCGTTTTTAGAATGGCTGGCAGCTGGACTTGTCATGTACATGGCTGTCGTCTCTATGGGGATGAATGTCGATGTCCGAATTGTCTTAGGTGTATTTGCGATTGCGTCAATCGGCGGTTTAATCAGTATGGTTCCGGGCGGCTTTGGTTCGTTTGACCTTATCTTTTTACTGAGCATGCAATACATTGGTTTTGATAAAGAGATGGTGCTGACGGCGCTCGTCTTGTACCGCTTCGTGTACTCGATTTTCCCGTTTATTTTAGGGCTTTGTCTAGCTGCTTACGATTTAACGGGAACGACGCTTAGACGTCTTGAAGGCAATCCGAAAATGGCACCTGCCATTGAAACAACGAACGTTTTAATTGTTTTGCACCGTGCTTTATTAATCCGTTTATTGTACGGATCTTTATCGATTTTAACCTTTGGAAGCGGCTTGCTTATCATGGCATCTGTTGTGCTTCCAGTCGATCGATTAGGTGTGATTACCAGCATTCCGCGCTTTCTGTTATCAGGATTTAATGGTCTTTCTTTAATGTTCGGAATCATTCTGATGATTTTGTCCATTGAAGTGTATAAAAGAACGAAAAGATCGTACGTGCTGACAATGATCTCCTTAGCAGGCGGTTTTGTGTTTACTTTGTTAAAGGGGTTTAACCTCAGTCTGATCTTTATTTTGCCAGTCATCATGGCTGTGTTTTTCTCTCTTCGAAATCAATTTGTGAAGCAGCAGGCACCTTACTCCTTAAATCAGTTTGTGACGGCTGCCGCTGGTTATTTATTCGTGCTCTTTAACTATAATGTGATTGGCAACTTTATTTGGACAAAAATCGGGCATTTCTTGAGTAAGGATTACTTGGTGCATAATGAACGGCATATCACGATGACAAGCATGATCGCTCTCATCGGTGTACCGCTTTTCTTCTTCATTAGTAAATTGATTTTTAATAAGAAAGCCTTTCCGATTGGAGAAAAAGCAGATGATGAAAAATTAAAAACGTTTTTAGAAGAAAAGGGCGGAAATGCCCTCAGTCATCTTGGCTTTTTAGGCGACAAAAAACTATTTTTCTCAAGTGATGGAGAAGCGATGCTTCAGTTTGGGCGAATTGGCCGCTGCGTCATTGTGCTCGGAGATCCATCTGGACGTGAGGCTTCTTATCCGCTTGTACTTGAAGAGTTTTTACAGGAGACAGAAAAAGCCGGCTACCGCGTCGCTTTTTATCAAGTAGAACGAGAAGGGATGGCTCTTTATCATGACTTAGGCTTTCACTTCTTTAAGCTTGGGGAAGAAGCCATGGTCGATTTAGAAACGTTTACTCTGTCAGGTAAGAAAAAATCAAATTTACGAGCTGTGGCGAATAAATTTGAACGAGAAGGCTACACCTTTGAAATGCTGGAACCTCCCTTTTCAAATGAGTTGATCTCAACCTTAAAACAGATCTCTGACAGCTGGCTCGGAAAGAAAAAAGAAAAAGGATTTTCGCTCGGTTATTTTCAAGAAGACTATCTTCAAAAAGCACCGATTGCGATTCTAAAGGATGAACAAGGGCAGATCATTTCCTTTGTATCATTGATGCCGATGTATCAAGAAGGGGAGATTTCCATCGATTTAATGCGTCATATGCATGATGCACCGAACGGGATGATGGATGCGCTGTTTATCCACCTGTTTCAATGGGCGAAAGAAAGAGGCTACAAATCGTTTAACATGGGAATGGCACCTTTATCGAATGTGGGGACGTTCCATCAGTCCTTTCTTACGGAGCGTTTGGCGAGTGTTATTTTCAACAATGTCAGATACATGTACAGCTTCAGCGGTTTACGGTCATTTAAACAGAAATATAAGCCTGAATGGCGCGGGAAATATTTAGCGTATAAAAAGAATACGTCACTGCCTGTCACAATGGTACTTGTCACCAAGCTGATCGGGATGGACCCAAATCGAAAGCAGCGTCCATAAACCAAAAGACCTTTACCTTTCACTAGGTGAAGGTTTTTTTAGACAAAAGAATAGCAAAAGTGGTAAAGTTGAAGGGTAAGGGGGATGTTCATATGACATTAAATGAATGGTTTACAAAGGGATTAGCTGAACGTACATATGTACACAACATGGAGAAAAACCGGGAAAATCTGCTCACGGTGTACAACCAGTATGCAATTCATCAAAAAGAAAAAGAGCTGCTTCAAAAGCTGCAAAAGAAAAAGCTCAGAGCACTTGTCATCACAGCGGATTGGTGCGGAGATGCGATGGTCAATGTTCCAATTTTCATGCGTATTGCAAATGAAGCACTCATTGATGCGCGCTATTTCATTCGGGATGAGCATCTAGACCTGATGGATCAGTATTTAACGAACGGGACCGCAAGATCGATTCCGATTATCGTCATCATTGATCAGGACGGGAATGAAGTGGGCAAATGGGGACCTCGCTCAGCAGAGGCGCAGCGCTTTGTCGACGAGAAAAAACCGGACAAAGATGCACCTGATTATGAAGAAGCTTTTCAAGTATTTGCGAAAGAAGCCGCACATCACTATACGACAGACCGCTACTTATGGAAAGATATTGAGAAAGAAATAGTAGAAGTTTTGGCAAAAATATAAACCAAAAGACTACTTCGCCGCAATGGGAAGTAGTCTTTTTTTATCTTGTTTTTGCGTTTTACCTACAAAACCACCGCATAAAGATGTAGAAAACCGCAGAATTCTATCAAATACCGCAGAAAACCGCAAAGCACCACGATTTTCCCAACCACTTTTAGTTGAAAAACCTCATATATGCTATGAAATCAATGATTTTGCCCTTATCCAAAGGCTCATATAACGCACAACGGTTGGCTTTTTCCCAATACAAGAGGCCCAGCAACTATAGTAATCTAGTTGTAATCTCCTTTGAACGAACTAAAAAAATGATGGAAAAGGACAGGCGATCAATTTATGAAAAAAATCATTTATCTCGATCAAGAAAAAAAGAAGCTCGCTGAATCGAAAAAAAGAGAACAGCGTTCCATTAAATCACTGAGGCTGCTTGTGTTTTATGACGGACAAAGCCCTGCATGTGCAAAAACGATTGATGTGTTAAGATCACTCGATTGGAAAAATCGGATTCACTTTGAATCCTTTAGACACTCGCAGCTGCTCAGGCTGAATAAAATCAGTGAAGAGAAGGCGGAAAAACGAATTGTGTCTATTTCCCTAGCCAAAAATCAAAAGAATTCAGGGATTTATACTTGGCTGCGTATGGCCTGCCATATCCCTGCTTTATGGGGAACGGTCCCATTCATCGTGCTCAGTATTTGGCTTGGATTTGGACAGCATGCGTACGATTTCTTTGCAAAAAGACGGTATATTCATTCTGTCAAACGGGTGAACCATCATGATACAGATCAACAAGAGACCATTTAATAAATAGAAAAAGCATGACCTTCGAACGGCAGAAGGTCATGCTTTTTTGTAATAGGGAAGATATACTGTTAAATGATCGAGCAATTTCTTTGTATAGGACTTATAGGCCTGCTCATCAAGCTCAGCACCTGCATAGGTAAGTAAGGTCCTAAGAGCAAACAAATATTCACTGTGCAGCTCATTGTGTTCAAAGTAAGGAAGGGCTGCTTCGACCAAATAGGTTTTCAAATCAAGTGGGTTTTCCTCAATCATCAATTTATAGATTTTGATCATATATAAACAGTTTGGCTGAATACGAGGCTGTTTTAACAGCTCGTGTATGTAGGGAAGTGCTTTTTTGCGGTCATATTCAGCGTATAGTGTCGCAATTTCATATAGCGTTTCACAGTAACGGTCTTCTATCTGTTCTTGATTAAAGTAATTGAGTGAATCTAGTAAATAAGGCACAGCTGAAGAGAAATCACCTTCACGTTTTAAGAGCACCCCGTAATAAAAATAAGCGGACATTTTAATATAGGCATCAGGATGAAGGGACGTGTGCAAAATCACTTCCTTTATATATTTCTTCGCAGTTTGATAGGCTTTTAGTTCAAGTGAGATCACGCCGTGAATGAGTGTACAGTGAATAATCCGCTTGAAATTGTTCTTTTGTCTATATAAATCCATTGCTTGATGTGTCGCTTCAAGCGCATCACCCAGCTGTCCCATGTTTCCAAGTGCTTTTGCATAGTGATAATACAAATCACTTTGTTCGACTGAAGCGTAGGAAAAGCAGCTTTCAAGCTTTTTGAGCCCATCTTCAAGCTGACCAATTTTAATTTGATGAATGCCGTCAAGATATTCAAAAATTTCTTTTTCCGTTTCAATAAAGGTTTTTTCGAATTTTTTGAGCACGCGGTGTGTTTTTAAGGCAAGCGGCTGTTTATCCGTTAGTAAATAAAATTGAAATAAGGACAAATGATACTGAATGCCTAAATCGAGCGAAAAGAACTGCTCCTCGTGCTGAATGATCATTTCTGCATTTTGTTCAGCCTGATCGAGAGCATAGAAATACATATTCATTTGAAACTCATCCAAAAGTGACAGCAGATGACGCGCCTTTTGTGACAGCTTTTCTTGGCTGATGCCAAGCCGTTCAAGCAGCAAATTGATCGTATCTTGATTGGCCTCCTTTGAGCCATTTTCAATTTTACTTAAATGAGAGACAGAACAAATTCCTTCTGCCAATTCAGATTGGGTCATATTTTGTTTATAACGGTAGAGTTTAATGATTTGTCCAATATTGATTTTCATTCCATCCAGAAGCCTCCCTTCCAATCATGGTTGAAAGCCTTTTGACAAAAAAACCAGATCAGACAAAATGGGAATACTTGAAAATCATTTCATCATCTTGGCTTTTTTCTCAAAATTTGTTTAAAACGTAATATGATTGTAACATTACTTGAAAAAGTCAAACAACTATTTAGACGGGGAGGAGGGATACTTGATTTGCAACTGCACGAGATGACGTTTATAATGTGAATGAGAATCAATTTCAATTAAGTTGATTGAAAGGATGACATATATGCCAGAAACGAAACAACAAACAGAAGCGTTAACAGTTCGAGACGCTGTCAGATATAGACGATCGATTCGAAAATTCAAAGACATACCGGTGACGATTGAGCAGCTTCAGCCGCTATTAGAGGATGCAGTCTATGCACCGAACCATAAAATCACGGAGCCGTGGCGCTTTTTATATGCGGTGACGGATGAAGCGAAAGCGACTTTTGTAGAGCGCTTCATTGCTTTCTTTCAGCGCAACAACCCAGATGCAAAAGAAGAAAAAATCAATCAATACAGAGATTACTTTTCTAAGGTTCCGGCGCTTTTACTTGTCGTGCTAAAAGAAGACGAGAACCCTGTTGTGAGAAATGATGATTTTGCCGCTGTCAGCGCGCTCATTCAAAATCTTCAGCTGCTTGCGTGGGATCAAGGGATCGGTATGGTATGGAAGAGCGGACGTATTTTATACGACAAAGGCTTTCAACAAGACATGGGATTAAAGGAAAACGAACGGTTTGCTGCGATCCTTCATATAGGTTATCCAGAAGAGGTGCCTGAGGAAAAATCACGCCAGAAAGCATCAAGTCTTCTTACTGAAATCAAATAAAAGAAAAGCAGACCGCTGAATAAGGTCTGCTTTTTTACTTATTGTTTTTTGGCGCGCTGATCGGCTGCTTTCATACGTGCCATTGCTTTTACGTCATTCGGATCTGCAAGTTCTTTGGAAAATTCAACATATTCGCCATCCGTCTCTTGTGCCGCGAGCTCGTGGTTGGATTTTTTGTGTTGTTCTTTTTTCAAAGCCTTTCCCTCCTTTACAAGATCACTTTAGTTATGTGCTTGTTGGAGGGGAATATCCGCCTTATTTGTTTCTTTTTTCTGCTGCTCTTTCCGCTTTTTTGAATTCCTGCTGATACAGGACTTCCTGGGTTTTCTTCAGCTTCGAAGTTGGCTGGTGTTCTTTTTTCTTCATCAAAATCGCCCCCTCATCTCATTTCTAATAGGATGGGTGTTTTTGACAACATTTATTCCCCAGAATGCAAAATCGCTTCTTTTAGTTCAGGGTGCAAAAAGTCATAAGAAGAGAGCAGCGCTTTTTTTGGCAGAGCACGCTGGCCTTCTAAAACAAGTAATGACATTTCACCAAGTGCCGTTTTGATCACAAAAGATGGCACCTTCAGCCAATGGGGGCGGCGAAGGGCAGTAGCAATGGTTTGTCCAAGCTGTTTCATTTGAACAGGATTCGGTGATGTCGCATTGAGCGGACCTGACAGGTCTTCATTATGAATCGCATAAGCAATGAGATGTGCCACATCCTCAACATGAACCCATGAAACCCATTGCGTACCAGAGCCAATTGTCCCGCCGGCAAACAGCTTGTAAGGAAGTGTCATCAGCGGCAGTGTGCCTTTTTCTCCTAACACGACACCAAAGCGGGTGTAGACCGTACGAATGCCGAGGGCTTCAATCTTTTGCCCCTCAGCCTCCCAAAGCCTTGATGTATGACTTAAGAAATCAGAATCCGCAGGAGGTGATTCCTCCGTAAAATCTCCTGTTTGAGATGTGCCATAAATTCCGACAGCACTTGCCTGAATCAGCACAGAAGGTTTCGATTCCTGCGCTTCTATAATGCGTCTTACCTCTTGTGTTGATTTGAGACGGCTGGAGAGGATGCCTTCTTTTGCCTTGTCTGTCCAACGTGTAAAAATGGATTTTCCAGCAAGGTTAATCCAAACATCGATGGCAGGCAATTCATGCTCAGGCGCAGCACCTTCGGTCAGCCACTGCACATAATGTAAATGATTTTGTTCGGATTCCTTTGGATTTCTTGTTAAAATATATAGATGATGTCCCTCAGCAGCGAGCACTTTTGTGACATGCTGGCCGATAAAACCGGTTCCTCCGGTAATGGCGATATTCAATTGACATCTCTCCTCTCATATACATACCATATCTTTCACGATTTTGAATCAGAAGAAACATCCTGACTGTTTTGGAAAAGGAGTGATCACAGGATGCCCTATATTACAAAAATTTCTGCTCAGAAAAACAATACAGAGCGGGTAAACATCTTTCTTGATGAAAAGTACGCCTTTAGCGTTGATTTAGATGTGCTCGTCCAGCACGATTTGAAAAAAGGAAAAGAGCTGGACGAAGCAGATATCATTGAGATTCAATTCGGTGATTCGGTGAAAAAAGGATTTCAGCAGGCCGTTGATTATTTATCCTACCGAATGAGATCAGTAAAAGAAGTCACCGATTATTTAACGAAAAAAGAAATCCCTGCACCTGCTATTAGTGAAATTATACACAAATTAAAGCATTATAAGTATGTAAATGATCTTGAATTTGCAGAAGCCTATGTCAGCACCCACCGGAAAACGAACAGCAAAGGACCGTCCGTCCTAAAAAAAGAATTGAAGCTCAAGGGGATAGACGATGACACGATTGAACAGGCGCTGTCGCAATACCCTGATGACTTACAGCTGGAGGAAGCCGTAAAGCAGGTTCTCAAGCTTGTCAAAAAAGAAAAAAATCGTTCTGCAAAAGAGATAGAGCAGCGCATCAAGCTGCAGCTGCAGCGAAAGGGATTTTCGTTTGAGATCATTGATAAAGCCCTTCAAGAAGCCTATGATGGACAAGAAGAGGAAAAGGAAGAAGAAGCCCTCCTTTATATGCTGGAGAAGGCAAAACGCAAGGTAGGATATGACGGATCATTTGAAAAGAAGATGAAAGTGAAGCAATTTTTATTCAGAAAAGGCTTTGATCTCGATACAATTGATCACGTTTTAGACAAAGGGGAATGACAGATGGAAAAACGCTATAGTGAGATGACAGAATACGAATTGAAGCAGGAGATTGCCGCCCTTTCTGAAAAAGCTCGAAAGGCTGAGCAGCTTGGCATTGTGAATGAATATGCAGTTTTAGAACGGAAAATCGATATGGCGAAAGCCTATTTATTAGATCCAGCCTCGATTCAAACGAAAACAACTTATCAAATCAAAGACACAGACGAAGAGTTTTATGTAGAATATCTAAATGGCGTTTTTGCGTGGGGATACAGAGTATCGGCTCCAAATAAAGAAGATGCTCTGCCGATTTCAATGCTGACGAAAAAGGACTGAAATGAGTCTCGAGCGTTGGATAACCTTGCAAGAAGAAAAAAGCTATCATTTTAAAAAGGACTGATCCTAAGTGATCAGTCCTTTTCTTTACTTCGAACGCTGTTTACGGACGTTGTTCTGAAGTACGATGTCGTGCTGCGTTTGCTGCGTTTCTCCGTTGACCTGAGAGGCAGAATGCTTTGCATTTGCCCATGGTTGAGGGTAAGCGGTTGTCCTTAATTGAACAAAGTCTGCCATATACGATTTCCCATTTGAACTCATATCTCAAGCACTCCCTTTGGAAAAATTAGCGTTTCCCTGATGCCCTCATACGTTCCTGTGGACGTGTATTTGTTTCACCATTCGGCCGTTTAGACGCATAAGCATCTGTAGCGCCTGGTTCGCCTTCAAACTTGTGATTTACCTGATTTGGAAAGCCTTTTGCTTTATTACGCATATCGATTCCCTCCAAACAATACAAATCATTTGCGTCTTTTGAAGACGTAAGGGTAGTATATGAAAAAAGAAGTTTTTTTAAAAAGGCACTTTCTGCTAGATGAAGGAGGAACAGGCATGGAACAATACTTTGAGCGACTAACAGAACAACTTATGGAAAAAAACAATATGCTGACATATGACGAAGCACGTACATGGGTAGAGCTGCTTTGGAGTGATTTTGAAACGACCTATGCAAAGGCTGGCCGTAAGTATAAAGGACAGGAAACAACAGAACGAATTGTCCAAGAGTGGATCGAGAGCTACGGAGCGCAGCTGCATTTATTTCAAAATAAACAATCAAAGGCAAACGAGCATCTGCAACAAAACAATCGAGGGCTGCTTCACTAAAAAGGCTGCCCTTTCACTTCCATTCATCTTTTTCAATAAATAGGTAAATATATAAATGAACAAACAATTTTATGAAACAATACCCAGTCTGTGATCAAAATTACAGGCTTTTTACAATGATTAAACTTAAAATTACATTAAATTCATCCTGCTGAAAATCAATGGAAATAAAACTCTGATATAATGAAACGATTAAAGAGACATGTAATTTATGGATAATAAAAAAGGGTTTCGTTTTCTGACAAAAAAGGAATAATGAACATATCAGACTATGTGAAAAAAGTGAAGAGAAGGTGCGATATGGAACGGGAACTGCTCTCTGTTATAATTCCTTCTTACAATGAAGGTGAAAACATCAGACGAATCTTTGAGGCACTCGAGGAAGAGTTTCGCGATTTTCATTATGACTTTGAAATCATCTTTGTGAATGATGGAAGCAAAGACAACACGCTTCAATACATGAGAGAGCTCTCTCGAAAAAGTGCAAAAGTTAAATATATTTCCTTTTCGCGTAACTTTGGAAAGGAAGCCGCTATTTTGGCAGGTCTTGAACATGCAAAAGGAGCAGCTGCGATTATTATGGACGCCGATCTGCAGCACCCGACGTATTTAATTCAGGACTTTGTCAGGGGATATGAAGAAGGCTATCATCAAGTCATTGCCAAACGAAATCGTAAAGGTGACAGCAAGCTGCGCTCTTACCTGTCATCCATGTACTATAAGGTGATGAACAAGGTAGTAGAAGTGGACTTGCGTGATGGCGTCGGGGATTTCCGTTTAATTTCACGCCAAGCCATCGATGCATTGCTTCAGCTGAAAGAGGGGAATCGTTTTTCAAAAGGGCTTTTTTGCTGGATTGGGTTTGAAGAAAAGGTTATCTATTATGAAAATGTAGAAAGACAGCATGGTGATACAAAATGGTCACTGAAGAAATTATTTAACTATGGCATAGATGGCGTCATTTCCTTTAACAACCGCCCGCTGCGAATTTGTTTTTATACTGGCATACTGATCTTATTTCTCTCATTGATTTACATCGTGGCCACCTTTATTCAAATCGTCAGAACGGGCATTATGGTGCCGGGTTATTTTACTTTAATATCGGCTGTGCTGTTCCTCGGAGGTGTCCAGCTTTTGAGTCTAGGTGTGATTGGAGAATATATTGGCCGTATCTATTATGAAACGAAAAAGAGGCCGCATTATTTAATTCAGGAATCAAATGTGATGGAACAAGAGACAAGCTCAAAGGAACAAGACCGAGTGTTAACACAGTTATTTAAATAACGTGGAGTCAAATAACCGGCAAGCACGAATCGCTTGCTGGGTTGTTTTGTTTCAAAGAAAAGTGGATCTTTTGTGGAAAGGATTTAGATGATGAAACGTAGATGGATAATGATAGGAATGTGCCTCATTCTCGCTTTATTAGGACACTCCTTTTTCTTATATGAATATACGCAAGGCCGGTATATGACAGGAGATGGAGACGGAATCTCACAAATGCTCCCATTTAAAAAGCTGCTTTACGATGAATACGTCAAAGGGAACTTCTTTTATTCCTATCAATTCGGTCTAGGCGGCGGTACATATACGCAATTAGGTTATTATTTCACAACGTCGACTGTCTTTATGGTCACAGTCGCTGTCGTCTGGCTGATGAATGCGCTTCATTTCATCCAGTCAACGGACATTCATTTCTGGGCAAATGCCGTCATTTGGCTGAGTGTGATCAAGCTGACGCTTATTCTTTTCATCGCTTACCGTGTGCTTCTTTCAATGGTTCAGCATAGGCTGAGCGCATTAACAGGAGCCGCAATTTACGGATTGTCTATTGTGTATTTTCGGCATCAAACATTTTGGGAGTTTTTCACCGACAGTATGATGTGGCTCCCGCTGCTTGTACTTGGGGTTGAACGGATTTTCAAAACAGGTAAGCCGGCTTGGTTTATTGCGGCGTGCAGCCTGATGCTTATCAACAATTTTTACTTTGCTTATATTCATTTTATCTTTTTAGCGATCTATCTTGTCTTCAGATATATCATCAAGCTTCGAAGTGAGGAGAACGGGTGGAAGGTGTTCTGGACGCTGGCGGTCTCTACGCTGTTATCCTTTGGAATCAGTGCCGCCTTTTTTGTCCCGTCTGTCTATGGCTTTCTGAATAATATAAGGCCGCCATATGATCAATCCATACCTTGGTTTGATCTGCATGATCATCTGCTGTTTACAAGCAGGGTGTATTTATTACCTGTGATCTTTCTCATTTGTATGTTCCTCGTTCCGCTTTACCGGAACAGGTGGTTTTTTATGTTTACATCGATCAGCGTTCTGCTCATTATTTTTCACTACAGTCCAAAGATGGCGAGCGTGTTTAATGGTTTTTCAGCACCGCAATACAGATTTGAGTACATTCTTGCCTTCACAGTTGGAGCGGTCGCAGCCATCACCATCAAGCATTTCTCGCAAATCGAGTGGAAGTGGAAAAAGCGTGCGGTCTTAGGCGCTTGGATCGTGTTTCTTCTCGCAGTCATCTTGTCAGAACGAGCAAAGGGAAATATGGATGTTGTTGTATTTACAGGCATAGGACTGCTTGTGATCAGCTTGTTTTTCCTTGTGATTCATACGGAAAAACGCCAGCACCTTCGTCTCTTTTCAGCTGTGCTCATCGTTGTCAGCTTACTGACAGCAGGCGTGTATCAGCAGGGCTACTTATCTGAAAGAAGCAATATTAAGAGCGTATCAGATACGTATCTGAATAGTGAGGCTTATGCTGGACATGAGCAAATGAAGCTCATTCAGCAGATTCAAAGCCGCTCTTCAAAAGATCCGCTTGCCCGGATTGATTGGATGAACGGCGTGCGCAACAACACCCCGTTATTTGAAGGCTTTCAAGGCATGAGTGCGTATTCAAGTATATTGAATCAGCATTTACTCAATTTCTACTGGAATGACCTGCAAATCGATATGGGACGGGAAAGTGTCAGCCGTTATGCAACAATGGGGGACAGAGCGAATTTATACAGCCTGACCTATGGAAAGTATTATATGAGAACGAGCGCGATGCCTTACTCACCGCCAGCTTATTTTAAGCCAATATTGGAAAGCGAACATTATAAAGTGTATGAAAATACACGGCCGCTGCCATTTGCAAGAACAACAAGCACCGTTTATTCAGAAGAATCCTTAAAAGATGCCTCAGCACTTGATAGGGAGCATGCGATGCTGCAAGGTGTGGTTTTAGACAAAAAAGGAAACGCTGAAATTGAGCACGCGCCAGATCGAGTCAAGGATACAAATATTCATACGATACAAGCCATATACGAACATGGCGTGCTTGATGTATACGGAGAAACAGGCGGCCTGAATATCATGCTGCCAGATGATATGGCCCGCGCTGGGGATGTGTATGTGAGCTTTTATGTGAAGCGGACAGACCGTAACGAAGGATTTCAGTTATCTGTTGATCACTACGTCACCTCACGAAAAAGCAATACATCCATCTACAAAACAGGCGTCAATGAAGTGACGATTCGAGTCCCTGCGGAAAAAATCCTTTCCATTCGAGTACCAAAAGGGACGTATGAGCTGAGTCAATTAAAGCTATATCAAGAGCCTTACCGCGTCCTAGAGAAGGCATATGAAAAAGAAAAACAGGATCATGGCAGCCAGCAAGTACAGCTCGAAAACAACCGCTTTACGATTTCATATGATAACAAGCGCGGCGATGATTATATGATTCTGCCTGTTCCATATGAAAAAGGTTGGGAGCTCACGGTAAACGGACAGCAGACCGATATTGAACAAGCCAATTACGCCTTTATCGGTTTTCCAATAGAAAAAGGCAAAAACGAGATTGTGCTAACCTACTATCCGCCTTATATCAGAATTCTCGCGTTGATTTCACTCGTCAGTTTGATCGGTGCGATCCTATATGCACGAAGAAAACACAAAAAACACCACTTTTCATCATAAGTGGTGTTTTTTCTCATCATTGATACAATCTACTTAAAAGCATGTGAATGGGGGAAACCATTTGACGTTAAACAAAGAGTCCACTATTGCTCATTTTGAACACTCCATTGAATGGGTACAGTCACTAACGGAATTAACAGACAAAGAATGGCGCAGAGCGATCGCTGATGGAAAATGGAGTACGGCTGAAATTATCGCCCATTTCGTTCCATGGGATGAATTTATTTTAAAGGCTCGACTAAAGGAATTTTGGAACGATCAGCCGTTACCTCAAGCTCCTGATGTGCGCAAAATGAATCAGCAGTCAGCTGAAAGAGCGAGAAAGGAAAAGAAAAGCGAGACGATCGTTCGATTTATTGCTGTCAGAACAGAATTACTTCAAGAAATGAAGAAAATCGAACCATCTCGCTGGAATGAACTCTTTTTTATTGGTCAAACCAAGCTGACGTTATTAAGATACTTCCAAGGGCTGATCGAGCATGATATCCATCATATGAAGCAAGTCACTAAGCTTCTTTCTCAAACGAAAACGTCGCATAATCAAACAAAAAATGAAACAACCAAAGACTGAGGGCAAAGAGGATTTCCTCAGAAGTAGATAGTAAAATGCCGCCAACCAATTCATCTGATAAATAGACAGCACCCCAAATAAACAAAAGATGAATTGAAATGGCATAGAAAACGATAGAGCATTTTTTGGAACGGCACTTTCTAACAACTCTCATGAGCACATGCTCCACATGCTCAAAGGATATCCCAAGTATCACATAGATGCCCATAAATAAAAGCATTGATAAAATCGATTGATAAAAAGCACCCGTTAAATGAAAGAACAGCACACAAAACAACAAAAATATGTAACAGACAGCCGACGCCGCCATGAGCCATTTCAGCCCTTGCCATAAAGCGTGAACAGATTGCTGCATAGGTGAACAAACACTCCTTTACATGAAGATACCTGCAAAAAGGACAGCCTTTTTGCAGGAAGTTATATGTTAATCCTCTTTTTTTGGTGCAGCGATCACAGGATGTTTTTCAGTATCAAGCAGTTTTAAGAAATCTTCACCTTGATCTAAATGATCAAGAACAAGCTGTTTCGGTGTAACCGCAAGCCACTGATTGAGTGAGATATCCGCATAATGATCGCTCTTAAAGATTTCTAAGAAATAAAGCGGTTCGTCGCCTGTATTTTCTACATAATGCCCCATCGCAAATGGCACATAGCCAACGTCTCCCGCCTGATAGTTGAAGGTTCTCGCATGTCCATCAGAAGCAAATACCGTCATTCGTGCTTTTCCAGAAATAAAATATTGCCATTCATCCGTATTTGGATGCCAGTGCAGCTCTCGGATAGCACCTGGATCAACTTTCACAAGAGCGGATGCAATCGTTTTAGACGCTTTGAAATTGGTAGAGTCCGCAATCCACACTTGTCCGCCGCTTGACGTAATCGGCTCCTGTTTTAACAGCTCATATTTAAAGGAATTTGGGACTTCCCCTTGCTCTGTTTTCACCTTGTCACATTCAAGGGAACCAGGAATGCCTTTTTGGAAAATATACTTTTCTTTCTCTGGCAGCTTGTCAAACTGCTCCTTTGTCATACCGAAGTTCTTAAGCACGACTTCCTCTGGCGTGTGGGCAAGCCAATCGGTTACTTGGAACGTACTATTTTCTGAGAATGACCCATCATCAAAAACAAGTAAGAATTCAGCTCCCGGTTCAAGTGCTTGGATAGAGTGCGGCAGGCCAGAAGGGAAGTACCACAAATCACCCTCTGTCACATCCTCTGTAAAATTGCGCCCCTCTGCATCAACCGATGTAATCCGGGCTTCCCCATAAATCATGTACGCCCATTCCGCTTCCTTATGCCAGTGAAGCTCACGAATCGCACCAGGCTTTAGCCGCATATTGACAGATGCAAGACTTTTAGAGATCGGCAGTTCGCGGACTGTTACCTCACGGGCGTAGCCGCCTTTTTCTAAACGATTGTGTGTATCAGAAAAAGAATATTTCAGGTTGGAGACCGTTCCATGATCGGTTTCTGGCGGCGTGAGCATATCTGGATTTTGTCTGTCCCGCTCGAGATTACGTGGAATTTTGACCGTTGCTCCTTTTTCTCCTCGAATCGGCTGTGGTATTCCATTTGGCTTTTCACTCATGATAAAATCCCCTTTCAACATCGTATTGTGTGAGGTGACTAAAAGGCCTTTCATTTCGCCCTCGTTTTCATAAGGTGAAACGAATCAAGCAGATGTCAATCTGATTCATCATTTTTTTGAGCAGCGACTAATCGTTGGATGAGCTTGCTTAATTCATCAAACTTTCGTTCAAAGCGTGTCAGCAAGTAAACCGTCAAAATGGCAGGGAAGCCAGCCTGACCGAGCTGCTTCAGCCATTCCTCCGAAAAAAAGGTCTCCATTTGTCTCACCTCCCAGTGGATGCTCGTCTTCTATATAAGTGGTATGAAAGAAGAAAAAGGAAAGCAGAGGGGGATAAAATGAACCATTAGACCCGTTTCACGAAGTTTACTTTTTTTAACTTTTGTCCACTTAATGCTAGTAGAGGGAACAAAGGGGAGGATGCACATGGATTATCGGCTGTTATTGAAAGCAAAATGGAAGGAAATCATTGATCACCCGCTCATTCAGCAGTTTTTAAGCAACCCGAAAAACGAGCAGCTGCTCCGGCAAGTCATGGAAGAGCCAAACGAGGAAAATGCCAAAAAACTAGATTCCGAGTTCAAACAGTTCTATCAGAAAATCCGCATCATCAAGTATATCTCCACAATGATACGCATCTTTTCAGTCGACTTTGATAAACGAGTGAAAAAGAAGCAGCAGCGTTTTCCGCTCATACTCGATCATCCTGATACACAAGAAGTGAAAGACCCTGTTCAAACAGATACGTATGAAGCCGTGCTCTTCAACCAGCAAGACCTAGGGGAGCATCTGCAAGACCAAACATTGTACAAGGCCTACCAGCAGCTCACAGACAAACAAAAAATGGTCTTAACACAAATTTATGTCGAAGGACAAACAATGAAGGAAATAGCCGATCAGTTAGGCGAAACAAGACAAAACATCTCAAACATTCACAAAAAAGCGCTCAACAAACTAAAAGAAGAAACAGGGGGAGATGTCCGTGCACGAAGACAAAATGACCAATGGAGAAATGGAAGAACTCATTGAAACCTTCACACCCATGATCAAAAAGAAACTACAAAACACGGCATATCAAGAAAGAGAAGACCTCGAACAAGAACTCTATATCAAACTCATCGAAAAAGTAGACTGGCTAATTTACCAAGAGGGACCTGGCTTTTGGGAGTTTATTGTGGAATATATGACGAAGTTGTAAGAGTGAAGCACAAAAAAAGACTCGCTCACACAGAGCCGAGTCTTAATTTTTTTTGTAGTTTTTCTTCACTGAAAATCCAGCCGGTATAGGAATTTTTGATTTGGTGGTCCATGTCGATATGGCAGATCGCGACAAAAGGATAATGACCTTTGCTGCGGTAGCGCAAATCAATGAACCGCACCTCGTAATGATCCTTGTATTTATCCACTTCCCACCGGTAGACAGGGGAGAAGGAGAGAAAGGCTGAAATGTTTTCATCTTGTTTGGCAATTTTCATAATTTCAGTATCAGGGACCGGCACCCGGTTAAAGGTGTCTAAAATGACAACCTCTCCATTCATACTGCGCCCAACATGGAAAGAGGATTTACATTTCACGGCAATGCGCCATTGTCTGAACTTCATTGTAGGCGAAATAATAATCTCTTCAATTTCATCAAATCGTGCACGCAGCTGACGTTTAATCTGAAGCTGCATGATGACCCTGACGATATAGTAACAGAAAATCACGGCATACAGCGTAATAAACGTATAGCCGGGATGTCCGCCAATCGCCCAAACGACAATGGCGACAAGGTGTGTAAAAAAGATAAACGGATCAAACGTATTAATGATCCCTAGCGCTACCCATTTCTTCGAAAATGGACGAATGGCCTGCGTGCCGTATGCATTGAAAATATCGACAAACACATGAAGGACAACGGCTAATAGTGTCCATAACCAAAGGTGAAGTAAATTCGCCCCGGGCACAAATGGGAAAATCACAGCCGGAATCAGCAATGACCAAAACAGTACAGCCGGAATAGAATGTGTAAATCCTCGGTGATTTCTTATATAAACCGCATTATTTTTTAGTTTTAGCACAGTATCAATGTCTGGTGCTTGGGAGCCGGCGATGGTCGCGATCATCACGGCGTGTGCCATGTGTGGATCTGCGCTGACGGCTGGATCTAAAAGTGCAAGTCCCCCAAGAGAAATGCCCATTACTACATGAGTACCAGTGTCCAATTGATTACCTCCTAGTTGTCATGCTTAGGAACAATCATACAAAGTATACGTCTCCAATCAAGACTATGTGCAAAATCACTTTTGCTTTATCCCGATTTAATGTAACATGTTAACGTATCTACAAACAGTATACAACAAATAAGGTTCTATTCAGAACGTTAGCCCTCGGTCCAATGAGAAGGAGTATAGATATGAAAGACATTCAAGAAAAGCTGGACCGCAAAGATATTGCGGGATTTCAGCATGATTTAATTGATTGGTATGAAAAAGAACAACGAACACTTCCGTGGCGTGAAAATCAAGATCCATACCGCGTCTGGGTATCAGAAGTGATGCTTCAGCAAACGAGAGTAGATACGGTCATTCCGTACTTCAACCGGTTTATGGAGCAATTCCCGACGGTGAAGGATCTCGCTTTAGCTGATGAAGAAAAGGTCATGAAAGCATGGGAAGGTCTTGGCTACTACTCAAGAGTGCGTAATTTACAGGCAGCTGTGAAAGAAGTATATGAATCCTACGGCGGTGTTGTCCCTAATACGAAAGAGCAATTTTCAAAGCTCAAAGGTGTAGGCCCGTATACGAGCGGCGCAGTGCTGAGTATCGCCTATAACAAGCCGTATCCTGCGGTAGACGGCAACGTGATGAGGGTCATTTCTCGTATTTTGTCCATATGGGATGATATTGCAAAACCAAAAACGAGAAATGTTTTCGAATTTGCGGTCGATCAGCTCATTTCCCGGGAAAAGCCGTCAGAATTTAATCAAGGGCTGATGGAGCTTGGTGCGCTCATTTGCACTCCAACATCCCCTGCATGTCTCATTTGCCCTGTGAACATGCATTGTTCGGCACTCGAGGAAGGCGTTCAGCATGAGCTCCCAGTGAAAAGCAAAAAGAAAAAGCCGACTGCAAAATCAATGGCAGCAGCGGTGTTATTTGATGACGCAGGCAACCTATATATTCATAAGCGGCCAAGTACAGGCCTCCTTGCGAATTTATGGGAATTCCCTAACATGGAAACCATGAAGGGAAGAAAAACGGAAAAAGAGCAGCTCATTGATTTCTTAAAAGAGGAGGCGGGTGTACAAGCGGAGCTTGGTGATTTAGAAGGCACCATTCAGCATGTATTTACCCACCTCATCTGGAATATTTCTGTTTTCTTTGGACGAGTTACCTCTGTATCTGATGACACGAAGCTGAAAAAAGTCACAACAGAAGAATTTGAGGCATATGCTTTGCCAGTCTCACACCAAAAAATTTGGAAGCTGGCACTTGAGCAGCCTAGTCATATTTAACCGTTGTACCGTGGGTATAATCAGCTTCATTTCGGTGCAGACCCCCGCGGTCTTCGATTTCAGAAATGATTTCTCGATACTTAGATTGCCCTTCTTCATTCAAATAAGGTAAAATTTGTTGGAAAGCATGATGAAAGTAAGCAAGCTCAGTATCTTTCCATTGATCCTTGGACATCATGCCAAGCTGGCTTAAATCGCGTCCGACATACATGAATGTAACCTCCTAATAGAAACTTTCCTATTAGTGTGAAGCGAATGAACGAAAACTATTCAAATCAGGAGATGAACCATAATGAGTCAACGTAAATGTGCATTAATTACAGGAAGCAGCAGAGGGGTAGGGAAAGAAGTTGCCCTTCGCCTCGCTGAAAAAGGATATGACATTGTCATTAACTATGCGAGAAGCAAAAAAGCCGCACTTGAAACAGCGGAAGAAATTGAAGCGATGGGCGTTAAAACATTGGTTGTCAAAGCCAATGTAGGCCAGCCTGAGAAAATCAAAGACATGTTTCAGCAAATTGATGAAACTTTTGGCCGTTTAGATGTATTTGTAAACAATGCGGCATCAGGTGTTCAGCGTCCAATTATGGACCTTGAAGAAAATCATTGGGACTGGACGATGAATATCAATGCGAAAGCCTTGTTATTCTGCGGACAAGAAGCGGCGAAACTAATGGAGAAAAACGGTGGCGGACATATCGTCAGCATTAGCTCTCTTGGCTCTATTCGCTACCTTGAAAATTACACAGTAGTCGGCGTATCAAAAGCAGCACTAGAAGCTTTGACACGTTACCTTTCTGTTGAGCTGTCACAAAAAAATATCGTCGTCAACGCTGTATCAGGCGGCGCGATCGATACTGATGCACTTAAGCACTTCCCGAACCGTGAAGAGCTTTTAGAAGATGCGAAGAAAAACACACCTGCCGGCCGAATGGTGGAAATTAAAGACATGGTCGACAGCGTGGAATTCCTTGTATCAGGAAAAGCAGACATGATTAGAGGCCAGACGATTATTGTGGATGGCGGACGTTCTTTGCTTGTTTAAAAAAATCATGAATAGGATGTACACCTTCTGCACAAATTAATGTGCGTGGAGGTGATAATGATGGATCAACAACAAAACAAAACAAACGCGCAACAAGTGAAGAAACAAAACCAAGCTTCTGCACAAGGCGGTCAATTTGGTACTGAATTTGCTAGTGAGACTGACGCACAGCAAGTAAAAAAATACAACCAAAAAGCTGAGCAAAACAAACAACAAAACAGCTAATCACTGAAACAAAGGAAAGCACTTCATATACGAATGAAGTGCTTTTCTTTTTGCCTCTCACCACCATCCGACAAAACCTGTAAAACCTCTACATAAACAGTCAAAGGATTTCTTCCTTCTTTCAAGAAATGGTTTACAGACAAAAAGTGGATTCGATGAAAAGGGAGGAGTTAGATGTCTGATTTCGATCAGCTTGTAAAAGAACAAATGCAGCTCATGGATCAGCTGCTCGATGTGCAGGGAGAACTCGATCTATGCTTAGAAACAGAAAAACAATTGCTGCAGGATGAAAAAAAAGAAGAGTGGCATAAGCTTTGTGATCAGATCAAACAGAAACGTGAGGAACTGCAAAAAGTGCAAACCTTGTTTACAAAACAGACAGAAGAGGTCATCAGCTCATATAAACAGATGGAAAAGAGTTCTAGCGTGATGTAAGTCAGTGTGCCGTTCAATTGGGTTGAATGGCTTTTTCATTTCATTTTTTAATGATGTAACGGTATAATATAATAGAGACATGTTTAGTTGGGAAATTAGGTCTTTGGACTGTTAGGTTTGTTTGTTATAGAAAGTAGGGGAGAAAATATGGGCTATCCCAAGGAAGGAGAAACCATCCAAATTCAAAGCTATAAACATAATGGCTTGATCCACAGGATTTGGAATGAAACCACCATTCTGAAAGCAACGGAATTGTGTATCATTGGTGCAAACGACCGTACAATGGTGACTGAATCCGACGGCCGTACTTGGATGACGAGAGAACCGGCTATTTGCTATTTCCATGCAAAACAATGGTTTAATGTAATTGGGATGCTTAGAGATGATGGGGTATATTATTACTGCAACATCAGCTCTCCTTTTGCGACAGATGATGAGGCAATTAAGTATATTGATTACGATTTAGACGTCAAAGTCTTTCCAGACATGACGTACAATATTTTGGATGAGGACGAATATGCAGATCATAAGAGGCAGATGAATTATCCAAAAGAAATCGATAGTATCTTAAGAGAGCATCTGAATACATTACTGCATTGGATTCACCAGCGAAAAGGTCCGTTTGCTCCTGAATTTGTGGATATGTGGTATGAACGTTTTTTACATTATACAAAATAAGCAAGAGCATCGAAAAACCTGTTTGGCTTTTTAGGCTAACAGGTTTTTGACTGCGTACGGATAAGAGGCACTGATAGATTGGGAAGGAGATTTACATGGGGGTCATTAAACGCTACATGGCTTTTGTAACACCGTATAAAAAACAGATTGCATTGACAATGGTCATCGGAATGATTAAGTTCTCGATTCCCTTAACATTGCCTCTGCTTTTAAAGTATGTCATTGATGATGTCATTCAAGGCTCGGGGTCAGCTGAAGAAAAGACATCAACTCTACTGATCATAATGGGAATCATGCTCGTATTATTTTTAGTGTTGAGGCCGCCTGTTGAATACTATAGACAATACTACGCACAGTGGACAGGCAGTAAGGTATTGTTTGATATTCGGGAGAAGCTGTTCTCGCATATTCAAAAGCTAAGTCTTCGTTATTATGCCAACACGAGAACAGGAGAAATTATTTCAAGAGTGATCAACGATGTGGAGCAGACAAAGGAATTTGTCATCACAGGGCTCATGAACATTTGGCTGGATATGATGACTGTACTGATCGTGATCGCTATTATGTGTACACTGGATCTGAAGCTCACCATCGTGTCTGTCATTATTTTTCCGCTATACGCGTTTGCAGTAAAGTATTTTTACGGACGGCTTCGTAAGCTGACAAAAGAGCGGTCACAGGCGCTGGCTGAAGTGCAAGGGCATTTGCACGAGCGTGTTCAAGGAATGCCGGTCATTCGCAGCTTTGCGATTGAAGAATATGAACAAGAGAATTTTCATGATGAAAACAAAAATTTCTTAAACAAAGCAATCAATCATACGAATTGGAATGCCAAAACATTTGCTGTCGTCAATACCATCACTGACATTGCGCCGCTGTTAATCATTGCATTTGCGGGTTATACAGTAATTAACGGATCGCTGTCGATCGGAACCATGATCGCCTTTGTCGGCTATATTGACCGGATGTACAATCCGATTCGCCGTCTCATTAACTCATCCACGACGTTAACCCAGTCCGTTGCATCAATGGATCGGATCTTTGAGTTTATTGATGAGCCATATGAGGTCACAGACCGGCCGAATGCAAAAGAAGCCAATCATTTAAAAGGAGAGGTAGAGTTTAAAAATGTGTCGTTTCGGTATGAACACACGCAGGAAGAGATTCTGCACAATATCTCCTTGAAAGTAGAAAAAGGACAAACGGTTGCCCTTGTAGGAATGAGCGGTGGAGGAAAGTCGACACTCGTCAGCTTAATTCCAAGGTTTTATGATGTCACAAACGGGTCACTTGAAATTGACGGCATTGATATAAAAGAGTACAAAGCAAGAAGTCTTCGAAATCAAGTCGGAATGGTGCTGCAGGATACATTCCTATTCAGTGACACGATTAAAGAAAATATTGCGGTTGGTGACCCTGAAGCATCTTTTGAAAAAATCGTGTCGGCTGCAAAAGCGGCAAACGCCCATGATTTTATTATGTCTCTTCCTGAAGGATATGACACGAAAGTAGGAGAACGGGGCGTGAAGCTGTCAGGCGGACAAAAACAGCGGATTTCCATTGCAAGGGTATTTCTAAAAAATCCACCGCTTTTGATTTTAGACGAAGCGACGTCCGCACTTGATTTAGAAAGTGAGCATTACATTCAAGAAGCGATGCAAAAGCTGGCGAAGGATCGCACAACTTTTATTGTCGCACACCGATTATCAACCATTACACATGCTGACCAAATTGTGGTCATGGAACAAGGCGAAATAGTGGAAAAGGGAACACACGAAGAATTAATGAATCAAGACAGCCACTATCGTCATTTATTTACCATTCAAACATTAAATTAGTAGAAGCCTATCCGATTCTAGCGGATAGGCTTTTTTATGCTTGTCAAAAACATGACATATTTCCCAGCTTGTCTCAATACAATTTTAAAAAGTATGACGGGGTGGTGAATATGTGAAAGAACAAGACGTGCTGCTAGATGTCAAACAGCTGTCCATTGCGTTTCAGCAGAAAAAGCAAAAAGTGCCCATCGTCCATCACATATCGTTCTCGATTCAAAAAGGGGAAACGTTAGGAATTGTGGGCGAATCTGGCTGCGGGAAAAGTATTACAAGCATGTCATTAATGGGATTGAATCAGCAAACCGAAACAACGGGTGAGGTTCATTTCGAAGGGCAAAATCTGCTGTCACTTTCAGAGAAAGAGTGGCGAGAGATAAGAGGAAATGACATTTCGATGATTTTCCAAGAGCCTATGACCTCTCTGAACCCATTAATGACCATCGGCAAACAAATGACGGAAGCCCTTTTCACACATCAATCAATCGGTCAAAAAGAAGCAAGAGCGAAGGCGATTGATCTTCTTCAAACAGTTGGGTTGAAGCAAGCGGAATCGTTACTTAAAAAATATCCACACGAATTATCAGGCGGCATGCGCCAGCGAGTCATGATTGCAATGGCAATGCTTTGTCACCCAAAGCTTATGATCGCTGATGAACCGACAACTGCACTTGATGTGACCATTCAAGCGCAAATCCTTCGTCTGCTCAAAAAGCTGAACGAAGAGATGGACACTGCTATTTTATTTATTACCCATGATCTAGGCGTCGTGCGGCAAATATGCCAGCGAGTCATGATTATGTATGCTGGTCGAATTGTAGAAGAAGGAACCGTTGACCGTATTTTTCAAAAACCTCTGCATCCCTACACGAAAGGTCTTTTCGCCTCAGTCCCGTCGTTTAAAGAGAAAAAAGAAAAACTCATCTCTATTGCAGGTCATGTGCCTAAGCCAGGGGCCATCCGGTCCGGCTGTCAATTTGCACCACGCTGCCCATACCAAATGCCGCAATGTCTTGAAAAAGATCCAGCCTTACAATCCATTGAACAGAATCACCGCGTGGCATGTTTTCTAATGGAAGGAGGAGAAGACACTGACTCACCCACTCTTGCAAGTGAATCAGCTGACAAAACGGTATGACACAGCCGCTTTTTTTTCTAAACATAAACAATCGACTTTGGCTTTAAATCAAGTGTCCTTTCACGTGAAGGAAGGAGAAACGCTTGGCATTGTTGGTGAATCAGGCTGCGGGAAATCAACACTTGGCAAAAGCCTAATGAGATTGACTGAACCGACGTCAGGCTCTATTCAATTAAAAGGGCAGGAGATCACCCTTCTAAAAGAACGAGACATGCGTTCCTTAAGAAAAGACATTCAAATGATCTTTCAAGATCCATATGCTTCTTTAAATCCAAGAATGAAAATCAAAGATATTTTAGAGGAACCGCTGATTGTCCATCAGCATGGGACGAAAGCAGAAAGACGGAAACGGGTAAAAGAGATGCTGCACATTGTTGGATTTGATCCTTCCTACGGAGAACGTTATGCGCATCAATTCAGCGGCGGGCAAAGGCAGCGTATCGGTATTGCTAGAGCACTTATTACGCACCCAAGTCTTGTCATTGCCGATGAACCAGTTTCGGCTTTGGATGTATCCGTTCAAGCGCAAATTTTGAATTTGATGCTTGAATTGCAAAAGACGTTTTCTCTGACGTATCTGTTTATTTCTCACGACCTTGGGGTTGTCAGATATATGAGCGACCGGATCGCCGTCATGTATGCTGGGCGCATTGTCGAGATGGGGCCTGCCGAAGATGTGTTTCACAGCCCGCTTCATCCTTATACGTCGCTGCTTCTGAAATCCATTCCACATATGGATCACGTACTAGAGGCGCAAGATGTGGCAGCAGAAGAGACCCCAATGACGGAACGCGGCAGCTGTCCTTTCTACAAAAGGTGTCCAAAAAGATGGGAGAAATGCCTGAAAGCAGTTCCTGCTTTGTATGAGGAGGCACCGGGGCACGCAGCCGCGTGTTATTTATATCAAAAGGAGGAACACAATGAAGAAGACATGGTTATTCAGTAGTTTCATTTTTGTGCTGGCACTGGCGCTCTTTTTAGGGGGATGCTCATCTTCACCGACATCAGAAGAAAAGGCAACAAAAGATACCCTCGTATTTGGCAGAGGAGGAGATTCCACTTCACTAGATCCAATCACCACAACAGAAGGCGAAACCTTCAAGGTCACAGAGAATATATTTGAAAAGCTCTTGAATTACGGTGAGAAAGACACGACCATCCATCCTGGCCTCGCAACAGAATGGGATGTTGCAAAGGACGGAAAGTCATACACGTTCTACTTAAGAAAAGGTGTGAAATTCCACGATGGCACAGACTTTAACGCAGAAGCAGTGAAATTCAATTTTGAGCGCTGGATGAATGGAGACGCAGAAAAGTTTCCTTACTATGGTATGTTTGGCGGCTATAAAAAAGATAAAGGGCATGTCATTAAAGACATCATCGTCAAAGGCGAGCATGAAATTGAATTTCAGCTAAAGCGCCCGCAGGCGACATTCCTCAAAAACATTGCTATGTCACCATTTGGCATCGCAAGTCCAGCGGCTGTTGAAAAAAGCGGCGATTCATTTAGAGAAAATCCAGTGGGGACAGGACCATTCAAGTTTAAAGAGTGGAAGCAAAACGACCGTATCGTGTTAGAAAAAAACGAGGATTATTGGCAGAAGGATAAGCCAAAGCTGAATCAAATCATCTTCCGCTCCATTCCAGAAAACTCTGCTCGTTTAAATGCCCTTAAAACAGGCGAGATCGACTTAATGGATGGCGTGAATCCGTCAGATTTAGATGGCATTAAAACCGACAAAGCACTCCAGCTCATTGAAAGACCATCGATGAACGTAGGCTATATCGGACTGACTGTCACAAGAAAGCCGCTTGATAACAAGCTCGTTCGTCAGGCACTCAATTATGCGGTCGATAAAGAATCGATTATTGAGTCATTTTATGGCGGACTTGCTGAGCCAGCAAAAAATCCATTGCCGCCAGCTTTAGAAGGCTACAATGACGACATTGAGCCATATCCGTATGATCCAGAAAAAGCGAAAGAACTATTAAAACAAGCGGGCTTCCCTGACGGCTTTCGCATCAAGCTTTGGGCAATGCCTGTACCGCGTCCATACATGCCAGATGGAATGAAGGTAGCAGAAGTCATTCAGTCAAATTTTGAAAAGGTCGGCGTCAAAGCAGAAATTGTGACATATGACTGGGCAACCTACTTAGATAAAGCAAGTAAAGGGGAAGCAGATGTGTTCTTATTAGGCTGGACAGGGGACAATGGCGATCCTGATAATTTCATCTACACTCTGCTGGACAAAGACAGCATTGGCGGTAACAACTATACATTCTTCGAAAATGATAAAATGCATGACATTTTAATTGAAGCGCAAACAGACACAGATCAAAAGAAACGAAATGAGCTGTATAAAAAAGCGCAGGAAATCATTCATGACGAAGCGCCTTGGATTCCATTGGTGCATTCGATTCCAATGCTTGCCGCTTCTAATGATTTAAAAGGCTATCAGCCGCATCCAACTGGTTCAGAAGCTTTAACTGACGTGTATTTCGAATAAGCAAATCAGGGAGATCTTGTATCTCCCTGATTCAAACAAAGAAAAAGGCGGTGAAAGCTGTTTGTTTGCTTATTGTATGAAGCGGGCAGGAATGCTCATCCCAGTACTCATCGGAATGACATTGGTCGTGTTTTCAATTATTCGTTTTATACCTGGAAATCCAGCGCAGGTCATCTTAGGACAGCGGGCAACGAAAGAGGCAGTAGAACAATTAACGATCCAGCTCGGTTTAGATCAGCCATGGTACGTTCAATACGGTCATTATATGCTTGGCCTTTTAAAAGGGGATTTAGGAACTTCCATTCGAACAGGAGCGGCTATTGCCCAGGAAATGAAGCCTTACTTATTTGCGACGTTAGAATTGACCTTTTTTGCCATGGTGCTGGCGATTGTGGTGGGAGTGAATGCCGGAATCATTAGTGCTTGGTTTAAGCATTCTTTCTTTGATTATGCCGCGATGTTTATTGCACTCATCGGAGTGTCCATGCCGATTTTCTGGTTAGGTTTAATGGGGCAGTGGCTGTTCTCGATCGAATTAGGTATTTTGCCGACAACAGGCCGAGAAAATGTAAGGAATCCAGTCGAGTCGATCACGTATATTCATACACTGGACACGCTTTTGCAAGGCCGGTTTGATCAATTCGCTGACAGCATCAAGCATTTGATCTTACCAAGTACAGCACTCGCCACAATCCCTGCTGCGATTATTGCGAGAATTACAAGGGCAAGTATGCTGGAAGTGCTTCATTCCGACTTTATTCGAACAGCAAAAGCAAAAGGAGTACGTTCATTTTTTATCATTTATCAGCATGGCCTGAAAAATGCGCTCATTCCGGTCTTGACGATTATTGGTCTTCAGACGGGCCTCTTGCTTGGTGGAGCGATTTTAACAGAAACCATTTTTGCTTGGCCGGGAATCGGACGGTATATATATGACGCCATCAGTTATCGCGATTACCCAGTCATTCAAACAGGTATTCTTGTCGTTGCGCTTATATTTGTCCTGATCAATTTCGTTGTGGACATCTTGTATGCGGTCATTGATCCAAGGATTAAATATTAGGGAGGGAGAGTGACAATATGGAAGCACAAAAAGAGCTTGAACCACCTC
Source organism: Bacillus safensis (assembly GCF_039619585.1). Classification (NCBI taxonomy): domain Bacteria; kingdom Bacillati; phylum Bacillota; class Bacilli; order Caryophanales; family Bacillaceae; genus Bacillus; species Bacillus safensis. The sequence continues at coordinate 830,045 of NZ_CP154909.1, forward strand.
AGCCAAAAGATGAACGCTCTCAATCATTGATTCTTGAATCAATGAAGCAGTTCTTTCAGCATAAGCTGGCGGTCATTGGCAGTGTGATTGTCTTTTTATTTCTGATCCTAGCAATCTTTGCACCGCTCATTGCTCCTTATGGAATCAATGAACAATCACTCGGTGAGCGATTTAGTGCCCCTTCAGCTGCACACTGGTTTGGTACGGATGATTTCGGCAGAGATATATTTTCAAGAGTTGTGCATGGAGCACGGATTTCCTTATGGGTCGGCTTCTTCTCGGTCCTCGGGTCTGTCATTTTAGGCACACTGCTTGGATTGATAGCAGGCTATGGCGGAAGAGTGCTAGATGCTGTGATCTCTAGACTGTTTGATATTTTACTTGCTTTTCCTAGCATTCTATTAGCGATTGCTATTGTCTCCATTCTAGGCCCCTCCTTACAAAATGCCCTTATTGCCATTGCGATTATTAATGTCCCAACCTTTGGACGGCTCGTTCGTTCAAAAGTGCTGAGTATTAAACAAGAAGAATACGTTCTGGCAGCAAAGGCGGTTGGGATGTCACACCGCCGCATCGTACTGCGTCACATTCTGCCAAATAGTATGGTGCCAGTCATCGTCCAGGCGACGCTAGCGATCGGAACGGCAATTATTGAGGCAGCGGCTTTAGGCTTTTTAGGATTGGGTGCACAGGCGCCAAGTCCAGAATGGGGGAAAATGCTCGCCGATGCGAGACCTTATCTCGTTCAAGCCCCCTGGACATTATTCTTCCCAGGAATAGCGATCATGCTGACGGTTCTAGGCTTTAATCTGATGGGGGATGGATTAAGAGACACGCTGGATCCGAAAATGAAGAAAATAAAATAAGACCGATTCTCAGAATCGGTCTCAGCGCGCAGGCAAACCCTCGCATTCGGTGTCAGTCCTGCGTGCCGGTGCTCACGAATAATCAATTCGCTCCGCTCCGGTACTCGTTCTTCCTAGACTGCCAAGGTTTTCAGGTTACGCTGAAAAGAAGACAAAGAGCTAAAATCAAGATCATTTTAGCTCTTTGTCAACAATTTAAGACCGATTCTAGGAATCGGTCTTTTCTATTTATGCTTCTTTTTCTTCTGTCTCAATTTCACTATCTTTTGGGTGATACGTCTGGAAGCTTGTAATCAATGTATCTAAATGCTCTAATTCATCACGGTATTCGATGATGCTGGACATGACATTCAGCATGTTGTAATCGAGCAAGTCGTTTTCTTGGTTTTGCTGATGCTGAATAAATGATTTCGTTAACGTCTCAAGGCGAAGAGAGCATTCATTTTGAAATTCATCGTCCTGCGGCTTCATTTTACCGACGAATTTCATCAAGGTGCGCTCATGCCAATACAGTAAATAATCAATTTCATCCGTTAAGCTTTCCCTGAAATGCTCTGGCATTAAATGAATTTCATTTTCTAATTTATGAAGCTTTTTCAGCAAATACAGAGCGCGATTCGATGTCATAATGGCCTGCCTGAACAAAACAAGCTTTCTTGATTTGACATACGTGGTTTTCTTTAAATAGCTTCGTTCTTCTTTGTATAGCAAGTAAATATGATCTAATTTGATCATGCGTTCTTTTATTTGATCGATGTCATCCTTTAATGTGGAATGATCAGTAGACTGTCTGGAGCTCAGACGGATCCATTTTAAAATCTCCTCCGTATTTTCCATAATGTGATGAACAAGCTTTGTTTCATATTTTGGCGGCAGGAAGATTAAATTCACTAAAAATGAAGAAAGAACTCCTAACACCACAGTAGCTGTTCGGATTAGGGCAAAGGAAAGGAAATGATCCCCTGCACTTTCTAAAATCGCGATGACGGTTACAAGTGCAATCGGAATCGTGTGTTCAATCTTCAGCTTTAAATTAATGGCGATGACCATGACGGCGGTTAAACCGATAATGACTGGTCCTGTGCCAAAAAGCAGACCGAACGTAATGGCAAGCGCTGCTCCAATAATATTGGCTTGCACTTGATCAACAATGGTTAAAAAAGATCGATAAATAGATGGCTGGATAGCAAATACAGCTGCAATTCCCGCGAAGACGGGCGTTGGCAACCCAAGCCATGTTGCCAGGTAAAGCGCGAGTACAATGGCAATACCAGTTTTTAAAATACGGGCTCCAAGTTTCATTGGTTTTGTCCCTGCATTCCTTTCTTTTCGATAATAGATGATCACTCGTCATTTATCATTCATATTTTGATGAAACAACTAAGTAATATACAGCGGTCTTCCGAAATATTCAAGTGATTTTTGAAAGTTCATGAAAACATCAAAAGAAGGTATTGAGAAGAAATGTAACAGATTCGCACGCTTTTGACAAACAAGAGCTGGTAAATAAAAAAACAGGCGCATGTTTTTACGCCTGTTTGGGACTTCATTATGATTGTTTCAGCTGTGCAAATGCATGATCTACTGCTTGCAGCGTCTCAGAAATATCTTTTTCAGTATGTGCGATCGTTAAGAACCAAGCTTCATATTTAGAAGGAGCGAGGTTAATGCCTTGCGCGAGCATTAATTTGAAGAAACGGGCAAACATTTCGCCATCCGTATTTTCAGCCTGCTCGTAGTTCACAATCGTTTCTGTTGTGAAATAAATTGTGAGCGCTCCTTTTAAGCGATTCACTGTAATATCTACTTGATGCTTTTTGGCATGGGCTAAAATGCCTTCCTCTAACATAGCGCCTAGCTGATCAAGACGCTCGTAAACGCCGTCTTCTTTTAACAATTCCAAGCAGGCAATACCTGAAAGAATGGATGCAGGGTTTCCTGCCATTGTGCCAGCTTGATAGGCTGGTCCAAGCGGGGCAACTTGTTCCATAATTTCTTTTTTACCGCCGTAAGCGCCGATAGGAAGTCCGCCGCCAATAATTTTTCCTAATGCAGTGAGGTCAGGTTTTACTTGAAGCAAATCCTGTGCACCGCCATACATAAAGCGGAAAGCGGTAATGACTTCATCATAAATCACCAGTGCGCCTTTTTCATGTGTGAGGTCATTGACCTGCTGCAGGAAACCGTCCTTAGGTTCTACGATGCCAAAGTTCCCGACAATTGGTTCGACAAGGACAGCTGCTATTTCATCTCCCCAGCGATCTAATGCTTCTTTATAGCTGTCAATATCATTAAATGGAACGGTAATGACTTCATTGGCGATACTCTTTGGTACGCCCGCGGAATCGGGTGTTCCTAAAGTGGAAGGACCAGAGCCTGCAGCCACTAGCACAAGATCAGAGTGGCCGTGATAGCATCCGGCAAACTTAATGATTTTTGTTCTGCCTGTATATGCGCGAGCCACTCGAATTGTTGTCATCACCGCTTCTGTACCTGAATTGACAAAACGAACTTTGTCTAAAGCAGGCATGGCTTCCTTCAGCATTTTAGCAAAAGTGACTTCATGCTTCGTTGGTGTTCCGTAAAGGACACCTGTTTCAGCCGCTTTCGTGATGGCTTTTGTAATATGCGGGTGGGCGTGTCCTGTAATAATTGGACCGTATGCTGCCAGATAATCGATATAGCGGTTTCCGTCAACATCCCAAAAATAAGCGCCTTCTCCTCTTTCCATCGCAACGGGTGAACCGCCGCCTACTGCCTTATATGAACGAGACGGGCTGTTGACACCCCCAACAATGTGCTCCAGCGCCTCTTGATGTAATTTTTCTGATTCTGTGAATTTCATAAATAGCCTCCTATCTCAACGTATCACGTCGTCTATCATTATTTTAACATGCCGATGCAAGCGTCCTTAGTTGAATATCCTCTCAAAATTGGATAGGCTAATTAAAAAATAGGTTGGAGGGATTGTGTCATGACAATCGAAGTAGGGCAGCAAGTACCTGACATTGAATTAACCGGTGACAATGGGGAGAAAGTAAAGCTTTCTGATTTTAAAGGAAAACATATTGTTCTTTATTTCTATCCAAAAGATATGACACCAGGCTGTACAACAGAAGCATGTGATTTCCGCGACCGCCATCAAAGCTTTGCAGAATTAGATGCTGTCATTATCGGCGTAAGCCCAGACAGTCAGGACAAGCACCAAAAGTTTAAAGAAAAACATGATTTGCCTTTTCTTCTTCTTGTAGACGATGAACAGAAATTGTCTGAAGCCTTTGGGGTATGGAAGCTGAAAAAGAACTTTGGAAAAGAATATATGGGAATCGAGCGTTCAACGTTTCTGATTAATAAAGAAGGCACGCTTGTGAAAGAATGGCGAAAAGTAAAGGTAAAAGACCACGTAGAGGAAGCACTTGAGGAATTGAAAGCTCACGCTTAATATCCTCACAGGATGAGATCGGCAGTCATGCCGGTCTTTTTTGTAAAGAAGAATAGGTAAAAAAGAGGATTGTAATTGACAAAGTTTCGGCTCTGGGGGTACACTATTTATAAAGATTATAATATAAGAATATTTTTGAAGAGAGGTGCATGATGAAATGGCTGCTCACGAACTAAAAGACGCTTTAGATGCTCTAAAAGAAACCGGTGTTCGAATTACTCCGCAGCGCCATGCCATCTTGGAGTTTCTCGTAAATTCTATGACTCACCCAACCGCGGACGATATATATAAAGCACTTGAAGGAAAATTTCCAAACATGAGTGTCGCAACGGTTTACAACAATTTACGAGTCTTCCGGGAATCTGGATTAGTAAAGGAATTAACGTATGGTGATTCCTCAAGCCGATTTGATTTTGCGACATCTGACCACTACCATGCGATTTGTGAAAACTGCGGAAAAATCGTGGACTTTCACTATCCTGGCCTTGATGAAGTTGAACAGCTTGCATCCCATGTGACGGGCTTTAAAGTCAGTCATCATCGCTTGGAGATCTATGGAACTTGTCAAGAATGTGCGAAAAAAGAAAATCATTAATGAAAAAGCTGACCGTTTAAATGGTCAGCTTTTTTTATGACTTTTTTCGATTGTAGGATTCATCAAACTCTTTACCTTCTAATGCTGGATCAAGTGTAAGCGGCTCTCTGCAATGCATGCACATGTCCACCCGCCCAAGCACTTTTGTTTCCTTTTCACAGCCTGGACAAACGACACGTACAGCCTTCGTAGAAAGCATACCAATCCAAAAGTAAACGGCTGTACTTAATCCAATCGATAAGACGCCAAGCAGCATAAAGAAAGTCGACAGCCAGATCGATTCCTTGAAGAACACACCGATATACATGATCAGAAAGCCAACAAAAACCAAACTAAGTGCAAATGTTCTGATTTTATTAATCTTACTGGAGTATTTCGCCATCCCTAGTCCCCCTTATCTCCAATATAGCACATTTTACCTTTCCGTTTGAATTAGTTATAGAGTTTTGTGAATAAATTGCTTATAATGATTCAATGATCTTTTTTCATGTATTGAAGGAATTTTGATTCTATGAGGAGAAATACATAGCATTAGAGAAGAACTTTACACCCGAGTATTGGAGGAATCACTATGGAAAATCTTCTCCGTCCTATTTATCAAGAGAGAGCAAGCCATCCAGACACATTGGCTGTGATTATAGTAGAAAGAAGACATAAAGTATCTTCTGAGACGGATAACTTTGATGCAGCACTTTTAGTCATCGTAAAAGAAGCGGAAGAGCCGTTATTTATCAAGCACTATGAATCCGATCACCAAACAGCTTCTTTAAACGTTGTCACAGATGATCAACTGAAGGAATGGATTACCCTCGGCACTAACCGCCGAATCATCGATTGGATTTTGAATGGCAAAGTCCTGTTTGATCGAAATGAATATATCTTCAACTTAATTGATGAACTAAGTACATTCCCGTTTTCAAACCGCAAACTCAAAATCGGTTTAGAATATGGCAAGCTCATTCGCAGATATATAGAAGGAAAAGCATTTTTTGAGTCAAATCAATTCCTTGATGCATATAATTCCATTGTGCATGCCCTGCATCACCTAGCACGTATTGAAGTAATTGATAAAGGCTTCCACCCAGAAGTGACCGTTTGGAACCAAGTGCGTCATATGGAGCCGGAAGTATACAAACTTTATTCAGAACTGATTGAAAGCCATGAAAGCCTGCATAAACGTTTGGAACTTTTATTTTTAGCAAATGATTTTTTGATCCATTCAAAAGCAGAAATTGGTGCCGCTCATTTGCGTCATGTCATGGAACAGAAGGATATATGGCTTTTTGGTGAGCTTCTTGCACACCCTGATCTAAAGTATTTCACGCCTGACCTTAGCGTTATGATTGATTTCTTTGTGGAAAAAGGAATTGTTCAAGTGGAGCCGATTGAGACAAAGGGACAAAAAATCTATCATCGAGGATATTTTGTGAAAAAAGATATTGACGCGTGAATATTATGATGGTATATTATTAAACGTCGCTAACGAGCAACTGAGTTGCTTTGAAAGAAAAGCTGACAAAAAGAAATTCTAAAAAACGCTTGACGCACACGGTGCTCAAATGTTATATTAAGAAAGTCGCCTCTGAGCGATAACGAAGATGATCTTTGAAAACTAAACAAGACAAAACGTACCTGTTAATTCGATTTTTTATAAAAAAATCCTATGATACTTCATAGGTAGTCAGTCAAACTGGCGAGGCAGGAAATGATCACATGCTAAGTTCGCTACATCATGTAGCAACGCATGTGTGATATGCATCCTGCATACCTCGGAGAGTTTGATCCTGGCTCAGGACGAACGCTGGCGGCGTGCCTAATACATGCAAGTCGAGCGGACAGAAGGGAGCTTGCTCCCGGATGTTAGCGGCGGACGGGTGAGTAACACGTGGGTAACCTGCCTGTAAGACTGGGATAACTCCGGGAAACCGGAGCTAATACCGGATAGTTCCTTGAACCGCATGGTTCAAGGATGAAAGACGGTTTCGGCTGTCACTTACAGATGGACCCGCGGCGCATTAGCTAGTTGGTGGGGTAATGGCTCACCAAGGCGACGATGCGTAGCCGACCTGAGAGGGTGATCGGCCACACTGGGACTGAGACACGGCCCAGACTCCTACGGGAGGCAGCAGTAGGGAATCTTCCGCAATGGACGAAAGTCTGACGGAGCAACGCCGCGTGAGTGATGAAGGTTTTCGGATCGTAAAGCTCTGTTGTTAGGGAAGAACAAGTGCGAGAGTAACTGCTCGCACCTTGACGGTACCTAACCAGAAAGCCACGGCTAACTACGTGCCAGCAGCCGCGGTAATACGTAGGTGGCAAGCGTTGTCCGGAATTATTGGGCGTAAAGGGCTCGCAGGCGGTTTCTTAAGTCTGATGTGAAAGCCCCCGGCTCAACCGGGGAGGGTCATTGGAAACTGGGAAACTTGAGTGCAGAAGAGGAGAGTGGAATTCCACGTGTAGCGGTGAAATGCGTAGAGATGTGGAGGAACACCAGTGGCGAAGGCGACTCTCTGGTCTGTAACTGACGCTGAGGAGCGAAAGCGTGGGGAGCGAACAGGATTAGATACCCTGGTAGTCCACGCCGTAAACGATGAGTGCTAAGTGTTAGGGGGTTTCCGCCCCTTAGTGCTGCAGCTAACGCATTAAGCACTCCGCCTGGGGAGTACGGTCGCAAGACTGAAACTCAAAGGAATTGACGGGGGCCCGCACAAGCGGTGGAGCATGTGGTTTAATTCGAAGCAACGCGAAGAACCTTACCAGGTCTTGACATCCTCTGACAACCCTAGAGATAGGGCTTTCCCTTCGGGGACAGAGTGACAGGTGGTGCATGGTTGTCGTCAGCTCGTGTCGTGAGATGTTGGGTTAAGTCCCGCAACGAGCGCAACCCTTGATCTTAGTTGCCAGCATTCAGTTGGGCACTCTAAGGTGACTGCCGGTGACAAACCGGAGGAAGGTGGGGATGACGTCAAATCATCATGCCCCTTATGACCTGGGCTACACACGTGCTACAATGGACAGAACAAAGGGCTGCAAGACCGCAAGGTTTAGCCAATCCCATAAATCTGTTCTCAGTTCGGATCGCAGTCTGCAACTCGACTGCGTGAAGCTGGAATCGCTAGTAATCGCGGATCAGCATGCCGCGGTGAATACGTTCCCGGGCCTTGTACACACCGCCCGTCACACCACGAGAGTTTGCAACACCCGAAGTCGGTGAGGTAACCTTTATGGAGCCAGCCGCCGAAGGTGGGGCAGATGATTGGGGTGAAGTCGTAACAAGGTAGCCGTATCGGAAGGTGCGGCTGGATCACCTCCTTTCTAAGGATATATGGAGCAGCGTGCGTTTTCGTCTTGTTTAGTTTTGAAGGATCATTCCTTCAAAACATGTCTCTAGCGAGACAGGATTGTTCTTTGAAAACTAGATAACAATAAGTAATACATTCACATTGAATGCAATGCAAAGTTCATCACACATAGTGATTCTTTCTAAAGTAAGAAATGGTTAAGTTAGAAAGGGCGCACGGTGGATGCCTTGGCACTAGGAGCCGATGAAGGACGGGACGAACACCGATATGCTTCGGGGAGCTGTAAGCAAGCTTTGATCCGGAGATTTCCGAATGGGGAAACCCACTGCTCGTAATGGAGTAGTATCCATACTTGAATACATAGAGTATGAGAAGGCATACCCGGGGAACTGAAACATCTAAGTACCCGGAGGAAGAGAAAGCAAATGCGATTCCCTGAGTAGCGGCGAGCGAAACGGGAACAGCCCAAACCAAGAGGCTTGCCTCTTGGGGTTGTAGGACACTCTATACGGAGTTACAAAGGAACGATATAAGCGAAGAGGTCTGGAAAGGCCCGCCAAAGAAGGTAACAGCCCTGTAACTGAAATGTTGTTCTCTCCAGAGTGGATCCTGAGTACGGCGGAACACGTGAAATTCCGTCGGAATCCGGGAGGACCATCTCCCAAGGCTAAATACTCCCTAGTGACCGATAGTGAACCAGTACCGTGAGGGAAAGGTGAAAAGCACCCCGGAAGGGGAGTGAAATAGATCCTGAAACCGTGTGCCTACAAGTAGTCAGAGCCCGTTAACGGGTGATGGCGTGCCTTTTGTAGAATGAACCGGCGAGTTACGATCCCGTGCAAGGTTAAGCAGAAGATGCGGAGCCGCAGCGAAAGCGAGTCTGAATAGGGCGCATGAGTACGTGGTCGTAGACCCGAAACCAGGTGATCTACCCATGTCCAGGGTGAAGTTCAGGTAACACTGAATGGAGGCCCGAACCCACGCACGTTGAAAAGTGCGGGGATGAGGTGTGGGTAGGGGTGAAATGCCAATCGAACCTGGAGATAGCTGGTTCTCTCCGAAATAGCTTTAGGGCTAGCCTCAAGGTAAGAGTCTCGGAGGTAGAGCACTGATTGGACTAGGGGCCCCTACCGGGTTACCGAATTCAGTCAAACTCCGAATGCCGATGACTTATCCTTGGGAGTCAGACTGCGAGTGATAAGATCCGTAGTCGAAAGGGAAACAGCCCAGACCGCCAGCTAAGGTCCCAAAGTATACGTTAAGTGGAAAAGGATGTGGAGTTGCTTAGACAACCAGGATGTTGGCTTAGAAGCAGCCACCATTTAAAGAGTGCGTAATAGCTCACTGGTCGAGTGACTCTGCGCCGAAAATGTACCGGGGCTAAACGTATCACCGAAGCTGCGGACTGTTCTTACGAACAGTGGTAGGAGAGCGTTCTAAGGGCTGTGAAGCCAGACCGGAAGGACTGGTGGAGCGCTTAGAAGTGAGAATGCCGGTATGAGTAGCGAAAGACGGGTGAGAATCCCGTCCACCGAATGCCTAAGGTTTCCTGAGGAAGGCTCGTCCGCTCAGGGTTAGTCGGGACCTAAGCCGAGGCCGAAAGGCGTAGGCGATGGACAACAGGTTGATATTCCTGTACCACCTCCTCACCATTTGAGCAATGGGGGGACGCAGGAGGATAGGGTAAGCGCGGTATTGGATATCCGCGTCCAAGCAGTTAGGCTGGGAAATAGGCAAATCCGTTTCCCGTGAAGGCTGAGCTGTGATGGCGAGCGAAATTTAGTAGCGAAGTTCCTGATTCCACACTGCCAAGAAAAGCCTCTAGCGAGGTGAGAGGTGCCCGTACCGCAAACCGACACAGGTAGGCGAGGAGAGAATCCTAAGGTGATCGAGAGAACTCTCGTTAAGGAACTCGGCAAAATGACCCCGTAACTTCGGGAGAAGGGGTGCTTCTTAGGGTGTTAAAGCCCCGAGAAGCCGCAGTGAATAGGCCCAGGCGACTGTTTAGCAAAAACACAGGTCTCTGCGAAGCCGTAAGGCGAAGTATAGGGGCTGACGCCTGCCCGGTGCTGGAAGGTTAAGAGGAGCGCTTAGCGTAAGCGAAGGTGCGAATTGAAGCCCCAGTAAACGGCGGCCGTAACTATAACGGTCCTAAGGTAGCGAAATTCCTTGTCGGGTAAGTTCCGACCCGCACGAAAGGCGCAACGATCTGGGCACTGTCTCAACGAGAGACTCGGTGAAATTATAGTACCTGTGAAGATGCAGGTTACCCGCGACAGGACGGAAAGACCCCGTGGAGCTTTACTGCAGCCTGATATTGAATGTTGGTACAGCTTGTACAGGATAGGTAGGAGCCTTGGAAACCGGAGCGCTAGCTTCGGTGGAGGCATTGGTGGGATACTACCCTGGCTGTATTGACCTTCTAACCCGCTGCCCTTATCGGGCAGGGAGACAGTGTCAGGTGGGCAGTTTGACTGGGGCGGTCGCCTCCTAAAATGTAACGGAGGCGCCCAAAGGTTCCCTCAGAATGGTTGGAAATCATTCGCAGAGTGTAAAGGCACAAGGGAGCTTGACTGCGAGACCTACAAGTCGAGCAGGGACGAAAGTCGGGCTTAGTGATCCGGTGGTTCCGCATGGAAGGGCCATCGCTCAACGGATAAAAGCTACCCCGGGGATAACAGGCTTATCTCCCCCAAGAGTCCACATCGACGGGGAGGTTTGGCACCTCGATGTCGGCTCATCGCATCCTGGGGCTGTAGTCGGTCCCAAGGGTTGGGCTGTTCGCCCATTAAAGCGGTACGCGAGCTGGGTTCAGAACGTCGTGAGACAGTTCGGTCCCTATCCGTCGCGGGCGCAGGAAATTTGAGAGGAGCTGTCCTTAGTACGAGAGGACCGGGATGGACGCACCGCTGGTGTACCAGTTGTTCTGCCAAGGGCATCGCTGGGTAGCTATGTGCGGACGGGATAAGTGCTGAAAGCATCTAAGCATGAAGCCCCCCTCAAGATGAGATTTCCCATTCCGCAAGGAAGTAAGATCCCTGAAAGATGATCAGGTTGATAGGTCTGAGGTGGAAGCGTGGTGACACGTGGAGCTGACAGATACTAATAGATCGAGGACTTAACCTATATTCTAATGTGAAGCATGAACATTGTTATCTAGTTTTGAGAGAATATTTTTAAAATATCTCTTGATTTATTTTCAATACATAGTATAATATCTTTTGTCACTAAATTGTCTGGTGATGATGGCGAAGAGGTCACACCCGTTCCCATACCGAACACGGAAGTTAAGCTCTTCAGCGCCGATGGTAGTTGGGGGTTTCCCCCTGTGAGAGTAGGACATCGCCAGGCTTTCTTCATTCCGCAGTAGCTCAGTGGTAGAGCTATCGGCTGTTAACCGATCGGTCGTAGGTTCGAATCCTACCTGCGGAGCCAATTTGGAGAGCTGTCCGAGTGGCCGAAGGAGCACGATTGGAAATCGTGTAGGCGGTAACCCCGTCTCAAGGGTTCGAATCCCTTGCTCTCCGCCACAATTTACATAATAAAGGGCCCGTTGGTCAAGCGGTTAAGACACCGCCCTTTCACGGCGGTAACACGGGTTCGAATCCCGTACGGGTCACCATTTTTATAGAATATACACCAGCATTTTTTATTCGGAGGATTAGCTCAGCTGGGAGAGCATCTGCCTTACAAGCAGAGGGTCGGCGGTTCGAGCCCGTCATCCTCCACCATATCTTTTATATCGTCGCGGGGTGGAGCAGTTCGGTAGCTCGTCGGGCTCATAACCCGAAGGTCGCAGGTTCAAATCCTGCCCCCGCAACCAAAATGGTCCGGTAGTTCAGTTGGTTAGAATGCCTGCCTGTCACGCAGGAGGTCGCGGGTTCGAGTCCCGTCCGGACCGCCATTTTTCAAAAGAATACTTGGCTCGGTAGCTCAGTTGGTAGAGCAACGGACTGAAAATCCGTGTGTCGGCGGTTCGATTCCGTCCCGAGCCACCACTATTTGCCGGTGTAGCTCAATTGGTAGAGCAACTGACTTGTAATCAGTAGGTTGGGGGTTCAAGTCCTCTTGCCGGCACTGTTTTTCAAAAGTGGAGGGGTAGCGAAGTGGCTAAACGCGGCGGACTGTAAATCCGCTCCCTCCGGGTTCGGCGGTTCGAATCCGCCCCCCTCCACCATTTTTTGTTTTCATAGGGGCATAGTTTAACGGTAGAACAGAGGTCTCCAAAACCTCCGGTGTGGGTTCGATTCCTACTGCCCCTGCCAATTATACTTTATAATTCATTACATCTATGGCGGTTGTGGCGAAGTGGTTAACGCACCAGATTGTGGCTCTGGCACTCGTGGGTTCGATTCCCATCAATCGCCCCATTTTATTATTGGGCTATAGCCAAGCGGTAAGGCAACGGACTTTGACTCCGTCATGCGTTGGTTCGAATCCAGCTAGCCCAGTTGATGTGCGGAAGTAGTTCAGTGGTAGAACACCACCTTGCCAAGGTGGGGGTCGCGGGTTCGAATCCCGTCTTCCGCTCCAATAATGGCGGCATAGCCAAGTGGTAAGGCAGAGGTCTGCAAAACCTTTATCCCCGGTTCAAATCCGGGTGTCGCCTTTTTTGAAAAGACTGCCGGGGTGGTGGAATTGGCAGACACACAGGACTTAAAATCCTGCGGTAGGTGACTACCGTGCCGGTTCAAGTCCGGCCCTCGGCACCATTGTTTTTTAATATAAGATGCGCTCTTTTATAATCATGCCGGTGTGGCGGAATTGGCAGACGCGCACGACTCAAAATCGTGTTCCTCACGGAGTGCCGGTTCGACCCCGGCCACCGGTATCTAGTTTTAGATATTCTTTATTATCGTCAATCACAGAAGAATTAAAGAATATCAACGTTTAAAACGTCTTTCTACAAATTGTAGGAGGGCGTTTTTTATTTGTTTTTTAGCTGATTTTTCACACGATAAAATTACTTCAAATCGTTTCACTGCTGAAAGGGGACCTAGCTAAATGGCAAGACGTAAAAATATTTTAGACCAAGGTGAATTGGCAATTTTAGAAAAGGAAACTAAGTCTTATGTTGAATCATTTCGGGAAGCTATTGAATTATTTGTTTAGGACTGTGAGTAATAAATTTTTAAGGCGTTTCTTAATTCTCTAACAGCAATATGACAGAGGAACATATTAAGGAGATTACTTTTACTTTATTGATGGTTACCTTATGATTAAACTAAAGAGGCAGGATAATTGAAGAAGGATTGGATATAAATTGTACATAAGAGGTGTTGTAATGATTACGGTTAAAAATGCTGAAAGTTATCTTAAAGATAGCATTGGTGAAGATACCGATGATATAAAAAAGGTTTGGGAAACATTTAAGGCTTTTTCAAAGGAGACAGTTGAGGGCGAAGAAGATAAAGAAATTTTATTTCAGTGTGGTGTCTATGATTTTACAGGAGAGGAAGTATTTCATTTTGACTTTGTACGTCAGTTTACAGTTTATGAAGAAGATGATTATTCTCACATGGAACAACTACACTGTGAATTTTTATTTAAACCAACAAGCGAGTTAAAAAAGTTAAAGGTGGTAGAAGAATGGTCAATGGATTATGACGATATCGATCATTTTTTTTATCATATTGAAAGTATTCATGAGTTTAAAATACCTTTGAGTTTAAAGCCGATAAAATCAGAAATATATCAGGAAGAGCTTTAATTCTTCATTCATTAACGGGTGCTTTACTATAAGAGGGTATACCTTGCCTTTTTGGAATAATTTATCATCTGGTTCGACCCCGGCCACCGGTATCTGTTAAAAGTTTCATGATTGGTTTTTCCATGAACCTAACGTTTCACCCTCGTGGTAAAACGTTTTTTTGTGGTTTAAATGAGTTATTTAGATAAAAAATAGGAACCTATTAGAACATAATGAGTATGTACTTCTTTTAGCAGAATAATCTTTAGATGATTTGCAACATTTGATAAGATACATTTAACCATGTAAGGAAACAAAATGGAGCAGCACATTCACATAAAACTGTTGTACTACCTTTGAGTAACTAAATGAATATTTGTGGGTACATACACATCTTTAACTGACATCAACATGGTGACCCAGTTTGAGGGGAGAATTTATGAAAAAACAAAATGCTCATGAAGAGTTATTGACAGGTGGAAATGTCTCAAACGTATATCGTTCGGGAGATACGGTTCGTCGAGAAGTAAAGTCAGACAATATCAATATACGACGAAAGCTGCTAAAGCATTTAGAAAAAAAGAATTTCTCCTATGCTCCAAAGTTTTTAGGGGTTGATGAACAAGGTAGAGAGATATTGTCCTTCATTGAAGGCGTAGCCGGTCATGAGCCTTTAAAAGAATATATGTGCTCTCACCATGCCTTAAAAGAAATAGCGAGAATGCTTAGACTGTATCATGATGCTGTTCATGATTTTCCCATTTCAGACGATTGGGAACGAATGGACAATACGCCTGTCGAAATAGAGGTTGTGTGTCATAATGATTTTGCAATGTACAACATCATTTTCAATAATGAAAAACCAGTAGGTATCATTGATTTTGATGTAGCTGCTCCTGGTCCAAGACTTTGGGATATCGCATATACTCTGTATACATGTGTACCTATCAGTAGGTTTTTTCGCACCAAAACAGGAGACATCGTGAACTATCATTCATCAGACCATGCAGACCAGATAAAGCATAGAGTGAAACTGTTTTTTGAATCTTATGGTGAGGAAATAGCAGAAGATTATTTGGATATGGTGCTGCTGCGTTTAGAAGGATTATGTCAGTATATGAAACGAAAAGCGAGTGAGGGGGATATCGCTTTTCAAAACATGATTCAAGAAGGACATCTTGAACATTATCAAAAAGACATTCAATTTATTCATGAACATAGAAAAGAATGGATGTAAAGAGGCGGGGCGTTGTGATTATGCAAACGAAGACGATATTACAGGCTATCATTCAAGACGAGGGAGTAAATGATTATCCTCTTTTTAGACAGTACTGTGTGAGAAAAGAACAGGGTCTGCGTAAAGATGCGCTAAACGTTCTTCAGGCCTTTATTGAAGAGATGAAAGAGAACGATTTTGAAGTACAGCGGGAATTTGCTGCTTGGCTGTTTGAGTGGATTGAACGGTTTGAGGATGGTCATCATCTGCTTGTGTATCCGCTGGTAAATGGGGTAATCCAGCCTGTTTTTCAAACGTGGGAGAATGTTGATCCATTGGATGTGAGACCGTATCGCTGGCAAGGTTTGTTTGTGCATCAGGGAGAAGGGCTGCCTCATTTATTGAAGGCACTAGAGCTTGGGGGCAGCAAGGAACAGCGTGTGATTGTTCAAATTTGCGAAACCTATTTATCGGCCTTGTGGTATTCGTTTCATCATATACATGAAGATCTTTATTTAAGCACCTATGAGAAGGATCAAGAGAGAATTCAAGGGATTGAACGTGTTATGATGCTGATTCAAGATCAAAGAACTCGTACGAATGTTCAAAAACAAGCCGTCTATTATGGCCAGCTTTTAACGGACTGGATGGCGTTTCAGCAGACGGAGACAAGAGGCTTTATGAAATGGTGTGCGGAGCGTAAGAAACCGTATGAGTGGGTAGAGTCCTTTTATTATCAGCAATAGATGAGAAAACGGCAGAGTTCATTCTGCCGTTTATTTATGCCATATTCGCTTTGCTTCTATATGATCTGGACTAAAATATTTCAGGGTATATACATCTGGATTGCTTAGTTTCTCCCACTCTTCGAATCCAATTGTTGAATCGGCGTGTTTAAGAAGCAGGCTCATGATATTGCCATGTGTGACGAATAGGGTATGATCTGTTTCTAATTTTATTTGTTCGTGGAGTGCTTCTACAATACGATTCATAGCTTCTTGGCTCGATTCTCCGCCTTCACAGGTCATATGTAAGTCTGTAAAACTGAGCTTTAGTTTCTCATACCAATCGTCTATTGGTTTGCTGCTTAATACACGTTCAGAGAGGCGCTGATCGATTTTTATCTCGAGCTGTTTTGCATGAGCAAGAGGCTCAGTAGTTTGGATCGCTCGTTTATAAGGACTTGAGATAATTTGATTGAGATGAATGCTGGAAAAAAACTGTGCCAGTTCATGAGATTGAGTGATGCCTTGTGGTGTTAAAGCTGCATCTTTAGATTGTCCATCTGCTTGGCAGTGTCTGACGATATAAAATGTTTTCATTGGATACACCTTTCATTGAGTATAAAAAAATCATCCAGTATTGGATGAGGATTTACGAAGGTCTAGGTAAGCTTGTTCGTATCTGTTTCTTTATAGGGATCTGTGAGCTTGGAGGTCAGGTCTAGATTGAACAAAAAATCATCGACGGTGTCTGTGCCAAAGGGAAGTGTGGAGAAGTCGATTGGGATGCTGTCTTCTTGCTTTTCTGAAGTGATTTGCTGTACAGGCTGCTTTTTTCTCCAGTTCTTAAACAAGCGCATGTGAGGCCCCCTTTTCTTTGAAAAAGATGGATTTATACATAATATACGGGGAGAGTTGTCCAGGCGTCAAATGTTTTCTTCAAAAGGAACGATTCAATTGATAAAACAAGAGCCACAGAAAAGCGCGGCTCTTGTTGTCAGTTTACATTGCATGTTGTAATGCTTGTAGTAATTTACGTTCGCATCTTAAGTTGTATTGCTTCTTATGGAGTTTCTTCGTTTTAAACTTGCCTATGACACGTCGAACATCGGGATGATAAATGATGAGGTCCCTGCAAGTTTGATCATGTAATAGTGCTTGAAACCAGCTATATTTTTTGAGATGTGCTGCGTTCCTCGAGATATCCTCTTCATCCACTTGTAGAAAAGGGATATACATAGTAAGTGAAAAGATGTCTAAAATGAATCCCATTTTGCTTCCTCCTTTCATATGATTCATTACGCTTAGGAGAAGGCAAGGTTTCATTCAATAAACGTTAAAAACAATCCCAGTGCATAAACCATTCTTTTGATTCTTTGTCATAATAGAAATACATCGTGCCGTTATCACCAATCATGAAACGAGGTTTTTCTTCTGAGGCGATTTGCAGCATGAATTCGCCTTGTTGTTGATGGGGCGGGGATTGAATATACGCCCCATATCCACCGATTTTTGTGAACGAATAATTTGTGTATTGATTAAAGAAGTGGTTTGTCGCTTCTTCACTTTCGTTTACTTCTGATAAATCGACGTATGACCATGCTTCTTCCCAGCAAGGAAAGTCCCTTTGCTCACTTTCGTTCCATTGGATTTGAAAGGCTTTGAGCCCTCTCACTTCTTCAGGAGTTTCAGCTACTTCTAAACCTTCGATTGATGCATATTCAATGAGCTTCCAGCCTTCACCGTTTTTGGTGATATCAATCGGAAGTGTTTTCTGATTAAGAAAAATTTGAATCAGCTTACATTCATTGAAGCCGTTCATTCCTCCTGGCACTTCTGGTAAATAAATTTGTAAAATCGGAATCATGGCCCCATCTTGATCTGTCGGCCAGCCTTGGTTAGGATCGATGAAAAAATGGCCGGCAAACCAGCTGTGTATAGCTGGATCAGGACGGAAGCCGCCAATTTTGGCGATGGCTGGCGTTTTCCCGATTAGATTTAATTCTTGAAAAGCTTTGATTTCCATGGGTTATTCCTCCAGCCTTTAGCCTGCAATGTGTGCATCATGAAATGTGCCATTTATATTTCCTGTGACAATAATGACATGACCCCAAAATAAATCACCGTCATGATAGTAGACTTCAAACTCTCCCTCAGGGTAAACATGCAGGCTTTCAAGTGAAATGCGGCTTATAAATTGATTCAGTGTGAGTTCTTCTTGCTTTTCAGCTGATTCGTCTTGTTCCTGCCAATCCTTTGCTAGATCTATCAGCTGATTCGCGGCAAATGATTTAATAGAAGAATCCCATTTGGCTTGCTCTTGCATAAGTTGGTTTGCTGTTCGAAGAGAGTCATTTATTTTTTCATCTTCTTCGAGGTTGAAGTAGAGAAGGCACTCTTCATTGCTCCATTGGATCGTCTTTTCAAATAAGTCTAGTCCTTTTACTAACTCAAAGGTGCCAAGTGTATCATCATGATAATACACAGGCTTTTGGGCTTCTTCTAAAATTTCTTGAAGCGCTTGATCCTGTGTATCTGTATTGATTAAAGATACAAGCATGAATTCACCTTCGCCTTTTCGAACCTGAAGTGTAACGATTGATTCTTTATGTAATTGTGCCTGTTTTTCCCTTAATCCCTCGTCATCTGTTAGCCAGCAAAGTCTTACATTTTCGGTTATGATATGACCGTTTTCTTTCCAAGCAATCAGTGGAATAGAAGCGGTCCAAAGAGGTGCCTGGCCTGCTTTTCCTGCCCCTACGCCAGAAGGTCCTGTAACAGCAATGATAGTGACTACATCTTCTGAAAATCTCTCTTCAAAAGTGTTGATTTGTTTGTTAATCTTCATGTGATGTCCTCCAGCCTGATTTTTTTGTCATGAACATATAAGTGTTGTGATCAAGTTCTACCTCTTTATCACACCGCACATCAGTAGGGGAAATCAAGCTTTTTTTGTTTAAAACTGTTTTTTTAGGGAGGTACATGGATTAATGAAGGTTGAGTCACAATAAAAGAAGCAAGGATCGAATTTTGTATAAATTTGGGTAAATGAGTCGAAAAGCCTAGGTTATTCTTCCTTTTCTTTATAATTACTTTGACACGAATAGATGAAAAAAGTAAAGTAATACTGAGTGATTTACAAAACCTTCTTCATCCACTAAAACATGAAGTGTGCGTAAATTTAATGTAAATGGATATTTTTCCTTTTATTTACTCGTATTTTTTTTGAAACTTATGATGCTTCTCATTCGTTATATTAAAGGAGCGCATGTATCCGGCGGAGACAGAGCATCGGCATGCTTGGCGAAGAAGATTTACATTTGCAAAATGAATGTAAATTTTTTATGATTTCATTTATATCAGAACGATGATAAGAAAGAAGAGGTTTTATGAAAAAAATATTTGCAAACAAATATAGCTTTTTTGTTTTGGCTGTCCTTTTATTCTGGGCTAAATCGTACACAGCCTACAAAATGGACTTTAATTTAGGAGTAAAAGGTTCTTTTCAAGAGGGGCTTCTCTTATTGAATCCATTTAGTTCAGCCATCGTGTTTTTTGGACTTGCTCTCTTTTTGAAGGGGCGTAAATCTGCCATTGTTTTAATTGTTATTGATTTTATTATGACCGCACTTTTATATGCAAATGTAGCGTATTACCGTTTCTTTGATGACTTTTTGACTTTCTCAACAATGAAGCAGGCAGGAAATCTTGGGGGAGGCATGACTGGCGGTGTGCTAGCAAGCATTAAGCCGCATGACCTTTTATACTTCCTTGATATTATCATTTTGATTGCGATTGTCATTTGGAGACCAGAAGTGAAGAAGTTCCAAATGAAAAAGACGTTTGCACTGCTGATTGTAGCTGCAGGTATTGGACTGTTCTTTGTAAACCTTCATTTGGCTGAAAAGGATCGGCCAGAATTATTAACGAGAACCTTTGATCATAAGTATGTTGTCAAATACTTAGGTGTTTATAACTATACGATTTATGATGGGGTACAAGCAGCACAAAACGCAACACAGGTAGCCAATGCAAGCAGTGAAGATTTAACGGATGTTGTGAACTATACGTCTTCTCACTATGCGAAGCCAAATGCAGAGTATTTTGGTAAAGCAAAAGGCAAAAACATTATTAAAATTCATTTAGAAAGCTTCCAGTCTTTCTTAATTGACTACAAATTAAATGGAGAAGAAGTGACTCCATTCTTAAACAAACTGGCTCATGGGAAAGACGACTTTACGTATTTCGATAACTTCTTCCATCAGACAGGTCAAGGGAAGACATCAGATGCTGAGCTGATGATGGATAATAGTATGTTTGGCTTGCCAGAGGGAGCAGCATTTGTGACAAAGGGTGAAAATACCTTCCAATCACTACCTGCCATCCTAGATCAAAAAGCAGGCTATACGAGTGCAGTACTTCACGGGGACTATAAATCTTTCTGGAACCGTGACACGATTTATAAACATATGGGAATTGATCAATTCTTTGATGCTTCCTATTACAACATGGATGAAGAAAACCTTGTGAATATGGGTCTGAAGGATAAACCGTTTTTCAAAGAATCAATTCCAATGCTAGAATCAATGAAAAAGCCATTTTATGCACATTTAATGACACTGACAAATCACTATCCATTTAATTTAGATGAAAAAGATGCGACAATCGCTAAGGCAACAACTGGCGATAAAACAGTCGATAACTATTTCCAAACAGCAAGATATTTAGATGAGTCATTAGAGCAATTCTTCAAAGACTTGAAAAAATCAGGTATGTATAAAGACTCAGTCATTTTATTATATGGTGACCATAACGGTATTTCTGAGAACCATAACCGTGCAATGAGTGAAATTCAAGGGAAAGAAATCACTCCTTATCAAAATGCACAAAACCAGCGTGTTCCGCTCATGATTCGTATTCCTGGTAAGAAGGGCGGCGTGAACCATACGTATGGTGGTGAAGTCGACGTTATGCCAACACTTCTTCACTTACAAGGTATCGATTCAAATGAATTCGTGAATTTTGGAACAGACTTATTCTCTAAAAAGCATGATGAGACTGTTGCCTTCCGTAATGGAAACTATGTGACACCGAAATATACACTTGTCGATAATACCGTTTATGATACGAAAACGGGTAAAGTGGTGAAACAAAATAAAAAGACAGAGGCGATTAAAGCCCGTGTTGATAATCAGTTAAGTCTTTCAGATAAAGTGCTCTATAGGGATCTTCTTCGATTCCATAAGTTATCTGATTTCAAACCAGTGAATCCATCGGATTATTTCTATGGTAAAGCAAACAAAGAAAAAGAAGCGGATTCTTCTGCTAACTAACTGAGTTTTGGGCAAGCACAGAAAGGTGCTTGCCTTTTTCTCTCTCTTCGCTTGATTTGTTGGCAAAATATGTTTATATTTAGGGAGAAACAAGCGTGACGCCGGCTGGCAACTGGTGACACACATTTCGTCCTTGGGGAATTCAGGAGGAGCTTATGACAACAAATACAAAAACACAAAAAAAGAAATCAGAATTATGGGGCTGGATCAAAGCCATCTTAATCGCATTTATTGCTGTTTTTATCATTCGGAACTTTTTATTCGCGCCATACATTGTCAAAGGATCTTCCATGTATCCGACATTGCATGATACAGAGCGGGTGTTTGTGAATAAAACGGTTGATTATTTCGGTGATTATAAACGAGGACAGATCATTGTTCTTGATGGGGAAGACCGCAGCACTCATTATGTCAAACGATTGATTGGTTTACCTGGTGATAAAATTGAAATGAAAAATGATCAGCTATATGTTAATGGAAAAAAAGTGGCGGAGCCTTACTTAGCGTCAAACAAAAAGAAAGCAGCTGCAGATGGCACTTTGCTGACACCTGATTTTGGCCCTCTGACTGTTCCAAAAGGAAAGTACTTTGTCATGGGGGACAATCGCCAAAATTCAATGGACAGCCGCAACGGCTTAGGTCTTTTTACAAAGCGTGATATTCAAGGAACTACCTCATTTGTATTTTATCCTTTCCAAGACATTCGATTACTCAATCATTAATAAACAATAAAAAAGCACACAGCCGTGTGCTTTTTTCTATGTCATTCAGACTGACTTTTTGTAATCGCCTGTTCAAGATCTGCAAGAATATCTTCAATCGCTTCTGTTCCAACAGATAAACGAATGAGCTCTGGTGTGACACCTGTCGCTTTTTGTTCTGCTTCGCTTAATTGCTGATGCGTTGTGCTGGCAGGGTGAATAATGAGGGATTTAGAATCGCCCACGTTTGCGAGATGGGAGAAAAGCTGCACAGAATCAATGAGCCTTTTACCTGCTTCGCGTCCACCTTTAATACCGAATGTGAGGATTGCACCTTGTCCTTTTGGTAAATAGGTTTGAGCAAGCTCATATGATTCGTGACTTTCAAGACCTGGATAGCTTACCCAATCGACAAGAGGGTGATCCTGTAAGAATTGTGCTGTTTTCAAGGCATTTTCACTATGCCGCTCAAGACGAAGATGTAATGTTTCTAAGCCCTGCAGAAGTAAAAATGAGTTGAATGGCGACAGAGCTGCCCCTAAATCACGTAATAGCTGTACTCGTGCTTTTGTGATATAAGCCGCTTCTCCAATCGCTTCTGTATATGTCAGACCGTGATAGCTTGGATCTGGTTCAGTCAGTCCTTTGAACTTATCGCTGTCAGCCCAAGGGAATCGGCCGCTATCAACGATGACACCGCCAATTGATGTACCGTGACCGCCAATAAATTTCGTCGCTGAGTGGACGACAATGTCTGCACCAAACTCGATAGGTCTTAATAAATAAGGGCTGGCGAGCGTATTGTCCACAATAAGCGGGATATGATGCTTGTGTGCAATGGCTGAGATGGCTTCAATATGTAAAATGTCGCCTTTTGGATTTCCAATGCTCTCTGCATACACTGCCTTTGTTTTGTCTGTGATCGCCGCTTCGAGTTCTTCAAGGTTGGATGAATCTACGAATTTTACTGTAATTCCAAGTTTTTTGAGTGTATGGGCAAATAAATTGTAGGTGCCGCCATAAAGACTGCTTGAGGAAACGATTTCATCTCCGGCTCCTGCAATGTTTAAAATAGAATAAGTCGTCGCTGCTTGTCCAGAAGAAACAGCAAGTGCACCAATTCCACCTTCAAGCTCAGCGATACGCTTTTCAAATACGTCATTTGTAGGGTTCATAATACGTGAATAAATATTTCCCGGTTCCTGAAGACCAAATAAATTCGCTGCATGCTCACTGTCTCTAAAACCAAATGAGCTCGTTTGGTAAATAGGCACGGCTCTTGAATAGGTCGCTGAATCAAGCTCCTGACCTGCGTGAATGGCTTTTGTTTCTAAACGAAATGGACGTTCTTCTGACATGTGTGTATCCTCCTTTTGTTAGATAAAACCAACTGTTTTGATAAGAAATATTTAATAAGACTATAAATCTTGTTCCCTGCTCGGTCAATCATTTTTTAGATAAATCTGAAAAAACAATAAATATAGTTGACAGGTAGGAATAGTGTGTATTAACATGAGCATACTGAAAACACGAACAAGAATGGCTGATCGGTCAACCGAAGGCTCTATCACTCAAGCATGAGTGAAGAGCCTTTTTTTATTTGAATGAGAAAGGATGAAGAAGATGGAAAAAAAGAAAAAACGAAAAAAATACAGAAAACATATGGATCTGACACTCGATATCTTGATTGAGCGGAACAAATATGAGATTTACAGTAACAAGGAACGAATAGAAGCGATTTACGATCGGATTGATGAAAAGCATACAAGGACAAAATAACCATTTTATAAATTTGAGTTGATTTATGGGATTAATATGATTTAGGATGGTGCTAACAAATCAATATGATTAGCTGATCGGACAACGCGAAGGCTCTTATCTCTTTTTTGGGATAAGGGCCTTTCTGTGTATTTATCTGATCGTAAGAGGAGTGGAGGTTTCAATGACGATTTCAATTGATATTGTGGATAAATCCTTTTGGAAAGACAAACAGACCATTCGGGTACTTGAAGACTTAAGATTGAGCATTATTCCCGGTGAATTTGTAACAGTGATAGGTCCGAGCGGATGTGGGAAAAGTACATTGCTAAAAATCATAAGCGGCCTCGACACAGCGTATGATGGGCAAATTTTGATAGGAGGCAGACGGATCACAGAACCAGGAATGAAACAGGGCTTTATCTTTCAGGAACACCGCCTGTTTCCATGGCTGACGGTTGAAGAAAACATAGCGGCCAATTTCAATTTAAAACAACAGGATGTACGCCGCAAAGTGGATGAATTGATTGAAATTGTTCGATTAAAAGGATTTGAACATGCTTATCCACTTGAGCTTTCAGGAGGAATGTCACAACGGGTTGCCATTGCGAGAGCACTCCTTCGTGATCCGGAGATCTTGTTACTGGATGAACCATTTGGTGCACTGGATGCATTCACACGAAAACACTTGCAGGATGTGCTGCTGGACATTTGGCAGGAGAAAAAAACAACGATGATGCTCGTAACTCATGATATTGATGAATCGATTTATTTAGGAAATGAAATTGTGCTAATGCAAGCGAGACCTGGCCGAATCCATAAGATTCTTCCTGTGAACCTGCTTTTTCCGCGTGATAGAACGTCAACCGCTTTTCAAAGCTTAAGACAAAAGGTGCTTTCAGAATTTGAGAAAACAGATGAATTGTTACTAACCGATGGATTAGGGATTTAGGGAGGGGAAATCGCATGAAAAAGAAACAAATGATCGTTATTTTTTTGAGTCTGCTGCTTGTTTTAGCAGGGTGTGATCAAGCAGCAGACGGCTCGGAAAACAAGGTGAAAGAAATTAGGATTGGGATTCAGCAAAGTTTGAGCCCGCTGCTTTTAGCAAAGGAAAAGGGGTGGTTTGAACAATCATTTGAAAAAGAAGGAGTGAAGGTAAAGTGGGTGGAGTTTCAAAGTGGACCTCCCCAATTTGAAGGACTTGCTGCAAATCAATTAGATTTCACGCAAGTTGGAAACTCACCTGTTATAGCAGGTCAGGCAGCTGGTATTGATTTTAAGGAAATTGGTTTATCTCAGGATGGGCTGAAAGCGAACGGTATTTTAGTGAATAAGAACAGTGAGATTCAAAAAGTAGAAGACTTAAAAGGGAAAAAAATTGCTGTCGCTAAAGGGAGCAGCGGCTTTGACTTTTTATACAAAGTATTAGATCAGGCAGGTTTATCTGCGAAGGATGTTCAGATCATTCAGCTTCAGCCAGATGAAGCGATATCAGCATTTGAAAAGGGGTCCGTTGATGCTTGGTCGATCTGGGAGCCGTTCTTATCACTTGAAACGATAAAGAAAGGAGCAAAGCTGCTGGTGAATGGGGAAGCGACCGATTTATATTCTCCAGGTTTCACACTTGTTCGAACTCAGTTTGCTGATCAGCATCCTGAACTAGTGGTGAAATTCTTAAAGGTATATGACCATGCAGTGAAGTGGCAAAAAGCACATCCAGAAGAGGCTGTTACTCTATATGCGCGTTTAAAAAATTTAGATAAGAAGGTCGTCACACAAGTATTAAACAATACGGAACCACTCAATAAGCCCATTTCGAAGAAGATCATCAATGCTCAGCAGCATACCGCTGATTTTCAATACAAAACAAAGGCGATCCAGCGGAAAATTGATGTTAATCAGGTTGTAGATAATTCGTTTATTGAAAAAATGCTGAAAGAGGAGATGGATGAATGAAAGCTGTATCGAATCCGGCTTTAGCATCTAAAATCGAGCGGGCAAAGAAAAAAAGGAGAAAAGCTTCTTCTTTATATAAGTTAAAGGGACTGGTATTACCTGTTCTACTTATTGCGGTTTGGCAGATCATAGCTGGTTCTCAAATTGTTTCTTCCACTGTACTTCCAGCGCCTGTCTTGATTGCAGAATCTTTTCGAGATTTATTTCGTTCCGGTGAACTGTTTGGCCATCTATACATCAGCCTTTATCGAGCGATATGTGGATTTTTACTTGGGGGAGGTTTAGGTCTTTTGCTGGGCGTATGCGCAGGGTTTTCTAAAAAAACAGAGCAGTATGTAGATCCGACCTTGCAAATGCTAAGAACCGTTCCACATTTAGCGGTCACTCCTTTATTCATCCTCTGGTTTGGTTTTGATGAAACAGCGAAAATTTTATTGATTGCACTTGGGGCTTTTTTTCCGATTTATATTAATACGTTTCTAGGTATTCGCAGTGTAGATAATAAGCTGTTTGATGTGGCTCGCGCCTTAGAGTTTAATGTGTATCAAAGCATCACAAAGCTGATTTTACCGGCTGCTCTTCCTCATATTCTTCTGGGCGTGAGACTGTCATTAGGAATTGCTTGGCTTGGTTTAGTGGTAGCTGAGTTGATGGGTTCAAGCAGCGGCGTCGGCTATATGATTATGGATGCAAGGCAATTCTCTCAAACGGATAAAGTGTTTGTAGGAATTATCATCTTTGCAGTAGTAGGTAAGCTGACAGATTCATTTGTACGTCTGTTAGAAAAGCGTCTGCTCAAGTGGCGCACTAGTTATCAAGGTGAATAATAACAGGGGGCGATGTCATGAATATTTTATGGTTTATTCCAACGCATGGAGACGGCCGTTATTTAGGATCAGCGAAAGGGGCAAGACAGGCAGACTATCCATATTTTAAACAAATTGCTCAAGCAGCTGATCAGCTTGGTTATACAGGGGTCTTGCTGCCTACTGGGAGATCCTGTGAAGATCCATGGCTGACGGCAGCTGCTTTAGCTGCGGAAACCACTCATTTAAAGTTTCTCGTGGCTCTTAGACCAGGGCTGATGCAGCCGTCTGTTGCTGCTAGAATGACGTCTACATTAGATCGTCTTTCAGGCGGGAGACTGCTGATTAATGTGGTAGCAGGGGGAAGTAAAGAGGAGCTTGAAGGAGATGGGCTGTTCATTTCTCATGATGAACGCTATGAGGCAACAGAAGAGTTTTTGACGATTTGGAAGCGGTTATTGAAAGGAGAAAATGTACAATTTCATGGCAAACATCTACAAGCAGAAAATGGCCGGCTGTTATTCCCACCAGCTCAAACCCCCCATCCACCAGTCTTTTTTGGCGGATCATCAGCAGCAGGAATTCAAGCAGCCGCCAAGCATACAGATGTTTATTTAACTTGGGGCGAACCGCCTGCACAAGTGAAAGAGAAAATTACACAAGTGAAGAAGCAGGCTGAAAAGGAAGGAAGAACGGTGAAGTTTGGCATTCGTCTTCATGTGATTGTGAGAGATACCGAAGAGGAGGCATGGCAGGCAGCGGAACATCTGATTCGTCATTTAGATCAAAAAACCATTGATGAAGCGCAAAAAGTGTTACAGGGGATGGACTCAGTAGGTCAAAGACGAATGGTGGAATTGCACCAAGGGAGGAAAGACAAACTTGAAATCAGCCCAAATCTTTGGGCAGGCATTGGTTTAGTACGCGGCGGTGCAGGAACAGCACTCGTCGGAGATCCGCAAACAGTAGCAGATCGTATCATAGAATACCAGTCTCTAGGCATTGATACATTTATATTTTCTGGATACCCGCACCTAGAAGAAGCTTATTATTTAGCAGAGCTTGTTTTCCCGCTCCTTTCATTTAAGAGATCTGGGGATACAGGACTCTCTGTGCCAGCCGGTGAAATCATTGGGAACAATCATTTTCCAGATGCAGCCTCTGCTGCTAGTTCCTCATAAATTTGAAAAAGCAAAGCAGTCTGCCATGGCTGCTTTGCTTTTTTTCATAGAATAGGCGAGTCATTTGTTGTGTAGTGCTGAACAAGGTAAGGGCTTTTTTCCCAATCGATTTTCTTGTATATACATATTTTTAGAGTCAAGAGAAGAAGGAAAATGTGCTCACTCTTTTATCGGAATGATCAGTAAATATTTCATAATTGGCATTATTGCGACATATAATCAGGACTTTTATATCTGATATATCGGGGGAATTCTTTCTATCTCACAAAAAGGAAAGAATAAATATGATAGATGATAAATATGGACTATTTGAAAAAAAGAAGAAAAAAGATGGTGAAAATGACATTAAATGGGTCTTGTGGTTCTTATGGGGTGTCAAAATCTAGTAAATAAGAGAGGGTTTAAACAGATGGAAGTGAATAATTGAATAAAAAGTCACATTTTAATCAAATATATGTTCGGTCAAAAATGGGATGTTCTGTAGATGTTTGGCGTGTGACGCCTATGATACGATCATCATAAGCTGGGAGGTGAAAAGTATGACTTATGCAGCGCCGCAAGTTGACTATTCCACTATGGAACCTGCTATTATGGACCAAGCTTGGTTCTTAGTATTTGTTGCTGTCCTTCTTGGATTGGGAGCAACAGTTGTTCTAGGAGCAGCAGTTTGGTGTATCGCAAACGGCAAGGGCAGCTTTACAGGAGCCGTTCAGTGGGAAAGTGGCTTAAAAGTCCAAATTGAATGTAAGTAGCTATACTTAGGATTCATCTTTTTGCTTCTTAGATAAGACACCAGGGCTAAACCGTCTGTGGCGGGCGGTTTAGCCTGATCTGTTTTTAAAGAATATGCAGACACTTGGAGGTTATATGTTTACGATCGAGAATTTAACCAAGACGTATAAAAATAACGTGACTGCTGTCAATGATTTTCATTTAAAGATCGACCCTCATCAAATCGTTGCTGTTGCTGGACCGAATGGTTCGGGTAAAACAACGATGATTAACTGTATACTCGGCATTATTAAGCATACAGAAGGAAGGGTTCACTTGCAGGACGTCACAAATGATGAACCATCCTTTAAAAAACAAGTAGCCTATGTTCCAGATGACCTGCTGCTCCCTGAAGCATTGACTGGTGCTGAATATTTAGATTTTGTTTCTTCTATGTATGAATGTAAAACAATTCACAGAAGAAATCAACTAATTGAACTGTTTGATATGGACTCGGCTTTATCAAGACCGATCGAAACCTATTCACATGGGATGAAAAAAAAGACACAGCTGATTGCTGCATTTATGCTTGATAGTCAATTGGTGATCATGGATGAGCCCTTTAGAGGACTTGATATTGAAGCGGTTATAAACACAAAGAAACTGATGAAGCGGTATGCCGAGCACCATGGTGCGATCTTGCTTTCAACGCATGACATGCTTTCAGCGGAAGAGCTGTGCCACAAAATCGCCATTATTTCTAAAGGAAATAAAATGGATGAAGGAACGGTCTCAGCCTTAAAGGAGAAGTATCAATCAAGCACATTGGAACAGGTGTTTCTGAAAGCTTCAATGTTAAGTGATAGGGGTGCACATTTTGATGAAATCATTAATCATTTCTAAAATGATGCTTAAAATGTGGCAGCAGGAGATGTATAAGCTCTTTGATACTCAAACGAAGCGGATCATTGTGGTCTTATTCTTTTTGTTTGCCGTCACAATGGGAGCCATTATCGGATACAGCTTTACAGGTGTCTTTATGAAGGCTTTCTTAAATGGAGATGAACGTTCACTTGGATTACTCGTCGTGTCAATGGCGATCAATGCTTCTATATTTACAAGCTTGTTATTCGTTTTGATCAAGGTCAGAACACCTGAACAAGACCGGTTTTCTATGCAGCTCAGCTGGTTCCCGCTCTCTACCTTTCAGAAAAGTTTTGGATACTTCATTCCGATGGTGACAGTGGTGGCAGGGCTTGTTTTATTTTTTATCGGCATTCTGCTTTTACCTAATTTTATTGCCCAGGGAATTGGTATTTTTTTTATCTTCACTTTCTTTTTGATGGTGCTTTTGCAGTCGCTTTTTGTCTTAATGCTGCTCCAGTTTATTTACAATATCACTTATTTACTCGTTTTGAAATTAAAATTACCGTTGCAAAAATTTGCAGCGATATTTGTTTTATTGGCACTGGTCGTGGCGTATGGATTGACGCATTTTGATATTAGTCAAATTCAGCAATCATATATTCAGTTTGATTATCATTTGATGTATTTGACAGCTCCGTTTTTCCTAGCGGCACAAGGAATGCCTCCTGAAGGGGTAAATTATGCCATTTTGATTCTGTTCATCCTCTTATCGGCAGGCGGGGCATTTCTTTCTCTTGCGATGATGCCGATTATGGCAGAGAAAAAAGCGCTAACCTTTTTACACAAGCTGCCGTTCTCTTCTTCAAAGAAGTGGTCGCTTATTGTGAAGGAAATGAAGTCACAGGTGCGAAATGAAGAAAACATTTTAAACTTTCTTATTCTCCTCATTGTGATCTTATTCGTCCGTTATCAGTTTGGATTCCGCTTTGAAGAAGAAGCATTTTTTGTTCTATGCGCTCTTGCTGGTTTAACAGCCTTCAATTCGTTTGGCAATGATAAACGAATGCTGGGCATGTATAAAACATTTGGTCTGAGATCTTGGGAAGTGGCTTTATATAAATTTATCGGCCTTCTGCTCGTAGGTGTACTGCAAATTGTTTTATTCATGCTGACAACGCTGACGCTTCCTGATCAGATTTGGCACGCATTGATTGGTGCTGCTGTCTTATGCAATGCCACTGCGCTCTTTTATGTGGTAGGTATCTTACTTCCTCTAGATCGAAACAATCCCTACACAGGCATTTTTTCATTTGGAGCGCTTATTTTACTCATGATTCCGATTGTTTTTATTGGGAACTATGTCATAGGGGCGTCTAGTCAAGCGCTTCAGTGGCTGCTTATGGCTGCATTTGAGGGTCTGCTCATCTTTGCCATATACAAAGGTTTTTCATGGAGGTATTCACATGATTCAACTTCTTAACAATAAGCTAAAGATTGAGCGGGTACCGGCACTAGCGCCGTATGTGACCTTACAAAAGAGGCATCTCACGGATACGCAGTATGGAAGCACACTCCCGATCAATGAAAGTGCCTATCATATGTTAACGAAAGTGGACGGTAAAAGAACTGAAGCGAGTATTACCGCAGAGCTCGCCGATTTGTTTCAGGTCGATGAGTCGGTGATTGCTCGTGACTTTTATCAGCTGATGATGGGATTGAATCAGCATCACTTGCTGTCTATTCATTATCATTCACCATATCGGATTGTGACAGCCTGCTGTCAATTTTTCAAGCAGTATCAAGTCAAAATGAAGGAACGATTTGATTGTACTGGTCACTCGTTCCTTCACATTTTTGGGACGGCTTTGCTCATGGTGACACGTAAAATCATCTTTTTCTGGATGCTTTTCATGGTCATGGCAGGGATCGCTTTTTTATTCATTCCTGATCCGTCGATTGCAGCCATTGCGATTTATTTTACGATTATTTATTTCGGGTTAATTACCGGAACCGCCTTACATGAGGCGGCACATGGCTATGCGCATCGAAAATTTGCAGGGCGGGATGGGCCTCAAGGCTTTTTTGCGAGTGACATGATGTCAGTGAAGTTTGTAAGGCCCGTATTAGATCCATTTCAGAAAAAGCAGGTATGGATTACGCTGCTTGGTCCGCTTGTTCCCGGTGTGATTGGCGCAGCAGGCATCATTGTGACCATTTTATTTCTAAAAGAAAACCCGGTTTCGACAGCTTTTTTCATTTTTTCAATCACGTATTTTATTCAATTACTCTATCTTCTTCCGTTTATGGGGGATGGTAAGTCCATTATGAAGCAGCTATTGCTTGGGGGAATGGGAGGACAACGATCATGAACGTACAGGCGATGAAACAAGGCGCGATAGTTGGTAGTTTTCTCGGATTCTTAGGCTTTCCGATGCTGACAATCGGCGTACTGTTCTATCATTTATTTCAATCAAAAACGAATGATGCTTTATTATTTAACAGTCTCGCTTTTGAAATGGAAGGCTCGTCCGCATTTACTTTTCAGATCAAGCCTAACTTTTTTATTTATATGATGGTGATTTTTGCTGTGAGTTTTCTCATTGTGGCATTCCTATCAGCCATGAAACAGAAAAAAGCAAAAGGTTAGGAGAATTCTCCTAACCTTTTTTTAGTATAATAGGAAATAAAAAACACCAAAGGGGATCACAATGTTTAAAAAATGGAGCATTCTTTTATTCACAGTTTTTCTATTAGCAGGATGCGGCGAGAAGGCCGAAGAAACCACGACAACCGAGAAGACGGTTTCGACCATAAAAACAGAGCCTGCCACTAAAAACCAAGTAACCATCGAACAAATGAAACTCTCAAAAAAAGAAAAAAACTTACTAGAAGCAGCAACGGCTAATGAAAAGGTGGCTCTGACACTGAAAGGATTAACGAAGAAGAATAAGAGTATTACGTTTATCGGGAGTCATTACAAAAATGGACGATTAGTGAATAAGGAAGCATCATCTGCTACCTTTTCTTTACACCAGGATGGAACCGACCAAACGGTGAATGTACTTCTTCAATTACATCATGAGAAAGATACATATGAATCACAATTTAGTATTTGGTCAAATAAAAAGAATGATGGGATGACGAAAGCGACATCAAGCTTCCCGTTCAAAGTAAGTGACTATGTATTTTCTGCACAATCTGAAACTGTCAAAGTTGCTTCCGGAGGAAAGGCACTGATTGCGTATACAGCGGCGATGGGGAAAGACGGGGGTTCAACAATATTTGAAGAGATTGAGGAGAATCCAAAGCAAGCACTGAAGAATAAGTCACATGCATACTTATTTTATATCCAGCTAGATAAATAACTATTGTAATATATACGGAGAATATGAAGTTTTTTGACGAAAAATTTTCATATTCTCTTGACGAATTGTTAAGAAAGTTGTAACATAATAAAAGTCAACGCGATGACGTTGCTTTTAAAAGATTGATGCGGGTGTAGTTTAGTGGTAAAACCTCAGCCTTCCAAGCTGATGTCGTGAGTTCGATTCTCATCACCCGCTCCAATACATAATTTTGTTTATAACGCAGTATTTCGTTTCTTAGATAAACGAAGTGTTGCGTTTTTTATTATGTCAGTATAATGTGAAAAAGCACTGTCAGGCTACAGTGCTTTTTCAATGAGTTCATATTTGCTTTCTCCGCCATGTATTTGTACAAACATCTTCGTCAAGGATTGAATAAGAGCTTCACTCTTTTCCCGGGAAATAGATGGCGGGAAAAGGATGATTTGAAGAATGTTCTTTGTGTCTTGAGAAATTTGTGCTTTACTTGTTTGAGAAAATAATCCATTCAATCCTGCGCTGTCCTGCCATTCGATGTCACCAGCCTCATGTTTTGCCAGTGAAAGCGGTCCTTTGATGCGATCGGCATCTAATGTCAGGATAGGTAAGAAATATTTTAGTGAGAAAAATATCGACAAATCCTGTACGGAATTGGTCGAGTCAATAAATTGTTCCTTTTGGATGTTAGAAAGAAGTGGAAGGAAAGGAACGTCTTTTAAAAGATCCGTCCATTCTTTGATGGCTGGTACTTCTTCTAAGACTTTATCTTCGTATTCAAAAAATAAAGATTCTTGAAACAAGCGTAAGCGGCCTTTTAACATTTGAGGTGATGTACCCACTTCAATATGTGAATATTCAATCTGCCCAACATGGATAGACGGGTTTTGAGGATGAGAAATTTCCATATGTATCTTCACAGTGACTCACTCCAATCGGTCATGATACACTCGTATTATACTGAAAACAACAGAAGAAACAAAGAAAGGAGGTTTGCAAGGTGATTCATGTTGGAGAATTAAAAGAAGAATTGATTCAATATGCGAAAGAAATTGGTGTCGATAAAATTCGATTTGCAAGTGCCGATACATTTGATTCATTAAAGGACCGCCTCATCTTACATGAATCGTTAGGGTATTTGTCAGGTTTTGAAGAGCCTGATATTGAAAAAAGGACAAACCCTTCTTTGCTGCTTCCGAAGGCCAAATCAATTGTTGCGATAGCGCTCGCGTATCCTTCCAAAATGAAAGATGCTCCTCGAAGTACAAAGGATGCGAGACGGGGGATTTTTTGCCGGGCTTCATGGGGAACAGATTATCATGTTGTGCTGAAAAAAAAGCTTGATATGCTCGAAGAATTTCTGCGAAGCAAACATGTCGATATACGGACAAAATCAATGGTGGATACAGGAGAATTATCTGATCGTGCTGTAGCAGAACGTGCTGGCATTGGTTTTAGTGCAAAGAACTGTATGATTATCACGCCAGAGTTTGGATCTTATGTGTATTTGGCTGAAATGATCACAAATGTTCCGTTTGAACCTGATGAGAAAATTGAAGACCAGTGCGGAACTTGTAATAAATGTGTGGATTCGTGTCCAACGGGTGCGCTTGTGAATCCAGGGCAGCTGAATTCTCAGCGGTGCATTTCATTTTTAACGCAGACAAAAGGGTTTTTACCTGATGAGTTTCGTTCGAAAATAGGGAATCGATTGTACGGGTGTGATACGTGTCAAACTGTCTGCCCAATCAATAAAGGAAAAGACTTTCATCTGCATCCTGAAATGGAGCCAGACCCTGAAATTGCGAAGCCGCTGTTAAAGCCGCTTCTGACGATCAGCAATCGTGAATTTAAGGAAAAGTACGGTCATGTTTCAGGTTCATGGCGGGGGAAAAAGCCCATTCAGCGGAATGCAATTTTGGCACTCGCTCATTTTAAAGATGCATCTGCTTTACCAGTGTTAATTGAGTTGATGCACAAGGACCCAAGACCGGTCATTCGAGGAACGGCTGCCTGGGCAATTGGCAAAATTGGCGACGATCAGCAGCTTCCAGAGCTGGAAAAAGCCCTTGAACGGGAAAGTGATGAAGAAGCGAAAGAGGAGATTGTGAAAGGAATTGAGCTTTTACAGACACCTTTAAATACTAAATAACATCCCTGTGAACATAGAATGAACCAAACAAAGATTTTAAAAAATGTTTGGTGGTGTCTGTGTGAAACAATTATTAGAGAAAACTTTAGAAGACAGGCTGGCGTATTTAATCAATGACCGTGCAATCAAACAGCCGCAGCTTATGTCTGATGTGGAAGCAGTAGAGCGGAAAAAAGAGCTTTTTGCTAGAAGACAGGTTGAGATTGTGAAGGCGAAAGCAAAAACAAAACTTCTCGATTCAGCCATTCAAGATGATGGGGCTCAGCATGTGCAGTACCTTGCTCATCTCACATATGTATGCAAGGATGTAGACGATTCTTTTTATTTAGAGGAACAGGTGGAAAAAAGAGAAGCGTTTCTTTATAACAACATGCTTGTTAAAGATCGGATGATGTTAGAAGAGCGGCAAAGCGAAGAGCATATGGATGAGCGCTTTCAGACCGAAGAACAATTTGGGAGAGCCTTTCATTATGACCGGCGGGCTGCCGTGAAGTATGCGGAGACATATTGGAATAAACGGAATCCAGCCTATAAAAACTTTGAAGATAACTGTACAAATTTTATTTCACAATGTTTGAAAGCAGGGAATGCGCCAACGAGAGGGTATCCGAACCGCGGGTCTGGCTGGTGGGTGCGTCCGCATACGTGGAGCTATAGCTGGACGGTGGCTCATTCGATGAAAAATTATTTAGCGAATTCAAAAGCGGGTTTGAGAGCAAAGAAACTCAAAGAAGCCCACGAGCTTCAAATTGGTGATGTCATTTGCTACGATTTTGAAGGTGATGGAAGGTATAATCATACAACCATTGTCGTTGATCATGACAAAGGCGGAATGCCTCTTGTGAATGCACAGACGTATGACTCCCGCATGCGTTATTGGTCATACGAGGATTCGACTGCCTATACACCTGCTATTCGATATATGTTTTTTCACATTTTGGACGATGCCGCGAAGGATAGTTAGTGGTATAATGTTGAGCGGAAATGAAAATTAGAGGTGAACTTTTTTGGGACTTCATGTCGTTTTATATCAACCAGAGATTCCAGCTAATACTGGAAATATTGCGCGTACATGTGCAGCAAC
Organism: Bacillus safensis; assembly: GCF_039619585.1. Lineage (NCBI taxonomy): Bacteria > Bacillati > Bacillota > Bacilli > Caryophanales > Bacillaceae > Bacillus > Bacillus safensis. The sequence continues at coordinate 865,770 of NZ_CP154909.1, forward strand.
AAATACAACCCTTCATCTGATTCGTCCGCTTGGTTTTTCGACAGATGACAAAATGCTGAAGCGTGCAGGACTCGATTATTGGAAATATGCCAATGTGGTCTATCATGATTCACTTGATGAATTATTTGAGGCACATCCGAAGGGGCAATTTTTCTATATCACAAAATTTGGCCAAAAGCCGCATACAACATTTGATTACTCTCAGCTGGATGAAGACTATTTCTTTGTGTTTGGAAGAGAGACAAGTGGATTGCCAAAAGATTTGATTGAACAAAATATGGACCGTTGTCTTCGTTTACCGATGACAGAGCATGTTCGTTCTTTGAATCTGTCGAATACGGCAGCCATTCTTGTATATGAGGCACTTCGCCAGCAGCAATATCGCGATCTCATATAAGATCATGATTAAAAGCCGAGATACTGATCTCGGCTTTTTTATGTGAGTTAAGAAACAGGAAGATGAAAAATATGACTTAATTATACTTTTTTTGACATGTTAAAAAATAGGTAGTATGATAGATTGTGATCACGTTTTCAAAAAATGATGAATCCATTAGGAGGAATAATGAGATGAAAAAGCTACTGATCACTAGTGCCATTAGCTCAGCAATTTTAATGGGGACGCTTCCAGTCAGTATTCCAGGACTCTCTCAGACGCAGGAGATAGAAGCAGCGCAGTTATCAAAAGGGATTGGCGGGCGTACTTATATCAATAGTAACGGATCCATATTGGTCACAAAAATTCAACTCCCTTCCACAATGAGTGTGTCAAATGGTACAGCTTATATTTATTCTGGATTCACAGGTTCAAAGGAAGCGGATATTGGTCTTCAATACAGTTCAACCTATAATGTGTGGAAACCTACGATGAAAGTAGGAGCAAATAATCAAGAGACATATATCGAAGGAAAAGATGACTTCACGTATACAAAGGGATTTAAACCTGGAAGTACTGTTCAAATGACGATTTATAAAAATTTGAATGGGCATACAAGAGCGACGTTCTGGGGCACAAATAATGTTGGTTATACCGGCCGCATTATTACAGAAATTCAAAACTCAAACATTGGCTCTGTGACCAAGTGGAAACTACTGTCGACGGTAGCAGTAACTGACGATATTTATCGAAAAGACATTCGGGCGAATTTCTCTACTCGTTTTACTGACATCACATTGGATAATCGTGCCGTTACACCTGTGGTCGATACGCAAGACTTTACGAAGGTGCAGGTGTCAGGGAATACAGTGAATATGCAAGTGCTGAAAACAACGAACTAAATGAAAAAGGATGTTCCGCAAATGGAACATCCTTTTTTTCATTTACCAGGCTTGCCTTCGTAGCCAGCAGTGAAAATGGATACTAAAAACGTAATGATGACGCCCATCATAATGACCGTTCTCATATAAGCTCCCCCTTATCCCTTTGTTCCGTTCGCTGCCTGTTTCATATGATGTGAAGTTCACCTTGAAAAGCAGGAGAAGAAAATCATTTTTCTCCTATTTTTCCTTTATTATGAAGGGTCTTGCGGATGGTTGTCAATTCAGTTTGCCAATTCGTCATTTTGAAGAACGAAAGCATGTAATAGGACGCCTCCGCATAGATTGTAAAACAGTATCTGATTTCTAGCTTCAATCTTGAAAGAGGAGGTTCATATGGATATTTTAAAGAAAATCGAACAGCACAGAGAAGAAGAGCAGCGTCTCAAATGGGAAGGCACATTCAGCGATTATTTAGACATTATTAAGGAAAATCCACTTGTCGCTCAATCTGCTCATTCTCGCGTTTATCATATGATTAAAGACAGCGGGATTGAAGAGGAGAATGGGGTCAGAACCTACAAATTTTTTGATCAGGAGCTGTTTGGGTTAGAGGAATCACTCGAAAGATTAGTGGAGGAATATTTTCACCCTGCTGCAAAGCGGCTAGATGTCAGGAAGCGTATTTTATTACTGATGGGACCAGTAAGCGGGGGGAAATCGACGCTTGTCACTAGATTGAAAAGAGGACTTGAAGAATATTCACTCACAGATCATGGCGCAGTTTATGCGATCAAAGGCTGCCCTATGCATGAAGATCCGCTTCATCTCATTCCGCAAAATCTGCGGGAGGATTTCTATAGAGAATATGGGATTCGTGTGCAGGGGAATTTGTCGCCTCTGAACATGATGAGACTAGAAGAGGAATATGGCGGCAGAATTGAGGATGTAAGGGTCGAGCGGATCTTTTTCTCTGAAGATAAACGGACCGGCATTGGTACGTTTAGTCCGTCTGATCCGAAATCTCAGGACATTGCCGATTTAACAGGAAGCATCGATTTTTCAACCATTGCTGAATTTGGATCAGAGTCAGATCCCCGCGCCTACCGCTTTGATGGAGAACTCAATAAAGCAAACCGAGGGATGATGGAGTTTCAGGAGATGTTAAAGTGTGATGAGAAATTTCTCTGGCACCTTCTGTCATTAACGCAGGAAGGAAATTTTAAGGCAGGAAGATTCGCCTTAATTAGTGCAGATGAATTGATCGTCGCCCATACGAATGAAACCGAGTACCGGTCGTTTATTTCAAATAAAAAGAACGAGGCGCTCCATTCAAGAATTATTGTGATGCCAATTCCTTATAACTTAAAGGTCACAGAAGAAGAACGCATTTATCATAAAATGATTTCAGAAAGTGATGTCTCAGATGTGCATATTGCCCCGCATACGCTGAAGGTAGCAGCAATGTTCTCCATTTTGACGAGACTGAAAGAGCCGAAGCGTTCTGATATTGATTTGGTGAAAAAAATGCGTCTGTATGACGGAGAAAGTGTCGAAGGCTTCCAATCAGTCGACATTGATGAGATGAAAAAGGAATTTCATGACGAAGGGATGAGCGGAATTGATCCGCGGTATGTGATTAACCGAATTTCATCTACCATCATTCGAAAGAATATGGAATCGATCAATGCACTGGATGTCCTTCGCTCCTTAAAAGAAGGGCTCGATCAGCATCCGTCTATCTCCAGCGAGGATCGGGAGCGTTATTTGAATTTCATTTCAGTCGCACGAAAAGAGTATGATGATATTGCGAAGAAGGAAGTGCAAAAGGCCTTTGTGTATTCCTATGAGGAGTCTGCGAAAACGCTGATGGATAATTACTTAGATAATGTCGAGGCATACTGCAATAAAAACAAGCTGCGTGATCCGTTAACGGGTGAAGAAATGAATCCTGATGAAAAGCTCATGCGTTCAATTGAGGAGCAGATCGGCATTTCTGAAAACGCCAAAAAGGCATTTAGAGAAGAAATTCTGATTCGTATCTCGGCTTATGCGAGAAAGGGAAAACGCTTTGATTATAATTCGCATGAGAGATTGCGGGAGGCCATTCAGAAGAAGCTGTTTGCTGATCTAAAAGATGTGGTGAAAATCACGACATCGACGAAGACACCGGATGAACAGCAGCTGAAGAAGGTCAATGAAGTAGTGGCTAGATTAATTGATGAGCATGGCTATAATTCAACAAGTGCAAATGAACTTTTAAAATATGTAGGCAGTCTTCTGAATCGTTAATAAATGAAGGAGGCATTATTGGCGCATCAGCACCGGTAATGTCTTTTTTAGAAATGATCGTCAACTTGGATGACGAGCAGCATAGGATAAAGGAATCGATGGCTAGAAGAATTGTGCAAATAGGTGAGGAGGGGGATGGATGTCCCGGCAAGAAAAAAGTCAGTTTATTGTGTCTCAGGAAGACTGGTCCCTCCATCGAAAAGGCTATGACGACCAGCAGCGTCATCAGAAAAAAGTCAAAGAGGCGATTAAAAATAATTTGCCGGATCTTGTTACAGAAGAAAGCATCATCATGTCGAACGGAAAAGATGTTGTGAAAATTCCGATCCGTTCATTAGATGAATATAAAATTCGGTATAACTACGACAAAAATAAACATGTGGGTCAAGGCGATGGAGACAGCGAGGTTGGCGATGTTGTTGCGCGTGACGGCTCAGACAGCAAGCAGGGTCAAGGAAAGGGGCAGGGTGCTGGAGATCAAGCTGGTGAGGATTATTACGAAGCAGAAGTCTCATTAATGGATCTCGAGGAAGCACTGTTTCGTGAACTGGAGCTGCCAAACCTCAAGCAAAAGGAGCTTGACGACATCATTGTTGAACAAATTGAGTTTAACGATATTCGCAAAACCGGGTTAACAGGAAATATCCACAAAAAACGAACGATGCTGTCGGCATTTAAACGAAATGCGATGACAGGCAGTCCTTCCTTTTATCCGATTTACCCAGAGGATATCAAGTATAAAACGTGGAATGAAGTGACCAAACCAGAGTCGAAAGCTGTCGTTTTGGCGATGATGGATACGAGCGGAAGTATGGGGCTTTGGGAAAAATATATGGCGAGAAGTTTTTTCTTTTGGATGACACGTTTCTTACGGACAAAGTATGAGACGGTCGATATTGAATTTATTGCCCACCATACAGAGGCGAAGGTGGTAGACGAAGAACATTTCTTCTCACGGGGTGAGAGCGGGGGGACCATTTGCTCGTCTGTCTATCGAAAGGCACTAGAGCTCATAGACGAACGATACCCACCGTCGCGATATAATATTTATCCTTTTCATTTTTCTGATGGTGACAATTTGACCTCAGACAACGCCCGGTGTGTGAAACTTGTTTCTGAGATCATGAAAAAAGCCAATTTATTCTGCTATGGTGAAGTCAATCAATACAACCGGCATTCTACGTTAATGTCAGCATATAAACACATTCAGGATGAGAAATTTAAGCATTATATTTTGAAGCAAAAATCAGACGTTTTTCTCGCACTAAAAAAATTTTTTCAGCAGGAAGAAGTTCATTCATAACGAGCACATTTGAAAAAACCTTTCAGCATAAGGGCTGAAAGGTTTTTTGTGTGGAGAAGGAAAGGATCGCCAAAAAAAAGTAAAACTTTCTCTTTGACATTTCAATTTTCATTTATTAATATTTAATCTTGTTAAATATAAGTTTTTCAAAAAAGATGCCGATCGTCTTTTCTTCTTTTTCTGCTCTTTGCTCATAAGTGAACAATAAGTATAAATGGGCTGCACACCATGATAGGGGCGGGAGTAGAAGAAGGGAAAAGGACAGAGTGTTGAGCTTGTTTCATATTCTGTCAGATGATGGGCATTCTAAGTTTGCTAAAGCAGATGACACTATATTTTTATACATGAAAGGAGAAACAAAACATGAACAGAGGGCGTTTATTGCTAACGAACATTATTGGCCTTATTGTGATTCTTGCCATTATTGCCGGAGGTGCTTATTACTACTATGAAAGCACAAACTTTGTCAAAACAGATGAGGCAAAAGTGACAGGTGACATGTATCAAATTACAGCACCAGCAGCTGGACAAATCAAAGGCTGGGATATCAACGAAGGTGACGAAGTGGAAAAAGACAGCACAGTTGCAAAAGTTGAAGGACAAACAAAAACAAACATTAAAGCAGTGGCTGATGGCACATTAGTTAAAAAAGAAGTACAAAACAATCAACAAGTGCAGCCTGGTACAGTTCTCGGTGAAACAATTGATTTAAGCAAGCTTTACATCACAGCAAATATTAAGGAAACAGATATTAAAAACATTGAAAAAGGCGACAAAGTCGACATCGTTGTAGATGGAGATCCTGATACAACATTTGAAGGAACTGTTGAACAAATTGGTTATGCGACAAACTCAACATTCAATATGCTGCCAGCAACTAATTCAAGTGGCAACTATACAAAAGTAACGCAAAAAGTAGCAGTGAAAATTTCAATTAAAAATCCATCAGACAAAGTGCTTCCAGGTATGAATGCTTCTGTCAAAATTTCATCTTAATGATGATTGATATCAAAATATGAAAGGAGGTTGTCTGAGATGGCAAATCAACCTGCAGCGACAAAACAGGGAACAGGCTCCTTGTCTTTACTGATCATTTTAATGGCCGGTTTGTTCGTAGCGATTTTAAACCAAACGCTTTTGAACGTAGCTATGCCCCATTTAATGACAGAATTTAATGTGAGTGCAACGACGATTCAGTGGCTGACAACAGGCTACATGCTTGTCAACGGTGTGCTGATTCCGTTGTCTGCGTTTTTAATCACACGTTTTGGACAGCGCAGCTTATTCCTAGTGGCTATGATCTCGTTTACACTAGGTACATTTATTTGCGGCATTGCGCCAAACTTTTCAACGATGCTTATTGGCCGTTTGATTCAGGCTGTCGGCGGCGGTATCTTACAGCCGCTCGTTATGACAACAATCCTTTTTATTTTCCCTCCGGAAAACAGAGGGAAAGGAATGGGGATTTTTGGTCTTGCGATGATGTTTGCTCCTGCAGTAGGACCAACATTATCTGGTTACATTATTGAACATTATTCTTGGCGTATTATGTTTTATGGACTTGTGCCAATTGGTGCGATTGTCATTATCGCGGCTTTCTTTATGTTTAAAAATATTGTAGAGCCTAAAAAAATCAAGCTGGACAGTCTTGGTGCGATTCTTTCAATCGTCGGTTTTGCTTCCCTTTTATACGGAGTGAGTGAAGCAGGAAGTGATGGTTGGACAGATCCGCTCGTCTTATCTACGATTATTATTGGTGCGATTGCGATCATTCTCTTTATTTTCCAACAGTTGAAAGTTGATAATCCGATGCTTGATTTCCGCGTATTTAAATACAGCATTTTCTCATTATCAAGTGTCATTAACATCATTATTACGGTTGCTTTATATACGGGGATGTTCTTACTTCCGATTTATCTGCAAAACCTCGTTGGGTTTACGGCATTGCAATCTGGGCTATTAATGCTTCCAGGGGCACTTGCGATGCTCATTATGTCCCCGATTTCAGGGATCTTGTTTGATAAATTTGGACCTCGTCCGCTTGCCATTGTGGGGATGCTCATTACCGTTGTCACGACGTATGAGTTTACGAGGCTGACCATTGATACTTCCTATAGTCACATTGTGCTCATGTATGCAGTACGCGCATTTGGTATGTCGCTCTTGATGATGCCGGTTATGACAGCAGGGATGAACCAATTACCTCAGCACTTAAACAGCCATGGTACAGCGATGTCTAATACATTAAGACAAATTAGTGGTTCCATCGGTACGAGTTTGATCACAACGATTTATACGAATCGGACGACATTCCATTATTCCAATATGGCGGATCAAACAAATACTGCGGACCCGTTCTTTATGAATTCATTCCAGGCGGCTGTATCGAATGTGATGCATCATATGGGCATGACAGCAGAAGCTGCTCAAAAATATGTATCTACCCAGCTCTTTACAAAAGCACAGGTTGATTCAAACGTGATGGGCATCAATGATGCTTACATGTGGGTGACATTATTCTGTGCGGCTGGTGTCATTCTCAGCTTGTTCCTGCGAGATGTTCGTAAGGATAAAAAGCGAAAAGAACAGCAGCATAAGAAACAAGAAATATCACTGCTTCCGGCACCTAAGGAAGCTAACCAGGATGCAAGATAAGTGTGGAGGGACCGTACATGAAAATTTATGTTGTATACGATAGTGAAGGTGACCATACAAAAGCACTTGCAGAAGCGATTGCAGCAGGCGCAGGTGAAACAGAGCAAGCTGAAGTATTCATTGATCACGTGAAAGATGCAGACATTCGCAAGCTCGATCAAATGGATGCGATCATTTGGGGCTGCCCTGGTCACTTTGGTACCATTAGTTCTGGGTTAAAGACATGGATTGACCGTCTCGGCTACTTATGGGCAGAAGGAAAACTAATCGATAAAGTCGGTGCTGTTTTCTGTACAACTGCTACAACACACGGCGGTTTAGAAATGACAATGCATAATTTGATTACACCAATGTTCCACCAAGGAATGCTTGTTGTCGGCCTTCCTGGAAATGTTCCAGAGAATGCTTTATACGGCTCTTACTATGGAGCTGGTGTGACATGTCCGATCGATTCAGATGAATTGATTTCGACTGAAGGCATTGAACTTGGAAAAGCACTAGGAAGACGTGTAGCATCAGTCACTGCATCATTTAAGCGATAAGGAGAGGGTTCTTTTGGCGACGATTATTGTAGCGTTAGTAGCTGCTGTTCTAGTCATTATTGGATTAGTAGCGTTCAATGTCAGACACGCATCAGCCGATAAGGAAGAGATCAAAGAAGATGTCTCCAATCAGCCTGACGTGCCGCATAGCGAGCCAGAAGCTGTGGCGAGACCTGTAGAGCCTGAAGTTGAAAAAAAAGCGTCAGAGCCTTCTCGAACGGATGATGCTGCGTCTGGCGACGATTTCTATAGACAGGCGCTTCAAAAGTTTAAACAGCCAGAACCACCTGTCAAAGAAGAAGAACCAGAGACAAAAATGAATGATGATATGTATCGTTCTGCTTTGCAGAAGCTAAAGCAGAAGGACAAATAAAAAAGAGAACCTCTCAACAGGTTCTCTTTTTTTATGGCACAAAAAAACCGCCGGCAGAAGCCGGGCGGTTTTCCTTCACTCTATAAAGTGCTAAAAGAGCAGATGCTCTTAAATTACGCTTTGTTAACGTTAGCAGCTTGTGGTCCACGGTTACCTTCAACGATTTCGAAAGAAACTGATTGACCTTCTTCTAAAGTTTTGAAGCCTTCGCCTTGGATAGCAGAGAAGTGAACGAATACATCGTCTTGACCTTCTACTTCGATGAATCCGAAACCTTTTTCAGAGTTGAACCATTTTACTTTACCTTCTAACATGAAATTTCCTCCTAAAGCGATCTTAACGCTTAAATTCACTATTCTTGCTCTTACACAAACTTCAAAGACGAAAACTCTTTCAAAACTTTCTTCTTAAAGATGATACGAACAAAAATAATTACCTTTACTTTACCAGTGTTTGCGGGAAAAAACAACTGTTATACGAAAACTTTTTTAAAAATAATTAGTGCTAACAAATTGAGGAAAATGCCTATGTCAAATGGTCTTTTTTTCTCTCTGAAAAGCTCACTTGATTTCGGCCAGACTCCTTCGCTTTATAGAGCTCCTGGTCAGCTATAATTGGTAATTGCTTGATGTCTGCACTCGTTCCATGAGAATAAGCACATCCAATTGATACCGTAGTGTGAATGGACATACCATTTTTTAAATAAATCGGCTGATCGGCTATTTTTTTTCGTAAGCGTTCTGCAATCTGCCATGTTTTTTCAATTGTACAATTTGGTAGAAGGACAGCGAATTCTTCACCGCCAATCCGACCAATATAATCAGAGCTTCTTGTGTTTTTAATCAGCCTTGTACCGATTTCTTTTAAAACAATATCTCCCTCATGATGCCCATATTGATCATTGATGGTTTTGAAGTAATCGATGTCTAGGTAAATAAGGGACATTTGATGGATAGGCTGCTTCAACTTCTTAGTAAAAGCTTCTCTTAATACCTCATCGAACTTCCGTTTATTTAAAACACCTGTTAAAAAGTCATAATGAGCTTGGAATTTATATAAATTTAACAGCTGATATGCTTTTGTTTGATGTTCAATGACATAAAAGTTAAACAATCCAGCAATATATGAGAAAATCCAATATGTAGAATGCAGCTGAAATGATGTCTCATGCACGATCAAGATGAACAGGCTTGTGGCAACCACATTACCAATCGTAATGGATAACAGCATTTTCACAACATGATTCATATGACGCTCTGCAATCAAAAAAGAAGAGGCTGCGATAAACATCATGGAAAAAATATTGATGGAAGAAGCGATGTTGGCTTCAATTAATAATCGGCCAATGATCACAATAAAAGCTGCAATCATTGTTTGGGCGATGCCTCCATAAAAGGCCGTTAAAATAAGGGGAATATGTCTTAAATCGATGATCGCTGGTCCTGTTTTAATAGAGAAGAACATTAAAAGGACACCGAGTAACCCAGAAAGCATGCCTTTGCATATTTGCCTGAGCAAGGTATCTTCTTTCTTCAGAAAATTCTCTTTAAACACAAGCATAAATAAATAATGGAAAGTGACAAGAATTGTTAAATTAATAAAGAGGTCTCTTAGCAAAATAGAATCACCTTTTTAAAATTACTAAAATTTGTTGCAAAAGAAAAGGGGAAAAAGGATAATTAATAAAAATTTTAATGATGAGGAATTGAAGAAAATGCGGGGAAAACGCTTTCCAGATCAAACGGACTGGCTTTCTTTTTTTGAAAAAATGCCAGATGCCTGATTTGAAAAAGAAATGCCGGTTGAATATCAAGATTTGACGTTTCGGTTCGAGAATCAGGAGGAGCGATTTGTTGTGAACATGTCGCTTGCTATGCAGGAGTTTACCTTAAAGGTCGTTCGAAAAAAGACCGAATCCGTTTTAGGAATATATGATTTTAAAACAGTCCAGCATGTAGAGATTAAAAAAGATCGGAAGGAAGAAAAGGAGCTGTTGCTGATATTAGAGCATCGTGACGACTTCATCACAACAATCGAAATCACATTTCTACCTTCCTTTTGTCTTATGGTCAAAGAACATTTTTCAGGAGAATAAACAGGAGCCTCTTTTTATGAAGGCTCCTGTTTTATTATTTGTGCTCGATGTCATTGATGACTTGCTGGATCGATTCATCATCCATCACATTCATCACACTTTCATCAATGTGAAGAGATTGCGCATAAGATTCTCTTGGCTGATGAGTTCTTGATGGTGATTGGTGCTGGTTCGTTTGATTTGGCTGGACAGCTGTGAATGCCTGCTTGATCATTTGGCCAACTTCACCTGTTCCTTTTGATTCCTTATGTGAGCGGGACTCATGACGAGATGAATCTTGGTGCTGATGGTTTGCGCCTTTCATCATTGAAGACATATTCATTTGTGTCATGCTTTTCAGTCTTCTTCGTAAAACCGGGGAGAATAATGCAATGATTGCTGTTGATACTGCGATCATTGCGCCAGTGCTCATACCTTTTCTTTTTTTAAACAAACGAATCCCTCCATTTGATCGTGATGATCTTTCATCAAGTTTAGGATGACCAATCACAGCTGAATTATGAATTCATTTTGCGGAAAGAGAGGATATGTGCATAAAAAGCCGGCTGGATGAAAAACCTATGAGCAAAAGGAGGGAATAATTGATGAATAAGAAATGGATGCTATCTTTACTGCTCGTGCCAACATTAATCACCGCTGGGTGTGGAATGAACAACCAAGGCGATGAGCGTAGAGGAACAATGAAAAGGCAGTATGAAAATGTCACATATAAAAATGACAACATGAGACAGGATCAGCCAGATGTTCAAACACCTCAGAAGGTCAAAGTGGCAGATAAGGCGTCAGAGCTTGTAGCCAATATGTCTGAAGTGAAGACAGCAAACGTGCTTGTCACAGGAAAAAATGCATTTGTTGCCGTTGTACTTGAAGGCAATAAAAGCGGTGGTGTGACGGACGATCTGAAAAAGAAAATTTCAGACAAAGTCAAATCAACGGATCAACAAATCGACAACGTGTATGTATCTGCTAATCCAGACTTTGTCGATCGTATGCAAGGTTATGGAAAACGTATTAAAAGCGGAGAGCCGATTTCAGGATTTTTCGATGAATTTACTGAAACGGTTAGACGTGTCTTCCCTGAATCAAAATAGCTACGACAAAAGCCGTATGTCATATGCGGCTTTTTTGTTTGGAACCGCACCTCGCGCACCTGACTGCATAAAGTAAAAAATATATCACCTCTTGTTGATCTTTGTTTCTTCATAGAGAGAGAAAGAGGGTTCAGGATGAATTCAGGTGGGGAGCAAATGAAAGCAGGGCCGTCATTGATTCATAAAAAACTTGTAAGCGGGATGATTGCAGCAGGTCTGATTTTTTATGCTTTCACCGCGTACTTGATTTATGTTGCGTTTCAGCTGACAGGACAATATTTGGAGCAGTCTTCTCCTAAAACGGTTATCACGGAGGGACTCAATAAGCAAGTCTATGAACATATTCGAATCTACTATGCAGAGGAAGAGGATGCTTTTGTTGATCTGACCATAGAGGCCATGAAGCAGGCAGAGAAGAGGACAGCGTCAGTGTTTCAATTTGAAGCTGACAGACCTTTAGACGTTATTTATTTTGATGATAAAGAGACGATCGAACAAATCGCTGGTATCAAGCATATTACGGGATTTTACTCCGATCATGATCAAATGATTGGGTTATATCCAGATAAACGGGAAGCATTATTGAAGAAAGAGACACTGCCTTTATACTTTTTCAATACGCTTTTTATTCATGAGTATGCTCATTTTGTTTTCTATGAAAAGGTCCATTCATATGAAGTATCTCCAGGCATTTTTCCGCTTTGGTTTCACGAAGGAACAGCAGAGTGGACGGCCTATGATGTGTTAAATGCTACGTCTGAACGCTTCGATGTAATTCCATTTCAATCTCTTCATTCTGATCAAGACTGGCAGAACTCCCGGGTAACGTATGAGACAGATGTCTATTTACAAAGCTATTATATGATCTATGAGCTGGTGCAGCTTTACGGACGAGACATCATACATGAGATCATGGAGGAAACTGCGAAAACGGGCCAATTTGCTAGCGGTTTTGAACAGGCGACGGGGGAGAGGCTCACAGATTTTGAAGAACAGTTTAAAGTGATGTATCAAAGAAAAAACGGCTGACCAGAGAAGGGGTCAGCCGTTTTTTTAATGAAGCGGTTTTTGTTGATCTGCCTTGCTAGGAGGCATTTGAACCTGCCCCTGAAGCGGTGCAAAAGCTGACGTCATGGCTGTCATATCTTGTTTGGAAAGCTGAGGAACTTGATAGTAGCCATGCTTGTTTTGATACAAGAAAATTTCATATGCCATTTCGATAAAGTTCGGAATCTGCGCAGCAAGCACACGTCTGACAACAGGATTTGTTACTTCTAATGCGGACATGGAAAGTAGCCCAGCGTGTGATTTGACTAGGCTGAGCATATGTCCTGTGATGCCTAAGTCTTTTACATCCTGTAATGACTGATTCGGCTTCTTCGGCTGAGAAGGTTTGATTCCGTATGTCACTTGTGTGTGTTCTTTCATCATATAAGTAGCGGTTTCTTCACTAGGCTTTTGGCCTGTAGAAAAACAATCTACAGTGACATTGTACTGTGATAAAACGAACTGATATTGTCGATCCAGGATGTCGCATAATGCAGGATCTTGAATAAATTGCCGCAGGATCATATATTGATCCAAAATATTAATCGTGCCGGCTAAAATTTCATGTAAATCGAATAACTCATGCCCGCCATGGTTGAGCTCAGGCTGCTGAGCGCTTCCTTGAAACATTGGCTGCTGATCGTTTTGCATTGATATTCCTCCTTCTGTTTATACAATCTGTTTTAATGTGAGGATATTTTCTCGTTTTCATGCAAAAAACATTATTTACAATTAGAGGGTTTTCTTTCTTTTTGTCGAAAAAAAGTATCAGACGAATGAACATGGGGGTACCAGATGCAGGACAAAATCATTAATCGTTTGATAGAAGACGAACATGTGCAGGCACCAGTGATCGGCATCGGTGTTTCGCCGTTTGAACAGCATCATCTTGAGGCTTTTTTTCAATCGTTGCCACATGAATTAAATGCCTCTTTTATTGTTGTGCAAAATCACGTGACAGGCGATTGTATAACAGATTTGGAAGCACTTGTTTTACCGATTGGCTACCGGGCAAAAACGATTAAACATGGTGAGAAAGTCATGAAGAAGACCATCTATTTTTGTCCGCAGCATGCGGCTGTGACGTTAACAGAAGATCATCGGCTTCATGTATCTGAGCAGCTGCCAACAAACAAGGGATGCTCTGTCGACTCGCTTTTTAAGTCACTTGCCAGTGTTCAAAAGGAAGAGGCGTTTGCGATCTTTTTTCAAAAAGGTCATTGTGTGGGGAGTGGATTGCTTCGGTTGGTAGAGCAAGGCGGTACAGCGTTATCGTGCAGTGAGGTAGAGAGTGGTTTTGACAGCATGTATCATCACACATTCAAAAATCCATCCACCCTTGCAGCTTATATGGCCAATATCATCAATGTCCCGCATGCGGATGAGACGGATCCAGCTTTACTAAGAATCATTGAACGTCTCGAAATGTATAAAGGGATTGCCTTTTCAACCTATGAAAAGAAAAGGCTGCTTTCTGTTATTCAAAAACGCATGCGCACTGCAAACGAACCAATGTCATTATTAACAGAGTACGATCGTTTATTAGAAAGAGAACCAGATGAGCTTGACCGCCTGCATGCCCAGCTCCTAAGCGGCACGACTGCTTTCTTTAGAGATATGGAGGCTTTTCGAGTATGTGAACAGAAGGTGATCCCGTCAATCATTGACCATTCGATGAACAACGGGAAATCTCGGTGCCGAATTTGGATTGCGGGATGTTCGACAGGGGAAGAAGCTTATTCTTTTACGATTTTATTTTTAGAAGAAATGAAGCGAAGAGATGTGTCCATTGAACTTCAAGTCTTTGCGACAGATATCAACCGAAAAGCCATTCAAATAGCTAGTAAAGGTCTTTACTCGATAGAGTCTATGGCAAGCATACCGGAAAAATGGCGGGCGCGATATTTCGAAAAAAAAGGTGACGCTTTTATTGTGAAGCAGTCGCTTAGAAAACATATTGTTTTTGCTCCTCACAATTTATTGATTGATTCACCTTTTATCCACCTCGATTTTATCAGTTGCCGAAATGTTCTGATGTACTTTGAGCCAGAAGTACAAAAACGAGTATTATCCCGATTCCAATATGCTTTAAAAGATCAAGGGGTGTTAATCTTAGGGCCAAATGAAACTGTTCCCAATATTCCTCGATTGTTTCAATTGTTCAATGAGAAGTGGAACATTTACACCTATTCAAATGTTCCTGCATCTAGTGTCCCTTGGGTATATGACGCTCGTGATGCCGAGTTAAAAAAGCGAGCTGCACAATATATGGAAGAAGTGGGCGGAGAATATGACGCATGCATGGTGATCAATGATTGTGACAAAATTCTGGCGATGTCAAATGGGGCCTATTCCTTTTTAGACCGTACAGAAGTGTCAGATCAATCATGTGAATATGTCACACCTGATTATTTGAAAGAGATGTTGAGTCAAACCTTTCAAAAGGTATGGACGGACGAGACAGAGGTTGTGTTTCAGCATGTCCTCATTTCGGAAAAAGGAAAAAAACAGTATGCGGATTTTATTGTAAAGAGTTTTGATCACCGTTTTAAAGGGGTATACGTCATTCTCATTCGAATGAATGAGAGAGGGAAAATTCAAAAGAACAGCAGGGAAAAAGGGATGCCAGATCAGAATTCAGTTTATCAGCAGCGTATTGTCGATTTAGAAATTGAACTCAATGAAATTAAACAAAAAGAGCAGGAGGCAAGGGCTCAATTAAAAGTGAAAAACACGCAAATAGCGGAGCTTGAGAAAAAACATGAACATTTTATTAATATCATAAACAACTTAAGGGTAACAAGGGAAGAACTGTATAGACCTTCTGTCAAGCCTCAGCTTGCGACGTTGTTTGTGGACCGGGACATGAATATTCGCTATTACACTCCTACAGCCGCCTCTTTATTTACTTCAGCACAAATAAGGCAACAGCAATCCTTTCAGGCGATGGCTAAAAAGCTTACACAGGAAACGCTCTATCATGACATACAATCGGTTATCTCGGACAGGCGCGTCATCGAACGAGAAATTGAAACGAATGAAGGAGAACAATTTACTGTTCACATCACACCTATCTTTGATCAAGATCATGAGGGAGCGGTGATGACGTGGATTAAAATGACGGAAATGACAAAAATCAAACAGTCACTCCATCTAGCGGTAACAGCACTGGATAACAGCCATATCCATATTGTTGTTGCAACTGAGGAAGGGGTCATTCAATGCGTGAATCAGCGCTTTTGCCAGTTTGTACAGCAGCATGAATATGACCTGATCGGCAAAGATATTTTTTCTGTCTATCATTCGCTGTGTCAATGTGATGATTTAGAAAAGCAATGGGACGTTTGTTTAAAAGAAGGCAGCTGGACTGGTGAGCTGTACTTTCAGGATTTATCAGGCCGTGAACGATGGGAGAGAGTCTCTTTACACCGAATTGATGATCCTGACAAAATGCAGTCAACCGTGATGCGGATTTCTGAGGACATTACCAATCAAAAGCAGTCAGAGAAGATGCTGATGAAGTCCGAGATGCTGTCCGCAGTTGGTCAGCTTGCAGCCGGCATCGCCCATGAGATACGGAACCCGCTGACGTCGTTAAAGGGATTTTTACAGCTGATGATTCAAAGTAAGAAATATCAGAAGGATTATGCAGATGTGATGATGTCTGAATTTAATCGGCTTGAAGCCATTATTAATGAATTCCTTGTGCTCTCTAGAAGCAAATCGGTGAAATTTGAGCCGGTACATGTCAATCTTCTGCTCGAAGAAGTGATCATGGTCGTTGAATCACAGGCGGTTTTAAAAGGCGTATCTATTCAGAAGAATTTGTCTCCGTCGCTGCCAAACATTCAAGGTATACCAAATGAGCTGAAACAAGTTTTCTTAAACATTCTTAAAAACGGTATTGAAGCGATGGATGGTGTGACAGGTGTCATTCAAGTCACATCCGTATTGGAACATAATCAGATGATGCTGATTTTTGAAGACCAAGGAAAGGGCATACCAGAAGAAGAACTAGGGAAACTGGGTGAACCTTTTTATACAACGAAAGAAAAAGGGACTGGTCTTGGTTTAATGATGACGATTAAAATCATTGAAAGCCATGGCGGCAGCATTCGTTTTGAAAGCAAAAGCTTTGAGGGGACACGAGTGATTATTACGTTTCCAATGAGCTGACAGACATAAGATTTACAAGAAATCCATCTACCATCAATATTTACTTAGTACACTATGAGAGATAAAGCTCGGAAGGGGAGGGTCTAATGAAACGTGTTCGATCCATTCGTATGATCTGCTGTCTGGTTTTAGTGATCTTTAGTCTGCAATCCTTACTGCCTGGCATGATTACAGCAGAACAAGCCATTGCGTCTGAAAAGAAGGAAACGGTTTGGAACCAAAAGAAGCCAATGAAAATCAAGAAAGCCCGTCTGCTGATCGGAGAAACGGTGACGGTGAGTGGAATTGTGACAGCAGACCAATCGGCTATAGGCAATGGGAAACTGTCAACGTACATTCAAGACAAATCAGCAGGAATCAATATTTATTCAGTACAGCCCAACAACTTCCCAGAACTGAAAACAGGCATGAAGGTGACAGTAACGGGGAAGATCACGTCTTATAAAGGACTGATTGAAATTGTGCCGGATCGAGATGCCCTGAAGGTAGATGCTGTCAATCAAACCTTGCCAAAGCCAAAGCGAGTCTCACTGAAACAACTAGAAACGGATCAGGCACATAAACATGAAGGAAAACTTGTGAAGATCAAAGGCTATGTTGAATCAAAGCCAGAGCAGCCGGCTGGCGGTGGATATAATGTCGTGATTATTGATAAAAAATATCACAGCACCATCCTTAGAGTGATGGTGGATACAAGTGCCATTGATGAAGTAAAGACAGGGAAATGGTATGAGTTTACAGGAGTTTTAAGCAGATATGATACGCTGCAGGTGCTTCCAAGACACAAGGGTGATGTCAGTCTGCTGAAACGCCAGCCAAAGCCGCCAAAAATCAAGAAAGAATACGAGGCAACGGTTGACCGGGTAGTGGATGGTGATACGATTCATTTAAAGAAGCCTGTGCTTGGTACAACAAAGGTGCGCTTTGTGAATATGGACACGCCGGAAACGTACCATAAGCCAAAAAATGAATTAGATCAAAACCAGCTGCGTTTTGGACAGAAGGCGGCGGACTATTTAAATACGCTGCTCTCAAGCGGAGATAAAGTCACATTAAAGATTGGTCCTGAAGCGAAGGACGACTATGGACGTCTTTTAGCTCAAGTGAAAACCAAAAAAGGGGTCAATACGAATTTAGAGCTTGTGAAAAAAGGATATGCTCCTACGTATTTCATCTGGCCGATTGGAGATGAAAAGGACTATCAGATGTTCCAAAAAGCGGTCAAAGAGGCGAAAGAAAAAGGGCTGGGCATATGGAACGAAGCGGACCCGCTGCTGGAACAGCCGTTTGAATTTAGGGCACGTGAACAGAAAAAAGGACTGACACGCTACGTCGGTGATTCATCAGCGAAAACGTACGTATCGCCTGACAGCTGGAAAGAAATCGCTGTAGATAAACGCATCTTTTTTGCTTCAAAAGAAGAAGCAGAACAGGCTGGCTATCAGCCGGCAGAGGAAGCTGGGGAAGTCCCGTTAACCATTTTAAGCATGAATGATTTACACGGAAAAATTGATCAACAATACGAGCTGGATCTAAAAGGTGATGGCAATAAAGGAACGTACGGACGGATGGATTATGTGGCGGCTTATATGAAACAAAAACAAGCAGCACACAAAAATACGATCACAGTTCACGCCGGAGATATGATTGGCGGCAGCTCTCCAATATCGTCTCTTCTGCAGGATGAACCAACTGTTGAACTCATGGAGAACATTGGCTTTGATGTTGGCACGGTCGGCAACCATGAATTTGATGAAGGGGTGGACGAGCTATTACGGATCATAAATGGCGGAGATCATCCTAAAGGCACAAAGGGATATGACGGACAGAATTTTCCGCTCGTTTGTGCAAACTGTGAATACAAGGATACAGGTAAACCACTTTTACCTGCTTATGAAATCATGGATGTCGAGGGAATTCCTGTAGCATTTATCGGTGTTGTGACAAAGTCAGCCGCAGGAATGGTGATGCCAGAAGGGATTAAAGACATTCAGTTTACAGATGAAGTCAAAGCCGTTAATGAAGCCGCGAAGGAATTAAAACAAAAAGGGATCAAAGCCATTGCGGTCTTAGCTCATATGACAGCCTCTCAAAATGGAGATACCATCACTGGAGAAAGTGCGAAGCTTGCCAAAGAAGGCGATGATGAAATTGATGTCATCTTTGCGGGGCATAATCACGAAGTGGTAAACGGAGAGGTCAATGGGAAATTAATTGTCCAAGCCTTTGAATATGGGAAGGCCGTTGGCGAAGTCAATGTAACACTTGACCGCAAAACGAAGGATATTGTCAAAAAGAGTGCAAATATCCAGTATGTAGACCAGTCTGGTATTGAAAAGGACAAGGAAGCAGCCGGCATCTTGGCTCATTACGGAAAAGAAGTTGAGCCGATTATTAGTGAGGTAGTTGGAGAAGCTGGTGTCAAAATGGAAGGCGGCTATTCAAATGATGGAGATACGCCGCTCGGAAATTTGATTGCTGATGGTATGAGGTATTCTATGAAAAGTGATTTTGCCATGATGAATGGCGGCGGCATCAGGCAAAACCTTGAAAAAGGGCCGATTACGTGGGGAGATCTGTTTAATATTCAGCCTTTTGGCAACGTCTTAGTTAAACTTGAGATTAAGGGGAAAGACTTGGCTGAGATCATTGAAGCGCAAATTTCTCCTCAATTTGGACCAGATTATAGCATTTCGGGTTTTTCATATTCCTATGATCCGGTAACATATAAAGTAGTCGACTTAAAGCTGCCAGATGGATCAGACGTTGAGCTCGATCAAACGTATACACTCACGGTGAATAACTTTATGGCAACTGCAACTGGCAGTAAGTATGCACCGATAGGAAGGCTGGGGAAAAATCCTGAAACAGGTCCAGAGGATTTAGAAGCCACTGTCGCTTTTGTGAAGAGCTTTGAAGGAGCTTCCATTGTGTATCAAAAAGAGGGACGCATTCAAAAAGCAAAACAAGAAGAAAAAGCAGCAAGCTAAAGAGCGTTTCATATAAGAGAAATGTAACAGGTAAAGGAGTTTAAGCATGAAAAAGTGGCTTGCACTTACTGTGATGACAGCAGGAATTGTCTTGCTCGGCTGGGGAATTTGGCAAATCGCCTCTACACACCTTCAAACAGCACAATCATTAGAAGCCGCGAAGAAAGCGGTAGCGGACGATCAAAGGATGTCAAAGAAGCAGTTTTCTCCTGAAGTGGGGAAAGCCTCTGGCATCCTGACGATTCCGAAATTAAAAGCAGACCTTCCCATTGTCGAAGGGACAGATGCGGATGATCTTGCCAAAGGAGTCGGGCATTACAAAGGCAGTTATTACCCTGATCAAAAGGGACAAATCGTCCTATCTGGCCATCGTGACACGGTATTTCGCCGAACAGGTGAGCTGGATATTGGCGATCAGCTAAAAATCACTGTGCCGTATGGTGAGTTTCTTTATGAAATCACACATACGAAAATCGTGGATCAGCATGATACATCCATTATTACTTTGCAGAATGAAAAGGAAGAGCTCGTGTTAACGACATGCTATCCATTTCATTTCGTCGGCAATGCACCAGAGCGATATATTATTTATGCAAAAAGAGCATCTGTCTAATGAAGAAAGAGCCTGCATTTAATCAGCAGGCTCTTTTTTTAATGAATGATCTCGTCCATGAGCTGAGCCATATCTGGTGGAAGCGGCGCTTCTATGCTCAGTTGCTCACCTGTAAAAGGATGTGTCATGTCTACTTGTTTGGCGTGAAGAGCGCATCTGTTGATATAAGCGCGAGCGCCGCCATAAAGTGAATCCCCGGCTAAAGGATGCCCGAGACTGCTAAGATGGACACGAATTTGATGTGTTCTTCCGGTCTCAAGTTGCAGCTTAACAACTGTCATTTGCAGGCGTTTATTGGTGTCCATAACCTGAAAATGAGTCACAGCACTTTGACCAGTAGGAGAGATTCTTCGTCTGACGGCATGATGCTTGTCACGGCCGATCGCTGCATTGATCGTGCCTTTCTTTTTCTTGAAAAGTCCTTCTGCGATGGCGATGTAAGTTCGGTTGATCGTTTTTTTAGAAAGCATTTGATCAAGCACAGCATGAGCTAACCTGTGTTTAGCAAAAATGACAGTGCCGCTTGTATCTTGGTCAAGCCTGTGGATATGTCTCACTCGCTTTTCCTCGCCATTTGCTTGAAAATGAAAGGCCACAAGGTTTGCCAGTGTGCCCGTTTGTCCCTTTTCATTCGGGTGCGTTGGTCGTCCAGCAGGCTTTTGCACAATCAATAAGTGCTCGTCCTCAAAGAGCACCTCTAATTCACCATATTCTGGCGTCACATCACTTTCTTCCGTTTCAAATAAATCGATCAGGATGTGATCGCCTGTACTGACTTTTGCCGCGTGATGGGCAGGCTTTTGATTTAAACGTATTTTTTGATGCTCCATCCAAAAATGGATAATCGGTTTTGAGGCCGATACGGCTGTTTTTAAAAACTGACTAAGTGAAGTGTCATGATGCTGCTCACCTGCTTTTAGTGAGAGCGTGTGCCCGTTAATATTCATAATATCCGTTCCTCTCTTTGGGTATATATAGGAAACACTTACCTTGGCGAACGCCTTTTTTTCTGTGCTATTCTGAATGGAGAACTAACGACAGAGAGGTAGATGCCACGTGAGAATAATGAAAGCTGCTACAGACCTGCAAGAGCAGGCAATTGAAGAAATATCAAAGGATGTTGAAGATCTTCTATCCCATGCTGTCGGTGAAAACCCAGCTGCGCGTCAACAAGAACGCCCGCTGACCTTTGTTGAAGGGGTTTATAACGGAACGATGGACGATGCTTTTCGTATTTTATCGGGACTTCAGCTATTACATACCATTATTGTAAAACCTAAACGCCATATGACAAAGCGTGATCGTGAGCTATTCGAGCGAAACCGTGAGCAGGTCAATGCATGCGGCTTTTCTTTTCCGTTTGATTTAGACGATTTTGCCAGCCGCCGCCTTCAAAATGCGTAAAAGTTGGTGTGAACTTCCTTGTTAACTTACAAGGCTGCCGCACATACTATTTTTAAGGGAACGGAGAAACCTTTAGATCTGTAATACCAAACCCGCTCTTTTTCAACATTGCCTATTTCTCCACGAATCGGAGCGCTTGGACCTCTTGCAGAATAAACCGAACACGGGTAGGAGCCTGACAAAATGGTACAGGCTCCTTTTATACATAATTATTTTAGCAGACATTCATCTTTGAAAGTCAATTTTATTCACGATATGATAGCATTGAGTATCATATTAAAGACTTTCGTAAAAAAAAGGAGTGGCCTCGTTGGTAAAGGCGATTATATTTGATTTTGACGGATTAATTTTAGATACAGAAACACATGAATATGAAGTTTTACAAGAAATGTTTGCAGAGCATGAGTCGGAACTGCCTCTTTCTGTATGGGGTAACGTCATCGGGACGCAGGCGGGCTTTAAGCCTTTTGAATACTTAGAAAAGCAGCTAGGAAAGACGCTCGATCATGAGGCACTCACAGCGGACCGGCGTTCTCGTTTTCAAAAGAGAATGAAGGATGAATCAGCACGACCTGGCGTAGAAGCTTATTTACAGGCAGCGAAGGAGCTTGGAATCAAGATTGGACTTGCTTCCAGCTCAGACTATAAATGGGTGTCTGATCACCTGAAGCAAATCGGTCTTTTCGATTACTTTGAATGTATCCGTACGTCAGATGATGTGGAAGAAGTCAAACCTCATCCAGAGCTTTATTTGCAAACCGCAAGCTGCTTAGGGGTAGAGCCAAAGGATTGTGTGGCATTTGAGGATTCAGTGAATGGATCAATTGCTGCCAAACGGGCAGGCATGAAATGCGTCATCGTCCCAAACAAAGTGACGAGCACGCTGCAGTTTGAAGAATATGATGTCAGATTAGAATCCATGGCTGAAATCGAATTGCTCCAGCTATTCCATCAGCTTGAAAAAGAGGATCAGTAAGGGGGCAAAAACATCATGGCAGAAAAACTCGATTTAACGCGGTTTGAAAAAAGAATGGTGATCCGTAATATCCGGGAAGAAGATATTGACCGAATCATCGCCTTGCAGGAGGTATGCTTTCCGGGCATGGACCCTTGGAAACGAGAGCACCTTGAAAGCCATCTTGAGCATTTCCCAGAAGGTCAGTTTTGTGCTGAATTTGAGGGGGAAATCATTGGCTCTTGTTCAAGTTTATTAATTAACTTTGATGAATACGATGACCGTCATACTTGGCAGGACATCACAGATGATGGGTACATCACTAACCATAATCCAGATGGGATGAATATGTATGGAATTGAAGTGATGGTTAGTCCTGAATACCGCCGCATGAAAATTGGCCATCGTTTGTATGAAGCAAGAAAAGACTTAGCGAGAAGATTAAATTTAAAAAGCATCATCATTGGCGGACGCATCCCGAATTATCATAAATACCAAGAGGAAATGACGCCTCGTCAATATGTGGAGCAGGTCATGCTTCACCAAATTTATGATCCTGTTTTATCTTTTCAGCTGTTAAATGAATTCAGCCTCATGCGGATCAACCCGAATTACTTGCCGGATGATAAGGCATCGAGCACATATGCGACGTTAATGGAATGGAATAATGTTGATTATCGTCCGCAATCGAAAAGATTTTATAAATCGGCGTTCCCAGTTCGCATTTGCGTCATTCAATATGCGATGAAACAAATTCATTCCTTCGAGGAATTTATGAATCAGGTGGAGTATTATGTTGATGTCGCATCAGATGCGTCAGCTGACTTTGCCGTATTCCCAGAAATTTTTACAACGCAGCTCATGTCTTACTTAGAGGAGCGCTCCCCAAGTCTTGCAGTTCAGCGGATCACGGAATATACCGAGGATTACATTAATTTGTTTACAGACCTTTCTGTGAAGTACAACATTAACATCATCGGCGGATCACATTTCGTTGAAGAGGAAGGGAAAATCTACAATATCGCTTATTTATTTAGACGTGATGGAACAATTGAAAAGCAATATAAGCTCCATATCACACCGAATGAAAGAAAATGGTGGGGGATTTCAGCAGGTGATCAGGTTCGGGTATTTGATACAGACTGCGGTAAAATTGCGATCCAAATTTGCTACGATATTGAATTTCCAGAGCTTGCTCGGATTGCAGCTGATAAAGGAGCGAAAATTATTTTTACACCGTTCTGTACAGAAGACCGTCAAGGCTATTTAAGAGTGCGTTACTGTGCACAGGCTAGAGCGGTTGAAAATCAGATTTATACCGTGATTTCAGGAACTGTCGGAAACCTTCCGCAAACCGAAAATATGGATGTCCAATATGCACAATCAGCGATTTTTGCCCCATCTGACTTTGAATTTGCAAGAGATGGAATTGTAGGAGAGTGTAATCCGAATATAGAAATGGTTGTCGTTGGCGATGTCGATTTAGAAATTTTAAGAAGACAGCGGCAAGATGGAACGGTACGTCAGCTCAAAGACCGAAGAAGAGACGTGTACCATATTGAATATAAGAAATAATGAAAGGAAGCGCCTATTGTTGAGGCGCTTCTTTTTGATGACATCAGATTTTTTCAATTGACAAAGGGATGCCGGAGCAAAATCTGAATATACTGAAAGGAGATCATGTGTTCAAAAAGGAGAGGAACATGGGACGACAAGCTAAACATTTGTATATCAATTTGCCGGTAAAGCATGTCAAGGAATCAAAGGCTTTTTTTGAGCAGCTGGGTTTTGAGTTTCAAGAGCAGCTTACGAATGATCAGGCAGCTTGTTTGGTCATTGGTGACACTATTACGGTCATGCTGTTATCCCATAAGCATTTTCAAACCATCTCAGAGAAACAATTGGTGGATGCAAGGCAGGGATCAGAGGTCATTGTCTCTATGCGGGTTGATTCACGAAAAGAGGTCGATGAGCTTGTCGAGCAGGCGATGGCAGCAGGCGGTTCACCGTTTAAGGAAAAGCAGGATCATGGGTTCATGTATGGCTGGAGCTTTCAAGATCTTGATGGTCATTTGTGGGAAGTATTCTATATGGATGAAGAGAGAAGCGGCCTTTCATAAGGGTGCTTCTTTTTTATTGTTTAACAGTGGTATGATAATGAGGAAGAATAGGAATTCATCTAGAGAAAAGTAGGTGCAGCATGGAGTTTTTACTTGTCTTACTGCCAGTGTTCGGTATCTTTCTTATCGGATATATTGGGCAGAAGGCCATTGGTTTTGACATACATACGCTCTCATCAATGTCTTTATATTTAATGTCACCATTTCTTGCGTTTGAAACCTTTTATCAAAACAAAGTATCGATGGACTATGTGTACCTATCTATTTTTGTCGTCGGACTTTGTCTTTCACTTGTTTTATGCGTTTTTATTTTATCTCGTATTTATGGTTATTCGAATGAAATGTATTGTGCCATGATTCTGTCGTCAGCCTTTATGAACAATGGGAATTACGGCACACCCGTTGTCCTGCTTGTCTTCGGAGCTGCTGGTTTAGATATTGCCATCGTTTTAATGGTACTGCAGCAGCTTGTCATGAGTACAATCGGTATGTATTATGCAGCAAAGGGCGGAGAGGATGCAGGAGATGGAAAGGTTGTGCTGAAAAAAGTGCTGCGTATGCCTGTTGCATATGGGGCACTCCTCGGTCTATTATTTCAGCTGCTTGATCTTTCATTACCTAAAGAGGTGATGACGGGTGTCCAGCTTGTGGGGGATGCCGCCATACCGACGATTATGCTTATTTTAGGCATGCAGCTCGCCGTCATTTCTTTTAAGCAAGTGGATTATCGAAATATTTCTTATGCTGTATTGCTGAAGCTGTTTATCTCACCTCTCATCGCATTTGGTTTTACGCTCATTTTACCGGTAGATGATTTGGTGAAACAAATTATGATCTTAGTTGCAGCCATGCCGACAGCAGCAAATACCACGCTGATGGCTGTACAATTTCGAACGAAACCTGAGTTTGTCTCAAGCACGACATTTCTCAGTACCGTTTTAAGCATCGTGACATTACCAGTTTTATTATGGATTTTATCTATGCACCCTCTGGGATAGGGGATAGGCGGCAAAACAAAGGGGGACATATCAATGAATGCAGATGTTCATTTTCAAGTGAGTGATGTGTTGAAAACAAAGTATTTTGCCCATGCAAAAGTGTTAGCAGGGGAAAAGGGATTGTTTCGGCAGGTCAAATGGGTCCATGTGCTAGAAGTGCCTGCTGTAGAAGATTTGTTAAATGGGGGAGAGCTCATACTAACAACAGCCGCAGGCTTTCATGATCAATTGGATGTGTTTCAAGCATTTTTAAAACAGCTGATCGATTCTGGTGCGGCAGGCTTGTGCATTGAATTTGTTCCGCTCAGATTCGATGTGCCGGAAGAACTGATTGCGTATGCAGAAGAAAGAGATTTTCCGCTGATTCTGTTTACAAAAGAAGTGAAATTCGTCAACATTACACAGCATCTCCATACGAGGATGATTGAACGCCAGTATCAAATGATGGCTGATTTAGAAGCACTGTCATCAAAGCTGAATGAGCTTTTGCTGACTCCGCATCCGCAGATGGATATTTTGGATCAAGTGTATCAGCACGTAAGGGGCATTCTTTTACTTATTCCTGTTCAGGGGGAGCCGATTATTTTATGTGATTCCTCTAAACAAACCGAAGAGCTGGTCATGAATTATTTACAGTTTGCTTCCTTGCCAAAAGGATATGAAGTGACCAAAAAAGAAGTGCTTGCACTCAAGCAGACATTTGCAGACCTTGTGCTTATTCATCAAACGAACGCGCTCTCAGAATTCGAACTGCTCGTCATGGATAAAGGGGCAAATGCTCTTGCACAGCAAACGCTAAGAGAGCTTTATACAGAAGAATTGAAGAAGACAAAAGAGAACGAATGGCTGCAAAAATGGTTCCAAGAAGAGCATTCAGAAAGAGATATTTTAGAGCATCTTGAAGAAACAGAAGGATTGAAAAAACCAACCGGCTGTGTGGTCATGCTCTTTCAAAAGCATCATCAAATCGAAGAAATTGCAGGAAATCTTTATTTTCTCGTATCGTGCCGCTCCATCTTTCAGCGAGCAGGTTTCCACTTGATTCCGTATGAGCATCAAGGACAAACCTTGTTTATTTTATTGAACACGAGAAAGAAGGAGGACTGGAAAGAGCGTGCAGAGAAGTCGGCAGCTGACATCAAACAATTGTATGATCGGGAGCAGCCACGCGGAACTGTGATCAAATTTGGCATCGGTCCATATTGTGAACAGTTTCAGCATATGAGAAAAAGCTTTCAGGCAGCCAAGGAAGTGCTGCATATAAAGAAAGTGATGCCCCAGCGGGTGGAAAGCCCATTTTATCAAGATTTGCATATGCTCCGTCATATGCCTGTCATGCAGGAAAGCGGACTGCTTGAATGTATGGTGAAAGAGTATTTGGAGCCTGTGATTTTATATGATAAGCAAAATAGCGGAAGACTCTATCAAACGCTGAATATCTTTTTACAGACAAACGGTTCTAAAAAGGAAACTGCAAGCCGGCTCTATATTGTCAGGCAGACCCTTTATCATAGACTCGATAAACTGCATGCATTGCTTGGTGAGGATGTGATGCAGGCACCGAAACGACAGGCGCTTGAATTTGCGATTCTTGCATATGAATTCCTGCAAGGAAATCGCCGTTAACAAGGTATGTTAGATTTGCTAAGGCAACCGAGTAGAGTGTCTTATGGTTCTTTTCAATCAGTTGACGATCTGTCTAATGTAATCAGCCCGTCCCCTTTTTTATAATGAAAGTAACGATTGGTTCTCTCTTACGGGCGGCCTAGTTTCAGTTTCATATGCCTCCCTTTTCATCCATATAATGAATGGAGAGGCAGTGTGCTGCTGAACCGGTCTAAGCTTCTTTAATGATGAAAACGGATACATGGGGGCGGGAAGATGAAAATACATGAGCAGGCTCAAAATCTTCAGGCGAAAGATGATCAGTTGATCTGGCATCATATGAAAGGGACAAACAAGGAAAATGAAAGCATGGTCATTCACGAGGCAGAAGGCGCATGGGTGACTGATATTCATGGGAATCGATATTTAGACGGGATGTCAGGTCTTTGGTGTGTAAATGCCGGTTATGGCAGAAAAGAGCTTGCAGAAGCGGCATATAAGCAGCTAAATACAATGCCTTACTATCCGCTGACGCAAAGCCATGTGCCTGCGATTCAGCTGGCTGAAAAGCTAAATGAATGGCTTGGCGGGGACTATGTCATCTTCTTTTCTAACAGCGGTTCTGAAGCCAATGAAGCCGCATTTAAGATCGCCAAACAATATCATGCGCAAAAAGGAGAGAGCACAAGAACAAAGTTCATCTCCAGGTATCGGTCGTATCACGGCAATACAGCAGCAGCCCTTGCCGCAACGGGGCAGGCGCAGCGTAAATATAAATATGAACCATTAGGTCAAGGCTTTATCCATGTCGCACCGCCTGATATGTATCGTCATCCTGAGGATCAAGATACATTGGCAAGTGCTGCGGCAATCGATCAAGCCATGACGTGGGAACTAAGTGAGACCATTGCTGGGGTCATTATGGAGCCGATTATTACAGGCGGCGGTATCTTAATGCCTCCGAAAGGGTATTTGAAGAAGGTCAAAGACATCTGTGAGGCTCATGGAGCGCTTCTCATTGTGGATGAAGTCATCTGCGGATTTGGCCGGACAGGGAAGCGGTTTGGTTTTATGCATGAGGAAGTAAAGCCGGACATTATCACAATGGCAAAAGGGATCACAAGCGGCTACTTACCTCTTTCTGCAACTTGCGTGAAACGAGAAATCTATGAAGCATACGCAGGAGAAGATACGTATGACAGGCTGCGCCATGTAAATACATTTGGCGGTCACCCTGCTTCTTGTGCGGTTGCACTTGCCAACCTAGAGATCATGGAAAACGAGAAATTAGTAGAACGGTCTGACACGCTTGGGCAAGACATGCTTGAACGTTTGCAAGAGTTAAAAGAGCATCCATTTGTCGGTGATGTCAGAGGGAAAGGCCTGCTGTTTGGAATTGAGCTTGTCCAGGATCAACAGTCCAAAAAACCAGCTGACCCACAGGTTGTCGGTCAATTAATTGCAGAATGTAAAAAACGCGGACTGATCATCGGGAAAAATGGTGATACGGTTGCCGGCTATAATAACGTTGCCCAGCTTGCACCTCCGCTAAATATAACAGCCGAAGACGCTTCATTTATTATCAACACGCTAAAAGAAAGCATGGCACAGTTATAGCAGAGAGATTTTTCTCTGCTTTTTTCTATGGGAAGAGCACATACATAGATCCAGTAAGATGCTGCTAGGTGAAATCGGCATTGGATACACTAGGTGTATTGAAAAATAGAAGATATTCTATTACTGTTAGGAGAAGACTGAACCAATACACTTAGAAGGAGACGGCATATGAGTTTTCATGATCAACCCATTCTACCTGCTGTTCGCAATATGAAGCAATTTGAGGAATTTTTAAAAAGTCCATTTACATATGGGGTCTTACTTGATGTCCATTTAGGCCGGCTAAAGGGCATCATGAATGAGGCAAATGCTCATCATAAAAAAATGTTTGTTCATGTCGATCTCATTCATGGGATCAAACATGATGAGTATGGAACGGAATTTATTTGTCAGGAAATGAAGCCGGCAGGAATTATTTCTACTAGGTCTTCTGTCATAGTAAAAGCCAAGCAAAAGAAGGTATATGCCATTCAGCGAATGTTTTTACTTGATACAAGTGCCATGGAAAAAAGTATGGAGTTCGTAGGGAAACATCGCCCAGATTTTATTGAAGTATTGCCAGGGGTTGTGCCGGATTTAATTACAGAAGTGCGCGAGCGAGCTGGTATTCCAATATTTGCAGGCGGGTTTATCCGCACAAAAGAAGATGTAGAAAGAGCACTTGAAGCAGGAGCTACAGCTGTGACAACATCGAATACAGCCCTTTGGAAAGCGTTCCAAAAGTGAAAAAGATAAAATGTGAAAATTGATTGACAACGTTTTCATCCTCTGATACTATAGCACTAAGTTAATATCATGTGATGGAGAAACGGAGATCCACAACAGCGCTTTACTAGGTGACAAATGACCCTGATGTAAAGTATGTTTGTTGTGGATCTTTTTTCTTTATCTTTTTTTACACATTCATAGGGGATGGCAACTGAACCAGAGGAGGAATTTTCATGACACCATTTTGGGGTGAAGTCGTAGGTACAATGCTTCTCATTATTTTTGGAGGCGGTGTATGTGCGGCAGTCAATTTAAAGAAATCGCTCGCATATCAGTCCGGCTGGATTGTAATCGCTTTCGGATGGGGATTTGCAGTAGCCATAGCAGCTTATGCAACAGGTGGAATAAGCGGAGCGCATTTGAATCCAGCACTAACAATTGGGCTTGCGCTTGAAGGAAGTTTTCCTTGGGCTGACGTACCAATGTATATTGCCGGTCAAATGCTTGGCGCATTAATAGGAGCTATTATTGTCTTTTTACATTACTTACCGCACTGGAAAGCAACAGACGATCCAGGTGCAAAGCTGGGTGTATTCTCAACTGGTCCTGCGATTCCGCATACTTTTGCAAACGTACTTAGTGAAGTCATCGGTACATTTGTATTGGTTCTAGGAATCTTAGCGATTGGTGCAAATAAATTCGCAGACGGAATCAATCCGCTGATTGTTGGATTCTTAATTGTGGCAATTGGTCTTTCTTTAGGCGGAACAACTGGTTATGCAATCAATCCTGCACGTGATTTAGGTCCGAGAATTGCACATGCGATTCTGCCGATTCCAGGTAAAGGTCCATCGAATTGGAAGTATGCTTGGGTGCCAGTCATTGGTCCAATTTTAGGCGGCGCATTTGGCGGTGTTTTCTACAATGCAGCCTTTAAAGCGAACATCACTCCAGCCTTTTGGATTGTAAGCGTTATTTTAGTTGTGGTATTGTTAGGACTCTATGTCTCTACGAAAAATCAAACAAATGCTGTAAATGAAAGTATGTAAGGGGAGGAAAACATCATGGCAAAAGAAAAATATATTCTCGCTTTAGATCAAGGGACAACAAGCTCAAGAGCGATCTTATTTGATCAAGAAGGCAAAATTGCCCATACAGCTCAGAAGGAATTTAATCAATATTTTCCGAACCCAGGCTGGGTAGAACATAATGCAAATGAAATTTGGAGCTCTGTTCTATCCGTCATTTCAACTGCTTTAATTGAATCAGGCATTGAAGCAGATCAAATCGCCGGTATCGGAATTACGAACCAGCGTGAGACAGCAGTTGTTTGGGATAAACATACAGGCGCACCCGTTTATAATGCAATTGTTTGGCAGTCTAGACAAACGTCAGGCATTTGTGAAGAGTTAAAAGCGCAAGGACACAATGAAACGTTTAGAAATAAAACGGGTCTTCTCATTGATGCTTATTTCTCAGGGACAAAAGTAAAATGGATTTTAGATAATGTAGAAGGTGCTCGTGAGAAAGCAGAAAATGGCGACTTGCTGTTTGGCACAATTGATACATGGCTCATTTGGAAGATGACAGGCGGTCAATCACACGTCACAGATTACTCCAACGCGTCAAGAACATTAATGTTCAACATTTATGATCTGAAATGGGATGAAGAATTACTTGATATTCTTGGCGTACCTGCTTCTATGCTTCCAGAGGTGAAACCATCCTCACACATCTATGGTGAAACAACAGACTATCACTTCTTCGGCAGAAATATCCCGATTGCAGGAGCTGCGGGAGACCAGCAGTCTGCACTATTCGGTCAGGCTTGCTTTGAAGAAGGAATGGCGAAGAACACGTATGGTACAGGATGTTTCATGTTGATGAATACAGGGGAAAAAGCAATTAAGTCGGATCATGGTTTATTAACGACAATTGCATGGGGCATTGACGGTAAAGTTGAATATGCTTTAGAGGGAAGTATTTTCGTAGCTGGTTCAGCGATTCAGTGGCTGCGCGACGGACTGAGAATGTTTAAAGACTCAAAAGACAGCGAAGCCTATGCAAAGCGCGTTGAGTCAACAGAGGGCGTATATGTCGTTCCAGCATTCGTTGGTCTAGGCACACCATACTGGGACAGTGATGTCAGAGGCGCTGTATTCGGATTAACACGCGGTACTTCTAAAGAGCACTTTGTCCGTGCAACGTTAGAATCACTTGCTTATCAAACGAAGGATGTTTTAGATGCGATGGAAAAGGATTCAAACATCTCATTAAAAACGTTGCGTGTGGATGGCGGAGCTGTAAAGAATGATTTCTTAATGGGCTTCCAAAGTGATTTGCTGGATGTACCAGTAGAACGTCCAGAAATTAATGAAACGACGGCACTCGGTGCGGCCTATCTTGCGGGAATAGCAGTTGGCTTCTGGAACGACCGTTCAGACATTGCAAAACAATGGAACCTTGACAAGCGCTTTGACCCTAAAATGGAAGAGGACAGCCGCGACTCGTTATACAGCGGGTGGAAAAAGGCTGTAAAAGCAGCTCAAGCTTTCAAATAAACCAAAAGTATGGTATACTTCAAGTAAGTTAATAGAACGGTTGGAGAACTGGAGAGACCGCAGGCACCGAAGTGTAGAAATACGCTTTGGGTGTTTGCGGTCTCTTTTTCTTTACCGTACAACATGGGAGGAACAAGAGATGACTTTTTCTAGCTTAGAAAGAGAACAAATGCTGCAGGAAATGACAAAAAAACCATATGATGTGTTTATCATTGGTGGGGGTATAACAGGCGCTGGTACAGCACTTGACGCGGCTTCACGCGGAATGCGTGTCGGTCTTGCAGAAATGCAGGATTTCGCAGCAGGTACGTCTAGCCGCTCAACGAAACTAGTGCACGGCGGACTTCGTTATTTAAAACAATTTGAAGTGAAAATGGTCGCAGAGGTCGGTAAAGAGCGTGCCATTGTATACGAAAATGGTCCTCATGTCACAACGCCAGAATGGATGCTTCTTCCGATGCATAAAGGCGGGACATTTGGTAAGTTTTCAACCTCTATTGGGCTTAGAGTGTATGACTTTTTAGCTGGCGTAAAGCATAGCGAACGCAGAAGCATGCTAAGTGCAAAAGAAACACTTGAAAAAGAACCGCTTGTCAAAAAGGACGGCTTAAAAGGCGGCGGTTACTATGTTGAATACCGTACAGATGATGCACGCCTCACAATCGAAGTCATGAAAGAGGCTGTGAAATTTGGAGCGGAGGCGGTCAACTATGCGAAAGTAAAAGAATTTATTTATGATAAAGGCAAAGTGGTTGGTGTTGTCATTGAAGATGTCATGACACAGAAAACCTACGATGTGTATGCGAAGAAGATCGTCAATGCGACAGGTCCATGGGTAGATCAGCTGAGAGACAAGGACCACTCAAAAGAAGGAAAACACTTACAGCATACAAAAGGAATTCACTTAGTATTTGACCAATCGGTCTTTCCATTAAAACAAGCGATTTACTTTGACACACCTGATAAACGTATGGTCTTTGCCATTCCAAGAGAAGGCAAAACGTACGTTGGAACAACAGATACAGTGTACAAAAAACAGCTGGAGCACCCGCGTATGACAAAGGCCGATCGTGACTATGTCATCCAAGCGATTCAGTACATGTTCCCTGATCTCAATATTACAGAAAAAGATGTAGAATCCAATTGGGCCGGTCTTCGTCCGCTCATTCATGAAGAGGGCAAGGATCCTTCAGAAATTTCTCGTAAAGATGAAGTGTGGACATCATCTTCAGGCTTAATCACCATTGCTGGCGGTAAATTAACAGGCTACCGTAAAATGGCTGAGCATATTGTCGATCTAGTACGTGATGGACTGAAACAGGAAACGGGCAAAGATTATGGACCATGTAAAACAAAACATATGCCAATCTCAGGCGGCCATGTAGGCGGATCTAAAAACATGGCAGCCTTTGTTCAAGCGAAAACAGCAGAAGGAGCATCTGTTGGTTTAACAGAACCGATTGCACAAAAACTAGCTGAAAAATATGGCTCAAATGTCAGCAGTCTCTTCAAACGTGTCGAGCAGCTTCAAGGGGAAGCAGACAAACGAAATATTCCAGCGTATGTACTGGCAGAGCTTGTCTATGCGATTGAAGAAGAATTAGCCGTTACTCCTGTTGACTTCTTCTTAAGAAGAACAGGAAGCCTATTATTTAATATCAATTGGGCAAAAAAATATGCACAGCCAGTCATCGATTATATGGCAGAACGTTTTGGCTGGGATGAAGCAGCAAAACAGAAATATCAATCAGAATTAGATCAACTATTCCATGAAGCAGTCGTACCGCTTGATGCTGAATAAAAAGAAGACAAAGGGCTAAAGCAAGATCATTTTAGCTCTTTGTCAACAATCTGAAAGCCGATCATGTATCGGCTTTTTTTATTTGTGCAGCATTTTTTCCAACTGCTAATGATATAGCATGACATAAAGGATGATTCCATATAAAATAACAGTAGATGTTATTTTATTGATGATAAGAGCTGGGGAGGACGACCATGAGTTGGAAGACGAATTATGAGCGATGGATCAATGAGAAGCACCTGGATACTGAACTAAAGGAATGGCTGGAGACGCATCAAGATGACCACCAGGCCCTTGAAGACTGTTTCTACAAAAACCTTGAGTTCGGCACTGGAGGAATGCGCGGTGAGATTGGTGCAGGCACGAACCGAATGAATGTGTACACTGTTCGTAAAGCATCAGCAGGTCTTGCTGCGTATATTGCGAAACATGGAGAGGATGCAAAAAGAAGAGGCGTCGCCATTGCATATGATTCACGCCATAAATCGCCTGAATTTGCAATGGAAGCAGCCAGAACACTTGCTTCACAGGGCATTCAAACGTACGTATTTAATGAATTGCGTCCGACACCAGAGCTCTCCTTTGCGGTTCGTGAGCTGCATGCATTTGCTGGAATCGTCGTGACAGCAAGTCATAATCCACCAGAATATAATGGCTATAAAGTGTATGGTGAAGATGGCGGGCAGCTGCCTCCATTTGAAGCAGATCAAGTCATTCAAGAAGTAGATGCAATTGAAAATGAACTGTCGATTTCAGTTGATTCTGAAGAAACGTTGAAACAGCAAGGGCTGATCAAAATAATCGGAGAAGAAATCGACCATGCTTATATTGAAAAATTAAAAACCATTAGTGTGCACCCTGAGCTGGCACATGAGGTCGATGTCAAAGTCGTGTTTACTCCGCTTCATGGGACAGCCAATCACCCTGTCAGAAACGGGCTGCAGGCTCTTGGATATCAGCATGTCACTGTTGTGCCTGAGCAGGAAAAACCGGATCCACAATTCTCAACAGTGACCTCGCCGAATCCAGAGGAGCATGCAGCATTTGAGTACGCCATCAAGCTTGGTGAAAAACAAAATGCAGATATTCTCATTGCCACAGACCCAGACGCTGACAGGTTAGGTATTGCGGTCAGAGATCACGAAGGAGAATTTACTGTCTTAACAGGCAACCAGACAGGCGCCCTGCTGCTTCATTATTTATTGTCTGAAAAACAAAAGCTGGGTCAATTGCCGCCTCGTCCCGTTGTGATGAAAACCATTGTCACAAGTGAGCTTGGGCGCGCTGTAGCATCAGCTTTTGGTGCCGACACGATAGACACACTCACAGGCTTTAAATTTATTGGAGAAAAAATTAAGCAGTTTGAAAAGAGCGGAGAATACACGTTTCAATTCGGTTATGAAGAGAGCTATGGCTATTTAATTGGTGATTTTGCCCGAGATAAAGATGCGGTGCAAGCGGCACTTTTAGCCGTTGAAGTTGCTGCCTTCTATAAAAAGCAGGGCAAGTCCTTGTACGATGCGCTTGTCGATATTTTCAAGCAGTTTGGATTTTACCAGGAAGGATTAAAGTCGTTAACCTTAAAAGGAAAAGAAGGAGCAGAGCAGATTTCAGCGATCCTTCATACCTTTAGAACAAATCCGCCAGCTGCCATCGCAGGGCAGCGGATCACAGTGATTGAGGATTATCAATCAAGTCAAAGACAACTTGTGGCTGAAAAGAAAGAGGAAACCATTCACCTGCCAGCATCAAATGTGCTGAAATATTTCCTTGAGGATGGTTCTTGGTTCTGCTTAAGACCTTCCGGCACTGAGCCTAAAGTGAAATTTTATATTGCAGTCAAAGGCACGTCTTTAACAGATAGTGAAGAAAAGCTAAAGCATTTGTCAGAAGAAGTGATGAAAGTCGTTTATGATATTGTGGAAGAAACAGCGAAATAACGAAAGACAAGGCCATCGTGTATGAATGCATGATGGCCTTTTCTCAGCCAAAAGGATGAGAAGAAATCATTCTTTTGGAGAAAGAGCGACGAGGGGGCTCATGGTATAATGAGCGTAATGATAAGTGAAGGCTGCAAATGCCGGGGGTAAACAGTATGGGAGAATACCAAGAGAAGGTTGAAACATTAAAAACGTTAAAAGAAATTGCTGAAAAGCTAAATGAAGGCATGGAAATGAAAGAAACGCTCCATGAAGTGCTCCATATGCTGATGGATGTCACAGGTTTTCATTCAGCATGGATTTATTTTATAGAAAAAGACGGGTCATATGAACTGATGGCAGAGGTTTCCTTACCTGAAGCACTCGCAAAGCATCAAAAGCAGCTCATGTGTCAAAATGATTGTTATTGCATCAACCGATACACAAAAGGCTCGCTGCAATCAGCCACCAATATTATTAACTGCAAACGGATTGAAACGGCAATTGAAGAAAAGCTCGGGGATACAGAAGGAATTACTCATCATGCAACCGTACCGCTAAAAGCGTGTAAGCGTACGTTCGGCTTATTAAATGTGGCGGCAAAAGGAAAAGTCACATTTACGCAAGAGGAGCTGAATTTGCTTGAAAGCATTGCACTTCAAATTGGCACCGCCATTCAGCGGATGAAGCTTGTGCAAAATGAACAGCAGCACGCACTTCTGGAAGAAAGAAACCGGCTCGCACAGGACTTGCATGATTCTGTCAACCAAATGCTGTTCTCTGTGAGTCTGACTGCTAAGGCTGCACGGCAAATGACAAGCGATCAACATCTAGGGGAAATGATTGATTTTATTCAGCATTTGTCTCAAGACGCTCTGATTGAAATGCGGTCACTCATTTGGCAGCTGAGACCAAGAGGCCTTGAAAAAGGGTTTACGACAGCAATTGAAGAGTATGCACAGCTTTTAGGATTACGCTGCACTTTATCTTTATCAGGCTGTATAGAAATGGACCATTCTCACAATGAAACTTTCTTTCGGGTATGTCAAGAAGCGCTCAATAACTGTCAAAAACATGCGGAAGTAGAAGAAGTCGAGGTCAAGCTTGAGCAATCAAAAGACACGTTGGAGATGAAAATCATTGACCACGGAAAAGGTTTTCAATATGACGAGCAGATGAGCCTTCTTTCACTTGGGCTGAAAGGGATGTCTGACCGCATCCGAAGAGCAGGTGGTACATTTTGTATCCATTCAGAGTTAGGTAAAGGGACTACGATTCATGTAAAAGTGCCATTTTCACAAGAAAGGAAGGGATCGTCATGAGAGTTGTCATTGCAGATGATCATCATATTGTGAGAAAAGGGCTTGTGTTTTTCTTGCAGACACAGTCTGATGTGGACATCGTTGGTGAGGCGTCCAATGGGCAAGAGGCATTAGAGGTTGTCAGAGAAACCCTGCCTGACATTGTCTTAATGGATTTGTCTATGCCTGTAATGAATGGCATTGAGGCAACGAAACAAATGACGCTGGAAATGCCGGACTCCCGCATTGTGATCCTGACAAGCTATGCGGATAAAGATTATGTCATTCCCGCCATTCAAGCAGGGGCGAAAGCCTATCAATTAAAGGATGTAGCACCAGAAAAGCTGCTTTCGACCATGATTGAAGTTCAAAATGGCACCTACCAGTTAGATGGTCATATCACGACCTTTCTCGTGCAGCATCTGACAGAGCCAAAAGAGCAGAAATGGGCATTGATGAAAGAGCTCACCAATAGAGAGCGAGATGTCTTATTTGAGATTGCAAAAGGCAAAAGCAACAAAGAAATTGCCTCATCGCTGTTTATTTCTGAAAAAACTGTTAAAACGCACGTATCTCATGTATTATCAAAATTAGAGCTGGCAGATCGAACCCAAGCGGCTCTGTATGCAGTGGATTATCAAAAAAATCAGCCGAAAGAGCTGCTATGACAAAAGGAGATCTAGGCGTCATGCTAAAACTTTTAAGCGCACATTCAATTCAATGAATTGAATAAAAAAGAGAAGCATGAACAG
This sequence comes from Bacillus safensis, assembly GCF_039619585.1. Lineage (NCBI taxonomy): Bacteria > Bacillati > Bacillota > Bacilli > Caryophanales > Bacillaceae > Bacillus > Bacillus safensis. Next base: position 903,945 of record NZ_CP154909.1, read on the forward strand.
TCTAATTTCTAATAGAAAAACCATAAAAGACTTGATGAGTGTATGCTCATCCAGTCTTTTTTTATTTTAAATGAGGGGATGAACCGGTCAATCACAGGTGAATGTAAAATAGGAGGGGATCTAGTGGAGGCATATGAATTAGTAAGTGATTTTCGTCATGATGATGACAAATTAAAAGAGAACTTGAATAAGCTTGCGATCCATACATTAACTCTAACGCTTCCCATTACAGCGCACTGCTAATTGTATATAAAAGGGAAGGGCTAAAAAAAATTCATTTTAGCCCTTTTTCTTTATGTGTACATCGGTTGTGAATAAACTTCAGAAGCAGCAGCCTCTGAAGCATGATCAATGTACTGCAGGAGCCCATATAAACATTTTTCAACATCTGCATCGTTCCGGTTAAATTGATACGCATGTAAGAAATGCTCAATACGTTTCGAGAGCAAATCATCTTGCGTACGTACCATAAGAATAAGTAAATTATCCCATTGCGAGCGATGCGTATAATAAAGTGCTTTATCATAATCCGCCACATTCATTAAACCTTCTCCTTTCCCTTGAGAAGTCTTCATTAGTTTGCTCGGATCATATCGACTTTTTCAGGGGAAAAGTTGGTGTCCGCATCAATCGTGTACCGGGAATTATAGGCTGAATAATTGCTTCATGTATGAAAAAGGACAGGCTTGCTAAACCTAAACAAAACATATATGAAAGTGAGTTCAATGATATCATGCAGCCGAAATGGTGGATGCTTATTGCAGCAGGAATCGTTTTGCTTGGCAGTTTGATGATTCATCCTGCATCAAAAGCAGCAGTGCAGCCGTTTGAAAATTGGGAAAGACTTGCGTACACAGCGTTTAAAGATGAATATAAAGGTGCCGCATTAAATGATTATCATTACATTGGCCGGACAGAAGTGAATGATGAGCAGACAAAAGATGTGTTTCGCGTCACTGTAAAGGAAGGATCAACTCGCTTTGCCTCACATGCAGAAATTTATTTTCATCCGGTGACTGGTCATTTGATTAGTATTAACGTGTTTCGATTATAAAGAAGTCCCTTTTTTTGTAAAGGGTGCTTGAGGCGTTCAGTCAAAAAAGACAAAGGGCTAAAATAAAGATCATTTTAGCCCTTTGTCCAACAATTTTTTCGAAATGGAATTACTTCATGCTACCTTGAAGATAAGCGCGAATATCCACACCAAGTGAATCTGCTAATCGCTGGCCGTAATCTTCATCGGCACGATAGAAGTTGCAGATTGCAAGTAATTTTGTTTGGTCATTCACATCTTTCAAATCAGCTGTTAGGTTTTTAATCAATGCTTGTTTCTCTTCTTCAGAGTAGCTTCGATATTTTTCTCCAGCTTGTTTGAAATCGTTCGGTTTTTCAATTTTTTGTCTCACCATACGGTCACCGTGAAGAACTGGCTCACTTTCTTTGTAGTGAGGGTTTTCTTTTGGCTGATCGGCATAACGGTTTGGTTCATAGTTAATATGACCGCTTGGACGAGTCGTTGTCATAAAGCCATCCTGCTGGTTATTGTGTACAGGTGCATAAGGGCAGTTAACCGGAATGCGCATGTAGTTCGCACCGAGTCGGTGGCGCTGCGTATCAGGATATGAGAACAGACGGCCTTGAAGCAGTTTATCTTCAGATGCCTCAATTCCTGGAACAAATGCACTTGGCGTGAAAGCAGACTGTTCTGTTTCAGCAAAGAAGTTTTCAGGATTGCGGTTGAGTGTCATGCATCCTACTTTTTGAAGCGGGTAATCTTCCTCGCTCCACGTTTTTGTTGGGTCACATGGATCATAATCAAGTTCATCATAATCGCTAAGCGGCATAAGCTGAACATATAAGTCCCATGCTGGGAAGTTGCCTTTTTCAATGCGGTCATATAAATCTCTTGTCGCATGCTGGAAATCGTTTGCTTGAATTTCCGCTGCTTCTTCCATAGATAAGTTGCGAATACCTTCAGAAGGTCTCCAGTGATATTTTACATATTTTGCTTCGCCGTATTTATTCACCCATCTAAATGTATGCACACCAGAACCGCGCATTTCAGCATAGCTTGCAGGGATTCCTTCGTCAGAGAAAAGCCATGTGAGCATATGAGTGGATTCAGGCGTTAAGGTCATAAAATCCCAATAACGGTCAGGATCTTGAATATTGGTTACAGGATCTGGCTTGAGAGAGTGAACCATATCAGGGAATTTCAATGCATCACGAATAAAGAAGATCGGCAAGTTGTTACCAACGAGATCATAGTTGCCTTCTTCTGTATAAAATTTGACAGCAAAGCCGCGCGGGTCACGCAATGTTTCAGGTGAACCTTTCGGATGAATAACGGTGGAGAAGCGAACAAAAACGTCTGTTTGTTTTCCTTCTTCACTTAAGAAGGCTGCTTTTGTATGTTTCTCCATGCTGTTTTCTACTTCAAACACACCGTAAGCGCCGGCGCCTCTTGCATGAACGACGCGCTCTGGAATACGTTCACGATCAAAGTGTGCGAGTTTTTCAATCAAATGGTAATCATCAAGAAAGGTAGGTCCGCGGTGACCAGCTGTTCTTGAGTTTTGGTTATCGCCAACAGGCACGCCTTGGTTCGTTGTCAAATTTTTATGATTTGAATTTGTCATTCTTTTCTCCTCCTGTAAACAAAAAAGTGTTTTCTAGCAATCTATATACCCTAATTATATTGAATCAAACATGATAGTCAATATTTATTTATAATAATTTTAAATAAATTATTATTACAAGAAGGTAAAGAAAAAGACGAAAGAATAAATTCTTTCGCCTTAAAGCAGGAGCTCTCTAAGAGCATCTTTGTTTTGTGTTAAATCGTTTAGTGTGTATCGGTCTAGAACGCTTAAATAAGCAGTGAGTGCTTCATGAAGTACATGCTTTAATGAACAAATTGGGGAGATAATGCAGCTGTTTTTCTTTGGATCAAAGCATTCAACCATGACTAAATCATCCTCTGTATAACGGACAACCTCTCCAATATTAATGCTTTCTGGGCTTTTTCCAAGCCTGATCCCGCCATTTCTTCCGCGAATCGTTTCCACATACCCGCGTTTTCCAAGATGATAAATCACCTTCGTCAGATGATTTTTAGAAATGCCATAAACATCGGCGATCTGCTGAATATTTGACAGTTCATTATTTTCTCTCGAAGCTAAATAAATGAGTACCCTTAATGAGAAATCTGTGTAATTCGTAAGTTTCATTTTGACGACCTCTAAACCTAATAGAGTTTTGTATCATCGTAACACATTTTAGACAAAAACTGTTCGAGAAAGTGTAAAATGTGACAACATTTAAAACATGTATTATAAATATTGCTTTTAGAGACTGTCATCCATTACGATAAAGATGTATTTAAAATACTTCTTTTGAAAGAAGGAATGACGATGTTATCTAAAGATCAAATGAATGCAATAAAGCAATCAGCTCCTCTACTAAAAGCCGAGGGAACCAAACTTGTCACTGTTTTTTATCAAAATATGATTCGCCAGCACCCGGAGCTGCTCAATCAATTTAATAAAACAAATCTGATGAACGGAAGTCAGCCAGAGGCACTTGCTGCGACACTATATCAAGCTGCACTGCACATTGATCGATTAGAAGAATTACTTCCTGCGGTCAAACAAATTGCCCATAAGCATGTCAGTGTCATGGTCAAAAAAGAACAATACCCAATTGTCGGATATCACCTGATTGAAGCGATGAAAGATGTGTTTGGCTTAAGAGAAGAAGATGCCACTTTATTAGCTTGGAAAGCTGCATATGACATCATTGCGAATATTTTCATTACCATAGAAGCAGAAATGATGGATGAAAATGTGAAACAGACAGGCGGATGGGCAGATGTGAAGCCGTTTGTGATTAAGAAAAAGAAGCAAGAATCTCCATCGCTTATCTCTTTTTATTTAGTACCAGAAGATGAATCAGAGCTGCCATTGTATCAAGCAGGCCAATACATTACGGTTCAGGCAGATATGCCAGGAGAAGCCTATATGTGCAGCAGACAATATAGCTTATCAGACGAGCATCATCCATCTTATTACCGTATTACAGTGAAGCGTGACGGTCATGTGTCTACATTTTTGCATGATGAAATGAAAGAAGGGGACGTTCTTCAAGTGAGTATGCCGCAGGGAATGTTCTGCTTGCAAGGAGACACAAAAGAGCCTGTTTATTTCATCAGTGCTGGGTCTGGTGTCACACCAATGATTGGTTTAGTGAAAACTGCCGCACAAAACAGCCAGACATTCACGATGATTCATGCAGATCGATTAGAGGATGTAAATGCTTTTGAAAATGAGTTTGAACGCGTTCTAGCTTCAGCTTCCCATGGGCGCATCATCCTATGTAACGAACAATTTGCGCAGTCTGGAAAGGGTGAGCTTGTTGAGAAAGCGTCTTCCCGCATTGACCGTCCATTTCTTCAATCGGTGATCGGAGAAGGGAAAGGCCAATTTTATCTATGCGGTTCCCCGGTGTTTACACAGGAGATCATTCATATTTTAAAAGAGCTTGGAATTCCATCGCGCAATATTCATGTCGAAGCATTTGGCGGACAATCCACAAAAGAAATGGAAGTCGTCTAAACGGTTGGCGGAACATCATGTTTTTTTACATACGCTCATATAGTAGGGATAAGTCCGATGAGGAGGGATGGTTTCCTTGAGCGTATCTGAAAAACGTCTTTTACAAAGAGCGATTGATGAAATTACAGAAATTGCAGAAGGATTTGGTCTAGATTTTTATCCGATGAGGTATGAAATCTGTCCCGCGGAAATTATTTATACGTTCGGTGCATATGGAATGCCAACACGATTCAGCCACTGGAGCTTTGGGAAGCAATTTCATAAAATGAAGCTTCATTATGATTTAGGATTAAGCAAAATTTATGAACTGGTGATCAATTCAAATCCTTGCTACGCCTTTCTACTAGATAACAATACGCTCGTTCAAAATAAATTAATTGTGGCTCATGTATTGGCACACTGTGATTTCTTCAAAAATAATTGCCGTTTCCAAAACACAAAACGAGATATGGTCGAAAGCATGTCAGCAGCGGCAGAGCGGATCAAAGAATATGAGCATATCCACGGAACAAAAGAAGTCGAAGCCTTTTTAGATGCCGTATTGGCTATCCAGGAGCATATTGATCCGTCTCTTGTTCGATCAAAATTAAGCTGGAATATGGACGATGAAGAAAGTGAAGATGATAAACCAAAACGTCAAACGCCTTATGATGATTTGTGGGGAATGGATGAGCCGAAAATGCGTGAGAAAAAGAAAACCGTTAAGCAGTTTCCGCCAAAGCCCGAAAAGGATCTTTTACTCTTTATTGAAGCGCATTCCCGGGAGCTGGAGCCATGGCAGCGGGATGTTCTTACCATGCTGAGAGAAGAAATGCTCTATTTTTGGCCGCAGCTGGAAACAAAGATTATGAATGAAGGCTGGGCATCGTATTGGCACCAGCGGATTATGCGGGAGCTTGATTTGGATTCAAGTGAATCGATAGAGTTTGCGAAATTAAATGCAGGTGTGGTGCAGCCATCTAAAACAGGCATCAATCCTTACTATTTAGGGCTGAAAATTTTTGAAGATATTGAAGAACGCTATAACAACCCATGTGAAGAATTAAAAAAAGCAGGGGTCACAGAAGGATCTGGCCGCAGTAAAATGTTTGAAGTCAGGGAAATTGAATCGGATATTTCCTTTATTCGAAACTACTTAACGAAAGACCTTGTGATGAGAGAAGACTTGTACTTGTTTCAAAAGCAGGGGAGAGACTATAAAGTCATTGATAAAGAATGGAAGGCGGTTCGTGATCAGTTAGTCAGTATGAGAGTGAATGGCGGCTTTCCGTATTTGACCGTGATCGATGGCGACTATTTAAAAAATAACGAACTTTATATCAAGCATTGGTATGAAGGCATTGAACTTGATCTGAAATACTTAGAAAAAGTCCTTCCGTATTTATATCAGCTGTGGGGAAGAAGTGTGCATATCGAGTCAGTTCTTGAAGGAAAAGAAGTGATGTTTTCTTATGATGGAAAAGGGGTTCATAGGAAATATCTCGCTTAATGATCATAAAAAAAGATGTCCTCAAACGGACATCTCTTTTATGTGACTGGGGCTGGATTAAATAGACACAAATCGTTATGAATCCCCCAATGATCGGCCCATGTTTCTTTCCGGCCGCTGGCGATATCTAGTATATAATGAAACAGGTCTGTACCGACTTCCTCGATTGTTGCTTCTCCGGTTGCAATACGGCCGGCATCAAAATCAATAAGATCCGGCCATTGTGTCTGTAAGCTGGTTTTCGTAGAAACTTTTATTACAGGTGCTGCTGCTAGGCTGTATGGAGTTCCTCGGCCTGTTGTGAAAATTTGTACATTCATACCAGAGGCGAGCTGCAGTGTTCCGCAAACAAAATCGCTTGCCGGCGTCGCAGCAAATATCAGCCCTTTGGTGGCCGCTTTCTCACCAGGCCCAATCACACTAGATATTGGACTTGTGCCAGATTTGGCGATAGAACCAAGCGCCTTTTCTACGACATTGGATAAACCGCCTTTTTTATTTCCTGGGGAAGGATTTGCACTTCTATCTGCTTGACCTCTGCTTAAATAGTCGTCGTACCATTTCATTTCCCGTATAAGTGCCTGCCTCGTTTCTTCATTCAAAGTTCTTGGAGTTAATAGGTGAATGGCATCACGCACTTCTGTCACTTCTGAAAAAAGAACCGTTGCTCCTGCTTTGACAAGGAGGTCTGCTGCATATCCAACGGCGGGGTTTGCTGTTACACCTGAGAATGCATCGCTTCCACCGCATTGTAAGCCTACCACTAAATCCGATACAGGACATGGGACGCGTGTCCGCCTATTGAGTTTCTTTAGTTTGTGCTCTGCAGCCTTCAGAATGGAGGTAATCATTGAAGAAAAGCCTGATTCCTCCTGTAATGTTAAAATATCGTCTTGCCGCTCTTCTGACACAATGCGTGATGGTATGAGTTTTTCACAGCCTAATCCAATGACGAGCACTTCTCCCCCAAAGTTCGGATGTGTGGCTAAGTTTTGGATGGTTCTGATGGGAATGACCGCATCTGGTGCATGAATGGCCACACCGCAGCCGTATTGGTGGTGGAGGGGAATTACGTCATCCACATTTGGATATTTCGGCAGCAGATCTTCCTTGATTTTTTTGACCGCATAGTCAAGAACCCCAACGACACATTGCACGCTTGTTGTAATCCCGAGAATATTTTTAGTACCAACAGAATGATCTGGATTTCGGTATCCCTGAAATTCATAACCATCAAGCTTTTTAAGCGGAGGACCGCTGTATGTTAGGCATGATAATTTGTCTAAAGGAGGAGGAGCTGGCATTTGAACGAGCTCTTCTTTCACCCAGCTTCCCTGTATGATGGTTTCGTTAGCGTATCCAATGATTTCACCATATCGCACAATTGGTGCATGCTGTTCAATTGTCTTAAGTGCAACTTTATGCCCTTGAGGGATGCGTTCAGTTAACGTCAATCCACTTGAAAAGCTGGTGCCAGCTGGTAGTCCGCCATCATTTACGATGATTGCTACATTATCCTTTGAACTTACCTGAATATATAGGGGTGCTTCCTTTGCTTTTTGATTCAAGAGATCACTCCTTTGAAAGCGCTGTCTTTTTAAGAGGAGAGGAAGCATATCCGCTTCCGTATCATGGCGTTTGATTTAATCCTTTTAAAATCTTATCACGTACAAACTTCAAATGTTCATGCATATGGAAGTGTGCTTGATATGGGTCTCTAAGCTGAAGCGCTTCATAAATTTTCTGATGATAATTAACGGTCACGTTTTTTTCTCGATAAGGAATTTGGCTGTCAATCTTGGCGTGTGATACTAAAAGCGCCTGAATCATGCCTTCAACAACTGGATTGTTTGCACTTAAGGCAATAATCCGGTGGAATTCTTTATCGGCTTCACCATAGTTGTTATCTGTACTTTCCTCAATCATTTCAATGGTTCTTTCTAATTTTTTTAATTCTGCATCACTAATTTTCTCAGCAGCAACGGTGACAAGGCCTAGTTCTAGTACCATACGAGCTTCTAGAATGGCTGGTAAATTATCTTGAGCCAGTGCGAGCATAACTGAAAATGGCTGATTGCTAATTTTATCATTAAAATATGTACCGCCTCGTGTTTTTCTAGTGATAACGCCTAATGTTTCAAGAGAACTTAAAGCTTCGCGCAACACAGGGCGGCTTACCGATAAAATATCCATGAGTTCCATTTCTGTTGGCAGTTTGTCACCAGCTTTTAATTGTCCGCTAGACAATAAATGAACGATACGTTCTATGACTTGTTTTGCTAATGTTTTTCGATTCACTGTTTCAAATTTAAGTTCATCCATACTTTCATTCACGAGTCATTCTCTCCCTTCAGTTGTTCAATTGTAAGACAAAATGAAGGGGAATACAATCATTTACAGTCAAACTACCGAATCAAACACGGTTTTTTCGGGTCGAATGTCCAGCCATTCATGAGATATTGCATCTGAATGGCATCATTTCTTGCACCAAGCTTCATTTGTTTATATAAACGGTTGGCTTCCTCTATCTTTTCTAGATCAATTTGAATACCCAGCCCGGGTTCTTGTGGCACTTTGACACGACCTTCTTTGATTGAAAGTGGGTTCCTTGTTAAATGCTGGCCATCTTGCCATATCCAGTGGGTATCAATCGCTGTTATATGACCTGGTGCAGCAGCGGCAACGTGTGTAAACATGGCCAGGGAAATATCAAAATGGTTGTTTGAGTGCGATCCCCAAGTCAAGCCGTTATCATGACACGTTTGAGCGACTCTAACTGAACCTTCCATTGTCCAAAAGTGCGGGTCCGCCAGTGGAATATCAACTGCATGTAATTGGATGGCGTGTGACAATTGACGGAAATCAGTTGCGATCATATTTGTAGCCACTTGAATGCCGGTAGCTCGTTTGAATTCGGCCATTATTTCTCTTGATGAGAATCCGTCTTCTGCTCCACATGGATCCTCTGCATATGCAAGCACATGTTGTTTTCCTTTGCAAAGCTGAATGGCTTCATCAAGAGACCACGCTCCATTAGGATCAAGTGTGATGCGCGCATTTGGAAAACGTTTTGAAAGAGATTCTACAGCTTCCATCTCTGCTTCCCCGGAAAAGACACCGCCTTTTAACTTGAAATCCTGAAATCCATAGCGTTCATAAGCCGCTTCAGCCAAACGGACAATGTCGATCGGTGTTAGTGCTTTTTGACGCCTTAGCCGAAACCAGCTGCAAGATGAATGATCTTCTTTCAAATAGGGGAGAGGGGTTTTCATTTGATCCCCTATGTAAAATAAATACCCAAGCATGTCAACGACCTGTCTTTGTTGACCTGTTCCTAATAAAGAGGCAACCGGTTCTTCTAAAAATTGACCTAATAAATCCAAGAGAGCCGATTCTAACGCTGTAACAGCATGTATTGTTGTCCGTAAGTCAAAGGTTTGATTGCCTCTCCCGCTTCTATCGAGGTCTTGATATGTTTGCTGCACCGACTGCAGGATGGCATGATATTGCCCAATTGGTTTTTGGAGGACAAGTCTGGCGGCTTTTTCAAGTGTTTGTCGAATGTTTTCACCGCCGGGAACTTCTCCGACTCCTTGACGGCCGCTGCTGTCTGTTAGTATGACAACATTTCTTGTGAAAAAAGGTCCATGCGCTCCGCTTAGATTCAAAAGCATACTGTCATAGCCGGCAACAGGAATCACCTTCATGTCAGTAATGTAAGGGAGATTGTTTGTTCGTTCCTTTTTGACTTCTTTTAAGTATTGATTCATATATATCCTCCTTTATATAAAGCGCTTTCAAATAGAGCTGGATGGGACTTGGGCCGGAGGTGTTGAAGGGGGTTCTTTTAACTTCACACGTTTAATGGGACCCACAAGGAATAAATAACTTAAGATTGCAATAACGGCATTACTGCCGACAAAGACGAGCGCACCACTGAAAGAGCCTGTCGCATTGACAATATATCCAATGATAATGGGTGTTGTAATGGATGCAATGTTGCCAAAGGTATTAAATAAACCGCCGCTTAACCCGGCACATTCCTTTGGGGAGGTATCTGATACAACGGCCCAGCCAAGTGCACCGAATCCTTTTCCAAAGAAAGCAAGCGACATAATCGCAACAACAATCCATGAAGATTCTGTATAGTTGCAGATGATCATACTGCATGAAAGAAGCATGCCGATAATAATGGGTGTCTTTCGTGCGAAAGTAAGCGATTTCCCGCTTTTTAATAAAAAATCGGATAACAAGCCGCCAAGGATTCCGCCTAAAAAACCGCAGAGAGCTGGCAGGGAAGCAACAAAACCTGCTTCGAGAATGGACATTCCTTTTGCTTGAACCAGATACACAGGAAACCACGTCAAGAAAAAATAAGTGAGGGTGGTAATGCAATATTGAGCAATATAAACCCCAATTAACATCCGATTTGAAAGTAATTGTTTCACGTATGGCCATTTGGATTCTTTGTTTTGCTGGCTCTTTTCATCGTCCATTGAGGTCAAAGCCCCGCCTTTTGATATGTAATCGAGCTCTGCTGCGTTAATTTTCGGGTGTTGTTTTGGATTATAGACGGTTTTTATCCAAAGAAAAGACAGCAAAATACCGAGGATTCCCATAACAACAAAAACAGAATGCCATCCTAAAGAATGTGTAAGCCAGCCCATAATTGGAGAGAAAATGACAAGCGCAAAATACTGAGCTGAATTAAAGAAAGCAGAAGCTGTTCCACGTTCAGAACTAGGAAACCATGCAGCCACTACACGGCTATTGCCTGGAAAGGAAGGAGCTTCCGCCAGCCCTACTAAAAATCGCAGGGTAAAAAGGAGAATAATCGCAGTACCCGCTGTAAAAAAACCTATGGCACCTTGAAACAATGTAAACAAAGACCAAAAGAAAATACTGCAGGCAATCACCATTTTAGAACCGAATTTATCCAATAAATAACCGCCAGGCAATTGGCCAATGACATATGCCCAGCCAAAAGCAGAAAAGACATAACCCATTGATACAGAGCTAAGACCAAGGTCATGTTGAACAGAATCTCCAGCAATAGAAAGGGTAGCACGATCTGCATAATTGACAGAAGTGACAAGAAACAGCATGAAGACGATAAACCAGCGGACAGACGTTTTTTTATCAGTTTGTGAAGCATGGAAGAGGTTATTTATCATCATTTCTTCTCCTTTTCTAAAATAGAGAATTGAGGAGGGCAGATGCCCTCTCAAATGCTTCAATTTTACGATTTAATGAAAACGGTTTGAATGGCTGTAAAGAATTCCTTTGCCGCTTCTCCTTGTTCACGAGAATGAGAGCTTGATTGTTTCATTCCACCAAATGGTGCCTGTAACTCTACACCAGCACTTTCTGCATTAATTCTAATGAGCCCAGCTTGGATATTCTGAATAAAGGACAGCATACGACCGATATTTTGTGTGAAAATAGAAGCGCTTAAGCCAAAAACCACATCATTGGCAATGTGAAATGCTTCATTGATATCTTGCACTTTGATTAAAGCAATGACAGGACCAAATATTTCTTCTTGAGCGATGGTCATGTCTGAGGTGACATGTTCGAAAATAGCAGGCTCAATAAAATAACCATTCTGATAATCACCATCTGTTAATGGTTCCCCGCCAAAAAGGAGGGTGGCACCTTCTTTTTTTCCAGTTTCAATATAGGAAAGGCATTGATCAAGCTGCTGTTTGCTTGCGATCGGACCCATCCATACGTCTTTTTTTAAACTGTCCCCAATAGTGATCTCTTGCGTTTTTTGAACGAGTTTTTCTTTAAAGGCATCATAGATGTCTTCTTGGACAATGACTCGGCTCGTTGCTGTACATTTTTGTCCAGTTGACCGGAAGGCTCCTGTAATGGCTGCTTCTACCGCAAGATCAAGATCCGCATCATTGGCTACGATAACGGGGTTTTTTCCTCCCATTTCAAGCTGATACTTAATCCCGCGATCAAAGGCTTTTTGACCGATGGCTTTACCCGTTGCATTTGATCCAGTAAATGTAATTCCTTGGATATTTGGATGTTCAATCATTCCTTGACCTACGACAGCTCCCGATCCTGTGACCATATTGACTACTCCTTTTGGAAGGTGGGCATCTGCAAAGCAGGCCATGATTTTTGCGCAAGTAACGGCAGTTTCTGTCGCAGGTTTAATGACGACCGTGTTCCCATAAATGAGTGCAGGAGCCATTTTCCAAATAGGGATCGCGATAGGGAAATTCCAAGGAGAGATGATGCCTACAACACCTAATGGAACCCTTTTAGTGAACATGAGTGCCTCTCGGTCAGTAGAAGGAATGACATCGCCTTCTTTGCGCATTCCTTCGCCGGCATAGTAGCGGAGAATGGCTACACCGCGTGCCGCTTCTCCTTTTGCCTCAGGCAGAGTTTTACCCATTTCTTTTACAGCAGTAATGGCAATGTCATCGAGACGTTCTTCCAGCAAATCAGCTGCTTTATAAAGATATTGTCCTCGTTCTGCACCTGATAAATCTCGCCACATCGTCTTTGCTTCATGAGCTGCAGTGATGGCTGCGTTTACATCTTCGAGACTTGAGCGCTGCACATATCCAGCAGCCTCCTCTTTGTCGGCAGGATTTTGAATGGGGATCACTTCTCCTGTGGAAGCCTTTACCCATTCACCATTGATATAATTGAAGTACGTTTTTTGTTTCACTGAAGTGGACATAATATGAGCTCCTTTCTTTCGTTAATTCACAGCCGCTTTTTTCGGGAAGCGTTCCATTGCGTGCTGTAAAATGTTTTCTAGTTCTTGATAGTGTTCTTTTTCTACAGGAACAACAGGCGGTCTTGCTGAATTGCGGACAGAATGTCCCATGATGTTCATGCCGGCTTTAATGAGTGAGACGGCATAGCCCTTTCTCTGTTGGCGAATCCGGTTAATCGGTAGAATAACAGTTGTGTAAATGTCCTTGACCGTTTCTTGATCACCCGTTTTTAGTGCGTGATAAAACATTCTTGAGATGTGCGGGATATAATTAGAAATTGCGGAGGAATAAGAATGAAAACCAATCGGTAAGTAAGCCGGCATTGTGACCTCTGCCATAGGCAATCCATTTATATAGCTGAGCCTGCTGCCTATTGTATAGGAAAGATTCACGTTTAAATCCATATCACCGACCCCATCTTTTACACCAACAAGCTGTTCAAAAGAAGTGAGCCGTTTGATTTGCTGCACAGAAAGAACAGCATTATCTCGTTGATATAAGATGGCATTTAGGTTTGTACTTTCTATAATGGTTTTGGCGTATTCATATAGTCCTTCTTGTTCACCATGAATTAAATAAGGAGGGAGTAATAAGTAACCGTCAACGCCTTTTTCCTCGGAAATTTTCGCCCACTCCAGTGCGGTATTTAAATTTCCGCCAACTCCTGAATAAACAGGAACTTGACCACCGGCAGCTGCAAGTGCCGCATCAATCATTTGCTCGTATTCTTTTTGACTAATAGACTGAAATTCTCCCGACCCACATGCAATAAAAATGGCATCGAGCCCTTCGTCTAGTAAGAATTGAATGTTTTGAAATAGTGCTTCCTCAGAAAGCTGACCATTTGCTTGAAAAGGAGCGATAGGAAAACCTAATATGCCTTCTGGTGCTCTTCTACCTTGAATCATTGCTAAAAACCTCCTGTAATTTGTTAAAAAGAAAGGTAAGCGCTACCAAAAACTCTTTTGTTTAATTGTAAGACAAATAAACAATTTGTCAATATCTTTATTTTCAGAAATTTCAACTGGAAGATTGAACAATAAAAAGAGCAGGCATTTTCTACACCTGCTCTTACAATGTTCTTCGTTTTATTGATGAAGTAATTTAAAGATATGTTTCGCTTGATCTGTATTTTCCATCAGACCTTTTAGCTGCTGGCTTGTTGGGCCATACGCAAAGAATGGAACTTCATCACCGGTATGACCAGAAGTTGTCCAGCCTGTATGTGATCTTGTATTGATCACTTCTTCAATCGCATCATCAATTTTAACAGTATCCTTTGTTTCAGCGGCCTTTTGAATAGAGGCTGTTTCTTCTTTTGTGAAATCAAGATTGATATATTGTTTCAGCGCTGACTCGACAGGCATGCCGCTGACAATTTTGTTTGCGATAAAGTCAGGCGTTTTTTTCGCTGCTTTGACCGGTTTGTAATCCCAGCTGCCTGAACCGTCTGCTCCAAAGGAAAGTCCGCCAGTTGAATGATCTGCGGTCGTGATGACTAACGTGTTTTTATCCTTTTTCGCAAAACGGATCGCTTCTTCAAATGCTTTTTCAAAATCCTTCATTTCGCTCATCGCACTGACAATATCATGATCATGTCCAGCCCAGTCAATTTGACTGCCTTCGACCATAAGGAAAAATCCTTTTTTGTTTTTAGACAGCTGTTTGATGGCTGAGGATGTCATATCTTGCAGGGAAGGCGTCGTTTGATCACGATCAATGGCTTTATCGAGACCTCCATCAGCAAAAATGCCTAACACTTTTTCATTTTTGTTTTTTTGTAAGGCGGCTTTATTGGTGACATAATCATAACCGGCTTGTCTGAATTCCTTCGTCAGATCACGATCCTTTCGGACAAAATCGACAAGTCCTCCGCCAAGCATGACATCGACTGTATGCTGTTTTCCGATTTTCTCATCGAAGAAGTCATCAGCGATGGCTGCAGTGTTTTTCCTAGACACATCGTGAGCGGCATACGCAGCAGGCGTAGCATTTGTTAATTCAGATGTCACGACAAGACCCGTCGATTTTCCCTTTCGTTTGGCTTCTTCTAAAACGGTTTTTAGTTTTTTGCCGTTTTTGTTTACACCAATGGCATTGTTGTATGTCTTTTTACCAGTGGCCATGGCTGTACCAGCTGCTGCTGAATCGGTAATGTTACTTTTAGAGTCGTCAGGGTATGTTTTATGCATGCCAGTGAGGTAAGGGTCAAACGCTGTTTGCTTTGAAAGGTCACCGTTGTGTTTAAATGAGCGGTAAGTTGAAAGATAAGGTGTTCCCATGCCATCTCCAATCAGCACGATCACATTTTGCACGTCATTTTTCGGCTTCTTTTTAGCCTCAGCTTTGTCAGCTTGTCCAAATTCAATCCCTGAAAAAATGCCAATCGATAGCACAGATGCTGCTGCCACTGCAGCAATTTTCGTTTTCGAGCTTTTCAACACACTCATTCATTTTGCCTCCTCATTGTTTATGTATCGCTCTTACGTTTACAATGGTAGAGCAGAAGTGTGGATTCCTCTTTACAGCACCGTAAAGTTCACTTTAAAATTGTAAAGGTCCACTTTACATAGAATGAACCAAAAAGAGAAATGAATGTATCATTTATCCATGACAAGATGCGATTATTTTGTCATGATTGTGTAATAAAAATGAAATAAAAAGAACCCTAAAAAAAAATAAATTTTGCCGAATTAATAAGCATAATGTCGTAGGAAGTCAAGACTATTTCTTCTGGTATTTGATCCTTATAATAGGGAGTAGATAAAAATTCGGATCAGATAGATACATACAGGAGGAACAAATGAAAAAACAATTGATCACAGCTGCAAGTGCAGTTCTACTTGGGACGACATTATTTGCCGGCGCTGCCTCAGCACAATCAGTAAAAGTTCAAAAAGGTGACTCTCTTTCTGTTCTAGCGAAAAGATACAAAACAAGCGTGAGCAAAATTAAATCAGACAATAAGCTGAAATCTAACGTGATTTATGTTGGACAAACCTTAAAAGTGAATGGCACTTCTTCGAAAAAAGCAGTGAAGACATCAAAAACAACAACAAAAGTAAAAACGGCTTCAGCAACTGCCACTCATAAAGTTGTCAAAGGTGATACATTATCTAAGATCGGCAAAAAATACGGGATGACTGTGAAAGAGTTGAAATCGTTAAATAAACTTAAAACAGACCTCATTAAAATCGGGCAAAAGCTAAAGGTGAAAAAGACGTCTAAAGTAAAGGCGAAACCTGTGAAAGAAAAAACAGTCTCTACTTCTTCCTTAAACACGTCTAAGCTCATAGCAGATGCTAAAGCGCAAAACGGTACTCCATATAGATGGGGTGGAACGACACCGAAGGGCTTTGATTGCAGCGGATTTATGTGGTATATCATTAACAAACAAAAAAAGATTTCAAGACAAACAACTGAAGGTTTCTGGGGATCGATGAAAAGTGTATCCAAACCAAAGGCTGGAGATTTTGTCTTCTTTACAACGTATAAATCGGGTCCATCTCACATGGGTGTCTACCTTGGGAACAATAAGTTTATCCATGCTGCTTCTGACGGTGTAACGATCAGTGATATGACATCAAGCTATTGGAAGCCTATTTATCTTGGAGCGAAAACATTTGTAAACTAATTCATTTTAAGAGACTGCTATGAAGCAGTCTCTTTTTTCATATATCATTTGTGCCGCAGAACTGGTCTTTTTCTCATAGATCACTATCGGTCTAAAGGCTTTAAAATAACATAATTGTGACCCTGCTTTTAAAAAAAGGGTCTTATTTTTGTTGAATAATAAGTATATGAAAAAAATATAATCTTCCATGTTGTATCATAAATAGAGGGAGACAAACTATCAATTGAATAAGGATTGAAGAAAATCTAACCGTTTTATTGACAATATTTCCGTTGATATATAAGAATTTTCACTCTATTTTTTAAAAAAGTGTTTTCATTTTTTAATTTTCATATATAATAATTTTACGCCACCAATTTATTGCGCTAAATTTAATCTAAATATTCAGAAAATATTGTGAATTATATGAATGTGGCGTCTTTAGACTGATACTAAGTTTTGGGAGTGATGGTATGAGCAATTCGTTGTTTAGAAAAAAGAGCATTTCAGAGCTCATTGCGGCAACACAAGGGGAAAAAGCATTAAAAAAGGAATTGGGTTCATTTGATTTAACCATGCTGGGCATTGGAGCCATAATCGGGACAGGGATATTTGTTCTAACAGGTACAGGAGCCGTCACTGCGGGGCCAGGACTTGTGCTATCATTTGTCATCGCAGGTCTTGCTTGTTTGTTTGCAGCACTGTCATATGCGGAATTTGCTTCCACAGTGCCTGTATCAGGGTCTGTGTATACATTTACGTACGCATCAATGGGGGAATTTCTAGCATTCATCATTGGCTGGGATTTAATATTAGAATATATGCTGGCTGCTAGTGCCGTTTCAGCGGGCTGGTCAGGCTATTTTGTGTCTTTTTTAAATGGGATAGGGATTCATATACCAGTTGAGTTAACAGCAGCACCAGGTGGTTTAAAGGGGCACGTGACATATTTTAATCTTCCAGCATTTATTATTTTAATGGTCATCACCTTCCTGCTGTACTTTGGTATTAAAGAATCAAAACGAGTAAATAACATCATGGTTATTATGAAAATTGCTGTGATTCTGCTCTTTATTTTAGTCGCTGTGAAATATGTAAAACCTGAAAACTGGACACCATTCGTTCCATTTGGGACATCAGGGGTCTTAAGTGCAGCAGCCCTAGTATTCTTTGCATTTATCGGGTTTGATGCAGTTGCTTCTGCGGCAGAGGAGACAAAAAATCCATCACGCAACCTGCCTAGAGGAATTATTACTTCTTTATTGATTTGTACGCTGCTTTATGTCGTTGTCAGTGCGATTATGACGGGCATCGTTCCTTTTATGAATTTTGAAGGAGTATCACATCCAGTGTCTCTCGTTTTACAAGTAGCCGGACAAAACTGGGTGGCTGGTATTGTGGATGTCGGAGCGATTCTAGGGATGACAACCGTGATGCTTGTCATGCTGTACGGCCAGACACGCGTGATGTTTGCTATGTCTCGTGATGGCTTGGTGCCAAAGGTATTATCAAAAGTTCATCCAAAGCATAAAACTCCTTACATCAATACATTGTTCTTCGGTACATTGTCAGCATTAATGGGTGGATTTATTCCACTTGATGAGCTGGCAAGTTTAGTGAACATCGGGACACTTTCAGCATTCATTTTGATTTCAGTGGCGGTCATTGTGATGAGAAAAACGCAGCCGGACTTACCAAGAGCTTTCAGATGCCCAGCAGTTCCGCTTATTCCGATCTTAGCTATTCTATCTTGCGGATTGCTCATTTATAAGCTTGGTGCAATCACCTTTGTACGTTTCTTAATCTGGCTTGCCATTGGGCTGGTTGTGTATTTCTTATATTCAAGAAAGCATTCAGAATTGAATAAAAAATGAATGAAAAAAGCCCGTGCTGCTTGGCATTAGTCAAGTAACACGGGCTTTTGCTTTTGAGTGCTGATTAAAAACCTAATTGAAGATCGACATCGATTGATACGATGGCATAGACACAAACAATGACAAAGATATTCAGTACGACACCGAGGAAACCTGGACCCGTACGGCCTTTTTTAATGAACAGTTCAATAATGCCAAATGGAACTGCGGCCATTGCAAAAGGAAGCATTTGAAAAGAATAAAATGTCACGTTGCTGATAATGGCGAGGTTTAGCATGAGCAGGGATAATATCGCTGTGCCGACAGAAATCCAGCCAAATACATTATGCTCTTTAAAAATTCTTACCAATTCCATAATTCCACCTCGCTCACTTTTGCCGTTTTAATGCGTTTTGTCTTTACAAATTTCTCAATCTCTTTTGAAGGCCCAGTGACCACAGAGCCATAAACCGTGACGCCATTTTGATCGATATAGCGTATACGATTAGACAAGTCAAGATCAGGTCTGCCAGAGATCGTTGTTGCCCATGTCGGGTGCTGATTAACATAAGCAAGGGCATCTTTGAATTGATCTACCTCAGTTTTTGATGTGTGCTGAAGCTCTTTTAAAAATTCAGAGTCCTTCCCAGGAAAGCCGATTGGCCGCTGATTTCCACTTAATGAATCCTCTGTTTTAATCGCATTCCACAGCACTTTCATATCGTATTTTTTAGCAAAGGAATAAACATCCTTTGGTGTGTAAGCTCTGTCATAGGATACATACACTTCACTTACTGTTCCTTCAGGAAGCTTGTCTAACGTAGTGAGTGTTTGTTTTTTTGAGGCATCTGCCTGCGCCGAAGGATGGGTAAAGAAATCCTCCGTTTCGCGTGCGCTGTCACCATAATAAGAGATGGTAGGCTGCTTTAATTTATCGAAAAACATCTCGATTTGTTCACTGCCAATAGCTTCTGTTTTATTGCCAATTTGCTTTTGCAGCTTCAATTCGGTGTTCATCCCAAAAAGTTTGACCTGACCTTTTAAATCCTTCATATCAATGGCCACGTTTGGTTTGGTTAAAGCGACGGTGACAGCTGCTGTTTCCATGAAATGATTGCCTTTGCTCTCGGCGCCGCCAACGCCGTAGTATAAATAACTTCCTAATGTACAAAGCGGTAAAATAATGAGTGTCGATATGACAGCAAGTACGGAAATACGTAAATATGACTTTCTTTTTCCGTATTGTAAAATGGCTTTTTGCTTCTCAGGACTGATGGAAAAATCTGTCCAATCTGAGTCGTTCAGTTCCTGGCTTAAGCGTTTTTCGTTTTCTTCAAGTTCTTCTTCAAACGCTATCATTTCTTCCTCATTCATCTCACCATTATTATATTGTTCCCATCGCTTGTTAAACTCTTCATTCATCATTAACACCTCTGTTGTAAAGTGCTTTTAGGCGCTGCCTTGCACGAAATAAAACACTTTTAAAATTTGCTTCAGTAATATTCATGACCTTGGATGCTTCCTTGTAATTTAGCTCTTTTAAATAATACAATGTCAACGCTTCCTTGTAGTTATCTGGAAGCTGCTCCAAATACATGGTGAGAACTTCCTTTATTTCAACCTGTTCAGCAGGGCTTTGTACAGACGTTTGTAAAAGACCGCCAATGAGGTCATCCGATATGGTCACTTCTTTTTTATGTTTCCTGACATAATCAATAAAAGCATTTCGTGCCACCTGAAATAACCAAGGTTTCACTTTGCTATGGTCGTAGGAATGAATATGTATATACGCACGCATAAAGGTTTCCTGCAATAAGTCTTCTGCCAAATGTTTGTCTTTTGTCATGGAGAGCAGAAACCTGTAAACATCGTTCATATACATTTGATAAATTTCATCGATCGTCACTGATTTTTCTCCCCTCTATGTTATACACGCATAAGAAAGGCATAAAGTTGCACGAAACTTCTCATTACCGTACATTACTCATTTCTTTCGCCGAATCAAAATCATTTCTCCTTATCATAGCGAAATTTGCATCATTTATAAAGTATTTTCAATAGAACAAATCAGGAAAAAACATCGAAAAACGACAAAATTGGACACAATTCCTATTCTATTCTCCCCTAAAACCTTGTGCTTGAATACAGTCAGAACGTTCATTTTAAACGAAAAAAATAGGGAGGATTGGACTGCGTACAAATTTTTAGTACCAGGTAATAAAAAATTTGTTATAATAGAGACAAATCCTTCATTCTTCAAACAAAGGAAGTGCACTATGTATAAATTTTCAGGCTATACCGTCAAATTATTATTTGGTCTCCGAGGTGGAATCAAAGTATATCAAAAAGAGAATCTGCCAACTGATCGGGGTTTTGTCATTGCTTGTACACATGAGGGTTTTGTGGATGTTCTTGCATTAGGCGCAGGAATTCTTCCGTTTGAGATCCACTACATGGCGAAAAAAGAATTGTTTGCAAATAAATGGATCGGTGGATTTTTAAAAAAGATTCATGCCTTTCCAGTTGATCGAGAGAATCCTGGGCCAAGCAGTATTAAAACGCCCATTAAATTATTAAAAGAGGGAAAGATCGTTGGGATTTTTCCAAGCGGCACACGTACTACAGAGGATGTTCCTTTAAAAAGAGGAGCGGTTACCATTGCGCAGCTCGGTAAAGCGCCAATTGTTCCAGCCGCATACAAAGGACCTTCAAATGCGAAAAGCCTTTTCAAAAAAGGGAAAATGCGCTTAATCATCGGTGAACCGATTGAGCTGTCTGAATTTGACCATCTGCCGCCAAAAGAAAGATTAGGTGCCATGACAGAAGTATTAAACACAAGAATCAAAGAGCTAGAAGCTCAATTAATGGAAAAGGCATAAGAAAAACGACCGCTTGCTTAGGCAAGGGTCGTTTTTTTCTTAAGAAGCGCCTTCTTCAGCTGCTTCTAATAATTGTTCATTTAACTTTTTTACTTCGATGTATGCCACATGGTGTCCATCGACTTCATTAATAATAAATTCATAGCCTTGTTCACGAATGGCGTCATTTTTCTCTACTTCATATTTCTGAGTAAGGAACCAGCCGCCGATTGTGTCGACCTCTTCATTATCAAGCTGTATACCTAATAGCAGGTTGACTTGATCAACAAGAACCTTGCCATCAAAGATGTAATGGTCTTCTCCAAGTTTACGCACTTCGTTGATTTCATCAATGTCGAACTCATCACGAATTTCACCAACGATTTCTTCAAGGATGTCTTCAACAGTGACAAGACCTGCTGTACCGCCATATTCATCTGATAAAATGGCCATGTGTACACGTTCACGCTGCATTTTGAGCAGTAAATCATGAACAGGAACCGTTTCAATCACGTGAATAATTGGATTTACAAACTTTTCGATCGTATCGCTTGTAGAGCACTCACCGCTAATGCAGGCAGTGAGAACCTCTTTAATGTTAAGAACACCGATAATGTTGTCTTTGTCGCCATCTTCAATTGGATAACGTGTATATTTCTCTACCTTTGTTACCTTCAGCATTTCCTCAATGGTAATATCATATGGGAAGCTGACAACTTCGGTACGAGGAATCATAATTTCTTTCGCCAGACGGTCATCAAATTCGAAAATTTTATTTACATATTTGAATTCAGACTGGTTAATCTCGCCGCTCTTATAGCTCTCTGATAAAATAATCCGCAATTCTTCCTCAGAGTGCGCCATGTCATGCTCAGATACTTGCTGAAGACCGAACGCTTTCGTTAACAAACGAGCAGATCCATTTAATACCCAAATGAACGGGAACATCACTTTGTAAAAGATCATCAGTGGTCTAGCAAAAAGAAGGGATACTTGCTCAGCCTTTTGAATGGCGAGTGTTTTCGGTGCAAGTTCTCCAACGACAACGTGTAAAAACGTCATGATACTAAACGCAATAATAAAAGTGACAATAGAACTAGCTGATTGAGGAATGGACAGCTCTGCAAAGAGCGGCGCAAGCATATGCGCAATTGTTTCTTCCCCTAACCAACCAATACCAAGGGCGGTAATGGTAATACCAAGCTGACAGGCTGATAGGTACTCATCAAGATGAGTCGTTACATGCTTGACAGCAACTGCTGTTTTATTACCTTCTGCGATTAACTGATCAATTCTTGAGCTTCTTAAGCGAATGATCGCAAACTCTGATGCAACGAAAAACGCGGTTAAAGCTATAAGTAAAGCGACTATGAGTAAATTAACTATGTCCAATTAAGGCCTTCGTTCTGACTTTGAGAACGAAGGTAACACCTCCTGTTTAGTAAAAATTTTAACTTAACAGCAGTAAAAATGATTGGACAGCCGTCATTTTTTCAGGAGTAAGCTGCTCTTTTAGTTTTTCACGTTGTTCTGGCTGAAGCTGCTTACAACGTGCCAAAATGCGGTCCATATGCTCATTCATCCGATCGATATCAGAGGTTAAATGGACAAGTTCATCATGATCTTCCTTTTGAGAAGGGAATTGTTCATCTAATCTGGATTTGATGTCAGAAAGAGCCAATCTCTGCTGTTTGCAAAGAACGATTAATTGTAATCGTTTTAAAGCATATTCATCGTAATAACGATAATTTGAGCAAGATCTAACAGGCGCAAGCAAACCTAGATTTGTATAATAATCTACAGTTCGTTTCGTCACCTGTGCAATCTGTGCTAGTTCACCAATACGATACTTTTTCTCAGCCCCATCTGAACATCTCCTCCTAACCGTCACGTTATAGTTTATGAAAATAGTTTAATATAATTCTAGTCTGAAACACAAGTTAATTGTTCATATTTCCTGCCAATAAGAAGAAACAGAGGAGGATTTCCCTCAATTTAGTCAGTCATGTCAAAAACAGCATGATGATACAGGAATTTTCAGATTATTTATGGTAAGATAAAATGAATACCGTTTCATATATATGTAGAGAGGCGGAATTTTACGTGAACCGGAGGTGGTTAAGTGGGGCCCTCAATGTAGTCTTATTTAATCAGTTAACCGTTTTGCAAAACATAACATCATCAATCAGGAGGTGACTCCTTGTTCTTCTAAGAAAGAGCAAGGTTAAATGGACGATATTGTTAATCTGAGTATAGTCGGTGTTTTGATTGCTTTAACAGCTTTCTTTGTTGCATCTGAATTTGCCATAGTAAAGGTGAGAAGTTCAAGAATTAATCAGCTTGTTGCCGAAGGGTCCAAAAAGGCCATCATGGCGAAAAAGGTGACATCAAGGCTAGATGAATATTTGTCAGCCTGTCAGCTCGGTATTACAGTGACATCCCTTGGTTTAGGGTGGATTGGTAAGCCGGCTGTGAAAGAACTTTTGGTTCGAGGTTTTGGTTTGACAAACATTCCTGATTCAGCAATCAGCCTGATCTCAGCAACACTTGCGTTCTCTATTATTACCTTTTTGCATGTAGTTGTAGGTGAGCTAGCACCAAAAACGCTTGCCATTCAAAAGGCGGAAAAAATGACGCTATGGCTGTCAGGCCCGCTGCATGCATTTTATATCCTTATGTTCCCTTTCATTTATGTGTTAAACGGATCAGCCCGTTTGCTAACTAAAATGATGGGCATCGATATGGGGTCTGAAAAAGAACATTCCCATTCTGAAGAGGAATTGAAGATTTTATTATCTGAGAGCTTAAAAAATGGGGAAATCAACCCATCAGAATATAATTATATGAACAAGATTTTCGATTTCGATAATCGAATTGCCAGAGAGATCATGATACCGCGGAGAGAAATTTGTGCGATTCCAGAAGATATGCCGTTAGATGATATCCTCGCCATCATGACGCAGGAAAAGTATACACGTTTCCCTGTTTTTTCAGGAGATAAAGACCATGTCATCGGCATGCTGAACAAAAAGCAGCTCTTTGCAGATCTTGTGTATCAAGGAGAAAAAGATCAACTGAAAATTCAAGATTATATATATCCAGTGATTGAGGTCATCGACACGATTCCTATTCAAGAGCTTCTCGTTAAGATGCAGCGTGATAGAATGCATATGGCGATCTTAACTGACGAATATGGCGGAACGTCTGGACTTGTCACAACGGAAGATATTTTAGAAGAGATTGTCGGAGATATTCGAGATGAATTCGATGAAGATGAGCAGCCAGTTATTCAAAAAAGAGCCGATCATCATTATGTTTTAGATGGCAAAGTGAGATTAGATGAAGTTCAAGATTTGATCGAGATCTCTTATCATGATGAGGAAATTGATACAATCGGCGGACTCATCTTAAAAGAGAATATTGATATCAGAGAAGGACAATCCGTCTATCTTGATGATATTCGAATGAAAGTGCTGGAAATGGATGGACGCTACGTTAAAAAGATCGATTTGAAAAAAGGCGTCACATCGCCAGAAAAAGGCAGCGCACGCACTGGGCTTAATATAAAGGAGCCGCTTTTAGTAAACGAAATGACCTTGAGCGAAAAATAAGCTCAAGGTTTTTTTTAGGTATTTAGTCTCTTTTGAACGAATATATGTTCGGTATATAATAAGAACAAACGTTCGATAGAGGGGGATGGACATGCTTTGGTATGAAACAGCAAGTATCACGGAGAAAAAAACCTCAATGAAACGAATTGAGTTTCATTTAAAGAATTTCAAAAATTATCAAGCAGCGATCTTAAATATCGAAAGGCAGCTTGAAAAAAGAAGCCCGCATCATCTCGACCACATGACTCGGAAAAAGTTAGAAGAACAAAAAAGTCAGTATGAACTCATCGTTGCTTGTATTGAAACGGCATTAAAAGAGTTGGACGAAATAGAGCAGCAGCTCATCGATTACAAATATTTTCGAGATTGGCGGATGGCAAAGTGTGCAATGGAAATTGGCTATAGTGAAAAAACACTCTTTTTGATGAAGCGCCAGCTCATGGATCAGCTGCTCATCAGCTTAGCCGCCATTACCAATATTTAAAAAAGATGCTGTCCTATTTGATAAAACGCAGCAAAGAGACATAAAGACCCGATGATTGTGACCAGCAAGTAGACAGCAAGAAGTCCAATTTGCCGCTCATGCAGCATGGACGCAGCTTCTACACTAAATGTAGAGAATGTTGTAAAACCACCGAAAAACCCAGTACCAATGATCATAAGCAGCGGATCATTGTCAGACACTGCACCTGTCAGTAAACCTAAACCGGCAGCGCCGAGTAAGTTGATGAGAATAATACTATACGGAAAACGAGTATGAAACTTGGTTTTCTGAATCGATTGACTGAGGAAAAAACGAAGGGCACTGCCCATCCCGCCGGCAACAGCTGTATAAAATACAATCATTTATCTGCTTCCTTTCGGCTGCTCATTTTGTTGAAAGAGGCGCTGAGCGGTGATCAGTCCCCATAAGGCAGCGCCCACTCCAGCAATCACTGAGAGTAGAATGTACATGATACTTGATGTGAACAGTCCATCCTGTAATAAGAGAACCGTTTCTTTAGAAAAAGTGGACATTGTCGTAAAACCACCGCAAAATCCTGTTCCGATCAAAGCAGCAAGATATTTTTTTCCTTTCCGAAACATAAAATATCCTGTTGAAAAGCCAAGAAACAGACTGCCTGTCATGTTTTCAATCAGTGTTGCATAGGGGAATGTCTGGCTGACAACGGATTGGCTAAGTTCATATCTGCAAAGGGTACCAACCAATCCACCGATAAATACGGCGAGATATGCTTTCATTTAATCATTTCTCCTTTAGAAAAAATGGCGGGTGATCCGTCACCACTCCATCAATGAGGTATGTTTTCATCCTGTCGGCTGTTTTTTGATCTTTCACTGTCCATATAAAGACATCCATTCCAAATGAGTGGATGCGGTCAATCCACCATCTGTTGATCATCGTTTTCTTCATATTAAGGCAATTCGCAAAGGAGCTGTACTCCGCTAATTTCCTTTTCGTCAGTTTAAAGGCAGAGGGTTTTATAATAAAAGCTGTTCGAAGAGAAGGGGCGTAAGCTTTGACTCTTTGAAGTGCATTGGCATCAAAAGATTGAACCATGATATGACGGGAATAGGCAAACCGGTTGATGATGTCGACAACTGCCTTTTCAATCCCAATCTGCCGTTTTGGATGCTTGATCTCAATCAGTATCCCGACACGATGAGTGTACCTTTCAAGAATTTCCTGTAAGGTGGGAATTCGTTCGTTGGCGTACTGTGAATCAAACCAGCTTCCTGCATCCAGTTTCTTCAGCCGATCAAGTGTATAACTTTTCACTAAGCCGCTTCCGTTAGTTGTTCGATTAACGGTATCATCATGGATGACGGCTACGTGCTGATCCATTGTCAGCTGGACGTCTAACTCAATATAATCCGCACCTTGCTGAACAGCTAAATCAAATGCGGCGATTGTATTTTCTGGGGCAGCGCTTGAAGACCCTCTATGCGCGATAATATACACATGCTCCAGCTCCTGACATAAGTTCTGGTCTTATCATATCAAATTTTTGCTGTTTTTCCTTCTTTACTATATGGAACGATGGAGAGCTGTATGTAATGGAACATGGCGTGTGGTGAGAAAGCATCGTGTATAAAAGGTGAAAAGTTGCAGGAATATCCCAAGCTCTTATTGAGTAAATCTGAACTACATCATTTTTTCTTCGATCATTTTTGTCCAAATCGTCAGCGTTCGTCAAAATATTAGTGCTTTCGTCATGTTGACTGAAAATTCTGATGTTTTATAATGATGAAAAGGAGGCGAGATGATTGGGTAAAGGGAGAATTAGAGTGGAAGAACGTATTAAGGCTGAAACGGATGCTGAAATGTTTAAAGCGACTCTCCTTGATCAGGCTCAGAAGAAAAAGTAGTTTGCTGCCCGTCGATATGTCTCTAGCCAAAATTTCATATTTGAACTTCATGCCTCGGGATCAGTCCCGAGGCTTTTTATGTAGAGGTCAGACATTTAAGAGAGGACATGAACGAAGGTTATATTATAAACTAGAGAGGATTGTTTTAAAGGAGAGAGACAGACATGTTTACACAAAAATGGATGGATACATATTTTACAGTAGATATTGCGATCCAAATTGGTATTAGCCTTTGTATTTTATTGCTTTTTTTATTGCTTCGGAAAGTATTTACGAAGTATTTATTTCAGCTTCTGTTTAGGCTGACGAATCGGTCTAAAACGGAGGTCATTAACCAAATTGTTGTGGCATTTGAAAAACCAGCCAGGCTGTTTTTCGTGGCACTTGGTTTATATTTTGCGTTAAGACAGGCACCATACTTTGAGCATCATATGGATATCATCATTAAATTGTATAGATCTTCTATTATATTAATGCTGACGTGGGGGCTTTGTAATTTAACCGCTGCATCTTCTTTCTTGTTTCAAAAGGTCAATTCGAAATTTGAATTAGATATGGATGATATTTTAGCACCATTTTTATCAAAGGTACTTCGTTTCATTATTATTGCACTGAGTATTAGCGTCATTGCACAAGAATTTAATTATGACGTAAATGGACTTGTGGCAGGGCTTGGTCTAGGTGGTCTAGCATTTGCGCTCGCTGCTCAGGATACAGTGGCTAACTTTTTTGGAGGGATAGTCATCATTACGGAGAAGCCTTTTACGATGGGCGACTTTGTGGAGACACCAAGTGTACTTGGGACTGTGGAGGACATTACATTTCGAAGCACAAGGTTTCGAACACCTGCTGAAGCCGTCGTGACCGTTCCGAATTCTACGCTTTCTAAGGAGCCAATCACAAACTGGACAAGAATGAATAAACGTCAGATTACGTTCTCTGTTCGCGTTTCCTACAATACACCAAAGGAAAATATTGATCAGTGTATTAAGCGTCTCAAACAGATGCTTCACGAGCATGATGGGGTGCATAAAGAGACGATTATGGTAAATCTCGATGTACTGGCAGACAGCTATTTGAACTTGTTTTTCAACTTTTACACTAATACGACAGCTTGGTCTGAAAACCTTGATATTAAGCAGGATATTAACTATCGCATCATAGATATTTTCCACGAGGAAGGCGTAGAATTTGCTTTCCCTGGTCAGGCCATTTATATGAAACAAAAAGGTGAGAAGCAGCTGGGTGAATAAAGGAGGAATGGTGCGTGGATCAAACAAAAGTGGAAGCACTAAGAGAGAAATTATCACAGGCTTCACATATCACAGTACTCTCAGGTGCAGGTATGAGTACAGAATCGGGTATTCCTGATTTTAGATCAACGGGTGGTCTGTGGACAGAAGATACTTCCCGCATGGAGGCGATGAGCCGGTCCTACTTTTTATCAAACCCTCATCAATTCTGGCCGAAATTTAAGGATTTGTTTCAAATGAAAATGAGTGGAGAATACGAACCAAATAGCGGGCATACCTTTTTAGCCAGCCTTGAGCAACAAGGGAAGCATGTGGATATTTTTACCCAAAATATTGACGGTCTTCATAAAAAGGCGGGAAGCCAGCATGTATATGAACTCCATGGCTCCATTCAAACGGCTACTTGTCCATCGTGCCACGCGGTATATGATCTGCCTTATTTATTAAAAGAAGAGGTGCCGGTCTGTCAAAAGGTTTCCTCAGACGGCAGTACGTGTGGACGTGTGCTAAAAACAGATGTTGTCCTATTTGGCGATATGGTCAAACATTTAGACCAAGTGGAGACATCACTTCAGAAAACGGACATGCTCCTCGTCATGGGGACTTCCCTGGAGGTAGCGCCAGCAAGATATATTCCAGAAGATGCAGCTCATGATCCTTCCATCTTCATGGTGATGATGAATTTGAGTGAAACAGAATTCGATCCGCTTTTTGATCTTGTCTTTCATGAGCGAATTGGCGATCTCGTGAAAGCTTTATAAATCATTAAAAAACCCGCATCCTAAAGGTGCGGGTTTTACTTTATTGCTGCAGCGGCTTCATTGTTTCATCAAGGACTTCAAATGTATAGCCCTTTGCCTTTAGCTGCGTGATTAAGCTGCTTAAGTATTTTGCCGTCGCCGGCTGATCATGCATTAAGATGATTTTTGGTTCTTTTGGATATTTTGTCTCCAGCACTTGCAGCTGATTTAATACCTCTGGTACATATTTTGAGCTTTTATATTTCCAGTCAAGACTGTCAATGGTCCAGTCCCAGTAGACAAAGCCTTTTTGTTTTAAACGTGCTTTTTGCTGATCGGTTAAATTTGGGGTGCTGCCATAAGGTGTTCTTACAAGATGGGTATACTCACCTGTGACAGAAGCCAAAATGCGCTGATCTTCCTTCATCTCGTTAACAGGAGAATCACTTTTTTGATAAAAGCGTTTCACATCATGGGTAATACCATGAAGCCCTAATTGATGACCTTCTTGATGGAGTCTTTTCACTGCTGCCGGGTGTTCTTTAATCTGCGGTCCGAGCATAAAGAATGTGGCTTTCACTTGATGCGCTTTTAGCACATCTAACAGCTGATTTGAAGTCGCTGATGGACCATCATCAAAGGTTAAAAAGATCGTTTGATCCGTTATATGTTTATTTGAATGGATCTTAAAATGTGCATCTAATGTTTTCCGAGAAGCATCTTTTGCTTTCATACTAGTACTTGTGTCCCTAAATTGACTGCTCGCAGACAATTTCGCCGGCTGATCTGCTGCCTGCATATTGGTTTTGGACATATCCCAAATAAAAAAGAGGATTAGTGTCAGGATGACAAAACCAATCGCCTTTGAGAGCAGCATTGTGTTTGAAGGTGTCTGTTTTTTTTTAACCCGTTGCATTACAATCGCTCCAATAAATCAAAAATTTGTGTCGAATCATGTAGGGGATTCTGTCTTATTTCGCTGTTTTTTGTCGTGTTTATATGGAGTAAGTATACAGGAAAAAAGAGCCTATGAATATAGAAGATGCTAAAAAATTGGAATCTTTTTGGTTATCAAACTATATTTGTTACAATAGAAGGTTATCCATTTCATACGATGTGAAATAATTCTGAATAATCATTGAAACGAACCCATTTATCCGCTAAGATAGCATCAGATTCAACCATTATTGCAAAGCGAAGGGGAGATTCCATATGAAAATATTGTACAATGGAGATTTCATTGAAAAAAAGGATGCACATGTTGATATTGAGGACAGAGGCTATCAATTTGGTGACGGAGTCTATGAGGTCATCCGTGTATACAATGGTACTTTGTTTACGTTAAAGGAACATACAGAGCGTCTGTTCAAGAGTGCAAAGGAAATTGGCATTCATCTGCAAGGTACAGTATCAGATATGGAAGAAAAGTTACAACAGCTCGTCGCTCACAATCAATTAACAGATGGCGGTGTGTATATTCAAGTCACGCGGGGTGTCGCCCCTCGTAAACATCAATATAGTGATTCTCTTACTCCTCAAATCACAGCATATACGTTCCAGGTGAAAAAGCCTGTTCAAGAGCAGAAAGCTGGGGCAAAGGCCATTTTATCTGAGGATCTTCGCTGGTTAAGGTGTGATATCAAAAGCTTAAATCTTTTATATAACATCATGGAAAAGCAGAAAGCATCTGAAGCTGGTGCGTTTGAAGCAATCCTTGTGAGAAACGGTTTTGTGACCGAGGGAACCTCCTCGAATGTATATGCCGTGATTGATGGCGTGATTCGTACTCATCCTGCAAACAATCTCATTTTAAACGGCATTACTCGTAGAAAGCTGCTGGAGGTATGTGAGGAAGAAGGATGTACGGTTGAAGAAACTCGTATAAGCAAAGAAGAACTGCTGCGCGCTCAGGAAATCTTCATCAGCTCGACGACAGCTGAAGTTATTCCGATTGTTGAAATAGATGGCGAGCCCGTAGGGGAAGGCGTTCCAGGAGAGCTGACAAAGCGCGTACAGGAAGGCTTCCAGCAAAAAATTAAACATGAAAGTGAAGCATCCATCTCTTCATAAATAAAAAAGGCTGTAAACCAATGTTTACAGCCTTTTATGATGCATTTATTTCACAATAAGCACAGGTATATCTGATTTTGCTGATAACTTTTCACTCACACTGCCAAACAGCATTTTTTTCAATCTGCTTTGGTCACGTGCTCCCATGACGATGAGGTCTGCTGATATTTCCTCCGCATATTCGATAATCGCTTCTGCTGGTTCTCCTTCTACAATTTCAATGGCAGCCTCAAACTGCTCCTCATTTAATAGCATTCGTGCTTCCGCAACGACCTCTTCTGTATGGTCTTCAAAAATCAAGGGACTTTGCTGTTCATCGTGAGGTACATATACAGGGGGAGTTTGAAGATCTGCCGTACCGCCGCCGATATAAGCTCCGCCAGTCATTGGGCGCGGTGCATCAAACACCTGTCTGTCTGTTTTGCCATCATGTGCATAGGTAACGGTCAGCTTGGCATGTAAGGTTTTAGCTAAAGCGATTGCCTTTTTTAATGCTTTCTTACTGTCTTCATGTCCATCAAACGCTACGACCATCCGATCAGCTTGAAACAATGTCCTCATTCCTTTCAAAAGGAGTCTTTACACTCATGGTATACCCGTTAATAGAAAAAGATACACATGAAGGAGATTGATTTTTGTTAGAAAATTTCATTTATTGAAAAATATTTATTGACAAAATGGTGACAGCCGCTATAAGATAAAAAAAGATTCAAGAGCCAAAAGGAGGAAATGTCATGTGCAACATTGGAAGAATGAAACCAAACTGCATGAATGGGTTGATTCACGTGACAATTACACCTTCATTGGTCATTGAAAAGGAACTCGTCTGTTCCAATTGATCGGATGAATCAAGGCGTATGTTGCGTATTTGTCAACATGCGCCTTTTTACATGACGAAAAGAGGCGTACCAGCCAGCTGGTGGCCTCTTTTTTGTTGAATTCATTTCGCATTTCGAAATAAAGGGATGAAAAACAACAAGTAAATGAAGAGGAGTGAAAGCATGTGAACATGCCAAAATCAAGAAAAATGACAAAAGCTCAAAAAACGAAACAAGGTGACTTGCAGGAAAATTTAGAAAGCGGCTAGCTTGAAAAGGAGAGACAAACATGTTTTCAGTATTTGCGAAATTAGGCTGGTTCTTTAAACAAGAGTGGAGGCGTTATACGATTGCTATTACGCTCCTGCTCATTGTGAATGTGCTTGAAATGCTGCCGCCAAGATACCTAGGCCAGGCAGTTGATGACATTCGTTCTGGTCAATTTACAACATCCAGTATTGTGTTTTATGTGACCATTTTTTGCTTACTAGGTGTCGTCGTCTATACACTTACATATTTTTGGATGTATCAGTTATTTGGCGGCGCAAATGTCATGGAGCGTGTGATGCGCGGGAAACTGATGCGCCACTTGCTTAAGATGACGCCTACCTTTTATGAAAAGAAAAAAACAGGCAACTTAATGGCACTAGGTACAAACGACTTGAATGCTGTGGCCTTAACGACAGGTTTTGGCGTTCTGACCTTGGTTGATTCCACTGCTTATATGCTGATGATCTTCTTTACGATGGGGCTGACGATTAGCTGGAAATTAACCTTAATGGCGATTATCCCTATGCCGCTGATGGCGCTCTTGATTGCGTTTTATGGAAGCAAAATCCATGAGCGCTTTACAGTCGCTCAAGATGCATTTGGTGATATGAACGATCGCGTTCTTGAATCAGTGGCAGGTGTCCGGGTCATTCGCTCTTTTGTGCAGGAGAAACAAGATGTCGAACGCTTTCGCGAAATGACAGATGATGTATTTCAAAAAAACATGCGAGTGGCGATCATTGATTCTTTGTTTGAGCCGACAGTGAAATTACTTGTGGGGATCAGCTACTTAATCGGAATCGGCTACGGAGCATACCTCGTGTTCCAAAGTGATTTAACCATTGGGGAGCTTGTTGCATTTAACGTCTATCTTGGCATGATGATCTGGCCAATGTTTGCGATCGGCGAATTGATTAATATTATGCAAAGAGGAAATGCGTCGTTAGACCGGTTAAATCATACACTCGGCTACAAGCCGGACGTAACAGATGCTGCTCAGCCGAAAACGTTACAAGAGCCTGGAGATATTGAGTTTGATCATGTGACATTCAGGTATCCAACTTCATCTAAAGATAATCTCATTGATGTGTCCTTTACCGTTCGAAAAGGACAGACGATTGGGATTACAGGCAAAACAGGAAGCGGTAAAACGACCATTGTCAAACAGCTTCTGCGCCAGTACCCGGCAGGTGATGGGCAAATCTTGCTATCAGGTGTTCCAATCCAAAACATTGAATTAGATCAGTTATTTCAATGGATCGGATATGTACCGCAGGATCATATACTTTTCTCAAAAAGCGTGGAACAGAATATGCGCTTTGGTCATCGTGACGCGAAACAAGATGAGTTAGCACAAGCAATCAAAGATGCTTATTTTGAAAAGGATTTACGCCTTTTGCCAGAGGGTCTAGAAACCATGGTTGGGGAAAAAGGTGTGGCGCTGTCAGGCGGACAAAAACAGCGAATATCCATTGCACGTGCTTTATTAATTGATCCAGACATTTTAATTCTGGATGACTCATTATCTGCGGTAGATGCAAAAACAGAAACCGCTATTTTAGAAAATCTAAGACAAAACCGTCATGGCAAAACGACGTTTATTACAACTCATCGCCTATCAGCTGTTGAACATGCGGATCTCATTCTTGTCATGGAAGAAGGACGCATTGTCCAAAAGGGCACCCACAACGAGCTCATCCAGCAGGATGGGTGGTACAAGGAACAATTTTTGCGTCAGCAGCTAACAAATCAGCTGGAAGGAGGGGATGAGGCATGACAACAGGAAGAAGACTCCTTGCCTACGCACTCCTATATAAGAAAGTATTGTCTGTTGCCTTAATCTTTCTAATGATTGCAGTTGGTGCTGAGCTGACAGGACCGTTTATTGGGAAGAAAATGATTGATGATCATATTTTAGGTGTAGAAAAACCGTATGTCGAGGTCAATGAAAAGACAGACAAAACCGTTTATTACCAGGGAAATAACTATATACGAAGCGATCGATTAAATAATGGAATGGATTCTGGAAAGCAAATCAATGTAGTGCAAGTCGGGTTCGGTTACTATTTTGTGAATGAGCCGATTCGTTTTGATGGAAACAGAAAAATATCGGGAGATCAGCTCACCATTGATAATGGAAACGAGCGTGAGACCTATGAGGTACAGCGTTTATCAAAAGAGGAGATTTTCGCTTTTTATCAGCCAGAAATCAGTGGTTTGGTGCAGCTTGTTCTATTTTATCTAGGACTGCTCATCGTTGCGATTTTCTTTCAGTATGGGCAGCATTATTTGCTCCAGAGGATTGCAAATCGAATTATTCAAAAAATGAGGGTAGACGTATTTGAGCACATCCAAACACTGCCGATCCGATATTTTGATAATTTACCGGCTGGAAAGGTTGTCGCGAGAATCACAAATGACACGGAAACCATTCGTGATTTATATGTAACAGTCCTTGCTAATTTCGTGACGAGTGCCATTTACATGATTGGGATTTACATTGCCATGTTTTTGTTAAATGTAAAGCTGGCACTCATTTGTTTGGTCGCAGTACCGATTATTTTCCTATGGTCGATGACTTACAGAAAGTTTGCATCAGTGTACAATCACCGCATTCGTTCGATCATCAGTGAAATTAATGCCAAGCTAAATGAAGCCATTCAAGGGATGACAATCATTCAAGCGTTTCGTCATGAAAAAGCGACGCAAGAGGAATTTGATGAGCTGAACAACAATCACTTTCGATATCAGCGAAAGATGCTGCATTTAAATTCACTTCTTTCACATAATTTGGTTAACCTGCTGCGAAATTTAGCATATGTGGCACTCATTTGGTATTTTGGCGGTGCTTCGTTAAGTGCGACAGGCATTGTGTCCATTGGTGTGCTCTATGCGTTTGTCGATTATTTAAATCGATTGTTTCAGCCGATTACAGGCATTGTGAATCAATTCTCTAGGTTAGAATTAGCAAGGGTTTCATCGGAGAGGGTTTTCCGATTACTAGATGAACCAGGAACAGAAGTGGAAGAGCCTGTTCAGAAGAAGCTGGAGGGACACGTTCAGTTCAAAGATGTCACCTTTGCTTATAATGAAGGGAAAAATGTCTTAAAGAACATTACGTTTGAAGCAAAGAAAGGTCAAACGGTTGCACTTGTGGGGCATACTGGTTCTGGGAAAAGCTCGATCATGAACTTGCTGCTGCGTTTTTATGACATTCAGCAAGGAGACATTCTCATAGATGGCGAAAGCATTTATGATCAGTCGCGCCAAACGCTGCGTAAACAAATGGGCATTGTGCTGCAAGACCCGTATTTATTTTCTGGAACAATTGCTTCCAATGTAAGCTTAGGAAATGAAGACATCAAAAGAGAAACCATTGAATCTTCATTAAAGCAAGTAGGTGCAGCAGAGTTATTGAAGCACCTGCCAGAAGGTTTTGATGAACCAGTCGTTGAAAAGGGAAGCACCCTTTCCTCAGGGGAACGTCAGTTGATTTCATTTGCGCGCGCATTGGCGTACGATCCAGCGATTTTAATTTTAGATGAAGCCACAGCCAACATTGATACAGAAACAGAAGCGATCATTCAGCGGGCACTTGATGTAGTCAAAGAAGGAAGGACGACTTTTGTGATTGCTCACCGATTATCCACTATTAAGAAAGCCGATATGATCTTGGTGTTAGAAAAAGGTGAAATCGTCGAGCGTGGCAGTCATGAACAACTCATGCAGCAAGAAGGGCTGTATGCACAAATGTATGAACTGCAAAAAGGTGCTGTTGCCAACAGCTGATGAATAGTAGAAAAAAGAGCCTCTTCCAATTGAATGAGGCTCTTTTCCTTTGCATGAAAAAGTCGGAGATTCTGTTCTCGACTTTTATTGATTATATTGTTTGGACAGGCTGCATCATCAATAAGCGATGCCGACGCGTTGATGTACAAACTCCTTCGAATTTAACTGCTGATATAAAAAGTGTGCGGTATCTTCAACTGAAATTTTCTTTCCATCTATAGGGAGAAAATCTTTCTCATAGCGATATGACCGTGTCACTTCTCCATTTGGTAAATAGGTTGGACAAATAATGGTCCAATCTAGATCAGTCGATTGAAGGATTTCAAACGCTTTCGCATGCTCTTTAGCTGCTCGGGAAGTGGTCCGTCTTGATTCATTTGTTTCAAAACGGTAGAGCTCCGGCTGCTTTCTTGCTTTTAAAATACCTGCTGTACCAATTGTAATAATTCTAGATGTATTTGTTTGCTTCATGGCTTGTACGATATGCTCCATTGAAACAGATAATGTATCGTCACCATCTGTTGATAGACAGCTCACAACAATATCTGCTCCTTTGATTGTCTCAAGCACATCTTCCCGATTTCTTGAATTGCCGGTGACTTGAAACATACCCGCAAGCATTTCTTCTCGGTTTGTTCGAATCAATGAACGAACCATGTAACGATCATCTACTTGAACGAAACGAAGAAATGCTTGTCCTACACGTCCATGAGCACCGAAAAGAGCTATTTTCATCTGTTCGATCCCTCCACTACATACTATAAGTGAAAAGGGCACAAAATGGTACAACTTTTATGTGATGCTTTTTTTATATAGATGAAAGGATCGAATACTATGAGCATATTCACATAATAGAGAGATACCTACAAATTGTAAAAGTTCAAAGTTCATACCAGAAATAATGTCCATGAAGATCCGCTCCTTTCTACTACATGATATGAGCTGAAAGGAGTTTGGTGAGGGATAAAAACAAAAAAAGAAGACACCATAAGAGGTGCCTTCTATGATCCAAATATGAAATTAAGCTTTTGTTCCGCCAAGGTTTTGTTGAGCGAAAGACACAAGACGTTTTGTAATTTCTCCACCAACTGAACCGTTAGCACGAGATGTTGTTTCTGCTCCAAGGTTTACACCAAATTCAGAAGCGATTTCGTATTTCATTTGATCGATCGCTTGCTCTGCTCCAGGAACTAGTAATTGGTTTGAACTATTAGAATTTGCCATGATGTGATTCTCCTTTTTGTATATGTTTTGTTTTTTTGGTTGGGTTTGCTGGAATCGCACCAGCGAAATGATCAAGTCATTTGCCACTTGGCGAAACCCAATGCAGTAACTGCTTTGTACTAAGTATTATGGTTATTTCCGAAAAAAACATACGAGAAAAGAACATGGTAAATGTTGTGTTAACACACAAAAAACCATCACCCAATGATGAGTGATGGCGCTGCTTGTATATCTTCTTATTCTGCTGAGCGGATGCGCAGCTCCGTATCCGCATCAAAGAAATGGGCTTTGTTCATATTAATCGCAAGAGGGATAGACTGTCCGGCTTGTACATCGGTACGAGAATCAACACGTGCAATAAACGATTGACCATCGATAGAAGAATAAAGCATCGTTTCTGCTCCCATTAATTCAGCTACTTCTACGTCAGCATTAATTTTTGTGCCTTCAGACGCCTCTATAAATACTGGTTCATCGTGAAAATCTTCTGGTCTGATGCCTAAAATGACATCCTTTCCAATATAGCCTTGGCTGCGTAATACTTTCATTTTTCCTTCTGGTACACGAATATGTGTTTTTCCAACCGCAATGGCACCGTCAGAGAGCTTTCCTGTGAAAAAGTTCATCGCAGGTGAGCCGATAAATCCACCTACAAACACATTCTCTGGGTTTTCATATACATCTTTCGGCGCTCCAACCTGTTGAATAAATCCATCTTTCATGACAACAAGGCGGGTTGCCATTGTCATGGCTTCAGTCTGATCATGTGTCACATAGATAAATGTCGTTTGCAGACGCTGATGAAGCTTAGAAATTTCAGCACGCATCTGAACACGGAGTTTTGCATCTAAATTAGAAAGCGGCTCATCCAAAAGAAAAACCTTTGCATCACGTACAATTGCTCTGCCAAGTGCAACACGCTGCCTTTGACCGCCAGACAGTGCTTTTGGTTTCCTGTCTAAATATTGCTCAAGCCCTAATATTTTAGCGGCATTTCGAACCCGCTCATCAATTTCTGCTTTCGGAAACTTCCGAAGCTTTAATCCAAAAGCCATATTATCGTACACATTCATATGAGGATATAATGCATAGTTTTGGAAAACCATTGCGATATCCCGGTCTTTCGGTGCTACATCATTCATCCGTTTTCCATCTAACAGAAAGTCTCCTTGTGATATTTCTTCTAGACCTGCAATCATGCGAAGGGTTGTTGATTTTCCGCAGCCTGATGGACCAACAAACACAATAAATTCTTTATCTTCTATATGTAGATTAAAGTTGTCTACTGCTGTTACCTTGTTATCGTACACTTTATAAATTTGATTCAGCATCATTTCAGCCATTAGCTGTCAGCCTCCCCAGTCCCTCTTTTTTGAAAGCGCTTTACTAGTAAATAAAGTGTATAAAATGAGGAAGAGTCTGTAAATGGACAACGTGCACAACATCCTATTTTCATTTTTGGGCAGGGTGCTCATGTCTTCGTTCTTTATGAAAGATCGAGTAGAATCATCATCAAATAAGCAGCTGATGCTTCTGGAAAATGTCGTATATCTAGACCAGTGCGCTCAATAAATTTATCAATTCGATATTGAAGACTGTTTCTGTGAACATATAACGCTTTTGCTGCCTTGGATGCGTTTAAATTACATTGCATATAGGTCATGAGAGTGCGATAAACATCCCGGTCAAAGACCGCTTCTTTAAAAGCATCTGAAATAGCGTGAGTGAGTGCAGATGCATCATAACAAATGAACGATGGCAGGCATTGATAAAATGTGGCAGCCCCTGATCTAAGCTTTTCTCGCTGCAGATGGCATAAAAAGAGCTGTTGTTCATTTAATAACCTCATCTGTAAATGGTCATTAGGCAAATGCAGCTGTCCTTGCATAAAGACTGAGTCTGTTAAAAAATCACTTGTAATAGCCAGAGACAAATCATTTAACTGATCTAATTGACTGTTTTCTGATGTGGCGTTTGGTTGAATCAGCATAGCTGTTTCAGGGCCTGTCCATATGAAATGAGTATGTTCGAGGCTGTTATTCACAGCCTCTTTTATTTGCTGTCTTTGTTCTTCTTGATGGATCATTTGAAAATAATAAACACGGACGGGATGTTGGACAGTTAGTGGTTTGTTTTCAAAAAGATAGCTGAACCATTTTTGTTCATCCTCGGTCTGCGCTTTTTGAAATAGATCAATTGGTGTAAGAAAAGAGTTGAGAAGAAGTGTTTCTCTTTCTGAAAGCTCCGATTTGTTTACTCCAAATATTTCACCTTCGTCTGTTTGATACCAAAGAATTTGTTTGTCATGAGTAGGTGTGCTGATGATATGGTTTCCGTAAACAAGTTTTAATTTTTCTAACATGGCGGGGCTCCTTAAACAGTTTAATCATAGACATGGAACAGCATTAATTCGTGGATTTCTTCTTTTAAAGTTGGTTCTACTTCATGGGGCGGAAGCTGAGAGCCCCATTCAATGTCACCTGTTTTGTGGTAGATGCCTTCATAGTGCGCACCGTTGTGGAAAAAGGATATTTTCCAGCCTGGCAATTGTGCTTTCTTAAAAAGGGGTTTCCATTGAAAATGAGAAATCATATCATCATTGCCTCCTTGCTTTTATTGATGAAACAATAAACAAACACGACAACACGGAAACAACCTTGAACTTGATTTTATTGTATCTCATCTCATGAAAAGAGCATAGAAAAAGCATAGATTTAAGATCACTGACATGTGACAAAAAAGCGTCAGTAGACGTTTGCGTGATCTGAAGTTGTGAGTGCCGTTTTTGAAAGGTAAGATGCGTAATCCATGATACTTTTCCCAATCATCCATTCTGATTTTTTCAAAGAGACATGCTGGAAAATCTCTCGGCCAGGGCGAGAATTAGCTTCGAACATCCAAATTGCACCTGTTTGATCAATGCCTAAGTCAAAACCGATTTCACCGATATGCCCGGACATTTTTTTATCTATCACCTGGCTGAGTATGATGGCAGTATGAGAAAGCTGCTGTAAAATCTGCAAACGTTTCTTTTCTTCTGGAAAGACAGCATAAAGTGTTTTCACCGTTCCCCCGTGTAACTGGTGAGTCGTGATGGTATGATCTCCAGAAACCTTTGCTGCAGCTGCTGTGACTGTCCAATCACCTTCTTTATTTTTATTCGTATGAACTCTGAAATCCATCGGTTGATTGTCTATTTGAAGAAGCTCAATGCCTTGTTGTGCAATAAAATCATGAATTGCATGATCCTTTCGCAGTCTTTGAACAAACTGATCTATTGAATCATATGGAATGGACTTTCCAAAATTTGAGAATACAGTGATTCCGTCGTTTTCCTTCTTTAACTGATAAATCCCGTCTCCATGACTTCCGTTTGTCGGTTTTAAGTATATAACTTGATGCAGGTGGAGAAGTGTTTCAATTTTAATTAGAGCGTCCACGGGATCTAATTGTACAGAATGTGGGAGTAAGGACCATGTTTTTTCATCTGTTAATAGCTGTTCATGAATCTCCCATTTATTAAAAAAGTAAGGATTGAACCAAGGGATATCATAGTCTTGAGTGAGTTTTCGCTTCGTTTCTTGTATGAGTGCCGACTGAGCAGCTTTTCTATTTGGAAGCCGGTCATAAATAACTGACGGAAGGGGAAGCTGTTTTTTAACCCATGAATCTTGCTGGTACAACAGTCCTTCTACAATTCCTTTTTCCCAATCAATCGAATGTGACCCAAAAAGATAGGCAAAACCAAGATGCTGCCTGAAAGAGTGCAGCAGTTTGATAAAAAATTCTGATCTCGTTCCCAATGGCTGTGTACTTTGCTCAAAACCCGCAGTGAAAATGCCCATCAACGGCCCTATAAAAAGTGTATGGTCAATGATGATCACATCAGCTTTTGATTGGTAAGGAATCAGTAATCCTCTGTATAGATCTTCAGATAATAAAATTTTATTTGGATGCTGATGATAGGAAATGTTGAAGCCATCTACTAAACGAGACCCTATAGCAAGAGAATAGATGGCATCTTTCTGTTTATAATTGACGGGAAGATGAATTGTTTTTTCACTTGTGAGGTGTGGGGCGATGATGCAGCGCTTTCTGTTCATAAGAAACCTCCTTCGGTTGAGACTTTATCGATTGCGCATATTCAAGAATGATACGAATCAATTCGTGTTCCTTCTCAGGATAAACTTTTAAAAAAGCGGACCGCCCTGGCTTTGATCTGATATTTGATATGAAAAGTCTGCCTTCACTTGAATGAAGTAAGTCTACTGCGAATTCAAAGCAAGGAGAGTAAGTTTTATCTATATAAGCTGGGATTGATGCCTGAATGGATGCAATATCATCTAAAAGGAGTTCCTTGATGTGTGGCTGCAATGTATTTAGATAGTGTTCAAAGCCTATCACAGGAGCTGATTTTTGTGTATGACTTAAAAGACTATTTTCTGCAGGTGATTTTGTGTGAATTCCCATGCGTTTCCATTGATTTTGTGAATCTTTCATAAGGAAAATCTTGATTTCATTGAATAAAATTTCTTTTTGATCATTCGTGTTGAAAAATTGAAGAAAATACCGGCCTGCATATTTTTTGCACCAGCGCTCCAGCTCTGACGTACGAGAAAATGTAATGGTTTGATTGGAACTTAGCTGAACGGTAAATGTTGATTTGCCATCAAAGGAAATGAAGTAAGTAGATGCTGCATGCTGATGGGAGAGAGGCTGCATTCTACAATAACCGCCAGCCCCGCACTCCCTTACCATATTGATTAGGTCTGAGGGCTCTTTTAATATAAAGCAGCCAGGTAAATATGGCTGTAAAGCAGAGCGGAGACGGAGCTGCTCAAATAGCACCATTTTATTTGAAATGCCGGTATTCAAAAAATTTGTTTTTGGATATTTTTTTAGCCATTCCATGATGGGTTTTGCTTTTTTAGATTGTGCGTCATGCC
This sequence comes from Bacillus safensis, assembly GCF_039619585.1. Taxonomy (NCBI): domain Bacteria; kingdom Bacillati; phylum Bacillota; class Bacilli; order Caryophanales; family Bacillaceae; genus Bacillus; species Bacillus safensis. The sequence continues at coordinate 946,208 of NZ_CP154909.1, forward strand.
GGTAAAGACATCGGTCATAAATCAAGTCGGGAATCGGAAATTGTGCGTCGGCAAACCCTTGGCCATTCGTATATGTTTGGCCTTGTATCAAATTTGAAGCCGGCTTTAAATCAAATGGTGTAAAACGAACAACCACTAAACGATAAGAAGAGGCAGCTTTGGCGAGCTGCCGTGTGAATGCCTCTTCATACTGCGGAGAAAGGCTCACAATACCTAATGTTGTCATTTAAAAACACCTTCTTTTCAACTTCTTTTTTTTACCATCACAAAAACATTTTTTTATGATTTTACATAAAGCTTGCGCTCCTTTATCATTACGACAGATCGCTTGATCATATGTCTCGCTGCATGCTTCATTTGCTTGGGAACTTGACAACAACTATAATACGTATAGATCAAAACAATAAACCTCGGGTGTTGTTTGAAAGGTAGATGACGACTTTGAATATATTCACAACGTTTATCTTTATGATTGTTATCGGCGCAGTCATAGGAGCAGCGACAAACCATCTTGCAATTAAAATGCTTTTTCGGCCTTATAAGCCATATTACTTATTCGGAAAACAGCTTCCATTTACACCAGGGCTTATCCCTAAAAGAAGAGACGAAGTAGCCAAGCAGGTTGGTGTCATGGTTATGGAGCATTTGCTCACGCCAGAAGGTATTCAAAAGCGATTTGAATCATCGGATGCAAAGCAGGAGATCCTGCGTACAGTCCATCAATATATTGACAAAGGCGCAAATATGGAGATCACCGTATTCTCCCTGCTAGAAAAATTCGGCGTTACAGAGGCTGATGTCAAAGCAGATAGATGGCTCCATCAGTGGTCTGACCAGAAGCTCGCTTCATTGCTTGAAACATATAACGAGCAAACTTTATCTGAATTGCTCCCGGTAGAAGTGGAAACCAAAATATCATCAAAAATTCCAGATGCAGCAGATTATATTTTAAAGAGAGGCATTCATTATTTTGAAAGTGATGAAGGCAAAGCCAGGCTTGGCAATATGATTGATGATTTCTTAAAAGAACGGGGAATGCTTGGCAGTATGGTCCAAATGTTTCTAGGGAATTCAAGCTTAATTGACCGTGTGCATCCAGAAATTATCAAGTTCTTAAGAAATGCAGAAACAAAAAGATTTTTATCAGATTTACTTGTTCAAGAATGGGACAAGGTGAAGCTATTTTCTCTTCATGAGCTTGATGAAAAATGGAATGTGAAGGAACTTATTTTTAGTGTGAAAAATCAATTGCTTTCTCATTTCTCTACAAAGCTGATATTAGACAAACCAGTTGGAACATATGTCAGTGCTGTAGCGGATGACCTTAAAACACATTTTGCGCCAGTGTTGATTGATAAGGGGATCGAAGCGGCTTCAAATGCTTTAGAGAGTCTGCTTGCAAAGCTGCAATTTGAAGATATCATTCGTGAACAAATTGAACTTTTCCCGCTTGAAAAAATGGAAGAGCTTGTAGTCAGCATCTCTAATAAGGAGCTGAAGATGATAACATTTCTAGGCGGTCTTTTAGGCGGGATGATTGGTGCTATCCAGGCTGTTTTTGTGGCGCTATTCTAAGAGAAGCTATAGAAATTTTAATGAATTCATTGTATATATGTGAAACGAAAGCCATAGTTTGTTATAGTGGAGTGGTGTCCGCCGATCATATCGGTGATAACGGATAGAAAGGAGACATAACATGTCTGTAAATCTTTATGATGTTGCATATGACCTTGAAAAAGCATTGCGTCATAGCGAAGAATATTCAACTTTAAGAAATCTTTATGATGAGGTAAACGCGGATGAGTCCTCTAAAAGAATGTTTGAGAACTTCCGTGACATTCAAGTAAACCTTCAACAAAAACAAATGACTGGTCAAGAGATCACACAAGAAGAAGTGGAGCAAGCTCAAAAAACAGTTGCGCTTGTTCAGCAGCACGATAAAATCTCTCAGTTGATGGAAGCAGAACAACGTGTGAGTGTTCTTATCGGTGAATTAAATAAAATTATCATGAAGCCACTTGAAGAGCTTTATGGGAATCCAGAAGAAAACTAATGGAAAGGGCGAGGTCATTCGCCCTTTTTTGTTTTATCTTTTCTCCTCAATATCTTTTAAAAAAAGGTTGTCGAAGCACATAAATTCTGCGATAATACTTATATTGAAAGTGCTTTCAAAAGGCGCTCTCAAGGGACAATTGGGTGCGTTTCACTTGGGATTTATGGCGGTGAGCCAAACGAGAGAGAAGCGCTTCTGGGAGAAACGCAAAGCATCATAAGGGGATCTGATATAAGCAATGCTTTGGTGTGTAAATGATAAGGGGATCATGGGGAGCTTCATCACTCCATTGTAACGCATCCAAACCATACATAAAAAAAAGCCTAGGGGTAGGCTTTTTTTATTTATCCATCTATTCATAACCTGGGGCTCTTTCAACTGCATGTTCTAAAGCACCAAGCTAGGGCATATCCTCATCGTAAGTACAGTCATCAAGAAGGGGGATGCCTCAGTGTCAAAAAAACTACTTGCACTCAATATAGATGGGACGTTACTTCGTTCCAATGGTAAAATCCATTCTGCTACAAAAGAAGCTGTGGAATATGTAAAGAAAAAAGGGGTTTACGTGACGATTGTCACCAACCGGCATTTTCGTTCCGCTCAAAAAATTGCCAAGGCGTTGAAGATTCCAACATCAACCCTTGTGACGCATAGTGGTGCATTTATCGCCGATAAACTCGATGAGCCGCTTCATGTGAAAAAATTAACGGAAGAAAAGACATTTAATCTTGTGCAAATCCTTGAAAGCTTCGATTGTAATGTCCGCTTGCTGCATGAAAAATTCTCGATCGGCAACCGGAAAAAAACGCAGTCTCAGCTGATGGGAAAGACGCTTATTCATCCGTCTGATCCAATTTTCTATCCCGTTCAATTTGTTGAATCGTTAAGTGATATGCTGATGGATGAACCAGTCAGTACTCCAGTGATTGAAGTATATTCGACTGCGGAGCTTCAGCCTGAGATTCACAGGACCATTCAACAAGCATTCCCATCTGTTGATCTTATTAGGATCAGTGATGAGAAAATGAATATTGTATGCAAAGGGGTTTCGAAGGAAGCGGGACTTTCTCTTTTAACCTCTGCACTCGGTTTTACTTTAGAAGATACGGTCGTCATTGGTCATGGAACAGATGACATTCCAATGCTTGAATTGGCTGGTTTAGGTGTTGCTATGGGAAATGCCCCCAATGATGTCAAGCGTAAAGCCGATTGGGTGACGCGCTCGCATGATGAACAGGGTGTGGCTTATATGATCAAGGAATACTTTAGAATGCAGCAAAGAGAAGGATTTTTGCATCAATTCGATATTAAGAGATAATACAGTGAAGGCCCTGTCAATCAAGAAATGACAGGGCCTTCGTCTGTTCCCTTCATTGCTTTTCCTACATGAATTTTGTAAAATGAAACAAGTTTGAAGATAAAGGTGATATGATGCGAATTTTAATTAAAGGGCTGTCAGATGAACGATTTCATCGCCCGCTTGTCAATATAGCCAATTTATTTGAAGAAGATAGTGAAGTGATGTTTGATCCAAGTGAATTGGATGATGGTTTGGTCATGGTATTTAACTGGAAGGAAGAAAATGGCATGGTGGAAGCATCTGGTCATATCGATGGATCAGACATCACCAGTCGTTTTTCGCGGGATGTCCCAGAGAGCTTGAACGATAAGGAGCGCTGGAAACAAATCAAAAACACAGTGCTGTCTGTTTATTTACACTTGCTTCAGGAGCACACAGGAATGACACAAAAGTGGGGCATTCTCACAGGAATACGTCCTACGAAATTGCTTCATAAGATGCTGAGAGAAGGCATGTCAAAGGAAGATGCACATGCGGCATTAAAGCGTGATTACTTGATTCATGATGAAAAAATCAATTTGATGCAGGAGATTGTCGATCGTCAGCTTCAAGCCATTCCAGATCTGTATGACCTTCAGCAGGAAGTGAGTATTTATATTGGTATTCCTTTCTGCCCCACAAAATGTGCTTACTGCACGTTCCCTGCTTACGCCATTAAAGGACAAGCTGGCAGAGTGGGAACGTTTTTGTTTGGTCTGCATTATGAAATGCAAAAAATGGGCGCATGGCTAAAAGAACACGGGATCAAAGTGACGACCGTTTACTTTGGCGGAGGCACGCCAACGAGCATTACAGCGGAAGAAATGGATTTGCTGTATGAAGAAATGTACCGCTCGTTCCCAGATGTGAAGCATATACGGGAAGTGACTGTCGAAGCAGGGCGTCCTGATACGATTTCGCCTGATAAGCTAGAGGTGCTAAACCGCTACAATATTGACCGGATTAGCATTAACCCGCAATCGTATGAGAATGAAACACTAAAGGCTATTGGCCGGCATCATAGTGTCGAAGAAACGATTGAAAAGTATCACTTATCAAGACAGTACGGCATGAATAATATCAATATGGACTTAATCATTGGATTGCCGGGAGAAGGGCTCAAAGAATTTCAGCACTCCTTGCAGCAGACTGAAGAGCTCAAGCCTGAATCTTTAACCGTGCATACACTCTCCTTTAAAAGAGCATCTGAAATGACGCGCAATAAGGAGAAATATCAAGTAGCCGACCGAGAAGAAATCACACGTATGATGGATGAAGCGGTCACTTGGACGAAAGCACATCATTATCACCCATATTATTTATATAGACAAAAAAATATTTTGGGGAATCTTGAAAATGTCGGGTATTCATTAGATGGACAGGAAAGTTTGTATAATATTATTATCATGGAAGAAGTACAGACAATCATTGGCATTGGATGCGGTGCAGCAAGTAAATTCATTGATCCACGATCAGGAAAAATTACGCAGTATGCCAATCCAAAAGATCCAAAATCGTATAATGACCGCTATGAACACTATACAGAAGAGAAAATTCAATTCCTTGAATCATTATTTGTTTCTCACGTTTAAACACTGCGATGACGCAGTGTTTTTTTCATTTGTAAAAGGGTATATAAGTGATAAAAAGTTAAAGCAGGTGTACATATGATAGATGTGATCGGAATTGGGATTGGGCCCGCCAATTTAGGGTTGGCCGCTTTGTTAGAGGAGTATGAGGATGTCTCATGCTGTTTTTTTGAACAAGAGTCTGAGTTTGCCTGGCATCCTGGTATGCTGATCAAAGGAACGGATTTGCAAGTTTCCTTTTTAGCAGACCTTGTCACAATGGCGAATCCAAGGAGCAGGTATACATTTTTAAATTATTTACATGAAGCAAATAGACTTCACCGGTTCTATACATTTGAACAGTTTGATATCCCGCGGAGAGAATTCAATGAGTATTTATCATGGGTGGCAGGAGAATTAGACAGCTGTCAGTTCGGGATGAAGGTAGAAGAAGTGACGGACTGCCAAGAAGGCTACCTTGTGAAAGTCAGACGGCTGAACGATGGATCGCTTTCTGAATATCGTGCAAAGCATGTCGTGTTAGGCACAGGAAGCAAACCAATGATTCCAGTCGATGTGCCTGAAGCAGTATACCCATATGTGACCCATAGCAGCCGTTATTTAGATCAGCAGAAAGCACTTCATGAAGCTGAGTCGGTGGCGGTAATCGGCTCAGGGCAGAGTGCAGCTGAAATTTTCTTAGACCTGCTTCAGCATCAAAAGAAAGGACAGCAGCTTTCATGGTTTACGCGTTCTAGTGAATTTAGAGAGCTGGAGACGGCAGAACTTGGCCAAGAGCTTTTTACACCAAAGTATGTCGAGTATTTTCATTCGCTTCCTTATGAAGAACGTATGAACACATTGCCCAGGCTGACAGGATTAAGAAATGGCATCGATGCATCAACGCTTTCGCGCATTTATCAGGAGTTGTATCATCGCTCCGTTTCAGGTGAAGAGCCATCTGTGCTCATTCAGCCAATGACCGAGCTTGAAGCGATTCAAAGAGGAGAGCATCAGCCTTTGGAGCTGCATCTCAAGCAGTGGCAGCTGAAGAAAGAAAAAAGCATAACTGTAGATCACGCTGTATTGGCTACAGGATACACACCGAATATTCCTGAATGGTTTAGCGCATATGAACCTTTGATTGAATGGGAAAGTGATGAGCATTTTAAAGTGACAGACGACTTCAGGCTTGTGTTCAAAGACAAGCGTTCAAATCATTTCTTTACATTCACGAATCTTGATCATTCTCATGGAACAGCGGCGACCAATTTGAAACTATCGATTTACCGCAACCAGAAAGTCATTCGAACCATTCGAGGTGTCAAGGAAGCGCCAGTCAAACAAGAAACTGCATTTCAGCAATTTGAATAAGACATAAAAAAGGGCCCAAGCATAGGGCCCTTTTTTATTAGATCGTCGTTTCTTTTTTTACTTTTGGTTTTTCAGGTTTCCATTTGAAGATTTTGTTTAGGATTTGATAGATTTTTTTAGATTCTTTCGTTACGAGCGGTCCTAAGATCGCAAGAATTAAGACATACAATGCAGCAAAGGGCTTCAAAGTAGCGGCAAGTCCGCCGGCGATGCCAAGCTCGGCAACAATGATTGAAAACTCTCCTCTCGATACGATGGTTAATCCAATATTAGAAGAGGCTTTATGAGAAAATCCAGCTCTCCGTCCAGCGAACATTCCGGCAGTGAAGTTCCCAATTAAGGTAAGAATCACAGCGCCGATCGCAAGCCAGAAGGCATCACCCAATGTAAACGGATCGATACTGAGACCAAAGCTGAAAAAGAACATCGCTCCAAAGAAATCTCTAAACGGAACCACGAGATGCTCGATGCGGTCTGAGTGCTCTGTTTCTGAGAAAACAAGACCAAGTAAGAGAGCTCCAATAGCCTCTGCTACATGAATTGTTTCTGAAAAGCCAGCGACAAAGAACAAAGCGGCAAAAATCACAATGATGAACACTTCGTTCGAACGGATATCAAACAACTTATTTAATAGTTTTGGCAGCTTCCGCGCAATGATAAAGAAAAGCATCATATAACCAAAAGCAATTAAAATTGATAATAAGGCACCGCCAACAGTAGTGGCATCTCCAAGGACAAGACCTGATACGACGGATAAATAAACGGCAAGGAAAATATCCTCAAACATAATAATCCCTAGAATTAACTCTGTTTCAGGATTCGCCGTTCGTTTCAAATCGACAAGGACTTTGGCCACAATGGCGCTGGATGAAATGGTGATCACCCCTGCCATAATGAGAACCTCAAGGAATCCAAACCCTGTGATAAAACCGTAGAGCAGACCTAAGCTGAAGTTGATCAAAATATAAATAGATCCGCCGACTGCAATAGATTTACCCGATTTAATGAGTTTTCCGACAGAGAACTCAAGTCCAAGATAGAAAAGAAGGAACAGGACGCCCATTCTGCCAAAAAACGAAATAATCTCCGTGCTTTCGATAAATTTCAAATCAATGATTCCGATAGTTGGAGCATGCGGCCCAACAATCATTCCGAGGACAATGAGAAAAGGGATGATAGAAAATTTAATTTTATTGGCGATTAAGCTGGCGATGGCGATAAGAATTAGCGCCGTCCCAACTTCAAAGACTAAATGATCCATTCATCACTCTCCCCCTCTAGAAAGAAAATCACGTACCAATCGCTTCAAGTGTTTTCTTTCGCCCGAAATGACCATCGTATCATTTGCTTGAATAATCGAATCGGCACCAGGGTTGAGTAATTTTTCATTTGTATGTTTAATGATCGCAATCACGGTGACTTCATAATTTTGTCTCACATCTAAATCACCGAGTGTATGTCCAACCGCTTTTGCACCTTTTTCCACTTTAAACCATTCAATGATCAAGTCGTTGAAGGCCATTTCAATGGTTTCTAGTGCCTGCGGTTTATACACCATACCGCCGATAATAGCAGCGATTTGCCGGGATTCAGCATCATCGAGTGAAATGGTAGACAGCACTTCATCTGGATCATCATCGTCAAAACGATAAATTTCCCGTCTGCCATCATCATGAATCACAATCGTCATCTTTTCTCTATTTCTCGTTTCAATTTCAAATTTCTTTCCGATCCCAGGAAGATCATTTTCTTTAATGTTCATTTTATCCCTCCGAATTTGATAGGCTGTGTTTTTCAAATAGTAAATGCGGATGAAATAAAATGAATCAGTAGAGGTAATTAGATTGATACATAACGGGGATCGCACACTTCATTTCCAAAAAACATAGATCAATGGACAATGCAGCTGATGGGGCAGGCTTTGGCAGAAAAGTCTTGGCATACGCCCTTGATAATCTGTCCTTCAACAGAATGGATGAAGCATGTTTTTTTGAAAATGAAGGTGTCTTCACAGCATTGATTTCTTCATCATAAATGGATGGAGAAATCAGGCTAGGTATACTCGCTTCTGCCTGTGAAGCAAAAACGACATTTGAAAAAGGAGAAAACATGACGATGAAGCTAACCAATATCATGATGGAACATCTGATCAATCATCCTCCTCCTTTCAAATTTATTTTCTTTCTTTTTTTACTATATAAAAATATATTTCTTGTTTCAATCATTATGCTTATTTTAGTATCAATTGATCTTGAAATTTTTTATTTAGAGAAAAAGGTTTTACATGATGAAAATGGAAGTAAGTGATGAGCTTTTAAAAGAAGAGGGGGATGGATGATGACATATATCAATTGTCAGTTAGACGGGGATGTTTTTGAAATCGTTTTCAATAGGCCTGAAGCTTATAATTCTTTTCATGTGGACATGTTTGCTGAATTCAAAGAAGCATGTGATGCAGCGGAGGAAAGCAGTGCAAAAGTCGTTGTCATCAAGGGAGCGGGAAAAGGATTCTCAGCAGGCGGAGATATTGGGATGATGCTCAAGCAGGAAAGTGAAGAAGATTTCCATCGTGTGATGGATTTGATCGAGGGAATTACACTTTCTCTAGCTAGTATGAAAAAAGTGACGATTGCGCTTGTTCACGGGTCAGCAGCAGGCCTCGCTTTTAGCTTTGCTCTAAGCTGTGACTACTTGTTTATGCATCAGGATGCAAAACTCGCCATGAATTTTAATGGAGTAGGATTAATTCCAGATGGCGGGGGGCATTTTTTCCTCACAAAAAGAGTGAGTGAGCAAACCGCTAAACAATTGATTTGGAGCGGACAAAAGCTGCCGGCTGAAGAAGCGTTAAAGCTGCGCCTTGCAGACGGGGTGTTCCAGGATGAGGTCGATACGTATCAAAAAGTGTGTGTGAAGCCATTTATGAACATGCCGCTTCAAGCCTTTATCGAAACAAAGATGATCTATTTCCAGCAGTCAGAATCAAAGCTCTTAGCAGTTCTTCAAAAAGAGAGAGCAGCACAGGCAAGACTGAGAAAAAGTCATGATCACAAGGAAGGTATACAGGCCTTTTTAGAAAAAAGACGTCCTGTCTTTCAAAAAGCATAAATGAACATGAGGCCGGCGAAAGCCGGCTTTTTTAACGTTCAAATAAAAGCAGCTTTCCTGCTTGATCAACGAGTCGATGAGAATGCTTTGTGTATTGCTGTTCCATTAAGCGATGACGTCCTAATTCCTTTGCTTTCTCGTCACCATCCGCTGTGATTTTTTCATTTAATAAAGTCTCACCCGACCGGTCAAATACGGTTAAAAAGTATGTCTTCTCCATTCCTCATCTTCCTTTCTTCTGTTTTTAATGTAATTAAACATGGAATAAGACAAAACCTCTTTTTTAGCCCTTAAAAATGTGTTTTTTAGAAGAAGAGTGATAGAACGTGCATTCGTAAAAATGGCATGATAAAATATGGACAATGACAGTATCGGACAAGGAGATAGACGTTTGACTAAGCTCACCTTTATTCATGCCGCAGATTTACATTTAGACAGTCCATTTGCAGGAATGTCGACTATACCTAGTTCTATATTTAAGCGGCTCAAAGAAAGTACATTTCAAAGTGCTAAGAACATCTTTGATCTCGCCGTTGCGCGGGAGGTAGACTTTGTGCTGCTGAGCGGAGATTTATTTGATGAATCCAATCGCAGCTTAAAAGCACAGCTGTTTTTAAGAAATCAGTTTGTAAGACTGCAAACGCACGGGATTGAAGTCTTTATTATTTATGGGAATCATGATCATTTAGGCGGTGAATGGACACCGATTGAGTGGCCCGAGAATGTACATGTCTTTTCGAGCAGTACACCAAGTGAGCACTCCTATTATCGAGGGGATCAGCTTGTCGCGAGTATTTATGGGTTTAGCTACAAAGAGCGGGCTGTCTATGAAAATATGACATCTCATTATGTCAAAACAACAGATGCTGCCTATCACATTGCGATGCTTCACGGCACATTAGCCGGACAAGAAGGACATGATGCATATGCCCCATTTCAGCTTCAGCAGCTCATAGCACAGGATTTTGATTATTGGGCGCTTGGACATATACATAAAAGAGCCCTTCTGCATGAAGACCCATATATAATTTATCCTGGTAATGTGCAGGGCAGACATATAAAAGAAACGGGAGAAAAAGGCTGTTACTTGATTCACCTCTCCGAAGATTCACGGGCAGCGGATTTTATCAGCTGTGCAGATATCATCTTTGAGAAACTGGCAATAGACATCACAGAAACAACTCATATGACGGATCTTGTCACACTTGTGGAAGGCAAAATCAATGAGCTGAAAGAGGAAGGCATTCCTCATTTTGTGAGAATTGAATTGACAGGTGATGCGCCTTCTTACTTTGAGCATACGCAGCTTGAGGTCCTCGAAGAGCTGATGACTGTTTTTCATGAGCAGGAGGAAGATGAAGATGTGTTTGTTTGGGTGATGTCAATTGATTGCCGAACAAACGAGGATGTCATTTATCCAGAAGATTCCTTTTTGAAGGAACTAACGGCAGAAATTGCACAGTTTGAGTCATATGAAGAGCTGCTTTCACCGATCAAGCGTCACTCAACCTACAGGAAGTCAGGAAAAGCGCTCACAAAAGAGGATGAAGTGGATATAAAAGAAGAGGCACAAAGGCTGCTAACGGAACAGCTGAAGCAATTATGAGAAAAGGAGAGGTATGATGAAAATACGTTCACTCCATATAGCGAATTTCGGGAAATTTTCAAATCGAACCTTTCACTTTTCTGATGACGGTTTTCAGCTAGTTTACGGCCTGAATGAATCGGGGAAAACGACATTGAAGGCATTTATTGAGTCGATGTTATTTGGTTTTTCAAAAAACAAGATATACAAGCCGAAACAAGGATCTTTCTATGGCGGCTCCCTCACTTGCTTAGATGAGGAGTTAGGTGTCATTCACATTGAGAGATCGTCCGATCGAGGCGGTCAAGCACAGGTGTTTTTACCGAATGGTGAAGTGAAAGATGAAGCATTTCTACGAACTCTTTTAAAGGGAACAGATCGCAGATTATTCCAATCAATCTATTCATTTGATGTGTTTGGACTGCAAAATGTCCAAGCCTTAAACGAAGATCAAATCGGTGAATTTCTCCTTTTCTCAAGTTTATTTGGCTCAGATGCTGCCTCCAAGATGGATAGCAGGCTGCTTAAGCAGCAGGAGCAGCTGTTTAAACCAAATGGACGCAAGCCGGAATTAAACCAGCAGCTTGATCGTTTAAAAGAGCTGGCTGCCCAGCTGAAACAAGCTAGATTGGCAGAAGGCCGTTATACAGAAAAAAAACGGGAGCATTCTGAATTAATAGAGACGATCGCAGCGCTTCAAAAGGAAATGAAGCAGACAGAAGAACAGATTCAGCAGTTAAACGAACACATTCGACTTTATCCCATGATAGAGAAGAAGATGGAGTTAAAAAAAGAATTAGCCCGTTATCCAGAACGAGTCAAACGCTTTAGAGCAGAAACAGAGCATGAATTAGATAAATTAGAATCACACCTTCACCCGAAAAAGGCTCAAATGACTGCACTAAAGCAAAAATTAGATCATTTGCAAACCTCGCTGGCACAAGTTCAGCTGCTTCATGACAAGGATACATTACTGGAGATGAAGCGTGTCGTTGATGAATCTTCTCATGCTGAACGTGTCAAAAACCGCTTAGCAGAATGTAAAGCAGAACGTGATTCATTGAAACAAAAAATGGACGAAGCCGCAGCGAAGCTAAAGTGGCAGCGTTCAGTCAAACTTGAGCAGATTGACGACTCCCTTGAATTTGAGTGGGAATTAAAGGAGGCTGTCAGCCACTACGTTCGTTTAATGGACAGAAAGGCACAGCTGGATGACCGGTTTGATCATGCAAGACATGAGCTGGAAGAAGCGGAAACCGCTTTAAAAGGATTAAAGGAACAGCAGGCCAAATCGCATAGTACAGTGGAAACTGGGGAAACAAGAGCAAAAGAGAAACAGGTTCATTCCCGGGCGTGGTTATTTCCTGTGATGGTGATATTTGATGCTGCATTTCTGCTTGTCCTTTTCTTTTTAACAGAGTGGTGGGTTACTTTCTTATTTGCAGGGTTTTCTATTTTTGTCTTCTTTGCTATTTACCCATTTTTGAAATCGACACAGGTGAAACAGGGAAGCGGCGGGGGAACATTCGATTCCTTCCAAGTACAGGCAGCTTCAGCTGAAACGCTTGTGAGGCAGAAGGAGCTTTTGTACGAAAGGATCATCCGGCAATATGAAGACTGGGAGCAGGAGCTGGAACCTGTCCAGCAGCAAGTAGAGGAAAAGAAAAGACAGCTGGGCTTGTCCTCAGAGCTTTCTTTCCTAGTAGAAGCCTTCCTTATCCTGAAGCAGTTAAAAACGAATACAGCGGGATATGAGGAGCTTAGCCGGGAAATAGACGAGCTTGCCGGCCAGCAGTCCAATTATGAGCAAAGGGTGGAAGCGTTAAGCAGTCTTCTGCAGCGAAAGGAAGGCACCATTCAAGAGAGCATCTCGGCCTTTCAAGAGATATTGAAAGATGAGGCGAAAAGAGAAAAAGAACGTCAGACATTGGATGTATCGATTCAACATGTGAAACAGCAGATCACGACACTGGAAGGGGAAATTGACTATTACGAAAAACAAATGGACGTGCTTTTTCGTCAAGTAGAGGCAGAGTCCAAAAAAGATTACCAAATTCTTTCCCATCTATCGAAAGTATATCGGGAACGGCTTTCCCATTTGCAGCAGCTGAATCAAGAGCTGCATAGATGCGGCTGCTTTGATGAGGAAGAATCGATTGTTCGTAAAGGATTGCGCCTTCTTGAAGAAGAGTGTGCGGAAGCAAAGCAGCATCTGAATAACATACAATCGAATGCGGCGAATATGGAAAAACGTCTGGCAGAACGAGCAGTGGAAATCCGGCAAATAGAAGCTTCAGGTACGGTGTCTGATTTGACTCATCAGCTTTCAGCTGAGCAGGAGCATGCAAAGCACCTTGCGAAAAAATGGGCGGCGATTCAGCTTGTCCGCTCCGTCATTCGAGAAAAATTGAATGAACATAAAGAAAAAAGGCTGCCAGCACTGCTGCAAACAGCTTCCCGCTTTATTCAGCCGTTAACGAATGATCGATATGAAGCCATTTTATTTTCACCAGAGGATGACCGGCTGATCGTGAAAAGGATGGATGGACGAATATTCCGCCCAGAAGAGCTCTCGCAAGCAACATGTGAACAAGTCTATCTGGCCATTCGTTTTGCACTCGCCTTGTCTCATCAGCAGGAATGTCAGCTTCCGTTTATGATGGATGACAGCTTCGTTCATTTTGATCATGTTCGTCTAGGAAGAGTACTGGAGTTGATGAATGAACTCACGCGTTATGAAACACAGCTGTTTTATTTTACCTGTCATCAGCATATGATGCAGGCAGCTGAAGATGGACAGATTACGAGTTTAGCAGTTGAATGATTGACAAATAATGACTTATGTTATACTTATATGAGCAGAAACATGGAAGGAGCTTTTATTGAATGGCTAAAGGGATCATGACCTATGATGTCGGCGAACAAGTTGACCTGCATTTATTAATTAAATCATCTACTAAAGGAATTGCAAGTAATGGCAAACCATTTTTAACGCTCATTCTTCAAGATCAAAGTGGAGATATTGAGGCGAAACTATGGGATGCAAAGCAGAATGATGAAATCACCTATGGACCGCAAACCATCGTGAAGGTAGTAGGCGACATTCATCATTATCGCGGGAGGAATCAGCTGAAGCTTAGGAATATACGCCCTGTTGCTGAAAACGAGCAAATTCGAATTGATGACTTTCTCGAAACAGCTCCTATTCCAAAACACGATATGATGGATACGATTATGCAATATATCTTTGATATGAAAAACCCTAATATTCAGCGTGTTACAAGGCATTTGCTGAAGAAATATGGACAGGAATTTGCTGATTATCCAGCAGCGACAAAAAATCATCACGAATTTGTCTCTGGACTCGCCTACCACGTCGTGTCTATGCTGCATTTAGCAAAATCCATTGTTGACCTATATCCATCACTAGATCGAGATCTTTTATATTCAGGTATCATTCTTCATGATTTAGGGAAAGTCAAAGAGCTTTCGGGCCCAGTCTCCACGACATATACTGTGGAAGGGAATTTAATTGGCCACATTTCCATTATGGTGACAGAAATTGCGAAAGCTGCGGAAGAGCTTAGCATTGATTCAGAGGAAATTCTCATTTTACAGCACTTAGTCCTGAGTCATCATGGAAAAGGAGAATGGGGCAGCCCGAAACCACCAATGGTAAAAGAAGCTGAAATTCTCCACTATATTGATAATTTAGATGCGAAAATGAACATGATGGATCGTGCGCTTGAGCATGTGAAACCAGGAGAATATACAGAACGTATTTTTGCACTTGAGAATCGTTCGTTTTATAAACCAACCTTCCATCACGAATAATCATGTCAAAACGTCCGTTTATGCGGGCGTTTTTTTTCATAACTTGTCTTCTTTTCGCATAAGCATGTAACACAAAGGAAGAGAGGAATGTCCTTAAGAAAAGGAGGCGATGAAAAAATGTTGTTTTTTCCGTGGTGGGTGTATGCATGTATCATCGGCATTATTTTCTGTGCGTATAAATTAATGACAACAGCCAAAGAGGAGCAAGAGATTGATCAATCCTTTATTGAAAAGGAAGGAGAAATTTTTATCGAGCGAATGGAACAGGAAAGAGAGCGCAGACGTCAGGATCAGCAGGTGAAAAGATCGCAGGATACTGCGGCACATGAAGATCATTCGATTGCTTAATCTCGTCATACAAAAACCCCTCTGCACGATGACGGCAGAGGGTTTTTTTGTGATTACTGGCCTTGTTGAGGCTGCTGATTTTGTGCAGGCTGTTCAGATTTTTCTTTGAACGTTTTTTGAAGCTCTTTATCTTTTACTTTCACATCAGCATCTTTTACTAATTTGTTTAAGATGTTTTGGATTTCATTTGTGTCTGCTTGTTTTTGGTCAAGCAGTTCTTTTTTCAAGTCCGCTTTCATGTCATCATATTTACCGCGTTCTTCAGTCTTTTTAATGATATGGTAGCCGAATTGGGATTTTACTGGCTTGCTGATTTCATTTACTTTTAGTTTGAAAGCAGCTTTGCTGAAGTTCTCGTCCATTTGGCCTTCTTTTGCGAACCAGCCTACATCGCCGCCTTGTGCTGCTGAAGCAGTATCAGTTGAATATTCAGAGACAAGGGCATCCCATTTTTCACCTTTATCTAATTTCTTTTCCACTTCGTCAGCTGTTTTCTTATCAGCTACTAAAATGTGACTTGCGCGGATTTTTCCTTTAAGGTCATCGTAATACGATTTTACTTCTTTATCAGTGATTTTGATGTTAGCTTTGGCAGCCTTTTGAGTCAGCAGCTCATATTTCACTTGATCTTTGATGTAATCTTTACCGAATTCATCTTGAAGCTGTTTTAAACGATCTTCACCAAGTGTCTTTTTATATTCTTCCAATTTCTTATCAATTTCTTTATCAGATACTTTGTATTTGTCAGCAAGAACCTTTTGTTGAACAAGTAGGTTTAAAGCATCTCCACCTGCTTGTTTCTTAAGAGTAGTATAAAGTTCTCCTTTTGTGACATCTCCTGATTTTGTTGTGGCGATCACATCTTTATCACCGCTACTGCATGCGCCAAGAGTTAAAACACTTACTGCTGTTACAGCTGCTAAAGCCATTTTTTTCATTCAAAAAACACTCCTAATCTTTCCAATTTATTTATCATTGCTTGTATCATAACATATTGTGACACGCTGTAAAAAGAAATGCAAATGGAAGGGCATTCGTCTAGTCAAAAAATTGCGCGCGACATACACATATAGTGATCACAAAAAGGAGGCTGAATTATATGGGAGCAGGATATTCTAATGGGTTTGCTTTATTGGTCGTGCTATTCATTTTGCTGATCATCGTTGGTGCAGCATATCTTTACTAATTAAATCGCTGTGACAGAAGGGAGCCGTCCTGCCGTGCGTGAGGGCGGTTCTTTTTTCAAACGATGACAGGTGCCTAAACGTTTTTTATTTTTCTGCATACACTGAGCTTAGAACAGAGGAAGAACTGGCAGGAGGTGTTTTCACATGGGAGGAGAAGTCTTTGCTGGCGGTTTTGCACTAGTCGTCGTATTATTTATTTTATTGATCATCATCGGTGCATCTTGGATTTGCTAATGAAAATATACACAAAAAGCTGCCCTCAAACTGGCAGCTTTTGCTTTGATCTTAAATGGAAATGGTAATTTCAACAAATGATGAGATAAGTAAGATCAGTATCGATACATTGATAAAGCGAAACACCTTATCTTGCCGTTCTTCAGGAATCTCTCTGACAAGGCATAATGTATTAGTAAGCCTGTTTATTGAATACACAATAAACGCGGCAAAGACGATGAAGTAAAATAAAACTATCGGAGATCCCCCCTCTCTATGCTATTCCCATACTACATTACCAAATTTTTTATGAAAAAGATAGAAGTTGGCTTTAAAAACCTCATGATGAGGAAGTTTGGTCAACTAAAATATCAAACTCGTCTTGAGCTTGATCGATGATGCAGGATTTAGGTGCTTTGAGCAGCTTCCATGCAAATAAAAAGTCAGGCAAACAATAGCCTGCATGTATACTTGCGATGATGATAAAATAGTGTGCGTACATAGGAAACGCCACGCCTAACAAAAAGTAAACCGGTGAGATGACACAAAACGGGCTGAGAAGTGAAAAAAGCATCACTTTCTTAGGCACGCGCTGCCAGCAATTTCGTTTCATCAATAGCGTCATTTTTTTCTTATTTTTCATCACTGGGATCAAGTGAACCACACGGTGGACAAGCAATGTCACAAGTAAGAGCACGGCAAAAAGCGGTGCGTTATGGCTGCTTAGCCGCGTTTCAGGATGAGTCAGTTGAAAACATAAAAATGCCATAATGAAAAAAAGGATAGCAAGACTTATGGCTGAAATCATCATTCTCGTATAACCATAATCCTTTTCAAGATTAATGGTCTTCCAACAATTCATTTTTCATCCTTCCAATCTAAAAATCGAATTGAATATCTCAAGATAATTTACTCTTCCTGAGGATAAAAATCAATGGTTTTGATGAAAAAAAATAAAATGGTGCCTTCATATGGAATAAAGAGAGGAAACTTTGGGTTTTTCAAGAAAAAAGAACAGAAGGGGGAGGTTCGTCTCTTTCGTCAATGAGTAATTTCGGCTAAAATAGAAGGACTAAGAGAAAGAGGGAACGTACATGAGTATTGAGGAACGAATGAGCCAGCTTGAATATTATATGGAACTTTTATTGACGGTAGCCGATATGAGCCGTTATCCATATTATGCGTTATTGATCAGGCAGCGTGTATCGAAAGAAGAGGCAGAGGAAATTGAGCGTATTTGTGCTGAGCTTTCAGAGGAAATGGATAAGCAAAAAGCACAAGGCTACGTCATGTTTGACGATCTCCTTGCGCTCTTTGCGGGACAGTTAATTGAAAAGCTGGATGTTCATGAGACAATATTTGCTTTGCATGATCAAGGGCTCTTTCAGCCGCTAATGAATGAATTTATAAAGATCATTAAACAATTTGATTTGTTTTAGACGCTTTTTCTGCTGCCTCAGCTGAGTTTTCAAGTTCCTCAGTCTTTTTTGTGACTTTTCCTTGCTCATTCAAAAAGTCCTTCTCAATGTTTGAAAACGATTTCTCAAAAATCTCCATGAAATCCTCACCATAAATGTTTCGGATGATACACATCATTTCTAAAATCTCAGGGAACTTTCCGTAAATGTCATGAAGCGGCTGTGCGCCTTTGACAATACCAGTTCGGGCCGGGTCATAATCTTCGAGTAGTTTATGGAATGTCTCTTCGCCTTTTGGCGTTAGCTCAATATACGTATTGCGTTTATCGTTTAACTTTTTAGAAAATTTTAAAAATCCTCGTTCCTCCAGTTTCTTGGAGAAGTTAAACGCCGTTGATACATGCATGACGCCAAACTTTGCAATTTCTGATATTGAAGCTCCTTTTAATTGATACGCAATCCACAAAATATGATGTTCATTGATATTTAGGTTATACGGTTTGATCCACTGCTGCCAGTCCTTTTCAATGGATTTCCAAAGAGCTTTGCTCAATTGGGCCATTCTTTGACTGAATAAAAGTGCTTCTTTTACATCGAAAGGCTGTTCCGAATGATTCATCCATTTCACCTACTTCTCTTTTTCTTGTAATTCTATTATGCCAATAAAATAAAGATTAATAAAGCTGAAAATTCAAGAATTTTTAAAAGTCATGAAAAACATTGTCAAAATAACCTTTTTTCAACAAAAAAAGTGCGGGATACGCACCCCGCACACTTTTGTAAACGAATATTTTTTTGTGAGTATATTAGTTTTGTAAGGTTTTCTCCAGTTGTTTGAGCTTTTCTTCAATTTCCTGAATTTCCTTTTGTAAGTCCTGCTGATGAGGTTTGATTTCTTCGCGCCATTGCTGAATCGATGTTTGCAATTCAGACCCGACTTCTTTAATCACCTCTGCGCTTTCTTTTGCTGTTTCCACAATTTGTTCTTTTAAAGCTTGTCCGTCTCTTTTTAATTTTGTCAGCGTATCTTCGAATTTGTCATAGCCGTCTTTCACTTTTCCGCGCACATCTCTGCCAGAAGAGGGAGTCGTCAGGAGCACTGCCGCACCTCCGAGGAGACCGCCTACAAATAATCCTGTTAATAAAGAACGTCCACTAGCCATTCAAATCACCTCTAGTCAAATTTTACACATTCGCATGTTCTCTCTGAGCTGACGATCAGCTTCATTGAACTTCCATACATAGCTTGCTTTATTTTAGCATACTTTTGAAGAAAAGGGAGGGGAGAAGGTTGTCTGTCTTTCTGTTCGTTTTTATGTGTATCGTCATCGTTTTTACAGGTGGTTCTATTCATTATGCAAGACAGCTTGGGTATGCAGGGTCTTATCCGCCAAAACATGTATTAAAGCAAAAAGCACTTGTGTGTGCGGCTGGTGCAGGAATTTCGCTCCTCATTTTGCTGCTGACCCTTTTTCTTTTATAAAAGCATGAAAAAAACCTCTTCATCTATCATGAAGAGGTTCCAGAGTGTAGACAAACCCTCGCATTCTTTGTCAGTCCTGCGTGCTGGTGCTCACGAATATCAAATTCGCTCCGCGCCAGTACTCGTCCTTCCTAGACTTCAAAGGTTTTCTATCACGCTGAAAAGAAGACAAAGGGCTAAAATCAAGATCATTTTAGCCCTTTGTCAACAATCTGAAACCTCTTCATCTATCATGAAGAGGTTCGGTTATTCGTTAAGCAACTTCTATCATTCTTGCACGTCTTAAAATGGACTGAGCAATTGGGAAGACAAATACCATAGCAATGGTATTAATCACGGCTGCTGGCAGGACCACGCCCACAAGAAGTGCCGGTAATGCAGCTGGCAGTCCAGTGATCAGTAAAGCGGCAGATAGGAAAATCACACCGGATACGATGGTTCCAATCGCAGTTAACACAGCGGTCAGCACCACTTTGTTCTTTATCTTTAAGCAAGATAAGAAAAGGGCTAGGAAGATAAAGGCTGTCACTGGTTTATCAATCATATTCGGAATTTGTCCGCCTGGGAATCCCGTTGTTAATGCAGAAATCACGCCAGTCACTAGCGCAATCACGACAACATGCTGAACCTTTGGGAAAAGGATGATGCTTAAAAACATCATGACCAGCATCATATCAGGTTTCATTCCGAAAAAGATGGGCGGGAAAATCGTATGCAAAACAGCGCCCATTGCTGCAAGCAATGACATAATCACTAATTCTTTTGTTTTCATTTCTATGCTCTCCTCTGCTAAGCTCTTATAGGACTCTCCAATAATATGGCTCATCATTTATTGCAAGAGTCATGACTTTATATTTTTCGTTATTATAACAAATTTATTTCCCTATAGAAAAGCCTTTTTACTCATTTTCTTGCTGGAACTTTTTCATAAAGTCCGCAAGCTTTTGGCAGTCTTCTATTGAGACCGCATTGTAAATAGATGCTCTGCATCCGCCGACAGAACGGTGGCCGGCAAGTCCAACCATTTGCTCTTGCTTTGCTTTTTCCACAAAGGAAGAAGTAAGTGCATCATCACGAAGAGTAAAGGTGACGTTCATATGAGAACGGCTGTCAGCACGCGCATGTCCTTGATAAAAACCGCCGCTTTGATCAATGGTATCATAGAGAATGCCTGCTTTTTGTTCATTGCGTTTTTCCGCTGCTTCTACACCGCCAGCATGTTTGACATGCTCAAGGACAAGTGACAGCATATAAATCGCAAAAGTCGGTGGTGTATGATAAAGAGAATTGGCTTTTGCGTGTGTTGAATATTTTAATATTTTTGGCGTGCTGCTTTTCTCTTTCTCTAATAAACGTTTGCGCGCAATCACAATCGTGATACCTGAAGGCCCTAGGTTTTTTTGTGCCCCGGCATAGATGAGATCAAATGAAGAAACGTCTATTTTTTTGCTGAGAATATCACTGGACATATCCGCAATGAGCGGGAGTGACGTGTTCGGGAACGTTTTCCACTGAGTGCCGAAGATTGTATTGTTCGATGTGATATGTAAGTAAGCGCCATCTGTTAAACCGGATGCATCTACTTCTGGAATATACGAGTAGTTGTCATCTTCACTTGAAGCAAGCACAGATGTCTGACCAAACCCTTTTGCTTCTGACAATGCTTTTTCTGACCAAGCGCCTGTTTGAATGAAATGAGCTGTTTCGCCTTCATGTAAGAAGTTCATAGGAATCATCGCAAATTGAAGACTAGCTCCGCCTTGTAAAAAGAGGACTTCATAATCTTCTGGAATGTCCATCAGTTCCACTAAAAGCGCTTTTGCTTTATTGTGGACTGCTTCATATTCACCGCTGCGATGAGAAAGCTCCATCACAGACATCCCAGTTTGTTTAAAATCAACAAGTTCTTCCTGTGCTTTTTGAAGCACTTCTAGCGGCAATGCCGCCGGACCAGCATTAAAATTCGTCGTTCGCTTCATCACAATCTCTCCCTATTTCTCGCGTTAATGGATCAAAAGATAAAACCATCCTATCACAAATTTGAAGCATTTGGACAAAAAAATTGAATCGTTCAAAATATCTTACTATTAAAAGGCGGAAGCGATGAAAAGGGGTGAAAATAAGAAAAACCTCATCTGTTAAGATGAGGTAAGCCGCGTGTGGATGGCAGAAGAAATGTCTTTTAAATCCTCTGACGTGTATTGATCTTGATGTGATTTCCATACGGCACCAAAGCCATCACCTTTTCCGTAGCGCGGAATGATGTGCATATGGTAATGGAATACCGATTGTCCGGCTTTTTCACCGTTGTTGTTCAGGAGGTTTAACCCGATTGGTTCAAATTCCTGTTTGATCGCCCTTGCAATTTTCGGAATCGCTTGGAAGTAGTGGTTAGACACTTCTGGTGTCATCTCATAGATGTTTTCTTTATGTATTTTCGGGATTACAAGGGTATGTCCTTTTGTTACTTGGCTGATATCAAGAAAAGCCAATACATGCTCGTCTTCATATACTTTTGCACATGGAATGTCTCCATCAATGATCTTGCAAAAAATGCAGTCGCTCACGCCATGTCACTCCTCATTATTTTTCCTTTATCGTATCACAAAAAGAAGCAAAAAAGAAAACAGGACAAGCGAACTCCTTTGGTCGCTCATCCTGCTCCTGCAGAAGAAATGCTGATGCTTTCATTCGAATGCCTTTTGAATTCTTTATTTACTGAAATAAAGAATTCATATGCCTGCTATTTCTGCCGTAAACACCTCATTTGACGTTTTGGTTTGTCGTATACATATTGTATAGGACACAAAAATCAAGAATCAGTGAAGCAAAACAGAAGCTAAGGTTTTTAGATGAAAAACCAACTTGTCATGCGGTTCTTTGCCTTTAACAAACACCTCATTTACTTATTGGTCATCAAGTTCATTTCTTCTACATACATTATGATGACCAAAGCGCCTATTTTTTATTCATGACTCATCTATAGGTAAACATTTCAAATTATCATTCGTTTTTGTTACTATAAAGGAAAAAAGAAAGAAAGGAACGAATTCATGTCCCTTCTCACTGTAAAAGATGTAACGGGTGGATATACGAAGAATCCCGTTCTAAAAAATATTTCATTTGAATTAGAAAGAAATCAAATCGTCGGTCTCATTGGCTTAAACGGGGCGGGGAAAAGTACAACCATCCGCCATATTATCGGGCTCATGAAACCGCATAAAGGTGTCATTGAATTGAATGGACGAACTCTTCAAGACGACCAAGAGGCGTATCGTTCACAATTTACGTTTATTCCTGAAACACCTGTTTTATATGAAGAATTAACGTTAAAAGAGCATTTAGAGCTGACAGCGATGGCGTACGGTCTATCAAAGGAACAATTAGAAGAACGCCTGCCATCATTGCTGAAAGAATTTCGAATGGAGAAACGGCTGAAATGGTTCCCTGCTCATTTTTCAAAAGGAATGAAGCAGAAGGTCATGATTATGTGTGCATTCCTTGTGGAACCAGAGCTGTATATCATCGATGAACCGTTTTTAGGGCTTGATCCTCTTGCAATCAATGCACTGCTTGAACGGATGAATGCTGCGAAGAAAAGCGGCGCTAGTGTCCTGATGTCAACGCATATTTTAGCGACAGCTGAGCGCTATTGTGATTCCTTTATTATTTTGCACGAAGGGGAAATCAGAGCGAAAGGAACGCTGGCAGAGCTGAGAGAACAGTTCAATATGAGAGATGCGACACTCGATGATCTTTATTTGGAATTAACAAAGGAAGAAAGCTATGAGTAAAACAACACAAACCATTTGGAAATCAAGACTAGAGGAACACGTACAAGAAACAAGAAAATACTTAAAATACATGTTCAACGATCATCTTGTCATTGTGCTCATTTTTTTCCTTGCAGGCGGAGCAAGCTGGTACAGCAGCTGGCTTAAACATATTCCGGCTCACTTCCCATCCTACTGGGTGATGGCAGTTGTTTTCTCATTGGTACTCACAAGCTCATATGTACGTACGTTGATTAAAGAAGCCGATCTCGTGTTTTTGCTTCCTTTGGAAGGGAAGATGGAGCCTTACCTAAAACAAGCGTTTAATTTTAGCTTCATTTCTCAGCTGTTTCCTCTCATTGCTGTATCCATTGTCGCACTTCCTCTTTATTCGGCGGTGTCTTCAGGAGGCATCACGGGGTATGTGCTGATACTGGCGCAAATGATCTTAATAAAGGGCCTGAATACAGCCATTCAATGGAGAATCACATATTTTCAAGGAAAACACGTGAGATGGCTCGATGCAGCCCTTCGTTTTCTATTAAATATGATGCTGATCTACACCGTCTTACAGGCAGCCTATGTGATTGCAATCGTTTTTTATCTTATCTACGGTGTCTATCTCGTCTACTTAACAAATGCAGTGAAAAAACAGCCCTTTCAATGGGAAATGCATATTTCTGATGAATTAAAACGGAAGCAGCGCTTTTATCGTTTAGCAAACTTATTTACAGATGTGCCTCACTTAAAGAAACAGGTGAAAAGAAGAGCATACATGGATTGGCTTATGAAGTTTGTTCCTTACGATCAGCGTAAAACTTTTTCTTATATGTATGTGAGGGCGTTTGTACGCTCAAATGACTATTTTGGTCTCGTTTTAAGATTAACGGCCGTGTTTGTCCTGATTATTTTGTATACAGGTGCAGCAGGCTGGGTGGGTGCGTTACTTGTCTTGTTCACAGTATTTATCACAGGTGTACAGCTTGTGCCGTTAACGAAGCACTTTGCTCATCTTTCATTACAGGCACTTTATCCAGTTTCTCAAAAAGAAAAGGATCGAAGCTTTTTTGTTCTCGTCCGTAATGTGCTGATCATCCAATCAATCTTGCTGAGCTGTGCGGTACTTCCAGCGGGAGGCTGGCAGGGAAGCGGACTTGCCTTTCTTATTTCTTTAGCATTTGTGCTTGTCCTCTTTAAGCCTTACGTACAAAGCAGGTTAAAAAAGATGAGATAAGTGGAGATTACAGCGAGCGTATGATGACATCAAGGAGGGAACCGGATGAATGCAGCTGAACGAGAGTTGTATGAAGAAGCCATTCTTTTTCAAACACGTTTTTTAAGAAAACCTTCAAAGATCGAACGGTTTTCAAAAGGAGTTCAGCAGCATGTGAACCGCCGAATTCCTGCAAGGTTTCATCAAGTCATCACAAGTGCAGTCAAAACAATGGTTGAATCCACCGTATCAGGATCACACTTTACTTCATTTTCAGTGATTGATGAACAATTATCTATTGTAGAACGAAATGAACTGGCAAAGGATAAAGTGAAGTATTACCAAAAGGCGGCAGCTATCGAAGGGGTTGGAACAGGTGCAGGCGGTTTATTCCTCGGAATGGCAGACTTTCCGCTGCTGTTAAGCATAAAAATGAAATGTCTTTATGAGCTGGCGTGTATTTATGGCTTTGATTTATCTCAAAAGGAGGAAAGACTCTTTTTGCTCTGTATATTTCAGCTCGCCTTTTCCAGCAGTGCCCATCGTCAAAAAATGATGAAGATCATAGATGATTGGGAAACGAGCCGCGAGGAAATGGATTGGTACAGCTTTCAGCAAGAGTATCGAGATTACATTGATCTTGTAAAGCTGTTTCAATTAATGCCGGTCGTCGGAGCCGCTGTTGGCGGGGTGGCGAATCATCAGCTGACAGGACAGCTCGGAGAGGTCGCACGCCATGTGTTTCACTTGCGAATATTGAAAGAAATGAAATAGAAAAGCCGCTGATGACAGCGGCTTTTTTTATTCATTGTAGGAAAGAACAGTGTTCGCGAGTACCTTTGCTGCGATAGGCATTGCTTTTTCGTTGATATCAAACTTTGGATGATGATGTGGATACACGTCCTGGCTGTTTTCGGGCATGGCGCCTGTGTAGAAGAAGGTACCAGGGACATGCTGAAGGTAGTAAGCAAAGTCTTCTCCGCCCATTTGGGTTTCCGCTTCTTTTACTTCTGTGACACCTTCTGTCTGGTTTGCGATGCCAGCAATATATTCAGTCGGCTTTGGATGGTTTTTGACAGCAGGGTATCCTCTGACGTACTCATATGTGTAGGCAGCATCATGCATCTGGCATACCCCTTTTACCACCTGTTCAATTTCTCGTTCGATAATATGCCGTGCACTTTCTTCAAAGGATCGTGCAGTACCAGTTAAAACAGCTGAATCTGCAATAACGTTAAAGGCATTCTCTGCTACAAAACCTCCAACAGAAACAACAGCAGAATCAATCGGATTGACTTTACGTGCAACGACTTGCTGCAGGTTTGCGACGATTTGTGAACCGATGAGTACGGCATCTTTTGTTAAATGAGGCTGAGCGCCGTGTCCGCCTTTCCCTTGGACTTGAATGGAGAAACGATCGGCCGCTGCCATAAAGTTCCCGCTTTTATAAAGAATCGTGCCACAAGGCTCTGAAGACCAAAGGTGCGTACCGAATATCACATCGACACCGTCTAAACAGCCGTTTTCAATCATTGGTTTTGCACCGCCGGGAGCATATTCCTCCGCATGCTGATGAATGAGGACGATCTTTCCTTTTAATTGATCACGATGCGTATGCAAGACTTTTGCTAATACAAGAAGTGTCGCAGTATGCCCATCGTGACCGCACGCATGCATCACACCAGGCTTTGTTGATTTGTAAGGTACATCTTTTTCATCGTGGATGGGAAGTGCATCAAAATCAGCTCTGAGGGCAATGGTTGGTCCCGGAGAAGCTCCTTCAATAAAAGCGAGTACGCCATGACCGCCCACCTTGGTGCGCGTAGGTATTTGTAATGTATCATAGTAGCTGGCGATGAAAGCGGCTGTTTCTTCTTCCTGAAAAGAAAGTTCAGGATTCATATGGAGATGGCGTCTAATTTCAACCATTTCCTCATAATGTTCATCAAGACGTTCATTGATGCTTTTTTGTAAAGTGGATATTGTCATTGAATCGAAAACCTCCTTCATGCTCTTTTACTGATTGTATGGTAATTGTTAGAATCTTTCAACAGAAGAGGATTTCGTGGTCAGTATCAAAAGGTCATTTTACATAAAAGTCGAAGTTGATATGAAGCAGGGAAAGGGAGGAGTAGCGTTGGGAAGCTGTCCAAATTGTTCAAAAACATTTTCTTTCGTCGAAAAATTTCATTTATCACATACGAAAATGATGATGTGTCCAAGCTGCCGGCATCAAATTAAAGAAACATTTCTCTCAAAAATGAGTTTTTTCATGATCTGCTTGATTCCACTATTGGTGCTGCTGATTCAATTGAAAGGTGCTTCACCTATGTTGAAGTGGCCGGTCTTATTAGGTTGGATATTGCTGAATTTCTATGTGCTTCAGCCGATCATTCATCGGTACGAGCTGAAATCAAGCTCATAAAATGAAGAGCCCATCGACTGGGCTTTTTTTGATGAAAAAAAGAAGTGCTGAGAGCAGCACTTCCTTAATTGTCTGTGACGGCATGGTAGGATGTGAGGTAAGCTGGACGAGAGAAAATGGAGCCTGTATCCTCGTGTGGCTGAAAGAATGCTTCTGATTCTTGAAAGTCTTGAAATAAGTCCTCTGATTCCCAAAGTGTCAAAATCAAATAAACTTCTTCATCTTTTTGCGGTCTTAAAACGCGAATAGCCTGGAAGCCGCGCTGATGTTCTGAGATGTTCGTCTTTTTCTGAAAGGTGGATTCAAACAGTGCTCTGCTTTCAAGCTTAACAGGGATATGATTCAAGGTGACGAAACCAGATTGGACAAGCTCGCCTTTCGCATAAATCACATCATAGGCATGAGGGGCTTTAAATACAGTCTCACCCTCCGTTTCATGAAAAAGAGCTGCTTGTTCTTTCCCGACCATATAAAGCAGATTTTCCAGATGGTGTTTCTTTGCGATTTTATGCAAAAAATCTGCTGTTCCATATGTAATATAGAAATTCATCTAAACCGCCTCCTGCTTGATAGTATAACAAAAGAATGATATATAATTCTTTGGCAGTCAATCCATAAAACATATTATGAAGCAATACATCCCATACTATCCGTATAAAGGAATGAGGTGACCTAATTTGAAGAAAAAGAAGATAATCATTCCATTAGTCATTGCAGGAAGTACCATCGTACTCTCATTTATTGGCTATCTGACGATTTTATTTTTAGGACATTATGTCATAGATGAAAAGAAGCTTGTTTTTCACGCTTCCTCCAAAATCATTGATCAGAATGGAAAAGAACTCACAAGCATGTATTCAGAAAATCGGGATCCTGTGTCATTAAAAGAGGTGCCTGAAAAAGTAGCAAAAGCTTTTGTGGCTGTTGAGGACAAGCGTTTTTATGAGCATCACGGCATTGATGCACAGTCTATTTCAAGGGCGGTTTATCGAGATATATTAGCAGGAGGGAAGGTAGAGGGCGGCAGTACAATCACCCAGCAGCTCGCAAAAAATATTTTTCTCACAAATGACAAAACCTTTCTTCGAAAAACAAAAGAAGTCATTATTGCCATTAACTTAGAAAGAGATTATTCAAAGGATAAGCTGCTTGAGATGTATTTGAATCAGCTATACTTTGGCCATGGTGTTTATGGTATTCAGGCAGCAGCCAATTATTACTTTAGTAAGGATGTCAAAGATTTAACGGTCAGCGAAGGTGCTTCACTTGCTGCGATGCCAAAGGCACCATCTTCTTACTCGCCTGTTTTACACCCTGATAAAAATAAACAAAGGCGGGACACCATCCTGAATTTAATGAATGAACAAGGATATTTGTCTTCAACAGAAACAGTAGAAGCAAAAGGGAGAACACTAGGCATTCATTTGAAAAAGAAATCAGAAACGCCTTGGGTGGACAGCTATGTTGATCTCATCATTAAAGAAGCAGAGTCAGAGTATGCCATTTCACATGAACAATTGCTTCAAGGCGGCTATACCATTACAGTTCCGATTGATATGAATCTGCAAAAAACCGCATATGATGCGATGAAGAACAACCGTTATTTCCCGGGAAAAAGCGGTTCTCCGGAAGGCAGCGCCGTATTCATTGATAACGAGTCTGGTGGAGTGAAAGCAGCCATCGGTGGACGAGAATATCAGGCGAGAGGCTACAACAGGGTGACAGCTGTTAGGCAGCCTGGATCTGTTTTTAAGCCGATCGCGGTCTACGGTCCGGCAATGCAGGAGAAAAAATTCAGACCTTATTCATTGCTTGAAGACAAAGAAAAAAGCTATGACGGCTATTCACCAAAGAATTACGATGGGCAGTATGAAGGAAGGGTCACAATGGTGGATGCCCTCATGAAAAGTAAAAATACCGCTGCTGTGTGGACGTTAAGCCAGCTGGGCATTGACACGTCGAAATCATATCTTGAGAAAATGGGGATAGATATCTCGGATAAAGGACTAGCCATGGCGCTTGGCGGTTTAGAAAAAGGAGTTTCTCCATTACAGATCGCTGGAGCCTTCCATACATTTGCAAATGAAGGCGTATATAAAAAGCCTTTCTTCATTCAGAAAATCACCAATGATGAAGGAGAAACTGTAGAAAAGAATCGTGGTAAGCAAGAACGAGTGTTTAGCGTGCAGAATGCTTGGAATATGACAAGAATGCTTCAGCAAGTCGTCAAAGGCGGGACAGCCCAGAGCGGTTCATACGCTGGAGATTTAGCAGGTAAGACAGGTACGACCACATATTCAGGTGTGAAAGGTGCAACAAAGGATGCTTGGTTTGCCGGCTATACGCCTAGTACAACGGGTGCGATTTGGATGGGGTATGACAAAACCGATAACAGTCACTATTTAACCGGCGGCAGTCAATTCCCGGTGCAGCTGTTTAAAGATATTTTAACAGCAGCTCAAATCACCAATGAAACGTTTGAAAAACCAGAGGGGATAAAAGAGCTCGAGTCGCCTATCCATTTAGAGGGACTATCAGGATTTGAAGCCCGCTATGCGTTTAAAATCAAAGGATTGTTTACATTAGAGCTGTCTTGGAACAATCAAGAGGATAAACGCGTTGAATACCGCATTTATGAAAAGAGAAATGGAAGCGAGACGCTGATCGACACAGTGACAGGCGTGGGCAGCTATACAATGCCGTATGCCAATGTATTTTCAAATGCAGAGTATAAGGTTGTTCCATATAATACTCAAACGCAAGAAGAAGGCGAAGGCAGTCCATATGTCAAGCCAGAGGCTTTTGGACGTTAATATTCGGCGATTTTTTGAACATTGAGCCGCTTTAGTATACCGTGCCTTGAAAAAACGGTATAGTAAAAGCAGGTTTGAGCCTTGTACAAAAAGAGAGTATAAGGCGAAAGGTGGAATGAAAGGTAATGGGAAAAACGAAGGTTTTTAATGACACGTTCTTAAAGGCGTGTAAAGGGGAAAAAACAGACCATGTACCAGTTTGGTATATGAGACAGGCAGGACGCTCACAGCCTGAATATCGTGCCCTTAAAGAAAAATACGGGCTATTTGAAATTACGCATCAGCCAGAGCTATGTGCTTATGTAACGAGACTTCCTGTAGAACAATATGGTGTAGATGCCGCTATTTTATATAAAGATATTATGACCCCGCTTCCGGCTATTGGAGTGGACGTAGAAATTAAAAATGGAATTGGACCTGTGATTGATGCACCGATTCGATCTAAAGCAGATATCGAACGTCTTGGGGAACTTCATCCTGAAGAAGACCTGCCATATGTGCTTGATACCATTCAGCTTTTAACGAAGGAGCAGCTGAATGTTCCGCTTATCGGTTTTGCTGGCGCACCATTTACGATGGCAAGCTATATGATTGAAGGCGGCCCATCTAAAAATTATCATAAAACAAAGGCACTGATGTACAGTGATCCTGAGGCGTGGATGCTGCTCATGAACAAGTTAGCTGATATGACGATTACGTACATACGCGCGCAGGTAAAAGCCGGGGTCAGTGCATTTCAAATTTTCGACTCATGGGTTGGTGCTTTAAATGCAGCAGATTACCGGACATTCATTAAGCCTGTCATGCAGCGAATTTTCACAGAGCTGAAGTCTGAAAACGTCCCAATGATCATGTATGGAGTTGGTGCAAGCCATTTAGCGAAAGACTGGCATGACCTGCCGCTTGATGTGGTTGGACTGGATTGGCGTATGAGTGTAGACGAAGCAAGAAAAGAAGGGCTCACAAAAACGTTACAGGGGAACCTTGATCCAACCATTTTACTTGCTCCTTGGGAAGTCATTGAAGAGAGAGCAAAAGATATTTTAGATCAAGGAATGAAATCAGATCACTTTATCTTTAACTTAGGTCATGGGGTATTTCCAGATGTTTCACCAGATACGTTAAAGAAGCTGACAGATTTTATTCACGATTATTCAGCGAAACATAAAAAATCATCCATCTAAACTATTTCAAATGATCTGAAGGAGTGTTGGTTGTGGAGAAAAAGAAAATGGGACTTCTTGTCATGGCATATGGCACCCCATATAAAGAAGAAGATATTGAGCGTTATTATACACATATCCGCAGAGGCAGAAAGCCGGAGCCAGAGATGCTGCAAGATTTGAAGGATCGCTACAAGGCAATCGGCGGTATTTCTCCTTTATCAAAAATTACCGAACAGCAGGCAAATGGTTTGTGTGATCATTTGAACGACATCCAAGACGACATTGAATTTCATGTCTACATTGGCTTAAAGCATATTGAGCCGTTCATTGAGGATGCAGTTGCAGAGATGCACAAGGACGGCATCACAGAAGCAGTGAGTATTGTTCTTGCGCCGCATTTTTCAACCTTTAGCGTGAAATCGTATAACAAGCGTGCACAAGATGAGGCAGACAAGCTTGGCAATCTGAAGATTACGTCTGTGGAAAGCTGGTACGATGAGCCGAAGTTTGTGGACTATTGGGTGAAACAAGTGAAGGATACGTATGCATCGATGAGTGAAGAGGAAAGAGAATCAGCCGTACTCATTGTGTCTGCACACAGCCTTCCTGAAAAGATTATTGCAGCAGGAGATCCATATCCTGATCAGCTCGCACAATCTGCCAAAATGATTGCAGAAGGTGCAGGAATTGAACATTATGAAATTGGCTGGCAAAGTGAAGGCAACACGCCTGATCCATGGCTTGGACCAGACGTTCAAGACTTAACACGTGACCTATTCGAACAAAAAGGCTATAAAACGTTCGTATATGTGCCTGTTGGATTTGTCGCTGACCATCTTGAAGTGTTATACGACAACGATTATGAATGTAAAGTCGTGACAGATGAAATCGGTGCAGCCTACTATCGTCCAGAAATGCCAAATGCGAAACCAGCATTTATTGATGCTCTCGCAACTGTCGTATTAAAGAAGCTTGACGAAAGCAAGTAATTATATAAAAGAAGGCGATCCTATGCATGACAATCAAAAACACCTTGTCATCATTGGCGGTGGCATCACTGGTTTAGCCGCCGCCTTCTATTTGGAAAAGGAAGTCGAAGAAAAAGGTCTTCCCATTCAAATATCTCTTATTGAAGCGAGCCCTAGGCTAGGTGGAAAAATACAAACATTATATAAAGACGGCTACATCATTGAACGTGGACCTGATTCATTTTTAGAAAGAAAGGTCAGTGGACCGCAGCTGGCGAAGGATGTGGGTCTCGCAGATCAGCTCGTCAATAATGAAACAGGGCAGGCATATGTACTAGTCAATGAAACCCTTCACCCGATGCCAAAAGGCGCTGTCATGGGTATTCCAACTCAAATCAGCCCATTCATCACAACCGGTCTTTTTTCAGTTGCAGGAAAAGCGAGAGCCGCAATGGATTTCGTCTTGCCAAAAAGCAAGCAAACAGAAGATCAGTCGCTCGGTGAATTTTTTAGAAGACGTGTCGGTGATGAAGTAGTTGAGAATTTAATCGAACCTCTTCTATCAGGCATTTATGCAGGTGACATTGACCGTCTCAGCTTAATGTCTACCTTCCCGCAGTTTTATCAAACAGAACAAAAGCATCGCAGTTTGATTCTTGGGATGAAAAAATCACAGCAGCATGCGAAAGCGCAGCAAGTGACAGCGAAAAGACAAGGGCAGTTCCAAACGATCAATCAAGGACTGCAAGCGCTTGTTGAAGCAGTAGAAAGCAAGCTCAAGCTGACAACGATTTATAAAGGGACAAAAGTGCAGCAGATTGAAAAAACAGATGGGGGCTACGGTGTGCAGTTAGACAGCGGTCAAACGCTTTTTGCTGATTCAGCCATTGTGACAACTCCGCATCAATCGATCTATTCCATGTTTCCAAAAGAAGCAGGGCTTGAGTACTTGCATGATATGACATCAACTTCTGTTGCAACGGTGGCACTCGGTTTTAAAGAAGAGGATGTTCATAATGAATATGACGGTACTGGTTTTGTCATCTCAAGAAACAGTGATTTCTCTATTACAGCCTGTACGTGGACGAACAAAAAATGGCCGCATACAGCTCCTAAAGGAAAAACGCTATTGCGTGCCTATGTAGGGAAAGCTGGCGACGAATCAATTGTCGAGCAGTCAGACCATCAAATCGTCAGCATCGTGCTGGAGGATTTGAAAAAAATCATGGATATTAAAGCAGATCCAGAACTGACGACAGTGACTCGCTGGAAGACGAGCATGCCGCAATATCACGTCGGTCATCAAAAAGCTATTTCGAACATGCGAGAAACGTTTAAGCAATCATATCCTGGTGTTTATATCACAGGTGCTGCTTTTGAAGGTGTCGGAATCCCTGATTGTATTGATCAAGGAAAAGCTGCTATTTCAGAAGCTTTATCTTACCTATTTTCATAAAAAAACAACTCCCTTTTCTGTCATGGAAAGGGAGTTTTTCATGTTCGAATCAATCAAAAAGAGTTGGGAATCATAAATGTGAACAAAATTGTTGCATCCGGGGAAAAGGGTGTGGTATATTACTTTCTGTACTTAATGACCAAAACGTTCAAATAGTCATTTTGGGAGTGAGATCATGAGTGTTGATAGGAGACAAATGATTTTAGACGGGGCTACGAAGGCATTTACTCAATTCGGGTATAAAGCCACCACAATGGACCTTGTGGCGAAGCTTGCCAACGTCGGAAAAGGAACCATTTATACCTTTTTCAAAAACAAAGAAGAGCTGTTCGATGAAATTTTCACATCCCTTTTAATGGAGATGAGGAAAATTGCGGATGAAGCAATGGATGAGGAAAAAAGTTTCTCTGAAAACCTTCACTTAGCACTCTTTGCAATATTGGAATTTCGAAAAAACCACCAGCTCACAATCAAAATCTTTCAGGAAAGTGCGGAGCTTGGCACGTCAGCGGTCAAGGAAATGATTGAGAAGATGGAGCAAATGATCATTCGCTATATCAAAACGAAAGTAAAAGAAGCGATTGATAAAGGCGACATTAAGCCATGTGATCCTGAATTGACTGCATTTGTGATGGTGAAACTATATATTGCACTTATTTTTGATTGGGAAAAGCGATACGAGCCTTTAACAAAAGAAGAGGTGGCCGAGTCGCTGGAACTTTATGTACTCAAAGGACTTTTAGCAGCACCATAATTTTTTTTAAGTTCAAATGACCAAATTCTAAATTTAGTCATTCATCTATGGGAGGAAAACAGCAATGAATTTAATTCGGAATCAATGGAAAGACATTGTGACGAGCAAAAAACTACTGATCCCGATTTTAGCTGTCTTATTTATTCCGCTGATTTACAGCGGTGTATTTTTAAAAGCGTACTGGGATCCATATGGTACAGTCGATCAGTTGCCTGTAGCGGTTGTCAACTTGGATGAAGGCAGTCATTATGACGGGAAGACACTGCATGTCGGCGATGATTTAGTGAAGGAATTAAAGAAAAACGATAATTTCAAATGGAACTTTGTCGATAGTGAAGAAAAGGCAGTGAAGGGATTAAATAATGAGGATTATTATCTCGTCGTGGAAATACCAAAGGATTTCTCGAAAAATGCAAGTACAGTCCTTGATAAGCATCCAAAAAAATCGAATCTGAAATATTATACGAATCCAGGCGCCAACTATGCGGCGTCACAAATTGCGAATAATGCCATTATCAAATTAAAAGATTCGGTTTCAAAGGAAGTCACAAAAAATTATGCAGAGGTCATTTTTGATAACTTCAAAACGATTGCAAAAGGCTTAGATCAAGCAAGCGATGGTGCGAAGAAAATTGATGACGGAACAAAAAATGCAAAAGATGGCAGTAACAAGTTAAAGGACAATTTAGCAAAATTGGCTGAAGGAACGTTAACCTATAGCGAAGGTGTTCATCAATTTGCTGGTAAAATGGGTGAACTGAACACAGGGATACAATCTCTTGACAGCGGACTTGGCCAGCTCTTAACAGGCTATCAAACCATCGATCAGAAATTTGGAGAGCTTGGTACAGGAATTGATACATTGACTGAAGGGTTAAACACAAGCCGTGAAGGTCATCAGCAGCTCGCTTCTAAAATGCCGCAATTCACAGCGGGTATTGAGCAGCTAAACAACAAAGCACAATCTTTTTCAGAAAAAATTGAAGCAGTAGAAAAAGTCTTGTCGTCACCAGAATTAGCGAATCTTGAAAAGATGGCGCCTAAACTCGATCAGGTGAAAAAAGACGCAAAAACGTTTAGTACAAAACTTGCTTCATTAAAAGAAGCGCTATCGAATCGAGATGCTAAAGTAAAAAGCATCATCCAAAACAGCTCAATGACAGATGAAGAGAAAAAGGCGGCAATGGATCAGCTTGACAGTCTGCCTAAAATCGAACTGCCAGATCTGTCTGGACTTGAACAAAGCTTAGCGGCCTTGCAGGAACTGCCTGATGCAAGTGAGGTTCAATCTGCGGTTGCTTCTGCAAAAGCTCAGCTGCAGCAAGTCAAACAGCTGCCAAAGAAAACGGAACAGCTGTACACATCTACAGTCGCGATACAAAGTGCGATTGATCAAATGACATCTGGAACGAATAAATTGTATCAAGGTGCACTTAAGCTCCAAACAGGTCAAGGCCAATTACAAGATGGTCTGCAAACAGCAAATGGAAAGCTGGATACAGCGAAAAGCGGTGCAGATAAGCTTGCGAATGGTTCAAGCCAGCTGAGTGCAGCGTTAAATAAGCTGGAAAGTGGTTCAACGAATATCCAAAGCAACACATCTAAGCTTGCTGAAGGCTCAAAATCACTCGATAAAGGATTGGGAGATTTAAAGAGCGGTACAGGTAAGCTGTCCGATAAATTAAAAAGTGCCGCTGATGAAACAGGAGAAATTGATGCGGGTCAAGACAATTACAATATGATTGCGAGTCCCGTGAAAACAGAAAATGATACAGCGAAAAAGATCGATAATTATGGTACAGGGCTCACACCTTATATTTTATCGATGGGACTCTTTGTAGGGGCTCTCATGCTCACCGTTGTATTCCCAATGAAAGACCCTGCTGGACGCCCTAGAAACGCGTTTGAATGGTTTTTCAGCAAATATAGCGTACTCCTCTTTGTCGGTATCCTGCAAGCAGTCATTGCAAGCTCCATGCTCATCTTTGGGCTTGGTCTTGAGGTGGAAAGCCTCTGGCGCTTCTATCTCTTTGCGATTATCGTCAGTCTGACATTCTTAGCGATCATTCAGCTGCTGGCGACAACTATGGGGAACCCAGGACGCTTCATTGCCGTTATTATCTTGGTTCTTCAGCTCGCAGCAAGTGCTGGTACATTCCCGCTTGAACTTGTGCCGAAATTCTTCCAAGTCATTCATAGTCTGCTTCCAATGACGTATACAATCAACGGATTTAGAACGATCATTGCAAGCGGTGATGACAGCTATTTATGGCACCAAGCAGCGATCCTTGGAACAGTTGCGATCATCATGATGGCGGCAACAACAGCATACTTTGCTTGGAACGTAAGAAAAATGAAACAGGACGAAGCTTAATTCATGAATCCTTTCTCTTTATAGAGGAAGGATTTTTCATTTGAAATTAGACATCTCGAACCTGAAGCGATATATTTTAAGAAGAGATGCTGAAAAAGGCATACATGGAAGGAATTGCTTTCAGACAAAGGAGGAAATGCCGAATGACAACTGAAGTAAACGAAACCGTTCAGCTGATTCAAAAGCTCGTATCAATCCCAAGTCCATCAGGAAATACGGAAAAAGTGATCGGCTTTGTTGAACGTTTTTTACAAGATTTGAATATTGAGACAAAACGAAATCGAAAAGGCGGATTAATTGCCACAATCAAAGGAACAGATGACAAGGAACACCGCATGCTGACAGCGCATGTCGATACGCTCGGTGCGATGGTTAAGGAAATTAAATCAAATGGACGGCTTCGTCTTGCACTTATTGGAGGCTTTCAATATAACTCAATTGAAGGCGAATATTGTGAAATTGAAACAGCATCAGGCCATACATACACAGGGACCATTCTTATGCATCAAACATCCGTTCATGTTTATGCGGATGCTGGAAAAGCGAAACGAAACCAAGAAAATATGGAGATTCGTCTCGATGAAAAGGTGAAAAATGCAGACGATGTCAAAGCACTTGGCATTCAAGTAGGGGACTTTATTTCATTTGATCCGAGAGTGGAAGTGACGTCTTCAGGGTTTATTAAATCAAGACATCTTGATGATAAGGCAAGTGTTGCGCTGCTTTTGCGGCTCATCCACCGGATTCAAAAGGAAAACATCACATTGCCGCATACGACGCATTTTTTAATTTCCAATAATGAAGAGATTGGCTACGGCGGCAACTCGAATATTCCAGAAGAAACAGTGGAATATCTCGCTGTAGATATGGGTGCGATCGGTGACGGTCAATCGACAGATGAATACAGTGTATCGATTTGTGTAAAGGATTCGAGCGGCCCTTATCACTATGGATTTCGCAAGCATTTAGCTGCATTAGCAGAAGAGAACAACATTGATTACCGCCTTGATATCTACCCTTATTATGGCTCTGATGCATCAGCAGCCATTAGAGCAGGGCATGATATCATTCATGGACTGATTGGTCCTGGTATAGATTCCTCGCATGCTTTTGAAAGAACACATGAAGATTCACTTGTCCATACAGCGGATCTCCTTTACTACTATGTTCAATCACCATTAATCACAGCATAAAAAAAGAACCCCTGATAGATGGGGTTCTTTTTGGTTAGCTTGAAAGCTGTGTTGGCTCAGGTGCCTCTTGTCCAGTCATCACACGATGTCCTTTTTCAGGGTCATACTGCCCTTCCCATTTAGACATGACAACAGCTGCAAGTGCATTTCCTGTTAAGTTGACAACAGTCCGTGCCATATCCATGATACGGTCCACACCTGCAATAAATGCAAGACCTTCAGCAGGTACACCGATCGTTCCTAATGTCGCGAGTAATACAACAAATGAAGTACCAGGAACGGCAGCCATTCCTTTAGATGTTACCATCAGCACAAGAACTAGTGTAAGCTGCTGGACGATCGTGAGGTCAATGCCATATACCTGTGCAAGGAAAAGCGCAGCAATGGCTTGATACAAGACGGAGCCGTCCAGATTAAACGTATAACCGATTGGGATAACGAACGAAACAATTCCTTTTGGACATCCGATGCGCTCCATTTTATCCATGACTCTTGGTAAAACTGTTTCAGAGCTGGATGTACTAAAGGCAAGAAGCATTTCGTCTTTCATGTAAGCAAGAAATCTGAAAATATTGACGCCAATCATCTTTCCGATAATTCCGAATACAACGATAAGGAAGAGAGCGAGCGCAAAATAAACAAGACCTACAAGCTTACCTAATGAAATGAGAGATTCAAGACCAAATTTTGATACGGTCACACCAATGAGTGCAAATACACCAAATGGTGCAGCTTTCATCACAACATTGACGACATGGAACATGGCATGTGATACACCCTCGAAGAAGGCGAGCACTGGTTTACCGCGTTCGCCAATTGCTGAAACGCCAAGTGCAAATAGCACAGTGAAGAAAATAATCGCAAGCAAATCACCTTCCGCCAATGATTGGAAGAAGTTCGTTGGAACGATATGAAGGAACGTATCAGCAACTGATTTGCTGCTTTGCTCTTTTTCCGTTTCAACATACTGGCTAATATCTTGCTTTTCCGTATTTCCAAAGTCAACGCCTGCACCAGGCTGTACAAAGTTTGCAAGCACAAGACCAAGGACAATCGCAAATGTTGTGATAATTTCAAAATAAAGAATGGTTCTAAAACCTAGTTTCCCTACTTTTTTACCATCACCCGCACCTGCAACACCTAAAATTAAGCTGGATACGACAATTGGTATGACAATCATCTTTATGAGCCTTAAGAAGAAGTCTCCAATTGGTTTTAAGTATGTCTCGACACCTGGGTTACCGAAAAAGATTGCCCCAACAACAACACCGAGAATAAGACCGATTAGGATTTGAGTAGCCAATCCAAATTTTAATTTTTTCATAGATTTCCTCCCTAACATATTCATTAAAGGAATATTCCCACCATATTAAGTTTTAATATATGAATTAAAGTATAACTAAATTTAAAGAGGTTCGTCCACGATTAAATTATATTAAGAAAATACAAAATTATTAGAAAAAATAGACATTTAGAACCCCCTCCATTGTTTCGAGTCAATAAAAAGTGCCTTCAGAACTAAAAGTCATCATATGAAAATACTAAAAAACCCTTTTGTGACGAGGGTTTTACCTTTTTACCTATTTTTCAGAAAAAATAAAAAGCACCTTTGACTCCAACTGATGACGGAGGAAAAAAGTGCTTTTTTATTCAATTTATTCCCTTATTTAAGATAACTTACTTGTGAGCATTCCTCACATTCATTACCGTAACACTCGTGCTGTTCCATTAAATCATTTCCACATTTTGTGCATTTCTTTGAGGGCAAATTTCTAAAAAACTCTGTGATTTTTCCTAGCATTTGTCATCCTCCAATACGATTTGTTGCTATTATTGTATTATAACAGATTAATAATTGTCAATCTGTTTTGTAACAATAGGCAGGAAGAATGCTTTTTCCTTGAAAAATGGGTATATTGTAAGAAGGGGATTTTTAGAAAAGGAGGGAAAAATGACGTTGAACTTAACCGTGATTGGATGCTATGGAGGGTTTCCGGCAGCTGGTGAAGCGACATCAGGCTACCTTTTTGAATCAAATGGCTTTCGTCTTCTTGTAGACTGCGGAAGCGGTGTTCTTTCAAAGCTGCAGCAATACATTGATATAGAAGAACTAGATGCTGTTCTCCTTTCTCATTATCACCACGATCATATTGCTGATATCGGACCACTCCAATATGCAAAGCTAGTGGGATATCATTTAGGAAAAAGCAGCGGCCCGCTTCCGATCTATGGACATACTGGTGATCAAGAAGCATTTGGGCGGCTTTCTGATGATGTACATACAAAGGCAAAGCCTTACCAGCCAGAAGAAAGGATTGAACTCGGACCCTTTCAAATTGATTTTTTGAAAACGGTTCATCCGGCAGAATGCTATGCGATGAGAATTCAGGCAGAAGATGCTGTGGTCGTGTATACTGCAGACTCAAGCTATCAGGAGGCATTTATTCCATTTAGCAAGGGGGCAGATCTGCTCATTGCCGAAAGCAATTTTTACGTTGGACAAGATGGATCAGGTGCCGGACATATGAACAGTACGGAAGTAGGGAAAATTGCAAAGGAAGCAAATGTTGGGGAACTTATCATCACCCATCTGCCCCATTTTGGACGTCATAAAGACCTAGTCAATGAAGCACAGGCGTTATATACTGGCAGTATACAGCTTGCCCATTCAGGGCTTAGATGGAACAAGGAAGGAAGATAGAGATGCTGTTTATCGATAACGAACAACATTATGATCCAATG
The DNA here is from genome assembly GCF_039619585.1 of Bacillus safensis. Lineage (NCBI taxonomy): Bacteria > Bacillati > Bacillota > Bacilli > Caryophanales > Bacillaceae > Bacillus > Bacillus safensis. Next base: position 986,595 of record NZ_CP154909.1, read on the forward strand.
ATTAATTTGGCAATTGAAGAATATTGCTTAAAATATTTAGATCCAGAAGAAACATATTTGCTGTTTTACATCAATCAGCCGTCGATCATTATTGGAAAGAACCAAAATACAATAGAAGAAATCAACACAAAGTATGTGGAAGACAATGGAATCAAAGTCGTGCGCCGCTTATCCGGCGGTGGTGCAGTTTACCATGACAAAGGGAACTTAAACTTCAGCTTTATCACAAAAGATGATGGAGACAGCTTTCATAACTTTAAAAAGTTCACAGAGCCAGTTATCAAAGCGCTTGAAAAGCTAGGCGTTAAAGCTGAATTGAGCGGCAGAAATGACATCATGGCAGATGGACGTAAAATTTCTGGAAATGCCCAGTTCGCAACAAGAGGACGTATTTTCAGCCACGGCACACTGCTATTTGATTCAGAAATTGAACATGTCGTTTCGGCTTTAAATGTGAAAAAAGAAAAGATTGAATCAAAAGGCATCAAATCAATTAGAAGCAGGGTTGCCAATATTAGTGAACTGATGGATCAAAAAATGACAACAGAAGAGTTTAGAAAAATTCTTTTAAGCTACATTTTTGATACAAATGGGGACGTGCCTCAATATCGTCTGACTGAAAAGGATTGGGAAAAGATTCACGAGATTTCCCGAGATCGCTATCAAAAATGGGAATGGAACTATGGCCGTTCACCGAAATTTAATTTGCAGCATTCTAAGAGATTCCCTGCAGGCTCCATTGATTTGCGATTAGAAGTGAAAAAAGGGATGATCCAGGATTGCAAAATCTTTGGTGATTTCTTTGGCGTAGGAGATATTGCCGATATTGAGAAGCGGCTCATTGGCCAGCAATATGATCGTAAAACGATCAGTGACGTCTTAGAAGATATGGACATGCGTCACTATTTCGGCAACGTATCAAAAGAGGATTTTCTTGATTTGATTTATTAATCGCGGGAAAGCACTGCTAGGCATAGCAGTGCTTTTTTGATTGAAGGAAATGAAAGCGATTTACATTTGATCTTGTGGATTTTTTCGATTGTCGATTATAATAGAAAGGAGGAATGTTCGGCCATAAAATGAATGGCCATTCATTCATTGATGACATGTAAGGGGTGGGAGAATGGATTTGATCAAAAATCTTCAGCAGACGGCGATGACGAAGGGAGAAAATATCGCATTGATCTTTGAAGGAAAGAAGTGGACCTATCGAGAGCTGATGACAAGTATCGAGCGTTTTGCAGATGGATTAGTGAGCGAAGGGTTTCAAGCCGGGGATCATATCGCGCTTATTTTAGGAAATTCACCGCATTTCGTCATTTCTTTTTTTGGCGCATTAAAGGCAGGGCTTGTCGTTGTGCCTATTAACCCAACATACACACCTAGTGAAATTGGATATATGCTCATCACAGGTGATGTTAAAGGTATTGTTGCGCCTGAACAGCTTCTGCCAGTGTACGAACAGGTGTATGAGCAGCTTCCTTCCATTGAAAGAGTCATTATTTGTGCAGAAAATGAAGCGGCGTGCAGATCAAGCTTCAAGGAAGTATCTGATCGGCTTGTTTTCTTTGGAAAGCTTGTGACAGGTGCTGCGAATGAAAACGTACACCCTTCCATTCAGCCAGATGATACCGCTGTTATTTTATTTACATCTGGCACGACAGGAAAACCAAAAGGTGCCATGCTGACTCATTTCAACCTTTATTCAAATGCCAGAGATGTCGCTGAGTATTTATCGATTGATAAAAAGGACAAGGTCATTGCCGCTTTGCCAATGTTCCATGTATTTTGTTTAACAGTCTGTATGAATGCGCCGTTGATTCATGGTGCGACGATTTATGTCTTGCCGCATTTCAGCCCGTCAGAGCTTTTGCGCATGATGGAAAAAGAGAAGCCAACGCTATTTGTTGGTGTGCCCACCATGTATAACTATTTGTACCGACAGGAGGGGCATAATGAAGCGATGTCATCTGTGAGGATCTGTATATCAGGCGGTGCCTCAATGCCTGTTGCCTTACTGCATGGCTTTGAGAAAAAGTTCGGAGTTACGGTCCTTGAGGGCTATGGGTTATCAGAGGCATCTCCAGTGACTGCATTCAATCCTCTTGACGGAAAAAGAAAACCGGGTTCTGTCGGAACTGACATTATGAATGTGAAGAATAAAATTGTGAATGAACTTGGAGAAGAAGTCGGTCCTAATGAAGTCGGAGAGCTGATAGCAAAAGGGCCAAACATCATGAAAGGCTATTATCAAATGCCAGAAGATACGGAAGCTGCACTAAGAGACGGCTGGCTGTATACTGGCGATTTGGCGAGAAGAGATGAAGACGGATATATTTACATTGTCGATCGGAAAAAGGATATGATTCTTGTTGGCGGTTATAATGTTTATCCAAGAGAAGTAGAAGAAGTACTCTATCAACATGAAGGTGTAGCAGAAGCCGTTGTCATCGGTGTGCCAGACCCAAACACAGGAGAGGCAGTCGTCTGTTACATTTCCCCTAAGAAACATGCTCACATCAATCAAGAAGACATCATCACACATTGTTCACGCTATTTAGCAAAATATAAGCAGCCCCAAACGATCCATTTCATAGATGATATTCCTAAAAACACAACAGGTAAAATTTTAAGAAGAGCGCTAAGAGAAAAGTATCAAGCAGAAGAAAGTAAATAAAAAAAGGGAGTCTCTGATGAGGAGGCTCCCTTACAAATCCCCGCACTTCAAGGTTTTCTCTCAAAGACATTTTAGCTCTTTTGAATGGCTTCTTTTAACTGTCTCTGAAAAGAATTCGACTGTTTTTGATTCAGTTCATAAAACGTTCCATCAACTAAAAAAACGACCTGTGATCGGTTGGTCCAAAGCTGGAAGGTGGTGCCGTTTGTTCGTCCGAACATCACCTTGGCGATATAATCAGGCTTTTTTAAATTTTTCTTGAGATGATTGCTTGTTTGTTTGCCTTTATTTAATTCTTCAATTAAATCTTCTGCTGTGTCCTTATCATCTATTTCATAAGAGATTGATTCATTCGCAGGTGAGAGCAGCAATTTTTCTGCTCGATTCTCATCAAAGATTTCGCTCGTCCGGCTGAACACATAAAAGAAAGTGATTAATAAAAGTCCAAAAATCACAACTCCTGCAAGGATTTTCTTCATTTTGATCCTCCAACTTACTGTTTTACATGTAGCTTCTCCGATTTTTGAGCCGCATAATCATTTTTTTCGCGAAAGCTTTTTCAGATGGGGCATGCTATGATGGAGCCACATGAGACAGGTTCTAAACGAAAAAATGCGCGACTAGAATAGAGAGAGGGATGGAAAGGAGGCTGACCTGTGCGAGTACGTAAATGGATAGCTCTTGTAACGGTAGCATACATATTGTACGGTCTTTTTATTTATTCGTATTTGTTTCTAATGGGGGATTCATCGGTACCTGAAAGTATAAAAGAGACAAGTGCAGATCCGCATACTTTTATGACAAGCCATGAGCTTGTGATCAGTGAGAATTTCTCGAACATACGGAACCTGCTGTATTTCATAACCATCCCATTAGATTGGTATGTCTTTTTTCTTTTGCTCATTTCAGGGTTTTCACGGAAAATAGCAGACTGGAGCTTGGCAGCAGCCCGTTTCAAGTTTTTAAGCAAACTTGTGTATGTGTTTGTGCTGTCACTTTTAACAATGATCATTTCATTCCCAATTAAATGGATTGGCTATCAGCTGTCTTTACACTACGGAGTATCTTCACAAAGTACGGCAAGCTGGTTGAAAGATCAAACACTGGATTTTTGGATTCAATATCCGCTCCTTGCCCTTTGTGCTATTGTGTTCTTTTGGCTGATTCAAAAGAGAAGAAAGCGCTGGTGGCTGTATGCGTGGTGTTTGACAGTCCCAGTTACGCTGTTTCTCTTCTTTATACAGCCGGTCGTCATTGATCCGTTATATAACAATTTTTATCCACTAAAGGATCAAGCCCTAGAGAAGAAGATATTAACGCTGGCAGACAAAGCGCATATTCCGGCAGATCATGTATACGAGGTCAATATGTCTGAAAAAACGAATACGATGAACGCTTATGTCACAGGAATAGGTGAAAATAAGCGTATTGTTTTATGGGATACAACACTGCAAAAGCTGAAAGACCGCGAAATTTTATTTATCATGGCGCATGAAATGGGACATTACGTCATGAAACATGTCTATATTGGGTTAGCAGGATATTTAGTGCTGTCACTGGCCGGATTTTTTGTAATCGACCGTCTTTATTTTTATCTTTATCAAAAAGGAGCAGCCTCATTTCGACTCAAGGTGTCTAACGACATCGCCGCTCTTCCGCTTCTTTTAATCATCGTTTCCATGCTGTCATTTGCAGCTTCACCTTTTACAAATGCAGTGTCAAGGCATCAAGAACGGGCAGCCGACGAATATGCGGTGAACATGACAAAAGACGGGAATGCAGGCGTAACGTCTTTTCAAAAGCTTGCAAAATCAGGGCTCTCCCAGGTGAATCCACCATTTCTAGTGAAGATTTTCCGCTATGGACACCCGACCATGATGGAAAGAATTATGGATATGGAAAAAGCAGCGGAAAAAGAGAAAACGCCGAAAAAGCAGGAATAAATAAAATCCGGCTGGATCAGCCGGATTTTTATTATCACATTTGGATTAGTTAGAAGCCGCTTGAACGTTGATTAACCCTTTTCCGTAATAGAATGAGTCACCAAGCGGTGTTGCCGTGTTTTCTAAGCGCTGGCGAACCTGAGAAGTTGATAGATTCGGATACTTAGAAAGGATAAGCGCTGCTGCTCCTGCTACATGAGGAGACGCCATAGATGTTCCAGTATAAGAAGTGTATCCACTGCTTGGCACCGTACTTAAAATAGAAGTACCAGGTGCAGAAACATCTAATTCAGGACCTGCGCTAGAAGATGAGTTTCTGACATTGTTACTGTTTACATTGGCAACAGCAATTGTAGAATCGTATTTTGCTGGATAGCCAACGGTGCTAGTAGAGCCAAATGAACCTGAATTTCCTGCTGCGGCAACGACAACTACTCCGCGGTTATTCGCTGTGTCAACAGCATTTTTAAGCGCTGTGGAGCCGTTTGGTCCGCCTAAGCTCATATTGATGACATCCATGTTATTCGCTACAGCCCATTCAATACCGCTAATAATCCAGCTGTATTGTCCGTCGCCATTACGGTCTAATACTTTCACAGCATATAGGGAAGCGCTTGGAGCGACCCCAAGAACACCAATTGTGTTATCAAGGGCAGCAATGGTTCCTGCTACGTGAGTTCCATGTGATTGAAAGTCTTGGGTGGCATTTGGCTCTGAAGGGACGAAGCTCGCACCGCCTGCAACATTTAAGTCAGGGTGTGCAGCGTGGATTCCAGTATCAAGGACAGCTACTTTGACATTAGCACCTTTATAACCTTGAGCGTGTACAGCTGGAGCTTTGATTTGAGGGATTCCATAAGGGACGGTTTGTGCATATGCTTCTGCTTTATGGTCTTCTTCTACGTAAGCAATGCTAGGGTCATGTTCAAGTTTCTTGGCGGCTTGTTCGGACATTTTCACTTGTGCAGCATTAATGAGGCGGTATTGTTTTTCTAGTTTTCCACCATTTTGAATGACAGCTTGTTTCTTAGAGCTGTTTGTGGTGGCAGAGGCTTTAAAACCAACAATATAGCTTTTTTCACTATCTGTTTTGGAGACCGTTTCGGCATTTGCCATGGATCCTCCAAACCCTGCTGAAAACAGAAGAGGGACAGCCAATAAAACACTTGTCATCACATTTTTCTTTTTCACGCACATTCCACATCCCTTTTTTCTTATTTCAGAATAATCATCCGTAGTCTATAAGAATGAACCGTTTGATTATTCTGTATATTCAGTTTAAGGGAAGTAGGCAAATAAGAGTAGACCCGAATTTTTGTGAAAGTCCTAGCGAAAATTGGGGAATTAAGTCACTTGGAACTGGTGGTAAAATATGTTTATTCTATCATTTCAGCGATGTTCTATTAAAAAGGGAGTGTGCTTTTTTTCTCATGATCCATTTCCGGTTAAATATTCGATACCCGAAAAGCCATAAAATAGGTAGAATCGTCTAGCATCTATTTCGAATTTCGATATAAAAAAATATTATTTTATCATTGTTTTTGCCATAAAAAAGAACCTGCTAAGATAACAGGCTCTTTAAGAAGGGGCGGATTGAGTTAAATGGCTGACCACGTTGTAATCACGGACCTTCCATTTACCATCTGACCATTCCACATAATTTAAGCAAGCATTAACAAGTCTCGTGTTCTGTAGACCCATATGTTCATCTGCCAAAGTGGTGAGTAAAGCATGGATAGCAGCTCCGTGAGCCACGATCAGGACATGTTGATCTGGATAGGCGGCTCTGACTTTCTCAATACCTTCTAGCATTCGGTTTTGAATCGTCTCAATTGGTTCCATATTTGGATACTGTTTATCTGGAAACAGCTTCTGACGCTCCTCAAACGACATGCCTTCAGCGTCACCATAATCTCGTTCTATAAAATCATCCATGATGACAAGTGGAGCATGGACATGATTTAAAATCAAGTGTGCCGTTTCTTTTGCCCTTGTTAGTGGACTGGAAATGACAACATCCCAATGGACATCCTTTAAGTAAAGTCCAGTTTGTTCAGCCTGCCATTTACCTGTGTCGTTTAAAGGGATATCTGTTCGTCCTTGAATTCGTTTCGCTGCATTCCAATCTGTTTCCCCGTGTCTGACTAGGCAAATTGTTGTCAATCAAATCCCGCCTTTTCTATCTTTTCTTCTATTATACTAAAGCAGAAGAAAAAAGACTGTATTAGCGATTTGTCAGGCTTGTTAAGGATTCGACGGAGCTTGCGACTTGAGACACCGTTTGTTTGACTTCCTTCAATTCGTTAAGGAAAGTCTGAAGGTCAATTTCAATTTTTCCGTTTTGGTTTTTGCTTAAGTTCATGCTGCTGACGATATCATCGAAGAGTGAATTGATTTGTGTCATTTTTTCTTTACTGTCTGTCACAAGTAAATTCACGTCCGCAATGTGCTGAGAGACAATGGCGATTTGTGAATTGGTATTGTTGACAAGTTCAGATACAGTTGAAACCGTTTTCTTTGTGTCCTCTGATAATTTGCGCACCTCGTTTGCAACGACAGCAAAGCCTTTTCCATGTTCTCCTGCTCGTGCAGATTCGATTGAAGCATTTAAAGATAACAAGTTCGTCTGCTCTGCAATGCCTGTGACAATCCCAAAGATTTGTTCAATTTGTTTGGCGATTTCCTCAAGACGCTTAATTTCTGTTTCAATCTTCGTCATGCTGCCATCAATCTGATTCATTTGTGTTTGCTGAATTTCTAATTCTTTTTTACCGCCGATTGATTTTTCTTCGACCTGTGCTGAAATTTGGGTTCCAGCTTGTGACATGTCCGCCATCTCATCCGATTTTGAGACAAGCTTGTCGACCGCACTTGTTGTGTTTGAGAAGAGCGAAGCAAGCGAATTTGAAGTCTCTGTGATTTTTGTATGAAGCTCCTGCTGCTGCTCTTCTGCTTCATCACGAATTTTAGAATATTCATTTTGGAATGTATCTAAAACAAGCTGCTGCTCTAAATTTAAAATTTTCGTCGTCGCTTTGACCGCTGTCTGATATTCTTTGAAATCTTGGATATGGTTAGCGAATAAATCCATAATGGATAGCAGAAGGTCTTGGAATGCTGCCATGTACCATTTAGGCTGGAGTCCAATCCGTAAATGAACTTGCGCAATTTTAATGCGTTTTGCCACATAGGCTTCGTCAATCACGCCTGCAAACATTTCGCTAATATGAATGCGGAGTGTTTTTTTCAAACGATCGACAGAACTATTGTCTTGAATGATATGCATCAAGGAAGACTCGACTTCTAAATTTTTATAAAACTTATCAACAATATGTGCAATATCATCCTGAACAATTGGATTGAGCTGCTTTAATATCAATAGGTCATGCTGCGTCAGGTCAATCATTTTGATTTGTTTCGCGATGTCCGTATTGTTCGAGAAGTTGATTCGTTTTATCCCATCATCCTGCTGTGTGAAAAAAGCAGTGTTTTTTCTTTTCGGTTCTTTTTTAAATAACAATGTGTTTGTCCCCCCATAATCATCAAAAATATCAGACTTTATGTTTTTTATCGGATAATATTGGATTTTTTAAAGGGGGGACGAGTGAAATTTTACTGTTCTTTATATGACCTTTTTAGTGGTTTTTTAGCAGGGCCTTCTACTACTTCTCCAGTAATGGAAAAACGTGAACCGTGACACGGACAGTCCCAAGTGCGGTCACTATTATTCCAAGCCACTTCACAGCCTAGGTGAGTACATGTTGTATCGACTAGAAAGACATTCCCATCCTCTGATTTATAGGCGCCGCACTTTTTATGTTCATACGAGATAATGCCGCCCTCACCTGGTTTTAAATCATCGATTGTTTGATCAGTTTGTTTGAATTTACCACTGATCAGCTTGGCAGCGACATTGGCATTTTCTTTAACGAAATCTTTGACGAAAGAGTCAGTAACAGGTCTTGATGGCGTAAAGATTGATTCGTATGGATTCGATTTTCCTTCAATTAAATCACCGATAAGAGTGGCTGCGACGTGGCTTGTGGTCATGCCCCATTTTCTAAAGCCGGTTGCTACAAAGATATTCTGGTGGTGTTTGGTCAGGCGGCCAATGTAAGGGATTTGATCCATTGTGACCATATCGTGGGTTGACCAGCGATACAGCACTTCTTCTATTCCAAGGGTGGCGTCTCCAAACGTTTCTAGTCCTTCATAGTGAGCGGATTCATCTCCGCCTTGTCCTGTTTTATGGCCTTCTCCTCCGATGAGGACTACTTCTTCTCCGTCCCATTCTGCCGTTCTTAAAGAGTGAGCAGGCTGGTCAATTCCTAGGTACATTCCGTCTGGGAGTGGTTTGGTTGTTCTAGCTGCTACGACATAGGATTGCTCTGGATGAATACGGGTGAAATAAAGTCCTTTTCCATCATAAAAAGGAAAGTGTGAGCATGAAATGACATAGCGCCCTGTCAGATGATATCCGCTTTTTGTGACGACAGCAGGGCGGTTCCCTTCTTTTACATCAACAGCGGTTGTTTGTTCAAAGAAACGTACACCTCGCTCTAGGAGCTTGTCGATTAGCGCATTGAGATAATGAAGGGGATGAAACTGTGCCTGATTGGTCATCGCAAGTGCTGCTTTGATGTCACCGTCAAAAGGAAGCTTTGTTTTCCATTCCCGGTCAATACCAAGCTGTTTGTAGGCATCTAATTCCTTCTTTAACTTTTTTGCACCGCTTTCTTCCTTTGTATAAAGGTAAGCATCTTTTATCTCTAGCTGACAATCGATGTCGTGCTCTTTGATACGAGCTTGAATGAGGTCTTTTGCTTTCTCATTTGCTTCTACATACAAACGTGCTTTTGGCATCCCAATTTGTTGAATCAGCTCATAATAGTACACATCATGCTGTGAGGTGATTTTAGCCGTTGTGTGTCCGGTCGTGCCTTGCAGCAATTGTTCGGCATCAATGATGATCACATCTAGTCCTCGCTCTGTCATTTCAAACGCCGCAGCGATACCGGTAATACCGCCGCCGACAATGATCACATCTGCTGTGAGATCTTCACTGACAGCAGGAAAAGAATGCTTCTGACTATCCGCCAGCCATAACGATTTTGCCTGTTCCATTCCTTTATGTTCTTGTTCCATGTTGTCGCCTCCAATGATTTGTTGTGTATAATTTTTCCACAATGCTGAAAATCATACATCTGAAAGGAAACAGGGGCGTCATACATAAAAAAGCAGCCAGCACATAAAAATAAACAAGATAAAAGGAAGGAGTGGACTAACGTGTCAACAAAGCAGCCGAAGAAAACATTACCGCCTCAGCACCAAAATGAACGTCCGGGTCTTGAATATAAAATGAACCCTAGACCTGTCTTTGATCGTGAGGTGCAGAATAAAAAGTTAGCAGGAAAAACAGCCATTGTGACAGGTGGAGACAGCGGGATTGGAAGAGCAGTCTCTGTTTTATTTGCGAAGGAAGGTGCCAATGTCGCCATTGTTTACTTAAGTGAACATCGTGATGCCGAGGAGACGAAGGACTATATTGAGAAAGCGGGAGGCCGTGTCATCTTAATTGCAGGTGATTTAGGGGATGAGGCTTTTTCTAATGAGGTCGTCAAAAAAACAAAAGATGCCTTCGGTTCCATTGATATTTTGGTGAATAACGCCGGGGAACAGCATCCACAAAAAAGCATTGAGCAAATTACCTCGCATCAGCTTCTTCGGACGTTTCAAACGAATATTTTTGCCATGTTTTATTTAACAAAGGCTGTTCTTCCTCATTTAAAAAAAGGAAGCAGTATCATTAATACAGCCTCTGTCACCGCCTATAAAGGGCATGAAACATTGATCGATTATTCATCCACAAAAGGGGCGGTCGTCACCTTTACGAGATCATTATCTTTATCGCTCATTAAACAAGGGATTAGAGTGAATGGAGTAGCTCCCGGTCCTATTTGGACACCGCTGATTCCCTCAACCTTTACGGAAAAAGAAGTCTCTGAATTTGGCGGAGATGTCCCAATGGAACGTCCTGGTGAGCCAGTAGAGCTTGCGCCAAGTTATTTATTTTTAGCGAGCGAAGACTCATCTTATATGAATGGACAAATGCTGCATGTGAATGGCGGGACCATTTTAAATGGATAAACAAAAAACTTGCGGTAAAGAGACGAGTTACTGTCTCTCTGCCGCAAGTAAAATCATCATGATTGATGTAAGCAGTGTTCTGCATATTGAGCTGACAAGTCATTGAATCGCTTTTCATCACGCTGATCCAGTGCCTTATCAATCTCTTCTCTTAGGAAGGTTAAGCGCTGTTTATAAAGCGCCTCATCTAAAACCATTTGAATATAGATGTCTAAAATGGTGACGCCGTTTTCTTCGGTTTTTTGGGTGTTGCGGGACTTCATGAGCTCAGCATACGTTTTTTTCTCTTTCATAAAGAATCCCCCCGATGCCTTTTTTATAGTATATGGATTGGCGGAGAAAAAATCAACAAGAATTTATAATTTTTAGACAATTTATTTTTGAGCAGAATCGACACCTCTTGTCCAATCGACAGGATGTGATATATCTTTAAAAATGGCTTTTCGATAGATCGAATGGACTAAAAAATATGATAAAAAGATGATTTTTAATAAATTTTGAAAAAATCCTGTCGTTTCTTATATGTTGGTGATAGATTAATAGTATCTCAAATAACCAAATATTAACACAGGAGGAAATGAAGTGTCAGGAATTAGTGAAACACCTTTAGATTCATACGTCATTAATCAAACAACAATGGCGGTCCTTCCAGTTGAAGAAGGAAAAAGAGTATATTCAAAAGTTATAGAAAGAGAGACAAGCTTTTACGTTGAATTAAAGCCCCTGCAAATTATTGAACGCAGCTGCAGATTCTTCGGCTCAAGCTATGCAGGCAGAAAGGCGGGAACATACGAAGTAACAGGAATTTCTCACAAACCCCCAATTGTGATTGACTCATCCAATCATCTGTATTTTTTCCCAACCTATTCATCCAACCGTCCTCAGTGCGGCTGGATCTCCCACAAATACATTCATACCTTCCAAGAATCATCCCTCGGAGACACGGTGGTCACCTTTACAAACGAGCAAACCGTCAAACTTGATGTCTCATATAAATCATTTGAGAGTCAGGTGCACCGGACAGCATATCTCCGAACGAAATTTCAAGATCGTCTCGATGGAGGTCTTCCGAAGAAACAAGAATTTATGCTGTATCCAAAAGAACAGCAGCTCAATCTCGTATACGATTTTATATTAAGGGAGCTTCGAAACAAATATTAGTCAAAAGCCAGCGGCAGAGCAGCCGCTGGACCTCTTATCCAGCATGAATGAAATGCAAAAAGGCGCCGCTACATCATAAAGAAGAATTCATTGAAACCAAATACGTATGTCTCGTCGTCTATTGGTTGTTTGGGAAATGACAGGGAAATGTGAATCCTTAGACATATTTTCATTCATTTATCCATAAAGCACAGAAGAGACACGAGCTTGTCTGTTACAATAAAAGAAATCTTATGTGGTAAAGGATGCTTATATTTGACCGATATGAACGAATGGGATGAAGAAATGGAGGCTCTGTATGAAAAAACAATCACATTTGGTGCTGCTATTTATCCTAACTTTGACATTACTAGCAGCCTGTCAGCAAGCAGGTCAGCCGCCTTCAAAGCAAGACACAAAAGAAGCTGCTTATGAACAATGGGTGCAGTCTTATATGGATGAGTTAAATAAAGCATATGAAAATATGACCGGTCAGTTTATCTCAGATGGACATGGAAAGATCCAAACAAATAAAAAATTGACAGAAGCGACGAAAGCATTTGATCGTGTGATTCAAAAAGGGCTTGATCATCAAGAAGTTCCAGCTGCTTATCAAAAGGCCGATCAACAATTAAAGACAGGCCTTGCTTCATTTGAAAAAGGGATCAGTAAGGTGGAAAAGCTCTTGAAGCATCCCGATCAAGAAAAGCTGTTTATTTCCGCTACCCATCATTTTCAGGATGGCTTGCAGCAGACAGCCGCATTTATGGAAGAAGTGGGTCAGATTCAGCAATCATCCTAAAAAAGCTTGGAAGTAAACCTTCCAGGCTTTTTTAGATGTGAAGTATTTTCTTTAAACGGCGTACGCCCTCTTGAATCATGCTTTCGTCCGTACAGGCGAATTCTAGCAGTAATCCCTTTCGAAACAATAAGGACTTAATGGATAAATGCCAACGCCAGCTTCTTTTGCTGCCTTCCTCATTTTGTTGATCTCAGGTGTCGGGCAGAAACAAAAGTAAGATGTCCATCTTTCTCTTTCTCCTCCAATTCGTTTAAAATATAGAGAGGAGAGGGGAAGATGAACATGAAAAAAGTGCAGCTTGACGGTGCAGCGTGCAGGTCGCAAGAAGAGCTTCATGACCAGCTGAAAACAGTTTTACACCTTCCTGACTATTACGGAAAAAATCTTGATGCCCTTTGGGACTGTTTGACAGGAGAGGTGACTCTTCCAGTAGAGCTGACATGGGTGAATTTTCAAACGAGCAAAGACGCTCTTGGTGATTATGCTGAGAGCTTGCGTCAGTTATTTCAAGAAGCAGAAGAGGAATTGAAGGGACAATTTCAATTGAATATTCAATCATGATGAAAAAAGCAGCCGCTGCCGCAGGCTGTTTTTTTGAGTGTGCGTCTTTTTCATACCGCTATTGAATATTTCACTAGATGTGATAATATATGAACTGTCGCTTAATTGATAATGATAATCATTTGTGGCGGATAGAGCTTGATAGAAAGTGAGAAACCTGTATGAAATTGTATCAATTAAGTTTGTTATTTGTATGTTTGGCATGTATATCTCTGTTTGTCGGTGTACAGGATCTGTCCATTTTACAGCTGTTTCATTTAACAGATGAACAAGTGCACACGTTAGTTTCAAGCCGCCTCCCGCGTCTCGTGAGTATTGTGCTTGCTGGTATGAGCCTTAGTTTATGCGGCTTTATTATGCAAAGCATGACGAGGAATAAATTTGTTTCACCAACCACTGCAGGAACGATGGATTGGGCGAAGCTTGGTATTTTAGTAGCAATGCTTGTTTTTACACAAGCGAATCCGCTTATGAAAATGGGGATTGCGTTTCTATTTACTTTAGCTGGGAATCTTCTTTTCTTAAAAATCCTGCGGCATATTAAGGTGAACGATACGATTTATGTACCATTAGTCGGCTTAATGTTTGGGGGGATTGTCAGTTCAATATCTACGTTTATAGCCTATAAATATGATTTGATCCAAAACGTATCCACATGGCTTCAAGGAGATTTTTCTCTTATTGTCCAAGGGCGTTATGAACTGCTCTATGTGAGCGTTCCACTATTGATCATTGCGTATTTATATGCTGACCGCTTTACAGTGGCAGGCATGGGCGAGAGCTTTGCCGTTAACTTAGGTTTAACGTATAAACGTGTGATGGCGGTTGGGTTGGTGATCGTTTCAATGATTACGTCTGTCACCATTTTAACTGTCGGAATGCTGCCATTCCTTGGATTAATCATTCCGAATATTGTATCGATCTACCGCGGCGATCACTTGAAAAAAAGCCTCCCGCATACAGCTTTACTAGGAGCTATTTTTGTTCTGATTTGTGATGTGCTCGGAAGGGTGATCATTTATCCATATGAAATATCAGTTGGACTCATGGTAGGCATCATCGGAAGTGCGATCTTCCTGTACATGTTATTAAGGAGGAAACGCTATGCATAAGAAACGTATATTATGCCTGATTGCAGCCATTGCAGCCGTGTTGATCGTAATTTTTATTACCTTTCAAATGGGGTACTGGCCGTACACAGTCCCAAGTCGTTTAAAGAAAGTGCTTGCGATGACATTAACGGGAGGCGCGATTGCCTTTTCATCTGTTGTTTTCCAAACTTTGACCAACAATCGAATCTTAACGCCGAGCATATTGGGTTTAGACGCACTGTACTTGTTTTTGCAAACAGCGATTATTTATGTGTTTGGGTCGACTCATTTAATGATCGTCAATAAGAATTTTAATTTTTTCCTTTGCGTTGGGCTGATGATTCTATTTTCTGTGCTGCTGTATACAGTCATGTTCAAACGCAAAAATAAACATATTTTCTTGCTTCTGCTTGTTGGAATTGTGTTTGGGACATTGTTCAAAAGTCTTTCTTCGTTTATGGAAATGCTGATCGATCCGAATGAATATCAAGTCGTACAGGATAAATCCTTTGCAAGCTTTAATCACATGAACACGGACATCTTACTGATTGCTTCTGTTTTATTTGCGGCGCTGTGTGTTTACATTTGGACATTCCGCTCCAAATTAGATGTCATGTCTCTTGGGAAGGAGCATGCGGTGAATCTAGGCATTGACTACGACAGTGTCACAAAAAAGATGCTGATCGTAATAGCTGTCCTTGTGTCTATCGCAACGGCACTTGTCGGACCGATTACGTTCCTCGGCTTACTCGTCGTAAACGTCGCACGAGAGCTTTTTCGGACATACCGGCATACATACTTGCTATTAGGCTCTTTTTTTATTAGTGTGATTGCCCTTGTAGGCGGGGAATTTCTTGTAGAAAAGGTATTTACTTTTCAAACGCCGCTTAGTGTGTTGATTGATTTAGTCGGCGGACTGTATTTTATTTATTTACTGTTAAAGGAGAGTCGTTCATGGTCTTGATGAAGGGCGTCAGTAAGACGTATAACGGAAAAACAGTGCTTCACGACACAACAATCAGTGTGAAAAAGGGACAACTGACCTCTCTCATTGGTCCGAATGGTGCGGGGAAAAGCACGCTTTTATCCATTATGAGCCGGCTGATTCAGCCAGACTCAGGTGCAGCTTATTTAGAAGACAAGCCCTATAGCGCATACCCTCCGCAGGAACTTGCGAAGAAGATGAGTATTTTAAAGCAGGCCAATCATATGAATGTGCGGCTGACCGTTCGGGAGCTTGTCAGTTTTGGCCGTTTCCCTTACTCACAGGGCCGTCTGACTAAAGAGGATGAGAAGATGATCGATGTGTCCCTCCAATACATGAAGCTTGCTGATATCCAGCATCAATATGTAAATGAACTGAGCGGTGGACAAAGACAAAGAGCCTTTATTGCAATGGTGCTGGCGCAGGATACAGATTATATTTTCTTAGATGAGCCTTTAAACAATTTGGATATGAATCATTCTGTCGAGATGATGAAGCTCTTTCAGCAGCTCGTCAAAGATCTTGGGAAAACAATTGTTGTGGTTCTTCATGATATTAACTTTGCTTCTGTGTATTCCGATCATATCGTCGCCTTAAAAGATGGACAGGTTATTAAAGAAGGTGGAGTGGACGAAGTGATTCAAACAGATGCACTTGAACAAATTTATGACATGCGCATACCGATTGAAGTTATTCGCGGTGAGCGTATTTGCTTATATTTTTCTTAAAAAATAAAGAGGTGATCACGTATGAAAAAATGGATATGGATGATGACTGTATTAACAGCGATCGTGGTACTCGCTGCCTGCGGAAATCAAGGAAAAACAGAAGGAATTAAAGAAGAAACTGTGACGGTAAAAGACATGCTGAATAAGGATGGTGTAAAGATCAAGAAAAACCCGAAAAAAGTGGTCGTGTTTGATATGGGAAGCCTTGATACGCTAGACAAACTAGGTGTGAATGTAACAGCTTTACCGAAACAAGTGGTACCTAAATATTTGTCTAAATATGAAGGAGACAAATATGAAAATGTCGGCGGATTAAAAGAGCCGAACTTTGAAAAAATTGCAGAAATCAAGCCGGATTTAATCATTATCCAGCACCGTCAAGCAGATGCATTCGATGAATTTTCTGAAATTGCCCCTACGATTTATATGGATGTAGACAATGCCAATTATATGGAATCATTTAAAAAGAATGCCGCAACTTTAGGCAAGATTTTTGATAAAGAAGACAAAGTCAAAGAAGAACTTGCTGCCATTGATCAAAAAGTGGATGCTTTAAAGAAAGAAGCAAAAGAGTTAAAGAAAAATGGACTGGTAATCATGGCGAACGACAGCAAAATGACAGCCTTTGGTCCTAAGTCAAGATACGGTCTTATCCACGATGTGTTTGGTATCACACCGGCAGATCAAAAGCTTGAGCCATCTGATAAACACGGACAAAGCATTTCGTATGAATACATGGTCAAAACGAACCCAGATTATCTATTTGTCGTTGACCGAGGCGCAGCGATCGGAGAAGAAACGTCTGCGAAACAGCTTGTTGAAAATGATTATGTGAAATCAGTGAAAGCAGTCAAAAACAACCATGTGGTGTATTTGAACTCTGACATGTGGTATTTATCTGGCGGCGGCCTTGAATCATTCACTGCCATGATTGATGAAATAAAACAAGGAATTAGCCAAAAATAATGGACGAAAGCTGCTCATCTTGAGCGGCTTTTTTATTGTGGATTCATAAAAATATGTTGCATGCAGGAAACTTTCATTAAAATATGTTATAGTGGAACCTACATTGATAGACTAAGATAGAGTGAGGGTTCGGAAAGGATGAAGGAAAAAAGATCAAAAAGAAGACTAAGGCCTTGGGTAAAAGCCGTGCTGTTTATCATGGCATTTGTCATGGTGATGGCAGTGTCCGTGACTGGATACGCATACTATAAAATTTCAAAAGCGTCGAATAAGGCGCAAGTATCATTAGAAAGAGGAGACACCTCGCAAAAGCGTGTGAAAGCTTTTGATCCAGGAAAGGACAGCTTTTCGGTGCTGCTGCTTGGAATTGACAGCCGTCCAGGTGAAACGGTAGACGAAGCAAGAAGTGATGCGGTCTTACTGGCGGCGGTGAATCGAACAGACAAAACCATTAAGCTTCTCAGTATTCCTCGTGATGCTTATGTGGATATACCAGGGAGAGGATATGATAAAATTGCTCACGCCCATGCGTTTGGGAGTGCAGATTTGTCAGTCAAAACGGTCGAAAACTTGTTGAACATTCCTGTAGACTATGTGATTTCAGGGAACTTTAAGGCGTTTCAAGACATTGTGGATGAGCTAAATGGAATTGACGTAACGATTAAAGATGAAGGCATCGCAAAACAAATGGAAAAGGATTCAAAAGGGAAAGTTCATGTGCAAACAGGAACACATACGTTAAATGGTGAAGAAGCTTTAGCCTTTGTGAGAACGAGAAAAGCAGATAGTGACCTCATGCGCGGAAAACGTCAAATGGAGGCACTTCAAGCCATCTTCGAAAAATCTAAATCGATTTCTTCGATCCCGTCATATGACAACATCATTGATACGCTTGGTGATAATGTCTCAACCAATCTTTCCATGAAGCAGTTCATCGGTCTTTTTCCATTACTGAGCTCATTGAAATCAGTGGATACGATTCAGCTAAAGGGCCATGATTATCAGCCTGGGAATGTGTATTACTTTGAGTTAGATGGACCAGGATTAGAAGAAGTTAGAACAGAGCTGAGAAAACAGCTTGAATTATCATAAATAAGAAGGAGCCTGCCGCCGCGGCAGGCTTTTTTCTTTGAATGGGTACCACGCCGCATTTCAGCAAGAAGTTAATTTGCTTGATGCAGAAAATATCCAGTCAGCAGTTCCTCTACCCGGTGACGTATACGCGGATTAAAGTATTTATGCTTTTCTTCATAGCCATTTATGATAAATAGATACGTTGTAAATCCTTCATCGTGTTCCATTTGCTGTACCTTCATGTTTTCTTTACGTAAATGCTGCTTCAGTTCGTAAAGTGCTTTCTGTGCTTCCTTTAACACGGAGGTCACAAGCTGAATGTATGGTTCATTTAATTTAAATGTTTGATGTTGTTTTAAGTGTGTCAGATCACGATTGAGGATGGAGATGACCATTGGGAGAAAGATGGCCTGTTCCATCATCTGAAGCTGTATTCTTGATAGTCTCGTCATGTCCAAGCCTGCTTTCTTTAAAAATAGAACAAACGTTCTTATTTATTATATCGAATGAGTCAAACAATCTCAAGGGGGCGAGTGGTATTCATTTGTATATTTTTATGTTTTCCATGTAAAATGAAATGTAGACAAACCTTGAAGGAGTCAAACAAGTTGACATCATTTCTTTCTCTATTTACTCATGAAAATATCACATCATTTTTTGAAAGCTACAAGGCCTTTGGACCAATTGTCGCTATATTGCTTCCTCTGATTGAAGCATTTCTTCCGTTTTTACCACTCGTGGCGTTTGCGGTGGCAAATGCGAATGCATTCGGCCTTTGGGAAGGCTTTTTATTAACCTGGATCGGTGCAAGTGCAGGTTCTATTCTTGTCTTTTTACTGATCAGAAAATTTGGACAGATGAGAATGCTGAACTTTATCAGCAGACACCCTTCCATTAAGAAATTAATGCTTTGGGTGGAGAAGCGGGGATTTGGTCCGTTATTTATTTTACTCTGCTTTCCTTTTACACCTTCTGCGGCTGTCAATGTTGTCGCAGGCTTATCAAGAATTAGCATGTGGCAATTTTCATTAGCTGCTTTAGCTGGTAAGTGTGTCATGCTCTTTATCATTAGTTTTATCGGTTATGATCTTTCTGCTTTAGTAAAGAATCCGTTAAGAAGTGTTTTTGCGGTTCTAGTTATTGTTTTATTATGGTATGTTGGAAAGAGAGTAGAAAATAGGTTGAATATTCGAATGAGCAAGCGTGAGGACAAAGGAGGCTCTTAATGAAAAAGAAGCCATTGCTATGGTTGATGATTATTACATGCATCGTCTTATTGTTCCAGGTAAAGAATTTCATGTTTGTGAAGTATAAAGTAGAAGGGGTTAGTATGGACCCCACATTTACAGATGGAACAGAATTATTAATCAACAAGTTCTCGCCAAAACTCACGAAAATTAGCCGGTTTGATTATGTGTTATTTCACGGCCCTAAAAATCAAATTTTGATCAAAAGGGTCATTGGGCTCCCAGGAGAATCGATCAAGTATGTAGATGATCAGTTATTTGTTAATGGGGAAAAATGGAAAGAACCCTATTTAAAAGAGCAGAAAAAACATAAAATGGGGAATGTCCTGACAGGAGATTTTCAGCTGAAAGCCATCACAGGACAAGATAAAATCAAAAAAAACCATTACTTCGTAATCGGAGATAACCGAATACATAGCTTCGACAGCCGGCATTTTGGAACGATTTCAAAGGATCAAGTAGTTGGTGTCAAAAGAAATCAGGATGAATAAAAAAAGAGACGCTCTGCACATGCAAAGCGTCTCTTTTTTTATTTTGCGGCTTTATATTCAGGATGTCTTTTTGCCCAGACATGATGTAAGAATCGAAAAAACGGTGGCAGCATCGCAATGACAAGAATGATTCTAACGACTTGTACAGCTACTACAAAGGTTGAGTCCTCATGGAGTGTGACTGCTGTTGTTGCCATTTCTGCAATACCGCCAGGCGAAAAGGCAAGAATGGCTGTAATGACAGAAATGCCTGTGACCTCTGCAATGGCAATTGAACTGAGAACCGTTGCAGCAATCAATCCTGCTGAGCTGACGACGGCTACAATTAACGTGTTTTTTAGCCCGACAAACATCTGTTTATTCATTTTTGAACCGATGGTTGCACCGAGAAATACCTGTGATGCGATATTCGCTTGTGCTGGCCAATAAGGAATCAAATCATGACCTATGAGCGCACCTGCACCTACTTGAAGAGCTGCAACTCCTAACATGCTGCCAATCAGCCAAGGGGCAGGGAAATGAAGCCGAACCGCGAGGCGTGACATAAGCCAGGCACCTAAAATAAGTGCAGCAGTCCACGAGATATTTGACAGGGTGAAAACGCCGGATGAAAAGGCGCTCCCTTGCACGCCTGCAGCTGCATCCGCTGGATTTTTTGTATTTAAATAGAACACCGTAAATGGGATGGTGAGTACCACCATTAATACACGTGTTGTTTGTACGAGACTGACAACGGCTGTATTTGCTCCAACCTCTTGGGCAATCCCTGGCATAGCAGATAAACCGCCTGGGGCTGTTCCGACAAAGCTGGTCAGCATATCTGTTTTACTCAGCTTCCATAAGGCAAAGCCAGAGAGCATCGCCAGTAGAATAGAAAAAACGAGCATGAAACTCACAGGAAGCCAATGTTCAGCGAAAATATGAAGAACTTTCATGTTCATTTTCTGTCCGAGTTCGATTCCGAGAATGAATTGACCAAGGAGTAGCCATCTGCTGTGAATACGCAAGGTGTTGTTTCCTTTACGCTGAAACAGGGTGGGACGTCGCATGGCAATAAATGCAGCTGTAATTAATGTACCGACCATCCAGCCAATAGACATTCCTGTTAAAGACAAAAGAAATCCACCTAAACCGCTTATCGCGATCAAAATGAGATCGGTTCGAAGGCTGTTTCCTTGTTTCATCACATGTAAACCTTCTTCCTATAAATTTGTTCAGTAAGTGAAATGTTGTTATCTTTACTATAATACAAAAGTCTTTATAAATAAAATACGAATTTTTTTACCTTTTTCATAAGATTATCTTATCAAGAGCAAGATAGCCTCTTGATAAAAGTGAAGATATAATTTTTACCAAAAACAAAAACAATATACAACGATTTTCCCCTATTTTGGTTATCTGTTGACTATCATTTTCAATTACACTACAATCCTTAGTGTGAGGTGATGACATGAAAATTCCTTCTTTTAAATATAATGAAAAGGGTTTGAATCGCTTTTTCGGTCCTTTAGAGGGAAGGATTATGGAGATCCTTTATCAAGGTGAGGGTATGCCGATTAAAGAAGTGCAGCAGAAGCTGTCAGATGAGAAGCCGATTAATTTCAACACGGTGATGACTGTGCTGAACCGCTTAACCGAAAAGGGAATTGTCGAGAAGAAAACAAAAGGGCGTTCATCTATTTATAATCCCATTTTAACAAAAGAAGAATTTCTAAATGAGCAGACAAAATGGATTACCCAAGGGCTGATGGACGATTTTGGTCCACTGGCAGTGAATCATATGGTGGATGCAATTGAAAGTGCTGACCCTGAATTACTCAAAGTGCTTGAAGCAAGGCTGGCATCCAAAAAAGAGGAGCAGCAAAATGAATAAAATGAAATCGAGCCTGCTGTTTTTAGGCGGTATATTGATTGGTTTAACGATTTTTTATCAGATGGGTTATTACGTGCTTTCAAGCTTTTTTGGCTGGAATCAAGCATATAATCTTATTCATGTATGCCAGTCTGTTCTCGAATTCTATGGATTCACTCCTTTGAAATATTTTCTAGATGCTTTAGTCCTCTACACACTGGGATTTGCGATTTTCTATATGACGAAGCAAATCAAAACGTACATTCAATTCAAGCAAAATCTGATGCTTGCAGTCGATTACCACTCGACCGAATCTTTATCTGAGAAATATGCAAATGACATCATTGTGTTTCATTGTCATGAACCGCTTGCTTTTGCCATGGGGATGCTTCACCCAAAGGTTTACTTATCAACGTCTCTCATGGACATGCTGGATGAAGAGGAGATTGACGCTGTTGTTTATCATGAATTACACCACAAATACAGCTATGATCCTTTAAAGGCTTTCACATTCTCAATGCTCACAAAAGTCATTTGGTACATTCCAGTGTTAAAGCATATGAGACAAAGCTATTCCGTTTTTCGTGAAGTGATCGCAGATGACTATGCGATTCGGCAGACAGGCACTGAGCTTGGAGTAGGGCAAGCCCTTTTGAAGCTGATTAAAAAGAGAACGCAGTTTCAAAAACAAACGAAGTTTGCGGTATCCTTTGGAGATCGGGCATTGAATTTAAGAATACAGAAGATCTTAAATCCAACATACAATATTCCTTTCAATGTACCCATCATTCCCATTGTCACATCAACCATTCTCATGGTGGCCTTAATGATTATGCTTAACCTAAATTACTAATTTTTTTTACTTATTAACATTACATTATGTAGTGTAAAAACAGGAGGAAATCACTATATGAAAACGAATCAAGAAATAGGAACACTTTTTGTACGTGTTATTTTAGGTATTATCTTCTTTCTACACGGACTTCAGGCATATCAAGGAGGTCTGGGGGGAACAGCGGCATTCTTTGGACAAATCGGTGTACCGGAATTTATGGCCTATATTGTAAAGACAATTGAGCTGGTCGGTGGTATCGCCTTGATTTTAGGTCTAGGAACACGTATTTTCGCAGCATTATTTGTACCAATTATGGCTGTGGCGATTATTACGGTTGGTTTTTCTAAAGGATTTGTTGGCGGTTATGAATTTGAACTATCGCTGCTTGTCATGGCCCTTTATTTAACACTCAGCGGCAGTAAGATGCTGTCCATTGATGGGTTGCTAAAACATCAGCAGCAAAGCAATGAAGCAAAATTTCATTAAACGATCATGAAAAAACTCCTTCTGCTATTTGTGGCAGAGGAGTTTTTTTATTTATCAAATTGTCGTTTTCACGTTTGAAAAAGTGAAAGAGATGAGGGATTTATTGAGAATAGTATTTTATTTGATAGATTGAATGAACAAAAAGCCGATTTCATTTTTTGACGGAACATACGATCTCCTATTAAAATAGGACTATCTAAGACACATGGTGCGTTAAAAGATATAAAAACCATACAGCATGCTGCTGTTCATCTTGAGCGATACGTTTCATCAGCTCTTTTGTTCCTTGATCCCGGACATAATCTGATATCGTTAAGTAAAAATCGACTGTTCTTTGTTCATCTTTAAATGCGAAAAGAAGCCCTTCTCTAAATTGATCTGGACAAGGTTCTGTTACGCTTGGTTTGTGATTTTTACCTGTTAAAGAATAATACAGCTTTGAAAATAGTTGATAGTGTCTGACTTCATCCTGACGTATTTCTTGAATGATTTTTTTTGCCTCAGGAGTTTTTGCTCTTTGAGCAAGTTTTTCGTAGCATTGGATCGCAGAATATTCACCATTGATTGCTTTTTCAAGGTCTGAAATGATTCTTGTGTTTTGGCGCATGTCATATGGCGGGTAGTCGTAATAACCGTAATACATGATATTGCCAGCCTCCTTTGAGTTCATGATGGTTTATGATATGAGAAGAGTAAGGAAAGGTGCCTATATCTTTTTAGGAAAGAGAAGGGGAAAATAGCTATTTACTTTTATTTTCGCTAGAATATGAGTACATAAGAAAGGTGTTGTGGAGCGTGGAGATTCAGTTTTTAGCAGGCAGATCGGGGAGTGGAAAAACGACTGCAATCTTAGAGGAAATCAAAGAACAGCTTCGGCTTGATCCGTTGGGTCCGCCAATCATTTTTTTAGTCCCGGATCAAATGACATTCTTAATGGAATACGAGCTTGCAAAAACGTCTGAAGCTGGCGGGATGATCAGGGCCAAAGTATTTAGTTTCACGCGTCTTGCTTGGTCTATTTTACAGCAGACTGGTGGAGCGAACCGGCAATTTGTGACAAGCACAGGAATTCAAATGCTTTTAAGAAAAGTGATTGAAGAGGAGAAAGAAAAGTTTAAGGTATTCAAAAAAGCGAGTGATAAGCCGGGGTTTGTCGAGCAAATCGAAAAGACGATGGCTGAGTTCAAGAGATACTGCATGCTGCCTGAGGATATTGAAAAAATTTCATTACAGAGCATGCATTCAGAGTATACAGAAGAAAGACGGGCAGCCGAGAAATTGCATGATCTGCATGTTCTTTATCAGCAGATGGAGCAGCATTTACAAGATGAATATGTGCACTCAGAAGACTATTTGACGCTTCTCACGGAGCAAATTCCTTTATCTGAAGAAATAAAAGGAGCACACATTTATATAGATGGTTTTTATCAATTTACACCGCAGCAGCTTCTCGTCATTGAACAGCTTTTGCTGCATGCTGAGAAAATAACGGCTGCTTTCACAGTGGATCGTTCCTATCATGATAAACAGCCAAATGAACTTGATTTATTTCGTATGACAGGTAAAACGTATTTCCAGCTCTATCAGCTTGCTAAAGAGTGCGGCGCGTCCATTTCTGAGCACATTTTGGAGAAAAATAACCGTCATCTTCATACGCCAGATCTTGCTTATTTAGAACGGCAATATGAGCAGAGACCGGTGAAGCCATATCAGGAAATAACCCCTCATCTCACAGTGTCTAAAAGTGCGAGTAAACGAGCTGAAATTGAGGGAGTAGCGAGAGAAATTCTTCATTTAGTGAGAGAAGAAGGACTTAGACTGCGAGATATTTCGATTGTAGCGCGGCATGTAGACGACTATAAAGATACGTTAAAAGAGGTTTTTCGAGATTACGATATTCCATTTTTTATTGATGGAAATGAATCGATGCAGTATCATCCGCTCATTGAATTAATTCGTTCAAGCTTGGATGTCATAAAAGGAAACTGGCGTTATGAGGCCGTGTTTCGCTGCGTGAAGACAGAGTTCTTATTTCCGCTCGAACTTGCCAAAAACAAAGCGAGAGAACAGGCAGACCAGCTTGAAAACTACTGTATTGCTTATGGTGTAAAAGGAGAACGCTGGACAAACGGTTCCCGTTTCCATTACAGACGATTCCAATCCTTAGATGAGGATTTTGGACAAACAGATCAAGAAATTGAAATGGAACAGATGCTGAATGATGTAAAGGAATGGATCGCACCGCCGCTTTTCCAATTGCAAAAAAGGCTGAAAAAAGCGCAAAAGGTAAAAGACATGGTAGAGGCAGTCTATGTCTTTTTAGAGGAAATACAAGTGCCTGATAAACTTGAAAAGGCTAGGCTGGAAGCTGAAGAAGCAGGTAGATTAGCTGAAGCCATGCAGCATGGACAAGTATGGGATGCTGTTATTCAATTAATGGATGAATTTGTTGAAATGCTCGGTGAGGAGGAGCTCTCATTTCCTTTATTCCAACAGATGATGGATACAGGATTGGCCTCTTTAAAATTCGCTTTAATTCCGCCTTCACTCGACCAAGTATTTATCGGAAGTATGGATTTATCGAGAATGTATCAAGTGAAGTGTATGTTTATCATTGGGGTAAATGATGGCGTTATTCCCGCACGTCCTTCTGACGAAAGTGTTTTGTCTGAGGATGACCGGGAGTGGTTAAAACGAGCAGGAGCAGAACTCGCAGAGACAGGAAAAGAACGGCTGCTAGATGAGCAATTTTTAATTTACCAGGCGCTGTCGAGTCCATCTCATCATTTGTATCTGTCTTATTCAGTGTCAGATGAAGAGGGGCGCTCTCTATTGCCTTCGCCTCTTATCAAGTATTGTCAGGAGCTTATGCCAAATCATGAGCATACTTTGTATGTGTTAGACCCGGAACAGCTGGATGACAAGGAGCAATTAAAATTTGTAGCGAATGAGCATGTCTCGTTATCGTATACTGTCTCGCAGCTGCAGCAATGGCTCAGCCAATACCCCATCAGTGGTGTATGGTGGAGTGTCTATAATTATTTGATGACGTCATCTCATCGGGATGTATCAAAAAACATCTTGTCGAGTTTGTTTTTTACAAATCGAGCGAAGCGCTTAAAACCTAACGTCACAAAAGAACTTTATGGTGATCACATTCAAGGCAGTGTTTCAAGAATGGAGAAATTCAATGCGTGTGCATTTTCTCACTTTGCTTCCCACGGGTTAAAACTAAAGGACCGGCAATTTTATAAATTGGAAGCACCCGATATCGGCCAGCTGTTTCACTCGGCCTTAAAGCATATTTCAGATACGCTTGTTGAACAAAAAAAGGATTGGAAAAACCTAACGAAGGATGACTGTGTCAACTATTCAAGACATGCAATCGAACAGCTTGCACCGCGTCTTCAAAAGGAAATCCTATTAAGCTCTAACCGACATGCTTATATTAAAGAAAAGCTCCAGAAAATCTTGATTCGAGTCTCTTCTATATTAAGTGAGCATGCAAGAGTGAGTGGATTTTCTCCCGTTGGGCTTGAGTTAGGCTTTGGCGGCCAAGGGCCACTTCCGCCGTTTACTTTTAAATTGAAAAATGGCTGCACGATGGAGCTTGTCGGAAGAATTGACCGGGTGGATAAAGCAGAAGGTTCAAAAGGGCTGCTGTTGAGAATCGTCGACTACAAATCGAGTGAGAAAGGCCTTGATCTAGCAGAAGTATACTATGGGCTGGCCTTGCAAATGCTCACATACTTAGACCTGACGATTACGTATTCAAAGGAGTGGCTCGGTGTAGAAGCAACGCCAGCTGGCATTTTATATTTCCATATTCATGATCCGCTCATTCAAGCACCGATTCCGCTTGCAGAGGATGAAATTGAGCAGGAAATATTCAAGAAATTTAAAATGAAAGGTCTTTTGCTTGAAGATGTAGAAGCGGTAAAGCTAATGGATCAAACGCTTGAATCAGGAAGATCACAAGTCATTCAAGCTGGCTTGAAAAAGGATGGGTCTTTCCGTTCTGACTCTGCTGTTTTAAGTGAAGATCATTTCCATATACTCACACAGCATGTTCGGCGCACGTTTGAAGAGGCAGGCGAAAGAATTACAAATGGCGAGGTAGCCATTAATCCATATAAATTGAAGGATCAAACACCATGCCGCTTTTGTTCATTTAAGTCTATTTGCCAATTTGATGAATCGATAGAGGATAATGAATTTAGAGTGCTTTCATCTGAAAAGGATGATGTTGTGATAGACCGGATCAAAAAAGAAGGGGATCAGTATGCAAATACCAAAACC
This sequence comes from Bacillus safensis, assembly GCF_039619585.1. Lineage (NCBI taxonomy): Bacteria > Bacillati > Bacillota > Bacilli > Caryophanales > Bacillaceae > Bacillus > Bacillus safensis. The sequence continues at coordinate 1,013,919 of NZ_CP154909.1, forward strand.
GAATAACAGTACTTGGACGGATGACCAGTGGGAAGCCATCGTTTCAGAAGGACAAGATATCCTTGTTGCGGCGGCGGCAGGGTCAGGTAAAACAGCTGTTTTGGTTGAACGGCTGATTCGAAAAATGACCCGTCCTGAAGATCCAGTTGATGTGGATCGTCTGCTCGTTGTGACTTTCACAAATGCATCTGCGGCAGAGATGAAGCATCGGATCACAGAAGCACTTGAAAAGGAATTAGCTAAGAACCCCGGGTCCCTTCATATGAGAAGACAGCTGTCGCTCATGAATCGTGCCAATATTTCCACCCTGCACTCCTTTTGTTTGCAGGTTTTGCGCACCTTTTACTATGAGATTGACCTTGATCCAGGCTTTCGTTTGGCTGATCAAACAGAAGGAGAATTATTAGGAGATGAAGTGTTAGATGAACTGTTTGAGGATGAATATAAGGCTGGAAAGCCAGCGTTCTTTGAACTGGTTGATCGTTACACTTCTGACCGTCATGATTTAGATTTGCAATGGCTTGTGAAGAGAATTTATGAGTTTTCCAGATCTCATCCTTCACCTGAACAATGGATGAGGGCATTCCTTTCTCTTTATGATGTAGATGCTCAAACAAAAGTAGAACAATTACCGTTTTACCCATATATCAAAGAGGATCTTTCTCTCGTTTTTCGAAGCTGTCTGGAACTGCTCGAACGAGCTCTAGCCCTATCAAAAGAACCGGGTGGCCCCGCGCCGAGAGCAGAAAATTTTATAGATGATTTAGAGCAGATCAATGAATTAATCAGGCACCAAGATGATTTTGAGAAGCTTTACGAGCTTTTGCCAAACATCAATTTTAAAAGGCTCAAAACATGTAAAGGGGACGAATATGACCCTGTGCTGTTAGAAAAAGCCACAGATGCACGCAATCAAGCAAAAAAACAACTAGAAAAGCTCAAAGATGAATACTTTATGCGCAGTCCCGCCCAGCATTTGAAAAGCTTAGCTGAAATGAAGCCGGTGGTCGAAACACTTGTGGAGCTTGTCATCCAATTTGGACAGCGTTTCGAAAGAGCGAAGCAAGAAAAATCAATCGTGGATTTTTCGGATTTAGAGCATTATTGCTTACGCATTTTAGCAGAGCAGGACGCGGAAGGAAATTTGATTGAAACAGAAGCGGCCAAGTACTATCAACAGCAGTTTGAAGAAGTGCTCGTTGATGAATACCAGGATACAAACCTTGTACAGGAAACGATTTTAAGGCTTGTATCTAAAGGGGAACATGCTGCAGAGGGCAACCTGTTTATGGTTGGTGATGTAAAGCAGTCCATTTATCGTTTTAGACTGGCTGAGCCTATGCTCTTTTTAAACAAATATAAACAATTTACACCAGACGGCGAAGAAACAGGGAAAAGAATTGATTTAAATAAAAACTTCCGCAGCCGTTCAGATGTGTTAGACAGTACGAACTTTTTGTTCAAACAGCTGATGGGGGAAACAGTTGGAGAAATTGATTACGATGAACAAGCTGAATTAAAGCTTGGAGCTAGTTATCCAGAAAGCGAAGATACAACGACAGAAATGCTTCTTGTACATTTAGATCAACAGGAAGCAGAAACTGACGAAGAGCGAGAAGAACTAGAGACCGTACAACTAGAAGCGAGAGTCATTGCTAAAAAAATAAGAGAACTGGTGGAGCAGCCATTTCAAGTGTACGATGCAAAACAGCAAATGACCCGTAACTTGCAGTATCGGGACATTGTGATTTTACTTCGCTCCATGCCTTGGGCCCCGCAAATGATGGAGGAATTGAAGAAGCAGGGAATCCCTGTGTATGCGAATCTTTCCTCGGGTTATTTTGAAGCAACAGAGGTGTCTGTGATTCTTTCTCTGTTAAAAGTCATCGATAATCCATATCAGGATATCCCGCTTGCAGCTGTATTAAGATCACCAATTGTTCATTTAGACGAAAATGAAATGGCACTGATTCGCACGAGTGATAAAAAAGGCACTTATTATGATGCTGTGAAGGCATTTATGAGTGTGACTCATTCAGATCACCCTACATGCAAAAAACTAGAACGGTTTTTCAGGTTGCTGCGTAAGTGGCGTGATTTCTCCATGAATCATTCAGTAGCGGAATTGATTTGGGAAGTATACCGCGATACGCAGTATCTAGATTACGTTGGCGGGATGCCTGGAGGCAAGCAGAGACAGGCGAACCTCCGTGCTCTTTATGATCGAGCGAAGCAGTATGAAAAAGCTGCCTTTAGAGGGCTGTTCCGTTTTCTTCGTTTTATCGAAAGAATGCAGGAGCGTGGAGATGATCTTGGTGCGGCAAAAACGTTCAGTGAAACAGAGGACGTTGTTCGCATGATGACGATCCACAGCAGTAAAGGATTAGAATTTCCAGTCGTCTTTACCGCAGGACTCGGCAGAAACTTTAATATGATGGACTTAAACCAGTCCTACTTGCTTGATAAAGAATTAGGCTTTGGAAGCAAATATATTCATCCAGAGCTGAGAATTAGCTATGCAACATTACCGCTTGTGGCGATGAAAAAAAAGATGAGGAAAGAGCTATTATCTGAAGAGCTGAGAGTTCTATATGTAGCGCTCACAAGGGCTAAGGAAAAATTATTTCTTGTCGGCTCTGTCAAAAATCAGGTGAAGGCATTAAGCAAATGGCAAAATGCTGCAACCGGAGAGGACTGGCTCCTCCCTGATTTTGAACGTTATCAATCGAAAACATACTTAGATTTTATTGGCCCTGCTCTCATCCGTCACCAAGCAATGTCATCTATTTTAGAAGAAACAGGTGATGTTGTTCTTTCACACCCATCAGCATTCACAATCTCTTTTACTCAAGCTTCCGATCTTCTAAAAGAAGATATGTCACTTGAAAAGAAGCAGCAGGACGAGGTGGTACAAGCTTTGATGGAAGGTCTGCCTGTTGAAGAATATGGTGATGCTGATGAGAAAGTAGCAGAGAGACTTTCATGGAGATACCCATACCTAGCGGCCTCACAAGTCGGCACAAAGCAGTCAGTTTCCGAGATAAAAAGAATGAAAGAAATACAGGATGAGTATAGTGTTCCTTCTTCTCTTCGAAAAGCCCGTGCCACGATGTATGACCGGCCGGCTTTCATGAAGAAAAAAACACTCACTGCCGCAGAGCAAGGCACCGCAATGCATACAGTCATGCAGCATATTGCGCTTCCTTCTGACGAGCCCTTCGATGAAATCCGTATACATCAGCTGCTCGATTTCTTACAGCAGCGAGACTTGCTAACAAATGAACAAGTCCAGTCAATTGATCAAGAAGGAATTGCAGCTTTCTTCTCTACTTCTATTGGTCAAAAGCTGCGGAAAGCGGACTGGGTGAAACGAGAAGTGTCATTTAGTATGGTGTTACCTGTTAAAGAGGTATACAGCCATATTGATGCAGAGGGGGAGCCTGTCCTTATTCAAGGGATGATTGACTGTTTGTTTGAAACGGATGGAAAACTATATTTACTAGATTATAAAACAGATAGAGTGCAAGGCAGATATACAGACGGTCTTGAAGCAGCTGTACCTATATTGAAAAAGCGCTATGAAACTCAAATAGCGTTATATGCAAAAGCAGTAGAACGTTTAACAAACAGAAAATTAGAGGAGAAAATTCTTTATTTCTTTGATGGTAATTTAGAAATTTCATTATAAATGTATCGGAATGAGAGGTGAATCACATGAGGATTCTGCATACGGCAGATTGGCATTTAGGAAAAACCCTTGAAGGCCGGAGCCGGCTTGATGAGCAAGCACAGTTTTTAGATGAGCTGTATCAAATCGTAAAAGACGAACACATTGATGTCATTGTCATGGCTGGAGACGCCTTTGATACAGTGAATCCGCCTGCTAGAGCAGAACAGCTTTTTTATGAAAGTCTATCCGCCTTATCTGATAAAGGAAAACGTCAGGTCGTGGTCATCTCAGGCAACCATGATAATCCGGATCGACTATCTGCCGCATCTCCTTTAACTAATGATCAGGGGATTCATTTAATTGGTTATCCGACAAATGACATCATCCGCGTCGATGTTCCCTCTTCAAGTGAACGTTTATCCATTGCAGCACTCGCTTATCCGTCTGAAGCGAGACTAAACGAGGTGCTGGCTGAAACATTTGAAGAGAAATTGCTTCGCGATCATTACAATTTAAAAATACAGCAAGCGTTCCAACATTTAAGCACTCAATTTCAAGCCGATACGGTCAATATCGCAACGAGCCATATTTATGTGGCAGGAGGAAGTCAAACAGATTCAGAAAGACCGATTGAAGTAGGCGGTGCATATACCGTTGCGGCAGAAAGCCTGCCAGAAGCAGCCTGCTATGTGGCCCTTGGTCATTTGCACCGCCCGCAAACCATCAAGCGTGCCAAAACGATTGCCCGCTATTCCGGGTCACCTCTTGCTTACAGCTTTTCTGAATCAGGATATGCCAAATCAGTCACGATTGTAGAGGCAAAACCTAATGAAAAAGCAAGCTGGAAAGAAGTGCTGTTATCAAGCGGAAAACCACTTGTGAAATGGAAGGCAACTGAGGGACTGAGTCAAGTGCACGAGTGGCTGGATGAAAAACGGGATCTTCAGGCATGGATTGATTTAGAGATTCATTTAACAGATCAGCTCTCCATAGAAGAGATCCATCAGCTCCGAAAGCAGCATAGCGGGTTTGTCCATATTAGACCGAAATTTAAAGAACTTCAGCAAATGGAAGAACAAAAGCAAGCCGAAAAGCTCTCAATCGAGGAGCGGTTCGTGAAATTTTATGAGCGCCAGACAGGCGGCGGTCTTCCTGATGAAAAAACAGTCAAGCTGTTTTTGGAGCTCGCCAATGAAATGCAAGAGGAGGAAGCGACTTGAAGCCGATTACGCTAACCATTAAAGGACTTCATAGCTTCAGAGAAGAACAAACAATTGACTTTAGCTCATTATGTGATGCAGGTGTGTTTGGCATTTTTGGACCGACAGGAAGCGGAAAGTCGTCCATATTAGACGCCATGACCCTGGCACTTTATGGCAAAGTGGAACGTGCGTTAAATAATACACATGGTATTTTGAACCAAGCGGAAGAGAAGCTGTCAGTTTCCTTTACGTTCGCTTTACAAAAGGAACACCACATTTCTTATAAAGTCGAACGTGCTTTCAAGCGGGCAGATGAAATGAAAGTCAGAACGACACTATGCCGTCTGATTGAAATTGGGGATACACAGACAGTTCTTGCAGATAAAGCGAGTGAGGTCAATCGTAAAATAGAAGAATTACTCGGGTTAACCATTGATGATTTTACGCGAGCGGTTGTCCTGCCTCAAGGGAAGTTTGCAGAATTCCTTTCCCTAAAAGGAGCCGATAGACGACAAATGCTACAGCGTTTGTTTAACCTGGAAAAATATGGGGATCAGCTCGTTAAACGTTTGCGCGCAAAAGCGCAGAATCAGTATGGACAAAAAAATGAACTGCTTGCTGAGCTGAATGGCTTAGGAGAAGCTGGCCCAGAGGCGCTCGCAAAGGCAAAGGAAGCGGCTGAGCAGGCAAAGGCTATTTTTCATGAGAAAAAACAAGCACGGGATGAAGCGTTCACTGCTTTTACAAAGGCGCAAACAATTTGGCAGTATCAAAAGGAACGAGAAGCCTATGAGACGGAACTAAACCATCTGAATCAACTGGCACCATCAATGGAAGAAAAAAAGGCCAAGCTTCATATTGCTGAGCAGGCAGAGGCATTAAAGCCTTATGCGGATGCATTAACAAAGGCTGAAAATCAGCTTTCTCAAGCATTAAAAGAGAAGCAGGAAGCAGAAAATCAGCTACTGCATCAACGAACGATCTATGATCAAATGACGCAGAACTATGAGCAAGCAAGGCAAAAGAAAATAGAAACTGAGCCAGAACTTCTTCAAAAGAAAGAGCAGCTGCTTCAGCTAAAGGAAATTGAACGGAAAAAAGAGGCGGCTCTTCAGGAAAAGACGGCAATCGAACAGCGAAAAAACGATACAGCGCAGCAATTATTACAAAAAAAAGAAGAAGCAGACAATCTCCAATCTTTGTTAGAACGTGCACTCGCAAAACAAACACAGCTGAAGCGTGAGCTGGAGCAATTACAAGTCTCTATAAAAGAACGGAAAAGTGTACAGGATGCTTTGCGTTTAAGCGAAAATGTTCAAAGAATACACCAAAGCATACACAAGGAACAACAAAAGATGGAGGAGCTCAAAAAGCGATCAACACAGACCGCAGCAGCATATGAAAAGCTTCAAAAACAGCAAAAAGACCATCATGAAAAAATAGACCAATCGTTTCAAGCGATAGAACAGCTTTATTTCTATGTATGTGAATTCGAACGGGCTTTTACAGAATGGAGTAAAAGAGAACAAAGTCAGAAGCTCGAAAAATTAAAACAGCGTGATGCTGTTAGGGCGGCAGAGTTAAGAAAAGAATTAGCGGCAGAGCTCGTAGATGGTGAGCCATGTCCTGTTTGTGGATCGATTCATCATGACCCAAAGGCATTGGAAAACAATGACCATGAAGAAACAGTGGCACAAATCGATGAAGTGATTCAACGGATGGACACAGAGCTCAAGCAGGCAGAGGAATATACAAGAGACATGTATGCCGCCAAGCAGTTATTGGAAACGCACGCCAATCAATTAGTAAAGCAGTTTGCCTTTTTATCTCAGAAAGCTCCAGGTGCGGAAGTTGCAGCAGCAGTAGAAGCAGTGCAAAAGCCGGAGTCCTTGCAGTATCTCATGCAAGAATGGAAAGGCTTGAAACAAGATATTCAAGAAGTTGAACGTAAAAGAGCTCGTTTAATGGATGAAACATATGATCAAGCAGCAGAGATAAGCAAGACGATAGATCAAATGACATTTGATCAGCAGCGTATCGAAGAATTAGACGGGCTGATCAAGGAGCTCCAATCTGAGCTTTCAGAGCAAACGTCTCAATTTGAACAGGCCTTCCCGCACTTAACATTGCACCAAGTACAAGAGATGCAAAAGCAGATCGACGAAAAGGACCAGCAAGCGGAAGGCTATAAAGAGCGTATTGAGAAAAGTATTTCATTTTTGGAAGAAAAACAGCTGGCAAAAGAACAGCTGCAAACAGCCATATACGATGTAGAGAAGGAACTTGATAAACTCGCGCATCAGCTAGAAAGCCAGCATCAGCTCATTCATCAATATGAAACAGATTTAGGGAGATATCCATTGAAAGCTGTCTCTATTTCTGATGAACTGATTGAAGTTGAACACACGCTTGCTCGTCTCAATGAAATGGAACAGCAATCGTACAAGCAATTTCAGCACGCGCAGGAGCTCTTTAGTGAAGCACAAAGTCATTTTTCAAGCTGTGAGCGTCAGCTTCAAGAGGCTGACCGGAGAAAACAAGAAGCAAGTGTCGCATGGGCTAAAGAATCGGAGTCTTCTCCTTTTGATAAGCCTCAAGAGATTGAATCTGCTTTTATGAATCAATCAGTACGTCAATCTGTTAAACAAGAAATTGACGAATTTGAGGATAAAAGAAAGCAATGTGCCGCAAACTTAAAGCGAATTTCTGAACTGCTGAAAGATGAGTCACTAGATGAAAAGCAATGGACTGACATTCAACTGAGGAAAGAAGCGGCAGAAAAGGCATTGGAAGAAGCAACAGTGATGAGCGGCTCTGCATATGAACATCTGCGTGTAATGGAAGAAAATCACCAGCGATTTGCAAGTATTCATGAACGCTTGGCGGAGCTGCAGCAAGAAATTGATCGGCTCGATAAGCTGCAAACCGTGTTTAAAGGAAATACATTTGTTGAGTTCTTAGCAGAAGAACAGCTGGAAAGTGTCAGTCGTGATGCATCTGCCCGTCTTGGTATTTTGACAAGACAAAGGTATGCGATTGAGGTTGATTCAGAAGGCGGCTTTGTCATGCGTGATGATGCGAATGGCGGTGTCAGACGTCCAGTGTCCAGCTTGTCCGGCGGGGAAACCTTCCTGACGTCGCTTGCGCTTGCGCTAGCTCTTTCAGCGCAGATTCAGCTGAGAGGTGAGTTCCCGCTGCAATTCTTTTTCCTTGATGAAGGCTTTGGTACCCTTGATCAAGACTTGCTTGATACGGTGATTACCGCATTAGAGAAATTACAGTCTCAAAACTTAGCTGTTGGTGTCATCAGCCATGTGGAAGAATTGAAAATGCGGCTGCCGAAAAAACTGATTGTCCATCCGGCAGATCCAAGCGGGAAAGGGACAACAGTCTCAATGGAATTAATGTAAATATTGAGGTGATGACGCGGTGGCAAAGCAAACAATTGGATTATGTGAGATGTGCGGAAGACAAGATGTCCTGCTCACAGAACATCACTTAACCCCAAGAGAAGAAGGCGGGGCTTTTTTACCGACTGCCTTCCTATGCATTCCTTGTCATAAACAAGTACATGCCCTCTTTACAAACCAGGAGCTTGCCGCACGTTTGAATACAATTGATGCGCTGAGGCAGGATGAAAAGCTTGCTTCGTACATCAAATGGATTCGGAAACAGCCGGCAAGCAAGCTGGTCAAAACGAAAAAATCGAGACAGCGCAGAAAAAAATAAGCATAAAAAAGCGCTCCTCTATTTGAAATGGGTGTAGAGGAGCTGCTTTATGCATTGCCTACCATATTCTGATCATTTAAGTCAGGATCCACATAGTTGGTGGCGCTAATGCCATTATTTAATATCAAGAAATCTCCGGTATTCCCCGCTCCAGAGCCTAAAGCAGATTTTGACGAACTTTTAGGCGACAGGTAGAATGAGTCACCGACGTTTACGACGCCTCCAGAAATAGAGTTAATGTAAATGGGTCCGACAATTGCTGGCATAATCGACATCCTTTATTCGAAGTCATATCACCATCATATGCGCAGGTAGGTCCATTTGTGAGTTTTGCGGACTTTCATCATTGCTAAACAGCTCTCTAATATGCTTCACTCGCGCAATGCCATTCATTCTACAAGTAGAGCCGATTTGATAGACAGAGGACGATGATACCCCTTCTACATGGATTGAAGACACTTTAATCACAGGCTTTTCATGGTAAAATGCCGTTCTCACTGATCGTTCTGGCAGCATCAATGGAATGGGCTCATAATACACTTCAAATTCTTTCGCATCTAAATTTTCTGCTTCATAGCCATAAAACAAACTAATGGTTCGTTGAACAGCTAAAACCTTGACTGCCGGGCACAGCTCTTGTGTATCACCAATTTGAACCACACTCGAAATCCCGACAGAATTCACCTTTGAGAACTTCACTTTAGATGTGCGCTTGATCATTATCGAGGTGCCAGAGGAACAAACGGGCCAATAATCAGTGATTCTGGCGGTGTATCGAAAATCGAGGATAATTGTACATGGTCTGTGTCCCCGATGATAAACAGGGAAGAGGACGAAACCCCGACTACTTTAATGCTTCCGGTCTCGATGTTGCGGTTGACAACTGTGAAATTCATCCGTTTTCCTCTCCTTTCGTTTCACTTGGAATATGGGCTAAAAAGTGCTCAATCGCCCGCTTTACATCATGCTTCACATATTCAGCAATTTGCTCTGAACGCTGCAGCGGTGTCATTTCTTCCCGGTGTGGCAGCTGTCCCGCATAGTATTTGATCCTGCTGTCAATTTGCTTGCGAATATCCTCAATGATATGGTGTTTGTTGCTTTCATCGAGGGACCCTTCATATCGCTGTTCTAGTTCTTCAAGAAGTTCTGGGGCTTCTTCATTTAAAAATGCATCGACAAGCTGCCGTGTTTGATTGAAAAATTGATCAGCCATTTCTTGCTGCATCATTCCAATTCCCGGGGTTGTTGTTTGGCCCACTTCAAAGTTTTGAACACTGTTTGGATCAGATGGATTGAGGCCGATATTCAGCGTTCCTTCCAGCCGTTCGATTTTCAGTTGATCAAATTGATAATCAATCCGTTCAATATTCGTTGTCGGTTTATCTTTGATCATTTGTATTTCCTGCTGAAGCTCGTTAAGCCTTTTTTCAAGCATCATGATTTGTTGCGAGTGTTTTTGAATGATGCCATATACCTGTGAAGCGTTGCTCTGATAATCATACATTTACATACACCTCCGGGGATTGCAGATGACTTAAGTTGTTGGTGACTGAAGCGGTACAAAAGGTGCTGTGCTTGCGCCTTGAGATTCTTCAATTCCTTGTGTACCTGCTGCGGCAGGCGCTGCTTCTACGTAGCTTCCCGTGTTATACAGGTTGGAAAGGGCCTTGATGGATCCAGCACTCCCAATTTGCAGAACAGAGGAGTTACTTACAGACTCTACACGTAAATAATTAATTTGTATCGCTTGATTAATATAGAAGTTCAACGGATCCTCACTCCTTACAAGTTACCAACAAGCGGTTGATCAATGACATCACTGTCGTACGTATTTGTCACACTTTTGTAGTTGCTAATTCGCAATTGATCACCAGTATTAAAACTGCCTGCGCCAGCAAACGTTTTAACCTGACTATTTGGAGAAATAGTGATGCAGTCTCCAACATGAACGACTCCGCTCGTTCCGACGGCATTTACTTTTAAGGCTCCCACAATAGCCGGCATAGCGGTGCACATCCTTTATAAAATTAGGGCACTTGTTTTGGGCGTTTCACCATAGCTTATGATGGGTCTTTTAATGTGTGATTGTCTTTTTGAAAGCTTTTGATGAGAGGAATTAGATGTATGGTTTACCCTTTTTTTGAGCAATCTTTAGAGGTGGATTTGATGCCTTTATTTAAGAGTGTGTCAAGCTCTTGACTGCACCTGATCGTTTCTTCGGCATTCATCCCGAATTTTTTTGCAGTCTCAATTAAATGTAATCTTTTTTGTTCAATTTCATAATTGATCATAACGGACGCCAACTCTCACATTTTTTATCAAATAGAAGGATATGGTTAGTATACCCTATTTTTCTATAAAAAAAGCTGTTTCGTCAATATGAGTAATAAAGTGACAAAATTCGAAAGTGTTCTTACGTACCAAAAATCTCTTTTTTGATCTCAGTCTGTAAATAACGTCGTCTTTTGTTGATATATTGCCGGATTAAGTCTCTTTCAGACTGCAAGATGTCTTTTCGGCCTTTCGTATATGGATCATCTCCAATTCGATCCTCAATCGATTCATGCCATTTCTCTATGATTGGGCAGAGCCGGTCTTCTACAAAATGTGTATCGAGTACATGCTGGAAAAGTGTGTAATAGGCTCTTTTAAACGAAGGGATATCTAGTAATCTAGCAGTTAATGTATTAAACCCGTTTACTGGGATATAATCAAACGGCATTTCTTCTCCATGAATGTCACGACCCCATGTTGCATCATAATCCCAAGGAAGTACTTGAAACCTCCCTTGTTCATTTACATAAAGAGCGTAGTTATGAACAAAACCATCAAAGTTTTGTGTGCATACCACACCGATGAGCCAGCGGAAATATTGTGTCACATCTAGGTATTGTTCAATTTTTTCTGCAAAAGTGTCATCTTTCGCTGTGTTGAGAAAGTAAATAAATTCGCTCAGCTGCTGATCATGTTGAGAAGTCCCCGTTTTTTTCTCATATCCGAGAAGAAGGTGCTTTTTTGGTTTTTTATCAAAAGAACTCAAAAGGGAGAAGTTCGCGTCATCATCAACCGCATAATAAATGCCGCCTCCTGAAAGCTGCCGTTTTTGAAGAAAGAACTCATCGACAGATTCTATTTTCAAATAAATCCCTTCTTTTCTTCCATTTATGGTGAGAAACACATGAGAAGCGGCTGGGCTATGCACCCCCATCTGCTCAAAGAAATAAAAGGACAGCCTGTTTCGGATAAACGACGGATCATTGTACTCTGCATTTAAATGAAAGATGGATTCGCCTTGTCTTTGTTTTGGCTTTCGGTATTCAATTTGATAGGACTTTTTCTTAAGCTTTCTAATGTGCGATCCGCGGTATGAAGCATAAATATGTGATTTGGTTTGGCCGGTTTTTAGAATAGCTTCAACAGGTTCATCGTTCCAAATGTCTTTTTTTAATTCAATCAGGTCCTTTGGATGAATCCACATATCAAGTTGTTTTAAAGGTTCTGTGTTCATATGTTCATCAGCCTCCTATATGCTCTTCTTTACGATATGAAAGTGAAGGAATGTCCTGTACCGGCTGGTAGGTATTCATGGAGTTTTCAAGGAAAGAGGCATTCGTCACGAACACTTGTCTACCGAGTCTCGTAACATAAAGCAGAGAAGATAAACAGCTTTGTCTGTTTGTTTTGTCGAAGATAGACTGGGAGGGGAATTGTTCGTGAGTACATTTGATCATTCACACATTGAACATGCAGTAGCTTCACTTCGAAGTGAGGGACGTGATCATCACTTAGATCGTGAACCAGAATCGAGACGTTCGCATAAGTCAGCTCGTTCTCGTCATTCAAGTCGCGGTCATTGGTTCTTTGGCGGTGGTGGACGCCGTAAATCACGCCGCAGTAAAAAAAGCTACAGAAGCTATCGTTCAAAGAAAAGTTATCGCTCTAAGAAAAGCTATCGTTCGAAGAAAAGCATGAAGAGTAAAAAGTCATATAAAAGCAAAAAATCTTACAGAAGCAAAAAGAGCGAACCGAAAAAGTCACATCGCAGCAAATGCAGATCTCATCATAAGAAGAGCTGCCGCAAGTCACACCGCAGCAAATGCAGATCGCACCATAAGAAGAGCTGCCGCAAGTCACACCGCAGCAAATGCAGATCTCATCATAAGAAGAGCTGCCGCAAGTCACATCGCAGCAAGCACAGATCCCACAATAAGAAGAGCCGAAAGTCGCGCCGCAGCCATAGATCTAAACGTTCTCATCACCATAAACGCAGCCGCTCTTGCCGAAGATGTGGAAAGAAGTCGCATCGTTCCAGAAATAGAGGAAATGTTGAGCGTAAATGGGATCAAGGGAACATGTGGGAGTATCGCCGTTTCCGCTAAGCATTCAATCATCATTTTTGAAACCCTTTTTAAAAGAGAGTATGATAAAAAAGGGTTTTTTTTATTTCGTAGAGAAATAAAATGAGACATCATAACTTAGCGAAATGAAGATTGTGAGGGGAAGACATGAAGTTTTTTACAGGTGAGATACATAGCAGCATGTTTATTGGGGTAGTCATTGATGATGAATGGGTGATGGACGTCAAAAAGGCAGAAGCCAAATTATTTGAGCTTGAGACACTGCCAAACTCTTTATCTGAGTGTATCAAAATGGGGGACAAGTTTGTTGAACATGTAGGACAGCTTCTTGATTGGGCTGAGAAAAAAGAAGAAGACCGCGGTTCTTATGTATATCCGCTTTCGGACGTGAAACTCCATGCGCCGATTCCAAAGCCGTCTAAAAACATCATGTGTGTCGGAAAGAATTATCAAGACCATGTCATGGAGATGGGAAGTGCGGCGGATATTCCTAAAGACGTGATGATTTTTACAAAGGCACCTACTTCTGTCATTGGACACGGAGCGGACATTCTTCTTCATGAAGGTGTGACCAGTGAACTGGATTATGAAGGAGAGCTTGCCATTGTGATGGGCAAATCAGGGAAAAACATTGCTCCTGAAGAGGTCCAAGATTATATATTCGGTTACACCATTTTAAATGATGTGACGGCAAGAGATTTGCAGAAAAAACATAAACAATTTTTCATTGGCAAAAGCTTAGATACAACCTGCCCGATAGGACCTTATATCGTTCATAAGTCAATGATCGAGGATCATGGTGCGCTCCATGTGGAAACAAAGGTAAACGGAGAGGTTCGTCAGTCTGCCAGTACGGAATTAATGATCTTCACAATTGAAGACATTGTCTCCACTCTTTCAAAAGGGATGACATTAGAAGCGGGTGACATCATTGCAACAGGTACACCTTCTGGGGTAGGGAAGGGCTTTGAACCGCCTAAGTTTTTAGCTTCTGGAGATCGAATTGACATCACAATTGAGCCGATTGGAACGCTGACAAATCACGTCAAATAAAGCGCGTGATGACACAGGATTGTCGCTTTGTGTTCGACTTATTTCGTGGTACGATGAGAAGGTACTTGTTCTGATAAAGGGGGAAATCACAAATGGGAACACATTTACATATCACAGCATGGGTGCTGGGGATTATTTTATTCTTCGTAGCCTTTGCTCTTGCAGGTAAAAACGACAAAGGCGCTAAAATTGTGCACATGATCGTTCGCTTATTCTACTTGATCATTATCGCAACAGGCGTAGAATTGTATGTTCGCACAGGAATGAAAATTCCAGGTTTCGGGGGCGAGTATATTGGAAAAATGATTCTCGGTATCCTCGTGATCGGTTTCATGGAAATGGTCCTAGTGCGCAAGAAAAAAGGAAAATCGGTGACTGGTGTGTTGATTGGGTTTATCGTATTTGCGATTGTGACCATTCTTCTCGGTTTACGTCTGCCGATCGGTTTCCATATCTTTTAATATAAAAAGGGCATTGCTTATACGAAGCAGTGTCCTTTTTATGTGGCATCAAATTGTGAAACGATCCGTTGTCCGTCTGAAGTGGTCCATTCAAAACGAATGTGGCTGGCTGCAGGCTCATAGTGACATTGAAGTGCAAGTGATTGCGTATCTGTCGAAAACTGAAAGAAAGAGACGCGCTGCATTGAATAAAAGGAGGAGAAGACACAATCATAGACGGAAAAACCAAGCTGCTCTACCTGTTCAAGGATGTGATCAAAAACGTTTTCCGGTACGAACATGAGAAGATCAAGCCATCCTTTGGCAAGGGACGCCGTATATTGAATGTTTTCTCCTCCCTGTACTTCTATTAGTTGCCCGTTTTCATGAAGAATCATAGAACCGAGCAATTCCCCTTTTGTCCATTGGTCATTTTCCTTCAAACAGATCATTGTGCTTTGAAGACTTTCTGGCAGCATGATCTCTCCTTCTTCATCTTCAATCAGACAATGCCCGTTTTCAATGAGCAAATACCCGTTACACCATCTTCGGCTGCAGCGTTCAAGCTGCTTCATTCGATTTTCCATTTGCAAAAGCTCCTTTCTTCTTTCTTTTCTTACCAAATCAAGCTTGTCCTATACGCCGGGAAAAAAGGACAAATCAACTATCAAGGAAACGATGCATAAACTAAGAAAGGCTGAATGAGAACACTTGAGGAAAAACGGATGGGAGCTGATGATGATGTGTGGAATTACAGGCTGGGCAGACTTTAAAAAGCAGCTCATCCAACAGGATCATGTAATCAATCAAATGACAGATACGTTATCTAAAAGAGGGCCAGATGATACAAATACGTGGAAAAGTGAGCACGTTCTTTTCGGGCATAAAAGGTTAGCGGTGGTAGATGTAGAAGGCGGAAAGCAGCCGATGACATATACACATCAAAACCATGCTTATACGATTGTATACAATGGAGAGCTCTATAACACGGAGGATATAAGAAAAGAATTATTAAAAAGGGGGCACCGCTTTCTTGGGCATTCTGATACAGAAGTTCTTCTTCATGCCTATACAGAATGGAAGGAAGAGTGTGTCTCCCATTTTAATGGCATTTTTGCATTTGTGATCTGGGATAGTGAGCGTGAATTGTTATTTGCAGGGAGAGACCGGCTAGGCGTCAAGCCATTTTTCTATACAGAACGTCATCATTCCTTCTTATTTGGTTCAGAGATCAAAGCACTTCTTGCTCATCCTGATATCAAAGCAAAAGTCGATTATGAAGGGCTGTCGGAGATCTTTGGCTTAGGACCGTCAAGAACACCAGGTCAAGGAGTGTTTAAAGGGATAAAAGAGCTGAGACCTGCACATGCCTTGACCTTTTCAAAAGACGGACTGCGCGTGTGGAGATATTGGAATGTCAAAAGCAAGGAGCATACCGACTCACTTGATGACACCGCACAGCACATTAAGCATCTCTTTACAGATGCCGTGACAAGACAGCTCGTCTCTGATGTGCCTGTATGTACATTTTTATCTGGGGGCGTCGATTCTAGTGCCAT
Organism: Bacillus safensis; assembly: GCF_039619585.1. Classification (NCBI taxonomy): domain Bacteria; kingdom Bacillati; phylum Bacillota; class Bacilli; order Caryophanales; family Bacillaceae; genus Bacillus; species Bacillus safensis. Next base: position 1,029,933 of record NZ_CP154909.1, read on the forward strand.
TACTGCCATTGCCGCTAAGCACTTTGAGAAAATAGGGGAAGCACCGCTTCATACGTATTCCATTGACTACGAAGGAAACGATCAATTCTTTGAGGCAAATCAATTCCAGCCGAATGCTGACGGCCCATGGATTGATCAAATGACAAAAGCGTTTCAAACGAATCATCACAGCTGTATCATTGGACAAAAAGAGCTCGCTTCCTATTTGAAGGAAGCCGTTGAGGTTCGAGACTTACCGGGTATGGCAGATATTGATTCTTCCTTGCTTTGGTTTTGCCGAGAAATTAAAAAGGACTTCGTTGTTGGCTTGTCAGGTGAATGTGCTGATGAAATCTTTGGCGGCTACCCTTGGTTCCATATGGAAAATGAAACGAATGGTTTTCCGTGGATGAGATCGACTGAAGCGAGAACTCAGCTCCTGCAAGACTCGTGGCAAAAAAAGCTGTCACTTAAGGAATACGTGCAAAGCAAATATGAAGAAACGGTGGCAGAAACGCCTCTTTTAGATGGAGAAACTGGCGTTGATAAAGCCCGTAGAGAACTTTTTTACTTAAATATGATCTGGTTTATGACAACACTGCTTGATCGAAAAGATCGAATGAGTATGGGGGCTAGTCTTGAGGTACGTGTGCCATTTGCAGATCATCGTCTTGTCGAATATGTGTGGAATATTCCTTGGGAAATGAAAATGCATGGAAATCGTGAAAAAGGGGTTTTACGAAAAGCATTAGAGGGAATTTTACCGAATGAAGTGCTTTATCGAAAGAAGAGTCCTTATCCGAAAACACATCATCCAGCCTATACTCAGGCTGTGAAAGAGATGCTAACAGACTGCCTCGCGCAAAAAGACTCTGTACTTCACGAATTTTTAGACCCACATCAATTAAAGCAGCTGATTGAAACGGAAGGAGCTTCTTTTCATGTGCCATGGTATGGCCAGCTCATGAAGGGCCCGCAGTTGATTGCCCATCTTGCACAGATTCATCATTGGTTTGAAACGTATCGAATTGATATAGAAGCGTAATAAAGGGTCGGCTTTCTTGCACTTGTTGAAAGGAAGCCGGCTTTTTTGATACATAACATGAGACTTTTTGAGCACATCAAAAGTTGATCTAATCTTTCTAATTTGTATAATTAACTTAAAGTGAATTAATTTGGAGGAAAAAGGAAAATGAAAATCATTGTGATCGGAGCGGGACCAGGGGGCCTTGCAGCAGCTATGATGCTTCAAAGCAAAGGACATGATGTTCATGTATACGAAAAACAGCCCTTTGTTGGCGGGCGTAACGCTAAGTTTCAACTTGGTGATTTCACGTTTGATACAGGTCCTACCTTTCTCAGCATGATTCATATTGCAGAGGAGCTGTTCACCTTTGCTGGTAAAAATCTTTATGACTATATTGATGTGATTGAATTAAAAGAGATGTATAGATTAATATTTCAAGACAATCAGCTCGATATGATTCGGGATCGCGATGAAATGTACAAACGATTAGAAGCCTTTGCACCTGGTGAGGGCGAAGGGTATCTAAGATTTATGAAGGATACAAAGCGCAAAATGGATCGTTTGACACCAATTCTACAAAGTAAAATGGACCGCTTTCATCATTACCTTCGCCTGAAGGTGATCAAAGCACTTCCACAGCTTTCACTAAATAAAAGTTTGTATGATGTGCTGTCAGACTATTTTTCGAATGAATCAGTGAAATATGCTTTTACATTTCAATCAAAGTACTTAGGAATGTCCCCGTGGGAATGCCCTGGTGCGTTCTCGATCCTTTCGTTTATGGAACATGACACAGGTGTATTTCATCCGAAGGGCGGTGTCAATCAGCTGTCAGAAGCGATGGCAAAGGCCGCGCTTGAAGCTGGAGCAGAGATTCATCTGTCAGCTGGCGTCGAAAAGCTGCTCACGGAGGGAAGGAAAGTAAAAGGCATTCGTTTAGAATCTGGGGAAGAAATACAAGCAGATGAGGTTGTCGTCAATGGAGACTTTGCACATGTGATGACAAAGCTTGTCGAGCCAGGACTCTTAAAGAAATACAGCGAGAAGAAATTAAAAAAGAAAAAATTCTCTTGCTCTACCTTTATGCTTTATTTAGGACTGGATACCATATATGATGAGCCGCATCATACCATCGTTTTTTCCGATGATTATGCTAGATTTGTCAAAGGCATTACGAAAACATATGAGCTGCCAGATGACCCGTCTATTTATATTCAAAATGCAAGTGTAACCGATGACTCACTTGCTCCAAAAGGAAAATCAGCTCTTTATGTGCTGGCTCCAGTTGCCAATAACCAAAGCGGTATTGATTGGGAGGCGCATCAAGATGAATTTAGAGAGCTTGTGCTGGATACATTGGAGCGGAAAACAGGCTTTCAGAATGTGAGACAGCATATAGAAGTCGAGCGGATGATCACACCGAAGCAATGGGAGGAAGACCTTTACGTATATGAAGGAGCTACATTTAACCTCGGCCACCAGCTGACGCAGATGATGGTCCTAAGGCCGCACAATGAATTTGATGAATTAAATCACTGCTGGCTCGTTGGAGGAGGAACACATCCAGGAAGCGGACTGCCAACCATTTTAGAATCAGCACGTATCACGACAAATGCCATTCTTAAAAAAGAGAAACATTCACACAAAACAATGCCGCATCAAGAAAAGGGGAGCGCCTCATGAAAAAACATATATTAATTGCAGGCGGTGGTATTGGTGGAATGATCTCAGCGCTTTATTTAAAAAAAGCGGGACATGATGTCACCCTTGTCGAAAAAAATGAACGGCTTGGCGGGAGACTTGCTTTTGTACGTGAGAAAGGATATAAAGTAGATGAAGGTCCGACCATTGTCCTACTTCCTGACATGTTAAAAGGCATTTTACATGAGGTAGGAATTGACGATTCATCTCTTGATCTGCTGCAGCTTGATCCGCTGTACACAATTCAATATCAAGATGGAACCTCCTATACGAAATACTCTGATGCACTTCGTCAGCTAGATGAAATCAGACGTGTATTTCCAAAGGAAGATCAAGGGTTCCTGAGGTTTATGGAAGAAATGACAGACCGGTTTCAAGAAGGGCAGCAAGCCTTTCTAGAAAAATCATTTCACGAAAAACGTACATTTTTTACAAAAGCGAATATGAAGATTTTAATGAAATTAAAGGCGTATCGAACGGTACAAAGTGCTCTGAAAAAATATTTCTCAGACGAACGCCTGCGAGATGCATACGCACTTCAAACCCTCTATGTTGGGGGAAACCCGTATGAAGCATCGGCTATTTATTCGCTTGTGTCCTATAGTGAGCACGCGCATGGAATCTACTATTTAAAAGGCGGCTATGCGAGTTTAGTAGATATATTGGAAGGGCAGCTCATCAAAATGGGTGTGCATGTAAGAAAAAATGAAGAAGTCACGCAATTGGTGTTTGAGGGGAAACGGGCAGTCAAAGCTAAAGTAAATGATGAATATGAAACCGCTGATGCATTTGTGATCAATGGAGATTATCCAGCTGCGTTAAAACAGCTTGGTTTAGACGAACAAGATCGCCGGAAATACGTGCCGTCCTCTGGCTGTGTGATGGTGTATCTCGGGTTAAACAAGATGTATCATGAAGCACCTGTTCATCAATTTTTTATGGGAGAACACTTTGATCAGCATATGAAAGAAGTTTTTCAAACGAAAACGATTCCTCAAGACCCGTCGTTTTATACATTTAATCCATCGATCATTGATCCATCTCTTGCCCCAGAAGGCTGCAGTGTTCTATACATGCTCGTTCCCGTTCCTTCAGGAGATCATATCAACTGGGAAGAGGAGACAGAGTTTGTCGAGAAGATGGTGGATGTCCTTGAGAAAAGAGGCTTTCCGAGATTGCGAGAGTCGATTGTCTGGAAAAAGGTCAGAACACCAAATGATTCCTTGCGAGAAGGATTGTTTGAAGGCGGCAGCTTTGGACTTGCGCCTAATTTGTTTCAATCAGGTGTCTTCCGCCCGCAAGTGAAGGTCAGTGAGACAGATAATCTTTATGCGGCAGGTGCTTCCATCCATCCGGGTGGCGGGGTGCCGATCGTGATGCAAAGTGCGAAGCTTATGGCTTCTGTACTACTAAAAGATTTGAATGATAGAAAGGAAGTGAAGCTAAGTGGTTGATGTACAAACAGCATTAAAAGTGTGTGAGGAAACCATTCAAACCCATTCAAAAACGTTTTACCGGGCCTTTTCCATGCTACCTAAAAAGAAAAGACAGGCCGTCTGGGCCGTATATTCCTTTTGCCGTAGAGCAGATGACATTGTAGATGAATCCCCTTCGCCAAAAGAGGACCTTGCATCCTTTCGGGAGACGTTTGATCGATTTTTACAAGGTGAGGTAGACCGGAATGATCCAATATGGGTGGCGCTAGAGCATACATTTCAAGAGTTTCGGATGGATGAAGCCCCGTTCCGTGACCTGCTCCAAGGACAGGAGATGGATTTAGAGCAGCAGCGATACGAAACGTTGGATGAACTGCTCATCTATTCCTATCATGTTGCTAGTACAGTTGGGCTTATGCTCCTTCCCATTATTGCACCGCGTAAAAAAGAGCAGCTAAAAGAAGCAGCCATTTCGTTAGGGATTGCTATGCAGCTAACCAACATCCTTCGAGATATCGGCGAAGATCAGGCTGAAAGAGACCGCATTTATTTGCCAAAGCAAGTGATGGATCAATTCGGGTACACAGAGCAAGAATTGCAGGAAGGGATTGTGAATCAAGCCTTCCAGCACGTCTGGGAGTACATTGCCTTTGAGGCAGAGGCATACTACGAGGAGTTTTTTGACCATCTTCATGAATTCCCGCTCTATTCACGAATACCGGTGAAAGCAGCAGCCTACTTTTATAAAGCCATTTTAGATAAAACAAGAGAAAACGAATACCGCGTCTTTACAGAGCGAGCATTTATTTCAAAACAGGAAAAAGCACTTATTTTAGAAGATATTACGTAAAAAAGGACTGCACCCGCAGTCCTTTTTATGTGGAAGAAAAACGATACTCCGTCCATACTCTGGAACGCCAGCGCCTATACATGAAGATACCTCTTACCCATTCATCCACAATAAAAGAAATCCAAACCCCGATGAGCCCCATTTCAAACTGAATGCCTAACAAATAAGCGATCGGAAGCCCAATTCCCCACATTGAAATCATCGCCATATACACTGGAAACTTCGCGTCACCAGCAGCCCGCAATGAATTAATAATGACCATATTAAAAGAGCGTCCCGGCTCTAAAATGATCGTCAATAGGAGAAGTGTGGCGGCGATTTCAATGATTTCACGATTGCTAGTGAAAAAGGTAAGCAAATGCGTCGATGATAAAGATAAAGCAGTGGAAGAAAGAAGAGAGATCCCAATGGCCCAGTATAAGCTTTTCATACATCTGCGGTAGGCAGCATCAAATTCTTTCGCTCCAATATGGCGCCCGATTAAAATCTGTGTCCCTTGGCTAATCGCTGCACCAAACAACATAATAAACATCATCAAATTTTGAGTGTAAACCTTTGCGGCTAAAGCCTGCGTCCCCATAAATGTAATAAACAGTGTAATAATCATTTGAGAGCCGTTATAAGAAAGCTGCTCTCCAGCAGAAGGAATGCCAATTTTCAGCAGCTTTTTTAAATGCGTCCGCTGGATGTGAAACATACTCTTCAGTGAAAAGCGCAATCCAATTCGGCGGCGGACAATGAGGATCATCGCCATCAATCCGATCAAACGAGCCAGCGAGGTTGAAAAGGCAACACCCATGACACCTAATACAGGAAAGCCAAACGGACCAAAAATGACCAAATAATTGCCGGCAACGTTGAGCAAATTCATTCCGATGGTGACATACATCGTGTCTCTTGTATATCCGTAGCTTTTTAAAATAGCACTATACGTCATAATGAGTGCTTGAATAAAAGAAAGCAGGCCGACAATTTGTAAAAAGACCGCCGCATCCGGCATGAGTTCACTTGATAAGCCCATCATGTGCAGGATTGGAACAGCTAACACAAACATGAGGAGACTAATGACAAAGCTGATCAAGAAGTTGGTTCCTAGTGAGACATAGGCGACTTGAGTCGCTTCCTGCTTGCGGTCAGCTCCTAAAAGCTGCGCAATCACAATGGTCGTTCCTGTTGTAATGAAGCTGAACATGACAATTAATAAATTCAGGAGCTGGTTGCTTACACCTACTGCGGCCACACTGTTATCGGAGTATTGGCTGAGCATAAGTGTATCAGCGCTCCCCATGAGCATATATAAAGAGATTTCGATAAAAATAGGCCAAGTTAATGCAAATAATGAAGGGTGTGTTTTCTCATCTTTGGCTTGAACCTTTTCATATGACAGGGTTTGAGATTTCATCACATAGCCTCCTTTCGTATAAATCCGATTTATAGTGTACCGTGCATCGACTATAATAAGAAGAGATGAAACCGAAACTTATTGGAGAAATCCGACTTCATAAGGGGATGAATATGGATCGATTTATTACATTTACTGTACCGCCGTTTCCTATTTATATTGCTTCAGGTAAAGGGGTATTTCATCAAGGAGAAAGACATATCTCAAGAACCTTCACTGTATTTGATCTTCTCTATATCACAAAAGGTGAACTATGGATGACAGAGGGCGAGGAGGCTTTTCATGTAAAAGAAGGTGAATATATGATTCTCTCACCGGGCCTGTCTCATGGTGGACATCTGCCGTGTGAAGAGGAAACGCACTATGAGTGGTTGCATTTCTCAATTGACCGATTTGAGCTGACGAACCGGCCGAGAGAACACTGGATTGATATGAAACAAAATCAAGCGACCTTCGAAAAGCCGGCAACCTATGAATTTAGTCTGCCCCGTTTAGGAAAAGTGAAAGGGCGAAGTGTGTTAAAAAAACATCTTTCAGCGATGAGAGCACTAAATCATGATGCATCTGAACTTCCGCTGAAAAAACAGCTATTATTTGAGGAAATGCTCATTCACCTGCAAAAGGAAGCATTCCATATTCCAAGTGCAAAGGAGACTGTCGCATCAGAAGTGGTTCATTATCTTGAGCATCACTTTATGGAGAAATTACACATGGAGCAGCTTGCAGAGAAACTGCACTATCATCCTGATTACATGACAAGATGTATGCAGACGGTGTATGGATTGACGCCAAACCAGTACAGCCATCGACTCAAAATCGAAAAAGCCAAAAGCATGCTGGCCTCAACGAATGAAAAAATCGCTGCCATTGCAGATCATGTAGGTATTGACGACCCTACTTATTTTTCTAAGCTGTTTCGGCAAAATGAAGGCATGACGCCGATCGAGTACCGTCATTTAGCAAAAAGAACGACAAAGTAAAGGAACGTGAACAGATGAAAAAAGAAAAGGAAGAGCTTGTGAACATACGTCCATTAACCGAAACGGACTTAGAAACGGTGTGGCATTTAAAATTTAAAGCATCAGACCAGTCCTATCGAAAATGGAATGCCCCTTATTTTTATGAACACGAAATCCCGCTTGCTGCATTTAAGAAACGGTACTTACAGGAAGAATCCATTCCTCAAAAGCTATATGGCATTGAAATAGATGGTGATATCAAAGGCACCGTATCATATTATTGGGAGAATGAACGTACGAGGTGGCTTGAATGCGGCATTATCATTTATGATTCACGCTTTTGGAACGGGGGTATTGGGACAAAGGCATTAAATCTTTGGATTGATGTGTTATTTACGCATATTGATATCCCTCGAATTGGTTTAACAACTTGGTCAGGGAATGAACGGATGATGCGGTGCGCAGAGAATTGCGGATTTATCCTTGAGGGGAGACTGAGAAAGGTCCGTTATTATCAAGGGGTTTATTATGATTCAATGCGCTACGGAATGTTGAGAGAAGAATGGAGAAGCCTTCCGCGGAACAATGATAAAATATTTTAGGACAAAAGTATTGTATGTTTGAATAAACTGAAAAAAATCGGTTTTTCAAGCGAATAATAGAAAATGTGTTTTTTTACATAAGGGGGAATTTAAATATGAGATTAACGGGTCTATTCGTTTCACTTGCTGTTGCCATCTATTTATGGTTTGATGCGCCAAAACATAACAAAGACAAATGGCTGTGGGCTGTTTTAGGCGTGCTATTTAGCACCATCGTACTTGGTATTTATTTGATCAAGACAGAGAGGAAGGGGCTGGGCTGGACGATCTTGATTTTAACCATCTTGTTTTATCTCATGCTGCTCATCTCTGTTTTGATCGGTGTTATTCTTTTTTATCAGGCGCCTTCATGAAGAAGGGCCTTTTTCTTTTACCTTTTGAGCCGGTACACCAGCAATGACGATCTGCTCTTCATGAAAGGAACGATTCACCACGGCATTTGCTCCGATTGAAATATGATTTGCAATGTAAATGTCTCCAAACAGCTTAGCACCGGGGCCAACCCATACGTGATCTCCAATGGTTGGTACATCCTTTTCGGAATGGTTTTGGCCAATATTCACCCCTTGATGAATATCACAAAATGCCCCAATTTTTGCGTGCTTATTCACAATTAAGAGACCACTATGATTGATTCTAAGGCCGGGGCCAAAGACGCCAATCGGAATATCAAAGCCAAGCTGCATGCCTTTCTTTTTATGTAAATAGCGATAAAACCATTTGCGCAGTAGAGCGCCGCTATTAGAATAGTATTCATATTTTCGCAAATACCTTTGATATTTCCATATATCGTCCCCAAACCACTTTGGCCTTTTGCGCGTGATCGCTAATGCTATCTTATCCTGCGTTAAGTAATGGTGAAGATCGTGCTTTGTAAAAATCATCAAATTCCCCTCCATTCCTTTATGTTTCAGAGAAATTATACCATCCAAACCATTTATATCAAGAAAAAATGATGTTACTTCTTCAATTTTCTACCTTCATTTCATCCAAATTTCTTCATTAAATAAGCGCTTTGAGTTGAGTAGAACAAAAGAACCAGGAAGAATGATTTGTAATTTTTTTCAATATCAAACCGTCTCATGCGTTCCATCTCCTTATGGCAGTAAGGTTTGTAAAAATTACTCGAAAATACTCATTAAAAAGAGAATATAGCATTCATATGCTTTTTGAATCATCTTTTTGAATACAATTGACTTTCCTATCTCATATCCTCTAGGCTAATAAATGAAAATGATAATCTTTATCAATTGGAGGAGTGTTTTATTATGTCCATCAAAACCGTTTCTAAAAATCAGCAATTTTTAGAGCAGCAAAGTCAAAGAGAATCTAATGCAAGGTCTTACCCGAGACGGTTCCCGTTAGCCATGCAAAAAGCCGAGGGTATGATCGTGACAGATGCAGATGGCAGAGAGTTTTATGACTGTCTGGCAGGCGCAGGAACACTTGCACTTGGTCACAATCATCCGGTTGTTATAGAAGCTATTGAACGTATGCTTCATGAAAAAAGACCATTGCATACGTTGGACATAACCTCAGAAATTAAAGAAGAATTTGTGAATGAAATTTTTTCTCACCTGCCAGAAGAGTTTGCAAAGAGAGCAAAAATTCAATTTTGTGGACCAACTGGCGGTGATGCCATAGAAGCTGCGATTAAATTAGTCAAGACAGCGACAGGAAATCGTTCCATTCTTTCTTTCCACGGTGCTTATCACGGTGCGACACATGGCACGATGTCATTAAGCGGAAATTTGTCTCCAAAGGAAAGAGTGCAAGGGTTAATTCCAGATGTGCATTTCATGCCTTATCCATATGAATATCGCTGCCCATTTGGCATTGGCGGGAAAGATTCACACCGCATTTCCAGCTCTTATATTGAGCGTGTATTAAATGATCCTGAAAGTGGTATTCTTCCGCCAGCAGGTATGATCTTTGAAGCAGTGCAAGGTGAGGGAGGTTCAATTCCAGCATCTATTGAATGGATAAAAGAAATGAGAAGAATCACAAAAGAAAAAGGCATTCCGCTCATTATCGATGAGGTTCAATCAGGCATTGGCCGAACAGGCAAGATGTTTGCCTTTGAACATGCGGGAATTGTGCCAGACGTTATTGTATTATCTAAAGCCATTGGTGGAAGCCTGCCGCTTTCAGTTGTGATTTATGATCAAGATTTGGATCAATGGAATCCAGGTGCACACATTGGCACATTTAGAGGGAATCAAATGGCGATGGCTGCAGGAACCGCTACGCTTAAATTTATAAAAGAAACCAATCTGCTTGATCATGTAGACCAGCTAGGGGATCGCATGCAGGCTTATCTAAAAGACATTCAAAAAAATGTACCTGCTATTGGTGATGTTCGAGGAAGAGGATTAATGATTGGTGCTGAAATAGTCAATCCAAATGAAAAGCAGGATGTGGATGGAAGTTATCCAGCAAATCCTGAGCTAGCCAGTCTCATTCAAAAGAATTGCTTCGACAAAGGCTTAATTGTAGAGACAGGAGGCCGTTTCGGTAGCGTCATTCGATTCTTACCGCCATTGATCATGACAGAAGAACAGCTTGAACAAGTCATCGCTATTTTCAAAGAGGCCGTTTACGATGCAATCAACTAAAGCTTCTGTGGATTCATTATTTATCAATCAAAGCCAGCTTGGAAGAGAGTCCTTCCGAGCGGCTCTTCATACATCTATCGACAGCTTACTAGATCAGTGGCAAAAAGACCAAGGTCCATACAGCGGAATATTGCCTGGGAAATTAGCGGCTAGTGTCGAATCCTTATTTCAGCTTCAACCGTCTGGCGAATCAATGGAATCTGTCTTTCAAGATATACAGCAGCACCTTTTGCCGCATCTCGTTGATGTATCGCATCCTAAATGCTTGGCACATTTGCATTGTCCGCCGCTTATCCCTGCACTTGCCGCAGAGGTGATAGTGAGCTCCTTTAACCAATCAATGGATTCCTTCGATCAAAGCGGTATTGCATCTTTGGTTGAGGAGGAAATTTTAAAGTGGCTATGTGCGAAGTTTTCTTATGGAAATCTAGCAGATGGGACATTTACGAGCGGTGGCACCCAATCTAACTACATGGGACTGCTTCTTGCAAGAGATGCATTTTGTGAAAACACATGGCAATGGAATGTTCAGCAGAAAGGCTTGCCGAGTGAGGCTCACCGCATGAGAATTCTTTGTTCTAAGAATGCTCATTTCACTGTGAAGAAATCTGCATCCCAGCTAGGCTTAGGGGAGCAGGCAGTTGTTCTGGTAGAGACAGATGAGCATCACCGCATGGACCTCAACGATTTGAAGAAGAAACTTGTTGAATTAAAGGAACAAGATCTCCTGCCTTTTGCGGTAGTGGCGACTTGCGGGACAACTGATTTTGGCAGTATTGACCCGGTTCGAGATGTGTATGACATCGTCAAGCCATACGGTCTATGGATTCACGCAGATGCTGCCTACGGCGGAGCGCTTGTATTAAGCGAAACCTACGGGAATAAATTAGACGGTATTGAACTTGCTGATTCCATCACGATTGACTTTCATAAACAATTTTATCAGCCGATCTCCTGCGGAGCATTTTTACTGAAGGATAAAAGACATTTTGGTTTGATTCATTATCATGCAGATTATCTCAATCCAAAGGAAGATGAACTGGATGGAATACTACATCTTGTCCATAAATCTGTGCAAACGACGCGCCGGTTTGACGCACTGAAATTGCTTCTTTCTCTTCGTCTGATTGGGGAGGAAGGGTTTGGTGACATCATTGACCATACCATTGATTTTGCGAAGGATGTGGCCGCGCTTATTGAGAGCAATGATCACCTTGACGTGATCAATCCTGAGCCAGAAATCAATGCAGTTGTGTTTCGATTTAAGGGGGCGGATGCCATCAATAAAATCATCCATCGAACGTTATTCAAATCAGGAACTGCTGTCATTGCGAAAACAGTGGTGGATGGTCAAACATGCTTAAAATTCACTTTGTTAAATCCGAGAACGACAATCACACATATTGAGGAAATCCTTTCTGACATCGTTGATATCGGGATCGCTCATATTCAATCCGGGAGGGTACTACGTTGAGTCAATATAAACAAATGGCTGAAAATGCAACTATGCAAAGCTTTTTAAACTGTTTTTTACGTGAAACAGGAATCGATCGATCTGCAAAAAAAGAGACGAAAGCAGATGGTTCGCTTGTATTCGTGGCAAAACTAGCAAAGCAAGACCTTGAGCTTGTGATTCCGATCCGATATTTTTCATCTGTAGGCCGCCATCTCTTTGATTTTCCGATTCGCTTTCGTCCAAGTGGCAGCGAAAAAGAGGGAACGATCGTCGATTACACGACACTTGTTGCTTTATGTTCAAAGGAGCTTCTCATTGCATATGGCCGCACTGATGCAGAGGATGAATTCATGCTGCGCATCATTTTAAGCTGCCGAAATATTGAACGATTCTTACGGGAGAGAGAAAGTGATCAAGCTGCTTTATCTCAAGCTGATTTTGAGTACATCGAGGCTGAGCAGTCACTTCTCCTTGGACATTTAACACATCCTACACCAAAAAGCAGACAAGGGATGACAGAAGAAGAGGAAGCCGTCTATTCTCCTGAGCTGAAAGGAGCTTTCCAGCTTCATTACTTTAAAGCGCACCATTCGATTGTGCTTCAGGATTCGTCTATTTCACAATCTGCGGCAAGCCTCATGTTAGAAGAGCTTATGCGTCAGGTGCCAGAAGAAACAGAGAGACTGAATAGGTTAACAGAAAACGGAGAATTTGTGCTCATTCCGATTCATCCGCTGCAAGTCAAAGTGGTCATGGAGAAGGCATTCGTGAAGCGTTATATAGAGGAGGGGAAACTGACTTATTTAGGACCGCTCGGGTCTGAATACACAGCGACCTCATCCTTTAGAACGGTCTATCAAAAGGATTCTGCTTACATGCTCAAATTCTCTGTTCCTGTGAAAATTACGAACTCTTTACGTATCAATAAACAAAAGGAACTGGATCGAGGAGTAGAGATGTCCCGCATCTTAAAAACAGAATTAGGCGTTTCTTTATATGAAAAATTCTCTGGATTCCGTGTCATTGAAGATCCTGCATATCTCTCTATTCGAGGAGATGAAGCGGAATCTGGCTTTGAAGTGGTCATTCGTCAAAATCCATTCTTGCATCGTGAAAGAGGCGCAAGCTTAATTGCTGGGCTATGTCAGGATCATGCGTACGGAGGAAAATCGAGATTAGCAGGAATTATTCATAAACTTGCAGATTCAGAAGGCCGGTCAACAGAAGCGGTCAGCCAAGATTGGTTTAAACAATATTTGACCATTTCGTTAAAACCGATGCTCTGGCTGTTTGAAACGTATGGTCTTGCACTCGAGGCCCATCAGCAAAATGCTGTTGTGCAAATGAAGGATGGTTATCCAGAGACTTTCTATTATCGTGACAACCAAGGCTACTATTATAGTGAATCAAAAAAAGATAAGCTCGCAAATCTAGTTCAAAACTTGAGCGTAAGAAGTGAAACCATTTGTGCGGATGATGTAGCCGTTGAGAGACTCCGTTATTATTTCTTCTTTAATCATTTATTTGGTCTCATTAATGGCTTTGGCACAGAAGGTCTAGCAAAGGAAGAAGATTTGCTGGCACTCGTGAGAGATACATTGCTCGCTCATGAGGAGACGTACGGAGCATCTGATCTGACTAACAGCCTTCTCCGCTCAAAAGAACTTCCTTCAAAAGCGAATTTGCTGACACGATTTGAAGATATGGATGAGCTGACAGGATCTCTGGAAACACAGTCTCGTTACACGGCTGTCTTGAATCCGCTCTTTTTACATAAGGAGGCGCTGATTGGATGAGGCATCGCATCAGGTTTATTCGTGCTGAATATGAAAGAGATGTCCAGCTTGTCCATAAGTGGATGCAAGAAGAGTACGTTCACCCATTTTGGCATTTGAATATTCCATTTCCTGCTTTTGAAAAGCATTTTTATCAGGCCATACATGATCCGCATCAAACCCTTTATTTAGGCACGATTGATGGGACGCCAATGAGTTATTTTGAGGCTTACAACGTGAAAGGGGATATCATTGAATCCTACTATGAGCCTTCTCCGCATGATCAAGGCATCCACCTGTTAATAGGGGAGCCGGATTATGTGGGAAAAGGATTTGCTGCGCCGCTCCTTCAGGCAATGACAGCATTTCAATTTGAGCAGAACAAACGAACAGAAAAAATCGTTGCTGAGCCGGATATTCGCAATGAAAAAATGATTCATGTATTTGAAAAATGCGGCTTCGAACGTGTGAAACCAGTCACTTTACCCGATAAAACAGGTCTTTTGATGTTTTGTGATCGAGAACGATTCGAAAGGAAGTATAACCATGACGCGGTTCAACAAGCAAAATAATATAGTGGATGTAATTGGGATCGGCATTGGCCCGTTTAATCTCGGGCTTGCCGCATTATCTGAAGAGGTAAATGAAATCGACGCTTTGTTTTTTGAAAGAAATGAAGCCTTTCACTGGCACCCAGGGATGCTCATTGAAGGGACAACACTGCAAGTCCCTTTTTTAGCGGACCTTGTCAGCATGGCAGATGTGAAAAGCAAATATAGCTTCCTCAACTATTTGCAGGAACAAAACCGTTTGTATTCATTTTACTTTCTAGAAGACTTCCATATCCCGCGCAAGGAATACAGTCATTATTGCCGCTGGGTCGCTGACCAGTTAGACTCTTGCCGATTCGGCATGAATGTCGAATCTGTCTCACTGATCGAAAAGGCAGGGGAAAAGCGGTATGAAGTGCATGTCCGTCATGTAAAGGACCAAACTGTAGAGGTGTTTGAAAGCAAACATCTCGTCTTAGGAATTGGCACGCAGCCGGCGATACCCGCATCGCTCCAGCCAGCTTTAGGAGAGAAGGTTTTTCACTCAGCTGACTATTTAAAACGAAAGAAAGAAGGCTGTTTCAAAGGGAAATCTGTGACAGTTATCGGCTCTGGTCAAAGTGCGGCAGAAGTGTTTTATGACATTTTATCAGATGATGAGGCGAAGGATATTCACTGGTTCACACGGTCAAAAGGATTTTTCCCAATGGAATATTCAAACCTTGGACTTGAGTATTTCTCCCCTGACTATATTGATTTCTTTTATGAGCTTCCGCAAGCCAAAAAGGATGCGTTATTAAAACAGCAAGACTTGCTGTATAAAGGTATCAGTTCGGCGATGATTCGTGATATTTATCATTTGCTTTATGAACGTTCCGCCTGTGGAAAGCAGCTGAACACAGTGCTTCAAGCCATGACAGAGGTTAACCTGATTGAGGAAACTACAGGCAGATTATCACTTTCATGCACGCAATGGGTCAAGGAAGAATCCTTTACACATGAAACGGATATTGTCGTATTGGCGACTGGCTACCAATCCGTTCTGCCGCCGTTTATCAACCCTATTTCTCATCACATTCAATGGGATGATCAAGGACGTTTCCAAGTTGAACGTGAATATCGTTTGAAAACAAATACGATGGGTGAAAATGATATTTTTGTACAAAATGCAGAGCTTCATACACATGGGGTCGGCGCTCCAGATTTGGGGCTGGGGGCTTATCGAAACAGTGTGATCATCAATGAACTTGCTCGTCAAACCGTGTATCCACTTTATCAAAAGCATGTCTTCCAGACATTTGGTACACACAAGAACGCACACACATTTGAAGAAATCAAAGGATAAGGAGGATGAAGCGATGAGTGTACAAGATGAATTGAAAAAAGCGGTGAATCCTGCTGCTTGGAAAAAGGCAAACCAGCGAATGGTGGCAAAAATGCTGTCTGAATATATGTATGAGGACATGCTTCATCCTGTTGAGCTGGATTGTAAGGATGGCATCGCGCAGTATGAATTAATCATTCACGAACATAAGAAATATCGTTATCTGGCAAAACCTCGATTGTTTGATAGTTTTGATACAATCGCTGAATCAATTGAGTGCTGTCAAGATGGAAAATGGTCAAAGGATGTCAGTGCCATTGTGTTTTTACTAGACATTCAGCCGATCATTCCAATGTCTTCTGATACAACAGGCCATCTTATCAAAGAGCTTCACCATACTTTGTTAGCCGATGTCCATTTGCTGTCGAAAAAAGCACTTCGTGCGGATGAACTGACAGATACGGATTATGCATGGATTGAAGGAGAAATGACAGGCCATCCTTGGATTGTGTATAACAAAGGACGTATAGGATTCAGCTACGATGATTACTTAGCTTATGCACCAGAACGGCAGGAATGTGTGCAGCTGTCTTGGATTGCTGTACATAGAGAGCTTGCGACATTCCATGCAGTCGACCATGAAAACTATGAGCAGGTAATTGCCAAAGAATTAGATGAAGTCACGATTCGTCAATTTCAGCGTGTGTTAAAGGATGAAGGACTGAATGCAGCTGACTATTATATGATGCCTGTTCATCAGTGGCAGTGGACACATATGATTATTCAGCATTTCCCGGAAGATTTGGCCTTGCGCCGGATTGTGTATTTGGGAGAGGGACTGGATCAATATATCCCGCAGCAGTCGATCAGAACCTTTACAAATATCTCAAACAAAGGCAAGCATCATATTAAACTGCCAATGAGTATTTTAAATACACTCGTGTACCGTGGACTCCCATCAGAACGTACGGTCATTGCCCCGCGCATTACAGCGCATATTAAAGGGATTGCCGATCAAGACTCATTTTTATCTGATGTCTGCCGCGTCATTTTACCAGGTGAGAATGCAAGTATCAATGTCGATCATCCATACTACAGCAAACTGCCTGGTGCGCCGTATCAATATCTTGAGATGCTCGGTGTCATTTTTAGAGAAAGCATTTATACGTACTTAGAAGAAGGGGAGAGCCCTGTTACACTTGCGGCACTCACTTATGAGGATCATGAAGGTGAGCCGTATATCAAGCAGCTGATTGAAAAATCAGGTCTCTCAGCAAAAGAATGGATGGCGAAGTTTTTCCATGTCGTGATGCCGCCGCTGCTGCACTTTATGTATCAATACGGCACAGTCTTTTCACCGCATGGGCAAAATACAATTCTTGTGTTAAAAAATCATCAGCCGCATCGTTTGGCGATCAAAGATTTCGTTGATGATGTGAATATAAGTGACCAGCCGCTGCCTGAATTAGCTTCATTAGAAGAAGATTTAAGAGAAGTGCTGCGCAGTGAGCCGCCAGAAGGTCTGGTGCAATTTATCTTTACAGGACTATTTATTTGCAATCTGCGTTATGTATCCAACGTATTAGACAATCACAATCTGTTAGATGAAACGACTCTTTGGCGTTTGCTTGCTGAAGAAATTCAGCAGTATCAAAATCAATTCCCGCAGCTAAAAGACCGTTTTGAATTATTTGATCTATTCCAGCCGAAGCTGACAAAGCTTTGCTTAAATCGAAATCGAATGATTGATTATGGCTATGGAGATGGAGATGACCGCCCGCATGCATCAGAGCATGGGAAGGTCACAAATGCACTCGCTCATGTTCTTTCGTCAGTTGGGGAGAAGTAATAGAAAAGCTGTAGACATCAAGTGTCTACAGCTTGTTTGTTTTTTAAGAAAATGCTTGAGAGGCAAGGAAATAGAAAAGGGCGGGATCATTCAGTTTTTCTTTCCCGCGAATCATCATAAAATGCGCTACGTTTGTTTTTGTAAATCCTGCTTCAACAAGTGTTTCATGCAGGCGTTCAGCAGTTTCTTCCTGCATATCTAAACGAATTGCGCCTGAATAAGACGAGATGAGTGATTGGATGAGCGAGAGAGCGGTTTGTTCATCGTTTGCTGTAAGCGGTCCAATCATTAGATTAGCAGGGGTTTCGATGCCAAAGGCAAATCCAGTTGTTTCATGGTGCTCATTCTTTGCAATCAGCCGGAACGATGCTCGTTCCATTCGCTTTCTTATAAAGCTTGATCGATTGGTGCCTGCACCTTTTTCGTCAAGTGCTTCAATAGACGGAAGGTCCGCTTCATCAGCAGGAGAAAGGTGAATCCCGCCTGACACACGAAAAGCCGCTGGATTCGTGGTCTGTGCTTTGTATGTATGAATGTAGCCGGCCGTTTGAAATCCGATTTTTTCGTAAACGGGCTGTCCTTGTACAGTAGCAGTTAAAACGACAGGAACGCTTTGATCGCTTCTGCGAAGCAGGGTGTCAATCATTTTCCGTGCAAGGCCTAAGCCGCGATGTGTCTCAGATACAATAACGGCACCAATTGATGCTGCTTTATCATATTGGAAAAGTCCTGCACATGAGATCACTTGTCCATCTGTTGTTGAAAAACCTGTAAAATATCCGTTTGTTAAAAGAGATGTAAGCTCATCCGCATTGTAATCAGGCCAGTCGACCTCTTTTGACAATGCGATAAGATCGGGTATGTCATCAAGTGTTAAAGTTCGTTGTACAACGTTTTCCAATACACGCAACTCCTTCTTAGCTGATTTCATCTATATGTATCGTACCATATGAAGGCATAAGAAAAAGGAAAATCCTTTTCCTCTCAGCGTGTATCAAAAAAGAACCCCCAATGACGGAGGGTCCAGTCTTAATGAACATTAAAATATCGAGCTTCAGGGTGGGAAACGACGATCGCTGAAACAGATGCTTCAGGTTCCATCATGAATCCTTCTGTGAGATGGATGCCGATTTTTTCAGGCTGAAGCAGCTTGAACAGCTTTTCTTGATCCTCAAGATTTGGACACGCTGGATAACCAAAGGAATAGCGCTGCCCTTGATATTTCGCTTGGAATCGTTTTTCCATTGTAAAATCGACTGGGTCAGGGAATCCCCATTTGTCACGAATCACTTGGTGGGTTCTTTCAGCTAATCCCTCTGCAAGCTCAAGTGCGAGAGCTTGGACAGCATGCATTTTTAAATAATCTCCTTCCTGCTTAAATTGCTGCGCGACCTCGCGTATACGCGCGCCGGCTGTGACGGCGAATAAGGCAATATAATCTTTCTCGTTTTCATCACTTTTCCGTACATAATCAGAAATGGAGCGGTACGGGAGCTTCTCCTGTCTTGGAAATTGGAACGTTTCAATGATGCGGTCAGGCTCTACGGGATCATAAATATGCAAATCATTTCCGTCTGAACTGGCAGGGAAGAATTGATACACAAATGCTGGCGCAAACCAGTTTTTCTCTCTGCCTTCGTTTAGAAGATCTGTGACAAGCTGTTTTAATTCCAATGCTTTTGGGTGCTTTTCAGCTAATAAGGTTTTGATCTTTCCCTTTAAGCCGAGATGATGACCAATAAGCATTTGTTCATTCACATAAGGCATAATATGATGCAAATCGATGTCTCTCACATAATGGCGTGCGGTATTTTCTGGCGTAAATACCGGTGCCTTCGGGAGTGCTGCGCGTTTTTCTAGAAATTCTATGACAGCTTTCGGCTGCTTTCCTTCTTTTTCCTTGAAAGGTGCCGCTGGCTCTTCTTGCGGTTTTGTTTGAAATTGAAGAGGATTCGCTTTTAACTCATTGGCTAATGATAGTCCGTCCATCGCATCTTTTGCATAAAGAACAGGTCCATCATAATGAGGCGAAATTTTCATTTTCGTAAATTTACGAGAAAGGGCAGCACCGCCGACCAAAATAGGAACAGAAATATTGGCTTTTTGTAAATCTTGAGCGGTTAGTACCATTTGCTGTGCGGATTTTACAAGTAAGCCTGATAATCCAATCATATCTGGTTTTTCCTTTTGCACAGCTTCAATCAATGTTTGAGGTGTCACCTTGATGCCGAGGTCGACCACCTGAAAGCCGTTATTGCTCAAAATGATGTCGACGAGGTTTTTCCCGATATCATGGACATCTCCTTTTACAGTCGCAAGTAGAATCTTTCCTTTCCCGCTCGCATGCTGCTTTTCCATATATTGCTCAAGAAACGAAACAGATGCTTTCATGACCTCAGCCGATTGAAGCACTTCGGCTACAATCAATTCGTTTTGATTAAAAAGACGACCAACTTCAGCCATTCCCTGCATTAACGGGCCATTGATGATATGAAGCGGCGATTCATATTGCTCCAAAGCAAGGGATAGGTCATCGACGAGACCTTCTTTCGTTCCCTCGACGACATAGAGCGCCAGCCTTTCTTCAAGTGATAAGGAGATCTTTGGTTTTTTCTCCGTTTTCTTTTTGCCGCGGTAAAATTGGGTGAATTCAGCCAGTGTTTGATCATTTGTTTCATAAAGCAAGGTTTCAGCTAGTTTGATTTCTTCCTTTGGAATGGAAGCGAAGCGTTCAAGCTTTTCTGTATTGACAATGGCATAGTCAAGCCCTGCTTGCACGCAGTGATACAAATAAACGGCATTTAAAATTTCTCTGCCAACAGGCGGAAGTCCGAAAGATACGTTGCTGATGCCTAAAATGGTGAGGCACTCAGGCAGGGTTTCCTTAATCATTTTAATGCCTTTGATCGTTTCTTCAGCGGCGCCAATATATTGCTCGTCTCCAGTGCCTACGGGAAAGACAAGCGGATCAAAAATGATGTCACTTGCGGGAATACCATACTTCTTCGTTAGCAGATCGTGAGAACGTACAGCAATTTCAAGTTTTCGTTCTGCTGTCACCGCCATTCCTATTTCATCAATCGTGCCAACAACAAGTGCACCGCCATATAGCTTCACAAGAGGAAGAATCTCTTCAAAGCGTTCCTCGCCATCCTCAAGGTTGATGGAATTGATGATGGCTTTCCCTTGAGAGTAGGTGAGTGCCTTTTCAATCACGTGTTTATCCGTTGAATCAATGACAAAAGGGGCTTTCACCTTTTTCATGGCTTCTTGTAAAAAGCCTTCCATGTCTGCTGCCTCATCACGGTCTGGATCGGCGAGACACACATCAACGACGTGAGCGCCATTTTTCACTTGAGCACGAGCAATTTCTGCTGCTTCTTCAAACTTTTGTTCCGCAATGAGCCGTTTGAATTTGCGAGAACCAATGACATTGGTCCGTTCGCCTACAAAAAGAGGACGCATCGAATCCTCATAAATAAGAGGCTCAATTCCTGATACGGTATGCTGCGGTGATTCGCGGTTGATATGACGCGGCTGAAGCGTGCGTACTTCATCTGACAATGCTTGAATATGCGCAGGTGTAGTCCCGCAGCAGCCGCCGACAATATTTAACCAGCCTTCCTTAGCAAAGGCGGCGATTTTTTTAGCAAGAGAGGCAGGGGATTCGTGATATTGGCCTTCTTCATCTGGGAGACCAGCATTCGGATAGCAGCTCACCGCTGACTTTGCAATGGAGGAGAGCGTGCGGATGTGGTCTGTCATAAATTCTGGACCAGTCGCACAGTTAAGGCCCACACTGATTGGTTTCATATGCTCAAGAGAAATATAAAAGGCTTCAATATCCTGACCAGCAAGGGTGGTGCCCATCGGTTCAATCGTTCCTGATACCATGAGTGGTAATTGGATGCCCGTTTGCTGAAAGGCTTCCTGAATCCCTTTGAATCCAGCTTTTACATTCAGCATATCTTGGCTTGTTTCTAAAAGAAGGGCATCACACTTTCCGTCAATCAGAGCGCGGGCCTGCTCTTCATAATTTCTGACGAGCTCACTGAAGGTTGTGCCGCCTGTTACAGATAATGTTTTCGTTGTCGGGCCCATTGCGCCTACAACAAAACGAGGCTTTTCTGGTGTGGAGAAACGGTCAGCTTCTGCCTTTGCCAGCTGCGCAGCTCGAACATTGAGTTCATAGGCAAGGTGCCCAAGCCCATATTCGTCAAGGACGAGCTTTGTCGCGCCGAACGTATTTGTTTCAATGAGGTCAGCACTTGCTTCAAGGTACTCCCTATGGATCTTAGAGATGATGTGAGGGGCTGTCACATTCAAATACTCGTTACAGCCCTCATACTCTTCTCCGCCAAAGTCCTCTGCTGTCAGGTTGGCGTTTTGAATCATTGTGCCCATTGCCCCATCAAGGACGAGGATGCGTTTTTTGAGCTGTTCAGTGATAGGTGACATGGACGTTAGACTCCTTTTCTTTCTGATGGATGTAGGTGGTCAGTTCTGCTGTTAAATCTGATCGAAGGAAAGGAGTAATTAAATAAATGCCATTAAACAATTCGCAGGCTGTATCTAATAAAGAGCGGGCAATCGCTAAGCCTTCTGCTCGCTGCTTTTCTTTATCCTCGCCAGCTTTGGCCATAATGTCACGAATAGAATCAGATAATTTGATGCCTGGAATTTCGTGATGAATAAACTCTGCATTTCGGCTGCTTGTTAACGGCATAATGCCGATATAAATCGGTTTATCCAAGTGGCGGCTTTCCTCATGAATTTTCACAAGCTGTTCCTCAGAATAAACAGGCTGTGAAATAAAATAATCAGCACCGTATTCGATTTTTTTCTCAAGACGTTTCACCGCTTTATCAATATGGCGCACATTTGGGTTAAACGCGCCAGCCACTGAAAAATTGGTCTTTTTGCCAAGGGGCTTTCCTGAGAAAGAAAGGCCTTCGTTAAACTGTTTGATGAGACGAATCAAATCAAAGGAGGTTAAATCATACACAGATGTTGCACCTGGGAAGTCTCCAATTTTAGATGGATCGCCTGTGATCGCTAAAATATCGGTTAATCCAAGGGTGTCGAGCCCCATTAAATGAGATTGAAGCCCAATCAAATTACGGTCGCGGCATGTGATATGAACAAGAGAACGCATATCGAGCTGCTGCTTTAATAATGCGCCGCAAGCGACATTGCTAATGCGCGGAGTCGCAAGAGAATTATCGGCTAACGTCAATGCATCAATGCCAGCATTCTTTAATTCATTTGCAGCAACGAGAAATTTTTCGAAGTTCAGCTTCTTCGGCGGATCAAGCTCTACGATAATCGATCGTTTTTTCACAGCCAGCTCATCAAGACCTGGCTCAGTGCGCTGATCTTGGATGGAAATGATTTCTTCTTTTAACACCTTCACTTCTTTTTCAGTGATCGGTGCTAAATCTTTGACCGCTTCAGCCATTGCGCTAATATGCTGAGGTGTTGTTCCGCAGCAGCCTCCGATAATACGTGCGCCCTGATTTCTAAATTCAAGTGCACTTTTTCGGAAATAATCGTTATCGGTATCATAGACGAGTCTGCCTGCTTCAAGTGAGGGGAGACTGCTGTTAGGATAGACAGATAAATGCGAATTTTCCAAAAGTGGAACGCCTTCAAGTGCCTGAATCATGTGATAAGGGCCCAGCCTGCAGTTGATGCCGACAACATCTGCACCAAGAGATGATAACTCAGATAAACCATCCTTCAGCGGGGTACCATCCTGCAAAACGCCTTGTTCATGCATTGAGACGTTCATGACAATCGGAAGAGTCGTTTCTTTGCGGGCAATTTGGAGAACAGCCTTCGCTTCTTCTATATCATAATATGTTTCAAGCAATAATCCGTCAGGCTCTTCATTTAATAGGATGTACAGCTGCTCTCTAAAGCTTCGTTTGATTTCTTCTATAGAGTAAGCATTTTTGTTAAACGTTCGAATGCCGCCAATTGTTCCGAGTACATAAGCAGAGCCTGCGGCTGCTTTTGCAATTTGTACCGCTTTTGTATTGATGCGTTTCGTTTCTTCCTCTAAGCCGTAGCGGGATAGTTTAATATAATTCGCACCGTATGTGTTCGTTTGGATGATGTCAGCGCCTGCCTGCACATATGCTTCGTGCACGCGTTTCACTTCATCCTCTTTCGATAAATTTAATTCTTCAAAGCAGCGGTCAATGCCGTAAGAGTATAAAAGTGTTCCCATCGCTCCGTCAGCTATCAGTACGCGGTTTTGTAAGTCTTGTAATAGGCCCATTGTATTCCTCCTTATTTCTATGTAACAAAAAAAGCCTTCTGATAAGAAGAAGACTTTTTGGCTGTATCGTAATTCTTCTCCTTATCTTCCAAGCAGTTGCTTGCTGGATTTAGCACCTTGGTCATAGAAAATAGATTTCTACTACACCGGTTGCTGAGGCTTCACAGGGCCAGTCCCTCTGCCTCTCTTGATAAGAAAGCAATATGAACATGTCAATGAATTGAACTTCCATCAACTGTAACGAAAAATGCAGAAATAATCAATGGAAAATTTGAAATTTATCGAAAATTTATAAATTGGACATCAATCGGCAAATCGGCCTTGCGCATAAGAGAAATCACCTCTTGTAAATCATCTTTATTTTTCCCTGTCACACGCACTTGGTCATCCTGAAATTGTGATTTCACTTTGATGCCTGACTGCTTGATAAGCGCGTTGATCTTTTTGGCGTTGTCTTGATCAATCCCGCTGATCAGCTTCGCACGCTGGCGTACTGTACCGCCTAGGGCATGCTCAGTTTTTCCGTAATCGATGTTTTTAGTTGGAACATTTCGTTTGATCAGCTTTGTCACAAGCACATCTTTTAACTGCTCAAGTTTGAAGTCATCATCAGAAATGAGGACAAGCTCTTCTTTTTCGAGAGAAATATCACTTTTACTTCCTTTAAAATCATAACGGTTTTTAATTTCTTTCAGTGCTGCTTGAACAGCGTTTTGCACTTCAGGCAGTTCAACTTTCGATACAATGTCAAATGAGCTTTCTTTTGCCATCACACATGACCTCCAAGTTTAGATATTGCGTCTATTTTATCATGCAAATAGCAGAAGAAGAAAACTTTATCAAAGAGTAAAGCCGCCAGCCGTATAAATCGTGTCCAGTTTGTCCACTTTAGCTAACAGAACTAGAGATGTTCATGCAGGAAGAAGTATAGTAGAATAGAGTGAATCAAAAGATGAACGAACGCTCTTTTATGGGCAGATAGGAAGGAAGAGAACATGAGACCAGGTGAGCAACTGACCTTGCAAATAGAGAATGAAATGGAATACGGCTACTTTTTGACAGACGGTGAAGATTCGGTCCTCTTACACCGCAGTGAAATGACAGAAGATATTGGTGACCGAGATGAAGTAGAGGTCTACTTATATGTAGATCATGAAGAAAGACTCGCTGCTACGATGAAAATACCTACAATTAACGCACATACATACGACTGGGTAGAAGTCGTGGACGTGGTAGAAGACATGGGCGCATTTGTTGATGTTGGGCTGTCAAAGGATGCACTTGTTGCAACAGAACACCTCCCGCCTTTTGAGGAAGCATGGCCGAAAAAAGGAGACAAACTCTACTGTATGCTGAAAGTCACAAGCTACGGCAGAATGTTCGCAAAACCAGCCACAGAAGACGTGATCAGTGAATTGTTCACAGAGGCACCAGAAACCTTAATGAACAAAGAAATCACTGGAACAATCTATCGTTTAATTGCGACAGGTTCTTTTATGCTGACAGATACAGGCGTGCGTGGGTTTATTCACCGCACGGAACGAAAGGAAGAGCCACGATTAGGATCGACCGTGACAGGACGCGTCATTGCAGTGAAAGAGGACGGAACGGTGAACGTTTCTCTGCTTCCTAGAAAACAGGATGCACTATCTGTCGATGCAGAAGAAATTTTAACCTATATGAGAACAAGAAACGGCGCCATGCCTTATGGGGACAAAAGTGATCCAGAGGATATCCGCGAAAGATTTCAAATGAGCAAGGCAGCCTTTAAACGAGCACTAGGTCATCTCATGAAAAATGATTTAGTTTACCAAAAAGAAGGCTGGACATACGAGAAAAAGTGAGCATTTGCTCACTTTTTTATTTTTGTCTTAAATAATGGATTTTTTCTGTGAAAAAAGTCATGAAAAACCTTCACTAATCATTGAAACAACGCCTCTCAAATCCGATAAAAAAGGAGTAAGGATGATAAAAGGAGTGTGTTTTTGGATGAAAGTGAAGATTTCATTACTTCTGATGGCAGCCATGCTTATGGTGCTCGCCGCATGCGGTAATCAACAGGAGGGGGCGCCAAAATCAACTGCGAAGCATATTGGCGTTATGCTCACAGATGATGGTCTTGGTGATCAATCATTTAACGATTCATCATTTAAAGGATTAGAAAAAGCACGTGATGAGCTTGGCATTGAATTTGATTATAGAGAAATTGCAGAAACTGATACATATGAAAAAGGGCTGACAGAACTCGTAAAAGATGGAAATGATCTTGTCATTGGTGTAGGTTTCAGTATGCAAGAAGACCTGGAAAAAGTCGCAAAGAAATATCCGAAGAAGCAGTTCCTTTTGATCGATGCTGTATCTGAGCTGAAAAATGTGACCTCTGTGACGTTTAAAGAAGAGCAAGGCAGCTATTTAGCGGGAGCACTTGCTGCAATGACAACGAAAAGCGATGTCATTGGATTTGTTGGCGGTGTTGACGCAGATGTCATTCATCGTTTTGAAAAAGGATTTCAAAAAGGCGCCAAATCAGTCAATCCGAAAATCAAGATATTATCCACCTATGCCGGTACGTTTAGTGATGCAGGCAAGGGTAGTAAAATAGCCAAAGACATGATCAAAAAGAAAGCAGACGTTTTATATGCGGCAGCCGGTTATACAGGTGTCGGTGTATTAAAAGAAGCGCAGGCGCAGGGTAAATATGCCATTGGTGTAGACAGCGATCAGTACTATACTGCTGAAAAAGCGGTCATTTCGTCTATGGTGAAAAAAGTCGATGAAGTGGTCTATCAATTCAGTGAACAGCTCGTCAAGAACAATCAAATGAAAAGCGGACATGTTGTCTATGACTTAAGCAATGATGGAATCGATATGGCAAAAATCCGGATCCTGAAAAATGCTGAGACACTGACCAAAAAATTAAATGGTCTGAAGCAGACGCTTCTAAAAGAAGAGGGGGACGCATCATGAGCTTACGCGTCAAAATTTTACTTAACTCACTTATTTCACTTCTTTTAGCAGTTGGCGTCATCGCCTTTATCATTGTCAGCATGACAAAGATCCAATCATCAAATGAGACAGATGTGCAAACCTTATTAAACGTACAAAAAACGAAGGCAAGCTTTGAAAGTGTCGAGCAAGCCATGACCAATTATTCGATGACACTCTCAGATGAACAGCTAGAGATCGTTCAAAACGATATTTCTACAGCAAAAAAGCAGCTGCAAACGCTAAACAAACATGCAGGAAATATGAACAAAGAGGCATTAACAAGGTTAAATTCAAAATTTGACACGTGGACCAAGGAAGCAAACAACGCCATTGGTGAAAAAAACGCATCGGATGCAAGACGTGTGGCAGCAAGAATTGATGGCGTTTTAAACGATGTGCATACGATGAATAAAAGGGCAGAAGAAGCGTATAAACAAAATCTAGAGGCTGCAGCAGACAATGTCCAATGGATTATCACAAGTGCACTCGTCTCAGCACTCACACTGATTGTCATTGCTGTCTTTTTGAATATTGGATTAACGCGATCCATCGTGACACCCATCAAATCACTATCCTACAGAGCAAAGCAGATCGCAGAAGGCAATCTTGCTGTGGAGCGGATGGATATTCAGCGCAAGGATGAAATCGGCGGCTTGAATGAATCCTTTAATCAAATGACAGATCAGCTGATTAGTCTGATTAAAGAAATCAGCAATGTCTCAAGCCGAGTAGAGACATTCTCGATCCACCTGAATGATGAAAACAAAAAGATGATGGAGTCTGCGAATCAAGTATCTGTTTCGACAGACGAAATGGCCAATGGGTCACAAGCGATTTCAGAAGATCTCCAGCACGGCGTCAGCTTGATTGAGAAAATGGACCAGCATGGACGTAAAAATTCAGAACGCTCGCAAACGGTCATCCGCAGTACAGAGGATGCCATCGAAGCCGTAGAAAGCGGAAAGCACACGTTAACAGAAACAAAAACAGCGATTGAAAAAAATACACATGCCACGAGACAAATCGAAGAATCAGCAGGAGAATTTACGCAATACGCCAGCGGAATCTCGGCCATGGCCAAAACGGTTTCTGACATTGCGGACCAAACAAACCTGCTTTCCTTAAACGCAGCCATTGAAGCGGCAAGAGCAGGCGAAGCTGGAAAAGGCTTTGCCGTTGTAGCAGATGAAATTCGCAAGCTTGCTGATGAATCGTCTAATGCAACAAGACAAATCTTTGACATGGTCAGTCATATTGAAAGAGGCATTCAATCCATTAGTCAAACTGTTCAAGAAGGGGTCAAACTTTCACTTCAGCAGCAGGATGCGATGGACAAAACCTCACACTCCTTTGAAGATATAGAAACAAAAGCGCAGCATATTAAACAAGAAATGGCGGTCTTAAATGACCAAATTATGCAATCAACAGAACTTGGCGGACAAGTGCTGCACTCGATTGAAAATATTAGTGCAGTTGTAGAAGAAACAGCAGCTGGCAGCGAAGAAATTTCTGCCTCAGCCAATGAACAGCTGCAATCGTTCCATCAAATGAACAAACAGGTCGAAGAATTGATGAGTATGACGGCGAGGTTAAATGAAACCGTCCAGCGATTTAAACTTTCATAAGAAAAGCACCCTTCCCGTGTTGTGTCAGGGAAGGGTGCTTTTTATGATCATTTGCCTGTAAAAAAGATCGCAAGCGTGCTAGGCCCTGAATGGGACCCAACAGCGGCACCGATGATTTGAATATCAATTTCCTTTGGATGAAATTCGGCTTCGATCAGCTGTTTCATGTCTTCCGCCAGTGCAGGATCATCACCATGACTAATACCGACCGTTTGGTTCGACCAATCCGTTCCGCGTTCTTTCATTAGTTCAATAATGCGTTTCAGCAGTTTTTTACGTCCGCGGATTTTTTCAAGCGGGATGAGTTTTCCATCTTCGACATGTAAAATGGGCTTAATACTTAACAAACCGCCAACAAATGCGGACGCTTTACTGATTCTTCCGCCCCTTGCTAAATACGATAAATCGTCTACAGTAAAAATATGTTGTAAAGATTCACAAAAATGCTTTACAGACGTTTCAATTTCTTGTATTGTATTTCCGTCAATGGCAAGTGATTGAGCGTGTTTGACAGCAAGCCCATAGCCGAGTGAAGCGCATTTAGAATCAATGATTCGTAAATCAAAATCAGGGTATTCTTCCTTCACTTCGTTTGCCATCATCACAGCTGTCTGGTATGTACCTGAAAGCTCTGATGAAAAAGCGACATAGATAGCAGATGTATGGGTTTGAGCGGCAGAAACAAAGGTTTCCTTGATCCGGTTTGGTGAAGCCTGTGACGTTTTTGGACTGGCTCCTTGTCTCATCGCATCAAATACTTGTTTTGGTTCAATGGTGATCA
Organism: Bacillus safensis; assembly: GCF_039619585.1. NCBI lineage: Bacteria > Bacillati > Bacillota > Bacilli > Caryophanales > Bacillaceae > Bacillus > Bacillus safensis. The sequence continues at coordinate 1,059,136 of NZ_CP154909.1, forward strand.
AATCCTCAAATTCCTGCTCGCCAAGCAATACGCGGAGCGGAATGAGCGTTATGTTATGTTCATCATAATAAGAAAGAGGCAGATCAGCAGCACTGTCTGCTATGATATGAACAGTCATATAAATCCCTTCTTTCTAAAAAATAAGCCATATTTTACATCTTTTTAGCCTAACTATATCATAGAAATCATCTTTTCGTGTTCAAATTCTAAATTTTAGGGAAAACCATAGAGAGAATGGTAAGTGGAGGAATGACAACATGTTCATTGGAGAAGCAAAAAAACTCATTGTCGTCGTTATTGGTGCATTACTCAATGCGATTGGACTGAATTTATTTTTAATCCCAGCTGACGTATATGCAAGCGGTTTTACAGGGGTAGCCCAGCTGTTATCCAGCTTAATCGATCAATATGCGCCATTTTATGTATCAACAGGGATTCTATTATTTATTTTAAACATTCCAGTCGGCATTTTAGGCTGGATGAAAGTTGGCCGTTCCTTTACTTTGTACAGCATCATCAGTGTTGCACTGACGACCATTTTCCTTGGCATTTTACCAGAAACGAGTGTTTCCCACGATATTTTATTAAATGCTGTGTTTGGCGGTGTCATATCCGCAGTAGGGATTGGGATTACGCTCAAATACGGGGCATCGACAGGCGGACTCGACATTGTTGCTATGGTTTTAGCGAAGTGGAAGGATAAACCAGTTGGCACGTATTTCTTCATTTTAAATGGAATCATCATTTTTACAGCAGGATTATTACAAGGTTGGGAGAAAGCATTATATACCCTTGTCACATTATATGTGACCACAAGGGTCATTGATGCCATCCATACAAGACATGAGAAGCTGACCGCGATGATTGTCACGAAGAAAGCAGATGAAATCAAAGAAGCCATTTACGGAAAAATGGTCAGAGGCATTACGACTGTACCTGCAAAAGGCGCATTCACCAACGAGCAAAAGGAAATGATGGTGATCGTTATTACAAGGTATGAGCTTTATGAACTTGAACAAATTATTAAAGAAGTCGATCCAAAAGCCTTTACAAATATTGTGCAGACAACCAATATTCTTGGATTTTTCAGACGAGATTAAAAGGTGGGTAGCAGATGAAAAAAGGGTTTGTGCTTCTTCTCATTCTATTGGTTTTAGCCGCTTGTGGACAACAAAAAAAGGATGAACCAGACAAGGAGGTATCCGGTCAAATGGGAGAAAAAACGGTTGAGCTCACAGTAGACCCCGTCCAGAAAGGTTCTTCAGTTCAATTTAACATGTCACTGAAAAATGAATCAGATCGAGATTTTGAATTTACTTTTAACACAAGCCAAAAATTCGAGCTTAGTGTGTATGACGAAAACGGGAATGAACAATACCGCTATTCGAAAGACCGTATGTTCACACAGGTCATCCAAACTTTTGTGCTGAAAAAAGGCGAGGCCTATGATTTTCAAGATACATGGTCAAACGGTGTAAAGCCCGGAACATACGAAGCAGTCGTAACGTTTAAAGGAAAAGCAGAAGGGCTGAAACAAATCACGGAGAAGAAAACATTCCAAGTCAAATAAGCGAGGGTATCAGAAAAAGCTGTCCACATTAGGTGAACAGCTTTTTTATGTTAGAGATCATCGAGCAAGTCTTGGAAGGTATGCAGCTGGTTTCTTTCTGCATCTGTCGAATTGGCAAATGCAGAGGAAACGGCATTTTTCGCTCGCTTGACTGCCTGCTGACGCTCTAACCCAGATGAAAATGAAGAAGTAAGAGCTTCTTCAGTAAACGATTTGGCTTGATCAAAAAGTTCGTTTCTCACAATGAACCTCCAGAAGCATCAGTCTTCATATTCCCTCTGTCTGACGCTTCTTCAAGTGTCGAACGATAAGGAAAACGTGCGTCATGAAGACTGACTGAATCTTTACCTTGTTGTATAAAGCGTTTCGATTTGCTTCTTTTACCCATTCGGAATCCGCCCCTTTACACAAGCTGACAGGACAACCTGTCTAACGGTAGTATGCCCGCTTCCATCTGCTATGTATGAATGGAAAAATTAAAGCGAGAAGTAATTCGTTAGAAACTTTGCAATCCCGTCTTGTTCATTTGTATCAGTGACTTCATTTGAGACACGTTTCACGGCATCAATTCCGTTGCCCATTGCTACACCGCATCCAGCAAATTCAAGCATTTCTAAATCATTGTCTTCATCTCCGAATGCCACAATCCGCTCCTTAGGAACACCGTAATAATCACTGATCTTTTGCAGTCCAACGGCTTTGTTCATGCCTGTTTTAATGATTTCAATCACGTGCCACGGGGCAGCCCAGCGCCTGTGATCAATCACTTCTGCATGAACATCTGATAAATAGCTTCGAATGGCTCCGACGTCCTCTTCTTTTGCATGAATTAACACGCTCGTCACATTCTCTCCAAGGTTGTCCCTAAGGTCTCCAACAGTGACTTTGTTTGCATTCATATTAAAGATATCAATGAGTTTTTCATCATGATAATGGAAATACAAATCGTCTAACACTTCAGCTAAGACATTATGCACTTTATATTCTTCACTAATGTCTACAAGCTGTTTGACTACTTGAAGATCAAGTGACGTATGAAATCTGCCCCATTTTTCATCAAGAGGATGATGGACAAACGCTCCGTTAAAATTCACAATGGGTGAATCAAGCTGTAATTGCTGATAATAAGGAGAGCTGGAACGAAATGGCCGGCCTGTTGATATACAGACGTGATGCCCGCTGTCTCTCACTTTTTGAATGACGTCAAGTGTATGCGCAGAAATGGTTTTATCATCTTTTAATAATGTGCCATCCAGGTCAAGTGCGATTAGATAAGGTTTAGTCTCCATAAAATCTCCTTTGATCTGTAAGTGATAGGAGGCAATTCATGCTAGCGCCTCTTTCTATAGTGTATCTTTATCACATCTTTGTTGTCTACATGTTAAAATAAACAAAGACGGGAATGATAAAGGAGGATTCATAGGCTGTGATCACCATTGATGAGCAAATTACGCGCGATATTCCATTTTTACATATCGTAAAAGCTGAAAATAAAGACAAACCGCTGCCGCTTGTATTTTTTATTCACGGATTTACAAGTGCACGTGAGCATAATTTACACTTTGCCTTCCATTTGGCGGAAAAAGGCATGAGAGTCATTTTACCTGACTGTGCTTATCATGGTGTAAGATCAGAAAACCTCAGCTTAGAGGAACTGGCATCAAAGTTCTGGTAAATTGTCCTGAACGAAATTCGTGAAATCGATATACTCAAAACATACTTTCAAGAAAAACAATTGATTGAAGCCGATCTGATAGGCGTTGCGGGTACATCCATGGGCGGCATCACCACCTTTGGTGCACTTGCCAAGCATGATTGGGTCAAAGCCGCTGTCAGCTTGATGGGAAGTCCAAACTATACGACATTTCTAAAAGCACAAATCATGGACATGCGTCACAAAGGGTTGATGAAAGACATTACAGACGAAGAGGTTCATCTGCAATTAGACGCCCTGCGCCCATATGATTTAACGCTGCAAACGGATCGATTAAACAAAAGACCGCTGTTATTCTGGCATGCAGAAAACGATCCTGTCGTCCCTTACCGGCACGCAAAAACTCTATATGATGAGTTAGTAGCCACACAATATAAGCAGGATCCGCATCTGATTCGTTTTATCACTGATGGACAAGCTGGACATAAGGTCTCAAGACAAGCGATGTTCGAAACAATTGACTGGTTTGAGACACATCTGAAAAGCACAAACGTTTAGTCATAAGAAAAAGTACGTTATACTAATGGAAAAAGGAGTGGATATCATGGATGAAGCATTGAAAGAAAATATTTTAGGCGCCCTAGAACAGGTGATTGACCCTGAGCTGAATGTCGACATCGTCAACCTTGGACTTGTCTATGATGTCGATCTTGATGAGAATGGAAAAGCGGATATCACCATGACCTTAACATCAATGGGGTGTCCTCTTGCACCAATTATCGTAGACGAAGTCAAAAAAGCATTAAGTGATCTTCCAGAAGTAAAAGAAACAGAAGTTCACATCGTATGGAATCCCCCTTGGACACGAGACAAAATGTCAAGATACGCAAAAATCGCGCTCGGTATTCAATAAGCACAAAATGAAAAATGCCTGGTATGAGTTAAACTCATGCCAGGTTTTTTTATGAAAAATTAAGGTGGAGGAAGAGAGTAGCTTGATATAATGGATGTAATTTTATAGAACGGAGTACCTATCATGAAACAAAAATGGCTATGGATCGTTCTTTTGATCGTATATGCTGCTGCATTTCTTATATCAATCACTATACGAGAAGGCCAAGTACACAAAAAAAAGGATCTTGAGGCTTTTACTGATGTCAGTCATCTCATGCCTGTCAAAATCAAAAAAGTTGTTCAAGGGAAAGAGATAGACACGTTAAAAGAAGTATTGAAAGAAGCAAAAGCTAAACACCTGCCGATTTCTATTGCCGGCAAACAGCATAGCATGGGCGGCCACACATATTATGAAAACGGCATCGTGCTCGATATGACGGAATTCCGCCAGATTTTAGCGTTTGATCCAAAAAAGAAAACGATTCGGGTTCAAAGCGGTGCTACATGGGATGATATACAAAAATATGTGAATCCATATGGCCTAGCTGTGAAGGTGATGCAATCGCAGAATATCTTTACAATTGGCGGATCTTTAAGTGCAAATGCACATGGACGTGACATTCGCTACGGGTCACTCATTGATACGGTACGTTCCTTTAGGCTGTTAAAAGCAAATGGTGAGATTGTCACAGTAAAGCCAGGTGATGATTTGTTTTCTGCGGTCATTGGGGGATACGGATTGTTCGGTGTCATTTTAGATGCTGATCTTTCTTTAACAAAAGATGAATTATATAAAATGGAGACAACCTCTCTAGATTACGATGAGTATACGGATTATTTTCAAAAGCATGTCAAACACAATAAAGAAGTACGCATGCATCTTGCCAGAATCTCAACAGCAAAAACAAACTTTTTGAAAGAAATGTATGTGACGAATTATTCCCTCTCTTCAGATCAAAAAAACGAATCATATCAAGAGCTGAAAGAAGATCAACTCGTTATGCCATTGAAATTTATGCTCGGCCTTTCAAGGAGATTTGATATGGGGAAAGATCTGCTCTGGAATTTGCAAAAGAAGTATTTCCTAAGTCAAAATGATCAGTTGATCACAAGAAACAATGTGATGCGTTCTGATTCTGCCTTTTTGGAATATGAAAATGAGTCAGACACAGATGTGCTGCAGGAATATTTCGTCCCAGTTGACCGTTTTCGTGCGTACATCGATGACATGAGAGCCTTTTTACAACAGGAAGATTTGAATCTAATGAATATCACAATCCGCTACGTTCAAAAAAATGAAAAAGCGGATCTCTCATATGCGAAACAAGATATGTTTGCCCTTGTGCTTTTAGTGAATTACGGGTTCGAAAAAGAAGAGAAGGCGGAAGCAGAGCGGATCATTCGAAAAATGACAGATATCACGCTGCGGCACGATGGAAGCTATTACTTACCGTACATGCCGTATCAAACGAAGGCGCAAATGAAGCGGGCTTATCCTAAAACCGATGTATTTTTCCAAAAGAAAAAACAAGCAGATCCAGATGGCACGTTTACCAACTACTTTTATGAGAGGTACAATACACAATGAATGCAAAAGCAATGAAATGGTTCGTCTACTCTCAAAGTCTGCTGTTTTTCGCCAGCAGTTTGATATTCCCCTTTTACATTCTTTTTATTAAAAATGTTGGATCAAGCTATTCACAGTTTGGACTCGCCTATGGTCTGTTTGGTTTAAGCGGTGCGTTTATTCATTTACTTTTAGGAAAACTGCCGGAAACCACCGACAGGCGGCTCTTTTTAATCATTCATTCGTTCGGTATGGCGTTTCTTTTGCTGCTTTTTCCGCATATAACAGAAGTGGAGCAAGTGTATATCATTCAGCTTGCACTTGGTGCGCTGGGCGGCTTTCAAAAACATGGGGAGAAACTGCTTGTCACTGATCTGACAACAGAGAACAAAAGAATGAAAGAAGTCGGTCACTATCATTTTTGGACAGCCCTATTTTCATCCATTGCCATTATGCTTGGCGGCCTGTTTGCTGATTTCTTTACCGTTTACTTCATTTTTTATGCAAGCTCCATATTATATTTATGCAGTGCACTCATGGTCCTCTATATCAAAAATGAAAGATAAATCCGCATGTCTCATGAAGATATGCGGTTTTTTTGTTGAAAAAAAATGAAAACAAATATTAAATATACAATTGAATTAATTTTTATACATGTTATAATGTTAAATAATTTCACAAAGATCAAGAGGGTGTATTGACGTTGAAAATAGGTATTATAGGTGCTACAGGGTACGGTGGTGCGGAATTGGTTCGTATCTTCAAGCATCACCCGCATGTGGAGGAATGTATATTGTATTCATCAAGTGGTGATGGGCAATCATACAGTCAATCTTATCCGCATCTGACAAACATGACCGACCAAACATTAAAAGCCATTGACCCGGCTGCCATTGTGCAAGAGACAGATGCTGTGTTTTTAGCGACACCAGCAGGCGTATCTAGTGAACTGACACCAAAGCTTATGAATCAAGGAGTGCCGATCATTGATTTATCAGGTGATTTGCGCATTCGAGATGGAGCAACCTATGAAGCTTGGTATAAACGAAGGGCAGCGGATGCAGTATCTGTCCAACAAGCGGTGTACGGGTTATCCGAACTGAATCGTGACAAAATTCAACAGGCTGAAGTGATTGCCAATCCGGGCTGCTTTCCTACCGCAGTTCTTCTCGGTTTAGCACCGCTCATCAAACAGAATGTCATCGATGAATCCATGATTATAATAGATGCAAAAACAGGGGTGTCCGGTGCCGGACGATCTGCCTCACTTGGCACGCATTTTTCAGAACTAAACGATAACTTTAAAATTTATAAGGTGAATGAGCATCAGCATACGCCAGAAATAGAGCAAATATTAAGAGAATGGAATCCGCAGACGGCGAACGTCACATTTTCTACGCATCTTGTCCCGATGACAAGAGGGATTATGGCGACGATGTATACACAATTAAAAACAGATGCCACAAAAGAAGAATTGATGAAGCGAATGAAAGACTTTTATGAAGATTCCTGTTTTGTCAGAGTGAGAGATCACGGCGTTTATCCACAAACGAAAGAAGTATACGGCAGTAACTTCTGTGATATTGGCTTTCATTTAGATGAGCGAACAGGGAGACTGACAATCGTGTCGGTCATAGACAATCTCATGAAAGGCGCGGCCGGCCAAGCGGTTCAAAACTTCAACATCATCAAAGGCTTACATGAAGAGGCGGGCCTCACAATGACACCTCTTTATCCATAAGAGAACAGGGGAGACAACAAACATGATCGAATTGAATGAAAAAAGCATTGTCAAAATAGACGGTGACGTATCATCACCAAAAGGCTTTGAAGCGAAGGGGATTCACATTGGCTTGCGCTATTCAAAAAAAGACCTTGGCCTCATCGTCAGCGAAGTACCAGCAGCAAGTGCAGCGGTCTACACACAAAGTCACTTTCAAGCTGCGCCTCTCAAAGTCACACAACAAAGCTTAAAAAAGACAGGAAAATTAAAAGGTGTCATTGTCAATAGTGCTATCGCCAATGCATGTACTGGTGAGCAGGGATTAAAAGACGCATACGACATGCAGGCAGCCTGTGCAGATATGTTAGGTGTAGCACCTGATTACATTGCTGTTTCTTCTACTGGTGTCATTGGGGAATGTCTGGAGATGGATAAAATCAAAAAGGGCATCGCCGATTTAAAAGAAGCAAAAGCCGAAAAAGGCCATTTTGAAGAAGCGATCTTAACGACAGATACTGTCATTAAAAATACAGCATACACTCTTACGATAGACGAAAAAGAGATTATCATTTCAGGAGCAGCAAAAGGCTCTGGCATGATTCACCCGAACATGGCGACAATGCTTGGCTTTGTCACAACAGATGCAAATGTTGAACAGGAAGCCTTACAGCAAGCGCTTCGTGACATTACGGATGTGACCTTTAATCAAATTACCGTCGACGGAGAAACTTCGACAAACGATATGGTGCTTGTGATGGCAAATGGCATGGCACAAAACGATGTACTCAATGAAGAGCATCCAGAATGGCCATTGTTTAAAGAAGGATTAAAACTAGCTTGCGAGGATTTAGCCAAAGAGATTGCGAGAGATGGAGAAGGCGCAACCAAATTAATTGAAGCAAAAGTCGCTGGTGCTAAAAATAACTTGGAAGCCGGCATCATTGCGAAAAAAATCGTTGGTTCAAGTCTTGTTAAAACCGCCGTATATGGTACGGATGCCAATTGGGGACGAATCGTTGGAGCCATTGGTCATAGCGCAGCATCCGTCACACCGGAAGAGGTAGAAGTCTATTTAGGCGGACAATGTTTGTTCAAACGCAATGAACCGCAGCCATTCTCAGAAGAGGAAGCAAAAGCATATCTAGAAAAGGATGAGATTACGATTTTCATTCAAATGAGTGAGGGGAATGGTGAAGCAGCAGCATGGGGCTGTGACCTTACCTATGATTATGTGAAAATTAACGCGAGCTATCGCACATAAAGAAGGAGATAGACATGAATAAAACGATCGTGTTCAAGTGTGGAGGCAGTGTCATTCGAGAACTTTCAGATACCTTTTATGAAAATGTCCGCTCACTTCAAGCCGCTGGATTTAAACTGGCTATCGTGCATGGCGGAGGACCTGAAATCACCGACATGCTGCAAAAATTAGAAGTGAAAACAGAATTTGTTGACGGGCAGCGTAAAACAACGAAGCCTGTGTTAGAGGTAGCCGAAATGGTTCTTTCGGGAACGGTCAATAAATACTTTGTGTCAGAGCTCGCAAAGCATGATATTTCATCTGTCGGCGTATCCGGTAAAGATGGGCAGATGCTTGTCGCCGATTTCCTAGATCAAGACGTTTACGGGTACGTTGGCGAAATCAAAGAAGTTCATCCAGAGATGGCAGAAGCACTCATGGAAAAACAATTCATTCCTGTGATTGCGCCGCTGTCTATGACGGAAGAATGCCAAACCTTAAATGTGAATGCCGATTTAGCAGCATCAGCTGTCGCCGGAGCCATGAAGGCTGATAAGCTTATGTTTGTCACAGATGTTGAAGGCATTTTAAAAAATGGTGAACTATTAGATGTCGTCACCGAACAAGAAGCCCTTTCACTCATTGATGAAGGCATTATTTCCGGGGGAATGATTCCAAAAGTACAATCCGCATTGAGTGCTTTATCAGGTGATGTGGATGAAGTGATGATCGTAAATGGCAAAGGCAGTATCTTTACAGGAGAAACCTTTAAAGGAACAAGAATTGTGAAACAAAAGGAGGCGGTCCTGTGAGTCATCTCTTTCAAACTTATGGTCGGTGGAATGTTGAAATTAAAGAGGCTGCAGGTTCTTGGGCAGTCGATACAAATGGAAAAAAATATTTAGACTTTATACAAGGCATTGCGGTTACAAATTTAGGCCACAATCACCCAAAGGTCAATGAAGCCATTAAGGAACAGCTTGACCACGTCTGGCATGTATCAAATCTATTTGAAAATGGACTGCAAGAAAAAGCAGCAGAAAAGCTGGCAGAAAACAGTTCAGGGGATCTCGTGTTTTTCTGCAATAGCGGGGCAGAGGCAAATGAAGGTGCCATTAAATTAGCACGTAAAGCGACAGGGAAAACAAATATCATTACATTTTTGCACTCTTTCCATGGGCGCACGTATGCTGGTATGGCTGCGACAGGCCAAGATAAAATCAAAACTGGCTTTGGCCCTATGCTAGAAGGCTTTCACTACGTACCGTTTAATGATCCAGACGCTATGTCAGCGTGTGAAGTCGATGATGTGGCAGCGGTGATGCTGGAGGTTGTGCAAGGTGAAGGTGGAGTGAATCCAGCGACACCAGAATTTCTAGAAGCCGTTCAAGCATTTTGCAAAAAGCATGAAGCACTGCTGATTGTAGATGAAATCCAAACCGGCATCGGTCGAACAGGAACAGCATTTGCGTACGAAGAGACGTGTCTTGACCCTGATATTATCTCTTCGGCAAAAGGGTTAGGAAGCGGCTTTCCAGTTGGTGCAGTCATAGGGAAAAAAGCTCTAGGAGATGCATTCTCGCCAGGTTCACATGGTACAACATTTGGTGGAAATATGCTTGCCATGGCGGCTGTGAATGCGACACTCGATGTCATTTTCAAAGAAGAGTTTCTTTCAGAAGTGAAAGAAAAGGGTGATTACCTGTTAGAAAAGCTGCAAAATGTCAAACAGCTGAATATCGTAAAAGAAGTGCGGGGAAAAGGATTGATGGCAGGTATTGAATGTGATCAGCCAGTCGCCGGCTATATCACAGCTCTTAGAGAACAAGGGCTGCTGGTGCTTCCAGCTGGTCCGAATGTCATTCGTTTATTACCTCCGCTGAATGTGAAGAAAGCAGAGCTGGATCAAGCGATCGAAGCAATTGTTCAAGTATTAGCCAATAAAACAGTTTCGGTGTAAATTTTTTTTACAAACAAACGTATAAAAATGCATTTATATCATTAATTATTCAATTTTGGGGTGACATAAGCATGAAGGGTTATTTAAATTTAGAAGATGGAGCCTCTTTTGAAGGAGATCTGACAGGAGAAGCTGGCATCACAGGTGAAGTGGTCTTTTTTACAGGTATGACAGGTTATCAAGAGGTGCTCACAGATCCTTCCTATAAAGGTCAGATCATTGTTTTCACTTATCCGCTGATCGGAAATTACGGCATTAACCATGAAGACTTTGAGAGCAAGAAGCCTCAAGTAAAAGCGGTAGTTGTTTACGAGGCAGCAGAGCATTTTTCACATCATCTTGCAGCGGTCAGCTTAAAAGATTATTTACAAAAGTGGAATATCCCGCTTCTGACACATACAGATACGCGCGCAGTTGTGCAAAACATCCGGGCAAATGGAACGATGAACGCTGTGCTCAGTGTAGACGAAAACGAAACACCGCCTGCAATGAAACAAGACAATGTCGTCGCACAGGTGACAGATAGTGAGATTTACACACAAGGCAGCGGTGAGGAACATGTGGCGCTCATTGATTTTGGCTTTAAAAAATCAATTGCAGATTCGCTTGCAGCGCGTGGCTGTAAAGTAACCGTCATTCCATATAAACAAATGGAAAAGGTATTTGAGATCAAGCCGGATGCGATCCTCTTGTCAAACGGACCTGGAGACCCGAAAACCATGACACCGTATTTAAAAACAATTCATGACATCATGATGTCATTTCCGACACTTGGGATCTGCCTAGGTCACCAATTAATCGCTCTTGCACTTGGCGGAGATACGTATAAGCTGCCATTTGGCCACAGGGGAGCGAATCATCCTGTCCAGGATACAGAATCCAAACGTGTCTTTATGACAAGTCAGAACCATAGCTATGTTGTGAATGAAAAAAGCATGAATGACAAAGAAGTGGATGTGAAATTCCTTCATGTCAATGATGGATCTGTAGAAGGATTCATTCATAAAGAAAAGCTGATTATGTCAGTTCAATTTCATCCAGAAGCACACCCAGGGCCTGCTGAAAGTGAATGGGTATTCGATGATTTTATTGAGAAAGTGAAACAAGCAAGGAGAGAAGTCGCACATGCCTAAAGATCAAAGCATACAAACCATTCTAGTCATCGGGTCTGGTCCAATCATCATTGGTCAGGCAGCAGAATTTGATTACTCAGGAACACAAGGATGTATGGCCTTAAAAGAAGAAGGCTACAAAGTCATCTTAGTGAATAATAACCCAGCAACCATTATGACAGACGAGTCATTTGCTGATGAAATCTATTTTGAACCGCTTTCAGTTGATTCAGTGACAAGAATCATTGAAAAGGAAAAACCAGATGGTCTTTTAGCCAACCTTGGCGGACAGACGGCTTTAAACCTTGCTGTCGAGTTAGAAAAAGCCGGTGTGCTGAAAAAGCATGGGGTGACTCTGCTCGGAACGTCAGTTGAAACCATTGAAAACGGTGAAGATCGAGAGAAATTCCGTGCTCTCATGAAGCATTTGAACGAACCTGTGCCAGATAGTGAAATTGTGGATAATGCGGAAGATGCTCTTCAATTTGCAAAAGAAGTCGGCTTCCCGGTTATCCTAAGACCAGCATACACACTTGGCGGTAAAGGCGGCGGAATCGCTCTAACAGAAGAGGCGTTTAAGCCGCTCATTGAAGGAGCTCTTTTAGCGAGTCCAATTCACCAGTGTTTAGTTGAAAAAAGCATAGCTGGCTTTAAAGAAGTCGAATATGAGGTCATGAGAGACCGTCAAAATACGTGTATCACGGTATGCAACATGGAAAATATCGATCCAGTTGGTGTGCATACAGGAGACTCGATTGTCGTAGCACCTTCCCAAACATTAACAGATCAGGATTACCAAATGCTCCGTTCTGCAAGCCTGAAAATCATTTCAGCGCTGGATGTAGTCGGCGGCTGCAACATCCAATTTGCCCTTGATCCACTCAGTAAAGAATACTTTGTCATTGAGGTGAATCCTCGGGTCAGCCGTTCTTCCGCTCTTGCATCAAAAGCAACAGGCTATCCGATTGCGAAAATGGCAGCTAAGCTTGCGGTGGGTTATACGCTAGACGAATTGAAAAACCCGCTCACAGGCACAACCTATGCTAGTTTTGAGCCAGCACTCGATTATGTTGTCGTGAAATTCCCGCGCTGGCCGTTTGATAAATTTAAACAGGCAGACCGTCAATTAGGCACAAAAATGAAGGCCACTGGTGAAGTCATGGCGATTGATCGGAATTTAGAGTCAGCCATTCAAAAAGCAGTTGCATCACTTGAAATTAAAACGAAGGGCTTCCACCTTCCAGAACTGAAAGAGCAATCGACAGAACAATTATTTGAACTCATCAAAACACCAGACGATCGCCGGTTTTTCGCTGTTATGGAGCTTCTTTCAAGACAAGAAACGGTTGAAACGATTCATCAAACGACGAAAATTGATCGATTCTTCTTACATGTGTTCCAGAATATGATTACGCTCGAACAAGAATTGAAAGATCATAAGGGGACGCTATCAAAAGATACCTTGAAAAAGATAAAGGAAAAGGGTTTCCTTGATGAAACGATTGCTCTACTTACGGGTCACACGGAAGAGTCAATCAGGCAGCTTCGTCAAGAATACGGCATTGCTGCTTCATTTAAAATTGTTGACACATGTGCGGCGGAATTTGATGCTAAAACGAATTACTTCTATTCCACGTACTTCGGCAAAAGCGATGGTGAACATCAAGAAAAAACAAAGCAACGTGCACTCATCATTGGCTCTGGTCCGATTCGAATCGGGCAGGGGGTCGAGTTTGATTATAGCGCTGTTCATGGCGTTCTGACCTTGCAAAAGCTTGGATTTGAAACCATCATGATGAACAACAATCCAGAAACAGTCAGTACTGATTATGAGATTGCAGATCGTTTATATTTTGAGCCGATTACATTAGAGCACATTTTAAATGTTGTGGAAGCAGAACAAATTGATTTCGTCATTGTCCAATTTGGCGGACAGACTGCAATCAATGTCGCAGAAGGCTTGGAAAAAGCCGGTGTCACGTTGTTAGGTACGTCCTTTGATACGCTGGATGCACTTGAAGACCGTGATTTATTCTATCAGCTTCTTGATGAACTGAATCTTCCTCACGCAAAAGGAGATACGGCTCATTCAAAAGAAGAAGCACTCGTACATGCGAAAAGCATCGGTTACCCTGTATTAATTCGCCCATCGTATGTCATTGGCGGAATGGGAATGATCGTTGTTCAGTCAGAAGCACATTTGGCGTCACTGCTTGATCAGCCAGATCATTTGCCATACCCAATCTTAATTGATGAGTACGTCACTGGAAAAGAAATTGAAGTCGATCTTATTTCTGACGGAAAAAAGGCGTTCATTCCAACCATCGTAGAACATATTGAGAAAGCGGGCGTGCACTCAGGTGACAGCTTTGCCATTTTACCAAGTATCTCAATCAGTGAAGACATCAAACAGCAGGTGCATACCGCGTCTGAACAAATAGCGAAGAAATTAGCGTTCAAGGGCATTATGAATATCCAATTTGTCATCAAAGGGGATCAGGCGCTTGTATTAGAAGTGAATCCGAGGGCAAGCCGGACTGTACCGGTCGTCAGTAAGGTAATGGGCATTGATATGATCCCAATGGCCACTCAATTATTAGCTGGTGCGTCGCTTGAAGAACTAAACCCTGCAACGAAAAACAAAGGGGGGACAGCGGTCAAATTCCCAGTGTTCTCATCACATGCCATTCAAGATATCGACCTCAAGCTGACACCTGAAATGAAAGCGACAGGAGAAGGAATGTGTGTAGGCAAGAACGCCGAAAGCGCCTTGAAAAAAGTATTTGCGCCGATCTGGAAGCAAAAAGGAAGCCTTTTTATACAAGGCAGCGAGCAATTGATAGATGAAGCGAAGCATGCAGGCTTTGACGTCTGGACTGGCAGCTTTGAATCTTGGCTGCAGAATGAAAATAAATCCCTTCATATTCATTTAGGAGAAGATGAAGAGGCAAAAGAGCAGCGTGTAAAAGCACTCACACACGGCGTTCAAGTCCTAACCGAATATGAAACAGTTCAAGCATTCCTGCAAGGAAAAAATGGAGATGTATCACCAGTATCGCTCCATGAATTATATAAAAAGGAAGTGACGGCATGAGTCAAGTCGACGTGCAACCTGCATTATACGGAAAAGACTTTTTATCATTAAAAGATTTCTCAATCCATGAGATTGCATATTTAATTGAAAAAGCGGAAGAAATGAAACAAAACCCATATCAAGATTTATTCAAAGGAAAAACGTTAGCGATGATCTTTGAAAAATCTTCAACTAGAACCCGTGTCTCGTTTGAAGCGGGGATGACGCAGCTAGGAGGACATGCGCTCTTCCTCAGCTCAAATGATTTGCAAATTGGCAGAGGAGAAACCATCAGTGATACAGCGCAGGTGCTGTCTGGTTATGTCGACGGTATTATGATTCGAACCTTTGAACATGAGAAGGTTGAAGAGCTTGCACAATACGCGTCTATTCCAGTCATTAATGGATTAACCGACTACTCACATCCATGTCAGGCGCTTGCTGATTTATTAACCATTAAAGAAACAAAAGGTACTTTAAAAGGAATCAAAGTGGCCTATATCGGTGACGGAAATAACGTGGCGCACTCCTTGATGATCGGCTGTGCGCAGCTAGGCTGTGACATTGCGGTTGCATCACCAAAAGGCTATGAACCACTTCAAGAAGTCACAGACACTGCCCGTGAGTTTGCAAAAAAATCAGGGGCAGAAGTGACCGTGACAACAGATCCTGTTGCAGCTGTAAAAGATGCAGATGTTATTTATTCAGATGTGTTTACAAGCATGGGGCAGGAAGCAGAAACAGAGAAACGTCTTGCTGAATTTAAAGAATATCAAGTCAATAACGAACTGATGAGTCATGCAGCAAAGGATTATATTTTCCTTCATTGTCTCCCGGCACATCGCGGGGAAGAAGTGACGGCAGATATTATTGACGGGCCGCACTCAAAAGTATTTCAACAGGCAGAAAACCGCCTGCATGTGCAAAAAGCGTTAATGAAAGAACTTATGTATCAACTATCCAAATAAATCCAAGTGTCCCTGACTCGTATGAGCAGGGACTTTTTGCATAAAGGATTGGAGAGGCAAGGGACGGGACATAATAACATCAATCGAGAAAGGAGGATGAAAATGGGTCAGCAGCATCAGTTTAAATCAGGGAATAAAGCACCGAATAATGGTGTGTATATCGAGATCGGTGAAACTGGCAGTATGGTGAAAGATCCTTTAAAGATTAAGCTTAAAGCAGGCGACGTCTTTCCTGATAACTCGAACCATAATCGTGTTTGGACCTACCAAAGAAAGCCGTAAGCAATTGACTAAGAGTCAGCAGGAATAAGACTTTAGAGGCATGTGTCATGCCTCTTTTTTCTTTATAATAAAAAACAATTAAGTTCAAATTTTCAAATAAATAGTATGAAAAAAAGAGAACTTAAGGTAAAATATGTAATATATTGTTGAAAGGATTTGTGTGATGGAAAAGATGAATCTCAGTGAAAGTGTTTGGAATAAACGCTTCACCTCATTATTCATATCAAGACTCATTAAAAACACAGGGGAAAGTTTTGCTTTTACATCCGTCCTTTGGCTATTGATTTTAAGAGGGGATGGAGCGCTCGGTACAGGACTTCTTCTAGCAGTAACGGTTCTCCCTTCATCTTTGTTAGCCCCAATTTTAGGACCTCTTATGAAAAAGCACCATTTGTCTAAATGGATGTTCGCTTCAGATGTTGTTCGAGCAACAATTGTACTCATTATTCCACTTCTGCACTTTTCGCATCTATTGCCTCTATGGTTATTGATTTCATTAATGGTTATTCAATCGGCAACAGGTGCAGCATATAATCCAGCTTCGGTGGCGATCTTACCGCAGATTGTTCCAAAGCATCTCATTCAAAAAGCAAATGCAATCCTGCAATCTTCTTTTGAGATTGTTGCACTTGCAGCAGTCATGGTAGCTGGTCTTTTGGTTAAATTAATTGGACCTGCAGATACTCTGCTGATCACCACTGCTTTATTTGTGATTTCTGGTCTGTTTATTATCGGGGTCAAACTAAAGAAAACCGATGAAGAAAAAGCAGCGGGCATTAAACAAGCGAAGAATACATATTTGTATAACTTAAAAAGAGGGTTTCTCGTTGTCAAAAACCATCACATTTTATTTGCGCTCACGCTGTATTGTATCTTAATGAATGTCGCAGCAGCTCCGTGGCAGGCACTGTCAGCGGTATACGTAGCAGAAGCGCTGCAAAGCGACTCCATGGTGTATTCCATTTTAAGAGGTGTTGCCGCAGTTGGCGCGTTTATGATGGGCTTTGCTCTGGCAAAGGTGAAAATTAAGAGATTTGGTTTGTTCTTTATTGTCGCTGGCATGATTGAAGGGGCTGCATTCTTTATGACAGGGATGAGTACATGGCTGCCGGTTGTTCTGCTTGCTTCCTTTATTTTCGGAGCTGCTGTCAGTGCGATCAATGTGCCGGAAATGGTCATTATTCAAACATCTGTTGACCAAGAGGATCAGCCGCAAGTATATGCTGTGATCAATGCCTCATCAAATGTCTTTCTCCCGCTTGCAGCTGTCGTATCAGGCGTCCTGGCAGAAAGATTTGGAGCGGGACCTGTCATTGCTGGCGGAGGAATCCTTGAAATTTTATCAGGTATCGCGATCTTCCTGTTTACAGGGCTTGCGAAAAGCCATTTGACTCAAGACAAACAGAAGTCCGAAACCGTCGAGGTATAAACAATAAAAACCCCCTGTATGTTTAAGGCAGGGGGTTTTAGCGTGCCGCAATCACTCTGAAAAGAAAGAAAAAAGAGCTAAACATCAATTTAGCTCTTTTTCACAAGTCATATTAAGAATGTTTTGTTGAACTTTCCGTTTCTTTCATTGGACTTACTTCAGCAAAGATGAATAAAATAACCGTAAACACAACTGCAAGAATGGAAGTGAGCGTAAAATCATAAGCAGCTCCATTCATAGAGGCAACGATGTAACCAGCCATATGTGTCAGCAGAAAAGTCCAAATGAGGGTGATAATATAATGCATAATCCCACCGTCCTTTATGTAACAATCTATTGATTATCATACCATAGATGCAAGTGAAGGGAAAAGACTGTTTTCCGCCTTTATGTGACCATTTTAAGACCTTCTGCTATAAAAATAAAAAGAATTCTTCTGTCTTTAGGGGATTTCCTTATTCCTACAAGAGTTGTTGTTCATATCATAGAAAGCAGAATCACTGAAAGGAGGCTGGCCATATGGGTGTAAGCGAACGTTTTTTCCAGCTTGGTTCCCAGTGGAACATCATTCACCTTCCTCAAAAACCAAATGGCTTTGGCATTCTAATCCTCGGTGACCGAAATCACTTTGTGCAGGAAAATACATCATTCTGGCTTCAGCATTATGGAAGAAACCAGCTTTTAACTGCCTTAAAGGATGAAGGATATACATTGTTTAATAGTCATCTTCATGGGAATCACTGGGGATGCGAAGATGCTGTTTTTAGTGCCAAGCAGCTCGTGCATCACACACTAAAACAAGAAATATTAAACCGGGAAATTCATGTGCTCGCAGAGGGAATGGGTGCACTTGTTGCTATGAGCCTTGCTGAGGAGATGCCTGAAGTACTAAGGTCCATTGCGATGGTGAATCCATGTCTGAATCTGGATGCACAACGAGAAAGAGAAAAGGAACACAAATTCTTTTATAAGCAGCTGCTCAAAGAGTTAGCAGAGAGCTATGGCTGTTCTGAAAAGGAAGCTGAAACGTATCCACTGCCTTCTTGTCCTGTTCATTCTGCTCATGTACCGATTCATATATGGCAAAGGCTAAACGGCGCACCTTATGCATATGAACTTCACGCAAAGCCTTTTATTGATCAGCATATGAAAAATCCAGAACATTGTCAGGTCGATCTCACGCTGCATATGTTTGATCATCCGAGAAGAATCTTTCAATCCATTCACAAGTTTTATAAATCGCATGAAAGAGAATTGTGATGAATAGGATGATAACAGCCCTTCATAGAAAGGGCTCTTCTTTTTATTCGATATTAAAAAAGGGGACGTGAACATGGAAACAGGACTGATCATAGGGGCAGATGAGTTTTTTGGCCTGACACTTTGTGAATATATGATGAAAGAGGGCATTCAAGTGGATATCACGCGTCCTCATGATCTTAAAGAAGAACAAAAGGCACTGTTAGAAGAGCGGATGATGTGGCTGGGCAGAAATGATCTCGTTCGTGTCATTGACCTTCAGGATAGCAAAGACACGTATGACCTCATTTTTATTCAATCAGAGGAACCGCATAACAGGCAGAAAGACATCAAAGCAGAGCATGGCATGTACCAGATTCTTTATGAAAAACCTGAAAATGAATCAGTGAAACAGGATGTGCCGGCAGTTATTCTTCCTCGCATGTTCGGACCATGGACACTCAATGAAGATCAAACAAAGCGTGCAGATTCACTTTTTGTAGAAGATGTGGCAAAGGAATTGTTACAATGGGCTTCGGACACAGGTCAAAGACAGGACATGACGTATGAATTGAAGGTAGAAAGCCAAACAGATGACAAACAAGCAGAAGACATGATTGCAGAATGGAAAAGACAAAACTCAACATTTTTCGACAAAAAGCAAGAATGATCTTCCATCTTATCTTTTTTCAGTATAAAATAAACCTATATTTAACATACAGGTTCATCACTGCATGTTGCAAAAGGGAGTTGAACATGGCATGAAGTACCAGCGGCTTGTCATGATCTTTTCGTTCCTTCTTCTATTAACTGCCTGCTCGCAGGCGCCTTTAAAAGGAAAAATTGAGAAGGTGGGTTTACTCGTCCCCGATACGATCAATGATCAAGTTTGGGGAACGAAAGGTTATAAAGGCTTATTAAGTATCCAATCAACATTTGGTGTAGATGTTTATTATAAGGAAGGAATGGTCGACAAGGAGAAAATCGTTGATGCCATTGAAGAATTCCATAAAAAAGGAGTCAATTTAATTATTGGCCATGGCAATGAATACAGTGAAATTTTTAACTTGATCAGTGAAGATTATCCAAACATACAATTTATTACGGTCAATGGAAACAAGCCTCAGGCGGGCAATGTCACAAACGTGACGTTTAAAGGTGAAGCGATGGGCTTTTTCGGAGGCATGACAGCTGCACATATGTCAAAAACAAAAAAGATTGGTATTCTTGCTACATATGATTGGCAAAGTGAAGTAGACGGCTTTATCAAAGGAGCAAAATATCAAGATGAACATGTACAAGTATTAGCAGAGTTTGTCGAAAACTGGGATGATGCTGACAAAGCGGTGGAGCTCTATCAAAAATTAAAAAAGCAGGGCGTTGATGTTGTGTATCCAGCAGGTGATGGTTATAATATCCCTGTCATTGAACAAATCAAAGCCGATAATTTATCAGCGATCGGATACGTCACCGATCAATCCAACCTCGGCAGCCATACAGTTTTAACGAGCACTGTACAGCATGTTGATAAGGCGTACAGTATCATTGCAAAGAAGTTTAATGAAGGCAAGCTAAATGAACAAGATGAGTACTCCTTTGATTTTAAAGAAGGAGTGGTCGAGATGGGGAAATTTAGCTCCACCATTGACGACGCTTTTGTGAAAGACATTGAAAGTGATATTGCGTCTTACAAAAAAACCGGAAAACTGCCAAATGAAAAGTGAGGAGACGACGACATGCAGCACGAAAAATCGATGGAATTTTTACAAATTGCCATGAAGTATTTTCCGCAGGCGAAGGAAGAGTTAGATAAAGCAGGGATTCAGCTTGACCCTGAAGCACTTCAGCCGCTTCTAACATTATTTACATCTGTCATGCAGGAAGCATACGAGCTTGGAAAAGCAGATGCAGAATCAGAAAAAGCCACAGAATAGTGGCTTTTTTTATGATAATTTTTTCTTGAAGGCACTAATCATAGGGCCAACATCTTTAAACACAGGCTTCAGCTCATCGATGGAGTTCATAATGTTCCCAATTTGATTCATGACATGCATGTAGTCAATTGAGTCCTCACTTGAAGATGTCTCCGCACGTTCCTCCTTTGCCTCTGTCTTGCTTTTCTCCTTCTCAATCGGCTGTCCAAACATCATTGCTGAGAAAATATCTTTTTGTGCCATATCACATGTTCCTTTCTACTATTGGTATATATCATTAATCTATGAAAAAAGTGAGAGGAAAGGTTAGACGTTTGTATTGCCAAGAAGAAAAAAATAAGGTAAAATTAGTACCAGATACTAATATAAGATCACAATATCACATGCTCGTATGAGTAAAAGGAGTCTTATTCAATGAATGCTGGAATTATTGGCCTTGGCCGCTATATACCTGAAAAAGTATTAACAAATCATGATTTAGAAAAAATGGTTGAAACTTCTGACGAGTGGATTCGTACTAGAACAGGTATAGAAGAAAGAAGAATTGCATCTGATGATGTCAATACATCTCATATGGCGCTTGCTGCTGCAAAAAAAGCATTAGCTGCCGCAGATGTGGCTGCAGAAGATATCGATATGATTCTTGTGGCGACAGTCACGCCAGATCAAGCATTTCCGACAGTTGCTTGCATGATTCAAGAGCAGCTCGGTGCACATAAAGCATGTGCAATGGATATTAGCGCTGCGTGTGCTGGCTTTATGTATGGGCTTGTTACTGGAAAACAATTTATCGAATCAGGAACTTACAAACACGTGCTTGTTGTCGGTGTAGAAAAGCTTTCTCGCATTACAGACTGGGATGACCGTAATACTGCTGTTTTGTTTGGAGATGGAGCTGGAGCTGCTGTGCTGGGAGAAGTCAGCGAAGGCAAAGGAATTCTATCATTTGAACTTGGAGCAGATGGAAGCGGCGGGAAGCACTTGTACTTAGATGAAAAAGATCATACAATCATGAATGGACGAGAAGTATTTAAATTTGCTGTAAGACAAATGGGAGAGTCAAGTGTAAATGTCATTGAAAAAGCTGGACTATCAAAAGAAGACGTTGATTTCTTGATCCCGCATCAAGCAAATATTCGCATTATGGAAGCAGCACGCGAACGCTTAGAGCTTCCAGTTGAAAAAATGTCGAAGACGGTTCATAAATACGGAAACACATCAGCAGCATCCATTCCAATTTCACTATGTGAAGAAATCGAAGCCGGAAAAATTCATGACGGCGATGTGATTGTAATGGTTGGTTTTGGTGGCGGATTAACTTGGGGCGCAATCGCTATGCGATGGGGCCGATAAAAGAGTGGGGTGCACAAATTAATGGATAAGAAACGAGTAGTTGTTACAGGATTAGGTGCTTTGACACCTCTTGGCAACGATGTAGAGTCAACATGGAAAAATGCTTTAGCGGGTGTATCAGGGGTTGGACCGATTACACGTGTCGATTCAAGTGAATATACCGCAAAAGTAGCGGCAGAACTAAAAGATTTTAACATTGAAGATTACATGGAGAAAAAAGAAGCGCGAAAAATGGCACGCTTCACACAATATGCAGTCGTTGCAGCTCAAAAAGCGCTGGAAGATTCACGTCTTGAAATCACAGATGAAATCGCACCGCGTGTTGGTGTATGGGTTGGGTCTGGTATTGGCGGGCTTGAAACATTTGAAGAGCAGTTCGAAGTGTATTCAAATAAAGGGGCAAGACGCGTCAGTCCATTCTTCGTCCCAATGATGATTCCTGATATGGCGACAGGCCAAATCTCTATTGCACTTGGCGCAAAAGGGGTTAACTCTTGTACGGTGACAGCATGTGCAACAGGAACAAACTCGATTGGTGATGCATTTAAAGTTATTCAGCGCGGAGATGCAGATGCAATGATCACAGGCGGAACAGAAGCGCCATTAACAAAAATGTCGTTTGCAGGTTTCTGTGCGAACAAAGCCCTTTCGACAAATCCTGATCCAAAGACAGCAAGCCGTCCGTTCGACAAAAACCGTGACGGATTTGTCATGGGTGAGGGTGCAGGGATTATTGTTCTTGAAGAACTTGAGCATGCCTTAAAACGTGGTGCGACCATTTATGCAGAAATCGTTGGTTATGGTTCAACTGGAGATGCCTACCATATTACAGCACCAGCTCCAAATGGAGAAGGCGGCGTCCGTGCAATGAAAGAAGCGATTCGAGATGCAGGGTTGTCTGTGGAAGATATTGATTATATCAATGCCCACGGTACAAGCACACCTTACAATGATAAATTTGAAACAATGGCGATTAAAGAAGTATTCGGAGAGCATGCGAACCAGCTTGCGATCAGTTCGACAAAATCAATGACAGGTCACTTACTTGGCGCAGCAGGCGGAGTAGAAGCCATTTTCTCTGTTCTTGCGATTAAAGACAGCGTCCTTCCTCCAACCATTAATCTTGAAACACCGGATGAAGAATGTGATCTTGATTATGTAGCAAATGAAGCACGTTCAAAAGAAGTACAAGTGGCTTTAAGTAACTCACTTGGTTTTGGCGGGCATAATGCGACAATTATTTTCAAAAAATACGAAGCGTAATACTTTCTGAGAAAGCGGCGGTCGATAAACAGATCGCCGCTTTTTTGCATATGATGAAAATGGAGGTGTTCAGCGGTATGGGTCTGATCAATACACAATATCTCATTCATCAATCATCATCATTTCAGGAGCTTGCAGCGCGCTTTGTTCCTTATTTTAAAGGGGTCGAGGAAAAAGAATGGTCGTCTATCCTCGCTCACCTGCAGCATCACGGGATGGTTCGGTCTTGGAGCTCGTGCAAAAACATGATCGACAAGCTCAAGGAAAAAGGGTATTTCAAGCTTGTCATGAAAGAATATCAAACGCTTCAAAAGCAGTGGGAAGGTCCAGACATTCCTGTGTTTATTTTACCTGTCAACGAGAGCAGCAGAGAAATCAGAGAGCAATTTTATTATCAATCCGGCATGGCATTTGATGACAAGGTCTTTCTTTTTTTGTCTCCAAATACCCCGAAGGAGCGAATCGGTACATTGCTGACTCACGAATATCACCATGTATGCAGGCTGCATTTTCTCTCAAAAGAAGAAAAAGACTTTACATTCCTCGATACAATCATGATGGAGGGGCTCGCTGAATATGCTGTGTATCATAGATATGGAGAAAACTATACAGCGAAATGGACCACCTTCTATAGCGAAGAACAGCTTCAGCGTATGTACAAGAAATGGGTATCCAGTCATCTTGATCAAAGAGTCCAGGACGACGAAAGGCTGATACAGAATCTTCTTTATGGAAAAGGGAACTACCCTAAAATGCTTGGTTACGCTACCGGGTTTTATATTGTGAAAAAATATTTCAATGAGCACCGAATCAGCGAGGAGTCGATGATTGCAGAGCCAGCAGAAACCTTTTTAAAGGCGATAGAATCACAAAGTGAATAATTCACATAAAAAGAGACATATTACAAATTTACTAAATACTTCTTGATTTCGTCATAGCGATGTAATAATATACAAATAATTCTTTTTATTTTTAAAATACAGAATATTCAGGTTCGATTCTATTGATCTAAGGAGAAAGGGGCGAATGAATGAGCACGCTGCTTGAAGTGCAAAACTTAAAAACATATTTTTTTCGAAAAAAGGAACCGATACCTGCTGTGGATGGCGTTGATTTCAGCATCAACAGAGGAGAAACTGTCGCATTAGTCGGTGAGTCTGGGTCTGGCAAAAGCATTACGTCCTTATCCATTATGGGTCTGATTCATGGAACGGGTGGGAAAATTATGGACGGTTCCATTAAACTTGATGGAAAGGACCTTGTTACATATAGTGAAAAGGAATTATGCAGCATCCGCGGTAATGATGTATCTATGATCTTTCAGGAACCCATGACCTCACTTAATCCCGTCTTAACCATCGGAGAACAAATAACAGAAATCCTCATCTATCACAAAAAACTTTCAAAAAAAGAAGCGGTCAAAAAAGCGGTTGATCTGCTGAAGCTTGTTGGTTTTTCCCGCCCGGAGCAAATCATGAAAGATTATCCGCATCGTTTATCAGGCGGCATGCGGCAAAGAGTGATGATTGCCATAGCGTTAAGCTGTGACCCGAAGCTTCTCATTGCAGATGAACCGACAACTGCCCTGGATGTGACCATTCAAGCACAGGTACTCACATTAATGAAAGATTTATGCTCTACCTTTGGTACATCTATTCTTCTTATCACACATGATTTAGGTGTCGTGTCTGAAGTGGCAGATCGAGTGATTGTCATGTACTGCGGACAGGTTGTTGAAAATGGAACTGTTGAAGAGTTGTTTGAACAGCCGCTTCATCCTTACACAGAAGGGCTGCTTGAATCGATTCCTGTCATTGACGGAGACATACAGCCGTTAACAGCCATCAAAGGGAATGTTCCTGCGCCAGATCAGCTTCCAGCCGGCTGCCGCTTTGCTCCTAGATGTCCGCAAGTGAAGGAACGCTGCCTGGGAGAACTGCCTAAGCTGAGAACATTTGAAAATGGCAGAAGCGTCAGATGTTTCTTATATGAGGAGGCAGACCACACATGACCCTTGCTCAAAATCAAACACAAATAACGGAATTACCAGAGAAAGAAACGATCCTTGAACTGAAACAGATTCGAAAACATTTTCCGATTAAAGCGGGCGTCTTTCAAAAGAAAGTCGGTGCAGTGAAAGCTGTTGACGGCATAGACTTGAAGATTTATAAAGGTGAAACGTTAGGTATTGTCGGGGAGTCAGGATGCGGGAAATCTACACTAGGCCGGACAATGATCCGCCTATACGAACCAACTGACGGTCAAATCTTTTTTAAAGGGCAAGACATCACGCGCGTATCAGAGTCAAAGCTAAGACAATCTACACGAAAAAACATCCAAATGGTTTTTCAAGATCCCTTTGCATCACTCAACCCTAGAAAAACACTTCGAAGCATCATCAAAGAACCCTACAAAACACATCACTTATATTCCTTAAAAGAAAGAAATGAAAAAGTAGAACAGCTTTTATCAAAGGTAGGTCTTCATCCAAGCTTTGCGAACCGCTATCCCCATGAATTTTCAGGCGGGCAGAGGCAGCGGATCGGCATCGCTCGTGCGCTTGCCATGAATCCCGACATGATCATCGCAGATGAGCCTGTATCAGCACTTGATGTATCTATTCAGGCGCAGGTTATTAATCTGATGGAGGAGCTTCAGGAGGAATTTGACCTTACCTATCTATTTATCTCTCACGATTTAAGTGTGGTCAGGCATATTAGCGATAGAGTCGGCGTCATGTATCTCGGCAAAATGATGGAGCTTGCCGATAAGCATAGTCTGTACGATGACCCGCTCCATCCGTATACACAGGCTCTGCTTTCTTCCGTTCCTGTCACCCGTAAAAAAGGGCAGACGAAAAGAGAACGCATTATGCTCCAAGGCGATCTGCCGAGTCCTGCAAATCCGCCAAAAGGCTGCGTATTTCACACAAGATGCCCGCACGCGAAAGAAATCTGTAAAGAAAAAGTACCAGCATTTCAGGAATTAAAAACGAACCACTTTGTTGCCTGCCACCTCTACAACGCTTGATCAAGCTTGTATGATCTCATCTTTGAGAGGGGGGATGAAACAGGATTCGATCATTATTTTTAAAAAAGAATAGGGGGAATTGTCTATGAAAGGTAGAAATAGAAAGTCCATTTTGGTCAGTTTACTGCTGATTTTTACATTAATCCTTGCTGCTTGTTCTGGTGGAAATAAAACGTCTGGAGACAGTGGAAAGAAATCCACAGGTAAACCGGTACAAGGCGGCGATCTTGTCATCGGTTCAATTGCAGAGCCAACATTATTTAACTCGCTGTATTCTACAGATGTGGCAAGCTCTGATATTGAGGAAAGAATCTACAGCTTCTTACTTCAAACAGACGGAAAGCTCAACCCTCAGCTATCGCTGGCAGAGGATATTAAAGAATCTGATGACGGCAAGCAGTTTGATGTCACCATTAAAAAAGGTGTGAAGTTTCATGATGGTGAAGAACTGACTGCTGACGATGTTGTGTTTACATACAGCATTCCAATCAATAAGGACTACAACGGGGAGCGCGGATCAGGCTTTGAAGTTTTAGAGTCTGTTAAAAAGACAGGGGACTACTCGATCGAATTCAAGCTCAATAAAAAAGATCCGTATTTTTATAATGTCACACTAGGAAGCTACGGTATTTTACCTAAGCATATTTTAGGTGATGTGCCTATAAAAGATCTCGGTGAAAACGAATTTAACCGAAAAAAACCAATCGGTTCTGGTCCATTTAAATTTGCAGAATGGAAAGAAGGAGACTACGTCAAACTAGAAGCCTTTGACGATTATTGGGATGGACGTCCTTACCTTGATACTGTCACAATTAAAACCATTCCTGATCAGAATGCAGCGATTGCCCAGCTGTCAGCAGGAGATATTGATTTCTTTGCTGTACCAGGCTCCGAGCTGCAAACAGCTGAAAAAGTGAGCAACATTAAAATTGAATCTGATCTAGGACTCAATTATTCATACATTGGCTGGAACCAGAAAAATGAACTCTTTAAAAGTAAAAAGGTCCGCCAAGCGCTGACACATGCTATTGATCGTCAAACGATTGTTGACCAAGTGCTAGATGGAGACGGCAAAGTAGCCAATATTCCAGAAAGTCCGCTGTCCTGGAACTATCCAAAGGATGAAAGTGTGCCAGTGTTTGAATTTGATCAAGAAAAAGCGAAAAAGATGCTGAAAGAAGAGGGCTGGGAGGATACAGATGGAGACGGCTATCTTGATAAGGATGGCAAGAAATTCTCCTTTGTCATAAAGACCAACCAAGGAAATAAAGTTCGTGAAGATATCGCTGTCGTTGTCCAGCAGCAGCTCAAAGAAATCGGTGTGGAAGCGAAGCCGCAAATTGTGGAATTCAGTGCACTCATTGAGCAGACGACACCGCCTAAGTGGGATTATGATGCGCTGCTGCTCGGCTGGAGCCTTGCGACATTCCCTGATCAATTCAGCATATTCCACTCAAGCCAGTCTGAAAAAGGCTTAAATAACATCTGGTATAAAAATAAAGAGGTCGATAAGCTGTTAGTCGATGCTAAAAACTTAAGCGATCGAAAAGATTATTCAAAGGCATATGAAAAAATTTATAAACTGATCGCAGAGGATCAGCCGTATACGTTCCTCTACTATGCCAATTCACATCGCGCTATGCCATCTAATCTCCAAGGCTACTCTTACCACCCGAAAGATGAGTATTACAAAATCGAAAAATGGTGGCTTGAACAGTAGGCTGATAGTGAAGAAGGGGGATTCTCCCCTTTCACCGTGAGAACAATCCCTTGCATTCGGTGTCAGTTCTCTGCGCGGGTGCTAAAAAGATCACTTCGTTCGCTCCGCATCAGCACGAGAATTCAAGGGTTTTCAGATCACGCTGAAAAGAAGACAAAAGGCTAAAATAACATCATTTTGGCCTTTTTTTCACAGAATGGCGATCCGATGAAAAAGGAGTTGTGCATATGGTTACATATATCATTAGAAGGACATTGCTCTCGATTCCCATCTTATTGGGGATTACCATTTTGTCCTTTGCCATTATGAAAGCAGCACCAGGCGATCCGATGTCACTCATGATGGATCCTACTATTAGTGCGGCAGACCGGGAAGCCTTTATTGATAAGTACGGCTTGAACGATCCTGAATATGTGCAATATATGAAATGGCTTGGCAATATGCTACAAGGTGACTTTGGCACATCCATTGTCAAAAAGGGAACACCCGTGGCTGATTTGATTTTTGCCCGGCTGCCAAATACCCTCATCCTCATGATCTTTTCTACAATAGTTGCCCTGCTGATCGCCATCCCATTTGGTGTTCTTTCAGCAAAACGTCCATATACAAAGCTTGACTATGGCATTACGGTTACATCTTTTATCGGACTGGCTATTCCAAACTTTTGGTTTGGTCTCATCCTCATTATGGTTTTATCCGTGAACCTAGGTTGGTTTCCAACTGGCGGAGTTTCTACCTTGAATGCCGATTTTAATGTGTTAGACCGGCTTCATCATATCATTTTACCTGCCTTTGTTTTAGCAACGGCTGATATGGCAGGGCTGACCCGGTACACAAGGTCGAGTATGCTTGATGTCATGAGGCAGGATTACATCCGCACAGCAAGAGCGAAAGGCTTTAGAGAAAACAAAGTCATTTTTAAGCATGGTTTAAGAAACGGTCTTATGCCTGTCATAACGATTTTCGGATTAATGATACCATCTTTTATTGGCGGCGCAGTCGTGGTGGAACAAATCTTCACCTGGCCTGGACTTGGAAAGCTGTTCATTGATTCTGCCTTTTCGAGAGATTATCCGGTCATTATGGCAATGACCGTTATTTCCGCAGTGCTTGTGGTGGTTGGAAATTTAATAGCGGATATTTTATATGCGATCGTTGATCCGCGTATTGAATATTAGAAGGGAGCTGAAGCACAATTGGCACAGCCTAATATGGGAACACCTCCTGTTGATATCAAATTAAAGGAGGGCCTTCCGCCAAAGCCAGAGACGATGCTGCGTTTGTTTTGCGAGAAATTTTTCAAAAATAAATTGGCGGTTGCCGGCTCCGTGATCTTATTGATCATTATCTTTTCTGCCATTTTCGCTCCAGTGATCGCTCCATATGCACCAGAGCATCAAGATTTATTGAAGCGGCTCCAGCCGCCAAGTGCTGAGCATTTTATGGGTACTGACAAGTTTGGCCGCGATATATTCTCAAGGGTGCTATATGGCGCGCGGGTCTCTTTATTGGTTGGTTTTGTCTCGGTGGTCGGTGCGATCACCATTGGCACCGTCGTTGGTGCGGTTGCGGGGTATTTCAAAGGGTTTGTTGATTCTTTGTTAATGAGGTTTGTAGATGTCGTGTTGTCGATTCCAGACATTTTTCTATTGATTACGCTCGTCACCATTTTCAAACCGGGCATTGATAAATTGATTTTAATCTTTGCTTTGACAGGCTGGACAACAACGGCCAGACTCATCCGCAGTGAATTCTTATCACTTCGAACAAGAGAATTCGTCCTCGCGGCGAGAACCATTGGAACGAAAAATCATGTCATCATCTTTTCGCATATTTTACCGAACTGTATCGGTCCTATTATTGTATCAGCTACATTAAAAGTAGGCTCCGTCATTTTAGCTGAATCAACGCTCAGCTACCTTGGCTTTGGTATTCAGCCGCCAACGGCAAGCTGGGGCAACATGCTGCAAGATGCACAAAATTTCTCGATTATGGTGCAAGCTTGGTGGTACCCGCTTTTCCCAGGTTTATTCATTTTGCTGACTGTTTTATGTTTTAATTTTTTAGGAGATGGGCTGAGAGATGCGCTTGATCCTAAAAAGCTGAAGTAAAGTTTAAAGGGGCTCTGCGTTTCCTGAACGAAAGAAAGACATGAAGCTCATCATTCTCAGCTTGAAGTTTTGATAAAGTTGGAATAATTTCTCTATCCCTTGCCCATACTGTGGACAACAGTTTTTATAAAGTGAGGGATTGGTTATGTTATTTCTTCATGACGTATGGGTGAATTGGTTTGAAGGGGAAGAGAATGGCTACAATGTGTGTCATTTTCATGAGTGGCGTAAGGAGGACAGTGTTGAACTGTTAGATCAAGTGCCTTTACTTAAGGTGCAGAGCCCTTTGTTTGATTACATAGAGAATGATCTTTCAGAGCTGCCGAAGACGCTGCTAGAGTCTGTATTTGAGAAATCATATATTCGAAAAAATCATGAACGCCGTAAATTAGAGTATTGCTTTGTAGTCACCGACGGAATTCGAATCATTGCTGTAGATACGATAGGGTATTCCATACCTGTGAGAAAAAGCCGCTTGATTCCAAGGCAGGAGCAATTGGTGTATGAAATGGTGAAAGATGTGAAGGCAGAGGAATATGAATTTTCTAAGGACAGCCTTGAATCGACGAAAGAGTATCACATTCTATCACTGCCGCCGCAGCATATCAGCGGATTAACGAGAAAAGAAAGACAGCTGAAACAGCTGATGTTTATGGCGCTCGATCAATTAAAAGGGCTCAAAAACAGGGCGGAGATTGCGTATTGGTATACGGAATGGAACCCGCGCATGTACAACCAAATCAAACGAATGTCTTTCGAAGAGATTTGGAACATGCTTTACAATGAAACGATTGATGGGTGGTCAGAGAATCATTTAGCCTTCTGTGAAAAAATGATTAAAGGACAGCCTTTTTTCGAAAAGCTTTGGGAAATGGAAAACGAATCAAAAGTAAATTAGAAAAAGCTTGCAGCGAGTCGTGCTGCAAGCTTTTTTTATTTGCGTTTTCTGCCAAGACCCATCGCATTCTCCATTTTTTTCAGCATTTTGTTTGCTGCGCGGTTTGCTTTTTCAGCACCTTCGTCTAGAATGCGGTCAAGCTCGTCTGATTCAATGAGTTCG
This sequence comes from Bacillus safensis, assembly GCF_039619585.1. Taxonomy (NCBI): domain Bacteria; kingdom Bacillati; phylum Bacillota; class Bacilli; order Caryophanales; family Bacillaceae; genus Bacillus; species Bacillus safensis. The sequence continues at coordinate 1,090,318 of NZ_CP154909.1, forward strand.
TAGTATCGATCTTGAATTGGTTTTAAAGCATCAATGACAACGTTCGCAAGATCTCCTTTAAACTCACCATATCCTTTGCCTTCGTACTTTTGCTCCAGCTCAGCAATCGATATGTTGCCTAAAACAGAATAAATCGTCAGCAAGTTGGCAATTCCAGGCTTGTTCTCTTTGTCATACCTCACGATGCCTTCTGAATCCGTCACAGCACTTTTAATTTTCTTTTCAAGCTGCTTTGGTTCATCTAATAAGGTAATGAAAGATTTTTGGTTCGGATCGGATTTGCTCATTTTTTTCGTTGGATCTGTTAAAGACATAATTCGTGCGCCTTCTTTTGGAATTTTCACTTCAGGCACAGTGAAGATGTCATTGTACTTTCGGTTAAAGCGTTCAGCGAGCGTTCTAGTCAATTCAAGATGCTGCTTTTGGTCTTCTCCAACAGGGACTAAATCAGTACCATATAATAAGATATCGCCAGCCATTAATGGGGGATACGTTAATAGGCCTGAAACAACTGCTTCTTTACCAGCGGATTTGTCCTTAAATTGGGTCATTCTTTCTAATTCCCCAATATAAGCAACACATTGAAGCATCCATCCTGCCTGGGCGTGAGCAGGTACCTCTGATTGGATAAACAATGTCGCTTTCTCTGGATCAAGACCAACAGCTAAATAAAGAGCTGCTAAGCTTCTAATATTTTGGCGGAGAGCTAATCGGTCCTGACTCACTGTAATCGCATGTTGATCCACGACACAAAAATAGCCATTATAGTCATGCTGCAAATCAACAAATTGCTTCATTGCTCCAATATAGTTCCCTAACGTGACAGAACCGCTCGGCTGAATGCCTGAAAAAATTGTCTTCTTTGTCATACTAAAACCTCTTTTCTTCAATATAAAAAGGCCCACCCATCACTTTTCAACAGAAAAGGGACGAATGAACCGTGGTACCACCCTTGTTATTTCACATAGAAATCACTCAAGACGTTGATAACGGAGACTGCTCCGTCTAAGCCTACTCACTTTTTTAGAAGTGTTCGGTTAGCTGCTCCAAAGCCCATTCCATACATGCCATTATCTGCTCACACCGGCCGCAGATTCTCTGTAAATGGTGAATATATGTACTCTTCTTTTTCATCGCAACAATATGTCTATCTATTATAAAGGATGACCATGAAAAAGTCACGAAGCCCTTATGTGACCTTCTCATCATGCCTATTGACACTTAAAATTTTAGATAAAATAACAAATATCTGTCAGAATTTTTTAAAAAAGGATGATTAATTATATGTATAAAACATTATTCCTGCTGAATTTGTTAAATTATTTTAATCAATTTACGCTTTAATTTGTTGAAGTGATTGAGACTTTAGTTTATAAAAATCCCTCTTTATCCCCATTTACGTTTTTAAAAAATATATGAAATTGATATTGCAATAAATTATTCTATTCATTATAATGAATTTGTTCACACGTTTGTGCTAGGCTCTTTACATAGTGAAAATTCAGAAAAAACAAAAGAAATAGAAAGTAAGCTATTCAGGGACTTTTTTACGCTATTTCTTAAATCTGAATCTCATCTTCTATCGAGACCTTTGAACTAAAAACATATTATAAGGGGGAATACAGTTGAAAAAGCGTTGGTCTGTTGTTACTTTAATGCTTATTTTCACACTTGTATTAAGCGCTTGTGGTTTCAGCGGAAACAAATCAGGCGACAGCACGAGCAGTTCTGGAGAGGCTAAAACAACATTAAATGTGAATATCTCCACTGAGCCTTTTTCTCTACATCCGGGATTGGCAAATGATTCAACTTCAGGTAGTGTCATCCGTCAGACTTTTGAAGGGTTAACAAGAATTAACGCTGAAGGAAAGCCAGAAAATGCAATGGCTTCTGATATCAAAACAAGTGCTGATGGTAAAACTTATACATTCACACTTCGTGATGCAAAATGGTCTAATGGCGACCCTGTAAAAGCAGAAGATTTCGAATATGCTTGGAAATGGGCATTAGATCCTAAAAATGAATCTCAATATGCTTACCAGCTTTACTATATTAAAGGTGCTGAAGCAGCTAACAAAGGGAAAGCGAAAGTTGCTGATGTTGGCATTAAAGCTAAAGACGACAAAACGCTTGTAGTTGAGCTAGAAAACCCAACACCGTTTTTTACTGAACTAACTGCATTCTATACTTATATGCCAGTCAACAAAAAAGTGGCTGAAAAGAATAAAAACTGGTACACAAATGCTGGTGAAAACTACGTATCTAACGGACCATTCGTTCTTTCTAAATGGAAACATGGCGGTTCTATCACGCTTGAAAAGAACAATGAATACTGGGATAAAGATACTGTGAAATTGAAAAAAATCAACATGTCTATGATCAAAGATACAAACACTGAGCTTAGCATGTTCAAAAAAGGCGAGCTTGACTGGGCTGGTTCTCCAACTGGAAGCCTTCCAACTGAGTCTTTAAAAACATTGAAAAAAGAAGGCGGTCTGAAAATCCAGACGATCGCTGGTATCTATAACTACAAATTCAACACAGAAGTAAAACCTTTAAACAATGCAAACATCCGTAAGGCCCTTGCATACTCAATCAACCGTCAAGCGATCGTTGACAAAATTACGCAAGGTGAACAAGTTCCAGCAATGGCAATCGTTCCACCAACAATGGAAGGATTCACAGATAACAAAGCTGGCTACTTCAAAGATCACGATGTAGATACAGCTAAAAAGCTTCTTGAAAAAGGTGCGAAAGAATTAGGTTATAAGTCTGTTTCTGATCTTCCAACATTGAAACTTTCCTACAACACAGATGAAGGCCACCAAAAGATTGCACAAGCAATTCAAGAAATGTGGAAAAAAGATTTAGGTGTGAAAGTTGAACTTGATAACTCTGAGTGGAACGTATACATCGACAAAATCCACAGCGGAGATTACCAAATCGGACGTATGGGCTGGTTAGGTGACTTCAACGATCCAGTGAACTTCCTTGAGCTTTACAAAGATAAAGACGGCGGAAACAACGACACTGGATGGGAAAGCAAAGAGTACAAACAATTGTTGAATGATTCTGCAAAAGAAACAGATAAAACGAAGCGTGAAGAAATGCTGAAAAAAGCAGAAGAAATCATCATCAACGATATGCCTATAGCACCAATTTACTTCTACACTCAGCTTTGGGTACAAGATCCAAAACTTAAAGGTGTAGTTGTATCTGGACTAGGTGATGTTCAATACAAATGGGCACATTTCGAAAAGTAAGAGTAATAGTGTAAGAGATCTACGGCAAGGATCTTAAGGTATATGGAGGATGTCTCTCCATATACCTTTCTTGCTGATTAGAGAAATTGTTGTAAAATCATGGAGGTGCAATTCCGTTGCTTAAATATATCGGTAAGCGATTAATATATATTTTAATCACACTGTTTGTTATTGTAACTGCAACTTTCTTTCTCATGCAGGCAGCACCTGGTGGTCCATTCTCTGGTGAGAAGAAACTTCCTGCTGAAATTGAAGCAAACCTAAACGAGCACTACGGATTGGACAAGCCCTTATTTGTTCAATATGTAAACTACCTAGGTTCAGTTGCAACATTAGATTTTGGTCCCTCATTTAAATATAAAGGACAAACCGTAAATGACTTAATCAGTTCTGGATTCCCCGTTTCCTTTACCCTCGGAATTGAGGCAATTCTCCTCGCATTAGCATTTGGTGTATTGTTTGGGGTCCTTGCAGCGCTCTATCATAACAAGTGGCAAGACTATACGATTGCCATTTTAACGATCTTTGGAATTTCAGTTCCAAGTTTCATTTTAGCGGCGCTACTACAATATGTATTTGCATCTGAGGCAAGTATTATAGCGATCTTCCCAGTTGCAGGATGGGAGTCTTGGGCAAGCACCGTACTACCTTCTATTGCACTTTCCTTCATGCCAATGGCATTTATCGCTAGACTTGCACGGTCAAGTATGCTTGAAGTACTAAATAGTGACTACATTAGAACGGCTAGAGCGAAAGGATTAACAAAATCTGCTGTGACGATCAAACACGCCATCCGAAACGCATTGTTACCTGTTATCACATACATGGGACCAATGGCTGCTTCAGTTTTAACAGGTAGTTTTGTCGTTGAGAAGATTTTTGGTATTCCTGGCTTAGGCTCTCACTTTGTCACAAGCATTACAAACCGTGATTACACCGTCATCATGGGTGTCACAGTCTTCTACAGTATTATTCTATTAATCAGTATTCTAGTCGTTGACGTCCTCTACGGTATTATCGATCCTAGAATTAAACTGACGAAGGCGAAGAAAGGGGTCTAACACATGGAAGAGATGAGAAAAGATTTATTTGTGCCTGCGACAGCTGACGCAGCAGAATCTGAAAAAATTTCTAAACCTAGTCTATCTTTATGGAAGGATGCCATGCTTCGCTTCCGTGCCAATAAACTTGCAATGGTTGGACTTACAATCATTTTTATTATCGTGATGCTGGCCATCTTTGTTCCGATGTTTTCTAAATACGATTACTCTACGACTGATTTGCTGAATGCTGACCAGCCGCCTTCAAAAGAACACTGGTTTGGTACAGATGATTTAGGACGTGACATGTTTGTCCGTACATGGGTCGGGGCAAGAATTTCGATCTTTATCGGGCTTGCTGCAGCGGTGCTTGACGTGATTATCGGTATTATCTGGGGAAGTATTGCTGCATTCAAAGGCGGCCGTACAGATGAAGTGATGATGCGTATCGCAGACGTTTTATGGGCAATTCCAACACTATTAATGGTTATCTTAATGATGGTTGTTCTGCCAAAAGGATTATTAACGATTATCCTCGCCATGACAGTCGTAGGCTGGATTAACATGGCACGTATTGTTCGGGGACAGGTTTTACAATTAAAGAGTCAAGAATACGTTCTTGCAGCACAAACATTAGGTGCGAAAACATCTAGACTTTTATTTAAACACTTAATTCCAAACTCAATGGGACCAATCCTTGTGACGATGACATTAACGATTCCTTCTGCTATCTTCACAGAGGCATTCCTAAGCTACCTAGGGCTTGGTGTACCGGCTCCGTTAGCGAGCTGGGGAACAATGGCGTCTGACGGAATTCCAGCCATGACGTATTACCCTTGGAGATTATGGTTCCCAGCCGCATTTATCTGTATTACAATGTTTGGTTTTAACGTGGTTGGAGACGGACTAAGAGACGCTTTAGATCCGAAGTTGCGTAAATAAGGAGTGATTAGGATGGAACGTGAACGTATTCTAGAGGTGAAAGACCTTGCAATCTCATTTAAAACATATGGTGGAGAGGTTCAAGCCATTCGTGGTGTGAACTTCCACTTAAATAAAGGCGAGACACTTGCTATTGTAGGTGAATCTGGCTCTGGTAAAAGTGTGACATCACAAGCGATCATGAGATTAATTCCGATGCCGCCAGGTTATTTCAAGCGCGGACAGATCCTGTTTGACGGCCAAGATATTGTCAAGAAAACTGAAAAACAAATGCAAACCATTCGAGGAAAAGATATCTCAATGATCTTCCAAGATCCGATGACGTCTTTGAATCCAACGATGAAAGTCGGGAAACAAATTACAGAAGTACTGTTCAAGCATGAACAAATTTCAAAAGAAGCGGCTGAAAAAAGAGCCATTGAACTATTGGAGCTCGTTGGAATTCCAATGCCCGAAAAAAGAATTAAACAATATCCGCACGAATTTAGTGGCGGGATGAGGCAAAGGGTTGTCATCGCCATGGCGCTTGCAGCAGATCCAAAGCTGCTGATTGCCGATGAGCCGACGACTGCACTTGATGTAACAATTCAAGCACAAATTTTAGAATTAATGAAAGAAATTCAGCAAAAGGTTGACACTTCGATTATCTTTATTACACATGATCTAGGTGTTGTTGCCAACGTCGCTGATCGTGTAGCTGTTATGTATGCAGGACAGATTGTGGAGACAGGGACTGTCGATGAAATTTTCTACAATCCAAAGCATCCGTATACATGGGGACTTTTAGCATCCATGCCGAGTCTTGACACAGATGGCGGAGATGAAGGAAAGCTGACTGCCATTCCAGGAACACCGCCAGATCTGACAAACCCGCCGAAAGGAGATGCATTTGCACTCCGCAGCGATTATGCAATGAAAATTGACTTTGAACAAGAACCGCCAATGTTCAAAGTATCAGATACGCATTATGTGAAATCATGGCTACTTCATCCGAATGCACCTAAAGTTGAACCGCCTGCTTCTGTAAAGGCGAGAATGCGTGAACTAGAAGGTAGCTACGAAAAACCTGTATTAGTAAAAGAGGGTGAATAGCATGGCAGAAAAACTGTTAGAAATCAAAAATTTGAAGCAGCATTTCCATACAGCAAGAGGAACTGTGAAAGCAGTTGATGGGGTTTCATTTGATATTTACAAAGGTGAAACGCTTGGTCTTGTAGGTGAGTCTGGTTGTGGTAAATCCACTACGGGCCGTTCGATCATTAGACTTTATGATGCGACAGATGGTGAAGTTCTTTATAAGGGAGAAAATGTACACGGGAAGAAATCAAGACAAAAAATGCTTGAGTTCAACCGTCAAATGCAGATGATCTTCCAAGATCCATATGCTTCACTCAACCCTAGAATGACAGTGCTTGATATCATTGCAGAGGGCATCGACATTCATGGCCTTGCAAAAACAAAACAGGCGCGTAAAGAGCGTGTGTACCAATTACTTGAAACTGTTGGCTTGAACAAAGAGCACGCGAACAGATACCCGCATGAATTCTCAGGCGGTCAAAGACAGCGAATCGGAATTGCACGTGCATTAGCAGTAGAGCCGGATTTCATCATCGCCGATGAACCAATCTCTGCATTAGACGTGTCGATCCAAGCGCAGGTCGTCAATTTATTGAAAGAGCTTCAAGAGGAAAAAGGTTTAACGTACTTATTCATTGCCCATGACTTGTCCATGGTAAAATACATCAGCGATCGTATCGGTGTGATGTATTTTGGAAAATTGGTTGAGCTGGCACCAGCGAATGAATTATACGAAAACCCGCTTCATCCATATACAAAATCATTGCTGTCTGCGATTCCGCTTCCAGATCCTGATTATGAGCGTAACCGCAAACGAATCAAGTATGATCCATCTGTTCACAAAGGAACAAACACCGAGTTCCGTGAAGTGAAGCCAGGTCACTTTGTGAGCTGCACAGAGGAAGAATTCAAAGAGCTACAGGCGAAACAATCATAAGAAGGAAGAAGCACTGCTAAGTCAGTGCTTCTTTTTTTATTTTACAAAAAAAGAAGATGATGGTAACTTTTAGTTAAGTACAAGCAGATACCGGAGGAAATCAAATGTTAAATTGGAAAACCTTTCGTTATTCATTGCTTCATGTTCTCATTGTATTCATGCTTTTTTCAACGTCTTTTTTCAGGAAACCAAACGGAGGAAAGTGGATGCTCGCGTTTATGGTACTCATTGGGATTGTGTCTTTTTCAATGGAATATATGCTTAACCGAAAGACAAGCGGTCAGAAGCAAGAAGCATGGCGCGTAAAATATCTTTATTTCATTATGCTTCAAATTGCGATGACAATTATCCTGTTTGTCTGTATTCAACTCGTCATGAATCGTTCGTTATAAAACTTTTTTTGCGTTAATTGAAAAAAAGTGAAACTACTTAAGACTTTGCTGCGTCTTACTAGTACAGGCGTTTAAATAGCAGGAAATCGGGAATATCTAAGGAAGTGGTTCTTAACTATAGCATAAGGAGCAGATCCATGAATTGGTATGAAAAGCTCAGTGAATACTTCCCGATAGAAGAAATGAAGTCAAAAGAGCATATGGAAGCTTTATTAAAGGAAAGAAGTGATATTTATCATAAGGAGGAAGGACCTCATCATGTGATGATGTACGCCGAATTTGATTCTTTCATCTTTATTGATTATTTATTTGTTTCCAAAGATGCAAGAGGTGAAGGCCTCGGGTCAAAGCTTATTCATAAGCTGAAGGAAAAAAAGAAACCGATCTTGCTTGAGGTCGAGCCTGTAGATGAAGATGATGCAGATACTGCAAAACGCCTAAAGTTTTACCAAAGAGAGCACTTCAAGCATGCAGAATCAATCGGTTATAAACGCAGGTCACTTGCAACAAATGAAGTGAACCGCATGGAAATTCTTTATTGGTCGCCTCTTACAAATCATGAGGAAGAGATCATGGAAGCCATGAGGAAGACTTATGAACGAATCCATACGTATAAAGATGAAGAATGGTATGGACAATCGTATGAGGATGTTGATGATGTATTGAAGATCATTGAAAATAGAAAGCAAAAAAATATTTTCGATCATCTCGAGTAAATGAGAATGTTCTGACATCCAGCAGCACGACAAAATGAATGAAATTGTCTAGTTTTTGTCACAAAAATTGCAAGAAAATCTGTTCACACTTACTTTTTTATAGTATAATCACTATAAAGATTACTTATTTAGAACAATTTTAATTTAAGAATACAGATCAATATTCATTCTACAAATTGAGGAGTGAAGATTTATGGTAACATTATACACATCACCAAGCTGTACATCATGTAGAAAAGCAAGAGCGTGGTTAGAAGAGCACAATATCCCATATCAAGAGAGAAACATTTTTTCTGAGCCTCTTTCAATCGATGAAATCAAAGAAATTCTTCGAATGACAGAAGACGGTACAGACGAAATTATCTCAACACGTTCAAAAGTATTCCAAAAACTAAATGTCAATGTTGAGACAATGCCGCTTCAACAATTGTATAAACTAATCAATGAGCATCCAGGTCTTTTGCGTCGTCCAATTATCTTGGATGAAAAAAGATTACAAGTTGGGTACAATGAAGATGAAATTAGACGTTTCTTACCAAGAACGGTTCGTACATTCCAACTAAGAGAAGCTCAGCGACTTGCTAACTAATAAAAACATAAAAAGCTGCCGATCATTTGGCAGCTTTTTTTATTTATTTTCAGCCGTTTGTTCGTAAAAGAGGCTCGCTAATATGACCACTATGACGGTTAAAAACGGAAGCATCAATTCAAGCGTGGCATGCTGTGCCATAAATTCAGCCAATTTCACATCACGTACAATCATTTCACCCCCTGTAAAGGCCAAGAGAGCACTTCCTCCGTATAAAAGAAACGGAAATTTAGTTAAAGCTGCATGAATCAGCTTGCTTCCCCAAATAATAATCGGTACAGAAATCATGAGACCAAAAGCGGTCAGAAGCATGTTGCCTTTTGCTGCACCTGCAACTGCGATGACATTATCAAGTGACATAAAGAGGTCAGCAATCACAATGGTTTGAACCGCACGCCAAAGGGAGCCGCTGCTCTTTATCCGAATCGATTCCTTCTTTTGTTCAATTAACAGATTGTATCCTATATAAAGGAGAAAAAGACCGCCAATAAACTGCAAATAAGGGATAGTCAATAAATAAACGGCGGCACCAGTCATTGTAATTCTCATCAACACGGCTAAAAGAGTGCCGATCCAAATGGCTTTATTGCGTTTGTCATGTGATAAACTGCGACTCGCCATCGCAATAATGAGCGCATTATCTCCGCCTAAAATTAGGTCTATGCCAATAATCATCAGTAAGGATACGATCCACTCTGTTTCCATCCATTTCACCTCATGTCCCAAATAGAGCTCGTACAACCAATATATGAGGACAATTCAAATATATGTTTCTGCAAGTTTTCTCTGCAAAAAATGCGTTTTTATTTCTTTTATTCATGTTTTATCATAAAATAGACAGTACGAAGCAATACCTCAATTCTTTAAACGGTTAACATGTAGACGGAACGGGTAAAGTGTAGTAAAGTACTATTAATTGGGAGCTTGTATGTCCCTTCAACATCTTATATAGAAGGGAAGGTTGGCAAAATGGAAATCGAAAGAATAAATGAACATACAGTCAAATTTTATATTTCCTACGGTGATATTGAAGATCGCGGATTTGACCGTGAAGAGATCTGGTACAATCGTGAGCGCAGTGAAGAGCTGTTTTGGGAAGTAATGGACGAAGTGCACGAAGAAGAAGAATTTGCAGTAGAGGGACCGCTTTGGATTCAAGTACAGGCACTTGACAAAGGTCTTGAAATTGTCGTGACAAAAGCCCAACTTTCTAAAGATGGACAAAAGCTCGAATTGCCGATTCCAGAAGATAAAAAAGATCAAACAGATGAAGAAAGCTTAGACGCACTGCTTGATGATTTTCATAAAGAAGAGCAAGATCAAGAAGACCATAATGAGAAGGACAAAAAACTTCAACTTCAATTCGTATTGAAAATGGATGACTTTGAAGATTTGATTGCACTTTCTCAATTAAATATGCAGGATTTTACCACAAGTTTATATTCGTTTGAAAACCGTTATTATCTATATGTTGACTTCCACGAGGATTTGTCAGATGAGCAAGTGGAGAATAAGCTCAGCATTTTGCTTGAATATGCTCATGAATCAGTGGTCAGCATCTACAGACTGAAAGAATACGGTCAGCTGATTATCGAAGGGAATGCCCTTGAAACGATTCAACAGCACTTCTCGTAACTAACAAAAAGTCGATTTCTATAGAGGAATCGGCTTTTTTATCTGAATGAATAGATAAATAAAGAGATCGGCAAGGAGAAAAATGAAATGAGAAATGTAGTCAAAGTTCTATTTTTTCTAATCATTACGGTAGGTGCTTATTTAATCATCCAATTGATTGTCGGTGATTTAGCGGTAAGTGTATTAAGTTCTGTGAGTGTTCTATTTACTTTATCGATTATTTTCATCGGATTTGTTATTTTCTTGGAGAACCGGAATCCGTCTCAAACGATTACATGGCTTGTCCTGCTTGGCAGCTTTCCGTTATTCGGCTTTTTGTTCTACATTTTCTTTGGACGCAATATCAAAAAGCGCCGGCTGTTTGAAAAGAAGGCGGTATTGGACGAGAAATTAATTCAGGAAGATGAACGTATCCATAGAGAAGCGATTGAAAAAATGACGCATATGGGTGATCATCAGCAGCTCTTATTTAAGCTGGCCCACAGACTCGGACATACTCCTATTACATATCGCACGTCCTCTAAAGTCTTAACCAATGGTGAAGAAACATTCTCTCATATTTTTGAAGAGATTAAAAAAGCAACTCATCACATTCATTTAGAATATTACATTCTCCGCCACGACGACCTTGGCCAAGAATTAAAGGACATTCTCATTGAAAAAGCGAAAAATGGCGTGATTGTCCGCTTTTTATATGACGATGTAGGAAGCTTAAAGCTCTCCCGTCAATATATTGCTGACCTAGAAAAGGCTGGCGTTCAGATCGTTCCGTTTTTACCAGTAAGGCTCCCCCTTTTAAATAATAAAATCAACTTCCGAAATCATAGAAAAATTGTCGTAATTGATGGGGAAGTGGGATTTGTCGGCGGGCTTAACATTGGAGACGAATACATGGGCAGAAGCAGACAATATGGATTCTGGCGTGATACTCATTTGATGATTAAGGGCGAAGCTGTTCGTGACCTCCAGCAGATTTTCATGCAGGATTGGTACTATATGACGAATGAAAGATGCTCTGGTGTGGACTATTTCAAAGATTTCAGCCACCTTGAGAGTACAACAGAAGGCGTACAAATGATTGCTGGCGGGCCTGACAAGCAGTGGGAGGTCATTAAAAATCTTTTTTTCTCCATGATCATCTCCGCCAAAAAGTCCATCTGGATCGCTTCACCGTATTTTGTGCCGGATGATGATATTTTGTCCGCATTGAAAATTGCCGCATTGAGCGGAGTAGATGTACGGATTATTGCTCCAAAGAATCCAGATAAACGGATTGTTTTCCATGCATCTCGTTCATACTTCCCGGAGCTTCTTGACGCAGGAGCAAAGGTATACGAGTATGATCAAGGCTTTATGCATAGTAAATTTATTATTGTGGATAGCGAGCTGGCTTCGATAGGAACGGCAAACATGGATATGAGAAGCTTTCATTTGAACTTTGAAGTGAATGCCTTCCTCTATAAAACAAAAAGCACCGAGAAGCTCGTCAATGATTTCTTAGGTGATTTAGAGCAGTCACATGAAATTGTTCCAGAAGAGTTTGCAAAGAGACCCTTGGGGGTCAGACTGTTTGAATCAACAGCAAGATTATTATCACCACTTTTATAAAGATTGTATTTTCCCCCTTTTCTATAAGGGGGATTTTTGATTTTACCGAAGAAATGATTATTAAAATTATCTTTTGACACGGTAAAAATTCATTTTGCCTTTTCGCTTCCTTATAGACGAACAAGCTATAATACGGTTATCAAAGAGCGAGGGGCGAACTGAATGAACGCAGCAATTATGGATAACGGTAAGCTTATCCGAATGACACATCATCTATCGAAAAGCCGTCTGGAGCATGTAAGAACGACGTGCAAATTTTATTGTACTGAGTGCAGGGAGGAGGTGCAATTAAAGCTAGGGGAGCATCGTGTCTATCATTTTGCGCATAAACAGCTGACAGCATGTCCGCTAGCTTCAGGCGAAACGGCTTATCATCAGGCGGGAAAGGAAGCCATTATGAATTGGCTGAAGGGGCTTGGACATAAACCGGCGCTGGAAAAGTATATGTCAAATATTCATCAGCGTCCTGATGTGACCGTCTCTATAGAAAATGAAAACTATGCAATTGAATTTCAATGTGCAAATATTTCCCGGCAAGAGCTTCGCAGAAGAACAGCAGGTCTCCGCGAGGCAGGGCTCTTTCCCATATGGATGATAGGGGCAAATCGTTTAAACCGAAAATCTGCCCAGCTTTTTTCTTTCTCCTCCATTCATTGGGGAATTTTAAGGGAATCAGAGGAAAGGCGCTTGATTTTTTTCTGCCCGATCCAGAAAAGGTTCATCCATCTTGATCAATTCCTCGTGTTTCAACCAACGAAAATATGTGCGGCCATGACTGTCAGACCACCTTCAGCATACCGTGATATTCCGGCACTTCTATCTCTGCCTTCCAGTAAGCGTCAAGTAAACCAACAATGGATTAAATGTATACAGCAATTTAGGCAGCGTCCTCCTCGCAGTTTATCAAATGAAAGCAAACGTTTGAGAAATATTTTTTATGAGCATCATCATACGGCATTCCCTTTTTTGCCAACTGAATTATTTATTCCGGTGCAAGAAGCGTATATCTTTACAAGTCCCGTGTATGTTTGGCAAGGGTGTCTCTATGATTGGATGATGCGGAAAAAAGGAAGCGGAAGAGTGACGATTCAACAGCTGATGATGGAAATCAATCGCTGTGTGCAAATGAAAGAAGTGAAACTCCGATATGGCGATGTTTCAAGAGAAGAAATAAAAGAGGTGGTCACTGCATATGTAAATGCGCTTGTAAGACAAGGGTTTTTACATATGACGAAAGAGGGTAATTATGAAGTATCGTCGAATCAAATGCCTATACGAACACTAGATGAAGTGTTAAAACGAGATGCTTTCTTATTTCATTAGCATGTTTCATGACCACTTTGATCATGATAAGAAAAAGGTGGTGCTGCTATTGAATCGAAAGAAACGCTTTTTCCTCATTTTTTTAGTCTGTTTGGTATTTATTTCTGCATATGATTTGACAAATATAGTTCAAAACAAAGAAGATAAATACAACACCAATTTCTTTCACTTTCCGAAAGGTTGGTTTAACACAACTCATGCAAGGGGGATTCATATGACTTCACAAAACAAAAACAATCATTTACCAGACAGAAGCGAAGTAAAAGAAGAAAACAAATGGCGTCTTGAAGATATTTTTGAAAGCGTCGATGCATGGAACAAGGAATTCGAAGCGGTCAAAAAAGAAATTCCGAAGCTGGCCCAGTTTAAAGGAAAGCTGGCCCATTCTGCTGATGTTCTGTATGAAGCCCTCACCTTTCAGGATCAACTTTCTGAAAAGCTTGGCAAGCTTTATACATATGCGCACATGAAATATGATGAAGATACAACGAACTCATCATTTCAGGCGTTAAATGATAAGGCATCGAATCTATTTACACAGCTGTCTAGTACATCTGCTTATATTGTTCCAGAGATTTTATCGATCCAAGAAGATAAATTGCAGCAATTCATACTAGAAAAAGAAGAATTAAAACTGTATTCACATGCTCTCGAAGAAATTAATAAAGAGCGTCCACATATTTTAAGTGAAGAGCAAGAAGCTTTATTAGCTGAGGCATCTGAACCACTTTCATCTTCATCTACTACCTTTAGTATGTTTAACAACGCCGATGTTTCGTTCCCTTCTGTAAAAGATGAGAATGGAGAGGAAAAGAAAATTACCCACGGCAACTTCATCACATTTTTAAATAGTGATGATCGTGAAGTGAGAAAGAATGCCTTTAAAGCTGTGTATAAAACGTATGATCAGTATAAGAATACACTTGCTTCTACACTGAGCGGTTCGATTAAAAAGGATAATTTTTATGCAAAAGTGAGAAATTACAAATCCGCAAGAGAAGCAGCATTATCACGAAACAGCATCCCGGAAGAAGTGTATGACAATCTAATTGATACAGTTCATCAATATTTACCGTTATTACACCGCTATATTGAATTACGTAAAAAGGTATTAAAGCTTGATGAAGTGCACAATTACGACTTGTATACACCACTTGTGAAAGATGCTGGCATGAAGCTCACCTATGATGAAGCAAAGGATTATATGCTGAAAGGGTTAGCGCCATTAGGAGAAGAATATGTGTCCGTGTTAAAAGAAGGACTCGACAATCGCTGGGTAGACGTTTATGAGAATAAAGGGAAACGAAGCGGTGCTTATTCATCTGGGAGCTATGGTACAAATCCATATATCCTCATGAACTGGCAAAATAATATTGATAATTTGTTTACACTCGCTCACGAATTTGGGCATTCTGTACACAGCTACTATACAAGAAAGCACCAGCCATATCCGTATGGAAACTATAGTATCTTTGTAGCTGAAGTGGCTTCCACTACAAATGAAGCGTTACTAGGCGAATACCTGCTCAATCATTTAGACGATAAAAAGCAGCGTTTGTATGTGTTAAACCACTTGTTAGAAGGATTTAGAGGAACGGTATTCAGACAAACGATGTTTGCTGAGTTTGAGCATCTTATTCATGTGAAAGCACAAGAAGGAGAGGCTTTAACGCCAGAATTTATGACAAACCTTTATTACGACCTGAACAAGAAGTACTTTGGTGACGGCATGGTGGTTGATAAGGAAATTGGATTAGAGTGGACGAGAATCCCTCATTTTTATTACAACTATTATGTGTATCAATACGCGACAGGCTATAGTGCGGCGCAGGCATTAAGCAAGCAAATCTTACAAGAAGGAAAACCAGCGGTAGAGCGCTACACCGATTTCCTTAAAGCAGGAAGCTCTGATTATCCAATCAATGTGCTGAAAAAAGCAGGGGTTGATATGGCTTCTAAAGAACCAATCGAAGCAGCATGTCAATTGTTCGAAGAAAAACTAAAAGAAATGGAAGAGCTCATCTCCAAAACAGGTGAGTAATGAAAAGACTTCTGTCAGACGTGTGAGTGCTATCTCATCTTTTGACAGGAGTTTTTTTCTCATAAAAAAAGACCTCTTCAGATGTCGAGGCCGTTCCTTGTCAATCATCAACCTTTAAAACCTCTAAAGGTCTTACGGTGATTCATTCGATAAAGCGTAAAAAGAATCGAAGCAAATAAGAGTGGAGACGTCAAATAAAGAGGAAGCATCTTCATTAAGCCTAATATATTTAAAAAGAAACATAAGCCAATGGCAACAAGTCCAATAGTTGTGCTGCGCATGCAGATCCCCCCATTTTTTTGTTACTTTTACTATATGAAAGTGACAACCCTCTTATGTTTTGTGACAAAAATATGAACATATAGTATATCTGTTGTCATAAGTCGACAAAATTTGATATACTACAGATGTGAAATTAATCACATACAAACATTACCCCTTTGTTTGACCGTGAAAAATTTCTCCCATCCCCTTTGTTGTCGTTAAGACATAGTGAAACCGCGCTTATCCCGGCGCGGTTTCTTCGTGTTTATAAATGGAACGAATGTTCCTTTTTGGAGTAAAGAAAAACATGGGTCAGCACCCATGTTCATTTTCACAGCGATAGACATCAAGATCTGTATGGTGGTCATTCTCTTTATAGCGCCAAAACATTTCTTGCTGCACTTGTACACGTTCTACCTTTTGAGCGAAAGCCAGCTTCTTCATTTCTCGTTCAACTTCTTCAAGCGTCAGGTCATAGACAACGGCTATCTCTTTTGCGGAAGCAAATTGAAAGTAAGCAATAAACCATTCAATTGGAGGACGTTCTGATGGTGTTGGTTTTTCACCAATCATTTCAAAAAGGATTTCCTCGTATATATCATAAGAGTAGGCACCTGAAATTTTTAATCCTTCATCTCCATTTACGGTATTAAAAAAGGCGAAGGTCGGAAGCTCAGATACGTCCATTTCAGCTGCAATTTTCATATCGCATTGCAGTGCTTTCACAGCACTTTGAGAATGAATGTCGCGCTGGAATTCCTCGATGTCCAGACCAGCACTTTTTGCATTTTCTATCAGTACCTGCTCACTTGTGACATCTTGCTGATGGCAAAAAAGTGATTCTTGAATAAGACGCAAAAATTTCATTCCGCATTTTCTGCCTTGAAGCTCCGCTGCTTTTAGTGCCAGTGAGGCGAGGTAGGGTGATGTCACAATTTGTTCAGACAGCATTTGTTCTTTTTTGGTCTGCGTTTTAGTGGCAAATTTCCCCCATGCTTCAGTCAGTAAATGTTTTTTTCTTTTCCGATTCAAAGCATTAATACTAGAACTTGTTACCGTTCGTAAAGTGAAAAAACGGCCATATTTCATTTTCAACTTTTTAATGGATGGCTCTAATAACCAGCAGTCTGGGCTTAGAGGATCAATGAATACATAGATTTCAATCGGCTTTTGAGGATGTCCGTGACAGTGTGAGAAATATTGATCGTGCGTATTGCAGCTCAAGATCGTCCATCCTTTTCAGGTGTTTGGTTGACCATATGACGAGCCGTCAGAGAAAGCCGTTCAAATAAAAAGTCACGAATATCGCCGGTTAATCCTACTTGATCCATTGCATCCTCCATGCATTCAAGCCATGCGTCAGCCCGCTCCTCAGTAATCGGAAAAGGGAGATGTCTCGCTCGCAGCATTGGGTGGCCATGCTCTTCTGTATAAAGCGGTGGTCCGCCTAAATATTGCGTTAAAAACTGTTTTTGTTTTCTTGCTGTTTCTTTTAAGTCATCCGGGAAAATAGGATGAAGCAAAGGATGACACTTTACATTTTCATAAAAAGTATCAACAAGTTGCGATAGAAGTTCCTCTCCAACCGCTTCGTAAGGTGCGTTAAACGATTGTACCATGTTGACTACTCCTTTTACTCGTAGTTAATAGGATGACTCACCCTATTGCGCATTACATTTATTTCAAAAGTGATATTCAGTTTGTTCTATTTTATTGTTTCTATTCTTGTACTTATTTTAACAACCTCATCTCAATTCCACAAACAAACCGCTTTGGTCTGCTCGAAATAAAGAGAGAATCGAATTCTGTGATCAATTGACCATATCATAACACATTCAGTCAAAAAAGGGGGAAAAGCGACATACAAAAAACCGAAGAGGTTATTCTCTTCGGTTTAAGCGAAATATTGAGCTGTGATTTTCTTGACATAATTTTGTGTTTCTTTAAATGGAGGAATGCCCCCGTATTTATCTACATTTCCTGAGCCTGCATTATAGGCAGCTAAGGCGAGTGAGATATTTCCGTTATATTTATTGAGCATTTGTTTTAAATACTTCGTTCCGCCTTCAATGTTTTGGGACGCATCAAAGGCATTGTTGACGCCAAGTGATTTAGCAGTAGATGGCATGAGCTGCATGAGTCCAAGCGCACCTGCATGGCTGACAGCATTTGTGCGGTAGCCGGATTCCTGCTTGATGACCGCGTGAATCAGCTTTTCGGGAACGCCATGCTTTTGAGCCATTTGTGACACGATTTGATTAATCTCTTTTGATGATGAGCTACTTGAGACAGCCTTTTGAAGCGGCGGCGTGTAGCTGTTGTTTAAGACATTTCCAATGCCATTCGCTGTATTTAATTGATTGTCATTTGCATATAAAGATTGGGCCTCAAGCTGATCACTGCCGGAAGTGGCAGATAAATATGGGTTTGTACGCGCATATTGCGTGTTTGGAGCCGTTGATGGATCCGTGCCCAAAAAAGCTGAGATGGAAAGCGGGAGACGTGATAATTCCGATCCGCCTAAAAAATCTTGCAGCAGCGACTGAAATGAAGCTTGGGCATTCGATTCTTGACCCCCAGACATTTGCGTTTGTGCTGGATCTGTCTGTAACGTTTTAAGCGCTTGAAGCTGCATAAAGGATTGAAGTTGATTGACGTTCATCATGTTCCTCCTTCAAGGAATTCATCTATTCTGTGTTTTCATTTTTTCTTCATAAAAACGAACGACTTTGTTTTTCGTGTTTCGTACTGGAATATGAAATTTGCGGAGCAATGCGGAGAAAGCGGCTTGTCCGATTTCCAGGTCGCTCACTTCAAATTCAAGTTCATAGTCCTCTACTGTTAAATATCGGCTGTGATCCAAAACAATTAAGCCTTCTTGGATCATTTTTTCTGCTCTTGACGTTTCAAGTGAACCAAAGTACACAATTTGATCCTTTAGAATGTTCAGGTGGTCTAATCTGTCTGCAACTTCACCTTCTGGCAGCTTAAAATCGTCAAGTTGAGAAGGGGGAGCAATCGTTTGGTGGGTTTCGAGCAAGCCTATTTCATGTGGTTCCTTTAATGTGAGCACCCATTGACCGTTTTTTTCTCTCATTCTTAATGCAGCCAATTGAGATTTTATATCAAATTGAGGTGTATCAAAATAATAGTTGGTTTGCGTATGGAAATCCGCATCCTTCAATTGAAAATGCTGTTTCAGCTGTTCAAATTCTTCTTTCATTAATAATTGCTTTAGTTCGATTTCAATTTCCTGTGCCATTTGACATCAACCTTTCATTAGAGGAAATATGATTATTGTACATGAAGTGTGTTCAACATGTAAAAGACTGTTTTTTTCTCTCTATTTTCTTTAGGTATGGACCAAAATGAATGAAGAATCTTGGGAAAGGATCATTTAAAAGAGAAAAACAGGATTTTCTCAAAAAGTTCGGTTTATCAATATTGAACTTGATATGATAAAATAAAGCTGTACTTTGTTGTAAAGGAGATCATGATGCAAAACAGAATTGAAATCACAGAAGCAACTTTAAAAGAAGACAGGCTGATTTTGACAATCCAGTCAGAAGAGCAAATCCAAAAAGCAAAAGCATCAGGACAAATGCTTGTTGATTCTGATCACTTTGCGTTCGTTTACATACTTGAAACCGAGGAGTCCTTTTCGTATCTTATTTTAGGGGAACATACATGGGCTCCATTAAAAGAAGCAATGAATCGTGACATCCCTGTCTATTTGGCATCAGATGAACATTCACTGGAACTCATTCAGCTTCAACAGGAATTACATTATTTAATCGACAATATTAAAGACAATGCCAATTACGGAGATATGGAAGAGAAAGTGAAAAGCACATTCCTCTGAAATAATTAGGTATATGGAATTGGGGGAAGTTTCATGGACAAAAAACAATGGGATCAATTCCTCGCACCGTATAAACAAGCAGTCGAAGAACTAAAAGTGAAACTAAAAGGCATTCGAAAGCTGTATGAATTCGAGGATGACCATTCACCAGTAGAATTTGTCACAGGCCGAGTGAAACCCGTTGCCAGCATATTAGAAAAGGCAAAGCGTAAAAACATCCCGATGCATGAGATTGAAACGATGCAGGATATTGCTGGGCTTCGCATTATGTGCCAGTTTGTAGAAGATATACAAGTCGTGAAAAAAATGCTCCAGTCACGTAAAGATTTTGTGGTTGTAGATAAACGCGACTATATTGCAGAACATAAAGAAAGCGGATACCGCTCTTACCACCTTGTTGTGTTATATCCGCTGCAAACCGTAAGCGGAGAGAAACAGCTCCTCGTTGAAATCCAAATTCGTACGCTTGCGATGAACTTTTGGGCGACCATTGAGCATTCTCTGAATTATAAATATAGCGGGAACATCCCGGAGAAGGTCAAGCTGCGCCTTCAAAGAGCATCTGAGGCAGCTTCTCGTCTCGATGAAGAAATGTCCGAAATTAGAGGGGAAATTCAAGAAGCACAAGTGGCATTTTCCCGGAAAAAGAAAAACGACAGCTGAGCCAGTTTGATCAAATATGATGCTGCCCTCTCATAGCAGCAAGGTGAAAAAGGAGAAGAATTCATGAAATTTGCAGTTTCTTCAAAAGGGAATTCTGTATCTGACACGCTCAAAAGTAAAATTCAGACTTACTTATTGGATTTTGGTATGGAACTAAATGAAGAGGAACCGGATCTTGTCATTACGGTTGGTGGAGACGGCACCCTTCTTTATGCGTTTCACCGTTATAGCGACCGTCTAAATGAAACGGCTTTTGTCGGTGTTCATACAGGTCATCTTGGCTTTTATGCTGACTGGGTGCCGAGTGAAATTGAAAAACTCGTCTTAGCCATTGCGAAAACGCCTTATCATATTGTGGAATATCCGATCTTAGAAGTCATTGTCAGATACAATGACGGCGGCAGAGAAGAGAAATATTTAGCAATGAATGAATGTACAATTAAAAGCATGGAAGGGACACTTGTGGCAGATGTTGAAATCAGAGGCCAGCTGTTTGAAACATTTAGAGGTGACGGTCTTTGTCTGTCTACACCATCTGGCAGTACGGCCTATAATAAGGCACTGGGTGGCGCCATTATTCACCCTTCCATTAGAGCCATTCAGCTGGCAGAAATGGCTTCAATCAACAACCGAGTGTTTCGGACGGTCGGTTCACCGCTTATTTTGCCTGACCACCATACTTGTGTGATTAAGCCGAGGAATGATGTCGATTTTCAGGTGACCATTGATCATTTAACACTGCTTCATAAAGACGTCAAATCCATTCAATGCCGGGTGGCAGACGAGAATGTCCGTTTTGCCAGATTTAGACCGTTTCCGTTTTGGAAAAGGGTGCAAGATTCCTTTATCGGAAAAGGAGAATAAGAAAGAGGTTGTTCCCGCTGGAATACTTTACGTTAAACAAAACCATAACAGCCAAAGAAGAAGGGCTGCTTTTAAAGGAATATTTAATTGATCTTGGCATTTCGAAAAGAATGCTGACAGATATTAAGTTTGCTGGCGGTGACCTCCTCATTAATGGAGAGCATGTTACCGTGAAGTGCGAACTGCATGAAGGGGACAGGCTCACCATTTTATTTCCCGAGGAAAAAGTGAGTGAAGGACTAAAGCCTGCACCGATTCCACTTGATATTATATTTGAGGACGAGCATGTCCTTGTGCTGAATAAAAGGCCGTATATTCCTTCAATCCCTTCTCGGGAGCACCCTGAGCACAGTATTGCGAATGGATTGCTGCATCATTATGCCAAGCAGTCTGTTCGGCATACGGTTCATTTGGTGAACCGTCTTGATCGTGACACATCTGGCGTCATGCTTGTGGCGAAGCATCGCTTTGCCCATAGCCTTTTATCAAAGGCGCAAAAAAGTGGAGCGGTTAAGCGAACATACAGAGCGTTTACACATGGCATGATCACAGAAAAACATGGAACGATCGCTGCAAAAATTGCCCGAAAAGGGGATAGTATCATCGAGCGGATGGTTGATGATACTGGGCAGGACGCAGTGACGCATTATTTCGTGCGAGCGGTAATCGCTGAGTTGAACATGTCGGATGTGTCTCTCTCACTTGAAACTGGGAGAACACATCAAATTCGTGTTCATATGCAATTTCTTGGGCATCCGCTCATCGGAGATACGCTGTATGGCGGAACGACCGAGCGGATAGACCGGCAGGCACTGCATAGTGAAACCCTTGTATTTCCTCATCCGATGACAGGTGAGCAAATGACATTTTCAGCCCCGCTTCCTGATGATATGAAATCATTGCTTTTTTAAATAGAGAAACCCGGTCACCTGCAGCGCAGGGCCGGGTTTTTTATGATGTGAAATGCTGAAATCTTGACTCATCATAAGGCATGGATGAAGGAACGGAGACCGTTTTAAGCTCAGGGTATGTGAGGGCAGACAGCTTGTTGCCAAATACGCAGCCTGTGTCAATATTGACGGTTCTGCCAACGAATCGAGGTTCTTTCACTGGTGTATGGCCATACACAATCCACGGTTTTCCGTGATACTCCTTTGCCCAGTCCTTGCGAACAGGTCGTCCATCTGGCCATGTTTCTCCTGTGACGGCACCAAATAATAAATAGGACCGCATTTGTTTATTCGGCTTTTTTCCAATATCCTTTTCCTTCATCGCTGCGTGTGCAATGATCAGCTCATCAGGAATGAGTACATCATAAAGCGGAGCCTTCTCGAATAACTGCTTAAATTCATGTGACAATTTATTTTGTTCATGAATTGGCAGTTTTTTTATTTCGTTCACTGTGGTTTCGATGCCATGAAGCAATTTGACGGGATTTCCTTTTAAGTAACGATAAAGCTTAAAGCAATGGTTGCCAGGTACATAGCGGATTGCGCCGTGTGAATAGGCATGAATGACAAATCGCATGACGTCTACTGACTGAGGTCCACGATCTGTTAGATCACCAACAAGGGCCAGCGTTCTCTTATCAGGATGGACGGGTAATCCATGTTTGAGTTCGTATCCTAGTTTGTGTATGAGGGTAAGCAGCTCTTCGTAACAGCCGTGGATATCGCCAATGATATCGAATTTCATAAGGTTTCCTCCTGATTTTTTTCATCCATTCGTCGGATATAAAGAAGTTTGAATTTTAGAAAATATAACGAATGGCTTTCATTTCATTTGGGCAATTGTTAGAATCAATGCTTTAACGTAAGACTTAAAAAATTAAACATGAATGTTAGGAGGCTTTAGCCAATGGAGCATACATCTGTTTCATCACTCGTTGTCGTTATCATTGTCGCCTTTTTCACCCCTATTTTATTGCACCGATTTAAGCTGACCATTCCGGTCGTTGTAGCTGAAATCATCATGGGGCTCATCATTGGGAAAAGCGGTCTTCAACTGGTTGTCGAACATGATGCGTGGTTAGATACATTATCCATGCTCGGTTTTATTTTTCTGATGTTTTTAAGTGGACTTGAAATAGATTTTTCTTCTTTTGAGTCAAAGAAGAAAGCACGAGAACTTCCAAATGGTTTAAAAGAACCAAATACATTTAAAGCTGCCACCATTATTTTTCTTGGGGTATTTTGTATTTCTTTTATTCTGTCCTATGCGTTTGTACTCGCAGGGTTTATCCAAAATGCCTTTTTAATGACGCTCATTATCTCTACCATCTCATTAGGCGTAGTGGTCCCAACTTTAAAAGAGGAAAAGTTGATGCAGACGAATATCGGTCAAATCATTCTGCTTGTAGCTGTCATTGCCGATTTGGTCACGATGATTTTGCTTGCTGTGTTTTCCTCCATTTATGGAGATGGAACAGGGAACATGTGGCTCCTGCTCTTATTATTTGCTGCAGGCATTCTTCTTTATTTATTTGGCCGCGTATTTAAGACAAAGTCAATTTTTCAGTCGATGTCTAAAGGGACCGTGCAAATTGGGACAAGGGCAATCTTTACTCTCATTATAGTCTTAGTTGCCTTATCTGAATCACTCGGGGCTGAAAATATTCTTGGGGCGTTTTTAGCTGGCGTGCTTGTGTCCCTTCTTTCGCCAAATAAAGAGCTCGTTCAGCAGCTGGACTCATTTGGCTATGGATTTTTAATCCCGATCTTTTTTGTGATGGTCGGAGTAGATCTGAATATATGGGCACTGTTTAAGGACCCAAACATCATGATCATGATTCCGCTGCTGTTTATTGCGCTGCTTATAAGTAAGCTCATTCCGATTCTTTATTTGAAAAAATGGTATGACATGAAAAAGGTCATTGGCTCCGGCTTTTTATTAACTTCAACTTTATCTCTCGTCATTGCAGCTGCGACGATTGGTGAGCGGCTCGGGGTCATTGATCATAAAATGTCAGGAGCGCTGATTTTAGTTGCTGTGTTAACGAGTATTTTAACACCTGTTTGGTTTAAAGCGCTGTTTAAAAAAGAACAAGCGGCAGCCCATAAGAAGCGTGTGACCTTTATTGGAGCTAATCAGCTGACCTTACCTGTCACACTTGATTTACATCAGGATGAATATGACATTCGGATTTTGCATGTTTTTCAAGAAAATAAGGAAGCGCTGCTGGCAGACTCTATCTTTGAAGTCGAATCAATTGAACAATACGATGATGAGACGCTGAGAAAGGCAGGCGTCGGCCAAGAGGATGTCCTAGTCGTCGCAACAGGCAGTGAGACGAAAAATAAGGAAATTGCTTTATTTGCAAAAGAAGAAGGTTCAAAACAAGTCATTGCAAGTGTCAACAAAGCAGAGGCAGAGCTGACATTGAAGGAAGCGGGAATTGATACGTTTTCTACTTTCCTGTCATCTAAAACGGTGCTAAGAGCTTTGATTGAAGCACCTGATGCGATTCGATTGCTAACAAATGAGGATTCTTCTTTGTATCAAATTCAAATGAACAATCATCGTTATCATAATGTCATGCTGAGAGAATTTCCTTTCACCGGTGATTTGGTATTTGTCCGTATTTTCAGAGGGATAGACAGCTTAGTACCGCATGGAGATACGACACTCAGAAGCGGCGACCGTGTGCTTGTATCGGGCTCCCGGGAATATGTGGCAGGACTAAGAGCCCAATTAGAATGACAATGAACCCTTGACCAATGAACAATTCCTGATTAAGATAGAGGTACAACATCATATATTTGATCCACTAGGGGAGTCCTTTAAAAGGGCTGAGATAAAAGTGTCGACTTTTAGACCCTCATTACCTGAACAGGTTCATACCTGCGTAGGGAAGTGGTGCGGTTTTTGACTATGCTTTTTACAAATTCCAAGCCACTTTCCACGCGGAAAGTGGCTTTTTTATATGGAAAAACAGGAGGAGAGAAAAATGACGTTTTCAACAGAATGTAAAGAGGCTGCAGCAGCATGGTGGAATGGAAGCTTTACACATCCTTTTGTCAAAGGGATTGGAGATGGCACACTTTCACTCGATCGTTTCACCTATTACGTGATGCAGGATTCGTATTATTTAACTCATTTTGCAAAGGTGCAGGCATATGGAGCGGCGATTAGTGAGGACTTACATACGACGGGCAGAATGGCGTATCATGCTCAGGGGACGTATGAAGCAGAGCTGTCGCTGCATAGGAAATTTACAGAGCTTCTGCAGATTTCTGATGAAGCCATTGAGAACTTTAAGCCTTCCCCCACTGCTTATGCGTATACCTCTCATATGTACCGATCTGTAAAAAGCGGACGGTTTGAAGAGATTTTAGCCGCGTTATTACCATGTTACTGGCTCTATTATGAGGTAGGTGAAAAGCTGAAACAAACAACACCTGACCATCCAATTTACCAAGAATGGATTTTGACATACGGAGGCGATTGGTTTAAGGAACTCGTCTTCGAACAAGTGAACCGCTTTGATGAACTAGCAGAAAAAGCACCAGACCATGTACGGGCCAATATGAAAGAAAATTTCGTGATTTCAAGCTATTACGAATATCACTTCTGGGAGATGGCGTATCAAAAAGAAATGTGGCAAACAGCATGCTTAGATGGGGTTGGTGCAAATGGAACTCCACGCAGTGACAAATGATTCGTTTCCTGCGGATGAACTGATCAAACAAATAAAAGCCATAGCGTCTGAAGTGGATTTTATTCATATTCGGGAAAGGTCTAAAACAGCAAGTGAGCTTGTTGATCTCGTGAAGAATCTCCTTTTAGAAGGTGTGCCGAAAGAAAAGCTCGTCATCAATGACCGAGTAGACGTTGCGCTGCTTACCAATATTCACAGGGTGCATCTGCCGGGCCACAGCTTTTCGCCAAAAGAACTGCGAAAAAAATTTCCTCACCTTCATGCGGGAGTATCTGTCCATTCGATAGAAGAAGCGAAAGCAGCAGAGAAAAATGGAGCAGAGTATGTCATGTTTGGGCACGTATATGCCACCTCTTGTAAACCAGGACTTCAGGCAAGAGGTGTACAGCTTGTGAAGAAACTGACTTCTGCACTAACGATTCCAGTGGTGGCCATCGGCGGGGTGACCCCAGAACGAGTTCCAGAATTGAAACAAGCAAATGTGAAAGGAATTGCTGTCATGTCTGGGATTTTTGCTCATCATCAGCCGCGTATGATGGCACAAGCATTTTCTGAAAAGGTAAAGGAGAATCCTTATGAAAAAGCATTATGACGTTGCAATCATTGGTGGTGGAATCATAGGGGTCTCCATCGCCTATCACCTTGCAAAAGCAGGAAAACAGGTGGTCTTATTTGAAGCGAATGAGATAGGGAAGCAAACGACAAGTGCGGCTGCCGGGATGCTCGGTGCACATGCTGAAGGAGAGGGTCATGAGGATGTTTTCTTTCAGGCAGGCAGAGCAAGCCAGGCATTGTACGAAAAATTAAAAGTCGATCTTCTTCATGAATCAGGCATTGATATTCGAACTTCAGCGGGCGGTATCATGAAGGTCGCCTTTACAGAAGAAGAGAAACAAGCCCTTTGCCAGATGCAGCATTTGTCTACATTTAAATGGCTTGACGCAAGCAGCGTAAAAAAATGCATGCCTCAAGTTACAGATCACATGCTGGGAGCAGGTTTGATTGAAGAGGATGTGCATGTGGAACCTTACGCTGTATGCAGGGCTTTATGGCAGGCGGCTGTCCGGTACGGGGCAGATGTGAAAGAGTGTACACCTGTGATCGAAGTGAAGCGGGACAAAGAAGCGTTAACTGTCAGAACAACGAAGGGCACATTCACATGTGATGACCTGACAGTCGCAAGTGGTGTATGGTCTGGCCGTTTTTTTGAAGAACTCGGATTATCTCATTCTCTTTATCCAGTAAAAGGGGAATGTGTGTCTGTATGGAATAATGGTCCGGCGCTCGCACACACCATTTATCATGATCATTGTTATATCGTTCAGCGAGATAGCGGAAAGCTTGTTATCGGCGCAACAATGAAGCCAAACGAGTGGCAGGCTGTTCCAACGCTTGGCGGCATGGAAGCTGTGATTCAAAAGGCGTCTCAGCTTATGCCTTCTATTAAGGAGATGCCGATTGAAGAGTGCTGGGCAGGCCTTCGTCCGGCGACAAACGATCGGCATCCTTATATCGGAAGACATCCAGAAGACAAGCGTATTCTTTTTGCTGCAGGGCATTACAGGAACGGTATTTTACTAGCGCCGATTACTGGAGAAATCATTCGTGACCTGATATTAGACGAACCGGTCAAAGAGGAATGGCTTCATGCGTTTCGTATTGGACGAAAGGAGGCACTATTCGTATGAAGATTCAATTGAATGGCAGAATCGTTGATTTCGATCAAGAGAATGGAACGATCTATGATCTGCTATCAGCCTATCAGCTTGAAAACCGTGTGGTGATCGTTGAAAAGAACCATGAAATCATTGATAAAGAAGCGTTTCAACAAGTAGAAATTCAACCAAATGACACGATTGAAATCGTTCATTTCGTAGGAGGAGGATGATCCAATGCTGCACATTGGCGGAAAAACATTCACATCAAGACTATTACTAGGAACAGGAAAGTACCCATCATTTGAGGTTCAAAAAGAAGCGGTGAACGTATCGGAAGCCGAAATTTTAACCTTTGCCGTCAGAAGAATGAACATATTCGAAGCATCTCAGCCTAATTTTTTGGAGCAGCTTGATTTATCAAGATATACGCTGCTTCCCAATACAGCTGGTGCAAGTACAGCAGAAGAGGCAGTGCGTATTGCCCGTTTAGCAAAGGCTTCTGGGCTTTGTGACATGATCAAGGTAGAAGTCATTGGCTGTTCAAGGTCTCTTCTGCCAGATCCAGTTGAAACATTAAAAGCATCTGAAATGCTGCTCGAAGAAGGATTTATCGTGCTGCCATATACATCTGATGATGTGGTGCTGGCAAGAAAATTAGAAGAACTCGGTGTCCATGCCATCATGCCTGGTGCTTCACCGATTGGTTCAGGCCAAGGTCTGTTAAACCCTCTGAACCTCTCATTTATAATCGAGCAGGCGAAGGTGCCGGTCATTATTGATGCTGGCGTAGGTTCTCCGAAGGATGCAGCTTATGCGATGGAACTTGGAGCTGACGCTGTATTACTAAATACCGCTGTCTCTGGTGCAAAGGATCCTGTGAAAATGGCAAAAGCAATGAAACTCGCGATTGAATCAGGAAGACTAGGCTATGAGGCAGGACGTATTCCGCTAAAAAACTATGGGACAGCGAGCAGTCCACAGGAAGGAATGCCGTCATTTTGAGCACTCGTTATTCACGCCAGGAGCTTTTTCAGCCAATCGGAACAGAGGGTCAAAAGAGGCTAAATGACTCAAAGGCGGTCATTATTGGAGCGGGGGCACTTGGAACCGCAAGTGCTGAAATGCTCGTTCGTGCCGGCGTTGGTTCTGTCACCATTTTGGACCGAGATTATATTGAATGGAGCAACCTTCAGCGTCAGCAGCTCTACACGGAGCAAGACGTGAAGGATCGACTGCCAAAAGCTGTGGCGGCTGAAAAAAGACTCAAGCAAGTAAACAGTGATGTGCACATCAAAGGAATCGTAATCGATGTGACTGCTCACAATATTGACGAACTTGTCAGCGAGGCTTCAATCATTGTCGATGCAGCGGATAATTTTGAGGTGAGAATGATCGCAAATGATGCCGCTGTCAAACATCAAATTCCGTTCCTTTATGGTGCCTGTGTAGCAAGTTACGGCATTCAATTCACTGTGATTCCTGGTGAGACGCCGTGTTTACACTGTCTGCTTGAACATTTACCTGCACAAGGCATGACATGTGATACTGCAGGTATCATCAGTCCAGTTGTGCAGCAGGTGGCCGCATATCAAGTGGCAGATGCACTTAAATATTTAACAGGACATCAAGTGACGCCAATTTTAAAATCCTTCGATTTATGGAAAAATGAACGGTCTGATATTCGATCGGCCGCGTCTTTAAAGAAGAAGCAATGTCCAAGCTGTGGACTGAAGACCTATCCATTTCTTTCATATGACAAGAGAGCGAAGGCAGATGTACTATGCGGCCGCAATACGGTACAAATCCGCAGTGCAGCAGAAACACCGCCGCCTTTACATGAAGTTGCTCTTCGGTTAAAGAGGGCAGGAATGGATGTGCTTGAGAATCCATATTTGCTTTCGTGTCAAAAGGATGAATTTAAAATTGTCTTATTTAAAGATGGCAGAGCACTTGTTCATGGTACGAATGATATTGCCAAAGCAAGAACTATTTATCATCAATGGATTGGCTAATGAGAGGTGTGAAGAAATGATCAAAAAAGCATTCACAATCGCGGGTTCTGATTCTGGCGGCGGAGCAGGCATTCAGGCAGATTTGAAAACTTTTCAGGAGCTCGGTGTGTACGGAATGTCTGCGATCACAGCGATTACTGCGCAAAACACACTAGGTGTTCACGGGATATACCCGCTTTCAATTGAGGCGTTAGAGCGTCAAATAGATGCAGTGGCAGAAGACTTACTGCCAGATGCCGTCAAAACAGGGATGCTGTGGAGTGCAGACATGATTAAAATCGTAGCTGAAAAAACGGTTCAATATGAAATGAAGCTGATTGTAGATCCAGTCATGATCGCAAAAGGAGGGGCCTCTTTATTAAATGAAGATGCGGTCTCTGCGATGAAAACACACTTGCTGCCTGTCAGCTATGCTGTAACACCGAATCTTCCTGAGGCAGAAGTACTAACAGGCATACGTATTCAGACGAAAGAGGACCGCTATGTGGCAGCGGAGCGTCTTTATGAGCTTGGCACGAAACATGTCGTGATCAAAGGCGGCCATGGTCCATCTGATGGGATGATTTCAGACCTGCTGTATGATGGAAAAGGCTTTATTGAAGTCACAAATGAACATATTGATACACCGCATACACATGGTACAGGCTGCACGTTTGCAGCAGCATTAACAGCTGAAATTGCGAAAGGATATTCGATGAAGGAAGCCTTTGAAACAGCAGAAACCTTTGTCCATGAAGCCATTAAATTCCCTTTACGTATTGGATCTGGACATGGGCCTACGAACCACTTTGCTTATCAGCAAAACAGAATCAAACGATAACGGAATCGAACCGTCTTCACTTGTGAGGGCGGTTTTTTTTCGAAAATGAAACTTTCTTTCAGCGGAAATTGTCATTCTCTTATGATCTGTGATAATATTATGATCAGGTACTAATACTATGTCTTGAAAAAATAGGAGGCTTTATTACATATGAACTTTTCTTTAGAAGGCCGTAATATCGTGGTGATGGGTGTTGCCAATAAACGAAGCATCGCTTGGGGAATTGCCCGCTCACTTCATGAAGCTGGAGCTCGTTTGATTTTTACTTATGTTGGAGATCGTCTTGCTGAATCGGTAAAAGAGCTTGCAAGCACACTTGAGCGTGATGATTCAATTATTCTTCCATGTGACGTGACAAGTGACGAAGAAATCGAAAAATGTTTCGCTGCAATTAAAGAAAAAGTACAAGTCATTCATGGCGTTGCGCATGCCATTGCATTTGCAAACAAGGAAGAGCTTGTTGGCGAATACTTGAACACGAACCGTGAAGGTTTCCTTTTGGCGCACAATATTAGTGCATACTCATTAACTGCTGTAGCAAAAGCAGCACGTCCATTAATGACAGAGGGTGGAAGCATTGTGACGCTTACATACCTAGGCGGAGAGCGTGTTGTATCAAACTACAACGTAATGGGTGTAGCGAAAGCATCACTTGAAGCAAGTGTGAAATATTTAGCAGCTGATTTAGGCGCAGAAGGCATCCGCGTGAACAGTATTTCTGCTGGTCCAATTCGTACGTTATCTGCAAAAGGCATCAGCGGCTTTAATACCATTCTGAAGGATATTGAAGAGCGTGCACCGCTCCGCCGTACAACAACTCCTGAAGAAGTTGGCGATACAGCTCTATTCTTATTCAGTGATCTATCTCGCGGCATGACAGGTGAGAATCTGCATGTTGATTCTGGCTTCCATATCATTGCCCGCTAAACGAATACAAGACTTGCAGCATACCGATGAAGGGTATGCTGTTTTTTTATTTTTCTTCTGATTTGAGGCCTCCGTTCATATATATAAGGAATGAATCATTCGGGAGGGATTAGTATGTCAAATAAAGGTGATGAGAATCAAAAGCCGCTGATGTATATTGTTCAGCCGAGCTATCAAGAATCAAAGCCGGCCATGCAAAATATTGTGAGAAAGCGAAAGAAATCAGAAAAACAGCCAGAAAGTGAGTCCAATGCAAAAGATGTGATCAAAGAAAGCAAGCAGGAGGAACCTGCAGCTCAAGAAATAGAGCATAAAAAAGAAGCCGAGCCGCCTAAACTCCAACATGATGAACGAGAAATAACACAAGAAGCTGAGTTTACAGAAGAACAAGAGATCCCACAAGAAGCAGGGCCTGCACAGGAACAAGAGGATACACAAGAAGCCGAGCCTGCGCAGGAACAAGAGATCACACAAGAACCAGAGATCATACAAAAGCGAGAGCCTCAAGAAGAAGAGGGAAACCAGCCAGAAGGTGTCTTTCATGAAACAAAAGAAGAACCAAGAAGAAAACGAGTGAAAAAGCCTTTAAGTCAGATGAGTATTGATGAAAAAGTCGATTTTCTCACAAGACTGCCTCATAATATGCCAAGGGCTCTTTGTCTGATTGAAGCTGATGGTAAAACATATCGAGGGATCATCATGGATCGAAAAGATGATACTGTGATCATTCGTACAGCAGGCGGGGGAAATCCAGTCGAATTAGCGATTGCTGAGATTTCTTCCATCCACCCGCTAGGTTTTTAACTAATAAAAAAAGTCCCATTTAGGGACTTTTTTTGTTAGCAGTTACGATTGATGAGTCTTGGGTTTAGGCACTCGATTGCGCAGAAGCAGTCAAGGTCTACTTCAACACAATACTTCGATTTTTCTAATCGGAACACATCACATAGGGAATCTTTATCTGTAAAATCTAAAATATGACGGTCTTTGTCAAATGCGATAAGCAAGCTGAGTGTTGCACAGTGATCACAGATATGTTCGACTCTGAAAAATGCAGTACTGAAGCAAGGGCCTGCATCTACTTCTCCGACGTTTCCGAATGCGACGAATGGTTTTGATTTGGATGTAAAGAGAACAAACGGGACAGTGTCACCTAATGAATGTGATGGAGAAAGGAGATTGCTGTAACAGCTGGTCGGGCAATCTTCTTTGACAGCATTTTGCAAGTCGCTAATGTTTTCAACAGCCTCTGTTACACAGCTCCATGAATGATTGCGGCTCATATTCAACCCTCCTATACTAGGAAATTTGTTTGAGTGTTTGAGCACTGTCATCATCTTCAAGCTATCTTTGCCGGCTCGTGCATCTACTTTTAACCAATGCGGAAGCAGCCGCTTCTTATGCTGACTGCTCCGCATGATTGGCTGTCATTCGTGAGGAAGGGGATGCTTTGACTCATGACAAGTTAGATGAGCGGCCTGTTGATTTAGCCGTGGTGATGATGCTTTTTATCTTTTGATGGCATGACTCTGTCGACAAGCTCTGGGTTTAAGCATTGGATTGCGCAGAAGCAGTTTAGATCAACCTCAATACAAAAGTCCGTTTTTTCTAGACCAAAGAAGTCAGGGTCACAAGGGTGACATACGCTTAGCGTATGTCCGTGTACATCAACAGGTCTTAATACAGATAACGTAGCACAGCAGTCGTGTAATTTTTCAACCCGGAAGAAAATAGATTCGAAGCATTGGCAATCGTCAACGAATCCTCCGATGTTTCCGAAAGTAGAGAACAACCCGCCCTTTTTATCAAAAAGTAAAAACGGAATCGTATCTTTTCCAGAAACTGTTGGGCTTAATAAATTACTGTAGCAGCTCGTAGGACATTTATCTTCTACAGCTTCCTGCTCTGCTAAAATCTTATCAACCGCATCGCATACACAGTTTTCATCATGTCGGCCATGGTGTTTTCCGCAGCTCATGGATTTCAGCTCCTTTAACAAGGTATTTGACTTTAGTCCTTAACAACATATGTATGCGCCCTCTAGTTGGTGTGGGTAAATGACCATTTATATTTGATGTATTTTGATAAAAGGAAAAGCAGAGCTTTTCGCTCTGCTTTTGTACATTAGAGGATACCGATTGCAACGATTGTCGCAACAAGTGTTTGAGTAAGTGTTTGGATTGCGATAGAGATGTCCGCATCGATTGTAGATACTGTAACGTTTCTTGAATTTTCGATGACAAGTTTTTGGCGGTTTGTTTGTTTGTGAGTAGCGGCTTGTAAAAGATCCTGCGTAACGCGGTCTGCCAAATCACCGTCAGCGATTGAGATATTTGTAATAGTGATGATCGCTGTTTGAATCGCTACTTGGATAGATGCTGCAACCTGTGCATCAACAGAAGAGACGTTAATGTCACAAGAGTCTCTGACGATAATGACTTCTTCAGATGTCTGCTTTGTGAAACTTACTTGATCCAAGTCTTGTAAGACATCTTCATCATCATAATAGTCGTCACAAAGTGCTTTTCTTTCATAGTTGCAATCGTCGTGGTGTCTGTGGTGTCCGTGATGTCCGTGGTGTGTACAGTTACGATCTAGAGCGACCCAAGAATATGGTTTAGAATCCATTTCTATTCCTCCTTCCGTTTACTTTATTAAATGCTGGAATGCGTGGTTTTGTCTCGGGCATTTACCCTAGCAGGCAACCCATTTTTATTTAATCGTTATTACGCTGCGCATCACGGCGTTGCTGAATACGATTTCGAAGTGAATTTCGTTTTGGACGTACTTTTGGTTCAGGCTCTACTTGTTCCGGCTGTTTTGCTGCCTCAGCCTGCCTTTTTTTCTCCTGCTGCTGTTCTACGAAATCATTTGCTTTCTTTTGCAAGTCCTCCACTAATTTCAAAATCATTCTTCTTTGATCATCTGAGATATTTGCTTTCTGATCATCAGTAATATTGTTTTTGTTTAACACATCACTTACAAGAAGACTTGTTAATGGATCAATATCAGTATTGATTTGAAACTCCTTTTTTTCGTTCTCTTCAGCCACGATGATTTCACCTCTTTCATACGTCATGTTAGAAAAAGAAAGGGTCAAAGAATGCCGGCTTCAACTAAGAGTACATTCAATGTTTGAGTGAGAATTTGGACGGAGTTCATAATGGATGCATCTGATAATGTAATCGTAATGTTATGGCAGTTGATGATTTGAATCACAGTTTTCTTTTGGACTGTCACTTGTTGTGTGGATAAAAGCTGATCTGTGATGTCGGCAGCCACTTCATCGTCTGGTACAAGAATTTGGATTAAAAGAGTAATGATTGTCGTTACGGTCGCTTGAAGGGAGAGTGCAGCTGTTACATCTGTTTTATGAATTGTGACATTTTCGGAATCTTTGATCTCAATGAAATCATCATAATTGCTGATTAATTCGTTTAACAGTTGTGTATATAATATTTCAGCACTTTCTTCAATAGACAATACTTTCACTCCTTTCTTATCTATACATTATTTAATGCAGCAAGGACGCAAGGTGGAATCGGAAAGTGTGAAAAAGTACAACCCAATTTTATTTCCGCTCGATTCATCATGACGATCTTTTTTCTTGCATATATAAAGAAAGGACGGAAAAAGAAGAAAGAAGGAGGTGGAGGCTTCTGAGCGGTGCTTTGTCATTTGTCGTGTTTGCCCTCGCATCCTTTAGACTGACGAGACTGATTGTGTTTGATACCATTACGGCCCCTTTCCGCCGTCTATTTCATGAAGAACAGGAAGAGGTAAACGAACAAGGTGAGGTCGAAACATATATCATCATTAAAGGGGAAGGACTGCGGTCTTGGGTTGGAGAACTGTTAAGCTGTTATTGGTGTACTGGCATATGGTGCACTGCTGCCTTACTTCTGATATACATATTTTTTCCTGTCATCAGCATGTGGCTTAATTTACTATTAGCGATTGCCGCAGCAGCAGGCATCATTGAAGCGGTCGTCTCAAAGCTTGTGAAATAAACAGGCATTCTGATCAGACACGCTTTCAACAAATGCATATACTATCATGGAATAGGAAAGGAAGGGTTGCGATGAAACCAAACGAAACGCCGTCACATACGCTTCAAGGTTATCCAGCGCAGTCAAATCAACAATCTGTATATACGAAGAAAATCAAGAAAACAGGCTGCGGCTGTGGAAACAAAAAGAAACCTCAATAGAAGAGAAAAACAAAAGCCGGATTTATCCGGTTTTTTTGTTGCCCTTTTTTTGAGTGATGCATATGTAAGAGGGAAGGGGTGACCAGAATGGATGCATTCGAACAATTAATTGGTTCCTTGTTCACTAAACCCCATGATGGGAAAGAACAAGCGCACGAGAAGGCTGAAATGGATCTAACGGATAAAGCGAATGATCTTGAGGAGCACTTAAAAGAATTTGGCGTGAAGATGGAGGCTTTTGCGAAAGAAACAGAAGCATTCATGATGCGTCATAGAGAGGCAGATTACGTATTTAAACAGCAGAAATAAAAATTCCGCACTTTTTTATGTGATCGTCCAAACCATTTCTTTCATTTTTCATATTTTGTAAGGGAGAAGAGGAGGTGCTTATATATGAGTTGTTACGGTGGCGGTTCTTGCGGCGGCTACGGAGGTGGCTACGGCGGCGGATATGGATCAACATTTGTTCTTGTCGTTGTGCTTTTCATCCTTCTAATTATCGTTGGTGCTTCTTTCTTTAACTACTAAAAAGTAAGAAGGTGAGGGAAGCAAGGGGGAAGCCTTTTGCTTTCCTTTCTCTTTGATCAAACAAGGCTTTAGGATAGGCACATATCTCGCCTATTTTCATATAGTAAGGTGATTACTCCACAAAGAGGAGGCAAATGAATGGATAATAAATTCTTTAAAAGCGTAGAAAACAAAACCGGTGTGAATATGAATGATGTGTTTAAACTTGCAGGTTCTTTGCAAAATGCCAACTTTAAAGATGAGAATACCGTTCGAGGTGTCATTAAAAAAGTAGCGCAGCTTGCGAACAAACGTGTACCTAAAGAAATGGAAGACAAAATCGTTCAATCGATTACAAGTGGAAAAGAAAAGCTTGATTTCAATACAATCTCTAAAATGATGAACAATAAAAAATAAACAACAGGCTCTCCGTTTAAAGGGGGGCCTGTTGTTTTTGCGTAAATAATTCACGGTTTTTCTTTAGAAGAGGATATAAAAAGCGAGAACGATGAGCCGTTTTTCCTCGTCTAAATGATGGAACAGACAGATAAAGAGATTGTTCAGCTCTTGTCATGGCCACGTATAATAAACGGCGCTCTTCTTCCAGCGCTTCTTCATCACCGTTTCTGAGTTCATCCAGTGAGAAATCATGGGGCAGTGCCCCGTCGACCACACAAGTGATGTATACTGTCTGGAACTCAAGTCCCTTTGCGCGGTGGATCGTCATGAGCTGAACACCGGGTTCATCTGTTTTTTCCTTTTCGGCAGACTTCATATGTTCGGCATGTGCGAGAAAGGCTTCAATCGTTTCAAAGCGTTTGGCGGCTGTTTTCACATCACGTACATCATCCGCTCCTTTTTCAAGTACATTCGTATCGTTCACCCGTTTTTTTAAGTAATCCCCGAGTCCCATCTTTTGTTCAATAAATGTCACTGCGTCCGATGGCTTTAACGTCCGTAACGTTCGGAACAAAGGAACAATTGATTGCAGCTTTTTCCGCTGAAACGGCTGTATATCTGTCAGTTTTCCGAGCGCTTCTACCATTGAGCAATCTTCTGTGATGGTCAGTGCCTTTAGTGTATTCAGGGTTTGCTGCTTTAAAAAGAAAACCGGCAGCAGCTGTTTTATGGCGGCCACATCATCTGCATCCTGACTTAAAGATAGAAAGGCGAGGAGAACCCGAACCATTCGTCTGCTATAGAAGGCTTTGACGCCGGCATCCGTTTCATACGGAATGGCCGATTGATGCAGCCGTTCATAAATCGCACGGCCGCCTGTGTTCGTTCGAAACAGCACGCAGAAGTCATTCGGCTTTGCACCGTTTTTAATTTTCTCCTGAATATCTGCGACAATCATCGTCGCTTCCTCTTCTTCATCATATGGATAAAAAAGCGTCGGAGGAATTTTCTCCTCGCGCACGGCTTTTAACGTCTTCTCATAGCGATGCTGATTTTTCTTAATAATCGCATCAGCACTTGCGACAATCGTATGGTGAGACCGGTAATTCGCATGTAAATGGACGATCTGAGCAGAAGGATAGTCTTGTTTGAATTCAAGAATGAAAGCAGGATTGCTCCCTCTAAAGGCGTAAATGGCTTGATCATCATCCCCTACACAAAATAACTGCTCTGATTCTCCGGCTAAAAGCTGAATCAATTGATATTGTACTGGATTAATATCCTGAAATTCATCCACTAAAATATACTGGAATCGTTCTTGATACCGTTTTAGCAGTTCGGGCTGTTCTGTCAGCATATGTAAGCAGGCAATCGCCATATCATCAAAGTCAAATTGCTGATTGTCTCGTTTTTGCTGTTCATATGATTGATAGATCGTCCACATATGTTTTTCCTTTTCATCCTTCAAATCAGGAAGTTCACCTGGTAAAAAGGCATTTTTCCAATAGCCGATCGATTGCAGTACTTGATCAGTAGGGTAGTCTTTTTCATCAAGCCCTTCATTCATGATGGCTTTTCGAATGTATTGCTCCTTTTGCCAGTCAAACTTGATCAGATGCTGGCCGTTCCATTTGCTTGCGTCATCGTGAAGCAGCATTTTATAAAAAAGACTGTGGAAGGTGCCTGTCACTACTTGGCTGGCTTGTGAAGGATGAAGCTGGTATTGCTTGCGCAGCCTTTCTTTCATCTCACTGCTCGCTTTGGTCGTGAAGGTCACGAGTAAAATATGATGAGCAGGAATATGATGATGGGACATGAGATAAGCCGCTCTAGCCGTCAGGACTCTTGTTTTCCCGCTGCCGGCACCAGCCAGCACAAGCATCGGACCATCTTGATGTGTGACAGCTTGAAGCTGTGGTGTGCTGAAGGTGATATGCGGAAAGAGGTCGATCGTATGAACTTGTTCATTCTCTTCTAAATGTAAGGCGTCGCTAAATTGAATTGACCTAGGTTCCTGCCAGTCATATGATTCGTTCGTTTGCGAGATGATCTGTTTCCCGGTTGGAAAACGGAAGCCGCCAAGTTCTTTATAAGAATCCCTTTCCTCTTGATCTGCCGTTTTATTGTGATCAGCTTGTTCTTCAGCTTTTTCACAAATCTCTTGCTGAGACATGTGCTTATGAATAAAGGCAGGTTCATCATGTATATTTAATCTAAAAAAGACCGGTTGTCCGCAATATGGGCAGAATAATTGTCCTTTTTTTCCCTCGTCATGGAGGAATTGATAGTGTTCTCTCGAATACGTATGTAATGAGATCGTTCGATCATGTCGTCGTGCGCATTTCAAAGCTAGTCCTCCAATAGTCAATCAATCTTAAAATGAAACACATCTAATCATATCAAATGAGGCGTGTTTCAAACAGTCATAATTAGGGAATAGTAGAGTAAGAGAGAAGCAAAGGAGGCGTTCTTGATGGGATATATAGCCCCGATTCAGCCGGATCTGTATTTTCAGTATATCAATCGTCCAGCTCCTCAGGATAAAGAAGACTACGCGAAAGTAACAAAGGTTACCCGCACCTTTCATGACAAGATTTACAGAGAGCTGGAGAAAAAAGAGGACTTAGTGACAGAAGCGGAAACGAAAGTACAGCAAAAAAAGCGGGAACGCTTTGTACGAGATATGTTTATGGAGGAAGGCAAGGGCGTTCATATCAATACGTATATATAAATGATTACGCTTTCTTCCATTGGCGAACGATAATGAAAAAGAAAAAGCCAGGGCATCTTGAATGCTCTGGCTTTTCTTTTGGTCAAACAGACAGTGTTTTTGTCATTTTGACATGTTTGATTCCTGCTTCTTCAAACGGTTCAGAAACCGCTTTGTAGCCTTTCTTTTCGTAGAAAGGAAGAGCTTGGATTTGGGCATGCATAACCGCTTCTTTTGCTCCATTAGCAACCGCTTCTGTTTCTAGCGCCTCTAATAGCTTGTGGCCAAGGCCGAAGGAGCGCGCCTCTTTTAACACACAAATTCGTTCAAGCTTTGCCTTTGATCCCTCAATGATCCGCAGTCTAGCGGCCGCCTGAGGCTTTTTGTCATCATTGTAAATGACAAAATGGGTGGCTTTGTCTTCTAGTTCATCTATTTCGATCTCTATTGGAACTTCTTGTTCTTTTACGAATACTTCTTTTCGAACGTAATATGCATCTTCTCGTTGTGTTTGTTCTGTTGCGATGACTGTTTTCAAATGTCTTTAACCCTCTTCTCCTAAAATAAATGTTTCATAGACGGTCCAAGATCCGTTCTCTAATTGATATAAAAGGTGGAAGCGATCCACTGTTTCTTCATGGTCAATCTTTCTCAGCTTTAATGTGCCAAGTACGTCTGAATGCTCATCATCTGATAGTTTTTGAGCGACTGTCACATGCGGAACAAAGGCATATTCAGGTGTGCCGGCAAGTGGATCTGCGTACAATCTTTCATTGAGCGCCATGATGTCCTCGTTCGGTTCTACTTTCATATAAATGACGTTGTTTACAGGAGCGAATGAACTGAATTTTTTAATACGTAACGTAATAGGAGAAGCATTTTTTGCATAATCTCTTAACGTTGAGACGACCTCAGCCGCTTCTAGATCCGTTAATTCAAAAGGTGTTCTTAATGTTAAATGAGGCGGTATGAGTGCATAGTTCGGATCATAACGCTTCCGGTAAGAGTTCGCAATATCTTGCAATTTTTTTGATGGAAATATAACAACTCCGTATTTCATCATGTTCCCTCCTGAATAAGAAAGTATTTATTATTGTTTATTATAACAAAATTCAGTTGATTAACGAATATGGGAGCATTCTTTTTAACGAAGGCGCAATGAGCGGCTGCCAAAACGTCCATTTATGATCCCCTTCGAATGTCTCAAATAAATAATCCGCACCAGATTGTTCAAGAAGGGCCTTTAAATCTTCGTTCGGCTGAACAAAATCAAGCACCTGGCCATCTGTTGTTTTCACAGCGGTTTCCTCAAGCCCAATTTGATGGATAATGGCATAATGAGAAAGGGCTGTTGACTGTTTGACGGCTTCTAGAACCGACTTGTCAACGTAAGGGGACTGCAAAATCAGCCCGCCAAATAAAGAAGGATAATCAATGGCTGTCATGAGGGAAATCGTCGCACCCAGTGAATCACCAATAAACGTCCGTCCTGATCCAATTTGATAGGTTGGATAGTGTTTATCAATATAAGGGACCAGTTCATTTGCTAAAAAGCGTTTATACGCTTCAAACTTTGTACCGTCTGGATGATACGTGTTTCGTCTTTCTGTGACATTTTCATAAGGAACACCAATGATAATCGTGCGTTCCATTTCTTTGTTTTGCATCAATTCTTCTGCCTGTCTGCCTATTTTGCCTAGGCGGAAATAATCATGACCATCCTGAGCAATGATGACATGATATGTATAAAGGGGGGAGTAATTGACTGGCAAATAGATCAAAATGGTCATGTCCGCCCCAAGTTCTTTTGACTGTAAGGTTTCTTCTTGAATGATTCCTGTTTTCTTCACCATAATCCATTCCTCCAGCTAACCAAATTCATCATAAAGTGAAACGTTTCCATTCATTGTAACATGAAAAACAGCGTTGTTCCTATATGCTAACATGCAATCAAATCGTATAACATCCATTCTGTTATAAAATACAGAAAATTTTAATTAATCATGTCATTTCCCCTTGAAAAATGAGATTTAATGGGTTACAGTATTAAGAATTAGAACAGACAGACAACACATTCTTATCGTGAGAGGTGGAGGGACTGGCCCTTTGAAACCTCAGCAACCGGTATGCATCACTTCATGTGATGTACCAAGGTGCTAAATCCAGCAAGCAGCTTTTTTGCTTGGAAGATAAGAGGAAGCGATTAAACCCCTTCTTCTTATGAAGAAGGGGTTTTCTGTTTTGAAATCAGATTTTTACTTAGGATGGTGTCAAATGACAGAACATGTGGAAACGAAATTAGCGCAGATTGGAAACCGTAGCGAAGAGGTGACTGGCACTGTCAGTCCTCCCGTTTATCTTTCGACAGCATACAGACATAGAGGCATAGGGGAATCTACAGGATTTGATTACATTCGAACGAAAAACCCAACAAGACAGCTCGTAGAGGATGCAATTGCTTCACTCGAAGAAGGGACGGCCGGTTTTGCCTTCAGTTCGGGAATGGCGGCGATCCAAACGATCATGGCTCTATTTGAAAGCGGAGATGAACTCATCGTCTCTTCAGACCTATATGGCGGTACATACCGTTTGTTTGAAAACGAATGGAAAAAGTACGGCTTACGTTTTCTTTATGATGATTTTTCAGATGAAGACTGTTTACGCTCTAAAATCACGCCAAACACAAAAGCGGTCTTTATTGAAACACCGACAAATCCACTGATGCAGGAAGCAGATATTCAAAAAATAGCGAAGATTGCAAAAGAATATGGC
Organism: Bacillus safensis; assembly: GCF_039619585.1. Classification (NCBI taxonomy): domain Bacteria; kingdom Bacillati; phylum Bacillota; class Bacilli; order Caryophanales; family Bacillaceae; genus Bacillus; species Bacillus safensis. The sequence goes on from NZ_CP154909.1 coordinate 1,132,206, forward strand.
GCTTTGGTGATTGTCGATAACACCTTTTACACACCAGTCTTGCAAAAGCCGATTACGCTTGGAGCGGACATTGTCATTCATAGCGCAACCAAATATTTAGGCGGACATAATGACGTTCTTGCCGGGCTTGTCGTCACAAAAGGAGAGCAGTTGTCTGAAGACATGTTCCAGCATCAAAACGCGATTGGAGCGGTTCTATCACCATTTGACTCATGGCTTTTAATGAGAGGAATGAAAACACTTGCTCTTAGAATGCGCCAGCACGAGGAAAATGCGAAGGAGCTGGCACAGTTTTTAGAGGAGCAGCCAGAAATTCAAGATGTGCTTTATCCAGGAAAGGGAGGCATGCTGTCATTCCGAGTAGCCAAAGAAGGCTGGGTCAATCCATTTTTGAAGCAGCTGAAAACGATTTGTTTTGCTGAAAGCCTTGGCGGAGTCGAAAGCTTCATTACGTATCCTGCAACGCAAACGCATATGGATATTCCAGAAGAGATTCGCATTGCAAACGGTGTATGTAACAAGCTGCTCCGATTCTCTGTTGGCATCGAGCATGTAGATGATCTGAAATCAGACCTAAAACAGGCACTATCACAAGTAAAAGAGGAGGTACACGCCAAATGACCACACACGATTGGACACTCGAAACACAACTCGTTCATAATGCGTTTAAAACAGACCGTTCAACAGGTGCAGTCAGTGTACCGATTCAGCATGCATCCACATTTCATCAAAGCAGCTTCGATGAATTTGGCCAATATGACTACTCCAGATCTGGGACTCCGACACGTCAAGCATTAGAGGATACGATTGCAGCGCTGGAAGGTGGAACGAGAGGGCTTGCCTTTGCATCAGGCATGGCAGCCATTTCAACCGCTTTTCTTCTATTATCAAAGGGAGATCATGTCCTTGTCACAAGAGATGTGTACGGCGGTACTTTCCGAATGATCACCCAAGTTCTTTCAAGATTTGGAATTGAGCATACCTTCGTGGACATGACGGATTTGAATGAAGTCAAAAGAGGCATTCAATCAAATACAAAGGTCATTTACATGGAAACACCGTCAAATCCAACACTAGGGATTACAGATATTGAAGGTGTCGTCCAGCTTGCGAAAGAGCATGGCTGTCTGACTTTCTTAGATAATACGTTTTTAACACCTGCGCTTCAGCGTCCGCTGGACCTTGGTGTTGACGTTGTTCTGCACAGCGCAACGAAATTTTTAAGCGGCCACAGTGATGTGCTGTCAGGCTTAGCCGTTGTGAAAGATAAGAAGCTGGGAGAGGAACTCTATTCACTGCAAAACTCCTTCGGTGCAGTCCTTGGCGTGCAGGATTGCTGGCTCGTGCTAAGAGGATTAAAAACCCTTCAGGTCAGATTAGAAAAAGCAAGCCAAACGGCATATGAACTCGCTACATTCCTCAAAGAACATCCTGCGGTGAAAAAAGTATACTACCCAGGCTTAGATGACCATCCGGGTGCAGATATTCAGCGAAAGCAAGCAAGCGGAGCAGGAGCCGTTCTCTCATTTGAACTAGAAAACCAAGCGGCTGTCAAAGAATTGGTGGATGCCGTTACATTACCTGTATTCGCCGTCAGCCTCGGCGCCGTCGAATCGATTCTGTCATACCCAGCCAAAATGTCCCATGCGGCTATGCCAAAAGAAGAAAGAGAAAAAAGAGGGATTACAGATGGGCTGCTTCGTTTAAGTGTCGGAGTTGAAAACGGAGAAGACCTCAAACGCGACTTCAAACAAGCACTTGATCAACTAAAGCCAGTTCTTGTGAATCAGTCATAAAAGTCAGTGAAAAGCCGGTGCCGATACCGGCTTTTTGGCTTTTTTGAACAAAACCATTGACGCCTTATTGTTATGGTTATATAATAGAGACTGTCAGTAATAGAAAGCCCAGAACTGATACATAACCCGATTCCGTAGCTCAGCTGGGAGAGCGCTACCTTGACAGGGTAGAGGTCGCTGGTTCGAGCCCAGTCGGAATCATCGTTTAAACCCTTGCCTAGCAAGGGTTTTTGGTTTTTCCGGCAACGAATATTTGTTCTGTTTCTTTTGGTTGGGGACGAATTGGGGACGAACTTTTTCCATTAGATGGTTTCTCAGTATTTTTAGGATCAAAAGTATGTAATTTTCTTGCCTTGTATTGAATTTAAGGTGAAAAAATGTTTTTTATTAACCGTTTGTTATAATGCGAAAAGTAGCCCCTTTCCTTAGTGGATAGGGGCATTTTTAATAATAGATACACTTTTAATTATACCTTCCTGTATTCATATCACCAAAGGAATTTATTCAGAGCATAAAATTCTATATTAATAAGCGTACTTTATTCTCTATTCTTTAATGATTATGTTATCGATACTGATTTTAACCATTTAACCATTTAATCCAGTATGGATACAATTGATCCTTGATCTCAAAAGTAATCCAAGGAAACAGGAAGCAAAAGATAAGCAAGGTAAGGAATATCGGTATGAATAATCTTTCTAAAAATATTGTGAATTTTTTTTCACCGTCTTTTAATGTCGGTAGTGCTATTCTAGCAGTCGACATTATTATGAAAACTGTAAGAAGAATTATTCCAGAGCTTCGTCCAATTAAATAATACAAAGCATCTTTTCCCCAGATGTTCTTAATATGCGCAGATACACTATCTAACCAAGATGAAATAGAGTTTCCACCTTGAAATATTATAGATATGTTAAACTTCAAATTCTTATCGATTTCAGTGAGTTCTTTAGGAATAGGTAAAAGTAATAAACTGAAGATCAGTCCAAGTAACAAAAACATATTAATAAAAGCTAGTGCGAATTTCAATTCATCAAATGGTTTATTTAGTGTTTTGATCGCGAGCGAAGCTCGGACATATAAGGTAAATCTAATAATAAATAGCACTATTAGAATTAAATTAAAGAAGTTCAAATAACTAAAATAAATTATGCCAAATAAAATCAAAACAATTAACCAACCAATAACCTTTAAAATTTCCATTTCAGAACTATAATTCGGAGAAGAGTTTTCCATCCTATATACTATCTTTTGAGACTGATCTATAGTAGGCTGAAAAATTTTATTGATAATCTTTGTTTTACCTGTGTTGATTTTATTGTGATCCCCTTTTACAGATATGTTCGTTTTATTATCACGGGCTACTATAAATCCAATGATTCCTAAAACAGAAGCAATAATAGTTAAAATAACGCTTAACAGTTCTAACATGAAATTAACCTCCAAATATTTTTTCAAAACTTTTCATATTATAACATTTTTTGAGATTTAATGTTGTTCGTTTGAATAAATTTTTCTAATCATTTCTAAAAAATATTTCCTAGCTATTCATATAATCAAAAATTAAACGGATTTTTCATTGCGCTATCAAAACCAAAGCTGTTAAAAAAAACATTAAAAATGGTGTACTTATGTGCATATTATACTAGGGGGTACAAACCTTGAAACAAATTTTAGGAAATAGATGAGGAAGGCTATTATACGCTGGAGAAGATAAATGAGAAAAAATAGCTAAAGCAGAAAAGAAATCTGGAGCAACTTTACCGAATACATATAAAAAACTCATTCTAGAACAGAATGGTGGTTATATAGTTCATAATGCTTTTCCAACCACTCACTCTAATTCATGGGCTGAGGATCACATTCAATTTAATCACCTACTGGGAATTGCTGAAGATTAGGGGATTATGGATAGTGCCTATTTAATAAAAGAGTGGGAGCTGCCAGAAGGGCTTGTTCTAATTAGCGGGGATGGCCATACTTGGGTAGCGATGGATTATAGAAAAATGAAAAAGAATCCTGCAATTCATTATTTTACGTTGAGATGGAAGAAGACTTTAAATTAGCGAATTCCTTTGATGAATTCATTGAGGGGCTTTATACAGCTGAGTACACTGCCGATGAGGAAGCAGCAGAGGGTGAATATGAACTTTCTGAAGTTCATTTAAGTAAAGAAGAACTTGAAGCCATATTTGAATTGGACGTCCTTGATGAAGAGAATCTTTATAAAATTCAATACTACCCGATGGTTGATTTGAACGAAATTGAATGTTTTTTTTAAAAGATGCAATATCACATTGAAAAAACAAGAGATGAAGATGATCTTTATGAAGTAGCTTCTGCGATTAACAACGTTCTCTTATTGAATCCCAATATGCCAATCAACGATGAAATTAATGGAAATCTAAATCAAATTGCTAAATTTTTAGAAAAAAATAAAGATCCACTTATAGTAAATCTCGGAGAACATATTGCTATGAAAACAAGTTTCCTTTAGTAAGCTTGGGCACAAAAAACAGGCCATACTAGTGGAAGATTTATTTGGAGTATCATCAAATAATAAAAGGCATACCAGAGAGGCGAATTCGTCTCTCTTTTTTGCGGTTTCTTTTCGGTGTGGAATATTCAAACGGATGATAATATATGTAATTATAGGGAAAATAAAGGAATGGATAGGGGGAGGTTTGTTTGGGAGAAAAAGTAGCAAGCCCATTTGTTGCTAAAATGATCGGTGATTGGTACGGATATATAAAGAAACAGGACATTCTAAAGGCTGAAAATAAGAGAAAAGAGATCGTAATAGCCTTTGAAAATATGGAAGAAGATCAAAATGTCTTATTATACTTTAACTTGATTGATTCCAGATACAAAATGTTGGCGCAGGAGTTTGAGGGATCAAAAGATATATTGAAGCAAATAGACATTGAAGAGAAGCAGAAAACGGATGACATGATTCAGTATTATTATTTCTTCTTCAATGGCATGTATGAGTTTTATAAAAAGCGCTTTTCAGACGCTATCAACTATTATCATATTGCAGAGACCCGACTTCGAAACGTTCCTGACGATTTAGAACGTGCTGAATTTAATTATCAGCTTTCGATTGCATACTACGAAATCGCACAAAATCATTTCTCCATTAACCACGCCAAAAAAGCTTTAGAAAGCTTTAAATCAGCAGATTTACAAGAGAGTCGGGTTGCTACTACTCTAATGGTAATCGCATCAAATAAGATGGATTTAAACCAATTTGTACAAGCTGAATCCACCTATAAGGATGCTATCAATTTAGCAGCAGAATCTAAAATTGATTTTCCACAAGCGCTAGGGTATTTCAATCTTGGGATATGTTATGAGCGTCAAGGAAAGCTTCAGCAAGCTTTAGAATGTTTACATAATGTCTTTTCGGTTGAATTAAAAAAGCCACACAAACCACTGTATATGAGAACAAATTACATGTTAGCGCGTGTACTCTTCCAGTTAGATAAAAAAGCTCAAGGGCTGGATGCACACAACGAGTCACTCATGTTAGCGAATGAATTAGCTGACAATGCGTATATTGCTAAGTTAAATATCATACATTCAATATATGTAACAGATGATGAAATTCAGCTCGACGCAGCTCTTGATGTACTGAAAAATCAAAAACTTTGGACAGATGCCGCAGAATTGTCAATTATGGCAGCAAGATTTTATAAAAAGCAGGATAATTACAAACTGGCATCAAAATACTTTGATGAAGGTTTGGAATCACAGGCCAAAAAATTGACATGGATGGAGGAGGAAGCTGAATGAAGCACCTGAAAGTTATGATATTAAGCCTTACCGTATTAATGGGGATCACAACCACTGTACATATAAATTCCTCAAATGATTTTCAAACCGCAGAAAACGGCTACTTTGGTTAAGCATGAAGTCTATTAATAAAAAAGCCCTTTTTGGGGGCTTTTTTTATTTGAATATTATCTGCTATTTTCATTGCTGTTTCAATTGATCAAAACACAACTTCAAAACGTATAGGCAAAATAAAAACAGACCCTGCAAGGTCTGTTTTTATGGGGACGGATGGGGCCTAATCATTACTATCTTTTTCATTAAGATTAGAAGTTCCCTATACGCTCCATTGCTTTATCAAAACCTTCATAGTCAATACTTGAATTATCTATACAAAAAGAATTTAATTACTGCGATTTTTCTCTCCCCAATCACATAACTGTTCTAAAATTGGTAAAAGTGTTTCTGCCTTATTTGTAAGACTGTATTCCACTTTGGAGGGGACTTGTGGATATTCCTTTCGTATAATCATCCCATCTGCCTCTAAATCTTTAAGTTGTGCACTCAATGTTTTAAAGGTAATCGTTCCAAGTCTCCTTTTCATATCATTAAAGCGAACGGGTTGATTTTCCGAAAGGAGATACAGAATTAGCATTTTCCATTTGCCTCCTATAACTGATAAAGTATATCCAAAAGGTGTCTCTTGGATATTACCCGTTTTTCTATAATCGGCCATACTCATATTGACACTATCCTTTCTGGTAGTAACTATCTAAATAGTGCGTACTTTTTTTCTCTCTATATTCATTTTATACTTACTTTACTTTGAAATAAAGGAGAGAAAACGATGACTAATATTAAAACCTACAATCACAATCTATGGGATCACGGTATTACCCAAGGATATAGCGTTAAAGGAACAATCTATATTTCAGGTCAATTTTCATACGATAAAAATGGTATGTTCGTTGGTAAGGAGAATATTGAAGCTCAGACTCTGCAAACATTTGAGAACCTTGATCGGGTATTGGTGGAATTGGGAGCTACGAAATCCAACATTGCATATGTTGAAATTTTTCTAACAAATCCACAAGAACACTCAGAAACGGTCATAGATCTATTCAAGGAATACTTAGGTCAACACAGACCAGCTGGCAGTCTCATTGGTGTGACATATCTGGCTTTCCCAGAGCAATTGATTGAAGTCAAGGCTATCGCACACACTGATTAAATATGTTATCATTTGACCAATTCTCAATATCAATACAAGGGATAGAATAAGGATTCGAGCTAAACCATCTATGATGATTAAAATGAACAAACTATGCTAGAGTAATGCCTTACAGTATTTTTCTAACCTCAAAAGGTAGCCGAAAAAATGGGATAGACGGCTACTTTGGAGCAAAAATAGAAAATGCGGTCAAACGATTCCAGCTCTTGCATGCTTAGAGCTGATGGTATCTATGGTCCGAAGACAAAAGCAGCTCTTCAAAAAGTATTGAAAATAAGTAAAACCCCCTGTCCTGTGTAGGATAGGGGGTTTTTATGTTTTAAATGATTTAACTCTACTTGTGGTCAAAATTTAATGTTTTGGATTTGTAAACAAAAGTTTTACACCAAAACCTACTAAAACTAGTCCTGTTATTCTGTCAATGGTCATTTGAACTTTTGTTGATAATAGGAATTTCCTGATGTATCCAAGCAGAAATACAATCGTCGTAAACCACAGTATAGATAATAGGGCATAAATAGAGCCCATAATGACAAATTGAAGGCTAGTATTGAACTGTGGTGTAACGAATTGAGGTAAAAACGTTAAAAAGAATATAGCAACCTTTGGATTTAAAGTATTTGAAATTAAACCTTGTTTAAAAGCAGATTGTTTTGGAACTACAACATCATGAAAAGATGTATCGTCTTTTTTTTCTTGTTGACGAAAGAAGACACGCCTAGATATATAAGGTAAATAGCACCTAAATACTTAATGATTTCAAACGCTAAGGCAGACTTCATTAAAATTAAAGAAAGTCCAAATGCTGCGGCAAGTGTATGAATGAGAGCGCCAGATGTAAGACCTAATGCCATCTTCATCCCATCACATTTTCCTGTTCCGATGGTTCTTTTAGTAATTAACGCAAAATCAACTCCAGGAGAAGCAACGACAAATAAGGTAAGAAGAAGGAAAGTCACAAAGTCATTCATCTCCTCACATCCTTTCAAAAGTGATAATACATACTAACGCAGAAACATTTTCATTGCAACATGAGAGTGCCTTAATTAGCAAAAACATCGAACTAATGAATAAGTAAAACCCTTGGCCATAAAGGTCAGGGGTTTATTTCGGTGTTTATTTTTCAGGAGACGTTTTTCTGAAATCCTTATTCACTATGTTTGATCCCAAAAAAACAAAGGCTCCAAAAGGTGTGTCCAGTTTAAGAGGTTATTTGCAAAATATATAGACTTTTTGCGAGAATCCTCCGAAAAACTTTAAATATTTTCATTTATAATTCTCTATTTGTCTATACTTTTCATATCGCTGTTGTATTAGCTCTTCCGAAGATAATAGTATCAATTGTTTTAGAGATGATGCGATTGCAGATTCAATCATTTTTGCCTGTGATTTTATATCATTTTGTGCTCCACCTTTCATTTCAGGAATGATTTCATCAATAATTCCTAACTGTTTTAAATCTTTTGCTGAAATTTTCATATGTTCAGCAGCTTCTGGAGCATACTTAGCGTCCTTCCATAGGATAGATGCTGCTCCTTCTGGCGAAATGACCGAGTACCATGAATACTCTAACATATGGATATGGTTACCGACACTAATGCCAAGGGCTCCACCACTTGATGCCTCTCCAATTACAATACAAACAATTGGCACTTTAAGTGTAGTCATTTCAAATAGATTTCGAGCTATCGCTTCAGAAATTCCACGTTCTTCAGACCCTTTCCCTGGATAGGCGCCTATTGTATCAATAAATGTAATAATAGGGCGATTAAATTTATCAGCTTGTTTCATAAGTCTTAGCGCTTTTCTATAACCTTCTGGATGTGCCATTCCAAAATTTCTTTCTATATTTTCCTTTGTACTTCTACCTCTTTGATGACCAATAACCGTAACGGGCATCCCTTTAAATTTTGCAATACCACCTATCATTGCTTTATCATCACCATATAATCGATCACCATGAAGTTCGAGAAAGTTTGTAAACAATAAAGGTATATAGTCCAATGTCGTGGGCCGGTTACGCAGCCTTGCAATTTGAACTCGTTGAAAAGGTGTAAGATTAGAATAAATTTCATCTTGCATTTTATTTAAACGTTTTTCTAATACATGAAGTTCTGACGATAAATCTACATTATTTTCTTTCATCATTTTCTTTAATTCATCTAATTTCTCTTTTAATTCAATAATAGGACGTTCAAAATCCAAACTCATTTTATCCTCCACATGTTATGAATTACCTCACTCTAATCAAAAGGCTTAGAAATAGAATCAATAAATAATTCAAAACCATCCATAACTATTTTTTGTTCTGATTCTGATAAATTATTGAGAATTTTTTGATAAAATGTAATGGATTGCTCTCTTAAGCAATGAACAGTTATGTGACCTTTTTCTGTGAGGTGCAGAAAAAGTTCTCTTCTATTTTTTTCATTTACTTCACGATAAACAAGCCCCTTTTTTACTAACTTATCTACTAATCTACTTACAGTTGAAGTCTCTAATCTAAGTTTATTGGATAGTTGCCAAACAGTTAATTTTTCCGCCTCTAGTTCCTCTAACGCCATCATTTGAGAAGTTGGTAGAGGTTTTTCAAATGGTCCATTGGGCAAATTTTGAGATTCAAAAACCCCAGTTATTATAATCATTTTCTTAATATCTGTTCTTAGTTTTAAGGCATCTTCTCTTTTCAAAAAGGTCACCCTCCTACAATTCATGTATCATACATCAATTGTATTATACATGAATATGATTTTTTCACAAGCTTAACGTAAGCCAATATGACAACATGGACGAGATATTTCTTCTTGTTAAATGTGTCTAATTTGTGAAATTAACAATTTCCACAAACTAAAATATATGGAAGTTCAGTCTATAGTAGGTAACATAATACTCATTGTTATGGCGAGTATCTAGTCTCGTAAAAGTGACAAGAATAATCATTTTGCATGAATAGGAGGAGATTTTATGATGATTATTGCCATAACTGATGTTACGTACGGTAGTAAAGTTAGAGAGCCAAAAGGTGCTCTGCGTTACTACTAAACACATGCCTTAGAAATCGAAAATTCTAAGGAAGAGCTTCTCATTCAAATGGACTTTACAGATTAGCTCTCGAAAAAAATTACACGGAGGTAATAGGAAATGAGAATTAACCACAATATCGCAGCACTTAACACATTGAACCGTTTGTCTGCAAACAACGGTGCGAGCCAAAAGAACATGGAGAAACTTTCTTCTGGTCTTAAAATCAACCGTGCAGGAGATGACGCTGCAGGTCTAGCAATCTCTGAAAAAATGCGTGGACAAATCCGCGGATTAGAAATGGCATCTAAAAACGCACAAGACGGTATCTCTCTTATCCAAACAGCTGAAGGTGCATTGACTGAAACTCACTCAATCCTTCAACGTGTTCGTGAACTAGTCGTTCAAGCTGGAAATACTGGTACACAGCAAGGTGAAGACTTAGCTGCAATTAAAGATGAGATTACAGCGCTTGTTGAAGAGGTCGATGGTATTTCTAATCGTACTGAGTTTAATGGAAAAAAATTATTAAATGGTACGTTTAATGGAACAGGCACACCAGAAGTTCCGCCGACAGATCCAGATGATCCAAGTACAGGTACACCTGCAACTGAAGGTGATGCTTTAGTATTCCAAATTGGTGCAAATGCTACACAACAAATTAAGGTAAACATTCAAGATATGAGCGCTGCTGCTTTAGGCGTTACTGACGCAGATGGTGCAGTCGAGACAGGTAAATCTGTTAAAGATATCGATGTTTCTAAATTTGAAACAATCGCAGCTGATGACGATGGTGGATTTGATGATCAGTTAGCAATCGTTGATGGAGCTATTAAGCAAGTTTCTGCACAACGTTCTAAACTTGGTGCAGTTCAAAACCGTCTAGAGCACACAATCAACAACCTTGGTGCTTCTGGTGAAAACTTAACGGCTGCTGAATCTCGTATCCGTGACGTTGACATGGCAAAAGAAATGAGTGAGTTCACGAAGAACAACATTCTTTCTCAAGCTTCTCAAGCTATGCTTGCTCAAGCGAATCAACAGCCACAAAACGTACTTCAATTATTACGTTAATAAACCAAAAGCCCCTATATAAAGGGGCTTTTTTTGTTTGTCTTTATTCAGTTCGATGTCTTATTTTATAGATCGTTCTAAAAGCCACTTCAACGCCAATGAATACGACAAATAATATTACTATCCAACTAACCAATTCTGCCCAAATATTTGACATGGTAATCATGCCGAACTGACTTAATCTCGATTGAATTACAAGGGAGATTCAAGCAGTAATAAACACAGACTCTTTTTCAACATCAGTTCCAGCCAATGATTCTAAATGATTTTTGATCTCTAATGAAATATCCTTTGGTAAACCATCATTGATAACTTTGGATTCATCAAAGGAGAAAGTTTCAGTTGATTTCACCTTGACAGGGTAGAGGTCGCTGGTTCGAGCCCAGTCGGAATCATATAAAAAGACGTTAATACAGAGCCATTCTTGAGATATTCGAGAGTGGCTTTTGTATTTCTCAGTGTTGGTCATTATCCTGTTTTTCACAAACAGAGAGCTACATAAAGCAGCTCCCTGACAAGTAATCAATCTTTCTTTTTTTTGTAGTCTTTTATTAAGCTTGAAATAGTTAAACCCATTACACCAAAAGCGACTACATAAAATGAAATTTTTGTAACAGATGTATCGATTTTTCCTAAAATCAACACAATAGCGATAATAGCGGCGGGTAAAAGTGATTAACAAACCTTTGGATGCCTTATTTTCATGTGTCACTAGCCGAGCACCTCCTTGATGTTTCACCATTTAGGTGTGTTTTAGTTCATTTTAAAAAACGAACAACATGATGGTTTTTGCAACCCACCATGCTGCATTTTCACTTCCAGTCACTTTAAGAGCGCCTGTATAGTGTTCGAGAGTGATTAAAATGGTTTCTAACCCTGTTACACCGCCTATCATTACTTTCAATTTTGTTGGTAATTGGACATAAGCTCCTTTTATTGCTTTTATAGAAGATGTGAATTTACCGTGTAGAGCAGCTTCTCCGTTTGGTTTGGACTCTGCTTCTTTTTTTGCTTTTTTGAACTTTGCTGTTTCTTCTTCATTGAGATTCCAATACTGTGCAAACTCATCTATTGTAGGCTCTTTTGATTGATCAAAAGAAGTTTTTACAGATCAATAAAAAAAAGGACTGTTCTTTTTCGAGAGCTTTAGTAGCATTTGCTTCTGCAAAAGGTGTGAATATAAAAACAGAAATTCCTGCAACCGTTGATAAGATTAACCCTTTCGAAAAAACTTAGTTTTTCCATAATAAACTTCTACTTTTGAATATATTTTAGAAAATTAGGCTTTCAACGAATGTAAGGCTAATTTAGTAATACAATATTTTGTTTTAGCTGTTAGAAATATTCCTCCTATTCTAATGGGTGTTATTATTTGTAAATAAAAGAAGTAAATAGGTTATTTGTTATACGGTTTGAACGGTACAATATGCATGCATATTAATGATGAAAAACATGAATAACAAAAAAATGTAAACAACAAAGATTAAGAATAAAGAGGTAACATTTTTAGTCTTAAAAAACGAAGGAATACCGGAGGATAAAAAGCGTCTGTAGTAACGGTAGAAGTGTATTAGAGGTGTCACTGGTAATGACAGAATTCTGTACCTCTACCTTGACAGGATAGAGGTGACGGTTCGATCCATCGTAAAGAATTCTTCTTTGTTAAAGATTAAAGAAGCAATCAGTAAAAAAATATGAAACTATTTTATTTCCTCATCCATCACTTTCTTATATTTTTCAAACTCAGAATCCTTCATTTCTCCGTTCATTTGAAGCAGGAAGTTCCCTTTTGAATATGTGTGAGAGAAGAACATAGATCCAGCATTTCCTAACTCATCATAATATGATTTGGCCTGGTTAAGGTCAGTTTCATTTCCAAATTTAAAAATCCTTCCACCAGCATTTTCACCTAAAGAAGGAATGAGAATCCTTTTTCCTTCTTCTCTTATATTTCCAAACTCTTTTCGTTCAAGATCAGTTGGTTTTTCTGCTTCAAGCCCAGCACTTTTGAAAGCTTCAATCACGTTGTCTGTGGTGAGCTGTTTTTTAGTAGATGCTGCACTGCTACAAGCTGTTAACAATAATAAACATGTAAAAAATAATACAAAATATTTCTTCAACGTTCAGGTGAATACACATTTGATAAAATAATTAGCGAGGGGGAGAAAGATATGAAGTCATTTTTACTAATTGGACAATCAAATATGGCGGGGCGCGGCTTCAAACATGAAGTTCCTCCGATTTATAATGAAAGGATCATGATGCTGCGAAATGGTAGATGGCAAATGATGACTGAACCCATTCATTTTGATAGGCCGGTAGCTGGCGTAGGACTGGGGGCTTCCTTTGCGGCGGCTTGGTGTAAGGATCATGAAGGAGAGAAGATTGGCCTTATTCCTTGTGCAGAGGGTGGCAGTTCCATTGATGAGTGGTCGCCGGATGAAGCATTATTTCGTCATGCAATAAGTGAAGCTAAATTCGCAAAGGAAAGTAGCGAATTGGCAGGGATATTATGGCATCAAGGAGAAAGTGACAGCCAAGATGGGAAATACAAAGAATACTATGAAAAAATACTAAGATTATTTCATGAACTAAGAACTGAATTATCCGTACCTAACATTCCGCTTGTAATAGGAGGTTTGGGTGATTTCTTGGGAAAGGCGGCATTTGGCGCAGGATGTGTGGAATTTTCACTGATTAATGAGGAACTTCAAAAATATGCACATCATCAGGAAAATTGTTATTATGTTACTGCGAAAGGTCTTATACCTAACCCGGACGGAATTCACATCAATGCGATGTCCCAGAGAATATTTGGTATAAGATATTATGAAGCATTTCGAAAAAAAGAACATATACATGAGCCAATAACAAATGAACATGAGTTAGTGAATGAATGTCATAATAGAATGAATACCTCAGCAGAGAAAAAATATATAGCACTAGAACAGTTCACGTTAGGGAAGATGACTTACGAAGAGTTGCTGAAGGCTTTATCGTAGGTAAAACTCATAGTAGACTTTGAATGGACAAAAACATGACATATCTCTTGAAAGGATGATTGTGGTGGTGAAAACAGATAAAGTCTCCTCCTGAATACAGTAAATCACACATTCAGGAGGAGATAAAAAATGTTTAAACAAATAGATGAAAATTATCCGAGAAAAGAGCACTTTCATCATTATATGACGTTAACTCGATGCTCATATAGTCTGGTGGTTGATCTAGACATCACGACATTGCATTCAATATTAAAAGAAAAAAAGCTAAAAGTATATCCTGTGCAAATTTATTTGTTAGCAAGGGCTGTGCAAAAAATACCGGAGTTTCGGATGGATCTAGTGAACGATGAACTTGGTCACTGGGATCTTCTCCATCCTAGTTATACGATTCTAAATAAAGAAACAAAGACATTTTCAAGTATTTGGACACCTTATGACGAAAACTTTGCTCGGTTTTATAAAAGCTGTGTAGCGGACATTGAAACTTATAGTGAAAGTAACAAACTATTTCCGAAACCTAATATGCCAGAGAACATGTTCAATATTTCAAGTCTACCTTGGATTGATTTTACTTCTTTTAACCTTAATGTATCCACAGATGAAACTTATTTGCTGCCAATATTTACGTTTGGTCAATTTAAGATGAAAGGAGAAAAAATCATCCTACCCGTTGCGATTCAAGTACATCATGCTGTTTGTGATGGCTATCACGTCGGTCAATATGTGGAATATTTGAGGTGGCTTATAGAACATTGTGAAGAGTGGTTAAGCGATTCATTGTATACTTAATTTTCAAAAGGTGTAGTCATTTAGAAAAAGGCAGACTTTGCAGAGTCTGCTTTTTCTGTTGTTAGAAGAAATGTGTAAAATCGCGGTTACTCAATTGTTCTTTTTGCGGTTTCTTTTCGGTGCCTTGTAAACTTAAACATGTGATAATAAATGTAATATAAGGGAAATTAGTGGAAGGGGAATAAGGAATGGAGAAAGTTCTTTCTTCACATGTTGGTGTGAAAATAAATGAATGGTATAAAATGATTCGGCAATTCAGTGTCCCCGATGCAGAGATTTTGAAAGCTGAGGTAGAACGAGAAATTGAGCGAATGGAAGAGGATCAAGACCTGCTCATTTACTATCAATTGATGTGTTTTCGCCATCAGCTTATGCTCGATTATATAAAACCTTCATTCGATCAATCAATTTCCGCGCTAGTCGATAAAATAGAGAATTCTAACCATCAACTGTCTGGAATGTTGCAATACTATAATGCCTTTTTTAGAGGTATGCATGAATTCAGTAAGAAAGAGTATGTACAAGCCATTCAATATTATAAGATTGCTGAGAGGCAGCTGGCGCTTGTTGTAGATGAAATTGAACAAGCAGAATTCCATTTTAAAGTTGCTGAAGCATATTACATTATGAAACAAACCCATGTTTCTATGCACCATATTATAAAAGCCCTAGAGATTTATGATCGTTATGATCTTTATAAGGTGAGAAAAATTCAAAGTCTATTTGTGATCGCAGGAAATTATGATGATTTTAAACGATATGAGAAGTCGCTCCCCCACTTACATAAAGCACTAGATCTTGCTGAAGAAATAAATGATCAAAGATTAATCGCTAAAACTTATTTGAATCTTGGAAATACGTATGACAGGCAACAGGATTATATTAAAGCTGCTTCCTTCTATAAAAAAGGGTTGGATAAGATGACTGAAAACAATGAAGATATTAAACCAAGATTATTTTTTAGTTTAAGTTGGACTTTGTTTAAAAGTGATAAAACAAAAGAAGCACTTGAATATATCGCTAAAGGAATAAAAAGTGCAACAGCAGAAAACAATCTGTTTTATAAAACATTGCTCAATTCATTAAAGACAATTTATGTAGATGAAGGTATTGAAAATATACGAAAAATGTTTAAAGGGTTAGAGGAAAAGAAGTTGTATCCTTATATTGAAGAGTTTGCTTTAAGCCTTGCAAATCTTTATGAAAAAAGGAATGATTCGGAGAGGCTAGCAGATTATTATAGAACTGCCATAGAAGCTCAAACCGAAATCCAAAAAGGGGAGTGTTTATATGAATATTAAAATGAAGATATTGATTAGCGCCACTTTATTGGTAGGTGCTGCTTGCCTAGGTTCTTTTAATTACTCACAAGAATCAACTGATCGAAATATCACTGTATTTCCTCAAAAAACCGATCGAAACACGACGATGATCGATCCAAATTCAACATTTGAAAACTAATAGGCAAAACTAAACAGACCTTGAGGGTCTGTTTTTTTTAAATGGGGACAGATTGGGGACGAACCCTTTCAGTTTTTTATCAGAAATGCACTTGCACATTATAGAACCTTATTAAATCAGTCTTTTTCAGAAAACGTCCGTTTGCTTCGGATGAGGTCATTCACCTTGATAGGGTAGAGGTTGGAATCATCTTTGAAACTCTTGCGTAGCAGGTTTTTTTTGTTTTTCTGTCAACGAATGTTCTGTTTCTTTTTATTGTCAACAAACTTTTATCTACTAAAATTGTTTTGAGTGTTTTTAGGAAGAGATAGATATCACTTATTAAAAAACAAGTAACCATAAACACTAGAAAGTACTCTAGGTCTTGTTTTTGTGTCTTTAATCCTATTTCATGACAAACCCTGTGTTGGTAAAATTGACCTTGTCAATGAATAGGAAGGAGTGAATTCTGCTGGGCAAGATACTTAATGCAAAAGCACTAACAAGTGCCATGGACACAAGGGCAAAACACTATCAGGAACTCCGCGAACAAATGATAGATTTAAAAAAGGCATTACAAGGTGTTGCCAACCTCGGTGATGATTTCACTGGGAAAGGTGCAGATAACATTAAAAGTTTCTATAAAGAGCTCGCTGGAAATGTAGACATGTTTATCAGCTTCATTGATAAGCAAAAAGCCTTTCATGAAGGTGTTTCTGGGACACTGGATGATACGAGCTTTGGCGGCGATACCTTTGTAGAAGAACACTTTTTAGACAACGCAGTACATATGGGCATCAAGAATGCCAAAAGCATTGTGAAGGATCAAAAAAAGGCACTCAAAACGATTTTTCAAGACATTGATGACCTCATTTCCCTAGAGGTATTTGATAGCCAAACCTTTGATGAAAAAATAGAAGATGCGGAAGATGAACGAAAAAAGACGGTCAAAGAACTAAGAGAGCTTGATCAAAATTTAAAAGATGAATATGCTTTGTCAGAGACGGAACAGCAAGCTACAATGGCATTGTACGCTGAAATGATGAATGCGACAAATGACGGAAAAGCGATTTCGCCTATGAATTTTGACAAGAAAGCGTATCAAAATAGCGACATCTACAAGGCAAAGAGCGATATTGAGAAGCAAACTGCTGAATATCTGAAAATCAAAAAAGAACAAGAAGAAGCCCGCAAGATCGCAAAGGAACAAGAAGCCCTCGCCAACCGCCCTTGGTATGAAAAAGCCCTCGATTATGGTGGAAACATCGTGAATGAACTGACTGGCGTGAACGATGCAAAACGTGCCGCAACGGGCGTTGATCCAATCACAGGCGAGGAACTCACCGCAGGCCAGCGTGTCGCGGCAGGAGGCATGGCAGCGGCCGGCTACATCCCTATCGTTGGCTGGGCAGGCCGCATTTTCAAAGGCGGAAAAGCTGTCTATAAAACGACCCAAGCCACATCAGCCGCAGTCAGGGCGGTCGATATTTACAAGACATCACAAAAATCCTTTGACGCCCTAAAGACAACCCAAAAAGGTTTATATGGCCTCACCGCCACCAACGGCTTCAGCGAAGCGATCACAGGCCGAGACATGTTTGGAAACAAGATCTCGAAAGAACAGCAGGAAGCGAGTATGAATGCGGCGCTGGGGATGCTTTTACCGTTTGGTGCAAAAGGGTTTCATGGTAAGATGGGAATCAAGAAAGGTGAGAAAAATCCTTTATCTCCAGGTAATGGGTTAGCTACACATGAATCCAGAGGTGGGCACTTAATAGAGAGACATGTTGGGAAAACAGATGAAGAACTATTAGAAAGGCTGAAAAGTAATCCTAAAATCACGGGTTCTTCTACTTTTAACGATAGAATGACTGCAGAAAGAGTTGCTGATTCAGTTTTGGGTGATCCGAAGAGTGTTGATAAAATACAAAAGTGGTTATCCGACCCCAACAGTAGACCTACATTACCATTAAAATATAAGGGTGATGGAGAGGTAATTGGAAGAAGTGTTTCGAGAAATTCAGAAGTAGTTGAGAATGTTACAAATGCAAAAATTATACTGAAAAAAGATGAGAATGGCGGTTTTATTTTAACAGGATACCCTGTTAAATAGAAAGAAGGATGATAAAATGAATGAGAGTTACAGTTATTTAGAGGAGTTAGAAGATTTTTTAGGTGGGACATTTCATCAGGATATCGATTCACCAGAAGAAGCGTTAGAGGAGTTTATTCATGAAGCTACTAAAGAATGTCTGCTGTCTACTATAAAGGATTGTCAGGATTTTTTGAATGGTACTTTAACAATAGAAGAAAAAGAAAGCTTTATCGAAAATAATGCAGAAATCTATTTTCCGGCGATCTCATTAAATCCTATACAGTGGTTTAATAAAATAGTAGAGGAAATGAAAGAAGCAGTGAAAATGAAGTAACAAAATGATCCTTGATCGGCTAATGCCTTTCAAGGTTTTTTGTGTCAATTGGTCATCAAATCAAGAAAAAGGGGATCTTTTTTCTATGCGGATCATCGTATGATATAGATAAACAAATCGAACGTGAATATTTTGTCCAGAAGGAATAACCTGAGGATGCTGGCATTGAGCACTTTAAGTGCCTGGTACTTGGCCACTCCAGCCAGATCTTTTTTATATCTACTGATAAATTCTTTATTGGATGAAGGAATTGAACGGGTTTGTAATTTGAGGTTTTAAAAAGGTAAATGAGTAGTTGGTCAATGATATACTGATCTCATTAGAAACTAGGAGGTCCCCACTTTGAAACCATTTTGGGAGAAAGAAGAAGAGAGCCCTTTCACGTTAGAAAAGATAGATGAGGAAAAAATTCGTGAAGCAGAGGGAAGACTTGGTGTCGCTTTACCTGATACATATAAAAAGCTCATCTTAGAATGGAATGGTGGCTTTACAGTTCGTAATGCTTTTCCAACGGAACAACTGAATTCATGGGCAGATAATCATGTTCAATTTGACCATCTAAGAGGAATCGCCAAAGATGATGGCATCATGAATAGTTCCCAGTTAAGTGATGAATTGGAGCTGCCGGAGGGACTTGTGATCATCAGCGGAGAGGAAGATACATGGATCGCAATGGATTATCGAAAAACGAAGGAACACCCGCCTATCCACTATTTTGATTTAGAAATGGGAGTCGATTTTAAGCTTGCAGATACTTTCGATGAATTTATTGAGCAGTTATATACAGCTGAAGACGCCATGGTCGAGGTAGTAGAAATTGATGAGGAATGCTCGGATTTGTATATCAGTAAAGAAGAGCTTGAACAAATTTTTGAGAGACAAGACCTTCGTCAGCAGAATCTCTTTAAAATGGCACATTATCCGATGGAAGAGATTGAAGAGATTGAATGGTTTTTCGATCGTATGAAACAATGCATCAAACAGATAAAAGATCAACATGTTTTGTATGAAGCAGCGACAACGATTCACTCCATCCTTCTGTTAAACCCGGATATGCAAAGAAATGACCTTATCAATCAAGAGCTGAAAGAAATAGCAGAGTTTCTAGAAAATAGTGGTGAGCCTTATATCGCCTTTTTGGGAGAAGACATTCATCCAGGGAAAAAACCATAGTAAAAGAAGAAAAGCCCCTGAAAAAGGGCTTCTTTTTGTAATCTTATTGAAAGTCATATTTAAATAAAGTATAGTAACTTTATTGACAAAGAGGAGGATGGTTAAAGATGATGCATGCAGGAAGATTACGCCAGCAAACTTTGAACAATCAGTAATTTCATATGTTCAAAGGCTCTGTTTTCATCAAACGGAGTAAACGGGGTAGTCTGCACATTTTTAATGATCTTCAGCGGGAAAGTATGCAATTTCACTAGAAGACAGGCAGATAATTGTTCTGTCTTTTTTGTATGTTTTTATAATACAAAGAAAGGCATAAGTCTAGCTTTGTTTACTCTGACCACATAAAGTAGCCTGTTTGTGGTTTTTTGTGATGATATTCTTGATGCCTATTGATCATGATTAAATGAGCAATTGGAGGAATGAATATGAATAGACTAGAATTAAAGCAGTTAGCCAATCATCACGGATTAGAAATTTCAGAGAATACCATCAAAATAAATGAATCAGGTGTGGATTTCCGTGTCGCACATGTCGAAGATTTACATGGTGACCAATGGATATTAAGAGTGCCTCGCAGACCTGAATCAATGAAACATACTTTACAAGAAAAAAAGACATTAGATCATATGAGTAAGCAGGTTCACTTTCAGGTCCCTCAGTGGTCTATCTTTACAGAAAGTCTGATTGCTTATAAACAATTAGAGGGGGTACCGTCGGCTAGTATTGATGTGGAGAAGCAATCATATGTGTGGAGTTTTGATCAAACGAAAGTACCGCAAGCTTATTATGAATCATTAGGAAGAGTTCTAGCGAATGTACATTCCTTAGATCAACAGCCTTTTAAAACGATCGGTGTGGAGATGCTCAGTGCTCATGAATTAAGAGGATCAATGAAACAGCGAATGGAACGTGTCAAATCGCAATACACCATTAACAGCGGTTTATGGGAGCGCTGGCAAGAATGGCTAGCTAAAGATTCTTTATGGCCGCCTTTCGTGGGAGTGAAGCATGGAGATTTGCATCCCGGCCACATTCTGATTGATGAAAATCAATGTGTGACGGGTGTGATTGATTGGTCTGAAGTGGGGGTTGGTGATGTATCTGCAGACTTTTTGTCGCATCAACTTCTCTTTGGGAAAGAAGGGTTAACAAAACTTATCCATGCGTATGAAAAAGCAGGCGGGAGAACTTGGTCAGGAATGGATGAACATATAATAGAACTTCTGACGACAAGTGCGATCACTGTGGCCGAGTACGCACAGAGATCAGGATTAAAAGATATGCATGAAACTGCAGCATACATGTTGGCAAACGAAAGCTAATCAATCAGAACGAATCCAAAAAAAGCCCTGAAAAGGGCTTTTTTTTAATCTAATTCATGAAAAAACTGTTTGAGTTGATCAATGAAAACGGATTTGGATTTTCCTTTTTTATAAATGAACTCGATATTGATGTTGAAATCTATGGATGGGTCTATTGAAATTTGTTTTAATGTTCCTTGTTCTACCTCATTTCTAACACAATGATGAGGTAGAAATGATAGTCCCATTCCTTGCAGCACTAAATTTTTTGCAGTTTCCATATGATCAACCTCAATGGAAATGTTCGGTGTGATGTTGTTTTTTTGAAATAATCGATGGAGCATCAACCAATCAAATGATCCATAGTCAAAGAAAATAAAAGGCTGTTCTTCTAGCTCTTTCATATTGATGTTGTCAAGGCTGGCAAGCGGGTGATGAGTTGGGACGAACAGCCCGATTGGATCGCTGAAAATTGGGATCGATTCAATTTGAGGATGTGTTTCAGTCCTCACAATCCCAAAGTCTACTTGGTTGTTAATCACTTTTTGGACAACATCCTTTGAATGTCCTGTTACGATTTTCACTTTCAGGTTTTCGTATTTTTCTTTTAGGGCGGGCAATATGTTAGGCAATAGATTATTGGAAATGGAGGATGCGCATCCAATCGTCAATTCATAAGGAATCATCGTTTGTTTGAGACTATGCTTTGCTTCTTGATAAGAATGGAGAATCTTTTTGGCATGCGGGTAAAACTGTTCACCTTTTTCCGTCAGAGATAGTTTATTTCTCTGTCTATCAAATAATTTCAGGTCTAATTCCTTTTCTAATGATTGAATACGTGCCGAAACAGAAGGCTGGGTTAAATACAGTGCTTCCGCAGCTTTATTGATACTGCCTAGCTGGCATACATAAATAAACGCTTCTATATTCTCAATATTCATGTTATCCCCTTATATGACGTTCTTTAAATGTTTAGTTTTTCAAGCTCATACACTAATTTTACAGCCTCTTTCGCCAAAATGACAGTAGGGTCAATCACTTTCACATCTTTAGTTGACCTTAAGACTAAGGGGATTTCTGTACAGCCGGCAATGATGGCTTCTGCTCCTTGATTGATTAGAATTTCTGCAGCTAACGCCAATTCACTTCCGCCTTTACTTAATTTTCCTGCTTTCACTGCATATATCCCATTCATCACGTTTTTCTGAAGATTTTCACTAGGAGTCATGACGTCAATCTTGTGATGAGCACAAGCCTTTTGATAGAGCTGGGTTTTTAATGTTCCATCAGTACATAGTAAGCCCACAGATGTATAGTGATGTTTATTTAGGTAATTTGCGGTTTCTAATGGCATGTTCATAATAGGGATATGAGTGGAATGTCGTACGTTTTCTAAAAAGAAGTGTGCGGTATTGCATGCAATAAGAATAAAGTCCGCTCCGGCACGTTCTAATCTCTTTACTGATTCAATCATATATTCTGTAGGATCGTCGCCTTTCCCAAAAATTGCAGTGGTTCTATCAGGAATTTGAGGGAAATTATCAGCAATCACATGTAAATGATCCTGATCTTTAATAGCTGGTGTATGTGAAATGATTTTTTTCATCAGATCAATCGTTGCTAAAGGACCCATCCCGCCCATAATACCAATCGTTATAGACATAGATATCACCACATTTCATTTTTTTCTATTATAAAAAAAGAAAGCATGGTAATCGTTATAGAAAAGTTCTATTTGTATATAGAAGGTTATGAAAAGCGCATTTATCTGTCTTGAAGTATGAGTTGCAATCTATTCAAAAAACATTAGAATAAAGAAAATTGATAAAGGAGCAGCCATATGAATTTCAATTTAAATGAAGCTTTGGATATGTTGAGTCGAACTCCTCACATGTTAGAAAGTCTTTTGTCCGGTTTATCGAATGATTGGCTTCACAGCCGTGAAGGAGAGGGAACATGGAATCCAGTTGAAGTCATTGAACATTTGATTGAAGCAGAGAAATTCAATTGGATTCCTCGATTAAATGTGATTCTTGCTGATGGAGAGAATACACCATTTCCTGCGTTTGACCGCTACTCTCATTTGAATCAATCTGAAAGACAGATAGAACAAGCACTATCTGAGTTTCATCATGTACGGATGGAGAATGTGGCATACATTCAGCGCATGACACATTCAGGCCTTGATTTAGAGAAAAAGGGCGTCCATCCGGAGTTTGGAGTTCTGCGTGGGTTGTCCATGACTTCACACATATGTCCCAGATTGTTCGGGTCATGGCGGAACGATATCGAACCGATGTGGGTCCATGGAGCGCTTATTTAGGAATTTTGAATAGGAAATAAATGTTTAATGACGCTTAGCGGCCCACTCAGATTGAAGAATGGCATATTGATATTCATCGACCCAATGTCCCTTCGACATATAATTTTGCAGCAAATGTCCTTCGCGTCTCATTTCTAAACGTTCCAGCACTCGAATGGATTTTTCGTTGCGCACATCTGTAAAGGCGATGATTTTATGTTTGTTCAATGTCATAAAAATATATTCGAAGATTGAACTGAGAGCTTCGTGAATATAGCCCATTCCTTGGTATTCGGGCGCGAGGGTAAAACCTATTTCAACGATTCTAGGTTCACTGTCAAGTGTATGGATGGCGCAATCTCCTATCAGCTGTTTGGACTCAGATAAGGCAATAGCGTATTGAAACCACGTCCCCGGTTGATTAGGTTTTTGTGTCATTTGATGTTGAACAAATGATTCAGCATCTTCGTACGTGTAGTTTTCCCAAGATTGAAATTTTGCAATAGAAGGATTTGCTCGATATTGATAAAATGCTTCAATATCCTGTCTATCAAATTGACGAATAACAACCCGGTTTGTTCTTGTAAATATGCTGTTTGCATTCTTCATGTGTTAACCTCACTTTTTAGTTTGTTCTTGATTTGAAAAAGTCTATCAGCCATTCAGATAGCTGCTGTTGTGCTTTGCTGACAAATCGATCTGCATAATAAATTAATTCCAAGTGCCGGACAGGTGCTGGATCAGCAATAGGAATCGAAACAATATTAGGCCACATCGAATGTTGCTTTAGTAATCCTCTTGGCTGAATGGTTGCACCGATGCCGGCTTCAACCAGCTGCAATAGCGAAAACGCGGACCCAACCTCCATGGCGGTGTCCAGTTCAACACCCTGTTCTTTACATACGTCATCTACTAAATCCCTTCCTAGATATCCCTTCGGATACATGACCAACGCACGGTGAGTCAGCTCTTTTAATGACACTTCGCTCTTTTGGGCCAAATCACTTTCTGAATGAACAAATAATTCGTAAGGCTCACTTCCAAGTGGAATTTGAACGAGACGCTTATCCGCAGGCCCTCGCAGTCCGATGCCGAGATCCACTTTATGCGAAAGGACTTCTTCACGAACGAAGATATTTGAATATGCCTTTAGATTGGTTTCTGGATAAAGAGTTTTAAATTCTACAAATAGTGGCACCAGCTGAAAATCAAGATCTGAAGGGAGTACTGCGAGACGAACGGTTCCTCGTTTTTCCGATAATAGTTCTTTCATCGCATTTTTTGCATCTCTTTCAGCTTGAAGCATTTTCACGCCATATTGATAAAGCAGCGAACCAGCTTCGGTAGCAACGACCTTTTTGCCGATTCGATCAAAGAGCGGCATCCCAACTTCTGCTTCAAGCAGTCGAATTTGCTGGCTAAGTGTAGGCTGTGATATACCTAGCTGCTCAGCGGCTTTTGTAAAATGCAAATGGTTGAATACAGCCATAAAATAGGTAATATGCCGGGTATCCATATGTCCACCTTTCATAAATGATAGTCTTTTCCTATCATCATAATACGATTTATTGTATTGATCAATGAATGCGGCAGATTTATACTCAAAGTAACCTTAACAAGATGAGAGAGAAAGAAGGGTATTGATGAAAAAAATATATTATTTAGCCGCTTTATTTTTAGCCGCTTTAAACTTACGTCCGATCATTACTTCCGTGGCTTCCATGATGAGCATGATCCAATCAGAGCTTGGAGTAAACGCACTGACAGCAAGCCTTTTGACCACTTTGCCTGTCCTTTGTATGGGAATATTTGCTCCCGTTGCAACGATACTCAGCCGGCGTTTTGGTTTAGAGAGAACGCTGTTTTTCTCGATTCTTCTTATCACGATTGCCACTGCACTGCGTGGTACTAGCCAATCGGTTGCTATCCTGCTCATGACTGCGTTTGCTGGAGGGGTAGGGATTAGCTTCGCAGGTCCTTTATTGTCTAGTTTTATTAAAAAATATTTCCCGAGAAATCCTGGTATTGTCAGTGTGTATTCAATTTCGATGACAATAGGTGCAGCGCTCGCTTCCGGCTTCACGATTCCGATTTATCTGCGCAGTCAGCATCATCTTCCATTTGCATTGTCCTGCTGGGCTATTCTAGGGGTGATCGCCCTTATTCTATGGATAGGTTTAGCTCGCAAAAATGAGCAGAGTGATCTTGTAACGTTGCCGTTAAAATTGCCGCTGCGAAACAAAAAGGCCATTCAATTCACCTTGTTCTTTGGCTTTATGTCCAGTATGTTTTATTCTTTGACGGCATGGATTTCACCGATTGCTCTTAGTTTTGGAAACAGTCCGCAATATGCTGCCATGCTCTTGACCATATTTACACTCATTCAGATTCCGGTGGCACTACTCGTTCCAGCGGTCGTTACTCGGTTAGGAAAACCGAAATTATTTCTCATCTTATGCAGTCTGTCTGAACTCATTGGTCTTATCTTTCTTCTTCTGCCAATGCCGATCTTGCCAGCCGTCATTTTCCTAGGTATGGGTGCCGGGGGGTTATTTCCTTTAGCGCTTATGCTCCCGATTATGGAGACGAGTACTCCGGAGGAAGCCGGAACCTGGTCCGCGATGTCGCAGATGGGCGGGTACATCGTGGGTGGATTCGGTCCGTTTTTCATTGGCTTGGTTTTCGATTTAAGCGGACATTTTTATGCTTCCATTGTGGCAATGCTTGTCATCGTCTCGTTAATGATTGGCGTTCAGTTATCAATGAAACTTGGTAGAAAAGCAGGAGAAGTGTCGAGTTAAATAATGCTGCTTCACATTTCAATAAAAACGGGGGAATTCTATTGCTCATTCGAGAAGCAAAAACGATCGATTATCCACAATTAAGACAAATCTATTTAAAATCCCGGCGCCAGAGCTTTCACTGGCTCAATTCAGAAGAACTCCATCTGCAAGATTTTGATCAAGATACGCAGGAAGAGCAAATTTTCTTAGCTGAGGAGAACAATAAAATCCTTGGATTCATTTCTCTATATGTACCAGATCGTTTTATTCACCTTTTGTTTGTACATCCAGAAGCTGCTGGTCAAGGGGCTGGCGATCTGCTGCTCAAACAGGCTATAAAAGTTTTAGGAACACCGGTCACCCTCAAATGTGTCTCCGACAATCACAAAGCTTTATCTTTTTATCAAAAAAGAGGGTGGAAGGCTGTTGTGGAAGAAGGAGAACCTGGGGCGGAATACTGGGTGCTTATTTATGAATAGAAGTCATTTTATTTTATCAATTTCACGGCCCTTTATTGGGCCTTTTTGCGGTTTCTTTTCGGTGTCGAATGGTACATAAAATGATAATATATGTAATTATAGGGAAAATAGAGGAAGGGGTAAGGGCTGATGGAGAAAGTGCTTTCTTCTCACGTCGGTTTGAAAATCAATGAATGGTATTATCATATTCAAAGATTTAACGTACCGGACGCCGAAGCATATAAAGAGGAAATCAAATCAATGCTTGATCATATGGAAGAAAATCAAGATTTATTATTGTATTTCTCACTCATGGAGTTCAGACATAAATTAATGCTTGATTACTTGAATCCTTTAGAAAATGGGAAAGAGCGGGCCAACTTCAAGGAACTCGCAATGAAGATCAAAAGAGACCAAGAGAAATTAACAGGATTGCTCGAGTATTATTTCAATTTTTTCTACGGCATGTATGAATTTGAAAACTATGAATACCTAAATGCGATTACCTTCTATAAACGGGCAGAAAAAAAGCTGTCTCTTGTCAGTGACGATATCGAACGGGCCGAGTTCAATTACAAGATGGCTGAAATCTATTACCACATGAAACAAACCCACATGTCCATGCACCATATCGCTCAGGCGATAGAATGCTATCGAGAAAAAGAGACATACACAGTAAGAGAAATACAATGTTCTTTTGTGATCGGATTAAACTATATAGATATGGGCTGCCCCGAAAAAGCAATACCCCATTTTCAACACGCACTAGAAAAAGCCGCCGACAACTCAACAAAACGATTAAAAGGATCAGCACTCTATAATTTAGGGTTGAGTTATTTTCATCATAATGAAATAGCCCAAGCAATTATACATTTTAATGACTCAATTCGAGCATTTAGAGAGCAGGGATACGAACATTTAAATAGAATCTTAGACCCGCTCATTATGTTGTCAAAAGCCTATTTCAAAAAGAAAGAAAAGGATTTAGGTAAGTATGCTTTAAATAACGGCATAGAACTATCTGAAAAGCTGAAAGACCATGTGCTGTTATTGATATTCAAATTTTTAAGATCACTATATGTTGACAACAATTTTGAGCAGTTGGAAAAAATAATGGAATCGCTAGAAATAAAGTCAATGTATCCTGATCTTGAAGATTTAGCAAAAGATGCTGCAAAATATTATAATGAAATGGGAGATAAAGACAATGCGATGCATTTTTATGAAAAGATTCTTTATTTCCAAACTCAAGTGAAGCGGGGGGACTGTCAGTATGAAATTTAAAACGTTATCAATAGTATTTGTGATGATCAGTGTCATCAGTATTGTTGGTTATTTTACATCTGAAGTGACAGCAAGTCATGATGAAGCTAGGAGAGGTCATACTGCAAGTATCGGTTATACTGCTTAAATAAAAAGCCCTTAAAGGGCTTTTTATTTTAAGATTGAATATATGCTATGAATAAAGAATATTTTTTCCATAGAAAAGATATTGAGGAGGAAGTAAAGTGACAATGTTAAAATCAACATTATTTCGAAGGATTTTCATTATATCTTTTGCTTTAACCTTTATGATTAGCCTGTTCAATATGGCTGTGTTTCCAGGGACGCCAGCGTCTTATTATGTTGGCCTAGTTTGTAAGATGTTGTTTATCAGTTTGTTAAATGGTTTGTTTTTTGGAACAATCATCTATTTGATTGGCGTCTTTCTCGGTGCTAAATCTTCAAAGGAAAATCAATAAAAAGTGAGCGGCTATAGTCTGCTCTTTTTTATTTGAAAAAATTTGATATCTAATGAAGAGAAAATGAGTTACTTCATGTACGATCTAGATCGTAAATCCAACATATGTATTTTTCATCATACATTACATTATTTTTAATATCCTACTGCATTCTATTTTAAAGGATGTTACCGTTGTTTGTAAGGAATGATTGGCCAGTCTTCCAATAAAAATTGGAGGGAAATCATGAATTACAAAATTGAAATGTTAACGAATATGAAAATGGTGTATATGAGAAATATCGGATCATATGGCAGCAAAGAGAATTTTGAGATGATGAAGAGATTGAAAAAATGGATTAAGCAACATCATTTAAATGATGAATTAAAGGAATATGGTATATATGGTGTTCCTCAAGATGATCCTGGAAAAATTCCATCAGAAAAATGCAGATACGACCTCATGCTTATGACAAATAGAGATTTCACAAAAGATCAAATGGTTCAGACTGGTCATTTTGAAGGAGGAAAGTATGCTGTGTTCACGGTGACACATACAATCGAAAAAGTGAATTTGTTTTGGAGACAATTGCCTCAAATGATCCAAAACAATCGATTAAACATGCGTCAGGCCCCTATAATGGAAAGGTATAGAGAAGAAGAAGGCGAAGATAAGGTGTGTGAATTCTTACTGCCTATCTTTTAAACACTTTATCAAACTGCAATGAAAACAGACCTCATATGGTCTGTTTTTATGAGTATTAAATGTTTAAATATTTTAGGACTCGTTCCTTTAAATATCGGTATTGATCCTCATTCGTATCTTGAAATGCTTCTTCTCGATTTGAAGGGACATCCATATAAACGATTTCCTCAGAGAATTGTGAAGAAGT
This sequence comes from Bacillus safensis, assembly GCF_039619585.1. NCBI lineage: Bacteria > Bacillati > Bacillota > Bacilli > Caryophanales > Bacillaceae > Bacillus > Bacillus safensis. The sequence goes on from NZ_CP154909.1 coordinate 1,161,392, forward strand.
AAAGTCGATTCTTTTTCCATTCACTACGTTGTAAAAGTGCCATCCGCTAGGTAATGCGGTCTTGTTTATTTTTCCGCCTAAAAGATCATGGACGACTAAAGAAGTGACACCGCATTGTCCATTGGCCGGGTTGTCTTCACTCCATTTTGAACTAGATTGAGAGGACCAGGCTTTATAAAGAGCATCAATGATTTCGTCTGTCGTGTAGAGGTTCATCATAAAAATCCTTTCTATTTAAAAGCGAAATGAATATAGTATCTGTTTAGTCTATAGTAGATTTTTTTTCGATCAAAATCCAGATGCTATACTTGATTAAACCAAAATAACAATGAGGGTCATGACAGGAGGAGCATGGAGTGATATTCATCATAGGCATTGTAATCGCTTTTATTGTTGCTATTTTAGGCTTTACTATTTTCGTAGATGTAGGTAATGGGCTGGGAACGGTTTTTAGCATCATCGGTGCAATGGTCATTTTATGGATAGCGGGTAGGCTGCAAAGGCAAAAAGAAAAGAATGATCCAAATATATTATTAGATAAAATGATGATGCTTTTTCAAGAAGACGGGTTTCAGGCTTCAACACACATCTTTTCACAAAATGTTGATAAAGGCTTTGCAATTGATGATGAGCGAAAGGCAATGCGCTTTATTACACATCAACCTGGCGGCTCATCTCGAAAATTCAGGTTTGAAGTCACTGAGCTTTCCTTGAAAGAGTTGAAGCAAGTTGACATGTTAGAAGATGGTGTACCGATTGAACAATCTGTTGAGAGTGATAATAATGAAGAGATCTCGACACTTGAATTGAGATTAACTATGAATGATCAGGAATCATCAACGATTACGCTCACCTTTCTGACATTTGATGTGCCTGTTCGTAAGAGCACTGCCGAATATTTGACTGAACGAGAAAATCTAGAGGAGATTTATCATGAAATTGATTCAATGATGAAATCTGCGGATTAATAAATGGCTGTTCATAAAGAAGAAATCACAATTTGAGGTGGTTTCTTTTTTTATGTCAATCAAGACAAAGCTGGTTCAGTCATTGCGGTTGAATGTTTTTCACAAAAATGAATAAAGATAGACTAGACACGAAAACGAACATTGATATCGAAATGACTCATGTGATGAGGAGGAAACATACATGCAAAAGCTTTGCAGGGAAGTCTGGATCGAGGTTAATCTTGATGCGATTAAAAGAAATATCGAAGCCATTCAAGCGCATATTCCAAGGAAAAGTAAGATCATGGCTGTGGTGAAGGCGAATGCTTATGGACACGGTTCAGTGGAGGTAGCGCGGCAGGCACTAGAAAGCGGTGCGACAGAGCTTGCAGTTGCTAGTTTGGAAGAAGGCATTGTATTGCGGAGAGCAAAAATTGAAGCACCGATTCTGGTCCTTGGATTTACCCCGCTCGACTGTGTGAAAAGGGCTGCAGCCTGGAGAATTGATCTCTCCGGCCTACGAGAAGACTGGATTGTTCAAGCAAATGAGATCTTAGCGGAAGAAGAAAGTCAGCATCGCCTGGGGATTCATGTCAATGTCGATACGGGGATGGGACGATTAGGTGTGCGGACAAAGGAAGAGTTGTTAGCAGTGGTAGAGGCGCTTGAAAAGAGTGAAAACCTGAGGTGGGATGGAATATTTACGCATTTCTCCACTGCGGATGAGCCTGACCCTGATTTCACACTAATGCAGCACAGCATTTTTATTGATTTTCTTCGTTTCTTAAAAAAAGAAGGCATTACTTTGCCCACTGTACATATGAACAATACAGCGGCTGCCATCGCATTTCCTGAATTTAGCGCAGATATGATACGGCTAGGCATCGGACTTTATGGACTGTATCCCTCGCAATACATTGAGAGTTTAGATGCTATTAAGCTAGAGCCCGCTCTCAGTTTAAAAGCAAGGATTGCATTCGTGAAGGAAATGGTGACAAAGCCAAGGACCGTCAGCTATGGGGCAACCTATGTAGCAAAACCTGATGAAGTTATAGCAACCATACCAATCGGTTATGCAGATGGGTACTCACGAGCATTATCCAATCGAGGATTTATGCTTTTCCGTGGAAAGCGAATGCCGATTGCTGGCCGCGTCACCATGGATATGACGATGATCAGTTTAGGAGAAATGAAAGCAAAGCAAGGCGAAGAAGTCGTCATATATGGTCGTCAAAAGGGCGGAGAAATTTCTGTCGATGAAATCGCCGAAATGCTCAATACGATCAACTACGAAGTCATCGCCACCTTAAGCCGGCGCGTCCCAAGATTTTATCGTCGCGGCGGAAAGATTATTAAAATATCAACGCCGGTGATGTATGTGTGAGGGTAAATAACAGGTGCGATTTGAGGATATTTGTTCTGGTGTACAATGATAAAAATTAAATTTTATTACAAATATGTCGATAAAAGGAGGGATATTTAAGATATGGAGGAAAGAAACGATGAAAAAAGGTTTATTTTTAGTGCTTTTGACTATTTTTATGATGGTCACAATTCATCAGTTAAAAGCTCATGCAGCTGAGACAAATGGGTGGACGAAGCGGGCGGACTTACCGGAAGAGCGTATCGGAGCAAGTGTAGGAGTAGTTGATGGAAAAATATATGTATTTGGTGGAGCAAGTCAGCAATCAAAATTCAACGATGCAACATATATGTATGATCCTAAAACTGATTTGTGGACAGAAAAAGCAAGTATGCCTAGAGAAAGAACGGGCGCTGCTTACGCGACAGTAGGTAAAAAAATCTATGTTATTGGCGGTCTTACTGATACAACTAAAACAGTTCACAAAACCATCGATGTTTATGATACGGAACTAGATCAATGGACAGAAGAACCAATTAAGATGCCTGAGAAATTTATATATACATCTTATATAACTGGTTCCTTAAGAGCAGTTACAGTTGGAGAAAAAATTTATATAGTAGCATCTTTATCAAGCTCTCAAGTAAATTTTTATTCCTATGATACGGTAAGTGGAGAGTGGGAAAGCTTAGATAATTCTCAATTAGCTCCTCGTCAGGGTAGAAGCATTTCAGAGATAAATGGAAAGTTATATATTGCTGGTGGTGAGGCTAATGTTAGCCGAGCGAAAGATAAAGACATTTTAGAATATGATATGACGTTTGGTAAGTGGCAACGCTTAAAGGATATTCAATTAAATTCTTTTGCATATGAAGCTGCATATGCGACCGCCAATCATAAATTATTTATGATTGGCGGTCAGCAAATTGGAGATAGATCGAGTAAATTATTAAAACAAGTTCAGATATTTGATCCACAAACTAGTCAAGTTCAAGATTCTTTATATGAAATTCCTGAAGGTAGAGTTGGATCTGTAGCAGTTATTGCTGATGATCAATTATATGTTATTGGTGGAAGAGATTATGCTGAATCAATTGGTAGTCATTCTGTCAAAAACAATTTTAAATCTGTTATTTCTATTCCATTAAAAGATCTGCAAAAAGTGTCAAAGGATCAGGATGAAACAAAACCAGGTGATGGAACAAGCGAAGAACCAAAAGATCAGGACGGAACAAAGCCAGATGATGGCACAACCGAAGAACCGAAAGATCAAGACGGAACAAAGCCAGATGATGGCACAACCGAAGAACCGAAAGATCAGGACGGAACAAAACCTGGTGATGGTTCAACTGAAGAACCAAAGGATCAAGACGGAACAAAACCTGGTGAAGAAGCAGCAAAAGGCATACTTTCAATTACGATGATAAACGGGCTGCAAAAGGATTATCTGCTTTCAATGAAAGAAATCAACGATTTTCTTAACTGGTACAAAGAAAGAAGCTTTGGTATTGGTATGAACTTCTATGAAATCAATGATGAACACAATAAAGGTCCTTTCACAAGTAAGAAGGATTATGTCGTATACCAAAATATCTTAATGTTTGATATCAAGCAATACTGAAATTCATAAATGATAAAGCTGCTGATAAGAGATCAGCAGCTTTTATTTTGATAAATTTGTTAAAATTAGGATTAACGTCATGAAAAAATGTGATATCTTTTAAAAAATCTGCTAAACATCCTATAACCACATCCGATAATAGAATTGTCAGGGTTGATAAGCCCTAGAATAAAGGACTTTTTTCAGACAAGGACGTCTGTCAGGTCCCACATACATGGAGGTAATAGGAAATGAGAATTAACCACAATATCGCAGCACTTAACACATTAAACCGTTTGTCTGCAAACAACGGTGCGAGCCAAAAGAACATGGAGAAACTTTCTTCTGGTCTTAAAATCAACCGTGCAGGAGATGACGCTGCAGGTCTAGCAATCTCTGAAAAAATGCGTGGGCAAATCCGCGGATTAGAAATGGCGTCTAAAAACGCACAAGACGGTATCTCTCTTATCCAAACAGCTGAAGGTGCATTGACTGAAACTCATTCAATCCTTCAACGTGTTCGTGAACTAGTTGTACAAGCTGGAAACACTGGTACACAAGATAAAGGTACTGACCTTCAATCTATCCAAGATGAGATTAAAGCTCTACAAGAAGAAGTAGACGGTATCTCAAACCGTACAGAGTTTAACGGTAAAAAATTGTTAGATGGTACGTTTAAAGATACTGGTGATCCTGCAACTACAAAAAGTTTGACTTTCCAAATTGGTGCTAATGCAACTCAACAAATTGATGTTAATATCGAAGATATGGGTGCGGATGCAATTGGTGCAAAAAATGCTGGAGTAATTGTTGCTGGTCAAAGTGTTAAAGACATTGATGTGACTAAATTTGCAGATGTAGCTGCTGCTGCTGCAGGCGGTTTTGATGAGCAATTAAATATTGTTGATTCTGCAATCAACCAAGTATCTGCTCAACGTGCTAAGCTTGGAGCAGTTCAAAACCGTCTAGAGCACACAATCAACAACCTTGGTGCTTCTGGTGAAAACTTAACAGCTGCTGAGTCTCGTATCCGTGACGTTGACATGGCGAAAGAAATGAGTGAGTTCACGAAGAACAACATTCTTTCTCAAGCTTCTCAAGCAATGCTTGCACAAGCGAACCAACAGCCACAAAACGTACTTCAATTACTACGTTAATAACGGGCCCCTTTATGGGGCTTTTTTGTATTTATTAATTAAAAAATATGGATGATATTTAATTTTTTAATAAAATTTAGGAGTGGGGTATTAAGCGTAATTGTGAATTTAGACAGATAAATTCATAAATTAATCTTGAATCAAGCTAAACATCCTTTAAAATAAACCGATATTTTAATTGTTAGGGTTGTTAAGCCCTAGAATAAAGGACTTTTTTCAGACAAGGACGTCTGTCAGGTCCCATATACATGGAGGTAATAGGAAATGAGAATTAACCACAATATCGCAGCACTTAACACATTAAACCGTTTATCTGCAAACAACGGTGCGAGCCAAAAGAACATGGAGAAACTTTCTTCTGGTCTTAAAATCAACCGTGCAGGAGATGACGCAGCAGGTCTTGCAATCTCTGAAAAAATGCGTGGGCAAATCCGCGGATTAGAAATGGCTTCTAAAAACGCACAAGACGGTATCTCTCTTATCCAAACAGCTGAAGGTGCTTTAACTGAAACTCATTCAATCCTTCAACGTGTACGTGAACTAGTCGTACAAGCTGGAAATACTGGTACACAGCAAGGTGAGGATTTAACTGCAATTAAAGACGAAATGGATGCTTTAATTGAAGAGATTGATGGTATTTCTGATCGTACAGAATTCAATGGTAAAAAACTTTTAAATGGTGATTTTAAAGCTTCTACCCCACCAGTAAATACTGACCCATCTTTAGTTTTCCAAATCGGAGCTAATGCAACTCAACAAATCAAAGTGAACATCCAAGATATGGGTGCAGATGCTTTAGGTGTCGATAATGGAACTGGTGGTATCGTTGCAAACCAATCCATTAAAGATTTAGATGTAACAGCCTTTGCAACTAATGCAGCAGATGCTACAGATGTTGGTTTTGACACACAACTAAAAATTGTTGATTCAGCTATCAACCAAGTTTCATCTCAGCGTGCTAAACTTGGTGCAGTTCAAAACCGTCTAGAGCACACAATCAACAACCTTGGTGCTTCTTCTGAAAACTTAACAGCTGCTGAGTCTCGTATCCGTGACGTTGACATGGCGAAAGAAATGAGTGAGTTCACGAAGAACAACATTCTTTCTCAAGCGTCTCAAGCAATGCTTGCACAAGCGAACCAACAGCCACAAAACGTACTTCAATTACTACGTTAATGACAGGCCCCTTTATGGGGCTTTTTTTTATGTTTTTTTCTTCGCGTTTTCTCCAGTCTTATGATTCTTAAACCCCTGTTATAAATCATGAAAAATGACCTTTAAATTTGGAATACTCTAGCGAAACGACCATAGTGAATGAGACTTTATCCTTATTTATTCCTTTTTTGTTAAACATATTCCATAAATGTTCGATAAATGGATTGTAAGGCTTACAAAAAAATTCTAATTTAGAACTTTTGGATAAGGACGTCCAATTGGTTCAAACACATGGAGGTCATTTAACATGAGAATTAACCACAATATCGCAGCACTTAACACACTGAACCGTTTGTCTGCCAACAATGGTGCAGGGCAAAAGAACATGGAGAAGCTTTCTTCTGGACTTCGTATCAACCGTGCAGGAGATGACGCAGCAGGTCTTGCGATCTCTGAAAAAATGCGTGGACAAATCCGCGGATTAGAAATGGCGTCTAAAAACGCACAAGATGGCATTTCGCTTATTCAAACAGCTGAAGGTGCATTAACAGAAACACATGCGATTCTTCAACGTATGCGTGAATTAACAGTTCAAGCAGGTAACGTTGGGACTCAACAAACAGAAGATTTAACAGCTATTCAAGAAGAACTTACTGCTTTGGTTGATGAAATTGATGGTATTTCTCAGCGTACAGCATTTAACGGAAAGAATCTGTTGGATGGTAGCGTTGAAGAAGGATTCCAATTTCAAATTGGCGCAAACATTGAGCAAAATATCAACGTACAGATTGGCAAAATGGATGCAGAAACTTTAACTGTAAAAGATATTGTAGTTAATGAAGAAGGCTTTAACTTTGACACCGAAGTAGCAAAAATCGACGCAGCAATCGGCGCTGTTTCTAAACAGCGTTCAGCTCTTGGTGCAGTCCAAAACCGTCTAGAGCACACAATCAACAACCTTGGTGCTTCTGCTGAAAACTTAACAGCAGCTGAGTCTCGTATTCGTGACGTTGACATGGCAAAAGAAATGAGTGAGTTCACAAAGAACAACATTCTTTCTCAAGCATCTCAAGCAATGTTAGCGCAAGCAAACCAGCAGCCACAAAACGTACTTCAATTATTACGTTAATGAAAAAGCCCCTTTGAGAGGGGCTTTTTTTATTTCATTCAAATGACAGCAAGTGCTCTAGACGAAAGTCAGGAACCGCTTCATGGAAAAAAGCTAGGTTGCCTTCATCGTTCTTTTGATCCCATTGCTTCCACCATTCAGCGGTTTCTCCAGAGGTGTCAGCTTGAATCATGTTGTGCAGCTGTTCTAAGTTGATGATTTCTCTTGGTTCTAATAAAAAAGAATGCATCCGGTGATACGACTCAAGACATTCAGGCTGTTTTGTCACAATGGCGAATTGTACGTAGCGATTTAAAAATTCCTGTACGAACGTCAAGTGGGGGATGGTTGCTTCTCCTTTTAACTCGACGCCGTCCCACGCCATATCAGCAATCGCACAAAGCCACCAGCCAAGTTCACTCGCTTGCTGCATTTGTTGTAATGTGTCCTTTTCAAAAGACAGCCGCTCATTTTTTTGTGCTAGTTTGAGCATACGGTCAAGTGTTTGTGCTTCGAGGGCTGCCTTTGTCATGCCCTGTCCATGAATGGGATCTAACGTACACAAGGCATCGCCCATCACCAATAATCCACTTGGCCAATCCTGCATGTGTTCATAGTGATGTCTCACGCAGGAAGGAACTCTAAATCCTTTTGGTTTTGTAAAGGGCGTTAAATGGGTGATGGCTTCTGCTATCGCGGGGTGGGTCAGTGCAGCGGTTTCTGAATCAAATTGATCAGCATCCGTTGTTGGATAATGTGAACCGCCAGCTGCAGAAAGAAGAACAGCCACTAAATCATGATCAACCCGTTCAAACAGTCCTGTTGGAATTTGCTTGTCTGGCTGGCCAACTACGACCATTGATTGCAGGGGTGGGGCCCCTGATGGTATGTGATAATATCTTGTGCTGTAGCCTAGAAACACATGTAACTCATCAGTCTTTGGTAAGGTCCATCCAGCGTCTTTCAGCCATTTTGGCAATTTGGACATTCTTCCAGACGTATCGATCACTAAGTCTGCTTTTATTTCATGAATGCTTCCAGGTTTTACTTGCCGGTTCTTCACGATGAGCCCCATGACCTGATTTGTTCCCTCTTTAAACTGAAGAGAGATGGCTTCATGTTTTTCTAAAAACTGCACACGTTCCTCTTTTACTATTCTTTGCATCAGCACCCACTCTAGCATTGCACGTCTTGTGACGGCGGTTTCTTCTCTATCAGTGAGCGTTAATTCGCCATCTTTTGTGATAAATCGAGAGGTTTGATGCATGGTATTAAATCCGCCCATTGCCAGTAACTCTTTTGTATAACCAGGGAATAGACGTTCAACGATTTGATTGCCAAGTGGCAGCATTCTATGTGGGTGAAAGGCTTGAGGAGTGCCAAGACGATTCTCAGGAGAGTCCGGCAGTTCATCCTTTTCAATCATCAAAACTTGATGATAAAACGTTGATAAAACTTTTGCAGCGAGCATCCCGGTGATACCTCCGCCAATGACGATTGCCCTCTCATATTTCATGGGTTGTGTCACAACATGCGCCTCCAATGAATATACAAAATGGTTACATGACCATTTCATCATATGTCGATTCATTAATTATAGCAAATTTACGTTTGAATATAGAAAGGAAAAGTACTTCTTTTTACTCGTAAATATGAAGAATTTCTTCTAATCATTATCATTATTTTAAAAAGTAACTATTAATTTAAGAGGAACGACCGATAAACTATATAAGGGGGTAGAGAAATTGGATATACTACAGAGTATTGTGACAGCAGCACCTTATATGATGCAGATTTTAAAAAACGAAGTGACGATGGGTGTCATTGATCGAGAGAAATTCTTGCTGTATTTGCCATCGAAAGATGTTGATTTTCAAATTCGAGCAGGAGAACTCATTAAGCCAGATGATTTAAATATGAAAAAAGCGCTCAGAGGTGAGACATCAAGTATGTTTGTGCCTGAATCGGTTTACGGAATACCGTTAAATGCAATGGGTCTGCCAATTTTTGATGAAAATCAACAAGTTATCGGCGCACTCGCTTTAGGTTTTCCACTTAAAAATCAATTAGAGCTTGAAGCATATATGGAGTCATTAAATGACATCATTCAAAGTATTCAAGAAAAGGTGCATGTGGTGGCGGCACATTCAGAAGAGCTTTCTGCGACAAGTGAGGAAATGACCTTACAAACGCAGCAAACACTTGAAAGCTCGAAAAAAACATCTGATATTACAAAAATGATTAAGGGCATTTCGAAACAAACAAGTTTGCTGGGATTGAATGCGTCAATCGAAGCAGCCAGGGCAGGAAAAGAGGGGGCTGGATTTAGTGTTGTAGCCAGTGAGGTTCAAAAGCTTTCAAGTGAAACTTCACGTGCAACAGAAAATATTGAAAGTTCACTGCAAGGGATTTCCTCTAATATACATACATTACTTGAGAGTATGGACCATATGAAAGGTTCATCATCAGAGCAGGCTTTACTTGTGACAGAGTTTAGTGAAATTGTGGAACGGCTGACGAGCGTAAGTAAAGAAATGAAAGAATTCATGCAGCATGTAATGTCAACGTAAAAAACGAATCCAATTGGATTCGTTTCAGCGTGTAGACAAACCCTCGCATTCTTTGTCAGTCCTGCGCGCTGGTGCTCACGAATGTTCAATTCGCTCCGCGCCAGTGCTCGTCCTTCCTAGACTGCAAAGGTTTTCTATCACGCTGAAAAGAAGACAAAGGGCTAAAATAAAAATCATTTTAGCCCTTTGTCAACAATTTGAAACGAATCCAAAAGGGATTCGTTTTTTTGATACGCTATTTTCTTTTGTTCCGGTCAAAGCGATAATCGTATGTTTCTCCCTTTACCACATTTAAAAATTCATGCCCAATTTGAACAAGCTGTCCATTTTTCCATTTGATGAGAGGGTCTTTATCAGGGTATTTCCAGTAAATCGTTTTCTTTCGGTGGGTGAGTTTGTTTTCAATTTCTGCTCTAACTGCGTTCTCCTTTAGTTTCCCTCCGCTATGTCGATAGGTGTTGATGATATATGTTCCGTCAGGTGATGTCATCGAGCGGATAAAGGTTCCGTGAGATACGCCTTGAAGAGAAAAGCATTTCCAGTAAATGATGCCAGCGAAGCTGAGGATTAAGATGACAAAGGTGATGGTGGTTTTCTTTTTTAACATGAATTCCTCCAGATGTAGATCACAATATTTCTAATTTATGAGAGAGAATGCAAAAAGATTCATATAGTCCAAAAGTTCTATTCATTTCAATTATCGGTCATTTTTTCTCAAAATTCAACAGATAGCCGAAAAGATAAGGAAAATTTAAGGATGTATTAAGTCGATAGGTCATGTGAAATCCCTTTACAAAAGAATTTAAGATCAGTAGACTTATGCTCATATAGAGAAATGGGGAAGATGGAATGACGCAAATCATTGATACATATCAAAGTTATGAAGAGCTTTCCGCTCATGAAAGAGAGGGAATCGACTATCAAATTCTTCACGAGCGGAAAGGTGACCAGCTTTTGGTTTTGTCCCCTCATGCTGGGGGAATTGAATCTGGCGTGAGTGAGCTCATTCATGAAATCGCAAGTGATATTTCTATGTATTTATTTGAAGGCCTTAAAGTGAAAGGCAATCATGTGCTTCATATTACAAGCACACGTTTCAATGAGCCGGTCTGCCTTTCTCTAGTGCATGCCCATCATTACACGTTTGCGCTCCATGGCTACGGGGAAACAGAGGTGCTTCAAACATTAGTGGGCGGGACAGACAGAGAAAAAGCGGCAGAAACAGTGAAACGTTTAACGCTTAATGGATTCCCTGCAGTGCTGCTATCTGAATCTGATCGTTATTCTGGAACTCATCCTCACAATATTAATAATCAATGTCTGACCGGAAAAAGTGTACAACTTGAAATCAGTCAGGCGCAAAGAAGAGCATTCTTTCAAGACTTCAGACGGCGCTATCGCCGTGAAACGCAAAATGAGCAATTTTATCGGTACACAAATGTACTCAAGCAAGTATTAAATCTTTATGGATAAACCCTGTCGCCCTATGCAGAAGAGGCTTACGTTTGATAAACAGCTTCTTTTTCCGCGACCTTCTCGGCTTTCATTAGATAAGATGTAAACTCCTGTTGGAAGCGAATACCTGCTTTCCGCTGTTCGAACAAGGCGAGCCGCTTTTCAGCGAAAGCCCAGGTGACGTGAAATGTTTGCGCAATGTGCAAAATGGCTTGCTGCCGAAGGTTTGGAAGCTTCATTTGCATCAGCATAAAGGTCGGCACACAAAAGTGATACATGAATTGTTTAGCCTGAAACTCTTGCAGTTCTCGAAAGAGTTTGTGCATCTTGAAATGATTGCCTGCATGCTTCAGCACATGACAAAGCTCGTGGGCAAAATCCTGCCATTGTTCCTCTGACGATAGAGATCTGTTTAATATAATACTGTAAAGACCTTGATGTTTGATCATCATGCTGCCAGTATCCTCATAGTGGACCCATACATGAAATTCAGAAGCGATCCTTTGCATGTCTCTATAAGCAGGACCGCTTATTTGTAATTTGGCATATAACCGCTTAATCTCTTCTTCTAAATGGGTTAAAAAACCAGTCATTTAAAAACCTCCATGCAAACGTATGTTCTATTTTTGGCGTAAAAGAAAAGTCCATATAGGACTAAATAGCTAATGAAGCTATTACTTACTTTTAATATCGGCTTATTTTTAACAATTTTAACATAAAATCAAGGAAAAATGGAATTAATTCCTGTTTTTTTCTTCATTTTTGCGTTTTCCATTACTAAAAAGAGTGGTTTGAATTCAAATTTTACCATAGTCTTATCACTAAAACAAACCCAAGTTGTCTTACGAACGCCACCAATTGATGAGAAAGATCAATTCAATTTAGCAAAAGGGAGTGCAGAACATGGTGGAAATTTATCAAGATTTTATTCCAGTTGGAAACGGGAACCGCCCAGGATACGCCATGACACCGATGTATGTGACGGTTCATAACACAGCAAACACGTCAAAAGGGGCGGATGCGAAAAGTCATGCGGCATATGTGAAACGCCCAACGACAGCGGAAAGCTGGCACTTTACAGTGGATGATCATGAAATCTTTCAGCATCTGCCGTTAAATGAAAATGGCTGGCATGCAGGGGACGGACATGGAAATGGGAACAGAAAGTCGATCGGCATTGAAATTTGTGAAAATGAAGATGGGAATTTCCAGCAAGCGGTTAAACATGCGCAATGGCTCATCCAAAAGCTGCTGAAAGAGCATAATATTCCACTAGCGAATGTGGTCACACATCAGCACTGGTCTGGAAAAACATGTCCGCGTCTGCTTCTCTCTACATGGGATGAATTTAAAAAAGGAATTGAAACGGCAGGAGACCCTGAGACGGTCATCACGTATGTCGTCAAAAGCGGGGATACGTTAACGAGTATTGCCAAAGCTCATGACGTCACAGTTCAAGATCTTCAAAAGTGGAATAACATTAGCGACCCGAACAAGATTCAAATTGGACAGGTTCTCAAAATTTATCGAAACGATGGAAAAATGATGTATGAGCTGCCAGATGGGATTTTAAAGGTGACTTCGCCTCTAACGAAGGGAGAGCACGTACGCCTCGTCCAAAAAGCGCTTGCTGCTGTTTATTTTTATCCTGATAAATCGGCTGCAGATAAAGGCATCGATGGTGTTTACGGAGAAAAAACGGCGAATGCCGTAGCGCGCTTTCAGCTGGTGAACGGTTTGACAAGTGATGGAATATACGGTCCTAAAACGAAGGAGAAGCTGCTTAAACTGTTAAATCAGTGAGTGTTTCTGTTTGTATGATTGGATGGCTGTTTCACTCTTTTCAATTAATCGCTTAGTATATGGGGACGGCTGATATTCGGCAAACTGAACATATCTCAGTTGTTTGATTTTCTTTTTCATTTTGGCACCTCGATCGTTGCAGCGTATAGTGTATTGTATGCAAGTCTATGTGAAAATGGAAGCAGGACGCGGATTTCGTTCCGCGTCCTTTAGTGTAATCAAGCCTTTTTATTTTTATACTCATCCAGAAGCTGTTCATTCTTTTTAAAAATTCTCTCAGTATGGGGGCTTACCTTATAATCGGCCATACTGATATGGCGTTTTTTCTTTAAAATCTTAAAAGGGTTTTTCTTAGGATTGTTGTTATCCCCTTGAAGTGCGTGGTCCATCTTCATCACCTTCCTCTTCGTCAGGCAAGATTAGGTCATAAATTGTTGTAAGTGATGTCATTAATAAATAGTCGAACTCCGTGACAATCTCATCGGAGGTGAGCTTAATGACAAAATGAGCATCTGCTACAGAAAATGGGATGAGCACCAAATGACCGAAATCATCGTAATATACTTCCTGCCTGTCAAGCTTCGCCTGAATAAGAGCCCGCTGGTCAAGTGTCCGAAGCAGGTCGTCTTTTTGTTCCTGCATATCGTATGGACAAAGCACCGCTTGAATATTCATCTTGTCGGCAAAAGAATAAATCAGCCGCTCAATTCCCTCTATATATGCCTCTACACTTCCATAATATACATGGATCGGTTCATTTTTCAATAGGTATTGGTACGTTTTTAGTTTATTGAGGTAGGAATGAAGCAAATCGTTATTTTGTTCAAGGAGTTGATGGGTGTCGGTTTCCAGCTCATGATTTCCGAGTTTCTTTATATAGGAGCTAAGAAAGATGAAAGCATCGGTTAATGCGAAAAAAACGGCAATGATCAAGTAGTGCATCCAATCGGTGAAAATCGAAGAAGGGTCATTTGTCCAGTATACAACAGCACCAGCTACATAAATCCAATACCACGTTTTACGAATGGCAAACATCTTTTCTTTTACTTTTTGTTCAAAGCGCCAAACCGCAAATACATACACAGCAAGAGCACCTAGCAATAACCATACAGTCAATTGAAAAAATAATAGCATGTTCTTCTCTCCCATAGACAGATGAATACTTGTTTATTTCTATGGATATGATTGGAAAACCTGCTTCATGAAAAAATGTCCTGCAGAAGGAAGGTTTTAAGTGTGCGGGCAAATAAAAAAAGACCTGTCAGACAGGTCTTTGATATTAGAGAATCGCATTTAACACAAAGTATATAAGAGCTCCTAGAGTTCCTGAAATCGGTAATGTAATCACCCAAGTGACAAGCATACGTTTTGCTGTACCCCAGTTAACCCCTTTGACTCTGTGTGCAGAACCTACACCTAGAATAGAAGATGAGATAACGTGAGTCGTACTAACAGGTAAGTGAATAAACGTCGCACCGAAGATAATAGCTGCACCCGTTAAGTCTGCAGATACTCCGTTTACTGGACGAATTTTCATAATTTTACCGCCGACTGTTTTGATAATCTTCCAGCCGCCGATAGAAGTACCGAGTCCCATTGCAAGCGCACAAGAGAATTGTACCCAGAAAGGAATGTCGTCTGTTGTATGCAAATTACCTGCAATTAAAGCCATCGTAATAATTCCCATCGCTTTTTGCGCATCGTTTGTCCCATGGGTATACGATTGCAGTGCAGCCGTTAAAATTTGAACACGTCGGAATTGTTTATTTGTTTTTGCGAGATTGTTGTTTCTAAATATAATTTTGATAATGGTATACACGATATATCCCAATACGAAAGCTAGGATAGGTGAAAGCAAAAGTGCTTGAATGATTTTAATGAATCCCGAATAGTTTAAAGCGCCAAAACCGGCAGAAGCAATAACCGCACCTGCAATTGATCCGATTAATGCATGTGAAGAACTACTCGGAATCCCGTAATACCAAGTAAGCAAGTTCCATGTGATGGCGGCAATTAAAGCAGCCAAGATCACAACAGAGCCGTTTTGAAGTGTAAATGGATCTGCGATGTCTTTTGTAATGGATTTTGCCACACCTGTAAATGTCATTGCTCCTAAGAAGTTCATGAACGCTGCCATGATGATCGCATGTCTAGGCTTTAATGCCTTCGTTGAAACTGAAGTTGCAATGGCATTTGCTGTATCGTGGAACCCGTTAATGAAATCAAAAGCAAGTGCACAAATGACAATAAGTATGGTAAGGATGAGTAATGTGTCCATGTTTAACTAACCCCGTTACGCATTCTTCATAATGATTGTTTCTAGATTGTTGGCAACACTTTGACAGGAATCAGCGATTTCTTCAAGTGTTTCGTAAATTTCTTTGTATTGAATCACCTTAATTGGATCTGTTTCTTTTCCAAACAAGTTCTTTAATGATTTACGATGAAGATTGTCACAATTATGCTCAATCTCTTTGATCTTGATTGCGTGCGGATGAATATCTTTCAAGCGATTTTCAGCTAGTAAATCAATTGTGATTAAAATTTCTTTCGCACACTCTCTGATGTAGTGGCTGAATTTGTCGATATGTTCGTCAGAGCTTGTGATTGAGTAAATTTCTAATGTTGCTGAAAAATGCTCAATTCCATCTAAAACATCATCGAGGCTATTCGTCAATTGAAGAATGTCTTCACGTTCAATCGGTGTAATAAAGGCTTTGTTCAGCTCTTTAATCATGGTATGAACATGATTATCACCTTTTGTCTCATATTCCTTCAATGTGTCAGAAAATTCTTTCAGAGTGGTTTGATTTGTTACTTTATAGCTAACAAAATACTCAGCAGTTTCGTCTAAATTTTTAGCAATCTCCGTTAACAAGACGGAAAACTTGTCTTTTTTCCTTTTTAACATGTAAAAACCCTCCATTGTATAAATGAGACAATGCACACATCAAATAATTATATATTCTTTTGTCGAAAAAAAACAGGTGTAGTCGAAAATTTCTTCACTTTTTCTATTTGATCTTATTCTGACCTAAAGATGTGATCTCAACACACCTTTTTCTAAAAGGGGAAAAGCCACGAAAAAAGCGGGCCATATTTGGCGCCGCTTAAAGGCTAAGAGCTGAATGAATCAGCTTAAACCGTTCACAAACAAGAAGCATATCCTCTTTGAATTCTAAACCGTATGATTGGAGTGCTTCTGTGAAAAATTCTTTATGTTCTCTGTACCAATAGTCATAAGATAAGTCGCCTTCACCCTCTGCTTGTGCAAATGATACGGGGACTTCATTCATTGGCATGACATCTACATGTGTAATTTCAATGATGGCTTTTGGCTCTTCTTGGCTGTCCAAAATGACCGCATATTGTCCGGGTTGTGGAAGCGGCTCCTGTTCCTTTTCATAAAAAAGGTGTCCAGAACAAGTGGCTGTTTTTTTTCCTTGCTTTACAAGATCAAGCAAATGATCAGGATCTGAGCCGAATGCCCACGCCGAAACAAACGCGTCAGCAGGTGCTTTTTCTGATTTCTCTTTCCAATAGTCTTCCCAAAATAATCTGCATTTGTTGTTCAATGCTTTTCCCCCTCTTTGTTGTGTTTATTATACCTTGAAGCTGAATCGTTGGAAATGATGTGTCTTTATTCCTAATGAGTGAGTGCGTCATATGTTTTGAAAAACAATGTTTGATTTAGGAAATGTAGGATGATAGGATGAAAATTTTTGAAATTTTAGAATAATCTATTGTATTCTGGTCAAGAAGTCGGTAAGGTCAAAGTAAGAATATGGAAGGGGTGTTGTTCATGAAACGCATTTCTATAATTGTTTTGTCCATATGTCTGTTTGTTTTCTCGTTTTTTCTGCCTGTCAGCCAAGTCAATGCGAACGAATCTCATGGGAGTAAAGTAGCTGTTGGTAAAGATGGCATGGTGGCTACTGCTCACCCGCTGGCATCAGAAGTAGGTGCTGATGTATTGAAGAAAGGTGGAAACGCAGTGGATGCTGCTGTTGCCATCCAGTACGCACTGAATGTGACAGAGCCAATGATGTCTGGAATTGGCGGCGGTGGTTTTATGATGGTTTATGATGGAAAGACAAAAGAAACATCCATCATCAATAGTAGAGAACGAGCACCACAGGGCGCAACACCTGACATGTTTTTAACGGATGAGGGAAAAGTCATCCCATTTGCTGAGCGGTCCACACACGGTAATGCGGTTGGTGTCCCAGGGACAGTAAAAGGTCTCGAGGCAGCATTAGATAAGTGGGGAACCCGTTCGATGAAGGAATTGATTGAGCCTTCCATTCAGCTTGCAGAGGATGGATTTGAAATCGATTCTGTTCTGGCAAAAGCCATTGAAGATCATCAAGAAAAGCTGAAAAAAACGGCCGCAGCGCCAATCTTTCTTCCAGATGATCAGCCGCTCAAAGAAGGCGATCTGCTTGTACAGCCAGGTCTTGCGAAAACATTTAAGCTCATTGCAAAAAAAGGAAGCAAAGCATTTTATGAAGGAAAAGTAGCAAAAGCACTTGCAAAGACAGTCCAAGATTTTGGCGGAACGATGACAACTGATGACCTTGGTCGTTATGAAGTCAAGACTGACAAGCCTATCTGGGGGGACTATAAAGGCTACCAGCTTGCAAGTATGCCTCCACCAAGCTCAGGCGGTGTGTTTATGCTGCAAATACTCAAAATACTAGATCACTTCAATCTATCACAATATGACCTCAAATCATTCGAAAAATATCAGCTGCTAGCTGAAACAATGCATCTCTCCTATGCTGACCGTGCTGCATATGCAGGCGACCCCGAATTCGTAGATGTTCCACTAAAAGGACTACTAGACGATGATTACATTTCAAAAAGAGCTTCTCTCATTCAATTAGATCAAATGAACAAAAACCCGAAAGAAGGAGATCCATGGGCGTATGAGGATGAAAAAAATCCATCCCCAATTGTCCCGCAGCCAGAAGATAAAACCATTGGCGAGACCACTCATTTTACTGTTGCCGATCAGTGGGGAAATGTCGTGTCATTCACAACAACCATTGAACAGTTATTTGGTACAGGAATTCTTGTTCCGGAATATGGCTTTTTCTTAAATAATGAACTAACAGATTTTGACGCAAGACCAGGCGGAGCAAATGAAGTCCAGCCGAATAAGCGTCCATTATCCAGTATGACCCCGACCATCATATTCAAAGATAACGAGCCGGTCATGACTGTGGGCTCACCTGGAGGAACGACCATTATTGCTTCGGTTTCACAAACGATCCTAAACTTGCTTGAATACGACATGGAGCTGCAAGATGCGGTAGAAGAGCCGCGGATTTATACAAACAGTCCAACTTCTTACCGTTACGAAGTAGGTGTTCCCCTTGATGTGAGAACGAAGCTAAATGACATGGGTCACCGTTTTGGCAGTTCACCTATTGATATAGGAAATGTGCAAGCCTTACTCATTGATCGGAAAGCAGGGACATTTACAGGAGTAGCTGACTCCTCAAGAAATGGAACCGCTGTTGGTGTCAATTTAAAGCTATCTGCCGATTAAGACCATTTCCCGGGAAAAGAAGCGCCTCTTCAAGATGGCGTTTCTTTTTTTGTTTAAATGAAAAAACAGAGTTGACACCTGTGAATAGTTTGAATAATATAAAGACTAACATCAATCATACATAGCTGATCGGACAACCGAAGGCTCTTGGCAATTTGAAGTACAGAACTGTGATGTATTTCAGGTGGCTAAGGGTCTTTTTTGCGTGTGAAACGGCAAGGTTGGTGTCACTATTATTTGATAACGGGGAGCGGGATAACATGAAAAAGTGGAAATGGGTCTCTATCGTGACCATCATTTTAGTCTTGGCTGTGACGAGTACTGCATGCTCAAACGCAAACGAAGCTTCAAAGCAAAAGGGAAAGGTTGAGCTGTTAAATGTTTCGTATGATCCTACACGTGAATTGTATCAGGAATACAATCAAGCCTTTCAGACGTATTGGAAAGACAAAACTGGTGAGGATGTCACGATCAAGCAGTCTCACGGTGGATCAGGAAAGCAGGGAAGATCGATTATTGATGGACTCGAGGCAGATGTGGCAACACTGGCTTTAGGGTATGACATTGATGCGATTGCAGATCGCGGACTGCTTTCAAAAGATTGGCAAAAAGAATTTCCAAATCAGTCCACACCGTATACATCGACCATTGTGTTTCTTGTGAAGAAAGGGAATCCCAAAAACATTAAAGATTGGGACGATTTGATTCGGCCAGGTGTGTCCATCATTACGCCAAATCCGAAAACGTCCGGCGGTGCGAGATGGAATTACTTAGCTGCATGGGCCTACGCCGATAAAACATTTCATGGGAATGAAGAAAAAACAAAGGATTTTGTCAAAAAGCTATATGAACATGTCGAAGTCCTTGATTCAGGTGCACGCGGAGCCACAACGACCTTTGTTGAACGCGGACTTGGGGATGTGTTAATTGCATGGGAGAATGAAGCCTATTTAACGCAGCACGAACTAGGCAAAGACAAATTTGAGATTGTCACCCCATCAATTAGTATTCTAGCGGAGCCGCCTGTTGCGGTTGTTGATCAAAATGTGAAACGTAAAGGAACAGAGAAAGTGGCGAAGGCTTATTTAGATTATTTATATTCTAAAAAAGGGCAGGAAATTGCGGCGAAAAACTATTATCGCCCTAGAAATCAAGAAGTCTTAAACAAATATAAAGACCAGTTTAAAAAGATTGATATGGTGACGATTGATCAAGCGTTTGGCGGGTGGAGAAAAGCGCAGAAAAGATTTTTTGATGATGGCGGCTTATTTGATCAAATATACAGCGGACAAAAATAGGGGGCGATGTGATGAAGAAAACACATGCAGCCGCCAATAAAAGAAAACGTATATTGCCTGGATTTGGTCTGAGCCTTGGGGTGACGCTCGTTTATGTGAGTGCGATTGTCGTCATTCCTTTATCCATGGTATTTATTTGGACGGCTTCATTAGGAGCAGAGGGGATTTGGAAGGTATTTACCGATGCAAGAGTATTGAAGTCGCTTCAGCTGACCGTGACGACTTCCTTTGCAGCTGCTCTCATCAATGCAGGGTTTGGTGTACTGATTGCCTGGGTTCTCGCCAGGTACACATTTCCTGGAAAGAAAATCTTAGATGCTCTCATTGATTTGCCTTTTGCTCTCCCAACCGCTGTTGCGGGTATTGCCCTCACCACCCTTTATTCTCCTAATGGATGGATTGGTCAATTTCTGCATATAAAGGTGGCGTACACACCGATTGGGATTATTTTGGCACTGATTTTTATTGGCATTCCATTCGTTATCCGAACCGTTCAGCCTGTGATAGAGGGGCTGCAGCAGGAAGTGGAAGAGGCTGCGGCGATTCTTGGTGCGACAAGGAGACAGACCTTTTTTCACATACTGCTACCGGCCTTGTTTCCTGCGGTGATGACTGGATTTTCACTTGCGTTTGCAAGAGCGCTAGGTGAATATGGCTCTGTTGTGTTTATTGCTGGAAATATTCCGTTTAAAACAGAAATTACACCGCTGATGATCATGTCCAAGCTTGAACAATATGATTATCATGGTGCAGCAGCAATTGCATGCTTGATGCTGCTTCTTTCATTTTTCATTCTGTTATTGATTCACGGCATTCAGTGGTATGTTGAGCGGAAAAAACAAGTATACGTGAGGTGAAACCATTGGAGAGAGAGTTTAGTCATCAGCACCATGTTCGGTATAAAAGTCCTGTAACCGAATCTAAAGCAGTGAAAATCCTATTGATTACGGTCGTGTATGCTTTTTTGATTTTATTTTTACTTATACCGCTGATCACCGTTTTTTCAAAGGCATTTGAGAAAGGGTGGAGTTCATACCTTCTGGCCATCTCACATCCAGATACACTAGCGGCGATCAAATTGACCGTTTTCATTGTCGTCGTCACCTTGCCGCTTCAAATGATCTTTGGGGTGAGTGCTGCATGGCTTATCACAAAATTTAACTTCCGCGGAAAACGTTTGTTAACGACTGTGATGGACCTCCCGTTTGCCGTTTCGCCTGTGATTGCTGGACTTGTATTTGTGCTTTTATTTGGTTCAAACGGGCTTTTAGGACCTTGGCTTATGGCGAATGGATGGAAAGTCATTTATTCTGTACCAGGCATGATCCTAGCCACCATATTCGTTACATTTCCATTTATCGCTAGAGAATTAATCCCGTTTATGCAGCATGAAGGCATTCAGGAGGAGGAAGCATCGCTCACACTGGGTGCAAACGGATGGAAGACTTTTTTCTTTGTGACACTGCCGAATATCAAATGGGCTCTTTTTTACGGTGTCATCTTGGCCGGGGCAAGAGCGATTGGTGAATTTGGTGCCGTGTCGGTTGTATCAGGTCATATTCGAGGGATGACCAATACGATGCCGCTTCATATCGAAATTTTATACAATGAGTACCAATTTCAAGCCGCTTTTGCTGTGGCGTCTCTCATGGCGTTTGTGGCAGTCATTACTTTAATCATTAAGCAAATCATTCAGCAGAGGGATCACCGGCTTGGCAAGCGGTCAACATAAATGGAGGGATGTGCCTTGGGGATTACAGCAAAACAAATATTAAAACAATTTGGCCAGACAAAGGTTTTGCAAAACGTGGATTTATCGATAAGAAATGGTGAATTGATCTCTTTATTAGGACCGTCTGGCTCTGGGAAGACGACGTTATTAAGAATCATTGCAGGTCTTGATTACGCCAATAACGGGCAGATTTTATTCGGAGATCAGGATTACACACACATTCCAGTACGAAAACGGCAGATCGGTTTTGTGTTTCAGCAATATGCGCTTTTTCGAAATATGACGGTTTTTGATAATGTGGCATATGGACTGAAAATTAAACCTAGAGGAGAAAGACTGCCTAAAAAAGACATCAAAGAGCGGGTACATGAGCTTTTAGAGGTTGTTCAGCTTACGCAGTATGAGCAGCGGTATCCAGAGCAGCTGTCAGGAGGGCAAAAGCAGCGTGTAGCACTGGCGCGCGCACTTGCCGTTCAGCCGAAGGCACTCCTGCTGGATGAACCCTTTGGCGCACTTGATACAAAGGTGAGGAAAGAATTAAGGCATTGGCTGAAAAAAGTTCATCGTGACTTTCAAATGACCACCATTTTTGTGACACATGATCAAGAAGAAGCATTTGATATTGCTGATCGTGTTGTGGTGATGAATGAAGGAAGAATCGAAAAAATTGGCACAAAGGAAGAAATGGCAGTGCAGACAGACAATCTATTTGTATCTGAATTTTTAGATATAGGAAGCCACATTTAACAAGCAGTATAGAAGATTAGAAGGAAGAGACGCGGTGATGACTGCGTCTTTTTTTATTTAAATTTCCCTAGGGACATTGACTTATAATTTTGAATATTATAATATCTTTACAAAGGTAACAGTATTGAACATTTTTTAGAAGGTATAATTGTAAGCGCTTTATAAAAGGTTCTATTCTAAAAATGTTCTTTCTTTTTGTTACATGTGTTCATATTTATACCAAATGAAAGGGGTGGTTGTTTGAACAGCTTGTTTGAGTTAGATGAACAACTGATTAAGCTGCAGTTCGAAACATCTTCGAGAGAGGAGGTGACCACATATTTAGCAGGGCGGTTAGAAGCTGGAGGGTACATTAAATCGAGCTTTTTACCAGCAGTGCTTGAAAGAGAAAAAACATATCCTACAGGCCTTCCACTTGCAGCCTTTGGGGTAGCGATTCCGCATACAGATCCTGAGCATGTGAACAAACCAGCGATTAGTGTAGCTACTTTAAAGGAACCTGTCATTTTTCATAAGATGGGAAGCCCTGATGAAACAGTGCAAGCCAAAATTGTGTTTGTCCTAGCAATCTCTGAGCCTAGCAAACAGCTTGTGATGCTGGAGAAGCTGATGACACTTTTTAGAAAAGAAGAAGTGATGACGAAGCTCTCTTATATGACATCTTATGAAGAAGCGGTTGACGTGCTTCAGCAAGAACTAAACCAATAGTCACTCGCGAAATTATGTAAGCGCTTTATCTGAAAAATTCAGGAGGTGGATGTATGATCAAGCAAGCCGTCGATTTTATATTAGACCTTGGACCAACTATTATGCTCCCGATTATTATGACGCTTTTCGGTATGATTTTAAGGCAGGGCTTTAAGAAATCCTTCAGGGCCGGTATTACGATCGGAATTGGATTTGTTGGTGTCAATCTTGTCATTAATTTGCTCGTGAGCGGACTTGGGCCAGCAGCAAAAGCCATGGTTAATTCCCTTGGGCTAAAGCTCGATATTTTGGATGTTGGATGGCCGATTGGAGCTGCCATATCCTTTGGTACACCCGTTGCCCCGCTCATGATTCCTCTTGTGCTTTTATTAAATGTCATCTTATTGTCTGTAAACTTTACGAAAACGCTGAATGTGGATATTTGGAACTTCTGGCATTTGATTTTCGCAGCCTCTGTTACTTACTACGCTTATCATAATATGTTCTTGGCTCTTGCTGTTGGCTTGATCGTCTCTGCGATCACGCTAAAGTTAGCCGATTGGACGGCGCCGACAATCGAACACCATTTCGGTTTAAAAGGCGTATCGATGGCTCATGCAGAAACGGTCAACTTCGCCCCGCTCATGTATGCGTCCAACCGCGTCATTGATAAGATTCCTGGTTTAAACAAAATTCATGCTGATCCAGAAACATTGAAGAAACGCTTTGGCATTTTTGGCGAACCGCTTGTGATGGGTCTCATACTTGGTATCATTATTGGTCTTCTCGGCGGCTATGATGCAAAAGGCGTGATGACGCTCGGTATTCAAATGGCGGCAGTTCTTGTCTTAATGCCAAGAATGGTTGCTTTATTAATGGAAGGGCTCATTCCAATCTCTGAGGGCGCTCGTTCTTATATTCAAAAGCGTTTCCCAGGGAAAAATGTCTATATTGGTTTAGATACAGCGATTGTGATTGGTCATCCAGCGAATATGGCGGTAGCCCTTTTAATGGTGCCGATTACGATTTTGCTCGCAGTTGTTCTGCCTTACAATGGCATGCTCCCGTTTGCTGACTTATCGGTTCTGCCATTTACAGTTGTCTGGGCAGTAGCAGCCGCTCGTGGAAATATTATTCGCGGCCTTATTAACAGTATTTTTACATTAATGATTGTCTTCTTTATCGCAACGAACCTTGCTCCGCTTGCGACAACCATGGGGAAAGCAGTCGGCTTTGATTTCCCAGAAGGGGCAAACATGATTTCAGGTATTGATCTTGGTTCTCACGTCATTCCTTGGATCATGGTGAGACTTCTTGATCCGAGCAACCCTTACTTTATTGCAGCCATCATCTGTGCTCTGGCTTATGGGCTTCTATGGTACTGGGTGCGAAATGATATTAAAAAGCAGTATGCAAAAGAAATGGGCTTAGATCAGAAAGAACAATAAATGAGCTGGAGGGATTCTAATGGCGAAGAAAATATTAGTATCATGCGGAACGGCAGTTGCAACATCAACGGTTGTGGCTAAAAAGGTAGAAGAGACGTTAAAGGAAAAAGGATATGATGTCGTGGTGGAACAGTGTAAGGCATCTGAAGTCCCGCAAAAAGCGGAAGGCGCCGATTTAATTGTGACAACAACGCCTGTAAGTGATACAAAAGGGACACCTGTGATTCAAACATTATCCTTTTTAACTGGATTTGGTATTGAAGATGATATCGAGAAAATCATTGATCATATCAAGTAGAGGGCTATTTTCTGAAGGAGCTTTTCCGGCTCCTTCTAGTGATTTGAAAGGAGGAAGTCTTATGCAGCATCATGCTTATAGCCGAACGTCTGCAGTGTTGTCTATTTTTCTTCCGGCTGTGCTCATCTGTCTGTTTTTTCTCTGGTCTCTTTATACGTTATGGTCAGCAGGACCTGACCCGTTAGCTGTGTTAGGCGTTTATACGCTGCCTATTCTCATGCTCTCTAGTATTACAGGACTGAACCAGCCGACAAGCGTCATCATTAGTGAAGATCAACTGAAGATAGGCGCTTTTGGCAGATGGCACACATATGCAATTTCTGATATCAAAGGAAAGCTTTTTTTAAAGCCTTATCCTCATATCGGGAAAGTCTATGTCAGGGTGGGTCCATCTCGTATATTCGGAGGGCGTTACTGGATATCCAGTGAGATGAGTGAGTACAAGCAGCTTGTTCAAACGTTGCAGGATTTTGCGAAGGGTGATGAAAAGGAGGATGCCGCTACATGAAATCAGCTGTCTTTTATTCTTCAGAGGACATTCGGTATGAGGAGCGGAACCGGCCAGTCATCGGTGATGATGAAGTTTTGTTAAAGCTGCGAGCCTGCGGCTTATGTGGAACGGATATTTACAAAGCAACACATGAGACAGTACCTCCTGGGACAGTGCTGGGGCATGAAATCGCTGGTGATATTGTCGAGACCGGCAAGCACGTGACAGATGTCCAAACGGGAGACAGGGTTTATGTGGCACATCATGTGCCTTGTTTCACCTGTGACTTTTGTCAAAAGGGTTTTTATACGATGTGTCCGCAGTTTACAGCCACAAATGTAGAGCCGGGCGGGTTTTCAGAATATATCCGTGTACCTGCTTTGCATGTCAAGCACACGATGGGCAAGCTTCCAAAAGACGTATCGTATGAGCAAGGGGCGATGGTAGAACCGGTTGCCTGCTGCCTGCACGGGTTTGAACGAGCTCCTGTTCACCCAGGAGATTCCGTTTTGATCCTTGGAGCGGGGCAAATTGGCTGTATTCAATTGCAGCTCGCCAAATATTATTTGGCTGGGAAAGTGATGATAACAGACGTGAATGAGAACAGACTGCTGCAAGCGAGGAGTTTAGGTGCAGACGTCTCCTTTCATCCAGCAGCCGAGCCGGTGGAAAACCGGGTGATGAAAGAAACAGATGGAAAGGGAGCAGACCTCGTCATTATTTCTGTTGGGAGCAGTGCGCTTTTAAAAGAGGCGTTTCAGGCTGTAGCGCGAGGCGGGACGATTTTGGTGTTTGCTCATTTTCCAAAGGGAGATGTGGCCATTCCTGCTGAACGATTTTTTAATGATGAAGTGAAGGTAGTAGGAGCCTATTCCTCGCATCCATATCATTATCGTGAAGCCCTTGAGCTTTTGAAAGCAAAAGTGGTCAACACTGAAAAGATGGTGACGCATCGTTATCCGTTAAGCCAGCTGCTTCAGGCGATAGAATGTGCGAGGCATCCTGAGGGTGAGAGCGTCAAAATCATGATGTATCCAGATGAATGAGTGTATGAGATTAAAAGAGAAAGAGAAGTTCTTTGGAAAAGGGCTTTCCCTTTCTCTTTTTTTCTGATAAAAGATGAAAACGCTTAAAAATGAGAGAGAAATGCTTGACTTCGATGACACTTAAACGTATGATTATTACAAATGTAACACATAAGAACAAATGTAAAGGGGAGAGAAGAAATGCAAAAACAAATCACTTTGCCTGAACAGATTAGTCATGAGAAATTAGCAGATTTATATAAACAAATGTGGTTAGTGAGATATTTTGATGAAAAGGTCGACCAATTTTTTGCAAAAGGACTTATCCATGGCACCACTCATTTATGTGTTGGACAGGAAGCGTCAGCTGTTGGATCGATTGCCGTATTAGAAGATAAAGATAAGATCGTCAGCACACACAGGGGACACGGTCACTGTATTGCAAAAGGGGCCGAGGTTAATAAAATGATGGCTGAATTGTTTGGACGTGAAACCGGCTATTGTAAAGGAAAAGGCGGCTCGATGCATATTGCGGATTTAGAAAAAGGAAATCTTGGGGCAAATGGAATCGTTGGCGGCGGTATCCCGCTGGCAACAGGTGCAGCGCTCACATCTAAAATGAAGCAGGAAGGCTTTGTTGTTCTTTGTTTCTTCGGAGATGGTGCTACAAATGAAGGCAGTTTCCATGAAGCATTAAACCTTGCGTCTATTTGGGATTTACCGGTTGTGTTTATTTGTGAAAACAACCAGTACGGCATGTCTGGCCCTGTGAAAGAAATGATCAATATTGAAGACATTTCAACAAGAGCAGAAAGCTACGGAATGCCAGGAAAAACGGTTGATGGAAATGACATGGTCGAAATTATGAACACAGTAGATGAAGCAGTCAGCCGTGCGAGAGCGGGAGAAGGCCCATCACTCATTGAAATGAAAACGTACCGCTGGAAGGGTCACTCTAAGAGTGATGCGAAAAAATACCGTACACGTGAAGAAGAGACAGAGTGGAGACAAAAAGACGGAATCAAACGCTTTAAGTCTCTCTTGATTGAACTGAATGTTTTAACAGAAGAGCAGGCAGCAAGCTTACAGGAAGAAGCGAAGCAGGAAATTGAAGCGTCTGTAGAATTCGCCAAAAACAGTAAAGAACCGTCAATTGACACACTATTAGAGGATGTATACGCCTAATTAGGAGGGAAATCACGTGACAAAAACAACAGTGAGAGAGATTTCATATTTAGAAGCCGTTCGAGAGGCTATGAGTCAGGAAATGAGAGAAAACCAAGATGTCTTCATTTTAGGTGAAGATATCGGCGTATATGGAGGTGCTTTTGGGGTCACGCGCGGCATGATTGAAGAATTCGGTCCAGAGCGCGTTCGCAATACACCTATCTCAGAGGCTGCCATCGCAGGTGGGGCAGTCGGAGCGGCTTTAACTGGTATGCGGCCGATTTTAGAACTTCAATTCTCTGACTTTATAACAATCGCAATGGATCAGCTTGTGAACCAAGCAGCCAAAACACGATACATGTTTGGCGGAAAAGGAAAGGTGCCGCTTGTCGTAAGAACACCAGCAGGATCAGGAACGGGTGCAGCGGCGCAGCACTCACAAAGCTTAGAAGCGTGGATGGCGCATATTCCAGGACTTAAAGTGGTTCAGCCTTCAACAGCCTATGATGCAAAAGGACTTTTAAAAGCGGCGATGGATGATGACAACCCTGTCATTTTCTACGAGCACAAGCTTTTATATAAAACAATCGGTGAAGTGCCTGAAGAGCAATATTCCATTCCTCTAGGGAAAGCAGATGTGAAAAGAAGCGGGAAAGACGTCACGATTGTAGCAACAGCGATTATGGTACACAAAGCGTTAGAAGCGGCGAAGGAACTAGAAGCAGAGGGAATTGATGTTGAAATCATTGACCCAAGAACACTTGTCCCATTAGATGAAGAAACGATTATCGAATCTGTGAAGAAAACAGGTAAATGTATCGTGGTTCATGAAGCAGTAAAACGAGGCGGCTATGGCGGAGAGATTGCAAGTATGATAGCGGAAAGTGAAGCCTTTGACTACTTAGATGCTCCAATTAAACGACTTGGCGGTCTTGCGGTCCCAATACCATACAACCCGACGCTGGAAAAAGCGGTCATTCCACAAGTGCCAGATATTATTGAAGCAGCAAAAGAGCTTGTGCGCTCTTAAGTAAAGGGGAGAAGATCATGCCAAAAGAGATATTTATGCCGAAGCTGAGCAGTACGATGGAAGTCGGCACCTTGCTTCAATGGTTTAAAGAAGAAGGAGATTCGGTTGAAATCGGTGAGCCTCTTTTTGAAATTATGACAGACAAGATCAATATTGAGGTGGAAGCCTATGATGATGGTATTTTTCTAAAGAAATATTATGAAGCCGATGATCAAATTCCAGTCAATGCTGTCATTGGATACATCGGAGAGGCAAATGAACAGGTGCCAAGCGAACCGCCAGCACAATCAGATGAAGATTCACCAGGCAGCAGCGAATCGTCTTCATCAGACGCGGCTTCATCCAGTTCTGCTGAAGCCCCAAAAACACTTAATGAAAAAGTACGTGCCACACCTGCGGCGAGAAAAACGGCAAAGGATCATCATGTAGCGATTCATGAGGTATCTGGCACAGGACCTAAAGGCAGAGTTCAAAAGCGTGACGTCGAGGCGGCCGTCCACTCTAGTGAGAAAGATCAGCGCGTGTCACCGCTTGCAGAAAAAGTGGCTGCTCGTGAAGGAATCAATTTAGCGAATGTTGCTGGATCTGGTGCACACGGTAAAATTATGAAGAGTGATGTAACGGCAGCAGCTGCAAAAACAACAGAGTCTTCTCCAGTGAAAACACAAAAACTAGCTGGTATGAGAAAAGTGATCGCTGACCGCATGTCACAAAGTGCCTTTACAGCACCGCACGTGACATTAACAAGTGAAATCGATATGACAAAAGCGAAAGAAATACGCAAACAGCTATTGCCAGCGATTGAAAAAGAGACAGGCTACAGACTGTCGTTCACAGAAATTATGATTCATGCGGTCAGCAACGTACTCACACGCCACCCGCATATCAATATGACGTTTGAACAAAATGAGCTCCATTTCCATGACGATGTGCACATTGGTCTCGCTGTCGCTGTAAAAGATGGCTTAATGGTTCCAGTCATTTCTCATGCGAACCAAAAAGGGTTAAAACAGCTGACAAAAGAGGCGAAAGAAATCGGCCGAAACGCACGTGACCAAAAACTGCTGCCAGACCAGCTGAAAGGGTCCACTTTTACCATTAGTAACTTAGGGATGTATGCCATTGATACCTTTACCCCGATTATTAATCAGCCGGAAGTGGCGATCTTAGGGGTTGGGCGCATTCAAGAAAAACCTGTTGTAGTAGATGGAGAAATTCAGGTGCGGCCGATGATGGGTGTTAGTTTATCGTTTGATCACCGAGTGGTAGATGGCGCACCAGCGGCTGCCTTTTTAACAGACCTTAAAAAAGTGCTTGAACAACCATTTGAATTGCTAATGTAGGAGATGAATCGGATGACGAAAACGTATGATCTGACAGTCATTGGCGGAGGGCCTGGCGGGTATACTGCCGCCCTTCAAGCAGCTGAGCGTGGACGGAAGGTCGCATTGATTGAAGAGGATTTTCTAGGCGGTACTTGTTTAAATCGGGGCTGTATTCCTTCCAAGACACTGCTCAAACATGCAGAAGTCATTGAATCAATTGAGAAGGCGAAAAGCTGGGGAATTGAAACAGGTGATTTGGTCCTTTCCTTCGATAAAATGAGAAAGCGCAAAGATGACGTCATTGAAAAGCTCAGAGGTGGAATTGCCTTTTTATTAAAGCAAGGAAAGATTGATGTATATAACGGCAGAGGTACAGCTGTTACAAAGCACCGGATTGAGATTGAAAAGCTAGATGGTTCAGAATCGATTGAAACGAAAGAGCTCATCATTGCCACTGGATCTTCACCTGCCATTCCGCCAATACCAGGCCTTAAAGACATTCAATTTGACACAAGTGATACGATCTTTGACATCCCAGATATTCCGGCTTCTGTCGTCATCATTGGCGGCGGTGTCATTGGACTTGAGCTGGCTTGTATCTTCCAGAGTCTTCAATCAAAAGTCACGATTATCGAAGCGGCTCCGTCTATTATTCCACAAGAGGATGAGGAAGCATCTAAGCTGCTAGAAAGAGAATTAAAGAAAAAAGGCATCCATATCGCGAAAAAAACCACTGTGACAGAGGTGACGGAAAGCGAAGGAGTCAAAGCGGTTCATGCATCAGACGATAAAGGAGAGACGCATATTTTTACGGCTGAAAGACTGCTTGTTTGTGTAGGAAGAAGACCTAGCGTTTCTGCTGTCATCCAGCTTGACCTTCAGCTGGATGGTCCTTTTATCAAGGTGAACGACAAGATGCAGACAAGCGTGGAAGGTGTCTATGCAGTTGGGGATGTCGCTGGCGGCTATCAGCTTGCTCACGCAGCGATGGCAGAGGCCGCTGTTGCGGTCAGTAATATTTGCGGAGTGTCTGAAAAAATGAATGCTGATATCATGCCTAGATGTATTTATACATTACCAGAGGTAGCGAGTGTTGGTCTGACTGAGAAAGAGGCAAAAGCCAAAGGACTTAACGTGCGGGCAGAACGATTTGATTTAGCGGCAAGCGGTAAAGCACTAGCGGCAGGTGATCAAACAGGCTTTATTAAATTGGTATACGATACAGCCTATGGTGAAGTGATTGGCGCGACGATGGTTGGCCCGCACGTCACAGAGATGATTTCAGAAGCTTCCTCCTTTATGTATTTAGAAGGAACAGCAGAAGAGATGGCGAAAATGATTCATCCGCATCCGACCATCTCAGAAGGTTTTTATGAAGCAGCACTTGATATCGTGAGTAAGCTGAGAAAATAATGGCCAAACAAGGGATAGGGAGGAGATGCATGTGCACGTCCAGCTTCATCAGAAAGCGGCACTTGTGACAGGTAGCACAGATGGATTTGGAGAAGCCATCTGCCTGGCTTTAGCCCGGGCAGGTGCACATGTTTTTTTACACACGTTTCATGATGAATCAAAGGCTAAAACCATTCGTGAAGACATTCAAAAAATGGGCTGTCAAGCGAGTATCATTCAGAACCCGCTGGAAACACCGCGTGATGCCGCGCGAATGCTGAGGCAAGTGATTGATACATGCGGTAAACTGGATATTTTGGTCAATCAAGCAGAGCAAGGAGCGGACGCGAAGCTTGATGACGTGCGCCCTGATGAGTGGGTGGATGAAGTGGAATCGGCTGTGAATACCGTCTTTCTTTCCAGCCAGGCTGCTGTATGGCATATGGTTGATCAGAGGCAAGGCTGCATCATTAATATATCGTCATCAGGCAGTATTACAGGTGATGGCGGGATCTCGCATGCTACATCGAATTCTATGCTGAATGCCATGACAAAAGGGTTAGCGAGAGAATTTAAAGACAAAGGCATCCGGGTGCTTGCGCTGCTGCCGCCTCCTCTTCATTTGGTTCCTGATACAGAGCAAATCAAGGAGACTGTGGCCCATATGACGGTGTTTCTCAGTACATCCTATGGTGCATTTACAGATGGCGTGGCGATTATGCTTGATGGGGGTGAGAGTGCTGGCTAATGTTCAAAAACCAGTTCTCATCGTTGGCGGAGCCCAAGGGATCGGAAAAGAAATTGCTGAGCGTTTTTTAAAAGAAGGGCACCAAGTCGCCGTGTCAGATATAGATGAAAAGGGACTTTCGCTCTTAAAGACACAGTATCCTCAGCTGCTGACATTTCAAGCTGACGTTTCATCGTGGGAAAGTGTTCAGCAAATGATATCAGCAGCTGAAAGGGAGCTGGGCGGTATTGCTCACCTTGTGTATTCAGCAGGAATGACTAAATCACTGCCTTTTTTAGAAGTCGATTTTTCACTTTGGAAAAAGACACTGGCTGTGAACTTATATGGTCTTTACTATTGCATCAAAGCGTTGGCACCCTATATGTGTGAGCGGCAGGAAGGCAGTGTTGTCATTATTGGATCGGGATCTGCAATCACCGGCTCAGGCGGCGGTATTCAATATTATGCATCAAAAGCAGGTGCTTTTGGATTGATGCGTTCGCTCGTAAAGGAACTAGGCTCGCATCAAATACGCATCAATGTGATTGCCCCCCGCGTCATTGAATCTCAAATGCTTGATACGCTCTATCCTACTGTAGAGGAGAAACGGCAGCTGCAATCACTCATTCCCATCGGAAGATTAGGAAAGCCTGAGGATATCGCAGGGCTCACTTTATTTCTCACACGTCGCGAGGGGAGCTATTTGCACGGACAAATGATCCTGTTAGACGGAGGGAGAACGTATCAGCCCAAATATACTGAGGGAAAAAGAGCGGAGAGTTAATCGCTCTTTTTGTCATTTTCATAACAATTGTTCCAATTGGAAACGAATGTTTGGTATACTGGTAATCATAGTATATTAAAAGGATGATGTCACATGCTGAATTGGGAAGAAAGACGACAGCTCGTCAAAGTTGCTCATCTTTATTATACAGACGGGTGGACGCAGCAGGAAATTGCAAAAAAGCTCAATGTCTCAAGACCAGTCATCTCAAAGCTCTTACAAAAAGCAAAAGATGTGGGAATCGTGGAAGTGTACATTAAAGACGAAAGCATTCATACGGTGGAACTTGAAAAGCAGCTAGAAACAACCTTTCAATTAACAGATGCGGTCGTTGTCCCAAGTGTCGGGACAATGTCTGAGATGGTGAAGCGGGCAGTCGGTCAAGCAGGCGCCTATTATTTGTCTAAAAACATGAAAAATGCGGAGAAAATCGGCATTTCATGGGGGACGACGCTTGCTGAGCTTGTAAAAGAATATCCGTTTGAACGAAGAAACGATGTGAAGGTCATTCCTTTAGAGGGCGGAATGGGCAGGCAGGCGGTCGACATTCATGCCAATCAGCTGGCATATGAGCTGGCAAAGAAAATGAACGGCACGTGTTCCTATTTATATGCCCCTGCGATTTTAGAAACAGAAGAATTAAAAGAACGGCTTATGGCGATGCAGGACATAGAAGCTGTGCTTGAAGAAGGCAGAAATGTGGATATTGCCCTCATCGGTATTGGCAACCCGCATAAAGGGTCAACTTTAAAAACAGTCGGTTATTTAAAAGAAGAGGACTTATCTGGTTTAAGGCAATCAGGGGCTGTCGGTGATATTGGCTTTCGTTTTTTTGATGGAGAAGGAAAACCTGTCCAAGATGAACTGAATCAAAAGGTCATTGGCTTATCGCTGGAACAATTAAAGAGCGTCAAAACGGTCATCGCTGTTGTAGAAGGAACCCATAAAGCTGAGAGTATTTTAGGGGCTTTAAATGGCGGCTTCATTCAAGTACTGGTGACAGACGAACTAACGGCGGCAGCCATTTTAAAGGAAGCATCCGTTCAATAAAAGACTGGCAGCGTTCGAATGGTATAACAAGAGCAACATCAAACGAGAAAGGAGCTGTGTATCTTGAAGCAAACCGAAATGGAAGCAAACCTACACTGTACTCGGTGCCAAGAAGAGACCCTCCACAGCATCGTTTATGTGAATGATCAGATGAAAAGCGTTGAGTGTACAGAGTGTCATCAAAAGATCAGTGTGCAAGTCGACATCATGAAGGAATTTTACAAGGAAGTATACGAGAAAATAGCGACAAAGCCAAAGCGGATCACGCAGGAATATAAGTCGAACCTGAATGGATTTATCTCAAGACTCCCAATCCGCGTGCTTAGTAAGCCATACCGGCTCATGAGATATTTAAACGAATCATACAAAGTGATCAAACAATATAAAAAATGAAGCAGAGACCGTTTAGCACTCTGCTTCAGCCTGTAGGCAAGTCAGTCCTCCGCTCCGATACTCGTCTTTCCTAGACTGCAAAGGTTTCTATTACGCTGAGAAGAAGGAAAAAAAGCAGAGCACCGTTTAGTGCTCTGCTTTTTTTTGTGTTTTTTTCATATAATAATAAATAGGCAGTCCAGCCATCCCGATCAGCATGGAGATCAGGCAGCTTTTCCAATCGGTGATCATGGTGCTGATTAAAACGAATAATGAACCGATAATCGCAATGATCGGTGTCAGCGGGTAAAGTGGTACACTGTACGCACGCTTCATTCCGCTGTTTTGTTTTCTCAGCTTAAAGACGGCGAAAAAGGCCATCACGTAAAAGATGTAGATCATGAAAATCGAGACCTCAGACAGCTTCTCCGGATTACTGACGATCATAAACACAATGGCGATCAAAATTTGCACAAATACAGCGATCCAAGGTGTTTTAAACGTTGGATGAATCCGCGAAATCGCGTTGGCGAAAGGAATCTGCTTTCGTTCTGCCATCGCAAAAATCACACGTGGGAATGAAAGAACCTTTCCGTTCAAACAGCCAAAGATGCTGATGATGATCCCAATACTAATGATTTTCCCGCCAATTGGCCCAAAGAGCATGGTAGCAGCAGTGCTTGTCGCATTTTCACCTAACTGGACGATTTGATCAGCTGGCAGCACGTGCAAAAGTGCGACATTAATAAAGAGATAACAAGCCGTCACGATTAAAATTCCGCCTGCCATTGCACGAGGCAGCAGTTTCTCAGGGTTTTTCATTTCACCCCCAAGCGCCGCAAGTAAAATCCAGCCATCATAAGCAAACAGCGTAGCCAAAATCGCTGCTCCGAAGTTCATTTGAGCGATACTATCGTTGACGGCCATCAAGATGTTTTCGTTACCTTTCCATATGCCAAACACAATAATCGCAGCAATTGGGACAAGCTTTCCGATAGTGGTCAGCCCCTGAACAAATCCGCCGTATTTTGTTCCCATGATGTTGATGATACATAAAAATAAAACGGTGATAATGCCGATCGTTGTAGACCATAAAGTCGAAAGAGAAAATAGATTGGCTAATAATGAACCAAAATAAAGACCAAGTGCACCAATGATGGCGGGTCCGTAAATAATAATCTGCACCCAGCCGCATAAGTAGCCCCAAAATTCACCATACACTTCTTCAAGATAGGCGTACAACCCGCCGGTTCTCGGGATTTGTGTACCAATTTCAGCGACAGTCAGTCCGCCTGCAAGGGTTAAGATGCCACCTAGCAGCCAAGCGAATAAGGCGATGTCTGAGCTTCCTGAATAGGAAAGGACGTTGCCTGGCTTCATAAAGACGCCTGACCCGATAATGGTCCCGATGACAAGAGATAGGGCGAAAAATAAGCCGATGTCTTGTTTTAACGCTGGTTGTTCTTTGTTCATTACACACGACCTCCTGCATCACTTTCGTACGTTACTGTGACATGTATTTTGTTCATTGTAATACGATTTTAGGAAAACAAGAATTAAAAAAATTTTCTGATTTTCGTATTTGTATTTGAAAGTGTTCGTTTATTGGAGATATTAGGGTGAATGTTGCGTTAAAAACGAACAATGAAAGTTTATTTTTGATTTAATGTTAATTTAATGACCGGAAACCGAACATCCAGTAAACGTGCAGCCAAATGGTTGACTTTTCTTGAAAAATGAACTATTTTATTCATAAGGATATTATCTCGAATTCGAGATAATTTAAAATAGGAGTGAAAATAATGAAAATCAATGGGATTCACCACGTATCTGCGTTAACAGCCAATGCTCAGAAAAATGTTGATTTCTACCGCCAAATCCTTGGCTTAAAACTTGTAAAGAAAACAGTCAATCAGGATGACCCGTCTATGTATCACTTGTTTTATGGAGATGAGGTTGCTTCACTAGGAACAGAGCTAACATTCTTTGAAATTCCAATGCTTGCCCGCCGTTTGGAAGGGACGAATGCGATCACAAGCACAGGTCTTCTCGTTTCTTCTGAAGAGGCACTCACGTTTTGGGAAAAGCGGTTTGAAGATAAAGGCGTGCAGCAAGAAACAGCTTCTTTGAGAGGCGGAAGACCTGCTTTGCGTTTTAAAGACCCAGAAGGGCAGCAGCTGTTTTTAACAGTAG
The DNA here is from genome assembly GCF_039619585.1 of Bacillus safensis. Taxonomy (NCBI): domain Bacteria; kingdom Bacillati; phylum Bacillota; class Bacilli; order Caryophanales; family Bacillaceae; genus Bacillus; species Bacillus safensis. The sequence goes on from NZ_CP154909.1 coordinate 1,197,869, forward strand.
AACCGAATACGCAAGAGGCAGGCTCACCGCCAGTGCATGATGATATTCCGGCAGAGTTTGCGATTAGAGGTTTAGGTCCAGTTGAATTAACCGTTGCAGAAGCTGACAAGACGATCCGTGTTTTAACAGACATCCTTGGCTTCACCGAAAGAGCACGTGAACAATCAAATGATGGTGAGATCGTGACCATTTTTGAGTCAGGAAATGGGGGTGCTGGAACAGAAATTCATGTGATCGAAAAAACAGAAGGGCCTTCTGAACGTTCCGGCAGAGGAAGTGTGCATCACGTCGCATTTCGTGTGAAAGACGCAGAGGAGCTTGAAAAATGGTATGAAAAAATCTCAAAAGCAGGCTTCACGAACTCTGGTGTTGTAGAACGTTTTTACTTTAAAGCTCTTTACTTTAGAGAGCCAAATGGTATTTTATTTGAAATTTCAACAGATGGCCCTGGATTTACAGTCGATGAAGGGGTGGATGAGCTTGGCGATCAATTAGCCCTTCCGCCGTTCCTAGAGCATAAACGAGCAGAAATTGAACAAAGATTAACGCCAATTCAGTCGTCATAAAAAAACAGCTCATCAACTGAGCTGTTTTTTTTATTAGGAACTGACCTGCTTAGATTCAGATTGTGTTAATGTGACCTGCTTTGTTTCTTGTTTTCCGTTTCGAATGAGGGTGATGCTCACGGTGTCTCCTACTTTTGCATTCGTGTATAGCTCGTGACGTAATTCACTGCCAGTTTTGATTTGTTTCCCATTGATGCCGGTAATGACATCCTCTGACTTTAAGCCAGCTTTGGCGGCAGGTGAACCTGCGGCGATATCTTTGACATACACGCCTTGATTGAGCTGACTGCTTTTAAGTCCGAGAGTTTCTTTTTGATACACATTTGGAACTTGTTCGAGATCCAGCATGCTGATGCCGATATATGGACGTTCAATTTTTCCTTTTGCGAGAAGCTGATCAGCGATTGGTTTGACATCATTGATTGGCAGTGCGAACCCAATGCCTTCAACACCTGTTTCAGAGATTTTCATACTCGTGATCCCCACAACCTTTCCGTCTGTCGTCAGAAGCGGGCCTCCGCTGTTACCTGGGTTAATGGCTGCATCTGTTTGAATAACATTAATGCTGCTTTCGCCTGCTGATGTGTTCATAGAGACTGTTCGGTCGACACCGCTGACAATTCCTTGTGTCACCGTTCTTGAAAGATCTTCACCAAGCGGGTTTCCGATCGCAATGACGGTTTCTCCAGCACGCAGTGAGGAGGAATTGCCTAATGCCGCAACCTTCGTCACATGACTGCTGCTAATTTCCACAACGGCTAAGTCAGTGAGCGGATCAGCTCCAACCAGTTTTCCTTCAATGGTTTTGCCATCGTGTAAGGATACGGTTAGTTTATTTGCCCCTTCAATGACGTGGTTGTTTGTTAAGACATAGGCTTTATTGCCTGATTTTTTGAAAATCACTCCTGAGCCTGTACCGGTTTCTTCCTCTTGACTGCTTTTGTTTTGCTGTGATTCATCGAAAGGCGTATTGAAATCGCCAAAGCTCGTGTCTGTTTGCGTTTGGTAGTTTGTAATGCCGACAATAGCTGGTGATACATTTTCGACCATACTGGAGATGCTGCTTGATGAATTTGATGTTTGGACGGCTGTTGTTTTTGACGAATTCGTGTGATTTGTCGATACTGCTTCAGTTTTCGCTGCCGAATCATTTGCAGTGCTGTCTGATGAATGCTGAGCATATGGCGTAAGAACGTAGACACCTAACGCTAATGTACCGCCTACAACACCGCTGACAAATGGCTTAAACCAGCCGTTTGGCTTTTTCTGTTTTTGAGGTTGTTCAATTGTTTGTTTGTCATCTTTGTGCTGTGTCATTTCAATCACTCTCTTTCAATGATTTTTTCATGTATGTGTTTGGGTGTTTTACCGTATGTGGTGGGGACTGACTTTATCGTATGAAAAAAGTGTGGGATAAAAATGAAAACATTGTGGGAAATTGTTAAAATAAGTAGTGAATCTAAGCAAGATAGAGGAGATTAAACTGTGGAGACAATTGGAATCATTGGATATGGAAGTATGGCTGATATGATGGTGCAAAAGTGGCTGGAAAATGGGGTGCTGGATGCTCATCAAATCATGATCCATACAAGAAGTGAAACGGAGCGCCTTCATCAGCTCAAAGAAAAGCACCAAGAAGTCAACATTTGTTCATTAGACGAACTTTCTGCGTCATGTGATATATTGTTTGTCTGCGTGCCGCCGCTTGCAGTACTTGATGTTCTGGATCAGCTGCCTTCTCAAGCGAGAGCGGTACATATTGTGTCAGTAGCAGCAGCTGTGACATTAGAAAAGTTACAGGCGCATACAACACAGCCAGTGTCTAGATACATCCCAACACTCACGTCAGCTGTTGGGACGGGCGTATCACTTGTTGCGCATGGTGCAGCAGCAGGAAGCGAGGAAAAGGAGCGTTTGCACCGTCTGCTTTCAGCTTTTAGCATCGTCAGGGAAGTAGGGGAAGACCGGTTTGATGCGGCGAGCAATTTGACAAGCTCATCTCCTGGTTTTATCGCTGCTCTTTTTGAAGAAATGGCGAAAGCGGCTGTGAGAAATAGTGATCTTTCCTTAGAGGAAGCGAATGAATTTTTAACGTATGCCCTTTTAGGTACTGGCCAGATCCTCGTAGAGCGAGGCCTAACCTTTGCTGAAACTGTCGATAGAGTGGCGACAAAAGGGGGAATTACAGGAGAAGGTGCTGAGGTCATTCAACAGCAGGCACCTCAGATGTTTGATGATTTATTTACACAAACCATGAAGAAATATGAACAGCTGAAATCGCAGATCAACGAAGCGGATAAACACCACTAAAGGCATAGTTAGTGGTGTTTTATTTGTTAAAAAAATCCTTTCTATAAAAGCCTTTTGACCTGTATTATCTGAGTCTAAACTCCTTATTTTCGGACATTGTATTGAAAAATCAATCAAGTTCTCATATAATTTTTTAGAAAATTTAGAAAAATATACACAAATTTTATGTTTAATTAAAGGGGGATGGGAATGAAGCTCTATGTATCTGTCGATATGGAGGGGATTACTGGTCTAGCTGATCATACATTTGTTGATTCGCGCCAGCATAACTATGAGCGGGGCAGACGCATTATGACGGGTGAAGTGAATGCTTGTGTAGAAGCGCTTCTTCAGCATGGTGCCACCGACATTTTGGTGAATGACAGTCATTCTAAAATGAATAATCTTTTGATCGAAGAACTGCATGAAGAGGCAGTTCTCATATCAGGTGACGTAAAGCCTTATTCAATGGTGCAAGGATTGGATCAAACCTATGATGCAGCTGTTTTCTTAGGTTATCATGCAAGGGCATCAATGAAAGGTGTGATGTCGCACAGTATGATTTTTGGTGTCAGACATTTTTACATAAATGATCATCCAATTGGGGAAATGGGCTTTAATGCGTATGTTGCAGGCTACTATGGTGTGCCGGTGATTCTTGTTTGCGGGGATGATCAAGCAGCACGTGAGGCAGAAAAGCTGATGCCTGGTGTGAAAACAGTGGCAGTGAAAGAAACCATCTCAAGATCTGCTGTGAAATGCTTACCTCCTGCCAAAGTCAATAAACAAATCTCGCAGCAAGTGGAAGCCGCGATGAAACAGATTGATCAAATGAAGCCGCTGACGCCTCCTGATCAGCCGCTGCTTAAGATTGAGTTTGCCAATTATGGACAAGCTGAATGGGCGAATTTAATGCCGGGTACTGCCATCATAGAAGGAACAACGACGGTGACGTACCAAGCAGACAATATATTAGAAGCCTATCAAGCGATGCTTGTCATGACAGAGCTTGCCGCACGTACAACATTTTGTTAAGTGAGGGGGAGACAGCAGATGGCCAGCTTTTTGTTCAAGCGTTTTATTGCGATGATTGCTACGATCTTAACGATTACGACTTTAACGTTTATTTTAATGAAGGTCATCCCAGGATCGCCTTTCAATGAAGAACGAAATACAAACGAAACCGTCCAGCGAAACCTCGAAAGCTACTATCACTTAGACGAACCACTCTATGTTCAATATGTCATCTATTTAAAATCCATTGTTACCTTTGATTTTGGTCCTTCCATTAAAAAGCCTTCTGAAAGTGTCAATGATCTATTGGCGAGAGGCTTCCCAGTCTCATTAGAACTTGGTCTTATCTCGATATTGATTGCTGTCATCTCTGGCATCCTGCTAGGGGTCATGGCTGCCCTCCGGCATAATGGTTTGATTGATTACATCGCCATGACCATTGCAGTTTTCGGTATATCCATTCCAAACTTTATCTTTGCTACCCTATTAATTCAGCAGCTTGCTGTCAATTTGAAGCTCTTTCCTACAGCGATGTGGACAAGTCCAATGCATATGGTGCTGCCTACAATCGCCCTTGCTGTCGGCCCAATGGCGATTATCGCCAGGTTAACGAGATCGAGCATGATTGAAGTGCTGTCGCAAGACTATATCCGTACGGCCAAAGCAAAAGGGCTTTCTCCCTTTAAAATTGTATTTAAGCATGCGCTTCGGAATGCACTTTTACCCGTTGTGACCATTCTTGGAACACTTGTCGCAAGTATTTTAACAGGAAGTTTTGTCATTGAAAAAATATTCGCCATTCCTGGGATGGGAAAATACTTTGTCGAGAGTATTAACAACCGTGATTATCCTGTCATCATGGGAACCACTGTTTTTTACAGCATTATTTTAATCACACTTCTCTTCATTGTCGATGTGGCGTATCGTCTCCTTGATCCGAGGATTCAGCTGCATCAGAAAGGAGGAAAGGCATGAGTATACACCTTCAGCATGATCCACCGAACAGGCATCCTGAAGTGCCAGACGAATGGTTTTCTCCACGAGAGCAAAAGAAAACAGAAGCCCATGCCATTAAAAGACCCTCTCTTTCCTATTGGGCAGATACATGGAGGCGGCTGAAGCAAAATAAGCTTGCGATGTTTAGCCTATCGGTTCTGATTTTTCTTTTTGTCATGGCAGTCTTAGGCCCATTGCTTGCACCAAATAGTGTGACAGAGCAGCGTCTTTCGATGCAAAATCTGCCGCCCTCGGCTGCTCACTGGTTTGGAACAGATGAGCTTGGACGAGATGTGTTCACACGCACTTGGTACGGAGCCCGTATTTCATTATTTGTGGGTGTCATGGCAGCCCTGATTGATTTTGCCATCGGCGTGATTTATGGGGGCATAGCGGGCTATAAGGGAGGCAAATACGACCATGTCATGATGCGGATTGTCGAGGTGCTCTACGGACTTCCTTATTTACTCGTCGTCATTTTATTGATGGTGCTCATGGGGCCAGGGCTTGTCACCATTATTGTAGCGCTCACTGTCACCGGATGGATTGGAATGGCAAGAATTGTGAGAGGTCAGGTTCTTCAGCTGAAAAGCCAGGAATATGTCCTTGCCTCAAAAACCTTTGGTGCCAAAAGCCTGCGGATCATTCGCCGCAACCTGCTCCCAAATACGATGGGGCCGATTATCGTCCAAATGACCCTGACTGTACCGACCGCGATATTTGCTGAAGCGTTCCTAAGCTTTCTCGGTTTAGGTATTCAAGCGCCGTTTGCAAGCTGGGGCGTGATGGCTAATGACGCTTTGCCGACTGTGCTGTCAGACAATGGACATTGGTGGCGTTTATTTTTCCCGGCATTTTTTATTTCACTCACGATGTTTTGCTTTAACAATTTAGGTGATGGCTTGCAAGATGCGCTTGATCCAAAGATGAAGAGGTGAAGCGCTTTGAAAAAAGTTCTACAAATTATCGATCTGCACGTCAGTTTTCGGACATACGGCGGTTCAGTTCAAGCAGTACGCGGAGTGAATGTCGATGTATATGAAAAAGAAACCTTAGCCATTGTGGGAGAATCAGGCTGCGGGAAAAGTGTGACATCACAAAGCATTATGAGGCTTCTGCCTGCATACAGCGCGCATGTCGATCAGGGAGAAATCTGGTTTCAAGACCGCAACTTGCTGTCATTATCTGAAAAAGAAATGCGCGCCATACGAGGTGTCGATATTTCGATGATCTTCCAAGATCCGATGACGGCACTGAACCCTACCTTGACAATAGGGGATCAGCTGATGGAGGCGGCGAAGGAGCATCAAAAGCTGACGAAAAAAGAAGTGAAAGAAGCCGCCATAAAGATGCTTGATTTGGTTGGTATTCCGCAGCCGAAGGAGAGATTAAAGCAATACCCACACCAATTCAGCGGGGGAATGAGGCAGCGGCTCATGATTGCCATGGCACTGATTTGTGAGCCAAAGGTGCTGATCGCAGATGAACCGACGACCGCGCTGGATGTGACCATACAGGCACAAATTTTAGAACTGTTTAAAGAGATTCAGAGGAAAACAGGGGTTACCATTATATTAATCACACACGACTTAGGGGTCGTAGCCCAAGTTGCCGACCGGGTAGCAGTCATGTACGGAGGGAAAATGGTTGAAACCGGAACAAGGCAAGATATTTTTTACAGTCCGCAGCATCCTTATACAAAAGGACTCCTGCAATCCGTTCCAAGACTTGATATGAAAGATGAACTGATTCCGATTGAAGGAAGCCCGCCTGATTTATTTGCACCGCCAAAGGGCTGTCCGTATACCGATCGCTGCCCGGCTGCCATGAAAGTGTGCGATCATATCATGCCGCACGAAACGCAGCGGTCACCTACTCATACAGTGCATTGCTGGCTCCAGGATGAGCGAGCGAACCAAGCGATGTTATCTTCAACACAAAGGGGGAGTTTTTCATGAGAAAAAAAGGGTGGATCATTAGTGTTTGTTTGTTCATCATCATGCTGCTCGCAGGATGTACAGCCAATGAGCAAGCAGGTAAAGGATCATCGAGCAACAAGAATGAAAAGAAAGTATTAACCTTAAATAACGAAAACGAACCGACGTCATTTGACCCGCCGATTGGTTTTAATAATGTATCGTGGCAAGGACTGAATAACTTAATGGAGGGATTAACGAGGCTGAATGAAAAGCACGAACCATCTCCTGCAATGGCGGAAAAATGGGAAATTTCAGAGGATGGAAAAACGTACACATTTCATTTAAGAGACGGCATCAAGTGGTCGAATGGTGATCCAGTGAAAGCGAGTGACTTTGAATATGCGTGGAAGCGTCTGCTTGATCCGAAAACAGGCTCCTCTGCATCGTTCTTAGCTTACATGATTGAAGGCGGAGAGGCATTTAACAGCGGAAAAGGAAAGAAAGAGGATGTAAAAGTCAGTGCTGAAAATGACAAAACGCTAAAGGTCACACTGGCATACCCGCAGAAATCTTTCTTAAATATGACCGCAAACCCCGCCTTTTTCCCTGTCAATGAGAAGGTAGCAGAGAAGGATCCAAACTGGGCAAAGGATGCCAAAACCTTTGTTGGGAATGGACCGTTTCAGCTGACAGAATGGAAGCATGATGAGAGCTTCACTATGGAAAAAAGTGAGACGTATTGGGACAAAAAATCAGTCAAGCTGGATCAGGTAAAGTGGCTGATGATCAGCGATCGAAACACTGATTATCAAATGTATCAATCGGGAGATTTAGATACTGCCTTCGTCCCAGCAGAACAAAGTGAAAATTTGCTGAAAAATAAAGATGTACAAATTGAAGATCAGGCTGGACTGTTCTTTTATCGTCTGAATGTGAACATGGAACCTTTTCAAAATAAGAACATTCGTAAAGCCTTTCAAATGGCGATCAATCCGCAAGATATCGTGGATTATGTCACGAAAAATAAAGAGAAGCCAGCCCGCGCCTTCGTTTCACCGGGGATTTTAGATTCAAAGGGTGAGGATTTCAGAGAAGCTGGCGGTGATCTTGTCAAACAAGATACGAGTGAAGCTGCGAAGCTATTAGAAAAAGGGCTGAAAGAAGAGAACTATTCAAAGCTGCCGCCCGTCACATTAACATATAGTACAAAGCCTGAGAACAAGAAAAAAGCTGAAGCCATCCAGCAGCAACTAAAAGAAGCGCTGGGTGTGGACGTGAAGCTTGCAAACATGGAAGCCAATGTATTTGCAGAAGATCAAAAGGCACTGAAATTTCAATTCTCGCAAAGTTCATTTTTAGCAGACTATGCAGATCCGATTAACTTCCTAGAGAGCTTTCAAACAGGGAATGCGATGAACCGGACTGGATGGTCAAACGACACCTATGATCAGCTGATTAAAAAGGCGAGTCAGGAAGCAGATGAACAAAAAAGAAACAGCATCCTTCATGAGGCAGAGGCACTTCTCATTGAAGAAGCACCAATCATTCCAATTCATTTTTATAACCAAGTTCATTTGCAAAAAGAGGGCGTGAAGGGAATTGTCCGCCACCCTGTTGGGTATATCGATTTGAAATGGGCGCAAGTAGATGGAGAGTAATTGAAGGGAATGAGGAACACGGACGCTTTGAACAAAAGCGTCTCAGCGCGGACAAACCCTCGCATTCTTTGTCAGTCCTGCGCTTCGGTGCTCACGAATGTCAAATTCGCTCCGCTCCGATGCTCGTCCTTCCTAGGGCTGCAAAGGTTTTCAGGTCACGCTGAATAGAAGACAAAGGGCTAAAATCAAGATCATTTTAGCCCTTTGTCAACAATATGGGACGCTTTGAACAAAGCGTCTGTTCCTTTATTTGTTCATGTTATGGAGAAAATGCCCATAGATTGTAAGAAATAAAGAGAAAGAGGGGATTGGCATGAACCAGCTGCCAGCGGCGCTTCAAACAGGGGATACGGTGGGGATTATCGCACCAGCAAGCCCGCCTGATGAATTGAAATTAGTAAAAGGGATTGCCTTTTTAGAGAGCCTTGGGCTGAAGGTGAAAAAAGGGAAGTATCTCTATTCCCGGTACGGGTATTTAGCAGGGCGTGATCATGAAAGAGTGGAAGATCTTCATGGCATGTTTCAAGATCCAGAAGTCAAAGCAGTTATTTGTGCCTGCGGAGGGTACGGAACCGGAAGACTTGCGGAAGCCATTGATTATGACCTCATTCGCCGGAATCCAAAAATCTTTTGGGGTTATAGTGACATTACGTTTTTACATACGGCCATCCAGCAGCAGACTGGTCTTGTGACCTTTCATGGTCCAATGCTTTCCTCTGATGTGGGACTTGAAGAGGTCCATCCGTATACGAAGGATACCTTTTTGCAGCTGTTCACGCCGAAGGCCTTTACGTATACGCATCACTTGTCACCTCTTCATACTTTCTACCCCGGCACCGCTTCAGGTGACATCATAGGAGGGAATCTTGCTCTCATCGTGACAACACTTGGTACACCTTTTGAAATTGATACGAAGGGAAAGCTGTTGTTCATTGAAGATATTGACGAAGAGCCCTATAAAATCGATCGCATGATGCAGCACCTCACCTCTGCTGGAAAATTGAATGATGCGGCTGGATTCATCATTGGCGATTTTCATCAATGTGAACCAAAAAAGAAAGACCAGTCCTTAACCTTGGAACAGCTGTGGGAAACCTATATTGTGCCGCAAAAGAAACCCGCACTCGGCGGCTTTCGGATCGGTCATTCATCACCGAACTTTGCCTTTCCGATGGGCGTGCAGGCTGCACTAGATGCCGCAGGGAAAAAACTGCACATTTCTCCAGGCGTTGCAGCGAAAGAGGCGATCAAATGAAAATTGTCGATGTTCGTACATGCAGAACAAGTGTACCGCTAAAAAAGCCTTTCAAAACTGCTTTAAGAACGGTGTATGACGCAGCATCTCTGATCGTTATCATCACATATGATCAAGGTGATGTCAGCTACGGAGAGGCAGTTCCCACATCGGTGATTACAGGAGAAACGCTGGAAAGCATCGACTATGCCATCTGTGAAGTGATCAAACCCATTTTGCTCGGGGCTTCCTTGGCAGAGTATGAACAAATCTTTTCTGCTATGAACCGCGTGCTCGCAAGCAACACAAGCGCAAAGGCTGCAATCGATATGGCCATTTATGATGGCTTAGCAAAGCAGGCAGGACTTCCGCTTTATCAATACCTTGGCGGATATCGTCATCAGCTCGAAACCGACTATACGGTCAGTGTAAACCGGCCGCTTGAGATGGCAGAAGATGCGAAGCAATACGCAGCTGAAGGTTTTCAGACGTTAAAGATCAAAGTAGGAAAAGATGATATACACACTGATATACAGCGGATCAAGCGGATTCGAGAAAAAGTCGGGCCAGACATTCAGATCAGGCTCGACGCCAATCAGGGCTGGACATGGAAGGAAGCGATCACAGCTATTCGAAAAATGGAAGCGCTGAATATTGAATTAGTAGAACAGCCAGTGCCGAAAGAAGATATCGAAGGCCTGCGTCGTGTGACGGAAGCAACTGAAACATTGATTATGGCAGACGAAAGCATTTTCAGTTTTCATGATGCGATCAAGGTGCTTGAAATGAGAAGCTGTGATCTGATCAATTTAAAATTAATGAAAACAGGCGGCATAAAAGAAGCATTAAAAATCAATGCCCTTGCCGAAGCATACGGTGTTCAGTGCATGGTTGGCAGCATGATTGAGTCAAAGCTTGGCATTACAGCAGCGGCACATTTCGCCGCAAGCCAGCCGAATATCACCCGCTGCGATTTTGATGCCCCGCTTATGCTGAAAGAGGACATGATAGACGGAGGAATCGTGTACAAAGGAAAAGATATATTTTTACCGCTGCATCATGGGTTAGGCATTCAAGGGGTGAAAGGAGTCTCATGATGATATACGAATCAAAGGTTCCAGTCGCTAACGTATGGACAGCGCCGCAGTCTCCCCGAGAAATCGATCGAAAGGTACTTCAGGACTCCATCAACATCAAAGAATGGATTGACCAGCAAACATATGAAGAAAAGCTGGCTTTATGTGAAGAAAATTTGATTCAATCTCAAGTACTGCTAGGCGGACGAGTGATTGGATTAGAAGAGACAGGTGGCTGGATGAAAGTCGTCATACCACAGCAGGCCAGCCGGAAACATCCGCAAGGCTATCCAGGCTATATGCCTGCTGAACAATTAAAACAAGTAACAGAGGGAAGTGCGTCAGCTGCATCTCTTATCGTTTGTCAGAAAAAAGCCACACTCTATCAAAACGGGGAACCTGATATGGAGATTAGCTTTTTAACAGAGCTGGCAGCCGCCAAAGAAACAGATGATCAATTTCATGTTGTCACCCCATTAGGAATAAGAGAAATCAACAAAGCGGATGTACGCCCAGTATCGCAAGCTTTCTCTAGGACCGGCAAAGATGTCGTAGACGCAGGAAAACAATTTATTGGCCTTTCTTATTTATGGGGAGGCATGAGCAGCTTTGGCTATGATTGTTCAGGCTTTGCTTACAGCATGTACAAAGCGTGCGGATATCTTTTGCCGAGAGACGCAAGTGACCAAGCAGTTCAAGGAACGCCGGTTACATCAAGCCATTTAGAACAAGGCGACTTGCTGTTTTTTGCAAATGAAAACGGAAAGGGAGCGGTTCGTCATGTAGGGATCTACGCTGGGGATGGGATGATGCTTCATTCGCCTAAAACCGGCAGACAAATTGAGCTTCTTTCCCTTTCTGGCACTTCATATGAAAAGGAATGGGCAGGTGCAAGGCGGTATTTACCAAGTGAGAGGAGGAGCGAACATGACAGTTGAACCACTTTTACAAGTAAACAACCTCAAAAAACATTTTCATCTATCGAAAGGGAGAACCTTAAAAGCGCTGGATGGTGTCTCTTTTCAGCTGAAACAAGGTGAAACCTTTGGTCTCGTTGGTGAGTCTGGCTGCGGCAAATCCACACTTGGAAAAGTGCTCATGCGTCTTTATGAACCAACAGATGGTGAAGCCTTATATGAAGGGAAAAGTCTTCACCACCTTTCTAAAAAAGAATCATTTGATTTCAACCGGCAAATGCAAATGGTCTTTCAAGATCCGTATTCCTCGTTAAATCCAAGACTGTCAGTAAAAGATATTATGCTGGAGCCAATGGAGATTCATCAGCTTTATGGCAGTCAAAAGAAAAGGATTGCCCGCGTGAAAGAACTGCTTGAAGCGGTAGGATTAAGCTATGATTTTGCTACCCGCTATCCGCACGAATTTAGCGGGGGACAGAGGCAGAGAATCGGCATTGCAAGAGCACTTGCCTTAGCGCCAAAATTTATTGTGGCAGATGAGCCGATTTCTGCACTAGACGTCTCTGTCCAAGCGCAGGTCGTGAACCTGCTGAAAAAACTGCAAAAAGAGGAAGGATTAACTTTTCTTTTTATTGCACATGACTTGTCCATGGTGAAATATATTAGTGACCGGATCGGTGTCATGTATTTAGGTCATCTCGTCGAATTGACGACGAGTGATGCATTATATCAAACACCGCTTCACCCATATACACAAGCCTTGCTGTCTGCCATCCCGATTCCAGATCCTGACGTAGAGGACAAGCGCAAAAGGTTTATTTTAAAAGGAGAAATTCCAAGTCCAGTGAACCCGCCAAGCGGCTGTGTATTTCGAACACGATGTCCTGCCGCGATGGATGTGTGTGCTGAAAAAAAGCCGACATTACAAGCGGTGGAAGAAGGACATGAAGTCGCCTGTCATTTATACAATAGAAAATAGGACAAGCCCGATAAAAAGCCAGCAAGTAGACAAACTGTTCTACATGCTGGCTTTTTTAGTGGATGAACGCCGAATAGGCAATGTACAGCATCTGAAAGAGCCGCCAGATTTAATAATTTCCGAAAAGTCCACTTTAATAACGGTGTACCCGTGAGCGGTTAATAAAGCATTTGTTTCTTGGTTGCTGGGCAAGCTGATCACTTTTTTCTGCCCAATGGATAAAACATTTGGTCCAAGTGTGAATTGCTCTTGTTCGCTGATTTCAATCAAATCATAATACGTTTTGAGCAGCTGGAGATCCTTTTGCTTGAACGCTTCAGGATAAATGATTATCTCGTCATGAGACAGAGTATTCATCACACAATCAAGATGCAAAATGTGAGGAGGAAGGTGAATCGGAATGATGTCATGATCCGGCAGTTCCTTTTTTAGCTGGTAGATAGCGGCTGAACTAGTTCTTTTGCTCGTGCCAACAAACACACGCTTCTGATCCACAAGCACATCGCCGCCTTCAATCGTTCCGTCTGTCAAAGTGACAGCTGACCACCCTTTTGCGTGTGCCCATTCTTTTAGGTATTGTTCTTCCCCTTGCCGAACCGGAGCGGCCATACTTGAAACAAACAGTGTCTGTCCAATCGTAAACCCAATATCCCGAGTGAAGACTTGCTCAGGGAAGCGTTCATTCGCCGGGAGCAGGATAGGCCGTACTTGATGATCTTTAAGGGTTTGGATCAATTGCTTATGCTGAGCGACTGCTTTCATTTGAGAAATATTTTCTTTCGCAAAATGTTTCTGGGTTTCGTTAATAATTTGTTTGATTTCCATATAAATAGGACTGCATAAAAGAACTTCTTCTAAATCGTCGTATTCACTCATGCATTGCGGCATTTTGTATAATTGCTCTGCTCTCATAGAATCCATCAAATGGCCTCCTTGTTCATTCATAGTTCTATTATTCCTTCTTCTAGCCATGGTTGAAACATTTCCGAAAGAAAATCTCTCACATAAGACTAAAGCAAAAAGTTTAGACAAACCTAAAAGAATAGTGTTTAATAAAAGTCGTTCCGCATCCACGAAAACAGCAAGAAGGAGCTATGATGATGAGTGAAGAAAATTTCAAATACTGCAAGGAATCGAAAGTTGTTAAAACCAGCAGGGTATTCCCTCTCGATACGAATAACCACCAAACGTTATTTGGCGGGAAATTAATGAGTTATATAGATGACATTGCCTCCATCTCGGCAGCAAGACACAGCCGCAGTGAAACGGTCACAGCTTCAATGGATTCTGTTGACTTTTTAGAGCCGATTGGACAAAAGGAGTCAGTATGCTTGGAATCCTATGTCACATGGGTGGGCACGTCTTCTATGGAAGTGTTCGTCAAAGTCATTAAAGAAAACTTGATGTCTGGAGAGCGCAGACTCGCAGCGACTTCATTTCTGACATTTGTCTCATTAGATGAAAACGGAAAGCCTAAACGAGTCCCGCAGGTGATGCCGGAAACAGAGGAAGAAATCATGCTTCATCAAACAGCGAAGCAGCGGGCAGAGGAAAGAAAAAGCCGCCGAAAGCATAGTAAGGCGCTTGCTGACGCACTTGGGACAGATAAGCCTTGGGCGTAAAAATCACCCTTTAAGCGGTGATTTTTTTCTGTGCCAGTATCTTGCATGGCAAGATAGTGTATGATAAGATAAAGCTATCTTGTGATGCAAGGTACTGGAATCGGAGGAACAATCATGACAACATCCACACAAATGCTAAAAGGAATTTTAGAAGGCTGTCTGCTGTCGATTATTTCTGAGGGCGAAATTTATGGGTATGAAATGACGAAGAAGCTCGCGCATTATGGGTTTGATCAAATTAGTGAAGGCAGTATCTATCCGATTTTGCTGCGTATGCAAAAGGAACAGCTGGTGACCACCGTCACAAAAGCGTCAGCGAGCGGTCCGAAAAGGAAATACTATACGCTCACACAAGCGGGAGAACAAGCGCTCACAGAGTTTATTGAGCGCTGGAATGAGCTTTCAAAAAATGTAAACCGCTTATTACAAAAAGGGAAGTGAGATTATGGTATCAAAAGAAACAAGACACATTCTACTAGAGCTGCAACTTTATCTCATATCAAAGGGAAAAAATCAGGATGAAATCGATGAGCTGATGGATGAACTGACAGCACATGCGGTTGAGGCTGAAAAAGACGGCAAAACAGGTGAGGATGTGTTCGGCGGAGATCCGCGGAGCTATGCTGATGAATTGGCAAAAGAGCTGTCAGGAAACCATAAAGACTGGGTGCCATTCGTCAGTGCTTTCTTAATTGGATCGCTTTTTTATATGATCTTATCAGATGCAATCAGCCAAAACTTATCCTATTCTTGGTTTGCTTTAATTGGATATCCGCTCGTATTAGTGGCCAATGTCATCATGATCATTGTGATGTTTAGAGCGTCTGCCTTTCAAACAAGCAGCCGGGTATTTCTTTACTTTTGGATGTTAGGAATCTTTCAGCTGACAGCGATGGTGACAATCAAACTATTGGATCAAAAGATCGGCACACCACTACTTGTCCTTACTTCTGGCCAGAGGTGGGGCGTCATTCTGCTCATGCTGCTATGCATCGTAGTATTCAATGCAATCTTAAAGGCGAATGTCGTTTCATTGATTCCGATTATCTTTTTCGGACCGCAGCTCATCTTCGAATGGATTGGCTGGACGTCACCAAGTGTGATTTTGCTGCAAAGTCTGCTATCTATTGTGATTTTAATAGGGCTTATGCTCATTGTCCTGCGCCGGGCAAATAAGAAAAATGAAAATACGAATGTAAACTGAGCACATCTCATACGATGTGTTTTTCTTTTTCTAAAAAAATGTAGAAATGGAATTGTATTTTTCATTACAATGGGGAGAGGACAAAAATGAAAAGGGGTTCTGTTTTTGGATATCGTATGGGGATATGTACTCGTCTTTGTATTGGCTGCTTTGCCTTTTTTTGAAGTGATTGGTGTCGTTCCATTCGCAATCTTAAGTGGGCTGCACCCTGTGACAACGGCTGTAATTGGATTCATCGGCAACTTTCTCACAGTTTTGCTTCTCATTGTGTTTGTGGACCGGTTTAAAGCATGGTGGTTAAAGAGAAAAGAAGAGAAAGGTGATGAGAAAGGAGAGAAAAAGCAGCTGCGGGCAAGAAAAATTTGGGAACGATACGGTCTGCCTGGATTAGCGCTCATTGGTCCTTTTATCATCGGCAGTCATTTAGCGGCCTTGATGTGCATGAGCTTTGGAACGAAAAGAAAGCAAGTCGCGGTGTGGATGACCGTCAGTTTAATGATGTGGACAGCGCTGGCTGCAAGTTTAACCGGTGCGGGCTTCCATTACTTTGCCCCAGATTCAAATGGATTGTTCGGAGATATTTTTAGCAAGTAAAAAAGGGGGGATCATCAATGACAGTTCAATCAAGAACAGTACTAGAAACAGAGCGCCTGAAACTGAGAACGATGAATGAACATGATGCGTCATTTTTATATGACGAGCTGTTCCAAGATGAAGAAGTGATGAAGTATTATCCTTCTTTGAAGGATGAACAGCAGACAAAAGAGTGGATTGCATGGAATCAAAAAAATGACCGCATGTACCACACCTCGCTATGGATCATTGAAGATAAAGAAACAAATGAACGTCTTGGACAAAGCGGAATTGTTCTGCAAAATATCGAAGGACAAACGGAGCTTGAGATCGGATATATGCTAAAGAAAGCGGCGTGGGGGAATGGCTATGCTGCTGAGGCTGCAAAAGGCTGCCTTACCTATGGATTTGAAGAAATGAAGGTCAGACGGATGGTCAGCCTAATTCGTCCTGAGAATGAAGCTTCGGTGAAGGTCGCTTTAAAAATGGGCATGAAAAAAGAAAAAACCATTTCAAAATGGGACCAAATCATTGATGTATACAGCATCACCCGTAACGGAGATAACGGCTCGCTTACCGAATAAGCAGAGCCGTTTTTTCTTTTATCCACGCTGTTCTAACTGAAGCAAATATTTCTTCCGTTCAATTCCCCCGCCGTAGCCTCCAAGCTCACCACTTGTTTGAATCACGCGGTGGCAGGGAATGATAATCGCCAATTGATTCGCACCATTTGCATTACCAACGGCACGAACCAAATGCGGATCGCCCAGTTTCGCGGCTAGATCACGATAGGATCTCGTTTCGCCTGCTGGAATGAGTGAAAGCTGCTCCCACACCTTCATTTGAAAAGGGGTGCCATGTAAGGAAAGCGGTACAGTAAACTTGGTCAGCTTTTTCTCAAAATATAAGGCCAATTCCTTTGCTAATTGCTGATGGACGTTTGTTTCTCCAACTAAAATGCGGGCATGATGCTTCTTTCTTAATGTTTCAATTTCTTTTTCGAGTCCCCGCCTGTCCATAAACTCCAGTAAATACACATGTGTGGCATCTGTCACACTCATCATCCGCCCGATCGGTGTGGAAATAAAATTAGCATAAAGAATGTGAATCTGCGCTTTTTTAGGGGGATTTCCCATGATTTTCGTAAATGCATCATTGAAGGCGCTTGAAGATTCATAGCCGAAAGTGACCTGCTGATCGATTACTTTTTTTCCGTTCAAAATTTCTTTAAAGGCAAGTCCCATTCGGCGTGATCTTGCATATTGAACAAAGGTCATGCCGTAAATATCTTTAAATTTTCTTCGAGCTGTGGCAGAGTGAATCCCTAATTGGCGGAAGTCCTCTTCCTTCCAGCGTTTCTCAGGATTTTTTTCTACTGCTGAAACGAGTGTTTTGACTTCTTCAGGAATGCTGTTCGGGTATGTTAATGGTGTGCAGCGCTTGCAAGGGCGATACCCTGCCAGCAGTGCTTCCTCCGCTGTAAAGAAAAACTCACAGTTTTCAAATTTTGGTTTTCTGGCCGTACATGTGGCATGACAGAAGATGCCGGTTGTCTTAATACAGGCAAAGAATGTGCCGTCATATTGCGGATTCTTGTCAACAAGTGCTTGATAAAATTCATGTTTTTGTTCATCGGTCATCATCATATGAATCCACCTCTTGATTTTTTATAAAATGTTTTTCAGCATTATTTGGAGTACAACGGATGATCTGTAAATGCATCATCCTAAAGTTGAACGTTCATCACATCAATCTGATTTTATTATATCAGCGGTGTGATCGTTGCTGTACCCGGAATAGATCCTTCTCCCTCGTATAACAATCAAGCATCATTCTCCTTCTTTTCTCATTTTTCACTTCCTGTTTTAGTTCATATATTTTAGCTGCTTCTGTTTCATTTCTTCATAAAATGCTTCAACTTCTTGTTCGTAAAGTACGGTCTCCATGTCCTTGTATTTACGCTTGATCGTCAATGTCATAAAAAATAAATGAATTATCATATACGCTCGTTTCCCTTCAGTTCGCAGCATGTGAAACAGCCCGCAGATCTTCTTTATCAGTTGACCTGTTTCTAACCCTTAGTATACGGCGGTCCCATAAAATTTCTTTCGAAAAATGAACAAGTATATTTGCGTGTGGCAAGCAAAGCGGTAGACCGGTATTTCGGGGTGTGATACAATTTTGACACACAGAATCTGCTTTAAGTCAGATCTGCTTATTAAGAATTGGTTTTCTAGGGTTCCGTGCGGGTGGCGCAGTCTGGACCGAGAGAAAACACATAAGGTCTACACAATAGACCGTATGTACACGGAGGGATAAAAGCCCGGGAGATTTGATCAAACGATCGATTTCCGGGCTTTTTTTGTTGGTTGGAATCGTTCAGAAAGGAAGGGATTAGATGAAATGGGGAAATGTCTTTATTGCGGCGATCTTTGAAGTCGGCTGGGTGATGGGGTTGAAATATGCTGACTCTTTATTGGAGTGGGCCGCAACCATCGTTTGTATTGTCGTCAGCTTTTATTTACTCCTGAAAGCCACGACTGTACTGCCAGTTGGCACACTTTACGCCGTTTTCACCGGACTTGGGACAGCAGGTACTGTCATAGTAGGTATGGTAATGGGTGAGCCGGTACAGCTAGTGAAATTACTTTTAATCATGGTGCTTTTAAGCGGTGTATTAGGACTTAAACTAACCACAGGTGAAAAGAAAGGGGAGACTGAATCATGAGCTGGCTTTTACTCATTGGTGCAGGCATTTTAGAAATGCTTTGTGTCACCATGATGAATCAATTCCAGAAAGACCGGCATGTCAAATGGATTTTATTCATTGCAGCTGGATTTTCGCTGTCCTTTCTCATGCTCTCTCTTGCGATGAATACAATTCCGATGGGAACGGCATACGCCATTTGGACTGGCATTGGAGCTGCTGGAGGAGCCATTGTCGGCATGCTGTTTTACGGTGAGTCTAAGGACGCAAAACGTATTTTCTTTATCGCACTGATTTTATCTGCGGCGGTCGGGTTAAAAATCATTGAATAAGAAAAGGCTGGCATCTGTCTGCCAGCCTCTCGATGTAGACAAACCCTCGCATTCTTTGTCAGGGCTGCAAAGGTTTTCTATCACGCGTTAAAAGTAGAAAAAGGGCTCAAATAAAAATCATTTGAGCCCTTTTTTGTTACATCGAATGATGATTGGAATCGTTTTCATTTTTGCGGTAAAGCTGACTCACTAGAAGAAAACAGACACCAAATGTGAGTAAAGGAATGAGTCTCTCACCGGCCATAAAAAGATAAATACCTGTGATCAGACATACGATGCCGAGCCAAAAGCTCACTTTACCAAACAAAGTCATGCTTTTCATCTCCATCACTCCTTTTGTGATAAAAGGTCTACTCATATTATATCACGCTAGGTGCGAAATTGAATGAATATTCAATAAAAAATAGACTCTTCATTGCTTTTTCTCTTTCCAGTCCAGTATAATATTTCATTAGAATGAAAACGTAAATGAGGTCATGATACATGAGAACATTGATTACAGAGAAACTTGAATTACACAGACAAAAGCACGAGCAAAAAGGCAGATTACTTGTCAGCTGCCCGGATCAGCCTGGTATTGTATCAGCTGTTTCTTCCTTTTTATTTGAGCACGGAGCGAACATCATTGAATCCAGCCAATACACAACCGATCATGAAAGCGGCCGGTTCTTTTTAAGAATTGAATTTGATTGGAAAGACATCTCGGCGAATATGGATCAATTGAAAAATAGCTTTGAGCCAATCGCAGCATCATTTCAAATGACGTGGAGCATGTCGCGTGCAAGTGAGCTGAAAAAGCTGGCAATCTTTGTCTCAAAAGAGCTTCATTGTCTGCATGAGCTTCTATGGGAATGGCAAAGCGGAAATTTAATGGCTGAAATCGCAGTTGTGATCAGCAATCATGAAACGGCAAAAGATACAGTAGAATCGCTTGGAATTCCATTCCATTTTGTAAAGGCGAATAAAGATATCCGCAAAGAAGCTGAAAAAGAGCAGCTCGCCTTATTAGAAAAGTACGACATTGATGCGGTTGTGCTTGCCAGATACATGCAAATTTTAACGCCTGGATTCATTGAAGAGCATCCGAACAAAATCATTAATATTCATCATTCCTTCCTGCCAGCATTTATTGGTGCAAACCCCTACAAGCGGGCATATGAGCGGGGAGTCAAATTAATTGGTGCGACTTCTCATTATGTCACCAATGATTTAGATGAAGGACCGATCATTGAACAGGATATTGAGCGTGTAGATCACCGGGATGATGCGGAAGCCCTGAAAAATATTGGCCGGACAATTGAGCGCAGTGTGCTTGCACGTGCTGTCAAATGGCACCTTGAAGATCGCATTATTGTTCATGAGAATAAAACGATTGTCTTTAATTGACCGCTTGACTTTTCTTTAGCAATTGGTGATAATATAAAAAAATTAACGAGCGTTGAAAAGGAATAGTAAGCAGGAACTGGTGCGTAAAGAGAGCAAATGATGTGCTGAAACATTTGCCGCAGACAGCTGCTGAACCTGCCCTTTGAGCCTTAGAGGAAAAATCTAAGCGCGTGCCTGGCGTTACAGGAGTTGAGTGGAATAAGCAGATCGCATGCTTATTCAATGAAGGTGGTACCACGGAAAATCCCTTTTCGTCCTTTACATAAGGAGAAAAAGGGATTTTTTTGTGCCTAAAGGTATAGCGGAGGGAATCAAGGATGAAAAAGCAAAGGATCGTCATAAAAATTGGCAGCAGTTCATTAACAGAGCAAAAAGGAGCCATTGATGAACAAAAGATGCGGGATCATGTAAGAGCCATCGCAAAGCTCAAAGAAGCAGGTCATGAAATCATTTTAATTTCGTCAGGAGCCGTTGCAGCAGGATTTGGCAGCTTAGGCTATCCATCAAGACCTGTGACCTTAAAGGGGAAACAGGCAGCTGCCGCCGTTGGTCAGGGCTTGTTAATGCAGAAATATACAGAGCTTTTTTCACAGTTTCACATGACACCTGCTCAAATGCTTTTAACACGTAATGACTTTTCAGATCGAACAAGATATCGAAATGCTTACGCAACGATGATGGAGCTGCTGGAAAGAAAGATTTTGCCGATCATAAATGAAAATGATTCAGTCTCCATCGAGGAGCTTACCTTTGGGGATAATGACATGCTGTCAGCTCTTGTCAGTGGATTAATCCATGCAGACCAATTGATTATATTAACAGACATCAATGGCATTTATGATGCAAATCCAAATGAGCATCCTGAGGCGAAGCGGTTTGATGTCCTGACCCACATTTCAGAAGAATTGTTTTCATATGCAAAGAGCACCGGTTCAAAGGTTGGAACAGGCGGAATGAAATCGAAGCTGTCTGCTGCACAAACGGCACTTTCACTTGGCGTGAAAGTCTTCATTGGCACAGGCACTGGGGAAGACAAACTGCTTCGCATTCTTGCGGGGCAAGGCGATGGAACGTATATCGGTGAACAGGATTTATCAGCCGTGAACAACCGTCGTCAATGGATTCAATTCCACTCACCGGTCTCTGGAAAGATCGTGATTGATGCAGGAGCAGAAGCGGCGATTTTGCATAATGGCAGAAGCCTTCTTCTGGCAGGAGTCATTGATGTCGCTGGTGACTTTTCTAAAGGAGAAGTCGTAGAAGTCGTCGGTCCAAACGGATTAGTTGGTAAGGGACAAACCTTGTACGCCTCCGATGAGCTTCTCGGCATTAAAGGAATGCGAAGTGACGAGCTTTCAAAAGAGAAGCCTGAGGTCATACACCGAGATCACTGGGTACAGCATGTACAAAACTGAGGAGGGAATACGATGAATGAAGTTCTTGAAAAAGCAAAAAAAGCAAGTGCAGCCAAAGATCAGCTGCTTCTAAAAACGACGGAACAAAAAAATGCTGCCCTGCACGCCATCGCGAGTGCACTAAAAGCATCTTCAGCTTATTTAATAGAGGAGAACCTAAAGGATGTTCAGGCTGCTGAGGAAAAGCAGTTCACGCCATCTGTCATTGACCGGATCACACTCACGGAAGAGAGAATTGAAGCCATTGCAGACGCGACCCTTCAACTCATTCAGCTAAAAGACCCAATTGGTGAAACGTTAGAAACCATTCAAAAAGAAAACGGCCTGCTCATCGAAAAGGTCCGTGTACCGCTTGGAACGGTTGGAATGATTTATGAAGCAAGACCAAACGTGACAGTCGATGCTGCGACCCTTTGCTTGAAAACTGGAAATGCTGTGATTCTGCGCGGAAGCTCATCTGCTATTCATAGTAATAAGGCAATTGTAAAGGTGATTCATGAAGCGCTTCATACGACGGATATTCCAGTAGACAGTGTGCAATTGATTGAAGATACTGGCCGTGAAACGGCGAAAACGCTGTTCACCTTAAATGAATACCTGGATGTCCTCATTCCGCGCGGCGGGAAGAATTTAATTGATCTTGTCGTGAGAGAGTCAACTGTGCCGGTGCTTGAGACAGGTGCAGGAAATTGTCATATCTATATTGATGAAACAGCAAAAAACGAAATGGCTGAGCGGATTGTGCTGAATGCCAAAACCCAGAGACCATCTGTTTGTAATGCGATCGAGAGCATTGTCATTCATGAAACATGGGCAAAAACATACGGTGCTTCGTTATTTGAAGCCCTTCAATCAAATGGGGTAGAAATACGCGGTGATGAAGCCGTTTGCGCGCTTGCTCCTAGTGCTGCATTAGCGACAGCAGAGGACTATGCAACGGAGTTTTTAGCACCGATCGTCAGTATTAAAATTGTAGAAAACATAGAACAAGCGATTCAGCATATTCAAACATATAGCTCTAAGCACTCTGAAGCGATCATTACGGAAAGCGATGAGCATGCAGCCCTTTTCTTAACAGCTGTCGATGCTGCCGCTGTTTATCATAATGCCTCTACTCGTTTCACAGATGGCTTTGAGTTTGGCTATGGAGCGGAAATAGGAATTAGTACACAAAAACTTCATGCAAGAGGGCCAATGGGTCTGCCAGCCTTAACGTCTGAAAAATTTGTCATTCGTGGTCAAGGACAAATAAGAGAATAACGAATTTAAAAGAGAGTCTTGTGACAACAGGCTCTCTTTTTCCTTTCATTTTTGTATTTCTCCGGTCAAGTATGATAAAATATGGTAATGTTTTATATTTTGAGAAGATTGGAGAAGGCAACGTATGGCGAAAATCATTCCCTCTTCGGATATTGGAGTGAAAATCAACAAGTGGTATGAATTAATCCGCAGATTTGATTCAGAACAAGCAGAACAGTTAAAACAGGAAATTCGCACCTCTCTTGATTCAATGGAAGAAGATCAGAATTTGCTTCTCTATTTTTCTTTAATGGAATTTAGGCATGAGGTCATGCTCGATTATTTAAAGCCATTAAAGGAAGGAAAGCTTCGCGCCAACTTTTCCGAGCTTTCG
This sequence comes from Bacillus safensis, assembly GCF_039619585.1. Lineage (NCBI taxonomy): Bacteria > Bacillati > Bacillota > Bacilli > Caryophanales > Bacillaceae > Bacillus > Bacillus safensis. The sequence continues at coordinate 1,221,389 of NZ_CP154909.1, forward strand.
AAAGAAATAGATGAGCATCAAACGCATGTTACAGGCATGCTTGAATACTACTATCATTTTTTTAGAGGCATGTATGAATTCGGGCGGAGGGAGTATATTGCTGCCATATCGTCTTATCAAAAGGCAGAGCACAAGCTTTCTTTTGTATCAGATGATATTGAACGTGCGGAATTTCATTTTAAAATGTCAGAAATATATTATCACATGAAACAAACACATATCTCGATGCACCATGCTAAACTAGCGCTGGATGTTTATGTTCAGCATGAACTGTATGCGCTTCGCACAATTCAGTGTGAATTTATTGTGGCAGGTAACTACGATGATATGAGAAGGCATGAAAAAGCATTACCACATCTCGAAAGAGCACTTGCGAGATCAAGAGAGTTTCAGAATGTGCGTTTTATTGCCTCCTCTTTGTTTAATATGGGCAACAGTTATTACCGAATGGGAGACTTGACCCGCGCACTCGAATTAATGAAAGAATCCATCTCGTTATTTGATCAAAATCAATCCGATCATCTTCGTCGATCTATAGACCCTCTTTATACAGCCGCTCAGATATTATACAAACAAGGAAAACACGAAGAAGCATTACACTACAGAGAAGAATGTATGAAGCGAGCAGAAGCTCTTCAAGATGACATTCATCTTCAGAAAACCATATTTCTAGAAGCATTGTATTTAAGACAAGATGCTGAGCATATCAAACGAATTTTCCATTTTTTAGAGTCTGTCTATGCATATCCAGATATAGAGGAGCTGGCATTAGATACCGCAAAGTATTATAATGAAATGGGGGATTATGAAAAATCTTCCATGTTCTATGGGGAAGCGGAACATGCTCGAATCTATATTCAGAGAGGGGATTGTTTATATGAATTTTAAAAAATGGGCAGTCGTCTGTACAAGCATCACCATTATGGCATTGTGGCTGGCAGCAGCAAATGCCGACCCAGATAACAGAAACCATACGCTGGAACAACCGAATCCGCAGCATGACACGATCTAAAGCCCTTGTTAAAGGGCTTTTTTTACTGCCTAAACACCATTCTGCGGGACATGCTCATAAAAAGGAAACGAGGAGGAAAACTTAAAAAAGAGTATTTATTGATTGACTCTACAATTTAAATTGTGTACAATTCAATTGTAGGAAATATTATTGGAGAGAAAGAGGGTTATATTCATGTCAGACGTTTTATTTACAGCAACGGTATCAGCTGTCGGAGGAAGAGAAGGTAAGGTTGTTTCAACAGATGGTGTACTTGAGCATGATGTAGCAATGCCTGGAACACCAAGAGCAAAAAAAATTGAAAAAGCAACAAATCCAGAGCAATTATTCGCAGCAGGCTACTCTGCATGTTTTGATTCAGCCCTTCAAATGGTAGCAAGACAAGAGCGTATCCGTTTTGAAAGTGAAGTAACAGCACATGTCAGCTTATTAAAAGACAGTTCAGATGGCGGCTTCAAACTAGGTGTTCAATTAGAAGTAAAGGGAACTGGAATTGAGCAGTCAGCATTAGAAGAACTTGTTCATAAAGCGCACGGCGTATGCCCATATTCAAAAGCAACTCAAGGAAACATCGAAGTAGAACTAGTAGCTGTCGCACAATAATAGATATCAATAAAAGGCTGAGGGAACATTCCCTCAGCCTTTTGATTGTGTTAAATTTTGCAAAAGCTCATGTAAAGAGGCACGCAGTGTTTTTAGCTCTTCTTCCGATCTTCCTGTCCCAGTCAGCATGTGAGACGGAATCGCAGTGGCCTTTTCTTTTAGCTGCTCTCCATATTCCGTTAAACGAATTTGCACAGACCGCTCATCCTCTTTCGAACGTTCTCGGATAATGAGTCCGTTTTGCTCCATTCGTTTCAGCATGGGCGTGAGTGTACCGGAGTCTAAATAGAGAAGCTCTCCCATCGTTTTCACATTTAATGTTCCATGCTCCCACAATAAAAGCAGTGCTAAATATTGCGGATACGTAATGTTTAATTCTTCTAATAACGGTTTATACTGCTTCGTCATCTCTCGTGAACTTGCATATAACAAGAAACAAAGCTGATTTTCCAGCTTCATATGTTCAAATTCATTTGTCATGTCAGTCACCAACTATTTTTTGTCATACTTATCATTGTATAAGATTTTCTTCCTTTTTAAAATAAATACAGACGAAAAATGAAAAATTCTTCAATGTGCCATCAATGTTTGAGAATTGAATAGAACGTGAAAAGGATGAATAGATGAAGGAGGAGATGAAGATGAAACCATTATTCACAGCAAAAGTAAAGGCGCAGCATGGAAGAGCTGGACATGTTCGTTCAGAGGATGGTGTGCTCGATCATAACATTGTCATGCCTAACGCTAAGAAAGATGGAGAGACTGGTACAAACCCAGAGCAATTATTTGCAGCAGGCTATGCAGCTTGTTTCGGAGGAGCACTTGAGCAGGTAGCCAAGAAGCAAGGGATAGAAATAGAATCGGAAGTAGAAGGACATGTCAGTCTTTTAAAAGATGAAAGTGACGGCGGCTTTAAGCTTGGCGTAAAGCTAATTGTATCTGCGAAAGGTCATGATCATGACAAAGTGAAAGAGCTTGTCCATGCTGCACATGAATTCTGTCCATATTCAAAAGCAACAAGAGGGAACATTGAAGTAGAGCTTGAAGTGACTGAATAAAAAAGTTTTCTATCACGCTGAAAAGAGAAACACCTGCTGATGAGCAGGTGTTTCTTTTTTAATATTCTTTCTTTTGTTCATATGCTTCCCATGCTTCAAATGGCGCAAGGGTTTTTTGAGGTGTCAGCTTGTAAAATGGTATATTTCTTGATTCGTATTCTTTGTTGATTTCTTCATAAATAAATGAGTCATCAAAACCAGAATCCGCTGCATCCTGATGCCCAGCGGCAAAATACACAGCTTTTGGTCTAGCCCAGTAAATAGCGCCAAGGCACATCGGACAAGGCTCGCAGCTTGTGTATAGAGTGCAGTCTTCTAATTGGTATGTATTCAGCGTCTGGCACGCCTTTCGAATGGCTGTGACTTCAGCATGTGCGGTTGGATCATTTGCTGTTGTCACGTTGTTGCTGCCCTCTGCAATAATCTGACCATCCTTGACAATGACTGCTCCAAAAGGGCCGCCAGTACCACTATTGACTCCTTCTACTGCAAGATCAATTGCTCGTTGTAAAAAATCTTCGTGATTCATTGTCTTCCTCCCTTTGTTCGACTGACTTCTCTAGTATAAACGAATCATGCTAGAAAAGAAATCATCATAGCAGGAGATCGAACAGGCCAATTTGCGCATAAAAAACCCCTGCCGCGTTCAGCAGGGGAGAGACATTCAATTATGCATGCTGCGCCAGCTTTTTGCGAGCGACTTCAGCAGCTGTGACCATGTTTTTCAAAGCAGCAATGGTTTCAGGCTCTTGTCTAGTTTTTAGACCACAATCCGGATTCACCCAGAAGCGATCTGTCGGACAAACGTTCAGCGCATCATCAATGATTTCGCTCATTTCTTCAACAGATGGAACGCGGGGGCTATGGATGTCATAAACGCCTAGTCCAAGTCCTTTCAAATACGGGTGTTTTTCTAAGTAATCGAGGAATCCGCCATGACTGCGTGAATGTTCAATTGTAATCACGTCAGCATCCAAGTCTTCGATTGTATCGACAATATCCTCGAAGTTACTGTAGCACATATGTGTATGAATTTGTGTTTCATTTTGAACGGATGATGTAGATAAACGGAATGACTCTGCTGCCCAGTTTAAATATTCTGCCCAATCACTTTCTTTGAGCGGAAGTCCTTCTCTTAGCGCAGGCTCATCCACTTGGATCACTTGAATACCAGCTGCTTCTAAAGCTTCTACCTCTTTACGCAAAGCGAAAGCAATTTGGAAAGCAATGTCTTTGCGAGAGATATCCGTTCTTGGGAAAGACCAGTTTAAGATGGTAACAGGTCCTGTCAGCATGCCCTTGACTTTTTTCTCTGTTAAACTTTGTGCGTATACCGTCTCTTTCACTGTCATTGGCTCTGTAAACTCTACATCTCCATAAATGATTGGCGGCTTCACGCAGCGTGATCCATAGGATTGTACCCAAGCAAATTTTGTAAAGGCAAATCCGGCTAGCTTCTCACCGAAGTATTCAACCATGTCTGTACGTTCAAATTCCCCATGTACGAGCACATCCAGACCAATTTCTTCTTGAATATCAATCCATCGTTTTGTTTCTTTCTTAATAAACTCATCATATTCTGCATCTGTCCACTCATTTTTGCGCCACTTTTGACGAGCACTGCGCACTTCGGCAGACTGCGGGAAACTGCCAATTGTTGTTGTTGGAAGAAGCGGAAGCTCAAGTGATTCGTTTTGGATACGTAGGCGTTCTTCAAAGGCAGCTGGACGTTTAAAATCTTTCGATGAAAGATTGTTGCGTTCCGCTGTTAGATCCGCATTTGTTCCTTTTGCGAACTCTTTTAAGGTAAGAAGTGCTTGTGCTGCTTCGTTAATATCAGCATCAATGGCAGCTGCTCCTTTTGTTAAACCTTCTTTTAGTAATGTCAATTCAGCCAGCTTTTCAGTGGCATAAGACAGTCCGTTTAATAGTTTTTCTTCAAGCTGTTCGCTTGGGTGTTTGGCAACTGGCACATGCAGCAAGCTGCTTGATGGCTGCAGCCACACTTCTTTCGGCTGAACGTCAGCAATGACTTCAGAAATAAAGGATAATCTTTCGCCAAGGTCTGATCTCCAAATATTTCTTCCATCAATGACGCCTGCTGCTAAAATTTTATCATTCGGGAAGCCGTGCTTTTTCACTTGATCAAGGTTGCGCCCTTGATCATGGACAAAATCAAGACCAATTGCTTCAACAGGATATGTGACAAGCTCTTCATACGCATCTACTGAATCAAAGTATGTTTGAAGAAGAATGTTCAAGCCAGGTACGGCTTCTTTGATCGTTTGATAAATTTCTTTTACGGATTTTACGTCTTCACTGGAAGCTGTGACAAGTGCAGGTTCATCAATTTGAACCCATTTGACGCCTGCTTCTTTAAGTTCTTTTAAAAGCTGAGTATAAAGCGGCACTAGACGCTGCTGGATTTCTTTCACTTCATTTGCTTCATAACCTTTAGAAAGTGAGACAAATGTATATAGACCAAGTACAACCGGTTTTGTTTCAACACCAAACGCCTTTTTCACCTTTTCGTAAGCTTCAAGCGGTTTGTTGTGTGTGAGTTTAAATTCTGTGCTTTTTTCGTATTCTGGAACGATGTAGTGATAGTTTGTATTAAACCATTTTGTCATTTCACTTGAGACGGCATCTTTTGTTCCTCTTGCCATCGCGAAGTATGTATCTAGCGGGTCTTTTAAGCTGCGGAAGCGCTCTGGAATCCAATTGAACATAACAGCGGTATCCAGCACGTGATCATAGAAGGTAAAGTCTCCAGAAGGAACAACATCAATTTGTTGATCGATTTGTGTTTTAATGGCAGTTAAAAATTGTTCATCCAGTGTGCTTAAGAGGGTTTCGCGGTCTGTTTGACCTTTCCAGTAAGACTCAAGTGCTTTTTTCCATTCTCTGTTTAAACCAATGCGCGGAAAGCCTAGATTACTTGTTTTAACAATTGTCAATTCCAATTCCTCCTCTAAATATAAAAAGACATTTACGCTCATGATCATGATTGATGAGGTAAATGTCTGGTTTAAAAGACAAAATGTGTGTGCGAAATAAGGCGTGAGTATCACTGACGCTTTTCCGACATCTCCTATCAACCGTAGGGGGTTTGATGTGATAGAGCGGCTGGTATCCTGGCTGGTGAATCTGCAAGCTTTTCATCCTTCCCATCCTAATGACAGTGGATTCCTGAGAAAAGCTCTCCTCACTCACAGTGGCGGGACCGCGCCGGATTTTCACCGGTCTTCCCAATTAAAATTCGACGTGTAATCGAATTACCGACTCTCAAACTATGAATTTATTGTGTTCGATTATATAACGTTCACTTCATTTCGTCAAAGTAAATTTTGAATAATTTTAATTAAAAAAATCCTGAGAAAATTCTATCTTTTCTCAGGACCTCTATTTAAGCTATAGAGATAAAAGATCTGCTTCTAATGTTTTTTCTAAAAGGACATCAGGCGCAGTTAAATATAAAAATCCATTCCCTACAAGGGCTTTCGACTGTTTTAATGGAAGGGTTCTTCTGACAAGCTGAGCATAAACCTCAGGCTCTGTCAGCTTGCGCTGGAACGCTTCTTCTTCGGCGTTTTTAATAATGGCTAGTGCACCGCTTACGTGAGGGGCAGCCATTGAAGTCCCTGTGAGCCTGCCATATTTATGGTTAGGGAGAGTGGATAAAATGTCTTCTCCTGGAGCGACGAGGTCAATTTCTTTATTGGCGTTAGAAAATTCAGAGGATTCTCTAGCAAGGGAAACAGAACCGACGGCAATGACTTCATTGTATGCTGCTGGGTAGGAGAACTCTTCCGTACGCTCGTCCCCGTCCCCTTCATTTCCTGCTGCGCACACAACAAGCACACCGCTTTTTACCGCATTTTGAATGGCTTCCTGCAGGGCAGGCTCATTGCTTGGACCACCGAGAGACATAGAGATAATATCCACCTTCTGCTCTGTGGCATAGTTGATGCCATCAATGATCCACTCATATTTTCCGCTGCCATTTTCACCGCCAAGAACTTTTACGATGAGCAGCTTGGCTTCAGGGGCAACCCCTAAAATTCCGCCATTTTGATCGGTTGCGGCAATCGTTCCAGCTACATGGGTACCATGTCCATTGTAGTCGTTTACATTTTCAGCATCTCCATCGTCATCATCGGTAAAGTTCTTCCTTCCGATAATCTGATCTTTTAAGTCGGGATGCTCTGTGTCACAGCCTGTATCAAGGACAGCAATGGTTATGCCTTTTCCTTTGAAGCCACTTGACCAAAGTTCGGGTGCTTTAATCTCCTGAATACTTTCCGGCGTCTCTTTCGCTTCCATCACATTGGCTTTTACTTCATACGGAATTAAGCGAATTTCACCTTTCATAAGAAAGCCCTCCTTATTTTGTTTTCAAAGTAGATTCAGGCTGCATAATGTTATTGTATAAAAGAAACTTTTGATCGGAAAGGGTCAATTGTAATAATTTTTCAAATAATCAATCTATTATCAAAAGTGCAGTTCTCCTCACATATTGACGAAAGAGCTCACCTTTTGAAGAAAACTCTTGATATCATATGAAAAAGAAGGAAATGCTGCATAGTGAGGTTGCACCTGTACAGATGAAAATGGGTGAATAGAACTAAAATAGGCAGATTGAAAAAGAATCAATAGATGAAAGAAGAGAAGAAAATAGATAAACCATGAGAGCAGATTATTGCTTTTCAATGATAATTTTATAAAGAATAAGAAATGTAAAAAGTATTTGACATTTAGGAGACTAATGCTATGATTATAAATGTAAAGAGTATTTGACATTTTATTTGGAAGGGGACTAAAGATTGGATTACGTAAAGGTTGTCTATTCAGTTATAATATTATTGATCGGATTGTTCATTTTGATTACTTCGATGATTCAAAAGGGTGATGAACGAAAGAGATTTATTTACTCGAAAGCTCAATCTTATGCGTTTATTGTGGTTTTCGGTATGCTTTTATTAGAAGTCGCACAGAATATCTTTCTAACGATTCAAGGGAACTCAAATCAGGGCATTGGGATTTCACCTATCGCGTTCCTGTCTGTGGTTTCAATAATATATGTATTCACATTCCTCATTTACAGAAAAAAATATGGTGATTAAATGCAGAATCATATTAGAGAGCTAAGAAAATCTAATAAATTGTCTCAAGAAGAATTAGCTAAACTTTGTAAGGTGTCGAGACAAACCATTAACGCGATCGAAAATGATAAATATGACCCCACTTTGCAGTTAGCTTTTGACATAGCTTTTGTTTTAGGAACTTCAGTAGATCAGCTCTTTGTCAGCAGACCTATAAAAAAGTAATCAACAGGCCTCAAGATGAGGTCTTTTTTGAGTGGTTAGCCGTTTTATGTTCCTTTCAATTGATGTGCGGTTACTGTGTTAAAAAACATCTTCATTCAATATATTTCTTCTTTTATGAAAAAATAGATGTGAAGATTGTGACTGTTCCAAATGAGAAAGGCAACATATAATAATGGAAAGACAAGCTTGCCTTTCAGATAGGAGAGATAGAGATGAACAAAGGGAAGATACTCGTAGTCGAAGATGAAAAGAAAATCGCTAGGGTGCTGTCACTTGAACTTGAATATGAAGGATATGAGGTGACAGTCAAAGAGACAGGAATGGACGGCCTTCAGGCTCTTGAAGAAGACAGCTTCGATTTGGTGCTGCTTGACGTCATGCTTCCAGAGTTAAGCGGTCTTGAAGTGCTGAGAAGGGTTCGAAAGACAAATACAGCGACACCTATTATTTTGATTACAGCAAGGGGGAGTGTCCCTGATAAGGTAAGCGGGCTCGATCTTGGGGCGAATGATTATATAACAAAACCTTTTGACATAGAAGAATTATTAGCACGAATTCGCGCGCAGCTAAGACTGAATATACATGCACAAGAAGAAAAGGAGACAGAGCTGAGCATAGCAGATTTAACGGTCAACGAGAAAACAAGAGAAATACAAAGGGCTGGGCAAATGCTTGAACTCACACCGAGAGAATATGACCTGCTTGTCCACTTACTGAACCATCAGCAGCAAGTGCTCACAAGAGATCAGCTTTTAACAGCGGTTTGGGGTTTTGATTATTTTGGTGATACAAATGTGGTAGATGTCTATATCCGTTATTTAAGGAAAAAAATCGATTACCCATTCGAAAAACAGCTGATTCACACAGTGAGAGGTGTGGGTTATGTGATGAAAGGATAAAGAATGAGATTAAAAAATAAGATTCAGCTTTATACGTCGTTGTCTTTGTTTTTAATGGTGCTCTTGTTTCATACAGCCATTTATTTTATTTTTTCGATGACCTTGACGCAAAAAGATATGTCCCGCTTGTCTGAGGTGGCTGAAAATATTGCCATTGCTTTAAAAAAATCAGAGGAAGAGGGTCTTCCGTCCTCGGAGCTGCTGAAGGCGTACCTGCCTCAAAATGGTATGATCCGAGTCGTGACAGAAACGGGAGAGTCAAAACTGACTGTCACAAAGGAATCAACGTTTAGCTCACTGCCTTTTACATACGAATCTGGCCAGACAGCAGAAATCAAAGAATACAATAAGCATATGATTGCGTTCGCTGCTATTCCGGTCATTTGGACAAATGGTGAGATTATGTCGCTTCAAGTATATGAAGAAATCGAAAATACGGAAGAGAACTTAGCGTTATTAAAAATGATTTTAATCGCTACCGGCGTTTTGTTTATTGTGCTTTCCTATTTTGCAGGCCACGTGTTAACAAAGCAAATTGTCCGGCCGATTAGCAGAATGACGAATACCATGAAGGCAAGTATGAAAGAGAAGGCGTTTAAACGAATTGAATTAACAGGCGATTCAAAGGATGAACTATATCAAATGGGACAAACCTTTAATGAAATGTCCGAGATTCTCGAGAAGCATTATGAAAAAGAACAGCAATTTTTGCATGATGCCTCCCATGAATTGAAGACACCGATTACCGTCATTATGAGCTACAGCAATTTACTCAAACGCTGGGGGCAAACACGTCCAGAGGTTGTAGAAGAATCCTCCCAAGCGATTCATGATGAAGCGAAAAAAATGAAAAGACTGACAGATCAATTATTGACATTGGCGAAAAACGGCCAGCCGTTATACTTGGATATGAAGCCGGTTGATCTTGGTCATTTGTGCAAGCAGCTTTGTCATACACTTGAAGTGGCTACCAATCGAACGATTCAATCTCATGTGCAGACAGATCAGCCGCTGATCGCAGAAGGAGACGAAGAGAAAATCAAACAGCTTTTGACCATCTTAATTGATAATGCGGTCAAATATAGCAGAGAGCCAGTTGATGTGACCTGCGGATGGGCAGAAGACAAGCCATTTATTTCAGTGATTGATCAAGGAATTGGCATAAAAGAAGAGGATCTGCCGAAAATCTTTGACCGCTTTTTCCGTGTGGATGAAGCGAGAAACAGTGAGACGGGCGGAACCGGAATCGGTCTTTCAATTGCGAAGCAAATTGCAGAAGAACATGAGGCCGAGCTGAAGGTAGACAGCCGTATCGGCGAAGGGACAGCCATGACCATTCTTTTTCAGAAATAAATGGGTCTTTTCTCATCAATTTCTCATTTCCTCCTTATAAAATAGGAAATAGGAAGGAGGCGCTGCATGTCTAGAAAAACGAAAATGGTGCTTGCGCTCGCAGGATGTCTTGTGATTCTTGCGGCCTTTGCAATGCTCATGATCCAAACCATTGATCAAAAAATATTAAGTGAAGCAGAAATGAAAAAAATGATCGCAAAAGACTACAATGGAAACATTACACATATTGATTTAATCAATCATAAACAGGACTATACAATGACGCTGGAAAATGCAAACGGCATCTATCAAATCATTGCATCTTCTGCAAGCGGTCAAATGAAAGAAATTAGACAGTTAAAAAGCTATCAAAAGCCAAATGAAAAAAATGCTGAGCTCCAGGCAGAAGAGGCGGCTGTTAAAAAGGTGAGCGGAACTGTCATTCAAAAAAAAGAGACGTCAGATCGTTTCATTTTTACCATCCAATCAAAAAAAGAATTATATCAAGTCGAGGTCGACAAACAGTCATTTAAGGTGCTTGAAGCAGAAAAGAAAAAACCAACCTCTAAAGAAAAGAAGCTTACGAAAATCACTGTCGAGGAAGCCATCCAAATTGCCGTCAAAGAAGTTGGCGGAACAGTGGATGATGCTGATCTTGAAACATTCAGCGGTATGCTCGTATTTGAGGTGGAGCTGGATTTGCCTGACGGCAGAGAGGCGGAGGTGCTTGTGAACGCCTATACAGGGGATATTGAGGGCATTACGTACGAAAACTAATCCTTTTCTCATGATATTCTCATGTTTCTTTCCTTCCTTTATCATCTTGTTTTCTTAAGATAGAGAAGAAATCAAATAGAGGAGGAAATGAACATGATGAAAAAAGTACTAGTAGCTACAGCATTAACGGGAACTCTTGTCGCAGGTGGTTTCACACTTCAAGCGCAAAATACAAATCAAACAGCAAACGCCGAGCAAGTCGTGCAAAAGAAATCGTCATTTGTTTCAAAGAAACAAGCTGAAAAAGCAGCCTTAAAAGTGGTGAAAGGCTATGTGGATGATGTGGATCTTGAGCGTAAAAAAGGAAAATGGGTGTATGAAGTCGAGATCAAAAAAGGCGGCTTTGAATATAAAGTATATGTCGATGCCAAAACTGGAAAAGCGCTGAATGATCCAGTCAAAGAAAAGAAACAGAACGTGAAGATCACGAAAAAACAGGCTGAAAAAATGGCTCTTGCAAAAGTAAAAGGCACAATCACTGATTCTGATCTAGATAAAGAAAATGGTGTGTACATTTACGAAATTGAAATCACAACACCAAGCGGCGAGGAAGTTGATTTTGAGATTTCCGCTAAAACAGGCAAAATCCTGAAGCAAGAATGGGATGATTAAGCTATGACCAAACCTTACACTTTCATGTGTAAGGTTTTCATCGTGTAGACAAACCCTCGCATTCGGTGTCAGGTCTGCGCTCCGGTGCTCACGAATGTCGAATTCCCTCCGCTCCGGTGCTCGCCCTTCCTAGACTGCAAAGGTTTTCTATCACGCTGAAAAGAAGACAAAGGGTTAAAATAAAGATCATTTTAGCCCTTTGTCAACAATCTGCAAACCTTACACTTTCATGTGTAAGGTTTTTTCATTGGGACAAACTACGGGAAAGGAGGCGAGAGAATATGAAGAAAAAAGAAGAAGAGCAAACAATGGATCACGCGGAATACGTTCCGCATCCTGATGGAGAAGGATATGCTTTGTTTTTGCATGATTCCTTTCATCTCCTCTCCCAAGAGGATATGAATCAGCCGGAAGAGGAATAAAAAAACGTGAAAGGGCGATAGCTGAGCTGTCTATCGCTCTTTTTTTGAAAAGTAAGCGAATACATAAGGATACTTGGCATCTTGCTTATTGACATCATTCCGCTTTTTCTGTAATCTCAGTGTGTTAACAATATGAGACTTCGTTAGGTGAGGCTCCTGTATGGAGATACGCTGCTGCCCAAAAATGTCCAAAGACGCCAATGGGTCAACAGAAATCATCGACATAAGGTGATTTTTAATGCAGCTGGATTTTATCCTATGCCATACAGTGCTAAAGCTCTACGATTGAAGGAGCAAGTGTTTATTTTGTCATGCTTACAAAGCGCCTTCATTCGGTTGAAGGTGCTTTTTTATGAGAAAAGGAGGTGTGGGGATGGATCATCCCGATTCGAGACACATAGAGAGTATGTCAAAAGATCAGATTGACGCATCAGACAGAGGAGATCCTGACCCCGCACATTCTAAGGGATTCGGGTATCTCCTGACTTTGGGGAGGTAACAGCGATGATACAGAACATTACGTACGATGAACTCATTTTAAGAATCATTATTTTATTAAGAGATGGCAAACGCAAAGAATTTAAAAACATTATGGAAGAACTTCAGCCATATGATATGGCCTATTTATTTAAAGAACTTCCAGAAAAACACCGCGGCCGTTTCCTCAGCTTTTTAACAATCGATGATGTGACGGAAATGATGGGTGAGCTTGAGCGCGAATACCAAGAAATTGTGCTTGAAAAAGTAGGAAAAGACAAAGCCACCTTCGTCACAAACAAAATGGATAACGATGACCTAGCCAACTTGTTTGATGAAATGGATGATGAGCTGAAAGATCAGCTTTTATCAAACATGGAGGCAGAGGAATCAAAGGCCGTCCAGCTTCTCATGAATTATCCTGCTGAGACAGCAGGCCGGATCATGACCAACCGGTACGTATGGATTCCTCAGCACTATACGGTTCAGGACGCAGTTGTAAAGCTGAAAAGCTTTGCTGAAATTGCAGAATCGATCAACTATTTATATGTCATTAATGATCAAAAACAGCTTGTAGGGGTTCTGTCGTACCGGGATCTCATTTTAGGTGAACCAGATGAAAAAGTGCAGGATCTTATGTTTACAAGAGTCATTGCCGTTGGAGCTTTTCAAGATCAGGAAGAAATCGCAAAGCTGATTGAACGGTATGATTTTCTTGCCATTCCTGTTGTAGAAGAGAACAATGTCCTGGTCGGAATCGTCACAGTCGATGATATCATTGATGTCGTCATTCAAGAGGCAGGAGAAGACTATGAGAAGTTCGCTGCCTCTGGTAAAGATATTACGTTCGACACGCCCGCTTTTGTTGCAGCATACCGGCGTCTCCCGTGGCTCATTTTGCTCTTATTCATTGGGCTGATTTCAGGCAGTATTTTAAATTACTTTGAAGATACCCTTCAGCAAGTCGTCGCCTTAGCCTTCTTCATGCCGATGATTGCCGGAATGACAGGGAATACAGGCACACAGTCGCTTGCGGTCGTCATTAGAGGACTTTCAAAAGAAGAATTAACGAAAAAAACCATTATGCGCCTGATTTTTAGAGAGCTCCGAACAAGTATTTACATTGGGATTGTCTGTTCCATTATTATTACAGTCGTCGCAATGGTGTGGCAGGGTAATATGATTTTAGGATTTGTTGTTGGTTCGTCACTGCTTGCCACACTGATTATTGGAACGATGGCAGGTACGATCGTGCCTATTATTTTACACAGATTAAACGTGGACCCTGCGATTGCATCTGGGCCGCTGATTACAACATTGAACGATATTTTATCACTGCTCATCTATTTTGGTATTGCGACAGCTTTCCTTCATACACTTATGTAGCAAGAAGACTGTAAAACATGACGTTTTACAGTCTCAGCGCGCCGACAAACCCTTGCATTCGTTGTCAGTTCTTGCGTGCCGGTGCTCACGAATGTTCAATTCGCTCCGCTCCGGTACTCGTCCTTCCTAGACTTCAAAGGTTTTCAGATCGCGCTGAAAGGTAGACAAAGGACTAAAATAAACATCATTTTAGCCCCTTGTCCACAATCTAAGACTGTAAAACATGACGTTTTACAGTCTTTTTTTGTATAAAGATTGCATATAGCGCTTCCATCCTTTACATTTTAAGGAGAAGGTGGGAGAGAAACATGAAGAAATTCTTATTCATTTTGATGTGTATGCTTTTGCTGAGTGCATGTCAAAGGGAGGACGAGGGGAAAGACCGGAGGCTAGTGGCTGCAGAGCATATGCTTGAAGCCATCACTGAAGGAAATAAAAGAAAAATGGAAGACATCTACGTCGAAGGTGCGGTTCCGAGCCCGAATGACATTCTGGAACTGAAAAAAGAATGGGGCATAGACACGCTTTCTTATGAGGATTTTCAATTGGAAGAAGCCAGCATTCATGTGTTCCACGCGAATTATGAAGATGCAAAAACCGGGAAGAAAAAGGCACTTGCCCTGCGGGTGAAAGAAGATCCTGAAAGAGGCGGCGTGCTGATTGACTTTGTAGGGGTTGTAGAAGGTACTGAAGCTTCCTCTAAATAAAAAGAATCGTTCAAAAGAGCGATTCTTTTTTTGTTTAACGATTTTTATACCGAAAGTGTGCGTTAATCTGGCCTTCCAGCATTTTTTTCTTAAATTGTCCGCTTTTTAGCGCTTGCTCTTTTTTCTTCATGTCTTTTAAAATTTCAGCTGTCTGCACACCGTCTTCCCGTTTATTGGCGATGTCCATCAAACGTTCAACATCTGCAAAAGAATATTTCCGTGTGCCTCTTGTTGAGCGCTGGGGGTAAATGAGTTTACGTTCCTCATAATATCGGATTTGCCTGACGGAAAGCCCTGTTAGCTCACTGACAATCCCGATTGAAATGACTTTTTTATCTTTATAAGATACATCTTCCTGCGTCATATACTCACCCCTGCAAGTTTTTTCTTCATATTATATAGAACGAGAAGGAAAAAAACCTATCGTTTGTTAGAAAATATAACACAAAAACGAAAAAAATGAAAAAACCATGGAAGGAAAGATAACAGGGAGTGTGCAATACATCTTACGGCGGCATATAATCATGGTGAGTTGACATAGGAGGAGGAGCATATGATGAAGCAAGCACAGATCATTCGTATGGCAAAAGAAATCATCGCATTAGATGTGAAGAGGGATGAATTGCTTGAGCAATTCATGCAGGCTGCAGGTCAGAATGCACATGCGCTTCTAAGAGCCATGCAAAATGATTTGTATAAGAAGTCTTCATAAGCACTCGATCCAAATCACTTGATAGGAGGGATAATCGGTGCGGCGTATATTAAAAGAAGCTTTAGCAAAGGAAAGACATTATTATACGAAGCAGCTATGTTCATTAGGGGTTTACAGCCCTGATGCGGCCAAGGACATGACGATTAGTGACTTAAAAAAAGAGTATCATTTCTTTTTCAACAAAACAGAGCGCTATTTGTAAAAATCCCTTGAAATGTGCGTATGTCACATAAAGGGTTCTTTTTTTGTGTTTAATATTATAGCAATATTGAATTTTGTAGAAATTTGGCGAATGAAGTGTAAGAAACCATAGATTCTTTACAGATTTTGTTAAAGTGTGTCGCATCTTGATGGTTTGCTGAAAAAGCTTTTTTTCGAGATGATTGTGAAAAATAAGAAGGATTTTAAAAGTTTATATCGAAACCTTATACATAACACGAATGGAGTCACTTATGTGGTTGAAAGGGTTTTCAAAAATGTACTTCTATTTTTTACGAAAGGCTCCAACTGCACCGCAAGACAGCCTTGAAGTTAAAAAAATATTATAAGAGGTAGATATGTGATGAGACTATCGTTTAATGAAGAAGAAGTAGAACGCTCAATGACGCTTTACAAGGTTTTTGCAAGAGCATTTAAAAGCGTTTCAGAACACAGTATTAGAGACAGCAAAGAGCATGGGTTTAATCCAACTGAATTTGCCGTTCTTGAATTACTGTACACAAGAGGTGCTCAAAAGCTTCAGCAAATCGGCTCAAGACTCCTGCTTGTCAGCGGGAATGTGACGTACGTAATTGACAAATTAGAACGAAATGGTTTCATTGAAAGAGAACAGGACCCCAAGGATAAACGGTCGGTTTATGCCCATTTAACGGAAAAAGGGCGAAGCTATCTTGACAAGATTTATCCGATCCACTCTCTTCGGATTGCGCGTGCATTCTCTGGTCTGACGCGTGAAGAGCAAGAGCAATTGATTAGTCTATTGAAAAAAGCAGGTATTCACAGTCAGCATTTATTATTTAGATAAAACGAAAAGGTGCCATCATTGGCACCTTTTAAATTGTTGACAAAGGGCTAAAGTGATCTTTATTTTAGCCCTTTGTCTTCTTCTCAGCTCAGCGTGACAGAAAACCTTTGAAGTCTAGGAAGGACGAGTACCGGAGCGGAGCGAATTGAGCATTCGTAAGCACCGGCACGCAGGACTGACACCGAATGCGAGGGTTTGTCTGCGCGCTGGAAGGTGCCATCATTGGCACCTTTTTTATGTGTCAAGCAGCGCCGGATAGGCGATGAATTTTTCAATATCGCTTGCTGGCAGCGGCTTGGCATAATAAAACCCCTGCAGGTCGTCACAGCCCTGGGCAGATAATAGCTGAGCCTGTGCAAACGTTTCAACACCTTCTGCTATCACTTCGAGAGATAATTGATGTCCCATCGCTATAATAGCCCCTGTAATCTGTTCAGACTTTGAATCACTTAAAATATCCTCTATAAAGGATTTATCAATTTTCATTCGATGAATCGGTAAATCCTTTAAATAGCTTAATGAGCTGTGGCCTGTACCGAAATCATCAATACTAATGCGGACGCCAAGCTGTTTCAGCGACGTTAACACCTGTTTTGATTGCTTGATATTGTCCATTGTCATACTTTCTGTGACTTCAAGCTCCAAGAGTGACGGTTTCAGGTCGTATTTTTTCAGTGTGAGCTTGATCAAATCAATTAAGTCTTCAGAATTGAATTGTTTCGCAGATAAATTGACAGCCACAGGAATCTTCAGCCCATCGTCATACCACATTTTTGCCTGCTTGCCAGCCGTATCAATGACCCATCTGCCAATATCAATGATCAGACCTGATTCCTCTGCCAGCTCAATAAAAGCCTCAGGTGACTTTAAGGAACCATCTGGTGCCTTCATTCTCAAAAGGGCTTCAACCCCAGTCATCTTTCTTGTTTTGGCACTGACTTGCGGCTGGTAGTGAAGGACAAATTGCTCTCTTTGAATGGCATCCCTCAGCTCCAGCTCCCGGTTTAACCTGTCCTCACTCAATCTTTCCATGGATTCGGTAAAGAATTCATAACGGCTTTGCTTATGTTTTTTGGATAAATACATGGCCATATCGGCTTTTCTCATCAGTTCCATCCCGTTTTTTCCATTTTGCGGAGAGATAGCGATTCCAATGCTGATCGATGTAATGAGCTGATGGTTCTGGATGAAAAAAGGACGTTCAAATTGATGGATGATATTTTTAGAAAATTGTTCGATTTTATGTGTATCATGATCCATGTGGGGAAAGATCATTAAAAATTCATCACCGCCAAGTCTTGCGATAAAGCCATTGTCCGGTAAACATTGCGTTAGTCTGTTTGCGGCAGCTTTCAGCAGTAAATCTCCTATGTTATGCCCTAGTGCATCATTAATAATTTTAAAACGATTTAAGTCCAGAAACAGAACCGCTGTTGATGTTTTTGACTTTTCTTGAGCGGAGAGAACATCATTTAAATGATTGATGCCGTGGCGGCGGTTAGGAAGCTCTGTTAGTGCATCATAATGTGCCATCACATGAATTTCTTTTTCTGCAATCCGCTGCTGTGTTAAATCTTTTAAAACAAGATAAATGCTGTCGAGTGAATTGTTCACATGAACAGGTATGTAAGTGACATGATAATAATAAAAACGATCTGCTGTTTTCAGTTCTGCTTCGCGTGTGATGGCCTTTTTTGACTGAGAAATAAATTCTTCCCACAACTCAGTCGGCATCACATATTGGCTGACATCATCACCAATCTTAGAATTGCACAACTCTAAGATTTGTTTACCAGAGTCATTTGCAGAAAGAACCTTTTGATCGACAGATAACACGATAATGCCGTCTATATTATGTTTGATGAGCGATTGAAACCGCTGTTCATTTTCTTTCAGCTGATCTGACTGCGTCATGATCCGGTGATCAATATAGGCACCAAAGATCATCAGCGTTTGAACAATAAGTGTCATCAATCCGATGAAAATCGACAGACTGAATGGCGACATTTCAAGATAGCCGCCTGCAGCAGCCTGTCCATTTGAATGATAAAACATGGTAGAGGCAGCCATACCAGTATAATGCATGCCTGCTATAGCACCGCCCATCAACATTGAACCAAGGCTCTTTAAAAGATAATTCTTCCGTTTACTTTTCATGTGCTCAACACGAAAGAAGAGCTTCAATGAAAAGTAGGAGGCAATGGCAGCGATGAAAAATGAAAGAAAAAAGAGGACTGGATCATAGCTGATTGAGACATTGGCCATTGATTCCATTCCAAGATAATGCATGCTGCAAATAGCTGTACCCATGGTGATTGAACTAATGAACAGCCGTCTTCTAGAGACCTGCTTTTGAATGCATATTGAAAAAGCAATCAAGGATCCGATAAATGAGGCCAAAATCGATAAAATCAGTAAGGACGTATCATATGTAATGCCAACACGCATTTGAAATGCCATCATGCCAATAAAATGCATCGACCATATCCCCATTCCCATGATCATTGCACCAATGAGCAGCCATACCTTTTTCTTTGCACCGCTTGACTGTGCTACCCTGCTGGCTATATGAAGAGCTGAGTAGGAGGCGACAGCGGCGACAGCAATTGACAGAAAGACAAGCCATCCATTGTAGCTTCCTGTTAAATGGGTCATGTAAGAAAACCTCCTGTATCTTAAAACAGACATATACTTAATATATCGGATCGAATGGCTTCTGTGTTCACCTTTCCTTCACTTAAATACAACAATCAACGTTTTTTTCATCCTTCTTTTATAGTAAAATCAAATTTAATGTAAAAAAACGATGAAAAGTGAATCGTTTCTTCGGTTTTATTCGTTTAATATATGGTGTGATTCTAAAAGAGATAGAATCAGTCAAATGATTATGTGTGAAAGGGATTGATAAACATCGAAGATTTTATTATTTCATTAGCTGATGCCTTTAAGAACTTGTCATACTTTGGCATCTTCCTCGCATTATGCATTGAATTTGTACCTGCTGAAGTGGTTTTGCCTCTTGCGGGTTACTGGGTCTCAGAAGGGGACATGGCCTTTATCGGTGTTGTGGCGGCCGGCTCCATTGGCGGCGTGGCTGGCCCGTTGACCTTGTACTGGTTAGGACGTTACGGCGGCAGACCCTTTTTAAATAAATATGGAAAGTACTTTTTTATAAAACCTGAGTCACTTGATAAATCGGATGCTTTCTTTGAAAAGCATGGCGGATTGGTCGCATTCAGCGGCCGGTTTATACCAGGAGTCAGAACACTGATCTCCATCCCGTGCGGTATTGCTAAGATGAATGTGTGGGTCTTTTGCCTGTATACGTTTTTGGCGATTACACCAATTACGTTTGTATATGTGTATCTTGGGTTTATGCTTGGAGAGAACTGGAAAGAGGTTGGCGCTATGTTAGATCCTTATCTTCTACCAATTGGGATCGGTGTTGTGTTATTGTTTGTTCTGTACCTATTTATAAAACGAAGAAAAAGAAAAACAGAAACGCCAACTGCCTAATCAATGGATCAGAGCAAAAGTCATCTGTTGACAATTCAGTGTCTATTGATTAAGATATAAGTAATCTAAATATTCTAAATCCCGCCAAAGGGGAGTAGCGTCCGGTTTTTACCGGAAACAAAGTCGTCATTACATGGACTGATGTTCATCGGCTTTGTTGGCATGATTCTACATATCACATGTCTAGCAAGACCTTTGCCATTACAGGCAAAGGTCTTTTTTGCATTCATAAGCCTTTGTCTGTTGTGGGACAATAGATAAAAACAAGGAGGAATGATGATGGATGCAGCCATTATTTTAGAGTACGGGTGGGTTCTGCTCGTACTGATTGGATTAGAAGGGATTTTAGCAGCTGATAACGCGCTGGTCATGGCCGTGATGGTCAAACACCTTCCAGAAAAACAAAGAAAAAAGGCACTGTTTTACGGACTTGCAGGAGCATTTATTATGCGATTTGGTTCTCTGTTTCTTATTTCGTTTTTAGTGGATGTGTGGCAAGTTCAAGCCATTGGTGCCATTTATCTTCTTTATATTTCCATTCACCATATTTTAAAATCGCACGTATTTAAGAAAAAGGAAACAGATACAAACATGAAACAAAGCGGCTTCTGGGCAACAGTCGTGAAAGTAGAGCTTGCCGACATTGCTTTTGCTGTAGATTCCATTTTAGCGGCAGTCGCTTTAGCTGTGACACTGCCAAAAACAAGTCTTCCGCAAATCGGCGGACTCGATGGCGGTCAATTTATTGTTATTCTTTTAGGCGGTATCATTGGTCTTGTTATTATGCGATTTGCAGCAACGGTCTTTGTGAAACTGCTCAAAACAAGACCGAGCCTAGAAACAGCAGCATTTGTCATTGTCGGATGGGTGGGTGTGAAGCTCACGCTTTATACACTGTCACATCCAGCCATCGGGGTCGTATCGTCTCATTTTATCCATTCAGCATTATGGAAAGTCATTTTCTGGACAGTGCTTCTCGCAATTGCAGCATTTGGCTGGTTTTTATCAAGTCCATCAAGAAAAGGCGGGCAGGAAAACGAGGAGAAACAAGAGGCACGCCTGGGAGAGTAGGTTTTTTGAAAGAAATATCATTTCATTTTCATAACACGTATATTACAAATAAGGGGGAGATACCCCCTTATTTCTTTGCTTTTAGACGAAACATTGTAAAGTAGATGGTGACATACATGTCATAATTGAGTAACAGGAAATGAATTCCTCATTTCTTCCTTTGCGCTTCCCTCATAAATTAGCTATCATAAATGAGTAATATAGGGAGAACTGAGGTGAAACCATTGCTTAGCCTTTTGTTTAAAAAAGGAAAGAAAAAGCAAACATTAGAGCAGTCGGCTATCAGTATTCAACAAGGTGATATCGAACTGCAAAATGCATTAATAGAGCAATACAAACCATTTGTCGCTAAGACGGTTTCATCCGTTTGTAAACGATATATAGATGAAAAAGATGATGAATTCAGCATAGGCTTAATAGCCTTTAATGAAGCGATAGAAAAATACTCTGCCGAAAAAGGAAACTCACTGCTTGCTTTCGCAGAATTAATTATTAAAAGAAAAGTGATTGACTATATTCGAAAAGAAGCAAGAAATGCGCCAACGGTTCAAATGGACCTGCAAGAAAGTGAGAATGGCGAATACTCTCAAAGCATGATTGAAGCAGAGCTCTCTGCAAATGAATATAGGCGTTTAATTGAACAAGAACATAGAAGAGAAGAGATTGAACATTTTAAAGAACGATTGAAAGATTACGGTCTCACGTTTCAAGAGCTGCTTGAGCATTCACCAAAGCATGCAGATGCCAGGCAAAATGCCATTAAAGTAGCCCATACACTCGTTGAACACGATGAGCTGAGAACCATTTTATTTCAGAAAAAACAATTGCCTGTCAAACAGCTGGAAAAGCTAGTGGAAGTCAGCCGCAAAACGATTGAGAGAAATAGAAAATATATCATTGCGATGGCGATCATTATGACAGGTGATTATGTGTATTTGAAAGATTACCTTAAAGGGGTGCTTAATTCATGAGAAGAGGCATTATAGTAGAGAAAAACAAAAAATATGTCACGCTGCTGACCCCTGATGGACAATTTCTGCGGACAAAATATGAAGAGCAAAACTATGAAATCGGCCAAGAAGTGACTTTTCCGAATGAATCACGTCTCGAAAGAAAAAGAGCCGGTTTTTTTGACCTGCTTCGTTTACGTCCGTTAAATGCAGGAATCCTATCAATAGCAGCGATTATTGTCGTAATTTTTACTATGATGCCATCTTTCTCAAGTCAAAAAGCATATGCGTATATGACAATTGACATTAATCCAAGCTTTGAGCTGAAGCTTGATCACAATTATCAAGTGATCGGTGTCACACCGCTGAATAAAGATGCAAAGCAAGTACTGGCGAGTATGAAGGATTTAGAGAAAAACGATATGACCAAAGTCGTGCAGGAAATTATAGATGACTGTGACAAAAAAGGATATGTGAACAATTCTAAAAGTATTTATATTTCAACCGTTTATGAAAACAAGCAGGACAATACATATAAAACAAACGTAAAAAGCAAAATTAACACCATTTCTGGTGAATATCAAAAACGCAATTATAAGCTGGAAACTGTGGAAAGTGACCTGGAAACAAGAGAAAAAGCTCAAAAGGCAGGCATTTCAACAGGAACATATATTAGAAATCAAGAAATGCAAAATAAAGAACATGAAGACATCAAAAAGGATGAAGACGCAGCAGAGAACGATGCTGTGAAGGAAGAAGATCCTAAGAAACATGAAGAAGAACAAGCAGATAAAGACAATCAAGAAGACGTAAAGACAGACGATAGCGAAGAGATGCAGCCAGATCAAGAGGCTCCTGAAGCTGAGCACAAAGAGCAGAAGGAGGCAGAGAGGGAAGAGCAAGGATCTGTTCAAAAGCCTCAAAAACCTGATAATGAAAGCAAAGACAGCAACATAAAGGAAGAAAAGGATCATTCTTTCGATAAAGAGCAAAAAAAAAATCACTCAACTGATCCTGATGAAAGAAGACACTGGAACGGTACATCACGTGGTGATGCAGAAAAACACGCAAAAAAAAACGGCAGGGATCAGAACCATCCATCCGCTGAACAAAAAAGAGAACATGCAAAGCAAAAAGGGAAAGGTGCACCGTTTCCTTATCGCGAGAACCGGCATGAGCACACATATCAACAATAAAAAAACGCCAGAATAGCTCCGGCGTATTTCACCATGTCATGATTTAGATTGATTACCCATTTGTGATTGAGCCTGTTGAACGAGTCTTTTTGTGATTTCACCGCCAACAGAACCGTTTGCACGTGAAACTGTATCTGAACCGAGAGTGACGCCAAATTCTTGAGCGATCTCGTATTTAAATTGATCTAAAGCTTGTTCTACTCCAGGAACAAGAAGTTGATTTCGATTTGCCATGTTCGTATTCCTCCTTTCACCTCATGTTTGTTGCGCCTTCTTATTTTGAAAAAAAAGCCGTACAATTATGCTGGCAATTGCTGTACAAAAAACCGAGATGATGAAGGTCACCTCGGTTCTTATTTATCCCTTATTCAGCTGCAGCGTATTATACATCATTTCTTGAGCTGTACTTTGCAAATGAGAAGTAAAGACAGAGAAGACGGTAGAACTGATAATCCCTTTAATCAAATTCCATTGGCTCTTCGTCAATTCTGTAAACTCGTCATGAAGCTTGTCTGTCCGCTCCTCGGTTATTTCTCGTAAATTTGTTTCCTTTAATGGAAATTGTGTATGGTGATAAATAAAATCAAGGACGTGCGCATATGCTTCATAAAAACGGATTGGACTAATAATATCATCTGTTCGATCTGTGATGGTGTTAAATAAGGCAGATAAGATCATACGTATGGTATCGAAGTCAAAAACTGATTTTAAATCCCTGACAATTAATAAAATAACGACCTGATCAATAGAGTACTTCTTGCCAAGCTCTGGATGGCCAATCATATCTTTAATATCACGTTTGATCCAATTTTGGATCGCCGTCGATTTAAGAGAAGTCAGCTCACACAAGTTGCCAAGCTCAACAATTTCATTTGTAGAAAGACCATGCTCTGATTTTTGCTTCCGCCGTTCAAGCTTCTCAAAAAAAGACGGGATCTTTAATTCATCATAGTCATGATCCTTGCCATTTTTTACAGATAGTTTCAAAAGCTGAAGCGGAGTCAGATCTCCCTCTCCTTTTAGAGAATACAGAAGTCTTGTCATGTCAATTCTCGTTAATTTAAAAGTAACCATGTTCCACCTCATTTGTACGTCAAAACGTGATTATTGATCTAATTCAACATCATAGTCTCTTTTTGATGAAAATGCAAAATAAACTCAAAATCAGACCTGTGCGTCACAATTTGTTCACTTTTCTGCTGGGGCAAATGTCGTAAATATTGATGTGACGGGGCTTTAGCCGTTATGATAAACAAAGAAAGTGATTCCTTTTTCCTTGCAATTTGAGACGTTTATTTTTATAATTTTATTAATAAGTTCATTTGAACTTAATATGACAGCGGAGGTTATGTATGGGTAAGAGAATATTTCTGTTTATATTAACGAACATTCTTGTTATCACTACGATTGGTATTGTACTGTCGGTTATTAGTGCAGCAACTGGTGTTGGTTCTTATATAGGAGCAGACGGAAGACTTGATATCCTTTATCTTCTTGTATTCAGTGCAGTTGTTGGTTTTGTTGGCTCGTTTATGTCACTTGCAATGTCTCGCTGGATGGCAAAAATGATGATGGGTGTACGCGTGTTAAATCCAGAAAAGGATTCATTAACATATGATGAGCAGCAGCTAGTTGACCGCGTGCACAGACTATCAAGAGCAGCAGGCCTTTCTAAAATGCCTGAGGTTGGTATTTATCAATCATCTGAAGTAAATGCTTTTGCAACAGGTCCTTCTAAGAGAAGATCACTTGTTGCGGTATCAACTGGATTGCTTCAGGAAATGGATGATGCAGCAGTTGAAGGTGTAATCGCCCACGAAGTCGCTCACGTTGCAAATGGTGACATGGTGACCATGACGCTGCTTCAAGGAATCGTCAACACGTTTGTTGTGTTCCTTTCAAGAATTGCGGCATGGATCGCTAGCCGTTTTGTTTCACGCGAAGAGCTTGTGCCGATTGTTCATTTTATCGCTGTGATTGTTTTCCAAATCATTTTCTCTATCCTAGGAAGCCTTGTCGTGTTTGCATATTCTAGACACCGTGAATTCCATGCAGACCGCGGCGGAGCCGACCTTGCAGGTAAAGATAAAATGATTCATGCGCTTCGTTCACTTGAGGCGTACACGTCAAGAATCAAAGATGATGATCAAACAGCAGTCGCTACACTTAAAATCAGCGGTAAACGAAAAGCTTCTCTTTTCTCAACACACCCTGATTTAAACGAAAGAATCAGAAGACTAGAAGCAAAATAAGAAAGAGGAAAAAGACATTCTTTAACAGGATGTCTTTTCTTTTTGATGAAAAAGAAAATAAAGCATAAAATAGCTTTAAAATCGTGTCTCTTTTCATTAAAATGATAAAGGTATTCGAAAAGATAGATAAAAGAAGGAATGACAATGAATCCTATAAAAAAGCTAATTGACCGGCTGTCAGCTTTTCAGTTGATTGCCCTTTATTATTTTCTTGCTGTGACCGTGTCGTTTATTCTTCTCAGCCTGCCAGTGGCTCATCAAGAGGGAGTCAAATGGACATTCATTGATGCCTTGTTTACAGCGGTGAGTGCTGTAAGTGTTACAGGACTGACTGTTGTCGACACCTCACAAACATTTAGTGTGGCAGGGATGTGGATCCTTGCATTTGTTCTGCAAATCGGAGGCATCGGTATTATGACGCTCGGTACCTTCGTATGGCTAGTTATGCGAAAAAGAATTGGAATTAAAGAAAGAAAGCTTATCATGGCAGATCAAAACCAAAGCAATTTATCTGGAATTGTGAAACTAATGAAGCAGGTCTTATATTTAATTTTGCTGATTGAGTTTGTCGGCGGGCTGATTTTAAGCATGTATTTTCTCAAGTATTACGATGTGCAAGGCGCTTTCTTACATGGCTTCTTCTCAAGTATTAGTGCGACAACCAATGGGGGCTTCGATATTACAGGGAGTTCTCTTATTCCTTACAAAGATGATTATTTCGTCCAGTTTATTACGATGCTGCTGATCATCTTTGGAGCGATTGGTTTTCCTGTGCTCGTGGAAGTGAAGGATTATTTGTTCAATCAGGACCGAAAGCACGCATCATTCTCATTGTTTACAAAAATCACAACGCTCACGTTCGGCGGCCTTGTCGTTGTTGGAGCGATTGGAATATATGCACTTGAAGCCGGGTTTAGCTTTGTAGGGAAAAGCTGGCACGAAATCTTGTTCTATTCTTTGTTTCAATCGACTGCAACAAGAAGCGGGGGGCTGACAACGTTAGATATTACGCAGCTGACGGAACCGACGCTTTTATTTTTATGTATGCTCATGTTTATCGGGGCTTCCCCAAGCTCTGTGGGGGGCGGCATTCGGACAACTACGTTTGCTCTTAATTTACTTGCCTTGTTTCATTTTGCTAGGGGAAATAAATCCATCAAAATCTTCAAGAGAGAGCTTCATCAAGCGGATATTAATAAATCTCTTATGGTAACCATGATGGCCTTTATTTTGGTCTTTGGTGCTACGTTCCTGTTATCCTTAACAGAGCATAATACACTTCTTGAAAATTTATTTGAAGTCTGCTCTGCTTTCGGAACAACGGGGCTGTCGCTTGGGATCACCTCAGATCTCACTGTGTTTGGTAAATGTATCATCATGGTTGTCATGTTTATTGGCCGGATCGGTATTCCAAGCTTTTTATATTTAATAGGCCGAAGAGAAAGCGAAGCAAATTATCATTATCCGAAAGAGCGCGTCATTATTGGCTAAACAGCATTCAAATTGAATGCTGTCAGCGTGTAAACAAACCCTCGCATTCGCCCGCAGTTCTGCGGTCCGGTACTCACGAATGTCAAATTCGCTCCGTGCCGGTGCTCGTCCTTCCTAGACTTAAAAGGTTTTCTATCACGCTGAAATGAAAACAAAGGGCCAAAATGATCTTCATTTTGGCCCTTTGTCAACATCTTACGGCATTCAATTCGAATGCTGTTTTTTTATTTCCATTATCTAACTGGCTAAATCACATGGGATGTTCGCAATCTATAGGTAAGAGGTGAACGAGACGTGCTGGATGTGTTATGGAAAGCAATTGTCATGCTGCTAGTTGGTACCTTGCTGCTGAGAATAGCAGGGCCTAAATCGATTAGTCAATTAACTGTACAACAAACAGTCATCATGATTTCAATCGGATCGATTATTATCCAACCCTTTATTGAGCATAATTTACTTGAAACCATTTATGCAGCTACCATCTTTATTGTGGCACTTGTCATTATGGAAAAGCTGTCGATTCAATCGGATTTTTTTGAAAAATTGCTTTCAGGAAAATCGGTCGTTATTCTACAGGATGGCGAAATGCTTGATCATAAGCTGAAGAAAACAAGGCTCACAAGGGATCAATTTAAAATGCGCTTAAAGCAGCAAGGCATCACTGACATCAGCAGTCTCAAAAGAGCCACGCTAGAAGCCAATGGGCAAATTGGCTATGAGTTAAAACCTGAGGAAAAGCCAGTGACGGTCAAGCAAATGAAAGAACTCCTTGACCAATTAAGAGAAGAACTAAACCTGTCAAAAAAGGACTGAATTCAGATGAAAAGAAAAGCAGCGAAAAATGAAGCATTAACAAATAATATGACGCCGACAGAAAGTATGGCACATGATCAAGGACAAACTCAATTTGACGAACAATCAAGAGATCGTCAGGCAAACCGAAATTCTCATAAAGGGAAACAAGGGGGAGCATCTCGTGACTAAGAAGCATATGAAGAGCAAAGAGATGAAGGACCATAAAAAGCCAATGGACCCAGATATTTTAGAAGAGGAATTTGGCAGTGAGCTTGGAGATATTAACAGCAGCAAATGGATTGATACATTGGTGAAGCCAAAGAAAGACGATGCATGTCAGCAGAATAAGAAATAGAAAAAAACGATCCATGAAGGATCGTTTTTTATTTGATATAACTCCCTTGCCTGCCGGTGATCGTTCGCATGAGATTGGTCATTTTGAGCTCGATCACTGGCTGTGCAACGGTTTTGACAAAAGTGCTAGACAGGGTAAAGGTTAACAGAATGGTCAGCAGCAATAAAATGAGTACACTTGCTGCATTTAGCGCCCAGTCATCAAACCAAGTGGTTCTTAGCAGCTTAATCACAAAGCCGTGTAATAAATAAACATATAACGTTCTTGTTCCCCATTTTGTAAAGAAGAAACGGCGTGTTGGAACTAATGCAAAGAAGCTGAAAGTAGCGCCAAATGCAAGCAAATACCATGCCATTCGTTTCATCGCCGCAATCATTCCTTCATCCCCAAGAGAAGCATACGACTTTGAGCCAAATAAGAAGGAATAATCAAATTCATAGAAGTAGCAAAACAGAAACACAGCCATTAATACAAAAAGTGCTGCAAGCTTTCCTTTGCTTGTACGGATGAATTCAAAATGCTGCTTTTTTAAATAGAATCCAGCTAAAAACATAGGCAAAAAGACAAACGTACGTGATAAGCTGAGTGTATCGCTGATGCTGTCCACATAACCGACAAGTAATGCAATCGATAAACTGACAATCATCGCCCAGTGGAACGGCAGTTTTGAAAAAGGAATAAGCAGCAAGTTCCAAAAGAATAAACTAATTAAAAACCATAAGGACCATTGCGGATCAATTGGATTTAAATTGGCCATGCTTTGATCCTGTAATAGATAATAGTAAACCGAATAGATCACCTGAAAGATTAAATATGGGATGATCAGCTTAACGGCGACTTTTTTCATAAAGCCTGGTTTTCTAAACCCTTTTGCAAAAAAGCCAGAAACTAAAATAAAGGCGGGCATGTGAAAGGTATAAATAAACTTGTATAAATAGAGCATCCAGTCATTATCATGAATGAATGATCGTAACAAATGACCAAAAACAACTAGAAAAATCAGAAGGAATTTCGCATTATCAAAATAACTATCTCGTGAAGATGCCATAACATCACCTTTCCTGCTCGTTTTCGAACATAAATGTTCTAAGTGCACTGTTCCCTTATTTGCCTCATTCTAAAATACATTTTGGCTTAATTCGCTATTTGATGTGAAATTGTAGAACGGTTGTAAAAGAAGCGTAAGAAAAGTGAATCGTTATACAATCCTGTCATCCAAATGAAATAAATGAGACAGTCTTCGTGTAAAAAGTTATCTTTTTTTATGAGTCGAATGAAGGAACAATGAAAATATTGTAGAAATATTGTAGAGGAATGAGGCTGGAAAAGGAGTGTAAGAGAATGACTGAAACGCTCGATGGCAATAGGTTAACCCCTGCGGGAGATATCAGAAAATTAGAAAAAGAGAACGAATATTTGCGAACTGAGTTGATGCAGCAAAAAATGCTGTTAAATAAGACGCTCGATGCCATTTTTATATTTGATCAGCACCTCAACATCATCCAAGCCAACGAAGCAACATGCAGGCTTGTCCAGACACCGAAAGAAGACCTCCTCAATAAATCCGTTCTAGATTTCCTATACGGCATCCCGAAAGATAAAGTTGAATGCTCACTCGATCTATTTTTTCGAAAAGGTACGTTAAAAAGAGAAATCTCCATTCAGCTGGAAAATGGCGAAACAAAATACATTGAATTTGTCGCAGAGCACGACACCATGAATCAGCAATATATAGTGGTTATGCGAGATATTTCATCAAAGAAAATATTAGAACGAGAACGCTCCATGAATGAGCAGCTGTTCAAAGATTTGTTTGACCGAGCGATTGATGGGATGGTCATTTTTGATCAGGATGGCTGCATGATTGATGCGAATCATTCTTTTTGTCAGAGCTTTGAGCTGCAAAAGACTGATTTAACCGATCGCTATTTACATGAATTTGTCGAAGAAGAAAATCTTCCCGCCTTGCAGCACCTTTTGACGTCACTTAAAGAAACAGGAAAAGCAAAAGGAGAGCTTCCTGTTACTCTACAATCTGGCCAGCACAAATTATTTGAACTCACCATTACATCAAATGTGATGAGTGGTTTTTATATGTCCATCATGCGGGATATTACAGAAAAAAGGCTGATGGAAGAGAAGCTGTTAAAAAGTGAAGAACGCTTTAGAGAAATTTTCGAAAATGCAATGGATGCCATCATCATATGGGCGGACGATGGAGAGATTGTGAGAGCCAATGAATCAGCCTGCCGAATTTTTGAATTACCAATGCACTCGCTGATTGGCAAAAAACTTACCGACTTTCTCGTCAAATCTGATAAGAGATATAGACCAACAAGAAGACGCTATATCCGGAATCATGAAATAAGGGAAGAGCTATTGTTCAAAATGGCAAATGGACAGTATAAAGAGCTTGAGTTTACATCAAAGCATGCGGTATTAGAAGGACAGCACTTAACCATTTTACGTAATGTAAGTGATCGAAAAAGAATGGAGCAGGAGCTGCGCGAAAGTGAGCTTAAATTCCGCAAAGTATTTAATGGATCAATGGACGGCATTGTTCTTTTTGATAATCAATATCGAATCATTGAAGTCAATCCATCTGCCAGCGAGCTGCTTCAATTGAAGGACGATCATTTAACAGAAATGAATCTTTTCCACATCCTTGCCCCTTATCAAATAGAAAATTTGGCTCAGCCCGCCGAGGCGATGTCATTAGATGAAATGGATAATGAGGTTCCGTTTGTACTGAATCATCCAGATCAGCGTATCCTGGAATTCTCTTTTAAACGCAACATTATCCATAATATGAATTTGGCGATCTTTAGAGATGTGACAGAGCGGAAGGAATTAGAAGAGCGGGTGAGAAAATCAGATACCCTTCATGTGGTCGGAGAGCTTGCCGCTGGAATTGCTCATGAAATTAGAAACCCGATGACAGCCTTAAAAGGCTTCATTCAGCTGTTAAAAGGAAATATAGAAGGGGAGTATTCGCTCTATTTCAATGTCATCACATCAGAGCTGAAAAGAATTGAATCCATCATCACCGAATTTTTGATTTTAGCGAAACCGCAAGCCATTGTATATGAAGAAAAAAATGTGGTGCAGATTGTGAAAGACACGATGGATCTTCTGCACGCACAGGCGAATCTTGGCAATGTTCAAATGCATCTCAATGTGCTGGATGAGATTCCGCTCATTTATTGTGAACAAAACCAATTAAAGCAGGTCTTTATTAACATTTTAAAAAATGCAATTGAAGTCATGCCGCGCAAAGGAAATGTCTATGTGAGCATTCAGCGGAAGGGCGAGGAGCATATTGTCATTTCACTGCGTGATGAAGGCTGCGGAATGGCAGAGGATAAGCTAAAGCGTCTAGGTGAGCCTTTTTATACAACGAAAGAAAGAGGAACTGGACTTGGCTTAATGGTTAGTTATAAAATTATTGAAGAGCATCAAGGAACTATTGAGGTAGAAAGTGAGGAAGGCGTAGGAACCGTCTTCCATCTCACGCTGCCACTTAGGCAGCAGAAACAAGAAGGAGAGCAGTAACGTGTATTATACCGTCTATCACGCACCCATCGGGGAATTATACATACTAGAAAAGGATGGTGCCATCATCGAGGTGATGTTTGATGATGAACCGTTTTTAGCAAAAAAGCAGGCAGCGAATCTAAAGCAAGCAGATACGCCTGTCTTACAAGAAGCGAAAAAACAGCTAGATGAATATTTCAAGGGTGAGCGTCAAATATTCGATCTCCCGCTTAACCAAACAGGTTCTCCGTTCCAAGAGCAGGTGTGGGGAGCATTGTCGGCCATACCATATGGTGAATCAAAAAGCTATGCAGACATTGCAGAAGCGATTGGCAATCCAAAGGCTGTAAGAGCCATCGGACAAGCTAACAGACGAAATGCATTACCTATTTTTATCCCGTGTCACAGGGTGATTGGAAAAGACCGGTCTCTGACGGGCTATGCAGGATCGAAGACAGACATGAAAGCGGTCCTCCTTGAATTAGAAGGCATCCCATTTGTTCAAAAATAAATCGATTGACCTGTTCCAAATGTTTGTCAAGCGACATATCCTTTTATTAAGCTAAAAAAGTTGGTTGAGGGAAAAAGGAGGGCGCTGGCATGTTTTGGGGCAAAAAAGGCAAAATGTATGCCGTTACGTCACTATGTGTCAAAATGAACGTTTTGACAGAAGAACAAAAAAAAGAAATCTTAACAAAAACGAATCAAGAAACAAAAAAGCGCGGTGCTCTTAAATGACAAGAACACGGCGCTTTTTTGCGATTATTGAGAGATGCTTTCGGCGAAAAGAGCATCAATCTCTTCTGCATAGTTCGATGTGATAATTCCCTTTTCTGTAATGATGCCTGAAATAAGATGATGAGGAGTGACATCAAAGGCGGGATTGAATACCTGAACATCAGGCGGTGCAATGGGGACGCCGTTTAATTCCTTTACTTCCAGCGGGTCGCGCTCTTCAATTGGAATATCTGACCCGTCGCGGGTGGATACATCAAAGGTTGAAAGCGGTGCTGCTACAAAAAACGGAATGTTAAAATGCTTGGCTAGAACAGCAAGACCTAACGTTCCAATCTTATTCGCTGTATCTCCATTACGGGCGATACGGTCAGCTCCAACAATGACAGCAGAAATTTGCTTTTCCTTCATCGTATGGGCTGCCATGTTATCTGTAATGAGCGTCACATCCACGCCGCCTTGCATGAGCTCCCATGTTGTCAGACGAGCGCCTTGAAGAACAGGGCGTGTTTCACATGCATAAATGTGAAGATCAAGATTTTTCTTTTTGGCTAAATAAAAGGGAGCAAGGGCTGTTCCGTACCGGCTCGTTGCGATGGAGCCTGCATTACAAATGGTCATGATACGGTCACCTGATTTAAAGAGCTGAAGTGCATTTTGACCGATTTGTCTGCATGTTTCTTCATCTTCAATTTGAATTTGAATGGCTTCATGGACAAGGTCGGTTTTGGCTGCATTCACTGATGCTGCACGCTGAATGCGCTGAAGCAGCCGGTCTAATGCCCAGGCGAGGTTCACAGCGGTTGGACGAGCACTGTATAAATATTCTTTGATTCGAATGACTTCTTGTTTAAACACATCCATTTCTTCTGTCTCAATGGCTTGCGCACTAAGCGCCAGCCCAAAAGCTGCTGTAATGCCAATCGCAGGCGCTCCGCGTACTTTTAATGACACAATCGCATCATACACATCTTCTTTTGTATATAAATGCTCAAATACGGTTGCGGCCGGTAATTTTTGCTGATTTAAAATGTGAATACGGTTTTCTTCCCATTCGACAGAACGGGGGACTTCAAATTCTTTTGACAAAACCCGTCACTCCTTTACAGATGGCTGGAATAATGCGACGAGATCAGACGCTGTTTCCACTGTATGATATTGTTTGATAAATGTTTTTCCAAGTGTCAGTGCTGCTTTTTTCTGCTGAATCCGTCTAGTTGGTGATGGAATCGCATCAAGATCAGCGGCATGAGCAAGACCGATTGTTCGGCGGACAAGCTCACAGCCGGCAAAGCCTGTCGCTTCTTTTAAAATCCGGTCAAAGGTTGTTTCTAAAAAGCTGTCCGATACACTAAACGCTTCAATGCTGTCCTCTTTCCAAGCTTTTGTGAACACTTCTTTGAAGGTTGCCCATACATTGACGACATGGTCAAAAAGGTGCTGCTGCTCGTGTTCATTCTCGCGAGATAAAGCATTCAGGAACAGATTGGCGATAAAGTGGCCGATATCGAATCCAAAGGGACCGTAAAACGCGAATTCTGGATCAATGATTTTCGTTTCAGTCTCATTTGCAAAAATACTGCCTGTATGAAGATCACCATGAACCAGCGTTTCAGCTGATGTTAGGAAGATACGCTTCAATTCTGCTGCTTTGGCCTGCACTTCAAGATCTTTCCAAAGCGCTTCTGCTGATTCTCTTAATTCTTCTTCGAAGTCATTTGTTTCACTATCAAAGAAAGGGTCTGTGAAGACGAGTTTTTCTGTAATATCACACAGGTCAGGGTTCGTAAATTGCTTCACAAATTGTTTTTTGATTTTAGGATTTGTAGCAAAGTCAGATGTGTAAAAAAGTGTTTTTCCTAAAAATTCTCCAACATGATCAGATAAATGCGGATATTGTTTTCCGGCAATTAGCCCTTTTCTGACGATTTCTAAGTGAGAGAGATCCTCCATGGCTGTCACTGCAAGAGCTGTATCTGAATAATAGACTGCTGGTACGAGATGCGGCGCATATTCTGACTGCTTGATCAGGGCGGCACTTTCAATTCTTGCCCGGTCTAATGTAAGCGGCCAGCTCTCCCCAACCACCTTTGCATAAGGCAGGGCCTGCTTGATGATCAATCCTTTTTCTTGTTTGTGATCATAAATATGAAAGACGTAATTTAAATTCCCGTCACCAATTTCAGTACATGTCAAATGACTGCTTTCTTGGATCAAACCAAGTCTAATTGCGAGTGCAACTGCCGAGCTTTCTGTTAGTTCTTCATATGATGCCGTAAGTGTAACCAATTGCTTCCCCTCCAAATCATATAAAAAAGCCTCTTTCTCCTGAGAGAAAGAGGCTTGATGGTGTGTATGCTCAAAGCCTCTCTTATCTCTCAGCACATACGTCTGATGGAATTAGCACCGTGCCCTATAAGACAATTGTCTTGGCGCGTTACTTGCTGCGCCCCACTTCACAGTGGTATTAACGGTCGGTTGCTGTTGGGGTCAAAAGGCCAAATCCCTCGCCCAACTCTCGATAAGAGAAATCAATATGTAATTGTTTCGTGTCTGTTTGCATTTCTTAATTCAAGATATTATCAGAGCGTTGCTTTACATGTCAATCTTTTTTCAAAATTGCTTTACAATTCATAAAACAATCCATTACAGTGATTGTATTGTCACGTAACTTGAATAGAAGGTGAAGAAATGGAATTCCAGCAATCAGATGTGTTGAAACAATTACCGAAACAATTTTTTGCGTCCCTTGTCCAAAAGGTGCAGAAAAAAGTGCAGGAAGGGGCAGATATCATTAATTTGGGGCAGGGAAATCCTGATCAGCCAACTCCTCCGCACATTGTAAAAGCCATGCAGAAAGCGGTAGCAAACCCTGAAAATCATCAATACTCCTCATTCCGTGGAACAGCGAAATTAAAAAAGGCTGCTGCCGCTTTTTATGAAAGAGAATATGGCGTCACACTTGATCCAAAGACGGAAATTGCGATTTTATTTGGCGGGAAAGCAGGGCTTGTTGAGCTGCCGCAATGCCTGCTGAATCCGGGTGATACGCTTCTTGTCCCTGATCCTGGCTATCCTGATTATTGGTCAGGCGCTGTGCTTGCTGGAGCGCATATGGTAACCATGCCACTTCTTGAAAAAAATGATTTTTTACCTGACTACGATTTGCTGCCTGAGGATGATAAGAAAAAGGCAAAATTAATGTACTTAAATTACCCCAACAATCCGACGGGGGCTACGGCAAGCCGTTCATTTTTTGAAGAAACCGTTACATTTGCGAAAGATCACGAGCTATGTGTAGTCCATGATTTTGCATATGGCGGCATTGGATTTGATGGAGAAAAGCCGCTCAGCTTTCTGCAAGTAGAGGGAGCGAAAGAGACGGGAATAGAAATTTACACATTATCTAAAACGTACAATATGGCAGGGTGGAGAGTAGGATTTGCAGCCGGAAATTCATCTGCTATTGAAGCAATTGAGCTTTATCAGGATCATCTGTTTGTCTCGCTGTTTAAAGCCACTCAAGATGCAGCAGCGGAAGCGCTATTAAGCGATCAAACGTGCGTGCAGGTGCAAAATGATGGATATGAGAAAAGGCGGAATGTGTGGATGGCTGCCTGCAAAGAAATTGGCTGGGAAGTCAGTGCACCAAAGGGTTCATTTTTTGCTTGGTTAAAGGTGCCGGAAGGATATACATCTGAAGCCTTTTCTGACTTATTATTAGAGAAGGCACATGTTGTTGTTGCGCCAGGCAATGGCTTTGGTGCTCACGGTGAAGGGTACGTGAGAGTAGGGCTTCTAACAAGTGAGGAGCGATTACAAGAAGCCGCTCAGCGCATCGCTGCTTTGAAGCTGTTTGAAAAAAAGCCATTGACAACATAAAAAAATGGTGCGATAATTCAGGCAATATTTAAGAAAATTGAATATTCTTATCAAGAGTAGGCAGAGGGACTAGCCCAATGAAGCCCGGCAACCGACTTCCATGAAGCACGGTGCTAATTCTTGCAGCAAGCGCTGAGAGATAAGATTCTTCGGATGAATGACACGAAACAACCTCTTTAAGGCGCTCATGAAGCACTTGAAGAGGTTTTTTTATTGAACATATGCATGACGCAATCGAAAGGGGATTCCTAGTGAGTGAATTACTGGCAACATACGTATTAACACATCGAGAGGATGAACAAATAAATCGAAAAGCGGAGCAGATCGCGCTTGGTTTAACAGTTGGATCATGGACGGATTTGCCGCAGCTCAAAAAGGAGCAGCTTCAAAAGCATAAAGGCCGAGTTGAAAAAGTATTAGAAAAGGCTGTTCCAGCCGAAAATGGCCTTTATCAATCAGAGGTGACCATTGCTTATCCTGAGGCAAACTTTTCAGCTGATTTACCAGCTGTTTTTACGACGATTTTTGGAAAGCTTTCACTAGACGGAAAAGTGAAGCTAGTCGATATCCAATTTTCTGAAGAATTTAAAAAAAGCCTGCCAGGACCTGTATTTGGAATTGATGGCATACGAAAAAAGGTAAATGTGTTTGATCGTCCATTATTGATGAGTATTTTTAAAGGCGTTATCGGCCGTGATATGCAGGATTTAAAAGAGCAGCTCCGCTTACAGGCATTAGGCGGGGTTGACTTCATCAAAGACGATGAAATTTTATTCGAAAGTCCATTAGCCCCTTTTGAAGAGCGAATCAAAGAAGGAAAAGCGATTTTAAAAGAAACCTATGAAGAAACAGGACACCGCACACTGTATGCTGTCAATTTAACGGGCAGAACCTTTGACCTGAAGGATCGAGCGAGAAAGGCCGCTGAACTTGGGGCAGATGCGCTCTTATTCAATGTCTTTGCATACGGCCTTGATGTCATGCAAAGCCTAGCTGAGGACCCAGACATTCCACTGCCGATTATGGCGCATCCCGCTGTGAGTGGTGCTTTGACATCCTCTCCTGAATATGGATTCTCGCATTCTCTTCTTTTAGGCAAATTAAATCGATATGCTGGCGCTGATTTGAGCCTCTTTCCCTCACCTTATGGGTCGGTTGCTCTTTCGAAAAAAGATGCCTTTGGAATCTATGAAGCTTGCGTAAAAGAGGATACGGTTCAAAAAACATTCCCTGTCCCGTCAGCAGGCATTCATCCAGGAATGGTACCAGTATTGATCAAAGATTTTGGAATTGATCATGTGATAAATGCAGGTGGAGGCATTCACGGACATCCGCGGGGAGCCATTGGAGGAGGGAAGGCATTTCGTTCGATCATTGATGCCGTGATACATGAAGAGTCCATCCAAGATAAGGCGGCTTCCTGCCAAGACTTAAAAGCCGCACTTGATCTTTGGGGAAGGGTAGCAGAATAATGAAAAAACCAATTGTATGCTGTGATTTTGATGGAACAATTACAAAAAATGATAATATCATCCGCATCATGAAACAGTTTGCACCAAGTGAATGGACGAAGCTGAAGGATGGTGTCCTGTCAAAGGAAATCACCA
Organism: Bacillus safensis; assembly: GCF_039619585.1. NCBI lineage: Bacteria > Bacillati > Bacillota > Bacilli > Caryophanales > Bacillaceae > Bacillus > Bacillus safensis. Next base: position 1,259,121 of record NZ_CP154909.1, read on the forward strand.
TTCAAGAAGGCGTCGGGCAGATGTTTCAATTACTGAAAAGTGATCAGAAGGATGCCATTCAATCATTTATTTTAGAGGATACAGAGATTCGAGAAGGATTTAAGCAATTTGTCGATGAGGTAAAAAAATCAGATATTCCTTTCTATGTACTTAGCGGGGGGATGGACTTTTTTGTCTACCCCATCCTCGAAGGCATTGTCGATCGAGACGATATTTATTGCAACCATGCATCATTTGTGGAAGACCATATTCAGATTGAATGGCCGCATGCCTGCGATAAGCAATGTCAAAATGGCTGCGGATGCTGCAAGCCCTCAATCATTCGAAAGCTGACTCATGAGGATGACTTCATCATCATGATCGGAGATTCAGTGACTGATGTGGAGGCGGCGAAGCATGCGGATCTTACGTTTGCGCGCGACTACTTGCTCAATGAATGTCAAGAGCTCGGGCTCGTACACAAGGAATATGACACATTTATTGATCTACAAGCGCAATTTGTTCAAATAAAGGAAGTGAAGGAATGGCAGACGCAAAGAGCAAACGCTGGCAGGAGCTAGCAGACGTTAAACGTGAACTGGCTCAAAGAGATTGGTTTTTCGGAACAAGCGGTAATTTATCAATCAAGGTGTCGGATGATCCAATCACGTTTTTGGTGACGGCAAGCGGCAAAGATAAACGAAAAGAAACAAACGAAGATTTTGTGCTAGTAAATGCGGCAGGCCAGCCCCATGATCCGAACGAGCCGCTTAGACCATCAGCTGAAACACTGCTTCACACGTACGTATATGAACGGACGAAAGCAGGCTGCTGCCTCCATGTCCATACAATCGATAATAATGTGATGTCAGAGCTGTATGGGGATAAGGGAGAGATTCGTTTTAAAGGCAACGAAATCATCAAAGCGCTTGGTTATTGGGAAGAGGATGCAGAAGTGTCGATTCCGATTATTGAAAATCCAGCTCATATTCCGCAGCTTGCAGAGCAATTTGCCAAACATCTGACACTAGAGGCGTCATCTGGTGCTGTACTCATTCGCAATCATGGCATTACGGTCTGGGGAAAAACAGCCTTTGAAGCAAAACGAGTATTAGAAGCATATGAATTTTTATTTAGCTATCACTTAAAATTAGCGCTTTATCAACAGCAGCTTGTAAGATAAAAAGGAGGAAAAACACATGGCGACGATTTTGATTCATAATGAAGAGAACACATTACTTGAAAGCGAGCAAGAGGTAGCATCATATTTGGAAAACCAAGGGGTCATTTATGAGCATTGGGATATTGAAAAGCTGCCAAACCGTTTATCAGAAAAGTATGATTTAACCGATGAGGAAAAGGAAGAGATTTTGACTGTTTTCCAAAAGGAAATCCAAAGTATTTCTGAAAAAAGAGGGTACAAAGCGCAGGATGTCATTTCATTATCTGATGCCACGCCAAATCTTGATGAGCTGCTCCAAAACTTTAAACGTGAGCATCACCATACAGATGACGAAGTACGCTTTATTGTGAGCGGGCACGGAATCTTTGCTATTCAAGGCAAGGATGGCGTCTTTTTTGATGTGAGATTGAATCCAGGTGATTTAATTTCTGTTCCGCCAAACATTCGTCATTACTTTACACTTCAAGAGGATCGCAAAGTGGTCGCAGTTCGCATATTTGTCACAACTGAGGGCTGGGTGCCGATTTACGAGGAAGAAACGGTTTAATGATAGAGCTGATCATTCCGCATGAGGCGGAAGATCAGCTTTTTTTTAGGAAATTAGACATAAAATGAGAAAGAAAATAGTTGATTTTGATCTTCTGCATAGGATAAAATTCTGTTTAATCAATGTGTCAGTCCTGTCCAAATTTGAAGTTTACCCCCAAATTTGATTGGGTAAAAGGTCTTTAGGCTGTAAAAAATTAAATAAAATAAGCATATTTAATTTAATTTACAAATAAAGTATAATTTTGGTGTCGGATCATTTTGAACATAGACAGTCGAAATCATTGCGGGAGCTGAGATCATGAATATTTACGTAAGGAAAGAACAATTGCTGATGTCCATTGATGAGAAGAGAAAACAAATGGTAGAAGCTGCTCAAGTGGAAGGTTACACTGGTGAGAAGACAATTAAATATAGTCAAGAACTGGACAACCTGATGAATGAGTATCAGCATCTTCTTTTTCATGAGAAACAATCTGCCCCCTCCTTTCATGATCTTGTGTCTCAAATGAGTCTTTTATCTGTGAACCGCCCCTCTTATTGACATGAAAAACCGGTCTTGCATAAGCAAAACCGGCTGACATCTTCAGTTATGCTGAGTGAGCAGAAGGAAGCATGATCATGACAGTCGTTCCTTTATTCACTTCGCTATGAATATCAATTGTTCCGCCATACATCGAAATGATTCGTTTACACACGACAAGCCCAAGACCTGTGCCTTTTTCCTTCGATGTAATAAAGGGGAGGAAGATGTGCTTTAACATCTCTTCCGGTATGCCTTCACCTGTATCCTCTACTTTAATGATGACATGTTCTTTTTCAGCTTCGATCACAATCTTCAAATGACCGCCGTTTGGCATCGCTTCTAAAGAGTTCTTTGCTACATTTAAAACAACTTGTTTAATATGATCCTTTGTGCAATACACGCCGACATCTTGAATCGTATTGATTTGCAAATCCACTTCGACATTATAAAGATTTGCCTCAGAGAATACGATCGGCATGATCTCACTTACAATTTCTTTTACAGAGTTATTCTGCCATTTTTCTGCCGTTGGTTTTCCTAATACAAGAAATTCACTGACGATTTGGTTGATCCGTTTAATTTCTTCCTCGATGACAGAAAAATAGAGCTGATCTTCTTCTGAATGATACTTCTTTTGCAATAGCTGGATAAATCCGCTAATCCCTGTTAATGGGTTGCGAATTTCGTGTGCTGTACTTGCTGCGAGTGTTCCGATCAATTCAAGCTTTTGCGCTTCATTTTGATGACGCTCCTGCTGAGTTTGCCGCCTTAACACGATATATTGGACGAGTGTGAATAAAATATTTAATAAAATAAACGCACTGGATAAAGGGATGAGCATCACAGACAGCACTTCACTTGTTGAAGCACGCTGCGGAAAGACCTCCAGCTTCCAGCTGTTTTCATCTAAATATGTAGACACGGTGCTGCCGCCCTCGGGTACTGGCTGTGGACCGCTTGTAAAGACGACATGTCCATTTTGATTCAGCATCTTAAAATGAAGATCAGGGTTCAATACATTCATAATATTTCTTAAATAATCAATTTGAATGGCGGCAATCAGTACATTGGTGACCTCTTCGTTTTCATCGAGAACAGGCACACAAATGGAGAGAATCCGCTGTTTTGTAATTCGGCTCACATAGTTGTCTGTGATCACGGTCTGCTTGGTCACTTGAATGCGTTTAAAGTAATCTCTGAATGATAGGTTAATTTTTTCCTTTAACGGGGTGGTGCTTGCTGTTACATTTCCTTTTTTGTCTAGGAGATACAGACCTGAAAAACGAGGTTCTTGTTTATAGATTTTCTCTAGGATGTTTTGTACTTTTTTCGTCTCAAGCGGCTGGTCAAATCCCATGGCGAGGGAAGTTAATCTCGCTTCTGTTTCACTTATTAAATAATTCATTTGATTTTTGTGAATATTTAACATAAGTGTAGCGGTTTGTTTGTTCTTTAAATCGATTTTTTCAGTTTCTTTTTCGTAGATAAAATAACTAATGATTAGGGTTGGAAGCATGACCAAAATAAGGTAAAGCCTGATCTTCTTCCAAAACCCTTTCAGTATACTCATCATTCATCGCTCCAACGTATTACCTAATAGACTTATTATAGCATTGAACCTATCTTTATTACGATGACTTGTGTGATTTTTAAAAAATTAGGTGATTCGTTCTGGTCTCATTTTCGTGCTAAAGATGGATCAAAATGTTGACATTTTACTTATTGTTTATTAATGTCACATTAGTGGGTTGCATTTCATAAAGGATGATAAAAAATGGAAAATCATAATGTTGAAAAATCATTGAAACTATTTATTGTATTATCACGTGCCTATCGCTCAATTAATCATCACATGAACAAACATATTGTGAAGCACGGGCTGAATCCAACTGAATTTGCTGTGCTAGAATTGCTGTATCATAAAGGTGATCAGCCGCTTCAGCAAATCGGTGATAAGATTTTACTTGCAAGCGGCAGCATCACGTATGTGGTTGATAAATTGGAGAAGAAAGAACTCCTCAGCCGCAAGGCTTGTGCAGAAGACCGCAGGGTGACATTTGCGCATATTACCAAGCAGGGACGAGCTTTGCTTGATGACATCTTCCCAGATCATGCGAAAGAAATTCATGAGATGATCAGTGTCCTCAGCGAAGAAGAGAAAGATGCCTGCATCGATATGCTCAAACATGTAGGGCTGCGTGCAAAGCATTTATATGATCATCAAGAATAAATAAAAAGGAAGCCGCTGGCTTCCTTTTCAGCGCGCAGGCAATCCCTCGCATTCAGTTGTCTGTCCTGCGTGCCGGTGCTCGTTCCTAGACTGCAAAGGTATTCTATCACGCTGAAAAGAAGACAAAGGGCTAAAATAGAGATCATTTTAGCCCTTTGTCAACAATCTGTAAAGAAGCCGCTGGCTTCTTTTTTTATTTCGCTTTTTTCTCAATCGGTAAAATGAGTACTTCTACACGCCGGTTTTTACTTCTGCCTTCTGCTGTATCGTTTGAGGCAATCGGTTTGAATTCGCCGTATCCTTTTGTACTAAAGTTCTCTTGGTTTAGATTGCTGTTTTCAAGAAGAATATTTAAAAAGTTCACAGCGCGAATGGCGCTTAAATACCAGTTTGATTCAAATTCTGAATTTCTGATCGGTACATTATCTGTATGTCCGCTAATGACAATGTCACGAGCAGGATTAATGACGAGCAGTTTTGAGATTTCTTTTGCTAACGGGACATCCTGAGGGCGAATAACTGCCCGTCCAGAGTCAAAGAAGATACTGTCCTCAATCGTAATGAGAAGACCTTCATCTGTAAGCTTTGTTTCGAGCTTTGAACCAAGTTTTTTATTTGCAATGAATGAATCGACCTGCTTTTTGACCTTTGTGAGAACCGCTTGGTCCCTAGCCTTTGCTTTGGCTTCTTCATCTTTCTCTTCCTCGGCTGCTTTCTTGACTTGGTTGCTGTTTTCAGTTTCTTCCGTGCTTTGCATGCTGGATTGATCCATAACACCAGTACCGCCAGTAAAAACTACATTAAAAGACTTAGCCATCTGTTCATATTTTGCCGCATCAATTGAACTAGATGCAAAGAGCACAATGAAGAGGGCGAGAAGAAGCGTTAGTAGATCGGCATAAGGGATAAGCCAAGATTCATCTACATGGTCTTCATGATCATGGTTTTTACGTTTCCTAGCCATTTTGATTTTCTCCTTCTTCAATGACAAGATTTGCACGTTCTTTTGCTGGTAAGTACATAAGAAGTTTTTGTTCAATGACTTTTGGAGATTGACCTTCGAGAACAGAAAGAATACCTTCGATCATAATCAGACGAAGCTTTACTTCTTCCTTTGATTTACGCTTCAGTTTGTTGGCAAATGGATGCCATAACACATATCCGGTAAAAATCCCAAGCAGTGTTGCGACGAAGGCAGCACTGATCGCATGTCCAAGTGCTTCAATATCTCCCATGTTGGCAAGTGCGGCAATAAGTCCGACAACGGCGCCAAGTACCCCTAGCGTCGGAGCGTATGTACCAGCTTGTGTAAAGATTAATGCACCTGACTGATGTCGTTCAGACATGGCGTCAACTTCTTCTGTTAAGACGTCTCGAATAAATTCAGCACTTTGACCGTCAACTGCCATGCTTAACCCGTTCTTTAGAAAATCATCATCGACTTCCTCAAGACTTGCTTCTAATGCCAAAAGACCTTCACGACGCGCAATTTGTGCCCAGTTTGAAAATAGAGGGATCATTTCTTGAATCGTTGGAAGCTGGCTGTCTTTGAAAATTTTGCCGAACAATTTTGGTGTTTTCTTAATTTCACTAGAAGGGAATGCGATGACAACAGCTGCAACCGTCCCAACAATGATGATTAATATAGCCGCCGGGTTGAGAAGAGCAGTTAGACTCACACCTTTCAAAACCATACCGACACCTAGTGCAATAAATGCTAAAATAATACCAATTAACGATGTTTTGTCCATTATCTCACCAAATCCTTTAACTATCTTTTTCTATAGTTAATATCGGTGTGTTCCAGAAGGGTTTTAGTCAGAATATAAAATTAAGACACTTTCTGTGAAGAATTTTTGACGAAAGCGCTTTCTATCTGCATAAAAAGAAAACTCCCTCTCATATAAAGGGAGTCTCCATTTAATCGTTTTGAGCGGGTTCATCTAAATGAAGCAGCTCTTTTAATTTTTCTTCATACATGATTTTAACAAGATCGTAGCTCCAATTCATCATGTGATCCACCTCTTTTTCTTTTATCGTAAAGGAAAAGAGGCGGGGGAGCGTCGTCGTTCAGATGGAACTTAGACGCCGCAACATGATGGAGATGCATATCATCCTGAAGATGTAGTTATCCTTTTTTTACGACGATTTCGTCATGTTCAACATCCACAGTAAATCCAGAAAGCTGCTCCTCTTCAAGCAGGATCTCCGTCATTTGGTCTTCAACGTGCTCTTGGATGGTTCTTCGAAGTGGACGAGCACCAAATGCAGGGTGATATCCAAGCTCTGCGATTTTTTCTTTCGCTTCATTTGTGACATGGACTGTTAAATTCTGCTCTTTTAATTGCTCTGACAGCTCATTGAGCAGAAGATCAACAATCTTCACTAAATCATCTCTGTCTAATGATTCAAACTGAATGATGCTGTCAAAACGGTTCAAAAATTCTGGTTTGAAGTAGCTGCTTAGTGAATCAATGAGTGATTGTTCCTCAATCGCTTCTTCCTGATCAGACTGAAAGCCGACCTTGACCGTTTTATCTGCGCTGCCTGCGTTACTTGTCATGATGATGACTGTATCTTTAAAGCTGACCGTTCTGCCTTGGCTGTCTGTTAAGCGGCCATCTTCCATGATTTGCAGGAACATGTGCTGTACATCTGGGTGTGCTTTTTCGATTTCATCCAGCAAAATGATGCTGTATGGTTTTCTGCGCACTTTTTCAGTCAGCTGGCCAGCTTCATCATGTCCAACGTAACCAGGAGGAGAACCGATGAGTTTGGACACAGAGTGTTTTTCCATGTACTCACTCATATCTAAACGAATGATCGCATCTCTTGAACCGAATAATTCTTCAGCTAACGTTTTAGACAATTCGGTTTTCCCGACACCTGTTGGTCCAACGAAAAGGAAGGAGCCTGTTGGTCTATGTTTCGATTTTAAACCAGCTCTGCTTCTTTTCACGGCTTTCGCCACTTTATCAACCGCATGTTCCTGTCCAATCACTCGTGCTTTTAGACGGACGTCAATTTCTTTCATTTTGGTTTGTTCGTCTGCTTGGAGTTTCCCGACAGGAATGCCTGTTTTTTGTTCCACAATGGCCTGAATGTCCTCTGCTGTAACGATATGCTCTTTTTCAGTTGTTTTGTTTTGAAGTCTTGCTTCAATGGCTTCTTCTTCATCGCGAAGCTTCGCTGCTTTTTCATATTGTTCTTCTTTTAGCGCAGCTTGTTTTTCTGCGGCAATTTGCGCTAGTCGGTTTGTCAGCTGATCTTCACTTGCTGCATCAATGGAGAGGTTCGCTTTTGAACCAGCTTCATCCATTAAATCAATGGCTTTATCCGGCAAATGACGGTCTTGAATATACCGCGAAGATAATTGAACGCACGCTTTGATTGCTTCATCTGAATAGGTGACACCATGATAGGCCTCGTATTTATCTTGAATGCCTTTTAAGATGTCGATTGCTTCATCTTGTGTTGGCTCATCTACGATAACGGGCTGGAAGCGCCGTTCGAGTGCAGCATCTTTTTCAATTTGGCGATATTCTTTTAATGTCGTCGCACCTACTAGCTGCAGCTCGCCTCTTGCAAGGGCTGGTTTTAAAATGTTTCCAGCATCCATTGATCCTTCTGCAGATCCTGCGCCCACAAGAAGGTGGATTTCATCTACAAATAAGATGATATTTTTACGGCTTTGCAGTTCTTTGATTAACTGCTTCATTCTTTCCTCAAATTGACCGCGTACACCTGTGTTTGCGACAAGTGAGGAGACATCTAATAAATAGATTTGTTTGTTCTTTAATTTATTTGGCACATCGCCGCTCGCAATTTTGAGCGCGAGTCCTTCTGCGATCGCTGTTTTCCCAACACCTGGTTCACCAATAAGAACAGGGTTATTTTTATTTCTTCTATTTAAAATCTCAATGACTCTTGCGACTTCTTCATCTCGGCCAATGACTGGATCAATTAAACCAGCATTTGCTCCATCTGTTAAGTTACGGCCAAGCTCATCGAGTAAGCCTTTTTGCTTTGGCTGCTCCATGTTTGGGGCATGACTTGCTGCCTGAGAGAAGAATGAACTTCCTCCAAAAAGCTGAGGTCCCATTTTCATTTTTGACTGCTCCATCAAAGAGGTATAGCAGTCTTCACATAAAACCATTTGGCTCCGGGACGAATTTACTTGCATATTCAGGCGAATAGTTGCTTCATTTACTTGACAATGTTGACAACGCATTTGCCATGACCTCCTTAAAATAAAGTTTGACTTTATTTGACCAATGAATGTTAAAGAAAATGGTCTATTGTTTGACCATCTTTGACTATAGTATACTCTGACCTATTTTGACTTTCAACTGTTTTGCTCAAAGGGGAATAAAAACCCTTTTTTGCATTTAATCATGGTTTGTCCTTCTTTTCAAGGAACTTGTCTCATAGGATAAAAAAGAGACAATCGAAAGTGATGGGTGCGGAGGGGTCACATGAAACGTTCAAATGAATCCGCTTTTCAGCTTGCCTTTGTTTATGTAGGAACAGTGGTTGGAGCTGGGTTTGCGACAGGGAAAGAAATCGTAGAATTTTTTGTTCGTTTTGGCTGGATTGGACTATTAGGAATCCTGATTAGCGGTGTTATTTTTACTGGCCTTGGGGCAAAAATGATGCTGATTTCGAAACGAATCGAAGCAGAATCTTATCAAGATATGAACCGTTTTTTATTTGGCGCAGCTGCGAGTCGATATATTAATATTGTCATGTTTTTTATTTTACTTGGTGTCACCTCAGTCATGATTTCAGGCGCAGGGGCTATTTTTGAAGAACAGCTTGGCATATCGAAGGAATATGGGGTCTTTTTGACGATCATTCTGAGCGTCATTGTACTATTTAAAGGTTCAAAAGGGCTATTTGGAGTCAACGTCCTTGTCGTTCCAATGCTGATTTTCTTTTCAATGATCGTGTTTCTTGATTCATTTGTGTTTAGCAGCAGTGAAAGTTATGTTCTTGCGCTGCAAATGGGTGAGGGCGAGTGGATATTATCAGCCGTGTCATATGGTGCCTTTAATTTAGCACTGTCACAGGCAGTGTTAGTACCCGTCGCAAATGAAATGACCTCTGAAGCAGTCATTAAAAAGGGAGCGGTGCTTGGGGGCGTCATGCTGACACTCATTTTGCTTGCTTGCTTCTTATCTCTTTCTTCATTAGATATGCTGGAGGCGTTTGATATTCCAATGGCCCAGGTAGTGTATCAAGTCGCAAACTCCATTCATCTCATTTATTTATTTGTCATCTTCGGTGAAGTTTTTACATCCGTCATAGGCAATTTATACGGGCTGGAGAGACAAGTGAGGGCATATATCCGAATGAACAGCATCTTTACGATATCCCTTATTCTCATATGCTGCTATGTGATTAGTAAAATTGGTTACGGTACACTGATTTCAACGGTTTATCCGGTTTTTGGCTATGTCAGCATCTTTTTTATCCTCTTTCTTTGTCTAAAAAAAGTGCCTGCCCCGCTAGATAAGTAAAGAAGGGATAGCCTGCATGAAAAATATGTGGTACACTATCCTCTGTGAAAATTGAACAAAAATCCGTGAAGACGGGAGAGGTTCTAGCAAAACCCTCTATAAAAAACTAAGGACTTGCCGTATCCTTGGATGTGGCATTTTTTATTTTTTATGGCTGGGACACCTCATACACATGTAAAGGTGTCTTTTCTTTTGAGAAAAATAGGGGTTTTCAGGAGCCTTTCAGATGCAGTGTTGTACGGTTGTACTCATCTGCAAAAGGAGGAGAACAGAAAATGAAAAATGAAAAAGCAGTCGTTGTCTTTAGCGGGGGACAGGACAGTACGACATGTTTATTATGGGCACTTCAACAATTTGAAGAGGTAGAAACCGTGACCTTTCATTATAATCAGCGTCATCAAGAAGAAATTGATGTCGCCAAAAGAATCGCTGACAAATTAGGTGTGAAGAATCATCTGTTAGATATGTCTCTTTTAAATCAACTGGCACCTAATGCTTTAACAAGAGATGACATTGACATTGAGGAAAAAGAAGGAGAGCTTCCTTCCACATTTGTACCAGGAAGAAACTTAGTGTTCTTATCTTTCGCCTCTATTCTTGCGTATCAAATTGGAGCAAGACATATTATCACAGGTGTTTGTGAGACAGACTTTAGCGGCTATCCAGATTGCCGTGACGAGTTTGTGAAATCTTGCAACGTCACAGTGAATTTAGCAATGGAAAAACCATTTGTGATTCATACACCACTGATGTGGCTGAATAAAGCAGAAACATGGAAGCTGGCAGACGAGCTTAACGCGCTGGATTTTGTGAAAAATGAAACGCTCACTTGCTATAACGGCATCATCTCTGATGGCTGCGGGGAATGTCCTGCGTGTAAGCTGCGGAAAAATGGCTATGACACTTATATGGAAATGAAGGAGGCAAAATAAATGCTTTCTCAAATCTATCCACAAACCGATCATCCATTTTCATTTGAATTAAATAAAGACATGCATGTTTCTGCTGCCCATTTCATCCCGCGAGAAGATGCGGGCGCATGCAGCCGTGTTCATGGTCATACGTACACCATCAATATCACGATTGCGGGAGACGAGCTAGATGAATCGGGATTCCTTGTCAATTTCAGTACATTGAAAAAGCTCATTCATGGGCAGTACGATCACACGCTGCTCAATGATCATGAGGAATTCTCATCAAACGATCGATACGCGATGCCAACCACTGAGGTGGTAGCAAAGACCGTACATGACAAAGTCGCAGCGTATTTATCGACTTTAGCGAACAAGCCGGCATGTGTTCAGGTCTTTGTCAGAGAGACACCAACAAGCTATTGCATTTACCGTCCGAAACGAGTTGAGATCAATGGCTAAAGCGATTCCTGTATTAGAAATCTTTGGTCCAACCATTCAAGGAGAAGGAATGGTCATTGGACAAAAAACCATGTTTGTCAGAACGGCTGGCTGTGACTACTCGTGCAGCTGGTGTGATTCCTCCTTTACATGGGATGGCTCAGCGAAGCATGACATTCAGTGGCTTGAGGCAGAAGACATTGTCAAAGAATTAAAAAGAATAGGCGGACAGGCTTTTTCTCATGTCACCATTTCAGGGGGAAACCCAGCCCTTTTAAAACAAATGGAATCCCTCATTGATTTACTGCATGAAGAGGGAATTGATACAGCGCTTGAAACACAAGGGACGATGTATCAGGAATGGTTTTTGAAAATTGATGATTTAACCATTTCTCCTAAGCCGCCAAGCTCGAATATGAAAACAGATTTTACGAAACTAACACGTATTATAGATGAGCTGAAAAACGGAAATAGGTTGCAGCATGCTAGCCTGAAGGTCGTGATCTTTGACGATCGTGACTTAGCGTATGCGAAGGATGTTCATGCAAAATACCCTGAGCTTCCTTTTTATTTGCAGGTAGGAAATGATGACACGACGACAGCTGATGATGCGTACTTATTGACGCATTTATTAAAGAAATATGAAGCGCTTGTCGATCAAGTAGCGCAAGATCCAGACTTAAACCGCGTAAGAGTGCTGCCGCAGCTGCACACGTTATTGTGGGGAAATAAACGAGGCGTATAGAAAGGAAGAGATGACATGACGACAAGAAAACCAGAAGAATTAGAAGGTGTCACGCTACTGGGAAACCAAGGAACCAATTATTTGTTTGATTATGCACCACAAGTGCTTGAAACGTTTCCAAATAAACATACAAATAGAGATTACTTTGTGAAATTCAACTGCCCAGAATTTACCTCACTATGTCCGCAAACAGGTCAGCCTGATTTTGCGACAGTTTATATCAGCTATATCCCAAATGAAATCATGGTCGAAAGTAAATCGCTAAAATTATATTTGTTCAGCTTCCGTAACCATGGTGACTTCCATGAGGACTGTATGAACATTATTATGAACGACCTTATTGAATTGATGGATCCAAGGTATATAGAAGTTTGGGGCAAATTTACGCCAAGAGGCGGTATTTCCATTGATCCGTATACGAACTACGGGAAACCTGGCACGAAATATGAGGAAATGGCAGAATACCGTATGATGAACCATGATATGTATCCGGAGACAATTGATAATCGGTAATTATTCCGCTGTGTGAGACGGAGTGTGAAACGAATTGGTGTCACATTAAAGTGGAAAAAGTCATACCTGAAAATACTCATGGGAATTGTATGAAAAAGTGTGACCTGAGGTGCAACCTGAACTGTGACTTTTATGCAGTGAAAAATTGATAGTGCAGAAGCAGATGAAGGCGTACAATTTGTACGTCTTTTCTTTTTTATCCGAAAGAAAAAATGCCTATTTAGAGATTATAGGCATTAAATATTATGATCATATCTTCATTTATTGTTTAAAGTTAAGTTTCTGAACCTTCTCTTTAACATTTGAAACAGCTCTTTTTTGAATTTCATCAAAGTTCTCCTGAATATAGTCCATGACACTTCTGATTAGAACTTCACTTTCAAAATTGACTATCTCATTTATTTCTGACTGTTCTTCATCTGTTAGGTGATGGTATTGATGTTGTTTAGCATTTACTTCAGCAGCTACTTCAATCCTCACTTTAGTTGTTCTGGTTGTACAATTTCATATTCACCTTCTGCATACTCTTGCTCCGCATAATGGCTCCCCCATTGACAGAGCTCCTGCAAGATAGGTTTAAGAGAGTCTCCAAGTTCAGTGGATGAATACTCAACCTTCGGCGGTACTTGATTATACATCTTTCTGGTCACAAGTCCACTGGCCTCAAGCTCTCTAAGTGTTTGAATCAGCATTTTCTGAGTGATATTTGGGATAGTGCGCTTTAATTCACTCGTTCTCTTTGGTCCATTCATTAAAAAGTATAATACAAGGCCTTTCCATTTTCCGCCAATCACTTCCTTTGTCACTTCAAACCCACAGCTGAATTTTTTCATGTCTAAAGCTCTCCATTCCACATTTATTACTTTTTAGTTACTATATCACAAAAAAGTGGGTACTTTCGATAATGTGCTTGCTGGAGGATACTATATCTTGTAAGTTGCTCTTCAAGTACTTAAAGGTACTAGACATAAAATAATATGAATTCTAAAGGAGTGTTAAGTATGGGTAAATTTGAAGGTAAAATAGCGCTTGTAACGGGTGGAACAAGTGGGATTGGTCTTGCTGCTGCACAAAAATTTGTAAACGAAGGTGCATATGTGTATATCACGGGACGTAGACAAAACGAACTTGATAAAGCTGTTAACCAAATTGGCAAGAACGTAACCGGTGTTCAAGGTGATATTTCTAAGCTTGAAGACTTAGACAAACTATATGACATGATAAAGCAGGAAAAAGGTAAGTTGGACATCCTTTTTGCTAATGCAGGCATCGGCAACTTCCTTCCATTAGGTGAAATTACTGAAGAGCAGGTTGATAGAACGTTCGACATTAACGTGAAAGGAACCATTTTTACTGTTCAAAAAGCGCTATCACTATTCCCGGACAAAGTAGGTTCTATTATTGTAACGGGCTCTACTGCTGGATCAATTGGCAACCCAGCATTTAGTGTATATGGAGCATCTAAAGCAGCATTAAGAGCACTAGTTCGCAACTGGATTCTTGACCTAAAAGGTACTGAAATTCGTGTAAATGTGGTAAGTCCAGGAGTGATTCTTACACCTGCATACGATGAGCTTTTTGGTGATGCACTTGAAGGAGCGATGGAAAATGCCAGAAATACTGTTCCAGCTGGAAAAGTTGGGACACCTGAAGAAGTAGCAAACGCTGTAACTTTCCTTGCTTCAGACGAAAGCAGTTACTTGACGGGTGTTGAATTGTTCGTAGATGGCGGGCTAGCACAGGTATAATGTCACTGCGAAGAGATTACAAATCGTCCCCAAAAAAAGTTAATGGGGATTTACTTGAGTCGTATAAAAAAGTCGTTTTCCTTATGTCCTGAGTAACCACAAATGCTGCAAACTAAGTTTGGTGATGGATATGTAAAATGAGAAAAAAGGAAAAGACATGCCGGATGCATGTCTTTTTTTGCGAAACAACCATAAAAAAAGAGAAGAGTCATGTCACTCTTCTCATACGAATGGGAATAGAACTTGCTAGGACGGCTGGGGGCTACCAGCTCGTAAACATATTATACATGACAGAACGTACGTTTGTAAAGGGGGATCATGTTTTTTTGCTTATCTCATTTGATGTAAGATAAAATAGAGGGAGTGAATGATAAACGGAGGCGTTTGAGTTGGCAAACAAAGAAGAGCGGGCAGAGCAGCTGCTAATGGATCTAAGGGAAGAGCTTCAAATGCTCGAACATCAAAACAAAGAACGGTATAAATGGAGTGCCTCCACATTGCTTGGAGTGATTGCCCTCTTGATTGATAAAGGAGTGATCACACCCGAGGAAGTCGAGATGTACAAGACGAAGGCGGAAATGCAAACCTTTCATATGAAAAAAGATTGATGCTTTCTTCATATGAAGTAAGGTAAAAATAAGAAAAGGACATAACAAATTGATGACTCAATTGATATTATGTCCTTACTTTCTGCAATTCGTTTTCACAGCATTAAACAAGCTTATACATTAAAACATCATCCCAGTATTCATGGTCATTTATTTTAAATTCTTTTATTTTACGTCCTTCTTCTATAAACCCCATCTTTTTGTACAAAGAAATGGCCTTTTGATTTGTTGAGAAAACGGCTAAACTAACCTTTTCAATTGAAGGGTTCTTTTCTGCCCAATGTAATAATGCTGTTAGCAGCATTTCCCCTACGCCTAAACCTCTATAGCTCTTATGCACCATCAACCCGAAAGAACCCGTATGGGAAGTTCTTTTTCTATTTGATGAATGTTCAAAGGCTAACCATCCAATGACTTTTTCATCAGTTTGAGCAACTATGTACGTCTCATTTTCATTATCTATTCTTTTCTGTATCCATTCCCTGTGTTCTAAGAGGGTTTTTTTGTTTTCTTCAGGCGATGTAAGTAAATAATCTGATTCAGCAATAACAGATTTCTGTATTTCTAAAGTCATTTCAGCATCTTCCATTTTTCCAAAACGTACAATGATATCATTGGAATTTTGCATATTAGTTTTCTCCTGTCTAGAGCTAATACTGCATCTCATCATTTTTTAAAATGAAAAAGAAGGGTATTGAAATAGCTTTCACCATTTGGCTAAATCGTGATTAGCTTTGCTTCGTATGTACCGATTGTCTGAATTGAGGATTGCAAATTAATGTACGGAGTCTTTGATGATTTTATAGTTTTTATGATTAACGACTGTTAGTGAATCCAGTTCTAGATCTCTATAGTTGTCCATAATGGTGACATCCACAATGACAGAGTTTTCATTCACTTTTTCAACTACACCTGTTAAACCATTTCTAAATTCGATCACATTTCCAATTTTTGCAATCTTCAACCGATCCCTCTCCTTTAAAAACAGATTTCATTCCCTATTAAAAAGTATTTTGCAATATTTTCATACCAATGTAAAGGATAAAGACGTTTTTGTTTTGTTTTCGTTGTATGCTCTTCTAACGAATGGTATATTTAATAATTGATCATGGCTGAAAAGGAGCGGTTTTTTTGACTGAAGAACAAATCCTCACAATCCTCGAATCTTTACGGAATGGGACGGAAAAACAGGTGGCCATCCAAAAAGATGACTTTTTAACGTTTCGTTCTGTTTTGGTGAATCAAGATGATTTTAAACATTTTCGCGGGATCGCCAAACATGGTGGAGATGTTATTTTTGAATATCTTACAGAAGCAAGAAGCTAAAGCTTTTTCTCATTGATGAGAGAAAGCTTTTTTATTTTCGTTCTTTTGTCACACTTCAAACGACTCTGATACATATGAAAAGAAAATGTAATAACCCATAATCAGGAGCATAAGGATGATGATAGGTGAAAAAGGGACCTTTTTAAGCGCTAACAATTCCATTTTATGTGCGCTCAACTAGGACATGCCATTTAATGACGGAATTTGGACAGGCATGTAAATCTTTGTGCGTGAAAATAGAATGAGCTCTTGTTAGAGTGGACAAGTATCTTACAGCCTACTTTGATTATAGGAGGAAAAAGGCGAATGATTAAAATTCATACAGCTCTTTTTGTCATCCTTATGCTCGTTGCAGCAATGAAGATGGACAATATACAAGAGCAGCAAGGCACATTAAGTCACGAACTTTCACAAGCACCTGTTAAACATCAGCTTTCATATATAGATCAAGACCACGAGCAAGTCATCCCAGCATTTTCTGAAGAAAAGCGTCAGCCAAAAGTGAAATTGCTAAGTACGTCAACAGAAGAAAAGTCTTCAAAACCGAAGCAAAAGAAAAAAGTAAAATCTGAAACAACGAATAAGGCAAGCGGAAAACAGTATTCTAATGAAGAAATGGACTTGCTTTCTCGGTTGGTACACGCTGAAGCGAAAGGTGAATCTTACGAAGGGAAAAAAGCGGTGGCAAGTGTTGTCTTAAACAGGGTGGAGCATCGTTCTTTTCCTGACAGCGTGAAAGGTGTGATTTATCAGCGAAATGCCTTCCAGCCAGTATCGAATGGAAGCATTCATGATAAGGCAGATCAAGATTCCATTAAAGCGGTGAAGCAGGTAGTAAAAGAGCATGACAGAACAACAAAGGCTATCTATTTTTATAATCCAAAAACGGCAACAGATCATTGGATTCGTTCCCGCAAAATTGTAGAACGTATCGGACGTCACGTGTTTGCCGTATAGAGAAAAAGAGCGATCAATGAGATTGCTCTTTTTTTGTCTTCAATTATTAAAATATTTTTTGGACTTGTCTCATAGAATGTGAAAAGAATTTGCTTTAGACAAGGGGAGGCTACATGAATCGATTTGTAAAAGGGGTCATTCTGCTATCTGTCGCAGCTTTTATTGCGGAGTGTATAGAGTTTTTAGTCAATATGATTTTAGCGAGAGAGCTTGGAGAACATGGAATGGGCTTATATATGAGTATCCTTCCAATCATCATGCTTGTCCTTGTGATCGCCAGTTTAGAGCTGCCAGTCTCCATTTCTAAATTCATTGCAGAATCACATGAGCGTCTCCACAAAAGCATGCTCCGTCATGCCTTTAAAATGACACTTGTGGTGACAAGTACAACAACAGCTATAGCAGCTATTGTACTGCCTTTCATTCCAGTGTTTCAGTCGTATCATCCGCTTATGAAGGGCCTAGTGCTGTCACTTATCCCAATTATTGCGTTTACCTCCATTGCCCGCGGCTATTTTATGGGAAAGCAGCAAATGGGCAGAATTGCTTTAGCCAATATGCTGAAGAAAACGATCCAGCTTATCTGCTTGTTTTTGTTTTTTCATTGGTATTCGTTTGATATTGAAACAGCAGTACTCATCGCCATTGGTGTCATTGTTGCGAGTGATCTTGTTGTCTTTATTTATTTATACTCCCAATACGTCATGGCAAAAAATGCTGTGAATGTCAGGTCTGTTGAATTAAGAGGAAGTGATGTGCGAAAGCGCCTATTAGCCGTTTCCATTCCGACAACGGGCATGCGCATCTTTCATGCGATCGCCAATGCGGTTGAACCATTTTTAATCAAAGGAGCGCTCGTAGCAGCAGGCATTTCTGGAACACTTGCTGTTGATCATTACGGCATGCTGGCTGGTGTCGCAATGTCGATCGGTTTTTTCCCAGCGTTTATCGCTCATTCCATCATGATTGTGATGATTCCGAGTGTCTCTGAAGCCTATGCTTTAGGTCAGTATGATCTTGTGAAAAAACGTGTCAGACAGGCGATTCTTATAACGTTTGGATATGGGGTGCCGGCAGTGATGGTCATGTATTATTTTGCTTACCCGCTCACACAGCTCTTTTTTGATTCACCGCAAGCTGCTGTCTATTTACAGCTGCTATGGCCATACTTTTTATGCCACCTGTTTGTGATGCCGTTTCAAGCGTGTTTAATCGGAATGGGGCTCATCAAAGATGTGTTCCTACATAATATATGGGTGCATGTCGTCTCTTTTTCTATGGTGTATTTCCTCGGTTCAATTGAAAGCTTGAATATGATGGGGGTCATTTTAGGGATGAACACAGGCATGCTGCTGTTGACTGCACTGCATTATGCGACGATTTGTAAGGAGCTCGGCGTTTCAATGTTTCTTACATTGAAAAAAGCTTGAATGTCATCGCCATCGAGAGGGCAAGCTAGAAGAAAACTGGGAAGGAAGATCATGATGAATCGTAAACATCTACCCGCCAGTCTTCTGATGATGACCCTGCTTCTATTTCTAACGAGCACAGCAGCAGAAGCAAAAGAGCCTGTGATGGCGCCAAAGATAGAGGCGCCAACATTAAATGGTGACATGCAGATGGTTCCCGAAAAAGGGAAAAAGACCATTTTGCATTTTTGGACAACATGGTGCCCGTCCTGTAAAATGGAGCTGCCCGAATTTGAACAGATTGTGAAAGAAAATCAGAGTGATGTTGACATATTGACCGTGAATTTACTAGGTGCTGAACAAAGTAAACATGCTGTTGCCCAATTTGTGAAAGACAGAAGGTTTACATTCCCGATCATACTAGATGAACACGGAGAAATGATGAAGAAATATCAAATCATCACCATTCCAACGACCTTTTTGATTAACGAAAAAGGAGAAGTGGTGAAAAATCATGTAGGTCCACTGACGAAAAAACAAATCAAAGAGTGGACAAATTCGTAGAACAAATCCTTTATGTGAAAGAACCAATTCTGTTGGTTCTTTTTTGTGTTCGTTTGCTTTTCATCTGAATACACTGTGCTCAGAAGAAGACGGAACGGTCTATATCAATAATGATAATTATTATCAAAAAGAAATTATAATAATTATTAATTGAAAATTAATCAGAACCTGTTATAATGAGTGACAGACCAATAAAAAGCTTGAAATAGCAGAAAATATAGATGAAAAAGAAACGGGCAACGATTGATAATATGAAAACGATTATCAATTAGAGAGGAGAAAACAATCATGAATGAGAATACAGCACTTTACCAAACGACAAATCAAAAGGAATCGAAATGGTCCTTACATAAATGGGCACAGCACGGAGAATTAATTGCAGCAGGTATATCGGGGATTCTTATTCTAACTGGATGGATTCTAAAGGATCAGAGTATGTGGAGCATTCCTCTTTTCATCCTAGCATTTGTTATTGGAGGTTTTGCAAAGGCGAAGGAAGGAATTGAAGAAACGATTTCGTCTAAGACCTTGAATGTGGAACTTTTAATGATTTTCGCAGCGATAGGATCAGCTCTGATTGGCTATTGGGCAGAAGGCGCTATCTTAATTTTTATTTTCTCACTGAGTGGTGCGCTTGAAACGTATACGTCAAATAAAAGCAAGAAAGATTTAACAGCATTAATGAGCATTGCACCAGATGAAGCAACTTTAATTGAAGAAGATGGTACGACCATTCAAATCGCCGCTTCATCATTAACACCAGGTGACCGGATTATGGTCAAAGCTGGGGAACGCATTGCAGCAGATGGTGTCATTTTAAGCGGGAGAACAAGTGTGGATGAATCTGCCCTCACAGGCGAATCTGTTCCACAAGAAAAAGGGCAGGGGGAAGACGTATTTGCAGGAACAGTGAATTTAAATGGTTCCTTAACAGTGGAAGTCACGAAACATAATGAAGAAACGCTATTCCATAAAATTATTAAACTTGTTGAATCCGCTCAAGAAAGTGTTTCGCCAAGCCAGGCATTTATCGAAAAATTTGAGGGTGCCTATGTAAAAGGCGTGCTGATTACCGTTGCGGTATTAATGGTTCTGCCTCATTTTGTCCTCGGCTGGAGTATGAGTGAAACTTTCTACCGGGCAATGGTGTTTATGGTCGTTGCTTCACCTTGTGCTCTAGTTGCATCCATCATGCCAGCAGCACTGTCACTGATCTCAAATGGCG
Source organism: Bacillus safensis (assembly GCF_039619585.1). Classification (NCBI taxonomy): domain Bacteria; kingdom Bacillati; phylum Bacillota; class Bacilli; order Caryophanales; family Bacillaceae; genus Bacillus; species Bacillus safensis. The sequence goes on from NZ_CP154909.1 coordinate 1,279,551, forward strand.
CGAGAAATGGAATGCTTGTTAAAGGAAGTGTCTTTTTAGAAAAACTAGGCACAAGCAGCATGATTGCTTTTGATAAAACGGGGACAATTACAAGCGGGAAGCCAGCCGTAGAACAAGTCGTCATGGCTAAAGGGCAGGATGAATCTGCTTTTTATCAGGCACTCTATCAAATTGAGAGTCAATCAAACCACCCATTAGCGAAAGCAATTTCTGATATGGCAAAAGAACACCAAACAGAAAGATCAGTCCATGTCACCATTGAAGAAGCCTCTGGATTTGGTGTAAAAGCACAATTAAATGGAGAAACGTGGCGGATTGGGAAGAAAGACTTTGCGGGTAAGGCGTCAATCGACCGCGAGATTGAAGAGACAGGTGATGACCTTTCAGCTCAAGGATACACAGTGGTCTATGTTCAAAAGGGTGAAGAAGTTGTTGGCTGTCTTGGCCTTAAGGATCAAATCAGACCTGAAGCCAAAAAAATGATTCAAGAACTAAATGATTTAGGCATCCAAACCGTCATGCTGACAGGAGATCAGCAAAAAACGGCTGAAGCGATTGCGCAGGAAGCCGGTATCCAAACCGTAGTGGCTGAATGTCTTCCAGATGAAAAGGTACATGAGGTCAATCAATTAAAAAAACAAGGTAATTCAATCATCATGGTAGGAGACGGAATCAATGATGCACCAGCGCTCGCCACAGCAGATGTTGGGGTTGCGATGGGCGGAGGCACAGATGTTGCCTTAGAAACAGCGGATCTCATTTTAATGAAGAACAATTTAAGTAACCTAACAAAGATGATCCGTCTTTCAAGAAAAATGAATCGAATCATTAAGCAAAACATTATTTTCTCATTAACGGTGATCTGTCTGTTAATTTGTGCGAATTTTTTACAAGTGCTTGATTTGCCTTTTGGTGTCATCGGGCATGAAGGAAGTACGATTTTGGTCATTTTAAATGGTCTGCGTCTGCTTCGTGCATCTTAAATCAATCATCAGGGCGCACTGGATTCATGCCAGTGCGCTTTTGTGCGAAATACAGCAAAAACTGATACAATAGACCAGTAGTAAAACGTGTGAGGAGGATCATGATGAACCGAATGAAGAGCTTGTCTTCTTGGCTTAAGAAAGAAGACATTCAAGGTGCATTTATACATACAAAGGAAAATGTGTTTTATCTATCTGGATACTTCACAGAGCCGCATGAAAGAGTGATGGGGCTGTTTGTGTTCCAAGAGGCAGAACCATTTTTTATTTTGCCTAAAATGGAAGTCGATCAGGCAAAAAATGCAGGATGGTCCGGCGATATCATTGGATATGAAGATCATGAGAATCCATTTGATTTCATTCAATCAGCGATAGAAAAACGAGGTATTCAAGCGGCGCGTCTTGCGATTGAAAAAGAATCGATTCCGCTTCAAAGAGCAGAACAGCTCCAAGCTGTCACCGGGGCAGAAACGTTCGTCCGGGCTGAAGATGCGCTCGATCAGCTCAGACTGATTAAAGATGAATCTGAAATTGCTACACTGAAAAAAGCGGCTCAATTGGCAGATGAAGGTGTAAAAATTGGTGTTAACGCCTTAAAAGAAGGAATCACAGAAACAGAAGTGCTCGCTGTCATAGAATATGAACTAAAGAAAAAAGGCATTCAAGGCATGTCCTTTTCAACCATGGTTCTCTTTGGTGAAAAATCAGGCGAGCCTCATGGAAATCCGGGACAGGCAGCCTTAAAAAAAGGCGATTTTGTGTTATTTGACCTTGGCGTCATTGTCGATGGATATTGCTCAGATATCACAAGAACATTTATCTATCAGGAAGCTTCTGAAAAGCAAAAGGACATCTATCAAACCGTCTTAAATGCAGAAATGGCAGCACTTGAAATGAGTAAGCCAGGCGTGAGAATCGGCGATCTTGACTTAAAAGCCCGCGGGCTGATTTCAGAAGCGGGGTATGGTGAATATTTCCCGCATCGCCTCGGACATGGGTTAGGGATTTCTGTTCATGAGTTTCCTTCTATGAGTCAGGCAAATGACGACCTTCTGCAAGAAGGTATGGTGTATACGATTGAACCAGGAATTTATGTCCCAGGAGTCGGCGGCGTAAGAATTGAAGATGATGTTCTCATTACGGCAGATGGTCCAGTCACCTTAACCAATTATCCGAAAGAGCTGACGATCATCAAGTAATAAAAAAATCACGATGAACGTCCAGGTCTTGGAAGTGTCATCGTGATTTTTTATCACTCTTCTCGATCCTTATCAACAAAAAAATCATCAATTGATTGAAACGGTTTGATTTTATGTTCTTTTCCTAAAGGATGTAATGCAAAACGAGCAGAAAACAAAACAGTCATACATAATATAATCCATATGATGAAACCCATCTTGAATTCCCCTTTCCATCCAGTGATTTGTTCAGCTCACATACATCTTAAAGTATGAAACGCTTACCATATCAAGAGAAAGTAGGAGAAAAAATGGCAAACATAAGGGAGATTGCGAAAAGAGCGGGCGTATCTGTGACAACCGTATCACGTGTGTTGAATCATCATCCTTATGTCAAAGAGGACAAAAGAGAGCGTGTTCTACAAGCGATGGAAGAGCTCAAGTATACGAGAAACATTCAGGCGGTTCATTTAGCGAAGGGCTATTCGAATATGCTTGGCATTGTCCTTCCAAACATTGAACACTCTTATTTCAGCACACTCGTCACAGGTATTGCAGAAAAAGCACAGGCGCGCGGTATGCATTTTGCTTTATTTCAAACAGGATATGACCCATTAAAAGAAAAAGAAGCGTTAATGAGTTTAAAAGAACGCCGTGTGGACGGTTTAATATTTTGTTCAAATGCATTAAGTGAAAGGCACATTTTAAAGTGGCAGGAATCAGGACCGATTATATTTTGTCATCCTGCGCTGCACGATCAATGCTCAACCGTGTCGATTGCGCATGATCAAGCATTTAAGGAAGGCCTGTATCATTTGGCGGCATGCGGCCATCAACGAATTGCAATCGTTCTCGCCAGAACAGAAGGAGCGAATAGCGAGTCGCGCCTTCAGGCTTATCAAGACATGATGCAATCGCTCGGGCAGACCATTGATGAGGAATGGATCATCGAAGGGAAGTTATCCCTGCTTGATGGGAAGCAATTATTTGCAGAATGGCAGGAAATGAAAAATCGTCCTACAGCTTTATTCATCACAAATGACGAAGTCTCTGCAGGCTTTTTATTAGAGGCGCAGCGTCATGACATAAAAGTAGGAGAATCACCAGCCATACTCAGCTTTCAAAATAACCAATTGAGTGAGGTTTTAGGGATTTCCAGCATTCATATTCCCCTCAAACAAATGGGACAGGAAGCTTTTGACTTGTTCGACCGGGCATTAAAGGGAGAGAAATCAGAAAAAAGAATGCTGCCATTTCACCTGATTGAGCGGACAACAACCGTTTTGAAAAACAATCGTTGACGCACGTTTCATCTGTTTTGTACGATAAGAGGGATTGAATAAGAAGGAGGTGGGGATGTTCATGGAATCCTTCACCGTTGATAAAGCGTTAAATAATAATGTCATCATCGCAAGACACCCTTCTTTGGGCGAAGTGGTTCTGATTGGGAAAGGGATCGGCTTCGGTAAAAAATCGGGTGATCTTCTCGATCAAGACGTGTTTGAAAAAATGTTTGTGTTAAAAAACACGAAGGAACAAACAGAATATAAACAGCTGCTTCATCATATTGATGAGAACATGATTGAGCTTGCCAATGACGTCATTTATCATATACGAGAAAAAATGGGACAGCGATTGAATGAGCATATTCATGTTGCACTGACAGACCATATTGCGTTTAGTTTTAAGCGGGTGCAGCAAGGCTATGATATCACGAACCCTTTTATGCTTGAGACGCAATCGCTTTACCCGAAAGAATACGAGGTTGCAAAGGAAGTCGTTGAACTGATTAACGAGCGGCCAGATGTCGAAACGAAGCTGCCAGAAGGAGAAATTGGCTTTATAGCGCTCCATATCCATTCAGCTTTGACGAATCGGCCTTTATCTGAGGTGAACCGTCATTCGCAGCTCATTACACAAATGGTCCAAGTCATTGAAGATTCATTTCATATGAAAGTAGACAGAGAAAGTATTCATTATTTACGCTTATTACGCCATATTACGTTTTCAATTGAGCGTATTAAACGGGGAGAATCATTAGAGGAGCCAGAAAAATTGCTTCATCTATTGAAAAATGAATATCCTTTATGCTACAATACTGCTTGGAAAATGATCAAAATTTTGCAGCATGCATTGAAAAAGCCTGTACAGGATGCTGAGGCCGTCTACCTGACACTTCATCTGTACAGATTGACAAATAAAATTTCATAGTTTCCTTGAAACGTGTAACTGATTCGATCAGGCATGAGTGACTTAAGGTAAATACAGGATAAGATCCTGTTATTTGCGCAACCTTATATCACCATGCCTTTTTTTGCGTTTGAAAGTGAAATGTAAACGGTTAATTATGAAATGTACGTCAGGGAGCATCCCAAATGTATGTTGTAAGCGAAAACAAAAGGAGGTTCAACCAGTGTTTAAATCACTTTTTGGTGTGTTGCAAAAAATTGGACGAGCACTCATGCTTCCAGTTGCGATCCTTCCTGCTGCCGGTATTTTACTAGCACTTGGGAATGCGATGCAAAATCCGCAGCTGATTGATGTAGCTCAATTTTTAAGCAACGATACAATTCAGCTTGTTGCAAGTGTCATGGAGAATGCGGGGAACATCGTCTTCTCGAATCTTCCGCTATTATTTGCTGTAGGGGTTGCCATCGGTCTTGCCAATGGAGACGGAGTGGCAGGAATTGCCGCTATCATCGGTTATCTTGTCATGAACGTCACGATGAGTGCCGTATTAATGGCCAACGGATCCATTCCATCCGATTCACTCAAACTGGCCCAGTTCTTCAAGGAAAGCCATCCAGCATATATTAATATGCTCGGTATACCGACCTTGTCTACCGGCGTTTTTGGCGGGATTATCGTCGGGGTATTAGCAGCTTATATGTATAATAAATTTTACAAAATTGAGCTCCCGCAATATCTTGGCTTCTTTGCTGGTAAGCGTTTTGTTCCAATCGTTACTTCTATTTCAGCACTTATTTTAGGGCTATTGATGCTAGTCATTTGGCCGCCAATCCAAGGTGCACTGAACTCATTTTCAACAGGACTGCTCGCAGCGAATGAGCCGCTGGCTGCCTTTGTATTCGGTGTCATTGAACGATCATTAATTCCGTTTGGTCTGCACCACATTTTCTACTCACCATTCTGGTATGAGTTCTTTAGCTACAAGAGCTTATCAGGAGAGCTTGTCCGTGGTGACCAGCGTATTTTCATGGCGCAAATCAAAGATGGTGTTCAGCTGACAGCTGGTACATTCATGACAGGGAAATATCCGTTCATGATGTTCGGTCTTCCAGCAGCAGCACTTGCGATTTACCATGAAGCAAAACCAAAGAATAAAAAGCTAGTAGCAGGAATAATGGGATCAGCGGCCCTTACTTCTTTCCTAACAGGGATCACTGAACCACTTGAATTCTCATTCTTGTTTGTTGCACCAGTATTATTTGCGATTCACTGTGTATTCGCTGGATTATCCTTTATGATAATGGATATTCTAAACGTGAAAATCGGGATGACCTTCTCAGGAGGGTTAATCGACTTTTTCCTATTTGGTATCCTGCCAAATAGAACCGCTTGGTGGCTCGTCATTCCAGTAGGTCTTGTCCTTGCTGTCATTTACTACTTCGGATTTAGATTCGCCATTCGCAAATTTAATCTGAAAACGCCAGGCCGCGAGGATGAAGCAGCAGACGGAGCAAGTGAGGCGAAGTCTGAAAAAGGCAATGACTTGCCTTATGAAATCCTTGAAGCAATGGGTGATCAAGAAAATATTAAGCACCTTGATGCTTGTATCACGCGTTTACGTGTTACTGTCAATGATCAGAAAAAAGTGGACAAAGACCGCTTGAAAAAGCTTGGCGCTTCAGGTGTTCTCGAAGTAGGAAACAACATCCAGGCAATCTTCGGTCCGCGCTCTGATAATTTAAAAACACAAATGCAGGACATCATTGCAGGCCGCACGCCTCGTCCAGCGAAAGACCCTTCTGCAAAAGAAGAAGTCAGCCAGCAGGTCGAAGAAGTCATTGCAAAGCCGCTTCAAAATGAACAAGGGGAAGAAATTTTTGCTTCACCAATTACAGGGGAGCTTCATCCAATTACAGATGTACCAGATCAAGTATTCTCAGGAAAAATGATGGGTGACGGTTTCGCTATCTTGCCAACAGATGGAACAGTGGTTTCGCCGGTAAGAGGGAAGATTTTAAATGTGTTCCCAACGAAACACGCCATTGGCCTGCAATCTGATGGTGGACTTGAAATTTTGATCCACTTCGGAATTGATACGGTCGGCCTCAAAGGAGAAGGATTTGAAGCATTTGTACAAGAGGGAGATCAAGTAGAAATCGGTCAAAAACTTTTAGAGGTTGATATTGATAAAATTAAGACTGAAGTACCATCTTTGATGACACCAATTGTATTTACCAACTTAAGTGAAGGACAATTTATTGACCTTCAAGCATCCGGTGAAATCAAAGCTGGACAAGAAAACATCATGAAAATTTCAAAATAATTTTCATAACTGCCGTTCTTGTTAGATGACAAGCTCGGCAGTATGATATAATATTGTGGATGTATTAATTGTATAAAAAGGAGATTGATAAAAATGGCTCAACAAACATTCAAAGTAACTGCAGATTCTGGAATTCACGCACGTCCTGCAACAGTTCTTGTACAAACTGCTAGTAAATATGATGCTGATATCAACTTAGAATATAATGGTAAAACAGTGAACCTGAAATCTATTATGGGTGTAATGTCTCTAGGAATTGCGAAAGGTGCTACAATCACAATCTCTGCTTCTGGTTCTGATGAAAATGATGCACTTGCTGCGCTTAAAGACACAATGAAAAGTGAAGGCCTAGGCGAGTAATGCAACAACTGAAAGGAATCGGTGCTTCAGCAGGCGTTGCGATTGCAAAAGCATATCGTCTGGAAGAACCAGATTTAACAGTTCACCAAAAAGACATCAACGATCCAGAGACAGAAGTGAAGCGTTTTGAAGAAGCAATTCATGTTTCTAAACAAGAACTTGAAGCAATTAAAGAACATGCGCTAAAAGAGCTTGGCCAAGACAAAGCAGATATCTTTTCTGCCCACCTTCTTGTGTTAAGTGATCCTGAACTGCTAAGCCCAGTAAAGGATAAAATCAAATCTGATAAAGTAAATGCTGAATTTGCTTTAAAAGAAACAGCGACAATGTTTGTCACAATGTTCGAAGCAATGGACAATGAATACATGAAGGAACGTGCAGCGGATATTCGCGACGTAACGAAACGTGTGACTGGACATTTGCTTGGCGTTGACATTCCAAACCCAAGCATGATTTCTGAAGAAGTCATCATCATTGCTGAAGATTTAACACCTTCTGATACTGCTCAGCTGAACAGACAATTTGTCAAAGGCTTTGCAACAGATATCGGCGGTCGTACTTCTCACTCAGCGATCATGGCAAGATCTATGGAGATTCCAGCAGTTGTTGGGACAAAAGAAGCAACAAAAACGGTGAAAAACGATGATCTGATCATTGTGGATGGTATTACTGGAGACGTCATCATTCAGCCTTCTGAAGATGAAGTGAAAGCGTATCAAAAAAAGCATGAAGACTACTTAGCTCAAAAAGCGGAATGGGCGAAACTTGTTGACCAGCCAACGGTCACAAAAGACGGCGTTCACGTAGAGCTAGCTGCAAATATCGGAACACCTGAAGATGTAAAAGGTGTACTTGAAAATGGCGGCGAAGCAGTTGGATTGTACCGTACTGAATTTTTATACATGGGCAGAGACCAGCTTCCTACAGAAGAAGAGCAGTTCGATGCGTATAAAACAGTTTTAGAGAAGATGGAAGGGAAAGCAGTGGTTGTCCGCACACTAGATATTGGTGGCGATAAAGAACTTCCTTACTTGCAGCTTCCAAAAGAAATGAACCCGTTCCTTGGCTATAGAGCCATTCGCCTTTGCCTGGAAGAGCAGGAGATTTTCAGAACACAACTACGCGCCTTACTTCGTGCAAGTACATATGGAAACTTGAAAATCATGTTCCCTATGATCGCGACGTTATCAGAATTTAGAGAAGCAAAAGCCATTTTACTTGAAGAAAAAGAAGCATTGGTTGCCGCTGGTACAGACGTTTCTGATTCGATTGAAATCGGAATGATGGTAGAAATTCCATCAACAGCTGTCATCGCAGACCAATTTGCAAAAGAAGTAGATTTCTTCAGTATTGGAACGAATGATTTGATTCAATACACAATGGCTGCTGATCGAATGAACGAAAGAGTGTCTTACCTTTACCAGCCTTACAACCCAGCGATTTTACGTCTTATTACGCTTGTGATCGAAGCAGCGCATAAAGAGGGTAAATGGGTCGGCATGTGCGGTGAGATGGCAGGAGATGAAATTGCAATCCCGCTACTACTTGGATTAGGATTAGATGAATTCTCAATGAGTGCAACATCCATTCTTCCAGCTAGAACGCAGCTAAGCAAGCTTTCTAAAGAAGAAGCTGCATCATTTAAAGAGCATATTTTATCACTTAGCACAACAGAAGAAGTGGTTGATTTCGTCAAGAAGACGTTTCAACAAAACTAAGTGAATGAAAACCAGACAGGTGAAACTGTCTGGTTTTTTTGTCGAATTTTATCATATTGAGTCATAATGGGCAGTGAGAAGGGCACCCTATAATTAAAAAATGGAGGTGACCAGATTGCCTTTCTCAGACTACAAACCGGGTGATCAAGTATATGTGATTTATCGAAATCCACATGCTGCAAACGTAGCACAAATTAAAGAAGCAGAAATTGTTTCACATCCATACAACGAAGAAGAGCTTGCCCTCTTTTTGCTTGAAACGTATCATCCACTAGCACCAGATGATGCTGTGTTTCCAACATATGAAGAAGCAGAAGCTCTTTATCAAGACTTGTTTGAATAAGGGAGATTTTAGAAAGGATAAAAGCCATCCTGTGCGGTTAAAGTAACGGTATGAAAACCTTAAAGGTAAGGATGTGCTTAATATGATCAAACCTTTCGTTCCCCAGCTTGTTTACATTGAACCTCGGGCGTTAGAGTACCCGTTAGGACGAGAGCTGAAGGAAAAGTTTGAGGGTATGGGAATCGAAATAAGAGAAACGACTTCACACAACCAGGTCAGAAATATTCCGGGAAAAAATGACTTGCAAAAGTATCGTAACGCAAAGTCAACACTTGTCATTGGTGTGAGGAAGACATTAAAGTTTGACTCGTCTAAACCATCTGCAGAGTATGCGATCCCATTTGCAACAGGATGTATGGGGCATTGTCATTATTGCTATTTGCAAACAACAATGGGAAGTAAGCCTTACATCCGAACGTACGTCAATGTAGAAGAAATATTAGATCAGGCTGAGCAGTATATGAACGAGCGGGCGCCGGATATCACGAGATTTGAAGCATCATGTACTTCAGACATCGTAGGAATAGACCATTTGACACATACACTCAAACGAGCGATTGAATACTTCGGGCAGACGGACCTGGGAAAACTTCGCTTCGTCACGAAATTCCATCATGTCGATCATCTGTTAGATGCAAAGCATAACGGCCGGACAAGATTCCGTTTTAGTATCAATGCCGATTATGTCATTAAATATTTCGAGCCTGGCACATCACCGCTAGATAAGCGGATTGAAGCGGCTGTTAAGGTCGCAAAGGCAGGCTATCCTCTAGGCTTTATTATTGCTCCAATCTACATCCACGAAGGCTGGCAGGAAGGGTATAAAGTTCTTTTTGAAAAGCTTGATGCAGCTCTTCCTGAAGATGTGAGAGACGATATCACCTTTGAGATGATTCAGCATCGCTTTACAAAACCAGCAAAGCGTGTGATTCAAAAAAACTACCCAAAATCAAAATTAGAGTTGGACGAAGAAAAAAGAAGATACAAGTGGGGAAGATACGGAATAGGAAAATATATCTATCAAAAAGATGAGGAACAAGAACTAAGAAAGACTTTAGAGTCATATATAGATCAGTACTTTCCTTCTGCAAAAATTGAATATTTTACTTGAAACAAGCCTATACGGCTTGTTTTTTCTATTTAAATTTTCTTACAACTATTGAATGCGGTATCATTTTGCCGATATATAAATTAAGGTGTGAAAGTAGATGTAGGGGTGATGAGATGTTTAAGAAACTTCAAGTGAGAATAGCTGTTTTCATCTCAGTTATTTTAATTTTAACCGTCGTGGCCGTTCAAGTGGGTTCTAACATAGTATTAACACCACTTATTGAACGAGATGCAAAAACCACCACAGCAGCAACGGCAGAGAGCATGAGAGACATCATTGCACAAAAGCTTGATAATTACAGTGATACAATTAATAAACTGGCAACTAGTACACTTACTGAAGATTTTGCGCAAAAACAAACAAAACAAACATTAGTCTTCGAAAACGATGAACTAAAAGGCTTGCAGGAGCAGGATGAACTTATTTCACTTGCCTATATTGGAACAAGTGACGGCAAAATGTTCGCCTTCCCAGAGTCCGATTTTGGTGAAGGGTATGACCCATCTAAACGAGATTGGTTTATCCAATCAGCTGAAAAGCCTGACGAAGTCATTTGGACTGATCCATATATCGATAAAGCAACAAATGAAATGGTCGTCTCAGCCACAAAGGCGATTGTCAGAAACGGAAAGGTCGTTGGGGTCGCTGGACTTGATTTGAAATTATCCTCCATTCAATCTTATATAAAGGAACAAAAGATTCCTTATATGGGTACCGCTTTCTTAGTTGACGGCAAAGGAACCATTTTAGCACATCCAACAGAGCAAGGAAAAAACATATCAAAAGTAGCTTCTGTGAAAAAAGCGATCGACAATTCAGGTATTGATGACAGAAAAGAACTGACGGTCATATCTAAAATCAAAGAAGCTGATTGGACGATTGGTGTCAGCTTTGAGAAAAAGAAACTGCTTTGGATCACAGAACAAATGAATCAGACAAGCATCATTATTTCCGTCATTGCCATTATTCTTGCGATGATCCTCAGCTTCTTATTGGCAAGAAGCATTACAACGCCAATCAAGCGTCTAATAGAGCATGTGCGTAAGGTGTCAGAAGGCGATTTAACAAGTACGCTTGCAGTGAAATCCCAAGATGAAATTGGTTCCCTCACGAAAAGCATTAATCAAATGACCGAGGATATCAGGGAGTTAATTGAAAAAGTGAAATGGGCTTCAGATCAAGTTGTGAAATCAGCGGATGAAGTGACCCACATTTCAAATGAGACTTTGCTGTCTAGCGAACAGATTGCAACGGCCATTCAAGAGGTGGCAACAGGAGCGACTAAGCAGGCATCAGATGCAGAAACGATTAATGAAAAATCAGAGTATTTGTATGAGAAAGTGCGCCATATGGGTGAGCTTGCCACGCAAATGCAGACCAACTCAAAATCATCTGAAGATGCAAGCTATAAAGGGCTTGACGCACTTGGTTTGCTCGTCCAAAAATCAACACAAGCGAGTGAAGAATCGAAAAAGGTTGAGCAAATGCTGCTAGACCTTGAGCATAAAACGAAAAATATTGAAAATGTCGTGACCGCCATCTCTGAAATCTCGGATCAAACGAATTTACTTGCACTGAATGCAAGCATTGAAGCAGCGAGAGCAGGAGAAAGTGGACGAGGATTTGCTGTAGTTGCAGAAGAAGTGAGAAAGCTTGCTGAACAATCTGCGCAGTCAACAAAACACATTAGTGAAACCGTCAAACTCATTCAAGATGAATCGAAGAAGGCGGCTGAAGCGATGACAACAGCAAGTAAAATGAATGAGGAACAAGGTGCCGCCATCAATGCAACCGGTGAGGCACTTAGCAGTATCACAATGGAAATGCAGGCACTTGTCGGTTCAATCGACAGCATTCATACACAGATTAATGAAATGACAGAAGAGCAGCAGAAGATGAGTGACTCCATTCAAAGTATTGCTGCCATTTCAGAAGAATCTGCTGCCTCAGCTGAGGAAGTGCATGCGTCTACAGATGAACAAGTTCAAGTGTTAGAAAGAACGAAAACCTCAACTGAAATGCTGAACGAATCAAGCCAGGCACTGCGTCAGGCGGTTGACCGATTTAAGGTGTAATGAGCGGAAAGGAACCTTGCGATGTGAGCAAGGTTCTTTTTGTATGATAAAATAAACTAGAGGAGGTGTTGACATGGATGTCAATCTAACTGGAAAAAAAGCATTGGTAGCTGCAAGCAGTCAAGGTATCGGAAAATCGATTGCCTTTGCTCTAGCAAAAGAGGGAGCAGATGTGATGCTCTCGGGAAGACATGAACAGAAGCTGAAAGAAACAGTCAAGGAGCTGTCTCCGCTTGTCAAAGGACAGCTGACTTATCAAGTATGTGATGTATCTGACGCCGGGCAAATCAAGGCGCTTGTTCAAGCGGCGGCTGGTGATGAGAAGTGTCTCGACATTCTTGTGAACAATACAGGCGGGCCTAAAACAGGAACGCTCGACACCTTAACAGATGAAGATTGGATCGAATCATTTCAGCTTCATTTACTCAGCTATATTCGATTATTAAAAGAGGCATTGCCTTATTTGAAAAAACGCGGCGCACGTGTGTTAAATATTGCGTCAATGTCAGTGAAAGAACCGATCCCGGGCTTGATGCTGTCGAATACATTTAGACCTGCCATTGCCGGCTGGACAAAAACAGCCGCTCAGGAGCTTGCGAAGGATGGTATTTTGATCAATACGTTAGCACCGGGAAAAATTGAAACAGACCGTGTGAAACAGCTGGAAAAGCACCGAGCACAAAGAGAGAATCAAACGGTTGAAGAAATCAAAGCACAGGCTGAACGAGCGATCCCGCTTGGCCGTTACGGACAGCCAGAAGAATTTGCAGCATATGCAGTGTTTCTTTTATCTGAAGCCAATACATATATGACAGGTCAAACACTGATCATTGATGGTGGATTGACAAAGTCTCTTTAAGGAGGAACAAGTGATGGCACAAATCAAAACAGTTGGTTTTATAGGAATCGGTGTAATGGGGCGCAGTATGGCAGGGCATTTAATGGATGCAGGCTATGAAGTTATCGTTTATACAAGAACGAAAGCAAAAGCAGACGCATTGATTCAAAAAGGGGCATCATGGAAGCCGGCAGTAAAAGAGATTGCAGAAAGTGCAGATGCCGTCATCACAATGGTGGGATATCCATCGGATGTAGAAGAGATCTATTTAGGTGAAGATGGGCTTGTGGCACATGCCGCTCCAGGTACATATCTCATTGATATGACGACATCGAAGCCTCAGCTTGCAAAAGAAATTGAGCTGAAAGCGAAGGAAAGAGGTGTATTTGCATTAGATGCACCTGTATCAGGCGGAGACATAGGAGCCCAAAATGGCACGCTGGCCATTATGATCGGCGGAGAAAGGTCAGCCTATGAAGCCTGTCTGCCCCTATTTGAGCAAATGGGTGAAAACATTCAATATCAAGGACCGGCAGGAAGCGGTCAGCATACAAAAATGTGTAACCAAATTGCCATTGCAGCGGGGATGGTCGGTGTCGCAGAGGCAATGGCCTATGCCGAAAAATCAGGGCTTGATCCAGAGCAGGTGCTCAAAAGCATCACAACAGGTGCAGCCGGCAGCTGGTCCTTGTCAAACCTTGCACCAAGAATGCTGAAAGGCGATTTCGAGCCAGGGTTTTATGTGAAGCATTTTATCAAGGATATGGGCATTGCACTTGAAGAAGCAGAGCTGATGGGGGAAGAAATGCCAGGGCTCTCACTTGCGAAGTCACTTTATGAAAAGCTGAGCGAACAGGGTGAAGAAAACAGCGGGACCCAGAGCATCTATAAATTATGGGTCAAATAAATAAACTGCCCCGCCTAGGTGGAATAGTTTGCAGTTTTAAACAAACTCTCAAAACAAACTAAAAACCTGTCCCACATAGGGACAGGTTTTTTTGATATTATTTTCCGATGAATTGCTGCGTCCAGTAGTTGCCAGATTTCACATAACCAACACCGATATGTGTATAGCTTTTGTTTAAAATGTTCGCTCTGTGGCCTTCACTGTTCATCCATGCTGTCACAACTTCTTGAGGGGATCTTTGACCTTGGGCAATGTTTTCACCTGCTGATTTGTAAGTGATGCCGAATTGCTTCATTTGATCAAATGGAGATCCATAAGTTGGGCTTGTATGAGAGAAATAGTTTTTATCTTTCATATCTTGAGATTTTGCACGAGCAGATTTGCTTAATTTAGAATCAACAGAAAGTGCCTTTAAGCCTTGTTTTGCACGCTCTTTATTTGTCAGCTCAACCACTTCTTTTTCAAATGCATTTAAGCTGCTGTCTGCTTTTGATGCCGCTGTGTCTTTTTGGTCAGCTTTAGTGTTGCTGTTTGTGTTTTCTTTTGCTGGAGTGCTTGGCTTAGAAGCAGTTGGTTTTTTCACTGATTCTTGTTTTTGTTCTTGTTTTGCTTTGTTTACTTCTTTCACTACTTTTGTTCCAGTAACAGGTTGACCGCTTTTGATCAGTTTGTTTAATAGAGCTTCGATCTCTTTTTGATTCGACTTGCTTAGCTTATTTACATCTGAAGAGATATGTAATTTTGCTGCTAGTGTATGAAGATCAATGGCTTGATGCTGTACATTTATTACTTGTTTCAGGTTAAGCTCCTTCGCATCAGCTGAATGTCCTCCAGTGAATGTGATGAGTGCAGCAGCTGTCAGCGCTGAAAAAAAGAATGATTTCTTCTTCATATTGTAACTCCTCCTAAAATCTTTGTTTTGTTTTCTCACAAAAAATCATAACATGGACTTTTTGTTATAAACATACCAGCATCCTCCATTGACAATGCCAGTTTGTCATTTTTGTTAAAGTCATCGTAAGAGTCGCTTCATATCAAAGGATAGGGAATTCTTCCATTTAAAGAAAACGACATAAACATACCAATATTTTAAAGTGTTAGTATATTTTTTTGCAGATTAGGGATTGACAGCTTTTTTCCACTCGTTTCGCTGTAACAACTATTACAAAAGTGTTACAATAATGAGTGGTAATTGTAAAAGATTGAAAAGGATGAGAGGAGCTACATAAGTGGGAGAGAAACAGCATCAAGGTGCTGCCGAGCAAAAAAAAATCAAGCGCCGGAACGCCTGGAGAATTAATCTCTTTTTCTTCGCTGTATTTAGTTTATTTGCTGGACTTGTGATCAAGCTTGGTGTGCTGCAAATCGTCAATGGTGAAGATTATAAAAAGCAAGCCAACCGAACAGAGGTCAAAACAGCATCATACCCGTCTCCAAGAGGAAAAATGTATGACGCGAGAGGAAGAGTCGTCGTTGATAACGAAAGTGTACCTGCCATCGTTTATACATCAGAAAGCGGTGTGAAAGCGGAGGATAAGATTAAGGTAGCAAGAAAACTTGCGACTTATATAAAAATGGATACTGATTTTTTGAGAGAGCGTGACATTCGAGATTTTTGGCTGGCGAGCCATCCGAAAGAAGCGGATAAACTCATTTCAAAAGCGGAGAAAAAAGATATCGATGCAAAGGATGTCTATCCGCTTCAAGTAGAGCGTGTCCCAAAGAAAGAAGTCAAAGCGATCGAAAAGGATGCAGAGGAAAAAGCTGTTGCAGCGATCTACCGTAGATTTACAGGCGGATATGCCTTTGAGCCCCAAATCGTGAAGGCAATGAACCCAAACGAAGAGAAAAAAGGGGACGAAAAAGTGGCTTTACTCGATGAAACGAAAGAATCAAAACAAACTTCATCCGTAAGCCTGACATATGAAGAAATTTCACTTGTCTCAGAGCATCTTGATGAACTGCCTGGTGTGAACGTCATCAACGACTGGACAAGAAAATATCCGTATGAAAAGACCCTTTATAATGTACTTGGCGGTGTGACTACACCAGAGCAAGGAATTATTAAAGAGCGTGAAGATTACTATATGGCAAGAGGCTACTCGCGAAATGACCGGGTAGGGAAGAGCTATTTAGAATATCAATACGAGGATTTTCTAAACCCAGAGAAAGCGACCGTTCAATATACACAGGTTGGCGGGAAGCTGCTCGATGAAATCAAGCGGACAGAAGGACGAAGAGGACTTGATCTTGCGCTGACATTTGATATGGAGCTGCAAAAGGAAGTCGACAAAATCGTTGAATCAGAGCTTAGATCCGCCAGCGCGAGAAACTATATGATGGATCGTGCCTTTGTCGTCATGATGGACCCTCACACAGGGGATGTTCTCGCCATGTCAGGCAAGAAAATGGACGGCAGAGACGTCACAGATTATGCGATCGGAACATTTACGACCCAGTACGAAATGGGCTCTGTTGTCAAAGGAGCCACAGTACTTGGCGGTTATCAGGACGGGATGTCACACAACCAAGCCTATATGGATACACCGCTCTATTTTGCAGGGAGTAATGGAAAGGCGAAAAAGTCTTATAAAAATCTAGGATGGGTCAATGACCTTCAAGCACTCCAAAAAAGTTCCAACGTCTACATGTTCCAAGTAGCGATGAGAATGGCGGGCATCACCTATCAAAAGGATGGTCCGTTACCTGCAAGGCCTGAGCACTTACAAAAAATGAGAAACTACTATGCGCAATTCGGTCTTGGCGTGAAAACGGGGATCGATCTGCCGCAGGAATCAAGCGGGATGCAGACGCATCCTAAGACGGTCGGCGGACTCTTGCTTGATGAAGCAATTGGTCAGTACGACACGTATACACCGCTTCAAGTGGCACAATACATGTCAACGATCGCCAATGGAGGCAGCCGTATTCAGCCAAGAGTAGTGAAAAGTGTTCATCTTCCAACGAAGAAGGATGAAGTAGGCTCAGTCGTAAAAAAATATGAGCCGAAAGTGCTGAATACGATTAACAACTCGAAAGCAGATATTGACCGCGTAAAAACGGGACTGAAAATGGTCACATCAACAGGCGGAACTGCCGCTGGCCGGTTTGGTCAGCATGATGTCGCAGGAAAAACAGGTACAGCGCAAACGTTCTACTATGGTGCCAACCGCAGCTGGTGGGGAAATTCAACGTACAACTTAACCTTTGGAGGATATTATCCTTCTTCTAATCCAAAGGTGGCGTTTAGTGTCGTGACACCTTATGTCTCAGATAAGGATCCTGTTATTAAAAACATCCCGAGTAAAATTGTGGATAAGTACGTTGAATTACAAAAGAAATATGAAAAACAATAAACCGCAGGGAGCACAGCAGCAGAAAGTGCTCCCTTTTTGCTGAAAATATGGACGTTTCCCTCGATGACAGAAGGAAAATACGGGTTTTCTAGCGAATCTTTTTTATACATCAATCTAAGGACAACCCTAAAAAATGAAAAGGAGGGTCGGACGACGATGGAACAACAAATGAAAGATTCGAATCAATTGTATTCGAACATCGATTTACATGCCGTTCTTTCTTCTAATGGCCGCTTTCTCTACATTTCTTCCAACTGTAAGCAGCTTTTGCTCTATGAACAAAAGGATTTACTAGGGTGTTTTTTGAAAGACTTTGTTCATACCGAAGATCAATTTCTCGTCGAAAGTTATTTTTACAATCAGCACATGCTAGAGGTTTGCCACTTTAGACTGCTAAGAAGTGATCTGACAGCTGTATGGATCGAAGCAAGCATTGATTTTGTTGCTTGTGATGGGTTAGACAACGAAGTAAGTAGAGAAATGATCCTGAAAATGAGGGTGCTGGATACTGAGCCCCAAAAAGCAGCATTTCAAACAACATCAAAAGTAGCAGAACAGTCGTTAGGCAGTCTGCCGGCTTTCCAAAATGTCGGTGAAGCTGAACAATTGATTGCCATGCTGCCAAATCCGTTATGTATTACGACTTTAGGGAAAATTGTGTATGCGAATGATGCGATGCTGCAATTAATGGGGGTAAGTGCAAGAGATGACATGATCGGCAAGTCCGCGTTTGATTTTATTGCTGAAGAGTACCATGATATTGTCAGAAGCCGAATAACAAGGCTGCAGCAAGGCCTTCCAGTCGGAATGATTGAACAGATATGGAAGCGTCAAGATGGGAGCAGTATTCATATTGAGGTAAAGTCATCACCGACGATTTATCAAAATCAGCGGGCAGAGCTTTTACTGCTCGTGGACATCTCATCCCGTAAAAAATTTCAAACCGTTCTTCAAAAAAGCCGGGAGAGGTATCAGCTGCTCATTCAAAACTCCATTGATACGATTGCAGTCATCCATGATCACAAGTGGGTGTTTATGAATGAATCTGGCATTAAATTATTTGAAGCCGAGCATTACGATAAATTAATAGGAAAGGATATCTTTCATCAAATTCATTCCTGTGATCAGCAAAAGGTCAAAAAGAGTTTATCACGTATTATTGAAAGAGCATCAGATTCTGAGATTGTCACAATGAGCTGTCATACGTTTAAACATAAGCTGATTTATACAGAAATGGTCTGTATCCCAACTACATTTTTTGGAGAAACAGCGGTTCAAATTATTTTAAGAGATATCTCCGAACGTAAGCAGACAGAAGAGCTCATGCTCCGCTCTGAAAAATTATCGATTGCAGGCCAATTGGCGGCTGGCATTGCACATGAAATCAGAAACCCATTGACCGCCATCAAAGGCTTTTTACAGCTTATTAAACCGAAAACAAAAGATCGCGATCAATACTTCGAGATTGTTTTCTCTGAGCTGAGCCGAATAGAAATTATCTTGAGTGAGCTGCTAATGCTGGCGAAACCGCAGCAAACGTCCTCAATGCAGACGCTGGATTTGAAAAAAATCATCAGCGAAGTCACAGCCTTGTTAGAAACACAAGCGAACTTAAATGGCATTTTAATGAACACAAGTGAGATAGAGGAGGGTCTCCTGATGAACGGAGATCAAAATCAGCTCAAGCA
The DNA here is from genome assembly GCF_039619585.1 of Bacillus safensis. Classification (NCBI taxonomy): domain Bacteria; kingdom Bacillati; phylum Bacillota; class Bacilli; order Caryophanales; family Bacillaceae; genus Bacillus; species Bacillus safensis. The sequence goes on from NZ_CP154909.1 coordinate 1,298,621, forward strand.
AGTGTTTATCAATTTAATCAAAAATGCCGTAGAATCCATGCCGGACGGAGGAAAGGTAGACATCACAGCCAAAGCAGAAGGTGATGGAATACTTGTCACGATTCGTGATGAAGGGATCGGCATTCCTGAATCGGTGATGAAGCGGATTGGAGAGCCCTTTTTAACCACAAAGGAAAAAGGAACAGGACTTGGCCTCATGGTCACATTTAATATTTTAGAAAATCATAACGGGACGATCCGTGTGGATAGTCAGCCTGAAAAGGGCACCGTATTTCACATCATGTTTCCTGCAAAATAAAAACAACGGCAAGAGAGCCGTTGTTTCAATCTAGCGAATGAATAGAACGTTTTTCGAGTACAAATTGTTCTAGCCGGTCAAGTCCTTCTTTCAGCGTTTCAAGTGAATAAGCGTAAGACAGGCGCACATACCCTTCGCCAAGTGGAGAGAAAGCAGAGCCTGGTACGACCGCAAGTCTTGTACTTTCTAACAGCTCCATGCAAAAATCAAAGGAACTCATCCCAAACGATTCAATGGATGGAAAAATATAAAAAGCGCCAGAAGGTTTAATTACCGGAAGCCCCATAGAAATGAGCCGATCATATACATAATCGAGTCTTTTCTTATATTGCTCTCTCATGATCAGTGCATCATCCACACCATTTGTCACAGCTTCAAGTGCCGCCTTTTGTGAGACAGCCGAGGCACAAGACACGTTATATTGATGTACTTTTAATACATGTTTAGCAATTGGAGCTGAAGCAAATAAAAATCCAATTCTCCATCCAGTCATGCTATGAGATTTAGACAGTCCATTGATGACAATGGTCTGTTCTTTTAAGAAAGAGGCAATTGAATGATGCGGCCGGTCAAATGTCAGCTCGCTGTAGATTTCATCGGATAAAATAAAGATGTCTTTTCCTTCAAGGAGCTGGGCAATTTCTTTCAATTCTTCTTCTGAAAGCGTGACACCAGTCGGGTTTGAAGGGTAAGGAAGAACCACACACTTTGTCTTTTCCGTTAGCGCATCCTCAATCAGCTTGGCATTCAATTTAAAGCCGGCATTCGTTGTGTCAATATGTACGGGCATGGCACCGCACATTCGAATGATCGGTTCATATCCGGGGTATACAGGTCCAGGTAAAATGACCTCGTCGCCTTCTGTTAAAATGGTTCGAAACGCAGCATCAATTGCTTGACTTGCACCTGTCGTCACAATGATTTCTGACTCTGCATCATAATCAAGATTCACTTTCTTCTTGATATAATGCTGGATCGCTTGTCTTAGCTCTAGGAAACCAGCATTGTGAGTGTATGAGGTGAAATTCTCGTCAATGGCTGCTTTGGCAGCTGTTTTGACATGATGCGGCGTATAAAAATCGGGCTGGCCTATCGTCAATGAAACGACATCCTCATATGACGATACGAGATTTGAAAATGTTCGAATGCCTGAAATTTCAATATCCTTTACTCTTGGATTCAGCAAATGCTCCATTTCTCATCACCTTAAAAATTTATGTTTTTATCCTATTTTACCATTCACTGCATAAATGTCACCTGCGAAAGGCACTGGATATCGTTATATGTAGTCTATTCTCCTATCCATCACCGCATGAGTGATATATTGAAGAAAGAGCAACATTTATTATAGCGTAACCTCAAGAGAAAATACAGGCTGTGATGAAGATGATTAGAAAACGGCAAAACTGCGTAAACTGAAAGAACGTGAGAATCAGGGTCATGGGAATGGCTTTCATAGACATACGATCTCCTAAAGGAGGACGATAGATGGAACAATCAGCGAAGACATCGAAAATCGCGTTCCTATCCGTGCTGAGCAACACATTTGTGGTCATCTTAAAAATCATTGTGGGTCTTTTAACCGGATCTGTTGCGGTTTTATCAGAAGCCATTCATTCGTTTCTCGATTTAATGGCGTCGTTTATTGCATTTATTTCTGTTCGTATTTCAAGAAAGCCAGCAGATTCTAAACATCCTTATGGACATGGAAAAGTCGAAAATATTTCTGGAACGATTGAGACCCTGCTGATTTTCGTTGCTGGCATTTGGATTATATACGAATGTGTTCACAAATTAATGCATCCAGAGCCAGTCAAGCTGCCTGTGCTTGGTATTGTGGTCATGCTGCTAGGCGCGCTCATCAATTTTGTTGTATCGAGGGTTGTGAACAAAGAGGCTGAGCGAGTACATTCAGTTGCCATGAAATCAAATGCACTGCATCTTTTAACGGATGTGTTTACGTCATTAGGGGTGGCATTTAGTTTATTGCTTGTGGCATTAACCGACTGGTATTTCCTAGATCCGATCATTGGAATGGTTCTGGCCCTCTTTATTATGCGTGAAGCGTTTAAACTCATGAAGGAAGCCTTCCCGCCGCTTGTTGATGCTCGGTTAACACCAGAGGAAGAACAATCAATCGAAGCGATCATTCAAGGATTTAGTCAAGAATTTATTGAATATCATGACTTTCGAACAAGGCGGTCTGGTGCCGAGGAATATATTGATTTTCATTTGATTGTAGATGGAAAGACAACGATTGAAGATGTTCACCAATTATGTGATCGAATTGAAGAGAAGATTCAGCTGGAATTTCCGCATGCACAAATCTTTATTCATGTGGAACCTGAAAGTGAAAGAAGCGCACAAACGTAAAAAAGGCGATCAACCTATTCTCAGGTTGTATCGCCTTTTTTTACGCTTCATCTATGAAATGAAATCAATATCCATAAGCAGTATCGTAGTCTTCATACCAAGAGATATAAGCTGTGTCATCATTTGACAAACCATGCTTCATATCTAAAAAATCAGCCTCGCAAATATCTTCAATTACAGTCATTTCGTTGTTCTTTAATAATACGACAGTTCCCATCATGAACACCTTTCTTTAAAAAAATCCTTGACTATTGTACCATTTGAAGAATCATTGTCAACAGAAGAATGGAAACAAGACGAAAATATCACAAAATGTTAAAAAATCAGGAGGTAAAAGAACTAGAAGTGCCATGTTTTTCACAAATTTTCAGTATTTATTCACATAAATCGCTTAGATCAAACTGATCTAAAATGTATGTAAAAGTGTAAGCTCCATTGATCTTGCTATATTCATAGGATATAATAACGAATGATTATAAGAAATTTATAGAAAACATACATAATAAAGGAGAAATAGGATGGAAACCAACATAACAGAACCACACATTCAAGAAAAGAAGCATCCTGAGCTAGCAGGTGTAGGCTATCGTTTTCTTGCACACCTTTTGGACGGTATCATTATCGGTGTACCAATTGCATTTATCATGTTTATTTTGGCGTCAGTCTTTTTTATTTCAAGCCCAGAGGCAGCAATGATGATGGATGACGACAGTTATTACTATTCTTCAACCGTCATAACGGATGAGGAATGGGAAGCTATTATGGGACTGATCTTTTTCTATATAGGGGCAATCTTGATGGGTACCGTGGTGACATGGCTTTATTACGCCATCATGGAATCATCAAAATTGCAAGGAACACTTGGAAAGATGGCTCTCGGCATCAAAGTAACAAAAGTCACAGGCGAAAAGGTCACATTTGGCCGTGCAACTGGCCGCTTCTTTGCAAAAGGCTTTTTGTCTCCGATCTTATATATTGGCTATATCATTGCTTTCTTCACAGAAAAAAAACAAGCACTTCACGATTTGATTGCAAGTACCATTGTTGTGAAGAAATAATGAAAAAGCACCTCTGCTGATGGTAAGAGGTGCTTTTTTTCATAGATCGCTTGTATGGAAGAGAGAAACAGCACATAAAATAGAATGATAGTGAAAAATGAGGCAGGGAAGGGAGACAATCGATTGAGAACAGGAAAAAAGACCGCACAGAAAAAAGGGGCAGGCTTTGGGCTGTTTTTGACAGCACCTGTGCTGGCCTGGGCGTTGTATGATTTTGCAAATACGATCTTTTCATCAAATATGATCACCATTTTCTTCCCATTTTACTTGCAGGAAACGATCGGGGACAGTGCGAGAATGGACCAGATCGCCAGCACCTTTATTTCTTATGCAAACGCACTAGCCAGCTTTTTTCTCGTCATTTTTACACCTTTATACGGAGTGCTGATTGATCGTACAGGGAAAAAGAAACGCTACATTACGGTGTTTACGTTCATATGTATTGCCTGTACGCTTTTGATGGGGATTTTTGCTGGGATTGATTTCTCAAGTGAATGGTTTGGGCTGCCTGTTTCTTTATTGGTCGTGGTCACCTTGTTTGTGATCGCAAAGTTTTTTTATCATTCTAGTCTTGTTTTCTATGACACCATTTTGCCCGATCTTGGGACAAAGGAAGAAATCCCGCTTATTTCAGGATTTGGTATCGCTGTTGGCTATTTAGGAACACTTGTCGGCCTCTCTGTTTATTTACTTGTCGGCAATGACCAGTTTCATGAAGCATTTATTCCGACAGCTCTTTTATTCCTTCTCTTTTTTCTACCCTTTCTCTTTTTTGTAAAAGATCCTCATCCGCTGCCTCAGCGAGAGAAAAAGGCGTCTTTTTTCAGCGGGTATAAAGAGATTATTCACACGTTTAAAGAGATGAAAAAGTACAAGCCAGCTTTTATCTTTATGATTGCTTTCTTTTTTATGAATGATGCTTTACAAACAGCGATTGCGATGATGGCTGTTTATGCCAAAATCATCATTGGCTTTACCGCTGGGCAATTTATTTTGCTCTATCTTGTGTCGACCATTTCAAGTATCATTGGCTCCTTTCTGTTTGGATATATCACAAAAGCGATAGGGGCAAAGCGATCGATTACAGTTGTGTATGTCATTTTGATTGTGGCGCTGATTCTGGCTGTGACAGCGGCAACCGAATGGGTCTTCTGGATAGCGGGCAGTTTATTCGGGATTTCACTTGGCGCAAGCTGGGGGGCATCACGAATCTTGATTATTGAACTGACACCGAAGGAAAAAAGAGGACAGTTTTTTGGCCTCTTTGCATTCTCAGGGAAGGTATCTTCCATTATCGGGCCGATCATTTATGGCTCAGTTACCCTGCTGTTTGCAGAGCACGGAAATCTCGCAAGCCGCCTTGCACTAGGGTCTTTGCTCATCCTTGCAGCGATAGGACTTGTGATTCATCAATTCGTTCGAGAGAAAGCGTAAAGAAACGTCAACTTTTTACCTATGCTGCCGATATAAAAAGTACAATCTTATATTGAAGAATAGAGGGATTTCCGTGGCTTTAAACAAACAAGAAATTTTACTTGACTCTGGTACCAATGAATTGGAAATTGTGAAGTTTGAAATTGGTGCAAATCAATTCGGCATTAACGTCATGAAAGTAAGAGAAATCATTCAGCCGGTTGAGGTGACGGTTGTACCGCACTCTCACCAAGATGTAGAAGGGATGATTAGTTTACGAGGCGAGATTTTACCAGTCATCAATCTATTTTCCTTTTTTAATGTCGAGTCAGATCAGTCAGAACAAGAGAAATATATTGTGACTGAATTCAACCAACGGAAATTTGTGTTCCATACAGGAACGGTATCACAAATTCACCGCGTCAGCTGGGAAGAGATTGAGAAGCCGACTGCACTCAATCAAGGGATGGACCGTCATTTAACGGGCATCATTAAGCTTGATGAAAAAATGATTTTCCTTCCAGATTACGAAAAAATCATTTATGATATTGAATCCGCTTCTGGTGTTGATACGTATCATATGTTTGACGGTGAGAAAGACGAGAGAAGAACAGGGAAGAAACTGTATGTCGTTGAAGATTCTCCGCTTCTCATGCGTTTATTAACAAATGAATTAACCGAAGCAGGCTATAAAAACATTGTGACCTTTGAAGATGGCAAACAGGCATATGATCATGTCATGGACCTTGTCAGCAAAGGAATCAGTGTCACAGAAGAAATTGATATGATTATTACGGATATTGAAATGCCTAAAATGGATGGCCACCGGCTAACAAAACTGCTGAAGGACAATCCTTTAACAAATTCCATTCCGATTCTTATTTTCTCTTCGTTAATCACTGAAGATTTGCGTCATAAAGGGGAAACGATCGGGGCAGATGATCAAATCAGTAAACCAGAAATTCATCAGCTGATTGAAAAAGTCGATCATTTTATTATCTAAACGAAAAAACCACTCGGTATGAGTGGTTTTTTTCTGTTTAAAAATAACTTTCCCCGAGACGTTTGAAGACGGGCTTTGTGTAATGTGATTTTTGTTTTGTGGCGGCAGGTTTTTCTTTTAAACCGACATACGTTTGAAGTATTTGTTTTGCTCGGTTTAATGACATATTCGCTTTCGGATTGCGATATGATTGATTTAAATTTCCTAAGTGTGGCAAAAATTCGAAGTCTTCTTTCGTTGGTGGCAGGTGAAAATAATAATCTCCAATTTCAATCAGCACGTCGGACTGTTGTTGACTATACTTGGGATTGTTAGAGAAATGTAGGCCCACTTTTCTTCCTTTACCTTCTTGCAATAGTTTTTGCAGCGCGCGTTTTTTCAAAAGATAAAGAAACTTGGGGTTTGGTGCGGTTTTAGCATGGCGGTTAACAGTATAAATGGCTTTTGCGATGTTTTCTGCTGTAGGTTCTATGTCTTTAGTATGAGCATAATCGTCCATTTTTTCTCTCCTTTGTCTTTCGTCTTCCTGTGCTTAGTATAAATTATACGTTTTTATTAGTAAATTGCAAATAGAGTTATTGTAAAAAGAAAACCTTTGGTATAAAGGGATTAGGGAGGGTTGAAAATTTTGTGTTTTAGAATCCCCCCAAAAACATCCCCCAAATTATAAATTCATAGCCTAATTCTTCAAAGGTATGGCTATATATATCATTAATCATTTGAGGGTTGTTCCCAAGACGATCAGCTATGAATTTGACTGGTATTCTTTTGCTTATCAGTATAGTCGCATGAGTAAGTCGTAAACTGTGAACGGTAAATTTTTTAGATTACGGTTATCGATAACAGATTGACAGCATAAAGGAGATGTCAGAGGAACAGTCTCGAAAAGTGTTAAAACAAGTAAAGCTTTTGTCCATAAATGGATAGGGGCTTTAACTGGATAAAATTGGTTATTCGGTTAGTTAAAACGTGATATGATTGTAAAAAGGAGGTAATATCATGACATTCAAAAAAGCGTTCAATATAGGTTATTTTGTTTTGCTTTTATCTTTTATTGTCGTATATTTCTTGCTTCCAGTCGATCAATTATTTACAGCAATTATGATCCTAACCGTATTATTTGGAGTTTATCAATTTGTGATTTTCAAGAAACTAAAAGAACAAAAACAGCAATAAAAAATGCCCTAGTCTGCATTCGTCGAGGGCATTGAAATTTAAGCCATTCTCATTGCTTGTATTTTCAATAGTTATTTATGATGGGTTTAAACACCCTCTTCATTTTAGCAAACACACTATCTGTCATCAGTTTTCTTCTACCCGTTTAATCTGAAGAGAATCAGTCTGTTTTAATTTTCTATATGCTAAAGGTGTCGTATTTTTTATTCTTTTAAACAAATTGATAAAATAGCTTGTGCTGTTGAAACCTACTTGGTAGGCGATTTCTGTGATATTGAGATCCGTTTCTTGGAGCAGGATGAGGCTTTGCTGAATTCTATATTCATTTACATAATGCATAGGTGATTTCTTTAAAATGTCTTTGAAGGATCTGCAGCATTCTGAGCGGCTAAGCTGACCTGCACGAGCGATATCTTGGAGAAGGATCTTTTCATGATAATGCTGATGAATCCAATTCAGCATGTGTTTCATCCGTTCATTTTTATCGTGTTTACGCGCATCATGTTTCATTTGGAAGCCATTTTGTAATAAGCTTTTCCAAATGGTGATGAGCTGAATATTGAGTTCAAGTTCATAATAGACTGGAGTTTCATCAATTAATTGTTGAATGGTTTGAATACATTGATAAATCTGCTTTGGCCAGTGATCTTTTCGGTTGAGTAAAATATAAGGTGTCTGGCTCGCATGCATATAAGGATGGACAAAAGTGGTGAATAATTCATTCGCTGTGATGAAAGAGGGAGAGACATTTAAACAAACATAAGTACATGCCGTCCCATTCGCATCTTTTACCATGTGCAGGCAGCCACTATTGATGAAAATGCCATCTCCTTGCTTTACATATAATGTCTCTTCATTAATATGAAATTCAGCCTCACCCTCTAAAATAAAGACAAATTGAAACTCGTCATGCCAGTGAAGAGGAATATAGCCGCTTCTATGAAGACGAATTTTCGTATGATAAAGAGCAATAGGCCATGTTGTCGTGGAATGCTCCGTTAATTCTTTCAGGTTGTAGTCAATCAGAAAATGATGGTTGTGCATGATTCTCCTCAATATTCTTTTATTTTTATGTTCAATTCATATATCAATATGTAACAAATTGAACTACTATCAACTATATTATCATGATTTGTTAAGAATTGAGGAGAATGAAAATGAATAGGAGAAAGGGCATTTTATTTGTACTCATAGGCGCCATCTGCTGGGGTGTAGGAGGAACGATTTCACAAAAATTGTTTCAGCAATATGGGATTGATGTCGATTGGCTTGTGACGGTCCGGCTGCTCATCTCAGGGGGATTGCTTTTATTTGTTCATGTGATGACAAAAGAAAAAACACATCTGATGGGTGTGTGGCAAAAGAAGAGGACAGCGATGCAAATCCTTCTATTTGGGCTAATGGGGATGCTGTCTGTTCAATATACTTATATGGCATCCATTCAACATGGAAATGCTGCTGTGGCAACGCTGCTGCAGTATACTGCCCCTGTTATGATTATCGTGTATTTGGTCATTCGCAGGCAATCAACCTTCACTAGAAGAGATCTGGTCACAGTGGTATTGGCTTTAGCGGGTATGTTTTTCTTATTGACGAATGGTTCTATTTCAACATTAACCGTTCCATTTGCGGCAGTGATTTGGGGAATATTATCGGCTGTGGCGCTCTCGTTTTATACGTTATATCCAATTAGCCTGTTAAAACAATTCGACTCTCTAGTGATTGTCGGCTGGGCAATGCTGATAGGAGGAGGCGCCCTTAGCTTGATCCATCCCCCATGGAAGGTTAATCTAACTCATTTACCTTTTGAAGCGTATGTCTATTTATTATTTGTGGTCATATTTGGAACGATGATCGCTTTTTGGTTTTACATAGAAAGTTTGCAATACTTATCACCAAAAGAGTCGAGCTTAATTGGAAGTGTTGAGCCCCTTGCAGCAGTCGTTACGACTGTTTTCTGGTTAAAAGAGCCATTCGGACTTTTCCAATGGATAGGGACAGCTTGTATTGTCTATATGATTTTATTCTTGGCTTTGTATCAGCCGAAAAAATGAGAGGGATGGGTGTTGAACAATAGAAGGAATGATAAGAAGAATTGACTGAATGAAATATAAATAAAGTGAACTATTAGTTCATGATAACTACCTATTTATTAAAATGGGTAGTTTCTCAAATGATATTTTTTTATATGATGTAAGCAGATGAATTATTTTGTATGAATAGAATAAGCGCAATAAAAACAACCATTAAAGTCAGTTTCATTCGTCATTTGTTTGGCTTCACCCATGGCGCTTTCCCCATTCATATGCATGCCAATCAATGTACGGCTTGCAGCATCACCTAAAAATGCACAATCTTCTGTATGTACAACAAACTGTCCCTGTTCATTCTTTGTATGAATAAAATAGTAACTTTTTAGCATTTCCTTCACCTCCAACCTGACTATCCTACTATAAAACGTTTAATGATGTAAAGGAATTTTATTGTGAAAAACAAGAAAAAATGGATCAACAAAACAAAACGAGAGGTGCTAAAAGGATGGAGGCGTTAGTAAAGCGAGGTATATGCGATTTATTTATGCATGCTTCAAACAGATTCTATGGGCAGAGGAAATGACATGAAGGATGTTTCAGCCATACAAAAAGGACTTTCCTGAAAAGAAAGTCCTTTTTGCTATTTACTTATTGAACTCCCTGACCCTTTAGTTCACGCTGCACGTCTAAGTCGGCAGCTTCTCTGCTGAACTTTGGCAGTGTAATGAAGTAAAAAAGGAAGACGAGTAAAATAATAAAGCCCATTCCGTAATAAATATAAGAAACATTTGTAATGAGTTTTGGAAATAATACAGCAATCAGACCTAATGTCATCGATTGAGCAAACATAGTGAGCGGATCAACCCATCCTGACACACGGCCCATCAGGCGAGGGTGGACGATTCTAGGCAGCCAGCCGCCAATGACAATGTTGACTGGGCCAATGCATGTACCAATGACAAATGATGTGACATAAAACAACCATAATGTATGAGTAGAGCCAAGGACAAAAATCAAAATACCTGCGACCAGAATTGGAATCGACATGAGATATTGCATCTTTACCTTTTTAGCGAGGACAGAGCCCATTAAGCTTCCAACGAGCAGACCTGCACCAATCGCAATGGTAAAGAAGGATGTATGCAGTTCAAAATGGTCCGGTGAAAGTCCATATTTCATTGTAAACATCGGAAGAACGGCAAATGCGCCATTGACAAGACCGAAAACAAAAAAGCCAAAAATTAAAGAAGCCAATAATTTGTTTTTTAAAATATACAGAATGCCTTCTTTAAAATCTTTCAGAGACGTTTTGATGGTCATGCCTCTCCAGCCAGCTTGTCCATTTGGCTGGCGCGCTTCAATTGGAATGTTACATGAACGAATCAGGATGCCTGAAATAATAAAGCTGACTAAATCAATTGTAATGGCACCGTGAAGTCCAATCGTTTTATACATAATGGCACCAATACCAACGCCAAATACCATAAATAAACTAAACAGCATTTGATTTAAGCCAGCGGCTTTTGCATATTGATCTTTATTTAAAATGGCCTGAACGAGAGAAGCTTCAGCTGGATAGAAGAATTTCGTAATGGCACTTCGAATAAACAAGATCAAGAAAATAAGTGGCAGTGAATTAAAATAAATAACGATGAATAATACAATCGTCAGCCCAGCTCGTATCCAATCACAATTCTCTGCGACTTTTTTACGATCAAAACGGTCTGCGACTACACCGACCATAAAAAAGACAAAGACGGTAGGAAGAGAATACATGAGCTCAGCCAATGTGGCGTATGCGGGCTGATGACTAAAATGGTCGAGCAAATAAAAGGCAAACGCCATATTGCCTACTGTTGTCCCCATTTGCGAAGCAAGTGCTGCAAAAAAGAGACGAACAAAATTTCTGTTTTTAAAAATATCCATAAATACGCTCCTTAACCTGAAGATCCCACTTTATATCATATAAAATTTTAACCATTCGTACAATTGATTTCATCTACTGGCTAATGGTCACAGGTGTTCCGTTTGGAACGAGTGAAGCAAGCTCGATGACATTCTGATTATACATGCGAATGCATCCTCTAGAAACAGCTTTACCAATTGAAGACGGGTTATTCGTACCGTGAATGCCGTAATGAATTTTTGAGAGGCTCAGCCAATAAGCGCCAAAGGGACCTCCTGGGTTTGGCTGTCTGTTGACAATATAATAAGAACCTGTCGGTGTCATATTTAAAATTTTCCCTGTTGCAATCGGATACGAACGAATAAGCTGTGATCCAGAAAACAAAACGAGACGTTTCGTTGAAATCGAAATAAAAATGCGGTAAGGGATCGTATTAGGATCCGGCAAACCAGGAATGATAATGACCTCATTTTGTTCGGGCTCGCGAGCTTGAAGTGACGGATTTGCAGCCTTTAAGGCATTTGTTGTAGTTCGAAAATCAAGTGCTATAGAAGCAAGGGTTTCTCCACTTTTCACCGTGTATCGAAGCACCAAAGCACACTCCTTTTACTCAAATAAAAGAAGCCATGATGCCGTCACTTGACATACTATATGGACGGAATCAGGCCCCGTAAGGTTTCTCCTAACATTTGTCATGAAAAAGAACTTTGATTATACATATGCAGGAGAGGGCGGTTTGGCTTCTATTTATACGCGAGATGTCAAGGTAAAAAAGGTTAACTCGGGTTTGGCTAAAAACCGAAGCGTCAGCCGCGTTGTTCCAAGTCCACGGTTGACATAGATGCGGTGCTGATCGATGCCGTATAAACCTTCTACATATGTACGGCCGTAAGGTGCTGTGAGAACCGGTCCATAGAAAGGCAGCTGCACTTGACCGCCATGCGTATGCCCGGAAAGCTGCAAGTTAATAGGTGTTGTTTTCAGCTCTAAAGCGGCATCAGGCTCATGGACGAGCAGTAACGTAAATAAATCAGTTGATACTTCCCGTTTGATCAAATCGTAATCAGGCAAGCTCATCATGAGATCATCCAGTGAAGCAATCTGAATATGCGCATGATCTTTTTCTAATAGAAACACATCATTTTTACATAAAGTAAATCCACAAGCCTCCATTGTTTTCTCATAGAGCTCCACGCCAAATGGTCCGTAGTCATGATTTCCGTAGATGGCAAGCTTACCGAACGGAGCATGAAGCTTATTCAAATAAGCCTTCGCTTTTTCATGCTCTTCAGAGGATGCTTGAAAATCAACGAGATCACCTGTGAACACAATGAGATCTGGAGATGCAGCATTGATTTTCTGGACGATGGTTTGTAGATCCTTCGCAGGGAATGTATCACTCAAATGAACGTCACTAAATTGGGCTATTTTAAACTGGTCAAATGAAGCTGGAAGCTGAGCATCTTGAATGGTCAGTGACACGGTATCGATCATGCGCGGCTCAATGTACCTGGCATATCCATATCCACAACTTGCAGCCAAAAAACCGAGAATACTCGCACCAGCTGCTCCTTTTAAAAATTGTCTGCGGGAAAGCTGCTTCATATAAGACTCCTTTATAAATAAAATTAAGTATAGCATCATATTTGGAAAATCTCCCATATGGTGCACCGAGGGTCAATCATGATATGATAGACAATAATGAATGAATAGTCATTCAAATGACACAGAGGGGGAGAACAAATGACGAAACAAACAGTGATTGTCACAGGGGGATCAAGCGGTATGGGGAAGGCGATGGCTGCTCATTTGGCAGCTGAAGGCTGGAATGTCGTGATTACTGGTAGAACGGAAGAGACGCTGGAAAAAGCGGCAAAAGAAATGAAGCAGAAGGGCGGATCGGTCGCTTATTTCCAAATGGATGTACGAAACCCGGAGGATGCTGACCATATGGTCAAGTTTGCAGTGGATACATTTGGTGATGTCGATGCCCTCATTAACAACGCAGCAGGAAATTTTTTAGTGCCAGCAGAAAAACTGTCTCCTAACGGCTGGAAGGCTGTCATTGATATTGTGTTAAATGGTACATTTTTTTGCAGCCATGCAGTGGGGAATTACTGGATTCGTCAAAAGAAAAGGGGAAGTATGATTAACATGGTGGCCACCTATGCATGGGGTGCTGGTGTAGGCGTGGCGCATTCGGCGGCAGCAAAGGCCGGTGTGTTGTCTCTTACTCGAACGCTTGCTGTGGAATGGGGGAAGCAATATCGCATTCGCGTCAATGCGATCGCACCAGGTCCAATTGAGAGAACAGGCGGTGCAGATAAACTATGGGAATCTGAAGAGGCAGCGCAAAGAACATTAGATAGTGTTCCTCTTGGCAGACTGGGCACACCTGAGGAAATTGCAGCGCTTGCGAGCTTTTTATTGTCTGAGCATGCGTCTTATATAAATGGAGATTGTATCACGATGGATGGGGGACAATGGCTCAACCAATCACCATTTTGATTGACGATGTAAGACCTGCTTTTGATGTGGTATAATCACACAAAGAGAGAAGCAGGTGATGAAAATGGTCGATCCATTGGATATTTTAACGAATATTGAAGATGTTTTCCCGCACTATCAAGCAATATTCAGTGCGGAAGAGCAAAAAGTGATAGGCTATGAGATTCTAGGAAGAATGAAGCTTGAGTCAGAAACGGTCAGCCTAGGCTCCTTCTTTACGGATTCATCTATTCCTGACGAATATAAATTGGAAGTAGATCACAAAGTATTGACTCAAGCACTTGATCTCTTCACAACTGCAGATGACGATTTGCTCATTTTTATTAATCATGATGCCAATATCCTTATGCTGGATCATGGTGAAAGCTTTTTAGAACTTTTAAAGGAATATGAAGCAAGGGGCATTCAGCTTAACCGGTTTGTTATTGAGTTTGCAGAGCATACGTTTAGCGGCGACATTGAACAGCTATACCATACGTTAACGTATTATCGTACATATGGGATTAAGATCGCCGTCTCAAATATAGGAAAAGAAAGCAGTAATCTGGACCGGATTGCCTTGCTTTCACCTGATTTATTAAAAATAGATTTACAGGCATTAAAGGCATCGGCTCCATCTCCTTCCTATGAATATGTCTTGTACAGCATTTCATTGCTTGCAAGAAAAATAGGAGCTGCCTTAATTTATGAGGATATTGAAGCAAATTTCCAGCTGCAGTATGCTTGGAGAAATGGCGGGAGATATTTTCAAGGGTTCTATCTTCATGAGCCTGCAGGAGAATTAATCGACCGAAGCCACCGAAAAGATCAGCTTAGAGAAGAATTCCAGCAATTTATTGCCCATGAGAAAAAGAAGCTGCAAGCTGTCTACGAACATTCTGAAACATTCTATAAACGAATTCATCTAGCTGTTACGACTTTAAAGAAATCGTGCAGCACAAATGATGAGCTCATTCAAAAACTGGCACTTGAACTAACAGATTGCAGCTTCCGGATTTATATGTGTAATGAAGAAGGCTTTCAAATCACTGGAAATGTGTTTAAAAAAGAAGAAGAATGGCTGTTTCAGCCGGAGTATATAGAAAAAAACTGGAGCTGGCGTCCTTATTTCCTAGAAAATATTCTTCAAATGAGAATTAGCGGAAAAGGATTTTTCAGCGATATTTACAGTGATTTAGAAACCGGTGAGAGGATACGTACGTTTTCTTATCCTTTAGAGGGTGATATGTATTTGTTTATAGACCTTCCGTATGCTTATTTATATGAGCAAGATGGATTAATTTGAAGACGCGGCGTGAAGACAAACCCTCGCATTCGTTGTTGTCACTCCTATGTGCCAGTGCTCACGAATGTACAATTCGCTCCGCTCCGGTACTCGTCCTTCCTAGACTTCAAAGGTTTTCTATCACGCTGAAATATAAACAAAAGGCATTTTAGCCTTTTGTCTCAATCTGAGCAGCCTCGCAGGCTGCTTTTTTTGATAGAAAAAAGAAATAAAAAATGGTTGACAATGAAACTGATAATCATTATCATTTAGTTATAGAGAGAAGCTACTCTCTGTTCCCCAACCCCTCTATCAGATCAAGATCCAAAAAACTTGGCGCTACCCCCGCCAAGTTTTTTTTGTGCTTCAATCTTTCCCTTCATGCATAGGACAGCCCAAACTCTCCATACATCTTAAGTGATGATAGTTAGACGGTAGGAGGGAAACATCATGATCAAACGTGACATGCGGCTGCTCATCGATTTGCCAAGACCAGATCACCCAGATGCAAATGGTGCCGCTGCTGTGCAAGAATTACTCGGCGGGAAATTCGGTGAAATGTCCACATTAAATAATTACATGTTTCAATCCTTTAACTTTAGAGGAAAACGAAAACTCAAACCGTTTTATGACCTCGTATCCAGTATTACGGCTGAAGAATTCGGTCATGTCGAGCTCGTAACCACAGCCATCAATCTCATGATTACAGGAACCACCCATGGCGGGGATCCAGATACGACGCCGATGAAGGCAGCTGTCGATAAACGAAATACACAGCATTTTATTCAAACAGCCCAAACAGGCTATCCGTTTGATTCAATGGCAAAACCTTGGACCGGAGAGAATGTGTTCTCAAGTGGCAACCTCATTCTTGATCTCCTCCATAATTTCTTTCTTGAATGCGGAGCTCGTACGCACAAAATGCGTGTATATGAAATGACGGACCATCCTACAGCAAGAGAGATGATCGGTTATTTACTTGTCAGGGGCGGCGTGCATATTGTGGCATATGCAAAGGCACTTGAAGTCGCTACAGGAGTAGATTTAGGGAAAATGCTGCCAATCCCAAATCTCGACAACAAATACTTTGATTCAGCGAGGAAATTTGAAGACCAGAATGTTCATACAAAGCTGTACACATTTAGTGATACGGATTACAAGGATATCAATAAAATTTGGAAAGGCAGCCACCCGATTGATGGAAAGCCGCTGACAGTCATTGAGGGCACCCCGCAAGGAGCACCTGTGCCAGATTATAGAGAATTGCCAGAAGAGTTTGCTCCGGGGATTTCTAAAGAAGATTTTGATGAAATTGCGAAACGGCTGATGAGATCTGCCGGTTTATAAAAATCATGGTGCATGAGATGAGAAAAAAGACTCAAACTAAAAAAACAGATTCTTTTTCTTTTTTTGAATTCAAGAGGAAAAATATCATCTGAGAACACTTTATGGTATGATGCTTTGTAGGACTTGTGTATAATCAATACGGGTTCATCTTGAGTTGTTTTTTTGAAAGGAGTCTTTTTTTAGAATGTCACAATTAATGGGTATCATTACAAGGCTGCAAAGTCTTCAAGAGACAGCAGAAGCTGCAAACGAGCCGGCACAGCGTTATTTCGAAGTGAACGGTGAGAAAATCTGTAGTGTTAAGTATTTCGAAAAGAATCAAACGTTTGAATTGACTGTTTTTCAACAAGGGGATAAGCCAAATACTTTCCCATTTGACAACATTGATATGATTTCGATTGAGATTTTTGAGCTTCTACAATCCTAAGCTGAATCGTATGAAATGTTTTTTCTGAGGATTCCTTCGTTTATTGCGGCAGCATACATGGATCATCATAGATGAGATGTACAAATGGAAGATGATCAATCAGCGCATTTTTCGGATAAGAGACCATTAAAAAGGAGTTCCTTTCTGTGAGTGATTCTTTTTTCTACAATCTTTCTGAAGATCATTTAGCGTTTTCTGATGTCGTCATGAGAATGAAAGACTTTATTCGAAAAGACCCTAGATCCGCCTATGTGTTATCAATTGGTACGGACTCTCAGGTCAATCAAAATGTCACAACATTTATGACTGCAATTCATCTCCACCGGATTGGCAAAGGAGCTTGGGGTTGTCTCACACAACAAGTGATCGAGAGAGCCGTGCAAAGTCTTAGAGAAAAAATTTCATTAGAGACAGCGTTTAGCCAAAAGGTATGTGCAGACATCCTTGAGGGGCCTTTAACAGAACTGATGGATTTGCTTCTTCCGTTTGCTGAGGAAGGGGCAGACCTTCGTTTTGAAGCCCATCTGGATATTGGCAAAAAAGGAAGTACGAAAGAGCTGATTCAGGAAATGACCGGAATGATCACAGCTATGGGAATTGAAGCAAAAATAAAACCCGACTCATATGCAGCATTTTGCTATGCCAATCGATACACAAAATAAATTCCGTCATTTTTCTCCAAACCTTGTCGAAACGTGCGGTTGACGATTCGATTCTAGTTCCTTATTCTAGCTGTATAGAGAGGAAGCAGACATTCAAAAGCCTGCTAATCAATATAAAAGCATATATGAAACAGGGGGCCTGATGTTGAATGAGCGTCATCGAAAATCGTTTTAATGAAGAAGAGAAAAAGCTATTATTAAACGTATTGCTGAATCAGGAATATGCTGTCGAATTACTAAGCAGTGAGATCAATGATATAGAATGTGGAACAAAAAATGTCGACGACAATACGTATAAGCAATTGATCACATTGTATGACAGAGTAAGGTTTGAGAATTAATATTGATTTAACATTCTATTAGATACTCGGGGGCTGAGTATCTTTTTTATGCAGAAAAAATCTTTCGACAAATTTCGTTTTAGTTTATGCTTAATGGTAAAGGGGAATGTATGATTGATGATTGAGAGAAAAGGGGTCGAAGAAACATGATAGAGATAGAACCGACTCAATTGCTTGAGTCAACAGTAGCCGAGCATATGATTGATGCAGATAAGGTGGCACATGTTCAAATTGGAAATAATCTTGAGCATGCCCTATTGGTTCTAACAAAAACAGGATATACAGCCATACCGGTATTAGACGCTTCTTATCATTTACACGGGTTAATTGGAACGAATATGATTATGGATAAAATCTTCGGTTTAGAACGTATCGAATTCGAGAAGCTGGACCAGTTGAAGGTTGAAGAGGTCATGCTGACGGATATTCCGAGACTTAAAACAACAGATCCTGTACTAAAAGGCGTTCACGCTGTGACGAATAATGGATTTGTTTGTGTAGAAAATGAGGAGCAGGTCTTTGAGGGCATTTTTACACGACGTGTTGTATTAAAGCGCTTAAATGAGGTCATTCATTCCGCGAAAAAATGAGCTGCAGCCCAGCTTATTTTTTTTGCCTTCATAAGTTAAAATTTATATAATGAGCATATAAAATAAGAAAAACTTATAGAGAGAAAGGGGACGCCCATGCAGCTTCAGGAGTTACATATGCTTGTTGTGCTAAGTGAAGAATTGAATATGAGAAAGGCTTCAGAGCGGCTCTTTGTCTCTCAGCCTGCATTATCTCAAAGATTGCAGACGATCGAAAAGGAATGGGGAACCAAAATCTTTTTTCGTTCTCAGAAAGGGCTCACCGTGACTTCGGCAGGAGAACAGATTATTCAATTTGCAAAAGAAGTAACGGTTGAGCAGGATCGAGTGAGAGAACGAATCGATGAACTTGAAGGGGAAATTCACGGTACACTAAAGCTTGCGGTTGCATCCATTATTGGACAGCACTGGCTGCCGAAAGTGTTAAAGCGGTATGTCGAAAAATACCCAAATGCCAAGGTGTCACTCGTGACCGGCTGGAGCAGTGAAATGCTCAAAAGCTTGTATGAGGACCATGTGCACATTGGGATCATTCGCGGCAACCCTGATTGGAAGGGGACAAAGGAATACTTGATGACAGATCATTTATATTTAGTCGATTCCGTGATCAAGGACGTAGATGAATTAATCAAGACGGAGCGGCCATTTATCCAATTTAAAAGCGACAGCACATATTATCAGGAAATCCAGCACTGGTGGCACCAAAAATTTAAAGTGTCTCCAAAGCAGACGATTCTCGTGGACCAAATTGAAACATGTAAACAAATGGCCTACCACGGCATCGGCTACGCCATTTTGCCTTCTGTTACATTATATGATCACGAAAAAAGTGTTTATAAAACACCGCTTGTTGATGTGAATGGAGAGCAAATCGGCCGTGACACATGGCTGCTAGGCTATGAAGCGTCTTTTCAGCTAAAACAGGTGCAAGCTTTTGTCGGTGTGGTTAAAGAAATGCTTGAAAATGATGCGGTGTAAGTACCTTCTTGGAATAGGGAGGTACTTTTTTTTATGAAATCATTTGACAATGAAAATCATTATCATTTAAAGTGTACATATAATAATTGAAAATGATTATCATTTAGATGAGGTGACCGATAGATGAAAGCACTAATTACATTTGCGAGTATGTCTGGAAATACGGAAGATATGGCAGCGATCTTAAAGCAAACACTTGAAGGAAAAGGGATCGATACAGAAATGATGGAATTTGATGATACGAATGCAGAAGACCTTTCCTCATACGATTACGTATTCATTGGTTCTTATACATGGGGTGATGGAGATTTGCCTTATGAAGCAGAGGATTTTTATGAAGAGGTCTCTACTCTTGAACTTAGCCACATCAAAGCAGCTGTCTTTGGATCGGGTGATTACAGCTATCCGAAGTTTTGTGAGGCTGTCCATACATTCCATGACATGCTGAAATCAACGGGTGCATCCGTTTTTCCTGAAACATTAAAAATGGAGCTTGCACCGGATACAGATGAAGATGTGGCGTGCTGTCAGGAATTTGCTGCGAGCTTTTTAACGTGGGCTGCTTTATCTGAGAAACGAGTTGAAAATCATGTTTCATAAAGGAGCAACAGCCGTTGCAGCATCTAAAAGTGGTGGATACTTTGTTGCTGTAAAACGTGAAGGTATTTTTCACTATAGTGTGGAGAGCGGATGGCAGCAGCTGTTTAAGCTCAAGCATAAAATCCATGCGATCAGCTATATTGGCCCTTATTTATTCGGTGTTGGTGAAAATGGCACAGTAATTAGATCAGGAGATGAAGGCAGTACATGGGCGTTATCTTCATTCCCAACAAATGCAGTCGTTTGGTCTATTACAGGACGCAAAGATGGATTTGTGTGTGCGCATGGAAAACATAGTATCTATGTGTCAAATGATTTCGGAATTTCCTGGGAAATTATGAAGCCATTTGCTCATGTAAATCATCCGCCGGTCATTCGTTCTTTATGTGCTGCAGGTGACCATCTTTATATTGGAACACAGATTCATGAGGTTCACGGAGGAATATGGGTGTATGACTTGCAAAGTGAACAGATTTTTCTTCTAAACAGAGAGGAGCACCGCATGACAGCTTCTATGCTGCTCTGTCATGAACATCTTCTTGTTTGTGCGTTAGGTTCAAAAAAAGGCAAAAAAGGATCTGTTCAAATTTTAGATTTACATACAAATATTCTGCATGATATTCAATCACAGGCCTTTGCTAGAGAAGAATCATTTTTGGATGTGTCAGAGGATAATGGCATTGTGTATGTGACCACCTCACAAGACGAACACGGATTTTCTAAAGTGTATCAGCTTGATATTGAGCAAAAAGAGCTCAAATGGTTTGATACGATCAAAGGACATGGTTTTCGTGTAGCCAATCAAAACGAAAACTTTTTCTGTGCGGGTTTATATGAAAGTAAGTTTGTCAGGCCATATGAGGAGCCTGCATTGATTCATTGATAAGGAGGAAGAAAAAGTGACAGAAAAGGTTTTATTGGTATATGCCACGATGTCTGGAAATACAGAAGCGATGGCAGATTTAATTGAAAAAGGGTTAACGGAAGCAGGAGCCAGCGTAGACCGGCATGAAGCGATGGATATTGATGCCGAGCTGCTCAATGATTACTCGCACATTATGTTAGGGGCGTATACATGGGGAGATGGCGATCTTCCGGATGATTTTATTGATTTATATGAAGAAATGGATGACCTTGATTTAACGGGTAAAGCATTTGCAGTATTTGGTTCTGGCGATACATCTTACGAACATTTTTGCGGAGCTGTTGACCTAATTGAAGAAAAAGTGAAGGAGCTTGGCGGTGACATTGTCCTGCCCTCAGTTAAGATTGAGCTGAATCCAGAAGGGGAGGAAGAAGACGAATTAATTTCTTTTGGCAGACAATTTGTTCAGCTTCACCAGCAAGAAGCGGGATAATCGGTCCCGCTTGTTTTATTTTCCATTGCGGAGAGGACTCTAACACTTGTCATTAAAACACTCCTTTGGTACAGTAATGAAGTATAAATTAAGAGGAGGACATACATACATGAAACAAATGGACGCTAATGAAATTATTTCATTTATTCAAAATAGTACAAAATCAACACCTGTCAAAGTCTATGTTAAAGGTGACTTAGAAGGTATTGAGTTTGGTGAACATGCAAAAACATTCATCACAGGAAACACTGGAGTTGTTTTCGGTGAGTGGAGCGAAATTCAAGAAGCGCTAGCATCAAACAAAGATAAAATTGAAG
This sequence comes from Bacillus safensis, assembly GCF_039619585.1. Classification (NCBI taxonomy): domain Bacteria; kingdom Bacillati; phylum Bacillota; class Bacilli; order Caryophanales; family Bacillaceae; genus Bacillus; species Bacillus safensis. Next base: position 1,320,273 of record NZ_CP154909.1, read on the forward strand.
ATGTTGTCGTGGAAAATGACCGCCGCAACTCTGCAATTCCGATGTTAGATTTGAAAAACATTAAAGCTCGTATTGAACCAGGTGCAATCATTCGTGACCAAGTTGAAATCGGTGATAATGCAGTCATTATGATGGGTGCTTCTATTAATATCGGTTCTGTGATCGGCGAAGGTACGATGATTGACATGAACGTGGTGCTTGGCGGCCGTGCGACAGTAGGTAAGAACTGTCATATCGGTGCTGGATCTGTTCTTGCAGGTGTCATTGAGCCGCCGTCTGCTAAACCAGTTGTTGTAGAAGATGATGTTGTCATCGGTGCGAACGCTGTTGTTCTAGAAGGTGTGACAATTGGTAAAGGTGCAGTAGTAGCTGCCGGTGCGATCGTTGTGAACGATGTAGAGCCTTACACAGTTGTAGCAGGTACACCTGCAAAGAAAATTAAAGACATTGATGAAAAAACAAAAGGTAAGACAGAAATCAAACAAGAACTGCGTCAGCTTTAATCATATAATTCGCAGCTGAAGACAAAGACGTGGATGAGATATCCACGTCTTATTCGTATAGAAGAAAGGAAGTGAGTTCACTTGTTAAATCGTGAGCAATTAATATCCATTCGAAGAGATTTACACCAAATCCCTGAGCTTGGTTTCCAAGAATTTAAAACACAAGCGTATCTCATTCAGCACCTTAACACCTATTCAAAAGATCGAGTTGAGATTGAAACGTGGCGAACTGGGCTTTTTGTGAAAGTGAAGGGAACAAATCCAACGCGCGTATTTGCTTATCGTGCAGATATGGACGGTCTGTCTATTCCTGAGGAAACAGGGTATCCATTTGAATCTGTGCATGAAGGAAAGATGCATGCATGTGGACATGACCTTCATATGACCATTGCACTTGGTATCATTGATCATTTCGTTCATGAACCGATCAAAGAAGACGTATTATTTATCTTCCAGCCGGCAGAAGAAGGTCCAGGCGGTGCCGAACCAATGCTTGCAAGTGATGTTCTTAAAAAATGGACACCAGACTTTATTACAGCGCTGCATATCGCACCTGAATATCCTGTTGGAACAATTGCTACGAAGCCTGGTTTGTTATTTGCCAATACGAGTGAGCTTGTGATTGAGCTTGAAGGAAAAGGCGGACACGCTGCATATCCTCATTTAGCAAATGATATGGTTGTTGCTGCAAGTGCACTTGTAGGTCAGCTGCAATCGGTCATTTCGCGTAATGTCGACCCCCTTGATAGTGCAGTCATTACAGTCGGTACGATTACCGGCGGAACGGCTCAAAATATTATTGCACAGCATGCAAAGCTTGACGGTACCATTCGCACACTTTCGCCAGAGTCTATGGACAAGGTGAGAAAACGAATTGAAGCACTGGCAAAAGGAATTGAAATTGGCTACGAATGCAAGGCAACCGTTCGATACCCTTCATCTTATTACGAAGTGGACAATTCAAAGGATTTGACTGAGGAATTTATGTCATATGTAGCCGAAGAAGGGCTAGCAAATGTGATTGAATGCAGAGAAGCCATGACAGGAGAAGATTTTGGGTACATGCTGAAAAAGTATCCCGGCTTCATGTTTTGGTTAGGGGTCGATTCAGAATACGGCCTGCACCATGCAAAGCTCCAGCCTGATGAAAACGCGATTGAAACAGCTGTGAATGTCATGACGGCTTATTTTAAAAAGCAAGCTGGCGAATGAATAATTGAGCTGCCTCCTGTACACCTTATGAACAGGAGGTGTTCTTGATTATGACAAGAATTGGTGTAGAACAATCTTTATCCGATGTAGAAGAACTATTGAAGCAAAAAGGGTATGATGTCGTACGTATTCAAAATGAACAGCAAATGGATCAGTGTGACTGTTATGTCGTCACAGGACTAGATTCAAATGTTCTTGGCATTTCAGACACAACAACAAAGGCATCTGTTATTACAGCATCAGGTATGACGGCTGATGAAATTTGTCAAGAAGTAGAACAGCGTGTTCAATAAAACAAGAAAAAGAACCGGTAGATTATGATCCCGGTTCTTTTTGCTCTTTTTCTATATCGAGTACTTCTTTCATTTTTTTGCGCAAGATTCGTTCCACTCGCCATTGCTCCATTGTTTCAGTTTTCGCTATGATGCGCAGCACAAGGGAAGAGGAACCGAACGCCTCTACGCCGACAACTTGAGGACCTTCGATAATTTGCGGAGTTTCCTCCCGCACTTCATCACAGGCAGCTTGAAGGGCTGTGATCATCTGATCGACATTTTCATCCGGTGACAGCTCAATATCAACGAGTGCCTGCATCGTCCCTCTTGAATGATTGCTCACATTCAGTATGCTGCGATTTGGAATGAAATGAAGGGTACCGTCAAAGCTTCGAAGCTGCGTGGTTCTTAGGCCAATTTGTTCGACAATCCCATCAAAGCCAGCGACCGTTATATATTCTCCTACATCAAATTGTTTTTCCAATAATATAAAGAATCCGGTCACAATATCACTCACTAAACCTTGAGCGCCAAAACCGATCGCAAGTCCCACAACGCCCGCACCTGCCAGCAAAGCGGTCGGGTTATAATGAAATAAGTCGAGGATCATCACAACTAGAATAAAAATCAATAAGTAGGCGAAAATATTTAACGTCAAACTTTGCAGTGTCTGAGCTCTTGATAAAGAGACTTCATGCTTTTCAGCGAATGTTGAATAGGCGCGCTTAATCATCTTGTTTCCTATGGCTCTGATGATAAAGTAAATGGCAAAAATGGCGACTAGTTTTAGCAAAATCATACTGCTATTGAGGATAATGGAAACCCAATCTACTTGTTGAAATGCTCTCATAATCTTCAAAACCTTTCTATGTATGCTCTAAAAGAGAAGCTAATCATTTGTTCCCTTATGCAAGTCATGTTAAACTTTTGATAAGTAGAGCAGGAATTGTGACAAATCGTTAATTAAATTTATTATTAATTAATATTGACTAAAAATCGCATAAGTATTATAATTGTAATTGTGAAGTTATTAACTAAATGAGAATTTTAAGTTTTGATTCTCATTTTATATACAGCTAAGAAGACTGTATAAAGATATTATTTTTTGGAGGGATTTACATATGGCAGAGCGTTTTGTAGGAAAACAAGCTCCACGTTTTGAAATGGAAGCAGTACTTGCTAACAAGGAATTTGGTAAAGTAAGTTTAGAGGAAAACATGAAGAATGACAAATGGACAGTTCTTTTCTTCTATCCAATGGATTTCACATTTGTTTGCCCAACTGAAATTACAGCAATGAGCGATCGTTATGACGAGTTCGAAGATTTAGATGCAGAAATCATTGGTGTATCTACTGATACAATCCACACGCATCTTGCTTGGATCAATACAGACCGTAAAGATAATGGTCTAGGTGAATTAAAATACCCGTTAGCTGCTGATACTAACCACACAGTATCTAGAGAATACGGCGTTTTAATCGAAGAAGAAGGAATTGCTCTTCGCGGTTTATTCATCATTAACCCAGAAGGCGAACTACAATACCAAACAGTATTCCACAACAATATCGGTCGTGATGTAGATGAGACATTACGTGTTCTTCAAGCATTACAAACTGGTGGACTTTGCCCAGCGAACTGGAAACCTGGTCAAAAAACACTTTAATTGATAACTGAAGAAACAGGAGGGTCTAACTGATGTTAGACCTTTTTGTTTCGACACATACAATGGATGGAGGCGCTTCATAATGAAATTACGTCAACCAATGCCAGAACTAACTGGTGCAAAAGAATGGTTAAATGGAGAAGTAACAAAAGAAGATTTGATTGGTGACAAACCAACATTGATTCATTTCTGGTCTGTCAGCTGTCATCTTTGTAAAGAGGCAATGCCTCAAGTCAATCAATTCCGTGATGAATACAAGGATCAACTAAACGTTGTGGCAGTTCATATGCCTCGTTCAGAGGATGACCTAGATCTAGAAAAAATCAAAGAAGTTGCGAAAGAGCATGAAATCACGCAGCCAATCTTTGTGGACAGTGATCATCACTTAACAGAAGCCTTTGAAAACGAATATGTACCGGCATATTATGTATTTGATAAAACAGGTGCTTTACGCCACTTCCAAGCCGGCGGAAGCGGAATGAAAATGCTTGAAAAACGTGTCAATCGAGTGCTTTCTGAGTCTGAAAAGGCTGCAGAATAAGCTTTTCCCCCATAAATGGGGGTTTTTTCATGGACAAAAATAGGAAGCATATGGCTTCAGATGAGTTTTTATGTAGGTGTTATTCCTAAGAAAAGAGAAAATGAGGGAGTTTATTAAAAAATATCCCTGAAACAAAAAGGTATAACGACCTATTTACATTTTTGTTTTGAAATGAAAATGTAAAGATTTTAACTTTTTACTATTCAGAACGTTTTTGCACAAAAGAAATTTCAGTTAGGTAAATAACTATATAAATCAAGTAGTATAAGCGTTTATTCAATTTTTTTACAATATTTTAAGATTTGTCAAAAGCCTATAGTGGCAATGAAATGGGTGCCGATTTTTCCTCTTTGGCAAAATTTTAGTTGAAAATACCTATCTGTTAGCAAACTGTAAAATGATAAAAAAATAGTTGATAAAATTAGTTTTCTAATCTAATATTTACTATAGAATATTTTTTATATGATGAGGGGGAAATCCATTGTTTAATGAGAGGGAAGCGTTACGTTTACGATTGGAACAATTAAACGAGGCAGAAGTAAAGGTCATCCGTGAATATCAAATTGAGCGAGATGCGATTTATGCAAAATTAAGAGAATTAGACCGTCAAGGAACAGGTCTAGTGTCAGATACAAAAAAAGAAGTACGTACAGAGAGAAAGACGGATTCACTGCCTGTATTAGCTGAGCTTGCTGCGCAAGAAATGAGAAGCTACCAGCAGCCGGCACAACCACAATCATCATCTTTAGGAACAGGACAGCTAAACGGTGCACCTGTAGGTATTCCTGAAGGATCGACAAGACGCAGAAGAGGCACAGCTCGTCCTGGCTCTAAGGCAGCGAAGCTTCGTGAAGCTGCGATTAAAACGTTAAAACGTCATAATGCAGCGATTAAAAGCTCAGAACTTCAAAAAGAGATCGAAAAAGAGAGCGGTCTTGAAATCCCAAATATGACAACGTTTATGCAAAGCTTAATTAAAATGTACCCTGAAGTGAAGAAGCCTTATCGCGGACAGTATATTTTAGAAGGCGACATTCAAACAGAAGACGAATAAATAAAAAACTGCTGAGCGTAAAAGCCAGCAGTTTTTTATTTCGAGAATTACTTCTTTTGATCAACTGTATAGACAATTTTGCGTTCCTTGGGCAGGTGATCACGCTGTTTTTTGAAGCTGTCGATTTTGACTGTCATGACCTCTCCATTACGCTGCACTGCATCAACGTGTTCCTGAAGTGTTTGAACTTGTTCGTTGAGTTTCTTCAAGATCGGTTCGATTTCTTCTGTCGTTTGCAGGATGCGGTCTCGTGAGAATGGCTGTGCATTTGTTTTTGCTGACTGGTCAATATCAGCAAAATGAGAGGCGATCCATTCTTCGCTTTCTGCTAACTGTTTTTGATAGCTTGTGAGCGTTTCGTAAAAAATCGCTTCTTTTGCTTTTTCTATTTGCAGCAATTTCTCTTGTGTTTCATAAAAACGCTCTTGAAGGTGTCTGACGCCTTCCTGTAATACATGAAACTCTACATTTTTATCGCTCAATGTTTGCTGCAGCTTCTCAATCACTGCGGATAAAGTATTTCCTTTTTTCTCCTCTTTTGCAAGCTGTTTATCTTGATCCTCTATCCGCTCATTTAATTGTTGAGAGATTTCCTTATATTTGACAACTTTCAAATGCAGCCTGTGTTTTTCTTCGGTTTCTTTTCTTCTATGATAGGTTTCCTTTTGCAGCATCTCATGGAGAAGGACAATTTTATGTAATAATTCTGATTTGCTGTAGGAGAGTTCCTGTATTTTTGAGGCAGCATCGTGTTGATCATTGGTCATTTCATCCAATTGTTGTTTTAATTGCGTGAAATCCTTTTTCATCTCATGATATTCTTGAGTTAACTTCTTATTTTTAGAATACGTATATGAGGACTGTAAATCAGAGATCATTTGTTGATATTTGGCAGTTTCAGCTTTTAAGTATAAATTCTCTTGAGATAAATCATGGAATAGGGGAGAAGCATGGCGCCTGTTCATCGATAGACCCTCCTTATTCATGTTACCAATAAAGTATGCGAAAGGAGTGCGATTAGAACAACCATATCAAAGGAGGACTTAGAGGATGCACGTAGTGAATGTAATTTTAGCTGGAGGCGCTTCCAGACGCTTTGGAGAGCCAAAGGCAAGTCATATGTATCAAGGGAAACCATTATATGAGCATGTGAAAGAGCAGCTTTTAGAAGGGCAGACGGTTATCATCAGCCATCCGTCGCTTCTTCCTTTTTTCAAAGCAAGAGGTGAACAAAGTGTGTGGTTAGATGATGAAGAGGTGCGCGGATGCGGACCGCTTGCCGGCATATATACGGCGATGCAAAAGCAAGAGGCAGAATGGTATTTAGTAACGGCATGTGATATGCCTTTCATACGGAAGGAAACGGCGAAAGTATTATCGTCCTATTGCAGCGAGCACGCAGATGCCATTATCCCGCTTGTTCAGGGCAGATTACAGCCTTTATTTGCGCTTTATCACCGCCGCTCTCTGCCTTTTATTCGCGCGTGTTTAAAAGAGAATCAATTTGCCGTCAAGGACTTGCTTCAAAAGCTTCAAGTGCGTATCGTTTCAGAGGAAGAACTGAACGTGACATCAAATGAATTTCGTAATATCAATAAAAGAAGCGATTTACCTGAAAACGGTATGATATGATACATAAAAAACGGTGAGGAGAGAACAGCATTGAATGACCGATATTCAAGACAAATCTTGTTCCCTCCGGTTGGGGAAAAAGGACAGCATGCGCTGGTTGAAAGTCATGTTCTGATCGTTGGAGCCGGTGCTCTTGGTACCGCCTCTGCGGAAGGGCTTGTTCGGTCTGGCATCGGTACGCTGACGATTGTCGATCGTGATTATGTGGAATTTTCAAATTTACAGCGGCAGCAGCTGTACACGGAACATGATGCATACGCACATGTGCCAAAAGCAGCAGCGGCAAAAAAACGTCTCGAGCAGATCAATCATGAAGTGACGATACACGCCCTGATTGAAGATGCAGGGGCGGAGCTGTTAAGGCCGTTATTCCAGAGAGCAGATATCGTCATTGATGCAACAGATAATTTTGAGACAAGAATGGTGATGAATGATTTATCACTAGAAACGAAGACGCCTTGGATATATGGCGCTTGTGTAAGCAGTCAGGGGATGTATATGACCATATTGCCGGATAAAACGCCATGTTTATCATGTGTGTTCACGGCAATGCCTGTTGGCGGCTTGACGTGCGATACAGCGGGGATTATTTCACCTGCCGTTCAAATGGTTTCTGCTTATCAGCAAACAGAGGCACTCAAATATTTAACTGGTCATGAAGAGCAAATCGAGCGGAAATTTGTCACGTTTGATCTTTGGCAGTCTACATCATTTAAAATGGATTTATCTCGCACGAAGCAGAAAGACTGTCCAACTTGCGGCACGGCAAGAACCTATCCTTATTTACATGACCAGCGTAAAAAATCCACGGTGCTTTGTGGACGTGACACCGTTCAAATTGTATCAAAGGATTTAGCAAAACTATCATTTCAGCATATAAAAGAGCGGCTCTCATCTATATGTGAGGTGGAAGTAAACGACTTCTTAATCCATGTACGCTACGAAAACTACCGAATGGTCTGTTTCAAAGGGGGACGTGCATTAATCCATGGAACAAATGATGAAAAAGAAGCCAATTCATTACTAGCAAGACTGCTAGGGATATAGGAGTGAAGTGTGATGGAAAGACGGCAGCCAATACAAGTAGAAGAGGCCATAAAGAAAGTCCACCAATACGAAAAACATGGAGAAATAGAATGGGTCCCTTTAAAGGACAGCCTTGGACGGTTTATTGCAGAAGATATTTTGGCAGACCATGATGTTCCGGCATTTGATCGTTCTCCGTATGATGGCTTTGCACTTCGGGCAGAAGATACAAAAGAAGCATCAAGCGAGCATCCAGTTGAATTCGAAGTCATTGATCATATTGGTGCAGGAATGGTCTCAGCAAAAACCATCGGTCCCTTTCAGGCCATTCGTATTATGACAGGAGCAAAAATTCCAAATGGCGCAAATGTCGTTATCATGATTGAACTGACGAAGACTTTTGAAAAAGGCGGCAAATCATTCATGTCACTGAAAAGACCGCTGAAAAAGGGAGACAATATTTCTCGTCAAGGAGAAGAGGTACTCAAAGGAAACGTGATGGTCAACAAAGGAACAGATGTCACTCCTGGCGTCACGGCTCTATTGGCGACATTCGGATATGCGGTAGTGCCAGTTGTCAAAAAACCGGTGATTGGCATTATCTCAACAGGCACAGAGCTTCTTCAAGTAAGTGATGCCATGGTGGACGGCAAGATTAGAAATAGTAATCTTAGTATGGTCTATGCGCAGGTACTTGAGGCCGGAGCTGAGCCGCTTGATTTAGGCGGAGTCTCCGATGACTTTGACAAAAGTTATCATGCAGTAAAAGCAGCCATGAGCAAGGTAGACATTCTGATCACAACAGGCGGTGTGTCAGTGGGCGATTTTGACTTTCTGCCTGCCATTTATGAAAAACTGGGAGCCAAGGTGCTGTTTAATAAAGTAGCCATGAGACCTGGAAGTGTGACGACTGTGGCTGCAATGCCAAATGGTCAATTGCTGTTTGGGCTGTCCGGAAATCCTGCTGCCTGTTTTGTGGGCTTTGAATTATTTGTGAAGCCGATCATCTATAAATGGTATATGAAAGAAAATCCATTTCCCGCTTTTGCTGAGGCGAAACTCACACATGATTTTCCAAAAGCCAATCCGTTTACTCGTTTTGTCAGGGCTGCCCTTCAATTCACTGGCAGTCACATCAGTGTGACTCCGACAGGTCTTGATAAATCAAGTGCAGTGACCTCTATTGCAGAGGCTAATTGTTTCATCGTGCTGCCTGGGGGAACAAGAGGTTTTCAAGCAGGTGATCAAGTTGCTGTTCTGCTGTTTCAGCACAAAGGCGGTGGTTCCTCGTGCTGGATGACAAATTAAGCATATTACAGGTGGTCGGTTATCAAAATAGCGGCAAGACCACGTTGATCGAAAAGCTCTGTCAGCTGGCTGAACGTGAAGGGCTGAAGCTAGGCTGCTTTAAACACCATGGACATGGCGGGACACCAGATCGTCTTTTCAAAGAAAAAGATACCGATCGATATGTACAAGCAGGGGCATATGCCGCAGGTGTTGAAGGAGAGGGTGAATTTCACTTTTCGATGCAGCACATCACGTTAGAGCAGCTGCTCAGCATGTGTCAGCATCTTCCGTTAGACGCAGTGCTCATAGAGGGGTACAAACAGGCGACTTATCGCAAAATCGTTTGTGTAAAGAATGAAGAGGAGCTTATTGACCTTTCAACTCTTTCTAATATACAAGCAGCTATTTATTTTTCTCAAGAGGATCCATTAACCGAAAATTACCCGTTTCCTGTGTTTTCATCTTTTGATAAGCGCGGGATGACATTTGCTTTTCACTTATTGAAGGGAGGCGGCACGTTTTGAGCGAACTTTTTAAAATAACAAAAACACCGATTGAGGTAAACGAATTGATTCAGCATGTGACAAGACGAAAGGCAGGAGCGATTACAACGTTTATCGGGACGGTCAGAGAATGGACAAACGGCAAGAAAACATTGCGTTTAACGTACGAAGCATACATACCAATGGCGGAAAGCATGCTAAGGCAGATTGGACAAGAAATGAAGAATCGGTGGCCTGACACTGAAGCAGCGATTGTGCACCGTATTGGAACACTTGAGATAACGGATATTGCTGTTGCGATCGCCGTTTCTTCTCCTCATAGGAAGGCTGCCTACGAAGCCAATGAATATGCTATTGAACGAATCAAGGAAATCGTTCCTATTTGGAAAAAAGAATATTGGGAAGATGGAGAGGCCTGGATAGGTAATCAGCTTGAAACGGTTTCATATCCAGAAGGTAAACCTAGCCATCTTCAACTTGCAGAGAAAGAAGGTGATCAGCATGATTAATGTGTTATTGTTCGCCGGCCTTGCTGAGAAGGCCGGGAAACAACAAATCATCATTCAAAAAGAACAAACAACGGTTGATGAGATTAAAATAGAATTACAGGAGGTATATGGTGTTGATGCTGCACAAAATGTAATGGTTGCAGTCAACGAAATATATACGAGGGAAAATGCTGAAGTGCGTAGCGGGGACACTGTTGCACTCATTCCTCCTGTAAGTGGTGGATAATAGATATTAGAGGATTTGGTTATGGCCGCCCGGCTGTAACCAATTTTTTATGTGTGAAAAGTTTGTAGAGGTACTTGGGTATGATCTTCGTAAATAAAACATCCCCTTCTTGCTTTAGAAATGTGAGGATCGAGCTGCTGAATGAGATCATACAATTCGCTGATTCGTCTCACATTGAAATCTGTTTGGGCTTGAAGCTGTTCCTTTAATTCTTTTGTGCTCACAATGCTTCCCTTTTTCTCTTTGATAATATCTACACATCTTGCAGCGTAGTATATTTTGTCGTTAGAAGGTCTGCTTTCTTTCATATCAAGTAATTTGAGCTCATGATAAATCGATTCTCTTTCCTTTCGAAAGTATTGCCATGCTTCTTGTTCCTTTTCATACAGTAAAATCAATTGCATTTTCAATTTTTCTCTTAACATTCACTTGACTCCATTTCCACTATCATTTAACCTACCTCTATTTTACATTATATGAAAAAATAACTTTTGATCAAGTAAAATCCCTTTATTTTTAATTTTTTAATATGAAAGTATTGATACTAAAGACTTATTTGTTCTGTAAAAGAAACCAATCATAGTCCTATAAAGCCGGGATTTGTCCAAATTACTAGGATTATTTTAACAAAAAATTGTTGTGTCTATCTAAGACCATGCGAATCCAAAAGAAAAGGATATTTATTCCGAAAAACATATTGTTTACTTAATAAAATGTTTTTAAGTCAGTAAAAGCACGATTCTTGATATGAATATGGTCGGATCATGGGGTCATTTGAAGGGTTTCATTCGTGAAAATAGAATAATAGATAAAATTTTTTCTCAACGAAAATAAGAAAATCAAATGATCGATCACTTATTGGCAATCTTTTGATAAAATAGAAAGAAAAAGAGCGTCATTGTGCGTTTGCATATTTGCTTGACATAGAGAGGATGACATTTGGTGAAAGAAAACATGCAAAAACCTACGATCATTGGAGTGAGCACAAGACCATCAGAGCACCTGAAAAGAGTATGGGAAAATCCAGTTGTTTGGTGGCCTTTATCTTGTGTGCTTATTTTAACAGTTGTTGTGACTTATTTGTCTGAGCTCGTAAATAAGGGAATGTGGGCAGATTTAAGTTTGCCGGTACCTGTTGTTTATGTGGTGACGCTCATTGGTCTGGTATTTGGGATTGTCATCAATGCTGCTATATATAAGTTCATCGTATTTTTAGCGAAAGGTGATGCATCATTTCGGCAGCTGTTTTCAGCGGTTCTGTTCATTACACCCGTTACGATCATTGGGACGATTATTTCTCATTTGGCAGTAATCCTTTTTCATGTTCCAAAAGATGTCACGGTTACTTCGTTAAACGCACTCATTCGAATTTCTGGTCCATGGCATGCGGTGTTAGCCAATATCGATCTATTTGTGATCTGGAATCTTGTTTTAACAGGCTTTTTATTCATCCAAGTTGGGCGTATATCACCGAGAATTTCTTGGGTGATTATAGGCGTCTTTTATATCTTATCGTTAATTTTTCAATATGTAGGAACAGCAATTAACATATCAGTAAGCTGGGGGTAGAATGTTTTTATGAGAAAGAAAATCATCATCGGATCTATTTTAATTATTGTGATTGGACTATTTATTGGATTTAATATTGCGAAAAACCAAGCAAAGCCTGTTTCTACAGCAGCGATTAAAACAGTCAAACTCACGCCGAAAGAAATCACATCTACGGTGATGACACCCGGGACACTTTCATTCTCTGAAGAGCAGTTCATCTATGAAGAAGAGGAAAAGGGGAAATTGAAGGGAATTGCTGTGAAAGAAGGGGAAAAGGTAAAGGCTGGAACGCCGCTTCTTACATATGAAAACAAGGAACTGGAGCTTGAGGAGCAGCAGCAAGCATTAGCCGCTGAGTCAAGTACATTAAAATTGGAACAATTGCAAAATAGGCTGAGTGAATTAGATGAGAAAAAAGCAGGCGGTTCTGACGCTAATGCCAAAAGCGAGCGAGATCAGCTTCAATTAGAACTGAAAGCGGCTGAATTAGAACAAAAGCAAGCAAAGATCAGCCAAGAAAAAGTAAAGGCGCAAATAGAAGATTTAACCGTACATAGTAAAATTGATGGAACAGTGATTTCCATTGAGCAAGAGGCCGGAGCAGGGGGGCCGGAAGATAGGCAGCCGATCATCCATATTGGTAATGAGAAAAAAATGATCGTGCGGGGTTTGATCTCAGAGTATGATGCCATCAAAATCAAAAAGAAACAAAAAGTGAAGGTAACGTCTGATGTCATTCGCGGGAAGAGCTGGCAAGGAGTCGTGAAAAAAGTAGGTGCTGTTCCTGTCCAGACTGCGGCCGAAACAACTTCGAGCGATCAAACGGTTCAATATCCTGTTGAAGTTGAAATAAAGGGGAAGAAACCTGAGGCGAAGCCTGGTTTTAAAATGATCATGGAAATTGAAACAGATAAGCGCCAGGCGCAAACAATTCCTGAAACAGCAGTAAAAAAAGAGACTGATGGACAATACGTTTATGTTGTTCGAGAAAATGTACTGAAAAAAGTAAAAGTGGTCATAGGGGAAACGTCAGGTCATGATCTTGAAGTGACAAAAGGTGTCAAGGCAGAGGACCAAATCATTGCTCATAGAGCAGATGACATGTATGACGGAATGGAAGTGAATGCTGAATGATTCAGCTTTCCAACGTAACAAAAAGCTATGAGGTCGCACACGAAACATTTGATGTATTAAGTGACATGAATCTTGTCATTGAAAAAGGTGAGTATATGTCCATTATGGGCCCGTCAGGCTCTGGAAAGTCAACATTAATGAATATTATTGGCTGTTTAGACCGTCCGACGACGGGACAATATCATTTTCAAGGTACAGAGCTGTCAGCAGCAAAGGATCAAGAGCTCGCGGTTATTCGAAATCAATCCATTGGATTTGTTTTTCAGCAATTTCACCTCTTGCCAAGGTTAAATGCGAGACGCAATGTTGAACTTCCGATGATTTACGCTGGGATCAGCCAAAAGGAAAGAAAAGAACGTGCGGAATTGGCACTTGAAAAGGTTGGTTTGGCAGATCGAATGAAACATATGCCAAGTGAGTTGTCAGGAGGACAAAAGCAAAGGGTGGCAATTGCACGAGCGATTGTCAATAAGCCTCAGCTTATTTTGGCAGACGAACCGACTGGTGCTCTCGACTCAAAAACAAGCATGTCAATTATGGAACAGTTTACACAGCTGAATGAGGAAGGGACAACGATTGTGCTTGTCACCCATGAAGAAGAAATAGCTGCTTATACAAACCGTACGGTCGTTGTGAGAGATGGACGGCTTGTTGAAGATAGATGGATGCAAGGGGACGCTATGAATGAAACTCTTTGAAAATATCAAAATAGCGCTGAATTCGGTTTTAGCTCATAAATTACGTTCTATTTTAACGATGCTTGGGATTATTATTGGTGTTGGATCAGTCATTGCAGTCGTGGCGATCGGTCAAGGCGGTGAGCAAATGTTAAAAGGATCGATTTCAGGTCCAAACAATACCATTGATATGACATATACGCCTTCTGACGAAGAGTTAAATGCAAATCCAAATGCTTTATTCGAAGCCTCATTTACTGAGGAAGACATAAAAAGCATTAGGACAATCAATGGGGTGAAGCAGGTCGCTTCCTCGACTGCACAAGGAATGCAGCTGAGATTTCAAGATACGACAGTTGATGCGACAGTTAACGGCATAAATGAGGGGTATACGGATGTACATTCATTACAAATCGCAGAAGGAAAGAATTTAAGAGATATTGACTTTAGAAGCGGCAGAAGAGCTGCCCTCATCTCGGATGGCTTACAAAAAGAACTATTCAATGGACAAAAGGCATTAGGTGAACTGATTTGGATGAACGGACAGCCAGTTGAAGTCATCGGTGTGTTAGCAAAACAGAAAGGGATGTTTTCATTTGATATGAATGAATTATATGTCCCATTTGCGATGCTCACCTCCACATTTGGTATGAATGAATATGATAAGTTGTCTATTCAAGTCGCACATGCGGATCAAATGAAGGAAGTAGGAAAGAGCGCGGCTGCCATATTAAATGAAAATCATCATACAGAAGATGCTTACGAAATGATCAATATGGAAGAAATCGCAGAAGGGATCGGTCAAATAACGTCCGTTATGACAACGATCATTGGCTCAATAGCCGGAATCTCTTTACTTGTCGGCGGCATCGGTGTGATGAATATTATGCTCGTTTCTGTGACAGAGAGGACAAGAGAAATCGGTATTCGAAAGGCGATGGGCGCAACAAGGGCGCAAATTCTCGTTCAGTTTTTAATTGAGTCTGTCGTTTTAACACTCATCGGCGGGCTGATGGGAATTGCACTTGGTTTAGGCGGTGCTTCGCTAGTTTCACTATTTGCCGGCTGGCCGTCTCTCGTATCTTGGCAAGTGGTTTGTGGAGGCGTACTGTTTAGTATGCTCATTGGTATTGTTTTTGGGTTAATTCCTGCGAATAAAGCAGCGAGACTAGACCCTATTGAATCGCTCAGGTATGAATAATTCGGAGAAGAAAAAAGCACAAACGTTTTACATTCGCCTTCATTACCCATCAAAAGCTTTTATGCAAATCGCATAAAAGCTTTTTTTAGTTCCATTGAATGAAATAAAAAATGATAGAAATGCTAATATCATGACTTTCATCTTAATGTCACATATTTTTCAGTTTACAAATGGTACATATAAAGGTAAGATGACCATGGTGAAAGATTTTGATAGTTATTGAATGTATTTGATTGTTTTGTATTGATAATGTTGAAAAAAGCGATTACAATAAAGGTGCGCGCAAAATGAATACGTTTTCAAAAGGGGTGTTCTCATGTTAACACCGGAAAGACATCAACTCATTATCGACAGCTTAGAAGAAAATGATGTCATTAAAATACAGGACTTAACGATGATGACGGATGCGTCTGAATCTACAATTAGAAGAGATTTATCAGCCCTTGAAGAAAAAGGATTTCTGAAAAGGGTTCATGGAGGAGCGGCCAAGGTTTCGAGTATTCGCCTTGAACCAGATGTATTTGAGAAATCTGCCAAAAACCTTCAAGAAAAGTCATTGGTAGCAGAGGCAGCGGCATCTCTTTTAAAACAGGGCGACTGTATTTATTTAGATGCAGGTACAACCACACAGCAAATGATTGAATATATCGATCCAGATCAAGATATTGTCGTGGTGACAAACGGTGTGATGCACATTGAAGCACTCATGAGAAAAGGCATTACCTTTTACTTGACAGGCGGATCAGTGAAACATCGAACAGGAGCCATGGTGGGAGCCTCAGCTTTGACAGCGATGGAAAATTATCGTTTTGACAAAAGCTTTGTTGGGACAAACGGCATTCATCCCGAGGCGGGTTTTACAACACCTGATCCAGAGGAAGCACTCATGAAAAAAAGAGCCATGAAACAGGCGAAAAAAACCTATATCTTATCAGATGCCTCGAAGTTTGGCGAAATATCGTTTTCAACCTTTGCTAGTTTACAGGAAGCCACCATTATCACAAACGACGCAAAAGAGGATTCATTCGATAATTACCATGAAAAAACGGTTATAAAGGTAGTGAAAACATGATTTATACAGTTACTTTAAACCCATCAGTTGATTACATTGTACACGTGGAGGATTTTGCAGTCGGCGGTTTAAATCGTTCAACCTATGATCAAAAATATCCAGGTGGTAAAGGAATTAATGTCTCAAGGCTATTAAAACGTCACGGTGTTGAATCAAAAGCACTTGGATTCATTGGTGGATTTACAGGCAAATATATTCAAGATTTTTTACAGAACGAACAATTACAAACAGCCTTTCACGAGGTGTCAGAAGATACAAGAATTAATGTGAAACTAAAAACAGGTGAAGAGACAGAAATCAACGGACTCGGCCCATCAATTACTGAAGCGCAATTTGAGTCATTTCTATCTCAATTTTCTTCATTAACTGAAGGAGATGTCGTGGTTTTAGCTGGCAGCATTCCTTCTTCATTACCTCATAACACATATGAGCGTATTGCTGAAGTTTGCCGTGAGCAAGGTGTAAGAGTTGTTCTTGATATTTCTGGCGAAGCGTTAAAAAAAGCAGCTGACATGAAACCATTCTTAATGAAGCCAAATCATCATGAACTGGGTGAAATGTTTGAGACGAGTATTTCATCAGCAGAAGAAGCAATTCCTTATGGGAAAAAGCTGTTAGAACAAGGTGCTGAACATGTCATCGTCTCCATGGCTGGAGATGGCGCCCTTTTATTCAGTAAAGAAGGAATCTATCAGTCCAATGTTCCAAAGGGAACGCTCGTTAATTCAGTTGGAGCAGGAGATTCAGTCGTTGCAGGGTTTTTAGCCGGCGTTTCAAAAGGCCTTTCAATTGAAGATTCATTTAAGCTTGGTGTTACTTCAGGAAGCGCTACAGCCTTTTCTGAGGAGCTTGGCACAAAAGAGCTTGTTGACACACTATTACCACAAGTAAAAGTCACACGCATTTAAAGGAGGAGTCATCATGAAAATTACAGAACTACTCACGAAGCATACCATTAAGCTTCAATTAGACAGCCAGCAGAAAGAAGCAGTCATTGAAGAGCTGGTCACTGTTTTAGATACAGCAGGCAAGTTAAATGATAAAGAGGGCTACAAAGAAGCTGTGATCAATCGTGAAAAACAGAGCTCTACTGGTATTGGCGAAGGAATTGCCATCCCGCACGCTAAAACAGCAAGTGTAAAAGAGCCTGCCATTGCATTTGGCCGCTCAACTGCTGGTGTTGATTATGAATCACTAGACGCACAGCCGAGTCATCTTGTCTTTATGATTGCCGCAACTGAAGGCGCAAACAACACGCACTTAGAGGCACTTTCTCGTTTATCCACACTTCTTATGCGTGAAGAAATTCGAAAGCAGCTCCTTGAAGCGGCGACTGAAGATGAAATCATTGAGATCATCAATACACATGATCAAGATGATGAAGAAGAAGAGGAAGTTCAAGAGGAGCCGGCTGCAGAAGGAAAGCCTGCTAAAATTTTAGCGGTAACCGCTTGCCCGACAGGCATTGCCCATACATTTATGGCAGCAGATGCTTTGAAAGAAAAAGCAAAAGAAATGGGCGTTGACATTAAAGTTGAAACAAACGGCTCTGGCGGTATTAAACATGCCCTTACAGCAAAAGAAATTGAAGAAGCACCAGCCATCATTGTGGCAGCGGACAAGCAAGTAGAAATGGAACGCTTTAAAGGCAAGCATGTCATTGAAGTCCCTGTAACAGCTGGTATTCGCCGTCCACAGGAATTAATTGAAAAAGCAATCAATCAAGATGCGCCGATTTATAAAGGTTCAGGCGGCAGTTCTTCTAAAGAGGAAAATGAATCATCTGGCAAAGGAAGAAGCGGATTTTACAAGCACTTAATGAGTGGTGTAAGTAACATGCTTCCATTTGTTGTCGGAGGCGGTATCCTTGTTGCGATTTCATTCTTCTGGGGCATTAACTCAGCAGATCCTAAGGACCCTTCATTTAATTCATTTGCAGCTGTCTTAAAAGGAATTGGCGGCGATAATGCGCTTGCCTTAATCGTTGCGGTATTGGCTGGATTTATTGCCATGAGTATTGCAGATCGTCCAGGTTTTGCGCCAGGTATGGTCGGTGGTTTTATGGCGTCAGCAGCAGGTGCAGGGTTCTTAGGCGGATTGATTGCTGGTTTCCTAGCAGGTTACATTGTTGTGCTGCTCAAAAAAGTATTCACATTCGTACCGCAGACACTCGACGGGATTAAACCGGTTCTGCTGTATCCATTGTTCGGTATTTTCTTCACAGGCATTATCATGCATTATATTGTCAACACACCAGTGAAAATGGTGATGGACGGATTAACACATTGGCTTGAATCATTAGGTACGGGAAACCTTGTCTTAATGGGTATTATTTTAGCTGGTATGATGGCAATTGATATGGGAGGCCCAATTAACAAAGCGGCTTACACATTTGGTCTTGCGATGATTGCTGCTGGCAACTATGCACCGCATGCTGCGATTATGGCAGGCGGAATGGTTCCACCACTAGGTATTGCACTTGCAACAACGATCTTTAGAAATAAGTTCTCAAAACGTGACCGTGAAGCAGGGATTACATGTTACTTCATGGGAGCTGCCTTCATCACGGAAGGAGCGATCCCATTTGCGGCGGCAGATCCTCTTCGTGTGATTCCTTCAGCTGTTATTGGTGCAGCAGTTGCTGGCGGATTAACGGAATTCTTCAGAGTGACGCTTCCTGCACCGCATGGCGGACTATTTGTTTTCTGGGTAACAAATCATCCAGTTCTTTATATCATCAGCATCTTAATCGGTGCCGTTGTGACAGCGATTTTACTGGGTATTTTGAAAAAACCAGTCAGACAAGAAGCGTAATGCAGGAGAGAAGCATCGTGTAAAACGGTGCTTCTTTTTGTTTAATTATCAGTGAATTAGGAAAAAATATCTAATTAGATGGTTGTTTTGTGAATTTTTAAATGACATATGATAAAGTAAAGTTATTCAATTCACGTTTCAAGTCTTTTAGCAGAAAGTCTTAGGAGGAAGCAGTATTTTGAACGAAGAAAACAAACAAAACGAAAATGAAATTCAATCTGATGCGAAGCAAGCCAAAACAGAGAAGAAAAGTTCACTATTTGAATGGATCAAAGCCATTTTAATCGCACTTGCGCTCGTCTTGCTCATCCGTACGTTTATATTTGAACCGTATGTGGTGGAAGGGGAGTCAATGGAACCGACACTTCATGACGGGGAAAAGCTGTTTGTCAACAAAACCATTAACTATCTCGGTGGTGTGAAACGCGGTGACATCGTGATTATTAATGGAAAAGATGGTCAGAAGATTCATTATGTCAAACGATTAATCGGCCTTCCAGGTGATACGATTGAAATGAAGGATGATACGCTTTACATTAATGGAAAAAAAGTAGATGAGCCTTATTTAAAAGAGAACAAGGCGCATGCGAAAGAGTATGAAGTGCATTTAACTGGAGATTTTGGTCCAGTAAAAGTACCGAAAAACGATTACTTTGTGATGGGGGACAACAGACTGAATTCCATGGACAGCCGAAATGGACTTGGCCTCATTGAAAAGGATCGGGTTGTCGGGACATCAGAATTTGTTTTCTTCCCATTTGGCGATATTCGACAGACAAAATAAAAGCACCTTCTCATGGGCAAGAGAAAGGTACTTGAACGAGCGACCCTTACAGAAGGGTCGTTTTTAATTTGGTGTGAGCACCGTCACAATGATCACAATCGCAAGAACAGAAGCGAACACAGATCCGGTAATGGCTAAAACGGATCGAAACAATCCGATCTTTTGGTTTTCTTTTCCCCGCTTTTGTAAAAAGCGTTTGGAAAAGATGTGAACCAGTGTGTAAATCAGGACAAGCCCAATATAAAGGCCAAAGTCCCTCGCATTAAAGCCTGTTGCAGATAAATAAATGCCCATAAAGAAAATCAATAAACAGTATTCCATCAGTGTGAGTAATCTCAAATCGCCCGAACTCCTTCAATCAATCATTCCCGTTTATTATATCATAATAGACAAAAAGCCTTCGTTCTTAGCGAGAGACGTTTCTATCAAACGTTATTCATGTTATACTTCATAATGATGAATGAGTGATGGAGGATTAATAAATGATTGCAGTAAATAATGTTAGTTTGCGCTTTGCTGATCGTAAACTATTTGAAGAAGTAAATATTAAATTCACTCCTGGCAACTGTTACGGATTAATTGGTGCCAATGGAGCTGGTAAATCAACGTTCCTAAAAATTCTTTCTGGCGAAATTGAGCCTCAAACGGGCGATGTTCATATGAGTCCTGGCGAGCGTTTAGCGATTTTAAAACAGAACCACTTTGAATACGAAGAGTTTGAAGTGCTGAAAGTCGTCATCATGGGTCACAAACGTCTATATGATGTGATGCAGGAGAAAGATGCGATCTATATGAAACCTGATTTCTCAGATGAAGACGGGATTCGTGCAGCAGAACTTGAAGGTGAATTTGCCGAATTAAACGGCTGGGAAGCTGAAAGTGAAGCAGCGATCCTATTAAAGGGTCTTGGCATTCCAGAAAGCCTTCAATCGAAGAAAATGTCTGAGCTTGGCGGTTCTGAAAAGGTAAAAGTACTTTTAGCTCAAGCTTTATTTGGCAAGCCTGACGTTCTTCTTCTCGATGAGCCGACGAACCACTTGGACTTACAAGCAATCCAGTGGCTCGAAGAGTTCCTCATTAACTTTGAAAATACCGTCATCGTCGTTTCGCATGATCGTCATTTCTTAAATAAAGTATGTACTCATATTGCGGATCTTGATTTCGGAAAAATCCAAGTATATGTCGGTAACTATGATTTTTGGTATGAGTCCAGCCAGTTAGCGCTGAAACTAAGCCAAGAAGCAAATAAGAAAAAAGAAGAACAAATTAAGCAGCTTCAAGAATTCGTTGCCCGGTTTAGTGCGAACGCTTCTAAATCGAAGCAAGCGACATCAAGAAAGAAATTGCTTGATAAAATCTCTTTAGATGACATTAAGCCGTCCTCACGTAAATATCCGTATGTTCATTTTGCACCAGAGCGCGAAATCGGAAATGATGTCCTTCAAGTAGAAGGTCTATCAAAAACAATTGACGGTGTAAAAGTACTGGATAATGTCAGCTTTATTATGAACCGCGAAGATAAAATTGCGTTCTTAAGCCGTAATGAGCTTGCTGTGTCCACATTATTTAAAATCCTTGCTGGTGAAATGGAGCCAGACAGCGGATCATTTAAATGGGGCGTCACAACGTCACAAGCCTTTTTCCCGAAAGATAATAGTGAATACTTTGAAGGAAACGATGTTGATCTCGTTGATTGGCTCCGTCAATATTCTCCGAATGATCAAAGCGAAAGCTTCCTGCGTGGTTTCTTAGGACGTATGCTTTTTTCTGGGGAAGAAGTGAAGAAAAAAGCAAGTGTCTTATCAGGAGGAGAAAAGGTTCGTTGTATGTTATCAAAAATGATGCTGTCTGGAGCGAATATTTTGCTGCTGGATGAGCCAACGAACCACTTAGACCTAGAATCCATTACAGCGCTGAATAACGGTCTCATGAGCTTTAAAGGAGCCATGCTCTTCTCATCTCATGACCATCAGTTTGTTGAAACAGTCGCAAACCGGATTATCGAAGTGACGCCAAATGGCATCGTCGATAAACAAACAACATATGATGAGTTTTTATCAGATCAAGACATCCAAAAAAGACTTGAAGAGCTTTACGCATAACACAAAAAAGACATCCAAATGTGGATGTCTTTTTTTGATTAAATCGCCCAGTTTCCATTTCGGAAGATCGGTTCGCGTTTCCCGTCTTTTGTGATTCCGTCAATATTCATTTCCTTTGAACCAATCATAAAATCAACGTGTGTAATACTGCTGTTCACACCCGCAGCATCCAATTCCTCTCGTTTCATTTCTTTTCCGCCTTCGATATTAAACGCATATCCGCTGCCGATGGCAAGGTGATTTGATGCATTTTCATCGTAAAGTGTATTGTAATAAAGAATATTTGAGTTAGAAATTGGTGAATCATCTGGTACGAGGGCAACCTCACCTAGATAATGAGAGCCTTCATCTGTTTCAACGAGAGATTTTAACATATCTTCGCCTTCTTTTGCTTTCACATCCACAATCCGGCCATTTTCAAAGGTTAATGAAAACTCATCAATGATGTTTCCAGCATAGCTGAGCGGCTTTGTGCTTGAGACTGTCCCGTTTACACCGTCTTTTTTCGGTACGGTAAAGACTTCTTCTGTCGGCATGTTGGCCATGAACGAAACGCCGCGTTCACTTACGCTGCCAGCACCTACCCAAATATGCTGCTCTGGAAGCTCGATCGTTAAGTCTGTGCCAGGTGCTTCATAATGAAGCTTGTGGTAGTGGCGTTCATTGAGTATTTTGACCTTTTCGTTTAATGACGCATCATGCTTTTTCCAAGCCTCAACTGGATCTGCTTGATCAGCGCGTGCGACTTTAAAGATTTGATCCCACAATAACGTGACAGCTTCTTCATCTGTATGGTCAGGGAAAATCTTTTTCGCCCATTCTTTTGATGCAGCACCTACGACTGTCCAAGCGACTTTGTCAGATTGAACGTATTGACGATATGTATGTAGTGCTGAACCAGCAGCTTTTTGCTGTGCAGCGATTTTTTTCGAATCAATGCCTCGCAAAAGGTCAGGGCTTTCTGACAGGATGGTAATAAAAGCGCCTCCGCGTTTTGCGATGGTTTCCATCATCTGTGCTTCCCATTCAGGGAATTGCTCAAATACATCTTGCGGTGCATGTTCATACTTTAAACGGGTGAGAACACCATCACTCCAGCGGATATGTACGTTTTTCGCCCCGCGCTCATACGCGTGTTTCGCTACAAGACGAACAAGATGTGCAGATTCAGTAAATGCGGATACAACGACTTCCTGCCCCTTTTGTACATTCACACCGACTTCAACGATGGTCTTCGCATATTGATCTAGTTGTTTTTCAAATGAACTCATAAAAAACCCCTCCTTTAGTCATGTTCATCATATCAGATTTATGACCGAAAAGGAAAATGGGGAGCCCGTTTAAAGCCAAAATAAAAAAGCCGCTTTCGTGCGGCTTTTTTAGCGGTTCAGTTGTTTCACAGGCTGTGCATTAGAAGGCGGCATATGTGAAAACGACAGGCTCATTCCTCCTAAAATAATACCCGTTAAAATGACTGTGACAACGACCCGTTTACCTAAATCAAGCAACATGTTCTTCCTCCTTCACGTTTATCCATTTCTCACGATATGATCAAAATGACAAAAAAAGAAGTAGAACAAGAAGATTATTTTAAAGTTTTTTGCAATTTGTCGATCACTTCTAATGAACGACCTGTTCCAATGGCAACAGATTCAAGGGGATTGGCTGCAATATGGACTGGAACAACAATCTCTTGAGAAAGCCATTCTTGAATTCCATTTAAAAGAGCGCCTCCGCCAGTTAAAATGACGCCGCGGTCTACAATATCTCCGCTTAGCTCTGGAGGGCTGTCCTCTAATGTGGCACGGATCGCTTCTAAAATATGAAGAAGTGATTCTCGCATGGCGCCTTGAATTTCATGAGAGACAAGTGTGATCGTTTTTGGCAGACCTGTCACAAGGTCGCGACCGCGCACTTCTAATGATTCAGGCTCATGTTCAATAAGACCATATCCAATTTCCATTTTCACCTGCTCGGCAGTCCGTTCGCCGATTAATAGGTTATATTTCTTTCTGACAAACGTAATGATATCTTCATCCAGCTGATCGCCGCCAATTCGGATCGAATGACAAGAGACAACGCCGCCAAATGAAATGATCGCAACTTCTGTTGTTCCGCCGCCAATATCGACTACGACGTTCGCAACAGGCTCGTCTACCGGAAGATCAGCACCGATTGCAGCTGCAACAGGTTCTTCAATTAAATGCACATGTTTTGCTCCGCAGTTTTTCACAGCATCGCTGATGGCGCGGCGCTCAACAGCTGTTGAACCAGAAGGTGTACATACAACGACAGTTGGCTTTCTGAAGGTAAACCCGATATTTTTTCCTGCTTTTTTCATGATTTGTTTAAGTAAATCTGTTGTCATATCATAATCAGCGATGACACCGTCTTTCATCGGACGGATCGCAACAATTTTCCCAGGTGTTTTCCCGATCATTTCTTTTGCTTCTGATCCGACGGCAAGTACAGTCTTTGTTTCTGTATCGACTGCTACGACGGACGGTTCATTTAAAATAATTCCCTTATTTTTACTATAAACCAATATGTTAGCTGTTCCTAAATCAATTCCAATTTCGGCATTTTGAAACATGTTTTCACCCAATCTCTATTTTTGCTGTTTTAAACAATTTTACATTTAAAAGTTCAGAGGGTTGATGTCATTTGTGGGGGTTTGTGATCACCTTGAAATGAATCTGTAAAATTCAAGTATCATTTTGACAATCACAATAAATTTTCCCTTTGTTTTTTCTTTTATGAAAAAAATTTTTATAGAGGAGAAACCTTTTAAGAATCTCTTACGTCTACGATATATCAATTGGTGAAAAACAGATTGATCTTGAGCTAATGAAAGAAAGAGGGAACGAAATTGAAATCTATCGGAGTCGTAAGAAAAGTAGACGAACTAGGGCGTATTGTGATGCCAATCGAATTGAGAAGAGCACTTGATATCGCTATTAAAGACAGTATGGAATTTTTTATAGATGGAGATAAAATCGTCTTGAAAAAATATCAGCCAGAGGGCGTTTGTCTCATGACTGGTGAGATTACATCAGAGAACCATGAATATGGAAATGGTCAAATTACATTAAGCGCTGAAGGCGCAGAACTGCTGTTAAAAGAACTGCAAGAAGCTCTTCAGAAGTAATCAAAATAGCCTGCTCTCTTCCTTTGTGCTGAGAACAGGCTATTTTTTCTTTAAAAAAGTTCCTTAAAAATGCCCCATCTCCCTCAAAAAATAAGTGGAAAATGGTACAATTGACAAAGAATCTCAGGGCGGCAGGTGGAATCATTTGAACAAAACATATCAAGTGCGGATCGTGTTATCTGTTCTTGCATTTATCTTAATCATAAGCTGGGATTTCTTTTATTATGTAGGCGGCTATCAAATTAATTGGCCGCTCGATCTAGCCTTTACAGTCGTTGTGTTAGCAGGGATCTGGGTTGTCTCAGGATATGTAGACCGCTTGAATTTACTTGTGTCAGATCTAAATAAGAGAGAAAAAGAAGCACACGAACTGACAGAGCGGCTGAACCGAATTACAGATAACTTGCAAGAAATTGTCTTTGAAACAGATGAAAAAGGGCACATCATTTTCTTAAATCAAGCATGGAAACAAATGACCGGCTATGACATAGATGAATGTCTAGGTACGATGTACAATCAGTACTTTGATCAAGAAGAAAGAGTTATTCAGCATTTGTCATCTGTCATCAAAGAGCATAAAGATTCAGGGCGGATCGAGCTGCAGCTTCTTCATAAAGAGGGAAAGAAAGTATGGGGAGACGTTCATTATAAGCTCTACTTTGATGAGGAGCACCAGTTTACTGGAGGTATTGGAACAGTTGCAGATATTACAAAACAAAAGCTGGCAAAGCTTGAGCTTGAAAAATCAAATCAACAAGTGCAAATGCAGGCGCAAAAGCTGGCCGTTGCAGGACAAATAGCCGCTGGAATCGCCCATGAAGTCAGAAATCCGCTGACCTCAGTAAATGGCTTTTTGCAGCTGATGAAAACACAATATCCTGAAAGAACCGATTATTTTGACATTATCTTTTCTGAAATTAAACGGATTGATTTTGTTTTAAGTGAGCTGCTGGTGCTGGCAAAGCCGCAGTCGGTCCATTTTCAAGAAGTTCAGCTTCATGGACTGTTAGAACAGGTGATTACATTGCTAAAAACCAATGCAGTCCTTTCGAATATTGATCTCAAACAGCCATTTAAAAAGCAGGATGCCGGCGCTATATTAGCAGACGCTAATCAAATGAAGCAGCTGTTCATTAATTTAATCAAAAATGCCATTGAGGCAATGCCCGAAGGCGGCAGCATATACATATCAACAGAAAAAGTGATGAACGAATGGAAAATTACCATTCAAGATGAAGGAAAAGGGATGTCTGAAGAGGATATTCAGAAAATATATGATCCTTTCTTCTCCACAAAAACAGAAGGGACGGGACTTGGCCTCACCATCTGTGCAGCGATTTTAAAAGATCATCACGGTAGGATGGATGTGGTCAGTGAGCTGGGAAAAGGTACAGCTTTTCATATCTATTTACCTGTGTGGCAAAAAAGCAGACACCAGCAAGGCGAGAGGACGTGATTTCATGAAGGAGAAAGCTTTATTTGTATATGGGACGCTTCTGCAGCATGAAGAGCACCACGAGACGTATATGAAAGAAAGCAGGCCATTAGCTAAATCAGCTTGGATCAGCGGCAGAATCTATGATACAGGTCAAGGATACCCTGCGTGCGTTCTAAAAGAGAAAAGCACAGTATATGGAGAATTGTACGAGGTAACCGCAAGCACGCTGAATAAGATAGATTTGCTTGAGGAAGGGTATGACAAGCAGGTGGTCGATGTCATGACAGACAAAGGGCCGGTGGCGGCTGTTACATACACTTTACCAAAGCAGAAGGCATCATCGCTGAAGGAGATCGAGAGCGGCTGCTGGAAGGAATATAGAATGTGGCAGCAGCAGCCGGCATCCTTCTATTATTTTGCCTATGGCTCCTGTATGGATGATGCAAGATTTAAACTGGCAGAAGTTGATCATTATTTTAAACAAATCATCGGCGGCGGTGCTCTGAACGGCTTTACAACTAGATTTACATTGGTAAGGCCTGATGGATCAAGAGCCGATATGGTAGAAGACGGCGGAGAAACAGAGGGTGTTTTATATGAGGTTCCTTTTGATGCCATTCGATATTTGTACAAACGAGAAGGCGTCTATGAGGGCACATATCGTCCAGCTTTTGTCGATGTCAAAATAGGTGATCAAATATATGAAGACTGTTTAACCTTTCTTGTTCTTCAAAAGAGCGAAGAAATTGCTCCGCCAGGTCATTACCGCAGTGAAATTGAAAAAGGAGCAGATCTTTACTTAAGTGAAGCATTCCGCAAAAAAATTCGCTCGCATATGGATTCATTAATCAAACCGTAGTAAAATGCATGGTAAGTGAGATAAAAGGAGTCTGAACATGAAAAAGGAATATGCAGTCATTGGTCTTGGACGCTTTGGCGGAAGTATTTGTAAGGCGCTCAGCGAAGAAGGACTTGAAGTCATGGCCATGGATATGAATGAAGATCGAGTGAACGAATACGCGAAAATTGCGTCACATGCGGTCATTGGTGATTCGACGGACGAATCTGTTTTAAAAAATCTCGGCATTCGCAATTTTGATCATGTCATCGTTGCGATTGGTGAAAACATTCAGGCCAGTATTTTAACGACGATTATGCTGAAAGAGCTTGGCGTTAAAATGGTCACAGTAAAAGCGCAAAACGATTACCACGAAAAGGTGTTAAATAAAATTGGAGCTGATCGCATCGTTCATCCAGAGCGGGACATGGGCAGACGAATTGCACATAAAATCATCTCCAATAACGTATTAGATTATCTTGAGCTGTCAGATGAGTACAGCCTCATTGAAATCGTTGCCAACAGCAGGCTTGCAGGGCATTCTCTTTTAGATCTCGATATTAGAGCGAGATATGGCATTAATATTGTGGCGATTAAGCGTGGAAAAGAAGTGATTGTTTCACCGCTCGCAGATGAAATGATTCAAAAAGAAGATATTCTGATTGTCATTGGGGCAGTTGCCGATATCGGACGTTTTGAAAAACGAGAAATGCAGAACGATTATTAAACACTCCTAGGCGGGGTGTTTTTTAATATGATTGTGTACACATGAGGTGGACAGTGAAGAGGGAAGAAGACATTTAAAAGGGCTGTTTTGTTCTGCATAAACAGCTAAAGTCATTCATCATATTTTTCATGCAATTATCACTATTCAGAAATAAAAATCAGTCTTTTTATCTGGGTGATTTTCTCTAAATGTCATTGACTGGGCAAACAGATTCGTTTACGATAAGAAACATTATATTGTTTACTTGGAGGAGGCAGTGTCGTTGGATAAGGAGCTTTTCAGACATCAAATTGAGGTAGCTGCAAAGAGAAAAAAAGCAGCCCTAGTGATTAAACATGCGAAAGTTATGGACGTGTTTAACCAGGAATGGATAGACGCTGATGTCGCTGTTGAAAATGGACAAATAGTAGGGATTGGAGAGTACGAGGGAGAACAGGAGCTGGATGCAGCAGGTCAAATGCTTGTACCCGGTTTTATTGATGGCCACGTTCATATCGAGTCCTCTATGGTTACCCCTGCTGAATTCTCCAAAGCTGTCGTCCCGCGCGGTGTGACAACTGTCGTAACAGACCCGCATGAAATTGCCAATGTGTCAGGGGTCACAGGCATCCGTTTTATGCTGGAAGAAGCGAGAAAAGCTGCCTTAAATATTTATTTCATGCTGCCATCCTGCGTACCGGCAGTCAGTTTTGAACGATCAGGTGCTGTTTTAAAAGCGAAAGATTTAAAGCCTTTGTATCAAGAGAAAGAGGTTCTTGGTCTTGCTGAGGTGATGGATTACGTCGGTGTGGAGCAGGCAGAAGAAGATATGCTTCAAAAGCTGCTTGATGCTCAAAACGAGAATAAATTGATTGATGGCCATCTAGCAGGCTTAACAGACCGATTAATAAACGTTTACCGCACAGCGAATGTCCAAACAGATCACGAGGTGACAACAGCCGAAGAAGCCCTTGCACGTGTAAAGAGAGGCATGTATGTCATGCTGAGAGAAGGCTCTGTTGCCAAAAACGTGAAAAGCGTTTTACCAGCTGTGAATGAAAAGAATGCAAGACGCTTTTTCTTTTGTACCGATGATAAACATTTAGATGATTTAATGGCTGAAGGAAGTATTGATGAACAAGTACGCATGTCTATAAAAGAAGGGTTAGACCCATTTTTAGCGTATCAAATGGGAAGTTTAAACGCAGCAGAGTGTTTTGGCCTCAAAACAAAGGGAGCCATTGCGCCAGGCTTTGATGCTGATTTTATGCTCGTCTCTGATCTTCATCAAGTAGACATTACCAGCGTATTTATTGCTGGAGAATTAGTGGCGCAGCATGGAGAGTACAAGCCAGGTGTCGAAAAAATTGCACCGAGTCCAGCCTTATTACAATCTGTTCATGCTATAGACGTTCAAGAGCAAGATCTGGCTCTGCCTATCACAGCTCATCAAAAAATGAATGTCATCCGCATTATTCCAAATCAGCTAGAAACAAAATTAGAACAAATCTCTCCTTCAGAAACGAACGGACAATTCACTAGTGATACAGAAAGAGATGTATTAAAAATGGTGCTTGTCGAACGCCATCAAGGCTTATCTGAAATGGGGATAGGGATTGTCAGCGGCTTTGGATTAGAAAAGGGCGCAATTGCAACAACGGTTGCACATGATTCTCACAATTTAATTGCGGTTGGCACAAATGATGCTGATATCGTGAAAGCCATTGACGCGTTAAAAGAAGCAGGCGGCGGTTTGACTGTTGTCAAAGAGGGCCAGACTCTTCATACACTGCCATTACCGATCTCTGGTTTACTTTCAGATCAGCCGGCACATCTTGTAAATGAAAGCCTTCATGCACTCCATGAAGCGTTAAAAGAAACAGGTTTTATTTTAGACTTTAACCCGTTTTTGACGCTGTCCTTTTTGGCACTCCCAGTCATTCCTGATGTGAAAATGACGACAAAGGGTTTGTTTGATGTCAGAAGCTTTCAGCATCTCCCAATTCAATCATAAAAAGAGAGAAACCGCATATGTATATATGCGGTTTTTTCAATGAACAGTGAAAAAAAGAGACACAGCCAAGCGGCTTGTGTCTCTTTTTGTGATTACACTTCCATAATAATCGGTAAGATCATTGGACGGCGTCTTGTTTTTTCATAAAGGAAAGGTGCAAGGGTGTCAGTAATTTCGTTCTTAATTTCAGACCACTGAGTTGTCTTACGTTCCATTACTTTTTCAAGATGCTTCGAAATTAAATCCTGTGCATCGTTGATCAGGTCTCCAGATTCTCTCATGTAGACAAAACCTCTTGAGATCAAATCAGGACCAGCAGAGATTTTGAATTCTTTCATGTCCATGCTGACGACCACAATAACAAGGCCTTCTTCAGAAAGAATGCGGCGGTCTCTTAAAACGATGTTTCCGATATCGCCAATACCGCTTCCGTCGATATACACGTTGCCTGATGGGATTTTGCCAGCGACACTTGCTTCGTCACCTTTCAGTGCAAGAACTTCACCGTTATCCATGATAAAGCAGTTTTCCTCAGGGATGCCGCAATCATTCGCAAGTTTGATATGCGTTTTTTGCATGCGGTATTCACCGTGAATCGGCATAAAGAATTTTGGTTTAATTAAACGGAGCATGAGTTTTTGTTCTTCTTGTCCGCCGTGACCAGATGTATGAATATTATTAAGCGAGCCATGAATGACCTCAGCGCCGGCACGATAAAGCTGGTTAATGGTGCGGCTTACACTAATATTGTTACCTGGGATCGGTGAAGATGAGAAGACAACAGTGTCACCAGGGTTAATGGAAATCTGGCGGTGAGTACCGTTCGCAATACGAGAAAGAGCTGCCATCGGTTCACCCTGGCTCCCAGTACAAAGAATGGTCACTTTGTTTGCCGGAAGGCGGTTGATTTCATTATGTTCAATAAACGTGTTTTTTGGACATTTAATATAGCCAAGATCTTGTCCAATATCAATAGCAGACTCCATACTGCGTCCAAATACAGCGACTTTTCTGCCGTTGGCAACAGCAGACTCAATCACTTGCTGAAGTCTGTGAATGTTTGAAGCAAACGTGGCAAAGATGATGCGTCCATCGACTTTTCTAAAGATGTCATCAATGCTTTCACCTACGCGTCTTTCAGACATCGTAAATTCTGGGATTTCACTGTTTGTACTATCAGATAAAAGACAAAGAACGCCTTCTTTTCCGATCTCAGCCATTTTGGTTAAATTGGCAGGCTCGCCAACAGGAGTAAAGTCAAACTTGAAATCACCTGTATGTACGATGTTACCAGGAGGTGTCTTCACGACAATTCCATAAGAATCTGGAATACTGTGTGTCGTTCTAAAGAAAGACACAGCTGTTTTTCTAAATTTAATGGTATCTTCTTCTTCAAAAATGTGAAGTTTTGTTTGTCTCAAGAGACCATGCTCTTCCAATTTATTACGAAGTAGGCCGATTGCGAGTTTGCCGCCGTAAACTGGAATATTCACTTGCTTAAGAAGGTAAGGGATACCGCCGATGTGGTCTTCATGTCCATGAGTGATGAAAAGACCTTTGATTTTATCTTCGTTTTTAACTAAGTACGTATAGTCAGGGATGACGTAGTCAATTCCAAGAAGCTCGTCTTCAGGAAACTTAATGCCTGCATCAATTAAAATGATTTCATCTTGAAATTGAACGCCATACGTGTTTTTACCGATCTCGCCTAAACCGCCGAGCGCAAAAACTGCCGCCTGATCGTTTTTAACAAATTTCATTCCTCTCATAGCTCCAATACTTTAAAATTTTCACTTTCTCGTTCATAGTCTAAAAAAGCACCGTCTACAGGCTGAATGAATTCAATGTTGTAGTTATGTTTTTTCAACTTATCGCGTACGTCTCTTTCAGAAACCGCTTCAACGTATAGTGAATCTGTGTGTTCTCTTACAGGTACCTCAGTAGTACTTGCCTGAAAAAATACCTTATATATCATCCAAATCTCTCCTTAAATACCGTATGTTACACTCGCTTATTCTATTATATTAAAAAAACGCGCATAAGAAAAGTCTCTGAGAAAAAAGGACCTTCGGCAAATGTGCGGAAGATCCTTTTAAGCAATTGATTTTTTGCGAAGCATGTCCTTCCATTGTCTTCGAATTTTCTTACGCAGACGACGAAGCATCACATGCCGCCTCCTTTCGGGTTGAAGTAAGCTTAACCAGTGTGTTCCGGTCTCTCTATATACTTGTATTATATGATGTTTCTATTGAATGTTACATGGTTATATGTGGGAAATAGGCGCTTTCAAAAGGAATTGGTTTCGAAAGCTGAAATCTTTCTGTATGATGAAAGGGAGTGTGTATACATAACGAAGAGCAGGAGGGCGAGATATGAATAAAAAAGTCATCTTCTTTGATATCGACGGTACTTTATATGACCATGATAAAAATATACCTGAGTCAACGAAGCGAGCGGTTCATTTATTAAAAGAAAAAGGTCATCATCTCTTTATTGCATCTGGGCGTTCTCCTTTTCTGATCCGGCCCATTTTAGAAGAATTAGGGCTTGACTCATTCATTGCTTATAACGGTCAGTATGTCATGTATGAGGGAGACGTTATTTACGGCAATCCGCTGAAGCAGGAGCTGATGGAGCGGATTTATGAGACAGCGGATCGTCATGATCATCCGCTCGTTTTTATGGGAGAAGAAACGATGAAGGCGTCTGTGCCGAATCATCCGTTTATCCATGAAGGAATCGGTACTTTGAAAACAGAGCATCCTGAGCACGATGTATCTTTCTTTAAAGAAAACGACATTTTTCAAATGCTGTTATTTTGTAAGGCAGAAGAGGAAGTGGAGTATAAGGCATTCCGCGAAGAAATTGACCTTGTCAGATGGCATGAGCTGTCAACGGACGTTCTGCCAAAAGGCGGATCAAAAGCTGAAGGAATCAAACGAGTCATCGAAAGACTTCCTTACGATCAAAAGGATACCATTGCCTTTGGAGACGGATTGAATGATAGAGAAATGATTTCGTTTGCTGGAACAGGCGTGGCGATGGGAAATGCTGTGAGTGAACTGAAAGCATTGGCTGATTTTGTGACAAAGCCGGTAGATGAGGACGGCATATTCCATGCAGTGACCCAGCTTGGCCTCATTAAAGAATAAAAAAAGAAGACCCTTAGATCGCGGGTCTTCTTTTTTATGTTATGATCTGCCGATCGCAACAGAGTTTTCTGGCTCAGCGAACGGCTGATCCTTTTGAATATGATCATAAAACATAATGCCATTTAAATGGTCAATTTCATGCTGAAAAACAATAGCGGGGAACCCTTTTAGACGGATATCAATGTCCTCTCCTTCAAGCGTAGTGGCCTTGACCCTGATTTTTTGATATCGAGGAACAAATCCAGGGATGGCTTCATCAACTGATAAGCAGCCTTCACCAGTCGCTAAATAAGCTCTTTTGACTGAATGGCTGACAATACGCGGGTTGAACAGAGCATAGCTGTATTCTTCTCCGTCTTCATCCTCACAGTGAACAGCGATCATGCGTTTACTAATATTGATTTGCGGAGCTGCCAATCCAACGCCGGGTCTTAGTCCGTATTTTTCAGCAATGTCAGCATCCTGACTGTTTTTGACGAATTCGATCATGTCAGCTAATTGCTGTTTTTCCTCTTCTGTCGGCGGGAGCTCGACCGCTTCAGCTGTTTGTCTTAAGACGGGATGTCCGTCCCTTACGATATCATCCATGGTAATCACAAAACTTCACTCCTATTTCCTTTGTATGTAAAGTATATAAAATGATACACAACATATGCAATGAAATAAAGAAGACCGGTCCTGTGAGACCGGTCAGAGGCTTAAACAGCCTTAGCAGCAGCCACCGCCGCCGCCTAAGAATGCTGCGCCAACGATAATTAATAGGATGAAAAGCACAACGATTAAAGCGAATGTACGTCCGCCGCCGTATCCGCATCCGTATCCACCGCCATAACTTGGGTAACAACAGCCGCCGCCATATCCGCCACCGAATCCATACCCGTAACCGCCGTATCCACCATACATACTTCCATGACTATAATTAGACATACTTTTGACCTCCTTTGGAAATACACTTGGCCTCTCATAAGTGAAGGCGAAGCGTGTAATATAAACTATGTATGAATGCACTATTTGTATAGTCATGCGCCTATTGCTTGAAAAAAATCTTCTCCGCCTCATCTGACTGACCTCTTTCCTTGTCACCAACGTCTATAAAAATTATAGTGGTATGTGGAGATGTAAAGGGGGCCTTGTGATGAGACAGATGAAAAAAAGCATGAAAGCAGGTGCTGCTTTAGCGGGGATATGTACCCTTTTGCTGACAGGGTGCGGAGGTCAAAATCCGTTCAATGATATGCAGGACGCGATGACGAAAATGAGTGAAAAAGAAGCATCCTTCGAAAAAGAGCAAGGTACACTGCAAAGCTATGAGGAAAAAGAGCAGAAGCTGTATAAAAAAATGATTCAAACAACAAAGGACCATACAAAAACAGTGGCAAGCCTTTCTGATCAGGCGTTAGCATCGGCAGCACAAAGAGAAGAACATTTAAAAACAGAAAAAGTCAGTATGGATGAATCGAAAAAAGAATTGAAAACAGTAAAGGAATCTGCTGCTCGATTGCAAGATGCGGAGTTAAAAGAGAAAGCAGATCAAACGGTCAAATCAATCGAGAAACGATATGCGTCATATGATCAGCTTTACAAGGAGTATCAAAAGGCGCTGAAACAAGATCAGCTTTTGTATCAATCTTTAAAGAAAAAGGATCTAGGATATGAAGAGCTGAAGTCAAAGCTGAAGACCGTGAATCGTTCATATAGCAAAGTCAGAAAAGAAAGTAAGAAGTTCAATCGATATACAGATCAATTGAATGATCATAAAACGGCTTTGTATAAAGCAGCAGATCAAGAGTCGAAAAAGAGCTGAAAAACAGCTCTTTTTTTATTTTTCGACAAAAACAAACATTTTCTATTGTAGTACAGTAGTACACTCTATACTAGTACAGATTAGGTTGTTTGTTAAACAGATTGATACAGTTCACCATAAAAAGTAAAGCGAATACATTTATTTAAATAAAGCCGTTAAATCAATTGACGGACTATTTTTCTTGTTGTAAACTATTCCTTGTTAACAGAAGTTGTATTAGTTTTTTGTGAACTATCGTTAATACAGTTATAAGGACTCAAAAACGAGTGATCAACCAATGTTTCGACAACGATCTTAGTGGCTATTATATACAGGAGTCATATGAGTATTTTGGGTTATCCTATATCTGTATGTATAAATGGATTCACGACAAATGGACTGTTAAAAGAAAGGAAGAGGTGACTTTAGAATGGCTGCAAAAACAAAAAAAGCAATTGTTGATAGCAAAAAGCAATTTGATGCCATCAAAAAGCAGTTTGAAACGTTTCAAATTTTAAACGAAAAAGGCGAAGTCGTAAACGAAGCGGCAATGCCGGATCTTTCAGATGACCAATTAAAAGAATTAATGCGCCGTATGGTGTTTACACGAGTATTAGATCAACGTTCAATTTCATTGAACCGTCAAGGACGTCTTGGCTTCTATGCGCCAACAGCTGGACAAGAGGCTTCTCAGCTTGCAACTCACTTTGCACTTGAGAAAGAAGATTTCATTCTTCCAGGATATCGTGATGTACCACAATTAATCTGGCATGGTCTTCCGCTAACAAAAGCATTCTTGTTCTCTCGCGGACACTTTGTTGGTAACCAAATGCCTGAAGATGTGAATGCACTTTCACCGCAAATCATTATCGGTGCTCAAATCATTCAAGCTGCTGGTGTAGCTCTTGGTTTGAAAAAGCGCGGTAAAAAAGCTGTTGCAATCACTTACACTGGTGACGGTGGAGCTTCACAAGGTGATTTCTACGAAGGTATTAACTTTGCAGGGGCTTACAAAGCGCCAGCGATTTTTGTTGTCCAAAACAACAGATATGCGATCTCTACACCTGTTGAAAAGCAGTCTGCTGCACAAACAATTGCACAAAAAGCAGCTGCAGCTGGTATCGTAGGCGTACAAGTTGACGGGATGGATGCATTAGCTGTTTATGCAGCAACTGCTGAAGCTCGTGAGCGCGCTGTAAATGGTGAAGGTCCAACATTAATCGAAACTCTTACATTCCGTTACGGCCCAC
Source organism: Bacillus safensis (assembly GCF_039619585.1). Taxonomy (NCBI): domain Bacteria; kingdom Bacillati; phylum Bacillota; class Bacilli; order Caryophanales; family Bacillaceae; genus Bacillus; species Bacillus safensis. Next base: position 1,356,372 of record NZ_CP154909.1, read on the forward strand.
ATACAATGGCTGGTGACGATCCAACAAGATATCGTACAAAAGAAGATGAAAACGAGTGGGAGCAAAAAGATCCATTGGTACGCTACCGCAAATTCTTGGAAAACAAAGGCCTATGGTCTGAAGAAGAAGAGAATAAAGTGATCGAAGATGCAAAAGAACAAATCAAACAAGCGATCAAAGAAGCTGACGAACAGCCTAAGCAAAAAGTCACTGACTTGATTGAAAACATGTACGATGTAAAACCATTCAACTTAGTTGAACAGCTTGAAATTTACAAACAGAAGGAGTCGAAGTAAGCCATGGCGCAAATGACAATGATTCAAGCGATCACTGATGCGTTACGCACAGAACTGAAAAATGACGAAAACGTTCTCGTTTTCGGAGAAGACGTTGGTAAAAACGGCGGCGTATTCCGTGCGACTGAAGGATTGCAAAAAGAGTTTGGTGAGGATCGTGTATTCGATACTCCACTTGCTGAATCTGGTATTGGCGGTCTTGCTATTGGCCTTGGACTACAAGAATTCCGCCCGGTAATGGAAATTCAATTCTTCGGATTCGTTTACGAAGTATTAGATTCTGTTTCTGGACAAATGGCTCGTATGCGTTACCGTTCTGGCGGACGCTGGCATTCTCCAGTGACAATCCGTTCTCCATTCGGCGGGGGAGTTCACACACCTGAGCTTCACGCTGACAGCTTAGAAGGACTTATCGCACAACAGCCTGGTATCAAGGTTGTTATTCCTTCAACACCTTACGATGCAAAAGGACTTTTAATTTCTGCAATTCGTGACAACGATCCTGTAGTGTTCCTTGAGCATATGAAACTTTATCGTTCTTTCCGTCAGGAAGTTCCTGAAGAAGAGTACACAATTGAAATCGGTAAAGCTGACGTGAAACGTGAAGGTTCTGACCTTTCAATCATCACTTACGGTGCAATGGTTCACGAATCACTAAAAGCTGCTGAAGAGCTAGAAAAAGAAGGCGTTTCTGCTGAGGTTATCGACCTTCGTACAGTAAGCCCGCTTGATATTGAAACAATCATCGCTTCTGTTGAAAAAACAGGCCGTGCGATCGTTGTTCAAGAAGCACAAAAACAAGCTGGTATTGCTGCAAACGTAGTAGCTGAAATCAATGACAGAGCGATCCTTAGCTTGGAAGCACCAGTACTTCGTGTCGCTGCACCTGATACTGTATTTGCTTTCTCTCAAGCTGAGAGCGTATGGCTTCCAAACCATAAAGATGTACTTGAAACAGCGAAGAAAGTTCTTGAATTTTAATTAAATGACAGAGGGGAAAAGAATTTATTTCTCTTCCCCTTTATCAATTACATGACCGTGTAAATATACACAACAAGGGTTCAACAAAATCTAGGAGGCGAAAAACAGTGGCATTTGAATTTAAACTTCCGGACATCGGAGAAGGTATCCACGAAGGTGAGATCGTTAAGTGGTTTGTTAAACCAAACGACGAAATCAATGAAGATGACGTTTTAGCAGAGGTACAAAATGATAAAGCAGTTGTAGAAATTCCTTCACCTGTTAAAGGAAAAGTATTAGAATTAAAAGTTGAAGAGGGAACAGTTGCAACTGTAGGACAAACAATCATTACGTTTGATGCACCTGGTTACGAAAATCTTCAATTTAAAGGCAGCGAAGAAGAAGGCGAAGCAAAAACTGAAGCTCAAGTACAAGGTACTGCTGAAGCTGGTAACGAGCCAGAGAAGAAAGAAGTAGCACAAGAAGAAGCGGCAGCAGCAACTGGTGCAGGCGCACAAGAGCAAGTAGACGCTGATCCAAACAAACGCGTGATCGCTATGCCATCTGTACGTAAATATGCTCGTGAAAAAGGCGTTGAAATTTACAAAGTTGCAGGTTCTGGTAAAAACGGCCGTGTGTTAAAAGAAGATATCGACAGCTTCGTTAATGGTGGTTCTGCAGCTCAAGAAGCAGCACCTCAAGCAGCTGAAAGTGCGAAAGAAGAAGCAGCTCCTAAAGCGGCAGCAGCTCCAGTTCTTGAAGGAGAATTCCCAGAAACTCGCGAGAAAATGAGCGGAATCCGCAAAGCAATCGCAAAAGCAATGGTGAACTCTAAGCATACAGCTCCTCACGTAACATTAATGGATGAAGTTGATGTAACAAACCTTGTTGCACATCGTAAACAATTCAAACAAGTTGCAGCTGATCAAGGAATCAAGTTAACTTACTTGCCTTACGTTGTAAAAGCTCTAACTTCTGCTTTGAAAAAGTACCCAGTACTTAACACTTCTATCGATGATAAAACGGATGAAGTTGTTCAAAAGCATTACTACAACATCGGAATTGCAGCTGACACTGAAAAAGGCTTGCTAGTTCCAGTTGTGAAAAATGCAGATCGCAAAGCGATTTTCGAAGTTTCTAACGAAATCAATGAGCTTGCAACAAAAGCACGTGATGGTAAATTGGCTCCAGCTGAAATGAAAGGTGCATCTTGCACAATCACAAACATCGGTTCTGCTGGTGGACAATGGTTTACTCCAGTCATCAACCACCCAGAAGTAGCGATCCTTGGTATTGGACGTATCGCTGAAAAAGCGGTTGTTCGTGATGGCGAAATCGTTGCAGCTCCTGTCTTAGCTCTTTCCCTAAGCTTTGACCACCGTATGATTGACGGAGCTACTGCGCAAAATGCCCTTAACCACATCAAGCGTTTATTGAATGATCCACAATTAATTTTAATGGAGGCGTAATGTCATGGTAGTAGGAGATTTCCCAATCGAAACAGATACTCTTGTCATCGGTGCAGGTCCTGGTGGATATGTAGCTGCTATTCGTGCTGCACAGCTTGGACAAAAAGTAACAATTGTTGAAAAAGGAACACTTGGCGGTGTATGTCTAAACGTTGGCTGTATCCCTTCAAAAGCATTAATCAATGCTGGCCATCGTTTTGAAAATGCTAAGCATTCTGAAGACATGGGTATCAAAGCTGAAAACGTAACAGTTGATTTCACAAAAGTTCAAGAGTGGAAAGCTTCTGTTGTTAATAAGTTAACAGGTGGAGTTCAAGGTCTTCTTAAAGGAAATAAAGTAGACATCGTCAAAGGTGAAGCTTATTTCGTAGACAGCAACTCTGTACGTGTAATGGATGATAATTCAGCACAGACTTATACGTTCAAAAATGCAATTCTTGCAACTGGATCTCGTCCAATTGAATTGCCTACTTTTAAATACACAGACCGCGTGATCAACTCAACTGGTGCTTTAGCGCTTAAAGAAGTACCTAAAAAGTTAGTTGTCATCGGTGGTGGATACATCGGTACTGAGCTTGGTACTGCTTATGCAAACTTTGGAACAGAAGTTGTGATCCTTGAAGGTGGAGACGAAATCCTTCCAGGTTTCGAAAAGCAAATGAGCTCATTGGTTAAACGCAACCTGAAGAAAAAAGGAAACGTTGAAATCCATACAAACGCTCTTGCAAAAGGCGTTGAAGAAAAATCTGATGGTGTCACTGTTACGTTCGAAGTAAAAGGCGAAGAAAAAACAGTTGATGCTGATTACGTACTTGTGACTGTTGGTCGTCGTCCAAACACTGATGAGCTTGGTCTTGAGCAAGTTGGTGTTGAATTGACTGACCGCGGAGTTGTCAAAACAGACAAACAATGCCGTACAAGCGTATCTAACATCTATGCAATTGGTGACATCGTTGATGGACCACCACTTGCTCACAAAGCTTCTTACGAAGGTAAAATTGCAGCTGAAGCAATCGCTGGAGAGCCAGCTGAAATTGATTACCTTGGTATTCCTGCTGTTGTATTCTCTGAGCCAGAACTTGCAACTGTTGGATACACTGAAGCAGAAGCAAAAGCAGAAGGTATCGAAATCGTTGCAGCGAAATTCCCATTCGCAGCGAACGGACGTGCACTTTCTCTTGATGCAACTGATGGCTTCATGAAAATGATCACTCGTAAAGAGGATGGTCTAGTGATCGGTGCTCAAATCGCAGGTGTTGGTGCTTCTGATATGATTTCAGAGCTTAGCCTTGCAATCGAAGCTGGAGTGACTGCTGAAGATATCGCTATGACAATTCACGCTCACCCAACATTAGGTGAAATTACAATGGAAACGGCTGAAGTAGCAATCGGAAGCCCAATCCACATCGTAAAATAATGAAACCTATGAAGCCCTCTCCTTGATGGAGAGGGTTTTTTTGGTGCCCTGAACACCATATGAAAAACCCCTCATGAGGTGAGGGGTTTCAGCGTGTAGACAAACCCTCGCATTCTTTGTCAGTCCTGCGCGCTGGTGCTCACGAATGTCAAATTCGCTCCGCGCCTGTGCTCGTCCTTCCTAGACTTCAAAGGTTTTCTATCACGCTGAAAAAAAGACAAAGAGCTAAAATAAAGATCATTTTAGCCCTTTGTCAACAATTTGAAACCCCTCATGAGGTGAGGGGTTTTTTCATATGGATATATATAAGTGTAAGGTAAAATATCATTAGTTTGTATTGACGCGATCTAAAGCATGACATAAAGGTGATAAGATCTCCTGTTTACTGCGGACATTTCCTTCCACCTTCACGATCACTTTTTCATCATTGACAAGTAAAATAGCCGGTAATTCGTCCACTTCATTTTTCCAGCCTTTACGATCTTCTTTCACAATCATTTTTGACATTTCCTTAGGGTATTCATTTTTTAATTCGAGGACTGCATCATAATATGGGCTTTCTTTATCAAGGTTTTCTGCATCAGTAAAAAAGAGAATTCTCGGTTTTTGAATATGACGGACTTGGTCGGTCTGATTCGGTATGATATACGCAAATGAGCATGAACTAAGTACAAAGAGCATGGGGAATATAATGAGAAGTGTCCTCATAAAATTCAATCTATTCACCTCAAAATCATTTGGGGTTGTCCCAACATTTTTAGGAGCTTGTTCCCTGTTAGTCACTCTAGTGTATCATGTCCCTTTTGACAATTTTCGATTGTTACTCAATTGTTACAGAATTGATATGAAGCAAAATACAATTGAAACGTTCCCTCAATATGATGAGAAAAAGCACATATTTATAAAAAATGATTAAATGTGTCATACAATTAACCGTTGACAACTTAAATGTGTCATCATATTATAGAAATAAGAAATAGATCAAACGCTTTCAAACTATGAATGAAGAAAAGGGGAATGTACGTGGGTACAATTATTTGTCAAGATTGCAATGAAACCATTGATCAGTTTGAAAATGAAAAAGTGACAACGCTATACGGAACGTGTGGTCACTGTCATTGCTGTGATGAAGCCTCTGAATAAATAAAAAAGCATGCAGCTCCATTTGGGGCTGCATGTTTCTTTTTTATAAAATTGGTTTTTGTTCCTTAATCACACGGATCATTTCAAGCGTTGAATCTTCAGGTCCTTGGACAGGGAGACCAATTTCAATATTTTTAAAGATATACGATATATTTTCTTCTGTGATAATTTCACCTGGTATAAAAATCGGAATACCTGGCGGATACACCATCACAAACTCTGCGATAATGCGGCCGACTGCTTCCTTAAACGGAACGACTTCCGTTGTAGCGTAAAAGGCGTCACGCGGCGTCATAGCAAGCGATGGGATCTCAGGCAGCAGCACTTCCGTTACCGCTTGTTTGCCGCCCTCACGAGTAGAGGCTGCGGCAATTTCCTGCATCGCCGTCACGAGCGTATCAATTGTCTCATCTGAATCGCCAGGGGTGACGATACATAAAATGTTGTATAGGTCAGAGAGCTCTACTTCAATTCGGTAACTTTCTCTCAGCCATTTTTCGACATCATGTCCGTTTAACCCAAGGTCTTTAATAGAGATAATTAATTTCGTTGGGTCATAATCGTAAGTGGAAGCTGAACCGAGTACTTCCTTGCCAATGCAGGTAATGCCGTCAATTTGATTCAAACGGTCTCTCGCTGATTCAGCCAAACGAATGGCTTCATCAGCTAGTGCCTTACCTTCAGTGGCTAATCGTTTTCGAGCGACATCAAGTGACGCTAAGAGCAAATAAGAAGTGGACGTTGTCGTCAGCATACTCAAAATCGATTGCACGCGGTCTTTTGAAACAAGCCCTTCCTTCATATTTAAAATAGAGCTCTGCGTAAGAGAGCCGCCAAGTTTATGGACACTTGTTGCTGCCATGTCGGCACCTGCCTGCATGGCAGAGAGGGGAAGCTCATCATGAAAATGTATATGCACACCGTGTGCTTCATCGACAAGGACAGGCACATCAAATGAATGGGCAATGTCTACGATTGATTTTAAGTCTGCTGAAATACCAAAATACGTTGGATTAATGACAAGCAAACCTTTCGCATCTGGATGCTCAGTGAGCGCCTTTTTGGCTGATTCAGGTGTAATCCCGTGAGAGATGCCAAGCTCTTTGTCTATTTCTGGGTGAATAAAAACAGGAACTGCGCCAGAAAATACAATCGCGGACATAATTGATTTATGGACATTACGCGGAACGATAATTTTATCTCCAGGTCCGCATACTGTCATCACCATTGTCATGATGGCCCCGCTTGTTCCTTGAATGGAGAAAAACGTATGATCAGCACCGAAGGCTTCAGCAGCAAGCTCCTGTGCTTCTTTTATCATCCCTCGAGGTGAATGTAAATCATCGAGAGGTTCTATATTAATGAGGTCAATGCTTAATGCATTGTCGCCAATGAATGCTCTAAATTCAGGATCCATTCCGGCTCCTTTTTTATGGCCTGGAATGTGAAATTGGACTGGATTCGTTGCTGCGTGTTTTTTTAGTCCAGTATATAAGGGTGTATCATGTTGTGACAATTGCTTTCCCACCTTCATCGAAATACCTGCTATTATTGTGCCAATTACAGCAGATTTCATTGCATAAAACAAAAGAATTATATTATGAACTGATCGGAATGTAAAGCATAAAATCAATCGGTTTCTGATCAAACAGATGCTATAATAAAAGTTCAAATGAGAAATGAGTGTTAAAGTGAGGGACAAGTAAATGGAATATCAATATCCAATGGATGTCGACTGGACGACAGAGGAAAAAATTGCGGTCATTTCATTTTTTCAGGCTGTTGAAAAAGCCTATGAAAAAGGAATTGCGAAGCAGGAGTTATTAGATGCTTATAAACGATTTAAAGAGGTTGTGCCATCAAAAGCAGAGGAAAAAACGCATTGTGCGGCTTTTGAAAAGGGAAGCGGGTATTCCCCTTATCGTGCAGTGAAAACCGCAAGAGAGGCAGAAGAGACAGCCGTTATACGTATGTAAAAAACGAGCCTATAAGGGCTCGTTTTTTTATACAGATTCTTTCTGTGTGAAGCGGTATAGATACGTCAGCGTGCGGAAGGCATTTTCGATTTTCGATAGGAATTCTTCATTATTCATTTGAACGACTTCCTCTCTAGGCAGCTGGATGCCGCATAGAAGCTCGGCTTTCTTGACTGTTTGAACTCGTTCAAAAAGCGTTTTCAGCTGTTCGGAATCTAGTTCGCTGTGCCGCATGACATCTGGTTTCATATGATCTTTAGACCAAACAAAATCTTGCGGTATTTTCTGCTGGATGGTGTCTAGCTCTTTTTCAAACAGCTGGCCGTACTCACCTTTCACTGGAGATTCATAAATGAGCGCAAACCAGACAAAGACATGTGTTTTCCAAAGCCCAATTTGAAAATGAGGGAGCTTTTTATATCCGCGCTTACTGTTTGCAAAAGCAACCCAAGTATCATTTGGCGGGTTGACAGATCTTCTAGCATGCTTTGCGACGTGTACAAACATCTCGTCTCCTGTAATAGAAGAAAGAAGTGGTGCAAAATGTTCGCCAAGTGCCTCAAGCTTTGGACGGACTCTTTCTTTTAATACAGTCATTCGTTCATCTAAACCATCAACTGTGAATGTTTCAAAATCTTCATCTCTAAAACGCATTTCACTCATGTTATGCCTCCTGTATCTTTTCGCTGATCATATTTTATCATAGCTTGGGTCAAGCTCAAAAAAAGATGCACCGTCAGATAAAAGATTGTAAAGGGCGTGGTGCAGCGTTTAAAACCTTTCATTTTGTGGTACATCATTAATAGGTAAAGACACAATTTTCAGAATGTCGTTGCGGTTATGCGATCGCTTCATACGATATAAGCAAGAACCATTTCTCTTATCGATTGAATTTTTATCAATGAAAACTGACAAGGAATGAATCATTCTCTGGAAGGGGCGTTGACCAATGAAGCAAATCGTGAAGCAGGGGTATAGACAGGAGAAGAAAAATCGCATCGCTGTGTGGAGATTAGAGGTTGATTATGAGCTTTCTACGCTTCATGAAGCCATCGAACAAAAAGATGACATCCAAATCGAACGCAGCAAACGAAAGCTTGAGCGCCTAAGAAAAGAATGGGAGCAGCTTCAAGGGTAAAACAGGGTGAGGTAAAAACGAACCAATTCATCGGTTCGTTTTTGTATGAAGCTGCTTTTTTCTTGCTTTTACGTACATAATATCAGTATGCTATTACAAATAGGTCCTACATAGAAAAGAGGTTTACAATCTGATGACAAACTGGGTGGAAATTGACCGTCTTGCAAAGCTCTGGGTAAAAGAAGCAGGGAGCCGTATTAAAGCGTCCATGCAGGAAGGTCTATCAATTGAAACAAAATCAAATCCAAATGATCTAGTCACGAATATCGATAAAGAAACAGAACGTTTTTTTATTGAAAAAATACAGTCGACATTTTCAGATCATCACATTTTAGGAGAAGAGGGACAAGGGGAAGAGGTCACCTCACTCGACGGAATTGTGTGGATCATTGATCCGATTGATGGCACAATGAACTTTGTCCATCAAAAGCGCAACTTTGCCATTTCAATCGGGATATTTGAAAATGGTGTGGGGAAAATCGGTCTTATTTATGACGTCATTCATGACGAGCTCTACCATGCCATTAAAGGAGAAGGAGCCTATATGAACGATATCCTGCTCCCTCCATTAAAAGATGTGGAGATTGAAAAAGCCATTGTGGGTATTAATCCGACATGGGCGATTGAAAGTCCTTATTTTGACGCCAAACCATTTGCCCGTCTAGTGCGTGACGTGAGAGGGACACGAACGATTGGATCAGCTGCCCTTGAGCTTGCTTATATTGCAAGCGGCAGAAGTGACGCATATGTCACCTTAAGGCTTGCACCGTGGGATTATGCAGCGGGCTGCGTGCTGCTTGATGAAGTAGGGGCCGTTTACTCAAATATTCACGGAGAACGTCTTACGTTCCTAGACAAAAACAGCATAGTGGCTGGAAATCGATCCATTTGTGAAAAAATCTTGCATGATTACATAAAAGGAAGCGGAAATAAAAAATAAACGACATCACTTCATGAGAATGAAGTGATTTTTTGTTTTTCCTGAAACTTTTTGGTAAGGCGGATGTCTATACGAATGAGGCCTTAATTTCATGTAAAGGATTGTGTATCAATGTTTGATTTGTTTAGTGATTTATCGCTCCATTTTGAAAGGTATTTTATTTTAAATGAGTACAGTATCCACATCATTCAATGGTGTGTACTTGGACTATTTGTCCTTTTCGTGACACTCCCCATATGGAAAGAAAAGAGGAGTCGTTATGTATTCTATGCTGGTATCATATTAAGAGTAGTGCTATTAGGCGGGATGACAGTTGAAATGATCCACCAAGTCCTGTCTAGACAGTATACGATCGAAACATTTGAAGTGCTGACAGATTTCATGCAATTTCTCATTTATGGGTACGTCTTGCTTGCATCACTGTACTATGTGATTACTCTTCCTTATTTAAAAAATAAAGGTATGTTCTTTGCTTTTGATTTATCTGTATTACTTCTGCCTTTATGTCAAACAGTGTTTATTGTGTTTGCTGAAAGCAAAAAGTTCTTTCTTAGCAGTGATACGGGGCTAATATGGAGAGATATGATCACCATTTTGGCTATGGCTTGCTTTGCCGCTTTGCTGCTCCACCTTTTCTTTCGCTTGTTTTGGCATTGGAAGTGGAAGGAATTGCTTTTGTTTTATATCTTGATTTTCGCAGCCTTGCTTTATATATTTTATCCTTCTATTTCGAAGTATGAGCTTCAATCTACATTTAAATCGATTGTCATTTTAGTAGCAGCGGCAGGAAGCTTTATGACGATTGATTTGTTATCTGCTTTACTACGGGACAAGGTGAAATTAAGGCAGTGGGGCGCTGGTTGTATAGCTGTCTTTTTTCTGCTATTACTCAACCCGATTGTCAATATTCCTCATACCATGTTCCAATTCACCAAAACGGAACTGGTAGATACTTTTTCAGAAGAATATCGCCCTTTATCAGCAGTAAGTGCAAAAGCATTCGCTTCAAAATTTGTACCAGAGGATCAATCGCTTTATTTAAATGCTAGTCATCAGCCTATCCCTTATCATTACGTGTTTGCAGATGATCAGTATGAAGTGAATATTTCTGCGTTTACAGGCGATTTAAGCGGATATTCTTATCGAGGTCGTGTAGAGGGGAAGGAACTGACCGATAAAGAATATAAGAAAAAAACCATTGAATTTTTCGAAAGAAGCGGGCGGTCAATCGATCTACAGCGCATTCAATTAGCTGTAAAAAAAGAGGACGGAGAGACGAATGTTCTTCTTCTGCCAAAAATGTCTCAGAATGAACGTGACAGCTTTGCGTTTGCCACTTGGAAAAAAGGGACCCTTCGACAAGCGCAATACGAAAACGCCATCTTTCAATTAAAGGATATAGACGGCTTCCGTTTAACAGAAACTGAGATAAAAAACAGGGTCAACAGTATTTATCAAAATTTAAATCTAAAGCCGCCAGTATATCAAATCACAGGCATTGATGATTTTTATTATGATTGGCAGCATGAAGTGAGGGTCACAACAAAAGATCAATCGGAGTTTCTGTTTAATGGCTCAACAAAAGATATCATCAGCTTCAAGTTGTCAAAATCACTTCTTCAACAGAAAAAAGAGAACGTCAGCGATGAAGATTTGTTAAAAATTATAGGGAAAAAGCCAAAAGACGTAAGAAAAGTAACAGGCACTAGTGAAAGTAAACAATATATATTTAAACGCTCCTCTCATGTCGTCAATCTGTTTAAAGGGGATGATGGAATTGAGTTGAGAGTGCAAGCAGCTTCTTCTATCCCGCACGGAGTATCTAATCAAGATCGTAATGAAGTCTATCAGCAAGTACTTAAAAGGTATAAACCATATACGATCTATAAAAAACAAATAAAACCTGTGAGGATGATCGACAAAGAAGGGAATATCGACATTTCATGGCTTGTCATCATACAAACCTTCGGATCAAATGAGCATAAAATCTATGAAGTGAATGGGCGAACAAAAGAGGTGCATCGTTTTGACAGATAAAGAAAAACAAGCCATCTTTCAAGACTTATATGAACTGTATCAAGAAGGGGATCTAGGAGCCGAGGCAGCCAGCTGGATGAAGGCACACGAACAGCAATTTCAGCATACGGCCGCGGGAAGAAAGCAGTCTTCAGCGCCGATGGAAAGCCATAATGACTATGACGAGTTAAAACGCATGAAAGGGTTTATTTACTCGTTATACTTCTTTTTTATCGTTTTATCGATTTGGATGACTGTGTGGTTTTATTTTTGATGTCCAGACCAGCCGACCAAATTGAAAAAATCTATGAAGAATATTTTCAGGAAATCACCAAATATTTATATCGCCGGACGGGAAATATGGAAACGGCCAAGGACCTTGCGCAAGACGTATTTATGAAGGCACTGCATGGGTTGTCCTCCTTTAAGGGACATTCTAGTATGAAAACATGGCTTTATACCATTGCGTATCACACATTTGTGAATGACTATCGCCGAAAAATAAAATGGACTTTTACGAACGTAGAAGAAATGGATTTCTTAGAGCAGCAGTCGTTCACAACACCAGAAGATTACATCGAAACACAAGCCGACATAGAAAGGCTGTGGCATCATATTCATCAGCTGAAGGATTCATATCGGGATGTCCTCATTTTAAGAGATATTCAAGAATTATCATATGAAGAAGTAGCTGAAATTTTGAATTGGACTTTATCTAAAGTCAAAACAACCCTTCATCGAGCGAGATTAGAGCTGAAGCGAATGCTACATTGTGAGGAGTTCAATAAATGAGCTGTTATTTGATTGAAGAATTGTTACCACTTTATATAGAGGGAGACACAAGTGCAGAAACAAATAAAATTGTTGCAGAGCACTTACAATCCTGCGAGAGCTGCCAACACCTTTATCACGAAATGAAAGAGCCAATAACCTTTATACAAATCCCTGATCTCATGCCATATATAGATGAAAAGGAAGAAAGAAGAAAATTCGAAAAGCGCTACTATGGCAAGCTGTTATATCGAGCAAGTATCGCGTTTTGTATAGGATATGTCGTGATGATCATTCTTTATTGGCTGAAATAAAAAAACCCCCATCTGGATAAACCAGATGGGGGTTTTCTAGCTTAGCTTAATTTTTCTTTCGCAATTTGAACTGCATCATAGAACGTTTTCAATTGCTCTTGAGGAATTTTCTTAAGCATTTGGTTGAAAACAAGTAATTCAGTAGAGCTGAATCCAAGACCTTTTGCGATTTTTGAATCAATCACAACGTTTCCTTTTTTGTCTAGAACAAGGGCATCACCAGCAAGATCAGCAATTCTGATCACTGATTTGAAAAGCTTTTCGAATTTAGCCGCTTCTTCTTTTGTAAGACCAAGTTCAACAGCTTTTGCTGCATCAAAAACCAATTTCCCTTTTTCGTTTTTAGTGATGCTTTCACTGAAAACGATTGTAAGAACAGCTGCGCGATCTAAGAATTTCTCAGCAGTCGCCGCTTCTTCTTCAGTTAGTCCGAGCTCAACAGCTTTTTTCACATCAAATGTGTAGTTGTTGTCTTCCTCAACAAATGAATTGATGAGAATGTTGATGACACGCTCGTTTTTCTCCAATAATTCTTTAATGATTTGCTGCTGTTCAAAAGGAATTCCTTTGAAAGTTGCAGCGCTTGCTTGCCCAGGAGCTACTGTTGTGAAAGTAAGAATGATAGCTAAAGCGAAAAATACAACAGAGCTGAGCGATTTGCTCAAAAACTTCTTCATGCTTCTTTTCTCTCCCTTTTCTGTTAAATTTTGTTGCAAGAAAAGCATACCATGAGAAACTTTGTGGAAGAATAGGAAAATTGTAACTTTATGTTTGATTTTGGAGAACTATAAAAGTTCTTGTCGATAAATGGAGGGGTTCAGATTGCTTACTTTTGTCAACTCTTCAAGATACGTTCCGTCTGATGAATGAAGCTTTCATAGGTGATTTGTCTTGTTTTTACTCAAAATAAAAAGCCTTCTACATGTAGAATGTAAAAGGCTTTTAACTAATTTTATGATTGCACGTTTAATTTTCTTTTTAATGTAAATCCTGTACCCATGAAAATCATGGCGAATACAATGCTTAGACATATACCCAGTATGTTTTTTTCTGCAAGAGTTACCCCAATAAACGCCATACTGACAACTGCAAGTAATGCACATAATAATAGAAGCCATTTGATTTGTTTCATATGTCCCCATCCCTTTTTTTAGAGTTAATATAAGTTTACAGAAAAACGATCGGCATTTAAAGAGGATTGTGATATAATATGAAAGTTATCTAATTATTTTAGGAGATGAAAATGTGAAACTTCGAAAAGACCTTCGCAACATCGCAATTATTGCCCACGTTGACCATGGTAAAACGACGCTTGTTGACCAATTGCTCCATCAAGCTGGTACTTTCCGTGCGAATGAAAATATCGCTGAGAGAGCCATGGATTCAAATGATTTAGAGCGAGAGCGCGGTATTACGATTTTAGCTAAAAATACTGCGATAAATTATAAAGATACACGCATTAATATTTTAGATACACCAGGACACGCCGATTTCGGTGGTGAAGTTGAGCGTATCATGAAAATGGTAGATGGTGTACTCCTTGTTGTGGATGCTTATGAAGGCTGTATGCCTCAAACACGCTTTGTGCTGAAAAAAGCACTTGAGCAAAACTTAACACCAATCGTTGTCGTCAATAAAATTGACCGCGACTTTGCTCGTCCGGCTGAAGTAGTCGATGAAGTGATTGACTTGTTCATTGAATTGGATGCAACAGAAGAACAGCTTGAGTTCCCAGTTGTCTATGCATCAGCAATCAATGGTACAGCAAGTAACGATGCGAGCAAGCAAGATGAAAACATGGAATCCTTGTTTGAAGCCATTGTGAACCATATTCCTTGCCCGGTTGATAACCATGAAGAGCCGCTTCAATTCCAAGTGGCGCTACTTGATTACAATGATTATGTTGGCAGAATTGGAATTGGCCGTGTATTCAGAGGAACAATGCAAGTAGGACAGCAGGTAGCCTTGATGAAAGTCGACGGCACTGTGAAACAATTCCGCGTGACAAAGATCTTTGGTTTCCAAGGATTAAAACGAGTGGAAATCAACGAAGCGAAAGCGGGAGATCTTGTCGCTGTATCTGGAATGGAAGACATCAACGTAGGTGAAACGGTTTGTCCGGTAGAACACCAAGAAGCACTTCCAATCCTTCGTATTGATGAGCCGACACTTCAAATGACGTTTGTTGTAAACAACAGCCCATTTGCAGGCCGTGAAGGAAAATACGTGACATCACGTAAAATCGAAGAGCGTTTAGAGCAGCAGCTTCAAACAGACGTCAGTCTTCGTGTAGATCCAACTGATTCACCTGATGCTTGGGTTGTTTCTGGACGCGGAGAGCTTCACTTATCCATTCTCATTGAGAATATGAGACGTGAAGGATTTGAATTACAAGTATCGAAGCCAGAAGTTATTGTAAAAGAAGTTGATGGTGTTCGATGTGAGCCTGTTGAGCGCGTTCAAATTGATGTACCAGAAGAGCATACTGGCTCTGTTATGGAATCAATGGGTGCAAGAAAAGGTGAAATGATTGACATGATCAATAATGGTAACGGTCAAGTTCGCCTGATCTTTACAGTGCCATCACGTGGTTTAATTGGATATACAACTGAATTTCTTTCATTAACTCGTGGTTTTGGTATTTTGAACCATACGTTTGACAGCTACCAGCCAATGCAGTCTGGTCAAGTTGGCGGACGCCGTCAAGGTGTACTTGTTTCAATGGAAACAGGTAAAGCGACTGCTTACGGAATCCAAGGTGTTGAAGAGCGCGGTGTGATCTTCGTTGAGCCGGGTACTGAAGTATACCAAGGGATGATTGTTGGGGAGCATAACCGTGAGAACGACCTTGTTGTAAACGTAAGCCGTATGAAACAACAAACAAACGTACGTTCAGCGACGAAAGATCAAACAGTTAGCATGAAAAAACCTCGCATTATGTCACTTGAGGAATCTCTTGAGTACTTGAATGAAGACGAATACTGTGAGGTTACACCTGAATCAATTCGTCTTAGAAAGAAAATTTTAGACAAAAACGAACGTGAGAAAGCAGCGAAGAAGAAAAAGCTAGCAGGATTATCTTAATTCCATGAAGAATTAAAAAGATAGAACCCTGAAAGATAAGGGGAGGGAATCTTTTTGAATGATCAGGAAGTAAGTGAAAATCTATCCTTTTTCGCGATGCTGTTTCGTGTCGATGAAAATCCGCAAACAGGGATGTGGCTCCTATATGGCACCATCCTTGTTTTAGCTATTATTGTTTTTAAGCTCGGCTTTGCAAGACGTTTACCGATTTTAAAAGCGCTCGTGATTTATTTGTTTTTGATTTTTGGCTGCACGTTTCTCACATTTCTAGGTATCTTCCTGCCAGTAGCGGAAGGACTGGTTGTGGCAGCTGCCATTTTGATTATTTATAAAATACGGCTGCATCGTGCGAAAAAAGAAGGAACAGTCAATACGTAAAAAAAGACCTGAACATGTGTCAGGTCTTTTTTTATGTCTTTTGTTCTTTCTTTCCTTTTTTCTTCTTTTTCTCTTTTGTCGCAGGATCCTGATAAAGAGAGAATCTGCCGGTTTTGATGCGAGCTTCTGTCTTTATTTTAATGCGTTCTTGGCAGTCATCGCACATATATGTATGAATTGGCCGGTTTCTTAACCGTTTCGCAACAAGTGTATCATCATCAATGGTTTCAAGCTTTTCACATAATGAGCACTTCACTCTCATCATTTTCACCTCACTTTAATGCATTTATTATAGCATGTTTTCCAGCCACTTAAAATCAGCGTAGAAAAAGGCTTATATCACAGGAGATATAAGCCGTTCTCATTATTTCTTCTGATTCATATGATGGTTTGATTGGTCGTTTTGATTTTTTTCTAACTGTTTTTGATCTCGTTCTTTGAGCTGATTATTCGGATCATTTGTCGGATCCTTTTCGTTACGGTCGATCTCATTTTTCGGCATCTCAGGCATCACGCGGCCGACAATGGCAGCCAGTTCATCCATAATACCGCTTACAGGACGGCCTGCTTGAATTTCTTTGCCCATTTCTTTTAAACGGCTGACTGTATCCGGATCAGCAACCACAACAGCATTTGCACCTTCCGGATCATTTCTCAGCGCTTTTGCAACTGAATATTTAATGGTTTCTACTTTGCTTCTATCTAAATCATCTTTTACATCAATACCAACAACAGCATAGCGTCCGATGACGATTGCCGTTGCATCATTGACATCTGCTACGTGCTCAGTCACATTGACAAGATGCTGCGCAACATCTGTGGATGGGCGGGCTTGATCTGTCTTTTTCTTCGATGAGTCAGACACCCTTACTAAGTGCTGGCGTCCATCTTGCTTGTCCAGCGCCTCTGGCTTTTCCTGCTGCTGGCAAGCGCCTAACAGAATGATCGTTTGAATCATGAATAATGTCAAAAATAGTCGCATTTATATTCCCTCCTTCACAAACTGCATGATTTATTTTATTGTTGAATTAACCTTCTAACTTTATTCATGAAAACATATATTTTAACAATCGTTTTGGGAAAGACAAGGATGAATGAAACCCCGATCAGGAGGCGAAGGACCTGAGTAAAATTTATGTATTAGACACAAATGTGTTATTACAGGATCCGAATTCAATCTTTTCATTTGAAGACAACGAGGTCGTCATTCCGGCCGTTGTGTTAGAAGAAGTAGACTCGAAAAAGAGATACATGGACGAGGTTGGGCAAAACGCCCGGCGCGTCTCACGTTTAATCGACGGTTTGAGATCGAAAGGGAAACTGCATGAAAAAATTACACTAGAATCAAAAGGGACGCTGCGCATCGAGCTGAATCACCGCTCTTTCCATGAACTTCAAGAAATTTTTATTGAAAAAACGAACGATAATCGGATTTTAGCGGTCGCGAAAAATTTGAGCTTAGAGGAAGAAACAAAGCCTCACGGCCGGCCTGTCATTTTGGTCAGTAAGGATGTCTTAGTCAGGGTAAAGGCAGATGCGATAGGTCTCCAAGCAGAGGACTTCTTAAGTGATCGTGTGCTGCAAAACGAAGACATTGATAACGGCTATCATGAGCTCTATATTCCGACCGAGCAATTGAATACATTTTATAAGCAAAGTCAATTGCCGATAAAAGAAGTCACAAGTGCACCATTAAACCCTCATCAATTTGTCATTATGAAGGGGAATGAAGGCGGTTCTGCTTTAGGAATGCTTGATCAAAAGGCAGAGCATGTGAAACGGCTTATTTATGATCAAGAGCATGTTTGGGGAATCCGTCCGAAAAATGTTCAGCAGACGATGGCCCTAGAGCTGCTATTGCGACGTGATATTCCGCTTGTGACATTGATCGGAAAAGCGGGTACTGGTAAAACACTCCTTGCACTTGCTGCCGGATTAATGCAGACAGAGGATCTCGGCATGTTTAAAAAACTGATCGTAGCCCGTTCCATTGTCCCTGTTGGCAAGGATTTAGGCTACTTGCCGGGTGAAAAGGAAGAGAAACTCAGACCATGGATGCAGCCGATTTATGACAACCTGGAATTTTTATTTAATACAAAAAAACCTGGTGAACTTGATGCCATTTTGGCGGGAATTGGTTCTATTCAAGTGGAAGCTTTAACGTATATCCGTGGAAGAAGTATTCCTGATCAATTTATTATCATTGATGAGGCGCAGAATTTAACGAAACACGAGGTAAAAACATTATTAACGCGCGTCGGAGAGGGAAGTAAAATTGTGCTGATGGGGGACCCGGAGCAGATTGATCATCCTTATTTAGACAGCTTAAATAATGGGCTTACGTATGTCATTGAGCGGTTCAAAGGTCAGCAAATATCTGGACATGTCAAGCTTGTCAAAGGAGAAAGGTCTGGACTTGCACAGCTTGCAGCTGATTTGCTGTAGTCCAGACCCTCTGTCTTATGTAATGATGAGCTCTTTGACACCTTTTATCGGCTGAGTGAGGTTGGACTGATCTGCGAAATAAACGTGGATTGGTCCTTCTTCTGTCATCGGCTTCCCATTTTGGCTGAAGTGTGCAATGCTTTCCATTGCCTGAGAAAGCGGAACAGCAATTGTCTCTGTTTCTGTGACAAATTCGCATGTGTCTGCATGTTCAAGCGGTTCTGCATTTTTCAGCATATCACCCAGCTTCATTCCGAAGCTGCCTGTGATGAGTCTTTCCTTTTCGTACTTCTTCTCTGTTTTTAAAGTGGGTGGAAGTGTTTGTCCTTCTCTGATCACCCGCTCTTGGTCAAGCTCCTGATCCAGCTGACTTTCTTCATTTGCCGTGCTTTTTTCAAAAAATGAATCCATTAAAAATTTGCGGTCATCAAAAATCCATACACTTGGATCAATGGTGATCTTGTACTTTACGTTCCCCTTAATTTGAATGATGCTCATGTTCAAGACAACCCCTTTCCAACATAAATTATAGAAGTTTTCGCCTGCTTTGTCACTTTCATAAACATGCTTTTCCTTGTACACACTAATCGTACATGAAAGATAGGGAGGATGTTGGGCATGGCATGTCGTGACAATGAAGAGCTTCAGCGATTTGTAGAAGAAGCAAAAAAAGTGGCCAAAGGTGGCAAAGTAGCATCCTATATTCCCGCTCTCGCCAAAGCGGATCAGACGGATTTATCTGTGGCTGTGTACCATGTGAGTAATACTTGCCACTCGGCAGGAGATGTAGATAAACGCTTTACCCTGCAAAGTATTTCTAAAGTATTAGCCCTTGCGCTCGTACTCTCAGAAGAAGGGCCAAAAAAAGTCTTTCAATTTGTTGGACAAGAGCCAACAGGTGACCCGTTTAATTCAATGATTAAGCTGGAAACAGCAAGTCCGAATAAGCCGCTGAATCCGATGATTAATGCAGGAGCGCTTGCAGTCACAAGCTTAATAAGAGGAGCGACTCCGCAAGATCAGCTGAACCGCTTGCTCCGCTTTATTAGAGAGCTCGCAAATGACAAAAGCATTACATACTGCAAGGAAACAGCCGCATCCGAATTTGAGACATCGATGATTAACCGGGCTATGTGCTATTATATGAAGCAATATCATATTATTAGAGGGAACGTAGAAGAGGTCATGGATGTGTATACGAAACAATGCGCCATCATGATGAACAGCTTAGATTTGGCGAAAATTGCTTGTGTTTTTTCATTAGATGGCAGACATCCAGAGACGGGCAAGCAAATTCTTTCAAAAGATGTCGCTAGAATTTGTAAAACCTTTATGGTGACGTGCGGCATGTATAATGCAAGCGGGGAATTTGCCATTAATATCGGCATACCTGCTAAAAGCGGTGTTTCAGGCGGGATTATGGGAGCGGCACCATATGATTTTGGGATCGGAATTTTCGGTCCTGCCCTGGATGAAAAAGGGAATAGTATTGCTGGGATTAAGCTGCTTGAGCTCATGAGTGAAAAATATGAGATGAGTATCTTTTAATGAGAAATGTCTTCTTTTTATTTTCACAAAGCGAACTGTACAAATCTGCTTGCAATTTTGGGCGTTTCGCTTTATGATAAATAGAAGAATTAGGTACTCGCCTGGGGAACGGAGGGATACTTTTGGCGTCAGAAATTTTAGTCGATCATCGGCAAAAAGCACTGGCTTTATTAAAATTGGATGCAGATAAAATTTTAAAATTGATCCAAGTGCAAATGGACAACTTAACGATGCCGCAATGTCCTCTTTATGAAGAGGTTTTAGATACTCAAATGTTCGGATTATCGAGAGAGATTGATTTTGCTGTCCGGCTTGGATTAGTTGATCAACATGAAGGCAAGAAACTACTCGATAAACTTGAGAGAGAGCTTTCCGCACTTCATGATGCGTTCACAAAAAAATAACGATTGAAAACTCAAACTTCCACAACATAAGTTTGAGTTTTTTTGTCCCCTATTTTCTTTTGATGGATTGACGGCAAACGGACTTGATTCTTTCATGAATGACGAACA
Source organism: Bacillus safensis (assembly GCF_039619585.1). Taxonomy (NCBI): domain Bacteria; kingdom Bacillati; phylum Bacillota; class Bacilli; order Caryophanales; family Bacillaceae; genus Bacillus; species Bacillus safensis. The sequence continues at coordinate 1,376,779 of NZ_CP154909.1, forward strand.
ATATAAAAGAGGTAAAACGGGATCAAACGGAGAAAATGTAGTAGAATAAGAACAGCTAAGAAGATATCAAGCAGTAGAAACAGACGTTAGGAAGAGGATTATATGTTAAAGAGAATGCTAAAATCGTATGACTACTCATTATTGTTCGCCATTATCTTAATCAGCGCATTCGGTTTGGTTATGGTATATAGCTCAAGTATGATTACATCTGTTATCAGATACGATGCCGCGCCAGATAACTTTTTTAAGAAACAGCTCTTATTTATGATTGTTGGAGCAGCCATCTTAATCTTTACAGCATTAGTTCCATATCAGCTGTTTTCAAATAAGAAATTTCAGATTGGTATGCTGCTGATTTCAGTTTTTTCCCTCATCTATGTGTACTTTCTCGGTCATGTTGCAGGGAACGCAAGAAGCTGGATCAAATTAGGCCCTTTTAGTCTTCAGCCAGCTGAATTTGTGAAGATTGTCGTCATCATCTATCTTGCTGCGGTCTATGCCAAAAAGCAGCATTATATTGATCATATTTTAAGAGGTGTCACGCCTCCAATCGTGATTGTCTCTATCCTGTGCGGATTTATCATTTTGCAGCCAGACTATGGGACAGCATTTATTATCGGCATGATTGCCCTTGCGATGATTTTATGCTCAGGCTTTAGCGGCAAAACGCTTGCGAAGCTGCTGGCGCTATTTAGTGCAGTGATGGTCGTCGTGACCCCGTTTATTATTCTTTTTTGGGATAAAATTTTCACGCAGAATCGTCTCGGACGTTTTGAGAGTTTCCAAGATCCATTTAAAGATGCAGGGGCTACTGGGCATCAATTGATTAATTCATATTATGCGATTGGATCAGGCGGCTTTTTTGGACTCGGTCTAGGGGAAAGTGTTCAAAAGTACGGGTATCTTCCAGAACCGCACACAGATTTTATCATGGCAATTATCTCAGAAGAGCTTGGTTTTTTCGGCGTGTTTTTTGTTCTCGCTCTTCTTGGTTTCATCGTCGTGAAAGGTTTTTATATTGCGAGAAAGTGTGAAGATCCGTTTGGAAGTTTGCTTGCAATAGGAATTTCCTCCATGATTGCGATCCAAACTTGTATCAATTTAGGCGGTGTTTCAGGACTTATTCCAATTACTGGGGTGACACTTCCGTTTATCAGCTACGGGGGATCGTCTATCATTTTACTTAGCATCTGTATGGGGATGCTGCTGAATATCAGCATGTTTACTGAATATAAAGAGCGTTACAAAAAGAAAAAATCAATGAGCAAACCAGCGGTTGAAAAAAATGGATTGCAGAAAACTTTGAATCTTTAGAAAACAAAAGTGTACAGTTTTCATTTCTTCCTTTATTATAGAGTACATATAAAATTTTAAGGGATATGGAGGAGTGAGAATGTCACAGAGAACAATTCAAAAGGTTCTAGTTGCAAACAGAGGGGAAATCGCTATCAGAGTCTTCAGGGCCTGTACGGAGCTCAACTTACGTACAGTGGCCATTTATTCCAAAGAAGACTCGGGCTCTTATCATCGCTATAAAGCTGATGAAGCATATCTAGTTGGAGAAGGGAAGAAACCGATTGATGCCTACCTCGATATCGAGGGGATCATCGAAATTGCAAAACGAAATGACGTGGATGCGATTCATCCAGGCTACGGATTTTTATCCGAAAACATTCATTTTGCAAGACGATGCGAAGAGGAAGGCATTCAATTTATCGGTCCAACTTCTCAGCATTTAGATATGTTTGGAGATAAAGTAAAGGCGAGAGATGAAGCGAAAAAAGCTGGTATTCCAGTCATTCCAGGAAGTGACGGACCAGTTGATTCGGTCGAAGAAGTCGAAAAATTCGGTGAAGAATACGGTTACCCGTTTATTATTAAAGCTTCACTAGGCGGCGGCGGCCGGGGTATGCGGATTGTCAGATCAAAAGAAGAGCTGAAGGAAGCTTATGACCGTGCGAAGTCAGAGGCCAAAGCTGCTTTTGGAAATGACGAAGTATACGTTGAAAAGCTGATTGAAAATCCAAAACATATTGAAGTGCAGGTGATTGGAGACAATCACGGCAATATTATTCATTTATATGAGCGTGACTGCTCTGTTCAAAGGCGGCATCAAAAGGTCATTGAAGTGGCGCCAAGTGTGTCTCTAACAGATCAATTGCGTGAAGATATTTGCGAAGCGGCTGTCCAGCTGGCCCAAAATGTATCGTACATTAATGCAGGGACTGTAGAATTCCTAGTTGCAAATGGAGAGTTTTACTTTATTGAAGTCAATCCAAGGGTGCAGGTAGAACACACGATCACAGAAATGATCACAGGTGTCGATATCGTTCAAACTCAAATTCTTGTTGCAAAGGGGCATAACCTTCACAGCAAAGAAGTTGGTATTCCAAAGCAAGAAGATATCTTTACACACGGCTTTGCCATTCAATCAAGGGTCACAACAGAAGATCCTTTAAATGACTTTATGCCAGACACAGGAAAAATTATGGCCTACCGCTCAGGTGGGGGATTTGGTGTACGTCTTGATACAGGGAACAGCTTCCAAGGTGCGGTCATTACACCTTATTACGACTCACTATTGGTCAAGCTGTCCACATGGGCGCTCACGTTTGATCAAGCGGCTGCTAAAATGGTTCGAAATTTACAAGAATTCAGGATTCGCGGAATTAAAACAAACATCCCATTTCTTGAAAACGTAGCTAAGCATGAAAAGTTCCTAAAAGGGGAATACGATACATCGTTTATCGACTCAACGCCAGAGCTATTTAATTTCCCTAAGCAAAAAGACCGCGGAACGAAGATGCTGACTTATATTGGTAACGTTACCATTAATGGGTTCCCGGGTATTGCGGAGAAAAAGAAGCCTCATTTTGACAAGCCAGACGTACCGAAGCTTCCACTCAAGCAAGAGATTCCGTCTGGGACAAAACAATTGTTAGATACGCATGGACCTGAGGAGCTTGCCAACTGGGTGAAAGAACAAAATAACGTCCTTTTAACTGACACAACCTTTAGAGATGCGCATCAGTCTCTGCTTGCGACACGCTTCAGAACACATGATTTAAAGAAAGTTGCCCAGCCGACAGCAGGTTTATGGCCAGAGCTGTTTAGTATGGAAATGTGGGGCGGGGCTACATTTGATGTTGCGTACCGTTTCTTAAAAGAAGATCCTTGGGAACGATTGAAAGAGCTTCGTCAGGAAGTGCCAAACACGCTGTTCCAAATGCTTTTAAGATCATCAAACGCTGTCGGATATACAAACTATCCGGATAATGTGATCAAAGCATTTGTAAAAGAATCAGCCGAGGCAGGCATTGATGTGTTCCGTATTTTCGACAGCTTAAACTGGGTCAAAGGCATGACGCTTGCCATTGATTCTGTTCGGGAATCAGGCAAAGTGGCAGAGGCGGCGATTTGTTATACGGGAGATATTCTTGATCCATCTCGTCCAAAATATGATCTTGGGTACTATGTATCTCTTGCAAAAGAGCTTGAATCTGCCGGCGCGCATATTTTAGGTATTAAAGATATGGCGGGGCTATTAAAACCGCAGGCAGCCTACGAGCTAGTCTCTGCTTTAAAAGATGAGCTTACGATCCCTATCCATCTTCATACGCATGACACGAGTGGAAATGGACTGTTCACCTATGCAAGAGCGATTGATGCAGGTGTTGATATTGTGGATGTTGCCGTCAGCTCTATGGCAGGACTCACATCGCAGCCAAGTGCAAGCTCACTTTATTATGCTTTAGATGGACATGAAAGAAAGCCAGACATGAATGTCCAATCTGTCGAACGCCTTTCTCAATACTGGGATTCCGTCAGAAAATACTATCATGAATTTGAAAGCGGCATGAATTCGCCTCATACAGAAATTTATGAGCATGAAATGCCTGGCGGTCAATATAGTAACTTGCAGCAGCAGGCGAAAGGTGTCGGTCTTGGCGAGCGCTGGAATGAAGTAAAGGAAATGTACAGACGTGTGAATGACATGTTTGGTGATATTGTAAAGGTAACACCATCCTCTAAAGTAGTTGGAGATATGGCACTTTATATGGTGCAAAATGATCTAACAGAAGAAGATGTTTATGAAAAAGGCGCAACACTAGACTTCCCGGATTCTGTTGTGGAATTATTTAAAGGCTATTTAGGCCAGCCGCATGGCGGATTCCCAGAAAAGCTGCAAAAGCTGATTTTAAAAGGGGAAGAGCCTCTTACTGTCAGACCTGGTGAGAAGCTGAAGCCAGTGGACTTTGAAGACATTAAGAAGCAGTTCAAAGAATCTCATGACCTGACGTTAACAGAGCAAGACGCAATTGCGTATGCCTTATATCCGAAAGTCTTTTCTGAATTTGTCCAAACAGCAGAAAGCTATGGTGACATCTCTGTTCTTGATACACCAACGTTCTTCTACGGGATGAGGCTTGGAGAAGAGATTGAGGTAGAAATCGAAAAAGGAAAAACCCTGATTGTCAAACTCGTATCAATTGGTGAACCGAATCCAGATGCCACAAGAGTTCTTTACTTTGAGTTAAATGGCCAGCCGCGTGAAGTGGTGATTAAGGATGAAAGCATCAAATCCTCCGTTCAAGAAAAAATGAAGGCGGACCGTTCAAATCCAAATCACATCGCCGCATCGATGCCAGGCACTGTCATTAAAGTACTCGTGGAAAAAGGGCAGAAAATTTCACAAGGTGAGCATTTGATGATCAATGAAGCCATGAAAATGGAAACGACTGTACAAGCACCATTTTCTGCGGTCGTAGATGAAATACATGTGACAAATGGAGAGCCGATTCAAACCGGTGATCTGTTAATCGTATTAAAGCCTGAATAAGAAGTGAGACACATCCACCGTGATGTGTCTCAGCGTGTAGACAAACCCTCGCATTCTTTGTCAGTCCTGTGCGCTGGTGCTCACGAATGTCAAATTCGCTCTGCAAAAGTAGCTGTACTTCCTAGACTGCAAAGGTTTTCTATCACGCTGAAAAGAAGACACATCCACCGTGATGTGTCTTTTTTTTTGAGCGCATTAAAATGTGCAGCAGCCAGTGAGAGTGATTACACTATAGAGTGAGGTGAAGAAGGTTGGACAACATTGTTGTGATTTGGTTTCGCCGGGATATGCGATTAGATGATCATATCGCCTTGTCAAAAGCGATCACATATGCAAAAAAACACGAGTACAAATTATTTGCTCTTTATCATCTAGATCCATTTTTTACTGAAATGGACCTCGATTTAAACAACGAACATTTTTTTCAAAGCTTGGCGCATTTTATCAAGAAAGCAAGAGAATCTCAAATGTATGTTCATCTTCTCTATGGGGATGTCTTGCGTGCCTTTCAGCAAGTTATCGATGTGTATGACATCAAAGCTGTCTTTTTTAATGAAGATCAAGTGGGAATCGGTCAAAAGCGTGACCATCAAGTAACCGCTTTTTTAGAAAAGAAGGGCATTCATGTATCAAAATGGCAAGATACACACCTTCACGGGGCGCAAGATATTTTAAAAAGGGATGGCACTTATTATCAAGTGTTTACTCCATACTATCAATCATGGCGAAAGCAAGAGAAGCAGCCTGTGATAAAAGTTGACAAATCATTTCTCAGCAGCGCTCATACGATTTGTGATGAGTCACTTTCACACAAAGGGAATGACAAACTACGCAGCATAATCATGAGATGCTCAAGAAAATTTGATCAAATCGGCTCACACAAAGCGATGAACACGCTGCAAGACTTTATCCAAAAAAGACTAACACGTTACCATGAAAAACGAGATATGCCATCTGTTTTTGGAACGAGTAAGCTGTCACGTTTCTTAAAAACAGGGACCATCTCAATTCGAACGATCTTTCATGCGATTCATGAGGAGGGGCTGTTTGAAGACGAGGGTCGAGAAACCTTTATCAAAGAGCTGGCGTGGCGAGATTTTTACCATATGATTTATGCTCATTATCCAGAGATGAAAGAAAAAGAAATCAATTCAGCGTTTCAAGGGATGAAATGGAATGAAGATGAGACGCTGTTTGAAGCATGGTGTAAAGGTGAAACAGGCTTTCCTCTCGTTGATGCAGGGATGAGACAGTTAAATGAGGAAGGCTGGATGCATAACCGTTTAAGGATGGTCACCGCCTCATTTTTAACAAAGGATTATTTGATTGATTGGAGAAAGGGAGAAGCGTATTTTGCAAAAAAGCTTGTGGATTATGATGAGGCTTCGAATATCGGAGGATTTCAGTGGGCAGCTTCTGTTGGGACAGATGCCGTGCCGTACTTCCGTATTTTTAACCCAACGACCCAGTCAAAGCGGTTTGATCCAAGCGGGGAATATATTAGAAGATATGTACGAGAGCTAGAGCATGTTGAGGAAAAATGGATTCATGAACCAAGTAAAATGCCGATAGATGAACAACGGAAATCGAGCTGTGTGCTGGGTGATACATACCCGCTGCCGACAGTTGATCACAAGGAAAGACGCAAAAAAGCCATCTCGCTATTCGAAGAAGCAAAACGACAATAAAGAATCCCCCTCTCTACATGAAAGGGGGATACAATTTTTATCTAAATGGCTCTTTGCTTTCATATTTAAACCGGGCAATAAGTAAGCAGAAGTAGCATAGCACCCCAAACAAACAAGAAATAAAGAATGAATGAGCCAGCGCGTAACCAAGTGCAAGCTGAGAATAAACAGACATCACACCTGAAATGGCTTGAAGTGTAATCAGAATGGCTGAGATAATCCATCCATAATACAGCTGCTTCTGTTCTTTATAATGTTTTATGGCATGGAACATAGCGACAAATATCCAGACGAATAAAAGAAGTGCTGCTGCTCGGTGAGACATTTGAACCCACTGATTAAAATACGCTGGAAGCGCACCGTCTTTTGAACAAAACGGGAAGACAGAACAAGCAAGGCTTGACTTTGTATGTCTCACATAAGCGCCCGTATATACCACGATATACGTATACGTGATCAACCCATAAATATGGAACTGCATTTTTTTGCCGATATGAAGCGGCTTCACAAGCTTTGTTTCAGATCTGGTTGCTTCAAAGACAAGAAGTGCAAGCAGTAATACTGAAGCAAATGAAATGAGTGAAATACCGAAGTGCAGTGCCATCACAAGTGCGTTAGAACCAAATACGACGGCAAGAGCTCCTAACAGCGCTTGAAGCATTAAAAATATAATGGACATGATGACCAAAAATTTGGTTTCACGGAATACTGGACTAATTTTTTTCCAGCATAAGACCGCCAGTGCCAGAACAAGAATGGTGGAAACCCCTGTTGACATGCGGTGACTCCATTCGATGATGGAAGCGGGGTTCATTTCAGGAAAGAAACGACCGTGGCAAAGGGGCCACTGTCTACCGCAGCCAAGACCCGAACCGGTTTTCGTCACAAGCGCACCGCCAATCAGCACGATCAGCATCACAAACGTTGTGATCACGCTCAATAGCCTTAAAGCAAATTTCATCAAATTATTTCACCTTCTCTAAAAAACTTCTGATGTAAATGAAAACCTCACATGCTCTCAAGTTTAAGCCAAATGCGTGTTCTGTTGCAATTCATAATGACCAAAGTTCACAAAAAAATGATATGTCAGTTCACAAAGTTTACAGATTTAGAGTGCTTGATCTTTCTTTGACAGTCTGATAGAAATAGAGGAGAGAATATTTCATTTTGCACCGCCTTCTGAAACACACATATATCCTAATAAATTCACGAAAAGTTCACAAATAACTTCAAGTTTGTCGTTTATTATTTAATAGGATGTTTTTTTACAGCTGTTTATCTTGTATGATAGAGTTGTAATGATTTTACGTGTCATTCGTTCGTTTGAAGGTTTGGGCAAGGGAGGTTATACACATTGGCAAATTCCAAAACAGCCGCGGAAGCAGCTATTCATGGACAAATAGAAGAAACAACAGCGTGGAAAGATTTTCTTGCTCTGATTAAAATGGGCATCGTCAATTCCAATTTCATTACGACATTTACTGGAATGTGGCTTGCTTTTTATTTTACAGGTATGAGTTTTCTTGGAAATCTTGATATTGTGCTGTTAACAATGATTGGTTCTTCTCTTATTATTGCCGGTTCATGCGCAATTAATAATGCGTTTGACCGTGATATTGATATATTAATGGAAAGAACAAAAACAAGACCGACGGTTACAGGTAAAATTCAGCCGGGGCAAGCGTATGCATTTGGCATTCTGCTTGTTGTATTAGGACTCATTATGCTTCTGATGACAACCATTACATCAGCAGTGATTGGATTTATTGGAGTCTTTACTTATGCGGTTCTTTACACCATGTGGTCTAAACGCCATTACACCATCAATACAGTTATCGGAAGTGTATCTGGCGCGGTTCCGCCATTAATCGGCTGGACAGCTGTCACAGGTACAATCGACACAACGGCTTGGGTTTTGTTTATGATTATGTTCATTTGGCAAATCCCGCACTTCCTGTCACTTGCGATTAAGAAAACGGAAGATTACCGTAAGGCGGGCATTCCAATGCTGCCAGTTGTTTACGGCTTTGAAGTCACAAAACGTCAGATCATCATTTGGACAGCATGTCTTCTACCGCTTCCATTTTTCTTAGGTGGATTAGGATGGCCGATTGTCGCACTTGGTACATTGCTTAATATTGGATGGCTTGTTATTGGCCTTATGGGCTTTAAAATGAAAGACATCATGAAGTGGTCGACGCTCATGTTCGTTTATTCATTAAACTACTTAACCATCTTTTTCGTAGCGATGATTATTATTACACTATTCTAGAGTGAAATACACTTTGATCACAACAAAACAATGGCTATATCTTATAACACAACATTTTCTAACAACTATGAAAGCCGCCTGATATTCAGTTCTATTTAGGCGGCTTTCTGTTTATACATAGATGGTATTTTGAGTAAAAACATCATTTTTTTATGAAAAGAGGAAATGTAAGTGCTTTTATAAGAGGCGGGGGTTATAGATGGGTGAGAAGTGATTTTATAAATAAGAGGTAAAAAGCGAAAGGCAAAGGAGATCAAGCAAAAGGGGTTGGGACAAATTATGATAAGAAAATGGCGTGTTTATTCACTGTTTCTCTTACTGACGCTCGTTTTGGCGGGCTGTGGTGAACCATACTTATCAACACTCAAGCCAGTTGGGGAAGTAGCAGATAAACAGTTTTTCCTAACGGTACTGAGTACACTTATTATGGTTCTTGTCGTCATTGTTGTATCGATCATTTTCTTTTACGTCATCATTAAATTCAAACGTTCTAAAGTGGGAGAAGATACGATTCCAAAGCAGGTGGAAGGGAACCGCAACTTGGAAATCACATGGACAGCGATTCCGATTCTTCTACTCATTATTCTCGTTGTACCTGTTGTTGCATACACGCTTGAACTAGGGGACACAAGCGCTATGGATAAGAAAAAACGAGATCCTGAAAAGACACTTGTTGTTAATGTAAGAGCCAGCCTATATTGGTGGGAATTTGAATACCCTGATTATGGGATTGTCACAAGTCAGGAATTGATCGTACCAACAGATCAAAAGGTGTATTTTAAGCTGAAAGCATCCGATGTCAAACACTCATTCTGGATTCCATCGGCTGGCGGTAAAATTGATACAAACACAGATAATGAGAACAAATTTTATTTAACCTTTGACTCGAAACGAACGAAAGATGCAGGGGAATATTTCTACGGGAAATGTGCGGAGCTTTGCGGGCCGTCACATGCTTTAATGGACTTTAAAGTTAAAACGCTTTCTCAAGATGAGTTCTTAGGATGGACGAAAAAAATGGCTGATTACAAGAAGCCTGAATCCACAAAGGATCTCGCTTTAGAGGGTGAAAAGCTATTTAAAGAGAAAAACTGCTTAAGCTGTCACGCAGTAGAGCCTGGTGACAAGCGGCCGGAAGCAGCAAGGACAGCACCAAACCTTGCGACCTTCGGAGAGCGAACGAAAGTAGCTGGAATCAAAGACATGAACAAAGAAAATGTGAAAGCATGGCTGAAAGATCCGGAAAGCTTTAAACCAGGTAATAAAATGACAGGAACGTACCCTAAATTAAATGACTCAGAAGCAGATGCACTTTACGAGTATTTAAAAGGTCTTAGAATCGAGTAACGCCTAGAGCAAATATTCAAGAGGGTATGTGATCAATGTGAAGTTTTTGTTAAGAGCTCCCGAATATGTCTCTACAACCGAGAAGCCGTCATCTGTCAGACATAGTCTGCTTAAAGGATCGTGAAGAAAGACATCTATATGAAAAGGGGCAAATGGGAGATAAGAGGGGGATTTCATGGTGAGTACAATAGCTAAAAAGCGGGGGTTTGGCGCTGTCTTATGGGATTACTTGACAACGGTTGACCACAAAAAAATTGCCATATTATATTTAGTGGCAGGGGGATTTTTCTTTTTGGTTGGCGGGATAGAAGCGATGTTTATCCGTATTCAGCTAGCCATCCCTGAAAGTGATTTTGTCAGTGCAGGGGTTTACAATGAAATCATGACGATGCATGGAACGACAATGATTTTCCTTGCAGCTATGCCGCTTTTATTTGCATTAATGAATGCGGTTGTACCAATTCAAATTGGTGCACGTGACGTAGCATTTCCGTTTGTGAATTCACTTGGTTTTTGGTTATTCTTTTTCGGAGGAATTTTCTTAAACCTTGGATGGTTTATGGGCGGAGCACCTGATGCTGGCTGGACTGCATACGCTTCGCTCACGCTGAATTCAGAAGGGCATGGAATGGATTTCTATATTTTAGGTTTGCAGATTGCGGGTATTGGTACGCTGATTGCCGGGATTAACTTTCTTGCAACGATTATTAATATGAGAGCGCCTGGCATGACGTATATGAGAATGCCGCTCTTTACTTGGACGACATTTGTCGCCTCTGCACTTATTTTATTCGCATTCCCGCCGCTGACAGCAGGGCTTGCGATGCTGATGCTTGATAGAATGTTTGACACGAGCTTTTTCAATCCAGAGCTTGGAGGAAATACAATCATCTGGGAGCATTTGTTCTGGATTTTCGGACACCCGGAAGTATATATCTTGATCCTGCCGGCATTCGGAATCTTCTCTGAGATCATTCCGGTGTTTGCAAGAAAAAGATTGTTTGGTTACTCGTCCATGGTGTTCGCTACTGTATTGATTGGTTTCCTTGGATTCATGGTATGGGCGCATCACATGTTCACTACGGGGCTTGGACCTATCGCCAATGCGATCTTTGCTGTAGCGACCATGGCAATTGCGGTGCCAACAGGAATTAAAGTATTCAACTGGCTGCTCACGATATGGGGCGGTAATGTGAAGTTTACAACGCCGATGCTTTATTCTGTTGCCTTTATTCCGTCGTTCTTACTTGGCGGGGTAACTGGGGTCATGCTTGCGGCAGCTGCAGCGGATTATCAGTTCCATGATACGTATTTTGTTGTGGCGCATTTCCATTACGTCATTATCGGCGGGGTTGTATTCGGTATTCTAGCAGGTGTGCATTACTGGTGGCCGAAGATGTTTGGAAAAATACTGAATGAGAAGCTTGGAAAAATTGGCTTTGTGCTGTTTTTCATCGGTTTCCATTTAACTTTCTTTATCCAGCATTTTCTCGGTCTATGGGGCATGCCGCGCCGGGTCTTTACATTCCTGCCAGGTCAGGGTCTCGAGCTTGGGAACTTGATCAGTACGATTGGGGCACTGTTTATGTTTGTAGCTGTTGTGATCATGCTGATTAATATCATCTGGACAACAGCCAAAGGGGAGGGTGTATCGAGCGATCCTTGGGGAGATGGAAGAACACTTGAATGGGCAGTGTCTTCGCCTCCGCCAGAATACAACTTTAAACAGCTTCCGCTTGTCAGAGGACTAGATCCATTATGGATTGAAAAAATGGATGGTAAAAAAGGAATGACAGCATCTGAACCGCTCGATGATATTCACATGCCGAATAACTCCATCTTGCCTGTCATTATCTCATTCGGTCTATTTGTGTCAGCGTTTGGTTTCATGTATCGTCAAGAGCACAGCTGGGGGCTTCCGGTGATCTTCATTGGTCTTGGCATTACGTTTGCGACCATGCTGGTTAGGTCTCTGAAAGATGATCATGGATACCATATTCACAAAGAAGATTTGACTGACGACGATGATAAAGGGGTGAAAGCATAATGGAACCACAAAAAATGACGGCGGAAACCTTTCCGGCTTCTCCTGAGAAGGCCACGTTAGAAGGGAAGAATAAGTTTGTCGGGTTCTGGCTGTTTCTTGGAGGAGAAACCGTTCTGTTTGCATCGCTTTTCGCCACTTATTTGGCGCTGAAAAACTCAAATGCAGGCGGAGCAAAAACAACTGATATGTTTGACCTCACACTTGTCTTTATTGCCACAATGCTTCTATTAACGAGCAGTTTAACGAGTGTGTATGCCATGTATCATATGAAAAACTTTGCCTTTAAAAAGATGCAGCTTTGGCTTGGTATCACGGTCCTTTTAGGTGCTGGATTTTTAGGGGTTGAGATTTATGAGTTTTATCACTATGTGCATGCGTATGAGTTTACGATTACCAGCTCAGCTCTTGGTTCTTCCTTCTATACACTTGTAGGAACTCACGGAGCTCACGTTGCCTTCGGACTTTGCTGGATTACCGCTCTTATGATTCGAAATATGAGACGCGGACTTGATTTATACAATGCGCCGAAATATTATGTGGCAAGTCTCTATTGGCACTTCATTGATGTTGTGTGGGTCTTCATCTTTACCGTTGTATATTTAATGGGAATGGTGGGATAAGAATGGGAAATAAAAACACAAATCAGTCCAAAGTCGATCTTGTATATCGTAAAAAGAAAAATGCCGAGGAAATGAAGCATCAGCTCATTTCCTTCGGCTTGATGATTGGATTAACATTTGTTGCGTTTTTAACGATCGCCTCAGAAGACGTTGGAAATTGGTTCGCAGTACCATTTATTTTACTGCTTGCAGGCATTCAGGTAGCTTTTCAGCTTTATTATTTTATGCACATGAACCAAAAAGGGCATGAAACACCCGCCTTGTTTCTATACTCAGGTGTGTTTGTTGCGTTTATTACCGTATTAGCCTTTTTGACCATTATATGGTGGTAAACCCGCTTTGCCCTTGAAGGAGGCGCAGCAATGGAGAACTTAGAAATATTCGGATTTCGGGCATTATGGAGCCCTTATTATTTGACTTGTATTGTGATAGCAGCTGCTCTTTATCTGCTTCTTGTGACAAAGGGAAAGCACCGTGCGACGGTGAAAGAGAAAACGTTATTTCTGACGGGGCTTGTTCTGTTATATGCTGTGAAAGGGAGCCCAATTGATTTAATGGGGCATATTATGTTTAGTGCACATATGACGCAAATGGCGGTGCTATACCTAGTCATCCCGCCTCTCCTTATTACAGGATTGCCTCCAGCCATATGGGAGCGGATCATTCAAACACCAGGTATTCAAGCTGTTTTCCGTTTGTTTTCCAAACCTTTAATTGCACTGCTTGGATTTAACGGATTGTTTTCGCTGTATCACATTCCGCTTGTGTTTGATTTTGTGAAAACAGATCCGTTTTACCACGCATTGATGACGGTGGTTATTTTTATCGCTGCCTTTTTCATGTGGTGGCCGCTTGTCCATAAAGTCCAAAGTCAGCCGCAGATCACAGGCATTTTGAAGCTTGGATATATCATGGCAGACGGGATATTGATGACTCCGGCCTGCGCACTCATCATGTTTAGTGAGGCACCGATTTATGCAACCTATTCAGATGCAGGCGCCTGGATACAAGCACTGCATTTATGTGTGCCAAGTGATATGCTTGCTGGCCTTGCTCTCACTGGCCCTGATATGTTCCACACCTTGCCGCTGCTAGAGGATCAGCAGCTAGGTGCCATTTTAATGAAAATTATTCAGGAGATTGTGTACGGCTCTATTCTTGCTGTTGTCTTCTTTGACTGGGCAAGAAAAGAAAGAGCGAAAGATGCCGTACCAGATGCGCTTATTCCGAAATATGAATAAAAAAAGCACAGCCATCTGGCTGTGCTTTCATCTAGGGCTAAAATAAAGAATATTTTAGCCCTTTGTTTTATGCTTCAGCCGTCATGGCTTCTAGTTTTTCCTTCAGCTGTGCAAGTGTTTTTTTGCTCGATTGGATGAGAGACTTAGGGAATTCTTCGCCTTCGCCGTATTCAACGCCATGTGGATAATAGTGTTTTCCAAGTAATGGTGTTAGAAGCTGAATGTGTGCCTTTTTGGCACCGACATCTCCTTCAGTAGCGTAGCCGGAAATCCGTAAATAAAAGGTTCCCTCTACCATGCTGTACTTTCTGTCGTACGTCACACGCTCATAATCCCATTGATCGGCTCGTACAAATCCTTCGCTTTCCATAATGAAATCTAATTTATTTAAGTCAGCTGATACCTCTTCAATCCCCGTACCTTCAAACTTCACCCAAAACCCCTCCTTATAAAATTTCCCTTTACTGACAATCATAGTATGAAAGCGTTAAACTTTCAACTGTGAAAGGTATGTTCTTTTATAAGCTGGTTACAGTAATAAAGAAAATAACGGATGGAGGAATCAACGTGAAAACGAAAAAAATCAAAGATATTATGACAAAAAAAGTAGTGACATGTCAGCAAGATGACAATACGTATGAAGCAGCAGTCAAAATGAGAGATGCTGATATCGGTGCCATTCCAGTGGTTGACGGAGATCAGCTCGTTGGGATAGTGACAGACCGTGACCTTGTGCTTAGAGGCATTGCAGAAAAGAAGCCAAACTCACAGGAAGTGGGCTCGCTGATGACAAAGGAAGTACTAACAGCTGAAGAAGATGCAACACTTGAAGAAATTGTCCGGCTCATGTCAGAGCATCAGCTCCGCCGCATTCCTGTTGTTAAAAACGGCGCATTAACAGGGATTGTCGCTCTAGGAGATTTATCAGTCGAAGATTTATCAAATGATCGCGCGGGAGAGGCACTGACAGAAATCTCTCAACAGGATCAAGATCATGGACAAGGATTTCTTCATTAAGAGGGGCATATTTTAAATTCGTGTTAAATAGGCTGTATTGTCGTTGATAAATGGAGCAAGTTTTGTTTAAATGACAGTAGAAGGTACTTTTTGTACCTTGCCAATTTAACGGAGGTGTTTATTTGAAAACTGTGCTCAAAACACTCCTCATCCTCCTGATTATATCTGGAACGTACGTTCTGTTTATTCAATATGGATCTTCACCAGAAAAAGAAAACAGCAATGAACCGAAGGTGTCTAATGAAGAAACATCTAGCGATAAGCCGATCAACATCCCAAAAAAGGGACTCATGTCCTTTATGGGGAAATCTTCAAACGAAGTGCTTAAACAGCTGGGAGAACCAGATCGCATTGATCCTTCCGCATATGATTATGACTGGTGGATTTACAACCAATCGAAGAAGCACTATATTCAAGTAGGGGTAAAGGATAGTAAAGTGGTGACCTTGTTTGCAACAGGAGACGGACTGAATGTAGAACCGTTTAAAATCGGTCAAGCCACAAGTGAAGTATTTAAGAAAACACAAATTGCACCTTACATTCATGTAGAGGATGAACAAAATTCATACCGCTTTGAATTCTCAGAAGATGATATGAATACAAGACCCACTGTGAAAGTGGGAGATGATGTGTATGTTCAGCTTTACATGGATAAGTTTGAAAGCACCCTTTCAAGTATCAGGGCCTTCAACGCAGATACATTTGTGAAACAAAAGCCGTATGAGGTGGTCTATCGAGGTCAATTGATAGAACCTGAGGCGATATCAGGTGAAAAGTGGAAAGATATCGAAGCTTCCAGTCAAAAACAAATTTTTGATATGACCAATATTATCCGCCATAAGTACAACCTGCCGATCTTAAAGTGGGATGATGAAACCTCTGAAGTGGCCTTCATGCATAGTGAGGACATGAAAGAGAATCATTATTTCTCCCATGAATCTAAAAAATACGGTACGCTGAAAGACCGGTTAGAAAGAGGCGAGGTGGGCTTTCAGCTCGCAGGTGAAAACATTGCTTATAACTATGTCGATGGACCCGCAGCGGTAGAGGGCTGGCTCAATAGTGAAGGTCACAGGAAGGCGTTATTAAATAAAGATTACACGCATCTTGGCGTAGGGGTAAAAGAAAAATATTACACCCAAAATTTCATCAAGAAAACATCTTAAACGAAAGCAGCTGCATGGTCGCAGCTGCTTTTTTGATGGTTAAAAAGAGGCTCACCAAAACAGATGCTGATGTATATAGTATAGTAGGCATTTGTATGGGGGGTGAGGATATGACAAACAAGCAAAAACAAACATCCATTGATGAATTTAAACAATTCGTCAGACGCCATCCGAAGTTAATTCAAGAAGTGCAATCGCAAGAAAAAAGCTGGCAAAGTGTATACGAGAATTGGGTCATGTTTGGTGAGGAAGATGAGATGTGGTCACCTTACCGGCAATTGAAATCTGAAGATGCGAAAGAAGAAAAAGCCTCTAAGCCAAGTGAAACAGGAAAAGCAGATTTTATGTCTAAAATGGTTTCTGCTGTGAAAAAAATGGACGCTGATCAAATGAATGAACAGATTAACAAAATGAGCCAGTCTATTTCCTCTTTACAAAGCTTACTCGGCCAATTTTCATCCAATGGTTCAAAGAAAGGTTCATCTGGAGGCAGTCAGCACCCATTCTCCTTCAGGAAAGATTAAGTGAAAGGGGATGCTTCTGGTGCGAAAAGAAGTACAGGAATTTGTCATGGCCGAAGAGGAGCGAATCAAATTCATAAGGCAGCGTCCTATCTGGTACAGACAGCTGACGCGGCATCCTGAAAATCTAACGTCCTTTGAATTAGATAAAATGAACTTTTACGAAAAAACCATTCCTCATCGTGTGAGTCAGTTGAGCAATAGCGTCCAAATGGCTGAAATGATGATTCAAATGTTCCAAGCAATGCGCAATCAAAATGGAGCCGGCTGAGGCTTTTTTTGAGTTGATTAAGATGTCTATTTCCTGAGCATCCTATAAAAGTAGATGAAAGGAGAATCAGATGATGAAATGGATGCTGTCAATAGGCGCATTGCTTTTTCTTGTCACCGGGTGTCAAAGTCAACATGGAGAAGAGCAAGTGATTAAGCAAGACCCAGCAGTACCAGTCATGCAGCAAGCCCAAAGCGAAATGAAGCAGCAAGGCTTTTTGAAATACAAAGTGCAAGGGGCATCTGTCTATATAGAAAGTACACTTCAAGATTTTCATCTTCAGCCAGAGCGTCTGAAAAAGAACGAGAAGGTGGGATATTTTACAGTGTATGTAGACGGGAAACGTGCAGGGAATGAGTATACCGCGGCATTTGTGGTCAAGCATCTTTCAAAAGGAAAGCATAAAATGACCGTTGTGCTGAATTCCCGTCATCCAGAATATAAACAGAAAAGAGAAACATGGGATGTATTTGTCACGTAAAAGCATTTTCTGATCCATAGGTTTCGTGGTAAACTATGAATTGGAGGTGCAACATTTATGTATGCGACAATCGAATCTGTGGAGCTCCAAGAGGAAGCAAATCAATTGGCTGCCATGATTCTTCAGTCGGAGGAGGCTGAACATTACCGCAACTGCTTTAAGCGTCTCCAGCAAGACGAAGAAGCCCAACAAATTATTGCCCATTTTACAAAAGTAAAAGAGCAGTATGAGGATGTGCAGCGGTTCGGCAAGTATCATCCGGACTATAGAACGATCTCAAAGGAAATGCGTGAGGTCAAAAGAAAGCTAGATCTTCACGATACAGTGGTTGATTTCAAAAAAGCAGAAACAGCGATTCAATCCATCTTAGATGAGATTAGTATTGAAATCGGTCAAGCTGTATCAGCATATATTAAAGTTCCAACAGGGAACCCATATTTTGATGGTCTATCATCATGCAGCGGCGGCTGTGGATCAGGTGGCAGCTGCGGCTGTAAAGTATCTTGACGAGACTTGAATGTCTCGTCTTTTACATAATGAATGAAAAGAATTGAAAAGCGGCAGGTGAAAAGATGGAAACCAAACGTCAAGGGATGGTTGTCTGGCTGCATTCGTTAAAGCAGTCAAAAGCGCTAAGAAAATTCGGGAATGTTCACTATATTTCAAGGAAAATGAAATATGCCGTGATCTATTGTGATATGGATGATCTTGAGCGCCATATGGCTAAACTCAGCTCGTTACCATTTGTGAAACGTGTTGAGCCTTCATATAAACCTTTTATTAAATTAGAGTACGAATCCAAATTGGACAAAGCAAAAGAGTATGATTATAAGGTGGGCTTTTAAAGACACAAAAAAATCCCCGCGGCATCACCCGCGGGGTCCTTCTATTCTTAATGATTCATTAAGGAGAAGGCAAAGGGAGAGGAGAAACCGGAGGAAGAACTTATGGGGAAACGTAAGTCTTCTCCGCGGTTGGCAACAGCACCACATCAGATGCTGTTATAAGTAGTATGACCCCGGATTTCTTGATCTATACATAGAAAATGAATGAATATCCGCGCATTGTTCCTTGAGGAGTGATGTGGTAAGATAATGTTGAATTTTTTGTCATAAACAATGACGAATAGAAGCAAGCAGAAAAAGTGGTGGAAAAATGAGAGTCATCTCTGGAACGAGAAAAGGCCGCACACTTAAAGCGGTACCAGGTCAATCAACAAGACCGACGACAGATAAAGTAAAAGAATCAATATTTAATATGATCGGCCCGTATTTTGATGGCGGATGGGCTCTTGATTTATTTGCAGGAAGCGGTGGTTTAGGGATTGAAGCGCTTTCTAGAGGATTCGATCATTGCATATTTGTTGATCGAGATATAAAGGCGATTCAGACGATTAAAGGAAACCTGAATCAATTGTCGCTAATGGATCAAAGTGAAGTGTTTCGAAATGAAGCAAAGCGTGCACTTGCAGCCGTTGTGAAACGAAAGGAATCCTTTCAAGCCATTTTCCTTGATCCGCCCTATAAAGATCAACAGCTAAAAGCACTTCTTGAAATGATTGACGAGCACGCCTTGTTAACAGATGACGGCGTGATCGTGTGTGAGCATGATAAAGACGTGAAGCTGCCAGAAGAAGCAGGACAGCTTCACATCACAAGACAGGAACTGTACGGATTGACTGGTATTACGATTTATAGAAAGCGGGGAAATTAGCATGGGGAACATAGCCGTTTGTCCGGGCAGCTTCGATCCAGTTACATTGGGGCATTTGGATATCATCAAAAGAGGTGCAAAGATTTTTGATGAAGTGTATGTATGTGTATTAAATAACTCATCTAAAAAACCGTTATTTACTGTTGAAGAACGGTGTGAGCTTATTCGCCAAGCGACGAAGGAGCTGCCAAATATCAAAGTTGAATCGTTTCACGGCCTGCTTGTTGATTATGCAAAGCAAAAAGAAGCCAAAGTCATTTTACGAGGATTAAGGGCTGTGACGGACTTTGAGTATGAGATGCAAGGCACCTCAATGAACAAAGTGTTAGACGATGAAATTGAAACGTTTTTTATGATGACCAACAATCAATATTCCTTCTTAAGCTCCAGTATTGTCAAAGAAGTAGCGAAATATCATGGGGCAGTCAAAGATCTTGTACCAAAAGAGGTAGAAGCAGCGCTGAAGGAAAAATTTAATGGATGAGTGCACCCAGCACTCATCCATTTTTTAATTTCCGATAGTACAGTGCGATATACACAATCAAGCTGCAAAGTGTGATCAAAGGACCAGCTGTCACAAGCTGATTCCAAACCACGCTGCTGAACATGACGACCTGCTGGCCTGCATCAAAGGCCCCCGCTGGGAGAGCCATGTCTGATCGAGAGACATAAAGAGGCTTGAATAATAAAAAGGCAAAAACAGCTGCATAAATTCCGTGAAGCAAACGGGCGAAGAAAAACGGTTTAAAGCGGATATCGGTTGCCGCCAAAATGCCGGCGACTTGGGCTTGAACAGAAAACCCGCTGAATCCTAAAATAAAGCTGACGACAATGGTTTTAGCGAGAAGGGTGACTTCCTGTGACCCCGCCATCTGGCTTCCTAATGTGATTTCAAATAAACCGGCAATCATGGCAAGGTCTAATTCTGGCGGAAGATGCATCGTTTGCAGCATATATCCGAGCCCGATGGATAAAAGGTCTGTCACATGGACAACTGACAGCATTTTGCTAAACACAGAAAATAAGATAATAAAGCCGCCAATCATAAAGAGTGTTTGGACTGATGACATGACTGCATCACTTAAAATTTGGCCGAGCGGTCTTTTCTCTGCGAGTCTTGCTGTATGAAGAGCATTGAATGCCTCTTTAAACGGCGGGAATAAAAACTTCTTGCGGCTTCTTAGGTGTGCATCATGCCGCGCTTTATACGCGCGCATCGTCACACCAACAGCGAGATTCCCTAAATAATGAGCGCTGGCGAGTACAATGCCTAAAGCTGGGTGATGAAAAAAACCAACAGCCACCGCACCGAAAATAAACAATGGATTTGATGAATTTGTAAAGGAAACGAGACGCTCTGCTTCGATCCGCGTCAGCTGCCTTTCCTGCCTCAGTCTTGTCGTTAATTTCGCACCAGAAGGAAACCCTGAAGCCATTCCCATAGCCAGTACAAATCCGCCTACACCCGGCACCCGGAAGATGGGGCGCATAAATGGCTCTAATAATACCCCGACAAATCTGACAATCCCGAAACTAATTAATAGCTCGGACAAAATAAAAAAAGGAAGCAATGATGGAAATACAACCTCCCACCACATTGCAAGTCCATTTTTTGACGCTTGCAAAGAGGCTTGTGGATGTGTAATCACAGTGGCTGTTAAAAAAATAAAAAAAGCAGCGATGAACAGAGTGTTCCATTTTTTCATGGAGATTTCGCCCCTTGCCGTTATGATCTATTGGCGAGCTCGTGATATTAGAAAAAGAAACTAGCCGAGCCTGTCTTCTATTACTATACGAGCAGTAGGGGCATGTTTAGACCTATAGATTCGTATATATGCATAGAAAGAGGAGGGTGGATTTTCATGAAGCGACCGATCATCGGGCTTGCACTAGGCTCCGGGGGTGCGAGGGGAATGGCGCATATCGGGGTATTGTCTAGTCTTGAGAAGCAAGGAATACAGGTAGATATGATTGCTGGAAGCAGTATTGGCGCACTTGTTGGGAGCTTTTATGCGGCAGGACAAGACGTAGAAAAAATGAAAAAACTTGCACTTGTCTTCAGAAGAAAGTATTATGCTGACTATACACTGCCAAAAATCGGTCTTTTAAAAGGAAATCGAATTTTGCAGCTGATTCACACGTTTACATATGGGAAAACATTCGAAGAATTAAGAATGCCCCTTGCGGTGGTTGCCTGTGACCTCGAAACAGGGGAGAAGGTTGTGTTTAAAGAAGGGTCTGTCTCACAAGCAGTCAGAGCAAGCATCAGCATTCCAGGCGTGTTTGTTCCTCACGATATGGGCGGCAGACAGCTAGTGGATGGAGCGGTTGTTGACCGCATTCCTGTGTCTGTTTTAAAAGAAATGGGCGCAGACCTTATTATCGCCTCTGATGTATCAAGGGTGAAAAAAACAGAAAAGGCGACGAGATTATCGGATGTGATTATGCAAAGTTTGGACATCCTTCAAAATGAATTGGTCCGTCATCAAACCATTCATGCAGATCTCATGATCCGGCCGAGGCTTGAAACATTTAGCTCTAGTTCGTTCACCCAGGTTCAGGAGATGATTGAAGCTGGTGAGCTCGCCGCAGATCAACTAGCAGGTAAACTGAAAGATGTCATTGATAAATGGGAGTGTTAATCGAATGAAAAAATTGAATATTCGCTGGCTCAGCTTTTTTGTCGTTGTTCTTGTCTTATTTGGCTTAACTTTTGTTAAACTGCCGTATTACGTGACAAAGCCGGGTGATGCAACAGAGATTGCCCCTCACATTCAAGTGGACGGTGGATACGGCGAGAAGGGCAGCTTCTCTCTTATGACGATAAAAGTAGGTCCAGCCAATCCGTATACGTATTTACTTGCGAAAATGAATAAATATGACGAGATCGTCCCAGAAGAAAATATTAAAGCGGACGGAGAGTCGGATGAAGATTATATGAAAAGACAGCTTCAGCTGATGAAAAGCTCTCAAGAAAATGCCATGATTGCAGCGTATACAAAAGCAGGCAAAAAAGTAGATTATACGTTTAATGGGGTATATGCGAGCTACGTCATGAAAGGCATGCCTGCTTATGGCAAAATTGAAGTGGGCGACCGGATTAAAAGCGTTGATGGCAAGACGTATGATTCTGCTGATAAAATGGTGTCGTATATCAGCCGTCAAAAAGCTGGTACATCTGTCCGTTTTGTCCTTGAACGAAACGGCAAGGATATCACGCAGAAAGTGAAGTTAAAACCTTTTAAAGAAGAGCCGAACCGAGTTGGAATTGGCGTATCATTATTTACAGACCGAAATGTGAAAGTCTCGCCTTCCATTAAGGTCGATATTGAAAATATCGGCGGCCCGTCGGCAGGTTTAATGATGTCACTTGAAATTTATAACCAGCTGACAAAAGAAGACGAAACACATGGCTATGCGATTGCAGGGACTGGAACGATTGACGCTGATGGTACGGTCGGGCCAATTGGCGGAATAGATCAAAAGGTTGTTGCAGCAGATAAAGCAGGAAAAGATATCTTCTTTGCACCAAACGATAAAGGTGATCCAAATTCAGACTACAAAAATGCAGTGAAAACAGCAAAAGATATTAAAAGTAATATGAAAATCGTTCCTGTGGACACAATGCAGGACGCACTGAACTATTTAAACAAGTTAAAAGAGAAAGCATCTTAAGTGAAAAAAGAGCAGCCTTAGGCTGCTTTTTTTATCGAGATTGGAAGAGACCAGTCTCTTCATCATAGCGGATCGGTGAGGTTTTAAATTCTGCTTCTGTTAACTTTGTTTGCATTGGTTCGCTGATGGGAAGGCTGAAGACGCGGGAAGCGCGAATGTCAAGATCAAGGGCAGGATGTGAAAAGGAAGACAGCTTGCTGACAAGCGGTACGTCCAATTCCTTTTTTACAAGAGATAAGTATTGCTGGCCTTTCTTTGACATACCAAGTAAACGAATGTATGGTGCTTGTTTCTCCTTTAGCAGCTCATGCATGACCGTTTTCTTCACCCTCATTAAAAGGTGCGTATTCATCCGCTGCAGCCTTGTCCACGTATATCGTTTTGTTTTCACAAGTGATAGATATTCCTCGTAGGAGGACGCATGTGTGATCGCCTTTTGCATGCGGTGTTCGATGCCTTCTTCAATTTCATAGATGCCTTCTAGTTCAGCTGTATCCATTGTGTGAAACACATGTTTTAAGAAGCTGAAATAGTCTTCTTGCGTATGTAAAAGATCATAAGAAGAATAATAGTCATGTAATTGCTTAAGCGAGGCTTCCGGGAGATAAGAGGCGACAGTTTCAAATGACCCATTCTCTTTTATGGCTTTTCGGATGCTTGTAGCGCTTGCGATTTTCTGATGTTTAGGAAGCTCTTGATCATGATAACCGGATGCAATTCTTTGAGAGGTAAAGGGCTCTATGTGAGGAGATCTCTCTAAGATGGCTTTGACATAATGGAAGCCTAAAATGTTATTAGGCCTAGACAGATCCAGTAAGTGTTTCGGATCAATGACCTCTTGAAACGCAGCGGCAGCGGCAGCCGGATAACTAAGACCTTCTTTTACCTTTGCTTTTGTGAAAAGGTCGATTTCTTCTTTTTTCTCATGCCAAGCGTGAGCTGTTCGCTCAAATGCTTTGATGTTTCCGTCCTCACTTCCGAAAAAAAGGGAGCGGCATTTTAAAGCATCTAGAATAGACACGGCGCCGTTTGCGAAGGTTTCTGCCTTTTGCACTGCATATATGTATGGAAGCTCACACACGATGTCTACACCGTTTTGCAATGCCATTTTTGTTCGTGCCCATTTGGAGACGATAGCGGGCTCTCCGCGCTGGAGAAAGGATCCGCTCATGACGGCAATGGCTACATCTGAGGAGGTATGTGTTTTCGCCTGGCGAACATGATAGGCATGTCCATAATGAAATGGATTGTACTCGACAACAACTCCTGTTGCTTTCAATAGATGTTCCGCCTTTCTTGCTATGGTTAAATGGTCTATGCTACAGTAGCATAAGGGAAAAATGAAGCCCATTTTTTTCAGTGTAGGCATTCCGTGAACTGATGTCAAACAACGCTCTGACATCACAAAGGACTGTAAAGAAAAAATATTGACAAATAGCATGATGAAAGCTATAATCATGTTTGTTGCTCTTAGAGGTGATACAATTGAAATGGACAGTTTATCAGTTACATCAAAAAGCTAAAAACAGCTTCGATTTTCATGAGACGGTTGACTTAAATGAACTTACTAGCCTTCATTCAGATATACGTCGTATTTCACCGGTAGAGGTGAAAGGGACTGGAGTGATCGAATCAAAGCAAGTCGCATTTGATTTAACCATCACAGGTGAAATGACATTGCCTTGTTCAAGAACGCTTGTTGATGTAAATTATCCATTTGCGATTTCAACGAAAGAACTATTTGTACTTCATAAGACAGACGATATAGAAGATGAAGACGTATCTGTTGTAGAAGACGATATCATCGACTTAACGCCTATAGTCAAGGAAGAAATTCTTCTTGAAGTGCCGATGCAAATCTTTTGCGACCAAACAGACGTAAAAGGTGCTGCACCACAGGAAGGGAATGACTGGGCGGTCATTTCGGAAGATGCACATCAAAACCGAATTGATCCGCGTCTGGAAGGCTTGAAAAAGCTTTTAGAAGAAAATAATGAATCTTAACTCTTTAAGGAGGTGGGAATAATGGCTGTACCTTTTAGAAGAACTTCTAAAATGAAAAAAAGATTGCGTCGTACGCATTTCAAACTACAAGTACCTGGTATGGTAGCTTGCCCAGAATGCGGTGAAATGAAAATTTCTCATCGTGTCTGCAAATCTTGCGGAACATACAAAGGCAAAGACGTAAAAAGCAACTAATGCTTGATAAAAAAGCGTAAGGGAATCTTCCCTTGCGTTTTTTTATTTGTCTATTTTTTAGGTTTCTCTCCTGCAAATAGTCTATCTACTCTAGTAAGCGCATATGATGTGGTATTCAGATTCAGGGGGGGATGATCAATTGACGATTACAAGGCAGGACGCATGGACACAAGATGAAGATTTACTTTTAGCAGAAGTCGTCTTAAGGCATATTCGAGATGGAGGAACGCAGCTTTCCGCATTTGAGGAAGTCGGGAAAGCATTGTCAAGAACAGCGGCAGCATGTGGATTCAGATGGAACTCATACGTCAGAAAACAATATCAGGCAGGCATTGAGCTGGCGAAAAAACAGCGGAAAGAACTGCGTAAAAAGATTGGAATTCATTCCTCGGGTTTACCACAGAATACGTTAACGATAGAAGAAAAGGCAACTTCAGATCAGGCTGAATTGACCTTGCGAGAAGTGATTCAGTTTTTAGAGAAGCTTGAAAAAGAACCGGCTGGCTCAGCTTATTTACGCGAAGAACTGGCGGACACGCAGCATCAACTGAAGTCGCTCACAGAAGAAAATGAACATTTGAAGCGGCAATTAAAAATGACAGAAGAAGACTACCGGGCACTTATTGGGATTGTTGAAAGAGTCAAACAGAATATCAACTTAAAAGAATATGCTAAATAAGAAAACGCCCCTCACAGAGAAAGGAGGGGCGTTTTGCCATCAGTGATTAAGCGGATTCACCTGTATTCTTTTGAATATGGGCAGGTTCCCAGATGAGTGGATTTTCACCTTTGTCGCGTTCCATATCATATTTTACCGCTTCAAAGCCCATTTTATCCCAAAAACCAGCAGATTTGACGCGTGGATTGGTCCGGATTGGCAGTCCGAAAGATTTGGCGAAATCAACAAGTGCCTCGCCGTACCCTTTACGCTGATACCCAGGAAGCACTTCCAGCTTCCACAGCTCTAAATAATCATGATTGTGGTCAAAATACGTTGTCGTCGAGCCGTCCACTTGATAAAGGCTCATACGTGCAACCAGCTTATCTCCAAAATAAATCCCGTAAAATGGAGAGTTGCTGTCATTTTCAATCATATTACTTTCAAGGTCTTCAAGCATGGATAGTTCTTGTATGCCATATTCCTTAAATTGTTTAAATTCCTCTAAAGTTTTGTAATTGATTAGAAGTCGTTTTACTTGTGTCATATGATCTTCCCCCTTACACACATAATGTTGACAGTGATGTCGTTGAAGGCGTTTTCATCCCATCCGCCTCAAAAAGTTTTTACACTTATTATTATAGTTTTTAAATTAAAAAAATTCAATCGCGGCGCGCCATCTGCTTTTTGCATCGCGGCTTGAAACTGTTAAAATGGTTGATATGATGAAGTAAACAGAAAAAGGGAAGTGCGGCAGTTGAACATTGGAATCATTGGCGGCGGTGCGATTGGTCTGCTTTGTGCCAGTTATTTATCACAGCATCATGACATCACTGTTTTGACAAGAAGAAAAGAACAAGCAGAGAAGATTCGAACATCAGGTATTAAGCGAACGGTAAAAGGAGACACATTCCTGGCGTCTGCGGAGGCAAGGGCAGGGATTACAGGAGTATTTGATCTGCTGATTGTGACGGTGAAATATCACCAGCTGCAAGAGGTGCTTGATGAACTATCCACATTACCTCGTCAACGAATCTTATTTTTACAAAATGGCATGGCCCACTTATTAGATTTAGAAAACTGGGACACGCCGCATTCGATATATATCGGTGTTGTAGAGCACGGGGCGATGAAGGTATCAGATCATGCAGTAAACCATACAGGGATTGGTGTCATCAAGTGGGGGGCTTTTCATCCTGAGGATGCAGCTGATGTGAGAAATGCTTTGAATGAAACGCCGGCCCAATTTCAGATGATTTATACGGATGAATGGAAAAAAGTGCTGGAGGAAAAACTGCTGGTCAATGTCTGTATTAACCCGCTCACGGCTTTATTGCATGTGAAAAATGGAGAATTGATCGCAACTCCTGCATATGAATACATGATGAAATGTGCATTTGAGGAAGCATTGTCCATTCTAGGTCTGGCTGAAAAAGAGCGGCTCTGGTCACACGTCGTTTCCATTTGTAAGAAAACGGCCGCCAATCAATCGTCAATGCTTCAAGATATCGTCAAAGGCCGTGAAACCGAAAGAAAAGCCATCGTTGGCTATCTTTTAAAAAAGGCTCAAGCTCAAGAAATTCTGGCGCCACATCTTACTTTCTTCAATCGAAGCTTGGAAGTATTGGAAAAAAAGCAAACAAAATCTTTTGAGTGAGCTCATTTACATGCTATACTTTTTTCGGGAAACTAACTATTTATTGAAGAAAGGAAGTTCTAAACATGCAATTGACTGAACTTTCCATCCGAAGTCAGAATTTATTCATACGTGATTATATAGAAGAAAAAAAAGAGATGACTGCTTTTTTTGATTATGATATACATTCTGAGCACACATGGAAAAAAAGATACGACGATCTCATGGAAATGAGCTTCCCGCGCGAGGCTTTAGCGGATTATATGAGCGCATACCACGCAAAGTTTGAATCGACAGCGATGCGTCAGAACATTGAAAAGATCCGTGATGAACGGAGTGTCATGGTGGTTGGAGGACAGCAGGCAGGCCTACTGACAGGACCGCTTTATACCATACATAAAATCATATCCATTATTCAGTTCGCAAAAGAAAAAGAATCAGTGCTTGGCGTTCCTGTGATTCCAGTCTTTTGGGTAGCAGGTGAGGATCATGACGTAGATGAAATTAATTTTGTCTACACATCTGGCGAAAAAGGTCCAGTCAAGCAAAAGCTGCCATTACATAACGTCAAAAAAACTGCTGCCAAAAGAACACCTCTGCATCAAGAAAAAACAGAGAAATGGCTCCGCGATGTGTTTTCAACATATGAAGAATCTGCGTATACAAATGACTTGCTTGATCAGCTTCTTCGATGTTTACGCAAATCACAAACATTTACGGATTTCTTTGAATGGATTGTATGCGACCTTTTTGAAGAAGATGGACTGCTTCTATTTAATTCAGGAGACTTAGGCGTCAAACCACTTGAGCGTACGTTATTCAAGCATATTGTTGAGACAAATGATGCGGTCACAGCTCGTTTGAATGAAACGCAGGCTGCCATGAAACGAGCGGGATATCAGCCTATCATAGAAGCTGGTGACAATCAGGCGAACCTGTTTTACGAATATGATGAAGAGCGTTTCCTTATTGAAAAAGAAAACGGCCAGTTTTCTATATCAGAAGTGGGGCTTACGTGGACAAAAGAAGAGCTTTTGCAGGAAATTGAGGAGCACCCAGAACGGTTCAGCAACAATGTGGTGACGCGTCCCTTAATGCAGGAAACCCTTCTCCCAACACTTGCTTTTATGGCAGGCCACGGTGAAGTCAACTATTGGGGAGAACTGAAAGGAATTTTTGAGCATTTTGAATTAAAGATGGCACCCGTTCTTCCAAGACTGCACGTGACCATTCTTGAAAGGCACATCGATAAGAAGCTGCCGGTCAGAGAACTTTCTCTTGAAGAAGTGCTCACAAACGGAGTAAAAGAAAAGAAAGAGGCTCACTTTGAGCAAAGCCTTCCAGACAGCTTTGTTCAAGCCGTTGATCAGGCGAAACGTGAATTAGCGAATGTTCATGGCGTACTGAGGCAAGAAGCACTGGAGGTTGAACCAAACTTCGAACAGCTGCTAGATAAAAATGCCAAATTTATCGAAGACCAGCTTCAATTTGTTTATCAAAAGGTGGCGCAGCGTGTGGAAGAGAAGGAAGGATATATCCTTCGAGATTTTGAACGGATTGAAAACAGCTTAAAACCATTAGATGCCCCGCAAGAAAGAATTTGGAATATCATGTACTTTTTAAACAAATATGGTCCAGAATTCTTCAAAACGTTCAAAAATCTGCCATTTTCATTTCAAAACAAGCAGCAAATTGTCAAACTTTGAAATAAAGTTTTAATGAACCCTGACTAGTTCAGGGTTTTTTTTTATGTAGAAACAGTGTAAAATAAGTTTTGTGGAGAGAAGTGGTGGATAGTGGAGAGTAAGGGTGAGAAAGTGGGGCTCTGATTATCATGTTCATGGGTGAATACCAACATACGATTGATACAAAAGGGCGCATGATCATCCCTGCTAAATTTAGAGACGGTCTCGGAGAACAGTTTGTGCTGACGAGAGGGCTTGATCAATGTTTATTTGGCTACCCTATGAGTGAGTGGAAACTAATCGAAGAGAAACTCAAAGCACTGCCGCTAACGAAAAAAGATGCACGTGCGTTTACCCGGTTCTTCTTCTCTGGCGCAGTTGAATGCGATCTGGACAAGCAGGGGCGTATTAACATCGCATCAAACCTACTCCAATATGCAAAACTCGAAAAAGAATGTGTGGTCATCGGCGTTTCAAATCGAATTGAGTTGTGGAGTAAGTCGATCTGGGAACAATATACAGAAGAGCAAGAAGATTCTTTTGCTGAAATTGCTGAAAACATGATTGGATTTGATATATAATAATCCCTTGTGCAGCAAGCTTTCTACACATTCATTTCTATTTGAAAAAGGTGGGACCATAACATCATGTTCCAACATGAGACAGTATTATTAAAAGAAACAGTTGACGGTTTAAACGTCAAAGAAGACGGTACATATGTAGACTGCACGCTAGGCGGAGCAGGTCATAGCTCATATTTACTATCTCAACTATCAGAAAAAGGTACATTGATTGGATTTGACCAAGACGATGCTGCACTGGATCATGCACGAGAGAAGCTCGCGGATTCTAAAGCGAACATTCTTTTCATAAAAAGCAACTTCCGATATTTAAAAGAACGTCTGAATGAACAAGGTATTACAAGCGTAGACGGTGTGATTTTTGACCTTGGGGTTTCATCTCCTCAGCTCGACACACCAGAGAGAGGCTTTAGTTATCACCATGATGCACCTCTTGACATGCGAATGGATCAAACAGCCGCATTGTCGGCAAAACAAGTGGTGAATGAATGGCCATTTGAAGATCTAGTTCGGATTTTCTACAAATATGGGGAAGAAAAATTCAGCAAGCAAATCGCACGCAAAATTGAAGAAGCTAGAAAAAAAGGACCAATTGAAACTACAGGTGAGCTTGTCGACATTATCAAAGAAGGAATTCCCGCACCTGCAAGACGAACTGGCGGACATCCAGCAAAAAGAGTGTTTCAAGCGATCCGAATTGCCGTAAATGATGAATTGAAAGTTTTTGAAGAAGCACTAGAACAAGCAATAGAGTTACTCAATCCGAAGGGGAGAATTTCTGTCATTACATTCCATTCACTTGAAGACCGGATTTGTAAAAGTACATTTAAAGAAATGTCTTCTCTTCCAGAACTTCCGCACGGACTACCAGTGATTCCAGAAGGACTTGAACCAAAGCTGAAGCTGATCACGAGAAAACCAATCGTTGCATCAGAACAAGAGCTGGAACATAACAACCGTGCCCGTTCAGCGAAGCTCCGAATTGCAGAAAAAAAGTAAAACGACACCATAGATGATGATAAAAAGGAGGTTTCTTATGAGTAATTTGGCTTACCAAAGAGAAGTAAAACAATATCAAACAGAGCAGCAAGGCCAATCGGTTGTTATTAAAAGAAGAGGTTCTATCACACTTGGTGAAAAAATCTTACTTGTCATGTTTGTCATGGCTCTTATGTGCAGCTCCATTCTCATCATTTCTAAAGCCTTTGCTGTCTATCACGCTAATATTGAAGTCCAGAAATTAGAACAGCAAGTATCTTTAGAATCGAAGAAGATCACTGAGCTTCAAAAAGAAAAAGACTTGCTGAGTGAACCGGAGAGAGTCATTGATACTGCGAAAAAAGCAGGCTTAAGCATTTCGAAAGATGTTAAGAAGGTCGATTAAGATGGCGATGCCTAAAAAGAATAAAATGATGAACAGAGGCGCGGCAATTGCGAGTATTTGCTTCGCCCTGTTTTTCTTTATCATCCTTGCACGTTTTATCTATATTCAGATTACAGGAACGGTCGATGGCCAAGTGTTAGCCGCAAAGGCAAATGAACAATATCAATCGAAGAAAACACTTGAAGCCAAAAGAGGGTCTATTTTAGACCGAAATGGAAATGTGATTGCAGAGGATACGTCTGTTTATAAGCTCATTGCGGTCATGAGCAAGAAAATGACAGTCGACCCAAAGCACCCGATGCATGTCGTCGACAAAGAAAAGACAGCAAAAGAGCTGTCAAAAGTCATTGATATGAGTGAAAGCGAAATTTTAAAGCGTCTGAATACTAAAGGTGCGTTCCAAGTGGAGTTTGGTAAAGCTGGGAAAGACATCAGTTTTTCAACAAAGGAAAAAATTGAAAAGCTAAAGCTTCCAGGGATCGCATTTGAAAAAGACACGAAGCGATATTATCCAAACGGCATGTTTGCGTCGAACCTGATCGGTTATGCAAGATTAGATGAGGCAACGAAGGACATGTCAGGCGCGATGGGACTTGAGAAGGCGCTGAACAAATTTTTAAAAGAAAAAGACGGCTATGTGACATATAACAGTGACAGAAGCGGATGGGCTCTTCCAAATAGTAAAGAAGACATTGTCGCTCCGAAGGATGGGAAAAATGTCACGCTGACTATCGATCAAAAAATCCAGGCGTTCCTTGAAGAAAGTATGACGCAGGTTGCCAAAAAATATAAACCGAAGAAAATCATTGCCACAGTCGTTGACCCAAAAACGGGAAAGGTGCTCGCGATGGGACAGCGGCCAAGCTTTAATTTAAATGAATTAGACATTACGAATTATAACAATGATGTCATTTCATATGCGTTTGAACCAGGTTCAACGATGAAAATCTTCACACTTGCTGCAGCAATCCAAGAAGGGGTCTACCAAGGCAATGATAAATATCAATCTGGTACTTATAAAGTAGGAGGAGGCCTTGTAAGAGACCACAACAATGGAAATGGCTGGGGAAAAATTGACTTTCATGAAGGTGTTCTCCGTTCGTCTAACGTAGCTTTTGCAAAGCTGGCAAAAGAAAAACTAGGCTTCACGCGCTACGAACAATATTTGCAGAAGTTCCATTTCTATGACAAAACAGGTATTGACTTGCCGAACGAAGCGTCTAGTAAAATCAATTACAGATACGAATATGACAAAGCATCGACGGCTTACGGTCAAGCGTCTGCCATTACACCGATTCAACAAATAGAAGCAGCGACAGCGATAGCAAACGGCGGAACGATGATGAAGCCATATGTCATTGATCATATTACAGACCCGAACACAAACAAAACAATTTTACAGCACGAACCAACAGTAGCTGGAAAGCCAATTTCCTCTGATACAGCAAAGCAAGTCCGTGACATTTTAGGTGAGGTGGTTTCCTCGAAGATTGGAACAGGCCAGCCTTACCAAATCAAAGGATTTGACGTTGCTGGGAAAACAGGAACAGGACAAATTGGCGGTGCCGGCGGTTATCTCAAAGGAAGAAACGATTACGTCTTTTCATTTATGGGAATGGCGCCAAAAGATGATCCGAAGCTGCTCGTTTATGTAGCTGTACAGCAGCCGCAGCTGTCTGACACAGAAACTGGCTCTGCCCCAGTTGCACAAATTTTTAACCCAGTGATGAAAAATAGTCTGCTATATTTAAATATTGCACCAACAAAAACAGACGATAAAAAATCAGGCGAACAAAAAGTGAAGCAAGAAACAATGCCTTCATTCTTAGATTTAGAAGTGAAGCAGGCGGAAACAGAAGCCAAAAACAAAAACTTAACGCCTGTTGTCATCGGCGACGGCCTCTCCATTAAACGACAGTGGCCAAGTGCAGGCTCTGAATTCTCTGAAAGCCAGAAAGTTTTCTTGAAAACAGCAGGAAAAACGATAAAAATGCCTGATATGACAGGCTGGTCGAGACGGGAAGTCCTTCAATATGCATCCATTTCCGGTGTGCATATCGAAACAAAGGGACAAGGATATGCTGTCAAACAAAGTGTGAAAAGAGGATCGGAGATTTCAGATGAAGTCGTCACTGTGACATTTAAAAGTCCGAATTAACTGCAAAACCTAGCAAACCACTTGCTAGGTTTTTTCTTTTGCCGAGCGGGATAGACGAGACGTTCTACATAAGGACGGGCCTGCATATGATGGAAACAAGCCATATGTATGTAAGGAGTGAACCAGGCGTGCGAGTATCAAGTGTAACAGTGAGAAAACGATTGCTTTTCGTGCTGCTGTTTGGGGTGATCATTTTTTTCATCATAGATACTAGATTAGGATATGTACAGTTTATTATGGGCGAGAAGCTCACAAGCTTAGCAAAAGATTCATGGAGCCGGAACCTCCCGTTCGAACCAGAAAGGGGAGATATTTTGGACCGAAATGGGGTAGAGCTTGCGACGAACAAAAGTGCCCCATCTATATTGGTCGTCCCGCGGCAAATTAAAGATCCGGCAGAAACAAGCAAAAAACTGGCGGCAGTACTGAATATGTCTGAAGAGAAAGCGTACAAGCACGTCACAAAGAAAACATCCATCGAACGAATTTCTCCAGAAGGGAGAAAAGTATCTCATGAAAAAGCAAAAGAAGTCAGAGAGCTTGATTTAGATGGTGTTTATGTTGCAGAAGACAGCATCAGACACTATCCGTTTGGCAGTTTTCTTTCTCATGTGCTGGGCTTCGCTGGAATTGATAATCAAGGGTTACTTGGACTGGAAGCCTATTATGATGATGACCTAAAAGGTGAAAAAGGCTCTGTGAAGTTCTATTCCGATGCAAAAGGGCAGAAAATGCCAGATGAAGCAGATGATTATACACCGCCTAAAGATGGTCTTGATATGAAGTTAACTGTCGATGCGAAGGTGCAAACCATTATAGAACGGGAATTAGACAATGCGCAGGCAAAATATAACCCAGATGGGATGATTGCAATTGCGATGAACCCGAAGAACGGTGAAGTGCTTGGGATGTCGAGCAGACCGGATTTTGATCCAGCGGATTATCAATCAGTTGACTCGAAAGTGTTTAACCGAAATCTACCGGTGTGGAGCACATATGAGCCAGGTTCGACGTTTAAAATTATTACGCTTGCAGCAGCACTAGAAGAGAAAAAAGTCAATTTAAAACGCGATCATTTTTTTGACAGCGGTTCTGTGACAGTTGATGGTGCAAGACTTAGGTGCTGGAAAAAAGGCGGCCACGGATCACAGTCATTTTTAGAAGTGGTTCAAAACTCCTGTAACCCCGGTTTTGTTGAACTAGGCGACCGTCTAGGAAAGGATAAATTATTTTCCTATATTAAAAATTTCGGGTTTGGCCAAAAAACAGGAATCGATCTTCAAGGGGAAGGACGAGGTATTTTGTTCCCGCTGGACCGGGTTGGTCCTGTAGAGCAGGCGACAACTGCCTTTGGTCAAGGTGTATCTGTTACGCCGATACAGCAAGTAGCTGCCGTAGCAGCTGCGGTAAATGGCGGAACACTTTACACGCCGTACATTGCAAAAGAATGGATAGATCCAATCACAAAAGAGGTAGTGAAAAAGCAATCACCGATTGCCAAAAAGAAAGTGATTTCAGCAGAAACATCCAAAGAAATCAGATATGCGCTTGAAAGTGTAGTCGCTCAAGGAACTGGCCGAAATGCATTTGTTGAAGGATATCGAGTTGGCGGAAAAACAGGGACAGCACAGAAAGTAAAAGACGGCAAGTACATGGAAAATAACCACATTGTGTCGTTTATCGGGTTTGCGCCTGCTGATGATCCAAGTATCGTTGTATATGTGGCTGTAGATAACCCGAAAGGCACTATTCAATTTGGCGGGACAGTTGCTGCACCAATTGTGGGTCATATTATGCGGGACAGCCTGCCTGAGATGGGTGTGAAAAAAAGAAAAGGACAAATTGAAAAGAAGTACCAGTGGCTGGACACAAAAACCATTGAAGTACCGAATCTTGTAGGGGGATCTGTTTCAGACCTTGAATCCTTACTGATTAACCTTAAGATCGATGCTTCTGGAACGGGCAGTAAAGTGGTGAAGCAATCACCTGCTGCCGGGACAAAGGTCAAGGAAGGCTCCACCATCAGATTATACTTAAACGATGAATAATAAAGAATGAACAGAGGGTAGCCGCACTCATTCGGCTGCCTCTTTTTGTTGAAAGAGAAGGTCTGTTTGAAAAAAAGAGCCTAAAGTGTGTTTTTTCCAAGAGAAACTTAAGGAATACGCTGGATGTATCCTTTTTTTT
Source organism: Bacillus safensis (assembly GCF_039619585.1). NCBI lineage: Bacteria > Bacillati > Bacillota > Bacilli > Caryophanales > Bacillaceae > Bacillus > Bacillus safensis. The sequence goes on from NZ_CP154909.1 coordinate 1,412,166, forward strand.
ACGATAAAATATAGACTGTGTGTTTTTTTCACAAGACATGCACGTGAACGAATTTGAGAGGTTTGATATGAAATGAAATTACAAGAACTCCTTACATACTTTAAAAGTGAAAATGACGAATTAATAAACGAAAATCCTGATATCACTTCCATTGAAATGGATTCAAGAGAGGTGAAAAAAGGAAGCCTTTTTGTCTGTATAAAAGGCTATACAGTAGATGGACACGATTATGCTGAAAAAGCGGTGAAAAGCGGGGCTGCAGCGATTGTAGCAGAACACCCTCTTAACATATCAGATGTACCAGTCATTATTGTAAAACACTCTCAAAGAGCTCTTGCAAGAATAGCTGATGCGTTTTACGAGCAGCCAACTCATAAGCTGAATCTCATCGGGATCACAGGAACAAACGGAAAAACTTCGACAACACACATGATTGAACAAATGATGAGAAAAGCTGAAAAGAAAACAGGCTTAATCGGTACAATGTATATGAAGGTGAATGATGACATTCTCGATGTGAAAAACACTACACCTGAAAGTGTCACACTTCAGAAAACCTTTAAACAGATGCTTGACCAAGATGTAGACACAGCCATTATGGAAGTTTCATCACATGCACTGCATCTTGGCAGGGTACATGGATGTGATTATGATATTGCCGTTTTCACAAACCTTTCGCAGGACCATCTTGATTACCACAACACAATGGAAGAATATAAACATGCGAAAAGCTTGCTATTTTCACAGCTTGGCAGTGCCTTTCATCACGATAAGCCAAAGCATGCGATTTTAAATGCAGATGATGACGCTTCGAGTTATTATGAAAAAGTTACAGCTGCTGAAGTCATGACATATGGCTTAGAGCAAAAAGCAGATGTGATGGCAAAGAATATTCAAATCAAACCGAAGGGAACTCAATTTGATTTGATCACTCCAATTGGCACAAAAAATGTGACAGTTGCCCTCATCGGTAAGTTTAATGTGTACAACATCCTAGCAGCTGTATCAGTAGGGATCGTATCTGGCTTAACATTTGAAACGATTGTAAGTGCTATTGAAGAGCTGGAGGGAGTCAAAGGCCGATTTGAACTTGTGAACTGTGATCAAGATTTTCCTGTTATTGTCGATTACGCCCATACACCTGACAGCTTAGAAAATGTCCTGACAACGTGTAGAGAATTAACAGAGGGCAAAATTTTCTGTGTGATAGGCTGCGGCGGTGACCGTGATAAAACAAAGCGTCCTCAAATGGCCCAAATCGCTGTGAAGTATGCAGATGAACCTGTATTTACATCAGACAATCCAAGAAGCGAAGATCCTTCAGCTATTTTAAAGGATATGGAAAATGGGGTGCCAGACGCATATTATCATAGTTTTGTGAATCGCAAACAAGCCATCTTTTTTGCAATTGCCAATGCGAAAAAAGGCGATACAGTCTTAATAGCGGGTAAAGGTCATGAGACATATCAAATCGTCGGCGATCAAGTTTACGATTTTGATGATGCAAAGGTTGCTATGGACGCTATTTTAGATCTAAACAAATCTTAAAATGATGAAAAGAGTGTAATGAAATGAAGCATTTTGTACAAAAACAACATACGAAGAACGTGAATGAATACCTTAATAATGAATGTAATTTTCTGATGGAAAACGGCTTTGGAAATTCGGAAGGAGTAAAGAACGATGCTTGAACAGGTGATATTGTTTACAATCATAATGGGATTTTTAATCAGTGTTCTTTTATCCCCGATTTTTATTCCGTTTTTAAGAAGGCTTAAATTTGGTCAAAGTATTAGAGAAGAAGGACCACAGTCTCACCAAAAGAAATCAGGTACTCCGACAATGGGCGGAATTATGATTATCTTTTCTATTACAATTACAACGATTGTGATGATCAACAAATTTTCTGAGATTAGTCCAGAAATGTTTTTATTGTTATTTGTCACGCTTGGCTACGGTCTATTAGGATTTTTAGATGATTATATTAAAGTAGCGATGAAACGAAACCTAGGTTTAACATCGAAACAGAAATTAATCGGTCAAATCGTGATCGCAGTGATTTTTTATGCAGTCTTCCATTATTATCAGTTTGCAACGACGATTCGCATTCCAGGAACAGATGTCAGCTTTGATTTAGGATGGGCTTATTTTATCCTTGTCGTTTTCATGCTTGTCGGAGGTTCTAATGCCGTGAACTTAACGGATGGACTGGATGGTCTATTATCTGGAACTGCTGCAATTGCCTTCGGAGCCTTTGCTATACTGGCTTGGAATCAATCACAGTACGATGTAGCGATCTTTTCAGTAGCTGTTGCTGGAGCCGTTCTTGGGTTTCTTGTGTTTAACGCGCATCCTGCAAAAGTATTTATGGGTGATACAGGGTCGCTTGCTTTAGGCGGAGCGATTGTAGCGATTGCCATTTTAACAAAGCTTGAAATTTTGCTTGTCATTATTGGAGGAGTATTTGTTGTCGAAACGTTATCTGTTATTCTTCAAGTGATCTCCTTTAAAACAACTGGAAAAAGAATCTTTAAGATGAGTCCGCTTCACCACCACTATGAGTTAGTTGGCTGGTCTGAGTGGAGAGTAGTTGTCACCTTCTGGACAGCTGGTTTATTACTTGCTGTTTTAGGAATTTACATCGAGGTGTGGTTATAATTGAATAAGATGCAAATGTTAAAAAACGAAAATGTACTAGTATTAGGTCTTGCAAAAAGCGGATATGCGGCAGCTTCAATTCTTCATGAGCATGGAGTAAATGTCATAGTAAATGACCAAAAGCCGTTTGAAGAAAATGAACCTGCTCAGCTTCTTTCTGAAAAGGGGATTGATGTCATTTGCGGCAGCCATCCTCTTCGTATGTTCGATGATAAAGAAATTACGATTTTAATTAAAAATCCAGGAATTCCATATGAAAATATGATGGTTCAAGAGGCGCTTCGCCGCCAAATTCCAGTTTGGACGGAAATAGAATTAGCTTATCATTTAACCTCAGCTCCTTTTATTGGGATTACTGGATCAAATGGAAAAACCACTACCACGACTTTGATTTATGAAATGTTGAAACAAGACCGTCAAAAAACTTTAGTGGCAGGTAATATTGGCACAGTTGCCAGCGAAGTCGCTGCAAAGGCAGCTGGTGATGAGTGGATCGTAACTGAACTCTCTTCTTTTCAGTTAATGGGAACAGTTGAATTCAGACCTAAAATCAGCTTAATATTAAATATTTTTGATGCACATTTAGACTATCACCACACTCGTGATGAATATGAAAAAGCAAAGCAGAAAGTTTACGCACATCAACTGGATGATGACATAGCAGTCATTAACCTCGATGATCCATCAGTCGTAAAACTGGCTGAAGCTTCAAAAGCAAAAAAAGTGTTTTTCTCCGTGAAAGAGCAAGTAGAACATGGTGCGTATATTAAAAATGGTGCGATCTACTACATGAATGAACATATCATCGATTTAAAGGATGTTGTTCTTCCTGGTGAGCATAACCAAGAAAATATTTTGGCAGCTATTTGTGTCGTGAAAAATGCAGGCTGTTCAAATGAAGCAATCGCACACGTTCTCACGACATTTAGTGGAGTGAAGCACCGTCTGCAGTTTGTAGATACAATTCAAAGCAGAAAATTCTATAACGATAGTAAAGCCACCAATATACTGGCAACAAGTAAAGCATTGTCAGCTTTTGAGCAGCCGACTATTTTATTAGCCGGCGGACTTGACCGCGGCAATGAATTTGATGAATTGAAACCTTTTATGAAAAATGTAAAAGGAATTATCACATTTGGTGAGACGGCACCTAAGTTTGTGAAGCTTGGTGAAGAACTGGGAATACATCACGTAAAACATGTCGATAATGTTGAACAAGCAGTACCTGCGGCGTTTAACATTTCTGAAGAAGAAGACGTGATTTTATTATCCCCGGCTTGTGCAAGCTGGGATCAGCATAAAACATTTGAAGAACGTGGAGACATGTTTGTAAACGCCGTGCATATGCTTAAATAAGGGCTTGTCTCTCGTATGACTGACAGCCCAAATGAAATTATGCTTGGGGTGTCGGTCTCTTGACGAATAAGAAAACTTCTCCGGACTTTTTGCTTGTTGTCATTACGTTACTTTTATTGACGATTGGTTTAATTATGGTGTACAGCGCTAGTGCTGTGTGGGCATCGTATAAATTTGATGATTCGTTTTATTTTGCAAAAAGACAGCTTTTGTTTGCCGGAATCGGAGTTATCGCGATGTTTTTCATTATGCGAGTTGATTATTGGACGTGGCGGACTTGGTCAAAGATATTGATTGCTGTTTGTTTTCTCCTTTTGCTGCTTGTACTTATTCCTGGTATCGGTATGGAGAGAAATGGATCAAGAAGCTGGATCGGTGTCGGTGCGTTTAGTATTCAGCCCTCTGAATTTATGAAGCTTGCGATGATTGCGTTTCTTGCAAAATTCTTATCTGAAAAACAAAAAAATATCACATCCTTTCGTAAAGGTTTCGCACCAGCATTAGGCATTGTGTTTTCTGCATTTGCCATCATCATGCTGCAGCCAGATTTGGGAACAGGGACGGTAATGGTTGGAACCTGTATTATTATGATATTTGTTTCAGGTGCGAGAATTGCTCACTTTATATTTCTCGGTCTTTTAGGGCTCAGCGGATTTGCTGCACTAGTCTTATCAGCGCCCTACCGCATAAAACGAATTACATCGTACTTAAATCCTTGGGAAGATCCACTAGGCAGTGGGTTTCAAATTATTCAATCCTTATACGCTGTTGGTCCAGGCGGTTTGTTCGGGATGGGTCTCGGTCAAAGTAGACAAAAATTCTTTTATTTACCTGAGCCTCAAACAGACTTCATCTTTGCAATATTGTCTGAAGAACTTGGCTTTATAGGAGGATCACTCATTTTGCTGCTCTTTAGTGTTCTATTATGGAGAGGCATACGAATAGCACTTGGAGCCCCAGACTTATATGGAAGTTTCCTAGCAGTTGGCATTATTTCAATGGTTGCCATTCAAGTGATGATTAATATCGCAGTTGTTACTGGACTTATCCCTGTGACAGGTATCACGCTCCCATTCCTAAGTTATGGCGGCTCATCACTGACATTAATGCTGATGGCCATTGGCGTACTCTTGAATGTAAGCAGGTACGCTAGATACTAATGCTGCTAGTTCATGAAACCATGATGACATTTATTTTGCAAAAGTACAAAAAAATGATTTGAAGAGTGAAAAAGACAGCTTTAGTATCCGAAAACATGTTTTTTACCTCTTCTTTACAGGTTTTAACGGAGCCCTGTTGTTTAAAACAGGGTTTATACTTTGTTCAGAGCAGAAAAAAATTGAGGGGAAATGGTATAATGCGTATAGTAATCAGTGGAGGCGGAACAGGCGGACATATTTATCCGGCCTTAGCTTTTATTAAAGAAGTGAAAAGACTGCATCCTGATGTAGAATTTTTATATATTGGTACTGAAAATGGACTTGAAAAGAAAATTGTAGAAAGAGAAAATATCCCTTTCAAGTCCATAGAAATTTCAGGTTTTAAAAGAAAGCTTTCCTTTGATAATGTAAAAACGGTGATGAGATTTCTAAAAGGCGTTCAAAAAAGCAAATCTTACTTAAAGGAATTTAAGCCAGATGCGGTCATTGGAACAGGTGGTTATGTGTGCGGCCCTGTTGTTTATGCAGCTTCTAAGCTGAAGATTCCGACCATTATTCACGAACAGAACAGCCTGCCTGGTATCACAAATAAGTTTTTAGCAAGGTATGTTGATAAGGTAGCCATCTGTTTTGAAGAAGCAAAGGCACATTTTCCATCTGAAAAGGTTGTATTTACGGGAAACCCTAGAGCCTCTGAAGTCGTCTCTATAAAAGAGGGGAAATCTCTGAAGGAGTTTGGGCTGGATGAAAAGAAAAAAACGGTTCTTATTTTTGGCGGGAGCCGGGGGGCTGCGCCGATTAATAGAGCAGTTATTGACATGCAAGATGAATTAAAGGCTAAGAACTATCAGCTTTTATATATCACAGGTGAGGTTCATTATGAAAAAGTGCTGAACGAACTAAAGGAAAAAGGTGCAGCACCTAATATGATTACAAAGCCTTTCTTGCATCAAATGCCGGAGTACTTGAAATCGATTGATGTGATTGTTGCAAGAGCGGGAGCCACAACGATTGCTGAAGTGACAGCCCTTGGAATTCCAACTATTTTTATTCCAAGTCCATACGTGACGGCAAATCACCAGGAAATCAATGCAAGATCACTAGAAAAGCATGACGCTGCAATCGTTTTAAGAGAATCAGAGCTTTCTGGAGAGAGCCTCCTTCATGCCATTGATGAAATTGCTGGTCATGAAGAAAAATTAAACGAAATGAGCCGTTTAACAAAAGAACTCGGAGTACCAGATGCGGCTGGACGTTTATATAATGTATTAAAAGAAATTACGACTACATGATGGAATGATATTAGGTAAGGCGGAGGGTAATATGGAGAACTTGAAGAATGAATTATTAGAAGCGCAAGTCGGTAAAGTGCTTGAAAATGAGCCGCTTGCAAATCATACGACAATGAAAATAGGCGGGCCGGCTGATCTATTGATCGTTCCTAAAGATATTGATGCAGTTAAAACGATCATGGATCAGATAAAAAAACACCATGCGGACTGGACGGTTATTGGAAGAGGATCAAATTTACTCGTACTTGATAAAGGAATACGCGGTGTCGTCCTGAAGTTAGGCGCTGGACTTGATCACTTAACTGTAAATGGTGAAGAAATTACAGTTGGCGGCGGCTATTCTGTTGTAAGGCTTGCAACGTCTCTTAGTAAGCAGGGTCTTTCAGGGCTGGAATTTGCAGCTGGTATTCCAGGGTCTATTGGCGGCGCTGTTTATATGAACGCAGGTGCGCACGGATCTGATATCAGTAAGATTCTTGTGAAAGCGAGAATTTTATTTGAAGATGGAAGCATCGAATGGCTAACAAATGAGCAGATGAACTTTAGCTACAGAACGTCTGTCCTTCAAAAGGAACGACCAGGCATTGTTCTCGAGGCCGTGTTTAAGTTAAAACAGGATGATCGCGAGAAAATCACAAAGAAAATGCAGCAAAATAAAGACTATCGCAAGGAAACACAGCCTTATAATCGACCATGTGCGGGAAGTATTTTTCGAAATCCGCTGCCTGAATATGCAGGACAGCTTGTAGAAAAAGCGAATTTAAAAGGGTACCAAATTGGCGGAGCAAGAATCTCTGACATGCATGGAAACTTTATTGTGAACGCTGGCGGGGCTACTGCTCAAGACGTGCTGGACTTAATTCAGTACATCCAAAAGAAAATTAAAGATGACTACAATGTAGATATGCATACAGAAGTAGAAATTATCGGTGAAGCAAATTAAAAGCAAGTTTTATGAATGATGGCATCACAGGAAAACAAACGGCATGAAGAATGCCGTTTGTTTTCTCATCAAAATGATGACCCAAAGGTGTGGACAAGCAGCTTTGAATGGGGTGAAGAATATATATGCGGCCTGATCATGAAAATGAAAAGATCGTCAATATAGAAGAACGGATTCCTAAAATTAAAGAACAAAGGAAGCAGAAAGCGAATCGGAGACTAATCTCTTTTATTCTACTGTTTTTTATCATGGTTTTAATCATTATTTATTTGCAGACACCAATCAGTAAAATTTCTTCTTTAACTATTACGGGTAACGAGCATGTCCCTACAAAACAGCTTGTGAAACTTTCCCAGATTAAAGAAGGCGAAACAGAGTTTTGGAATTTAAATAAAGATTTAACAGCAGATCATATTAAACAAAACAAACTGATTAAAAGTGTCAGTATTAAAAAACATTTTCCAAATAAGGTTAGTATTGCTGTCAAAGAATATGCCAATATTGCTTATCTTCAAAAGGGAAATCTATACTATGAGCTTCTTGAAAATGGGACAGTATTGCCAGAAGAAGTCACACCAAGTCATGCAGGACCTATTTTTGTTGATTGGGACAATAAAGAGAAGCTGAAGCAAACGGTTAGAACTTTAAATCAGCTGCCAGCCTCTATTCAGGAACTCATCTCAGAAATATATTATGTGCCGACAAGCTCAAACCAGTGGCTCGTTAAATTTTATATGAATGACGGGAACACCGTGATTGCATCAATTAAAACATTCGCTGATAAAATGAAAACCTATCCTGCCATTGTAAAAGAACTTTCGCCATCAGAAAAAGGCACAATCCATATGGAAGTCGCGACGTATTTTGAAGCGTTTAAATCTAAGAAAAAGGAAGATGAACGTTGAGAGGCAAAACAGTTATATTCTCAATTGTCATGCTTGTTCTTGGTTTTCTGATTTCTTTTTCATACCAATATACTAAGCAGCATCAGGCAGATGTCATTCGAACAGAGCAATGGAAAAAAGAATACTCCTTGAAAAGTCAGCTGACAAAGCAAGAAAAGGCGAATCAGAAACTTGAAAAAGAATTATACAGTCTTCAATCACAGGTTCAAGCCACTGAGTCCAATTTGAAAAATGAAAAAGAGCAGTATTTTAATGTATTGGAAGATGTTGAGAAATACAGGATGTTTACAGGAGAGATCGGTGTAAAAGGAAAAGGGGTAAAAGTATCCCTTGAAGATGCATCTTATATCCCGAGTGGACAAAATGTCAATAATTACATTGTTCATGAGAGCCACATTTTTCATGTGATAAACGAACTGTTTATATCAGGGGCCTCTGCCGTATCTATTAATGGACAGAGAATTACACACCAATCATACATACATTGTAACGGCCCAGTTGTCACAGTTGACGGTGTTCAGCATCCAGCGCCATTTGTTATTTCTGCTATTGGTGATCCGGCTGTGTTAATACCTGCATTAAATATTGCAGGAGGAGTAGTCGATCAGCTGACAAGTGATCACATTTCGATGACGATTGAAAAAAAGGATATTCGTATGAATCCTCTTTTAAAACACAAAGATTAAAAGTGAAAAGGTGAGTGGTGTTGAGGAAAAAGAAGCCTTTACTTAGTTTGACAGCCTTAATGGTGATATTCGGCATCATGGTCTCCATCCAATTTAATTCATTGCAAAAGCCCAAAGTTCGTGATACTCGCGATGTGTGGGAGCTAAGAGAGGATTTATCTGCATCTAAAAGTAAAGAATTGGATTTACTGAAAGAAATTGATAAATACGATGAAATGCTGAAAAAGTATGGTCGTCAAGGAGATCAATCAAAAGAAGCTCAACTAACTAAAACATTAAAAGATTTAAAAGAAAAGGCTGGTTTTACAGAAGTGACAGGGGAGGGAATTGAAGTTGACATCTCTCAGCTCTTCTCCAAGGATCTGACCGGGGAAGAAGTGAAAAATATCCCCCCTGATCTTCTGAAAAAGCTAATCAACGAAGCCAATATGTATGGAGCAAAACATATTTCTATTAATGACCACCGTGTGATTAATACAAGTGTGATTCGAGATATTAATGGTACGACGAAAATGGATGGCTACAGCTTAGATGGTGATGAAGTGACCATCAAGATGATCAGCGACCAGGCCGACAAATTATACAGCCGTTTAAATGTATCAGATATTGGTGATTTGTTTGCTCAGGAAAATTTCGGCTTAAGTATTAGCCAGCCGAAGCAGCAAATTCAATTAAAAGCATATGACGGTGCAATTCAGTTAAACGAGTTGAAGCCTCTTGACGATGTAAAGGAGGGAAAATCTTAATGTGGCTTCCTGTACTTGGCTTAATCATAGGAGTTGCGATCGGTTTCTTAACAAATTTTACGATACCGAATGAGTATTCTAATTATCTTTCCCTCGCTGTACTTGCTGCGCTTGATACATTGATTGGTGGAATCAGGGCACATCTGCAAGGGGCATACGATGAACTAGTGTTTGTATCAGGCTTTTTCTTTAATATTATACTTGCAATAAGTTTAGCTTTTCTGGGCGTCCATCTTGGTGTAGACTTGTATTTAGTCGGAATGTTTGCTTTCGGCGTTAGATTGTTTCAAAATATAGCAGTTATTCGCAGAATTCTACTAACAAAATGGACAATTTCTAGAGAAAAAAAGAAAAAAAGTGAGTCATAAAAAAGGATATACATATGATGTAACGAATATTTTCAGTAATCCTAATAAAAAATGTTGATTTTTTAAGTTTTGTTACACACTTGTAAAAACACATTCATTGTATTGTTGTTCAGCAAATAATAGAATAGAAAGTATTGATATGTGAGGAGGTGCCATAGAATGAACAACAATGAAATTTACGTCAGCCTTGACATCGGTACATCCAATATAAAAGTCATCGTCGGAGAAATGGCGGATGATTCGCTTAACATTATAGGTGTTGGAAATGTCCCTTCAGAAGGGTTAAAAAAAGGATCGATTGTTGATATAGATGAGACAGTTCATTCTATTAGACAAGCATTTGAACAGGCTGAAAGAATGGTAGGTTTTCCTTTACAAAAGGCGATTGTCGGAATTAACGGAAACCACATTCATATTCAGAACACGAGCGGCGTGGTCGCAGTATCTAGTGAAAACAAAGAAATACATGCTGAAGATGTGAGACGTGTCTTAGATGCTGCACAGGTAGTATCTATTCCTCAAGAACATCTCGTCGTAGACGTCATCCCGAGACAATTTATCGTCGACGGAAGAGATGAGATCACTGATCCGAAAAAAATGCTTGGTGTTCGGCTAGAGGTGGATGGAACGTTAATTACAGGTTCTAAGACGATTCTACATAACTGGCTCCGATGTGTAGAAAGAGCTGGAATTGAAATTATGGATATTTGCTTGCAGCCGCTCGCATCGGGCTCAGCAGCATTATCGAAAGATGAAAAAAATCTAGGGGTAGCTCTCGTCGATATTGGCGGCGGATCTACAACGATTTCCGTATTTGAAAACGGGCATCTCTATTCTACTCACAGTATCCCTTTGGGCGGAGAGAACATTACAAAAGATTTGTCTATAGGACTTAGAACTTCTACTGAAGAAGCTGAACGAATCAAAAAACAATTTGGACATGCGTTTTATGATGAGGCATCGTCTGAGGAAACATTTGAAGTTTCTGTCATCGGTACCGATCAGAAACAGACGTATACACAGCTTGAAGCGGCTAATATCATCGAGGCGCGGCTGGAAGAAATCTTGCTCTTTGTGGCAGAGGAATTAAGAAATATGGGTGTCCATGATTTGCCTGGAGGATTCGTTTTAACAGGTGGACAGGCAGCTATACCAGGTATCCTTTCTCTTGCACAAACGGTCTTGCAAAACAATGTTAGAATTGCAAGTCCGAATTATATTGGGGTGAGAGAACCTCAGTATATGACAGGAGTGGGTCTGATCCACTTTGCTTATCGCAATGCAAAGATTCAGGGCAGACAGGTTGGATTCCAAATGCCGGATGAGGCGTTTCATGAAGTAGGCGCATCCATGGAGCCGGTTTCTTCTGCACCACAAGTGAAAGAAGCGCAGCCAAGACCGAAAGTAAAACAAAAAGCACAAGAAGAGACAAATAAAAAACCGGGCAAAATGAAAAAACTATTTAATATGTTCTGGGAATAGAATTAGATTTTCGACGGATTAGGAGGATTCAGCATGTTGGAGTTTGAAACAAATATAGACGGCCTAGCATCAATTAAAGTAATCGGAGTAGGTGGAGGCGGAAATAACGCTGTCAACCGAATGATCGAAAATGACGTACAAGGTGTCGATTTCATTGCAGTCAACACAGATGCACAGGCTTTAAATCTATCAAAAGCAGAAACGAAAATGCAAATCGGTGCTAAGTTGACAAGAGGGCTTGGAGCAGGTGCGAATCCTGAAGTCGGTAAAAAAGCTGCTGAGGAAAGCAAAGAACAGATTGAAGAAGTATTAAAAGGCGCAGACATGGTCTTTGTTACTGCTGGTATGGGCGGTGGAACTGGTACGGGTGCTGCACCTGTCATTGCAAAAATCGCAAAAGATTCTGGTGCATTGACAGTTGGAGTCGTGACTCGTCCTTTCACATTTGAAGGAAGAAAGCGTCAGCTTCAAGCAGTTGAAGGAATTGCTTCTATGAAAGAAGCAGTTGACACTTTAATTGTGATTCCAAACGATCGCTTGCTTGAAATTGTTGATAAAAACACGCCAATGCTTGAAGCATTCCGTGCAGCAGATAACGTGCTACGACAAGGTGTTCAAGGGATCTCAGATCTTATTGCCACACCAGGTTTAATTAACCTTGACTTTGCTGACGTGAAAACGATCATGTCCAATAAAGGTTCTGCTCTTATGGGTATCGGTGTTGCGACTGGTGAAAATCGTGCCGCTGAAGCTGCGAAGAAAGCTATTTCTTCACCACTTCTAGAAACGGCAATCGACGGTGCACAAGGTGTCATCATGAATATTACTGGTGGTACGAACCTAAGTCTTTATGAGGTACAAGAAGCAGCGGACATTGTGGCTTCTGCATCTGATGAAGATGTAAACATGATTTTCGGTTCTGTCATTAATGATAACTTGAAGGATGAGATTGTGGTAACCGTGATCGCAACTGGATTTATTGAGCAAGAGCCAGAGGTGTCAAAACCACAAAGAAATCCATTAGGGCAAGGATTAAAGCAAAATCAATCCATTCCTCAAAAACGTGAAGTAAAACGTGAGGAACATCAGCAGTCATCATCTCAGCCGAGACAAAATACACAATCAAGCGATGATACGCTGGATATCCCAACGTTCTTGCGCAACCGTAATAAACGTTAATCGAGTATCACTCATCCCCTTCCACCGGAAGGGGATTTTTTCATGTCCAATATATAAAGAAACCCGCATCACTACTAATCAAAAAGTCTTAAATGTGTCTGGATTACTTTATCCAACATATGTATTTCGACTTAGAGTGATTAAGTAAAAAGAATCATTTTTAAATCCTATTACAAAAAGCGACAAAATGATGAACTTTATTTGACTACATTAAATAGAACACCATGAATCTTGTCATGAACAAAGGAAAGGGAGGAGTTAAACCCATACACTGTTTGACCATTTGAGGAGGAGGGATTTGATTGAAAGTGAAGTTTCGCAAAACCGCCGGCTATCGTTTGATGAGTCTTTTGGTGATTGGTACTTTAACGATGACAAGCTTTGGGATGGTTCAAGCAAAATCGACTTCTACCTCATATCAAGAGGAAGCTGTTTCCTCCAAGAAAACAAAAGCAAAGATCTCATCTAGATTAATGAAACAGTTTCAACAAGAAGACAAGGTGACCTTTTTAGTCAAAATGAAGGAACAAACCAATGTCAAAAAAGTGGCGAAGGATGCTGTGTCAAAGGCCAAAAAACAGAAGTTAACAGCAGCTAAAACGCAGTACACAAAAAGATCAGCTGTCGTATCAGAACTAAGAGCGACGTCTGAAGAGACGCAAGAAGCGCTGCTTGCTTATTTACAAAAGGCACAAAAGAAAAAGCAAGTGAAGGATATTCATTCGTACTATATTGTAAATGGTCTCGCTGTGACGGGAACGAAAGAAGTCATGGAAAAGGTGGCTTCCTTCCCAGAAGTAGATCAAGTGCTGCCAAATGAAATCCGTCAAATCCATCGTCCTGTTGATTTGAAAACTTCAAAGAAAAACAAACAAATCAAAGCAGCAGATGGAATCGAGTGGAACATTTCTCAAGTTCATGCCCCAGAAGCGTGGGCTTTAGGCTATGACGGAACTGGTACCGTTGTGGCAAGTATTGATACAGGTGTGGAATGGGATCATCCTGCATTAAAAGAAAAATACCGTGGATTTGATCCTGCACGTCCGAATGAACCTTCTCATGAATTCAATTGGTACGATGCAACGACAGGTTCTGAAGCGCCATACGATGATTTAGAGCATGGTACACATGTAACGGGAACGATGGTTGGCTCTGAGCCAAATGGAGAGAATCAAATTGGAGTCGCACCAGGTGCAAAATGGATCGCGGTGAAAGCTTTCTCAGAAGATGGTGGATCAGATGCTGATCTGCTTGACGCAGGTGAATGGATTTTAGCTCCAAAAGATAAAAACGGAACCCCTCATCCAGAAAAGGCGCCAGATGTGGTCAATAATTCTTGGGGCGGTGGGCCTGGTCTTGATGATTGGTATAAAGATGTGGTCAATGCTTGGAGAGCAGCGGACATCTTCCCAGAATTTTCAGCTGGTAATACGGATTTATTTAACCCTGGCGGTGAGGGATCTATTGCAAATCCTGCGAACTATCCCGAAGCCTTTGCGACGGGTGCAACAGATCAAAACAACAAACTGGGTTCTTTCTCTTTGCAAGGTCCCTCTCCATATGGGGTCATGAAACCAGATATTGCGGCCCCAGGGGTAAACATTCGTTCTTCTATTCCAGGGAAAGGATATGAGGATGGCTGGAATGGAACCTCGATGGCAGGTCCGCATGTTTCAGCTGTTGTGGCTCTTCTGCGCCAAGTACAGTCAGATCTGTCTGTTGAAGAGATTGAAGAAATTCTCATTGATACTGCAAAACCACTGACAGATCAACAATTCCCGGAATCCCCTAACAATGGCTATGGGGCAGGATTAGTTGATGCAAAAGAAGCGATTACAGCATTAACAGATGGAATTGGCAAGATTGAAGGGCAGGTAACAAAAGAAGGAGAAGATACAGAACCACCTGTATTTTCTCATAAAGGACCGAATGAAATTTTTGCCTCTACGCCAACACCTCTTAGTATTACAGCAGAAGATGAAGTAGCTGTGACAAATGTCTCCTTGAGCTATCAAGTGGATCAAGGGAAAAGGGAGACGCTTCAAGCAAAACGAACGGATGGAAATCATTTAAAAGGGACATATGTTGTCCAGCTCCCAGAACTTGAGGGGGAAAACGTCACGTACCGATGGATTGTGAAAGATTTTGGAGAAAATGAAGCCGCATCAGAACCGTATACGCTTCCGATTAAAACATCCATCACGACTGGCTACTCGCAAGATTTTGAAGCTTGGCCAAGTGGATGGTTCAGTGGTGGAACAAAAGATCCTTGGCAGTGGGGGAAGCCGACCACAGGTCCGAAACAGGCCTTTACTGGAGATCATGTCTACGCTACAAACCTAGACAGTCCTTATGAAAATCAAACAGATGCTCATTTATCTATGCCGATGATTGCTGTACCTGAGTCAGGATCCTCCTTTTTACAATTTCAATACTGGCATGACCTTGAAGCAAATTATGACTATGTGCATATTCATGTGCAGCCTGAGGGGGAAGATGCTGTCCAAGTGGCAGCCTACACAGGCAAAACAAGTGGATGGACAAAAGGAGAAGTTGATTTATCTGCCTACAAAGGTCAGAACGTGAGAGTTATTTTTCAGCTAAGAACGGATGGCAGTGTGACAAAAGACGGTTTTTATTTAGATGATGTGAAAATAACAGATCAAGCCTTGCCTCAAAAGGCAAAGAAACAACTTGGCGTCATCAAAAAAGAAAAGTCAGCACAGGAGCAGAAGAAACCCGTCGATCCGAAAAGTGCAAAGCCTGCTAAAATAAAAGAAAAGCATGTCCAGATGAAAAAGGAAAAAAGCTTAGATGCCCCATCTATCAAAGCTCTTCCGATGAAGGCAGAAATCAGTGTGCTTGAAAGCGGCAAGTCCACGTACACAGATGAAGCGACAGGGAGATATCAGCTTTCTCATGGTGCAGGGGAATTTACAGTGAAAGCTGAAGCATATGGCTTTGAATCACGCACACAAAAAGTCAATATTCCTGCAAATGATCAAGCAGAGGCAAATTTCTCCCTGCAGCCACTAGAAAAACGAACGATATCTGGCACAATTGTCAATGAAACAACGGGTGAAAAAGTAAAGGATGCTACGGTTTATCTTGTAGAGGATGCGAAAATTGAGCCGGTGAAAACAGATGAATCTGGCGAGTTTTCTCTAGAGGCATTGAGCGGTGTGTATACAGTCAAAGTATTTGCGAAAGGGTTTAAAGGATATTCGTTTACAGCCGATGTGACAGAAAAGCCGCTTGAAAAAGCAATCAAGCTGGAACCTTTCATCGGTTTTGCTGGCGAAATTGGCTACGATGACGGAACACCTGAAAATGCACGGGCGTTCTATGATCCTGGTAATGGCTGGGCGGTGAAATTTTCATTAGAAAAAGGGAAGAAACAAGCACAGGTCACAGGGGGGCTTTTTCGTTTCTGGACAACAGAGTGGCCAGCCCCTGGCGGGAATGAATTTGCGGTTGAAGTGTATGATGCTTCTGGGAAGGACGGCGCTCCAGGTGAGAAACTTGCTGGACCTTTCAAAGCGAATGCGCTGCGTAATGGAGAATGGACAAAAGTAGATTTAGAAGATCAAGCCATTACGGTGGATGGAGATTTCTATCTTGTCTATATTCAAACGAAAAAGAATACGGAATCTCCAGGCCTTGCAACAGATGAAGATGGACCAAATGCTGAAAGAAGCTGGCAGCTGACAAGCGGTGCCTTTTCTCCTTCCCCAAAAGAAGAGGGAAATTATATGATTCGTGCGCTTGTCCAATATGAAGCAGATGTACCAGAAATAACATCTCCAAAGGCTGGAACGATCACGAACAAAGATGAACTGGAGATTGAAGGCAAAGCCTCTCCAGGGCTTGATGTAGCGATCTATCAAAACGATGAAGAGATTGCCAAAGTGAAAGCAGATCAGTCGGGTGCTTTCAAAGAGAAGGTTACAGTGTCAAGCGGAGAGCATGTATTCACGGCTGCTACTGTTACGGATAAAGGCGCAACGAAAAAATCCAAATCGGTCAAGGTGATCATTGATCAAACAGCCCCAGTTTTAACGATAGATACACCAAAAAAAGGGGAAAAGTCTAACAAAGAATCACTCACTGTAGAAGGAAAGGTAACGGATGATCATCTTGATCAAGTCACTGTGAATGGAAAAAAAGCAGCAATAAAAGATAGGAAATATTCTGCAAGAATCCTGCTTGAAAACGGGAAAAATACGATCAAAGTAACAGCAAAAGATGCAGCAGGAAACAAAACGACTAAAAAAGTCGATATCGATGTTCAATACGAAGCGCCTGAGATTTCTAAGCTGACACCAGCAGAGAATGTCAATCTATCATCAGGTGAGTCTGTTAAAATTTCATTTAACAGCAGTGAAAAGCTAGACGCAACGTTTGTCATTCACATGCCGCTGACAAACGCGAGATCAAAGCTGCAAAATACAACAGAGCTGCCGCTTCGTGAGGTAGCCGGCGGAACATATGAAGGCTACTGGACAGCTACTTCTACCGCTAAAGCAAAAGGTGCAGTCATTGAAGTGATTGTGCGGGATGATTATGGAAATGTTACTCGACAAAAGGCTCCAGGCACATTAAATATCAATGAAAAATAATCCTTAAAAAAGGCACGACTCCTTGGAGCGTGTCTTTTTTCGTTTCGAATAATTGTTTGTATGCTTGTCCGGAAGCACACTCTCTTTCTTTGTGCTCTCATTCCTCGACAAAAACAATAACAATCCACCAAAAGTTCTCTATCATCCCCAACAAGAATTGACAGACTTCCATCTCTTGGCTGTTTTATACTGGTACAAACAAGTGCAAGTACTGCTTTTGATTCTTTGTTTCAGATGAAAGGAGCAGAAGGTGGTCATTTATTTAGATGTGATTTGGCTGTTAAACTTTTGTTTTGATCTATTGCTTCTCTTACTCACTGCATTTATTCTCAAACGACAAGTAAAAAAACGGCGATATATGTTAGGAGCTCTGATTGGATCGAGCATTGTTCTCTTGCTCTTTACACCATTTGCAATGTTTGTGTCACACCCTTTGGGCAAACTGCTTTTTTCTGTCTTGATCGTGCTTGCCACTTTTGGATTTCAAAGATTTCGATCCTTTTTTCAAAACCTGTTTGCTTTTTACTTTATCACATTTTTGATGGGAGGAGGCATGATCGGGGTTCATTCGTTTTTACAAACCAATACTGTTATTCAAGACGGGCTGCTGATTTCACAAAATGATGGCTTTGGTGATCCCATTAGCTGGCTTTTTGTTTTAACCGGCTTTCCAGCGATTTGGCTGTTTTCAAAGAAACGATTAGGAGAGGTCGGTGCGAAAAAAAGACAGTTTGATGAACAAGTCCTTGCGGAGATACACATTCAAGGAGAGACCATCCGCTTAAAGGGACTCGTCGATTCTGGCAATCAGCTGTATGATCCTATGACGAAAACACCTGTGATGATCGTTCAGGCAGATGAGCTCATGTCCATTTGCGGAGAGCCCTTTATAGAGCTTATGAAGCAGTCTCATCCTGTTGAAGTGATGCAAAAGCTCGATGATCAATTTCCGCTTCTTGATCGTTTAAGACTTGTTCCATATCGAGCGGTCGGTCATGATCACGGGTTTCTTCTATGCTTAAAACCAGATACGGTCATCATTTATTCAAAAACGCATATGATCCAGCCAGCCAAGTGTTTTGTAGGCATGAGTCTGAGCGGTTTATCAGCAGATCAGGAATTTCAATCCATCATTCATCCAGATATGTTAGATGGAAAAATAATCCAAGGGGTGTCTTAAGTTTTGGTGATGTCTTTTATCTTACGAGGTCAACTTGACATTTAGAAGGGAGAAGAAGATGAAAAAATTAAAATTTAAACTCACTTACTACTGGTATAAACTCCTCATGAAGCTAGGTCTTAAGAGTGATGAGATTTATTATATTGGTGGTAGTGAGGCGCTGCCGCCGCCATTATCAAAGGATGAAGAGCAGGAACTGCTTGTCAAATTACCAAAAGGTGATCAAACAGCAAGGGCCATCCTGATTGAAAGAAATTTGCGGTTGGTGGTCTACATCGCAAGAAAATTTGAAAACACAGGGATTAATATTGAGGATTTAATTAGTATTGGAACTATTGGTCTAATTAAGGCAGTCAATACATTTAACCCAGAAAAAAAGATCAAGCTTGCGACGTATGCTTCGAGATGTATTGAAAACGAGATTTTGATGTATTTGCGCCGAAATAATAAAATTCGTTCAGAAGTGTCGTTTGATGAGCCGCTCAACATTGATTGGGACGGAAATGAACTGCTTTTATCAGACGTACTTGGAACAGATGATGATATTATCACACGGGATATTGAAGCAAATGTAGATAAAAAACTTTTGAAAAAAGCGCTGGAGCAATTAAATGACCGTGAAAAACAGATCATGGAGCTCAGATTCGGCTTGGTTGGCGGTGAGGAAAAAACCCAAAAAGATGTCGCTGACATGCTAGGCATTTCCCAGTCGTATATTTCAAGGCTTGAAAAAAGAATTATTAAACGATTACAAAAAGAATTTAACAAAATGGTCTAAAAAAAATTTTTAAAAAGCTCTGTCCCTCTGCTGTCAAAGGAATCAACTTCTTTTCTCATGATTCTCGTCATCACTCGTGCATATTTTTCCATCCCAAGGAGATACTGAACTTTGTACAACAGCTCCTGTAGGGAGGGAAAAAAGTGTCCAGAAATAAAGTGGAAATCTGCGGAGTCGACACCTCCAAACTGCCTGTTCTGAAAAACGAAGAGATGAGAAAATTGTTCAGACAGCTGCAAGATGAGGGTGACGATACAGCAAGAGAAAAGCTAGTCAATGGCAATTTGCGGTTGGTTTTAAGTGTGATTCAGCGTTTTAACAACAGAGGCGAGTATGTGGATGATCTCTTCCAAGTAGGCTGTATCGGATTAATGAAATCAATTGATAATTTTGATTTAAGCCACAATGTCAGATTTTCAACTTATGCGGTCCCTATGATCATAGGAGAAATCCGTCGATACTTGCGTGATAACAACCCAATTCGGGTGTCTCGTTCACTAAGAGATATTGCCTACAAAGCGCTTCAGGTTCGTGAGAGGCTGATTAGTGAGACAAGCAAGGAGCCAACGGCAGAAGACATTGCCAAAGTGCTGGAAGTGCCTCATGAGGAAATTGTCTTTGCCCTAGATGCGATTCAAGATCCTGTTTCTTTGTTTGAACCGATCTATAATGACGGAGGAGATCCGATTTATGTGATGGATCAAATTAGTGATGAACGGAACAAAGACACACAATGGGTAGAGGAATTGGCCTTAAAAGAGGGAATGCGCCGACTGAATGATCGAGAAAAAATGATTCTTCGCAAACGCTTCTTCCAAGGAAAAACGCAAATGGAAGTCGCTGAAGAGATCGGGATTTCTCAAGCACAAGTCTCAAGACTTGAAAAAGCAGCCATCAAACAAATGAATAAAAACATCTTTTAAAGCCGCCGCTTCATGTGCGGCTTTTTTCATTCTTGGAAAGAGCACGTCTCTAGTATTGACTCTGTTATTTTTTTCATTTAATCTGTTTTTAACAAATGTTATTTAAGATATCATTTGTTAGGAAACACTTAAGCGGAAAGAAGGGTTATTATGACATTCCATGATGAAAGAAGGCTGCTCATTAAGGTTGCGCATATGTATTATGAAGAAGGCGCCACTCAATCTAAAATAGCAGAAGCGGTTGGGGTTAGCCGTTCGCTCATATCGAAATATTTGGCAAAAGCACGTGAAGCAGGAATCGTGGAAATCATTATTCATGATGAAATGAATCAACAATATGGATCTTTAGAAAGAAAAATAGAGCGGAAATACGGGCTGCGAGAAGTCGTCTGTGTGGAAACGCTCAGCCAAGAAACAACAAAAAGCCGAATCGGCGCTGCGGCGGCTGGCTTTTTATTAAAAGTCATGAAGGATGGACAAGTCATCGGTTTTTCCTCAGGAACCACTTTGCATGAAATGGCGAAAGCGCTTACGTCAGTTCAGCATTACCCATCTGTGACATTTGTTCCGCTTGTCGGGGGTGTGGGAAACGAAGATGTTGATATCCATGCCAATTATATTATTGCGAGATGCACAGAGGCACTCAAATCTAAATGTGAGTTTTTACATGTGCCTGTCATGCTTGATACGAAAGAAGCGAAGGATGTACTAATTCGGCAGCCGTCAATCAAAAAAGTGATTGAACTAGGAGAATCATCAAATATTGCGGTTGTCGGGATTGGCGGGGTTCCGCAGCATTCAACGATGGTGAAATCTTATATGACAAGCGGTGAGGAGGATATTCTTCAAGCGAAGGATGTAGCGGGTGACATTTGCTATAACTTTATTGATCACCAAGGGGAAGTGTATCCTCACCCATGGAACGACAGGGTAATGGGCATAAGCCCGCAAAAGCTGAAAGAAATCCCGCTTGTCATTGGTGTCGCTGGAGGAGAAGAAAAAGTTGAAGCGATCCGGGCAGCATTAGAAGGTGGATTAATACATGTATTAATTACGGATGAACGAACAGGAGATGCCTTATTAAAGTAACTACCTAATATGATTAGGTAGTTTTTTTGAGTCTTTAGACTCAAAAAGATTGAAAATTTTATCGATTTTAGCTTGACACAAAGTTGACACATCATATAAACTAAGTTCATAACAAATGATAAATAAAATAACAAATGTTACAAGAAACAGATTTTTGTTAATTTTTATAACATTTGTTAAAAGTTTCAGATTATTTTTCTAGCAATCTTCCCGAGAAGCAAGAAAACCTGAAAGGATGATTTAGATGTCAATCTATCAACAGTTGTTAGCTCGAGAACGCAGTGGAGATCCAATCAAAGTAGGAATTATTGGGGCAGGCCAAATGGGCTTTGGACTTATTTCACAAATTTCTAAAATTCCAGGCATGATTGTAGCAGGTGTTTGTGATATTCACCTTAGTGCAGCAGAGAAGGCAGCGAATTTTTACAAGCAGCATGCGAAGCCGCATCAAATGGTCGTCACAAATGATTATAGAGAAGTGATTCAATCAGATTCTGTGGAAGTTGTCGTAGATGCAACAGGAGTGCCAGAGGTCGGAGCAAACATTTCTTTGGAAGCGCTTAATTCAAAGAAACATCTCGTTCTTTTAAATGTAGAAGTTGATATTACCATCGGTTTGGTGATGCATAAATTATTCACAAATGCAGGACTTGTTTATTCTGGATCAGCTGGAGACGAACCGGCAGCAACACTAGAATTATATGAATTTGCAAAAACAATGGGACTTGAGGTGCTCGTTGCTGGGAAAGGCAAGAACAACCCATTCTTCCCAGAAGCAAATCCAGATACGTGTAAAGCAGAAGCAGATAGTAAACATATGAGTGCACATATGCTCGCTGCCTTCCAAGACGGAACAAAAACAATGGCAGAAATGAACTTATTAAGTAACGCGACAGGGCTTTTGCCAGATAAAGTCGGTATGCACGGAGTCGAAGCAAATTTAGAGAATGTAGCAGATAAATTGAATCAAAAACAACAAGGCGGCGTGCTCGATCACTTCGGAGTCGTTGAATATGTAAATGGACTTGCTCCAGGCGTATTCGTTATCGTCAAGAGTGATCTAGAGCCAGTAGATGAAGAGCTTCGTTACTTAAAAGTTGGAAAAGGTCCTCACTACACGCTTTACCGTCCTTTCCACTTAGCGAGTCTTGAAACACCTGTTACCATCGCAAAAGCGGTCTTACAGCATGATTCATCGATCCACCCGATTGGTGTACCAGTGTCAGAAACAGTCGCTGTTGCGAAAAGAGATATTAAAGCAGGGGAATCACTTGACGGAATTGGCGGATACTCCGTAAGAGGTGTACTTGAAACGCATCAAGACATGAAAACGAACGGTCACATTCCAATTGGCTTAATCAGCGGAAAAGTTGTAGCGAAAAAAGACATCAAATTAGGACAGTTCCTTACTCATGATGATGTAGAGCTTGATTCAAACACAACCGTCTGGAAGCTGCGTTCATTACAAGATCACTTATTTCAATCATAAGGACGTGAAGCTATGGAAAAATTAGCAATCGTACTTTGTATCATTCTCATTGTGCAGTATGGGTTATCTTTTATTCAAATCAAGTATTACCGCAAAAGCATGGACTCACTGATTGATGACTACAGAGGGAAACAGGGCTATCACTTATTTTCAGGAATGGAACGGCGCAAAGTTGGCCCTGGGGCCATTGCGCTCATCATTGTGGATGAATCGTATATCATTCAAAAATGCCATGTGCTTGGCGGCGTGTCGATCTTATCTAAATTTAAAGAAGTCCCTGCATATGAAGGCAAGCATGTAGGGGCTGTGCTGGACGAGCACCATATGATGAAGAAGACGTTGAAAAAGCGCAAAAAAGCGCCAGCTGTCATGCAAGCTCTTTCCATGGCGGCTGAGCAGGCACTTGTCTCAATTTCGAAAAAAAATATAACAAATGTGAACTAAAGAAAGGGGAGATGAAACATGGAATGGATTCAATGGTTTGGAGAGCACTTTATCGGAATGTTTGAAGCCGGCGGAAAGCAGTTCATGGGTCTAATTACAGGTATCGTTCCAACGCTTGTTGTGTTACTTACTTTCACTTATGCTGTCATGAAATTTATTGGAGAAGAGCGAGTGAATAGAGCCATTCAGTTTGCAGCGAAATATACCATTTTGCGCTACACGTTAATGCCGATCTTATCTGTTCTTATTTTGACAAACCCAATGGCTTATACGTTTGGCCGCTTCTTACCTGAAAAACAAAAACCAGCATTCTATGATTCAGCTGTTTCATTTGTTCATCCGGTGACATCACTGTTCCCGTATGCCAACGCAGGAGAACTATTTGTCTACTTAGGAATTGCGAACGGGATTAAAGAAGCTGGATATTCAATGTCAGAGCTTGCTGTTCGTTACTTCTTAGTCGGGATCGTCGTCATTTTACTACGCGGAATCATTACTGAATGGATTACAAAATATTTAGCAGGAAAAATGAAAGCGAATTCACAATAGGGGAGGGTTAGACATGACAAACCACAAAGTATTTGTTGCAAAAGGTGCTGGCGGATGGGGAGAAGGCTTAGAGCTTGAACCAACTGGTAAAAGAAGAAAGGTTGTTTCCATTACAGGGGGAGGCATTCACCCGGTTGCACGTAAAATTGCAGAAATGACAGGGACAGAAGCATGTGACGGCTTTAAAAACTCTATACCAGAAGATGAAATGATGTGTGTTGTCATTGACTGCGGTGGAACAGCGCGAATCGGACTTTATCCAATGAAACGCATTCCTACTGTAGACGTTTTGGCATCCTCTCCTTCTGGGCCGCTTGCTAAACATATTACAGAAGATATCTTCGTATCAGGCGTAACAGAAAAAGATATTTCCTATGCAGAAGCATCTGATGGTGAGGCGAAAGCAGAAGGTCAGGAAAACAGTGAGTCGATTGACAAAGAGAATTTCAAAGAAACGTATGCAAAGCTGAAAGAGGAAAATATTGAGCGGCAGGAAAAAGGCAATTTCCTGATGAGGTTCTCACGCGGAATCGGGAAAGTCACCGGTACGTTCTACCAGGCCGGCCGTGATTCTGTTGATATGCTTTTGAAAAACATTATTCCTTTCATGGCATTTGTCAGTATGTTAATTGGAATTATCAATTATACAAAAATCGGTGACCTGATTGCCCATTTTCTATCACCTTTGGCAGGATCTCTTTGGGGGCTCTTACTGCTCGTTGTGGTCTGTACACTGCCGTTCCTATCACCTGTCTTAGGACCTGGAGCAGTCATTGCCCAAGTCATCGGTGTTCTGATTGGTAGTCAAATTGCACTAGGAAACATTCCGCCTCAATTTGCACTTCCTGCACTATTTGCCATCAACGGCCAAGTAGGGTGTGATTTTATTCCAGTGGGGCTGTCACTTGGTGAAGCGAAGCCGGAAACGGTACAATATGGGGTACCAGCTGTTTTGTATAGCCGTCTTATTACAGGGGTTCTATCTGTTGTGATCGCATACGTTGCCAGCTTCGGTATGTATTAAGTATTAAAGGAGGAATCGAGATACATGGTAACACAATCTGTCGTAAAAGAAATTGGGATCTTAGTCCCTCAATTTAAAGAAGATAAGCTGATTGTTTTATTTGGACCCGCAGCGCCGCAGGAATTAAGAGATATGTCTGTCATTCATGAGTTCGAGCATCTAGAAGAAGAGCCGCTGAAGCTGGGCGGAACCATTCAAGTGGGCGATCAAACGTACACGATCACAGCCCTCGGCAATAAAGCAAATGATAACTTTAAAGAGCTCGGCCATATTTCGATCTACTTCCAAGAACCGTTTGATGATGTATTACCAGGTGCTGTTTTTGCATCCCCGCACACGTTTCCTGATATAAAAGAAGGCGTACGAATTGAAATTTCGTAACCATGTAAAAAAAAGCTGTTCCTAATAAGGAGCAGCTTTTTTATATGAGGTTTACCGGAAAGAGCATTTACGATATGCTGTAAACATTCATTATTTGTATATTCGGAATTTTTAATCAGGAGGAAGTTATGGTGTCACTTGAATTGAAGAATGTTTCATTAAAAAGAAATGGGAAATGGCTGCTGCAGTCTATTGACTGGCAGGTGAACAAGCAGGAACACTGGGTGCTTTACGGTTTAAATGGTGCGGGAAAAACCGCTTTATTAAATATGCTCTGCTCTTATTATTTCCCCACGTCAGGCGAGATGACAGTGCTGGGACATGTCTTTGGCAAGGAAGCTCTTGGTGAAAAGCTCAGGAGGAAAATTGGTCTCATCTCAGCGGGACTTGAAAAGAAATTGCATAGAGACGACAATGCTTTTGAAATTGTACTTAGCGGCGCATTTGCTTCTATCGGGCTTTATGAAACCCCGACAGATGAAATGAGAGAGAAAGCCATTGATCTATTAAAAGCATTTGGTTCATTCAAATATGCCAACAGAACATATGAAACCCTCTCACAGGGAGAGAAGCAAAAAGTCTTGATTGCGAGGGCTTTAATGAATGGTCCGCAGCTTTTGATTTTAGATGAACCTGTGACGGGTCTTGATTTTTTAGCAAGAGAGCAAGTGCTGGAGACCATCTCATTTATTGCAGCAAAGCCTGATGCGCCTACTTTGCTCTATACGACCCATCATGCAGAGGAGATTCTGCCTGTTTTTCAGCACACCTTATTATTAAAAGATGGATCTGTTTTTGATCAAGGAGAAACGAAAGAAATGATGACAAGCGGCTTGCTTTCTTCTTTTTTTGAATGTCCGGTAGATGTCATGTGGAGAAATGGCCGTCCGCATTTAAGTAAATTGTAGATAAAAGAAACTATTGGTCTGCGTCCCTGCTTTTCCATCATACATATTATAGTAGAAAACGAAAGGCGGGGAAGGACAGATGATCAGTATTTCTGAATTCCAAATCAAGGATGTCGTCGATGTATCCAGCGGAAAAAAACTAGGCACCATTGGGGACATTGATATTAATGTGACAAGCGGCAAAATACAAGCGATTATTATTGGCGGCACAGGGAAAATGATGGGATTTTTCGGAAAAGAAGAGGAAATGATCGTCCCTTGGCGAAATATAGTAAAAATTGGCGAAGATGTGATACTTGTCCGATTGTCTTCTTAATTCATATAACTCCTCAATGAATCATTCAATTTTTCCTTAAAACAAACTCTCCATTCTCAGCAAACAATGTCTTTTTCGGGTAAAAAGATTACGTTTTCATATCAATTTGAAAAAAAACCTGCAGAAAGGGCACATTTGAGTGTAATATTTAATGAATCCCACTAACTGTCTATGCATGTCTTGTGGTAAAATAGGAGCGATATAAAGAGAGATGAATGAAAGGTGGGAGGCAGCTTTGACACACAAATATGACCCCTTTCAGCAGAAATCACCATATGCAATGACCATTCATGATTGGACGAACATGACATGTTCTGGAAAAGAGGTATTGGCCGGATTTACGACAAAAAATGGCGGCTTCAGCCTACCTCCATATCAATCATTGAACACTGGACTCCATGTAGGAGATGATGCTTCTAGTGTTCAAATGAATCGTCAAGTCATAGCAGATGCTGCTGCTGTGCCGCTCTCTGATTGGGTGTTTGCAGACCAAACACACGAGGATCGCATCCTGAAAGTCACCAAGGAGCAAAGAGGAAGAGGAAGTCTTCATTATCATGAGGCACTGCCTGGTACAGACGGTTTATATACCTCTGAGACGAACATGATGCTCGCTCTTTGTTTCGCTGATTGTGTTCCGCTTTATTTTCTAGCTCCGCAAAACGGATTAATTGGAACGGCTCATGCCGGCTGGAAAGGAACCGTCAAGCAAATTGGTGCAAAGATGGTTGATGAATGGGTCCGCCAAGAAGGTGCCAAGGCCGATCATATTCAAGTCGTCATTGGACCGTCCATTGGCAGCTGCTGCTACATAGTCGATGACGCAGTCATGGATCAAGTGAAACAGCTTCCTTTTTCAACAGAGGATGTGTATTCCGAGATTTCACAAGGACAATATAAAATTGATTTGAAAACATTAAACAAAAACGTATTGCTTCATGCAGGAATAAAAGAAGAAAACATACATGTCAGTTCGATGTGCACAAGCTGCAATGATCAGCTATTCTTCTCACACCGGCGTGATCAAGGCAAAACAGGACGTATGATGTCTTTTGTCGGGTTTAAGGAGGCATAAGTGCAATTGAATGTACGAGAGAATCTCAGACAAATAAATGAACAAATAAACGAAGCATGTAAAAGAGCCGGTAGACATCCAGCAGATGTATCGGTCGTTGCTGTGACAAAGTATGTCTCAATTGAACGAGCACAAGAAGCCAAAGAAGCAGGAATTATGCATTTTGGTGAAAATCGTGACCAAGGGTTACTTGAAAAGCAGGCGGCCATAACCGATGAAAACATTAGCTGGCACTTCATCGGCAGTTTACAAACACGTAAAGTGAAATCTGTCATTCAGACAATTGACTACTTACATTCGCTCGACAGGATGTCTCTTGCGAATGAAATTGAAAAAAGAGCGGATCACACAGTTCGCTGTTTTGTACAAGTGAACACGTCACTTGAGGAGTCAAAACACGGCTTGAAAAGTGAAGACGTCATTCCATTTGTGAAGCAGCTCGCTGATTTCAAACAGATTGAAATTGCTGGACTGATGACGATGGCTCCATTTACAGATGATCACACTGTGATTCGAAACTGTTTTAAAACATTAAAAAAACTTCGAGAAGAAGTAAAACATCTTAACCAAGTAAATGCACCTTGTCAGCATTTATCGATGGGCATGTCAAATGATTTTGAAATCGCAATTGAAGAAGGTGCGACATTCGTTCGGATTGGCTCTTCACTTGTTGGAAATGAAACAGGAGGTGCGTGACATGAGCATAAAAAATAAGTTTAAAAGCTTTTTCACTCTCGACGATGAAGAGTATGAGTACGAATATATTGATGAAGAAAGAGAACCCGTTCAAGAAGAAAAAGGAACGAAGGACAAAGCAGCATTTCAAGATCGTCCGCAGACAGGAAAACAAAATGTTGTCAGCTTGCAAAGCGTGCAAAAATCCTCTAAAGTGGTGTTAAGTGAGCCGCGTGTTTATGCAGAAGCGCAGGAGATTGCAGACCATATTAAAAACAGACGTGCAGTCGTCGTGAATTTGCAGCGCATTCAGCATGATCAAGCAAAGCGAATCATTGACTTCTTAAGCGGAACTGTTTATGCAATCGGTGGAGACATCCAGCGTATTGGCTCGAATATATTCCTCTGCACACCTGATAATGTAGATGTATCTGGCACAATATCAGAGCTATTGACAGAGGAAGAACCTCAGAGGTGGTAAATCATAGTGATTCTAAATTTCATTTTTAATATTTTAGGAACGGTATTAACGATTTACTCATTCGCGATTATTATTTACATCTTTATGTCATGGGTGCCATCTGCAAGAGAAACTGTGTTTGGCCGTTTTCTGACAAATATTTGCGAACCGTATTTAGAACCATTTCGTAAAATTATTCCGCCAATCGGCATGATTGACATCTCGCCGATTGTGGCATTGCTTGTGATTCGTTTTGCATCATCATATGGACTAACTGGTCTTTACAATATGATTGTGCGCTTCATGTAAACAGGCTGCCGGGCTTGGCACTGCCAGGCTCTTTTACATAAGAGGGGAACAAAATGAGCGATATCTATCAGCATTTTAGAAAAGACGAACAGCCATTTGTTGACCAAGTGTTAGGCTGGAAAAAAATCGCACTCGACCAATATCGAATGAAATTAACAGATTTTCTTGATCCGCGTGAGCAATTTATTACTGAGTCCGTCATCCAGCATGGCGAAGAACTTGGGATCATGTTTTTTGGCGGGTATGAGGGAGCGGAGCGCAAAAGAGCTCTCATTTATCCTGATTATTTAGAACCTTCTATTCAAGATGTTGAGCTGTCATATTTACAGGTGAACTATGCGAAAAAGTTTATTTCCATAGAACACCCGAAGCTTCTCGGTTCATTGATTGGGACAGGCTTGAAGCGTCAAAAATTCGGAGATCTATTATTTTCAGAGGAAGATGTGCAATTTATTTGTACAAGTGATGTCGCCGATTTTGTGCGGGCGCAGCTGACACATGTCGGCAGAGCAGCCGTTTCATTAGAGGAAATCACGCAGGCAGAAATAAAGCCAGTGATCACGAAGACTGATATCAAAGAAGATACCATTTCTTCACTTCGGCTGGATGCTGTATGCGCTGCTGTCAGCCGTCAGTCTCGGCAAAAAGCACAGCTTTTAGTCAAAAATGGGCTTGTCAAAGTCAATTGGAAAGTCACTGAGGACCCTTCCTTTACAATCGGTGAAGGCGATCAGCTCTCTGTTCGGGGATTTGGCCGCTTTAGCCTCAAAACGATTGATGGGAAGACCAAAAAAGATAAATTCAAAGTAACATTTGAGCTTCTGACATAACGAACTTGAATCTGGAGGTGGCGAGGTTGCCATTAACACCTAATGATATTCATAATAAAACGTTCACAAAAAGCTTTCGCGGCTATGACGAAGACGAAGTAAACGAGTTTTTAAGCCAAGTACGTAAAGACTACGAGATCGTACTTCGTAAAAAGAACGAGCTTGAAGACAAAGTAAACGAGCTTGACGAAAGACTAGGTCATTTTGCAACAATTGAAGAGACATTAAACAAATCGATTCTTGTGGCGCAGGAAGCAGCGGAAGACGTAAAGCGTCATTCTGATAAAGAAGCAAAATTGATTATTCGTGAAGCAGAGAAAAATGCAGACCGTATTATCAACGAAGCGCTGTCAAAATCAAGAAAGATTGCAATGGAAATCGAAGAGCTGAAGAAACAGTCGAAGGTCTTTAGAACTCGCTTCCAAATGCTCATCGAAGCGCAGCTTGATCTTCTGAAAAATGACGATTGGGATCATTTACTGGAATATGAAGTAGACGCTGTCTTTGACGAAAAAGAATAAGCGCATCATCTTGACATGACGTGCTCATGTTGCATATAATACCATCATAAATTAACAAGAGATAAACGTTTGAAAGGGACACTCGCAGCTGTCACATGCGTAATAAAGCGAATCAGGGATGGTGGAAGCCTGACATTACGAGACGCTGCAATGAGATCACCCCTTTAGTTCCTTTTCTGAAAAAACCAGTAAGAAAAGGCGTCTGATCACGTTACGATTTTTGAGTGGATAAGCGGCTCTTTCATATCGCTTGTCTAAAAGGGTGGTACCGCGAGACAAGCCTTCTCGTCCCTTATGGGATGAGAGGGCTTTTTTTATTGTTTTTTAATCAGAATTTGCATGTGGAGGAATGGGTATGAACTACAAAGACACCTTATTAATGCCGAAAACAGAATTCCCGATGAGAGGGAACTTGCCGAACAAAGAGCCTGAAATCCAAGAGGAATGGGCAGAGAAAGACATCTATCAAATGGTTTTAGAGCGGACTAAAGGACGCCCGACGTTTATTTTGCATGATGGACCTCCATATGCGAATGGTGACATTCATATGGGGCATGCACTCAATAAAATCCTAAAAGATTTTATCGTCCGTTTTAAATCAATGAACGGGTACCATGCACCGTACGTACCGGGCTGGGATACACACGGGTTGCCAATTGAAACAGCTCTCACTAAAAATAAAAAAGTAAAACGCAAAGAAATGTCTACAGCAGAATTCCGCAAACTATGCGAGGAGTATGCTTGGAAGCAAATTGAAGGTCAGCGCAGCCAGTTTAAGCGATTAGGCGTCAGAGCAGACTGGGACAATCCATATGTCACATTAAAGCCTGAATACGAAGCGCAGCAAATTCTTGTCTTTGGTGAAATGGCGAAGAGAGGCTATATCTATAAAGGATTAAAGCCTGTTAACTGGTCTCCTTCAAGTGAATCAGCCCTCGCTGAAGCGGAAATTGAATATAAAGACAAACGTTCACCATCGATTTACGTTTCGTTTAAAGTAAAAGATGGCAAAGGCGTTCTTGAAAACGGCGAACAATTCATTATCTGGACAACAACACCTTGGACGCTTCCTGCAAACCTTGGCATTTGTGTTCATCCAAACTTAGAGTACAGTGTTCTTCAAGTAGGTGCTGAGCGATATGTTGTCGCATCTGAGCTCGTTGAACAAGTGGCAAAAACGCTTGGCTTTGAAGAGTATGAAGTCGTGAAAACATTAAAAGGAAAAGAATTAGATAACGTCGTTGCAGAGCATCCGATTTATGGTAGAGATTCTCTTGTGATGCTTGGCGACCACGTGACAACTGATGCGGGAACTGGCTGTGTTCACACAGCACCAGGCCACGGGGAAGATGACTTTATTGTCGGTATGAAATACGGTCTTGATGTGCTCTGTCCAGTAGATGAAAAAGGTGTGATGACAGATGAGGCGCCTGGTTTTGAAGGACTATTCTACGAGGATGCCAATAAAGCCATCACAGAACAGCTTGAAGCAAAAGGTGCGCTGAAAAAGCTCGACTTTATCACACACTCCTACCCGCATGACTGGAGAACGAAAAAACCAACGATTTATCGTGCGACAGCTCAGTGGTTTGCATCCATTAAAGATTTTAGAGAAGCGTTATTAGACAATATTAAAGAAACAAAATGGGTTCCAGCATGGGGAGAAACACGCCTGTTCAATATGGTGCGTGACAGAGGTGACTGGTGTATTTCAAGACAGCGTGTATGGGGCGTTCCAATTCCAGTCTTTTATGCGGAAAATGGTGAGCCGATCATCACGGACGAAACCATTCAGCATGTATCTCAATTATTTAGAGAGCATGGCTCGAATATTTGGTTTGAAAAAGAAGCAAAAGAGCTATTGCCAGAAGGCTTTACACATCCAGGCAGCCCGAATGGTGAATTCACAAAAGAGCAGGACATCATGGATGTATGGTTTGATTCCGGGTCTTCTCACCAAGCTGTTTTAGAAGAAAGGGATGACCTAGTCCGTCCGGCAGATCTTTATCTTGAAGGCTCTGATCAATATCGCGGCTGGTTTAACTCCTCTTTATCAACAGCAGTTGCTGTTACTGGAAAAGCACCATATAAAGGGGTCCTAAGCCACGGCTTTACGCTTGATAAAGAAGGACGTAAGATGAGTAAATCATTAGGCAATACGATTGATCCAACGAAGGTCGCGAAGCAGCTTGGTGCAGAAATTCTTAGACTTTGGGTATCTTCTGTCAACTATCAAGCCGATCATCCAGTGTCTGATGATATTTTGAAACAAGTAGCAGAAGTCTATCGTAAGATCCGTAACACCTTCCGCTTCCTGCATGGAAACTTATTTGACTTTGACCCAGCAGTTAATGCCGTGCCAGTAGAAGAGCTTCGCGAAGTGGATCAATACATCATGATCAAATTAAACAAATTGATTGATAAAGTGAAAAAAGCTTATGATGATTACGAATTTGCGGTCGTCTATCATGCGATTCACAATTTCTGTACGATTGAGCTCAGCTCTTTCTATCTCGATTTTGCAAAGGATGTCGTCTACATTGAGCATGCCGATCATCCAGACCGCCGCAGCATGCAGACGGTCTTCTACGAAACATTAATGGCATTAGTGAAGCTGACTGCACCAATTCTTCCGCATACAGCAGATGAATTATGGAGCCACTTAAGCTTTGTTGAAGAGCCAAGTGTTCAGTTAACAGATATGCCAGAAGGTGTGCTAGTACCTCAAGCTGAAGCGACAGAAACGAAGTTTGACCGCTTTATGGAAGTACGTGACGATGTGCTAAAAGCGCTGGAGATTGCGCGTAACGAGAAAGTCATCGGACGTTCACTTGAAGCAAGTGTGACGCTTTATGCGACGGATGAAGTGAAAAACCTTCTTGCATCCATTAAAGAAGATGTGAAGCAGCTCTTTATCATCTCTGAATTAACGGTAGAAGATGAGCAGCATGCAGATACATCAGCGCCTGAATATACATCAGGACGAATTGTGGTTCAAAAAGCAGAAGGAGAACTGTGCGAGCGTTCCCGCATTATTTCAAAAGACGTTGGGGCAAATCCGAAATACCCAACATTGTCGCTGAAAAATGCTGAAATCGTGGAGAAATATTACCAGAATTAACAGTGCGATATCACAAGCTGGCGCCCCGTCATATGCGGGGCGTTTTCTTTTATGAGAAAATGACAGCGTTTAGAACGAAAGGAAAAATCTTATGGCTTTAAAGTGACCAGTCGGGGCAACAATATGATTATCACGACAGGGCAGGAGTTGAAATAGCGACATGAATGGCGATCTAGAGACGATTTACACGGAACTCCTTCAAATGAAAGAAGAGCTGCAATCTAAACTGTTTGAATACGCATCATTTCGTTCACCCGCTGAGCATGTCACATTGAATGAGGTCAAAACGACCACACTTCTTTATCACATCAAAGAAGAGCTACAAGATGTGTCTCTCGCTATTGCAAAAATTGAACAAGGAACCTATGGCATATGTGAGGCAACAGGAGATGTAATTCCGCTTGAACAAATGAGCATTCTTCCTACCGCCCGCACGGCTGACGACTTTTTATATCATAAGCAATACGAGAAAAAAGCATTCACTCCTTATCCTTACGAATCGAATGATTCTCATT
This sequence comes from Bacillus safensis, assembly GCF_039619585.1. Classification (NCBI taxonomy): domain Bacteria; kingdom Bacillati; phylum Bacillota; class Bacilli; order Caryophanales; family Bacillaceae; genus Bacillus; species Bacillus safensis. Next base: position 1,446,147 of record NZ_CP154909.1, read on the forward strand.
TTGAAGCCTTCCACATGTAGGGAGGTTTTTGTCTGTCAACTAAAGTTTCTTTACTCCTTCCTGTTTTCTTGATAAAATGCTTAAAGATCAAAGTATGAAGATGGAGGAACGTGTGTGTTCTATTACATAATCGCATTCGTTATCATTTGTTTAGACCAATTAACAAAATGGCTCATTGTCAAAAATATGATGCTCGGTGATTCTGTTCCAGTCATTGATGGATTCTTTTATATCACGTCTCACCGAAATTCAGGAGCCGCATGGGGAATTCTCCAAGGGCAAATGTGGTTTTTCTATGTGATCACACTCGTTGTTATTGCGGGAATTGTTTATTACTTACAAAAACATGGACAAAAGGACAAGCTGCTGGGAGTAGCGCTGGCCTTAATGCTTGGCGGAGCGATCGGCAACTTTATTGACCGTATTTTCCGTCAGGAAGTGGTTGATTTTGCTCATTTCGTATTTGGGGATTATCACTACCCAATCTTTAATATTGCAGATTCTTCTCTTTGTGTAGGGGTTATTCTGCTCTTCATTCAAATGCTGTTAGATGGAAAGAAAAATAAGGAGTCAACTACATGAATCAAGTAAATATTGCCGTTTCAGAAGAACAAACGAGTGAACGGCTAGATAAATTTCTAAGCACGACAGAACCAGAATGGTCAAGAACCCAAGTCCAGCAATGGGTAAAAGATGGGCTGATCGAAGTAAACGGGAAACAAGTAAAGGCCAATTACAAAGTACAAGCTGGGGATCAAATCAAAGTGGAGATTCCAGATCCGGAAGCGCTAGATGTAGAAGCAGAACCAATGGATCTTGATATTTATTATGAGGATGCAGATGTGTTAGTCGTAAATAAACCACGAGGAATGGTCGTTCATCCAGCGCCGGGTCATGTGTCAGGAACACTTGTAAATGGACTGATGGCACATTGCAAAGACTTATCAGGGATTAACGGTGTGATGCGTCCTGGAATTGTCCACCGAATTGATAAAGATACGTCTGGGCTGTTAATGGTCGCGAAAAACGATATGGCACATGAGTCACTCGTCAATCAGCTGGTGGCTAAAACTGTTACAAGAAAGTATACGGCTGTTGTCCACGGTATTATCCAGCATGATACAGGCACAATTGATGCACCAATTGGCAGAGACAAAAAAGACCGTCAAAGCATGACGGTCACAAAAGAAAATGCAAAACAAGCCGTTACTCACTTTGATGTGATTGAACGCTTTAAAGACTTCACGGTTGTCGAATGCCGTCTTGAAACAGGAAGAACACACCAAATTCGTGTTCATATGAAATATATCGGCTACCCTCTTGCAGGAGATCCGAAATATGGGCCGAGAAAAACAGTCGATTTTAATGGACAGCTGCTGCATGCAGGTGTTTTAGGATTTGATCATCCTAGAACAGGAGAATATATCGAGTTTACAGCACCAATTCCAGCTGATATGCAGGCTTTTATCGATTCATTAAGAAATAACGATTGACAGGCCGTGCTTTTTCTGAAATAATAAACAAAGAAATTGAGATTCTTTAAAACAGTCCAGAGAGGCTGAGAAGGATAACGGATCAATTTGTGCACGCGTATGCACAAATGAACGCCCCTCTCTGCCCTTTGCAGAAGGGGCTTTTTATTTGTCAAAAAGAGGTGTAATAGATGGAACAAAAAGCAGTCATTCTTGATGAACAAGCGATTAGACGAGCGCTTACCCGAATTGCACATGAAATGATTGAGCGCAACAAAGGGATGAAGGATGTCATCCTTGCCGGGATCAAGACAAGAGGCATACATCTTGCAAAGCGCCTTGCAGAGCGCATCGAGCAAATTGAAGGGAATCCAGTCACTGTAGGTGAACTTGATATTACGCTATACCGTGATGACCTGACAAAAAAGACAGACAACCAAGACCCGCTTGTAAAGGGTGCAGACATACCAGCTGACATTAATGACAAAACACTTATTGTTGTTGACGATGTCCTGTTTACAGGCAGAACCGTCAGAGCAGCTATGGATGCCCTTGTGGATGTAGGAAGACCATCTTCCATTCAGCTGGCTGTGCTCGTTGACCGGGGACACCGGGAGCTGCCGATTCGAGCGGATTATATCGGGAAAAACATTCCGACTTCAAAAGCAGAGACAGTCATGGTTCAGCTCAATGAAGTAGATCAGAACGACCTTGTCGCTATATATGAAAAATAACCTTTTTAAATGCATTCCAGTGAGTTTGCAAAGAGGGCAATAACAGAGACACCGAGCACACGGCTAACATGACGTGTCCGGTTTATCTAGGCCTCTTTGCGCATACTCGCAAAGAGGCTTTTTTAATGAAAAAGGACACATCTAGGAGGAAAATCATGAGTCAGCAAAAAGCCAATTTAGGCATTCGAGATATCCCAAAACCATTCACATGGCTGTCACTTAGCCTTCAGCATTTGTTTGCGATGTTTGGTGCGACCATTCTTGTACCAAAAATCATTGATATGAGTCCAGCCGTCGCGCTCATCTCAAGCGGTGTGGGAACGATTGTATACTTAATTATCACAAGAGGACAAATTCCGGCGTATCTTGGATCGTCCTTTGCCTTCATCGCCCCCATACTGAATGTTAAAGCAACGGGCGGCCCTGGAGCCGCAATGGTTGGCGCCTTCATGGCGGGTGTCGCTTATGCACTCATCGCCCTGTTCATTAAATGGCTCGGCACAGGCTGGCTGATGAAGCTTCTGCCGCCGGTGGTCGTAGGACCAGTCATTATGGTCATCGGACTCGGACTCGCTGGAACAGCAGTCAACATGGCGATGTATGTTGATCCGAATGCCACCGAGCTAGTTTACAGCCTCAAGCACTTAATGGTTGCTGGCTTCACACTGGCTGTGACCATTATCAGTATGATTTTCCTAAGAGGATTCCTTAGCTTAATCCCAGTATTAATCGGCATCATCAGCGGCTATCTCTTTGCCTTAACTCAAGGCATTGTGAACTTCCAGCCGGTCATTGACGCAAAATGGTTTGCTGTACCAGACTTCGTCGTGCCATTTGTCGACTATACACCTGCTGTGACATTAAGCATTCTCACAGTGATGGTGCCGGTTGCATTTGTCACAATGTCTGAGCATATCGGCCACCAAGTGGTGTTAAGTAAGGTCGTAGGACAAGATTTTATTAAAAAACCAGGTCTTCACCGCTCCATTTTAGGAGACAGTGCGGCAACGATCTTCGCTTCACTTATTGGCGGACCGCCAACAACAACTTATGGAGAGAACATTGGCGTACTAGCCATCACAAGAGTGTTCAGTATCTTCGTCATCGGCGGAGCAGCGGTGTTTGCGATCTGCTTCGGTTTTGTAGGAAAAATATCAGCATTAATCAGTACAGTGCCGTCCGCGGTGATGGGAGGCGTTTCGTTTCTGCTCTTTGGAATCATTGCTTCAAGCGGTCTGAGAATTCTGATTGATCATAAGGTGAATTTTGAAGAAAAGCGTAATCTCATTATCGCATCAGTCATCCTAGTCATTGGAATTGGCGGGGCATTCATTGAGGTGAAACAAATCAATCTTACCCTATCTGGAATGGCACTTGCTGCGATTACGGGTGTCCTGTTAAATCTGATCCTGCCGCATCAAAAAGCAGAAGATGACAACTCAAATGAATCAAATACAGAAAACCTTTTAAAAGAAGTCCAGTGAGGCTGACAAGGGTTCTAAATGGAGCAGAATGCACGAAAGTGCCGCTGCTTCTTTTGGAGAACCCTAAGCTGCCGAGGCTTAGGGTTTTTTTGAACCTGAAAGTGATGAAAAACTAGAGGGGGAAGAAAAAATGAATGATTTATCGACAATGAGCAGCTTATCAAAAGAAGAGATATTACAGCTGATTGAAGAAGCAGCTGCACTCAAAAAGGGGAAACAAGAACATGGATTAGCCGGAGAATTTGTGGCAAACCTCTTCTTTGAACCAAGCACAAGAACACGTTTTAGCTTCGAAGTAGCCGAGAAGAAACTTGGGATGAATGTCCTGAGCTTAGATGCGGCTAGCACCTCCGTTCAAAAGGGCGAAACACTTTACGATACGGTAAAAACTCTCGAATCGATCGGAGTAAAGGCATGTGTGATCAGAGACAGCACCGATGAATATTATAACGAGCTGATTGGGAAGGTTGGAATTCCCATCATCAATGCAGGAGATGGCTGCGGACAGCATCCAACCCAATCACTGCTTGACCTCATGACCATCTTTGAAGAGTTTAGCGGCTTTGAAGGCTTAACGATTTCGATTCATGGAGACATCAAACATAGCAGGGTGGCAAGATCAAATGCTGAGGTTCTCTCAAGGCTGGGAGCGACAGTCCTCTTTTCAGGACCTGCTTCCTTCCAGGATGAACAAAACCCTCACGGAACGTATGCCCAAGTAGATGAAGCCATCGCACAATCTGATGTGGTGATGCTGCTTAGAATCCAGCATGAACGGCACGCTGAAAAAATGGGCAGTGAAGATTACTTATCAACTTATGGATTAACAGTAGACAGAGCAAACAAAATGAAAGAACGCGCGATTATTATGCATCCAGCACCAGTAAACAGAGGTGTTGAAATAGATGATTCATTAGTAGAGTCCAAGCAGTCAAGGATTTTCAAACAAATGGAAAATGGTGTTTATATCCGAATGGCCGTATTAAAAAGAGCTTTTCAAAATAGCACACTACATCAAAAAGGGAGAGATTCTGTCTATGTCATATCTCATTAAAAACGGTTTTATCTTAACAAGCACAGGTGAAAGAGTGCAGCAGGATATTAGGGTAAAAGGAAAAGTGATTCAAGCGATTGGTCACCTAGAAAGAGAAGACGGAGAAGAGGTTATTGATGCAGCAGGGCTATTTGTGTCACCAGGCTTGATCGATCTGCATGTGCATTTAAGAGAGCCGGGCGGAGAGAAAAAGGAAACGATTGAAACAGGCTCTAAAGCAGCCGCAAGAGGCGGATATACGACGATTGCAGCGATGCCGAATACAAGGCCGGTTCCAGATACAAAAGAGCAAATGGAATGGCTGATGAATCGAATCGAAGAGACCTCATCTGTGAGAGTGCTGCCATACGCCTCCATCACAACGAGGCAAATTGGGGAAGAGATGACGGATTTTGCAGCACTAAAAGAAGCAGGTGCCTTTGCTTTTACAGATGACGGTGTCGGCATCCAAACAGCAGGCATGATGTACGAAGCGATGAAACAGGCAGCAAGTCTTGATCAAGCGATTGTGGCGCACTGTGAAGATAACTCGCTCATTTACGGCGGGTGCGTTCATGAAGGAGAATTTTCAAAAGCAAATGGGTTACACGGAATACCGTCCATTTGTGAATCGGTGCATATTGCAAGAGATGTTCTTTTAGCAGAAGCGGCGAACTGTCATTATCATGTATGTCATATCAGTACGAAAGAATCTGTGCGGGTCGTACGCGATGCAAAAAAAGCAGGCATCCGTGTGACGGCTGAGGTGTCACCGCATCACCTGCTGTTGTGTGATACGGACATTCCAGGTCTTGATACAAATTATAAAATGAACCCGCCGCTCAGAGGAAAAGAAGATCGCGAGGCATTGATCGAGGGACTGTTAGATGGAACGATTGATTTCATCGCAACAGACCATGCGCCGCATACAGAAGAAGAAAAGAACGAAACCATGCAGCGTGCCCCGTTTGGAATTGTGGGACTTGAAACAGCGTTCCCGCTTCTGTATACACGATTTGTCAAAACAGGCGAATGGACATTAAAAGAACTCGTTGATTATATGACAATCAAACCAGCAGAAGCATTTTCCCTTCCATACGGAAAGCTTGAAGAAGGGCACATAGCTGATATCACACTTATTGATTTAAACAAAGAAATGGCAATCGATAAAACAAGCTTCTTATCTAAAGGGCAAAATACACCGTTTGACAAATTGACTGTATCAGGATGGCCGGTCATGACACTTGCATCTGGGAAAGTCGTTTATGAAGAGGGGAGACTAGTAAAATGAAGAGACGTTTAGTGCTAGAAAACGGAACAGTATTTGAAGGAACAGGCTTTGGCAGCTTAGAACCATCAGTCGGAGAAGTCGTCTTTAATACAGGGATGACGGGCTATCAAGAAATTTTATCTGATCCATCATACTGCGGACAAATTGTCACACTGACTTACCCGCTTATCGGCAACTATGGCATTAACCGTGATGATTTTGAATCGATCACACCGTTTGTGAAAGGGCTGATTGTGAAAGAGCTTTGTGAAAAGCCCTCAAACTGGCGCTCTTCATATTCACTCGATGAATATTTAAAAATGAAAAACATTCCGGGGCTGAGCGGAATCGATACACGGAAGCTGACTCGAATGATTCGAAGTGCAGGCACTTTAAGAGGGGCATTTGCAGGACCTGATGAACAAGTAGAAGACGTTGTCCGCCGCCTTCAAACATTGCAGCTGCCAACAGATCAAGTGAGTCAAGTATCTGTGAAAAATGCGTACCCAAGCCCAGGCAGAGGAAAAAGAATTGTCCTTGTCGATTTCGGCATGAAGCACGGTATTTTGCGCGAGCTCAATAAACGTGACTGCGACGTCATTGTGGTGCCATACAATATCACTGCAGATGAAGTGCTGCAGCTAAAGCCTGATGGCATCATGCTTTCAAACGGACCTGGAGATCCCGTGGATGTACCGGAAGCCGTTGAGATGATTCAGCAATTGATTGGAAAGGTGCCGCTCTTTGGAATTTGCCTCGGACATCAATTATTTGCTCTAGCGTGTGGTGCAAGCACAGAAAAAATGAAATTTGGCCACAGAGGATCAAACCATCCGGTGAAAGAACTAGCAACTGGCAAGGTGACACTGACGTCTCAAAACCACGGCTACACGGTTAGCAGTATTAACGAAGACGTGCTCGAAGTCACACATATTGCCCTAAACGACAATACGATTGAAGGATTAAAACATAAAGAAGCACCAGCATTCACTGTTCAGTACCACCCAGAAGCATCACCGGGTCCAGAAGATGCAAACTACTTATTTGACCAGTTCATGGAAATGATTCATACGACTGAGAAAGAAGGGGAAGAAGTATGCCAAAACGCGTAGACATCAAAAAGATTTTAGTAATCGGATCAGGTCCTATCATCATCGGTCAGGCAGCGGAGTTTGACTATGCAGGCACACAGGCTTGCTTAGCGCTAAAAGAAGAGGGCTATGAAGTCGTTCTTGTCAACTCTAACCCTGCAACCATCATGACAGATACAGAAATGGCTGATAAGGTATACATCGAACCACTGACACCAGAATTTTTAACACGAATCATTCGAAAAGAACGCCCTGATGCAATCTTACCAACGCTTGGCGGGCAAACTGGATTAAACCTTGCAGTTGAATTATCAGAGCTTGGCGTATTAGCTGAATGCGGCGTTGAAGTACTCGGTACAAAGCTGTCAGCCATCCAAAAAGCAGAGGATAGAGATTTATTCCGTAATTTAATGAATGAACTAAATGAGCCAGTACCAGAAAGTGAAATCATTCATAACCTTGAAGAAGCGATGGCGTTCACGGATCAAATCGGTTTCCCTGTCATTGTCAGACCAGCCTATACATTAGGCGGAACGGGCGGCGGTATTTGTACAAACGAGCAAGAACTGAAGGAAATCGTTGAAAACGGTCTGAAGCTTAGCCCAGTCACACAATGCTTACTTGAAAAAAGCATTGCCGGCTTTAAAGAAATTGAATATGAAGTCATGCGAGACAGCGGTGACCATGCAATCGTTGTTTGTAACATGGAAAACTTTGACCCTGTCGGCATCCATACAGGTGACAGTATTGTTGTAGCACCAAGCCAAACGTTAAGTGACCGAGAATATCAGCTGCTTCGAAATGTGTCGCTTAAGCTGATCCGTGCACTTGGCATTGAAGGCGGCTGTAATGTTCAGCTGGCACTTGATCCAAACAGCTTTCAATACTATATCATCGAGGTAAACCCGCGTGTGAGCCGTTCATCTGCGCTTGCGTCAAAAGCGACAGGCTATCCAATTGCCAAATTGGCAGCGAAAATTGCTGTCGGCTTAACGCTTGATGAAATGATGAACCCAGTCACAGGTAAAACCTATGCAGCCTTCGAGCCGGCACTTGACTATATCGTTTCAAAAATACCGCGCTGGCCGTTCGATAAATTTGAATCTGCGAACAGACGTCTTGGTACGCAAATGAAGGCAACTGGTGAAGTCATGGCAATCGGCCGCACATTAGAAGAGTCTCTTCTAAAAGCTGTACGTTCACTTGAAGCCGATGTGCATCACATTGAATTAAAAGATGAAGCAGACATCACAAATGAAGTGCTTGAAAAGCGGATTATCAAAGCGGGAGACGAACGATTATTTTATATCGCTGAGGCACTTAGAAGAGGCTATACAGTCGAACAAATACATGAATTCTCAAAAATTGATTACTTCTTCCTTCATAAGCTGGAAGGCATCATCGCCTTTGAGAAGACATTAAAAGAAAACAAAGGCAATACAGACGTATTAAAAGAAGCGAAAGAAAAAGGCTTCTCAGATATCTACATTAGCCGCGAGTGGAATATGAACGAAGCGGATGTCTACAAGCTAAGACAAGAAGCAGGCATTGTACCTGTATACAAAATGGTGGATACATGTGCGGCAGAATTTGAATCAGAGACACCTTATTTCTACAGCACATATGAAGATGAAAATGAATCAGAACGTACAGACAAGAAAAGCGTTATCGTATTAGGTTCAGGTCCTATCCGAATTGGCCAAGGGGTTGAATTTGATTATGCGACTGTTCACTCTGTGTGGGCAATTAAACAAGCAGGCTATGAAGCGATCATTATTAACAACAACCCTGAAACAGTCTCAACAGACTTTAGTATTTCAGATAAGCTCTATTTTGAACCACTCACTGTAGAAGATGTCATGCATATCATCGACCTTGAACAGCCTGAAGGAGTCGTCGTTCAGTTCGGCGGACAAACGGCGATCAACCTAGCAGATGAATTGTCAAATAGAGGGGTTAAAATTCTTGGAACTTCCCTAGAAGACCTAGACCGCGCAGAAAACCGGGACAAGTTTGAACAAACGTTAGAAACACTTGGTGTGCCGCAGCCTAAAGGGAAAACAGCAACGTCTGTGCCTGAAGCTGTAGCGATTGCCAATCAAATCGGCTACCCAGTCCTTGTCCGTCCTTCCTATGTATTAGGCGGCCGCGCGATGGAAATTGTGTATCAAGAAGCTGAGCTTCTTCACTACATGGAGAATGCGGTGAAGGTCAACCCGCAGCATCCAGTGTTAATTGACAAGTATTTGACAGGAAAAGAAATTGAAGTAGATGCCGTGTCTGATGGAGAAACTGTCGTAATCCCAGGCATTATGGAACACATTGAAAGAGCCGGAGTTCACTCTGGTGACTCGATTGCGGTCTATCCGCCGCAAACATTGTCTGAGGACATCAAAGCAAAGATCGCAGAATACACGATCAAGCTTGCAAAGGGACTCAACATTATTGGGCTTTTGAACATTCAGTTTGTCCTATCAAAAGGTGAAGTGTATGTACTTGAAGTGAACCCGCGATCAAGCCGGACGGTTCCTTTCTTAAGTAAAATTACAGGCATCCCGATGGCAAACCTTGCGACAAAAGTCATCTTAGGAGACAAGCTCAAAAATTATGGCTACGAAGAAGGGCTTCATACAGAGCAAGAAGGGGTGTACGTCAAAGTTCCAGTCTTCTCTTTTGCAAAATTAAGAAGAGTGGATATTACACTCGGGCCTGAAATGAAATCAACAGGTGAAGTCATGGGGAAAGATGTCACGATCGAAAAAGCCCTATATAAAGGATTGATTGCATCAGGCATTCAAATTCCTAATGACGGAACAGTTCTTCTGACAGTGGCTGATAAGGATAAAGAAGAAGGACTTGAGATTGCAAGAAGATTCCATTCGATCGGCTATCATATTTTAGCAACAGAAGGAACGGCGAATTATTTAAAACAAGCCTCCATTCCATCAAGTGTGGTCGGCAAAATTGGAGAAGAAGGCAAAAATCTTCTTGATGTCATTCGAAACGGGGAAGCCCAATTCGTGATCAACACATTAACAAAAGGAAAACAGCCAGCTAGAGACGGCTTTAGAATTAGACGTGAATCTGTTGAAAACGGAGTGGCTTGCTTAACGTCACTAGATACAGCAGAAGCCATTTTAAGAGTGCTAGAGAGCATGACATTTAGAGCGGATGAAATGCCAGAAGTGAAAACGAATGCTGAGGTGACAGTAACGATATGAAAAAAGCATACTTGACGGTCGTCTCGAACCGAGAGATCGCTGATCATATTTACGAAATGACATTAAAAGGTGACCTTGTGGACTCCTTTCAAACGGCTGGACAATTTCTTCATCTAAAGGTCAGTGAATCCATGACACCGCTGCTGAGAAGACCGATCAGTATTGCCAACATTCATGCCGAGCAAAAAGAAGCAACCATCATTTACCGCGCAGAGGGTGAGGGCACAAAGCTCCTCTCCCAAAAGCGGGAGGGAGAATCAGTCGATGTATTAGGGCCGCTTGGAAACGGGTATGATCCTTCAGTCGTCAAGCCCGGAGAGACGGCATTACTAGTCGGCGGCGGAATTGGCGTACCGCCTCTATATGAGCTGTCCAAGCGTTTAACGAAAAAAGGCGTCATCGTAAAGCATGTCCTCGGCTTTCAATCGAAAAAGGATGTATTTTACGAGGAGAAATTTCAAGCACTCGGCGATACATTTATTGCAACGGTTGATGGCACATATGGTGCTAAAGGCTTTGTAACAGATGTGATAAAAGAGCAAAACCTGAGCTTTGATGTGCTGCTTTGCTGCGGTCCAACACCTATGCTAAAAGCGCTGAAAGACACGTATCCTGATAAGCCTGTCTACATTTCAATGGAAGAACGAATGGGCTGCGGGATTGGTGCCTGCTTTGCATGTGTCTGTCATACCGATCAGCTTGACAAACCTTACGTTAAAGTGTGTCTTGATGGACCTGTTTTTAAAGCAGAGGAGGTGGCATTGTCATGCTAAACGTTGAGTTACCGGGATTATCTTTAAAGAATCCAATTATCCCTGCATCAGGCTGCTTTGGATTCGGGAGAGAATTTGCATCCTTATATGACCTATCATTACTGGGCGGTATCATGATCAAAGCCACAACCCTTGAACCGAGATTTGGCAATCCAACTCCAAGGGTTGCTGAGACAGGAGCTGGTATGCTCAATGCAATCGGCCTTCAAAACCCAGGTCTAAAAGGCGTACTTGAAAATGAATTGCCTTGGCTTGAGCAATTTGATACGCCTATTATTGCGAATGTTGCTGGCTCACAGGTTGAAGATTATGTTGAAGTAGCCAAGCAAATCAGCCAAGCAAAAAATGTTCATGCCCTTGAACTGAATATTTCTTGCCCAAATGTTAAAACTGGCGGAATCGCCTTTGGTACAGATCCAAATATGGCAGCATCATTGACAAAAGCAGTCAAGGACGTCTCTTCTGTACCTGTCTATGTCAAGCTGTCACCTAACGTAGCCAATATTGTAGAGATTGCTCAAGCGATTGAAGCTGCTGGAGCGGATGGACTCACCATGATTAACACATTAATTGGGATGCGTTTAGATTTAAAAACGGGGAAACCCATCCTTGCCAATAAAACAGGCGGATTATCAGGACCAGCTGTCAAACCTGTCGCTGTGCGCATGGTGCATGAGGTGAGTCAAGCGGTTTCTATTCCGATTATCGGGATGGGCGGAGTGCAAAGTGCTGAAGATGTACTTGAATTTTTACTAGCAGGTGCAAGTGCAGTAGCTGTCGGTACAGCCAATTTTGTGAATCCATTTATTTGCCCGGAAATCATTGAAGAGCTGCCAAATGTGTTAGCAGCATATGGTTATTCATCTGTAGAGGAATGTATCGGAAGGAGCTGGAAACATGAAGCACTTGCCCATCATCGCGCTTGATTTTCCTTCAGGACAGGAGGCGCTTACCTTTTTAGATCCCTTTGAAGGGACACCATTATTTGTGAAGGTCGGCATGGAGCTGTTTTACCAAGAAGGACCTGCCATCCTTGAAGCGCTGAAAGAAAAAAATTGCCGCATTTTTCTCGATCTAAAATTACATGACATTCCAACAACGGTGCAAAAAGCGATGAACCGGCTTGCCGCACTTGGCGTTGACTTGGTCAATGTGCATGCGGCTGGCGGGAAACGAATGATGCAGGCTGCGTTAGAGGGACTTGAAAGCGGAACTCCTGCTGGACAAAGCCGTCCGGGCATTATTGCAGTGACCCAGCTGACTAGTACGTCTGAAGACATGATGAGAAAAGAATTACTCATTGACCGTCCGCTGCAAGAGACTGTTATCCGGTACGGACAATTAGCATATGAAAGTGGGCTGGATGGGGTTGTTTGCTCTGTTCATGAATCTAAAGCACTTCATGAACATATCTCACCCTCCTTTCTCACTGTAACGCCAGGTATTCGCTTACCAAATGATCAAACTGATGACCAAAAACGTGTGGCGACACCTGCCTATGCAAAAGAGCAAGGTGTTTCACAAATTGTTGTCGGGAGATCAATCACAAAAGCTGATAAACCAATAGAAGCCTATCATCAAATTTTGAAAGAGTGGGAGTGACTGCCAGATGAAATCAAAAATCGCGAAACATCTATTACAAATCAAAGCGGTCTCATTAAAACCAGACGAACCGTTTACATGGGCGAGCGGTATAAAATCACCGATCTATTGTGATAACCGCCTCACATTATCATATCCAGAAGTCAGACACGACATTGCGGAAGGTCTAAAAGATTTGATTCTCACTCATTTCAAGGGAGCAGAGATTGTTGCGGGTACTGCAACAGCAGGCATTCCGCATGCGGCATTAGCAGCAGACCGCTTGAACATCCCGATGTGTTATGTCAGAAGTAAGCCGAAAGCACACGGCAAAGGAAATCAAATTGAAGGGGCCGTATCGAAAGGCCAAAAGGTTGTCGTCGTCGAAGACCTTATTTCCACAGGAGGCAGTGTGCTGGAAGTGGTTGCTGCTCTTCAAGCTGAGGGCTGCGAGGTACTAGGAGTTGCCGCAATCTTCACATACGGACTGCCAAAAGCAGCAGCCGCTTTTCAAGAAAAAAATATTCCATATGTCACCCTGACAGACTATGACTCATTGATAGACGTGGCACTTGAACTGAAAGCGATTGAGCCGTCTGCGATGAACAAACTAAAACGCTGGAGACAAGATCCTTCGTCTGAATCTTGGATGGAAGAAACGGTCTGAAAAGTCAAAGTCCAACGTTAACAATTTCAAAAGCTGTGCCTGCCCGCACGGCTTTTTTATTTGGGTAAAAATAGTAAAATAGACTCAAATTTTAATAAAAACTAATCCTATCAATAAAGTCGGGTTGACTTTTGTTTGAATTGTGTTAATATTTAAGACAAATTGAAACTCTTATCCAGAGAGGTGGAGGGACTGGCCCGATGAAACCCGGCAACCTGCGATTCGCAAGGTGCTACTTCCTGCAAAATGATTCTATTTTGAAAGATAAGGAAATTGTGAGCTTCCTCATCTTTCTTTCGGACTGAAAGAAAGTTTTTTTATTTTAACGGTGAGGAGGAAGAGGAGATGGAAGTGAAACAAAATCAGGATGAGGACTTAGTAAAGCATATGCAAGAACTGATTGGGGATATGAAATTCGGTTCAATTACGTTAATTGTTCAGGACGGTCAAGTGATTCAAGTGGAAAAAAACGAAAAAATTAGATTAAAGTAGTGCGGAAAATAGCAATATGAGCGGTACTCCGGAAGGGGAGAAATCATGTTAACTTATGAAAATTGGCAAGAGCCGTCCATTACATTTCAAGAGGATGATTTGTATAAAGGAGCCCTGTCTGTACTGAAATGGGCGTACGGTCATTATGGTGACCAGCTCGTATATGCGTGCAGCTTTGGGATTGAGGGCATCGTTCTGATTGATCTGATTGCAAAAGTAAAAAAAGATGCGAGAATTGTCTTTTTAGATACAGGTCTGCATTTTAAAGAAACTTACGACACAATTGATGCGGTAAAGGAAAGATACCCGGGCTTAGATATTGTACTGAAAACGCCTGAGCTGACGGTTGAACAGCAAAATGAGCAGCACGGTGATCAATTATGGAAAACAGATCCTCAAAGCTGCTGTCATATGCGTAAGGTCATTCCTTTGCAAGAAGCGCTATCTGGTTATCCAGCATGGCTTTCTGGTTTAAGAAGAGAGCAGTCACCAAAACGAGCAGGGACGAATTTCTTAAATAAGGATGAAAAATTCAAATCAGTGAAAGTATGTCCGCTCATCCATTGGACGTGGAAGGACATATGGAGATATGCATCTAGAGAGGAACTTACTTATAATCCGCTGCATGACCAAGGATATCCAAGTATCGGCTGTGCACCGTGTACACAGCCAGCATTTACTGCAGATGATCTGCGTTCTGGCAGATGGTCAGGAACAGCAAAGACAGAGTGCGGATTACATGAGTAAGGGAGCATAACGTATGGAAATCGCCGCAATTTTATTTAGTCTATTCTTTGCTTTAAACATAGGCGCAAGCGGGGCAGCTGCTTCTATGGGCATTGCGTATGGATCAGGTGCCATTCAAAAGCCCATTTATGCACTCAGTTTTTGTGCAGTGGGAATTTTAGCAGGTTCAGTGATTGGCGGCGGCGAGGTCGTCAAAACGATCAGCTCTGGTATTATGCCAGAATCAGTCATTACACTTGAAATCGTTTGTATTATCATTGGTTCTGCTGCACTATCACTTTTCATAGCGAATCTCATGGCGATTCCTTTATCAACAAGTGAGGTCACAGTAGGGGCTGTGGTTGGTGTGGCAGTCGCGTATAAAGTATTGTTTGTGAAATCCATTTTAGTGATTGTGGCATTTTGGGTCATCATCCCGCTTTTTGCCTTTCTTTTTACCTTTGCTGTCGTCAAAATCATCAGAATGTTCCCTAAACGGAAGCTGTCTAAAAAAGGCACAGCTATTTTATCTGTCGTATTAATCCTCAGCGGATTTTTAGAGGCATTTTCAGCCGGTATGAACAATGTGGCAAATGCCGTCGGCCCGCTCGTCGCTTCAGGCGTTTTGTCTGTTGGGCAGGGAACACTTTACGGCGGAATCTTCGTCGCAGCAGGGGCCCTCTTGCTAGGCAGAAGAGTGCTGGAAACAAACGGAAAGAAAATTACCCGCTATCAAACAGGTGAAGGGATTTTACTTTCGAGTACCGGTGCCGGGCTTGTCATCGTCAGCTCTATTTTTGGGCTGCCCGTTCCACTTACGCAAATCACCTCCTCGTCTATCATCGGGCTTGGAATGGCAAAAGGCGGGCCTAACATTTTTCACAAACATGTTGTGAAAAAAATGCTGAAAGTATGGGTGGTCTCACCTTTTTTATCACTCAGCCTCTCGTATTTGCTTGTGAGCCTTTTCTTAAAAGGAGACTATTACTCTATCTTTATCATGATGAGTGTACTGCTTGCCTCACTTGGTGCGCTGAGTCTGATGAAGGCAGTCAAAAATGAAAGCAGCTCTATTCATGAACAGGGCGGCGGGATTTAACCATAAATCCGACTATTAACATCTAATAAATATGAACATTGAGAGGAAGATGAACAAATGAGTTTAACACCACATGGTGGCGTATTAATTAATCGAGTAAATGAAGAATATGATCTCAGCACGGCTGCGAAGGAAATTGAACTAGATGCGATTTCCTTTGCAGACCTTGAACTCATTGCAATTGGCGGATATAGTCCAATTGAAGGGTTTTTAACAAAAGCTGATTATGAAGCAGTTGTAAGCAGTATGCGGCTAGCAAGTGGTGTCGTTTGGTCTCTTCCTATTACACTGCCAGTGACAAAAGAAAAGGCGGCGGAAATCCATCAAGGCGATATCGTGCGCTTATCCTACAATGGAACTGTATATGGGGTCATTGAAGTAGAGGATCAATACACACCAGATAAAGAAAAAGAAGCGGTGAATGTCTATAAAACAGATGACCGCAATCATCCAGGCGTGAAAAAATTATTTGAACGCGGCGATACTTACATTGGCGGAAAAATTACACTGACGAAACGCAGTGAAAAACCATTCCCTCAATTTACGTATGAGCCAGAAGAAACAAGACGTCATTTTAAAGATAACGGCTGGAAAACCATTGTTGGTTTCCAAACGAGAAACCCTGTTCATCGTGCTCATGAATATATTCAAAAAACAGCACTGGAAACAGTCGATGGTTTATTTTTAAATCCGCTTGTCGGTGAAACAAAATCTGACGACATCCCGGCAGATGTAAGAATGAAAAGCTATCAAGTATTATTGGACGGTTATTATCCAAAAGACCGCGTCTTTTTAGGTGTTTTTCCTGCTGCAATGCGTTATGCTGGACCAAAGGAAGCCATTTTTCATGCGCTAGTGCGGAAAAATTATGGCTGCACCCATTTTATTGTTGGAAGAGATCATGCAGGTGTTGGTGACTATTACGGCACATACGAGGCGCAGGAACTATTTGATCAATTTACAAGCGAAGAAATCGGCATTACTCCATTAAAATTTGAACACAGTTTCTACTGTAATACATGTGAAGCGATGGCCACTCCAAAAACGTGTCCTCACGACAAAAGCGAGCATGTCATTCTTTCAGGTACAAAGGTTCGAACAATGCTGAGAAACGGTGAATTACCACCAAGCACGTTCAGCCGAAAAGAAGTCATTGAAACATTAATCGAAGGATTAAAAACGACGGTATCTTAATGGGAGGGTATGACATGAGCAACGAACATATCGTGTGGCATGATTCATCAATTACAAAAAAAGAATATCAGCAGAAAAACAATCATACGAGCGGCATTATCTGGCTTACAGGTCTAAGCGGGTCAGGTAAATCAACGATCGCGAATGCAGCTGCAAGAGAGCTGTTTGAACAAGGCTACCAAGTCACAGTTCTTGACGGTGATAACGTGCGGCACGGACTCAATAAAGATCTAGGGTTTTCAGATGATGACAGAAAAGAAAACATCCGCCGGATCGGAGAAGTAGCAAAATTATTTGTGGAGCAAGGGACGATTGTCATCACTGCTTTTATTTCTCCATTTCAAGAAGACCGCCACACTGTCAGACAGTTGGTCGAAGATGGGGAATTTCACGAAGTATTTGTCAAATGTGATCTGAACGTGTGTGAAGAGCGTGATCCAAAAGGGTTATATAAAAAGGCGAGAAACGGTGAAATTCCGTTTTTCACTGGAATCGATTCACCGTATGAAGAGCCTGCTGCGCCTGAGCTCGTATTAGATACAGGGGAATTATCCCGTGAGGAATCTAAACAGCGTCTTGTTGATTATGTAAAAGGAACAACGAAATAATCGCCTGATGGCAGGGGGAGAAAAGCAAGATGGGGAAAGTATACATTGTGGGTGCTGGACCCGGTGACCCAGATTTAATAACATTAAAGGCCCATAAGGCGATACAGCGGGCAGATGTCATCTTATATGATCGTCTTGTCAATCAAGAAATTCTCGCCCATGCTAAACCGGAGGCGGAATTGATTTATTGCGGCAAGCTGCCAAATCATCATACAATGAGACAGGAAGCCATCAATGAAGCGCTTGTGGCTCATGCAAAGGAAGGGAACGTTGTCGTTCGGCTGAAAGGCGGCGATCCCTTTGTCTTTGGCCGCGGCGGTGAAGAAATCGAATGCTTAGCTGAGCACGGAATTCCGTATGAGGTCGTCCCAGGAATTACTTCTGGGATTGCAGCGGCTGCTTATGCGGGCATCCCTGTGACACATCGTGAATTCAGCTCAAATGTTGCTTTTGTCACGGGCCACTATCAAAAGGATGAACATTTTGAAGAAAAGTGGGAGGCGCTGGCTACAGGGATTGATACTCTTGTGATTTATATGGGTGTCAAAAACGTGGAAAGAGTGCAGCGCCTGCTTTTGAAAAATGGACGGGACCCTGAAACACCCGCTGCATTTATACACTGGGGAACCACAACAAGGCAAAAGACAACGTGCTGCACGGTGGCGACACTGTCTGAAACCGTTGAAAAAGAAGGGATCGAGCATCCAAGTTTAATTGTTGTTGGAGATGTCGTTCATTTTCATCAAAAGCTGAACTGGTTTGAACCTGCATTCATCGAGAAATGAGAATGATAGAGAAAAGACACGTGCATACATCGTGTCTTTTCGTCTGATGAAAACAAGTGAGAGGGAGGAGCCGCATGAAACAAGCTGTCCTTTATGTTGGGCATGGAAGCAGGGTAAAAGAAGCACAAGATAAGGCCATTTCTTTTATGAAAAGCTGTATGCCGTTAGTGAAAGCAGATATACAAGAAATTTGTTTTTTAGAGCTGACGGACCCTTCTATAGAAGAAGGATTTGAGGCCTGTGTGAAAAAAGGAGCGACACACATTGCAATCGTCCCGCTCCTCCTTTTAACTGCCATGCATGCCAAATCGGATATCCCGGTCGAAATTGAGAAAGTGCATGCGCGTTTCCCGCAAGTGAAGGTCACATATGGAAAGCCAATCGGCGTGAATCAAGAAGTAACAAAAGCGGTTGCCGCAAGAATTGAAGAAGCAGGATATCAAGGCGAGCGCGCGCGGATTCTTTTAATTGGCCGCGGGAGCTCTGATCCGGATGTGAAGCGAGATGTGTTTGGCATTGCAGAAGATGTCCGAAATCTGCTTCCGCATGCAGAGGTTCTTCCGTGTTTTATTACAGCATGTGAGCCAAATTATCGAGATGTTCTCGCGCAGTTATCAGCAGATGACGATGGGCCTGTCTATCTCGTTCCTTACTTGCTGTTTACGGGCATTTTAATGAAAGAAATTGAAAGTGAAGCCGCTCAGGCGAGAAAGCGGCTGAAAGATGTTCGGGTATGCCGGTATATTGGCTTTCATCCGCATGTCAAATCGGCTTATATTGAACGCGTGCAAGAAACCATTTTAAACAAAGACGATGCGTTTCGTTTCCGAGGAGAAATCCATGCTTCCAGTCCATCTTGATTTAACCAATAAACAAGTGGTCATCGCCGGCGGCGGATCTGTCGCGTTAAGAAGAGCAAAGGCATTGTGTACGGAGTCTTGCCAGATAACCGTTGTGAGTCCTAATATTTCTGAAGAGATGGAACGCCTCATTGATACATATGCGCTCAATTGGAAGGAAAAGAAAGTAGACGCTGAAGATTTAAAGAATGCGTTTTTCATTGTTGCTGCTACAAACGACCCTTCGGTAAATGAATGGATTGCACAAACAGCACAGCCTCACCAGCTCGTGAATTGTGTGAGCCAATCTGAGCTCGGCAATGTGATGGTGCCGAAGGTTGTCAAAGCAGGAAAAGTGACGATTTCAGTTTCTACAAGCGGTGCAAGCCCCGCCCGGACAAAACAATTGGCTGCGGCAATTGAATCCTTGCTTGAAGAAGAGGATATTGACGCACTTGATGCCCTTTACATCGAAAGAAAAAAACGACAAAGAAAAAGCCGATAAAATCGGGGACTGACCCTCGATTTTATCGGCTTTTTTATTTATTTTCTCAGCTTGAGCACAAGATCTTCGTCAGGCGTGACAAATAATGTTTGCTGCTGATCATACGTAACAAAGCCAGGCTTTGCTCCGTTTGGTTTTTTCACATGCCGGATTTTCGTATAATCGACAGGAACGGAGCCGGACTCTTTTGCCTTCGAGAAGTAGGCGGCAATTTGAGCCGCTTCAAGCAGCGTTTGTTCATCAGGTGCTTGGTGGCGGATGACGACATGTGATCCAGGAATATCCTTTGTATGCAGCCAAATATCATCACGAGCAGCTGCCTTTGTAGTCAAATACTCGTTTTGTTTGTTGTTTTTTCCGACTAAAATTGGTATGCCTTGGGACGATTCATACGTTTCGAGCTGAATGGCCGCCGGTTTTTTCTTTTTGGCGTGGCGCTTTTGTTTGGCGCGCAAATATTTTCCTTCAACAAGCTCTTCTCTCATTTCCTCTAAATCCTTCGGCGAAGCAGAGGACAGCTGCTGAATCAGCTCTTCAAAATAAGCAATTTCTTTATGTGTCCGCTTAATTTGTTCATTTACAGCTTCTACAGCATTTTTTGCCTTTTGATATTTTGTGAAATATGCCTGTGCATTTTCAGAAGGGGTTTTATTTGTTTTGAGCGGGATCGTGATTTCTCCGCCGTCTTCATCGTAATAATTGATGACAGTCGCTTCTTTATCCCCTTTTTTAATCGCATATAAATTGGCTGTTAACAGCTCACCATAGAGCTGATATTTGTGTGCATCTTGAGATTCTTCAAGTGTTCTTTTTAGCTTTTTCAGCTTGTTTTCATTTTTCTTTTTTTCATTGACGACAAATCGTTCAAGGTCTGCCGCCTGCTGTTTGACTCTGTCTCTCTCAGCTTTTCCGAAATAAAAGCGGTCAAGCAGCTGGCTGAGTGAGTCGAATGTCTTCATCTCGCCATGGACATGCTGAAGCTCTAATAAATAAAAATACTCTTTCCCGTCTTTTCTTGTGAGCTGCGGCGTAAAAGAATGCATGCGAATGAGCTGGAACATGTCGAGCAGTGTATTTGGAATTGTTTCTTGATTGGCAAGGCCGGCCCGGTGTACTGCTTCCTTTGCAAACAGCGGGGAAACCCCAGAGAAGGTATCGACAATTTGATTCGCGATCTTTCCTTCTTGAAAGCGTAAATGCTTCAAAATATCATCCTTTGTCACGTCAAAAGGATTCAATTTTTGCTGCGCAGGCGGCAGAAGGTATTCATGACCAGGAAGCACCGTTCGATAGCTGTTCACAGATGGAGAAAGGTGTTTTAAACCATCAATGATCTGCTGCGTTCCATCCTCTACAAGAATCAAATTACTATGACGTCCCATGATTTCAATGTAAAGCTTACGCGTCTGTTCATCACCGATTTCATTTCGGCTTCTCACATGAAGCACGATCACCCGGTCAAACCCAATCTGTTCAAAACGTTCAATAAAGCCACCCTCAAGATGCTTTCTGAGCAGCATACAAAACATCGGCGGCTCGCTTGGATTGTCGTATTGATGCTCTGTGAGCTGCACTCTCGCATAGCTCGGATGAGCCGATAAAAGCAGCTTGTGATTTTTCCCGTTTGCCCGAATATGAAAAATCAGCTCGTGTTTATATGGCTGATGGATTTTTGAAATCCTCCCGCCAGTTAAAGTCTCTTGCAATTCATTTGTCATACCATATGTAAAAATGCCGTCAAATGACATGTTGGATACACCCTCTTCTTTCACACAAATCTACTGAAAGAACCTTCCGTTTTCTCGTTCTTTAGGCAGTCTTATTATTATAGCATGATTTAGGACGAGTCTGAATAAACTGGCTTATAGAACACTGCATATGAGAGAGAACAAAAGAGGAGTGGACGAGGTCAAATGAATTGGCATGAACTGAACCAAACCGATTTATTAAAAACAATGAATACATCGATAGGTGACGGACTGTCAGAAAAAGATGTACAAAAGCGGCTTGAAAAACACGGGCCAAATGAATTGCAGGAAGGAAAAAAGGCGTCGGCTCTGATCATTTTTTTAGCACAGTTTAAAGATTTCATGGTGTTAATCTTGCTGGCAGCAACAATCATTTCTGCCTTTTTAGGAGAATACATTGATGCTGTTGCAATTGTAGCCATTGTTTTAATTAATGGTGTACTCGGCTTTTATCAAGAACGCCGGGCGGAAAAATCCCTTCAAGCGTTAAAAGAATTATCAACTCCGCACGTGTATGCAAGGAGAAATAATGAATGGGTCAAGATCCCGTCTAAACATCTCGTGCCAGGGGATATTGTGAAATTTTCAAGCGGAGACCGGATTGGGGCAGATATTAGATTACTAGAAACAAAGAGCTTAGAAATCGAGGAGTCCGCTCTCACTGGTGAGTCCATCCCAGCGGTCAAACACGCAAGTCCGCTTTCAAGCGGTCATGTCTCTCTCGGAGATTTGACGAACATGGCCTTTATGGGGACGCTTGTCACTAGAGGCAGCGGCGTAGGGATTGTCATTGGTACAGGGATGAATACGGCGATGGGACAAATTGCCGGCATGCTGGATGCAGCAGGTAACATGGAAACGCCGCTGCAAAGACGTCTCGAGCAGCTTGGGAAAATTCTGATTGTGGCTGCTTTATTTTTAACGGTGCTCGTTGTTGTTCTCGGGGTTGTGCAAGGACATGAATTGTATCATATGTTCCTAGCGGGAGTATCTCTTGCTGTTGCGGCGATTCCAGAAGGACTGCCGGCGATCGTCACTGTTGCACTTTCCCTAGGGGTGCAGCGGATGATCAAACAAAAATCGATTGTCAGAAAGCTCCCCGCGGTGGAAACACTCGGCTGCGCGTCAATCATTTGCTCTGATAAAACAGGAACGATGACGCAAAATAAAATGACCGTGACCCATGTGTGGGCAGAGGGGAAAACGTGGAATATTTCTGGCACAGGCTACGAGCCATCCGGTGACTTTACCTTGAACGGAGAAATCGTCCATGCTGACAAGCACCCAAGCCTGCAAAAGGTGTTATTATACGGGGCGCTTTGTAATACATCGACCATCGTTGAAAAAGACGGGGAGATGAGGCTTGATGGAGATCCGACAGAGGGGGCGCTTCTCACCGCAGCACGTAAAGCGGGTTTTACAGAGCAATTCATCGAAGCTGGATTTCATGTCATTGAGGAGTTTCCTTTTGACTCAGAAAGAAAGATGATGTCAGTCGTCGTTGAAACGAATCAAAAAGAGCGGTATGTCATTGCAAAAGGTGCGCCAGATGTACTAATGAACCGTTCAAGTCATATCATGCACGGCGGGCGCACAGCTTCTTTTTCAGCCACTCACAGGCAAGAAACAGAAGCTGCAATTCAAGGCTTAGCAAGACAGGCGCTTAGAACCATTGCCATTGCCTATAAAAAAGTCGGTCTGACGGAAAAAATCACCTCTGTAAAGCAGGCTGAAACCGATTTAACATTGATCGGGTTAGAGGGCATGATCGATCCACCGCGCCCTGAAGTCAGACGAGCGATTAAAGAGTGCCGGGATGCCGGGATTAAAACGGTCATGATTACAGGCGACCACGTAGAAACGGCCAAAGCGATTGCCAAAGACTTAAGCCTTTTACCGAAGCAAGGACAGGTGCTCGACGGAAAAGCGCTTGATCAGATGAGCGACAAAGAGCTTGAGCAAACGGCTGAAAATGTATACGTCTTTGCCCGGGTTTCCCCTGAGCATAAACTGAGAATTGTCAAAGCCTATCAAAAAAATGGTCATGTTGTGGCGATGACAGGTGACGGGGTCAATGATGCGCCTGCCATTAAACAAGCAGATATTGGCATTTCCATGGGCATCACTGGAACAGACGTAGCCAAAGAAGCGTCTTCTCTTATTTTACTTGACGACAACTTTGCGACCATAAAATCCGCCATTAAAGAGGGCCGGAATATTTATGAAAACATTCGTAAGTTTGTCCGTTATTTGCTGGCATCAAATGTCGGAGAAATTTTGGTCATGCTGTTTGCGATGCTCCTCGCGCTTCCGCTTCCGCTCGTGCCTATACAAATCTTATGGGTAAACCTTGTCACAGATGGTCTGCCGGCTATGGCACTTGGCATGGATAAGCCAGAAGGCGATGTCATGAAGAGAAAGCCGCGGAATGTGAAAGAGGGCATTTTTGCTAGAGGGCTTGGCTGGAAGGTCATCTCAAGAGGATTCCTCATCGGGCTTGCGACCCTTTTGGCATTTATATTTGTGTATCACCGCGATCCAAACAACCTGCAATATGCACAGACTGTCGCATTTAGTACGCTTGTTTTGGCGCAGCTCATTCATGTATTTGACTGCCGCAGTGAACGGTCCATTTTTGAACGTAATCCATTTGGGAACCTTTATTTGATCGGTGCGGTTTTGTCATCACTTTTACTCATGTTTGTGGTCATTTATTACCCGCCGCTTCAGCCGATTTTCAAAACGGTGGCGGTTGCACCAATTGATTGGCTGCTGATCATTGGGATGTCAGCACTGCCAACTTTTTTACTGGCAGGATCACTTTTGACAAGAAAAAAATAATTGATTATGGTATAATTTTGAGGTAATAGTGTCTGCTATTACCTTTTTCATTTTATTAATATGAAAGAATTGGGTGTTTTGACATGATACGCAGTATGACGGGATTCGGCCAAGCGAGTAAAACGGATGGAGAACTGACAGTGTCAGTTGAGCTAAAATCGGTCAATCACCGTTTTAAAGAGGTTCATGCCCGTTTGCCGAGGCCGCTTTTATATTTCGAAGATACATTAAAAAAGATCATTCTTCGTCACGTGCAGCGCGGTAGAATTGAGCTGTTTGTCACGATTGAAGGCGGTAAACTAGCAAGCCGGTCCTTACAGATCGACTGGCCGCTGCTTGATGAATACATGAAAGCCGCAAAAGACCTCGAGGAACGCTATCACATTTCAGGCATTCAGCATGCACATGACTTATTGGGGCTGGAGCTTGCCGTTCAAGTGGAAGAGTCAGCCAGCCGAAATGAACAGTTAGAGCAGCTGCTGATGGAAGCTTGCGAGGCTGCTGTCAAGGAGCTTTGCTTCATGAGAGAGCAAGAGGGCGCATCACTTCAAAAAGACTGTGAACTGAGGCTTTCTGAACTAGAGGCCTATACAGAAGAAATCAAAGTCTTTGCACCAGAGGTTGTGAGTCAGTACAAAGAACGATTGAATCAGCGATTGCAAGAATGGATCGGAGAGGCGCTTGACGAGAGCAGACTAACGACAGAGGCTGCCATTTTTGCTGACCGGTGTGACATTACAGAAGAGATTACGAGACTGAAAAGTCATTTTCAGCAGTTTCAGCAAATCTTGCTGCAAGGCGGTGCTGCCGGCCGAAAACTTGACTTCCTTGTACAGGAGCTCAACCGTGAAGTGAACACCATTGGATCAAAAGCGAACCATCACCATTTAACAAAGCTGGTGGTTGAAATGAAAAGTGCTATTGAAAAAATAAAAGAACAAGTGCAAAATATAGAATAGTCATTGTGTATGCTGTTTACAGTGCGTCTCTTTCGGCGAGACTAGAGACGTTTATATTACAGGGGGACGAAAGAAGATGACCATAAAGTTGATCAATATCGGATTTGGAAACATCATTTCAGCGAATCGGATGATTTCGATCGTCAGTCCGGAATCAGCACCGATTAAACGAATGATACAAGACGCAAGAGATCGAGGCATGCTCATAGATGCTACATACGGAAGAAGAACCCGTGCTGTTGTCATTATGGACAGTGACCATGTCATCTTATCTGCCGTTCAGCCTGAGACTGTCGCGCAAAGACTTTCTGTAAAAGAAGAAATCATAGATGAAGGGCAGGGGTAATACGCCATTATGAAAGAAAGAGGACTTTTAATCGTTCTCTCTGGACCTTCGGGAGTTGGAAAAGGAACGGTCAGACAAGCCATTTTCTCCCAGGAAGATACGAAATTTGAATACTCTATTTCTGTGACGACACGCAAACCGCGTGAAGGTGAAAGAAATGGTGTCGATTATTTCTTTAAAACCAGGGAAGAATTTGAACATATGATTGAAAACAAAAAGCTGTTAGAATGGGCAGAGTACGTCGGGAATTACTACGGCACGCCTGTTGACTATGTAGAACAGACATTAAGCGAAGGAAAAGATGTTTTCCTTGAAATTGAAGTGCAAGGTGCACTTCAAGTAAGAGAAGCATTCCCGGAAGGTCTTTTTATTTTCCTTGCACCGCCTAGTCTTTCAGAACTTCAAAACCGTATCATTACTCGCGGTACAGAATCTGAGGAGCTCATTCGAAACCGAATGGCTGCTGCGAAAGAAGAAATTGAAATGATGGATGCTTACGACTATGTCGTTGAAAACGATGATGTCGAGCTTGCTTGTGAAAGAATCAAAGCGATCGTCCTTGCAGAACACCTGCGCAGAGACAGAGTCGCACCAAGATATAAAAAAATGCTGGGGGTAGAATAAACCATGTTAGATCCTTCAATTGACTCATTGATGAACAAACTTGATTCAAAATATACACTTGTAACAGTGTCGGCACGCCGTGCACGTGAAATGCAGATCCATCAAGATCAGCAGATTGAAAACACAAAGTCTTACAAATTCGTAGGCAAAGCACTAGAAGAAATTGACGCTGGTCTTTTGACATTTGAAAAAGAGGATCAAGAATAACACATCGCTTCTGCAATGCAGATACGATACGTTCAAAAAAGTCAAAACTATGATTGGTTTTGACTTTTTTGAATTGTAGACGAATTTGTGAAAAAGGCCGTTAAGGGGGACAAACAAATGTTACAGTCAAAAAATATATTGCTCGGTGTCAGCGGAGGAATCGCCGTATATAAAGCAGCAGCACTTACTAGTAAACTCGTACAAGCAGGCGCAAATGTAAGAGTGATTATGACGGAATCTGCTCGTGAGTTTGTGTCTCCGCTTACCTTCCAAGCACTGTCTCGGCATGAGGTATATGTAGATACATTCAAAGAAAACAATCCAAAAGTCATTGCACATATTGACGTAGCTGACTGGGCCGATCTCATTCTTGTTGCCCCTGCAACAGCACATACGATTGGTAAAATGGCCGCTGGACTTGCAGATGATATGCTCACGACGACTTTGCTTGCTTCTACAGCGCCTGTATGGGTCGCACCAGCGATGAATGTGCATATGTATGATCACCCGGCTGTGAAACGGAACATTCGCACATTATATGAAGACGGCTACCGGTTTATTGAGCCGAGTGAAGGTTATTTAGCCTGCGGGTACATTGGAAAAGGGCGATTAGAAGAGCCTGAAAAAATTGTTGAACACATCCGTGCTTTTTTTGAAGAACCAAAAAGCTTGCCGCTCTCAGGTAAAAAAGTCGTGGTGACAGCAGGTCCTACACGTGAAGTGATCGATCCTGTCCGGTTCTTTACAAACCGTTCTAGTGGAAAAATGGGCTATGCGATTGCAGAGGCTGCTCAGCAAATGGGTGCAGATGTTACGCTGATTTCTGGACCTGTTTCTTTAACTGAACCTGACCATGTACATGTAGTGCACGTTGAATCAGCTGAAGAGATGTATCATGCTGCGCTAGATGTATACGGGGAAGCTGATCTTGTCATTAAATCAGCAGCTGTCGCCGATTACACCCCTGTCACGACATATGCTCATAAAATGAAAAAACAGGCCGGCGCTCTGGACATTGAATTCACCCGGACAAAAGATATTTTAAAAGAACTGGGGAAAAGAAAAGAGCATCAAGTGCTGGTCGGATTTGCAGCTGAAACGCAGGATGTAGAATATTATGCGAAAAAGAAAATTGAATCCAAGCATCTAGATATGATTGTGGCCAATAACGTCACTAAAGAAGGTGCAGGCTTTGGCACAGATACCAATGTGGCAGCAATCATCAAAGCAGATGGAACGAAAAAAGAGCTGCCAATGATGAGCAAAAAAGACCTCGCTTTTGAAATTTTAAAGGAGGCAATAATGCTGCTTCCAAAAGAGCGTGATCGCGCATGATTGCTGAAGTCATCGTAGATGTCACAACGAAAGCCATTGACCGGCCATTTGATTACCGGGTACCAGATCGATTCAAAGATCTCGTCAAAGCGGGAATGAGGGTGGTCGTTCCCTTTGGCCCGCGGAAGATTCAAGGGTTTGTGACAAAAGTCAAAGAGGAAACAGACATCAAGACAGGAAGCATTAAAGAGATAGTTGATTTATTTGATTTATCACCTGTTCTGACAGATGAGCTACTGGAGCTTTCTCACTGGCTGACGGAAAAAACATTGTCCTATCATATTACGGCACTTCAATCGATGCTGCCCGCAGCCATGAAGGCAAAGTATGAAAAAGAAATACAGGTGCTATCAGAGGAAGAACTTCCGCAGTCATTGAAAGAGCTTTTCGGTCAGCGAGAGAGCATTCTTTATGCTGACATCCCGTCTGAACAATTAAAACAGATTCAAAAGCATGTCCAAAAAGGTCATCTAGAGGTGAGATACCATGTCTCGCAAAAATCTGGAAAGAAAAAGGTCCGCATGCTCCAGCTGGCTGTATCGAAAGAAAAACTTGAAGAAAAGCAGCAGCAGCTAAAGAAAAATGCGGTAAAACAAAAGGCACTGATCTCCTACTTGCTTCAAGCGGGAGAGGCAACCTTTTTAGCGAAAGACTTGCAGCAGCAAACAGGCGCGAGTTCTCAAACGCTTAAAACCTTTATTCAAGAAGGGCTGTTAACAGAAAGCTATGAAGAGGTCTACCGGGATCCTTATCGTGACCGGGAGTTTACACCATCTGCATCACTTGATCTCACGCCTGAGCAAACAGAGGCGGCAAAACATATTCATCAAGCAGTCAGTGAGGACCAGCACGAAACCTTTCTGCTGCACGGAGTGACAGGAAGCGGCAAAACGGAGATTTACTTGCAGACAATTGATCATGTTCTTCAAAAAGGCAAAGAAGCGATCGTTTTAGTTCCTGAAATTTCATTAACCCCTCAAATGGTGCAGCGATTTAAAGAACGATTTGGCTCAAATGTGGCCGTTCTTCACAGCGGCTTATCGACAGGAGAAAAATATGATGAATGGCGGAAGATTCATCGCAAGGAAGTCAAGCTTGTCGTTGGCGCAAGATCTGCTGTTTTCGCTCCATTTGAAAATTTAGGCATGATTATTATAGATGAAGAGCATGAATCCTCTTATAAACAAGAAGAAATGCCTCGTTACCATGCCAAGGATGTCGCCATTGAACGAGCAGTGCGGCATCAATGTCCAGTCGTATTAGGCAGTGCAACACCTTCACTTGAAACCTATGCACGTGCAAAAAAAGGCGTCTATACATTGCTGCCGCTCAAGCACCGCGTCAACCAGCAGCAGATGCCGCACGTTTCGTTAATTGATATGAGAGAAGAACTAAGAAATGGCAACCGCTCCATGTTCTCAGAAGAGTTAATGATCAGGTTAAAGGAAGTGCTTGAAAGAAAAGAACAAGCCGTTTTATTTCTGAACAAAAGAGGCTATTCATCCTTTGTGATGTGCCGTGATTGCGGATATGTGGAGCAATGTCCTCATTGCGAAATTTCTCTCACCTATCACCGCTATCAAAAACGGCTGAAGTGCCATTATTGTGGTCACGAAGCTCCAGTACCTTCTGAATGTCCAGAATGCCACAGTGAGCATATTCGCTATTTTGGAACTGGCACGCAGCGAGTAGAAGAAGAACTGACAAAGGTATTGCCTGAGGCGCGTGTGATCCGAATGGATGTGGATACAACGTCACGTAAAGGTGCTCACGAAAAGCTTCTTACGTCTTTTGGCAATAAAGAAGCGGACATTTTGCTCGGGACGCAGATGATTGCAAAGGGGCTGGATTTCCCAGATGTCACACTTGTTGGTGTTCTCAGTGCGGATACATCCCTTCACATCCCTGATTTTCGTTCAAGTGAAAAAACATTTCAGCTTCTCACACAGGTCAGCGGCAGAGCAGGGCGCCATGAAAAAGCGGGCTCGGTCATTATTCAATCGTATACGCCTTCTCACTATAGTATTGAATTAACGAAGCAGCATGACTACGAAGCCTTTTATGAACAGGAGATGCTGCATCGACGCCACCAGTCCTATCCGCCTTATTACTTTTTGGCGATGGTGACAGTGTCACACGAAGAAGTGACGAAGGCAGCACATGTCACTGATCAAATTGTCCAGTTTCTAAAAATGAACTGTGCACCGAATACTCGAATCCTTGGTCCGGCCGCATCGCCAATCGCTAAGATCAAAGATAGATATCGGTATCAATGCGTGATAAAATACAAAAGGGAAAATGAACTGGCAAGTTTACTACGGAAAATACAAGACCATTATCAAAAGGAAATGGAACAAAAACAATTGATGATTTCAATAGATATGAATCCATATATGATGATGTAAAACGGAGGGCTGTAAGTGGCAGTAAAACCAATAGTCATACATCCGGCAGAAGTGCTTGAACAAAAGACAGAGCGCGTCGAGACATTCGATAAAAAGCTTAAAAAACTGCTGGATGATATGTATGATACAATGCTTGAGCTGGATGGAGTTGGACTAGCAGCACCACAAATCGGTATTTCAAAAAGAATCGCTGTTGTAGATATCGGAGAAGAATCTGGCAGAATTGACTTAGTGAACCCCGAGGTGCTTGAAGTAGAAGGAAGCCAGACAGATATTGAAGGCTGCCTGAGCTTTCCATCTTTATACGGCACTGTAGAGAGACCGAACTATGTGAAGGTAAAAGCCTTTGATAAGAAAGGCAAACCATTTACAATAGAAGCAGACGGATTTTTAGCAAGAGCTTTATTGCACGAAATTGATCATTTAGACGGCATTTTATTTACGTCAAAAATCATTGAAACTTATACAGAAAAAGAACTTGCGGAAATGGAAGGGTGAAGAAAATGGCACGTATCGTATTTATGGGAACCCCTGATTTCTCAGTACCTGTGCTGCAAACACTGATAACAGAAGGATACGAAGTGGTAGGGGTTGTCACGCAGCCAGACCGCCCAAAAGGAAGAAAACGAGTGCTCACACCGCCTCCTGTAAAAGTGGAAGCCTTAAAGCACGGCATTCCTGTGTTGCAGCCTGAAAAGGTGCGCCTTGATGAAGAAATTGATAAGGTGCTTGCATTACAGCCGGATTTAATCGTCACAGCGGCATTTGGACAAATTTTACCAAAACGATTACTCGATGAACCTAAGTTTGGCTGTATCAATGTTCATGCCTCGCTGCTGCCAGAACTAAGAGGCGGCGCGCCGATCCATTATGCGATCCTTCAAGGCAAAAAGAAAACAGGCGTTACCATCATGTACATGGTGGAAAGACTTGATGCAGGTGACATGATCAGTAAAGTAGAAGTAGAAATCGATGAATTAGACAATGTCGGAACATTGCATGACAAATTAAGTGTTGCAGGTGCCGCGCTGCTAAAAGATACGGTGCCAAATGTTTTGAGCGGGTCTATTTCTCCGATTCCGCAAAATGAAGAAGCGGCCACATATGCACCAAATATTAAACGGGAGCAAGAAAGATTAGACTGGACAAAAACCGGCGAAGAGCTTTACAACCAAGTTCGCGGGCTAAATCCTTGGCCAGTTGCCTATACTGAATGGAACGGCGCTCATCTAAAAGTATGGGAAGCGAAAAAGGTTCCGCTTCAAGCGCAAGAAGAACCCGGGAAAGTGATTGAGCTTCAAAAAGAAGGTCCGGTCATTGGAACTGGGAATGAGGAAGGCCTTTTATTAACAGGTGTGCAGCCAGCTGGTAAGAAAAAAATGAGCGGCGAAGACTTCTTAAGAGGCGCAAATATCGAAATTGGACAGAAATTAGGGTTAATGAATGAAGAAAAGTAATGTGAGAGAAGTAGCGCTGGACGCTTTAATCAAACTCGAACAAAACCAGGCTTACAGTAATTTGCTGTTGCAGTCAGTCATGAAAGATAAAGACTTAGCTGATCAGGACAAACCGCTGTTAACAGAACTTGTATATGGTACACTGCAAAATAAGCTGGCATTAGATTATATGCTGACGCCCTTTGTGAAAAAACCGCAAAAGGTGGCTCCGTGGGTGATGCAGCTCTTGCGGATGTCCCTTTATCAAATGGTGTACCTTGAAAAAATCCCAGATCGTGCAGCGATTCATGAAGCTGTCGAGCTGACGAAAAAACGCGGGCACAAAGGGATTTCTTCACTTGTGAACGGTGTTCTTCGTTCCGTGCAAAGAGAAGGCGTTCCGTCATTTGATGCGATCAAAGATCCCGTAAAGCGGCTGTCCATTGAGACAAGCCACCCATTATGGCTTGTGCAGGAGTGGGTTCAGGCGTACGGGTTTGAAGCGGCAGAAAGCATGTGCCGCATTCATTTAGTCCCGCCAAAGCAAACCCTTCGTGTCAATCGAATGAAAATTGACCGCACGGCACTGCAGCAAAAACTAATGGATGCAGGTATTGAAACGGAGCTTGGCGACTTATCTGAAGATGCACTTAAGCTCATGAAAGGGTCCATCGTCTCAACCCCTTCTTTTCAAGAAGGCTATGTGACGATACAAGATGAAAGCTCGATGCTTGTCGCAAGAGCGCTCGACCCTCAGCCGGGAGAAACGGTGCTTGACGCCTGTGCGGCTCCTGGCGGAAAATCAACACATATTGCAGAACGTATGAATGATGAGGGCAAAATTGTTTCACTTGATTTACATGAACATAAAGTGAAACTCATCAAACAAGCAGCAAAACGTCTGAACCTTACTCACATTGAGGCAAAAGCACTTGATGCAAGGAAAGCGGCAGACTATTACAGCGAAGCTTCGTTTGACCGTATTCTCATTGATGCACCGTGTTCCGGTTTTGGCGTCATTAGACGAAAACCAGATATGAAATATACAAAGTCTAAAGAAGACTCAGCAAGGCTTGCAGCTATCCAGCAGGCCATTTTAAAGGAAGCGGCCCCGCTTTTAAAACCGGGCGGAACCCTTGTATACAGTACGTGTACAATGGACCCAACAGAAAATCAACAAGTGATTCATGCGTTTTTACAAGAACACCAAGACTTCGAACCCGATCTATCTCTTAATGAACGGCTGCCTGAGCAGGTTGCTCCGTTTGTTCAAAACGGAAGTGTACAAATTCTTCCTCATTATTTCGGAACAGATGGTTTCTTTATTTGCAGCATGAGAAAGAAGGGATAAAAAATGACAGAACAAAAAGTAAGAAAAGAACTGAAGACAGAAATGCCGTCGATCTACTCATTTGAGCTTCACGAAATGAAAGAATGGTTAAAAGAACAAGGCGAAAAGCCTTTCCGCGCAGCCCAAATTTTCGAGTGGCTTTATGAGAAACGTGTGACATCCTTTGACGATATGTCTAACCTTTCAAAGGATTTAAGAGAAAAATTAAAAAATCAATTTGCGATCACCACATTAAAAACCGTGATCAAACAAACGTCTCAAGACGGAACGATCAAGTTTTTATTTGAATTACATGATGGCTATACGATTGAAACAGTGCTGATGCGCCACGAATACGGCAACTCTGTCTGTGTCACAACTCAGGTTGGCTGCCGAATTGGCTGTACATTCTGTGCATCTACACTTGGCGGGTTAAAACGAAATCTTGAAGCAGGAGAAATCGTTGCTCAAGTATTGAAAGTGCAGCAGGCACTTGACGAAACAGATGAGAGAGTCAGCTCGGTTGTCATCATGGGAATTGGCGAACCGTTTGATAACTTTGACGAAATGCTTGCTTTCCTTAAAATCATCAACCATGACAACGGCTTAAATATTGGTGCGCGTCATATTACAGTGTCGACAAGCGGAATCATTCCAAAGATCTATCAATTCGCTGATGAGCAAATGCAAATCAATTTTGCTGTCTCCCTGCATGCACCGAACACAGAGATCAGAAGCCGTCTGATGCCGATCAATAAGGCATATAAGCTGCCAAAATTAATGGAAGCCATCGAATACTATATTCAAAAAACGGGTAGACGTGTCAGCTTTGAATACGGCCTGTTTGGCGGAGTAAATGATCAAGTTCATCATGCAGAAGAGCTTGCAGACTTATTAAAAGGAATCAAGTGCCACGTGAACCTCATTCCGGTGAACTATGTACCGGAAAGGGATTATGTAAGAACACCGAGAGAACAAATCTTCCTATTTGAAAAAACGTTGAAAGAACGCGGCGTAAACGTAACGATTAGACGAGAGCAAGGCCATGATATTGATGCTGCTTGCGGTCAGCTAAGAGCGAAGGAGCGTCAGGAAGAGACGAGGTGACGAATGTTGATAAGGGCAGCCTTTCAAACCGATACAGGAAAAGTCCGTCAGCATAATGAAGATGATGCAGGTATTTTTGAAGCAAAAGAAGACACCCTTCTAGCTGTTGTAGCAGATGGAATGGGAGGTCATCTTGCTGGTGATGTCGCCAGCAGGATGGCCGTCTCTTCTTTAAAAGAATACTGGGAAGAAACATCTTCAATTCCAGCAAAACCAGCAGAGCAAGAAAGCTGGTTAATCTCAAAAATTAGTGACATTAATGATCAAGTATATGAACATGCGAAAAACAATGAGGAGTGCCAAGGAATGGGGACAACCATTGTTTGTGCGCTCGTTCATTTGCAAACGGTCACAATTGCCCATATTGGCGACAGCCGCTGCTACTTGCTGAGAGAAGGAGCACTGACCCAGCTAACGGATGACCATTCACTTGTAAATGAGCTTGTGAAAACAGGTGAAATTTCTAAAGAGGATGCAGAATATCATCCAAGAAAAAATGTGCTCACGAAAGCATTAGGAACAGATAAGCACGTTCAAATTGATGCACATACTTTTGAAGTAGACCCAGGAGATCAAATCCTGCTTTGCTCAGATGGTTTATCCAATAAAGTAGAAGAAGAGAATTTGATTCATATTTTAACGCAAACGACCGCACCAGATGAAAAAGTAACAGCATTAATCCAAACAGCGAATGACAACGGCGGTGAAGATAACATTACAGCAGTATTGTTAGAAATCTCCTCCCAGCCAGAGGAGGGTGACAGCAAGTGTTGATCGGAAAACGGATCAGCGGCCGTTATCAGATTCTTCGCGTCATAGGCGGAGGCGGAATGGCAAACGTTTATTTGGCGGAGGATATGATTTTAGATCGCGAAGTCGCGATTAAAATTTTGCGCTTTGACTTTGCAAGCGATGATGATTTTATTAGACGTTTCCGGCGCGAGGCGCAGTCAGCCGCAAGTTTAGATCATTCAAATATTGTCAGCATCTACGATGTAGGGGAAGAAGATGACATTTATTATATTGTCATGGAATATGTCGAGGGGATGACGCTGAAAGAATACATACATGCCAATGGCCCGCTTCATCCGAAAGAAGCCGTTCGCATTATGGAGCAAGTCGTTGCGGCAATGGAAGAAGCCCATGCAAAGCAGCTCGTCCACCGGGACATTAAGCCTCACAATATATTAATAGACAACATGGGGAATATTAAAGTCACTGATTTTGGGATTGCCATTGCACTCAGCTCAGCGACCATCACCCACACAAATTCGGTTCTAGGATCCGTGCACTATTTGTCTCCAGAGCAAGCCCGCGGAGGTCTTGCGACGAAAAAGTCAGACATCTATTCACTTGGAATTGTGCTCTATGAACTCATTTCTGGACGCATGCCATTTGAAGGGGAATCAGCTGTCAGTGTTGCGCTGAAGCATTTGCAATCAGAGCCGCCATCTGTAAGAAGGTGGAATCCTTCTGTTCCACAAAGCGTGGAAAACATCATTTTAAAGGCAATGGCCAAAGATCCATTTTATCGATATGAAGATGCATCTGAAATGCAAAAAGATCTGCAAACTGCTTTCGACCCTTCAAGACTAAAAGAAAAACGCTTTGTCATTGAAGAGGATCATGAAGCAACGAAAGCGATCCCAATCATTCAAGATCATCAAGTCGATCAAGACAATGAAAAAACAGCTGTCCATCCGGTGAAAAAACCGAAGAAAAAAGAGAAACAAAAGCCGAAAAAGAAACGAAAAAAATGGCCTTGGGTTGTGGCATCCATCCTGTTTATTCTAACTGCTGCGACCATTTTAGCTATCACTGTGTTTCCCGGACTGCTCTTTCCAAAAGATGTTGAGGTCTCTGATGTATCTGGCATGACGATTGAAAAAGCAGAGGACACCTTGAAGAAAGCCGGTTTTACCGTCGCCTCTGAACCAATTGAGATTGCTGATGAAAAAATTGAAAAAGGGCTTGTCGTCAAAACAGACCCGAAAATCGGCACAAAGGTAAAAGAAGGAACCGAGATTCAGCTTTACCAAAGTACTGGCAAAGAAAAGACCGAATTACCTGATGTAACAGGTGAAAAGGTTGATAAAGCAAAAGAATTATTAGAGAAAAAAGGGTTTAAGCAAGTTGTTGTGGAGGAAGTAAATGATAATGACACCGAATCTGGGATTGTCATGGAACAGAAACCTTCAGCGAGTACTGAGCTTGTGGCAGCAGATGAAGAAGTGACGTTGACGGTCAGCATAGGTCCTGCCGATATTACTTTGCGGGATTTAACGACATATAGTAAACAGGCTGCATCGAATTATTTAGAGGATAACGGATTAAAGCTTGATGAAAAAGAAGCGTATTCTGATGATGTGCCAAAAGGTGAGGTGATGAAGCAGGAACCAGGAGCTGGTACTGCTGTGAAACCAGGGGATACGGTTAAAATCACCTTCTCACTTGGACCGAAGAAAAAACCGGCTAAAACGGTGACTGAGAAGATTGCCATCCCGTATGAACCAGTCACTGAAGGGCAAGAGATGACCGTTCAGATTTCCATTGACGATGCTGAGCATAGCATTTCTGATTCATATGAAACCTTTAACATCACTGCACCAACTGAACGGACCATTAAATTTAAGATTGAACCAGGTCAAAAAGGATACTATCAAGTGACAGTTGATGATAAGGTCGTAAGCTCTAAAACGATCGAATACCCTGACGATGAATAAAGGAGGGACTTTATGCCTGAGGGCAAAATTATTAAAGCATTAAGCGGATTTTATTATGTGCTCGATGAGTCTCTAGAAAGTGGAAAAGTGATTCAGTGCAGAGCGAGAGGCATTTTTCGGAAAAACAAAATCACACCTCTTGTTGGAGATTATGTTGTATATCAAGCGGACAACGATAAAGAAGGCTACTTATTAGAAGTAAAAGAGCGGACAAACGAACTTGTTCGTCCGCCTATTAGTAACGTCGATCAAGCGGTGCTCGTTTTCTCTGCGACAGAACCGACCTTTAGCACATCGCTTTTAGACAGATTTCTAGTGCTGGTGGAAGCAAATGATATTAAGCCGATTATCTGTATCACAAAAGTGGACTTATTGAAAACAGATGAAGAGCGTGAAAGTATTCAAGGCTATGCAGAGGACTATCGGCAAATTGGATATGATGTTCATGTAACATCCACGATCGAGGGAGACGGAATTGAAAAGCTGACCCCGCATTTTCACAATAAAATCACTGTATTTGCTGGTCAGTCTGGTGTAGGTAAGTCCTCTCTTTTAAATGCGATGAGTCCTGATTTGGCGCTGAAAACCAATGATATTTCCTCTCATCTTGGAAGGGGGAAGCATACGACAAGACATGTCGAACTCATTCGTACAGCAGAAGGGCTCATTGCAGATACACCTGGCTTTAGCTCGCTCGAATTTACCGGCATCGAAGCGGAAGATTTAGGCCTTTACTTTTTAGAAATCAAAGAGCGGAGTGCAGATTGTAAGTTTAGAGGCTGTCTGCACGTGAAAGAGCCTGGCTGTGCGGTAAAAGGCGCGGTCGAACAAGAGCAAATCAGAGCGTATCGCTATCAGCATTATTTAGAGTTTTTAACTGAAATCAAAGACAGAAAGCCGAGGTACTAACTCATGGTTTATATTGCCCCTTCCATTTTATCAGCAGATTTCGCCAATTTGGAGAAAGATATCCGTGATGTGGAACAAGGCGGAGCGGATTACATTCATATCGACGTGATGGACGGCCATTTTGTACCGAATATTACATTTGGTCCGAATGTTGTGGAAGCGATCAGACCGCATACAAAGCTGCCGCTCGATGTTCACTTAATGATTGAGCAGCCAGACCGGTATATTCCTGCATTCGCAAAAGCAGGTGCTGACATTATTTCTGTCCATGTAGAAGCTTGTCCGCACTTGCACCGCACGATACAGCACATAAAAGAACAAGGCGTAAAAGCAGGTGTCGTCTTGAACCCGCACACACCTGTTTCTCAGATTGAGCATGTATTAGAGGACGTAGACCTTGTCTTATTCATGACGGTAAATCCCGGTTTTGGCGGACAGGCGTTTATTCCATCTGTCCTCACGAAGGTAAAAGAAATGAAGACCCTTAGCGAACAAAAGGGCTTATCAGACTTACTCATAGAAATAGACGGCGGTGTCAATGTAGAGACTGCAAAGAGCTGTAAAGAGGCGGGCGCTAACTTACTTGTGGCCGGCTCAGCGGTATACGGTAAAGACAACCGTGCAGCAGCCATTCAGGCCATTCGAGAAGCGTAAAAAAAGGAACCAAAGTCACTCTGATCTTTGGTTCTTTTTACATGGAGAGGAGCGTATATCATGCACATACATATCGTAGCCGGCGGTCCTTTTGATTACATCCCGCCCCTTGAACATGAAGCATCACAGGACGATATTCTCTGGGTCGGTGTAGACCGGGGGACGCTCTTTTTACTAGAGCACGGCATCATGCCTGCCAAGGCTTTTGGTGATTTTGACAGTGTGACAGAAGAAGAGCTTTGCGAGCTGAAAAAGAAGTTGCCTGCCTTGAATGTATTTCAGGCTGAAAAAGATGAAACCGATTTAGAGCTTGCGCTGAACTGGGCCATGCGCCAGCACCCTGCGCATATTCACATTTACGGCATTACAGGAGGAAGGGCTGATCACTTTCTAGGAAATATTCACCTTCTATATCAAGGCATTCAGCACAAGCAGAACATCACTCTTGTAGATAAGCAAAATATCATTCAAATGTTTGGACCTGGTACATACGAAATAAAAGAAGACCCTGATAAAAAATATGTGTCGTTTCTGCCCTTTGGTACATCGGTTGAAAAGCTGACATTAAAAGGTTTCAAATATCCTCTGAAAAATTGTCATATTGAGCCTGGTTCCACACTATGTATTAGTAACGAACTCATCCACTCAAATGGTACTTTTTCTTTTCATGAAGGCATATTAATAATGGTAAGAAGCAAAGATTGACCAACCTATCAATGTGGATGGCTGATTAAGCTCAATTGTGCTGCAAGCGGTACTTTTAGGAGGGGGACAAAATGAAATTTTATACAATCAAACTGCCTAGATTTCTTGGCGGCATTGTCCGTGCGATGCTTGGTTCATTTAAAAAAGATTAATGAGTAATCTCCTTTATTTCCACATAAAAACGCCTGCTACAGTTTATTGTAGCAGGCGTTTACTCTTCTTGCTTATACACGCTCAACTTTACCAGATTTCAAAGCTCGAGCTGATACATATACTCTTTTAGGCTTACCGTCCACTAGAATACGAACTTTTTGAAGGTTCGCGCCCCATGTACGTTTTGTAGAGTTCATTGCGTGAGAACGGTTGTTCCCAGCTTTTGTTTTTC
This sequence comes from Bacillus safensis, assembly GCF_039619585.1. Classification (NCBI taxonomy): domain Bacteria; kingdom Bacillati; phylum Bacillota; class Bacilli; order Caryophanales; family Bacillaceae; genus Bacillus; species Bacillus safensis. The sequence goes on from NZ_CP154909.1 coordinate 1,485,435, forward strand.
TGCCTGTAATAACGCATTTACGTGCCATTTGTTTCCCTCCTAACTGCGAAAACATCATCATATTCTTCATATACGTACTTAGAGATGCCTCAAGATACTTTAATAATTTACCACAGCTTCAAGGGGTTTGCAAGGATTGTTTACTCCTCTTTCAAGAAAAATACCTTGACATCTTGATAAAAAATCAAGGCTATAGTATAAGTAGGATTGGGTCGGATTGAATGATTTCTTTTAAAAAGAAGGGTCTTATAGTAAAATAGTGATAACTCAGGGCAATTTCTCAAAAAGGGGGAACCAATGTGTCCATTGAACTTAGAACGAAATACGGACAAATTGATATATCAAATGAAGTCATTGCAATGGTGGCAGGAGGCGCTGCGATCGATTGCTATGGTATTGTTGGCATGGCGTCCAAAAATCAAATTAAGGACGGCTTGACGGATATTCTCCGCAAAGAGAACTTCAGCCGGGGTGTTCTTGTGCGTCAGAAAGAAGACCGCATTCATATTGATATGTACATCATCGTCAGCTACGGTACAAAAATATCAGAAGTCGCACATAATGTTCAAACGAAAGTCAAATACACGATTCATCACACAATTGGACTTTCTGTTGACTCGGTCAACATTTATGTACAAGGAGTAAAAGTTACGAACCCGTAGTAAGGAGGAAATATATTGTCTATTAGAAATCTTGATGGCCGCTCATTTGCAAAAATGATTCTTGCAGGTGCTCACCATCTTTCTCAAAACGCACAAATTGTGGATGCGTTAAATGTTTTTCCAGTGCCAGACGGAGACACGGGGACAAATATGAATTTGTCGATGACTTCAGGGGCAAAAGCAGTTGAAGAAACAAACACCGATCATATTGGGAAGGTCGGCGTGGCCCTGTCAAAAGGGTTATTGATGGGCGCAAGAGGAAACTCTGGCGTGATCCTGTCACAGCTCTTTAGAGGTTTCAGTAAACATATTGAACAAAAAGAAACAATTGATGCAAAAGAATTTGCTCTTGCCTTACAGGCGGGTGTTGATACAGCATATAAAGCCGTGATGAAACCGATTGAAGGAACGATCTTAACAGTTGCAAAGGATGCAGCAAAGAAAGCGGTTGCTGTTTCGGCAGCAGAGGATCAAATTGACCGCGTTCTAGAGTTAACGATTGAGGAAGCAAGAGCATCACTTGATCGAACGCCAGATCTGCTTCCTGTCTTAAAAGAAGTGGGTGTTGTTGATAGTGGAGGTAAAGGACTTCTATGCGTATATGAAGGTTTCCTTGCTTCATTAAGAGGAGAAGAGCTTCCTCCTAAATCGGCTTCTTTACCTACGCTAAAAGAACTCGTTAGTGCAGAGCATCATAAAAGTGCACAAAGTCATATGAACACAGAAGATATCGAATTTGGCTACTGTACTGAATTTATGGTGAAATTTGAAGAAGACAAACAGTCCTTTGATGAGAATGCCTTCAGAGAAGACTTAAGTGAATTCGGAGATTCACTTCTTGTGGTGTCTGACGATACACTGGCGAAAGTTCATATTCATGCCGAGCAGCCAGGAGATGTTTTATCATATGCACAGCGCTACGGCAGCTTGATTAATATGAAAATTGAAAACATGAGAGAGCAGCATAGCTCAATCGTGAACGAAGAAAGAGAACATGTGCCTGCTGCACCAAAAGCACCTGCTGCTGAAAAACAGCGCTTTGGCGTCGTCAGTGTCGCAATGGGAGAAGGAATTGCTGACTTGTTCAAAAGCATCGGAGCTTCCGTCGTCATTGAAGGCGGACAGACGATGAATCCGAGCACAGAAGACATTGTCACAGCAATAGAAAGCGTACATGCCGAAACCGTCTTTATCTTACCTAATAATTCTAATATTGTCATGGCAGCTAAACAGGCGGCAACTGTCTCAAGTCGTGAGGTCGTTGTCATTCCGACGAAGACCGTTCCTCAAGGAATGTCGGCACTTCTTTCTCTCAATGAAGCAGCTTCAAATGAAGACAATGAAAGAGCGATGCTAGAAGCGATTGACCATGTGAAAAGCGGGCAAATTACCTTTGCAGTAAGAGATACTCAAATTGATGGAATCGACATTGCGAAAGGTGACTATATGGGTCTGTTCAACGGGAAAATCACGTTAACAGCGAAAAATCAATTAGATGCAGCAAAAGAACTTCTAACCAAAATGGTGACAGAAGATGATGAGATTGTCACCATCATTAAAGGGGAAGATGCATCATCTGATGAGCTGGATGCACTGCAAGCCTTTATTGAAGAAACATTTGAAGATGTAGAAGTTGAAGTTCACGATGGAAAACAGCCGCTTTATTCATATATTTTGGCGGTTGAATAACGAAAGAAGGGCAAATAAAGCCCTTCTTCTTCTTTTGCAATTTTTTACTAGCCATTCAACGGTGAAATGAGTTGCGGGAAACGAATGAATCCATTAGTCTAAAGAAAGAACCAAACCATACGCGAGTGGTGATGAGAGGGGAAGACCTATGAAATTTAGAAGTGTGTTTGATATTATTGGACCTGTCATGATTGGGCCATCAAGTTCGCACACAGCGGGTGCGGCTCGTATAGGGAGAGTAGCCCGCAGCTTATTTGGAAGAGAACCGAAACGAATTGTCGTTTCATTTTATGGTTCTTTTAAAGATACGTATAAAGGACACGGTACAGATGTCGCCATTATCGGCGGTGTTCTTGACTTTGATACATTTGATGAACGAATCAAAACAGCGATTGATATTGCAAAAAGCAAAGAGATTGACATTGAATTTAAAGAAGAAGAGGCGGTGCCGGCGCATCCGAATACAGCAAAAGTAGAGATTTCAGATGCGAACGGAAGCCTTGAACTAATCGGGATTTCCATCGGCGGAGGTAAAATTGAAATCACAGAATTAAATGGCTTTGAGCTCAGGCTCTCAGGGAATCATCCTGCCATTCTTGTGGTTCATAACGATCGCTACGGGACGATTGCGGCAGTTGCCAATGTCTTAGCGAAATTCGCCATCAACATCGGTCATATGGAAGTGGCGCGTAAAGATGTCGGGCAAGAGGCACTGATGACGATTGAAGTAGATCAAAATATTGACCCAGCTGTCCTATCAGAGCTAGAAACGCTGCCAAACATTATTCAAGTCACACAAATTGCAGAGTAACAACAAGGAGGTTATGAATGATGTTTAAAAACGTCAAAGAACTCGTGCAGCTAACAGAAGAACGGAATACCTCCATTTCAGAAATTATGATTGTGCAAGAAATGGAAGTGACAGGGAAGTCACGTGAGGAAATTTTCTCCCAGATGTACCGCAACCTAGAAGTGATGGAGCAGGCCGTTGAAAACGGGCTGAAGGGTGTGAAATCATTATCAGGCTTAACAGGCGGAGATGCAGTCAAACTTCAAGCCTATATCGCATCAGGCAAAACACTGTCTGGTCATACGATATTAGATGCTGTCAGTAAAGCAGTTGCAACAAATGAAGTCAATGCTGCAATGGGAACCATTTGTGCCACGCCTACAGCAGGCTCAGCAGGTGTTGTACCAGGTACGTTATTTGCAGTAAAAGAAACATTAAAGCCAACAAAGGAACAAATGGTCAGATTCCTATTTACTTCTGGCGCATTTGGTTTTGTTGTGGCGAATAACGCCAGCATTTCCGGTGCAGCAGGCGGCTGTCAGGCAGAGGTAGGTTCTGCATCAGGGATGGCGGCAGCAGCTATTGTCGAGATGGCAGGCGGGACACCGCAGCAATCTGCAGAAGCGATGGCGATTACACTGAAAAATATGCTTGGACTTGTTTGTGATCCTGTAGCGGGACTTGTCGAGGTACCGTGCGTGAAACGAAATGCAATGGGTGCATCTAACGCCATGATTGCAGCAGACATGGCTCTTGCCGGCATCACAAGCCGCATTCCATGTGATGAAGTCATTGATGCGATGTACAAAATCGGTCAAACGATGCCAACGGCTCTTCGCGAAACAGCCCAAGGCGGTCTCGCAGCGACACCGACAGCAAGAGAGCTTGAAAAGAAGATTTTCGGAGGTGTGACCTCATCTCGTGATACAGAAACTGCAAGATAATGTCTCTGTCCTGAAGGGGATTGGAGAGGAAACCGAAAAAACACTCAATGAACTTGGAATCTACACAGTAGCCGATTTACTCGGCTACTTTCCTTATCGATATGACGACTATGAGCTTCGTAACTTAGAAGAAGTAAGGCATGACGAACGTGTCACAGTTGAAGGAAAAGTACATAGTGAGCCCGTTCTCACCTATTATGGAAAAAAACGAAGCAGGCTGACATTCAGGCTGCTTGTCGGGCGTTTTCTCATTGCAGCGATATGTTTCAATCGCCCATATTTAAAACGAAGCCTTGTGTTAGGTGATACAGTTTCCGTCACAGGAAAATGGGATAAAAACCGTCAATCTATCATGGTGCAGGAATTTAAAAAAGGGACGCACGAGCAAGATGGCAGTATAGAGCCCGTTTATTCAGTAAAAGAAAATGTGACCGTGAAAATGATGAGGCGCTTTGTAAAGCAGGCCTTGTCACTTTATGCAGACAAAGCTGAAGATCCATTGCCAAAGCAGCTTGTTTCTGCCTATAAACTCATGTCCTATCAGGAAGCATTAAAAACCATTCATCTCCCAGAAACAAGAGACTCGCTCAAGCAAGCAAGACGCCGTTTTGTGTACGAGGAATTTCTCATCTTTCAGCTGAAGATGCAGGCGATTAGAAAGAAAGAACGAGAGAGAACATCAGGCATCCAGCATCCGTTTTCCAAAGAGGCAGTTTTTGAGTTTGTTGACAGCCTGCCATTTCCGCTGACGAAGGCACAATCAAGAGTGCTTGATGAAATCATGTCGGACATGGCGTCTCCATATCGAATGAACCGGCTGCTTCAAGGAGATGTAGGTTCAGGGAAAACAGCTGTTGCGGCCATTGCGCTTTATGCCGCTCATTTATCAGGTTTTCAAGGTGCATTAATGGTCCCAACAGAAATTTTGGCAGAACAGCATGCCGATTCACTTTACCAGCTGTTTGAAAAATGGGGGCTGAATATTGCCCTTTTGACAAGCTCTGTGAAAGGAAAGCGACGCAGAGAATTGCTTGAACGTTTAAAAGAAGGCGAGATTGACATATTAGTCGGCACGCACGCACTCATTCAAGACGAAGTCGAATTTCAGCAGCTCGGTCTTGTCATTACAGATGAACAGCACAGGTTTGGCGTAGAGCAGCGGAAAAAACTAAGAAGCAAGGGGCAGGACCCGGATGTCTTGTTTATGACGGCCACACCTATTCCGCGAACACTTGCGATTACTGTCTTTGGAGAAATGGACGTCTCCGTCATTGATGAATTGCCAGCTGGCAGAAAACAAATCGAAACGTATTGGGTGAAGCATGACATGCTTGAGAGAATTCTTGCTTTTGTGGATAAAGAGCTGAGAAAAGGCAGACAGGCATATATTATTTGTCCGCTCATTGAAGAATCAGACAAGCTGGATGTCCAAAATGCGCTTGATGTCCATAGCATGCTCACTGAGGCATACCGCGGCAAGTGGTCGATTGGCTTAATGCATGGGAAGCTGGCGAGTGATGAAAAAGATCAGGTCATGAGAGCCTTTACCGCAAATGATGTACAAATTCTCGTTTCAACCACAGTCGTTGAAGTCGGGGTCAACGTACCGAATGCAACCATCATGGTCATTTATGATGCAGACCGCTTCGGACTGTCTCAGCTTCATCAGCTAAGAGGCCGGGTCGGACGAGGAGAGCATCAATCATTTTGTATTTTAATGGCTGATCCGAAGTCAGAAACGGGGAAAGAGCGGATGCGGATTATGTCCGAAACAACCGATGGCTTTGAATTGTCTGAAAAGGACTTAGAACTAAGAGGACCTGGCGACTTCTTCGGTAAAAAACAAAGCGGGATGCCAGAATTTAAGGTAGCAGATATGGTTCATGACTATAGAGCACTGGAAACGGCTAGAAAAGATGCAGCAGACCTTGTCCAATCGGACGCCTTTTGGACTGAGCCCGAATACAAAGAACTCCGGCAAACGCTGATAGACAGCGGTGTGCTGGGAGGAGATAAATTAAGCTGATCAAATGCTGGAGGAATTTTCTTGTCTTTTTGAAACAAGGATTGATTTATCATCTATGAGATTATATACTACTATTAGTACCTAGTCATAAATGTACGGATGGTGTCTGCATATGAAACTAAATAAAAAAGAACGTCAAAAGCTTCTCCAGCAAACGATCAGCTCGACTCCATTCATTACTGATGAAGAATTGGCAAGTAAATTCGGTGTCAGCATACAAACGGTTCGTCTTGATCGTTTAGAGCTGTCAATCCCTGAATTACGCGAAAGAATTAAGCATGTGGCCGAAAAGACATTAGAGGATGAAGTAAAGTCACTTCCACTGGATGAAGTGATTGGAGAAATGATTGATGTAGAGCTTGATGACCAAGCCATTTCCATTTTAGAAGTGAGAAAAGAGCATGTATTCAGCCGAAACCAAATTGCCAGGGGACATCATCTCTTCGCCCAGGCAAATTCGCTGGCAGTTGCCGTCATCGACGATGAACTGGCTTTGACAGCAAAAGCGAATATCAGGTTTACAAGGCAGGTGAAACAAGGCGAAAGAGTTGTCTCTAAAGCCAAAGTAGCCTCACATGATAAAGAAAAAGGAAGAACCGTAGTTGAAGTAAACAGCTATGTTGGTGAGGAAGTTGTCTTTTCAGGTGACTTCGTCATGTATCGCTCAAAACAAAAGTAAAAGGTGGCACGTAATATGAGAATTGCAGTCGATGCAATGGGGGGAGATCATGCCCCTAAAGCCATTATTGACGGTGTGCAAAAAAGCTTAACAGCATTTTCAGATATCGAGATTACACTTGTCGGCGATGAAAACAAAATCAAACCATACATAACAAACAACGACCGCATCACGATTTTAGATGCAAAAGAAGTGATTGAACCGACGGATGAACCAGTGCGTGCAGTTAGACGTAAAAAGGATTCATCTATGGTGAAAATGGCGCAGGAAGTATCCGAGGGACGAGCAGATGCCTGCATCTCAGCAGGAAATACTGGCGCCCTCATGACAGCTGGACTGTTTATCGTAGGCAGAATTGACGGTATTGACAGACCGGCACTTGCCCCAACTTTGCCAACACTGGATGGCAGCGGCTTCTTGTTACTAGATGTTGGTGCCAACGTTGATGCTAAACCAGAACATCTCGTGCAATATGCCATGATGGGATCAATCTACGCAGAGCGTGTCTTCCCAAAGAGCAATCCGCGTGTTGGACTGTTAAATGTAGGAACAGAAGATAAAAAAGGCAACGATTTAACGAAAAAAACCTTTGAATTATTAAAAGCTTCCGACTTGAATTTTGTAGGAAATGTAGAGTCTCGTGACTTATTAGAAGGTGTTGCTGACGTTGTTGTCACAGATGGTTTCACTGGAAATATTGCGCTTAAAACGATTGAGGGCACAGCCCTTTCTGTCTTTAAAATGCTGAAAGAAACATTAACATCCAGTTTTACAGCAAAAATAGCAGCAGGCATGATGAAGCCGAAATTAATGCAGATGAAATCTAAAATGGATTACTCCGAATATGGCGGTGCCGCTTTATTTGGTTTAAAGGCACCTGTCATTAAAGCGCACGGCTCCTCTGACGAAAATGCCATTTTCCATGCAATTCGTCAGGCACGTGATATCGTAGAAAAAGACGTTTCAGCCATCATTCATCAAGAAGTCCAAAAAGAAACAACGAATGAGTCTTAATGGAGGTAAGCAGCATGACTAAAATTGCATTTTTATTCCCTGGCCAAGGCTCTCAAAAAATTGGCATGGGAAAAGATTTATTTGACCAAGAAGCAGTATCTAAAGCTGTTTTTGAAGAAGCAGACAAGACCCTCGGGTTTGACTTATCTTCTATGATTTTTGAAGGGGATGCAGAAGAACTGACGCTCACCTTTAACGCGCAGCCAGCTCTTTTAACGACAAGTATCGCCATCTTAAAGAAATTTGAAGAGAGCGGAATCAAAGCAGATTATACAGCAGGACACAGTCTTGGCGAATACACGGCCCTCGTTGCAGCAGGTGCACTTTCGTTTAAAGATGCTGTTTATGCAGTCAGAAAGCGCGGAGAATTAATGAATGAAGCTGTTCCAGCAGGAGAAGGCGCTATGGCAGCAATTCTTGGCTTAGACAAAGCGGCACTTGAAGAAGTGACAAAAGAAGTGACAGAGAGTGGTCACCTTGTAGAGCTCGCTAACTTAAACTGTCCTGGTCAAATCGTGATCTCTGGTACAGCAAAAGGAGTAGAACTTGCTTCAGAGAAAGCGAAAGAAAAAGGCGCAAAACGTGCAATTGCCCTTGAAGTAAGCGGACCTTTCCATTCTGCATTAATGAAACCAGCCGCTGAAAAATTTACAGATGTTTTGTCAAAGCTGGATATTGCGGATGCGAAAACACCGGTCATCTCAAATGTAACAGCAGACATCGTGACTTCCCGAGATGAAATTGAGACAAAACTGATTGAACAACTGTATTCTCCTGTTCGTTTTGAAGAAAGTGTGGAACGCCTTATTGATTTAGGCGTCACAACATTTATTGAAATTGGTCCTGGCAAAGTGCTTTCAGGTCTTGTGAAAAAAGTGAATCGCCGCCTGACGACGATTTCCGTTTCAGATCAAGAAACAATTGAAGCAGCCATTCAAACATTGAAGGGGGATTCTTGATGCTTACAAATAAAACAGCCGTTGTAACAGGAGCATCACGCGGGATTGGCCGATCCATCGCGATTGATTTAGCGAAAAGTGGTGCAAATGTTGTCGTGAACTATTCTGGAAACGAAGCAAAAGCAAATGAAGTCGTAGATGAAATCAAAGCACTCGGCCAGCAGGCATTTGCTGTGAAAGCTGATGTCTCAAATGCTGAAGAAGTACAATCCATGATGAAACAAGCAATTGATACCTTTGGTTCAATTGACATTCTTGTGAATAATGCAGGGATCACAAAGGACAACCTGCTCATGAGAATGAAAGAGAATGAATGGGATGATGTCATTAACATAAACTTAAAAGGTGTCTTTAACTGTACAAAAGCCGTGACACGTCAAATGATGAAGCAAAGAAGCGGAAGAATTATCAATTTGGCTTCAGTCGTTGGTGTGTGTGGTAACCCTGGACAAGCAAACTATGTTGCAGCAAAAGCTGGTGTCATCGGATTAACGAAAACAACAGCAAAAGAGCTGGCAACCCGTCATATTACTGTTAATGCAGTAGCACCAGGCTTTATTTCAACAGATATGACAGACAAGCTTGATGAAAATGTACAGACGGAAATGCTCAAGCAAATTCCGCTCGCACGCTTTGGTGCACCTGAAGATATTAGCAACGTCGTTGTCTTTTTAGCTTCAGAAGGAGCAGGTTATATTACAGGCCAAACCATCCAAGTAGATGGCGGAATGGTCATGTCCTAAGAAATATCAAAATTTCATTAGGTTTTCTCTAGTTTTTTAAAAACAATTCAACTATAATACTTTGAGGGGAGGTGAAAGGCAATGGCAGACGTATTAGAGCGTGTATCAAAAATTATTGTAGACCGCCTTGGCGTTGATGAGGCTGACGTGAAAATGGAAGCTTCATTTAAAGAAGATTTAGGCGCTGATTCCCTTGATGTAGTTGAGCTAGTTATGGAACTTGAAGATGAGTTCGATATGGAAATTTCTGACGAAGATGCTGAAAAAATTGCAACAGTCGGTGACGCTGTGAACTACATAAATAACCAGCAATAAGTGTAACAAAGTCCCGTCTACTTTTGACGGGACTTTGAAAATTTATGTTAGTTTCAACACATTCAGCTGATCAATTGTCAGCCTTTTTCAGATGCTGGGAGCAATGTTTCCCTGCATGTAGAAAGAGAGACTCCATATAATCAGTATCCTTAAAGGCGATTACGCCTACCTGGAGGTTGCTATGCCAAAACAATATAAAGACAAACAGAAACAGAGCAAAAAACTAGAGCAATTTAGAGAATTCCAGCAGCGCATTTCTGTACAATTTAAAAATGAAAAGCTTCTATATCAAGCCTTTACCCATTCCTCTTATGTGAATGAACACCGGAAAAAGCCATACGAGGATAATGAAAGACTTGAATTTTTAGGAGATGCTGTTTTAGAATTGACCATCTCTCAATTTTTATTTGCAAAATATCCAGCGATGAGCGAGGGAGATTTAACGAAACTAAGAGCGGCGATCGTATGTGAACCGTCACTTGTATCACTAGCACATGAGCTGTCCTTCGGAGACCTTGTTCTTTTAGGAAAAGGCGAAGAAATGACAGGCGGCAGAAAACGCCCAGCACTCTTAGCGGACGTATTCGAGGCGTTTATCGGTGCACTTTATTTAGATCAGGGGCTTGAGCCGGTTGAACGTTTCCTAGAAGCGTACGTCTATCCGAAAATTAACGATGGAGCATTCTCGCACGTCATGGACTTTAAAAGCCAGCTGCAAGAATTTGTGCAGCGCGATGGAAAAGGTGTGCTCGAATACCGTATCCTGCATGAAAAAGGGCCTGCACATAACCGGGAATTTGAAGCAAATGTATCCCTTCGAGGTGAAGTGCTCGGAATTGGAAATGGACGCTCTAAAAAAGAAGCAGAACAGCACGCTGCACAGGAAGCACTTGCTAAATTGCAGAAACATCATATGAACCAATAAAATCCCCCTCGTTATTCAGGGGGATTTCACTCTGTTTTCCATCATCTTTTTTCACTTCATATGGTAAGATGATAGTACTTTAAATACATAAGGAGGATCACTCTCATGTTCCTCAAACGTTTAGACGTGATAGGATTCAAATCATTTGCACAGCGAGTGACCGTAGACTTTGTTAAAGGGGTCACAGCTGTGGTTGGACCAAACGGGAGCGGCAAAAGTAATATTACCGATGCTATCCGCTGGGTACTTGGAGAACAATCAGCGAAAAGCCTCCGCGGAGGAAAAATGGAAGATATCATTTTTGCAGGAAGTGACTCAAGAAAAAGAGTCAATCTAGCAGAGGTGACTTTAACATTAGATAACGAAGATCACTTTTTACCGATCGATTTTCACGAAGTCAGTGTGACAAGAAGGGTCTATCGCTCAGGAGAAAGTGAATTTCTCATAAACAATCAATCTGTCCGCTTAAAGGATATTATTGATCTTTTCATGGATTCAGGTCTTGGAAAGGAAGCTTTTTCCATCATCAGCCAAGGAAAGGTAGAGGAAATTCTATCAAGTAAGGCAGAAGAGAGAAGAAGCATCTTTGAAGAAGCGGCTGGCGTTTTGAAATATAAAACAAGAAAGAAAAAAGCCGAGAATAAACTGTTTGAAACGCAGGACAACTTAAACCGAGTAGAAGATATTCTGCATGAACTAGAAGATCAAGTAGAACCATTAAGAATGCAAGCATCCATTGCAAAGGACTATTTGCAAAAAAAAGAAGAGCTTGAAAATGTCGAAATCGCCCTAACTGTCCATGACATCGAAGCACTTCATGAAAAATGGACAACACTTGGTGAAGCAGTCGAGCGCTTCAAACAAGATGAAATGAAGCAGTCTACAGATATCCAAGCAAAAGAAGCCAAAATTGAAGAGTCAAGAGACCGCATTCAAGCGCTTGACGAATCAATTAATGACCTGCAAGAAGTTCTTCTTTTCACAAGTGAGGAATTAGAAAAGCTTGAAGGAAAAAAAGAAGTGCTAAAAGAGCGGAAAAAAAATGCGGCCGCAAACCAAGGACAGCTTGAAGAAACGCTCGTTCGTTTAACTGAAAAGCAGTCGCTGTTAACCGAAAAGATTGAGCAGCAGAAAATCACGCGGGACAGCCTGCAAAAAGAAGTGCAGCAGCTAAAAGATGAAGTGAACACAAAGCAGCATCAACTGTCGCTTCATAGTGAAGATGTGGAAGGTCAAATTGAACAGCTGAAAAGCGATTATTTTGATCTGCTCAATGAACAGGCTTCCATCCGTAATGAACGTAAATTACTAGAAGAACAGCAGCGCCAAGCTGCCATGCAGCTAGAGCGGCTGACGCAAAATAACCAAAAACATATCGAAGAACGAGTGTCTGTTAAAGAAAAGAAAACAGAAGCTGAGCAGCAGCTTGCAGCACTGGAAGAAGACATTCTGGCTCAAGTAAAACGCTTTAGAGAAGCAGAACAAAAGCTTGAGCAAATGAAACGTCAATACGAGAAAAAAGAAACGGCTCTTTACCAAGCCTATCAATACGTACAGCAGGCAAAATCCAAAAAAGAAATGCTTGAATCCATGCAGGAAGACTTCTCAGGCTTTTTCCAAGGGGTGAAAGAGGTCTTAAAGGCAAAAGAACGGTTAGGCGGTATTCATGGTGCCATTGCAGAGCTGATTCAAACGGATCAGCAGTATGAGACAGCGATTGAAATTGCGCTGGGGGCAGCCACGCAGCACGTCGTTACAGAAAATGAAGCAGCTGCGAGACAAGCGATTGGATACTTGAAGCAGCATTCCTTTGGACGTGCAACCTTCCTGCCAATGAACGTGATCAAAGAAAGAACCATTCAGCTCAGAGATGTTCAAACAGCAGAGCAGCATGCTGCATTTATCGGCGTAGCGAGTCACCTTGTTTTCTTTGACGAAAAGTATCAAAAGGTGATTCAGAATTTGCTTGGAACTGTGCTGATCGTTAGAGACTTAAAAGGCGCCAATGAACTGGCGAAAATGCTTGGACATCGTTACCGTATCGTGACTCTTGATGGAGATGTCGTAAACCCCGGCGGTTCAATGACCGGTGGCGGCGTAAAGAAAAAGAACAACTCTCTTCTTTCAAGAAACCGGGAGATCGAAACGTTAACAAAGCAGCTCGTTGAAATGGAAGAGAAAACAACGATCCTTGAAAAAGAAACAAAAGAAACGAAGCAATTGATCGGAGCAAACGAAAGCCAATTAAACGAACTGCGTCAGCGCGGCGAAACGCTTCGTGAAAAGCAGCAAGATCTCAAAGGGAAGCTATACGAACTGCAAGTTGCAGAAAAAAATATCAATGCTCATCTTGAACTTTATGATCAAGAAAAAGAAGAATTGCAGCAGCGTTCTACTGAACTCGCGGAGAAGGACAAAAAGCAGGTCGCTCTTGAAGCCTCTATAGGTGAGAAACTGACGGCTCTTGATCAAGAAATCAATACATTAACAAAGCGTAAGCAGACGCAAAGCTCAACGAAAGAAACCATTTCTGCTGAATTAACAGAGCTGAAAATCTCGCTTGCCAAAAAAGAGCAGTCCTTAGCGAATGAACAAGAAAAGCTTTCGAGCTTAATGGCTGAATTAGAAGAAGCTGAACAGACGCTAATGGAAACAAAAGAAGATTTGTCACTCTTAACAAGTGAAATGTCATCTAGTTCAAGCGGAGCCGAACAACTGGAAGAAGCGGCGAAAGAGAAGCTGGAAAACAAAAACAAAACAACCGCACTCATTTCAGAGCGCCGTAAGCAGCGTCTCGCTCTTTCTGAAACATTAGAATTCGCTGAACGTGAGCTTAAAGAACAAAAACGTTTGTATAAGCAGCTCACCACAAGCTTAAAAGATGAAGAGATTAAGCTTGGCCGTATGGAAGTCGAGCTCGATAACCTGATCGCTTATTTGAACGATGAATATGCTCTTTCATTTGAAGGAGCAAAAGAGATGTATCAGTTGACGTTATCGCCAGATGAAGCAAGAAAACGAGTGAAGCTGATCAAACTAGCCATTGAAGAGCTTGGAACAGTAAACTTAGGCAGCATTGACGAGTATGAACGTGTGAATGAACGCTATCTCTTCTTAACAGAACAGCGAAATGATCTGACAGAAGCGAAAAATACATTATTCCAAGTCATCGAAGAAATGGATCAAGAGATGACAAAGCGTTTCTCTGAGACATTCTCTCAAATCCGCGGTCACTTTGAATCTGTTTTCCAAGCATTATTTGGCGGCGGAAGAGCAGATCTTAAGCTGACAGATCCAACTGATTTACTCAACTCTGGCGTTGATATTGTCGCGCAGCCGCCAGGGAAAAAACTGCAAAACTTAAGCCTTCTTTCAGGCGGAGAGAGAGCCTTAACAGCGATCGCTTTACTATTCTCTATCTTAAAAGTGAGACCTGTTCCATTCTGCGTGTTAGATGAGGTAGAAGCGGCGCTTGATGAAGCAAATGTTTTCCGTTTTGCGCAATATTTAAAGAAATACAGCCAGGAAACACAGTTCATTGTCATTACGCACCGCAAGGGAACAATGGAAGAAGCCGATGTGCTTTACGGCGTGACGATGCAGGAATCAGGTGTTTCTAAGCTTGTATCTGTCAAACTAGAAGAAACGAAAGAGCTTGTCCAGTAATTAAAGGAGGTTTTTGAACCAATGAGCTTTTTTAAGAAATTAAAAGAAAAATTTACGCAGCAAACCGATTCAGTATCAGAAAAGTTTAAAGATGGACTCGAAAAAACGAGAAACTCCTTCCAAGGAAAAGTAAATGAACTGATTTCCCGCTACCGCAAAGTCGACGAAGACTTTTTTGAAGAGCTGGAAGAGGTTCTGATCGGCGCTGATGTCGGTTTCACAACTGTGATGGAACTGATTGATGAGCTGAAAAAAGAAGTGAAATTAAGAAACATTCAAGATCCAAGTGAAGTACAAGCGGTCATTTCTGAAAAACTGGTTGACATCTACAATAGCGGAGAGGAACAAATCTCTGCGCTGAACATTGAAGACGGGCGTTTGAATATCATTTTATTTGTAGGCGTCAACGGTGTTGGGAAAACAACGACTATCGGCAAGCTTGCAAATAAGCTGAAAAATGAAGGGAAATCCGTCATTTTAGCAGCAGGTGATACGTTCCGTGCCGGTGCCATCGAGCAGCTTGAAGTGTGGGGAGAACGTTCAGGTGTTCCTGTCGTCAAACAAACGGCAGGCTCTGATCCAGCAGCGGTGATCTATGATGCCGTTCAATCAGCAAAAGCGAAAAATGCGGATGTCCTCATCTGCGATACAGCAGGAAGACTTCAAAACAAAGTCAACTTGATGAAAGAGCTGGAGAAGGTCAAGAGAGTCATTGAACGCGAGGTTCCAGATGCACCTCATGAAGTATTGCTCGCTCTTGATGCGACAACGGGTCAAAACGCAATGGCACAAGCTAAGGAATTTTCTAAAGCGACAAATGTGACAGGGATTGCTTTAACAAAGCTTGACGGTACTGCAAAAGGCGGAATTGTTCTTGCGATTCGAAATGAGCTGAACATTCCCGTGAAGCTTGTCGGTTTAGGTGAAAAGGTGGACGATCTGCAAGAGTTTGATGCAGAATCGTATGTGTATGGATTATTCTCAGACGTAATTGATCAACAAGACTAACAAAAAAATGCCGGCAAATCTGCTGGCATTTTTATTTATGCGTAGCTTCATGAAGTGACAAGATAAAAACTTGACACACAGAAGAGAACCGTGTAAACTTAGTTGATGTAAAGGGAATGAACTTAACAAAGGGGAGAGAGCCCATGACGCTTGAAAAAACAACGAGAATGAATTACTTGTTTGACTTCTATCAATCGTTGTTGACCGCAAAGCAAAAGAGCTACATGTCGCTTTACTACCTAGACGATTTTTCCCTCGGTGAAATTGCGGATGAATATGAAGTATCAAGGCAGGCTGTTTATGATAATATTAAACGGACTGAAGCGATGCTTGAACAATATGAAGAAAAGCTGCTCTTGTTTAAGAAATTTAAAGAGCGTAAAGAACTTCTCAAAAAAATGAGAGAGCTTGTAGCTGATTCTGCGCAAACAGAAGAAGCAGAAGCTTTAATTGAATCGCTTGAGAAATTAGATTAGGAGGCGGCACAGTATGGCATTTGAAGGATTAGCCGACCGACTGCAGCAGACGATTTCAAAAATCCGCGGCAAAGGAAAAGTGTCAGAACAAGATGTAAAAGAAATGATGCGCGAGGTACGCCTTGCCCTTCTTGAAGCTGACGTCAATTTTAAAGTAGTCAAAGACTTTGTGAAAAAAGTAAGTGAGCGGGCAGTTGGACAAGAGGTCATGAAAAGCCTTACCCCTGGACAGCAGGTCATTAAAGTTGTAAAAGAAGAACTCACTGAATTAATGGGCGGAGAAGAGAGTAAGATCGCTGTAGCGAAAAAATCTCCAACAGTCATTATGATGGTTGGTCTTCAAGGGGCAGGTAAAACAACCACAACAGGGAAGCTTGCCAATTTACTTCGCAAAAAACATAATCGCAAGCCGATGATGGTAGCTGCTGATATTTACCGACCAGCAGCGATCCAGCAGCTTCAAACGCTTGGGAAACAGCTTGATATGCCGGTGTTTTCATTAGGTGATCAAGTCAGCCCTGTCGAAATTGCCAAACAGGCAATTGAAAAAGCGAAAGAAGAACACCATGATTATGTCATTTTAGATACAGCAGGACGTCTTCATATCGATGAAGAATTAATGGATGAACTTCAGCAAGTAAAAGAAGTAGCAAATCCAGAAGAAATTTTCCTAGTTGTTGACTCTATGACAGGTCAAGATGCGGTCAATGTCGCGAAAAGCTTTAATGAACAGCTTGGTTTAACAGGTGTCGTTCTAACAAAACTAGACGGTGATACAAGAGGCGGTGCAGCACTTTCTATTCGAGCTGTCACCAACACGCCAATTAAATTCGCTGCGCTAGGAGAAAAGCTTGATGCGATTGAACCATTCCATCCGGAGCGGATGGCATCAAGAATTCTTGGCATGGGAGATGTGCTCACGCTGATTGAAAAAGCACAGGCAAACGTCGACCAAGATAAAGCGAAAGAGCTTGAGCAAAAAATGCGGACAATGAGCTTCACGCTCGATGATTTCCTCGAGCAGCTTGGCCAAGTTCGAAATATGGGTCCACTTGATGAACTGATCCAAATGATGCCGGGAGCCGGTAAAATGAAAGGGCTCAAAAACGTCCAAGTAGACGAAAAGCAGCTCAATCACATCGAAGCGATCATTAAATCAATGACGACCGAGGAAAAAGAACAGCCAGAGGTCATCAATGCAAGCCGGAGAAAACGGATTGCAAAAGGAAGCGGAACATCTGTACAGGAAGTCAATCGCCTTTTAAAGCAATTTGATGAAATGAAAAAGATGATGAAGCAAATGACCAACATGTCCAAAGGAAAGAAAAAGGGCTTTAAATTACCATTTATGTAATTGGTTATACATGATAAAACCGTTGTTAAGAAAAAACACTTTACAAACCCTTTTATCATTGTTAATATACTATCTTGTTGAAATATTTTCGGAGGTGCTAGTAAAATGGCAGTAAAAATTCGTTTAAAACGTATGGGAGCAAAAAAATCTCCTTTCTATCGTATTGTTGTAGCAGATTCTCGTTCACCACGTGACGGTCGTTTCATCGAAACAGTTGGAACTTACAACCCAGTGGTATCACCAGCTGAGGTGAAAATCAACGAAGAATTAGCGCTTAAATGGCTTCAAAATGGTGCGAAACCATCTGATACAGTTCGCAATCTTTTCTCAAGCCAAGGAATTCTTGAAAAATTTCATAATGCGAAAAACAGCAAATAATGAATGAGCTGTCCTTGGAAGAATTGATTGTGTCCATCGTCGAGCCACTTGTTGATTTCCCTGAAGATATTCACGTATCTTCATTAGAAAAAGATGAGCAGGTGATTTACACACTGTCTGTCAATGCTGAAGATACCGGAAAAGTGATCGGAAAGCAGGGACGTACAGCAAAAGCGATACGAACAGTCATTTTTGCAGCAAGTGCAGAGTCTTCTAAGAAAGTTCAACTTGAGATTGCTGACTAAAAAGGGAGAGGGCTTAGGACCTCCCCTTTTTTTACACGTTTAAATCTATTTTTCGTTATACTGTAGAGGACAAATGCCTTCGGATAGGGGGACAAAAAGGAAGATGCAGATCATTCAACATGTCACCGTGATGCAAGTATTAACTGAAAGCAGTAAGGACAAACTGTTAACGACTTTTTTGGAGAAAAAAGAAAGACTAGAACGTGAATGCAATCAACTATATTTTCAACTAAAAAAACATGAAAAAGAACCACATCAGCAAGAAGCCATCCCTCAATTTCAAAAAGCGATCGATAAAAGGCAAGAGAAGATCCGGCAAATTGATTTTCAAGTAGAGCAGCTGCATATTTTGCCGCTTGGAAGTGAAATGAAAGAAACAGAAGTGGATGCACTGGTTGAAGTAAAAATAGGTGATAAATGGGATGACAAGATGCAAGATAATGTCATCGTCGTGAAAGACGGCACCATTGTGGAAATACGTCAGGGGTGATTGAGAACATGGAGCTAGAATGGTTGAATGTTGGAAAGATCGTCAATACACACGGAGTGCGCGGAGAAGTACGCGTCGTGTCAAAGACGGATTTCCCAGAAGAGCGCTACAAAAAGGGAAGCGTCCTCTATATTTTTAAGCAAGGTCAAAGCGAGCCGCTGAAAGTAACTGTCGCATCGCATCGCCAGCACAAACAGTTTGATTTGCTCACATTTGAAGAAATCAACTCATTAAATGAAGCAGAGCATTTGAAAGAATCAATCTTAAAGGTAGAAAAAGAACATCTTGGGTCATTAGACGAAGGAGAATTTTATTTCCACCAAATCATTGGCTGTGAAGTATACGATGAAGAGGACAAGCTGATCGGCCAAATCAAAGAAATCCTTACGCCAGGGGCAAATGATGTGTGGGTGGTTGGAAGAAAAGGCAAAAAAGATGCCCTCATTCCATATATACCATCTATCGTCAAAAAGATCGATATCTCATCCAAAACCGTACACATTGAAGTGATGGAAGGACTTATTGACGAATGAAAATCGATTTCTTAACCCTTTTTCCTGAAATGTTCGAAGGTGTACTTCACTCATCGATCTTAAAAAAAGCACAGGAGAAAGAAGCTGTTTCATTTCAAGTCGTCAATTTTAGAGAGTATTCGGATCATAAGCATAAAACAGTGGATGACTATCCGTATGGCGGCGGTGCTGGTATGGTACTGAAAGCGCAGCCCGTATTTGATGCGGTAGAAGATTTAACGAAGAAAGCAAGCACGAAACCCCGAATCATTCTTGTCTGTCCTCAAGGGGAAAGATATACACAAAAGAAAGCAGAAGAACTTGCAAAAGAAGAGCATCTTATGTTCATTTGCGGCCACTATGAAGGCTACGATGAGCGCATCAGGGAGCATCTTGTCACAGATGAGATCTCAATCGGAGATTTCGTCCTCACAGGCGGAGAGCTGCCAGCGATGATGATTGCAGACAGTGTGGTCAGGCTTTTGCCTCATGTGCTTGGAAAAGAAGCGTCTCACATCGAAGATTCATTCAGTACAGGTCTGCTTGAGCACCCGCACTATACAAGGCCGGCGGATTATAAAGGACTAAAAGTGCCGGATGTGCTCCTCTCTGGAAACCATGCCAAAATTGAAGAGTGGCGGCGCAAAGAATCCTTGAAGCGAACCTATACAAGACGGCCAGATTTGATCGATTCTTGCAAAACATTAACGGATGAAGAAAAAAGATGGCTTTGGCAGCTTCATAATGACTAGATTGTATTGCACACGGCATAGAGGTATGATATGATACTACTTGTGACTTGGACGGCTTGCTGATCCAAGTTTGAAAACGATGTTCCGCTGCAATGAAGAAAGAGGACATGAGCATCTGTTGGAAGGAGTTGAAAACGATGCAACATTTGATTGAAGAAATCACAAAAGAACAATTACGCACTGATCTTCCTGCGTTCCGTCCTGGTGACACTTTACGTGTACATGTTAAAGTTGTCGAGGGTACTCGTGAGCGTATCCAGATCTTTGAAGGTGTTGTAATTAAGCGTCGTGGTGGTGGAATCAGCGAAACTTTCACAGTTCGTAAGATCTCTTACGGTGTAGGCGTTGAGCGTACATTCCCTGTACACACACCAAAAATCGCTAAGATCGAAGTTGTACGTCACGGTAAGGTACGTCGTGCGAAACTTTACTACCTACGTGAACTTCGCGGTAAAGCGGCTCGTATCAAAGAAATCAGACGATAATGATATCAAAGGAAAGAGCTTGTTACCTGTAACAGGCTCTTTTTTTGTACAATGTATAGAGATAACAGGTAGAAGAAAGAAGGTGCACATATGACGATTCAATGGTTTCCAGGCCATATGGCAAAAGCAAGACGTGAAGTCACAGAAAAATTAAAGCTCATCGACATCGTATTTGAATTAACCGATGCAAGAATTCCGATGTCCTCTAGAAACCCAATGATCGAAGAAATCCTTCAAAACAAACCCAAAATCATGCTCTTAAACAAAGCAGATAAAGCAGATCCTCGTATGACAAAGGAGTGGCAGGCGCATTTTGAGCAGCAAGGCGTTCGATCACTTGCTATTAACTCTGTCGATGGACAAGGGTTAAATCAGATCATCACGACTTCAAAAGAAATTTTAAAAGAAAAATTCGACCGCATGAAAGCAAAAGGCGTCAAACCACGTGCCATTCGAGCACTAATTATCGGGATTCCCAACGTCGGAAAATCGACCTTAATCAATCGTTTAGCAAAAAAGAACATTGCCAAAACAGGAGACCGGCCTGGTATTACGACATCACAGCAATGGGTGAAGGTAGGGAAAGAACTAGAACTGCTCGATACCCCTGGAATCCTCTGGCCGAAGTTTGAAGATGAGCAGGTAGGACTCAGGCTTGCGGTGACTGGAGCGATCAAAGATTCGATCATCAACTTACAGGATGTCGCTGTGTATGCACTTCGTTTTCTAGAAGAGAATTACCCAGAGCGATTAAAAAAACGCTATGATCTAGCGGAGATACCTGAAGATACGGTTGAGCTGTTTGATGCAATTGGCACTAAGCGCGGCTGTCTAATGAGCGGGGGATTCATAAACTATGACAAAACCACCGAAATCATTATTCGGGATATTCGAACAGAAAAATTTGGTCCCCTCACTTTTGAGAAGCCTGAAAGCTAAAAGACACGCAGCTCATGCGGGTCTTTATTTTTTGCGAAAAACTGCCGATATAAAGAAGGAGGCTGCGAAAAAGCCTATGTACACGGTGAAACAAATAAAAGAACTAATAGAAAAGCATGCAGGCGACGAGTCATACATTCGCGAGCTTGTGAAAGATGATACGAGAAAAAGTGTCCAAAAACTGATAGAAAAGTGGCACAAAGAGAGAGAAAAGCAGCAAGCACTTCACGCAGCATGGCATGACATGCTGCAATTTGAAAACAAAGCAAAGGCGCAGGGATACACATGTATTGCTGGAATAGATGAAGCAGGAAGAGGACCGCTTGCCGGCCCAGTTGTAGCAGCAGCCGTTATATTAAAGGAAGAGACAGTCCTGCTCGGTTTAAACGACTCAAAGCAATTATCTGAGAAAAAAAGATTGGCTTATTATGATTTAATTCAAAAAGAAGCACTTGATATCGGAATCGGCATTGTTGATGCGGCTACGATCGATGAAATCAATATTTATGAAGCATCAAGACTGGCGATGGTAAGAGCTGTAGAGCAGTTAACTCATACACCTGATTATCTACTCATAGATGCCATGACACTCCCGCTTTCTACCCACCAAGAGAATATCATCAAAGGAGATGCAAAAAGTGCATCCATTGCAGCAGGTGCATGTATTGCGAAGGTGACAAGGGATCAGATGATGGAAGAGTACGGGCGTAAATATCCTGAGTATCAATTTGAAAAACATAAAGGGTACGGAACGAAAGAGCACCTGGCTGCGATTCAAACACATGGTGCTACCCCAATCCACCGATTATCGTTTGCGCCGGTGAAATCTGTTATATCATAAATTTTAATCTAAGGAGGCTGCCTGTGATGACAAGAGTTGAGGACATACATACAGCACTGAATAGCCGGCTGAATACGGCCGAATCGGTTCCATTAAACACCGAAGGGAAGGATAATGTTCATCGGCTGATTCTCGGCAAGGTACTAAAAATGCTTGGAGATGATACAGCCCTTGTTCAAATAGGCTCAACGAAAATAAAAGCACAGCTGGCGGCTCAGCTTAAAGCAGACGCGTTTTATTGGTTCCAATTTGAACAAGAGGGTGGAGGCAGCCTCAATAAACTAAGACCCGTTCAGCAATTTGATCAAGATCCTAAGACATTAAAAGATGCAGCAGCCAAACTATTAGAAGGTCTCTCACTGAAAAATGGGATTGAAAACATGCTGACGGCTACAGCTTTTTTAAAGGAAAAGCCGGTCATCAACGAAGGAGAGTTAAAAACGGCAGTGAAGTGGATCGAACAGCTTCAAGGAGCTGATGTGAAGAAAGGGCTCCAGGCACTTCTCTTTGCTTTAAAGAAAGATTTACCGATCCAGCAAGGGGTGCTTCAATCTATTTTAGCCGTAAAATCATCCTCTGCCCTTCACCAGGATATAACAGCTCTATTAAATCAATTAACACAGCTTCCGAAGCACACAGATGCCACACAGACCCTTATACAAGCCGTTCGGTCAGTTGTAGATGCAGAGACAGCCGTCCATGCAGAAAAGCTCTTATCGATCCTTCTAGCAGCGAGAGAAGGCGTGGCGAAGCAAGACGGCAATTCACCAATAACGACTCCGCTCAATCCGTCTCAGCAAAAAGAAAATAGTCTTGCCTCAATTGTTCAAGAGCGTCAGCCGTCCCAAGTTCTTCAGACAAACGTGCAGCAGCAGTCAACAAGTCCAACAGCGCTGCAAATTCCGCTTCAGCAAATTGAGCGGATACTGACAAGCTTGATGAAACAAGGTGCAGACGGGCAGCAAGAGCCTAACTTAAAACAGCTCACAGCATTGCTTCAAGGACTCCAGCAGGCAGGATCTCAGCCTGACGCAAAAGGAGCTGTGCTTCAAAAAGAGTTTCCCTTCCTGTCAAAAAGAGAGGCAAAAGCTTTGGCCCAGGTGGTGCAGCAGACTGAACCAACATTAAGCAATAAAACTGATGTGCTCGATTTACTTATGACGATGAAAAAGGCAATTGGTGTACGTGATGAAATCGGTATGCTGAAACTGCTCGAAAAAGGCAGCCAGGATGTCAAAACTCAGGAGCTGCACCAATTAAAGCTTGTGCTGAATGATGTAAAGCAGGCGGATTTACCAGAGCCCATTAAAAAAGAAGTGGATCAATTATTTCATAGATTGAATGGGCAGTTATTTGTGCAGCAGGAGAACCAAACCGTCAGTCAAATGATGGTTTCCTATCCTCTTTTCTCAAAACATAGTGTTCAAGATTTAACCTTTATACTAAAGGGACATAAGAAAAAAGATGGCTCTATTGATATTTCTCAGTGCCGCCTGATGTTTTATCTAAACATGGAAAACCTTGAAGAAACCTTAATAGACTGTACGATTCAGCAAAAGGTCATGTCCATTACTGTCGAGACAGCCCATGAACTGCAAGGAACCATTAATCCGATGATTCCGGCTGTTCGGGAGAATTTAAATGCTCTAGGATACAGTTTAACGGGAATTACAGCGAAAAAGAGACAAGAGCCAGTAGATCCGTCTCAATTTCTAGATGAACACTTTCATAAAATCAGCGAGAAAGGGCTGGACTTACGAGTATGAAGGATTCAAAACCGCTTAGAAGAGCGGTCGCTCTGCATTATGATGAAGAAAAACAAAAGGCGCCAAAAGTCGTTGCAACAGGCAGCGGCTATGTGGCAGATCATATTATTGAAGAAGCAAAAAAGTCGGGAGTCCCAATCCAGGAAGACCGTAATTTAGTCGAACTCATGCGCCACTTAACATTAGATGAGGAGATCCCCGAAGCGTTATACGATACTGTAGCAGAAATTTTTTCGTTTATCTACAGATTAGATCAAAAAATGAAAAAATAAGGTAAAAAAAGTGATTTGGCTGAAAAATTTATATTTTTAATAAAATAAAAGTTTGAATGTTTAGAAGGATTTTACGATTTTACATAGAACCCTAGACATTCTCTTTTTTATTCTTTAAAATGAAAGCGCAGTCTATTTTATAATTTTTGTTTCTACATATGTTGGGAGGATGGGAAATGAATATCCATGAGTACCAAGGAAAAGAAATCCTAAGAAAATATGGGGTTTCAGTTCCAAATGGTAAAGTAGCATTTACACCTGATGAAGCAGTGAAAGCATCAGAAGAGCTAGGGAGCTCTGTATATGTCGTAAAAGCACAGATTCATGCAGGCGGCCGTGGTAAAGCAGGCGGGGTAAAAATTGCAAAAACGAAAGATGAAGTGAAAGGGTTTGCAGAGGAATTGCTCGGCAAGACACTTGTCACACATCAAACAGGGCCTGAAGGGCGCGAAATAAAACGCTTACTTATTGAAGAAGGCTGCGATATTCAAAAGGAATACTATGTTGGACTAGTTTTGGACAGAGCGACATCAAGAATTGTATTGATGGCATCTGAAGAAGGCGGTACTGAAATTGAAGAAGTAGCAGAAAAAACGCCAGAAAAAATCGTCAAAGTGGTCATCGACCCAGCGATTGGCCTGCAAGGCTATCAGGCGAGAGAAGTAGCATTTAAAATTAATATTCCAACAAAATTAGTTGGCCAAGCTGTTAAGTTTATGACAAGCCTTTACAATGCGTTTATTGAAAAAGATTGTTCAATTGCTGAGATTAATCCACTTGTTGTAACAGGCGATGGAAAAGTCATGGCACTTGATGCAAAATTAAACTTTGATAGCAATGCCTTATATAGACAAAAAGATATATTAGAATACCGTGACCTTGATGAAGAGGATCCAAAAGAAATTGAAGCATCTAAATATGACTTAAGCTACATTTCTTTAGATGGAAATATTGGCTGTATGGTTAATGGAGCAGGACTTGCGATGTCTACAATGGATATCATCAAGCATTACGGCGGGGACCCTGCAAACTTCCTAGATGTTGGCGGCGGTGCAACAGCTGAAAAAGTAACGGAAGCATTTAAAATCATCTTATCTGATCAAAATGTCAAAGGGATTTTCGTGAACATTTTTGGCGGCATCATGAAATGTGATGTGATTGCAGAAGGTGTTGTTGAAGCGACGAAACAGGTCGGCTTAACATTACCACTTGTTGTACGTCTTGAAGGAACAAACGTTGAATTAGGGAAGAAAATCCTGAGTGATTCAGGCTTAAATATCACTTCTGCTGAGTCTATGGCTGACGGGGCAGAAAAGATTGTATCTTTAGTCAAGTAGAGCAGAAAGGCAGGGAACCTAAATGAGTGTATTTATTAATAAAAATACGAGAGTAATTGTTCAGGGGATTACCGGTTCAACCGCATTGTTCCATACAAAACAAATGATTGAGTACGGAACAAATATCGTTGGCGGTGTCACACCTGGAAAAGGTGGAACTGAAGTAGAAGGAGTTCCTGTATTTAATACTGTATCTGAAGCAGTGCAGACAACTGGAGCGAACGCTTCTGTTATCTATGTACCAGCACCATTTGCGGCAGATGCCATTTTAGAGGCTGTTGACGCAGAAGTCGATCTCGTCATTTGTATCACTGAACATATTCCAGTGCTTGACATGGTCAAAGTGAAACGGTATATGGAAGGGAAAAAGACAAGACTAGTTGGGCCAAACTGCCCAGGTGTCATCACACCTGAAGAATGTAAAATTGGTATCATGCCTGGCTACATTCATAAAAAAGGTCATGTGGGTGTTGTTTCTCGTTCTGGAACGCTTACATATGAAGCGGTACATCAGCTTTCAGAAGCTGGTGTTGGACAATCGACAGCTGTAGGAATCGGGGGAGACCCGGTAAATGGGACAAACTTTATTGATGTTTTAAAAGCATTCAATGAAGATCCTGAAACGCATGCTGTGATTATGATCGGTGAAATCGGCGGTACGGCTGAAGAAGAAGCAGCTGAATGGGTAAAAGCAAATATGACTAAGCCAGTCGTTGGCTTTATTGGCGGTAAAACGGCGCCTCCAGGAAAACGTATGGGACATGCTGGTGCCATTATTTCTGGTGGTAAAGGAACAGCTGATGAAAAGGTAAAAACAATGCGTGAATGTGGAATTGAAGTGGCAGAAACACCATCTGTCATGGGAGAAACGTTGATTAAAGTATTAAAAGAGAAGAATCTCTTCGAAGCTTGTAAAACGCATTAATGACACAAGAAGACTTGTTCTTTGGCAAGTCTTCTTCTTTCTATTTTAAACTGGAGGAATGGTATGTACAACGTGTCCGAAAGAATGATTTTTCACCGCTTAAAAGGCCTCATCTCACCCTCATTATTAACAAAATGGTGGAAAGTCGATCCTGAGCTATATATAAATGAAGAAACACATCATTTTAAACAGGATCGAGCATTACAAACGATCGACCTTACCCGCTTAAAACAAGCTGAAGAAAATGAATTCCCCATTTTTCAACACATCGTTCAAGCCTATTTAAAGCAAAACATTCACATGATTCCCATCACATCACCCTTATATCCCAGCACACTAAAAAATATTTATGATCCTCCCCCTGTGTTATTCCTAAAAGGAAACGTATCATATTTAAATGAAGAAAAAAGTTTAGGTGTAGTCGGCACGCGAGTTCCATCGTCTTATGGAGAAGCATGTGTGAAGAAAATTGTTGGTGAGCTTGTAAAGGAAGATTGGATGATTGTCAGTGGTTTAGCTAAAGGAATTGATGGACTTGCACATAAAGAGTGCATCAGGAAAAAAGGAAAAACGATCGGCATTATAGCAGGCGGTTTTCAGCATTTATACCCAAAAGAGCATGAGCAAATGGCTCAATACATGGGCGAGCATCATTTGCTTTTGTCAGAGCACCCTCCTTATGTCAAACCAGAAAAGTGGCATTTTCCAATGAGAAATCGTTTAATTAGTGCACTGACGAAAGGAACCATCGTGATACAGTGCAAAGAAAAGAGCGGTTCTCTTATTACAGCCTATCAAGCACTTGAGCAAGGAAAAGAGGTATTTGCGGTTGCTGGATCCATCTTTGATCCTAATTCCACAGGTCCGGCAAGACTCATTCAGCAGGGAGCAAAGCTTGTTCATTCAACAAAAGATATTTTAGAGGAATTCTCCTTCCGCAGCGTTCAATATACTGAACCAACATAAAAATATCGTTTGACAAAAGACATCGGAATATTTAATAATAGTGAGGATTTAAGTTTACACTTTGTTTTTCGTGTTTATAATGATGTTCATCATAAAGAATTTTTAATGATTGCCTGTTAGATAGGTGCAATTAACATAAATATGAATTGTGAAATGTATAAAGAGAGAACACCTCTTAAGGGGGATTTTGAGTATGGCTGATTATTTAGTCATCGTTGAGTCGCCAGCAAAGGCGAAAACGATTGAGCGTTATTTAGGAAAAAAGTATAAAGTAAAAGCTTCAATGGGGCACGTAAGGGATTTACCGAAAAGTCAGCTCGGTGTTGATACTGAGCATGACTTCGAACCGAGATATATTACGATTCGCGGGAAAGGCCCGGTTTTAAAAGAATTAAAAACAGCGGCGAAAAAAGCAAAAAAAGTCTATCTCGCAGCTGACCCCGATAGAGAGGGAGAAGCGATTGCTTGGCATTTAGCACACAGCCTTGACCTTGACCTCTCTTCTGACTGCCGCGTTGTTTTTAACGAGATTACAAAAGATGCGATTAAGGATTCCTTTAAGCATCCACGTATGATCAATATGGACTTAGTTGATGCGCAGCAGGCAAGACGGATTTTAGATCGTCTCGTTGGGTATAAAATCAGTCCGATTTTATGGAAGAAAGTGAAAAAGGGCTTAAGTGCCGGACGTGTTCAATCAGTTGCACTCCGCCTGATTATTGATCGCGAGAATGAAATTAATGAATTTAAACCAGAAGAATACTGGACAATTGACGGTACATTCCTTAAAGGAAAAGAAAGCTTCGAAGCGAGTTTCTTTGGCCTCAATGGCAAAAAACATCCATTGAAAACAAAAGAAGATGTAAAAGAAATCCTTTCGAAATTAAAAGGAAGCAAATTCTCTGTAGAGAAAGTAACGAAAAAAGAGCGGAAACGTAATCCAGCCGTTCCGTTTACGACTTCTACTTTACAGCAGGAAGCTGCAAGAAAATTAAACTTCCGTGCGAAAAAAACAATGATGATTGCACAGCAATTATATGAAGGAATTGATCTTGGTAAAGAAGGTACAGTCGGTCTCATTACATATATGAGAACGGACTCAACACGTATTTCCAATACGGCGATTGAAGAAGTATCTGCTTTCATTGATCAGACGTACGGCAAGAATTTCTTAAACACAACAAAACGACCGGCCAAAAAGAATGAAAATGCACAAGATGCTCACGAAGCCATCCGCCCGACTTCTACGTTAAGAAAACCGGCAGATGTCAAGCATGTGCTAAGCCGCGATCAGCTTCGTCTGTATAAATTGATTTGGGAACGATTCGTGGCAAGCCAAATGGCGCCGGCTGTTCTTGATACAATGAGTGTGGATCTTGATCATAACGGTCTTACTTTCCGTGCGAATGGCAGTAAAGTGAAATTTCCTGGGTTTATGAAGGTTTATGTGGAAGGAAAGGACGACCAGCTAGAGGAAAAGGACAAAATGCTTCCTGATCTCAAAGAAGGGGATACAGTTCTTTCAAAAGATATCGAACCTGAACAGCACTTCACACAGCCGCCTCCGCGTTACACTGAGGCAAGATTGGTCAAAACACTTGAAGAGCTCGGTATAGGCCGTCCATCTACGTATGCACCAACATTAGATACGATTCAAAAGCGCGGCTATGTCGCACTTGATAATAAACGATTTACTCCGACAGAGCTTGGAGAGATTGTACTCAACTTAATCATTGAATTCTTCCCTGAAATCATTAACGTTGAATTTACAGCGAAAATGGAAAAGGAACTTGATAGTGTTGAAGAAGGTACGATCGAATGGGTTCGTATTATCGACAGCTTCTATCAAGACTTTGCAAAACGGGTAGAAAAAGCTGAAGCAGAGATGCAAGAAGTTGAGATTGAGCCGGAATACGCCGGAGTTGATTGTGAAGAGTGCGGACATCCGATGGTGTACAAAATGGGTCGATACGGTAAGTTCATGGCTTGCTCTAACTTTCCTGACTGCCGTAACACAAAACCAATTGTCAAAGATATCGGTGTCAAATGCCCGTCATGTCATGAAGGAAACATTGTTGAACGAAAATCGAAGAAACGCCGCATTTTTTACGGCTGTGATCGTTTTCCAGAGTGTGAATTCGTCTCTTGGGACAAACCAATTGAAAGAAAGTGTCCAAAATGCGAAAATATGCTTGTAGAGAAAAAGCTGAAAAAAGGCGTTCAAGTTCAATGTGTGAACTGTGATTATAAAGAGGAACAACAAAAATAGCGGTGAGCAGCCTTGTTCACCTGCTTTTTTATGTCATCAAACAGACCTTACGAAATAGGAGAGTTGTACAATGAGTCAATTTGTAAATGTGATCGGAGCCGGTTTAGCTGGAAGTGAAGCAGCATGGCAAATCGCTAAACGAGGCATTAAAGTCAATTTATATGAAATGAGACCTGTGAAACAAACGCCGGCTCACCACACAGATAAATTTGCGGAGCTTGTATGCAGCAACTCACTGCGTGCGAATGCTTTGACGAATGCAGTAGGTGTATTAAAGGAAGAAATGCGTCATTTAGATTCAGCTATTATCGCAGCAGCAGATGAAAGCTCAGTTCCTGCTGGCGGCGCGCTTGCAGTAGACCGTCATGAATTTGCAGCAAACGTGACAGACCGCGTGAAAAATCATCCGAATGTTACTGTCTTTCAAGAAGAGGTGCAGAGCATTCCAGAAGGTCCGACAATTATCGCGACTGGCCCGCTGACATCTGAAGCACTTTCCAAAGAATTAAAATCGTTAACAGGAGAAGAATATCTCTATTTCTACGATGCAGCAGCACCTATTCTAGAGAAAGACAGCATTGATATGGATAAGGTGTACTTGAAATCTCGCTATGACAAAGGAGAAGCTGCTTATTTAAACTGTCCAATGACAGAAGAAGAATTCGATCGTTTTTATGAGGCGCTCATTTCTGCTGAAACTGTACCATTAAAAGAATTTGAAAAAGAAATCTTCTTTGAAGGCTGTATGCCAATTGAAGTCATGGCGAAAAGAGGAAAGAAAACGATGCTGTTTGGTCCGATGAAGCCAGTAGGACTTGAAGATCCGAAAACAGGCAAAAGACCTTACGCTGTTGTTCAATTAAGACAGGATGATGCAGCAGGTACTTTATATAACATCGTTGGCTTCCAGACACATCTGAAGTGGGGCGATCAAAAGGAAGTATTCCGTTTGATTCCAGGTCTTGAAGAAGCAGAGATTGTCCGTTACGGCGTGATGCACCGTAATACATTTATTAACTCGCCAAGCCTTTTAAGACCGACTTATCAGTTTAAAAATAGAGATGATCTATTCTTTGCCGGACAAATGACAGGCGTTGAAGGGTATGTCGAGTCCGCAGCGTCGGGACTAGTGGCTGGTATTAACGCCGCTCGTTTTGTCAAAGGAGAAGAGCTTGTGACACTTCCTGAGGAAACGGCGATTGGCAGTATGGCTCACTACATCACATCGACAAACAAGAAAAGCTTCCAGCCGATGAATGCGAATTTTGGTTTGCTGAAAGATCTAGGAGTTCGAATTAAAAACAAACAAGAACGTTATGCAGAGTACGCTAAGCGTGCAATCGAAACTATTCAAACTATTTCGAAATCTCTGTAGTAAAACATTGCACGGAAAGCAAGATATGTGATACCATTTAAAAGCCTTAAAGAGGTGTAAAAATGACGAATAAACAGCGTCTTGTCCACTTATTCATTGAATATCTGCAAATTGAAAAAAACTATTCAGCTTTAACGATCTCAGGATATACAGAAGCCATTGAAGAGTTTGTCAGATTTATGAACATTCAAGGAATAGACGGTTTTGAAGAGGTATCCTATCAAGATACGAGAATTTATTTAACAGAAGCTTATGAAAAAGGCCTGACAAGAAGAACGATTAGTAAGAAAGTCTCTGCGCTTCGCAGCTTTTATAAATTTTTATTAAGAGAACAGCTTGTGAAAGAAAATCCTTTTTTACTCGTTAGCTTACCAAAGCAGGATAAGCGGATTCCTTCATTTTTGTATGAAGAGGAACTAAAAGAGCTTTTTACAGTTTCTGATGTCAGCACACCACTTGGGCAAAGAAATCAAGCCATTTTAGAACTTCTTTATGCAACAGGTATGAGGGTCAGTGAGTTATGTTCATTAAAAGAATCTGATCTTGATTTATCGATGGATACAGTGCTTGTTCATGGGAAAGGCAGCAAACAGCGGTATGTTCCTTTCGGGTCATATGCTCATGAAGCGCTCATTACTTATTTAGAGGATGGAAGGCAGAAGCTGAAAGCTAAGGGGAAAGACCGCGCTGATACTCATGTGTTTTTGAATCAGCGCGGGACGCCTCTTACAGACAGAGGTGTTCGATTCATTCTCACTGAATTAATGAAAAAGGCGTCAGGTACATTACATATCCATCCTCACATGTTGAGGCACACCTTTGCCACGCATCTCTTAAACGAGGGAGCAGATTTGAGAAGTGTTCAAGAACTTCTCGGTCATTCAAATTTATCATCTACACAGGTGTACACGCATGTATCAAAAGATTCTTTAAGAAACACGTACATGTCTCATCACCCAAGGGCTTTTAAACGATCCTAAAAGGAGGTTTTTTCATGTCATCATTTCATGCAACAACCATCTTTGCCGTTCAACATAAAGGAAAAAGTGCAATGGCTGGCGACGGTCAAGTTACTTTCGGGCAGGCTGTCGTGATGAAACACACAGCAAAAAAAGTGCGCCGTCTTTTCGGAGGCAAGGTGCTTGCAGGTTTTGCAGGTTCAGTAGCAGATGCTTTTACACTCTTTGAAAAGTTTGAAACAAAGCTTGAAGAATATGGTGGTAACTTAAAGCGGGCAGCCGTAGAACTAGCGAAGGAATGGCGAAGTGACAAGATGCTAAGGCAGCTTGAGGCTATGCTCATCGTCATGAATAAAGAAAGTATTTTGCTCGTCTCTGGAACTGGAGAGGTCATTGAACCAGATGATGGGATTTTGGCAATTGGCTCAGGCGGCAACTATGCGCTTAGCGCCGGGAGAGCACTCAAAACCCATGCAGGTGATCATCTCACAGCGAGAGAAATTGCAAAGGCCGCTCTTGAAACGGCCGGAGAAATCTGTGTCTACACGAACGATCAAATCACTTTAGAAGAGCTTGAATAGAAAGGACATGAGACGTATGGAGAAAAAGCCGTTTACCCCAAGAGAGATAGTTGAAAAGCTTGATCAATACATCATTGGTCAGCTTGATGCGAAAAAAGCAGTGGCGGTGGCTTTAAGAAACCGTTACAGAAGAAGTCTTTTACATGATAAGCTAAAGGATGAAGTCGTTCCTAAAAACATTTTAATGATCGGCCCAACAGGTGTGGGGAAAACAGAAATTGCCCGCAGAATTGCTCGAATTTCTGGTGCGCCTTTTATTAAAGTGGAAGCGACGAAGTTTACTGAAGTGGGTTATGTCGGCCGTGACGTAGAGTCCATGGTGAGAGATTTAGTTGAAACAGCGATTAGACTTGTCAAAGAAGAAAAGATGAAAGATGTTCAAGAAGAAGCAGAAAAACAAGCAAATAAACGTCTTGTTCATTTACTTGTTCCTGGTAAGAAAAAGAGCCAGTCTGTGAAAAATCCTTTTGAGATGCTGTTTGGCGGTTCTGATGAAGATGACCGTGATCGAGATCATTCAAATGAAGAAGTGGAACTCGAATCGACAAGAAAGCGAATCGATCATCAGCTGGCTATGGGAGAACTTGAAGATCATTACGTCACGATTGAAGTAGAAGAACAGCAACCTTCCATGTTTGATATGCTTCAAGGCTCGGGTATGGAGCAAATGGGTATGAACATGCAGGATGCGCTCGGCAATCTCATGCCTAAAAAGAAAAAACGCAGAAAGCTGACTGTCAGAGAAGCAAGAAAGGCGTTAACGGCTGAGGAAGCTTCAAAACTGATTGATATGGATGAAGTCAGTCAGGAAGCGGTCTACAAAGCAGAGCAGCAAGGAATTATTTTTATCGATGAAATCGACAAAATTGCCAAAAGCGGTGGTGCATCATCTGCAGATGTTTCTCGTGAAGGGGTTCAGCGTGATATTTTACCGATTGTAGAAGGTTCAACTGTGATGACGAAATATGGTGCCGTTAAAACTGATCATGTGCTGTTTGTTGCAGCAGGTGCATTTCATATGGCAAAGCCATCAGATTTGATTCCGGAGCTTCAGGGACGTTTCCCAATCCGTGTAGAATTAGATAAATTAAGTATAGAAGACTTTGTGAAAATCTTAACGGAACCAGATAATGCATTATTAAAGCAATATAAAGCTTTACTTGAAACAGAAGGTATATCTCTTGAATTTTCTGACGATGCTATTCATAAGATTGCCGAAGTGGCTTATCATGTCAATCAGGAGACAGATAACATCGGTGCAAGAAGGCTTCATACCATACTTGAGAAGCTGCTTGAAGAGCTTTCATTTGAGGCGCCTGATATTGCGATGGAGACAGTGACCATTACCCCTCAGTATGTCGAAGAGAAGCTAGGAAAGATTGCAAATAACAAAGATTTAAGTCAATTTATACTTTAACAAATGAATAAAGTAATCTAGGAGGATCATTATTATGGCGTTACTACAAAAAACAAGGATTATTAACTCAATGCTGCAAGATGCAGCGGGGAAACCAGTTAATTTTAAAGAAATGGCAGAAACACTGAGAGATGTCATTGATTCAAACATTTTCGTATTAAGCAGAAGGGGAAAGCTTCTTGGCTACTCCATTAATCAGCAGATCGAAAATGCACGTATGAAAAAAATGCTTGAAGATCGTCAGTTCCCTGAGGAATATACAAAGAGTCTATTCAATGTCCCTGAAACGTCTTCAAACCTTGATATTAACAGTGAATATACAGCTTTCCCGATTGAGAACCGTGACTTATTCCAATCAGGCTTAACAACAATTGTCCCAATTATCGGCGGAGGAGATCGTTTAGGTACGTTAATCCTGTCCCGCTTACAAGATACATTCACAGATGATGATTTAATTCTTGCTGAATACGGGGCAACAGTTGTTGGAATGGAGATTCTTCGCGAGAAAGCAGAAGAAATCGAAGAAGAAGCAAGAAGCAAAGCGGTTGTCCAAATGGCGATCAGCTCTCTTTCATATAGTGAGCTTGAAGCGATTGAGCACATTTTTGAAGAGCTGGATGGAAACGAAGGTCTTCTTGTCGCAAGTAAAATTGCAGATCGTGTAGGGATTACGCGTTCAGTGATCGTAAACGCCTTACGTAAGTTAGAAAGTGCAGGCGTAATCGAATCTCGTTCTCTTGGAATGAAGGGAACGTACATCAAAGTGTTAAACAACAAATTTTTAATTGAACTCGAAAATTTAAAATCTCATTAATCAAAAACCCTTTTTGGCCGAAATAAATGCTGAAAAGGGTTTTTTTATGTGAAAAAATGAGGATTTGTCCGAAAAATGTCACTCTTTTTTCCAAGAAACCCCTTACAAATCTGTAGTGCTTTGAATCTAGGCCTTTATACCTATTCGTAAAATAGATATATATTACGAGTTTTTTTTACATATACATCATAGACTTTAATCCTATTATTTCTTACAATGAACATATGGTTTTACAAATCTCGACATGATTAAATGGAATGAAATACATATGATTGGAGGTATATGGTTTTGGATATATTTTCTGGAACGATAAGCAACCTTGAGAATGCCTTGGGCAGAGCGAATGTTAAGCAAAAAGTCATAAGCAATAATATCGCGAATATAGATACACCGAACTACAAGTCGAAAAACGTCGCATTCCATGACATGCTAAATGATGCGTCAATCAAATTAGATGCTAAAAAAACGTACCAAGGTCACATTGATTTTTCAAAAACAGGGTCTAATTATTCAGTTGTTTCGAGCAACCGTACTTCTTATCAAGAAAACGGAAATAATGTCGATATTGATCAAGAGATGAGTGAACTCGCTAAAAACCAAATTCAGTATAATGCGCTGGTGGAAAGAATGAGCGGGAAATTCAATTCTCTTAAAACAGTTTTGACAGGAGGTAAGTGATGTCGATCTTTTCAGGAGTGAACGCTTCGGCCTCAGCATTAACGGCACAGAGGCTCAGAATGGACGTTGTATCCTCAAACCTTGCAAATATGGATACGACAAGAGCTAAACAGGTTGATGGCAACTGGGAGCCTTATAGACGTAAGCTTGTCACATTACAGCCGTCAGGTGAATCGTTTTCATCTATATTGAACTCAAGTATGAATTCGAGCGGCAAATTAGGAAACGGCGTCAAAGTAACAAAGATTACTGAAGACGAAACTCCATTCAACCTTCAATATGATCCTACAAATCCCGATGCCAATGAAAATGGATATGTTCAAACACCAAATGTCGATCCATTAAAAGAAATGGTCGACCTCATCAGCAGCTCAAGATCATATGAAGCAAACGTGACTGCTCTAAATGCGAATAAAAGCATGCTGATGAAAGCTTTAGAAATAGGAAAGTAAGGTGAAAACAATTGGTTAATGCAATATCTCCTTTCCAGCTTCAAACTGCTCAGCAAGCAAGTGAATTGACGAATGCAACGCCCATTCAGGCGGCTGCACCTAAAAGTCAAACGAATTTCTCTGATGTGCTGAAGAATTCCATTGAGGCATTAAATCAATCACAGCTGAAATCAGACCAGTATACAAATGCGCTTGCACAAGGAAAAGATGTCAATCTCGATGAAGTCATGATTGCTTCACAAAAAGCGAGTGTCACACTCACAGCTGCAACAGAGTTTCGAAATAAAGCAGTCGAAGCGTACCAAGAGATTATGAGAATGCAGATGTAGGAGGTGCTGGTGGACAAAAAAAGACTGAATGGAATGACCGGGGGTTAAGATGAATCGTACTTTAATGCAATTAAGAACAAAAACAGTTGAGTTTTGGCGAAATCGATCAAAATTACAAAAAATACTCATGATTGGCGGCGTTGCTGCCCTAGCAATCATTATTACGGTTGTTAGCATCTTTGCTTCTTCTGAAAAAATGGTTCCGCTCTTTAGAGACTTGTCTGAGGCAGAAGCTGGACAAATCAAACAGGAACTAGATGGCAAAAACGTTAAATCGGAACTTGCAAACAATGGAACAACGATTCTCGTTCCAGAAAAGCAAGCAGATTCTTTAAAAGTAACACTCGCATCCGAAGGGCTCCCTAAGACAGGCAACATTGATTATTCCTTCTTTGCAAACAATTCAGGCTTCGGTTTAACAGATAATGAATTTGATGTTCTGAAAGTAGACGCAACTCAGACAGAACTATCCAATCTGATCAACACAATTGATGGGATTAAAGATTCAAAAGTGATGATTAACCTGCCAAAAGATTCCGTTTTTGTTGGAGAAGAGCAAAGTAATGCATCAGCATCCATAGTGCTGCAAGTTGAGCCGGGCTACACGCTCACACCGCAGCAAGTAAAAGGCCTTTATCATCTTATTTCAAAAAGTGTGCCGAATTTAAAAACAGAAAACATTGTCATTATGGACCAAGATTCCAACTACTACGACTTAAACACCAGCTCCGATTCCTATGCAAGTGGAATGGATGCACAGCAGCAGAAAAAAGAGGAAATCGAAAAGAATCTTCAAAGAAAAATTCAGCAGCTGCTCGGAACAATGATGGGTCAAGATAAAGTGGCTGTATCGGTCACAACAGACATTGATTTTACTGAAGAAAAAAGAAAAGAAGACCTAGTAGAACCTGTTGATAAAGAAAACATGCAGGGGATTGCTGTCAGCGCTGAAAAGATTGCTGAAACTTATTCAGGTAACGGCGCAGCAGCTGGAGGCACCGCTGGAACAGGTGACGATGATGTCACAAATTATCAAGGTGCCGATGGAGCGAATGGAAGCGGAGATTACGAAAAGAGCGAAGATCGCATCAATTATGAAGTCAACCGCATTCATAAAGATATCAAAGAAAGCCCTTATAAAATTAGAGATGTTGGCATTCAAGCATTGGTCGAACCACCAACTGCAAACGATGTAAACTCTTTAACGGCTGAAAGACAAGATGATATCAAAAAGATTCTTTCAACGATCATTAGCACATCGATTGATAAAGAATACACAAATGGTCAAGCGCTCACTCAAGCCGACTTAGATAACAAAATCGTTTTATCTGTATCAAAATTAGACGGTAAACAGCAAACTGCGGCAGATAACCCTTCAAACAATATTCCAATTTGGGTTTATATTGTAGGCGGTGTGCTTCTACTTGCAATTATCGCTCTTATCATTCTTCTTGTACGCAAGCGTAGAAGAGATGAGGAAGAAGAGTTTGAGTTTGATGAACGTACACCAATCGATGTTCCTGATATCGACACTGAACCAGAAACAGAAGAAATGGTGAGAAAAAATCAGCTTGAAAAAATGGCAAAAGAAAAACCAGAAGACTTTGCTAAATTGCTACGCAGCTGGCTGTCCGAGGATTAGGAGGAATACACATGTCGAGAAAAGATCCAAATCGACTAACAGGCAGACAAAAAGCAGCAATCCTAATGATTTCCTTAGGGCTAGACGTGTCAGCATCTGTATACAAACATCTGTCTGAAGACGAAATAGAAAAATTAACATTAGAAATTTCCAATGTACGAAGTGTAGATACTGCTAAAAAAGATGAAGTCATCGAAGAGTTTCACAGCATTGCGATCGCGCAGGACTACATATCGCAGGGCGGTCTTATGTACGCAAGACAAGTGCTTGAAAAAGCGCTTGGTGAGGATAAAGCGGACAGCATCTTAAACAGGCTGACATCCTCTCTTCAAGTGAAACCATTTGATTT
Source organism: Bacillus safensis (assembly GCF_039619585.1). Classification (NCBI taxonomy): domain Bacteria; kingdom Bacillati; phylum Bacillota; class Bacilli; order Caryophanales; family Bacillaceae; genus Bacillus; species Bacillus safensis. The sequence goes on from NZ_CP154909.1 coordinate 1,523,458, forward strand.
TGCTCGAAAGGCTGACCCAGAACAAATTTTAAACTTTATCCAGCATGAGCATCCACAAACGATAGCACTTATCCTTTCCTACCTGGATCCAGTGCAGGCTGGGCAAATTTTATCTGAGTTAGGCGAGGAAGTACAAACTGAGGTTGCGAGACGTATTGCCTTAATGGACCGTACATCTCCAGAGATCATCAATGAGGTGGAGCGTATTCTTGAACAAAAGCTCTCTTCAACCTTTACGCAGGACTATACGCAAACGGGCGGAGTCGAAGCGGTTGTAGAAGTGCTAAATGGTGTAGACCGTGCTACTGAGAAAACCATTTTAGACACACTTGAAATTCAAGATCCAGAGCTTGCTGATGAAATTAAGAAACGTATGTTTGTCTTTGAAGATATTGTCACTCTTGACAGCAGAGCGATTCAGCGTGTCATCAGAGATGTTGAAAATGATGACTTATTGCTCGCACTCAAAGTGGCAAGCGAAGAAGTCAAAGAAATTGTCTTCCGCAACATGTCACAGCGGATGGTCGAAACATTCAAAGAAGAAATGGAGTTTATGGGGCCTGTCCGGCTTAGAGATGTCGAGGAAGCACAAACCCGTATTGTCAGCATCGTAAGACGACTTGAGGAAGCTGGAGAAATCGTCATAGCTCGAGGCGGGGGAGACGATATCATTGTCTAGGATTATCAAACATGAAACATCTGTTACTCCTGAACAAGGGCGGCAAACGATTCCTTTACAGCAAGTAAACTTTAAAAGAGAACATCACGAAGTAGAGCTTGTCAATGAAACCGAAGCATCGCAGCTAGTACTCAGTGATGCAGAAGATCAAGCGAGCCGCATATTAGAACAAGCAAACAGTGAGCTGGAAAAAACAATGGCTGAAATCAATCAGCGCCGGACTGATTTTGAAGAGGAAAGAATGCAGCTCATTGAAGAAGCGAAACAAGCAGGTTATCAAGAAGGCTTCCAAAAGGGCGAAGCAGATGCGAATATGCAGTACCAAGCTATTCTTGATCAAGCAAATGACATCGTCAGTCTTGCAAGGCAGGATTACGAAGAAAAAATTGAAAGCTCTGCTGAGCAAATTGTAGAACTCGCTTTTGAACTCGCCAAACGCGTTTGGAATGCAGCTGAGGACACGAAAGATCCATTTTTGGCTCTTGTGAAGCAGGTCATTTCAGAAGTGAAAGAATATGATGATATTTCCATCTATGTTGACCCTGAACATTACGAGCATGTGATGGAATATAAAGACGAATTGATTAGAATCCTTCAAAAGGATACACACCTTGCCATTTACTCGGATGAAAAAGCGCCAAAAGGAACTTGTTACGTAGAAACAAGTTTTGGAAAAGTGGAAGCGAGTGTTGATACCCAAATGAATCAGTTGAAAGAAAAATTATTAGAAGTCATTGATTCAGGTGATCACAAATGAAAATGGATGTACTAAAAGAAACGATTGAAACTGCCGATCCTTATAAACGATTTGGTAAAGTCAATCGAGTGGTTGGGCTCATGATTGAATCTAAGGGGCCGGAGAGTTCGATCGGTGATGTATGTCTCATTCATAAAAAAGGGAGCAAGCACCATCCGATAAAAGCAGAGGTCGTAGGGTTTAGAGATGAAAACATTCTGCTCATGCCTTATGTAGAAGCATCCAATATTTCACCAGGAAGTCTTGTTGAAGCGACGGGTGAGTCGCTGAAGGTCAAAGTAGGGACTGGATTAATTGGTGAAGTCGTTGATGCCTTCGGTGATCCGCTTGATGGCAGTATGCTTCCAAAGGGACTTGCACCTGTTTCGACAGATCAGTCACCCCCAAATCCAATGGACAGGCCGCCTATTCGAGAAAAGATGGGTGTCGGTGTTAGAGTCATTGATAGTCTGCTCACAGTTGGCACTGGTCAAAGGATCGGGATTTTTGCCGGAAGTGGTGTTGGAAAAAGTACCTTAATGGGGATGATTGCAAAGCAGACAGAAGCAGACCTGAATGTCATTGCCCTTGTTGGAGAGCGTGGCCGTGAAGTTCGTGAGTTTATTGAAAAGGATTTAGGTTCTGAAGGACTGAAGCGATCAATTGTTGTCGTTGCTACTTCTGACCAGCCTGCACTGACGAGACTGAAAGCTGCGTATACAGCAACAGCTATTGCGGAGTATTTCAGGGACAGAGGCAAAAATGTCATGTTCATGATGGATTCTGTTACGAGGGTCGCCATGGCGCAAAGGGAAATAGGACTCGCAACTGGCGAGCCGCCAACAACAAAAGGATATACACCTTCAGTGTTCGCTATACTGCCAAAATTGCTCGAACGAACTGGGACAAATCAGCTTGGTTCCATCACAGCGTTTTACACAGTGCTTGTTGATGGAGACGATATGAACGAGCCGATCGCTGATACAGTGAGGGGGATCCTTGACGGGCACATTGTACTTGATCGTGCTTTAGCCAACAAAGGACAATTTCCCGCTGTTAACATTTTGAAAAGTATCAGCCGTGTCATGAGTAATATCGCAAGTCATGATCACAAGGAAGCGGCTAACCGGTTCCGCCAGCTTTTGTCCACTTATCAAAACGCTGAAGACCTCATTAATATTGGAGCATATAAAAAAGGCTCCTCCAAAGATATTGATGAGGCCATGCAGGCTTATCCTCATCTGATTTCATTTTTGAAGCAGGATGTAGAAGAGGCTGTATCTATTGAAGACAGTGTGAGTTTATTGCTCAGTTTGATGAATAGAGAGGATTGACAAAAACAGTGAGATATCAATACAAATTTCAAAAGCTCTTAGAACTGAAAGAAAGTGAAAAAGACAAGTCACTCGCAGCGTACCAACAATCCGTTTCGGCATTTGAGCAAGTCGCTGAAAAACTCTATGAAAATATGAGTAAAAAAGAGCTAATGGAAAAAAGCAAAGAAGAAAAGCTGAGAAGTGGAATGAGTGTTCAAGAAATGCGTCATTACCAGCAATTTGTGACCAACTTAGATAACACCATTCAGCATTATCAGCAGCTTGTGATCATGAAACGTCACCAAATGAATGAAAAACAATCTGATTTAACTGAAAAAAACATTGAGTTTAAAAAGTTTGAAAAAATGAAAGAAAAGCAATTTGAAAAGTTCTCCCTTGAACATAAGGCAATTGAAATGAAAGAAATGGATGATATCTCTATCAGCCAATTCATGTTTCAAGGACATTAGGAGTCGAGATGAATGCCTAAGAAGGAAAAAACGAAGGAATCAGGCGGCGGAAAATTTCAATGGATCTTGTTTATTGTCATCATCCCATTGATTGTGCTTGTGATTGTCACTGGCACGATCCTTTATATGGCAGGTTTTGATCTAAAAAAACCGCTCCAAAACATTCCTGGGATCAGCAGTTTGGTTGGTTCAGATGACACCTCAAAAACGTCATCTTCACCTAATGATCAAAGCGATGCAGAGTTGAAAGAACTGAAAAAGACCATTAAAGAGCAAAAAAATGAGCTCGAAATTGCACAAAAAGATTTGAAAACAAGTGATGAAGAGATTAAAAGATTGAATCAAAAAATCAACTCACTTGAAAAAACATCTGAAAATGATGCAAAGAATACGTCAGCCAATGACAGTTCATCGAATAACGGCTCATCGAATAACAGCTCATCAAATAACACGTCAGGTAATAACTCAGCAGGGGCGTCCTCTGATACAGCGGCTTCCTCTAATCAGCAGACAAAAGGAAAGGTCGCCAGCATTTATGAAAGCATGGACCCAGGGAAATCCGCCAAAATTTTATCAGAATTAAGTGATAAAGAGGCGTTAAAAATCCTTGAAGAGCTGAGCAAAAATAAACTGACAGACATATTAGCAAAACTGACACCTCAGAAGGCAGCAACGTTTACAAAAGAGCTTGCCAAAAAAGAAGAAAGTGAAAATGGGGGTGGACAATAAGTGAAGCTATTGGATATTGGAGCCTTACAGCAATCTTCTCAAGGTCTCTCAGGGCTAAAAGGAGACGGCGCTGCATCTGCACGCGGTTTGTTTAAACAATTGCTTAGCGGAGCAGGCGCTCAAAGCGGTCCTGTTCATGCTGAAACAGCCGCTCTTGCCTCTCTTTCTATCAATGATGCGATGCAAATTGTTGAAAAATGGATGCAATCACCTGAAGAAGGAATGAGCGCAGACTTACTCAGTGCGCTTCAAACACTACAAGGTCAAACGCTTGAATTATCTGATCTCAAGTCACTTGAAGAACTATTTCAAAAAATGGAATCTTCCATTTACGGTGATCAAGCTGAAAAGCCAGGTTCTGAGCATAGTGAACAGCTCATACAAGTCCACTTTTTCATCTATCAGTTGCTCAATCAACAGCCGCTCAGCTTTGATGCGAAACTTGTGCAGGATATTGAAGGGAAAGGTCAAGACTTTATCCACTTTCTTTCTAAAAACGGGGTAGATGAAAAACTCATTCAGCAAGTAAAAGAGCAGTTCTTCTCGCAGGGTTCAGCGCCAAAGCTGAATTCGATGACTCAAAGTGAGCTAAAGCACTTTAATCAGCTAATCGACCATATGATGGCGAATGCGAAAGGGTCTGACAAAGAGTGGAAAATTTCACTAGGAGAGTTGAAGGAACTAATCTCTCCAAAACAAGAATCTACACTCGCTTCTCCGGCAAAAGGGAATGCATCTCTTGAGTGGCTCATCAAAAAAGAAGTCGTTAAAGGACAAAGCGCTGCTGCACCAGCTTCTGAAAAAATAATGACCCACTCGCTTCTGCCAGGTCATAAGCAGTTTTTCCAACTGCAGTCAGCGGCTCCTGTTCAGCAGACACAAACGACTGATGAAAAGCCAGGAACGGTTGATCAGCAAATTCTAAACACGTGGAAGCAAATGAAATTCACGCCGTTTGGTAATTCAAGCGGACGCTTTACCGTTCGATTAAATCCTGAAAATCTTGGATTCATTACCATTCAGCTAACGAAGCAAAACGGTATGTATGCGAGTAAAATTACAGCCTCGACGCAAGCAGCGAAAGAGCTGTTAGAGCATCATCTGCCGCAGCTCAAGCAGGCGCTTCCAAATATGTCGGTTCAAGTGGACCGTTTCCATATACCGCTACAATCAAATGAGCAGCCGTTATTTGGACAGTTTAGTGAAGAAAACAAGCAGCAGCAGCCAAAAGGACAGAATTTCCAGCAGACTGATGAACAGGAAGCAGAATTCCAAGATGTACTGGATGCTCTTGTTGGGTCAGATGAGGAAGAGGAGGAGATTTAATGGCAACAGTTGATGCTACGAATAGAACAGCCACACAAGCAGACACTTCTTCAAAAGCAGAAAAGAAAACAGATACGCTTGGCAAAGATCAATTCTTGAAAATTTTGCTCACACAGCTTCAAAACCAAGATCCGACAAACCCGCTTGATGACCGTGAGTTTGTCACGCAGCTGGCGACATTTTCATCTTTAGAACAGCAAACCAATATGAACGATTCGATCACTAAACTAAATCAGCTCATGTCTACATTTGTTGCACACCAAGATCCGTTTACGACGTATGTAGGCTGGATTGGTAAAGAAGTATCGGGCAAATTGGATGATAAAGAGATATCGGGCACTGTGAAGTCTGTTAAAAACATAGACAATGAATACTTACTTGTTTTAGAAGATGGAACGAAAATCAGCCCTTGGGATGTTACAGCAGTTGGAGAAAAAACGAAGTAATTCGAGGAGGAAAATAAATGTTACGCTCACTTTACTCAGGAATTAGCGGAATGAAAAACTTCCAATCAAAATTAGATGTGGTAGCCAACAACGTAGCCAACGTCAATACACACGGATACAAAAAAAGCCGTATCACGTTTAAAGATATGGTCAGCCAAACCATTTCAAGCTCAGGTGGACCAACGAACAACTCTGGTTCAATCAACTCAAAACAAATTGGTTTAGGATCATCTTTATCTTCTATTGATAAAATCATGAAATCAGGTTCTTCTCAAAATACAGACGAACCATTTGATTTCTATATTAATGGAGATGGATTTTTCCGTATTCAAAAGCAAGGTGAAATCCTATTTACAAGAACAGGGAACTTCAAACCTGATTCAAATGGGGATTTGGCAACACCTGATGGAAACTATCTACTTGGCATGGATGGGCAAAGAATCAACATTCCAAGCGACAATGTGTCAAGTGTCAGTGTTGGGCCAGATGGGACCGTTTCTGTTGTTGAGAACAACGTTTCTCGTACTGTTGGGCAAGTATCACTTGTGTCATTCAGTAATGCAGGAGGATTAGACAAAGTTGGGGATAACCTATACCGCCAAACGCTCAGTTCCGGTGCGCCAAGTAATGCCATCGCTCCTGGAAGTCAAGGAACAGGTGAACTTCAAACAGGGAAACTTGAAATGTCAAACGTTGATTTAACAGACGAGTTTACCGAAATGATTATCGCGCAGCGTGGATTCCAATCGAATGCAAAGACGATTACAACATCTGATGAAATTCTGCAAGAGCTTGTGAATCTGAAACGATAGGAGGTAGGGGGAGCGGATGCTCGCTTCTCTGCTTAATATGATTGAAGTGACAAGATTAAATGGCAAAGGATTTATGCTGAACGCTCTCCATATCGAGCAAATCGAAAGTTTTCCAGACACGACCATTACTTTGGCCAATGGAAAGAAATTCGTTGTGAAAGAAGATGAGGAGCAGCTTCAAGAGAAAATCATTTCTTTCTACAGAAAAATCCAAGTCATTTCATTGAATCAAGGAATAGAGGAGTTTGAATGAAGAAGAAATTAGTCGTAGTAATGCTAATCATGATTATTGCCATCGTCGGAATTGGAGCAGGCATCTTTTTTCTGCTGAATGGGTCAGACGAAGCAAAAGCTGAAAAAGAGCCAACAGCAGATGAAGTCGTAAAAGCTTCTGTTGAAATTCCTGAGATTATCACCAATTTAAAATCTGAAGGAAATGCTGTCAAACTTGTCCTGAATATTGAAACGGACTCTGAAAAAGCAAAATCAGAGCTTGAAAAAAGAAGTTTCCAAGTAAAAGATGCTGTAATCGACATTTTATCAGACACGAATGCAGATGAACTTGATGGCAAAAAAGGCAGAGAACATTTTAAAACACAAGTCAAAAACAAAGTGAATAACTATTTGCAAGATGGCAAGGTGAAAGAAGTATATATAACCTCCTTTAATCTGCAATAGAGGCGATTAATTAACGCGATGGAGGTGAAGAAATGTCAGGAGAAGTGCTTTCCCAGAATGAGATCGACGCATTATTATCCGCCATCTCAACAGGCGAAATGGATGCAGAAGAGCTGAAAAAAGAGGAAACGACGAAAAAAGTGAAGGTGTATGACTTTAAACGTGCACTGCGCTTTTCAAAAGACCAGATTCGAAGTTTAACAAGGATTCATGATAACTTCGCTAGACTGCTCACCACGCATTTTTCAGCGCAGCTAAGATCATATATTCAAATTACTGTCAGCTCGGTTGACCAAGTACCATACGAAGAATTTATTCGTTCGATTCCTAATATGACATTATTAAACTTATTTTATGTCAGCCCGCTTGAAGGAAGAATCATGCTTGAAGTAAACCCAACAATCGGCTATGCGATGATGGACAGGCTGATGGGCGGGATTGGCATTAGTCATAATAAGACAGAATCACTTACAGAAATTGAAACAAAGATTATCTCAAACATGTTTGAGGGAGCTTTGGAAAATTACAGAGAAGCGTGGCAGTCCATAACCGACATCGAGCCTGAAATGGCAGATTTCGAGGTAAATCCCCAGTTTGTTCAAATGGTGTCACCAAACGAAACAGTTGTCGTCATTTCTCTTAATACACAGATTGGCGAGGTAAGCGGGGTTATTAACCTATGTATTCCTCACGTTGTATTAGAGCCTATTATTCCGAAGCTGTCTGTACACTACTGGATGCAGTCTGAACGAAATGAACCAAAACAGCAAGAAACAAAGGCCATTGAAAAACGGATTATGAAGGCAAAAATACCGGTAGTCGCAGAGCTGGGTCAATCGGAAATGACGGTGGAAGAGTTTTTGAATTTGGAAATTGGTGATTGTATTGCCTTGGACAAACCAGTAAATGCGCCTCTTACTGTTATGGTCGGAAATAAACCGAAATTCTTGGGACAGGCCGGCCGCGTGAATCGGAAACAGGCGATTCAAATTCTAGATCACGACATAAGAGGTGAAGAAGATGGAGAATAACGGAAGTAAATTATCACAAGACGAAATCGATGCGCTCCTTAAAGGAGGCAGCAATGACGATATAGAGCCTGATACAGTCCTTTCTGCAATGGAGCAAGATGCTATTGGAGAAATCGGAAATATTTCATTCGGCAGCTCTGCAACAGCACTTTCAACCCTATTAAATCAAAAAGTGGAGATTACAACTCCAACTGTTACAGTGATTCAAAAAAGTATGCTGAATGAGGAATTTCCTCATCCGTATGTTGCTATTGAAGTGAATTATACGGAAGGCTTCAGCGCAAGTAACCTGCTTGTCGTCCAGCAAACAGATGCAGCAGTTATTGCGGACTTAATGATGGGTGGAGACGGGACAAATGCTGACCCTTCTTTAAGCGAAATTCACTTAAGTGCAGTACAAGAAGCAATGAACCAAATGATGGGTTCTGCTGCGACATCCATGTCGACTGTCTTTAATAAAAAGATTGATATTTCTCCGCCGCGCGTCGAATTACTTGATGTGAAAGAAGGAGAAGGGACAGACCGCATTCCAGCTGAAGAAATGCTTGTCAAAGTATCCTTCAGATTAAAAATAGGTGAACTCATCGATTCAAATATTATGCAGCTTTATCCTATTACATTTGCGAAGGATTTAATCGCAGAATTAACAGATCCTGCGCAAGAAGAAGAGCCGGTTCAAGAAGAAGTGAGTGCACCTGAACCTCAGCCGGCAGCTCCGCAAACGCAGTCTGCCCCAGCGCAGCAAGCAGCACCGCCGAAAAGACAGGCGAAGCCAAAGCCGGCAGCACCTGTAAATGTGACGCCAGTTGAATTTGAATCGTTCAGTGAGCCTCAGCATACAACAAACCAGCTTGGAAACCTTGACATGCTGATGGACATTCCGCTTTCCATTACGGTGGAACTTGGAAGAACTCAGCGCAGTGTAAAAGAAGTTCTTGAGCTTTCAGCAGGAAGTATCATTGAACTGGACAAACTTGCTGGTGAGCCAGTAGACATCCTAGTTAACAAACGAATCGTCGCCAAAGGGGAAGTCGTTGTCATTGATGAGAACTTTGGTGTTCGTGTGACTGACATTTTAAGCCAGTCAGAAAGACTTTCTAATTTAAAATAAACAAACATACAGGGAGAGAATAAGTAAATGGCTACTAAGGTATTAATCGTAGATGATGCAGCATTCATGAGAATGATGATCAAGGATATTCTTGTAAAAAACGGATTTGATGTAGTAGGAGAAGCAGAAAACGGTGCACAAGCAGTTGAAAAATATAAAGAAACATCTCCTGATCTTGTCACAATGGATATCACAATGCCAGAAATGGACGGAATCACTGCACTAAAAGAAATTAAACAAATCGATGCTTCTGCAAAAATCATCATGTGTTCTGCAATGGGGCAGCAGTCAATGGTTATTGACGCGATCCAAGCAGGTGCAAAAGACTTTATCGTGAAGCCATTCCAGGCAGACCGCGTACTTGAAGCAATTAATAAAACGTTAGGCTAAAAAAGGGTGTAAGATTTGTTGAAAAAACGTTTGATATGTATAGCAATGATCAGTTTTATGCTTTTCTTGACGATGCAGCCTGCCTCACTGTTTGCCGAAACGAAAGATCCTGAGAATGGCACAGTGAATGACTGGCTCAAAGGTGAGAAAGAAAGCAAAAAGGATACAGAGAAGAAAACCACTGACAATCAAACGAATCCGGCAGAAGAAGTTCCCTCTTCTTCTGTCTCCATTATGGATTTTGTCAAAATGATTGGTGCCTTACTTTTTGTCATCCTGCTTATTTATGGTTTAGTGAGATTTGTTGGTAAGCAAAACCGCTTACTCAAACCATTTCGCTATGTTGAAAATATCGGCGGAACGACAGTCGGACAAAACCGTTCAGTCCAGCTGATCAAAGTGGGAAAACGAGTATTAGTTGTCGGCGTAGCAGACTCAATCCAGCTGCTAAAAGAAATTGATGATGAACAAGAATGTGAAGCGATCGTGAAACAATATGAAGAAGCGATGGAAAGCAAAACCGATTTACCAAAAATGGTTCAAAAATTCACATCGCAGATAAAGAAACATGATCAGCCGGCCACTTCTTCTTTTTCAGCCAATTTAAAGGCGCAGCTAGCCGAATTGAAAAAGACCCAATCAGAAGTCAGAAAGAAAGGCCCGAAATAAAATGAATGAGTTTATTGATTTATTTAATTCCAGCGGTGCAGGAAATATCAGCACATCTGTCCGTCTTCTTTTACTTTTAACAGTATTTTCGGTTGCACCGGGCATTCTCATTTTAATGACGTGTTTTACACGGATTGTGATTGTTCTTTCATTCGTCAGAACATCACTTGCAACCAACTCAATGCCGCCAAACCAAGTGCTTGTTGGACTTGCATTGTTTCTCACATTTTTTATCATGGCACCCACGTTCTCACAGATTAATAAAGAGGCGCTGACGCCGCTTTTAAATGATGACATCACGTTAAATCAGGCGTATGAAAAAGCCGAAGTGCCTATTAAAGAGTTTATGAGTAAACACACAAGACAAAAAGATTTGGCTTTATTTCTTAGCTACGCAAAAATGGATACACCTGAATCGATTAAAGATATTCCTTTAACGGCGATGGTTCCCGCTTTTGCCATTTCAGAATTAAAGACGGCATTTCAAATTGGTTTTATGATCTTTATTCCATTTTTAATTATTGACATGGTGGTCGCAAGTGTTCTGATGTCAATGGGGATGATGATGCTTCCGCCGGTTATGATATCGCTCCCTTTCAAAATATTGTTATTTGTTTTAGTCGATGGATGGTATTTGATCGTTAAATCTTTGCTGCAAAGCTTTTAGAGTAGGTGCTTAAAACATGAGTTCAGAATTTGTCATTACGATGGCTGAAAGATCAGTGTATGTGGTATTGCTTGTGAGTGGGCCGCTTCTAGCGCTCGCACTCATTGTGGGACTGATTGTCAGTGTGTTTCAGGCGACAACCCAAATTCAAGAACAGACGCTTGCGTTTATTCCTAAGATTGTTGCAGTACTCATTGGACTTGTTGTGTTTGGTCCATGGATGCTTTCAACAATCGTGTCCTTTACGACAGAGCTGTTCTCGAATTTAGATCGATTTGCAGGTTAATAAGCGATGTCAATTATAGAATTATTCCCTGCTTTTCTTTTAGTTTTTATTCGGATCACCGCTTTTTTTGTGACAGTACCGCTTTTAGCGCATAGAACGATCCCGGCTGTACACAGAGTTGGATTCTCACTGTTTTTAGCTGTCATTAGTTTTAGCACCATAAAAGAACCGCCAGCACTCGACATAGACGGTCTTTATATGATGCTTGCGGTGAAAGAAGCAATGGTCGGACTTCTGCTTGGGCTGATTGCATACATCATGGTGTCCGCTGTTCAAATTGCCGGCTCATTCATTGATTTTCAAATGGGTTTTGCGATTGCCAATATTATTGATCCGCAAACAGGGGCGCAGACGCCGCTGATGGGACAGTTTTTTTATACGGTCACATTGCTGTTGATGCTGGCAACAAACGCACATCACCTGCTGCTTGATGGAATCTATTACAGCTTTCAATACATTGCAGTTGATCAATACGCATTGAATTTCGGCAGTGAATCCTTTGCTTACTTTATCGCAAAGAGCTTCAACCAAATGTTTATCATCGCCTTTCAAATCTCGGCACCTGTCGTGGCAAGTCTGTTTTTAGTCGACTTGGCGCTAGGGATTGTGGCACGTACAGTTCCGCAAATGAACGTATTTGTGGTTGGACTTCCTATTAAAATGGGTGTGAGTTTTATTATGATCATCATCTGTATGGGCGTCATCTTCGGTGTTGTCCAAAATACATTTGAAACGATTGTACTCACCATGAGGAATTTCTTAGCATTGGTCGGTGGTTCGTCATGATGACAAGGCTTAGACTAGACTTGCAATTTTTCGCAGGTGAAAAAACAGAAAAAGCAACGCCGAAAAAAAGGCGGGATTCACGTAAAAAAGGACAGGTTGCCAAAAGCACCGACGTCAATACAGCCATCTCATTTCTATTAATCTTTTTATCATTCTTTTTTATTGGGCCTTTTATGAAAGAGCGGATTATCGCGCTCATAGAACGTTTTTATTCAACAACCATGCTAATGAAGGTTAGCACATCTAATATTCATCAATTATTCTTGGAATTGCTTCAGGAAACAGGGCTCCTCCTCATGCCAATCCTTGGTGTTGGTATGCTGGCGGGCATTATCAGTAACTATTTACAAGTCGGATTTCTCTTTTCACCAGAAGTGATCAAACCGAAATTAGAAAAGCTTGACCCAATCAAAGGGTTTAAACGGATATACAGTATTCGAGCCCTCGTAGAGCTATTAAAATCCATTTTGAAAATTGGCTTTGTAGGCTTTGCGACATTTATTGCTCTTTGGATGCACTTTGACGAAATTCTGCGGCTTCCTTTATTAACAGCAGAGGAAACCCTTCATTTCGTTGCAAATATGACCTTAATTATGGGGCTGTATGCTGCTGGTGCTCTTCTGATCTTAGCAGGGCTTGATTATATGTATCAGAAATTTGATTATGAAAAAAACTTGCGGATGTCCAAACAAGACATCAAAGATGAGTATAAAAAATCAGAGGGTGACCCGCTCATCAAATCAAAGATTAAACAGCGTCAGCGGGAAATGGCCATGAGACGGATGATGCAGGAAGTCCCAAAAGCGGACGTCATCATTACAAACCCAACCCACTATGCCATTGCTTTAAAGTATGACGAAGAAAAAATGGACGCGCCCTTTGTTGTGGCAAAGGGAACGGATATTTTGGCTTTGAAAATTAGAACGATTGCGAAAGAGCACGATATCATGACCGTAGAAAACCGGCCGCTCGCCCGCGCGCTCTATGATCAGGTCGACATCGACCAAGCGGTGCCGGAAGAATACTTTAAGGCCATCGCAGAAATTTTAGCTTACGTCTATAAAACGAAACAAAAGATTTTATGAATTTTTGGTTTTAAAAGGAGAGAACAGGCATGTCAGCAAGAGATTTATCTGTTTTATTCAGTGTTATTTTAATTGTGGCGATGCTGGTCATACCGTTTCCGCCAATGCTATTAAGTATTTTAATCATTATTAATATTTCTCTTGCGCTTATCGTGCTTCTCACCACAATGAACATGCAAGAACCACTGCAATTTTCAATTTTTCCATCATTGCTTTTGCTCTTAACGCTGTTTCGTTTAGGGCTTAACATCTCTACAACACGTTCTATTCTTTCAACAGGAGATGCTGGAAAGGTTGTAGAAACGTTCGGTTCATTTGTTGTTGGAGGAAATATCCTCGTGGGTCTCGTTGTTTTCCTTATCCTGATTATCATTCAGTTTATTGTTATCACAAAAGGGGCAGAGCGTGTATCAGAGGTTGCGGCAAGATTTACTCTCGATGCGATGCCAGGTAAACAAATGAGTATTGACGCAGATTTAAATGCAGGTATGCTGACAGAAAGTGAAGCAAGAAACCGCCGTGAAAAAGTAGCGAGAGAAGCAGACTTTTATGGAGCGATGGATGGTGCAAGTAAGTTCGTTAAAGGGGATGCCATCGCAGGTATTATCATCGTCATTATTAATATTATTTTTGGAATCATTATTGGGATGCTTCAGCAAGGAATGTCGATTCAAGAATCAGCTTCCCACTTTACGCTATTAACGGTAGGAGACGGGATTGTTTCACAAATTCCTGCACTTCTCATTTCAACAGCAACAGGGATTGTCGTCACAAGGGCTGCTTCTAATGGGAACCTTGGTTCAGATATCACTGAACAACTGTTTGCATTCCCTGCTATGCTTTACGTCACAGCAGGCACGATCTTCCTTCTTGGGCTGTTTACGCCAATCGGCGTACTTTTGACAGGACCGATCGCAGGTTTACTTGCCCTCGGCGCATACTTGATGTCGAAAAACAAACAAGACCAAGAAGAAATTGAAGAGGTACTGGAGGAACAGGCAGAGGTAGAAGAGATGAAAAGTCCAGAAAGTGTCATTCATCTCCTGCAAATGGATGCCATTGAATTTGAATTTGGCTACGGCCTCATCCCGCTCGCTGATGCAAACCAGGGCGGTGACCTGTTAGACCGGATTGTGATGATCCGAAGGCAGCTTGCCCTTGAACTTGGTCTCGTCATTCCAGTCGTCCGAATCCGGGACAATATTGCACTGAACCCAAATGAATACCGGTTGAAAATTAAAGGGAACGAAGTAGCAAAAGGAGAGCTGCTGCTTGATCATTACTTAGCGATGTCCCCAACGCCTGATGATGATCCGATTGAAGGAATTGAAACAATCGAACCATCCTTTGGCCTGCCGGCTAAATGGATATCAGAAGCAGAAAAAGATCAGGCTGAGATGCTAGGCTATACGGTTGTGGATCCAGCGTCTGTTGTGTCTACTCACATCACAGAGAAGATTAGACAAAACACACACGAGCTGCTCGGACGCCAAGAAACGAAACAATTAATCGATCATCTGAAAGAAAGTTATCCTGTCTTAGTGGATGAGGTAACGCCAAATCCGCTGGCAGTCGGTGATATTCAAAAAGTACTGGCGAAGCTGCTGAAAGAAAAGGTCTCTATCCGAAACCTTGTCACCATTTTTGAGACACTTGCAGACTACGGAAAATTAACGACTGATACAGATTTATTAACAGAGTATGTGAGACAGGCGCTGGCAAGACAGATTACCGCACAGTATGCAAGAGAAAATGAATCACTCAAAGTCGTGACATGCTCAGGCCGAGTAGAAAAGGTGATTGCAGACAGCGTTCAGCAGACAGAGCATGGCAACTACTTATCGTTAGATCCAGAATCCTCTGAAAGTGTGATTCAATCAGTGGCGAGAGAAATTGAACAGCTTTCGCTTCGTCAGGAAACGCCGGTTTTATTATGCTCACCTCCTATAAGAATGTACGTTAAGCAGTTGTTAGAAAGATATTTCCCAGATTTACCGGTACTATCTTATAACGAACTAGAAGCGAATGTGGAAGTACAGAGCATCGGAGTGGTGGATATCTAATGAAAATGAAAAAAATCACAGCAAATTCTATGCAGGAGGCAACGATTCAAATCAGGCAGCAGCTTGGGAAAGATGCCGTTATTTTAAATTCTAAAACCGTTGTCAAACGCAAACTGTTCGGTTTGAAGAAACAGCAAATGGTCGAAGTGATTGCAGTGCTGGATCAAGATTTCGAGGAAAGAGCTGGTAAAGGGTTAAACCCTGCGCCGCCTCTTCCAGTGTTGCCAAAAAAGGAAAAGCTGCCCGAAGAGCCTTCATTTGTTCCCAAGGCGGCGAAACCAGCGCCTTCTCATACTCAGCCTTTAGAATATGTGAGGAATGAACGGCATGCGGGTATTCTGCCTGATCCTCTTATAGCAATCGATCAAAAGCTAAAGGATCAAGGGCTTGATGATGCCATTCGAGACGAATGCCTGAAGGGTCTTTTAACAAAGGGTGCGGTTAAAGAAAATCACATAAAAAAAGAACTTGAACAACTGCTGACAGATATGCTGCCAGCTAAAACCTCTGATGAGCCGATGATTTCTTCAAAATACATTGTACTGTTCGGTTCAACCGGAGCTGGTAAAACGACAACGATTGCAAAGCTGGCTGCTAAAACGGCCATTCAGCAGCAAAAGAAAATCGCTTTTATTACAACCGATACGTACCGGATTGCAGCGATCGAACAGCTGAAAACATATGCTGAACTTCTGAATGCACCGCTTGAGGTTTGTTATTCGAGAGAGGATTTTGTAAAAGCCCAAGAGACCTTTAAAGAATATGATCATATTTTCATCGATACAGCAGGCCGTAACTTTAAAGAAGAAGCGTATATCAAAGAGCTGACCGACATTATTCCATTTGATGAGAGCATTCAAAGTTTTCTCGTGATGAGTGCCACATCGAAGTATCAAGACATGAAAGCCATGGTCAAACGCTTTGAGCACGTTCCAATCAATCAATTCATTTTTACAAAAGTAGATGAAACGGACACGATGGGAACCATTTTTCAAATCATTGCTGACTCTCAAATCAAACTTGGTTTTTTAACAAATGGTCAAAATGTGCCTGAGGATATTCTTGAAGGTTCTCCTCTTGAACTTACAAGGATGGTTTTACAATCATGAAGCCTGACCAAGCAGAAGGGTTAAGAAAACTAGTTCAGCAGAGTCAAATCATCACACCTTCTCCTCTTAACGCCAGCGGACAGGCAAAGACCATTGCCGTCATGAGCGGTAAAGGCGGGGTAGGTAAATCGAATTTGACCCTGAATATGGCACTGTCTATCGCAAGTACAGAGAGAAGAGTGTTAGTGATTGATCTTGATTTTGGGATGGGGAATATTGATATTTTACTAGGGAAAACATCGACTAGTTCTATATTAGATGTTCTCGTTAGAAAAAAATCCTTCCAAGCAGCCATGACAAAAGGAACGGACAACCTATATTACATTTCTGGCGGAAGCGGGCTTGAACAGCTGTTTTCTTTAGATAAAGATCAATGGTCGTTCTTTTTGGAAGAGATGGAAAGAATCATGCAGGACTTCGATTGTATCTTTTTCGATATGGGTGCCGGCTTGTCAAAAGATCAGCTGCCTTTTGTCTTATCGGCAGGAGAAGTGGTCGTTGTGACTACGCCAGAGCCAACATCCATCATGGATGCCTACAGCGCGATTAAACACTTAGCCATTCATCAGTTTGAACGGTCTGTGCAAATCATTGTCAATCGGTGCAAAACCCCGTCAGAAGGGTCTGAAACCTACCGGAAATTAGCAGGAGTGGTCACATCTTTTCTTCACAGAAAACTTGTATTTGCTGGCGCTGTGCCTGATGATCCTGCGGTTCCTAAAGCAGTATCAGAACAAATTCCATTTTATATGAAGCAGCCTCATTCAAGGCTGAGTAAAACCATTAAGATGCTGGCAGAAACACTATATCATCAGCAGATAAGAGAGGCACGGAGAGAACAGCATACGTTTATAGATAAGTTGTCCTCTTTTTTTAAAAGGAGGAAGGTGGACTCATGATTAGAGTGCTAGTAGTAGATGACTCGGCCTTTATGAGAAAGCTCATTAGTGATTTTCTAAGTGCCGAGCAAGAAATAGAAGTCGTCGGAACGGCGCGAAATGGGGAAGATGCCTTAAAACGGATCAAGGAACTGAATCCAGATGTTGTCACGTTAGATGTGGAAATGCCTGTTTTAAATGGAACAGAAGCATTAAAACAAATTCTGGCTGAACACGACCTTGCCGTGATTATGGTGTCAAGCCAGACAAAGCAAGGAAAAGATTTAACCATCCATTGCTTAGAACTCGGTGCTTTTGACTTTGTGACAAAGCCTTCGGGAAGTATTTCTCTCGATTTGCACAAAGTGAGGGGGCAAATTGTAGAGCGGGTACTTGCAGCAGGACTGTCAAGGAAACGCACTGAAGAGAAGGTGTCTCCTAAGCCGGTGATAAAGCCGCCAAGTCCAGTGGCTGCACCCCGGCTGCCATCTGTAAAAGGCAGCTCACTCCGAAAGATTATTACTATCGGAACATCTACAGGGGGACCAAGGGCACTTCAACGAGTCGTAACGAAGCTGCCTAAGGACATCGAGGCCCCTATATTGATTGTGCAGCATATGCCAGCAGGATTCACGGCATCACTTGCTACTAGGTTAGATCATTTATCACAAATTACGATTAAAGAAGCGCAAGATGGAGACATCGCGAAAAATGGAGTGGCTTACATAGCTCCTGGTGGAATGAATATGTCACTTCATGACCAAGGGGGGTCACTTGTCATCAGGCTGTCCCCTGAAGACACGGAAAGCCGGCACAAACCATCTGTTAACTATTTATTTGAATCCATCAGCAGCATAAAGGGTTACGAGAAAATCGCTGTCATTATGACAGGTATGGGCAGTGATGGTACTGAAGGTGTCAAAAAAATGGTCGCAAGCGGTCATACGAAAGTCATTGCAGAAAAAGAAGAATCATGTGTTGTTTTCGGAATGCCTAAATCAGTCATTAAAGCAGGCCTTGCACATGAAACAAGGCATGTGGATGACATCGCACATGCAATTATTAGCTCCATGAAAAAAGAGAGGGCGTGAACACGTTGGATGTAAACCAATACTTAGATATCTTTTTAGATGAAAGCAGAGAACACTTACAAACTTGTAATGAAAAACTTCTTGATTTAGAAAAGAACCCAACCGACTTGCAGCTAGTGAATGATATATTCAGAGCGGCTCATACATTGAAAGGAATGAGTGCAACGATGGGCTTTGATGATATGGCTCATTTAACGCATCATTTAGAAAACATGTTTGATGCTATCCGTAATGAACAAATGATTGTCACTCCTGAGTCAATGGATACGATGTTCGAAGCACTCGATCATCTTGAAGCAATGGTTCAATCGATTGCAGAAGGAGGAGACGGGAAACGTGATGTCACAGAGATTAGTAAAAAGCTAGATGTGACAGGAAGCCATGCTGAAGCAGCTTCTAGCGTTGAAACAGCAGATGCATCAGCTGCTGCTAATGACTTAGATTATAACGAATTTGAACGTACGGTTCTTGATGAAGCGAGAGAGCAAGGCTTCAAATGCTATGAACTTAACGTGACATTAAGCGAAGCGTGCTTACTAAAAGCTGTTCGTGTCTATATGATTTTTGAAAGACTAAATGAAGCAGGCGAGGTTGTCAAAACCGTTCCAAATGCAGAACTGTTAGAATCAGAAGATTTTGAATCTGAATTCAGCATTTCTTATCTTTCTAAACAGCCGATGGACGAAGTGCAGAAAATCGTCACGGCGATCTCAGAGGTTGAGAAGGTTGAGATCTCTGAAGTCTCCGCATTTGAAGAAGCAGCTCCGGCTGAAAAGCAAGAGGTGCAGCCTGAACAGAAAAAAGAAGAAACATCCGTTCCTGCTGTAAAAGCGCCAGCAAATGATGCGCCAAAAGCAAATGGCAATAACGGTGCAGCTGCCGGCGGAACGAAAACAATTCGTGTCAACATCGACCGTCTTGATTCTCTTATGAATCTATTTGAAGAACTTGTGATTGATAGAGGCCGATTGGAACAGATTGCTAAAGAACTAGAAAATAACGAACTCACAGACACAGTCGAAAGAATGACTCGTATTTCTGGAGACCTGCAATCAATCATCCTGAACATGAGAATGGTACCTGTGGAAACTGTCTTTAACAGATTCCCGCGTATGATTCGTCAATTGACGAAAGAGCTTAATAAGAAAATTGAACTGATTATTGAGGGTGCTGAGACGGAGCTTGATCGAACAGTGATCGACGAGATTGGAGATCCGCTGTTGCACTTACTTAGAAACAGTCTAGATCACGGGATTGAATCACCAGAAGAACGTGTGAAAAAAGGCAAGCCGGAAAAAGGTACGGTTCTATTAAAAGCGTATCATAGCGGAAACCATGTCTTCATTGAAGTAGAAGATGATGGAGGCGGGATTAACCGTAAAAAGGTGCTTGAAAAAGCGTTAGAGCGCGGGGTTATTACAGAAAGAGAAGCAGAAACGCTTGAAGATCATCAAATTGATTCATTGATCTTTGCAGCAGGATTCTCTACAGCTGATACGATTTCTGACATCTCAGGCCGCGGTGTAGGTCTTGACGTTGTGAAAAACAAGCTGGAATCACTTGGCGGATCTGTGAGCATTAACTCAACAGAAGGACAGGGTTCACTATTTTCGATCCAGCTTCCGCTTACATTATCGATTATTTCCGTTCTTCTTGTAAAACTAGAAGAGGAAACATTTGCGATTCCGATTTCTTCTATTATTGAAACGGCGGTCATTAAGAAAAGTGACATCCTGCAAACGCATGATCGTGAAGTGATTGATTTCCGCGGATTTATCGTACCGGTCGTGTACTTGAAGAAACAATTCCACGTACCAAATGCGAATGAATTAGAGGAAGAACTGCACATCATTGTTGTTCGTAAAGGAGACAAGCTGACAGCATTTGTGGTCGATTCATTTATTGGTCAGCAAGAGGTTGTATTGAAATCACTAGGAGATTATCTGCCAAACGTATTTGCGATATCCGGCGCAACGATCCTAGGTGACGGTCAAGTTGCACTCATCGTTGACTGTAATGCACTGATCAAGTAAAAAACAATAGAGGAGCGGTCTGAAATGAGTACAGATATCAAAACTGGCGAAAAGATGATTGTGTTTATCGTAAACAAAAAAGAATACGCCATTTCAGTATCAGAAGTAAAGTCCATTGAAAAATGGCAGCAGCCGACAAGAGTTCCTGGCGTTGCCCCTTATATATGCGGTGTTATTAATTTACGCGGTGTCGTGACGCCTGTCATTGACCTGAGAGTCAGACTTGGTTCTACTGACAACGAGATTACAGATGAAACAAGAATGATCATTGTACAAGTTGGTGACATTGAAGTCGGCTGGATTGTTGACGAAGCAAATGATGTTATTACCGTCCATCAGGAAGAAGTAGAATCTTCTCCTGAATCAGCTGAAAAAGAAGGACAGTCATGGGTGACAGGTATTATTAAGCATGATCAGCGTCTTTTCAATATTATTCATGCCGGTGCTGTCCTCGACAAGAGCGTTCAAGGTGCACCTGTTCATTAAGGGGGATGTGAAATGAGCATTTTCAACGAAATTAAAGATGAACAGCTAGATATTTTAGGAGAGGTTGGGAATATCGGGGCAGGCCACGCAGCGTCTGCTCTTGCCAACCTATTGGATCGCAAAATAGATATGGCTGTTCCTTTTGTCAAGGTTCTCTCGTTTGAAGATTTAATGGATTTCTTTGGCGGTGCAGACCTTCCTGTTGCAAGCATTTTCCTGCGAATGGAAGGGGATTTAACCGGCTCAATCTTTTTCATTATGCCGTTTGAGCAAGCGGAGCAATTTGTAAGAGAGCTTGTCCAGGACCCTGCATTTGATATTGATACGATTCATGAACATGAGATGGGGACGTCAGCACTTCATGAACTGGGAAATATTTTAGCGGGCTCTTATTTATCAGCCCTTGCCGATTTAACAAAATTGCAGCTTTACCCAAGTGTTCCAGATGTGACGCTCGATATGTTCGGGGCTGTCATTAGTGAAGGGTTGATGCAATTCAGTCCTCTTGGCGATCAGGCGATTGTGATTGATACATCTATTTTTGATGATCAAAATAAGCAAGAGCTGAAAGGAAATATGTTTCTATTACCAGACTTTGAATCGTTTGAAAAACTATTCAAAGCATTAGGTAACCTATAATGAACGTGCAAATTCCGGCAGTTGTAAAGGTTGGTATTGCGGATGTTCAGCTTGTTAAATCACCGGACCGCATTCGGACATCCGGTCTTGGTTCCTGCGTAGGGCTTGTCTTGTTTGATCAAGACAAAAGGCTGGCAGGCCTTGTCCATGTTATGCTTCCAGACTCCTCTCTTTCAAAAGGGGCGGTGGAGAACTTGGCTAAATATGCAGATACAGGTGTCAAGCATACAATTGATCTGCTCCTAAAAGCAGGCGCACGCAAACATGCGCTAAAGGCAAAACTTGCTGGCGGGGCGGAAATGTTTAAGTTTAAGTCAACCAATGATCTAATGAGAATTGGACCTAGAAACGTTTCAGCTGTAAAAGAACATCTGTCTCTTCATCATATCCCGATTATTAGTGAGGATACAGGCGGAAACAGTGGCCGTACGATTGAATTCGATCCGCTTACGGCAGAGCTTGAGATCCGTACTGTGAAGCAAGGCATTATGAAGATATAACTAAGGAAGTATAGGGGGATAAAGATGCAATCCTTAAATTACGAAGATCAGGCGCTATGGGCTAGATGGAAAGAGTGGAAAGACCCAGCTGCTGGAGATGATCTTATGCGCCGCTATATGCCGCTCGTCACATATCATGTTGGAAGAATTTCCATCGGTCTCCCGAAGTCAGTGCATAAAGAAGACTTGATCAGTCTAGGGATGCTCGGTTTATATGATGCCCTTGAAAAATTTGATCCCGGAAGAGATCTGAAGTTTGATACATATGCATCCTTCAGAATCCGCGGGGCCATTATCGACGGTCTTCGTAAAGAGGACTGGCTGCCTCGTACATCAAGAGAAAAAACAAAAAAAGTAGAAGCGGCTATTGAAAAGCTTGAACAGCGGTATTTGCGTAATGTGACGCCGACAGAGGTGGCTGAGGAACTCGGCATGAGTGAACAGGATGTCGTCACAACGATGAATGAAGGATTCTTTGCAAATCTGCTCTCAATTGATGAGAAGCTGCATGATCAAGAAGACGGAGAGAACGTCCAAGTCATGATTCGCGACGAGAAGTCTGTGACTCCAGAAGAGAAAATGCTGAAAGATGAATTAATTGAACAGCTTTCTGAAAAAATCACAGAGCTTTCAGAAAAAGAAAAGCTTGTGATCAGTCTTTTCTATAAAGAAGAACTGACATTAACGGAAATCGGTCAAGTGCTCAATTTATCTACCTCGCGCATTTCGCAAATTCATTCAAAGGCCTTGTTCAAGCTTAAGCATCTGCTTGATAAAGCCATTCAATCTTAAAGAGTTAGTGAGTGAAAAAATATGTTATGGCTGATTAGCTTCATGCTTCATGCTGCACTTATTTATTTTGTGATTATTTTATATACGAGAATGAATTCGCTGAAGGCAACAGAACAAAAGCAGCGAGAACTTCTAGAAGAAACGGAAAATACCCTGGCTGCATTTTTGATGGAGGTCAAAGAAGAGAATGACAAACTATCAAAAGTGGCAGCCGCTTCCCCTGATTTTTCTGCTGAAGAGCTGAAATCGGATCTTCAGACACCAAAGCAGCCACAACCACCAATTGAATCCCAGCAATCGGTCGAAAGTGAAGATCCCGTACCGGAGCACCTGTCGGCTCTCCTTAGCGAAGTTGAGGTGCAGGAAGAGAAGGTAAACGAACCCGTTCCACAACTCGAAACAGAGGCTTCTATGCCTTCTAAAAGTGAAATAGAAGAAACATTCGAGGACCAAGTGAAGACCCTATATGATGAAGGGCGGTCACTAGAAGAAATAGCGAAAGAAATGAAAACTGGCAAGACAGAAATCGAGCTTTTATTAAAATTTAGCGGAAAGCTGTAAAGGATTCTTGATTGTCAGTCCATCATGTGTTATATTATTTCTTGGTGTTAAATACACACGCTTAATGATTCGTATGAAGGTGCTGCCGTGGCGCAGTTTTATGTGAACATGACTTAAGCGGAGGAAAAAAAACCATTATATTAGGAGGCAACAAAATGTCAGTTATTTCTATGAAACAATTGCTAGAAGCTGGTGTTCACTTCGGTCACCAAACTCGCCGTTGGAACCCAAAAATGAAGCGTTACATCTTTACAGAGCGTAACGGTATCTACATCATCGACCTTCAAAAAACGGTGAAAAAAGTAGAAGAAGCTTACAACTTCACGAAAAACCTTGCTGCTGACGGAGGAAAAATCCTTTTCGTTGGTACGAAAAAGCAAGCACAAGATTCAGTGAAAGAAGAAGCAATCCGTTCTGGTATGTTCTATGTGAACCAACGCTGGCTTGGTGGAACTTTAACAAACTTTGAAACAATCCAAAAACGTATTAAACGTTTAAAAGATATTGAAAAAATGCAAGAAAACGGTACGTTCGAAGTTCTTCCTAAGAAAGAAGTCGTTCAACTGAAAAAAGAATTAGAGCGTCTTGAAAAATTCCTAGGCGGAATCAAAGACATGAAGAGTCTTCCGGATGCACTTTTCATTATCGACCCTCGTAAAGAGCGTATTGCAGTTGCAGAAGCTCGTAAATTGAATATCCCAATCATCGGTATCGTTGACACAAACTGTGATCCAGACGAAATTGATGTTGTGATCCCTGCAAACGATGATGCAATCCGTGCTGTAAAACTTCTAACTGCTAAAATGGCAGATGCGATTCTTGAGTCTAAACAAGGCGAAGAAGAAGCTGTTGTAGAAGAAACGACAGAAACTGAAACAACAACTGCGTAACCTATTCAAAAGGTGATAAGAGGGAAATGCCTTTTATCACCTTTTTTTCACCTAGTAATCCGTGTTTTAACATAGAAGGAGGAAATGTAAAATGGCAATTACTGCTCAATTAGTTAAAGAACTGCGTCAAAAAACTGGTGCAGGTATGATGGACTGTAAAAAAGCGTTAACAGAAACTGATGGTGACATCGAGAAAGCAATCGACCTTCTAAGAGAAAAAGGAATCGCAAAAGCTGCGAAAAAAGCAGACCGTATTGCGGCAGAAGGATTAACTCTTATCAAAACTGACGGCAACACAGGCGTGATCCTAGAAGTGAACTCTGAGACTGATTTCGTTGCGAAAAACGAAGGATTCCAAGCACTTCTTAACGAACTTGCTGATCATTTGCTTGCTGCTAAACCTGCAACAATTGAAGAAGCTCATGCTTCTAAAATGGAAAACGGTTCTACAGTTGAAGAGCATATCACATCTGCAATTGCTAAAATCGGAGAGAAAATCACTCTACGCCGTTTCTCTGTCATCACGAAAGAAGATAATGCTGCATTCGGTTCTTACCTGCACATGGGCGGACGTATCGGTGTGTTAGCTGTTCTTAATGGAACAACTGACGAAGAGCTTGCAAGAGACATCGCAATGCACGTTGCAGCTGTAAACCCTAAATACATTTCTCGTGACCAAGTGTCAGAAGAAGAAGCAAACCGTGAGCGTGAAGTATTAACACAGCAAGCACTTCAAGAAGGAAAGCCTGAAAACATCGTAGCTAAAATGGTAGAAGGCCGTCTAAACAAATTCTTCGAAGAAATTTGCTTACTTGACCAAGCGTTCGTTAAAAACCCAGATGAAAAAGTGAAACAAGTTGTAGCAGCGAAAAACGCAACTGTTCAAACTTATGTTCGCTATGAAGTGGGCGAAGGTATCGAAAAACGTCAAGACAACTTTGCTGAAGAAGTTATGAGCCAAGTGAAAAAATAATGTTTGAAAAGCTCTCTGGGGCTTTTTTAGGGAGCACAAGCACTGTGTTCCCTATTTTTTAGAGGATATTGATTTACAAAAGACAGTTTCTTACGCATAATAAGAGACGGTATAGTTTACACTTGGAGGTTATCATGAGCAAACCGAAATATAATCGCATTGTACTGAAGCTAAGTGGCGAAGCACTAGCGGGTGATGCTGGAAATGGAATTAACCCAACTGTCATTCAATCAATTGCAAAGCAAGTAAAAGAAATTGCAGAGCTCGATGTTGAAGTTGCAGTCGTTGTAGGCGGAGGAAACCTTTGGCGCGGAAAGACAGGCAGTGATCTAGGAATGGACCGTGCAACAGCAGACTACATGGGGATGCTGGCAACAGTGATGAACTCACTGGCGTTACAGGACAGCCTAGAAACGCTTGGCATTCAGTCTAGAGTGCAAACCTCTATCGAAATGAGACAGGTTGCAGAACCATACATAAGAAGAAAAGCGATCCGTCATCTTGAAAAGAAACGTGTCGTCATTTTTGCTGCAGGAACAGGAAACCCTTATTTCTCTACAGATACTACGGCAGCACTTCGTGCAGCAGAAATTGAAGCAGATGTCATTTTAATGGCGAAAAATAATGTAGATGGTGTCTACAGTGCTGATCCTCGTACAGATGCGGATGCAGTAAAATATGATAAGCTTTCATATCTTGATGTACTTAAAGAAGGGCTTGCTGTAATGGATTCTACTGCGTCCTCATTATGTATGGACAATGACATTCCATTAATCGTCTTCTCCATTATGGAAGAAGGAAATATTAAACGTGCCGTAAACGGCGAATCAATCGGAACGATCGTGAGGGGGAAATAACGTGTCAAAAGAAGTGTTGAACCAAACGAAAGAAAAAATGGAAAAAGCCGTACAAGCCTACGGACGTGAGCTTGCAACTGTTCGTGCTGGCCGTGCAAATGCTTCACTGCTTGATAAAGTGACAGTGGATTATTACGGTGCACAAACACCGCTTAACCAAATTGCGTCGATCACAGTGCCAGAAGCACGTATGCTGATTATCACACCTTACGATAAAACAGCAATCGGTGATATCGAAAAAGCGATCCAAAAGTCTGACCTTGGCATCACGCCAACAAGTGACGGAAATGTGATCCGCATTGCGATTCCTGCGCTGACAGAAGAAAGACGTAAAGAGCTTGTGAAAGTCGTGAAAAAATACTCAGAAGAAGCAAAAGTAGCTGTTCGTAACGTGCGTCGTGATGCAAACGATGATTTGAAAAAGCTTGAGAAAAATGGGGAGATCACTGAAGATGAATTAAGATCATCGACAGAGGATGTTCAAAAATTGACAGATGAATATGTCGCTAAAATTGATGACGTGACGAAAGATAAAGAAAAAGAAATCATGGAAGTTTAAGAAAAAACTATGTACAATAGATAATAGTGAAAAGACCCTCTTCATGTTTACAGGGGGTTTTTTTGTTAATACTGTTGATGACTATATTATTTAGCGGGAACGCAACCTTTTTGGGTGATGGAGGAATCTCATGCTCAATATACTCAAAAATTGGAAGAATCAGCAAACAGCAGCTTCCAACTTAGAAAGCCTGACAAAAGAAGACATATTAAATGGAGAAATTCCTGAACATATCGCCATTATCATGGATGGGAACGGAAGATGGGCGAAAAAACGTGCTCTTCCACGGGTAGCAGGTCATCATGAAGGAATGAAAGTCGTCAAGCGCATGACAAAGCTTGCAAATGAGCTGAATGTCAAAGTGCTGACTTTGTATGCTTTCTCTACGGAAAATTGGAAACGTCCAAAATTAGAAGTAGACTTTTTAATGAAACTTCCTGAAGAATTTTTAAACATCTACCTGCCTGAACTCATCGAAGAAAATGTCCGTGTGCGTTTAACAGGTGATCCAGACGGCCTCCCGCAGCATACGAAAAAAGCGGTAGAGAACGCAGTAAAGAGTACGGCGAACAACGACGGACTCATTTTGAACTTTGCGCTCAACTATGGTGGGCGCACAGAAATCGTCTCCGCATGCAGACAAATTTCTGAAAAGGTCAAAGAAGGTAAGCTTCGAGCAGAAGACATCACAGAAGAGATGTTTTCAGCTTATTTAATGACAGAATCTCTTCAAGATCCGGATTTGCTCATTCGCACGAGTGGAGAAATTAGATTAAGCAACTTTATGCTTTGGCAAATTGCGTACAGCGAGTTTGTCTTTACGGATGTGCTTTGGCCTGACTTTTCTGATGAGCACCTTATAGGCGCTATCGGGGAGTACCAGCGCCGCGGCCGGAGGTTCGGTGGAATTTAGAGGGTGGTGCAGATGAAACAAAGAATTTTGACGGGTGTTTTGGCAGCTGCAGTCTTTTTGCTTGCAGTTATATATGGACAGATGCCATTTACCCTGCTGATTTATTTAATGGGAAGTGTCGCTCTCTTTGAGCTTTTAAGAATGAAAAAGATCTCGATTTTCAGCTTTCCTGGTATTGTCAGCTTAATATTGCTTTGGCTTTTAATGGGCGGAGACAACAGCTTCTTCCCAAACGTGGACGCATCAAAAATGCAGATTGCTTTATTTGCAGTCTTAATACTTTTAACTTATACAGTTTTGAGCAAAAACTCTTTCACATTCGATGAGGTTGCTTTTGTTGTATTAGCCACATTATATATTGGCGTTAGTTTCTATTATTTTATCCAAATTAGAGGCTTATATGGCATGAGTGCGATCTTCTTCGCAGCAGTGATTATTTGGTCTACTGACTCAGGAGCCTATTTTATTGGGAAATCTATGGGGAAACGAAAGCTTTGGCCAGAAATCAGCCCAAACAAAACAGTAGAAGGATTTATCGGCGGAATCGTCACAGCGGTCGTGTTGTCACTTGTGTTTCAGGCGGTTACAGGATTTTTGCCATCATATCTGCTTGTGATGTTTATTACTCTTTTACTCAGTATCTTTGGACAGCTAGGCGACCTTGTGGAATCTGCTTTAAAGCGTCATTATCACGTGAAGGATTCAGGGACAATTCTCCCTGGCCATGGCGGGATTTTGGACAGGTTTGACAGCTTTTTATTCGTTCTGCCGTTTTTATACTTACTGCTCGCAACGTTTGCCAGCTAACCTCATAGAAACTTATTGAACGAGAGAAGGAGTGGCAATTTGAAATATATTTCGCTATTAGGCGCAACAGGATCAATTGGAGAACAAACGTTAGATGTGATCAGTCAGCACCCGGACAAGTTTAAGCTGAAAGCCATGACATTTGGCAGAAATATAGCAAAGGCGATTCCGATCATTGAGCGCTTTCAGCCTGAATTCGTCGGCTGTGTAGACGAAGAAACCTATCACACGCTAAAAAATCATTCATTTGCATACGATGTGAAGCTGGCTGCTGATGATGAAGCCAACATCGAGGCAGCGACCTATGATGCAGTGGACGTAGTGGTCAATGCACTTGTAGGGAGTGTTGGACTTGTTCCAACATTAAAGGCCATTGAACAAAAAAAGACGATTGCTCTCGCAAATAAGGAAACACTTGTGACAGCTGGTCATATAGTAAAAGAGTACGCTAAAACATATGATGTACCTTTACTTCCTGTCGATAGTGAGCATTCCGCTATTTTTCAATGCCTGCAAGGTGAACAAGCTAAAAATATTGAACGCTTAATCGTGACAGCTTCAGGTGGTAGTTTCCGAGATAAAAAACGAACTGAACTTGAAGGTGTTACGGTTGAAGAAGCGCTGAACCACCCGAACTGGTCGATGGGAGCGAAAATCACCATTGATTCAGCGACGATGATGAATAAAGGGCTCGAGGTGATCGAGGCACATTGGTTGTTTGATATCCCTTATGAACAAATTGATGTGCTGCTACATAAAGAGAGCATTATCCATTCGATGGTGGAATTTCACGACAAAAGCGTCATGGCTCAGTTAGGGACACCTGACATGAGAGTGCCTATTCAATATGCACTCACATACCCTGACCGGGCGCCGTTACAAGAAGCGAAATCATTGAACCTTTGGGAGATTGGACAATTGAATTTCCAGAAAGCGGATTTTGACAGGTATCGCTGCTTACATTTTGCTTATGAATCAGGTAAAATAGGAGGGACAATGCCTGCTGTACTTAATGCAGCAAATGAAATGGCAGTCGATGCATTTCTGAAAGGCAAAGTAACGTTCCTGCAAATTGAAGAATTGATTGAAAAGGCACTAATCAGACATCATGTGATTTCAACGCCTAGTTTGCAAGATATCCATGAAGTGGACAAAGATACACGAGACTTTGTTCAATCAATCCTCACATAAGGTGGTATGTTCGTGAATACAGTGATTGCGTTTATTATTATTTTTGGAACGCTCGTTTTTTTCCACGAGCTTGGCCATTTAATTATGGCGCAGCGCGCGGGGATTTTATGCCGCGAGTTCGCAATTGGTTTTGGGCCGAAGATTTTCTCCTTTAAACGAAAAGAAACCGTTTATACCATTAGACTTCTCCCTATTGGCGGATTTGTTAAAATGGCTGGAGAGGACCCTGAAGTTATCGAAATTAAACCAGGTCATACAGTGGGGCTCTTATTCAATGAGCAAAATGAAGTAGAAAAGATCATTTTAAATGATAAAGAAAAATATCCTGATGCACTTGTCATCGAAGTTGAGCAGATTGATTTAGATCATGCTATGAGAATCTCGGGATATGAAGCTGGAAATGAAGATATTCTGACTGGCTACAATGTCAGTCAAACAAGCTTCTATATTGCAGATGGTGAAGAAATTCAAATCGCACCATACAATCGTCAATTCGGTTCAAAAACGGTTTGGCAGCGAATTAAAGCTATCGCAGCTGGACCGATTATGAACTTTATTCTAGCGTATGTGATTTTGGTTGCTTTAGGTTTTATTCAAGGGGTAACCGTTGATGATCCTGTACTCGGTAAGCTGACGAAAGACGGCCGGGCGGCTGAGGCTGGACTCATGCAGGGAGATCACATCGTGTCCATTAACGGCGAGAAAATGAATTCTTGGACAGACGTCGTTCAAACAGTTCAAAAGAACCCTGAGAAAAAAATGAATGTCGTCATTGACCGAGACGGCAAGGAAAGCACTGTGCAGGTTGTACCAGAAGCTGTGAAAGCAGATGGGAAAAGCATTGGCCGTTTCGGATCATATCCGCCAACGGAAAATGGATTTTTGAAAGTTATTTCATCCTCTGGAACAACTGTCGTTTCAACGGCAGGTCTGATCTTAACGAACTTGCAAAAAATTGTCACAGGACAATTTTCACTAGACATGTTAGCAGGTCCTGTTGGAATTTATGACATGACAGGAGAAGTAGCCAAACAAGGTGTGTTAACATTAATGCAGTTTGCGGCGTTCCTCAGTATCAACCTAGGCATCGTGAATTTGTTACCGATTCCTGCATTAGACGGAGGACGTTTACTATTCTTATTTGTTGAAGCCATTCGCGGTAAACCAATTAATCGTGAGAAGGAAGCACTTGTTGTCTTTATCGGTGTTGCTTTCCTCATGCTGTTAATGTTAGTGGTAACGTGGAATGACATTCAGCGGTTATTTTTATAAAAACCATTCTCTCTTGTTTCTCATTCCGGGAAACAAGAGTTTTTGTGAGAAGTCCTATTTCATAAATGAGGTGTAACGACATGAGACAATCCCTGACTTTTATTCCAACTCTTCGAGAGGTGCCGGCAGATGCTGAGGCAAAAAGTCATCAACTCTTAGTAAGAGCTGGGTTTATTAGACAAAATACAAGTGGAATCTATCATTATCTGCCGCTTGCGCATAAAGTCATTCAGCATATTCAATCGATCGTCCGCAAGGAAATGGAAAAGGCAGGCGCGGCTGAGCTGCTAATGCCAGTGCTGCAGCAGGCAGAAATGTGGCAAGAGTCAGGAAGATGGTATACATACGGTCCAGAACTGATGCGTATGAAGGATCGCCACGGACGCGAATTTGCGCTTGGCCCAACCCACGAAGAAGTGATCACATCATTAGTACGCAGCGAAGTGAAATCGTATAAGAAGCTACCTTTAACACTATATCAAATTCAATCAAAATTCCGTGATGAACAGAGACCACGCTTTGGACTGCTGCGCGGACGTGAATTTATCATGAAGGATGCATACTCATTCCATTCTTCACCAGAAAGCCTTGATGAGACATACAACAAAATGTTTACGGCTTACTCTAATGTGTTCTCAAAAGTGGGTCTCAATTTTAGACCAGTCATTGCAGATTCAGGGGCAATGGGTGGAAAAGATACGCATGAGTTCATGGCGCTCTCAGAAGTCGGAGAGGATACCATCGCTTATTCTGATACGTCCTCATATGCCGCTAATATCGAAATGGCTGAGGCTGTATATCACGGAAAAGAAGCAAATCCTGCGGACTTCAAAGAGCTTGAAAAAGTCCATACGCCGCAAATGAAAACCATTCAAGATGTGGCTGGCTTTTTAGAAGTTGAACCTTCTGCTTGCATTAAATCTGTTTTGTTTAAAGCAGATGATGCGTATGTTCTGATCCTAACTAGAGGCGATCATGAAGTAAATGATGTGAAAGTGAAAAACTTGGTAGGAGCACAGCTTGTCGAGCTTGCTTCACGCGAAGAAGTGCTGAAAGTTATTGGAACTGAGCCTGGATTTGTTGGACCTGTTAAACTGGAAGCAGAAGTCGATATTTATGCTGACCTTGCTGTGAAGGGAATGACAAATGCTGTCGCTGGTGCAAACGAAGCGGATTATCATTATGTCAATGTCAATCCTGCACGTGACGTGTCAGTAAAAGAATTCACAGATCTTCGCTTGATTCAAGAAGGAGATGTTTCTCCAGATGGGGAAGGCACAATCCAATTTGCAAAAGGGATTGAAGTAGGACAAGTCTTTAAACTGGGCACTCGTTATTCTGAGTCGATGGATGCAACGTACCTCGATGAGAATGGTCGTGCGCAGCCAATGATTATGGGCTGCTATGGCATCGGCATCTCTAGAACGCTGTCAGCGATTGTTGAACAGCATCACGATGAGAAAGGAATCATTTGGCCGGAAACAGTGGCACCATATGACCTTCACCTCCTTGCATTAAATATGAAAAACGATGCGCAGAAAGAACTGGCTGAAACGTTGTACGAGCGCTTAGAAGATGAAGGCTTTGACGTACTTTTCGATGACCGCCAGGAGCGTGCAGGAGTAAAATTTGCAGACAGTGATTTAATTGGACTGCCAATTCGTATTAGCTGCGGAAAACGTTCAGAAGAAGGTATAGTAGAAGTGAAGTTTAGAAAATCAGGTGAATCACATGAAGTATCTGTTGATGATCTGATTTCATTTATACGCCAAGCATAAAGCGAACAAAAAAATGAAGGTACCTCCTGTAGAAAAGAGGTACCTTTCTGATTGACAAAAGGAGGGTCCTGTCTTGGATGAACAATTACCGATCACACGGCGGCAATTTCATATATTACTCAATCAGATTCAAATGACAGATGATGACCTCAGTCGTTACTTTGAAGAAGGAGAAATCGTCAAATTGACGGTGCATAAGGCGACGAAAACATGGCATTTCCTTTTTAAATTTAAAGCGCTTTTGCCTTACAAAGTATACGCCATGTTTCTCAGCAGGCTGACAAATGCATTTTCACATATTGCACAAATCACTTGTACGATTGAAGTGAGTGATCCGCACATATCTGAAGAACTCGTGCAATCGTACTGGTCACATTGTGTGGAAGAACTTCAAGGAATTTCTCCCCCAATCATCAGCTTGCTTCAGCAGCAAAAACCATCGCTGTCTGGACATAAAATCATCATTAAAACAAAAAGCGAAACAGAGGCACTCGCTATTAAGAAGAAGTACAGCCCGATGCTTCAGGCCGCATTTAAACAAGTGGGCTTTCCAGAGCTGCAATTCGATACAGAAATTTTTGTATCAGATCAAGAGATTCAGAAGTTCAGAGAACAAAAGCTTGCTGAAGATCAAGAAAGAGCCATGCAAGCCCTCACTGAGATGGAGAAGAAAGAAAGTGAGGAGCAGAATGAAGCTCCGTCAGGCCCTCTGATGATTGGCTATCAAATCAAAGACAATGAAGAAATTCGTACGCTTGATAGTATCATGGACGAGGAAAGAAGAATTACCGTTCAAGGCTACGTATTCGATGCAGAAACGCGTGAGCTGAAAAGCGGGAGAACGCTTTGTATCTTTAAGATCACAGATTATACAAACAGTATTTTGATCAAAATGTTTGCAAGAGAAAAAGAAGATGCTCAGCTGATGAAATCATTGAAAAAAGGCATGTGGGTGAAAGCAAGAGGAAGCATTCAAAATGATACGTTTGTCAGAGATCTTGTCATGATCGCCAATGATGTCAATGAAATGAAACCGCAGCTGAAAGAAGATACAGCACCTGAGGGTGAAAAGCGTGTGGAGCTTCATTTACATTCTCCTATGAGCCAAATGGATGCTGTCACTGGCATTGGCAGACTTGTTGAACAAGCAAAAAAATGGGGACATGAAGCAATTGCCCTGACAGATCATGCCGTTGTACAATCCTTCCCAGATGCGTATGCAGCAAGTAAAAAGCATGGCATCAAAATGATGTACGGTGTGGAAATCAACTTAGTAGACGACGGGGTACCGATTGCATATAACCCAGAGCACCGCTTGTTAGAGGATGCGACGTATGTCGTATTCGACGTAGAGACAACTGGACTTTCAGCCGTTTATGACACGATCATTGAGCTGGCAGCAGTGAAAATAAAAGGCGGGGAAATCATTGACCGCTTTGAGGCATTTGCTAATCC
This sequence comes from Bacillus safensis, assembly GCF_039619585.1. Lineage (NCBI taxonomy): Bacteria > Bacillati > Bacillota > Bacilli > Caryophanales > Bacillaceae > Bacillus > Bacillus safensis. The sequence goes on from NZ_CP154909.1 coordinate 1,557,522, forward strand.
CCATCACCCGTTATCAGCGACCACCATCGAATTAACAGGTATCACCGATGATATGGTGAGAGATGCACCAGATGTCGTCGACGTCGTGCGGGATTTCAAAGAATGGATTGGACAAGATATCCTTGTTGCGCACAATGCGAGCTTTGATATGGGCTTTTTAAATGCAGCGTATAAACGCCTGCTAAAAACAGATAAAGCGTCAAACCCTGTCATTGATACACTTGAACTTGGCCGGTTCCTTTACCCAGAATTTAAAAATCACCGGCTGAACACTCTTTGTAAAAAGTTCGATATTGAACTGACGCAGCATCACCGGGCGATTTATGATGCAGAGGCGACAGGCTATCTCATGCTGAAGATGCTAAAAGATGCGGCTGAAAAAGAGATTGTCTATCACGATCAATTGAATGAAAACATGGGGCAGTCGAATGCTTACCAGCGCTCACGTCCTTACCACGCGACTTTGATCGCTCAAAATGAGACTGGCCTTAAGAATTTATTTAAGCTTGTTTCACTTTCTCATATTCATTATTTCTACCGGGTCCCGCGTATTCCGCGCTCTCAGCTTGAGAAATATCGAGAAGGTTTAATTGTTGGGTCTGCTTGTGATAAGGGTGAGGTATTTGAAGGAATGATGCAAAAGTCACCTGATGAGGTGGAAGACATTGCAGCATTTTATGACTATTTAGAAGTACATCCGCCAGAAGTGTATCAGCACCTGCTGCAGCTTGAGCTAGTTCGAGATGAGCGTGCGTTAAAAGAAATCATCACAAACATTGTCAAGCTTGGCGAAAAGCTGAATAAACCAGTTGTGGCGACTGGAAATGTACATTACCTGCATCCAGAGGACAAAATTTATCGTAAAATCTTAATTTCATCACAGGGTGGAGCGAATCCGCTGAACCGCCATGAACTGCCAAAAGTTCATTTTAGAACGACAGATGAAATGCTCGAAGCCTTCTCCTTCCTAGGAGACGAAAAAGCGAAAGAGATCGTCGTAACAAATACGCAAAAGGTATCTGAGATGGTCGAAAGCATTAAACCTATCAAAGATGATCTTTACACACCAAAAATTGAAGGTGCAGATGAAGAAATACGGGAAATGAGCTATCAAATGGCGCGCAGCATCTACGGAGATGATTTGCCGAAAATCGTAGAAGACCGCATTGAGAAAGAATTAAAAAGTATTATCGGTCATGGTTTCGCCGTTATTTACTTAATCTCTCATAAGCTCGTAAAAAAATCACTTGATGATGGATATCTTGTTGGTTCAAGGGGATCTGTCGGCTCATCTCTTGTTGCGACATTAACAGAGATTACTGAAGTAAATCCACTTGCACCTCATTATGTATGCCCAAGCTGTAAGCACTCTGAGTTCTTTAATGACGGATCTGTTGGTTCAGGCTTTGACCTTCCTGATAAGGACTGTCCAGAATGTGGAACGCCGTATAAAAAAGATGGACATGATATTCCGTTTGAAACGTTCTTAGGTTTTAAAGGAGACAAAGTACCTGATATTGACTTAAACTTCTCAGGCGAATATCAGCCGATCGCACATAACTATACGAAAGAGCTGTTCGGTGAAGATTATGTATACAGAGCAGGTACGATTGGTACCGTTGCAGAAAAAACAGCATATGGTTACGTAAAAGGCTATGCAGGAGATCATAACCTTCATATGAGAGGCGCTGAAATCGACCGGCTTGTACAAGGCTGTACAGGGGTAAAACGAACAACAGGCCAGCATCCAGGCGGGATTATCGTTGTGCCTGATTATATGGACATTTACGATTTCTCACCTATTCAATACCCAGCAGATGCGACAGGTTCCGATTGGAAGACGACACATTTTGATTTCCATTCGATCCACGATAACTTGCTCAAGCTGGATATTCTTGGGCACGATGATCCAACGGTCATTCGTATGCTTCAAGATTTAAGCGGAATCGATCCAAAAACGATTCCAACAGATGACCCTGAAGTCATGAAGATTTTCCAAGGGACAGAGCCACTAGGTGTAACAGAAGAGCAAATTGGCTGTAAAACAGGTACACTCGGTATCCCAGAATTTGGGACAAGATTTGTTCGGCAAATGCTAGAGGATACAAAACCAACGACCTTCTCAGAGCTTGTTCAGATTTCTGGACTATCACACGGTACGGATGTTTGGCTCGGAAATGCGCAAGAGCTCATTCACAATAAAACGTGTGAACTAAGTGAAGTAATTGGGTGCCGTGATGATATTATGGTCTATCTCATCTATCAAGGCTTAGAGCCGTCACTTGCCTTTAAAATCATGGAATCTGTTCGTAAAGGAAAAGGACTTCCTCCTGAATGGGAAGAAGAAATGAAGAATAATAATGTACCAAACTGGTATATTGATTCTTGTAAAAAAATCAAATACATGTTCCCTAAAGCCCACGCGGCTGCTTATGTGTTAATGGCTGTTCGGATTGCTTATTTCAAGGTGCATCATGCACTCCTGTACTATGCAGCTTACTTTACCGTTCGTGCGGATGACTTTGATATTGAAACGATGACAAAAGGATCGAATGCGATACGAGCTGTTATGGATGACATTAATTCTAAAGGTCTAGATGCATCACCGAAAGAAAAGAACCTATTAACTGTACTAGAGCTTGCACTTGAAATGTGTGAAAGAGGCTACCACTTCAAAAAAGTTGACCTCTACCGCTCAAGTGCAACGGAGTTTATCATTGATGGAGACGGTTTAATACCGCCATTCAACTCAATCCCTGGACTTGGTACAAACGTTGCGTTAAATATTGTCCGCGCGCGGCAAGATGGGGAATTCCTCTCAAAAGAAGATTTACAAAAACGCGGAAAAGTGTCGAAGACCATCCTTGAATATTTAGATCGTCAAGGCTGTTTAGAAGCACTTCCTGATCAAAACCAGCTTTCTTTATTTTAATGTATAAATAAGAGCGCCCTAAAAGGGCGTTCTTTTCTCTATATACAATAATTTTATTATGTTAACTAATAAAGATTTCTCATCAATTGGAATTATTTTCTTATTCATTCATATATCTTGATTTAGCGTGATGTTTTAAGAGAAGAGATTGTATGTCATTCTTTCTACCCAAATAGAGCTCAAAAGAGAATTTCGCCGTCTGAAATGTTCTCAAGCGACATATGATCATTCTGGGTACAGTCAGAAGGAGAATCAAGAGAAAACCTTCGATGAGCGTAAAGCTGATTGCTGTTTACTATGCTTATTTTTGAAACATATTTGATTCTTTTCAAAACTGTACAGATCACGAAATGAAGGATAGAAAGGAGGCGGTCGCGTCTATTGATCAATGTTTCACTAAAAAGAAGGGGTGAGCAATAGAGAAATGGCATCTTACAACTATGTAGAGGTTCTCCAAAAATCCATGCTGTTTTATGAAGCGCAGCGGTCAGGCCGGCTTCCGGAAAGTAATCGTCTTAACTGGCGGGGAGATTCTGGACTAGAGGACGGGAAGGATGTTGGGCATGACTTAACTGGCGGCTGGTATGATGCAGGAGATCATGTGAAATTTGGACTTCCGATGGCTTATTCAGCAGCCGTGCTTGCATGGACAGTATATGAATACCGGGAAGCTTATGAAGAAGCAGAATTGCTTGATGAGATCTTAGATCAAATCAAGTGGGCAACGGATTATTTTTTGAAAGCACATACAGGACCGAATGAATTTTGGGCGCAAGTAGGTGATGGAAACGCCGATCATGCTTGGTGGGGTCCAGCAGAAGTGATGCCGATGAACCGGCCAGCTTTTAAAATTGATGAACATTGTCCTGGCACAGAAGTAGCTGCACAAACTGCGGCGGCTTTAGCAGCAGGTTCTATCATTTTTAAAGAAACAGATGCGTCCTATGCAGCAAAGCTTTTAACACATGCCAAACAGCTATATGCATTTGCTGACAGGTATCGCGGCAAATATACAGATTGTGTCACCAATGCGCAGCCATTTTACAACTCCTGGAGCGGCTATGTTGACGAACTTATTTGGGGCGGGATCTGGCTGTACTTGGCGACAAATGAAGAAACCTATTTAAACAAAGCATTAAAAGCGGTAGAGGAATGGCCGAAGGATTGGGATTATACGTTTACCATGTCATGGGACAATACTTTTTTTGCCTCACAAATCTTACTAGCAAGAATCACGAAAGAAAACAGATTTATAGAATCGACAGAGCGCAATCTTGATTACTGGACTACAGGTCTTGTTCAAAATGGAAAAGTAGAAAGAATCACTTATACGCCTGGCGGTTTGGCATGGCTTGATCAATGGGGTTCACTTCGTTATGCCGCCAATGCAGCATTTTTAGCCTTTGTCTATGCTGATTGGGTATCTGATCAAGAAAAGAAAAATCGATACCAATCGTTTGCGATCAAGCAAACTCACTATATGCTGGGTGATAATCCGCTGAATAGAAGCTATGTCGTTGGTTTTGGCCAGAATCCGCCGAAGCACCCGCACCACCGTACTGCACATGGCTCATGGTCGAACCAGCTGACAAATCCTCCAGTTCATCGGCACACACTTTATGGAGCACTTGTTGGGGGTCCTAATGCACAGGATCAATATGACGATGATATCTCGGATTATGTGTCAAACGAAGTGGCGACTGATTATAATGCCGCCTTTACTGGAAATATCGCCAAAATGGTGCAGCTGTTTGGTCAAGGGCAATCAAAGCTGCCAAATTTCCCGCCTAAAGAACAGGTGGAGGATGAGTTTTTTGTAGAGGCAGCTGTGATGCATAACGATACAACATCTACTCAAGTGAAAGCAGTGCTATACAACCGGTCAGGCTGGCCGGCAAGAAGCAGTCAAACACTGTCCTTTAGATATTACGTCAATCTGAGTGAGGTCTTTTCAAAGGGATTCACTGAAAAGGATATTCAAGTGACAGCAGCCTACAATGAAGGCGCTTCCTTATCACCTTTAAAAGTATATGACGCATCAAGCCGCGTCTATTTTGCAGAAATCGATTTTACGGGCGTAGCTATTTCTCCTAGGGGAGAATCTGAGCATAAGAAGGAAATACAATTTCGATTATCTGCTCCAAATGGATTGAATATATGGGATGCCTCAAATGATTATTCCTATCAAGGATTAACATCCAATATGCAAAAAACAACGAAGCTTCCTGTCTTTGACGATGGTGTTTTAGTATTTGGCACACTTCCAGACAAATAAAAAAACAATGATTTTATTGAAAGGGTGAAGGACTTGTCAAACAAAGAACGGTTTTTAACGCTTTATCATCAAATCAAAAGCGATGCGAATGGATATTTTTCACCAGAAGGAATTCCGTATCATTCAATCGAGACGCTCATTTGTGAAGCACCTGATTACGGACATATGACAACTTCAGAAGCGTATAGCTATTGGCTGTGGCTTGAGGTGCTGTACGGACATTACACAGGGGACTGGAGCAAATTAGAGGCAGCTTGGGACAATATGGAGAAGTACATCATCCCAGTCAATGAAGATGGACATGATGAGCAGCCGCATATGAACGCTTATAATCCGTCCAGCCCAGCCACATACGCAGCAGAGAAACCATTTCCGGATCAATACCCAAGCCAGCTGACCGGTGCTCGTCCTGCTGGTCAAGATCCAATTGATAGTGAATTGAAATCAACCTATGGGACGAATGAAACGTATTTAATGCACTGGCTCCTTGACGTAGATAACTGGTATGGCTATGGCAACTTGCTCAACCCATCACATACAGCCGCCTATGTGAACACATTCCAGCGTGGTCCGCAAGAATCTGTATGGGAGTCCATCCCTCATCCATCACAGGACGATAAATCTTTTGGTAAGCCGAATGAAGGCTTTATGAGCTTGTTCACAAAAGAAAATCAAGCTCCAGCTGCCCAGTGGCGCTATACGAATGCAACGGATGCTGATGCGCGTGCGATACAAGCGATGTATTGGGCAAAGGAGCTCGGCTATAATCAGTCAACTTATCTTGATAAAGCGAAAAAAATGGGGGATTTCCTCCGTTACGGCATGTACGATAAATATTTTCAAACGATTGGAAGCGGGAAGCAGGGGAATCCGTATCCTGGAAACGGAAAGGGCGCCTGTCATTACTTAATGGCGTGGTATACCTCTTGGGGCGGAGGACTTGGGGAGTATGCAAACTGGTCATGGCGTATCGGAGCGAGCCATTGTCATCAGGGATATCAAAATCCTGTCGCTGCTTATGCTTTATCCTCAGATAAAGGAGGCTTAAAGCCATCTTCAGCAACAGGGGCAAGCGATTGGGAAAAAACCTTAAAGAGACAGCTTGAATTTTACGTATGGCTTCAATCGAAAGAAGGAGCCATAGCAGGAGGCGCAACCAATAGCTGGAATGGGGACTATAGCGCTTATCCAGCAGGAAGAAGTACTTTTTATGATATGGCATATGAAGATGCACCTGTTTACCTTGACCCGCCTTCAAATAACTGGTTTGGAATGCAGGCGTGGCCAATGGAGCGCGTAGCAGAGCTTTATTATATTTTTGTAAAAGATGGCGACAAAACATCTGAAAATGTCCAAATGGCCAAATCTGTCATAACAAAATGGGTCAGCTATGCCTTAGATTACATTTTTATCGGCAGCCGTCCTGTGTCGGATGAAGAGGGTTATTTCTTAGATGAGCAAGGACAGAGAATTCTAGGGGGAACGAAAGTTTCGGTTGCTACAACAAGTGCGCCTGGAGAGTTTTGGCTTCCTGGAAATATTGCTTGGAGCGGACAGCCTGATACTTGGAATGGGTTCCAGTCTGCAACAGGAAATCCAAATTTAACAGCTGTAACTAAAGATCCGACTCAGGATACGGGCGTATTAGGAAGTCTAGCCAAAGCTTTGATATTCTTTGCTGCAGCCACAAAGCAGGAAACAGGTGATTATACAGCGCTTGGTGCAAGAGCGAAAGATGCAGCCGCGCAGCTCCTAGAGGTTGCATGGAATTACAATGATGGCGTCGGCATAGTGACAGAGGAAGATAGAGAAGACTATGACCGTTTCTTTAGAAAAGAAGTGTATTTCCCAAATGGATGGAATGGGACATTTGGTCAAGGAAATCAGATTCCTGGAGCCAGCACCATTCCTTCTGACCCGCAGCGAGGAGGGAATGGGGTCTATACGAGTTTTGCTGATCTTCGTCCGAAGATTAAACAAGATCCAGCATGGTCTTCACTCGAAAGTAAATATCAGTCTTCATTTAATGAAGCTACAGGCAAATGGGAGAATGGCGCACCAGTTTTCACTTATCACCGCTTCTGGTCTCAAGTGGATATGGCCACTGCCTATGCTGAATACCATCGTCTGATCAACTAAGAGGTTAAAATCAAGCTGCCGGCTTCTAGCCGGCAGTTTGATTAGTAATATCAATCCAATGAAGATAAGGGTGATTTCACATGGTCAAAGAAAGAAGCTTTCTTCATCATTCATTCAATAGAGGCGAAAATGGGCAGGAAAATCTGATGTGGAAAAAAGAGGCGGATGATCGAATCTCAGAGCATAGACAAAGAGATCTTGTGATCAACGTGACAAACGGCGAAAAAAAGCCAATAGCAGGTATAGAGGTTGAAATAAAGCAAATCAGACATGAATTCGCCTTTGGTTCAGCGATGAATGATCAAGTGTTATTTAATCAACAATATGCTGATTTTTTCGTAAAGCATTTTAATTGGGCTGTTTTTGAAAATGAAGCAAAATGGTATGCGAATGAGCCAGAAAGAGGGAAAATCACCTACGAAAAAGCAGATGCGATGCTGAATTTTGCAGATCGACATCAGCTTCCAGTGAGGGGGCACGCTTTATTTTGGGAGGTAGAGGATGCGAATCCAAGCTGGCTAAGGTCACTGCCGAATCACGAAGTATATGAAGCCATGAAAAACCGGCTTGAGCATGCGGGCAATCACTTTAAGGGAAGGTTCCGTCATTGGGATGTAAACAATGAAATGATGCATGGTTCATTTTTTAAAGATCGCTTTGGGAAAACTATTTGGAAGTGGATGTATGAAGAAACGAAAAAAATTGACCCTCAAGCACTATTGTTTGTGAATGATTATAATGTGATCTCTTATGGAGAACACCATGCCTATAAAGCGCATATCAATGAACTGCGTCAGTTAGGTGCACCTATTGAGGCGATTGGGGTTCAAGGCCATTTTGAAGAACGGGTCGATCCAGTCATTGTCAAAGAGAGGCTCGATGTGCTGGCTGAGCTTGGTCTTCCAATATGGGTCACAGAGTACGATTCTGTTCACCCTGACCCTAATAGAAGAGCGGATAACCTGGAGGCTTTATATCGTGTCGCATTTAGTCATCCAGCCGTAAAAGGAGTGCTGATGTGGGGATTTTGGGCAGGTGCCCATTGGAGAGGTGAACATGCAGCCATCGTGAATTATGATTGGTCTTTAAATGAAGCAGGCCGACGTTATGAAAAGCTTCTAAATGAGTGGACGACCCAAAGAGTTGAAAAAACAGATGCTAATGGCCATGTGAAATGTCCAGCATTTCACGGAACATATGAGATTCGAATCGGTAAAGAAAGTAAAATGTTGAAACAGCAGACGATTGCACTTGATTCAAATGAACAAACACCGTATCAACTAGATGTGATCCTGCCTCAAGAAGGATAGAGATAGATTGTGAGGAGAATGTAAATGAAAAAGTTGGCTCAAAGAGTGTCTTGCTTCATACTTGTAGCCGCTATATGGTCTGGCTGGTTTTCGCTTACGATGAAGGCCGCCGCTTATGTGCAGACGTCTGGTACACAATTTACGCTGAACAATCAACCATTTTACTTCGCCGGCACAAATAATTACTATTTCCATTATAAATCTAAAAAAATGGTAGATGCTGTGTTCGATGATATGAAAGCAATGAATTTAAAGGTCATACGAATTTGGGGCTTTCACGACGGGGCCCCTCAAGAGAACTCAGTCTTACAATCTAGTCCAGGCGTCTATGAAGAATCTGGTTTTCAAAAACTAGATTATGCGATTTATAAAGCAGGACAGGAAGGAATAAAGCTTGTGATCCCACTAGTGAACAATTGGGATGACTTTGGCGGGATGAATCAATACGTGAAGTGGTTCGGGGCAGAATCGCATGATGCTTTTTATACAGATCCTCGTATTCAAAAAGCATACAAAAATTATGTGCGTTATGTATTAGAAAGAACCAATACGTATACAGGTGTTCAATATAAAGACGATCCAGCTATTATGACTTGGGAATTAGCCAACGAGCCGCGGATGCAGTCAGATCCCACGGGAAATGTACTAGTCAAATGGGCAGATGAAATGAGTACATGGATCAAATCGCTGGATCGTCACCATCTTGTTGCAGTAGGAGATGAAGGATTCTTTCGCATACCAGGACATGAAGATTGGTTTTACGGTGGAGGAGAAGGCGTCGATTGGGACCGTTTAACATCTCTTCCTAATATCGATTATGGAACCTATCATCTGTACCCAGATCACTGGAATAAGTCTGCTGCCTGGGGAGTGAAATGGATCGAAGACCATATCACCCGCGGGAATTCAATCGGAAAGCCAGTTGTGCTAGAAGAGTTTGGCTATCAAAATCAATCAGCTCGTCCTGACGTATACCAAAGCTGGCTGTCAGCAGTTGAGCGGCTCGGAGGGGCTGGCAGTCAATTTTGGATTTTAACAAGCATTCAGGACGATGATTCGCTCTATCCGGATTATGACGGTTTCCGTATCATAAAAGGGAGCAGGGAGGCAGCACTTATCAGTGAACATGCGAAAAGAATGAATGTAAAGAACCGATGACGAATGCCTGCTGAATAAGGAACTGTTTATATAGCTCACTCCAATTAGTAATTCTTACTTTTCAGACAGAATATTTATCACTTTTTCTATATTTAAATTTCTTGAAATATGAAGCGGTTATGAGACCAACCATGAACAAGGTTCCAGAAACGATCAAGAAGCAGATGGTATTTATGAGATTTCGTTGAAAGGAAGGGGGTGGTTATATTTATTTTAATTCATAAAAAGGTATTTCCAATAACTTGACTAAATGGAAATTTAATTCTATACTCTGTAGTACAGAGTTCTTTGTGGAAGAGGAGTTTATTTATGTCTAATGAAAAATTTAATAATTCAGAAATATTAGAGAATTTATCTCATATCAAGACGATTACAAACTATAAAACAGAGTATTGTAAACAAACCAGTATTTATTTTATCATTTGGGGCCTTATTTGGATAATGGGATATTCAATACCTTTACTTTTTGCTCATTCTATAACTGTAGCTGTCTTTTGGCTTATTTTAGGCATTGCTGGCTGGGTTATCACTTTAACTACTTATTTTAAACAAAAGAAAATGATACCGATGCCCTTGTTTTTAAGAACTCAATTGCAATACACATGGCTTGGTATTGGAATCATTTTAGGTATCTTTATTTTTTTAATATGTGTTGGTTTATTACCATATACATTAAATAATTTACCCTTCTATGTTGTTTTATTGGTTTCCATCATGTATTTACTCTTAGGTATTGTTCTGGCTAAAGAGATCTTTATTATGGGGTTCTGGCTAAGTGTTTTAGGTGTAACTACATTTTTATTATTTCCTAGTTTAATGAACATTATCTTCGCTTTTATAGGTGGAGGAAGTTTGTTATTAACTGGTGTGATTTTAAAAAGAAAAGGACAAGGAAATGAGTAATGTCAATAGTTTAAATGATTTAATCCATCCAAAAGTTCGGTTAGGGATTATGAGTTTATTAATGATTTATGAAAAATGTGATTTTAGCTTCTTAAAAGGTTCTTTATCTGTAACAGATGGTAATTTGGGCTCGCATTTAAAAAAATTAGAGGAAGCAGGCTATGTGCTAATTACAAAGACCTTTGTGGATAAAAAACCAAAAACAATCGTTAGTATAACAGATTTGGGAGAGCAAGCCTACAAAGAATATTTGAGTGTTATTGAAGCCATTTTAAAAAATAAATGAGATGAAAGGAAAGGGTGCCGAATGTTGCAAATAGAAAACGTCAGTAAAAAATATGGAACTTCCCAAGCGTTAAGAAGTGTTACATTAACGATTCCAGAAGGAGTTTGTTATGGATTAATAGGTCCAAATGGGTCTGGTAAATCAACCTTGATGAAAATTATATCTCACATCATTAAATCATATGAAGGCAAAGTTGAGCATGTTGGTGAATCTAAAAGTGCGCTCGGCTACATACCGCAAGACATCAGCTTAGAGGAAAAATTAACAGCGAAAGTAAATATGGAGTTTTTTGGACAAATTTATGGTTTAAAAGGGAAAACATTAGATGAAAGAGTAGAAAAAACACTAAAAGATGTAGGATTGTGGGAAAGAGCAAATGATATCGTTGAAAGCTTTTCAGGAGGAATGAAACGCCGTTTGAATATTGGCTGCGCTTTAATGCATGCTCCTAAGTTAATTCTTTTAGATGAACCGACAGTGGGGGTAGATCCTCAATCAAGACGTTATATTTTCGACATCATTAACAAATTGAAGGAAGAGGGAAGAACTATTATCTATGTTAGTCATTATATGGAGGAAATAGAGAGTTTATGTGATTATGTGGCTTTCATTGATAAAGGGAACATTGTTGAAGAAGGCAAAATAGATGAGCTTTTGAATCGTTACGCAGAAACATCAGTCTTTTTTGAATCTAAGATTCCTAATAAAACATTAACTAATCTCGGGTATGATTTTGTAACTTATCAAGGTGGAGTGTTAGTTAAAACTACAAAACCATTAGATACTTTAGAAGATTTGGCTAAACTGAGTAAGAAGGAATCATTGGTTCCCCAACAATTATCTTTGTACAGACCGAGACTTGAAGATGTCTTTTTTCAATTAACAGGAACAGATTTACGTGATCAATTACAATAAAAATGCCCTTTATGAATGAAAACCACTCTCGTATTTCAATGAAAATAACTTAAAAGAGTGACTGATGTAGAAAGAACATAAATCTAACGAACAGAATTAATTTGTGTGTACCGTAGATTTAAAATCATAAGTAATTAGTCAACATTATTTGACTAATTCTAATTCGCCACATCCGCAAATGGTAAAATAAATAAAAAATGTGATTATTTAAGAGTTGTATAGAAGGGAATCAAATGAATATAACGGGAGTGATTTTTATGTGGCCACTAGTCCGCATCGAATCTATAAAACAGGTGAAAGATCGATCATTGTTGTTCTGGACCATTTTATTACCAGTTGCTTCAATTATTCTTTTAATAGAATTATTTACATCAGGTAGTTCTCAAGTACAAAAAACATTGGTTGCTTCTCAATCAGTGACAGGGATGAGCGTGTTTTTCTCCACATTTGTCATTATTTCAATTGTCATTAGTTTTGTAAAAGATCGTGAGAAAGGAATTGTGGCAAGGCTGGCAAGTACTCCTTTACAGCCGCATCATTTTTTTCTTGGAAAGTGCGTTCCGTTTTTTATTATTATCTTATTTCAAGTTTTGCTGTTAACCATTTTAGGGGTTTATTTATATGGTATTGAAATAACACAATACAGCTCGTATTTCTTAGTAGTTGTCCTATTATCAATGCAAGTGACTTCATGGGGAGTTGCCATCGCTGCATTTGCTAAAACTGAGAATACAGGCTTAGTGATGACAAACATGATTGCTTTAGGGACAGCGGTTGCTTGTGGTTTATGGACTCCATTTGATCAATTACCTAGTTATCTCAAAATAATTGGTATGCTCTTCCCGCAGTATTGGGCACATCAAGGCTTAGTGCAATCAGTATCAACACTACCAGGAGGAGAGAATTTGATCTTAGTAACAGCAGTCCTTATAGGCTATACACTGTTAGGGTTTATTCTTTCGTTGGTTGGCTATAAAAAATATATAAAGAGAGCCAGAGGCTAGTCACTAAAAATTTCAGCTAAATGTTATGCACCGCCAAATCAATGCATGTATGCTGTCTGTAGAAAAAGGAGTGAGGCAATGTTAAGTGAAGAGTTAGAACTGTATGTTGAAAGTTGTTTTCGCCCATATAAAAAAGACAAAACATATGAAGAAAAGAAAAAAGAATTATTAGAGCTGCTTGGAAATGTTAAATTAAAACTCGAAAATGATGGATTAAAAGATGCAGAGGTTCAGGATATGCTTATTGAAAAGCTGAAATCAGGCGAAATAAGCATTGATAACCATACATTAGTAATTGATGATCATAACCGCGTAGAGCACGTGAAAAAAATATTTGTTAATGCTGATTTAGAATGGTTAACATTTATAAATGTTAAATATAAGTTGTGCGATTTTAAGGGACTATCGATTGTACAAAAAGTAATGAGTCATTCAGATTTTAATGGGTGTTATCTGAGAAAAGTTAATATTAGCCATTCTAAAATTTCCTCAACTACCTTTGAAAAGAGTGATTTGACTCAATCTCATTTTGAACATTGTGAGATAACGAATTCATCCTTATATGGCTGTCATTTACCCAACATTAGTATTGATGAATCATCTTTAATCAATGTTTTATTTGAAAATTGTTATTTTAAAAACATTTCTTTTGAGAATTCTAAATTAATCAATGTTAATTTTAAATCATGTACGATTAAAAAATTAAACTTTATTGGAGTGACAATGGATAAAATGACTTATCATATTTTAGAAGGAGAAGGGGCAGATTTAAGGGGTGTGGAAGTAATCGATATTTAATACAGCAGGGGCTATTGAGAAAAATCTCAATAGCCTTTTATTTTTGTTTTATTCACTATCTCTTGCTGCCCCATTAACATGATATGAAAGTTTAATGCAAGGTTTTCGTTAAGCAAAATAAATGTGGAGAACTTCTATTTTCAAATAAAAGATGCCCACCCACCCAGCTAAGTCTTCTTTGCTAGGTGGGGGAGCGATCTTTTCAATGATATGTCGAAAAACTAAAGTTGATTAGAAAGTTGAAGAACTTGAGATGATTGTTGTGCAAGTGCAGCGCGCAGCCATTGGTTCGAATAAATGTTGACCTTCCCCATGTACCTTAGCGGCCAAAGCAGTTGGGATTGTAATTTTAGTCATCTTTAGACCTCCTTATTTAAAATTTATCAACATAGATATGTAGTTGATATATTACATATGATGGTTCATAAGTCTTTATTTGTCAATGATTAAGTGTGAAAGTTTTATATTTTCTGAAAAGTTCGTTGATAACCCTGAAAAAGTGTGGTTTAATATGACTATGGAAAATAATACTATATTTAAAATTTTATGTATTTAAAGGGTTTATATGGTCTTAATGTTGTTTTTTTGATTGAAGGGCGGCGTTATTTTGGATCAAATATTTTGGGTATTTAGATATTAAGTTAATTAAATGTATGAAAAAAGTTGAGGTTACTATGTTATGAAGAACTCGAATAGAAGATTACTTTTTCTATTATAAGTTGATTCAATTAGATTTTAACCATTTTATCCCAATGTGATCGGGAAAGAGGGGGCTCTTTATGAGTATTCATTATGTCGGTATTAGAGAACCAATCAAAGCCTATTTAGAGAAGATGAAAGTTGAGTATGAAGACTATCCTGCTCAAATAATCGATTTGGGCGGGGCTGTTAGTTATGACAAAGAATACTTTATAAATAATACTGATTTTCAAACGGAAACGATTATTTTATCTAATAGAAGGCATACTGTTGAGGATGAACTAGGTTCTCTTGAAAGTGAATTATTGAAAATCTATCAGAATAGCATACTTTATAGGACTTCACCGCTTGATATCAATATAGAACTTTATAGAGGATGGGCAGGTGCTACTGGTAAATTAATAACTGCATTTTCTCCCGAGGGAGTTAATTGGATCAATACAAAAGATGTTGTAAAGGCATGTTTAATCCCTAAAAAAGATGTTAGGAATCGTGCTGGAAAGGCATATGATTTAACAGGACCAGAGTTAGTAAGTATGAGTAGGCTGAAGGATATTTTTGAAGAGGATTTAAATATGAAAATTGAATTATATTGTAAAAGTAAAGAAGAGGTCATATCAATATTGTCCCAGAACAATATGCCTTTAGACGTATTAGAATGGTTAGTCGGATTTCAAGAAGCTTCTTCTTCAAAACATTTACAGCCATTTACGAACACGCTTGAACAAATAATTGGTCACCCCCCAACTCGGGCCCAATTATCTAAAATACAAATTAATTATTCTTAAAGGAGGAATAATATATGTTTGTCAAAGACCAAGAAATGACGAGGTATAAATTAGCACCACACATTACGCTAGGTAAACTAGAAGACAGTTTGATTGGTTTAAAAGCGCAAACTGTCACCAAAATTGAAGGTGACGGAATTATTGAATTTATTCAAGAAATTTCTAATTATCTCACGGAAGATAATGGGGTTTCGATTAAAGAGCTAGAGGAGAATTTCGAAGTAGAGAGTGATCAATTAAAACATGTCCTCGAATTTTTAGTTACAAACGGAATGTGTGTTAAGACGGATATGAACTTTGATTTGACGGCGCTTTTGTCTTATGAAAGAGCCGGTGGACAAGTATTGGTTGAAGATATACTAGATCGTTTAAAAACAGGAATTGTTGAAGTTATTACGCGAGATCATAATCCAGTTGCTGCTGAATTTATTCGTCATTTGCAAGAGGCAGGGCTACATGTAGTGCTTAAAGGAGAATTAAATAAGCAGCCGGATATCAGGGTTGCTATTGGCAACTCTCATTTAGACCCGATTTTTGAAGAAATAAATGATCTAGCATTAGAAGACCACATACCTTGGTTGAGCATTGTGCCATATGATGGACAGACATCTTGGGTAGGTCCATTTTTCATACCACATCAATCAGCTTGTTTACATTGCTATAACCTTCGAAAGTCAGCAAACTTTTCTGACGAAGTATTGCGTTCAGACTTAATGAAAATAAAGCCTATAAATCCTGAAAAGAAACCGGTTTATCATATGCCGATTCATTTAGTTCAAATCGGAATTGCAAGTAATTTAATTTTAGAATGGCTCACACTAAAAGATTACGCACCAAGTGCAATACCAGGTGGATTTACAACAATTAATTTAGATGATAAAGGTGTCTCATTTAATCATCATCGTGTCTATAGAGTACCTAGATGCCCGAAGTGTTCCCCAGCTGCAGATACAGGTTTTCCTCAAGTTTGGTTTCATGGTGAGGTGAATAATTAATTATGGCTAATAAATGGACAACGTTAGAAGAGTCATGGGAAATACTCGACCAATTGGCAGATCCGTATGTTGGGATAGTCCGTAGAGAGTATAGAAAACTCAGAGACGTTGATGATATATGGGGTCATTCATATGGAGCGCATGGTACAGACAGCAATATTTTATTTGGGGTACCGTCTAATTCATATAATGGGGGAGGATCTGCTAATCCAGCTGCAGCCAGATTAGCAGCTATAGGTGAAACGGTGGAAAGATATAGTGCCGCTTATTTACCTTTAAACTCTGATGTTGTATGTTTTGGTACTCAAAAGGACTTAATCAATGAAGGCAAATCAGTAATTGGCTTTGATAAGTGGGAGATGTATGCTGTCACTCAATATGAAGACCCGAATTTTCCTCATGATAGATGGAATGAAGATACAAAATTATGGTGGAGAAAAGGTCATATTGCTGAAAATAATGAAGAAGTTTGGACGCCTGCTCAATTAATTCATATTGCAAACTATACTGAGTGGCCAGGAGACCCCAATATTGGTCATGCAACTAGTAATGGACTAGCTTGTGGTATTACATATCAAGAAGCGGCAATCTCAGGTTTATTTGAAACAATTGAAAGAGATGCATTTATGCTTACTTGGTACAATAAGTTAAGTTTACCGCAGATCGATATTAATACCTCACCTAGATTAAAACACTTCTATGAAAGATATATTAAACCTACTTCTCTTGATTTGCATTTAGTAGACATGAGCATTTTTTCTGGTGTTCCTACTATTTTGGCAGTGATAAGAAATCCTCATACAGATTTAGCTCCATTTGCTATTGGCGCGGCCTCTGCTCATTCAATTGAAAGAGCATGTGAGAAAGCTGCAATAGAGGGAATGTATACAAGAACTTGGGTAAAAACAGAACAACGATTAGGGAACGCCTTAGTGGATGTAGATTATCATCGAGATATTAACAGTTTTGAAGATCATATTAAACTCTATGCGGGAACAGCTATCGTGAAAGAAGCTGATTTTTTAACAGCGAGTGAGAAATTAGTGGACGTTAAAGACTATGCACCGTTTGATGATCGTTCTCCAGACATTCTATGGACTAACCTTGTCAGTCATTTATCAAAACAAGGATATCATGTGGCAACTTTTGATTTAACCAGCCCTGATATAAAAGATGCTGGTGCCTATGTCGTAAAATCAATTATTCCTGGATATAAACCGATTGACGTTCTTTATAGAGGTAGAATGTTGGGCGGAGAACGAATTTTAAAACATTCTTATCATTTAGGTTTAGTAGATAAACCTTTTAAGTTAGAAGAACTGAATCCAATTCCGCATCCATTTCCTTAATATCGTAGAAAGGTGATTAAATATATGAATAGTATTGAAAGACATGCTACTAATTTGGCTGATGTTGTGTATGGAAACGAAGCATTACGGTTTGATGATCCTTCTGAAAATTGGTTTGAGGCAACAAAAATCTATAGGGGCTCAATGGCATGGGACGCACCTGGTGTTGCAGGGCTGCTGCGATCTCAAACTTTGCAAAAGATTGCTACACATGCAAGTAAAAGATTTGATGACCTGCCTTTAATTTTACTACCTAAACCATTAAATACAAATATATCTTTAGACGATGTCATTCAGGAACGAAGAAGTGCAGATTATTTTAGCGGGGGGAGTGTTTCATTAGAACAACTCTCAACAGTTTTACAGAAGAGTTATGGATTGGTAGAGCGTAAAGAAGGACCTAGACGCCCTATACCATCTGGCGGGGCACTTTATCCTCTAGATCTATTTATTGTAGCCAACAAAGTGGATTCTTTAGACAAAGGTATTTATCATTTCGATCCGTATAGAAAAGGATTGACTAAAATGGGTGATTACTCTGAAAAAGAATTTGAGAAAATAATGTTACAAGAAGAATCCGTTCAAGATTTTGCATTTGCTGTAGTCATTTCAGCGAATTTTTGGCGTTCTCGATTTAAGTATGGACATCGTTCTTATCGCTTCGTTTTTATGGAGGCAGGACATGTCATGCAAAATATGATTTTGCTATCTACTGCACAGAAGATTAATAGCCGACCATTCGGAGGGTTTATCGATGATGAGTTAATGGAACTGATCGGTGGATTTAATGGAGTAGATGACGCTCCAATTTATACATTGATTGCGGGTACTTAAATAGATGATTTCAATGGTAGCAGCTTTAGGGATCCTCCTTCACTTTTTGGGTCCCTTAAGCTCTAAAATGGTTATCAAAATCAAGAGAGATAAACCAATATCCGATCGAAAGTTAATAACATATATCACTCCTCAGAGGAGCTATGATGGATTCACGATAATCGGAGCATCTATATGCTGTGGAGCATTTTCTCAAGAGCTCTTAGTTGAAATGTCTAATAATAAAAATGTGTATGGTATTTTATTCTTCTTTTTATTAGGTGTCCTATTACCGTCAGTTCTATGGAAATTAAAAAACAAAGTTGTTGCATTTAGAGGCAGATATGCTGTCAATGTTGATTCAATCTTTTTTCTTCCATTAACTGCTCTATCAGAAGAATTGATTTGGCGGTTCTTTCTTCCGTTATTATTACTAACAAATTCTGTGGAATCTGTGGCGGTATCGATTTGTATCAGTTCAATAGGATTTATCTTGCTGCATATACCAATAGGCGGTGTTAAGTCTATTGCTTATATGTCGCTTTTTACATTCATCACAGTTATTTCATACTTAACATTTGGTATTCTAGCAGCGATAGCATTTCATATTTCACATAATCTGTTCATTCATTTTTTTCAACCTCTCAAAATAAACAACTTCAAAACGAAACCTCCCGTATTATCTGAAACTGATTGGTGAGGCTTTTATAAAGGTGGTAAACCCTGTGATAATACTAGAAAAGATGAAAGAGCTTAAAGGAAAAAGAGCGCTGGCTCAGTCATGGTTTTTGGATCCAGAAAAAAGAAAAATAAGTTCAAATTATGATAATCGAGAAACGCCATTTACTCGATGTCTATCAGCTGAAACTTTCATTTCTTATTATCAACTAACATTCAAAAAAAAGCCTGCCTCTATTTTAGATATAGGATGTGGACAAGGGCAGATGCTTGAGTATTTATCTAAGCAATTACCTCTAGCTGATTTGACAGGAATTGATTCATCAGAGGAAGCCATACATTGTGCAAATCAATTGAATATAAAAGCTAATTTTATTTGTACAGATATCGAAAATTTTTCATCACATGCGAAAAGTTATGATGCGATTTTAATACATCTGTGTTTTGGGCTATTTGAAGATCCTGTAGCATTATTAGAACAGTTCCTTCCTTATTTATCAAATGAATCTATTATTTATATAGTTGATTTAAATCGAGATAGTATAGAAAGTGGAATGAGTTCAGTTCAGAACAAAGAAGAAGAACTGTATTTATATGATCAATATCACGCCTCATTGACATTATCTGAGTTCGAGCAGTTACTCACCTATATTACCCAACCTAGAAAAGATGTAAAGTATAAGATTGGTACTTCTATAATTGGAGGATTCAGCCCATTTAGTATGGAATTTTTATCGTTAATAGGAAATGAAAATTTACAGCACACCTTAAGGCAGGTTCCAGATGAATATAGCAGTTCAGCACAGAAGACACCTTTACTTTTACATGCATGGCTGATTAAACAGTCTGGATACATTCATTCCATATAAACATGATTCTTTCTCTATGTATAATATGAAGGTTATCCGTTTAGTCTCTGCCTGCTTTTCGGGGAGTTCAATATGAATGATTTTTAAATTGCGATTCCCTAAAAATGAGAACGCGTTTCTCTGAAGTGAAGGAGAATGGCAGTGTGATTAAAATTGAACTGCTTATTTCTTTAACGTTGAAGTACTTATCCATTAGGGGGTTTTGAGAAAGTGGAAAGTGAAGGCTGTTTACTGATACACTCTTTGCTTCTATATGAATAACCATACTGTGTCATACAAAGTTTTTTGGAATTAGAGATGACTTAGTGTAGATGTTACTTTCTTTCATAGGGAGCTCTGTTGTTCGCTCATTGTATTCAGGTGCATTATTATCAGTCCGCTCTGTTCATAGTAGCTTTCCGTTTATATATAAAGGAAGAGAGAGGTATTAATGGTACTGAACATGCTGCATTAATCGATAAGCGAGTACCTATTATAAGGAGGAACTTCATTTGCATAAAAAAATTGGATATGGTATAGTTTTTATGGAAATGCTAACGATTACCGAGACAAGAGTGGGGAAACCCGCTCTTTTGTATTGAACAGGCAATTTTTGTCTCGACATTATTCATCCGTTTTCTGCTCCCCCTGCTCACATAAAGCAGGGTTTTTATGCAGAATGATTGATAAGAGCGTTTATCGAAAGCACAAGGAGGAAGAGAATGAGCAAAAAAGTAGTGGATGTCGTAAGCGAAATGGTGCAGCCAATTTTAGATGGCTTACAGCTTGAACTCGTTGATGTTGAATTTGTCAAAGAGGGTCAAAACTGGTTCCTTCGCGTGTTTATTGACTCTGATAAAGGTGTCGATATCGAAGAGTGTGCCAAAGTGAGCGAAGCCTTGAGCGAAAAGCTTGATGAGGCAGATCCGATTAGCCAAAACTACTTTCTTGAAGTGTCCTCTCCTGGAGCGGAGCGCCCATTAAAGAAAAAAGCTGATTTTGAAAAAGCACTTGGAAAAAATGTTTTCATGAAAACATATGAACCAATTGATGGTGAAAAAGCATTTGAAGGTGAGCTTACAAGCTTTGATGGTGAGATTGCAACAGTGACAGTGAAGATCAAGACAAGAAAGAAAGAGATCAATATTCCATACGAGAAAATAGCTAACGCAAGATTAGCAGTTTCGTTCAATTAACCTTTTCATTGATATAAGGGGGAACCATAAAAATGAGTAGTGAGTTGTTAGATGCCCTGACTGTTCTTGAGAAAGAGAAGGGTATTAGTAAAGAAATTATAATTGAAGCGATAGAAGCTGCACTCATTTCTGCATATAAGCGTAATTTTAATCAAGCACAAAATGTTCGTGTTGATTTAAACCGCGAAACGGGAACGATTCGTGTGTTCGCAAGAAAAGATGTTGTAGATGAAGTGTATGATTCTCGCCTTGAAATCTCTGTAGATGATGCAGCCAATATTAACCCGAATTACATGGTTGGTGACGTCGTTGAGATTGAAGTCACACCAAAAGACTTTGGACGTATTGCAGCTCAGACAGCGAAACAAGTTGTGACGCAGCGTGTGAGAGAAGCAGAGCGTGGTGTGATCTACACTGAGTTCATCGACCGCGAGGAAGACATTATGACGGGAATCGTTCAGCGGATTGACAGTAAATTTATTTACGTGTCACTTGGCAAAATTGAAGCCCTTCTTCCTGTCAATGAACAAATGCCAAATGAAGAATACAAACCGCATGACCGCATTAAAGTGTTCATTACAAAAGTAGAAAAAACAACAAAAGGACCACAAATTTATGTGTCTAGAACACATCCAGGTCTTTTAAAGCGTTTATTTGAAATTGAAGTGCCAGAAATTTATGATGGTACTGTAGAGCTTAAATCGGTTGCTAGAGAAGCTGGGGACCGTTCTAAAATATCTGTTCGTACAGATGATCCTGATGTTGATCCAGTTGGCTCCTGTGTTGGTCCAAAGGGCCAGCGTGTACAAGCAATTGTCAACGAGCTAAAAGGCGAAAAGATTGACATTGTTCATTGGTCTAATGACCCGGTTGAATTTGTTGCCAATGCGCTGAGTCCATCAAAAGTACTTGATGTCATTGTGAATGAAGAAGACAAGGCGACAACAGTTATTGTCCCTGATTATCAGCTGTCATTAGCGATTGGTAAAAGAGGTCAAAATGCCCGCCTTGCAGCGAAGCTGACCAGCTGGAAAATCGACATTAAAAGCGAAACAGATGCAAGGGAACTCGGTATTTTCCCAAGAACTGAAGACTCTGAATCTCTTTTCTTAGAGGCTGAACCAGTAGCTGAGGAATCTGACGAATAAGAGGTGATATTAAAGGTGAAAAGCCGAAAAAAAATCCCGCTTAGAAAATGCGTCGTGACGGGAGAAATGAAACCAAAGAAAGAACTGATCCGTGTTGTTCGTTCTAAAGAAGGAGAAGTGTCTGTTGACGCTACCGGAAAAATGAACGGACGCGGAGCTTACCTTTCTCTCGATAAAGAAACTATTCTTGCGGCAAAGAACAAACGCAGTTTACAGCAGCAATTTCAGACACAGATTGACGAACACATATTTGAAGAATTACTAGAACTAGCTGAAAAGGTGAAAAAACCTAATGAATGAATCTGAATGGTATCCTTTGCTTGGTCTAGCAAATCGAGCTCGTAAAGTCGTGTCAGGAGAAGATCTGGTGATCAAAGAAATTAGACATGCGCGTGCTAAGCTGGTTCTTCTTGCAGCAGATGCCTCATCTAACACAGAGAAAAAGGTATCTGACAAATGCAAATTTTATAATGTTCCGGTTAGAAAAGTTGAAGACCGTTCCGTTCTCGGACGTTCTATTGGGAAAGAAGCTCGCGTAGTTGTCGCTGTCACTGACCAAGGCTTCGCTAAGAAGCTCATAAGCTTGCTCGATTAATTTATTTGGGGGTGAACGAATGGCTAAAGTGAGAGTATATGAATACGCAAAAGCCATAGATGTTTCAAGTAAAGATATTATAGCAGCGCTTAAGGATATGAACGTGGAAGTGAACAACCACATGGCGACGCTTGAAGACGACACTGTGAAAAAGCTAGACGCTATCTATAAAAAAGCCAAAGCAAAAGAGACAGCTAACGAGAAACCCGCAGAACAAAAAAAACAATCATCTAACAAAAACAATGATAGAAAGAAGAATGACGTGCAGAATAATCAATTTAATAAAAACAAAAAAAACAACAACCAAAATAAAAACAAAAACAAACGCGGTGGAAATAACAAACCGCAGCATCAGCAAGCTAGACCTGTAAAGCCTAAAAAAGAGCTTCCTGAAAAAATTGAATTTACAAATTCAATGACTGTCGGTCAGCTGGCTGATGAGCTTGGAAAAGAATCAGCTGAAATCATTAAAAAGCTGATGATGCTTGGTGTCATGGCAACAATCAACCAAGAACTTGATAAAGATACAGTTGAATTAATCGCTTCTGAATA
Source organism: Bacillus safensis (assembly GCF_039619585.1). Classification (NCBI taxonomy): domain Bacteria; kingdom Bacillati; phylum Bacillota; class Bacilli; order Caryophanales; family Bacillaceae; genus Bacillus; species Bacillus safensis. Next base: position 1,580,903 of record NZ_CP154909.1, read on the forward strand.
TGGTGTTCCAGTTGAGGAAGTCATCATTTTAGAAGAAACTGAACTTGAAAAGTATGAAGTAGAAGATAAAGAAGAAGATATGCAAGTACGCCCTCCAGTTGTAACGATCATGGGACACGTTGACCACGGGAAAACAACTCTTCTTGACAGCATTCGTAAGACAAAAGTCGTCGAAGGCGAAGCAGGTGGAATCACGCAGCATATCGGTGCATACCAAATTGAAGAAAATGGCAAAAAAATTACGTTCCTTGATACACCTGGACACGCAGCATTTACAACGATGCGTGCACGTGGTGCCGAAGTAACGGATACGACAATTCTAGTCGTTGCAGCAGATGATGGTGTCATGCCGCAAACAATTGAAGCGATTAACCATGCGAAAGCGGCAGAAGTGCCAATCATTGTCGCTGTGAACAAAATTGACAAACCAACAGCGAACCCTGACCGTGTGATGCAGGAGTTAACTGAGCATGGTCTTGTACCAGAAGCTTGGGGCGGCGAAACGATTTTCGTTCCACTATCTGCGAAAACAGGTGAAGGTATTGATGAATTGATCGAAATGATCCTTCTTGTCAGTGAAGTAGCAGAACTGAAAGCCAACCCAAATCGTGCGGCAAAAGGGACTGTCATCGAGGCTGAGCTTGATAAAGGAAGAGGTTCTGTTGCAACCCTTCTTGTTCAAACAGGTACACTTCAAGTAGGTGACCCAATCGTTGTCGGAAATACATTTGGCCGTGTACGTGCAATGGTCAATGACATCGGCCGCCGCGTGAAAACAGCAGGACCATCTACACCTGTTGAAATCACTGGTTTAAACGATGTACCGAATGCAGGGGATCAGTTCCTCGTATTCAAAGATGAAAAAACAGCTCGTCAAGTCGGTGAGGCGCGTGCTTCTAAACAGCTGGACGAACAGCGTTCAGATAAAGCAAAATTATCTCTAGACGACCTATTTGAGCAAATCAAACAAGGTGACGTAAAAGATATCAACTTGATCGTGAAAGCAGACGTACAAGGCTCTGCTGAAGCATTAACAGCAGCTCTTCAAAAAATAGAAGTCGAAGGCGTAAAAGTGAAAATCATCCATACGGGTGTTGGAGCGATTACAGAATCAGACATCATTTTAGCAAGTGCTTCTAATGCCATCGTGATTGGCTTTAACGTACGTCCTGATGGAAATGCGAAGAGCACAGCTGAGACTGAGAACGTTGATATCCGCTTGCACCGCATTATCTATAAAGTCATCGATGAAATTGAAGCTGCGATGAAAGGAATGCTTGACCCTGAATATGAAGAAAAAGTCATCGGTCAAGTTGAAGTTCGTCAAACGTTCAAAGTATCTAAAATCGGTACAATTGCTGGCGGCTATGTAACTGAAGGAACGATTACAAGAGATAGCGGAATCCGCTTAATCCGTGACGGCGTCGTTATTTTTGAAGGCGAAGTTGACGTGTTAAAACGATTTAAAGATGATGTGAAAGAAGTTTCACAAGGCTATGAATGTGGTATTACCATTAAGAAATACAATGATATCCGTGAAGGTGATGTCATGGAATCATTCGTTATGCAAGAAATCGAAAGAAAATGATCGGTTATACCGAATGTGAGTGCATGATCTATGATGCATCCTCACTGAAGGAAAAACGTGCGGTTCTTCAGCGTATATTGACAAGAACGCGTCATAAATTCAATGTAACCATTGCTGAAATGGATTACCAGGATACATGGCAGCGTACATCAATTGGAATCGCCGTGATTTCCTCATCTCGGGTTCAAGTGGAAAAGGAGCTTCAGCGTGTATTAAGCTTTATCGATTCTTTTCCTGAAATTGAACGAACGATCACGAAAACTGAGTGGTTTTAATTAGAGGTGATAAGATCATGAGTATGAGAGCAACCCGTGTGGGTGAGCAAATGAAAAAAGAATTGGGCGACATCTTAGGAAGAAAGCTAAAAGATCCAAGAATCGGCTTTTTGACTGTAACCGATGTCGAAGTATCCGGTGATTTGCAAATTGCCAAAGTCTACATTTCTGTTCTTGGCGACGAGAAGAAAAGAGAGGAAACCTTAAAAGGCCTTGCAAAGGCTAAAGGGTATATCCGCTCTGAAATTGGCAATCGAATCAGACTTCGCAAAACACCAGAACTGCATTTTGAATTCGACGAATCCGTAGACTACGGAAACCGAATTGAAAGCCTGATTGCTGAGTTAAACACAAAAGATCACGAATAAGACGTTGAAATAAGGATAGGCGAAGATCGTCTGTCCTTTTTCATCGTTTATGAAAGGAGAGAACGCAGATGATAAATGGTGTTCTTTTATTACATAAAGAAAGAGGCATGACCTCACACGACTGTGTGTTTAAAGTAAGAAAAATTTTACACACAAAAAAAGTCGGCCATACAGGCACCCTCGACCCAGAGGTTTCAGGTGTTCTGCCTATTTGTATCGGAAGAGCAACGAAGATTGTAGAATACTTAACAGATAAATCGAAAACATACGATGCAGAAATCACGATTGGCTTTTCTACAACAACAGAAGACCAAACAGGTGAGATCGTAGAAGAAAAAAAGGTGGAAAAACCGATCTCAGAAAAAGAAATTGATGCGGCGCTGAAGCAGTTTGAAGGAACCATTGAACAAATTCCTCCCATGTTTTCTGCTGTGAAAATTGGCGGGAAAAAGCTCTATGAGTATGCAAGAGAGGGCATCGAAATTGAGCGGCCAAGCCGAGAAATTACTATTCACCGTATCGAGCGGACTACACCTGTCACATATGAGGATGGCAGCGTGTCATTTAGGTTTACTGTTCTATGCTCAAAGGGAACGTATGTGAGGACCTTAGCGGTTGATATCGGGAAGAAACTAGGGTTTCCAGCCCACATGTCACATCTTATTCGTACAGGGTCTGGTGATTTTACACTTGATGAATGTATTACTCTGGATGAACTGCGAGATATAAGCGAGGAAGGAACTGTAGAAGAGCACCTTGTCCCGATCGAGCGTGCGCTCAATCATTTGCCGAAATGGGAGATAAATGATACATTAGCAAGTAAAGTGGAAAACGGTGCAGTCCTGCCAATGCCTGATGAATTTGCTCATTTCGCAGAGGCGGATCGTGTCGCTGTTTTTGCTCCTTCAGGTCGTTGTCTGGCAATATATATGAAGCACCCGACCAAACAGAACCTGATGAAGCCGGCGAAGATCTTATCTCAGGACAAGCAATCTTAAAGAAAAGGTGACATCTCGTGAAGACTATACATATTTCACACCCACATACATTGAATCAAAAGGATCAAGTCCCGTCTGTCATGGCTTTAGGGTACTTTGACGGTGTTCACCTCGGGCATCAAAAAGTCATTGACGAAGCGAAAAGCATTGCGAAAAAAGAAGGATTGGCCTTAGCAGTCATGACCTTTCATCCGCATCCATCACATGTTTTGCAAAAGGCACGGGAACCAAAAGACTTAATTACACCGCTTGAGGATAAAATTGATTTTATCGAACAGCTGGGCGCTGACTATTTATACATCGTACAATTCAGCGAGAGCTTTGCAGCTCTATCTCCTCAAGAGTTTGTGGATCAATATTTGGATGAATTGAATGTGAAGCACGCAGTAGCGGGGTTTGATTTTACGTTTGGCCGTTTTGGTGCAGGCACAATGGAAACGTTCGATGAATACGGAAAAGGCCGTATCACGGCAACCATCGTACCTAAGCTGTCCAATCAAGACCGAAAAGTCAGTTCCACTCTCATCCGTTCCGCATTAAAAAATGGGGATGTTGAATATGTGAGCGAGCTTTTAGGAAAACCTTATCAGCTTCGCGGCATTGTCATCCATGGAGACAAACGCGGACGGACGATCGGATTTCCGACAGCTAATGTCGGCTTATCTGCTGAATACATTATTCCGCCAACAGGGGTATATGCAGTAAGAGCAGAAGTAAAAGGTAAAGTATATGACGGTGTTTGTAATGTCGGCTATAAACCAACATTTTATGAAAAACGTCCTGATCAGCCTGCCATTGAAGTAAACCTTTTTGATTTTAACGAAGAAATATATGGCCAGCCGATTAAATTACAATGGTTCAAGCGCATTCGCAGTGAACGAAAATTTAACGGAATCCAGGAGCTGACGGCTCAAATCAGTCAAGATAAAGAAGAAGCGATTCAGTTTTTTCAAGATCAGCTCAAGCAAACAAAAAAATCTTAGAAAAACTGCTCTACCATTTGCAAATTCAGCATATTTTTAGTATGATTATTCCTGTAGCTTTAAAACCACTTACTTGGCAGGCCGACTTCACCGACGGTTGCGAGGTAGATGGGGCTAACATGATTTGGAGGTGAAACAGGATGGCTATTACTCAAGAGCGTAAAACGCAATTAATTAATGAGTTCAAAACACACGAATCTGATACTGGATCTCCAGAAGTTCAGATCGCTGTCCTAACAGAATCAATTAACAACTTGAACGAGCATTTACGTACTCATAAGAAAGATCACCACTCACGTCGCGGTCTTTTGAAAATGGTAGGTAGACGTCGTAATCTTCTTACGTATCTACGTAATAAAGACGTAACTCGTTACCGTGAGTTAATTAACAAACTAGGCTTACGTCGATAATCGTAAAAAGCGGGAGGATTCCCGCTTTTTTATCGTATAATCACTAATATTTTATGGTTAAAATGTTGAAAGAATGGCAAAAACCCTTCTACATACAGCTTTCACATTGATATGTGAAAATCATTTTGTTCATAATAAGAACTAACTAAAACTTTACGATAAGAGAGGAGTTTATCTCAGAATGGGACAAGAGAAACATGTCTTCACCATAGACTGGGCTGGACGTCAACTGACAGTTGAAACTGGCCAGCTTGCAAAGCAAGCAAACGGAGCGGTCCTCGTACGCTACGGAGATACGGCTGTGCTTAGCTCAGCAACAGCTTCTAAAGAACCAAAACCACTTGATTTCTTCCCGCTCACTGTGAACTACGAAGAAAGACTATACGCAGTAGGTAAAATTCCTGGCGGCTTCATTAAAAGAGAAGGCCGTCCAAGTGAAAAGGCGATCCTTGCCAGCCGCTTAATTGACAGACCAATTCGTCCGCTGTTTGCAGATGGATTTAGAAACGAAGTACAAGTCATTAGTATCGTCATGAGTGTGGATCAAGATTGCTCATCTGAAATGGCTGCAATGTTTGGCTCATCTTTAGCTTTATGTGTGTCTGACATTCCATTTGAGGGACCAATCGCCGGCGTTACAGTAGGACGAGTGGATGGAAAGCTGATCATTAACCCGAATGTGGAGCAGCTTGAACAAAGTGACATCAATCTTGTGGTTGCCGGAACAAAAGATGCGATCAACATGGTAGAAGCTGGTGCTGATGAAGTACCGGAAGAAACAATGCTTGAAGCGATCATGTACGGTCACCAAGAGATCAAACGCTTAATCGAATTCCAAGAAGAAATTGTGAAGGCAGTCGGTAAGGAAAAAATCGATATTCCTTTATATGAAGTAGATCAAACGTTAGCAGACGAAGTAAAAGCACTTGCTGAAGCTGACCTGCTGAAAGCGATTCAAGTACATGAGAAGCATGCGCGTGAGGATGCAATCAGTGCTGTGAAAAAAGCTGTAGTTGAGAAGTTTGAAGCAGAAGAACGTGACGAAGCAACGATTAAACAAGCGAAAGATGTATTAAACAAGCTTGTCAAAAACGAAGTTCGCCGTCTGATCACTGAAGAGAAAGTACGTCCAGATGGACGCGGCGTAGATCAAATCCGTCCACTTTCTTCAGAAGTAGGACTTCTGCCAAGAACGCACGGTTCAGGCCTATTTACAAGAGGACAAACACAGGCGCTCAGTATTTGTACATTAGGTGCACTTGGTGATGTGCAAATTCTTGATGGTTTAGGTGTTGAAGAATCAAAACGCTTCATGCACCATTACAACTTCCCGCAATTCAGTGTTGGCGAGACAGGTCCAATGCGCGGTCCAGGCCGTCGTGAGATCGGACATGGTGCACTAGGTGAACGTGCACTAGAACCAGTCATTCCATCCGAAAAAGATTTCCCTTATACGGTTCGCCTCGTTTCAGAGGTATTAGAATCTAACGGATCTACTTCACAAGCAAGTATTTGCGCAAGCACACTTGCGATGATGGATGCCGGTGTTCCAATTAAAGCACCAGTTGCAGGGATTGCAATGGGACTTGTGAAATCTGGTGAATACTACACAGTGCTGACAGACATTCAAGGAATGGAAGATGCACTTGGAGATATGGACTTTAAAGTTGCAGGTACATCAAAAGGTGTAACAGCCCTTCAAATGGACATCAAAATCGATGGTCTATCAAAAGACATCTTAGAAGAGGCTCTTCAACAAGCGAAAAAAGGAAGAATGGAAATTTTAGACAGTATGCTGTCGACAATTCCTGCTTCTAGAGGAGAATTGTCTCGTTATGCACCTAAAATCTTAACGATGACAATCAATCCGGATAAAATTCGCGATGTCATTGGACCAAGCGGTAAACAAATCAATAAAATCATTGAAGATACCGGTGTGAAAATCGATATTGAACAAGATGGTACAATCTTTATTTCTTCTACAGAAGAAGATATGAACCAAAAAGCGAAGAAAATCATTGAAGATCTTGTGAGAGAAGTTGAAGTAGGACAGCTTTACCTAGGTAAAGTCAAACGCATTGAAAAATTCGGTGCCTTCCTTGAAATCTTCAGTGGAAAAGATGGACTTGTTCATATTTCTGAGCTTGCGCTTGAGCGTGTGGGCAAAGTAGAAGATGTCGTGAAACTTGGCGATGAATTACTTGTCAAAGTCACTGAAATCGATAAACAAGGCCGTGTGAACCTTTCTCGGAAAGCTGTTTTACGTGAAGAGAAGGAAAAAGAAGAAAAGCAGTCTTAATGAGATCAAATAAAATGTGTTAGAAGCCAGGTATCCGTGCCAGGCTTCTTTCTTTTCTTGCGCTAACAATAGTTCTAGCTTGTTTCTCCCCATCATAATTTGTGGTAAAGGGGAGGGACAACCATTGAAAAAAACGTTACCATTCATTGTGTTTGTATTTTTACTGCTCGTGTCTTATCAAACGATGAAGCAGCCGGCTGCTGTTACATATATTGAATCAATGAAAGAGCATGCCGAGGTTGCATCTGTGTCAAAAGATATTTTATATCAGGAGATTGAATCGAAGTCTTCTGACTATGAAGTAAAGGCGCAAAATGCTAAGATTGATAAAGTGTGGAAAAAGATGCCTGGCTTAAATGGACAGACAGTTGATATCGATGCCTCTTATGAAAAAATGAAGAAACAGGGGTCATTCGATGAAAAGCTGCTTGTTTTCAATGAAACAAAACCATCTACTCATTTACATGAGCTTGGGGCAGAGCCCATTTATAAGGGACATCCAGATAAAAAAATGAATGCATTCCTCATCAACGTAGCTTGGGGTGATGAGCATTTAATCAACATGTTAAAGACGCTGGAAAAGCATCAAGTCAAGGCGACCTTTTTCTTAGAAGGCAAATGGGTGAAAAAAAGCACAGAGCTTGCTAAAAAAATCGCGGCAGATGGTCATGAAATTGGAAATCATTCATACAATCACCCAGATATGCGCACACTGACAAGAGAACGAGCATTAGAGCAGATAACGAAAACAAATCGCCAAATTGAAGAATCCCTTGGGAAGAAACCAAAATGGTTTGCGCCTCCAAGCGGCAGCTTTAAAGAAGAAACAGTCAAGCTTGCCAAACAAGAAGGCATGGAAACCATTATGTGGACAGTAGACACCATCGACTGGCAAAAACCATCCCCGGCTATTTTACAAAAGCGGGTGCTTGGGAAAATTCACAATGGGGCGATGATATTAATGCATCCAACAGATGCAACAGCGAAAAGTCTTGACGCACTTATCACTCAAATTAAAGAAAGAGGATATGAATTAGGGACGGTTTCTGACCTCCTAAGTGAAAAAAGACATCCGTGATGCGATCTGTTTGTTGAATAGGAGGAGCAAAACTTGGTCAAAACGTATACATGCCAAAACGGAGTAAGAATTGTACTCGAAAACAATCCCACTGTAAGGTCTGTCGCAATTGGCGTCTGGATTGGAACAGGCTCTAGACATGAGACACCTGAAATTAATGGAATCTCACACTTTTTAGAGCATATGTTCTTTAAAGGAACAAAGACAAGATCTGCACGTGATATCGCAGAATCCTTTGACCGCATTGGTGGTCAGGTGAATGCCTTTACATCAAAAGAATACACTTGCTACTATGCGAAGGTGCTTGATTCACATGCTGGCTACGCCCTCGATGTATTAAGCGACATGTTCTTTCACTCAGCTTTTGATGAAGAAGAGCTGAAAAAAGAAAAAAATGTGGTGTACGAAGAAATTAAAATGTATGAGGATACTCCTGATGACATCGTTCATGATTTATTAAGCAAAGCCATTTATGGTGATCATTCATTAGGATATCCGATTTTAGGAACAGAGGAAACACTCTCAACCTTTAACGGAGACTCACTTAGAAAATACATGGATGAATTCTATACCCCGGACCGCGTCGTGATCTCAGTTGCAGGGAACGTAGATGAGACCTTTATTCGCGAGGTTGAAAAGCTGTTCGGTTCTTATGAAGGAAAAGGGAAAAAGCAGCCTGTAGAAGCTCCAGCATTTCATTATGGCAAGCTCACACGCAAAAAGGAAACGGAACAAGCGCACCTATGCCTGGGCTTTAATGGCCTCCCAGCTGGAGATAAGGGCATCTATGACTTAATCGTCTTAAATAATGTTCTTGGCGGAAGCATGAGCAGCCGATTATTCCAAGATGTAAGAGAGGACAAAGGACTTGCTTATTCCGTCTTCAGCTATCACAGTTCATTTGCAGATAATGGAATGCTGACGATTTATGGCGGAACTGGAGCGAAACAGCTAAACCTGCTCTCTGAGACCATCTTACAAACATTAGACGTCTTAAAACGTGAGGGAATCACGCAGAAAGAACTAGAGAACTCTAAGGAGCAAATGAAAGGCAACCTTATGCTCAGCCTTGAAAGCACAAACAGCAAAATGAGCCGAAACGGTAAAAATGAACTGCTCCTTGGCAAACATCGGACACTCGATGAAATTATTGATGAAATCAACAGCGTCACATTAGACGGCGTGAATAACTTATCTAAACGCATCTTTACAGAAGATTATGCGCTCTCGCTTATTAGTCCGACGGGTGATGTACCTTCTGCTTAAACAAAAAAGGCATGTCTTTTAAAGAGATGCCTTTTTTTGATACAAAAAAGATTAATCAGCTAACTTGTTTTGCAGCTGATGAACAATTTTATTGATTGTTGAAAAGTGCTCTGTCAGTAATTCCTCATCTGCAAATTGAATATCAAAAACCTCTTCTAATTCCAAAATGAGTGAAACTGCTTTAATCGAATCGAGACCGTGATTTGTTAATTCCTCATCTGCACCAATAGAAACCTTGCTGCTATCATCCAAAGAACGCAGAACCAAATCTTTTACTTGACTTGAAAGTGAAAGGACATCTGTCGTTTCATTCATCTGCAACGCTCCCTTTTACAAATTTTCTATCATTTACATAAATTAACTATATTAGAATGGAAAAACATTGTAAAGCAGTTTCGACATAAATAGGAATTGTTGATCATTCTATTCAAATGAAATATTTGGTAGAGTGAGAAGAAAAGAGACTGGAAGGATGAATCAATCCATGAATAAAACAGACCTTATGCAGCACATTCCCTTATTAAAAGAAGCGGTCAGCATAGACCACATTGATAAAGGATATTCTCGGGATGAAAAATGGGTCATGACTACGGTGTCAGGTGAAAAATATGTCCTTCGATTCACAGATCAAGACCAGTATGACAAAATAAAGATGCAGTTTGAGCTGCTTTCCGAATTAAGACGTCATGGTGTTCAGTGTGCTGATCCAGTGAATATCGGTGTTCTAGAAGCAAAACAGCAAGTGTACTATATTTTATCGTTTATAGAAGGCCAGGAAGCAAAAGAAATCATGAGTCAGTTAACTGAAGAACAGCAGTATGCTATCGGGGTAAGTGCAGGTCAGGATTTACGAAATATGCATAAATATCCGGCACCTTCACACATCGAACCTTGGGAAGATCGTGTCATTAAAAAGCATCATCGATATTTAACTGCTTACCGGGAAAGCGGTTTCTCCCTTAAAGGGGATGAAAAAGTAGCTCAGTTTATAGCAAAGCACATAGATATAGTGAAAGGCAGACCTAATCAATTTCAGCACGATGATTTTCATTTAGGGAACATTATTGTAAACAATCATAAATATGCAGGTGTTATTGATTTTAACAATTTTGACTGGGGAGATCCCATTCACGATTTTTATAAAGTAGCTCTTTTCAGCAGAGAAACAAGTGAAGCTTTTTCAGCTGGTCAAATCAATGGATATTTTGATGGGAACATTCCAGATGATTTTTGGCTGCTTTACTCTGTTTATGTCGCAATGAGTATCTTTTCATCGATTATGTGGGTTATTAAATTCGATCCGGGTCAAATGGATGAGATGATTGAAAGACTAGAAAATGTGCTAAAAGAACATGATTATTTTAATCAAATAGAGCCTCAGTGGTATGCGCGTATCACTAGATAACAGTGAAATATAGGACGATTGGGCAGTGATGGAAGTCACTGCCTTTTTTGTTATAATGATGCAAATTACACATTGTCATGACTAAAAACATTTTATATAATCCAAACAAGGATCGAAAAAGATGTAAAAAAATTCCGTTTTTTGTTGAAAAAGAGCAAAAGGCTGGTGATGGATTGAAACAAATCGACAAGGATTCAAAGCAGTTATGGCGTGTTTATCTATGGACACTTTCATTCTTAAAGCCTTATACAGGTAAAGTGATTCTAGTTATTATGAGTGGTTTCGTTATTACCTTGAGCGAGCTCATCATACCTAAATTTATTCAATATTTTATTGAGACCATTTTGCCAGCAAAAGACTTTTCAAAAATGAATGGTTTATTGTTAGGACTGACTGGCTTAATTGTACTCGGTATTATACTGACAGCCGCACGAAATTTATGGCAAAGAAAATTAATTGAACAAGCCTCAAGAGATTCACAATTTGCTGCCTTCCAGCAAATCCGTCAACTTGGTTTCTCATACTACGAACAACATTCTGTTAGTGAAACACTCTCCTTTGTTAACACACAGACACGAGCTGTACAAGAAATTTACAGACGATACTTCCCACAATTTATCAATCAGATATTATTTATCGCCATCTCACTTTACTTTATGATAAACATTTCTATTTTTCTCACACTAATCATCATTCCAAGTTTTATTCTCTACTATGTCTTTGGGCCATGGCTTGAAAAAAAGGCCACGATCTACGGTAGACAAAGTGCAGAAGGTTTTCGCACGCTGCAAACAAAATTATACGAAAGTCTTGCTTCGATGGAAGAGCTTAGAATTTTAGGCTATATGAAATGGGATATGGAACGAATTCAAAAACTCCATGAAAAAGTGCGCCAAGATCATGAGAAAAATGTTTTTTTCGCCTATTTACGAGGAAGCAACCGCAGGCTGACTTATTATATTGGCGCTCTTGCCACTTTTGGTATTGGTATCCACCTTGTAAAGACTGGACAGCTAACGACAGGTGGTTTTGTGGCATATATATTATATTATTTTTCAGCGATGCATATGCTTACTTCCATTGTCACACTTTTAACAGAACAACGAATATTAACATTTCAAATTGAACCTTTATATCATTTTATGAAAAAAATACCTGATATTAGAGAGCCTCAGCAGCCGGTGTACCTTGATCATGTAGAAGGCGATATCGTGTTTCATGACGTCAGTTTTCATTATCCAAATCATCCTCCTTTATTAAAAGAGATGAATCTACATATTCGGAAGGGTGAAAAAGTAGCGCTTGTCGGTACAAGCGGCGGAGGGAAAACATCGCTTCTTAAGTTAATTGGACGCTTTTATGATCCCTCATCCGGGATGATTACAATGAATGGAGTTGATTTGCGCCGTTTACCTACTAGTCAAATAAGAGGTGCGATGGGATTTGTTTTTCAAGAAACGTTCTTATTTAATATGAGTGTAAAGGACAATATTCGTTTTGGAGATACAAGTCTTTCAGATCAACAGATCATTGAAGCCGCAAAAAAAGCAGACTGTGATTCATTTATAAGAGAGTTAGAAAATGGATACGATACCATACTCGGGGAAAGGGGATTAAAACTTTCCGGAGGGCAAAAGCAAAAAATAGCGATTGCCAGGCTATTTGCTAAAAATCCAAGGGTTGTATTACTCGACGAAGCCACAGCATCTCTTGACAATGTCAGTGAGCAAAAAGTCCAGCATGCATTACACCAAACATTTAAGGAATCTACTGTCATTGCCGTTGCGCATCGTTTATCAACGGTCAGTCATTTTGACAGAATTATTTTTATAAAAGATGGTTGTGTGTTAGAAACTGGACCATTTCATGAATTGATGAGGAAAAAAGGGCATTTTTATCAATTGGCGTCTGACCGCTCAGAAAAGGAGGCAGGTGTAACATGAGAAAAAATTGGCTGTTTCTTTTGATCACAAGGCAAAAATGGATGCTCATCCTTGCTCTTTTACTCGTTTTGATTGAAGCAGCAGCTAATTTAGCCATGATAGGACTGCAAAAGTGGCTCATTGATGATGTTCTTTTGAATAGTGGTATCAGTCATCATTTCTCCCAGATCTTGATGCTGTTTGCCATTATATTTCTTGTATATGTTGTGATGTTTGTTGCCAGCCCATATGTGATGCATAAAAACTATCTGACCATCCATCATTCATTGCAGAAAATGATGTTAGATCAGCTTCAGCAAGTATCCATGAGATCATATAAAACTCACCCAGTTAGTTTTTATTTACACAAACTTAATCAAGATGTAAAGACAGTTGCTGTTACGGCTGCTTTACATATACCGAAAATTGTACAAACGATTTTTATGGCCATTGTTTTATCTATCATTTTGCTATCTGTGAGTTCTGTCTTATTTTTCTTGCTTCTCTTTGCAAGCGCTTGTTATTTTATTGTCGGTAAAAAAATGGCGAAAACGGCAACAAACATAGCAAAAGATGTGCAGGAGAGAAGATCAGACCTATTCGTGCATGTAGAAGAAGGCATTTCTTCTACAAGGGAAGTTGTCGCATTCGATCGACGCAAGTGGGAAATCGGTTTGTATGAAAAGCTGTTTAACAAAATGATGGATCGTGTCATGAAGGAAGGTAAGTTTCAAAACAAGCTTCTTTTTTTAACAGAGCCATTGAAATGGTTTGGGATACTATCAGTTCTAGTGTTTGGCACATATCAAGTAGCAGCAGGAAACATGTCCATCGGTTTATTTGTCGTCATTTACCAATATGCATCTCAATTAATGAAGAGTTATCAAGAGTTATTCCAGTATGTATTTGAATTTTTCCAGCAGCGTGCATCTGTTCACCGAATCGCAGAAGTGCTGCAAATGGAAAACGAAGAAAATGGAACAAAACGAATAGATGCTGTAGAAGACGTGGTGTTTGAAGATGTTTGCTTTTCTTATGAACAAACATCTAAAGGCGCTTTAGACGGCTTGAATCTTCATATTCCAAAGGGAAGGAAAGTGGCGATTGTTGGAGCGAGCGGCAGCGGGAAATCAACAATTTCAAAGCTTACACTTGGACTTTACCGGCCAGACAGCGGGGGAATTTTAGTGAATGGGGTTGATCTATCAGAGATCAATCCATCTCATTTATTAAAGCGAATAGCCGTTGTCCCGCAAGAGCCCTATTTTTTCCCAGACACGATACGCCTGAATTTAATCATGGGATTACATGATGTGACCGAAGAACAACTTGAACAGGCTTGTGAAGTTGCACAAATTCTTTCCTTCATCAAAGGGCTTGAAAAAGGTTTTGACACAGTCATTGGAGAGAGGGGAATTTCCTTATCAGGAGGACAAAGACAGCGTTTAGCTATCGCCAGAGCGCTTTTAAAACAGGCTGATTTACTTATATTAGATGAGGCGACCTCCGCGCTAGATCGGCAGACAGAAAGGAAGGTTCAAAAAGGGATAGACGATGCCAAAGGAGGCGGCACCTTGCTTGTAATTGCACACAGATTATCGACCATACAAAATGCAGATTTAATCTATGTACTTGAAGGCGGTGCTGTTCAAAGCTGCGGTACTCATGAGGAGCTGATGGAAGCCTCCTCGCATTACCGCTCTTTATTTATGGCCCAGGTAATTACAGCGTCTTAGTCAGTTTGTTTTTAACTAAAGTGAAGAGTCGTTCTAAGGTGCGGAAGTGGTCAGGGTGTAATTCTTCGTCTTCAAAGGCAATATGAAAGGTGTCTTCTAATGAAATAACAAAAGAGACGATTTGGACAGAATTTAATCCTAAAGCTTTTAAACTATCATCTTGGCTTGGCTGCTCATTGAGAGACAACTTATTCATGACAAGCTGTACAATTTTTTCTTCAACTTCAGTTATTGTCAGTTCATTCATGTCGCGGCTCCTTTCTAAGAGATTGATATATGTTACATTTTGGTTGATTAAGGAAAAAAATGCAATTGTTTTTATAAATCTATCATAAGGGGTGGCATTCATTGTCATATGTAAGCTATCAAAAAAATGATGTTCGTGTCGTATTAGGTGCAGATGAATCAGTTCAGAATTTAGTGATAAGTAAAGTGCATCCATATATTGACTGCAGCAAAATAACAGAAAAACATGAAGGTGACGTTTGGACGATTTTAACCAGTAAATATGCACAAGAAATTCAAAAAGAAATACCTCTTGAAGAAGTCTTTTACCAAACGAAGATGGAGCCCCGCTGCCGCTACTTGTATGACGGAGAGAAAAAAATCATTGTGATAGATGAACCAAAAGATATCAGATGGACAGCCCAGCATGCGCTTCGGTTAATAAGAGTTTTGCTTCGCCTTTTGTGTTATCAGGATGGACTCATCTATTTGCATGGGGGCATGATGGAGATGAATCAAAAGGGAATTGCCCTAGTGGGCGGATCAAGGGCAGGGAAAACGTCCACCATCTTATCCTTATTATCATTAACCCATGCTCGATATATCACAAACGATGATATAGGTGTTTCATATACGAACACCGAGTACACAGGAACTGGCTGGCCGAGATCTATGAGTATTCGGAAAGATTCGTTTGAAGCCATTGAAAAGCTAGGTACCCCATACAGACTCCAAACATCGAGTCATCCATTTAACGAGGATGATAAAAGCTATCATTTTGTATATCCAGAGGAGCTAGAAAAATGGTTTTCACGTGAAGTCAAAACAATGGGGAAAATCGATGTGATTGTATTTCCTGAATTTTTACCACACGGGCAAACTGGGGCAGAACTTTCGAAAATGACTCCGCAGGAAGCAGCGGAACGTTTGAAGCAGCATGCAGTCATTAATCCTGGAAGACATAATGAATTCTTATTACCATATTTCACATTGCCAACACCCGAAGAGCTAGAACCATTCCTTAACGCACTAGCGGAAAAGGTGCCCTGTTACTCATTAAAACAGGCATTTACTTCTTTAGAGAAAGGCACTGCCCTCATTCAAGAGCTTCTTGAGCAATCCGACATTGTCGTGTAAGACTTTTTGGAGGTGAATTATGGTTGAGCAGGAGTACAAATATTTGTTGTCACAAACAGATTTTCAGCACATATATGACATGTTCATTCAATATCATACACCTACTTATGTTCTTAATTTCAATTACTATTACGACACACCAGATTTTTTATTAAAACGATTTGGTTATACCGTACGTATCCGTCAAATCAGCGGCAAACTAACACTTGAAATCAAATGCCCCAGTCAAACGTCTGGCTATAAAAGAGTAAGAGAAGAAACGTCATTACCTATTGAGGAGTTACCGCAAAAACTAGATGTACAGAACATCATGACGTCTTTACCAATTACAATCACTCAACAGCCAGAATTGTTAGGGCTATTGGTCACTGAGCGAACAACCTTTTACATTGAGAAAGGCATTAAAATCGATTTGGATCAAAGCAGCTATCTTGGCATCACAGATTATGAACTGGAAATTGAATATGACAGTGAAAAAGCATATGAGGCAGATCAATTGTTTCATACATTAACTGATGATTTGGACATGCCAGCCAATCGAAAAGGAAAGCGCTCTCGATTTATCACTAGATTTCAATCGTTTTACGGGAAGGAGTAGTCAAACATGCAGGCTGTTTTGGATCAATCCACTCTCTCAAATGAGCAGAGGCTGTTATTACTTAGCTCACGTATTCAATTAAATGAACAAGAAGAAGAGTCTATTAGAGCTCTATTGAAAGATGGCATCGATATGCCTAAATTAATTGGACTGGCATCAAGACATAAGGTGCTTCAGCTGATGACGCCTCATTTAATTCGCCTTGATGATGAAAAAAACATTACGACGACATACAAATTTTTGCTTCACTATCACTATATAGGGAATCGTCAAAAAAATGTGGAGAGATTCAAGGAATTCAAACGTCTTTTACAAACATTCCGAAATGCAAAGCTAAAAGCGGTCCCCCTTAAAGGCGCCATTTTAACCCCGCTTGTGTACAAAGATTATGGACTGCGAATGATGTCAGACCTTGATTTCTTAATTCATCCAGATGACCGGAAGAATGCCTCTTCATTGCTCAAGAAGGAAGGGTTTATCATCGGGAAATATGACTGGGCTGCCGATCAGGAAATACCGATTGAAAGAGAAGAAGAAATGATGTGGAGAATAAATGCCGGGAATCTTTATTCACATATTAAACGAAGCGGAGAAGATTTTTTGAAGGTACACCGGGTCGATTTCTCTTATGATGTTGAGCTGAAAAAAAACTACGAAGCAACAAATGCCTTGCTGGATGCTGCTGAAGAAAAGCCCTTTTTTCAAACAGATGTCTATTTGCTTCAGCCGTTAGATTTTCTTATCCATCTTGCCTTCCATCTATATAAGGAGGCAACAAACGTACAGTATGTCTACTTACATGCAGATCTTAATTTGATTAAGTTTTGTGATGTAAGGGAGTACGTCATGTTTGCTGAAGAGCATAATCAGCTTGATTGGCATGCTTTGCAAGAAAGAGCGAAGGAATTAGGGGCCGAGAAAGCACTTTTTTACACGTTTACGTTTTTAGATTTACTGTACCAAACGAACTATATTGACGAATTGAAGCAGCTAGACATGAGTGACCAATCATTCTTAGAAGCCTATGGAGAGAATGATTTCGGTTCTTCGAAAATATGGAAAAAATCCTTTATTGAACGTTTTTTCAGCTTGGATAATCGCAATGAGCTTGAAGAGGAACCAGCCATACAGCTATTTCCTGAAAGGCAATAGCAAATTGAAGGGGAGGATTCTATATGGATATAAAAGCGTTTTTTGAAAAGCCGAAGACCGATTTTCCTTATGAAAAATCATTTGTGTTTGCAGGTATTCATTTTCATATTCTATCTATGGAATTGCTGGCGATTGAAGATATTGAACATTATATCCCAAAAGAATTGGATCGCCGCGAGGGGGATATCCCATCACAGATTGAAATACGGTTTATCATTGATCAGGAGCTTGAACAGTCTATTCGCAGTGCTTGCTTTCAAAAGGGTGAAACCATTACTGCAAAAAGGAAGTTTACTTACAAACGATTAACATTAGACGATCAAGTATTATTTGCCTCACATGAAGGTGACGAACCGCACAGTGTGGCGGTCAATAACGGGCGTTATGCTGTGATTGGAAAAAACAATAATGAGTCTGCGATACGCTGTCCACTGCGAATTGTTCGAGAGATTGCCCTTAGAACATTAGAAAATCAAGGCGGATGCTTTACGCATGCAGCAGCTGTCTCTTTTGAAGATGGCCAAAAAGGAGCGCTCATTATCGGCGATAAAGGTGCCGGGAAGTCAACCACTATGTGGCAGTTTTTGCATCATGGAGGAGCAGATTTTATCACAAACGATCGTTCCATTTCAGTGCTTGAAGATCAGGAACTTATTGTGTATGGATGGCCGATGTGCTTGGCGCTTGGAGTAGGAACTGTCCAAGCCACCACAAATATACAGGAACTGAAAAACAAAAAATTCAGCCGGTCTCAAGATAAAAGAATATGGGATGAAACCATATCAACAGAGGAAGAGGCAAGAGAAAAATGGGCGAGCGGCTGTAAGTTTGAAATTACACCAAAAGAAGCTGCTGAAATGACAGGAACAACGATTAGAAGCTCTACGAAAGTAGATATGGTGATTTTTCCTTCACTTAAAATAGGTTCGGGTGAGATTAGGCTTGTGCCGGTAAAAAAAGATGATCAAAGAGCAAAAGAAATTATGGCAGCAAATATAAGAGAACCGGAAGATCCCGACTATTTAAAAGGCTGGCTCGGACTTCGACAAGTGTCAGATACCTTTCTGGAGCAAAAGGCATCTGAGCTTATCCATCACTTGTTTAACATGCCATGCTTTTATTTAGAGGGTGATCCGCGTTATCTGCAAGAAGCAATTCCAGATCTGTTAAACAAAAAAGTCAGTTCGATTTAAAGAGACGATTGTCTAAACATTCGTTTGAGCCGGTCTTCACGTTTTTTCATTTGCTTGTGATCTGCTGGCAGCAAAATTTGAAAGAGCATTTCGGCAATTGGCCGTGCGAGCCTTTCGTCAGAGTTCATTAGAATGCAAACACCTAATTTTGTCTTTGGAATGAATCCAATATAGGAGGTGAACCCTTTAATTTCTCCGCTATGTTCAGCTAAGGTGCATCCGTTAAAAGGTCTCAAAAACCATGAAAGACCGGCACCTCTGCTGAAATCTTCTTCAACCATAACGGGGCTTTGCATTTCTTTTAGCGAATGCTGTTGAAGCACGCTGTTTGCACCGTATTGAGCTTGAATGAATTGAATCAGATCTTCTGCTGTGGAGATTAGTCCGCTTGAACCGTCCTCCCAAGATGGTGTTTCAGCACTTGGATAGGATACGCCGGACAGGCCTGAGGAAGAAACTGTATACCCTTTGGCTGTGGATGCTGTTTCAATAAAACCAGTTTGCTTCAAGTCGAGCGGTTTTAGTATGTGGGTATGCACTAATTCTCTATATGGCTGATGACTCACTTTTTCTAGCACTTTACTTAATATAGAGTAGCCAAGACTGGAATAATTGATGATAGACCAAGGCGGTGTGAAAATAGTGAGTATTTCAATACACTGAGCTAGTGTCATATCTCGTAAATGAGCTGCTTTGTCAAGTGCTTTGGGCAGTCCTGAGATATGAGAGGCAATCATTCGGAAAGTGAGTGGAATTGGTTCAGACAAGTGACTTTTTATGAAAGAAAGTAGTGGTTCGTAAGTATGAATGGGTTCATCGAGTTGAATGAATCCTTCCTCTCGCAATTTCATCATAACCATTGCAGTAAAAGGCTTAGTCACAGAACCAATTCGAAAGGTTGTGTCTTTTGTAACAGGGGTGCCGCTTTCAATATCAGCGAGGCCTTCATGCCACGACCAAATGTGCTCATCTTTATGAGAAATACAAATGGAACAGCCGGGAATTTGATGTTGTTCCAATAATTCCCTAATATTAGTGGTTGTATCTTGCAGACGCTGCAGGATCGATTCATTGATCAAAATAGACACCTCTTTCATACAGAATATATATATATTACCAAATGTTTCATGTTGTTTTAAGATGAACGATCAATATTTTTATATTTTAAAAGAGAGCGGGCGATAGATGATGAAAACAATTCAAAAAACCATTCTTGATATTTTAAAAGGTGATGGCCAAGATATAGAACAAATTCCATATGAGCTTGTGGAACGTAAAGGTGTAGGACATCCAGATACGATGTGTGATGCTATAGCAGAAAGAGCTTCTCAATATTATTCTCAATATTGCATGGAGCATTTTGGCAGAGTGGCACACCACTGGTTTGACAAAGTCATGCTTCTTGGCGGAGATGCTGATGTCACGTATGGGAAAGGGACAATGGTCAAACCGTATCAAGTTGTGTTTGCAGGAAAAGGGGCATACGCATACGGCGATGAGCCCATTCCTCTTAAAAAGATTCTTTTCGATGCGGCAAAGGATGTGTTATTAGAGGTGACAACAGGATTTGATCCTGAAGAACATCTCGTCATCGACTGCCGAATCGTTGATCATCAGGGGGCAGGCCGCAAAAACTCACGATATCGTCCGATGGTTGAAACGGACATGATTGAAATCGGTGATCCAAAGCTTGTGTCAAACGACTGTAACTTACTGCATGCTCATGCGCCATTAAGCCGTCTTGAGAAGCTGGTTCTTTATACAGAGCGTTATGTGAATGGTCCAGAATTTAAAAAGGTCAATCCAGATACCGGCTGGGATGTAAAAATATTTGGAAGCAGACGTCATGAAGATTTCAAACTCATTGTGAACATGCCATTTCTAGCTAAAGATATTCATAGTCTTGAGGAATATTTTGCCCGCAAAAAAGAATGCCAAGATCAAATTGCTCGCTATATTCATGAAACGTTAGGCCTCACGCCTGATCTCATGCTGAACGCAACAGATCGCAATGGCCGTCCGTACTTAACAGCGCTAGGTTCTGTAGCAGATACCGGCGATGTAGGAGTTGTTGGAAGAGGAAATAGATTAAATGGCCTGATCACCCCAATGCGGTCTATGAGTATTGAAGCGCCGGCTGGGAAAAACCCGCTTGATCATACAGGAAAATTATATGGGGTGCTCGCACAACGGCTGGCAGATCAAATTTTTGAGACGATTCAAAAGCCAACAGAAGTGCATATCTTTACTTCAAAAGAGGCACCGCTCCACAATCCTGATGAAATTTCCGTTCGTATTCAGCAGTGGGATGGAAATGAAGTGGATAGAAAAAGAATTGAAGACCTCGTCATGAATGCGGTTCATTCAATGGGCGATGTGACAACAGATTTAATTTTTAAAGGCGTGACAATGTGGTAAAAAGGATGAAAAAAAGAGTCATTGAAGCCGTACATGCATGTATTCATACAAAAGAACCTATGGCAGTGACCATTCATCCCTATGAAATTGAAAAACAACAACAATTGAAACAACACCATCTTCTGTTGATGCTAAAGCCTGAATTAACAAGCATCAATAAAGGTGTACAGCTTGATCTCATACTAGATGAACTTCTCCACCGATTAGATGATCGTGATGTAGAAATAGGAGCCGTGCGTGTTATATCATCCTTATATTTGAAAGAAAAGAAAATAATTGAAAATCAATATGGGATGCTAAATAAAATTTCTAAAAATGGTCTGAGTGAAGTGTCAGATGCAGCAAAAAAGATACTGGCTTTGAAATACCCAGAGTTTAAAAAGAAGGAACATTTCATATATGGAGGCCATCAATTTTTACAAAAGTACAAAGAGCTCACGCCGTATGGTTTAGAGCTTTTAACCCGAAACGTCAAGGTAGACAAGCTGGGTGCGGGCACATACGCCATAGCGGCCGAGGTGGATGGAGAAAAAATGCTTCTGCTCAATTCATTCCACCCTTGTCAAATAGAGTGGTTCACTGCACCTGCAAAGTCTATTATCGTCATTGAATGTTTTTCAAAGCAGCCAATGAGGATGTTGAGAGAAGATTTCATCGGTGCAACGGACCCTAAAGAGGCTAAAGCGGGTTCTTTTAAACACATGCTGCTGTCGGAGCAAAAACGGTTTGGTTTATCTAACGTGTGTACTCGGTTTAATGGCATTCACCTGTCACCGGGTCCTGTAGAAGCGATGGCGGGAATGATTCACTATTTTAGTACACCTGATACAAGACTGACTCCCGCGCATACACTTTTTGGCCAGCTGTTAAAGGAAAATGACTTTTCGGCGGAAGCATTAGATCTATTATGTAAAGATGTGTCCATTCATTCAAGCGAAACGCCCGTATTTGAATTAACAGAAAACCTAAATTGGGATGAAGCACTTGATCTGCTAGTAAAAGTGAGAGACGACATTCAAAAGCATCAACGTGTTCTGTAACGGAGGGAACAACTTGAACAATAAAGGAGCTAGCCAGCGAATTTGGATTGTCGGTCCGCCTGGATCTGGAAAAACAACCCTTGCGCATCAATTGAAGCAGGAGTTAGCGTTGCCTCACTATGAGCTCGATGCCCTATTCTGGCAAGCGAACTGGAAAAAAACAGATAGGACGCTGTTTATCGATAACGTCCATGAAATTGTTAAACAAAAGAAATGGGTCGTTGATGGTCAATATTCATCTGTTCACCACATATTGGCTGAATATGCTGATACGATCATTTGGCTTGATGTCAAGAGAAGACAGACATTCCCCCGTCTCATGAAAAGGACATTCAAACGGCTCATCACAAGGGAGAAACTTTGGAATGGAAATAAGGAGCGAATGGGTAACGCGCTCCAATTTTTCTCATATGCTTTTCAAGTCTATCCAGAGGTGATTCATCAAAACGAAAAGCTTTTTCACAAATTAAAAGAAGAATCTCATGTGAAATGCCTGCGCATAGACAAACGGGACGATGCAGACCAGGTGCTGATGAAAATCAAAAACCTTGAGAAAAAGGGGTGAGGACATGACGACACTAGATGATGCTAATAATGTCCTGAAATATTGGTTTTCGGAACAGCCGATTCGTTTAACACCTTTAAACGGAAGAAGCCCTAATGAAGGATGGCTTGTCGAAACGATCAAAAACCGTTTTGTCTTAAAAAAATGTGCAAGAAATCATGATGCAAAGTGGCTTCAATATTTAGAGGAATTAACAGATGCTCTGCTTGATCATGGCTTCCCGATTCAACCTATGATGGAGGCAGAAGACCGTCGTAAGACTATTTTATTCAAAGAACACTTTTGGCAGCTGCGGCCCTATTTCAAAGGAAGACCATATGAAATGGGAAATCGTTCAGATGAACAAGAAGCCATCCGGGTATTAAAACAGCTCCATTCATTGAAGAACTTACCGAAAGGACCTGTGAATCCAAACTGCGAATTGAAGAACTGGATTACTTCTCCGGACGAAACGCTCGGCAAGACGGCTTACGCCCTGAAAAAGGTTGTTTCTTCTAAAAAGGCTGCTGCTTTGCTCAAAGTGTATGAACGGGAACTAAGGAATATCATCACGCTGCTAAACCCTAATATATATGAAGCATTACCTCATGCTGTTACACATGGTGACTTTCATTCTGGCAACCTGTTAATTCGTAACAAAAAGCTTGCCATGGTTCTTGATTTTGATACAGCAGGCTTTAGACCGCGCATATATGATGCAGCCATATCTGCTTTTTTGTTAACGAGAATCAAGAGAGGAACGTTTCAACTAGATATTGTGAAAACGATTCAATTTTTAAAGGCATATGCAGATGACTTATCCGAATATGAATGGCGCTCTATATCTGCGTTTATCAGACTTTTATATATTCCGACAGAGCGGTATTTAACACTGCTGCACACCTATACACCTCACTTACTAAACTGGTATATTGATTGGTCTTTCGAAGCACTAGAATCTGCATCGAACCAGCTGAAGGAAGATTGGTATCTCCAAAAGGAGATGAGAATATGAAGGTCGCTGTTGTCACAGGTGGAAACAGGGGCATAGGCAAAGAGGTATGCAGACAGCTTGCGCAGTGTGGAATGCTTGTTATTTTAACTGCACGGCAGCTTGAGAGTGCCGAAATAGCTGCGTCTGAAATGACTGAGCATGTTGTGCCATTTCAGCTGGATGTAACAAATGATGAATCGGTTGAACGTTTCTCGGCATTTATGAAGAATTCGTTCGGGAAAGTGGATGTGCTAATTAATAATGCCGGTGTCTTTCATGACAACATAAAGGGTCACACATTTCCATCTTTTCTAGATCTTCCTGTATCGACACTCCAAGAAACGATGAATGTGAATGTGTATGGTGCAGTCAGAATGACCAAGGCCGTTTTCCCTTACATGAAAGAGGCGGGATATGGACGGATTGTCAATGTATCCAGCGGTATGGGAAGGCTCTCTGCGATCTACGCTTCAGGCGATGTCAGGCGTGATGGAAAAAGCGGTCCTTACTACCGGATGTCAAAAGCGGCGCTGCATGTTCTCACAAAAGTCACAGCTTTAGAGGGGGCACCCTATTCTATCCTTGCGAATGCAGTGTGTCCTGGCTGGGTACAAACGGACATGGGGTCATCAGAGGCTGTTAAAACCATACAGGAAGGTGCATCAGGAATCGTGTGGGCGGCACAGCTGCCCCGAGATGGACCAACAGGAGAATTGTTGAGGGACGGGCAAAGACTTCAGTGGTAAGAGGAGGCAGCTACATGCGAGGTATGAAAGGAAAGACGGTTATTGTGACAGGCGGAGCTCAGGGGATTGGATATGCGGTCGCAGAACGAGCCGCACAAGAAGGTGCACAAGTCGCCATTGCTGATCATCATGTAGATTACGGAATTGCAGCAGAAAAACAGCTCAAAGCAAATGGATATGATGTTTTGTTTATAGAGGCTGATATTGCTGATGAAGCATCCATTGTTTCAATGATCGAAAAAACAGCCAATCATTTTGGGAAAATAGACATGCTGGTGAATTGTGCAGCCGTTTTTATCATGCGGGGACTTGAAGCAACCGTTGAAGAATGGCGGCGCATCATGGATTTGAATATTATGGGACAAGCGCTTTGTGTCAAACACACTGCGCCTTACATGGAGAAAATAGGAAAAGGATCGATTGTAAATATTGCCTCTATTTCAGGCCACATTGCCCAGCCAAAATATTTAACATATAACGCGACAAAAGCAGCTGTTGTCAATATGACGCGGTGCATGGCAATGGATTTGGCGGATGCAGGTATTCGTGTAAACGCAGTGAATCCAGGCACGGTATGGAACAAAAATAACGAGCGGTTCCATTTAGAAGAGCTTGGATTGACAAGAGAGCAAGCAAATCAGCATCCTGATATTGGCGGGATGCATATGTTGAAACGAACCGCTGATCCAGAAGAGATCGCATCTGCTGTCATCTTCCTTCTTTCAGATGAAGCGAGTTTTATTACAGGAGAAAATTTGATGGTTGACGGCGGCTATACTGCCATGTAGAGGAGTAAAAATTGCATGAAATTTGATCTGCACACACATCATCAACGCTGTGGTCATGCGGAAGGGAACATCAGAGAATATATCGATGAGGCTGTCAAATTAGGTCTGGATTTTATTGGGATATCAGATCACTCTCCGTTCTTTGGTGAAGAGGATGACCACTTTAAACCATGGGTAGCGATGGCTAAAAGTGAATTTCAATCATATATAGAGGAAGTCCTGCAGTTGAAAAAGGAATATGACGGAAAAATTCACGTGCTGTTAGGTGTCGAATCTGACTATTTTCCAGAACACGAGACCCTTTACCGAGACGTGTATCGACATTATCCATTTGATTATATCATTGGCTCGGTTCATGTCAGTAATGGATATGACCTATTTAACCGGAAACGGTGGGAACAAATCACAGAGCAGAAAGCCATCATTGAAAAAGAAACGTATTATCAGTTAATTAAAATGTCTGCTGAGAGTCAAATGTTCGACGTTTTAGGCCATATTGACGCCTTAAAAGGTTTTTATCCAGAGATTGCTCATCTCAAAACAGAAGCTGTCGATGATGCATTGCAAGCAATTGCGGAGAGTGGTTCTGTCATTGAAGTGAATACCTCTGGCAAAACAAAAGACTGCGGCGGCTGGTATCCATCAATGGATCTATTAGAGCGAGCCAAATTTTATGGTGTGGATGTCACGTTTGGCTCAGATGCACATCAGCCAGCCCGCGTAGCAGATGATTGGCTGAAAGTAAAACAGACACTGAAGGAATTAGGTTACAAGGAATGGTATATCTTTCAATCTCGTCAAAAGCGAAAATTGGCTCTATAAATTCTAAAAAAAGGGGTTATGAAAATGACAAAAGTTCGCGTAGCAATTGCAGGAGTAGGATCATGCGCTTCAAGTATCGTTCAATTTGTAGAATTGGCAAAGGAAAAGATGGATACGCTCTCCGGTGTTATGCATGATGTCATTGGAGGTTATCACTTGTCTGATGTGGAATTTGTTGCAGCTTTTGAAGTAGATCAAAATAAAGTAGGAAAAGACTTATCAGAGGCTATTTTTACTAAACCAACGGCTGCAGTTAAACATATTGATGTTCCGTTTTTCCAAGTACCTGTTGAAGCAGGTCCTTTATGTGATGGTCTTGAAGGAGATTTGTCCAACTGCATTCAGCCGCATGAACATTCTTTAAAAATGAACACACATGATGTGACGCAAAGATTAAAGGACGTTCAGGCAGATGTTCTAGTCTGCTTCTTACCGACTGGTTCGTTTGAAGCAGTTCGAGTATACGCAGAGGCGTGTGCACACGCGCAAACTGCCTTTATTAATGCGACACCTGAACCAGTGGCAAATGATCCTGAATTTGTCAAAATGTTTGAAGAGTCGAATACCCCGCTCCTTGGAGATGATTTAAGAAGTCATTTAGGTGCCACAACACTGCATACAGCGTTAATTGAGCTATTAAAATCCCGAGGGATTGATATTACCAATACGTACCAATTGAATGTTGGAGGCAATACAGACTTTTTAAATCTTGCCAACCCAATGAGATCAACGAGTAAACAAAAATCGAAGCGGAAAGCATTATTTGCCTCTGGTATTGATGCCAGCGAAGTGGCAGCAGGTCCAAATGGCTATGTCAGTTACTTAGGGGATCATAAAGTCTGCTTCCTGCGATTGGAAGGAAATTCTGTTTTAGATTCAGACATTTCGCTTGAAATCCGATTACAAGTAGAAGATTCTCCGAATTCAGCTGGTGTTATTGCTAACGCAATGCGCGTAGCAAAAGCAGCTAAAGATATGAATCACAGCGGTGTCATACATGACGTCTGCCCATTCTTATTCAAAAGTCCTCCAATTGGACAAGTAGATTCAGAATCATTGCGTTTATTCAATGAATATGTAGCAAATGCTGAGCTGAAAAAGGTGTGATCAGTGGAAGCAGAACTAAATCTTTGCGAGATAAAATTTGCCGCTTTTGACTTGGATGGAACATTAATTGATGATCGAGGCGAGCTTATTGGTGATGTCTATGGCGCAGTGAATATGCTGCGCCAAAGAGGCATTATTTCAATAATTGTCACAGGCAGAACCTATGATTCTTTCTTCTCTCTGAACTTAGATCCTTCTTTACTCAATTTATTTCATCATGATGTTTTGCTGAATGATGGAAATGTGATTTGCCATCATCAAAAGAAAACATTTGACGTTAAACAATATCTAGATGCTGCTATATGCCGGCAGGTTATCTCATCACTTGATGGTCAAGCTGAATTTGTCATGGAATCACACGGGAAGCATGTGGCATCAAGTAAAAGCGCTAAGTTGAAATATTGCATGCTTTACACATTTCCACGAGAAAAAATAGAGGTTGGTCATCAGAAAGAATTCACATTTGACCGTGTGACAAAACTATTTATTTTACCGAAAGAAAAAATAGATATCGCTCATCTATTAAGAGATTGTCATTGTGATGTTGCGGATGCCCAGTTTTTAAATGCACAAGTGGTATCCCCGAAAGGAATTTGTAAGGCGGATATGCTTGAACGCCATTTATTAGATTGTTTTGGAGAAAGTGATTTAAATCGTGTGATTGCTTTTGGAAATGGTCATAATGACAGACTGCTGCTCAAGAAGGCGAGGTGGGGGCTGGCAGTTCAAGATAGCCATCCATCGGCGATTGAGTTATGTGATGTTCATCTGGGGGAGTCTATTTATGACTATCTTGATAAAGTTTCACAACCATTAGAAGCACCAAAAGTGATCAATGAAAAGGGAGGAATTTAGTTGAGTACCCTTCAGCTGCCTTTACCAGATGCAATAGAAGATACAATGATACCAGATTTTGTGGAAAGAGTTTCTTTTCTATCAGCCCATATTTTGCACGTTGATCTTCTTGAAGAGGAATCTGTTATTGAAGTAACAGTCGATCATACAGGAGATGCAGAGGCAATATCAGCTGCGTTTTTAAAGTTATCGTCAAATGTAGCTCAACTGCGGAGGTTTCGTGAAAAGGAAATGAAATCAAATATTCATTTAAAAAGTGAGCCTGTTCATTCGAAACTAAGCGGGGATGACCAAAAGAGAACTTTCTATGACGAAATTGAAATGGAACTCGCACACTATTTTGATCAATTATTCTTAAATATGGGGGCTTCACTTGGGGCCAAATTAAGAAAATACCCTTCTACGATGAGTAAAGAATTAATGGAAAAGTGTAAATACCATACAAATTTTCCGCAAAATATTTATTCTGTTTTTGAAATACCTCATGATTACCAGGTTATTGATGACATTCGAGAAAAGCATCATGGTTTTCTGCCTGAACACTTCCAGCAAGCAGGTCGATTTTTACAGCCGTGCATTTGTTATCACTGCTACGAGGAATGGGAAGGCAAGACCTATACAGACAATCAAATGATGACAGCAGCGGGGCAGTGTTTTAGACATGAAATTTCTTGGAAAGTAGATCCTCTAAGGAAACTAGAATTTAGTATGCGTGAAATTGTCTTTATCGGTGATAACGAATACATTAACGAAACAAGAAAAACACTTCTTGAACACACATGGCAATGTTTTCATCAGCTTGGCCTTAGTGGTAAGGTCACCACCGCAAATGACCCCTTTTTCTTTTATGATGATATGGATAAAGCGAATTATCAATTAATGGCAAACAGCAAATATGAGTTAGTAGCTGTGACAGAAAAGAAAGACGTTTCGATCGCTTCATTTAACGACTGTGGAGAGATGCTTTGTGAAAGGTTCCAAATCAAGGGAGAAAATGATAAGCCGCTTTATTCGGGTTGTGCCGCATTTGGTATCGATCGATGGGTTCAAGTATTTTTACAAACATACGGTCGAAATAAAACGAATTGGCCGGATGAGATGCTTCATATAAAGGAGGGTCACTATGCTGCAAAGTAATCTGACTCAAGAAGAGCACACAGCCCTCATTTTATCTACTCCTTTTTTAGAAGACAGCCAGATAGAAGAGATGCAGGAGCTTCTGTATCAGCAGCAAGACTGGAATGTCATTCTTGGAATGCTGCATGTTCATCGGACAGCTGGTATTGCATGGAAAAATATTAAACGTTACGCCATTCATTTAAGAAAAGATTTTAAAGCAACTTATTTTTTAAAGTCATTAGAGATTATGTATAAGGGGCAATTAGAAACGGCACGAGACAATATCAAGTTAAACGATCAGTTATTTCAAGCACTTGATCAAAAAGGAATTGAATATGCCATTGTAAAAGGGAGTGTGATTGGCCAGTGGGCATACGGCGATGTAGGGCTTCGCTTATTTGGGGACAACGATCTCTTTATCTCACAAGATCAGCTGCAAGAAACTGGACATGTATTAAAAGAATTAGGCTATATTCAAGGTTCTTGGAATTATGAAACGGAGACAGTCACACCTGCGAAACGAAAGGACATTCTTTACCTCATCATGAACTCACATCAAACCTACACCTACATGAAACCTACACCAGAATGCCGCTTTATTGACTGTCATAAAATTGATGTTCAGTTTTCAGTTGACCTCATGACAGGAAACCGGACAGATTCAATTGTCCAAGAAATGCTGTCTAGACGAATTCAAACGTCTGTTGACGAGCACCTTGTATGGTCATTAAAAGAAGAGGATATGCTGATTTTCTTATGTATTCATTTTTACAAAGAGGCGATTTATTTAAATGAAGTGGAGTCAATGAAAGATTTACTGCTTTATAAGCTGCTTGATATATATGGCATGTTTATGAGAGAAGACCTATTGGATGTGGAGTTGTTTGTCCGTCGAACGAAAGCGTATGGCTTTGGAAAGATGGTCTATTTTGCTTTGCATTATGTGAATGAAGTCTTTCCTCATACGATTCCTGATCTTGTCATGGAAGCACTTCAGCCTGAATCACTTTCTTATTTATCCGAAGTGCTGGATGCAAATGATGTCGTTCATACATGGAATCAGCCTATTCGTAAACGATTCTTTCACATTAATCGGTCTTTAGAAATTAAAAAGCATTCTGTTCATAAGGAGTAGTGTGATGAAAGATCCGGCAGCTCTATTTGATTTTAAGGGAAGAAACGACGTGATATGGTTTGGGAATATGAATCAAGAACAAATCTGGGATCAAACAAAGGCTTTACCTGTTATGACAGACCATGTTCAAAATGAACTCGTTCTTCAGCAAGAACAACAACTGCTTTTGATTGCTTCTATGGATCATCATGTCATCATGC
Organism: Bacillus safensis; assembly: GCF_039619585.1. Classification (NCBI taxonomy): domain Bacteria; kingdom Bacillati; phylum Bacillota; class Bacilli; order Caryophanales; family Bacillaceae; genus Bacillus; species Bacillus safensis. The sequence goes on from NZ_CP154909.1 coordinate 1,611,304, forward strand.
ATCATCAGCCAGAACCTGCTTTTTTAGCCTATTTGGAAAAGCAGGGTATCAAGCTTCCACATATGATTCAAAAAGAAGATGCGTTCAATTTAAAGGGACTCATTGTACCCTATCTTTTAGATGAATCGGTTGATCAAGATTCGCCACTTGAAAAAAGAAAGATTTATGGTTCAAATCCAACACTCGTAAAGCGATTTAATCATAAGATTTCGACTAGAAAGTGGGCAGAAGAACATCAGTTTAATGTTACGTGTGGTGCTGTTTGTCAAAATGCTGACGAGTTAAAACAGACGTATGAAGAATTAAGGGCGAATCATTTCTCAAAAATGGTTCTGAAATTACCTTATGGATCATCTGGTAAGGGACTTCGTATTTTAAAAAACGAGAGAGAATTCATGCAGTTAGTGACTTTTATTGAAAGAAGAAAAATTCAAACAGACCTCCTCTTAGAGGGATGGCATCCAATTAAGCGATCTTTAAATGCCCAATTGCTCATTCAAGAGGAAGATTCACACTTACTTTCAATTACAGAACAGAAAATCAATGAGGACGGCATCTACTTAGGGACGAATTTTGCCCCTATTTATGAACAGGACAAAAAACGTGAATATGAAGTAAGCATGCATCGAATCATAGAGCTTCTATATGCAGAAGGGTATCGAGGCGTGGTTGGCGTTGATTCGATCATTGATATAAATGAACAGCTCATACCGATCATTGAAATAAATGCACGGTTTACGCAGGTTACTTATTTACTCCCAATCATTTGCCGTTTTTTTTCAACCTACGAATATATTGAAAGCCGTTTTAAAAGATTCTCAAGCAGTGCCGACCTGCCGTTTGAAGATGTGTTAACGGAGGTAACAGAAGCACTCGATCCCGGAGAAGATGGTGGGTTTTTTATTTATACTTTCGGTAAAACGAGAGCGGATGATATGTGGCACTATCGACTGTTTATATTGTTTTACCATATGAAGAAGGACAAGCAGATTCATATGCTGACAAAGTTTGATGATATGGAATTTTCAGCTGAAAGGGGGAGAGAATTTGCCGAAAAATGACGCTACGCTCTTAGAGAAAGCGAATGGTTATGGGACGCCGATGTATGTATACGATGGAGATGCATTAAAAGATCACTATGATCACATTACAGCATGGCTCCATCAATCAGCTGAGGTGTTCTTTTCATTTAAGTCCAATGGAAATGCCTCAATTGCGTCACTGTTACGGTCTTTTGGGGCTGGTATAGAAGTGGCTTCTGCAGGAGAGCTCCTTATGGCTGTAAAAGCAGGTTATTCCCCGGAGCATATCATTTTTTCTGGCCCTGGTAAGCAGAAGCAAGAGATCGATGCCGCTATTCAGCATGAGATCTATTGTATTATCGCCGAATCAAAGGAAGAGCTCATTTATATCGCTGAGTCTGCAAAGCATCAGGATAAACAGGCATCAGTAGGCATTCGGATTAATCCTGAATCCATTGAGTCACGGGCAAAAATCAAAATGGGCGGAGTTCCAAGTCCATTTGGGATAGATGAATCCAAACTGAAAGACGTATTTGACCTATTTCAGAAGTATGATCATTCGCTCTTATTTAAAGGGATTCATATGTATTTGGGAACGCAGGTTCTTGATGAAACATCGCTTTTATCATCGTTTGAATACACGCTCAACACAGCTGTTCGAATCAAGAATGAATTTGGACTAACATGCCAGATGGTTGATTTAGGCGGCGGGTTTGGCATTCCGTATTTTCAGCATGAGACACCTCTTCATGCTGAACGTTTATTTCAAAACGTAGCGGAATTGATTCGAACGTACGAAACTGAGCTGGAATTTCCGAGGTTTATTATTGAGATGGGGAGATTCCTTTTAGCGGAATGTGGGGTTTATTTAACCACTATACAATATGTAAAAGAATCAAAAGGACAGACGTTTTTAATTGCAGATGGAGGAATGCATCATCATCAAGCGATGACGTTTAGAGGCAGGCTGCTCCGCAATAATTATCCAATGCGGCTCATTAAACCTTCCAGCAAGCCCTCAGCTGTAGTGAAACAATCGATTGTAGGTCCACTATGTACTCCGGAAGACTTAATTGGCCGGCAGGTGGAGCTTCCGCAAGGCGATGTAGGTGATCTTCTTTGTATTGAGAAATCTGGGGCATATGGACTTTGCTACAGTCCTACCTTATTTTTAGGTCATTCTTCTCCGCTAGAGCTGCTTTTGTTTGAAGGAAACGATTATGTCATTCGAGAGAGAGGGACCCCGGATGATCTTTTATTAAAACAAAATAGATTATTCTTTACACAAAGGAGGGATGAATATGACACTGACAGAGCTACGTCAAGAAACGATTGATCGTCTTATTTTGCAATTTTCGGAAAGGGCGAGTCAGCTTGATGACAAATTTCAGTTCCCGCATCAAAATCTAGACGAACTGATTGATTGTGGATTACATGTCGCCAATATGCCGAAACAAGACGGGGGTCTTGGTTATGGATTTGAAGAAACGGTGACTCTTTTGTCACACATATCTAAAGGATGCGCGTCGACAGGACTCATTATGGCGATGCATTACTATTCGCTCGGCGCATTTTCTGAAGTGCTTACAAGTGAGCAGCAGGCCATGGTTTTTGACGATATTCGGCGTTCAGGAGAACTAATCGCTTCTGTTAGCGATCCGAATGTGATTTTTATTTATCAGCGTAAGCAAATGGACGGAATTCCGACCATTACCGCAGAAAAAACAGATGGCGGATATCTTGTAAGCGGAACTAAATTTACAGTAACTGGTGCACCGCGCATTAAATATTTACCGATTTATTGTCAGTATGCTCCGTCGTCATGCACATCTCAATATGGAATGACGGCTCTATTAATGACATTACCTACTGAAGGCGCTGCGATTGAAGAATCGTGGAATTATTCGGGCATGAGGGCATCGATGAGTCATCACATTCATTTTGACCAAGTGTTTATACCCGATCATCAGCTAATCGGACGGGAAGGCTACGCGATAGAAGATACTGAAAATTTAATTTACTGGTTTCGTCTAGCTGTTACAGCTGTTTATTATGGCATTGCAAAAGCAGCATATGAACATGCCCTCGGTATGGCATATAAAAGAAATGATCGAATTTCCAAGAAAAAATCAGCCTTTTTACCAGGTCCACAATTTCGTATTGCAGATATGAAAATTAAATTAGATGTTGCACATTCTCAGCTTATGGCTTGCGCTCAGCAAGCAGATCAAGAAAAGAAACAAAATCATTACTCAAGTGATTTGTATACGAAGACACTGATTACAAAACATTTTGTGACGCAAGCAGCAGAAGAAATCGTGCAGCTAGCTTCTCAGGTCGAGGGTTTTTCTTCATTACAGCAAGGATCTTTGCTCGAGCGTTTAAGCCGAGATGTGAAAGCGGCAAAATTTCATCCGCCTTCTGAAGATTTATTAAAAGAAGTGATTGCGAAAAAAGAGCTGGGCATTATCCCGTTAAAAAATCGATGGGTATGATGGCAAGAAAAAGGAGGAGACATAAGTGGCTACTGCAGCACCTATTTACCGGAACAATTACTTAAACTGTTCTCAATTAACGATTGCAGCCATGCTTCTTAGAAAAGGGATTGAAATTGATAGGATTTGGAGGCAGGCAGGCCTTGTTTATAGACCCCAAGACAAAGGGTTTGTTTTGATCGGTTCCTTTAAACATTTTCGTGAGGATATTCTTCATCATAATGGCATTCATTTAGAAGAAATTTTTTACACGGAAGAGGAATTAGACCTCTATATCAATCGTGTGTTTAAACAGCATCCAAGCGGAGGGACTGTGTCTGTTTCCCTAGATATATTTGAATTACCGTACTGTCCATTTTACGAAAGAGAACATGGGTATCACACATTGGAAGTACTTGAGGTGAATGATGATCATGCAGTGGTCAGTGATCATGCATACTCCTATCATGGCACATTGAGTAAAGACCATTTGATGAAAGCTGCGCGCTCTGTATATGAACATACACCTCGAACCGAAAATCGTTATAAGTGGATTAAACATGTGGAACTTCAGAAAGAACCGGATGTGCTGGTGATATTAAAAGAGCATGCGGCCATATTAGAAGGAGCACCGCCGCATTTTGATTTGCCTGGAGCAGTCACAGGGCTGGGCGCTATTTCAGTCATTCAAAGGGATTATATTGATAGTATCAAAGACAATGAAACTGGAAATTTATTAGACAATGTTTACTTTGAAGGACTAAAGGATGTGGCTAATTCCAGAAAACATATGGTGACATTCCTATCTTCTTATGAAAATGAGCTTTTACATCCCCTTATTCAAGCGTTTGAAGATGCTTATCAAAGCTGGACAGTACTCGCCAATTTTACGGCTAGAGTAGGCCTCAGTAAAAATCCTCGCAGTATGATAGAAAGAACGGCGAATCGGTTTCAAAAAACATTAGAAGTGGAGACCAGCCTGCTCACAGAACTAAAAGAGGTGATTCAAAATGAAGACTTATCAAACTCTTTCTCTTCATGATTATGTCAATAACAGAGGCATCACATATCAAAATGAATATGAAAAAGGCCAATTAACAATTGGCGGAGCTTCTTTGCCGGCTGAGTTAATTATGAACGTGCAAGATCCTTTTATCGAAGGGATTCCATTTCAGTTCATATATCAAGATCAAGGAGACAATATTGAATTAGAGGGACAGTCTCTTCATTTTCCGCCACTTGAAGCAGAAGCGCTTCATGTCGTTGGCTGTTCATCCAATGGCAATCTTTACGAAGAGATTTCATTATTACGAGAGGGGAACGTTGTCTGTGAGACTCGGCTTTCATTAACGGATGTGATTGAACGTGAACCTGCATTTCATGATCGAGCGGCATATGCATTTGATTATATTCATACGGTATCCGGCATTAATCATCATATGACATCAAACCTATGGCTTGATTCGCTCACCTTCTCGAAAAAAGTAGTTTTTGATGAAATTCGCTTTCAAGATAATCCATTTATGCATATTTTTGCAATGACGATTCAGCAGTCAAATCATTAATGGAAGGGAGCCATGTCTATGTGCGGCATTGCAGGTTATTGTCATTTTAACCAAGCACCACTAGATCCTCACATCTTACTGAAGATGAAAAACGCACTTGCTGTGCGTGGACCTGATGATAGTGGTGTATATCAAGATGACTCAGTTGGTTTGGTTCATACGCGGCTTTCCATTATTGATATTCAATCTGGACCGCAGCCAATAACAAATGAAGATGATTCTATCTGTGTGATTCTAAATGGTGAGATTTATAATTTCAAAGATTTAAGAGAGAAATTATGGAATAAAGGCCATTTGTTTCGTACGCAGACAGATACAGAAGTACTTGTTCATGGTTATGAAGAATACGGAATTTCCTTTGTTGAGCAATTAAACGGAATGTTTGCAGCTGCGATATGGGATAAAAAGAAGAAAGCACTTTATTTGTTTAGAGACCGGTCTGGGATCAAACCGCTGTATGTTTCAGAATGCCGGGGAGGGCTTATTTTTGGATCGGAAATGAAGGCTCTTTTTCAGCATCCTGACATAAAAACTGCTATTGAGCCGGAGGCTGTTCTTAGTTATTTATCCTTCCGTTATTCGATCGGAGAGCAGACTTTTTTTCAAGGAATTCAAAAATTACCCCCAGGTGTTATCTTGAGAATAGATGAAACAGGCATAACAAAAGAGGCCTACTGGCAATATCCGCTTCCGGCTGATGGGATCGATCGGGGAGAACGTTATTATCAAAAGGAATTGTTTGAATTAATTCAAGATAGTGTGCAAAAACAGATGATGTCTGATGTGCCTGTGGGAGCTTTTTTGAGCGGGGGAGTGGATTCGACTTCGATTGTCGCTTTGATGTCCAAATACAAAAACGAGAATATTCATTGTTTTTCGACCAGCTTTGAAGAAGAAGGCTTTTCTGAAGAAAGTTATGCCAAACTCGCGGCAGATCAATACAATGTCAAGCTTCACTCACATCGAATGAGTGAAGAAGAGTACTTTCAATTACTGCCTGAAGTTGTGAAGCGAAGAGATCATCCTCTTTCTATTCCTCATGAAGTCGCTTTTTACCATATGTCACGGGAAGCAAAAAAGTACGTGACAGTTGTTTTATGTGGTGAAGGAGCGGATGAATTGTTTGCAGGTTATGGACGTGTCTTTAGGAGTCCAGCAGATTGGAGGAAAATTTTATGGCTTCAAAAAAACCGAAAACTGTCCTCCATCCTTTCTAAGGTATTATTTGAACCATCCTTTCAGCACGAGGTGCATCAAATGATCCACCTTGAAGGTGAGATGGATCATTACAAAAAAAGGTATGCATGGTTTACTGCTGGCGAAAAAGAGCTGCTTTTAAGGCGTCACGCTGATTCAATTGATCCTCCTGACTCTCACATGAACCAGTTTATTGCCCATTGTTTTCAAAAGATGGAGGGGGAGTCGTATGAAAATAAACTGCTCTATTTATTTCAGCAGATTCATTTACCCAATCTGTTAGACCGGCTGGATATGATGACGATGTCACATGGACTAGAAGCGCGTGTTCCATTTCTTGATCATCGCATCATCCAATTTGTCAATGACATGCCCTTTAAATATAAGCTTCCTTATAAAGGACTGCCTAGCAGGCTGCAAGCCTTTTTTCAGTCGAGTCTCAAAACAAGTGAGGTACAAGACATTCCGAAATATATGTTAAAAAAGACAATGGAGCAAACGGTGGATAAGCGTATATTATATAGAAGAAAAATGGGTTTTCCGGTTCCTGTGTATCATTGGATGAGCAAAAGGATGAAAGAAATCGAAGAGAAGCTTCTTGACCAACAAAGCTTTGCAACAGAACTGTTTCAAAGAAAGCCGCTAGAGCAATTTTTACGAAATCATTCGAATCAGAAAAACAAAAATGGAGCGGATCAAAAAGTCTGGATGCTTTACAACTTGGAATTATGGCATGATCACTACATGAAAGAGGCGCGGCTTCCTCTCCAAACTAGTCATTAAAGAGATCCGGTCTATTCCTCTTGCCTGCTGCATATATGATACGGAAGGGAAGTGATGCGATTTTGAGGCTGAGTGAACTGTCGGGAAAAGAGATTGTCGATATTAAAAGAGCGGAGCGGCTTGGCGTGCTTGGACAAACCGACCTTGAAATCAATGAACAGGACGGTCAAATCACAGCACTCATTATACCTTCCGTGAAGTGGTTTGGCTTTCGAAAACAAGGAAATGACATCCGCGTCCCGTGGAATCACATTCAAAAAATAGGATCAGATATGATCATTCTCGATGTGCCTGAAGAACTTCAGCTGCACGGAGAAAAAGAGCACCCGCAATAATGGGTGCTCTTTTTCTTTTCTCTCTCTGATTTGTTCACAGGCTGAATCCTCTCCTCATATGCTGAAAGGGAGATTCAGAAAATATTACAGACTTTTTTAAATAAAGAAGGTGAACGGTCAGTATGTTGAGCGGTTTAACGGTTGCGGTGATCGGGGGAGATGCAAGGCAGCTTGAAATTATTCGCAAGTTGTCACAGCAGCATGCCAAAGTATTTTTGGTTGGATTTGACCAGCTGGATCATGGATTTATCGGTGCTGAAAAGCTGAAAATGTCTGAACTTCCATTCGAACAAGTAGACAGTATGATCCTGCCAGTATCTGGGACAACGGATGAAGGCGCTGTTGCTACAGTTTTTTCAAACGAGCAGGTCTTGCTGGAAGCTAAATATTTAGAAAGAACCCCTGCCCATTGTACCTTGTACTCAGGTATTTCAAATACGTACTTAGACAATCTGGCAAAGCAGGTGAACCGGAAGCTTGTGAAGCTGTTTGAGCGAGATGATATTGCCATATATAACTCTATTCCAACAGTTGAAGGAATTATCATGATGGCCATTCAGCAAACGGACTATACGATTCACGGGTCTCATGTCGCAGTCCTCGGACTTGGAAGAACAGGACTCACCATTGCCCGCACATTTCGGGCACTAGGGGCAGACGTAAAAGTAGGGGCGGCAGACACAGCACATTTAGCGCGGGCCTTTGAGATGGGACTTCATCCATTTTCAATGGACCAGTTAAAAGAGGAAGTAACGGATGTTGATATTATCATCAATACCATTCCAAGTCTTGTATTAGATTCATCTGTCATTGTCAGCATGACACCAAAGACACTCATTTTGGATATCGCCTCACGCCCAGGCGGAACAGACTTTGACTTTGCACAAAAGCACGGAGTGAAGGCACTTCTTGCACCAGGACTCCCGGGGATTGTTGCACCAAAAACAGCAGGACAAATCATTGCAAAAGTGCTTTCCGGGCTTTTATGTGAACTTGCGGAGGAAAAAAGGGGGATGGAATCATGACAACATTAAAAGGGAAAAGAATCGGCTTTGGTTTAACAGGTTCCCACTGTACGTATGAAGCTGTTTTTCCGCAAATCGAAGCGCTTGTAAAAGAAGGGGCAGAGGTGCGTCCAGTGGTGTCGTACACGGTGCAGAGCACGAATACGAGATTTGGAGATGGAGCCGAGTGGATCGAACGGATTGAGAAGCTGACTGGATTTCAAGCGATTGACTCAATCGTGAAAGCAGAGCCGCTCGGGCCTAAGCTGCCGCTTGATTGTATGGTCATTGCTCCTTTAACTGGAAACTCGATGGCGAAATTTGCAAATGCCATGACAGACAGTCCTGTTTTAATGGCTGCTAAAGCAACCATACGGAATCATCGACCTGTCGTTTTAGGAATCTCAACAAATGATGCGTTAGGTTTAAATGGTACAAATCTGATGAGGCTCATGTCGACAAAGAATATTTTCTTTATTCCGTTTGGTCAGGATGATCCATTCAAAAAACCGACCTCTATGGTCGCGAACATGGATCTGCTATCTCAAACAGTAGAAGAGGCACTCCAGCATAGACAAATTCAGCCAATTTTAATTGGACCAAACGAATAATAGATTCACTAGAAAATCATGAAAGATTCAAAAAAGATGCTTCAAGCCTTGCTTTTCTATGGTAAAATAAAATGTAAAAAGTCATAGGATGGCCATCCGAAAGAAAAGAATCATGGATGGGTCGGAAGGAGTTTTACTGATGGGAAGAGGATTGCATGTAGCTGTAGTTGGAGCGACTGGAGCTGTCGGTCAACAAATGTTAAAAACACTAGCTGACAGAGATTTTGAAATGGATACACTTACTCTACTATCCTCAAAACGTTCTGCTGGAACAAAAGTGACATTCAGAGGTCAAGAGTACACTGTTCAGGAAGCAACACCTGAAAGCTTTGAAGGAGTGAACATTGCATTATTCAGTGCTGGAGGAAATGTTTCAAAAGCGCTGGCTCCTGAAGCAGTCAAACGAGGTGCGATTGTTGTTGACAACACAAGTGCTTTTCGTATGGACGAAAACATCCCTCTTGTCGTACCAGAGGTAAACGAAAAAGATTTGCATGATCATCAAGGGATCATTGCAAACCCTAACTGTTCAACGATTCAAATGGTAGCGGCATTAGAACCGCTTCGTCAGGCATATGGAATGAAAAAAGTCATTGTCTCTACGTATCAAGCAGTATCAGGTGCGGGACATGAAGCCATTGACGAACTATACAGCCAATCACAAGCCATTTTAAATAAAGAGAATGTAACACCAGAGGTCATGCCTTATCAAATTGCATTTAATGCGATTCCGCAAATTGATAAATTCCAAGACAACGGTTATACATTCGAAGAAATGAAAATGATCAACGAAACGAAAAAAATCATGCATATGCCTGAGCTGGAAGTAGCGGCAACATGCGTAAGGCTTCCAATTGAAACAGGTCATTCAGAATCTGTCTACGTCGAACTAGAATCAAATGATGCAACAGTGGAAGACCTCAAATCAATTCTAAAAGATGCACCAGGAATTACGCTGCAAGATGATCCGTCTCAGCAAATTTATCCAATGCCAGCAGATGCTGTTGGGAAAAACGACGTATTTGTCGGCCGCATTCGGAAAGATTTGGACCGTCCAAACGGGTTCCATATGTGGATTGTATCTGATAACCTGCTTAAAGGCGCTGCATGGAACTCTGTTCAAATTGCAGAAAGCTTAAAAGCATTAAAATTAGTTTAACATTCAATGGATGATGAGGACGAACAGAAGAGAGTTAGGCATCTTTCGCCTGCTCTCTTCTGTTACGTCAGAATGAACTTGGAGTGAAAACAGTGAAAATAATTGTCCAAAAATTTGGCGGTACATCTGTCAAAGATGATCAAGGTAGAAAAAGGGCACTTGCACATATCTTATCTGCAAAAGAGAAAGGCTATAAGTCGGTTGTTGTCGTTTCTGCAATGGGACGAAAAGGCGATCCCTATGCGACAGATACGCTGCTCGGTCTGCTTTACGGCAGCGCGCAGCATATGACAAACAGAGAAAAAGACTTGCTTGTTTCCTGCGGAGAGAATATCTCAGCTGTTGTGTTTTCAAGTATGCTGAATGAAAACGGTCTAAAGGCTGTAGCGATGACTGGAGCTCAGGCGGGCTTTGTGACTGATAAGGAGCATACAAGTGCGAAAATTATTGACATGAAGTGCGAACGTCTGGAAGCAGCACTGTCTGAACATGATGTTGTCGTTGTCGCTGGGTTCCAGGGAGCGGCGAAAAATGGAGACGTGACAACAATCGGACGAGGTGGCAGTGATACGTCCGCAGCAGCTTTAGGCGCTGCATTGCAGGCAGACTTTATTGATATTTTTACAGATGTAGAAGGCGTTATGACAGCAGATCCCCGCATTGTTGAAAATGCAAAACCGCTGAGAGTCGTGACATATACGGAAATTTGCAACCTCGCATATCAAGGGGCAAAAGTCATTCACCCGCGAGCTGTTGAAATTGCGATGCAGGCAAAAGTACCAATGAGGGTCCGTTCAACATACTCTGATGATGAGGGCACGCTCGTTACATCACACTACTCAGATAAAATGAGCCATGATGTGTATGACCGCCTCATTACGGGTATTGCACATGTCAATGATGTGACACAAATCAAAGTCCCTGCAAAAGAAGGTCAGTACAGCGTACAAACAGAGGTCTTCAAAGCAATGGCAAACGCACAAATCAGTGTCGACTTCTTCAATATCACACCGAGTGAAATTGTGTATACAGTGACAGGTGCAATGACTGAAAAGGCAACGTCGATCCTAAAAGATCTTGGTTATACACCAATTGTGACAACAAATTGTGCGAAAGTATCAGCTGTTGGCGCAGGCATTATGGGTGTACCAGGTGTCACATCTAAAATTGTAACGGCTCTATCCGAGCAAAACATTCCGATTTTACAATCGGCTGACAGTCATACGACCATTTGGGTGTTAGTGAACGAAGAAAACATGAGAGCGGCTGTCAATGCCCTGCATGAAGTGTTTGAACTTTCAAGATAAATGTGATTGAATCATGATGAGGTGAAAAAAATGAATTTCGGAAATATCGCAACAGCTATGATTACACCTTTTGATAAAAAGGGCAACATCGATTTCCAAAAGCTATCAATTCTCATTGATTACTTGTTAAAAAACGGCAGTGACTCCTTAGTCGTTGCAGGGACAACAGGCGAATCGCCAACTTTATCGAATGAAGAAAAAGTCGCTCTTTTTCAGCAATCGGTCAAATTAGCAAATGGTCGTTGTAAAATCATTGCAGGAACAGGCAGTAATAATACAAATGCGTCTATCAAACTAACGAAAAAAGCAGAAGAAGCGGGCGTTGATGCAGTGATGCTTGTCGTACCTTATTACAACAAGCCATCACAGGAAGGCATGTATGCACACTTTAAAGCCATTGCCGAGTCTACATCTCTTCCTGTCATGCTTTACAATGTACCAGGAAGAACGGCTGCGTCATTAGCACCAGAAACAACGATTAAGCTTGCGCAAATACCTAACATTGTTGCCATCAAAGAAGCAAGCGGCGATCTTGATGCCATGACAAAAATCATTGCAGAGACGCCAGAAGATTTCGACGTATATTCAGGGGACGACAGTTTAACACTTCCGGCTGTATCTGTTGGTGCAAAAGGAGTTGTCTCGGTTGCGTCTCATATCGTAGGGCTGGATATGCAGCAAATGCTGAAAAGCTATGCTTCAGGCCAGACAGCGAATGCAGCATTGATCCATCAAAAGCTGCTTCCAATCATGAAACAGCTTTTCTCAGCGCCAAATCCAACACCTGTCAAAACAGCCCTTCAGCTGAAAGGACTAGATGTCGGATCTGTTCGTCTTCCGCTTTTGCCTTTGTCAGAAGAAGAGAGACTGGATTTAAGCAGCGTTTTAAACAGCTGATCAAAACAAAAGATTTCGTAAGCGGTCATTCTCAGATGTCCCTGAGTATGACCGTTTTTTATACATAAACACTTTCTTAAAATGTGACTTCATCTTGTTTTCTAAAATTAGATTCAGTTATAATAGCATTAAGCGATGATGGACGGGCTTGAGACTAGGAGGATAAGAATTTTGAAAAAGAAAAATACAGAGAACGTAAGAATTATTGCACTCGGAGGCGTTGGAGAAATCGGAAAAAACCTATATGTCATTGAGATTGATTCGGACATATATGTAGTAGATGCAGGTTTAATGCATCCAGAAAATGAAATGCTGGGCATTGACGTCGTCATTCCTGATATCTCTTATTTAACAGAGCGTGCTGATCGGGTGAAAGCAATTTTTCTTACCCACGGACATGATGAAGCAATCGGAGGCGTATTCCATTGCTTGAGCAAATTGTCTGTACCAGTCTACGGAACGAAGCTGACCCTTGCGTTACTTCGAGAAAAATTAAAGCAGTATGGCTTCAATCAAAAAGCTGATTTGCGTGAGGTACATGCAAAATCAGTTATTACTTTTGAAACAACAAAAGTATCGTTCTTTAGAACGAATCACAGCATTCCTGATTCAGTTGGGATCAGCTTCAAAACCTCTCTTGGTTCAATCGTATGCACAGGTGATTTTAAATTTGATCAAACCCCAGCGCTTAACCAAGCCTGTGACATCGGAGAGATTGCGAAAATTGGAAACAACGGCGTTTTAGCACTACTTTCAGACAGTGCAAATGCGGAAAAACCAGGCTATACACCTTCTGAGGCGCTCGTCCAAGACGAAATCTCAAATGCGATGTACAATGCTGAAAATCGTGTGATTGTTGCTGTGTCTTCATCTAATATTAACCGCGTGCAGCAAATCATTAATGCAACAAATCAAAATGGCCGTAAGCTTGCCGTTGCAGGGAAAAATATGATGACAACCCTTCAGCTGGCGATCAAGCTGGGTTATGTTACAGCAGACGAAGAATTATTTGTACCCGTTCAAGAAGTGAAGAAAATGGCGAAAAACGACGTGGTCATCCTGACCGCTGGAAGCCACGGAGAGCCGCTTGCTGCTTTAACAAAAATGGCGAAGCAAAATCACAAACAGCTTCATATTGAAAAAGATGATACAGTTGTGATTGCATCTACACCTCTTCCTGGACAAGAACTCACATACTCTAAAACAGTGGATTTCCTTACAAGGAGCGGAGCACAAGTCATTTTTGCGCAAAAACGTGTACATGTATCTGGACATGGGTGCCAAGAAGAGTTAAAGCTGATGCTGAACTTACTAAAACCGAAGTATTTAATTCCGGTGAATGGCGAATATCGTATGCAAAAAGCACATTCTCGTATTGCTGAAGAAGTAGGTATGAAACGAAGTGACATTTTCTTGATTGATAAAGGAGATGTTGTTGAGTTTAGAGGACAGAACGTCAAAATCGGTGAAAAAGTTCACCAAGGAAACATTTTGATCGATGGTCTTGGCGTTGGTGATATCGGAAACATCGTGTTACGCGATAGACGTCTATTGTCTCAAGACGGTATCTTGATTGTTGTCATTACGCTCGATAAACAAAAGAAACAATTAATTTCTGGACCTGAAATCATCACAAGAGGATTTGTCTATGTAAGAGAATCCGAAGAGCTGATTGTGAAAGCAACAGAAATGGTCAAAGAGATTGTCAAAGAGCAAACGGAAAACTCAATTGTTGAATGGTCAACATTGAAACAATCCATGCGCGATGTGCTAAATCAATTCCTATATGAAAAAACAAAACGTAAGCCGATGATCATTCCAATTATTATGGAAGTGTGATGATAAAGCCCAAGGAGCATAAGCTCTTTGGGCTTTTTAGATGTGGCATGAGGAATGCGGATGGAATATGCCCTATTTGTTCATAATAGGAGAAGAGTTTGAGGAAAGGATGGAGACAAATGGACGAAAAGAATGAACAGCAGCCTGAGCGAAAGCCAGAAGAAAAAGACAGCATTATGAGCAAAATACAGCAGCTTGGTGAAACAGCCGTTCCGCAGCTGCCACAAGATACAAATATCCATTGCCTCACCATTATTGGACAAATTGAAGGCCACATGCAGCTTCCACCGCAAAATAAAACAACCAAATACGAACATGTCATTCCACAAATCGTAGCTGTTGAACAAAACCCGAAAATAGAAGGTCTTCTGATCATCTTAAATACAGTAGGAGGAGATGTTGAAGCGGGACTCGCGATTGCAGAAATGCTTGCTTCTTTATCGAAACCAACTGTCTCGATTGTGCTTGGCGGCGGTCACTCGATAGGTGTCCCGATTGCTGTATCATGTGACTATTCGTATATTGCAGAAACAGCCACAATGACCATTCATCCTGTGCGATTAACAGGTCTTGTGATTGGCGTTCCGCAAACCTTTGAATACTTAGATAAAATGCAGGAAAGAGTCATTAACTTTGTTACAAGCCACTCCAACATTACAGAAGAGAAGTTTAAAGAGCTCATGTTCTCAAAAGGCAATTTGACGAGAGACATCGGAACAAATGTCGTTGGTCATGAGGCAGCAGAATACGGACTCATGAATGAAGTGGGCGGCGTAGGACAAGCGATTAAAAAGTTGAACGAACTTATCGGAGACAGGGCATCTCAAAACGAGGGGCTGATCCAATGATTTTATATACGCCTATGCCATATGAAGCCATTTACGCTGAGGAACAGGGAGAACGCAAGCTCCAGCAGGTAAACATTCAAGGTGTGCCAGTGATGGTTGAAATGAAAGAAGATGAAGCAGAAATCGTTCAAGTCATGAGCACCAATCCAATGGATTTTCTCAATCAAGAGCTTGCACCAGGCAAGCGATTGAAGTTACATTTAGGCACCAATCAAACCGACTCATATGAATGATTCTATGCTATAATAAAGGGAAAACTTACAACAAGATGCAGCCAAAACCAGGCTGCTTTCTTTCTGATCTTTCGGTAGGTTATATTTTCTTTCGTAGTAAGGTGATGAGTATGGCTAAAAAGAGAAAACGGAAAACGAGAAAAAAACAAAATAAACAGCTAAAACTGAAATATGAATTAAATGGGTTAGTCTGTATTGCCATAGCGATCATTGCCATTTTACAGCTGGGCGTTGTTGGACAAACCTTTGTACATCTATTCCGATTTTTTGCAGGTGAATGGTTCATTCTCTGCCTTATCGGATTATTTCTTTTTGGTGTGACGATTTTCTGGAAAAAACAAATCCCAGATATTTTAACAAGAAGAAAAGCAGGTCTCTACTGCATCATTGCGAGTATCTTGCTTTTGTCACATGTGAAGCTCTTTCAGCATCTTTCATCTGCTGGTGTCATTGGCTCTCAAAGTGTGATTAGAAATACATTTGAGCTCTTCTTGATGGATATGAAAGGTGAAACAGGATCGCCTGATTTAGGGGGCGGCATGATTGGCGCCGTATTGTTTGCTGCTTCTTATTTCTTATTTGCACAAGCAGGCTCGCAAATCATGGCGATTGTTCTGATGCTGATTGGAATTGTCCTGATTACAAACCGATCCCTTCAGGAAATGGTGAAAAAAGTGACGATTCCTCTATCACAATTTATGGTGAAGCAGTGGAAAGCGTTTGTTGAAGATATGAAAGGAATCAGGCAGGCGAAAAAGAGCGCGTCCTCTCAGAAAACAGGTGAAAAGAAAAAACGTTCACGCATTCAAGAAGAAGAAGACGATGATGATCTGATCTTGATCGAAGAGGAAACCTCGTCTTCTGATAATAGCCAGCCGATTATTTCAAGCTTTGCAGACAGAGATGACATTCTCACCCCGACGGATCAAAAAAAGCAGGCGGCAAAAGAGACAGCGCCTCTTCAGGACTCTGTGCAAAGTGCACCAGTTCAATCAGATACAGCCGATGAACCAAAAGAGGCACCGCCGATGACATTTACAGAACTTGAAAACAAAGATTACGAATTGCCGTCACTTGATATTTTGGCAGAGCCCCAGCATTCAGGTCAGCAAACAGATAAGAAAAATATTTATGAAAATGCAAGAAAGCTTGAAAAAACATTTCAAAGCTTTGGTGTGAAAGCAAAAGTCACACAGGTTCATTTAGGGCCAGCTGTGACCAAATATGAAGTATATCCAGATGTCGGTGTGAAGGTCAGCAAAATCGTCAATCTAAGTGATGATTTAGCCCTCGCGCTCGCAGCAAAGGACATTCGAATTGAGGCGCCGATTCCTGGCAAATCAGCCATCGGCATCGAAGTTCCGAATGCAGAAATTGCTATGGTTTCATTAAAAGAGGTATTAGAATCGAAGCAAAATGACCGTCCAAATGCCAAGCTCCTCATTGGACTAGGCCGCAATATTTCGGGTGAAGCCGTGCTTGCTGAAATGAACAAAATGCCGCATTTGCTTGTAGCAGGTTCGACTGGAAGCGGAAAAAGTGTGTGTATCAATGGTATTATCACAAGCATTCTCATGAGAGCGAAGCCTCATGAAGTGAAAATGATGATGATTGATCCGAAAATGGTTGAATTAAATGTGTATAACGGTATTCCGCACCTTTTGGCTCCTGTCGTAACAGACCCTAAGAAAGCCTCGCAGGCCCTTAAAAAAGTAGTCAGCGAAATGGAACGCCGCTATGAATTGTTTTCGCATACGGGGACAAGAAATATTGAAGGATACAATGATTACATTAAACGGATGAATCAAACAGAAGATGCTAAACAGCCAGAGCTTCCTTATATTGTTGTCATAGTAGACGAGCTTGCAGATTTAATGATGGTCGCTTCCTCTGATGTGGAAGATTCCATTACAAGACTTTCTCAAATGGCTCGTGCTGCGGGAATTCATTTGATTATCGCCACCCAAAGACCTTCTGTCGATGTCATTACAGGTGTCATTAAAGCCAACATCCCGTCCCGCATTGCCTTTAGCGTATCCTCTCAAACCGATTCAAGGACGATCCTTGATATGGGAGGTGCAGAAAAGCTGCTGGGCAGAGGGGACATGCTGTTTTTACCTGTTGGTGCAAACAAGCCGGTTCGTGTGCAAGGCGCCTTTTTATCAGATGAAGAAGTGGAGCATGTTGTGGATCACGTGATCACACAGCAAAAAGCTCAATACCAAGAGGAAATGATTCCGAGCGAAGAAACGCAGGATCAGCTTGCGGCTGTGGAAGATGATCTGTATGATGAAGCAGTTGAATTGATTATCGGCATGCAGACGGCTTCTGTTTCTATGCTGCAAAGAAGATTCCGTATCGGTTATACCCGGGCGGCACGTCTCATTGACGCAATGGAAGAGCGGGGCGTGGTAGGCCCATATGAAGGAAGTAAACCGAGAGAAGTTCTTCTCTCAAAAGAACAATATGACGAGCTCTCTTCATAATTGAAGAGAGCTTTCCTGAAAAATAGTAAACGATAGTATGATTATGTTAACTGGATGTCAGACTATTTATTTATTTGCAAAAACATGATATAGTTATGTTCAACTTATCTCGGAATAGAGATTTCTCATCTTATCATTTGCATTGATTAGACGGAGGGAAAACATGTCGACCAAAACAGACAATCGCCATTTATATTTGAAAGTGATTGACCGTATTAAAGAAGATATTCAAACAGGTGTATATGCCGAAAAAGAAAAGCTGCCTTCTGAGTTTGAGCTCTCAAAACTTTTAGGTGTGAGCAGAGCGACACTGCGTGAGGCCCTTCGTATATTAGAAGAAGAGAAGTATTTAATTAGAAGGCATGGGGTAGGGACTTTCGTCAATTCAAGACCACTTTTTTCGACAGGCATAGAACAGCTGACAAGTGTCACGAAAATGATTGAGCAGGTCAATATGACGCCTGGCACCATCTTTTTATCCTCGCAAGAAGGGGAGCCAACAGAGAATGATGTCATTCGTTTTCAGTGTGATAAATCTGATGGGATTTTTTCAATGGAACGCGTTCGAACGGCAGATGGGCAGCCAGTTGTTTATTGTTTAGATAAAATTCCGGTCAAACATCTTCCCGCTTCTTTTACACATGAAGAAGAGTCTCTTTTTGAGCTGTTTGGAAGAGAACCGCACAGCGGGATTAAATATGCAGTTGCTGACATTGAACCAATTGGCTACCACGATCAGGTCTCACCGATTCTAGATTGTGACCCTGAAACGGCGTTATTATTACTGAAACAAATGCACTATGATCAGGATGATCAGCCGGTCTTATACTCCCTCAATTATTTTCGAGCGGATAAATTCAGCTTTCATGTCATACGCAAACGATTTTAACAAGCAGTCGCTTCCATAGGCGTCTGCTTTTTGTTTGCCCATACATAATACTCGTCAAACTTGCCACACTAATACGTAACAGTATATAGAATTGGGTGAATGATGTTGGGCGAGAAAACAGTCAGTAAAAAGAATATCATTGCATTATCATCAGTCCCTCTAATCATGACACTAGGGAACTCGATGTTAATACCAGTATTGCCAGAGATAGAAAAGAAACTCTCGATTACTTCCTTTCAAGTCTCTCTCATTATTACGGTATATTCGGTTGTAGCCATCTTATGTATTCCAATCGCCGGTTACTTATCAGACCGGATTGGGCGGAAAAAGGTACTGCTGCCGTGTCTTTTAATCGCCGGACTTGGAGGAGCTGTGGCAGCAGTCGCCTCAACGATCATGAAAGAACCTTATATGTGGATTCTGTTTGGAAGGGTCCTTCAAGGTATTGGTTCAGCTGGAGCCGCACCTGTCGTTATGCCGTTTATTGGAGATTTGTTTCATGATGATGAAGAGGTCAGTGCAGGACTTGGCGCCATTGAAACCTCTAATACAGCAGGTAAGGTACTAAGCCCTATTATTGGGGCACTTCTTGCTTCATGGTTTTGGTTTGTGCCGTTTTGGTTCATCCCGTTCTTTTCGATCATCAGCTTTCTCATGGTACTGTTCATGGTAGAGTCGGCGAAAAAAGAGGAGGACCCGCCTACATTTAAAGAATTTTTAAAATCAACAAAGACCATTTTTAAGCATGAGGGACGCTGGCTTTATGCCATTTTTGCTATTGGCGGTTTTATTATGTTTCTTCTTTTTGGTGTGCTTTTTTACCTATCCGATAACCTAGAGGCGGCTTATCAAATAAAGGGCGTCAAGAAAGGGCTCTTGCTGAGTATTCCGCTCCTTTTTCTATCAATCAGTTCCTACATTGCTGGAAAAACGATTGGAAAAGAAAAAGGAAAAATGAGAATCTTTTTAATTGTAGGGATGGCTTTGTTATCACTTTCTTATATTTTTTTATGGTGGAATCACAGCTTTTACGTATTGTTTATCTGTTTAAGCATTGGCGGAGTGGGCATCGGTATTGTGCTGCCTGCACTTGATGCGCTGATTACAGAAGGAATTGAAAAAGAGCAGTGCGGTACCATTACGTCATTTTATAGCAGTATGCGTTTTATCGGTGTTGCTTTAGGACCTCCGATTTTTGCCTATCTAATGGATAAAGGGGACTCCATTGTTTTTATTCTCTCGACCATTTGCAGTCTCATCTCACTATTTTTGGTCCTCTTTTTCATCCAGCCAGATGAAGAGGATGAGAGTGAACAATTAAAAACGGTTTAAATATAGAAAAAAGATGGTATTTTGCCATCTTTTTTCTTTTTTATAAATTGACATGTAAAATTTTGATAGTTAAACTAATGTATAGTAATATCTTTTAAATTATCCCAAATTGGAGGTGTTCAAAAACATTCATTTTCTGTCTTTCTTTAGGCAGAAATTGAGCACGCGTGCTGATGATGGAGATATGCTTCTTTAACACGAAAGGACAATTGAATAGGTCATCCTGCCATTTGAAGGAGACGCAGTCAGCACTTCAGACACGCTCAAATACAGCAAATTGATTGAAGAAGTAGAAGGAGCTTGAAGCAGCTATGTTGCAAATAATTAAAGCAAGATGGATTGTATTAGTGGTGTGGATGATAACAGCTGTGATTCTGTTTATTACTGCGCCCGATTTAGAGGAATTAACAAGAGAAAAAGGGCAATTAAAGGTTCCGGAGGGGACACCAACAGCTGAGGCACTTCACCTATTGGATAAGCTGTCAGATAAGAACGGGAAGAAAGATACAGGTGTGCTTGTATTCTCCGAACAACATCTGTTCCCTGAGAAAGAGCAGGAATTAAAAAAGGCTTTAGCTGCACTCATGTCAAATGCCCCAGAACTCCACATTGACGGAATTACTTCGTATTTTCATGTAGATCCGGACATTCAAAAACAACTTTTATCAAAGGATAAAAGTACACTTCTTGTTCCATTCAAATTCGACCACTACGAAACAAAAGCTGTGAAGATTAAAGAACAAATTGAGGAAGTTTTAAAGCCCTATCATGTCTCATATGAAATAACGGGTCAAAAGTTTGTGGATTCAGATGTCATTCAAAGCTCTCAACAAGGTCTGAAGAAAACCGAACTTATCACGATGATTTTTATTTTCTTTATTTTAATTATTGTTTTCAGATCGATATTGGCACCTGTTGTTCCGCTCATTACGATAGGCATTTCTTACGCTGTCAGCCGGTGTATTGTGGCTTTTCTCGTAGAATATACACAATTTCCTCTATCTAATTTTACTCAGATTTTTATGGTAGCCATTATGTTCGGTATCGGAACGGATTATTGCATCCTGCTGTTAAGCCGTTTTAAAGAGGAGATCGGTCAAGGCCGTGATGTCAAAGAGTCGATTATCGTCACATATCAATGTGCAGGGAAAACGGTATTTTTCAGCGGCTTAGCCGTGTTAGTCGGCTTCTCAAGTATTGGATTTGCTAAATTCCAATTGTATCAATCAGCCGTTAGTGTTGCCGTTGGAGTGGGCATTCTTCTGATTGCCCTTGTCACCATCGTTCCCTTTTTTATGTCTGTTTTCGGAAAATCTCTTTTCTGGCCATCTAAAAGAGAAAACATTCGGCACCCGCAAAGTAAAATGTGGGAATGGGCTGGGCGTTTTTCATTTAAAAGGCCGCTCATCAGCTTAGGGTTAGTCGCTCTTATTACGGTACCTCCTATTCTGATGTACGACGGCACCCTGTCTTATAACAGTTTAAATGAAATTGGGAATAAGTATGAGTCGGTGTCTGCATTTAATACGATATCAGAGCAATTTGGCTTTGGTGAAGCGCTGCCGCTGAATGTGCTTGTCGAAAATGATGATAAGCTAGATAATCAAGAAAAGATTGTCATGATTGAAAAACTGACTCGTAAATTAAATGACATTGACGAAGTCAAAACAGTCCGCAGTGTCACGCGTCCTGTTGGGGACGGGCTGAGCCAGCTTTATGTCACCTCTCAAGCGAAAGAGCTGGGAGGAGAACTTGGCAAAGGCCATGAAGGAATCGGGAAAATTTCAGATGGCTTGACCGAAACAAATCTCGCTCTTCTCAAACAAAAACCAAAAATTGAAGAATCCGCTCAAGGCATTGACCAGCTGATTGATGGAACAAAAGCAATCAAAAGCGGTGTCGGAGAAGTCAGGGAATCCCTAATCTCTTTAGAAGATGGGGTGAGACGCAGTAAGGAAGGCGTCGGCACCATTCGAAGTAAAATCAAAAAAGCGAAAAAAGAATTAGAGCAAGAATATCGCAGCAGCGAAACGATGATTCAAGAGTTAGAGCGTGTGGTGAATACACTTGAACGCCATGCGAAATCAAATCAGCAGCTGATGACAACCATTAAGAAAGTAAAAGCATCCTATGAAAATCTATCATTTGAAGCACTAGAAAATCGTCTTCCAGAAGTAAAAGACATGGATGAATATAAAGAAATCAAGAAAGTATTCAAAGAAACAAAAGGAATGCTTGATCAAGCAGGGGATCAAATGAGTGTATATGAAGAGGAAGCCGCTCACTTTAAGCAAAAGATCAAGCAGGCAGATCAAGTGATTCAAACCTTATCAAGCAAGCAAAAAGAAGTAAGACGCCAAGTGCAAGCGCTCATGGACGGGCTTGATCAAATTTATGACGGCCTTGACCAAACAAATGAGGGCCAAAAACAATTGATTAAAGAAATGCCTAAAATCGAAGATGGTGCAGATCAGCTGACAGAAGGCCAAAAAGCCATCAAAAAAGGATTTAGCCAGCTTTCATCGAAACTTACGTTATTAACAGATGGATTAGATGAAAGTATTGAAGGGCTTGAGCAGGTCAAAAGCGGCTTCACCGAGGCTGACGGCTACTTAAAGCAGCTTCAGCAAGCGCCAGATGAAGAAGTAACGGGCTGGTTTATTCCAGAAGAAGTGCTGAAACGCCAAGAATTTAAGCAAATCTTTCATACGTATATGTCTCCAGATCGTAAATTAACGACTTTTGAAGTCATCTTAAATGTGAATCCATACAGCAATGAAGCGATGAAAGGTGTCGCGAAAATTGAGGAAACCCTTGATCAATATTTACCTGTAAGTGGACTCAAAAATGCCAAATACGGGGTATCTGGTATCTCAAGCTTAAATGTGGACTTAAAAGAAACGTCTGACGGTGACTTTATTCGAACTGTTATCTTCATGTTAATTGGTATTTTTATTATTTTAATTATTTTATTACGGTCAATCGTCATGCCGATATACTTAACACTTTCACTGATTTTAACGTATTTTACATCAATCGGTTTAACAGAATGGATCTTTAAAACATTTTTTGGCTACGATGGTGTCAGCTGGGCTGTCCCATTTTTCAGCTTTGTCATTCTTGTGACGCTCGGGATCGATTATTCCATCTTCCTCATGGATCGTTTTAATGAATGGAAGGGAGAGCATGTACAAGCATCGATGATATCAGCGATGAGAAATATGGGTTCTGTCATTATTTCTGCAGTGGCCATTTTAGCAGGTACGTTCGCTGCTATGCTGCCATCAGGAGTATTATCGCTTGTTGAAATTGCAACGGTCGTACTCATTGGACTTTTATTATATGCTTTTGTTGTATTGCCCCTCTTTATTCCGGTCATGGTTCGTATTTTTGGTAAATGGAATTGGTGGCCGTTTAGAATGAAATAACGACTGGCGTCTCTGCTATGAGCAGAGGCGTTTTTATTTCCTATCCTTTCCTCTGATTGATATAATGTCTATTAAATGGCTGTTTCACGTATATATCAGCCATGTTCTAATACATAATAAATAGGATGAACAAAGGAGGTTTCTCATGACGTACTTACAAGAGAAGACACTGGACACACCCGGTCTTCATACTCATATTGTCAAAACAGAAAAATTCAAAACCGTGACAATTCTTTTTAAAATGCTTGCACCGCTATCCAAAGATGACGTCACCATGCGTTCTCTTTTCCCGCATGTGCTGTTAAGAGGAACAGAAAAGATGCCCAAAACAGGAGCACTGCGTGCCTATTTTGATGAGCTCTATGGAGCAACCGTTTCGGCAGACATGGCAAAAAAAGGTGAGAATCACATCATTACCTTCCGCCTAGAAATGGCGAATGAAAAATATTTAAAGGATCAAACTCCTTTACTAGAAAAAGGGATTTCCTTACTATCCGACCTATTATTCCACCCGTATGTTGAAGATGGGGTGTTTAGTCAATTATATGTGGATCAAGAAAAACGCACTTTAAAACAGCGAATTCAGGCAGTTTATGATGACAAAATGCGTTATTCGAACTTAAGACTCGTGCAGGAAATGTGTAAAGGAGAACCATATGCACTGCACGTCAATGGTGAAATGGAAGACATTGACGCCATCACAGCTCACTCGCTCTTTGAAGCTTATGAGCATGCGCTTCAATCAAACCAGCTTGATCTTTATGTTGTCGGAGATGTTGACGAAGAAGACATCAGCCGAATGGTCTCCCAGTACTTTAAAACAAGTGAAAGAGAACCAGTCAAAAAGCAGACTGAATCAGCAAGAGCTCAAAATGGACCAAAAGAAGTCATTGATGAAGAGGACGTAAAACAAGGCAAGCTGAATATCGGCTTTCGCACACATACAACGATTGCAGATAAAGATTATCCGGCACTGCATTTGTTTAATGGCATATTCGGCGGTTTCTCGCATTCTAAGCTTTTCATTAATGTTCGGGAAAAAGCAAGTCTTGCTTACTACGCTGTGTCTAGACTTGAGAGCTTTAAAGGCTTGATGATGGTGATGTCAGGAATTGAAGTCGGCAACTACCAGCAGGCAGTGGACATCATCAAAGAACAATTTGAAGCGATGCAAAAAGGTGATTTTTCAGATGAAGCAATTGATCAAACAAAAGCAGTCGTCAAAAACCAGCTGCTTGAAACGATCGATACGTCTTATGGAACAGCAGAATATTTGTATCAGCATGCCGTTGTGCCAACTGGGGAAACCCTTGATTCCTTTTTAGAAGCATTAGACCGAGTGACAAAAGAGGACATCATCAAAGTGGGTCAGAAAATCGAATGGGATACGACCTATTTTCTTAAAGGAACGGAGGGTGCTTCATGACAGTGAAAACAATTCAATTCGATCAGCTGCAAGAAACGGTCTATCACGAAAAAATGGAAAGCGGACTTGACGTCTATGTGCTGCCAAAGCAAGGGTTTAACAAAACCTATGCGACCTTTACAACAAAATATGGCTCTGTCGATAACGAATTTGTGCCGCTTGGAAAAGAAGACATGATTCGAGTGCCTGACGGAATTGCCCATTTCTTAGAGCATAAGCTGTTTGAAAAAGAAGATGGAGACGTGTTTCATACTTTTAGTAAACAAGGAGCATCCGCAAACGCTTTTACAACGTTTACAAGAACGGCTTATTTGTTCTCAAGCACTTCAAATGTCGAACAAAACCTTGAGACACTCATTGATTTTGTTCAAGAGCCTTATTTTACTGAAAAAACAGTCGAAAAAGAAAAGGGCATCATTGGTCAAGAGATTAACATGTATGATGACAATCCGGACTGGCGTTTATTCTTTGGTCTGATTGAAAATTTATATCAAGAGCATCCTGTGAGAATAGATATTGCTGGAACAGTAGAGAGCATTGCCCCTATTACAAAAGATCATTTATATGAATGCTATGAAACGTTCTATCACCCGAGCAATATGCTTCTATTCGTTGTCGGTCCGGTTGATCCGAAGCAAATTTTAGATCAAGTCAGAGCGAATCAGGCGAAAAAGCCATTTACAGACCAGCCGGAGATCAAACGAAAAGACATCAATGAGCCTGAAGGTGTATACCGGAAAGAATACGAACTTCCAATGAACGTACAAGGCTCTAAATGTATGTTCGGTTTGAAAACAAAGAATCCGCATAAAAAAGGAAATCAGCTGCTAAAGCATGAGCTTGGGATGAATCTCATTTTAGAGACGCTGTTTGGCAAAAGCTCCTTACAATATGAACAGATGTATGAAAAGGGCTTAATTGATGAAACATTCAGCTACGATTATACCGAAGAAGGCGGTTTTGGCTTCACTTCAGTTGGCGGGGATACAAATGATCCTGATCAACTCGCAAAGGTATTAAAAGAAACCCTTCTTCAAGCAAAAAGCCTCATGACAGAAGAGAAAATTGAGCTTGCACGCAAGAAAAAAATCGGCAGCTTTTTAAAAGCCATGAATTCTCCAGAATATATCGCGAACCAATTTACTCGATATGCATTCTTAGACATGAGCTTATTTGATGTCGTCACAATGCTGGAACAAATTCAATTAGCTGATATTCAGCAAATTTTAGATGAAGAAATTGATGAAGAACGGATGTCTGTTTTCAAAGTCGTCCCAAAAACAAAATAAATTTAAAAAGACAAACTCATATCGGCAGAGTTTGTCTTTTTTATGTTCATTGAAAAAGCCGCTTTATTTACGAGGATATTCATTGACATTTGTTTTGGATATTAGTTAAACTCTTTAATAGTTAAACACTTAAACTAAAAAGGAGCAGCGTATGGAACAAAATAAAATTGCCCAGCTCATCCAGAGGTATGCAGATGTCTATCTCTGGATGGAGAAAAAAGTCTCGAGTATGATCACTGAAAAGCTTGATAAAGAGCTGACACTTGATCAATATTACTCGCTTCGATACATCAATTTACATCCAGGGTGTACATCTACGGACCTTGCTTATGTATGTAATGTAAACAAAAGTGCTGTAACATCCATGACCAACCGTCTTTTTACGAAAAACTATATTTTTCGTGAACATGATCAAGCTGACAGAAGGAATGTTCACCTGTACGTCACGCCAGAGGGCAAAGAAGTGGTCAGCCGAATGGAAAAGCAGCTTCAAGACCTAGTTCGGTCTTATTTTGAAAAGCTTGAAGAAAAAGAAATGGAATCATTTATTCAAACATATGAAAAGATCTATCAAGTGATCATCGAAGAGGAGGCACAAAGTTCTAATGAGAGCAATCATAAAGGGTAGATGGCTGATCACGATCCTGTGGGTCGTATTAGCGGCAGTG
Organism: Bacillus safensis; assembly: GCF_039619585.1. Taxonomy (NCBI): domain Bacteria; kingdom Bacillati; phylum Bacillota; class Bacilli; order Caryophanales; family Bacillaceae; genus Bacillus; species Bacillus safensis. The sequence goes on from NZ_CP154909.1 coordinate 1,638,096, forward strand.
TTACTCATCACCGCTCCTAATATGGCGCAATTAACAAAAGAAAAGGGGCAAATTTCTGTACCAGACGGCTATCCGTCCTCATATGCCAATCAGTTATTAAAGAAAATGTCTGAAAACGGCGATACAGAAAAATCAATCGTCATTGTCTTTCAAGAAAAGAACATTGTGAAAGAAAGAGAAACATCTTTAAAAAAGGCAATGGATATTTTAGAAAAGGATCAAGATCTCCACATAGAGGACATTACTTCTTACTTTGAAGCCAATAAAGATATCAAAAAACAAATGCTCTCTAAAGATCAAACGACACTCCTTGTTCCAGTTACATATGACTCAAACAAAATCAAAGCGTCCGATTTTAAAGAAAGAGTCAATGAAAAGCTGAAAAGCTTAAATCTGAAATTTGAAATGACAGGGCAGCCGTTAATTGATGATGATGTTATTACAAGTTCGCAGGAAGGCCTGAAGAAAACAGAATTCATTACGATTGGGTTTATTCTCGTTGTCCTTATTCTTGTCTTTAGGTCAGCTGTGGCGCCTTTCGTTCCGTTAGTCGCAGTGGCACTGTCTTACTTGGTGAGTCAATCAATCGTAGCTTATTTAGTGAAATATGTAGACTTTCCGCTCTCGACCTTTACTCAGATCTTTATGGTCGCGATCATGTTTGGAATTGGAACGGACTACTGCATACTGCTTCTCAGCCGCTTTAAGGAAGAGATCGCACACGGTAAAGATAAAATTGAGGCGATTCTGATTACGTATAAAACAGCAGGAAAGACCGTCTTATTCAGCGGAATTGCGGTTCTGATCGGTTTTACATGTATTGGCTTGGCACAATTCCAGCTTTATAAATCAGCAGTAGCAGTAGCAGTTGGGGTTGCTGTGCTCATTGTGGCTCTTCTCACGATTGTGCCGTTCTTTATGGCAGTTTTAGGAAAGGTGTTATTTTGGCCGATTAAAGGCGATATTGCCCACCCGCAGTCAAAAATGTGGGAAACAGCAGGCCGTTTTTCATTTAAGAAACCGCTTTTCAGTTTATTAATTGTAGGAATCATTACGCTTCCGCCAATTCTCATGTATAAAGGAACTCTTTCTTATAACAGCTTAGATGAAATTGGTAATAAATACGAATCAGTTAACGCATTCAATACTATTTCTGAAAAGTTTGGACCGGGTGAAGCACTCCCGGCAACAGTGGTCGTGAAATCATCTGATGTTTTAGACAATAATGAAGGGCTGATTGCCATTGAAAAACTCAGCCGTGCAATTGAACAAACAGATGGCGTCAGCAAAGTCAGAAGTGCCACCCGTCCTGTCGGTAAAGGGCTGAGTGATCTGTACGTAAAATCACAAGCCAAAGAACTGAACACAGGACTTGATAAAAGCAATGAAGGCTTGAAAAACATCCAAGATGCACTGACGACAATGAGTCAATCCATTGAGGATCAAACGCCGCAAATCAAATCATCAGGAAAAGGCATTAACAAATTGATTTCTGGTACAGAATCTGTGCAAACAGGGATTCAAAATGTTGAAAAATCCTTAAGAAAATTGCAAAACGGCATCGACCAAAATAAAAAAGGTGTAGCAGCCATTAAAGATGAAATCAAAGGTGCAAAAAAGGAATTAATGGCTCAAGTCGCACAAGTGAATCAGCAAGTTTCACTGTATAAAAGCATTTCCAAAGAATTAAAGGCAGCATTAGCGCAAGTGGATACGTCATCCTCTGCCGCAGCAGATGTAAAAGCGTTAATCAAACAAGCAAATACACAATTTAGTACCCTTGAAAAGCAAATCCCGCAGGTAAAAGAAAATCAATCGTATCAAGCGATTAAAGCTTCGTACAATGAACTTTCTGCGACTTTGCAAGAAGGGGCGAAACAGGCAGACAGCTATGCCAAACAAGCGAAAGAAGCTAGAAAGCAGCTTGAAGCAGTTGATGCCTTTATCGCAAAAGCTTCTGAGCAGCAAAAAGTCTTGACAAATCAAATCGATGAACTCATTGCTGGCTTAGATGCAGTTGAAAATGGACTGGATCAAACGTCTAAAGGTCAAGGACAATTAGCTGATAATATGCCAAAGCTTGCAAATGGAGCGGGCGACATCATGAATGGCCAAAAGCAAATGAAAGAAAAGATTGGCGGCTTTGGGGATAACCTGACCAAGCTGACAGACGGTCTGAACAAAAGTGTGAAAGGACTGGAGAAAATTTCAAGCGGCTTAATGGGTGCAGGTGACTACTTAGACGAACTGAAAAATGCACCAGATCAAGATATGGCCGGCTGGTTTATTCCAAAAGACGTCTTAAAAAATAAAGCATTCAAGCAAGTATTTGATTCATACATGTCAGATGATCGCAAGATGACAAAGCTTGATGTCATTTTAGAGAAAAATCCATATGGAAATGACGCTTTGTCGACGATTAAACAAGTGGAAGCTTCTGTTGAGCGGGCACTTCCTGAAACAAACCTAAAAGATGCGTCATTTGGCGTCTCAGGTGTATCAAGTATGAACGCTGATCTAAAACAGCTGTCAGACCAAGATTTCAATAAGACAGTTCTTTACATGATGATTGGTATTTTCCTTATTTTGGTGATTTTGTTCCGTTCGCTTGTCATGCCGCTTTACTTGGTAGGTTCACTCATATTGACTTACTTTACCGCAATCGGTGTAACTGAATTTATTTTCACCCATTTCTTCGGGTATCCAGGCATTAACTGGGCTGTGCCATTCTTTGGATTTGTCATACTAATGGCGCTCGGAGTCGATTATTCGATTTTCTTAATGGAGCGGTTCAATGAATATAAAACAAAAGACATTCAGTTTGCCATGACTGAATCAATGAAAAATATGGGATCTGTCATTATGTCTGCTGCTGTTATTTTGGCAGGAACATTTGCCGCCATGCTTCCATCCGGTGTGCTGTCTCTCTTGCAGATTGCAACACTTGTCCTCACAGGACTTTTACTGTACGCACTCGTTGTGCTACCATTATTCGTACCTGTGATGGTGAAATTGTTCGGATCAGCCAACTGGTTCCCATTTAAACGAAAAGAATAGGTATTCTATATAGAAAGAAGGAATCAATGTGACGAGTCGTTGGGCGCTGATAACAGGTGCCAGTGGCGGGATTGGGCAGGCAGCAGCGAAAAAGCTTGCCCAAGTAGGCTGCCATGTGATGCTCCATTATTATAAAAATGAACAGGCAGCTGTGCGCCTCGCCGCTCATTTGGATGAGGTATATTCCATTCAAACGCATGTCGTTCAAGCAGATTTATCTAAAACGGGCGGAGCAGATGAGCTTGTCAGCCGTCTGCCGCTCTGTCCAGATATTCTTGTTTTAAATAGCGGCAGGAGCCATGTCGGATTGGTGACAGACACAGAAAAAGACGTATTAGCCAGTATGGTGCAGCTTCATGTCACAAGTCCATATGAGCTTACCCAATCCCTTTTACCCGCTATGATTCAAAAGAAAGCAGGCCATATCATTGCGGTCAGCTCGATATGGGGAGAAACGGGAGCATCGTGTGAAGTGCTGTACAGCATGGTCAAAGGTGCGCAAAATGCATTTATAAAAGGATTAGCAAAAGAGCTTGCTCCAAGTGGAATTAGAGCAAATGCTGTCTCGCCAGGTGCTGTCAAAACTGACATGATGAATCGTTTTACGCAGGAAGACATCACAATGCTGGAAGAAGAAATTCCGCTTGGCCGGCTTGCATCCCCTGAGGAGGTTGCAGATGTCATTTGGTTTCTCGCCTCAAAACAGTCAAGTTATATCACAGGTCAAATTTTATCTGTCAATGGCGGCTGGTACTGTTAAAAAACGTGTATAATTCGTCTCTCCATGACAAAAGCTATGGCTGTAATTCATCTTTTCGAATGGAGGAATCGACATGTCTGTACTTGAGAACTGGGACCATTGGAAAAACTTTTTAGGTGATCGCTTAAATCATGCGCAGGATAAAGGTTTAGAAGGTGAGACCATCAATAACCTTGCGTATGAAATTGGCGGATATCTAGCTAACGAAGTTGAGGCAAAGAACGAGCAGGAAAGAGTACTTGCTGACCTTTGGAGCGTTGCATCAGAAGATGAGCAGCGTGCCATTGCAAATATGATGGTCAAGCTGGTTGAAAATAATAGCTCGCACTAAACAAAAAGAGAGGTCGTTTGTGCCTCTCTTTTTATTTTAACCGTTTCACAACATTGTGCTTTCTAAAAATGTGAAAATGCTTTATGATAAAGGAAGGTAAAAATTTGCCACAATGAAGGGGGTAATATCATTTGGCAAAGCTCGAATGGTATTTTGAATATGAGATACAGGTAAACCGTCCCGGACTTTTAGGAGACATTTCTTCTCTAATGGGGATGCTTTCAATTAATATTGTGACAATCAATGGTGTTGATGTATCAAGACGCGGAATGCTTTTACGCTGTGACCACACAGATCAAATTAAGCGGCTTGAATCAATTTTAAATACAATGGAAACGATAAAAGTAACGAAATTAAGACAGCCGAAGCTTCGTGACCGCTTAGCTGTTCGTCATGGGAGATACATACAGCGTGATGCGGATGACAAAAAGACGTTCCGTTTTGAAAGAGACGAGCTCGGTCTTCTTGTTGATTTTATGGCTGAACTCTTTAAAAAAGAAGGACATAAATTGATTGGGATTCGCGGAATGCCGCGTGTCGGAAAAACAGAATCAATTGTGGCTTCAAGTGTTTGTGCAAGCAAGAGATGGCTGTTTGTATCATCAACTCTTTTGAAACAGACGATCCGAAGTCAGCTGATCGCAGATGAATACAGCCCAGATAACGTCTTTATTATTGATGGGATTGTGTCGACAAGAAGAGGTTCTGAGAAGCATTTGCAGCTTTTAAGGGAAATTATGAGACTGCCGGCAACGAAGGTGGTCGAGCATCCAGACATCTTTATTCAAAATTCAGAATATACAATGGATGATTTCGACTATATCATTGAATTGCGGAATAGCGCAGACGAAGAGATTACATATGAACACGCTGAAGAACCACAAGTGTTTGATCATTCTGGTTTTTCCGGCTTCGATTTTTAATATGGTAATGGTAGGTGTTTGTTTTGACTGAATTGGGAAAACGGCTCGTTGAGGCCAGAGAGGAAAAAGGGATGTCGCTGGAGGATCTGATGGCGGCTACCAAGATCCAAAAGCGCTATTTGCTAGCAATCGAACAAGGAAACTATGATATTATTCCAGGTAAATTTTACGTCAGAGCGTTTATTAAACAATATGCCGAAGCCGTTGGACTGAATCCTGAACAATTGTTCGAAGAATTTCGTAAAGATGTTCCAAGCACGTATAACGATGAAGTATCTGATAAATTATCGAATATTAAGCCGCAAAGAGAGCTGCCAAAGCCTGCCTCGAAAGTGCTTGAACTATTGCCGACAATTTTAATTATTGGAGGCATCATTGTGGTCATCGCCATCATTTATGTGATCGTGCAGGCGGTCAATCATGATAGCGGACAGAAGAATAATCAGGCGGCCCCTCAGCAATCAGAATCTAAATATGAAGTATCTGAGGATTCATCTCTTGCAAAAGATCAAAAGAAAAAAGAAAAAGCTTCGTCAGATGATAAAGAAAAATCATCTAAAAAAGATGATTCATCAAAAGACGATGAAACTGTATCTTTAAAGGCGACGAATACAGAAGGCTCGACAACAACGTATGAAGTATCAGGTGCAGACGAAATGGAGTTAAAAATTTCTGCCTCGCAAGCTTCATGGCTGCGCGTAAGAGACGAATCTGGAAAAGTGCTGAAGATGGGTGAACTAAAAGATGGCGAATCGTTTAAAACAGACCTGTCTGATCTTTCTCAGGTCGATATCCGTCTAGGCAATGCGTCTGGAATTAATATCAAGGTAAATGACGAGACACTTAAGTACGAATTAGACCCTAAGAACACCATGACACAAAACATTGTGATTGTGAATAAAGGAAAGGAAAAGTCATCTTAAGCAAGTAGATGACTTTTCTTTTGTTCCTACTATTATATACATAAAAAATTGCATTATTGGAGGATTGGATTTCATGTTTAACTTACCGAATAAAATAACCCTTTCTAGGATCGCCTTGATCCCTGTTTTTATGATCATTATGCTTGCACCGCTAGATTGGGGTGTTGCACGCTTTGGCGACGTCAGCATCGAAGTGACGCACCTTGTTGGAGCGATCTTGTTTATCGTCGCTTCAACAACTGACTGGATTGATGGATACTACGCACGTAAGCTTAATTTGGTGACGAACTTTGGTAAATTTTTAGATCCGCTTGCAGATAAATTGCTTGTTTCAGCTGCTTTAATTATACTTGTTCAATACAACCTCACACCGGCATGGATGGCGATTGTGATCATCAGCCGTGAATTTGCTGTAACTGGTCTAAGGCTTGTATTAGCCGGAGGCGGTGAAGTAGTGGCAGCGAATATGCTTGGAAAGGTGAAGACATGGGCGCAGATCATTGCGATTTCAGCACTTTTACTGCATAACCTGCCGTTTGAACTTGTGTCATTCCCGTTTGGTGATCTAGCGATGTGGGTAGCGGTGTTCTTCACTGTTGTCTCAGGCTGGGATTACTTTGCAAAAAACTGGGAAGCTTTAAAGAATTCTAACTAAAAAGGACGTGTACGCTTTGAAGTCAGAGAGAAAAGCAGAAATTATTGCAGTCGGTTCCGAACTATTGCTTGGGCAAATTACGAATACGAATGCACAATTCATCAGCAAACAACTAGCCGAAATTGGTGTGAATGTTTATTACCATACAGCAGTTGGTGACAATCCAGAGCGTTTAAAACAGGCCATTCAGGTGGCGCAGGAAAGATCTAATTTTATTATCTTCTCAGGTGGTCTTGGACCAACCAAAGATGACTTAACAAAAGAAACCATTGCGAGCTCGCTTGGGAAAGAGCTTGTACTAAATGAAGAAGCATTTGAATCGATTCAAGACTACTTTCTAAAGACCGGACGCGTTATGTCACCGAACAACCGTAAGCAGGCACTCGTTCTAGAAGGGTCTGATGTGCTCGTGAACCGTTTCGGGATGGCCCCGGGTATGTTTGTTCAAGAAGACGATACGTTTTATATGCTTCTTCCTGGACCGCCAAGTGAATTGCACCCGATGTTTGAAAACGAGGCAAAGCCGCTGATTTCTGAGAAGCTTGGCTTAAAGGAAAAGATCGTGTCTGTTGTTCTGCGCTTCTTCGGAATCGGTGAATCGCAGCTTGAAACAGACCTAGAAGATTTAATTGACGCTCAAACGAATCCGACAATTGCACCACTCGCATCTGACGGTGAAGTGACGCTAAGGCTGACTGCTAAGCATGAGGATGAAAAAGAAACAGAGCGTCTGTTAAAAGAAACAGAAGCGCAAATTTTGGCGCGGGTAGGTGAGTACTTCTACGGATATGGGGATACATCACTTGTCCGCGAAGCATCCAAAGCCTTGCACGAGCACGGAAAAACAGTAGCAGCAGCAGAAAGCCTGACTGGCGGAATGTTCTCCGAATGGCTGACAGATCTCGAAGGAGCATCATCCATTTTGAACGGAAGTGTGGTTTGTTATACAAACCAAGTCAAGCAGCAGGTACTTGGCTGCCGGGAGGAAACATTGTCTTCTCATGGTGCTGTCAGCAAAGAGTGTGCTTTAGAGCTTGCTGAAGGAGTTAGAAAGCTGACCGGAAGTGATATTGGCATTAGCTTTACGGGTGTAGCAGGGCCTGATACCCAAGAGGGTCAGCCTGTTGGAAAAGTGTTCATTGGACTATCTACGAAAGACCAGACGGACGTGTTTGAATGGATGTTTACAGGCAGCCGGTCGGGCATTCGAAAGCGTGCTGTGAAATATGGTCTGCATCACTTACTCAACTTATTAAAAGAGAGTTAATTTTGTTTTTTGTTAGGTTTACTCCTTTATAAAAGAGCGTTTTTTCTAATAGAAAATACTCTTTTCTTAAAAAATCTGCCAAGAAAAAATCGAATATGTGTTCGTTTTTTTCTTGGCAAATGACGTAAAACAAGGTATAGTATAGATAGTGGAATTGATAAAGGAGGAAACAATAGAATGAGTGATCGTCAAGCAGCCTTAGATATGGCTCTTAAACAAATAGAAAAACAGTTTGGTAAAGGCTCTATTATGAAACTAGGAGAGCAAACAGATACACGTATTTCAACAGTACCTAGTGGTTCGTTAGCACTTGATACTGCGCTTGGAATAGGCGGATATCCCCGCGGCCGTATTATCGAAGTATATGGTCCAGAGAGTTCTGGTAAAACGACAGTAGCCCTTCATGCCATTGCTGAAGTTCAGCAGCAGGGAGGACAAGCTGCATTTATTGATGCAGAGCATGCACTCGATCCAGTTTACGCTCAAAAACTAGGTGTCAACATTGATGAACTGTTACTTTCTCAGCCGGATACAGGAGAGCAAGCACTTGAAATTGCAGAAGCTCTTGTCCGAAGCGGGGCAGTTGATATTGTTGTTATTGACTCTGTAGCTGCTCTTGTACCAAAAGCAGAGATTGAAGGAGACATGGGTGATTCACACGTTGGTCTTCAAGCACGTTTGATGTCCCAAGCGCTCCGTAAACTATCAGGTGCCATCAACAAATCAAAAACAATTGCCATCTTTATCAACCAAATTCGTGAAAAAGTTGGTGTCATGTTTGGTAACCCTGAAACAACGCCTGGTGGACGTGCGCTGAAGTTCTATTCGTCTGTTCGTTTAGAAGTGCGCCGTGCTGAACAGCTGAAACAAGGCAATGACATTATGGGGAATAAAACGAGAATTAAAGTGGTCAAAAACAAAGTAGCACCTCCATTCCGTATTGCCGAAGTAGATATTATGTACGGTGAAGGGATCTCAAAAGAGGGAGAAATCATCGACCTTGGAAGCGAGCTGGATATCGTACAAAAGAGCGGTGCCTGGTATTCTTACCAAGAGGAACGTCTTGGACAAGGCCGTGAAAATGCGAAACAGTTCCTAAAAGAAAATAAAGATATCATGCTGATGATCCAGGAGCAAATTCGCGAACACTACGGTTTGGATACAAACGGAGTGAAAGCAGCTGAAGAAGAAGGACAAGAAGAATTGGAATTTAATGACTAAAAAGACTAAAAGACGCTGAAAAGCGTCTTTTTTTTACATTTACATGACAGCTGGCAGGTCAAAAGTTCTGTCTTTGCTTGAAATAACGACTTACGCCTCAGTCTGACTAGCTTGACAAGTATTTCCGACACAATTACAATGGGAATGTATCACTTGTTTTTCTTAACATGATTGATAACTAATTTAAACTTGACAAGGGCAGTGAGGATCTCATTCCCTGTGAAGGCCCTGTATGTTGAGACACAAAACAATGTACATGCCGACACTTTATTTGTAAAACCAAGTTCATAGCAAGAGGAGGTGAAAATATGTCGCCTACGATGTTTACGATCATCTCCATTTTGCTGAGCCTAATCTGTTTAGTTGTTGGCTACTTTGTTCGTAAAACCATTGCAGAAGCAAAAATATCCGGCGCAAGAAACATGGCCGAACAAATTGTTGAGGATGCAAAGCGTGATGCGGAAGCATTGAAGAAAGAAGCGCTCTTGGAAGCGAAAGATGAAATTCATTCGTTTCGTGTAGAGGCGGAGCAAGAAGTTCGTGAAAGACGAAATGAGCTTCAAAGACAAGAAAACCGTTTACTTCAAAAAGAGGAAAATCTTGATCGCAAAGACGAATCTTTAGATAAACGGGAGTCCCTGTTGGAGAAGAGAGATCATTCTCTGAATGAACGACAACAACATATTGAAGAGATGGAAAGCAAAGTGGATGATATGATTCGTTTGCAGAAAGCCGAGTTGGAACGTATTTCAAGTCTAACTCGAGATGAAGCGAAACAAATCATTCTGGATCAAGTTGAAAATGAGCTTTCCCACGACATTGCAGTCATGACGAAAGAATCTGAAAACCGAGCGAAAGAAGAGGCTGACAAAAAGGCGAAAAACATTCTTTCACTTGCGTTACAGCGTTGTGCAGCTGATCATGTGGCTGAAACAACGGTATCTGTAGTCAATCTTCCAAATGATGAGATGAAAGGTCGTATTATCGGACGTGAAGGACGAAATATCCGTACGTTAGAAACGTTAACAGGTATTGACTTGATCATAGATGATACACCTGAAGCTGTTATACTATCGGGCTTTGATCCGATTAGACGTGAAACAGCGAGGATAGCTCTGGACAAGCTAGTCCAGGATGGCCGCATTCATCCTGCACGAATTGAAGAAATGGTGGAAAAATCACGCCGTGAAGTCGATGATTATATCCGTGAGATGGGTGAACAAACGACATTCGAAGTCGGAGTTCACGGTCTGCATCCGGATCTGATCAAAATTCTCGGCCGCTTAAAATTCCGTACAAGTTATGGACAAAATGTCCTGAAGCATTCAATTGAGGTTGCACATCTTGCAGGTCTCATGGCTTCAGAGCTTGGAGAAGATGCAAAGCTTGCAAAACGAGCAGGTCTTCTGCATGACATTGGAAAAGCCATTGATCATGAAGTAGAAGGAAGCCACGTAGAAATTGGCGTTGAGCTTGCGACGAAATATAAAGAGCATCCTGTTGTCATCAACAGTATTGCCTCTCACCACGGTGACCAAGAACCGACATCTATTATCGCTGTTCTTGTTGCGGCAGCTGATGCATTATCTGCAGCACGCCCTGGTGCAAGAAGTGAGACACTTGAAAATTACATTCGGAGACTTGAGAAATTAGAAGATATCTCTGAATCTTATGAAGGTGTTGAAAAATCGTTTGCGATACAGGCTGGACGTGAAGTACGTATTATGGTGAAGCCAGATTCAATTAATGATCTTGAAGCTCACCGTCTAGCAAGGGATATTCGTAAGCGAATTGAGGACGAGCTCGATTACCCTGGTCACATTAAAGTGACAGTCATTCGAGAAACTCGCGCAGTAGAGTATGCAAAATAGAGCGGTGCGCTTAGCGCCGCTTTATTTTTTTGTGTAAATATGCAACACTGATAAGAAGATCATTCTAAAAGAGAAAGGGTTCAAAGCGCATGAAAATATTATTTGTTGGAGATATCGTCGGTTCACCTGGCAGAGACACACTGAAAGAATACTTGCCAAAGCTGAAGAAAAAATATCAGCCGCACTTTACTATTGTCAACGGAGAAAATGCTGCTCACGGGAAAGGTCTGACTGAAAAAATCTATCATGAGCTGCTGCAAGCAGGAGCTGATGTGCTTACAATGGGCAACCATACATGGGATAAAAGAGACATTTTCGATTTCATCGATGACGCAGCCAATATGGTCCGTCCTGCTAACTTCCCGGAAGGCACACCTGGAAAAGGTCTCACGTTTATTAAAAAACAAGGAAAAGAACTGGCTGTCATCAACCTGCAAGGACGTACGTTTTTACCGCCAATTGACTGCCCATTTCAAAAAATAGATGAATTAATTGCGGAAGCATCCAAACGGACACCGTTTATTTTTATTGATTTTCATGGTGAAGCCACAAGTGAAAAGCAGGCGATGGGCTGGTATACAGACGGCCGTGCATCATGTGTCGTTGGAACGCATACACATGTTCAAACAGCAGATAACCGCGTATTGCCTAAAGGAACTGCGTATATTTCAGATGTCGGGATGACAGGACCTTATGATGGCATTTTAGGTGTTGACCGAGAAACGATCATTAAACGATTCAAAACAAGTCTCCCAGTTCGTTTTGAAATTGCAGAAGGCCGCACGACGTTAAGTGCAGTGATCGTAGAAATTGACGAACAGTCGAAAAAAGCTGTCAAAATTGATCGAATTTTGATAAATGATGACCATATTTTCTTTGAATAAATGTTCACATATTTATTTCAGAAAAATATTAATCAGAAAGAAGGAATATGCGACCTCTATCGTGAATATAGTAAAAATGGTAGGTAGCCTGCTATTTTTGAAAAACATTTTGGGGATGGATTTTCAAAAAAATAGCATCATCTAACAAAGATTGTTCTAATGAACACTCACTTATCCATTGTAAATTTAAGGGGGAGCAGAAATGGAAATTTTAAAAGTTTCAGCAAAGTCAAATCCGAATTCAGTAGCAGGAGCATTAGCCGGCGTTTTACGTGAACGCGGTGCAGCGGAAATACAAGCAATCGGCGCTGGAGCACTGAATCAGGCGGTTAAGGCTGTCGCCATTGCAAGGGGATTTGTCGCGCCAAGCGGAGTGGATTTGATATGCATTCCAGCCTTTACTGACATTCTGATCGATGGAGAAGAAAGAACAGCCATCAAATTGATTGTTGAGCCACGATAATTCTAATTTTATTATTTTCAACCTGCTTACATCATGTAAGCAGGTTGTTTTTGTTTACCGCTATACATTTCTTATATAACATATTCAGTTCGTGAAATAGATAAAAATGACATATTAGAGCTTGCATTTTTTCACCATGATGATAAATTAAGATTAAGTTGAATTTACTTCATCAAAAATAAATATTTAAGTAGGTGAAATAATGTTCGAAGCTTTTTTGAAAAGAGGAAAGCTAGTTTTTATTTTATTTTTTATCGTTCTCATTGCTGGCGGCTATTTATTCGCGCAGCTTCCTAAACGAGAACTGCCAGAATTCGAGGCGAATCTCGTCACGATTTCTACCGTTTTTCCTGGTGCAGATGCAAAACAGGTGGAAAGAGATGTCACCAATAAGCTGGAATCAGCTCTATCAGATATCAATGGTGTAGAGAAAACGAGCTCGGTTTCAGCCATTGGTTTCTCAAATATTGTGATTGAAATTGAGTACCAAGCCGACTTTCAAAAGACGGCAAGTCAAATTAAGAATGAAACCACAAGTGCTGCGTCGTCTTTTCCTGATGGGGTGATGGAGCCGGAAGTAAAGGATGAATTTGGCAGCGTGCCGGTTGGTTCTTATATGATTGTGTCGAGTGAATCATCGGACTTAGCAAAGAGTCAGAAATCGCTGCGTGCATTGAAGGAAAAAGTGGAGGACATCAAAGGGGTAGACAGTGTCGTTATCAAAGGCTTCAATGACAAACAAGCGATATTAAACTTAGATTCAAACAAGCTGGAGGGTGAAGGGCTCAATGTAACTGATGTCACAAATGCCATCAATCAGGAATTTGACACATCTCCACTAGGCGATATTCGGGCAGGCAAAGAGAAGGTGAAGCTGTCCATCGATACATATGACCGCTTAGATCAGGTTAAAAAGATTGAGCTTTTTTCTAAAACGAAAAGAGAGCCGGTCACAATTAGTCAGCTTGGCAGTTTAAAAGAAGTTGAAAAACAGAAAAGTGATATTGTGTCGTATAACGGAAAGCCCGCTTATTCATTTACTGTGAATATTAAACCAGGGCTTGATATTCCTAAAATGTATGACAAAGTCAGTGATGTCATTGAGAAAGAAAAGCAGCTGCCAAATGGGGTGGAGTGGGTAGACTACTATTCACAAAAAAGTGAAGTGGATACCATTTTCAATGATTTAATAAAAGAAGCCATTGTTGCGGTCATTGCTGTCATAATTGTTACCACACTTGGACTCACGATTGGCGGGGCGTTTATCGTTTCACTAGCCATTCCGCTATCGATTACAATTGGAACGATTCCGCTGCCATTTTTACAAGTGGACCTCAATCAAATTTCGATCATCGGCTTTATTATTGCCTTAGGGATACTTGTCGATGATGCCATTGTCGTCAATGATAATATTTTAAGACAAATGAAAAAATACGAAAGTCCGCTTAAAGGAACAATTGCAGGAGTGAAAGAAGTCGCAGGATCCATTTTGACATCAACACTAGCTGTTGTATTTGCCTTCCTGCCGCTTGTTTTCCTATCAGGTGCAAACGGTTCATTTATTCGGGCATTACCGTCTGTTCTAGTTACGACTGTGCTTGCATCCATGGTGATTTCTCTGACACTTGTACCGGTCTATCAATATACTGTGAACAACCGGAAAAGAAAGAACAAAAACAGTCAAAAAGAGCCGGGATTCCTAGGGAAACCATTAAAAAGGCTGGCTGATTTCTATGCAGACCGTGTGCTGACAAACATTGTGAAGCGGCCGCTCGTTATTGGACTAAGTGGTTTGCTCGTTGCAACGCTTGCTTTTTTACTTATTTTCGTCACACCATTTGAATTTTTCCCTGCGGCGAATAAGAAAGAAGTGGTCGTCACTGTCACACTTCCAAGTGAAACAACACTAGACAAAACAAATGAAACACTAAAGAAAATAGAACAAGAGATCAAACGGCAAAAAGGCATTGAAGAAACGGCGATTTTTGCAGGCGGCGGTGTGCCGAACCTGTTTAATGAAAGTATTTCAAATGCAAGTGACCACACCGGTCAAGTTGTTGTGAGAGTAGACAATGATCAGATAACTAGTAAGGCATTGATAGATCGTATGACTGAGCCTTTGCGAGAGAAATTCAATGAGGCAGAAATCTTTATGAAAACCATTGTTCAAGGGCCGCCAGCTGGAGCACCAGTGACAGTAACGGTTGCGGGTGAATCTTTTTCAAAGCTCATTGATGTCAAAGAAACGCTGACAAATGAAATGAAAGACAAAGGGGCAAGCTTGATTACGGACGATGTCAATCAGCCGGTGAAAACGATCTCCTTTGAATTAAACCGCGAGCGAATGGCAGAGGATGGGCTCAGTGCTCAATTTGTCAGCAGACAGCTTGGTCTTGTGACAGAAGGGATTCCATTAGGTACCTTTCAACAAGGAACAAATGATATCGATTTAGTGGTGAAACAGGATACAGGCACACATCAAAATGGTTTAAAGCTAAAAGAAATGAATGTGCCTGTGAAGACAAATGAAGGCGGTATGCCTCAACTTGAGCCGCTTAGCCGATATGTAAAAGAAAAAGAAACAGAGCAGTACGAAAGCATTCCACATGAAAATGGAGTGCCGACCATTACGCTGAAGGCGTATCCCGGTGCATCAGATTCGTTTAAAGACGATATGAAAGAAGTCGTCAATCAAGTAGGAAAAAGTTCTGCAGCGAAGGATTTGACCATTTCACAAGGTGGAGAAAATGAAAATCAGACCCAGTTCTTTATTGAAATTAGCCTCTTATTTGCAGTTGTCTTGCTGCTCATTTATGTGACCATCGCATTCCAGTTCAATTCATTGATGCTTCCGCTGTTAGTTCTAGGAACGGTTTACTTAGCCGTATCAGGAGCCATTATCGGACTATTTGTTACACAAACACCATTCAGCTTTATGGCAACAATGGGAATTGTCTCATTGGCTGGTATTGTCGTCCGAAATGCGGTCGTCCTCTTCGAATTTATTGAGCAGCGGCGCAAGCAAGGGTTTGATCAACAGACAGCTGTCATTGAAGCAGGAAGAGCAAGGATGAAGCCGATTCTCTTAACAGCATTTACGGCACTTGTTGCACTAATGCCTGTTGCATTAAGTCATGATCCACTCTTTAAGCCGCTGGCAATCTGCATTGTATCAGGTGTGTTTTTCTCAACAATTCTGACATTATTCATTGTGCCAGCCCTATATGTTGCCGTTTCAAAGAAACGCTGACGAGGAAAGCAAATCTCCGATCGAAAGGAGATTTGCTTTTTTTTTTAGAAAAATATCCAAAAAAATATGTGGGGTGTTCATTTGTATTTATCTAGTGGACAGTGGTATTTACGACTAAAATAAGTCGTGTTAAAATCTGATTGGGAGAAGTTTTTTAACAAAGGGGTTGTACGTCATGTGTGGAACGATGAAAGCAATTGTTAAAAAAGAAAGCGCTTACGGAGCGGCGTTGATGGAGATGCCGATTCCAGAAATCAAAAATCATGAAGTTTTGATCCAAGTGAAAGCCACTTCGATATGCGGAACAGACGTGCATATTTATAATTGGGACGACTGGGCTAAGGGAAGAGTCAAAGCGCCCTACATTTTTGGACATGAATTTACAGGGGAAGTTGTTAAAGTGGGGAAGCAAGTCTCACGAGCAAAGGTAGGGGACTTTGTATCGGCTGAGACGCATGTTGTATGTAATCAATGTTATATGTGCTTAACAGGGCAGCAGCATTTGTGCAGTGAAACGAAAATTTTAGGGGTAGACATTGATGGCTGTTTTGCTGAATATGTCAAAGTACCTGAACAAAATGTGTGGCACAATCCAGCCCAAATGCCGGTTGAGCTTGCCTCTATACAAGAGCCGCTAGGAAATGCTGTTCATACTGTACTGCACACACCTGTTTCAGGTAAGTCAGTGGCGATTTTTGGCTGCGGACCAATCGGTTTAATGGCAATTGCTGTCGCAAAAGCCTCCGGGGCTGTTCAAGTGTTCGCTGTTGATAAAAATGAATACAGGCTCGATCTTGCCCGAAAAATGGGTGCAGATCATATTGTAGATATTGGAAAAGATGATCCAGTCGCGATGATTAAGCAGCTCACGCGGATGGAAGGGGCAGACGTGATGTGTGAGATGTCAGGTCATCCAGCTGCCATTAATCAAGCACTCGAAGCTTGTGCAAATGGAGGAAAAGTCAATATACTAAGCTTGCCAGAACGGCCAGTGACAATTGATATTACGAATCAAATTGTTTTTAGGGGATTAACCGTGCAAGGGATCACGGGGAGAAAAATGTTTGAGACGTGGCGTCAAGTATCTGAGCTGTTAAGAACGAATACCATTGATGTAAAGCCAGTTGTCACTCATACACTGCCATTTGAAGAGTTCCAAAAGGGATTTGAACTTATGCAAAGCGGTACGTGCGGAAAAGTCGTACTGATGATGCCATCATATCAAAGGGGGAAGAAATGATGAAAGAATTCACGTATTTACAAGATGAATTGGACACAATGAAGCAGCAAGGCACCCACCAAACTTTGAAAGAGATCGACTCAAAACAATCATCCACTGTTACATTAAATGAACAATCTGTCATACAACTCTCCTCAAATAACTACTTAGGCCTCACCTCGCACCCAAGGCTGATGAAAGCAGCAAAAGAGGCGATTGATGAATTCGGTGCGGGTACAGGATCTGTACGAACCATCGCCGGCACAATGACAATGCATGAACGCCTTGAAAAAAAGCTTGCTTCATTTAAAAAGACAGAAGCTGCTCTTGTGTTCCAATCAGGCTTTACGACCAACCAAGGGGTCTTATCCAGTATCCTGACAAAAGATGATATTGTCATTTCAGATGAACTGAATCATGCCTCCATTATTGATGGAATCCGATTAACCAAAGCAGATAAGAAAGTATACAGTCATTCTAATATGGAAGAGCTGGAGAAGATTTTGAAGAAATCAATGAATTACCGCGTCCGCCTCATCGTTACAGATGGTGTGTTCTCGATGGATGGAGATATCGCGCCACTTCCTGAGATCGTCAGGCTCGCAGAAGCATATGATGCATTTGTGATGGTAGACGATGCGCATGCCTCGGGCGTGCTTGGCGAGAATGGCCGCGGGACGGTCAACCATTTTAAACTCGACGGCAGAGTGCACATTCAGGTCGGGACACTTAGCAAGGCTGTCGGAGTGCTCGGCGGCTATGTGGCTGGTTCAGCGGTTTTAATTGATTATTTAAAGCATAAAGCAAGACCGTTTTTATTCAGCACCTCTCATCCGCCAGCTGTAACTAGAGCGTGTGAAGAAGCGATTGAAGTGCTGTTAGATGAACCGGAGCGAATCGATACACTTTGGGAGAACGCCGCTTATTTTAAAGAAAAGGTCATCAGCCTAGGATTTCAAGTCGCCCCAACAGAGACACCGATTATCCCAATCATGATTGGAGACGAAGCACTTACTTTTCGATTCTCAAAGGCTTTAATAGAACGAGGCGTGTTTGCCCAAGGCATCGCCTTCCCAACTGTAGCAAAAGGCAAGGCAAGAATTAGAGCCATCATCACAGCCGAGCACACAAAAGAAGAACTAGACCGGGCACTGACAATCATTGAAGAAGAAGCAAAAAAACTAAACATACTTGATTGAGAGAGCGCAGGCTCTCTTTTTTCTTTTTGTGAAAAATGGTTATGACTAATAGGCAATTTTCATAGAAGAACCGTATATGATTTATTTTCAATTCATCACAAAATAGTCTATACTGTAGGGTGGAACTTGGTTTGAAAGGAGTACAAATTCATGAATGAAGAGCAGAGAAAAGCGAGCGGACAAGTAAGTTCTTCGGACAAAAAATCCGAGAAGGACTACAGCAAATATTTTGAAGCTGTGTACATTCCGCCTTCCTTAAAAGATGCAAAAAAACGGGGTAAAGAAGAAGTCGAATACAATCAATTTCAAATTGACGAGCAGTTTCAAGGGTTAGGAAACGGCCGCAAGTTTTATATTCGCACATATGGCTGTCAAATGAATGAGCATGATACAGAAGTGATGGCTGGTATTTTTATGGCGCTTGGCTATGAACCAACAAACTCAACGGAAGATGCAAATGTTATCTTATTAAACACTTGTGCGATTCGTGAGAATGCAGAAAATAAAGTGTTTGGAGAGCTTGGACATTTAAAAGCATTAAAGCGTGAAAAGCCAGATTTAATTTTAGGTGTCTGCGGATGTATGTCACAAGAAGAATCTGTCGTGAACCGTATTTTGAAAAAACACCCATTTGTTGACTTGATTTTTGGCACGCACAACATTCACCGCCTGCCAGAGCTGTTATCTGAATGCTACCTTTCAAAAGAAATGGTCATTGAGGTTTGGTCAAAAGAAGGCGACGTGATTGAGAACCTTCCAAGAGCCCGACAAGGTAAAATCAAGGGCTGGGTGAACATTATGTACGGCTGTGATAAATTCTGTACATACTGTATCGTGCCTTACACGCGCGGCAAGGAAAGAAGCCGCCGCCCAGATGAAATTATTCAAGAGGTCAGACGTTTAGCGGCAGAAGGATATAAGGAAATTACCCTTCTTGGTCAAAACGTGAATGCATATGGAAAAGATTTTGAAGATATGGAATATGGTCTTGGCCACCTGATGGATGAGCTGCGAAAAATTGATATTCCGCGTATCCGTTTTACAACAAGCCACCCGCGTGATTTTGATGATCACTTAATTGAAGTGCTTGCCAAGGGCGGAAACCTTCTCGATCATATTCACCTGCCAGTTCAATCCGGAAGTTCTTCTGTGCTGAAACTTATGGCGAGAAAATATGACCGTGAGCGTTACCTTGATCTTGTGCGCAAAATCAAAGAAGCTATGCCGAATGCTTCATTAACAACGGACATTATTGTTGGGTTCCCAAATGAAACAGATGAGCAGTTTGAAGAAACACTTTCCCTCTATCGTGAGGTTGAGTTTGATGCTGCTTATACATTCATTTATTCTCCAAGAGAAGGAACGCCTGCAGCGAAAATGAAAGACAACGTGCCAATGCGTGTGAAAAAAGAACGTCTGCAGCGCCTAAATGCACTTGTGAATGAAATTTCTGCGAAAAAAATGAAGGAATATGAAGGGCAGATTGTCGAAGTATTAGTAGAGGGTGAAAGTAAGAACAACCCTGAGATCCTAGCCGGATATACAAGTAAAAGCAAGCTTGTGAATTTTAAAGCACCAAAAGAAGCGATTGGCAACATCGTCAAAGTGAAAATCACACAAGCCAAAACTTGGTCTCTTGACGGAGAAATGGTTGGAGAAGCTATCGAGGTGAATTAAAATGACACTTTATTCAAAGAAAGAGATTGTCGAGCGTGCAAGAGAGCTCGCTAAAATGATTTCTGAAACGGAAGAAGTTGATTTCTTCAAAAAAGCAGAAGCGCAAATCAATGAAAATACAAAAATTTCAACGATTATTAATCAAATTAAGGCGCTTCAAAAACAAGCTGTGAACTTAAAGCATTACGGCAAACATGAAGCCTTAAAACAAGTCGAAGAAAAAATCGATGCCCTGCAAGAAGAACTGGATGACATCCCAGTGATTCAAGAATTCAAAGAATCACAAATGGAAGTCAATTCCCTGCTTCAACTTGTAGCGCACACGATTTCGAATCAAGTAACAGATGAAATCATTCTTTCAACCGGCGGTGATCTCTTATTAGGAGAAACCGGTTCAAAAGTGAAAAACTCATCACCAAGTTGCTCCATTAAATGAGAAAACCCCGCAGATGCGGGGTTTTTTGTTTGTGGACTCTTATTTATTTGTAATTTGTAGTTTAGTATTTAAAATCCCTTGGCATTATAGGTTTATAACGCTTAAATGTTGCTATAAGTCATGTATAACAGAAATAGATGAGATTTCTTGCGTTCTAAAATTAAGGAAAACTAATACGGAATAGTAGAAAACCGCATAATACCTCATTAAAGGTGAGATCTTTGTGGTCACTAAAAACTCACTTCACCTTATATGTAATTTATATTTTATAGGCTGTGACATCAACAATTTGTTGATGTCACAGCCCCTTTTTTATTTTCTATGGTTACCTTATTTCTTCATAAAACACGTAATACAAACTAAAAAAAGTGGATATATTTTTTAATGATATTCTTTATTATTTTTAAATCTAATTTTAAATATAAAGAAAATCGAATGTTGATTTTTATAAATAGCCCCTCCTAAAGGGACTGTGACTTCATCATTAAACCACAACCTTCTATTCCAATCAACCTCCAAACCTCTCACTCTCCAACTTTTCCAATTTTCAAGGCAAGTTTATGGGCGACCATGCATACACTGAAACAGAAATGAATTTAATTGAACATGAAGTTCAAAATCGTGACACACTAGACGAATGCCCAGCATAAGATAAAACGATCAAGAACAAGGAGGCATGCCGGAATGTCTGAATACAGAGAAATTATTACAAAAGCGGTGGTTGCAAAAGGGAGGAAATTCACCCAAAGCACACACACCATTTCTCCATCGCAAAAACCAACCAGCATCCTAGGTGGTTGGATCATTAATCATAAGTATGATGCTGAAAAGGTCGGTAAAACCGTTGAGATCGAAGGAACATTTGATATTAACGTATGGTACTCTTACGCCGACAACACGAAAACAGAAGTCGTCACAGAGCGTGTGAAGTATGTAGACATCATTAAACTGAGATATAAAGATAAAAATTTCCTTGATGATGAGCACGAAGTAATTGCGAAAGTATTGCAGCAGCCCAATTGCTTAGAAGTGACCATTTCTCCAAATGGCAATAAAATTATCGTTCAGGCAGAGCGTGAATTCATTGCTGAGGTAGTCGGTGAAACAAAAATTGTCGTAGAGGTCGATTCAAGCTGGAAAGAAAAAGATGATCACGAGTGGGAAGAAGAAGTGGATGAGGAGTTAGAGGATATTCATCCAGAATTCCTAGCAGGTGAGACAGAAGAGTAAGGAATGACTAGGGCGCATATCCCCCTAGTTTTTTTGTGCCTGATCTAGGAGAAAAAAGGTGATTTTTTATGCTATAATTAGAGATGGTATGAATTCGAAAGTAATATAGTGAGGGATTAGAAATATGGCAAGTTATACGCCCATGATACAGCAATATTTAAAGATCAAGGCAGATTATCAAGATGCCTTTTTATTTTTTCGCCTAGGCGATTTTTATGAGATGTTTTTTGATGATGCAAAGGAAGCGGCGCAAGAACTAGAAATTACGTTAACAAGCAGAGACGGCGGCACAATTCCAATGTGCGGCGTTCCTTATCATTCTGCTTCTGCATACATAGAACAGTTGATTTCAAAAGGCTACAAGGTCGCCATTTGTGAGCAGGTGGAAGACCCTAAAACAGCAAAAGGTGTAGTCAAAAGGGAAGTCGTTCAACTGATTACACCAGGAACCGTCATGGATGGTAAAGGTTTAAGTGAAAACGAGAACAACTTTATTGCGTCTGTTACCAGCTTTCAAAATGGGTACGGTCTTGCGCTGTCTGATTTATCAACAGGTGAAAACATGGCAGCTTTCATCGATCGATTAGATGAAGTCGTATCAGAAATTTATTCTGTCGGTGCAAAAGAAATTGTGGTGTCAAAGCAGCTGGATGAGGAAACAATCAAAACCCTTAAAGAACGCTGCCAAGCAACTATTTCATACGAAGATAGTGATGAATTATTAGATGAAGCTGAACGGCTCGTTTCCCATCTAGACGAAAAGTTAAAAACGTCATTTTTAACACTTTATGCCTATTTAAGAAGAACGCAAAAAAGAAGCTTGGATCATCTTCAGAAGGTTCAAGTGTTTGAGCTTGAACAAACGATGAAAATCGATCTTTACTCAAAACGAAACCTTGAATTAACAGAAACGATTCGTTCAAAAAGCAAAAAAGGCTCTTTATTATGGCTGTTAGATGAAACAAAAACAGCGATGGGCGGCAGACTGCTCAAGCAATGGATCGACCGGCCGCTTATTCGCCTTTCGCAAATTAATGAGCGTCAGGAAATGGTGCAAATCTTGATGGATCATTTCTTTGAGCGAGAGGATCTGCGCGAACGATTAAAGCAAGTATATGATCTTGAGCGTTTAGCGGGCCGCGTGGCATTTGGCAACGTGAATGCCCGTGATCTCATCCAGCTCAAAGAATCCTTAAAACAAGTACCGGATATTAAACAACTCGTTCATTCATTACCAGAAGAAATGGCAAAATCAAGAGCGAATGAGATTGATCCTTGTGGTGATTTGCTTGATTTATTAGAAGATGCACTTCATGAAAATCCGCCGATGACGATAAAAGAAGGCAATTTGATTAAAGATGGCTACAATGCAAAATTAGATGAATACCGTGATGCCAGCCGAAACGGAAAGGACTGGATTGCACGGCTTGAACAGCAGGAAAGAGAATATACCGGCATTCGCTCCTTAAAAGTCGGGTTTAATAAAGTGTTTGGTTATTATATCGAAGTGACACGCGCAAATACACATCTGCTGGAGGAAGGGCGTTACGAAAGAAAACAAACGCTTGCCAATGCAGAGCGGTATATCACACCTGAATTAAAAGAAAAAGAAGCACTGATTCTTGAAGCAGAATCAAATATTAACGAATTGGAATATGAACTATTTACAGCTCTCAGGGAGCAAGTAAAAGGCTATATTCCTAGATTACAGCTGCTTGCAAAACAAATGAGCGAGCTTGATGCGCTTCAATGCTTTGCGACTGTCAGTGAAAAGCGCCGTTATATCCGGCCGGAATTCTCAGAGGATGACGTGGATGTCAAAGATGGCCGTCACCCTGTCGTTGAAAAAGTGCTGGATCACCAGGAATATGTACCGAATGACTGCCATATGGGAAAAGGCAGACAAACCTTACTCATCACTGGACCGAATATGTCAGGGAAAAGTACGTATATGAGACAAATGGCGCTCATCTCAATTCTTGCGCAAATTGGCTGCTTCGTTCCTGCGTCAAAGGCGACGCTTCCAATCTTCGATCAAATCTTTACACGTATTGGTGCAGCAGATGATTTGATTTCTGGTCAAAGTACTTTTATGGTAGAGATGCTCGAAGCAAAAAATGCGATGGTGCATGCAACGAAAAACAGCTTGATTTTATTTGATGAAATTGGACGCGGGACAAGCACCTATGATGGAATGGCTCTTGCGCAGGCGATCATTGAATTTGTTCATGATCATATTGGGGCCAAAACCCTATTTTCTACACATTACCATGAGCTCACTGTCCTTGAATCCCAATTAAGCGAGCTGAAAAATGTTCATGTGCGAGCTGAAGAGCATGAAGGCACGGTCGTTTTCTTACATCAAATCAAAGAAGGTGCAGCTGATAAAAGCTATGGTATTCATGTAGCGCAGCTTGCTGAATTGCCTGATGCCATCATTAATAGAGCCCAGACTATTTTAACGGAGCTTGAGAGCGGATCACATGACGTGACTCCAACCGTATCTGCGGCACCAAAAGCAGAAAAGACTGTAGAAAAACAGCAGCTTTCTTTCTTTGAAGTAGAAGAAAAACCGCAGCCGAAAGCTGCGCTAAAACAGAAGGATCAAGCGGTCATCGACGAATTAAAGTCTTACAACCTAATGGATATGACGCCGCTTGAAGCAATGACAAAGCTGTATGAATTGCAAAAGAAATTATAATGTAAGGTGAGGTGAGCAGAAATGGCAAAGATTATTCAGTTATCCGATGACCTATCCAATAAAATTGCTGCAGGTGAAGTGGTCGAGCGTCCGGCTTCTGTTGTAAAGGAGCTTGTGGAAAATGCGATCGATGCAAAAAGTACAGTCATTGAAATCGATGTAGAAGAAGCAGGTCTTTCTTCTATCAGGATTATTGATAATGGTGTTGGAATCGATGCTGAAGATTGTAAGCTCGCCTTCCAGCGCCATGCAACGAGTAAAATCAAAGACGAAAATGATCTGTTTCGTGTCAGAACCCTCGGATTCAGGGGAGAGGCGCTGCCAAGTATTGCATCCGTCTCTCACCTAGAAATGAAAACAAGTACTGGTGAAGGAGCTGGGACACACTTAGCTTTGCAAGGCGGGAAGATTATTTCAGAGAAAAAAACCTCTGGCCGCCGCGGCACCGAGATTGTGGTCACCAATTTATTTTACAATACGCCAGCCCGCCTAAAATACATGAAAACCGTTCATACGGAACTTGGCAATATATCGGATGTTGTCAATCGAATTGCGCTAGCTCATCCCGAAGTATCGATCCGTTTGCGTCATCAGGGGAAAGTTCTGCTACAGACGAATGGAAACGGAGATGTGCGTCATGTACTTGCGGCCATTTACGGGACAGCTGTGGCTAAAAAAATGCTGCCGCTTCACGTACAATCACTTGATTTTGAAGTGAAAGGATATATTTCCTTACCAGAAGTGACGAGGGCATCACGGAATTATATGTCTTCTGTTGTAAACGGCCGATATGTCAAACATTTTCCGCTCGTGAAAGCAATCCATGAAGGGTATCACACGCTGCTTCCGATTGGCCGTCATCCAATTACATTCATTGAGATGAAGATGGATCCCATTCTAGTGGACGTGAACGTTCATCCATCGAAGCTAGAGGTGAGGCTAAGTAAAGAACAGGAACTTCATGATCTGATTAAACAAGGAATTAAGGAAGTATTTCAAAAGCAGCAGCTCATTCCAAGTGCTTCAGTACCAAAAAAAGCACCAATGCCAGCTGTGAAAAATGAGCAGCAATCCTTAACCTTTGATGCGAAACAAAGGAACTCAAGCCCAGCGGAAACACCGCTAACCTATCAGCCGGAGCCGCACGAGTCGGTCGTATACGAGACAAGTCATACCGATGCATACGGAATGCCTAAACAAGAGAAGGCAGAAGCATCATCACCAGTATTTTATGAAGAAGCCTCATCTGAGCGTGTTCATTTAGAGGAATCCGCAGCTTCACTTGAATATGAAGAGACGGTACTGCATGAAGATGTGACAGAAACGATTCCTGAAAACGAACGCGTCCCTGTGATGTATCCAATTGGGCAAATGCATGGCACATATATTTTGGCTCAAAATGAACGAGGGCTTTATATCATCGACCAGCATGCGGCTCAAGAGCGAATCAAGTATGAGTATTATCGTGAGAAGGTGGGAGAGATCGAACAGGAAGTGCAAGAAATGCTCGTCCCCTTAACATTTCACTACTCTAAAAACGATATGCTGATCATTGAAGAGCATAAGGATATTTTAGCGAAAGTGGGGGTCTTCTTAGAGCCCTTTGGTTCAGGTAGCTACATCGTTCGGTCGCATCCGCAGTGGTTTCCAAAAGGTGAAGAGGCTGAACTGATCGAAGAGATTATAGAGCAAGTGCTTGATGAAAAACGTGTTGATATCAAGAAACTAAGAGAAGAAGCGGCGATTATGATGAGCTGTAAAGGCTCAATCAAAGCAAATCGTCATTTGCGTCATGATGAAATCAAAGCCTTATTAGATGAACTTCGGCAAACGAAGGACCCATTCACCTGTCCGCACGGCCGGCCGATCATCATTCATCACTCGACATATGAGATGGAGAAGATGTTTAAACGGGTGATGTGATATAAAAAAAGCGCTCTAATCAGAGCGCTTTTTTATTTAGCATCCGCAAGGATCTGGCGGTGTGACCACAACTGGCCGTGTATTAATATCAATCGTATCTTCTGCATAAAATGTGGAACCGATGCTGATGGCTCGATTTTCTGCACGGAACGTGTATGTACCTGCAGCAGGGAGTACTTTATGTGAAAGCTTTAATGTATATTTGGAAATTCCAAGTAAATCCAGTCTGAGCGGAATACGAACGGTTTGTCCGTTGTTCAAAATGTAGCTGTCTTTTAATGCTTTACCGTTCATAATGTCTTTCGTCGTTGCTTGGAAACCCTTTGGCAGAGTGAACTCAACCGCACCAAGACTTAGAACAGAATTTGGGCTGTACGTCAGCTCAATGTCAGAAAAAGACCATTCCTGCTTACTTGCTCCTGTAATTTTTGCGTAAAGTGCAGCTGGTTTTGCATTGGTTGTTGCTTTGCCGGCTTCCTCAGCAGATGCAGAAAGCGGTACAGACAGCGCCATAACCAATGTGAGCATCCCCATCATAAGAATCGTCCACGTTTTTTTCATTTTTTCCTTCCCCCTTGTTGAATATAGGTAAATAATAGATGATTACACCCATTATTTACCTATAATGTTACCATATTACCATATGGTATTAAATGGGATATTATACCCTTATTTTGTCATTCTTTAGTAATAGCGGGGAAAAAGCGCATTTGGTTGATTCATTCCGTAATAATGGCCTGGCATTTGCTGGTTTGTTGGCATCATCATATGCATATCTTGATAACCATATGGATGGTGTGGCATCATTCCATATCCACCATAATGGCCTAGATGATGGTGATCCTTCATTGGAACATGCTTTGAAAAGGTATCATGCTGGTTTGGGAACGGTGAATAAACTGAATGATGATGTGGATGGTGCGCGTTATACATATCTTTTTTGCCGCTATGATAATGGTTTGGCATATTCATATGATCATGCATGTTTGGCGCGACCATATGCTCATGATTGGCTGTATACACATTTTCAAATGTGTGATAGGGATTTTCTTGGTGATAATGATTCATTTGGCTGTTCATATCGTTCATGTATATCTCATCCTTTATGTCAGGTTGCCATATCCTATGAGACAGATCTGCTTCATGAGCCTATCCATATGAAAGAAAAAAACCGGCTTTTCAGCCGGGAAAAGGAAAAGCAGGTAAAGCGTCAAGCGTTAAATTGTATAGCTGTGTCTTCTTCTGCGACGCTTTTTACATCTGCTGCAGACACTTTTAGGAAAATAACAGGGATCGTAGCTTCGAGAGGTATCCCAAAAATCGCTCTCAAACCATTTATCTTTTTTATGACAAAACTTTTTTTCTTTACATGGATCCTCATGGCAATGATCGTCATGCTTTTTATGGCAGTGTGAGTGGGAATGTTTGCACTTGCATTTGCACATTGTCATCCCTCCTAAATGTGACTCAATGCTAGTATATGCAAGAAAGAGTCATGAGGACTGGATGCTCATGCTTCTTTTATAAAAAAAGGCTTTTTCTAAAAAAACTCAAATAAAAAGAATTGACTAGTGCTAAATTAACATGATAAAATATAAATTTTTATCCTCTGACGAAATGTGTTATAATGATATTGTGAATACTTTCGGAGGTGGCGGATTTGTTTCAAATAGGTGATAAAATTGTTTATCCAATGCATGGAGCCGGTGTGATTGAAGGAATGGAAGAAAAAGAGATTTTAGGTAAGACACAGGAATATTTCCTGATTCAAATGCCGAATATGCAGATGATGGTCCCAAAAGGCAGAATCAATCAACTAGGTATACGTCCGGTAGCAGATCAAGCAACGCTGAAAGTTGTGATGAACAATTTTGCAGAAGAAACAAACGACGACACGCTTACTTGGAAGCAAAGATATGATGAAAATCTGAAAAAGCTAAAAACAGGTGCGATCGAAGATGGTGCAGACGTTGTCAAAGATCTAATGAGACGAAATCAGAAGAAAGCGTTAAATTCAAGTGAAAAGAAGATGCTTGAAGATGCAAGAGGCATGTTAGTGAGTGAGATTTCACTTGCACAGGGACTGACGCAAGATGAAGTGATGACAGCTTTAGAGAATGAATTAAGAATGTAATGATGATATACAGAGACTAGCTGTAAACTGAAGGGGACTACTTCTTTTGTTTACAGCTTTTTTGTTTGAAAAAAAGAGTAATATTGCCATTTTTGTAGGTGGTTTTAACTAAAATTGAAATGAGGTCATACGATTTAGTTTTTACGTTCACAACAAAAATTTAAAGACCTCTGAAATACCTAGATCATATGAAAAACAGGTAACTTCTCCTGATTCATTCAAATGAGCCGGACAACCTTTGAATTTTCTAAGCCATTGATAGTAAAATATTGCGGTAAGATGACACCTAAGAGAAAAAAGGAGCGGTGAAATGAAAAGGTTACTAATATGTGGATTCATCTTTCTTATTCTGTGTACTCTTTTAATGGTGAAATGCAGCCATTCTGTTCAAGAAAAAAAAGAGCAAAAGCAGCATCATCAAGAGGTAGAAAAGTATCGAAAAGAGCGAAAACAAGGCGATCAATATGAAAGCTTTAAACAGCTCATGCGATATGAAAGAGACGGTTATGAGATAGAATTTCACGAAAAGGGCGGAAGTGATTTACTTGTATTTTCTCCTCATGGAGGTGACATTGAACCAGGAACAAGTGAAATTGTAGAAGCCTTTCAAGAAAGCTACTCTACGTATTTGTTTGAAGGTACAAAGCAAGACAATAACCGGGACCTGCATATCACGAGTACCAATTTTGATGAACCCATTTTGGTTCAAATGATTAAAACGTATCCTTTTTCAATTTCCATCCACGGCTATAAAAGTGATAAAAGACACACGCTCGTTGGCGGCACAAATGAAAAAATGCAAAGAGCAGTTGTACGAGAACTAAAAGATCGGGGATTTTCCGCAGAAATGGTACAAAAAGGCGAACGGCTTTCTGGTACAGATCCCAAAAATATAAATAATCGAAATGCGAGTGGTGAAAGTGTTCAGCTCGAAATTAGTACAGCGCAAAGAGAAGCTTTTTTTGATAATTTTGAGACGAGAAAAGAAAAGAAAAAAGCATTTAGACGCTATATTAATGCATTAAAAGAAGTACTAAGAGAATTCGATCCGTCTGCGTAAAAAAGTTTGATGGGCAAAAGTACTCTATTTAAACTTGGTAAAAAAGATAGGAATATGCGATTTGAACATAAAATATGTAATAACTTACAATTTGCCTTGAAAACATAAATTATGTAAAATAATAGTTATCAGTTTGATATGATAGAATGGGGCTGAAGTGGATGGCACACAAAATACCATCTTCCGAAGTAGGTGTAAAGATCAATCAATGGTACACGCATATTTGCAAATTTGAAGTTGAACAGGCAAACGGCATGAAGCGCCTTGTTGAAGAAGAAATTCATGATATGGAAGAGGATCAAGATTTACTCCTATACTATTCTCTAATGGATTTTCGCCATCAAATGATGCTTCAGCACTTAGCGCCAGTCCATGCAGGGAGTGAAACGCTTCAAGCAGTGTCCTTTCCTAAAGAAATTGACGATGCAGAAGATGAAATGACAGGCTTACTCGGCTATTATTTTCATTTTTTTCATGGAATGTATGCGTTTATCCAGCGCCGGTATATCGAGGCCATTTCATATTACAAGCATGCTGAACATCAACTGATTTTAGTGACAGATGAGATCGAAAAAGCAGAATTTTACTATAAAATTGCAGAAGTATACTATCATATGAAACAAACCTATTTCTCCATGCACTACGCTAAAAAGGCAAGAGACATCTACAAGAAACATCAGCTTTATGGAAAAAGAAGCATTCAATGTGATTTTGTCATGGCAGGTAATTGGATTGATGTTAATCAGTATCAAAAAGCGCTTCCTTATTTAGAAAAAGCGTTAAAGGTCTGTGAAGCGATGGAACAAAAAGAATGCACATCTTACTTTAAAGCAATGGCGCTTAATAACTTAGGCACTTGTCATTATAGTATGGGAACGTACCATACAGCGACTGTCTTTTTTGAACAAGCCATTTCACTTTATCAGAAAGATCAAGCATCCACGATGATCAAATCGTTGTTTTCACTTGCCCTTACTTGTTTTAAACTCGGAGATATCAAGCGGGCAGGCGAGGCCATATCTACAGGAATGAAAGAGGCTTGTGTATTGGAAGATGAAATTTATCAGTTGAAATTCCAATTTTTGCAGGCGCTCTATATAGAGAAAGACGGCTGTGAGCAATTGAGGTCGGCCCTTTTTGGTCTAAGAAATAAAAAAATGTTTGCTGATTTAGAGGAATTAGCACTTGATGCGGCTAATTATTATAAGGAACGCGACATGTACAAGGAATCCTCCACTTTTTTTGAGATTGTGATCGAAGCGCGTACGCACATTCAAAAAGGAGATGAGATGTATGAGAACGAAGCATAACATGTCAGCTGCTCAAGTAGATGAAAGACTTCACACTTAAAAATGAGACAAACAACACCCTTTACGCAAAACGTAAAGGGCTTTTTTCTTTATTCTTTGATTGCTTTTTCTGCGTCAATTGCACCTGCTCCATAAACCATCGGGTCATCCCCAGACCACTTGCTTGTATTTTCTTTTAACAGGGTTTTGACTTCATCCGGTGTTAAATTTGGTGAATGCTCTAGTAGTAGAGCGCAAATACCAGCACAAATCGGTGTTGCCATCGATGTGCCAGATAACGTTGTATAATCATGATCAACTCTGCTTGATTTATCAAGTTTATCCAAAAAGGATCGTGGTGATCTGAGAGAAACGATGTTTACTCCTGGTGCGAGGATATCAGGCTTTGCCTCCCCGTAAACCGTCGGTCCTCTGCTTGAAAACGGTGCCACGACATCGTCACTTGATTCTGGTGTATTCCTGTCATCGTAGGCTCCGACCGTAATGACTTTTTGACTGACAGCAGGGCTTGCAATCGTCTGGCTGTTAGGGCCAGAGTTTCCGGCAGCGACGCATACAACAATCCCTTGATCCCAAGCCGCATTGACAGCACGCACCATTGGATCGTCCTGTTCGTCATCATAACGCTGCGCAGCTCCGCCCAGCGACATACTGATAATATGAATCGGATCATCGGGGTTGTCTTCGTTGAATTGTATGCACCATTCAACACCTTCTATAATAGTAGAAAGTGATCCAGCCCCTTGTTTATTTAACACTTTCACGCCAATCAGATTTGCTTTTGGGGCAGGTCCTTTGTATAAGCCGTCTGAGGCGGCTCCATCTCCAGCGACATCTCCCGCGCAGTGAGTACCGTGGCCATTATCATCATAAGGCTTTGTTTTTTGTTTGACTAAATCCACAAAATCTCGAATTCTTCCATCTAAATCTTCATGTGGATAAATTCCCGTGTCAATGACAGCGACCGTAATGCCTTCTCCTGTTAAAGTTGTCCCGTTTCGGATGACTTCTTCAGCATGGCTTGCTTGTGTGGCTACATCCAGCAGCGCATGAACTTTCCGGTCTAAATAAATTTTACGAATATGCTCACCGTTTGCTAATAGCTCCTCTAAAGCAGCAGGCGTTAAATCAGCAGCACAGCAGTCGATATGTGAAAAATGCCGTTTTATATTTGTTTTTCTGCTTTTTTTCATGAGCCGCTTTGTGCTTTGAATCCCTGCCTCGGCTGCACCTTCCTTAAATTCAATGATCACACGAAGCTTCTTTTTCTTCTTCAGTCTGCCTTCGAAAAAACGATGAAGAAAGCATGGCGTCCATTTAAAAGGTTTATAAAGGTGAAGAACGGTCTCTCTTAAAGGCTGATCTAGTTTACTAGCATGTGTTCTGACCATCTGCACCATAGAAAATCCAAACATGTGATGCCCTCCATTCCAGCTATCCATTCTCGTACACTCATACGTTATGAGAATGAGAACTGCTTGGTTCGGATTCTTGTCCCTCCTTTTCTTTATATTGGCGGCTTGCTTATGTCTTTCAAAAAAGAAAAGCGCTTACATTTTGTAAAATAATAGAAAAAGGTGGAATTCACGTAGAATCTGCCGATGATAGGTGGGAGAGTTCTTCTGAGAGAACCAGTGAAACAAAGGATTTTGCAGAAAAAGGAGGGCTGTGGACAGGGTCAATGCTCATATAAATGTGATGCGTGACAGATGGAAAACATCAAATCCTTATCAAAAAAAGCCGAATTAAAGAAAACAGACTGGATAGGACTAGGTCATATTAAACATAACGTCATTTTTTTGTCATACTATTCTAACTCTGTTTTCAAAGAGGAGAGGCGTTTCTGTGTATATAAATGCAATTATCTTATTTTTGAGGAATCTCATGATCTAGAGTGTTATGATCAAACGTGAAGAGAAAATGTGGAAAAAATGATAAGAAATGATGATTCAATATAAATCATAGAAACGGCTTAGAAATCTGTTAAAGGAGAACGGGAATGAAGAAGTTTTTTGCTTTGCTTCTCCTGCTTGCGATCGGATGGGGCGTTTATTATACTATGCAAGCACAGGAACATGATGAGCCAGTGTCATCAGGTGGGGAAGACGAAAGCGGTTCAAATGATATTTATCGAAATTTTAAAGAACTTGAAGAAAACGAATCAACAAGCAGCTATAACATTACAGCCAACCCAGTGCCTGGCAGCCGCCTTCTTGTGATGTCACCTCATGGCGGGAGGATCGAAGGCGGCGTGAGCGAGATCGTCCATTTTTTTGACAACGATTTTTCGACGTATTTATTTGAAGGTCTAAGAGAGAATGCATCAGAACTTCATATTACAAGTACAAACTTTGATGAGCCAATCGGCGTCGCGCAGGCAAAAGCACATGATTACATCTTAGCAGTGCATGGATACAAAGGCGAGGAAGGAATTGACCATACTCTCGTCGGCGGAACAGATTACGATCGTGCAGAGAAAATTGTGAGCTCATTAGAGCGGAACGGATTTTCTGCTGAACTAGCTGTCGCACACGCAACCCTGAGCGGGACAAGCAATCATAATATTAATAATCTTACAAAAACAGGGCAAAGTGTGCAGCTTGAGATTAGTAGAAGTCAGCGTGAAGCTTTATTTGATAGTTTCGATTTTCGGAGGCGATCAAGTACAAAAAACGAGACATTCTATCGTTATGTCAGGGCGATTCGGACAGTGCTGGATGAAGAATATACGTAAGGGCTGTGCACATGTTAAGACAAGGAGTGGAATTCTTGTTACACTATGAACAGTGATAACAAAAGGAGAGACGGATATGGCGCGTCATCATTTTCATCTTCAGGCAAGCTGGCCCGGTCTGCGTAACGATGTGGGTACAATCGCATGTGAACAATTAAAAACAAAGATTTCGATTCCAAAGGAAATGGACGGTCCAGGTATTGGAACCAATCCAGATGAGATGCTCTTAGGTGCAGCGGCTACGTGTTATATCATTACACTTGCAGCCATGATGGAGCGGAGTCAATTAGAGAAAGAGGATCTATCGATGAGCTCTGAAGCCGTCGTAGATGTGACAAATGGCGTGTTTACTTATGAGGAAATCATTCATCGGCCTGTCATCACCCTCAAAGAGTCCGCTTCCGCACATGATATTGAGCTGGCCCGAAAGCTTGCGCATAAAGCCGAAAGCTCATGTATGATTTCAAGAGCTGTTCAGGGGAATGTGAATATTTCCTTAGAAGAAACCATTCAAGTCGGCCGTTAAAACAAAAAAGTCATTTTCTCTAGAAATATGGAGAAAATGACTTTTTTTATGACGTCCATTCGGTTTGATCGAGTTGTGCTTTGGTTTCGTTCTTTTGCTTCTTGGATTGATTTAAGACAATCACGCCGCAGATGACAAGTGCAAGGCCGATGTAGCCTTTCGTGCTGATCGTTTCGTTAAACAGCACAAGTCCTACAAGAGCAGTGAGAGCTGTTCCAACGCCAGACCAGGTTGCATAGGCAGACGAGAGCTCGATGGTTTTAAGTGCCAAGCTCAGGAAAGTAAAGGCACATCCAAATCCGATCAGTACCCCGATACTCGGCAGCAGCTGCGAAAAGCCTTGAGAAAGCTTCAGCATTGTACTGCCAAAAACCTCCGTCAAAATGGCTCCTGTTAAGTAGAGTATTCCTTTCATCATCTCTCACATCCTTTATGACATATTTAATAGTACGACCCCTGAGACAAGCATCGCCATGCCAATGACTGCTTTTTGGTTCAAGGTTTCTTTGAAAAAGAGCACGCCAAAAATAGCCGTGAGGACCGTACCAACCCCAGACCATGTTGCGTAAGACATGCTTAGCGGAATGATATTGAGCGTCAATGACAGCATATAAAAAGCAAGTGTATAGCCAGCCACAACAACCGCGCTAGGCTTCCAGCGCGTAAAGCCATGAGATAATTTTAACATCGCGGCGCCAATGGCTTCTGAAAAAATGGCCACAGCCAAAAAAAGATATCCGAGGATCATGATCATCCCTCCTCTAATAGGTGTAAAATCCGATGAAGTAAAAGGTTTTTTTCCTCTCTTTTCAGCGGTTCTAGCTGAAACATTTCTGAAAACCATATCCCCTCACATGCAAGGCGGATCAGCTGACTCAGTACAGGATCGCTTATTTCCTCAGCTGCTTTTTCTTTGAACTCCGCATAAAAAGCACGCCAAGGGTGCAGCAGCGCATCATCAAATGACATGGTAGCCAGCATACTTGTACATAGCTGGGTCGTATGCTGCATATTTAAATCATGTCATGTGGCCAATAGATATGCGCGTACATAAGGCGCTTTTTCGTGTTTGTATGTTTCGTAATACGTCTCGAGCTGCTGACGAAAGCAAAGAATCGCATGCTCATTCATTTGTTGGATGAGCTCTTCCTTGCTTGAAAAATGATAAAGCAGACCGGCTTTGGTCATATTTGCATGCTCTGCCACCTGCTGAAGGGTGAGCTGGCTTAACCTTTCTTTTAAAATCGTACTGGCAGCTGCATCAAAAATTTGCTTTTTTTGGTTTTAGACATAAAAAAACACCTACTTTACTGAACAGTCGGTAAAGTAAATGTTAACCCATGAAAAAAGAGTGTGTCAATCGATTCATTTTATGAACGGATGTTTTCACTTAAACGTCATATTTAATACCAAGGGTATGGTCCATATGGCGGGAATGGCGGATAAGGATATCCAAATCCTGGAGCAAGCAAAGATCCAGCAAGCAGGCCGCCAGCAAAACCACCTAAAAATGGAGGTCCAAAGAATCCAGGTCTTCCAAAGCCAAAGCCTGGGCGGCCAAATCCGAAACCAGGTCTCCCAAAGCCAAAACCAGGTCGGCCAAACCCAAATCCAAAAGGTCTTCTCATGTCTTCTTGAATAAACGGAGGGGCGTCAAAATAATTCATAATAAAAGGCTCCTTTCTCATAAAATCACTGTAACTGACATCAGTGTATTCCAGCAGCCTACAGATGTTTGGGTGAACGCCTAATATAAGGAGGAATGTTAGAAATGGGCCTGTATCCATCTGATTGGGCAAAATGTCCGCCGCATGCTCATGCATATAAAGCACGTACAGATGTAACGGAGGGGCATTATCATTTAATAGAGGGTATTTCTCAGCCTGTAAATGGAAGCAGTACCGACCGGCATACTCATTTTTATCGGGGGATCACCTCCTTTGAAAGAGGGCACTTCCACAGGTACTACGGCATCACAGGGCCTGCAATTCCGAGAGTGGATGGAACGCATTATCACGAGATTGAGGAAGTCACCTATTCTGCCTATCTCGATTCTGTTCCCATCCCATATGGAGGTGTCGTCTATAGTCCAGATGAGAATCGGCCAACCCATAAGCATCGTTTAAAAGGAAAAACATATGAAGTGGTTGGAAACGAACCGCTTGGCTGGTGATGGGCAGCATATAGGAGAGTAAGAAAAGTTATGCTATACTGTAGGCAGTTTTGTAAAAGTGAGTGATGTTATGAATAAAGCGAAGCAGCCAGTAATCGTGTTAGTAGGGCCGACGGCTGTCGGCAAAACCAAATTGAGCATTGATATAGCCAAAGCATTTAATGGAGAGATTATCAGCGGGGATTCTATGCAGATTTATAAAGGGATGGATATCGGAACAGCTAAAATCACTCCTGAAGAAATGAATGGCATCCCGCACCATTTAATTGATATTAAACAGCCGGACGAATCTTTTTCGACAGCTGAATTTCAGCAGCTGGTTCGTTCGAAAATCAAAGAGATTGCCGCTAGAGGGAAAACGCCAATGATTGTCGGCGGAACAGGCCTCTATATCCAATCTGTTTTATATGATTACACATTTACGGATGAGAAAAGTGATCCTGCTTTTAGAGAAGAAATGACGCTCTTTGAACAGCAGCACGGCGCGCTTTTGCTGCACGAAAAGCTAAAGGCAGTAGATCCTGATGCGGCAAACGCTATTCATCCAAATAACGTCCGCCGCGTGATCCGGGCGCTGGAAGTGATTCATACAACAGGTCAGAAAATGTCGGAGATGCAAAACGGGCATCAAGAAGTTCCTCTTTATGATACAGCCTTCATTGGGCTGAAAATGGATCGAGAGGTTTTGTACGAGCGCATTCATCAAAGAATTGATATGATGATAGATGAGGGCTTGATTGAAGAAGTGAGAGCACTTTATCAATCTGGCTTGAAGGATTGTCAGTCTGTTCAAGCCATTGGTTATAAAGAGCTGTATGCCTATTTTCAAGGTGACTGCTCACTTGATGAAGCCATCGGGCAATTAAAGCAAAATTCCCGTAGATATGCGAAGCGTCAGTTCACGTGGTTCCGTAATAAAATGGCGGTCACTTGGTTTGATATGACACCGCCTTGCCACTTTTCAGACAAAAAAGAGGAAATTTTCGCATATATAGCAGGAAAGCTTGGACTTAAAGCGAAACTGTAGTTATCAGAATCAAGGAGGACGAAACATGAAACCGATTAATATTCAGGAGCAGTTTTTGAATCAGATCCGCAAAGACAATACATTTGTCACAGTATTCTTGCTGAATGGCTTTCAGCTTCGCGGTCAAGTGAAAGGGTTTGACAATTTCACGGTGCTGCTTGAAACAGAAGGGAAGCAGCAGCTTATTTATAAACACGCCATTTCTACATTTGCACCTCAAAAGAATGTAAATCTAGAATTAGAATAGGATATGTTGTATTTAAAATAGCC
Source organism: Bacillus safensis (assembly GCF_039619585.1). NCBI lineage: Bacteria > Bacillati > Bacillota > Bacilli > Caryophanales > Bacillaceae > Bacillus > Bacillus safensis. The sequence goes on from NZ_CP154909.1 coordinate 1,675,320, forward strand.
CCATGCCTCTGCGAATAAACCGGCCGGAACCCGCTACGTTTTTTGTCAGTGCAGAGGGGCTATTTTGTATGCAATGAAACTTTTCTGCCAATTTTCCGTATAATTCCTTATTGGATATTAGAAGGGTGAGGGGATTCATATGGAAAATGCAGAGCTTGAATTAAGAAGGATTAGAGTGATCCTCCTTTTGATTGGAATTGTTGTCTTGTTTGGATCGTGCGCTATCTCAAACATTGAAACGAGACAAGAAAGTTGGAATAACCATTCTCATGAAAATGCAGATGGAATTTTACCATCATCTGCTGCACTAAAAAATAATCATTTTGCTGTTGTGAAAGATGATCAAGTACATGTGTACCGGTTTGATGAAAAAGAAGGAGAGCTGACTCTCGTTACAACGAAATACATAGATGAATGGGACGACGAAGAATATGATGATGGCTCTGATGAAGAAGAGTAAGCACGTAAATTTACAAATGAATGTGAAGCCGCTACACTATAATCATGCATCAGACATCTAGACAGAAAAGGATGAGTTCATGACACATAAAATTAAAATTAATCATTGGGAACAAACTTGTGAAGACGATTCCTGTTTCGAATATGGAACGAGTGTTTCTGTAAATGGGAAAGAATTAGTGAGAGAAGCTTCAATCGTCTCTGCGCTTGAAGCGGTGCTAAAAGAATTAGGTGTTGAAGTAGAAATTACAGAAGTGTCAGAAGATTTACAGTGCGATGCCTACAAAAAATAAAACAAAAAGTCTAGTCTACTAAGCGATTTTTTTTCGTGTTATGATAGATTTCGGTTTCAGTTGAATAGGGAGTAGAGCAGTCTATTTTTAGATCCTGTTCTGCTCTATTTATTTGAACGTACGAGTTCGGCTATGAAGGTTCGGCCGGGTTGGTTGATTTTTTTCGTTTCGAACATCTATATGTTGTGTTTTGAAAAAACATAGTATACTATATATAGTGAATGGCGAAATGATCAACAATACTAAAAACTAGGTCGTGATGGAATTGATTCAAATCGTATTTGATTCAAAAACAGGAAATGTTCAACGCTTTTTGGACAAGACCCCTTTTACAGACAAACGAAAATTGACTGGAGAAGAGTTTTTGGATACGCCGTTTATTCTCGTCACCTTTACGACAGGATTTGGACAAGTCCCTAGTACCACTCAGTCTTTTTTAGAGAAAAATGCTCACCTTTTACTAGGTGTTGCGGTGAGTGGCAACAAAGTGTGGGGAGATAATTTTGCAAAAAGCGCCGATACGATTTCTAAACAATATCAAGTTCCTATTTTGCACACCTTTGAACTAAGCGGAACAAAAAGGGATGTTGAATTGTTTACACAGGAGGTAGAAAGAATTGTCACAAAATCAGGTTCCAAAGTGGATACAATTAAATAACGAGATTATGATTCAAAAAGAAGGAAAGTTTCAGTTCGATAAGGACAAAGAAGCTGTACATAGTTATTTCGTAGATTACATTAATCAAAACACGGTCTTTTTTCACAATCTAGAAGAGAAGATTGATTACTTAATAGAAAACGACTACTATGAGGAAGAATTCTTAAGACAATACAGCATGGCAGACATTAAAGAAGTCTTTGAAGCTGCATATGCCAAAAAGTTTAGATTCCCATCATTTATGAGTGCATTTAAGTTTTACAATGACTATGCACTGAAAACAAATGATAAAAAGAAAATCCTTGAACGCTATGAAGACCGCATTTCAGTTGTAGCACTTTTCTTTGCGGGTGGAGATAAAGAAAAAGCACTTGAGTTTGTAGAACTGATGATCAATCAAGAGTACCAGCCAAGTACACCAACCTTCTTGAACGCTGGACGTAAAAGACGCGGTGAGCTTGTGAGCTGCTTCTTGCTTGAAGTAAATGACTCACTAAACGATATTTCAAGAGCGATTGATATTTCCATGCAGCTGTCAAAATTAGGCGGCGGTGTCAGTTTGAACCTGTCAAAACTTCGTGCAAAAGGCGAAGCAATCAAAGATGTAGAAAACGCGACAAAAGGTGTCGTCGGCGTGATGAAGCTTCTTGATAATGCATTCAGATATGCAGATCAAATGGGGCAAAGACAAGGATCAGGCAGTGCCTACCTGAATATTTTCCACAGAGATATCAATGATTTCTTAGATACGAAAAAAATCTCTGCCGATGAAGATGTTCGCGTGAAAACTCTGTCTATTGGAGTCGTCATCCCGGATAAATTTATCGAGCTTGCTAGAGAAGATAAAACAGCTTACACTTTCTATCCGCATACAGTCTATAAAGAATATGGACAGCATCTTGATGAGATGGACATGGAAGAAATGTATGACGAGCTTGTAGAAAACCCGAAAGTCAAAAAAGAAAAAGTCAATCCGAGAAAGCTTCTTGAAAAATTGGCTGTTCTACGCTCAGAATCAGGCTATCCATATATCATGTTCCAAGATAATGTAAACAGAGAGCATGCCTTGAACCATATTTCACGAGTGAAATTCTCAAACCTTTGCTCAGAAGTTCTTCAGGCTTCAGAGGTTTCTTCTTACACGGACTATGATCAAGAAGATGAAATCGGTCTTGATATTTCTTGTAACCTTGGTTCATTAAATATCATGAATGTCATGAAAAACAAATCGATCGAAAAAACAGTCAAGCTTGCAACAGACTCACTAACGCTTGTGTCTGAAACAACGGACATTCGCAATGCACCGGCTGTTCGAAAAGCGAACAAAGCGATGAAGTCAATTGGACTTGGCGCGATGAATCTTCACGGGTATTTAGCTCAAAACCAAATTGCCTATGAAAGTGAAGAAGCAAGAGATTTTGCAAATACGTTCTTTATGATGGTGAACTATTATTCAATTAAACGCTCAAGTGAGCTTGCGAAAGAAAAAGGAGAAACATTCCATCGTTATGAAGGCTCTGGCTATGCAACTGGTGAGTACTTCAATAAATACGTGGAAAATGATTTCACACCAAAAACAGAAAAAGCAGCAGCACTATTTGAAGGCATGCACATTCCAACAAAAGAAGACTGGGCCGCACTCAAAGAATTTGTAGCGGAACATGGCATGTATCACAGCTATCGCTTATGTATTGCACCAACAGGTTCCATTTCTTATGTTCAATCGGCAACAGCCTCTGTTATGCCAATTATGGAACGTATCGAAGAAAGAACATACGGCAACAGCAAAACCTATTACCCAATGCCAGGTCTTTCAGCGCAAAACTGGTTCTTCTATAAAGAAGCGTACGATATGGACATGTTTAAAGTGGTCGATATGATCGCAACAATTCAGCAGCACGTCGATCAAGGAATCAGCTTTACACTATTCTTAAAAGATACGATGACAACGCGTGATTTAAACCGCATCGATCTTTATGCACACCATAAAGGCATTAAGACACTTTATTATGCAAGAACGAAGGATACAGGGCAGGAAGGCTGTCTTTCTTGTGTTGTTTGATTAAAGGAGAGTTTAACGTGACAAAAATTTATGATGCAGCCAACTGGTCAAAACACGAAGACGATTTTACACAAATGTTTTACAACCAAAATGTAAAGCAGTTCTGGCTTCCAGAAGAGATTTCCTTAAACGGAGATCTCTTAACATGGAAATATTTAGGTGAAAAAGAGCGAGATACGTATATGAAGGTACTTGCTGGACTGACTTTACTTGATACAGAACAAGGAAATACAGGGATGCCGATTGTTGCTGAACATGTGGACGGCCATCAGCGTAAAGCTGTACTCAACTTTATGGCAATGATGGAAAATGCGGTGCATGCGAAATCATACTCCAATATCTTCATGACACTCGCACCAACTGAAACGATCAGTGAAGTGTTTGAATGGGTCAAGAAGAATAAATTCCTGCAAAAGAAAGCAGATATGATTGTCAGTTTATACCGTTCGATTCAAAAGGACGATCCTATTTCTCTCTTTAAAGCAATGGTTGCTTCTGTTTATTTAGAAAGCTTCCTATTTTATAGTGGTTTTTACTACCCGCTATATTTCTATGGGCAAGGAAAGCTCATGCAAAGCGGTGAAATCATCAACTTAATTTTGCGTGATGAAGCGATTCATGGTGTGTACGTTGGATTATTAGCACAAGAAATTTACAACAAACAAACACCTGACGTGCAAAAAGAGCTGTATGATTTCTCTATTGACCTTTTAAACGAGCTTTATGAAAATGAACTTCATTACACTGAAGATATTTATGACCAAGTCAATTTATCGCATGATGTGAAAAAGTTCATTCGTTACAATGCCAATAAAGCGTTAATGAACCTTGGATTTGCCCCTTACTTTGAAGAAGAAGAGATCAACCCTATTGTATTGAATGGACTCAATACAAAAACAAAGTCGCATGACTTCTTCTCAATGAAAGGGAACGGCTACAAAAAAGCAACAGTTGAGCCGTTAAAAGATGACGATTTCTTCTTTGGAGATGAATCATAAGGAAAGCGTAAAAGTCAAAACGCATCACTCGTTTTGGCTTTTTGCCATTTCTAACAATGTGATAGTTACATACTGGAGGTTACCGAACATGGGAAAAATGGACGAAATCATTTTAGTAGCACCACGCGCACGCGTGTTTCAAAACGAAACACTTGCGTTTAATGGTGTGAACAGTGAAGAGAAAACAATCAGCACCATTATGAAAGAAATCGAAGAGCACTTCGAGCAAATGCGAAGAGGCGATGCAGAAGAAAATCCTGACTTCAAGCAGCCGATTCCTTATGTCGTGATTAAGCGTGAGGACGAAGTGTATGTATACGAAAGACTTCAAGGCGGAGGAGAGACTCGCTTACATCATAAGTTATCTCTTGGCTTTGGGGGGCATATGAACTTCATCGAAGGAAAAAACTTTGCTGAGATTCTAAAAGAAAATACAGATCGTGAGCTGGACGAAGAACTTTCAATTCAAGAAGAAGACAAACTTGAAATGAAAACCCTTGGGTTAATCAATGACGATGACAACAGTGTCGGCCGTGTGCACATCGGACTGTTATCAGCGCTTGAACTATCTCCAGGTGCTCATGTAGAGGTAAAAGAAACAGATCAAATCTCAGGAAAATGGATGAAAGCAGCCGATTTGAAAAAGCCTGAATACTTCGATCGTCTTGAAACATGGTCTCAATTTGTCGTTAACATCTTAGCGTAAATGAATACACAACAAACCGGCTCAGCAGAAGACTTGAGCCGGTTTGTTTCGTTACAACAGCTTCAACTTATTGGAAAACGAATGCGTCGTGACCGGCCTGTTTCAATCTTGCGACGAGATCATCTGCATTTTGCTTTGTACGGAAAGCCCCGGCTTGCACTCGGAACATGCCGCCGTCTAATACAACAAACGCGTCAAAGCCTTTGGATTTAAGTGTTGCTGCTAATTCATCTGCATTGGCTTTCACTTTGAAAGCTCCTGCCTGCACTTTATAAAGATTACTTGCTTTTTTTTTCAATTGAAAGGCTTCTTCTAGACCAGTCGCATGAGCGCGAGCGATGCCTTGAAGGAAGGTTGCGTTGCGGAGCTTATTAGCATCAGCTGCCGTATCGATGAAACCATTCTCTGTTAAAATAGCGGGCATAGAAGTTTCTCGAAGAACGTGGAAGTTCGCAGTTTTCTTGCCGCGGTTCGCAAAATCAACCGAGCGGACAATTTCATCATGAAGGGCATTGCGATACGTGGTGGTCGGTGCTGAAACGCCAGGATACACATAGCTTTCAAACCCTGTGCCCCCGCCAGCATTAATATGAATAGACACGAAATAGTTTGCCCCCCAGCTGTTTGCCGCATTCGTACGCTGGGACAAAGTGACGGATTGGTCAGTTGAACGACTTAAGCGGACGGAAACCCCATCATATTCACTAATCAAAATGTCTCTTAATAAAAGCGCGATTTGAAGTGTTATATTTTTCTCCAAAAGTCCATTAGCACTAGCTCCAGAATCTGTTCCTCCGTGGCCAGGATCAATAAAAATTTTCACCATCTATTCATCACCTCGTCTTTATTTTATGAGAAAATAGAAGAATTGCCTGTACAAAATGCGGAAATCATTGAGACTCTTTTCTGCATCATTTGTGATTAAAAAGCTACATTTTTCTAAGAAAAAGCAAATTGTTGGTTTGTCCGCCCAAACGGGATGAATACAATGGAAATAGCACATCATTTCCTGGGAAACCGCAGAAATCCCTACAATATTCGGTATCTCGGGTCATTTTGACAGCAAACTTGGGCTTAAGCGGGCGATTGTCACGATTACAGCTCCACCCGAATAGAATAAAGAGAGAAGAGCGAGAGGTGAATACGTTGGAGCGAGCTGTCACATATAAAAACAACGGCCAAATCAATATTATACTTAACGGACAAAAGCAAGTATTGGTTGATGCAGACTCAGAGGCAGAATACCTAGAAGCCTTGCAGAAAAATGAGGCAAAACACAGCATCTTACGGGAAATAGAGCGTGAAATGAACAGCCTTGTCGGTATGGATGAAATGAAACGAAACATAAAAGAGATTTATGCTTGGATTTTTGTTAATCAAAAACGGCAGGAACAAGGGTTAAAGGTAGGAAAACAAGCGCTTCATATGATGTTCAAAGGAAATCCTGGCACAGGAAAAACCACAGTTGCAAGACTTGTCGGGAAGCTTTTCTTTGAAATGAATGTGCTCTCAAAGGGTCACTTAATTGAAGCAGAACGAGGTGATCTTGTTGGAGAGTACATTGGTCATACAGCGCAAAAAACAAGGGATTTAATTAAAAAATCATTAGGTGGTATTTTGTTCATTGACGAAGCCTATTCTCTTGCACGCGGAGGAGAAAAGGATTTTGGAAAAGAAGCGATTGATACCCTTGTAAAACATATGGAGGACAAACAGCACGAATTCATTCTCATTCTTGCTGGCTACTCCAAGGAAATGGATCATTTTCTTTCTTTAAACCCCGGCCTGCAATCAAGATTTCCAATCAACATCAGCTTTCCTGATTATACAGTCGATCAGCTCATGGATATTGCAAAACGAATGATGGCAGACAGAGAATATGTATTTACACAAGAAGCCGAATGGAAGCTGCGGGATTATTTAATGCACATTAAAAGTACCACAAGCCCGGCAAAATTCAGCAACGGCCGGTTTGTGCGAAACACCATTGAAAAAGCCATACGAACCCAGGCGATGAGACTGCTTCTTGTGGATCATTATGATAAAAAAGATCTGCTGACCATTAAAAGTCACGATCTTCAAATGAAAGAGGATACGCCTTCTTGAAATGGCGTATCCTTTTTATAAAGAGTCACTAAAATAAACCATCCGAATAGTGGTATACGTGTGATGTGTTTGGTATGATGGTACTACTGAAAACTTAAGTACAGAAAGGAAACAACTAACGTTGAATGAACATGAAATGACTGAAAAAGCGATCCTTGTCGGCTGCCAATTGCCGCATGTAACGGATGAACGCTTTCAATACTCAATGGAAGAATTAGCTTCCTTAACTAAAACCGCTGGCGGTGAAGCTGTCAGCGTGATGACGCAGAAGAGAAATAGACAAGACAGTGCAACGTATATCGGGAAAGGGAAAGTAGAAGAACTTGAAGTGCTTTGCGAGGAACTCGAATGTGATGTCATTATTTTTAATGACGAGCTTTCTCCAAGCCAGCTAAAAGCTTTGGCGACTGCTTTAGATGTAAAAATTATTGATCGTACGCAACTGATTTTAGATATCTTTGCAAAAAGAGCCCGTACAAGAGAGGGGAAGCTGCAAATAGAGCTTGCCCAGCTTCAGTATGCCTTGCCGAGACTAAGTGGACAAGGGATCAGCCTTTCAAGACAAGGGGGCGGAATTGGCGCAAGAGGTCCAGGTGAAACAAAACTTGAAACAGACAGACGCCATATTCGAAACCGCATTCATGAAATTAACGGGCAGTTATCTGCAGTCAAAGAACACCGAACAAGATACCGGGAGCGCCGAAAGAAAAATGGTGTGTTCCAAATTGCCATTGTCGGGTATACGAATGCCGGAAAATCAACTTTGTTTAACCAATTAACAGAAGCGGATAGTCATGAAGAGGACCTGCTGTTTGCGACACTTGATCCAATGACACGTAAGATGACATTAGAATCTGGCTACAGTGTGCTGATTTCAGATACAGTTGGCTTTATCCAAGACCTTCCGACCACACTGATTGCCGCATTTCGTTCCACCCTTGAAGAAGTGAAGGAAGCCGATTACTTGCTTCATGTCATCGACTCTTCTAATGAGGATTATGAAGGGCACGAACGAACGGTTCATGAGCTTTTAGAAGAATTAGAAGCGGACCGAATTCCGATGCTGACTGTTTATAACAAGGAAGATCAAATTAGACCAGATTTCATCCCATCTTCAAAGCATCGCCACATCTTAATCAGTGCTAAGCGCAAGGAAGATGTAAAAAGGTTAAAAGCGGATATTATGGCTGAGCTGAAAAAAGCCTTTTTAAAGCCATATCATGTAAAGATTCCAGCGCATGAAGGCAAGCTCATCTCCGCATTAAAATCAGAAACGCTTGTGGAGTCACTAGAATTTCAAAAAGAAGCAGAGATATATGACATCACCGGATTTAGTGGTGAGGATCAGACCATTTTAGGTCAAATCAAGAAGTATATGTTGGAAAGGAATTAAATCAAGATGTTTCACACATTAAAACACGGCAGTATTTTAGAAAAAGTAGCAGCAGAAACAGAACAAGAGATTTTACACGTGCATCAGCAAATTGATCAAAAGAGTGAACTAAATGAGTGGCGGGTGCTTGAAAACTATCGAAAGCACAAAGTCAGTGACACTCACTTTAATCTGACGACTGGATATGGCTACGATGATATGGGAAGAGACACATTAGAAAAGATTTATGCGGATGTCTTCGGCGGAGAAAGCGGGCTTGTGCGTCCGCAAATCATTTCCGGCACACACGCGATTTCCATTGCCTTATTTGGTGTGCTGAGACCTGGCGATGAATTGATCTATATGACGGGAAAACCATACGATACGCTAGAAGAAATTGTCGGGATTCGCGGGAAAGAAGGGACAGGCTCATTAAAAGACTTCCAGATTGACTACAAAGCCATTGATTTACGACAAGATGGATCCGTCGATTATGAGAAAGTAAAAGAGTCGATTTCCTCTAAAACAAAAGTCATCGGCATTCAGCGTTCGAAAGGCTATGCGTCAAGACCCTCCTTTACTATAGAAGAAATTGAGCAAATGATTTCATTTGTGAAAGAGATGAATGAAGAAATCATTGTGTTTGTAGATAACTGTTATGGTGAATTTACTGAATTAAAAGAGCCATGTCATGTCGGAGCTGACCTCATGGCCGGTTCACTCATTAAAAACCCAGGCGGAGGCCTTGCCAAAACAGGCGGCTACATCGTTGGAAAAGAAAAATGGGTAGAAGCCTGCTCTTATCGGATGACATCTCCAGGCATCGGCAGTGAAGCGGGTGCATCGCTGTATGCGCTTCAGGAAATGTATCAAGGCTTTTTCTTGGCGCCGCATGTTGTCGCTCAAAGCTTAAAAGGCGCAGTGTTTACGGCTCGTTTTCTTGAGAAGCTCGGATTCCAAACAAACCCAGCGTGGAATGCGAAAAGAACGGATTTGATTCAATCAGTCGAATTTGGAGATCCTAAAAAAATGATTGCATTCTGTCAGGCAATCCAGTATGCATCTCCGATTAACAGTCACGTCACACCACATGCAAGCTATATGCCGGGCTACGAGGACGATGTCATTATGGCAGCGGGCACCTTTGTACAAGGGGCCAGTATCGAATTATCAGCCGATGGTCCGATCAGACCGCCTTATACTGCCTATGTTCAAGGCGGACTCACGTATGCCCATGTGAAAAATGCGATTTGCAGTGCTGTCGATGCCTTATTGGAACAAGGTTTTATTGAAGTACCTGCTCAATAAAAAAATCCATGTTAATATTCCTAACATATTGTTGACACATAATATAACATGACATATAATAAATTTAAGCAAAGAGGAGGAGACAGTTGAGATGAGTGATAACATTCGCCGCTCAATGCCTTTATTCCCAATTGGGATTGTCATGCAGCTAACAGAATTATCTGCAAGACAAATTCGCTATTATGAGGAAAATGGTTTAGTATTTCCAGCAAGAAGTGATGGAAATCGCCGATTATTTTCTTTTCATGATGTTGATAAATTACTAGAAATTAAAAACCTCATCGAACAAGGTGTAAACATGGCAGGAATCAAAAAGCTTTTTGCCAAAGCTGAGGCAGAAAATCCATCGTCTGATACAAAGACGGATGAAAAAGCTACAGCTAAGCACAACTTGACAGATGATGAACTCAGGAAGCTACTGAAGAAGGAACTCATTCAGGCTGGACGTTTCCAACAAGGAACGACCTTTAGGCAGGGGGATATGTCAAGGTTCTTCCGTTAACCAATTAGCAAAAGCATTGCTATACACATTTTACCTTTTGTAGGGGAGGAGTTTTACGAAATGGCAAAGTACACAAGAGAAGATATCGTAAAATTAGTAAATGAGGAAAACGTAAAGTACATCCGTCTGCAATTTACAGACATTCTCGGAACGATTAAAAATGTTGAGATTCCTGTGAGCCAGTTAGAAAAAGCTCTCGATAACAAATGTATGTTTGACGGTTCATCTATTGAAGGATTCGTACGTATCGAAGAATCAGATATGTACCTATACCCAGATCTAAACACATTTGTTATTTTCCCTTGGACAGCAGAAAAAGGTAAAGTTGCACGCTTTATTTGTGACATTTATAAGCCAGACGGGACACCATTTGATGGAGACCCGCGTAACAACTTAAAGCGTATCTTGAAGGAAATGGAAGAACTAGGATTTAGTGATTTCAACCTTGGACCTGAGCCAGAATTCTTCTTATTTAAATTAGATGAAAAAGGCGAGCCAACGCTTGAACTAAACGATAAAGGCGGATACTTTGACCTAGCACCAACAGATCTAGGCGAAAACTGCCGCCGTGACATCGTACTAGAGCTTGAAGAAATGGGCTTTGAAATTGAAGCATCTCACCACGAAGTAGCACCAGGGCAGCACGAAATTGATTTCAAATATGCAGGCGCGATCCGTTCTTGTGATGACATTCAAACGTTCAAACTCGTTGTCAAAACCATTGCGAGAAAGCATGGTCTTCATGCGACATTCATGCCAAAACCATTGTTCGGTGTAAACGGATCTGGTATGCACTGTAACCTATCATTATTCAAAAATGGTAAAAACGCATTCTTTGATGAAAAAGCAGATTTACAATTAAGCGAGACGGCTAGACACTTTATCGCAGGTATCGTCAAGCACGCAACAAGCTTTACAGCGGTCACAAACCCAACTGTAAACTCTTACAAGCGTCTTGTACCTGGCTATGAAGCACCTTGCTATGTGGCATGGAGTGCACAAAACCGCAGCCCATTGATCCGTATCCCGGCATCACGCGGCATCAGTACACGCGTAGAAGTGCGCAGCGTAGACCCATCTGCAAACCCATACCTTGCACTAAGCGTATTACTTGCAGCAGGTCTAGACGGAATCAAAAACAAACTAGAAGCACCAGCACCAATCGACAGAAACATCTATGTCATGGACAAAGAAGAGCGTCTTGAAAATGGCATCTCTGACCTTCCTGCAACACTTGCAGAAGCACTCGAGCTGCTGAAATCAAACGAAGTCATGATCAACGCACTAGGCGATCACCTATTCGAGCACTTCATCGAATCAAAAGAAATTGAATGGGATATGTTCCGCACCCAAGTACACCCATGGGAACGCGATCAGTATATGTCTCAGTATTAATAAAAAACCCCTTGGAGCCATTGGCTTCAGGGGGTTTTTGTTTTTTGGGGTATAACGAAGGGCATAGATGAGCATTTTCGGTGTGGCTGCTTGTTTAAGCATACGTTCATATGCATTGAATAAAAATGATTTCGGTAGGGGATATCCATCTTTCAATTAGAGTTACTAAATTCAACTCATACAGGTAAACGTCATTAAGAACGAGTCTAGCGTCATGTTATGAGCCGTATTGATGTAAAGGTTTTGGGTCTCAATAGATCATTTGATTTTTTGCTCTAAAATCAAGAGTTTTAATTATCAGTAAAAGACTCTGGTTGCTGTATACTTCTATCCGGGATATTAAAACAAATGTACCCCATCTTGAACCGGATGGGGTAGCTGTATCAATAAATTCAATTTTTGTCTTGTGTAATAAAGTTTGTTTTATTTTAATATTTAATAATTGTTCTTCCTAAATGTTGGCCATTTTTAATGGCTTCAATTTTTTCAGGTAACGTATCGAGAGTAATCTCATTGACTAGAGTCGTTTGGGAGATATTCCATTCGTTTGCTATCTCGTTCCAAATTACTTTGCGTTTATTGATTGGCACATTTACAGAATCGATCCCCAGAAGGTTGATCCCTCTTAAAATAAAAGGTAACACAGTTGTTGTTAATTTAATTCCACCTGCATTTCCGCACATGCTCATGCTTCCACCGTAAGAAATTTGAGGGATTAATACAGAAGCTACATCTCCTCCAACAGTATCTAATACGAAGTCAAATTTTTGCTTGTTTAATGGTTTTTTTAACTCTCCTAACTGGTTTGCAAAAATGACATCATTTGCTCCTAAAGATTTTGCTATGTCAACTTGATTATCTTTACGCACTAAAGCAAAGATATTTTTGTACCCAATTTTAGATAATAATTGTATAGAGATGCTACCAACTCCACCAGTTGAGCCCGTAACGAGTATATTAGGTTGATTTTTTGTATTCATACCATTTTCCTGTAAAGCCATGATCGAAAGAGCAGCAGTAAAGCCTGCTGTTCCAAAAATCATTGCTTCTTTTAAAGTCAAGTTATTTGGCAAAGGAACAATCCAATCCGCAGGTACTCTAGCATATTCTGAAAAACCTCCAGTGTGGCTCATGCCCAATGCGAAACCTGTGACAATAACTTGTTGACCCTCTACGAAACGATTATCTGTTGTATGAACGATAGTTCCACTTAGATCAATTCCGGGAATCATTGGATAGTTACGAATAACACCTCCATTTTTTTGAACGGCCAGCATATCTTTATAATTGATTGAAGAATATGCAACTTTAATTAATACTTCTCCCTCAGATAAATCATTAACACTTACATTTTGAAGATCGTAACTAACTTGATCATTTTTTTCTGTAACTAGAATCGCTTTAAATGAATCCATTATTTATCTTCCTCTCTAAAAATATATTATGACAAAACATTTCCGGTGCAAAAGTATTTCAATTAAAAAACTACCATGATATTATAGGTAAAGTCAATGTGGGGGAGATACGATGGAATTATCAGAGTGCATAAATTTTTTACTAAGTGTTAGTCAAAATAAAGTGTTTAAGTACTTTAGTAAGCTTTTAGAGGAATGTGATTTGACACCCGCTCAATATGGTGTGTTGAACTGTTTGTGGAGAGAGGGCCAGCTATCTCCCAAACAAATTGGAGAACTTGTGTATTTAGAAGCCTCAACAGTTTCTGGAATTTTAGATAAAATGCAAAAAGCTGACTTAATTGAACGCACAATAGATCCAAAAAATCGAAGAAATATTTTAGTAGATGCTACTCAAAAATCTTTAGTCATTAGAGATAAAGTTGAAGCAGCAACAATTGAGCTGAACAAAACAGCGCTTCAAAACTTGTCAAAACATGATAAGGTTGTGCTAAAGAAAGCATTGAATACAATTATAAATAATTTTCAATGATGTATTTTTATAAACAAGCTTCATATTAAATCCATAACCGCAAAAAAGCTCTTTTACTGGAGCCTTTTTGCGGTTTCTGTTCGATGATTTGTAAATTTCTGCAAGTCATAATAAATGTCACATAAGGAGATTTGGTGGAAGGAGAGTGAGGCATGGAGACAGTTCTTTCACATGTTGGTGTGAAAATAAATGAATGGTATAAAATGATCCGGCAATTCAGTGTTCCAGACGCAGAGATTTTGAAAGCTGAGGTAGAACAAAAGATTGAATAAATAGAAGAAGACCAGGATTTACTGATCTACTATCAATTAATTTGCTTCCGCCATCAGCTTATGCTTGTTAATATAAAATCCTCACAGCAGCGGTCTTTATCTATTGCAGACTTCGTTGATAAAATCGAAAAGTCGAATCATCAACTTTCTGGTATGCTGCAATACTAAAAATTATCCAGAGACAGTTAACCATCTTCGGTAGCAAAAAGCCTAAGAGCTGTTTGAATAAAGGCATCTGTTGCTTTGGATATATCTTTCATATCAAGCACTGCAATATTGATATCTCTGAACGTATCTGGTGTTAATTCACGAAAAACGACTTGGTCTGGCAGTGACCAAATATTTTTTTTAGTTGTAATGGTTATTCCTAAACCTTCTTGTATCATACTTAATCCTGTCTCTATATACTCCATTTCAAACCGAACGTGAGGAGTTACGTTATACTTTTTAAATAAATCATGAACTTGTACCTCATAACCCCCTTTCCCCAATAGTATATCTTCACCTTGTAAGTCGGGAATACTTATTATTTCTTTCTGATATAAAGGATGGCTTGAATGCATCAGTACAATCAGTTGATCTTTCATTAAATGTACGGTATCAAAATCTTTATCAGGAGGAATAATAATGCCCACATCAATGTATTTAGAACGTAACCACTCTTTAACTTGATCTACACTCCCTTCTGAAAGTTTGATTTCTAGGCCTGGATATTGATTCTCCATTGCACGTATGATTTTAGGAATAAATCTAGTACAAGCAGTTCGGTAAGCTCCTATATGTATCTTCCCAATCTCTAACCCTTGTTCAGCTGCAACTAATTCATCTACTTTTTGTAATTCACTTAGAACCTTCCTGAAAATAACTAATATACGTTCTCCTATATCTGTGAAAAATAAGCCATTTTTCTTATCTCTTTCAATTAACTTTGTTCCTAGTTGCGATTCAATTGTAGCTACGGCTCGACTTACAGCCGGCTGTGTCATATGTAATTCCTCACCGGCTTTTGTAAAACTTCCTGTTTCAGAAATTTGGACAATTAGTTGAATTTGCGATCTATTCATAGCGTTTTTGTTATCTCCTGTATGATTAATATGCATTTCATTTATATTGGAACTTAATGTACCATAAAAGAAAATAGAACTTCAAGATATAATCCGAGACAATAAGTGAGGCTAATCATACTCATTAAGGTGATGATCATCATAACCTTATCATTTTGGGTTTGAATTTTATAGGAGGATTAACGTGAAAAATATTTTAATCATTAACGCACATGAGTACCATGAGATGGCCAAAGGCCAATTAAACCAGACATTAGTAGAAAGAATGGTAGACAAGCTAAGCCCACTTTATCATGTTAAAACCACAATTGTTGCAAATCACTATGATGTAAAAGAAGAACAGGAAAAATTCAAATGGGCTGATTTTGTGATTATTCAAACACCAGTTTATTGGTATCACTATCCTGCTGCATTTAAGAAGTACATGGATACTGTATATGAGCACGGAATTTTTTATAGAGGGACAGATATTTATGGTGAAGGAGGTTTATTAGAAGGACGTCATTACATGCTTTCTGTTACTTGGGGTGCAGGTGAATGGGTGTTCGATAATCCGATAGAGCAGCCTTTCTTTGAGGGGAAGGAAGTAGACGAGGTCCTAGTTGCAATGCACAAAGCACAGCAATTCATAGGGATGAAACCATTAAAAACACTCTCAAATCATTCGGCGCTCAAGCCTGACATGGAGAAAGTATTTGAAAAGACGGATCAGCATTTAGAAGAGATATTTTCTTTATCTTAAAATGACAGAAATCCGTATTTGAGATGTATGCTTCACCATTCACCCGAAAAAATTCCTAGTTTTTGACCAATGACTTCAATCTTAAAAAGGAGAGAAGGATGATGAGTACTAGTGAAAAAAGAAGAGCGGGATTTTGTTCGCAATGCGTTTCAAAATGTGGAGTGATATCCGTTACACAAAATGATCAGTTAGTAAAGGTGCTCCCGGATAAAAATCATCCGAATGGGGGAATCTGTCCAAAAGGAGCAGCAGCACCTCAAATCGTCAATCATCCTGATCGCATCGTTTTTCCTTTAAAGAGAACTAACCCAAAGGGGCAAGATCCACTATGGGAGAAAATCACATGGGAAGAAGCCATCCAAACCATTGCAAGTAAACTAAAACAGATTCGTTCTGAAACAGGGGCAGAAACAGTTTCTTACACTTTTCCAACAGTTGGTGCAAGCGGAAGTTTTAGCTGGGGGCCATATTTACAGCGCTTGATGAATCTATACGGCACCCCCAACTATATTTCTCATACCAATGTCTGCCAGTGGACAAGGGACGAGGGATCAAAATACACATATGGTGTTGGATTGCCTCAACCCGACTTTGAACGTGCTAGCTTGATATTGATATGGGGGCACAATCCAGCAGATACGAATCTTCAGACTTGGAAAAGGCTCATGGCAGCTAGAAAAAGAGGCAGTAAACTAGTAGTCATCGATCCACGCCGAACAACGACAGCTGCCGCAGCAGATTTATGGATTTCTCCGAATCATGGAACTGATATCGCTTTAATATTAGGGTGTCTTCAATTTTTGATTGAGAACCATTCGTATGATGAGCAATTTCTTCTCCAATGGACCAATGCCCCTTTCTTAGTGGATAAGCGAACAGGAAAATTCCTTCGACCAGCACATCATCAGCCATATGAATTTTTAGTTCTTGATCAAAAACAGAAGCCATTTAAAATCGATACTCGGGCAGATCCTGAGACATGGTCAGAACATATTTTACTTTCAGGCGAATACGAAAATGAGGACGTATCTTCAGAAACCGTTTTTTCTCAATTATTGAAACAAGTATCTTCATTTAGAATGGAACATGTGGAAAAAATAACGGGTATTCCAGCTGAGAAATTAACGGAACTTGGGGAATTATTAAGCCAAGAAAATCCGATAACCTATTATTCATGGAATGGATTAGAACAGCATGTAAATAGTTCATCTACCAATCGAGCATTATGTATCCTTTATAGTCTGACCGGTTGTTTTGATAAGCAAGGGGGGAATATTATCCTCCCGTCTTTACCAGTAAACTTAATAAAAGGTCAAGATTTACTGCCAACTTCACAAGAGCAGAAGCGTTTAGGATTAGATCAGAGACCTTTAGGTGCTCCCAAAATATCTGCTTCAGGGTATGATTTTGTTCATGCTGTATTAAACGAATCTCCGTATTATATGAGAGGCTTGTTAAGTTTTGGGGGTAATATGGTCACTCAAAACCCTGGAACCAAGAATATGATAGAAGCCTTGAAAAAATTAGAATTTCATGTACACGTTGACATGTTTCATAGTCCAATGACGAAGTTTGCAGACATTGTATTACCAGCTGCACATGCATGGGAGTCCCCAAGTTTGTTGGCAGGCTTTGAAGGGAATTTACAAACGGATCAACATATTCAATACAAACCTGCAATGTCAAAGGCTCCTGGGGAAGCTCGTCCTGATCTACAAATAATCATGGAAATAGCGGTTGAAATGGGTTATCAAGAAGAGTTTTGGAATGGAAATATTGAGAAAGCGTTTAATGACTATCTTAAACCAGTGAATGTCACATTAGACCAACTTCGATCTCACCCTGAAGGTCTGTCTGTGCCCTTAAAAATAAAATATTGTAAATATAGAGAAAAAATGAATGAAAGAGTCAAAGGTTTTTCTACTCCGACAAGAAAGCTGGAGATTTATTCCGAGTTTTTGTTAGAGCATGGATATGCTCCACTGCCTCAATTTGAAAAACCATTAACTGTTCCGCAATATCAGAATCAATCGAATGATTTTCCGTTAGTTCTTTCTTCTTTTAAATTAAAAAGTTTTTGTCATAGCCAGCATCGTAATATTGCTAGACTAAGAAAACTGCATCCCGATCCTTTTGCTGAAATCCATCCCCAAACAGCTCAAATGTATAGGCTAAATGAAGGTGAATGGATTTATTTAGCCTCTCCTTTCGGCAGGATGAAGGCAGTCGCTCGACTGACAGAAAGTATACCCGTGGGGACAATATATACTCAAGCGGGCTGGTGGGATGAGTGTGATGAACTTGAATTAGCTGGATTTGATCCATTTTCAGTAGAAGGTGCAAATGTCAATCAATTAATAGGTACCGATGAGATTGACCCCATATCAGGTTCCGAACCATTAAAATCTTATCGATGCCAGATTTATAAGATAGGATAGATCCTTTGCCCTAATTAAAGCAAAAAAGCTGATGACTCCCAGCGGTGGAGGCTTCAGCTTTTTGCTTTTATACTAAAAATGTCATATCAATTTGTTTATGTGTTGCATGATTAATATGCATTTTATTTATGTTGTGGCTTCATGTACCATTAAATAGGATTACACATCAAGAAAAGTATCGGAGGTAACAAATTTGATCAGTCGTCATATATTATTTCTATTTGCACTTATATTAGCTGCATTTAATCTTAGGCCTGGTATAACTTCAGTTAGTCCAGTTTTGCACGGAATATCAAATGAATTAGGCATGAGTTCTGCTTCAGCTAGTCTACTTACATCTATTCCTTTATTATGTTTTGGCTTTTGCTCGTTATTCGCTGGTCGTTTAGCAAATCGCTATCAATCAGAGAAAACCATCACATTTTTTATCGCTTTTATAGGTATTGTAACGCTTTCGCGTGTCTTTACAAATTCGTCTATCTATCTATTGATAACGGCTTTATTCATTGGTGCGGGAATTGGGATTGTAAGTCCTTTGCTCTCTGGTTTCATCAAAAGTTACTTTCCGGAGAAGGCAGCCTCCATGATAGGCGTATATTCTACTTCAATGGTAGTTGGAGCATCCATTTCTATTGGGCTGACGACACCACTTCAACACTGGCTCAATAATTCATGGAAAAACGGATTAGCGTTCTGGAGTATTCTTGCTCTAATGGCTGTTCCACTTTGGCTTATGGTCATTAAACATTCTCATACACATACAGCATCACAAAAGAGAAGTGCCTCCTTGCCATTAAAAAATAAAAAGGCGTGGTTATTAACCTCTTTTGTAGGGCTTGTCACTCTTATGTTTTATTGTTTTGCAGCTTGGCTACCAGCCATCGTAGAGGAAAAAGGATGGACGTCAGCATTTGGTGGTCTTGTAGGTACAATAGCTATGATTGCACAATTGCCAGCTACTCTTTTATTGCCTAGTCTCTTGAAGAAGCTGCCAAGTAGAAGACTTTGGATTTTAGTCTTTACCCTTAGTGTAATGACTGGATTATCTCTTTTATGTTTTACAAACGTGACACCTATTGTTTCAAGTATATGTCTAGGGATTGGCAGTGGCGGTCTTGTCTCACTCACTTTATTATTACCGATAGATAAGGCATCGTCCCCTATGGAAGCAAGTACTTGGTCAGCAATGACTCAAGCAATTGGATACATGATTGGTGCAACGGGCCCGTTTATCATCGGTTTTCTCCATGATTTTCTAGGCAGTTTCGTTCCAACATTATATCTTCTTATACTTTTAGGTTTCATTGTTATGTTATTGGGATGGAAAATCACTAAGTCAGCTCATGCTAATGAAGAGGGGTTATCTGTGAAATAAATCTATTCTTATAACTGTAAGGTTAGCTAGTACTCATTTGAAGTATTTATTCAGGAAAGGGGGTGATAATGATGGAGAATAACTCGAAGTTACAGCAGGCGACAAAAATATATAAAGCACTCGGTGAACCAACCCGATTAAAAATTGCTCGTTTGCTTGCTAATGAAGCAAATTTATGTTGTTCAGATATAGGAATAAAACTTGAATCAATTGCTGGATCAACTTTATCCCATCACTTAAAACAATTAACTGATTGCGGGCTAATGAGTACTTATAAAGAAGGCACATATATATACTACAGCCTAGACCGTGAGTTGATTGGAAAGTATGCTCCATATGTGATGGAGTAATTTTTCTTATTTCTATACTTAAGGAAATATAGAAATAAGAGGTATGATTTTTCTTGTCCGGATTATGGCTAAATTACTCGATAGGTATCCTCATCTAAATTTTGAGTAGATCCATTACTAGTACTTTATATAAAAAAGCTAAAGCGAACCATCTATCTTTATCATAAGTGCGTTAAATTCAAGGGTGTCACCTTTATAAAACATTTTTAAAGAAACTGTAAAGATCACTTTTTCTACATGCAAAAATCAGCTCTTTACAGCTAATTTTTCAAACGTTCGGTTAATTTATGAAATTAAATCTAAATTTCTAGAAATACCGAAATAAAACCAAAAGGAGAAAGATAATGAGAAAAAATATTGGAGCAAAATCTTACGTGTTACCACAACCAGTTTTTATTATTGCAGCGTATGACGAAAATGGAATTCCGAATGCCATGGCTTCTACATGGGGCGGTATTAGTAATGAAAATGAAATTTCAATCTGCATTAGTTCAGAACGAAAGACGTTAAAGAATATTATGCTGCATGGTGCATTTACCGTAAGCATGTCAGATGCGTCTTTTCTTGAGGCATGTGATTATCTTGGAAATGAAACTGGAAATGAGGTTCCAGATAAATTTGCAAGAGCTGGATTTCATGCAGTTAAGGCGGACTTTGTTGATGCACCACTGATTGAGGAACTTCCATTTGCGTTAGAGTGTAAAGTGAAAAGTTATAATGAAAAAGAATGGCGCATGATTGCTGAAATCGTGAACATCAGTGTTGAGGAGGATATACTAGATGAGAAAGGTAAAATCAATCTGGATAAATTCAGCCCACTTGTATTTGATAGGGGAAGTAGGAATTACCATAAAATAGGAGAAAAAGCAGGGGATGCTTTTGAGGATGGACTGTATCTTAAGAACAAGTAAAAATCTGCAAAAAAGTGGCTTTTCTCTACCGAGGAAGGCGCCCATAGCTTTTACTTATCTTGTTTGAGAGTTACATTTTCAACTACCACTGCTTTTTCAGAACCTGTAACTGAATTGGAACTTGTTCCTGTCTACATTGTAAAAGCCAGTATAACAACGGCTGTCAAAGCAAGTTCTCCAAAAGTATAAGAAGCGTAACACTTTAAGCTCTTTACAGTTAATTTTTCAAGCGCTCGGTTAATTTATGAAAATAAATCTGTATTTCTAGAAATATCGAAATATAAAACAAATAGGTGTGAATTATTTTGTCAAATATGTGGAAAATTTATTTATTAGCTGCCATTAGTTTTCTTAATGGTACATCAGAATATGTTATTGCGGGAATCTTAGACAAAATTGCTGAGGCTAATCACATTTCAGTTTCATCTGCAGGACAGTTAATCACTGTGTTTTCAGTAGCTTTTGGTGCAGGGACACCCTTTCTAATTGCTATGTTTGCTCGAATGGACCGAAAAAAACTTCTTGTCTATGCTTTAACCGTTTTCTCTGTCATTAATATTCTTATTGCGATAATAACAGGGTATGAAATGCTAATGTCAGCTAGAATAATCTCTGCCCTTAGTGCTGGTGTTATGCAAGTCACAGTTCTAACCCTTGCTGCAGTTTTAGCAGCTCCAGGAAAGCAAGGAGGTGCGATTGCTACAGTTATTATGGGACAAAGTTCTGCTTTGGTTGCAGGTGTACCTATAGGAAGAGTTGTGGCTTCACATTATGATTGGAATGTCATATTCATTGGAATTGGGGCAGTAGGATTACTTTTCTCTGTCTTAACTTTGTTTGCTATACCAAAAACAGTTGCTGAAAAACCCGTACCTTTACGTGAGCAGTTTAAATTTTTTATGAGACCACGTATCGCAGCATACTTGCTTATAACTTTTCTATGGTTAGGTGCATATTCCGTTGTATTTACGTATATTTCACCATATTTCCTAGATATATTCGGCATGAGCAATCATGGGGTAACGACAGCACTCTTTATTTTTGGGATTGCTAGTGCTATTGGAGCTCAATTAGGAGGCTTTAGTACAGATAAGTGGGGGGCATTTCGTACATTAACTGGAGGAATGTTACTCCATGCTATTGCACTATTGCTCTTCCCGTTTATCGGTCAGTTTGCTTTTCTTTTCTATGTATTACTTATTTTCTGGGCGCTTGCAGCTTGGTCTTCCGGCTCGCCAATACAATTTCAGTTAATAAGCCTTGCCCCTGCTGCGGCAAGCATTGTGCTTAGTTTGCACAGTGCTTTGGGACAACTTGGAATGGCAGGTGGAGCTGGTATCGGCGGTATTGCTGTCAAAAATGGTTTGTTGAATTATCTTCCTTGGATTGGGGCTTTTACTCTTGCTATTGCTGTCGGAGTCACAGTTCTTGACAAGGTTCTATCTAAACGAAAAACAGTTTAAAGAAACTCAGAGCACTCTTTTTATAAAATAAAAAGTGGTTTCATTCAACCTCAACATGATGATGTCCAAACCGTCGCATCAAGAAGGAGCTCTGGAGGATAATTGGTTAAAAAACGATAAAGTGGATTAAAGTGTAAGACTCCTTATGGTATTCTAGTAAAAGAATACGCCATAAAAGGAGTCTTTTTTATATGAAAATATTAGATGCTCCATCTTTACTGTCAGCTGTCGAACAAAGGTCAAAAGTCTATCAGGAGCTTCGAGACGAAATGCAGCATGTGAAAAAAGCATTAAAAAGTGTGTCGGGATTAGGTAATGAATTTACTGGAAAAGGTGCAGACAATATCAAAGCCTTTTATGAGGATCTTGCGCTTTACACAGACACTTATCTTGACTTTATCGATATGCAAAAAGCGTTTTTAGATGGGGTAAAAGGAAAGCTTGATGATGAATCGTTAGGCGGGAGTACATTTATTGATGAGCATTTCTTAGACGCTCAACTGAAACAAGGGATTCAGAATAATAAAGATATGGTCAAGGAACAAAAAGAAGCCCTATCCACTATTTTTGATGACATCAGTGATCTCATAGAACTGAATGTATTTTCAAGTAAAGAGGTCAATGAACATTTAGATGATGCGAACAAAAAAAGAAAAGAGGCAATTGATGCTTTACATAAAATAGACCATGAGCTAAAAACAGAATACGCAAAATCAGAAGCGATTGAAAAACACCTCTCAACTTTTTATGCAAAAATGATGGCTGCTACAGGAAAAGGGAAAAATGCGCAGCCAATGTATTACGATGCAAAAGCATTTCATGAGACAGATGTGTACAAGAATCATGATAAAATCGATGCACAGGTGAAAGCATATTTAAAGGTGAAAAAAGAAGAAAAAGAGAAACGAAGAATCAAAGAATTGAAAGAAAAACTCAACGATCCTTCGTGTATATCAGAAGAGAAATACTTTGAGATTGTAGACGAAATTGGATATGAAAATCTTTCTTACGATCAAAAAATGTATTACAGCCAGCTTCTCCAGATCAAAGCGCAGGAAGAAGCATCAGAGGGGTTCGTTGATGTTGTAAAAGGAGCAGCAGTTGGTCTGTATGATGTGGCCAAAGATACAGTAGTTGGCATCTACGATCTTGTGACAGATCCTGGAGGTGCCGTTGAATCGGTCGTAACGGCTGTTTCTCATCCAATTGAAACGTCGAAAGCGATTGGAAAGTCGATTTCAGACTCATTCCAAAAAGAAGTTATCGATGGTGATGCATATTCTCGATCACACTGGTTTGCCTATGCGACCGGTTCTCTAGCAGAAATCGTCTTTGGTTCTAAAGGGGCAGGTGCCATAACAAAAACGGGAACAACAGCAGCCAAAACGACGGTGAAGAAAGGCCTTGAGCAAGGAGCAAAATCATTAGACAGAGTTTCTATTCCGAATCTATTGCCATACTCACCAAAATTTCAAATGGCTGGCGGCCCGAAGCTGCCGTATAACGTGTTTGACGGAGAAAATCTCAAAAATAAACTCCTCTCTATGGCGAAGCGTCTAGACAACAATTCAGGATACGGCATCTCTAAGACAGGCAGACGCTTACCAGCACCAAAATCACCACCAACCGTTGTCAGTTACGGAGATCACTATGTGAGATGGAAACGTAAAAAAGTGTTAAAACCAAATGTTGTTTATTCAACAAAGCAAGGCTACACCTACACAACCGACCACTACGGACGTATTGTCAAAGTCGAAGCAAGTGATTTAAAATACGGAGAGGTTAAAAGAAACCAATATGCCCAATCCAATTCAGGGAAGCCGGATCGATTAATGGATGATGATGGAGGTCATTTGATAGCGTCTATTTTTAAAGGTTCCGGGGATATTGATAACCTTGTTCCGATGAGTTCACAGATTAATCGTAGTGGTGGGAAATGGTATCAGTTGGAGCAGGAATGGTTGGCAGCCTTGAGGAAAGATCCACCTCAGACAGTATCAGTTTCCATAGAAAGCATTAGATATGAAGGAGATTCTATGCGACCAACTTTATTTAAAATTAAGTATAAAATTGGAGCTAGGAGAGTTAAAAAGGTATCGATTGAAAATAAGCCAGGAGGTTAATTCAATGGAAATGGAACCATCGAATGAAGTTTATCAAGAAATTTTGAATACAATAAATGAAATAATACCTGTTGATTGGGAGAATGTTTTGCTATATGCGGAAATTCTGGATGACTCTCGTGAAGTTTATTTTTTCTTTAATACAAACAAACAACAAGAATATATTTATTCTCATGATATTCCTGATATATTTGAGGTCAGTGAAAATATATATGATGACTTATTAATTAATTTACAGGATTCTTTTAAGAAACTCAGAGATGAATTTAAAATTAATGAGCAAAAAACTTGGACAAATTTAACGCTGAAAATCAAGAATAGGAATCGATTTACCATTGATTTTAATTATGATGATGTATTGAACTCTCATTACAATACCTATCAACGAATGGCTATTTGGGAATATGAAAATTTGGGATATCTCCCTGAAGATGAGGAAGATAAAGAAGCCGTATTAAATTATATAAAAAATAAAGACGATAACTAACGCACAATACCCTCCAATTTAAGGAGGGTATTTCTCATATATGTTTCATAAAATCTCATTTCCATTATCTAAACCGATAAACCGTCACTTCACAATCACCCAGCACCTCTTCAATCATCTCTTCCACAATCGTCCAATCGCCGCCTGCTAATCCGCAGCCGATCCCGTATGGAATGGCGATGGACGTTTGGTTTTTCTCTTCAGGTGATTGTGTCACTGTATCCTTTAGGTGTTGAAAGCAGCTGCGTAAGGCATCGTAGTCTGTTTGCTTTCTTGTTCTTCCGTATCCAGCTTGGGCAAATAAGTTGGCAATTGTTTTTCCGTCTTTTGTTGTGATGAGTTGAACGGAGCTTAACAAGTCATCTCCTTGTTCTGTACATAACTGTTTATAATCTTTGTACACATTCGGATATTTGCTTTTGATCTGTTTTGCTAATCCAGCGCCCATGACTCCTTTACAGTTCACCTGGTGACAGATGATGTCTTCGCTTGCCTCTAAAATGTTGCCATCCACCGTTTTGATCATATGATGTAACCCCTTTTTGATAAAATGCAAACCTATGTTCTATTATAACAGTTTTGTTCCTGTGATTTAATAGCTTTTGATGAGTTTTTAGTTAGTACACGATGTTCAGGTGACAGCAAAGTGACAAACATGTCATATGATTCCATAGTTTGTTCGTTCGATCGATGGAGGCAGACATCTCATTTCAATTATCTTTATCATAAATCAAGTAAAAAGGGATGAAATGAGATGCAGGGACTTAATGAAGATTTATTTAGGCGGGTGAATCAGTTCAGTATCGATCATGGTTACTTGAATCCGATATTTATTGGACTAGCTGAATATACAGTGCTGCTGGCAGCGCTCATGTGTCTGTTCGTATGGTTTCAAAATCGCAGCAGGTACAATAGGGCG
This sequence comes from Bacillus safensis, assembly GCF_039619585.1. Taxonomy (NCBI): domain Bacteria; kingdom Bacillati; phylum Bacillota; class Bacilli; order Caryophanales; family Bacillaceae; genus Bacillus; species Bacillus safensis. The sequence goes on from NZ_CP154909.1 coordinate 1,701,270, forward strand.
ATGGTCGTATCTGCCGGAGTGACCTTCATATTGGCAGAGTTACTTGGGAAAATCGCAGGGCTCCTTTATTTCAATCAGCAGCCCTTTGCAGAAATGAGCCACGTCAATCTTTTGATTCAAAAGGAAGTGAATAACTCGTTTCCAAGTGATCATACCATCTTTATTTTTTCGATTTGCGTGATCTTTTGGCTGTTTCACAAACGCCATATTTATTGGCTGATCATTGCGTGTGCTGTTGGTTTTTCAAGGATTTGGGTAGGTGTTCATTATCCATTAGATGTCTTGGCAGGAGCTGCTATAGCGTGTTTAACAGCCGCCGCCGTTGTATATGTGCCGCTATGCCAAAAGAGCGTAGATGCCCTCTTGTCATGCTATGAATGGCTTGAACAAAAATTGGTAGGGAAGAGAACAAAATAACATTGTTGCAGCAAAATACCCCGATCTGTTAACGCTGAGATCGGGGTACTGTTTATTTTCGCCAAAACGTTGAACAATCCGCTTTGTCTTCAATATTAAATTCGATGATTTTTTTTAGGAGAGGATAATCAACTGGCAAGCTTTCTTTCATGCGAAACAGATTTTTCCCATGATCGTACCCAGCTTGTACAATGTCAGCTGAAAATTGATTAATTCCTTTAGCTTCTGGTGCGACAGAAATGTGATGTTTTGCCACGCTAAACCCAATAATAAATGTGCCGTGATCTGTGAACATGGGCTGATTCCAAGCAATTCTTGGCTCTAATTGAGGGAATGTGTCTTCTACCCATTGTAAGATGTCTTGAGTGCGCTGCTTCAGCTCTGGGTTACCGATTTTGCTGATATATTCTTCAAACACATGCATGATATTTTATCCTCCCAATCCATCTACCTCATAAGCCTCAGACGGGATTCGAACCCGCACTCCTTTCGTAAGCATAGGCTAGGGGCAACACGCTTCCCTACGGAATTTCACCGACAGGAATTTCACCTGTCTCAGCTCATGTGCTTTTCGGTGCTTCTGAAACCCTTGCCTTGCGACCCGCCAGCTACAATTTGTTTTACGGCGCTCTTCCCTTCTAGAGCTACTGAGGCGTGTAAGTGATTGATCATATTATATAAAGAAATTGGATAAATGAAAAGCTGCTATGAACCATCATAAGATTAGAAAACCTCGACATTGGGCTTTTTTCATTTCATCTCGAGATGTTTATTTTAAAAAAAGGCGGAATTTTTTCGCAAATATCGTTGACTAGGAGAAAGAAACGCACTTTCAATGGAAACGGTTGTTGAAGATTCAAGTGATTCATATTAAAATGATGTCAAATGGACTAATTAGCAATTGCTAATAGAAGTTCCATATTTAGTGAATTCATGTGTTTTAGCTGAAGGTGATTGGGGGTGTAGAATGAGCAAAGTTCCTGTTGCGGAATTGGCATCACTATTAAATGACTGGAACATGGAAATCAAAAAAGATCATGCAGATGAGGCAGAACGGTTATTTGCCAAAGCGAAACAAGCGGTAGAGGAAATTGACGATGCGGATATCCTCATATACTATTCTCTTCTTGAGAAGAGACATCACATTCTGATGTACAATTTAAGAGGGCAAAAGGGCAATGTTTCAACGAAAAGCATAGAGGGTCATTATGGAAAAAAAGAAGATGACCTGTCTAACCGTCTTGCCTATTATTTTGATTTTTATGAGGGTGTGTATGAGCAGCATCAAGGTAATTATGAGGTTGCATTGCAGATGTATCAAAGTGCTGAAAAACTCTTAGATAAAATTCCAAGTGAGATCGAACGTGCTGATTTCGATTTTAAAGTGGCATGGCTTTATTACCGGCTCAGTCATATTATGCTCTCACTAAGCTATATCCGCAGAGCGCTCTACGTCTATAAGCGGCACAAGCAGTATGAAAGAAGAACGGCCCTTTCATACTCTCTTATAGCAGCGAATCTAACAGAGATCGGCCGGTATGAAGAGGCGCTTGAGAATTATCGTCTGGCAGAAAAAGTTTTGACAAGCGAGCAGGATGATTTTATGCTGGCTCAGCTTCATCACAATGTGGCCATTTTATATTCATTTTGGAATAAACCGAAGGAATCGATACGTCATCTTGAAAAAGCACTGTCCCATCAAGAGTATTATGATTCAGATTTCTTTTTCCATTCTACGTATCTGATCAGCCGGGAACTCTGTGTGATTGGTGAAAAGCAGCGTGCAAGCCAATATATAGAGGCTGCATATGCCAGAATGAAAGATGCTTCTCATGAAGTGTTTCAGCTAAAAATAGGCATCGTACATGATCTTTACTTAACGCATGCACAGCAAAGATTTCAGCAAATTGATGAGAAATTAAGAAAGTTAGAAGAGAAGAATGAATATCATGAAGTAAAAGAGCTATCACAATTTGCAGCAAAATATTGTGAAAAGCAAGCACTTTATGAGCAGTCTGTTTTTTACTTGAACAAAAGTTTAGAAGCGGATTTACATATGAAAAGAATGGGGTTGATTTAAGATGAAAACAGGATTAAAAGTATTATTCGTTGTTGGTTTAGCGGTCGCTGCGACTGTTCTGACGCAAAACGTTGCAGGTTCATTCGAAGTTGCAGAAAAAATCATTGGTGGTTAATACCATTTATCTCTCGCCCTTGTTGATATCGTCAGCAAGGGTTTTTTGTGTTTTAATAGGCTCTTCTTATTAAACGCTGCAAGAACGTTTAATAAGAAGAATTCGCAACAAAGGGGGTGTGCAAATTTATTACCTGCTCCATTATTCTAAATAAACATAGGGCAGAGCAACAAGTTAAAAAGGTCACTTTTCTTTGCTTAATTTAATTTTTTGCAGGACTTTTCATTCAAATTTTATCAAATTGGTCTAATATACATAGAAGGAAAAGAAAAAGCAGGGGCACCGCCCCATTTGTCATGCATATGATGAGATAAGGTCTGATTCGAAGGCAGGTGATTGTATGTATCCACGGGTTTATGGTGGTTTTCATGGAGGCGGATTTACAGGAGGCGGGGCTCATATTGGGCCGGTTGGTTCCCATATCGGCTTTGGCGGGTCTTATTTGAGCCCTGGTGTGTTCTCTGGCTTGGGAGGTTTTCCTGGGTACGGGGGATTCGGGACATTTTCTGGATATCCGTATGGCTCTACGTTCATCATGGGACGCCCTCCTGGTTTTTATGTGAGGAGTTATTAGTTTAAGAGCACAATAATTGAAATAGCCAGAGAGGCTATTTCAATTGGTGAAAGTGCTTTAATGCAGCAGTTATCACAATGACCCCTAGGATGATGATAGGCAGCCAGATGATGATAAATGGATCGTAACGATCTGTATATGCAGCAATAGCTGCACCTAGGCAGTAGAAGACAATAGAGCCTATTCGCATCAAGCTTACAAGCTGGATAGGGGCCTTTCTTTTTTCCCGGTATGATATACGCTGAGCTGCATCTTCAAATAGGTTAGCAAGTGTACTCGTGAGAACGGTTGTGGAAATGCCAGCAACATTCAATTTACGAGCGGCTGCTGTCTGCATACCCATAGCCATACTTAAAAGGATGATCAGCATAAAGTAAGCACCTTGTGTATAATGGAAAACGGTCATGAGAGCAAATAGAAGCAAAATCATCAATTCGATGATAAAAATGCGTGTAACGGCTTTTGGCCAAAACGTTTTCTCATGCTTTCCGCCTATCACAACTGCAAGTAAAACCCCTAAAACGAACCCACTTAGAGCAATGATGGAATGAAGGGCTGTTAGCTGCAAGGAGCTTCCTGCTGCAATGCCAAGCAGCACAATATTACCTGTCATATTGGCTGTAAACACATGCCCTAGGCTTAAATAGCCAATCACATCCACAATTCCTGCGGAAAGACATAAGAAAACCAAAGCTGTATTTCGAAATGAATGTGCGGTCAAAATAGTCATTCCTTTCTTCCTCTCTAATGAATAAGTGTAACGCTTTATGACCGCGAATGTCCATCTGATGAGATGGTCACATGTGTGCAAGCTGATGTAAGACTTGTCTAAAAGTATCATCATTCACAAGGTGCCTCATGCGGCGGAACGGATCGCCCTTTTCCTTTAAACGCTCTATAACAGCCGGCATCGTAAAAAGAGAAGGATGAAGCTCATCATGATAGAGTTCGTCCCATTCAAGCGGTGTCGCAACAAGTCCAAGCTCATTTCCTCTTGGGGAATATGGAGCGATGATTGTTTTCCCAGCATCATGCTGAATGTAGTCTAAATACAAGCGATTGCCGCGGTTTTTCTTAAGACGTTCCAGAGTAAAAAGATCCGGTGCTTGCTCACATAAAAATTGGCATATAAACGCGGTGAATTGTCTTGTTTCTTCGTATGTGAAGGCGTTTTTCTTTAAAGGAATATAGACTTGAAGCCCTTTACCTCCGCTTGTTTTAATAAAGGCTGTGAGGAAAAGCCCGTCTAAAAGCGCTTTTATGCGTTTAGCCGCTTCTATGGCTAGATGAAACTCATTTACAGATGGCGGGTCCAGATCAAAGACGATTTCTGTCGGCCGATTCGTATCTCTTGTTTCAAAAGGGATATGAAATTCCATTGCCAGCTGGTTGCCAAGCCAAAGAAGCGTACGAGGATCATTACAGACCGTATAAGAAATATCATCAACTTCATCTGTCAAAACAAAATCCGGCGCATAATCAGGTGTCGACTTTTGATAAAAGAATTCATCTCCAGTGCCGTGTGGATACCGAATTAAAGTAAGACGCCTTTCACGTAAAAAGGGCAAAAGGTAGGGAGCCGCTTGTCTTAAATAAAGTAAGTAATCTGCCTTGTTTAGTTGAAGAGCCGGGACAATCGGTTTCTCAGGGTGAGTGACGTCTATAGCAGCAGGGAGTGGATACAGCTGTTTGAGCATTTGCTGAAATGTACATGCTGCTGGATCAGCATCTAGTAAAAAGGAAGAAAAACGCGGCTCTCTTAACGCCGATCCATCAAAGGATATACAAGCAATGCTGGCAACGATAGAAGGAGGGATTTCGTATAATGATCCTCCTGTTAACTGGCCTTTTGTCTGAAATAGCGTACGCAGCGTTTGTTCTTCTTCTTTAGAAAATCCATGCTTGAATTGTACAACCTCGATGAGAGCCGCATCTTGATAAATGGAACCTTGGAAATAGCCATTTTCTTTGTCAAAACGGGTGACAATGACAGAGACATACCGCCAGTTTTTCATTTTCAGCCATTCTTTTGAACGAGTATTGTCATGCCATTTACTCATCTTTTTTTTCGCTACTAGTCCTTCTGCTAAATACATCGTCATCACGTTTTTCATGTATTCAGAGTCTGGATCTGTATGAATGACCTGCAAAAGGGAAGGGTGCTCAAGTCGAACTGATGAGGGGAGCTTTGCTTCTTGGAATAATTGCTGCAGCTGATTTTTTCTTTCCATCAACGGTGAATCAACGATAGGTTTCCCTTTGCAGCTTAATAGATCGAATGCAATAAAATGACATGGAAATCGTTCAGCCTGTCTTTGGATGGCTTCTTTGTTTTTCAGCCTGCCTCTTTGCTGAACCTTCGCAAACTCACTTTGCTGTTCACTTAGTAAAAAGACCAATTCTCCGTCAAGTGTCAGCGGTAAAAAAGGAGCAAATTGGTCTCTTAATTGTTCGCACTGATCCATCACTTCAGGAAATTGCTTATTCAGCTGTTTTCCGGTCCTGCTTTCTAAACGAATCTCGTCTTCTTCCCATACAAGAATAGCCCGAAATCCATCATATTTTAATTCATACACCCAGTCTGCACCGGCAGGTATATCATGTGCAGGTGTTAATCGCATAGGTTTCATTGTGCATGTCACTTCCTTATATCATGTGTTCTTAGAGTGGGATGAAATTTTCAATCACATACATAAGTCTGATGAAAACATTACATAGTAAGGAGAAAAGAACGGAGGAAGCGCGATGCATACAGTATGGAAAGGCGGCATTAGTTTCGGATTGGTCAATATTCCAGTCAAGCTGTTTACCGCTACAGAGAACAAAGACATTAAATTAAGACAGCTGCATAAAGAGTGTCACACGCCCATTAACTACAAGAAAGTATGTGCCAATTGCGGTGAAGAGGTAGCGCCGGAACAAATCGTCAAGGCGTATGAATATGCGAAAAATAAATTTATTGAATTGGACGATGAAGAGCTGGAAAAACTGCGAAAAGAAAATGAAGAAAAAGCCGTTGAAATCATTGATTTTGTGAAGATTGAAGAGATTGATCCCATCTATTATGAAAGAAGTTACTTCTTATCACCGGATACTGGCGGAGCAAAGGCTTATTCATTATTAAGAAAAGCTTTAGAGGAATCGGGAAAAATTGGTGTCGCAAAAATTATGATCCGCTCAAAGGAGCAATTAGCGATCGTTAGGTGCTATGAACATATTTTGCTGATGGAAACCATTCATTTCCCTGACGAAATTAGACAAGTATCAGATGTACCGAATATCCCCCAAGAGGAGAACATTGTAAAGAAAGAGTTAGATACAGCGCTCCTTTTAATCGAGCAGCTGACCACGACATTCGATCCAGCGGCATATCAAGATGAATACAGAGAACAGCTGATGAATTTAATTGGCGATAAAATATCTGGAGAACATACCGTTCAACCAGAAACGACAGGCAAAAAAGATCCTGCATCCAATGTGACTGATTTAATGGCCGCACTACAGGCTTCGATCGACCGATCAAAACCAGCCAAAGCGAAAAAAGCAGCACCTAAGAAAAGAAAAACACCAGCGAAAAAAGAAAGGAATGCATAAAAAAGACCGCTGACTAGCGGTCTTATTGCGGCTTTAACACATCCTGGATCGTCCCATCTTTTCGGTGAATGACAACGGAAGTTCCTTTATTAGCTGAAATCTCCTTTGCCCGGTCAATTGCTTCTTGTTTTGTTTCTTTGACCTCACTTGCTCGTTTCGCTTTCTCTGTTTGAACCGCCCAGCCTTCCTCGTGTTTCACAACATGCTGCGCCTGATCCATGAGCTCTGGTCTTGCGGAGCTGCTGTTCTCAGAAGGTTTGACAGAACCATGAGAGGAGAAATTTTCTACCTCTTTCTCCGTTGCGTTCTTTTTCCACTCTTTCGCTTGACTGATTGCAATTGGAATGGCTCTATTTTCCTCATAGCCTTCCTGAATCATTTTATTAGCAATCTCAAGCGCTTTTTTTCGAATGACGTTGTCTAATGATTGAAATGAAGCTGGATAATCGTTCATTGTCCAAGGCATAAGAAACGCTCCTTTCTTTTATTTGAACACCTTCCCCCATCTGTAATGGATCAAACATTCAAGTTCTCTCAATCCAATGTTGGGGATAAAATACATCGTTTTGCTGAGGCAGAATCTCATCAATTCCCGCAGAATAGAAGGTAGAAAAGGAGTGATTTTGATGATGATGAAAGGTTTGTATGAAGCACATTTACCTGTGAGTGATTTGAAGGCATCGATTGCGTTTTATGAAAAATTGGAATTGACACTTGCTCATGAAAATGAACGAGTTGCTTTTTTATGGATTGAGAAAGGAAAAAGCTGGCTTGGCCTGTGGAAAGTAGATATAAACAATTTTCCATACCATCCCTCGACTCGGCACGTTGCCTTTCAAATTACAACGTCCAGTATCGAACAGATTAAGACTTGGCTGATTGAAAGAGACATCAGCATTCACCCAATGTTTGGTTTTTCAGAAGAAAAGCAGCCTTTAGTTCTCGATAATCCGCCGCAATTTCATGCAGCGATCTATTTTCTTGACCCAGATGAGAATCTGCTTGAATGCATTGCGCCGCTTGAACTTGATACAGCAGACAACTACGATATCATGACATATGAGAACTGGGATCGAAAGAAAAATCCGTTTATTGATTGACAAAATCACTCATTGTAACTATATTGATTACAACGGTGGTGAAAGATTGTGAAACAAATTAGCAGCAGGTATCCGATTGCTGTTCATATTGTGTCATTTATTGCAGGTGTTCCAAAAGAGTGTACAGGTGATTTTATTGCAGAGAGCGTGAATTCAAATCCAGCCATTGTTCGAAAAATGATGGCAATGCTCAAACGGGCGGGTCTTATTGAAATTCGCCGCGGAGTAGGCGGTGCTTATTTAAAAAGACCGGCTGAGGACATCACGCTCTTAGATGTGTACCGTGCTGTGGATGTAAGCGAGGATGAAGAATTATTTAACTTTCATCAGCCCGTCATCGCATGCCCGATTGGTCAAGCGATGGATACGAGACTGCGGCATGAACTAAAAGAAGCACAAGCTGCACTTGAGAATCACCTAAAGCAAGTGACAATTCAGCAATTATTAACAGAGGCGGAATAAAAAAGCTCGTACTTTGGAGCTTTTTTTACACCTTTGTTGTAACCATTTTGATTATAACGTATGCACATCACCGTTGAACGAAAAATGAGGAGGTCAAACAAATGAAATTATTAGTAACAGGTGCAACAGGACAACTTGGGACGCTCGTCGTCAAGCATTTGCTCACAAAAGTACCGGCTGAACAAATTGCAGTCAGTGTTCGAAATCCGCAAAAAGCAGCACATTTGAAGGATGCTGGGGTGGATGTACGCCGTGGAGATTTTACTCAGCCAGACACTCTGACATCAGCATTTAAGGGCATTGATCGTCTGTTGATCATTTCAACAGCGGATGGTGACCGCGTCGAGCAGCATAAAGCGGCAATCGAAGCGGCAAAAGCAGCAAATGTGGCATTTATTGCTTATACAAGTGTTGTCAATGCAAGAGAGAGTCAGCTTATCCTTGCAAATGACCATGCTAAAACAGAAGAAGCCATTGTGGCCTCTGGCATTCCTCATGTATTTTTAAGAAACAACTGGTATGTTGAAAACGAAAAAGATACGATTCTGGCGTCAGTCAGCGGCGCACCATTTTTAAGCCCTATTGGCGAAGGAAAGGTTGGCTGGGCAACAAGAAATGACTACGCAGAAGCGGCAGCAAATGCGTTAACACTTGCCGTACATGATCAGGAGATATATGAACTGTCAGGACCGCTTCGGACGCATAGTGAACTTGCACAAATTGTTAGTAAGGTGAGTGGAAAAGAAATCAAAGTAGAAAAAATAGATGTAGACACATTTGGAGACTTTTTAGCTTCAAATGGTGTACCAAAAGAAGCAGTGCCATTTGTCAAAGCCATTCAAAGCGGCATACGCGATGGTGCTTTAGCCATCGAAAGCCAAGATTTCGAAACATTACTAGGCCGGCCGTTAACACCTATTGAAGAAAGAATTCGTGAATTGATTTTAAAATAAACATTGAAAACGCTCTTAAAAGGGCGTTTTCTCATGTGGATTATGCTTCAAGCATCATTAAGTTCCTCTCCAACTGTAGCCCTGTCAATATAACGTTTTTTTATATAAACAGATCAACTCAATGGTTAATCTCCCTCTTATTTTTTCTACTCTTACATCAGCTTTATACCCGTAGGAGTTAACAATCTTTTAACCAACAAAAAATAGTAAAAAAGTATCTTTTTTTCATATGATAATGTTGAACTCTAATTTTATTTATTGTGGGAAAAATTAATAGTAAACATTCTAAAATCCTAGCCGCTTTTGGGATGGTCTTTTTATCTATTTTAGTGATGTTTGGAACTATTGGGTCACCAGTGAAGTATAATCAAAACGAATTTAGTAATTCTAATATTCAGACTTTAGAAAAATCATCATTAGAAGTGAACCTTGCCAAAATCATTAATAAATATAGTAAAAAGACTACTTGGAACCAGGCTCAAAAAAAGGCATCCAAAATTGTCAACATGGTGATGACGGGGTCTGACGTTGCTTCGGCAATATCTATAGTGTTAGGTGCCTTTTCATTTGGAACCGTAACGGCTATCGCTTGGGCAGCAAGGATGTCATTAAAGTGGTATATCAAACGAAAAGGTAAAAAAGCAGCTGTTACATGGTAAGTAATGAAGAGTAGTTATGATTCTCATAACTACTTCTTCTTTACTAATTACGTATAAGGGGAGCCGTGTGGTGAAAGGAATTGTAGAGGGCGTCAAATCATTCGTATCTGTATTATTTGAACCAATATCTTTATTTAATAAATTAATTGAAAAACCTAAGAATTTTTATCCGTTCATTTTAATTATGCTAATAGGAATATTTTTAGTGCTATCCACCTCACAATTTTTAATACAGGAAATTTCTCACCTGTTTGAATTAGAAGAAAAGTTGTCTAATTCAGCTATTATAATTGGTATTTTCACTTTTATTATAAGTGGGGGATTACTTATAGAGTGGTTGATTCAAGCAATTGTCATCTATTTTATGGTATCACTGTTTTCTACTGAAAACCGGGAATTCAGAGCGGTATCCAGTATTATCGGTTATAGTTGGGTTCCTATAGCCATTAAGGTGTTTTCTTTCTCGTTATTAGTTATGTTTTCTGGAGAATTGTACGAGATTAAAGGATTTTCTGGTATATTAAAAGATACCGATAATTCTCTTTTAAGCAGCTTTTTAAAAAATATAGATTTTTTTGTTATTTGGCAGTACATAATCATGTATTTAGGTGTGAAAATTTTGTTAAGGGGTTCTAGTAAGTGGATGTCCATAATGATTATCGCTTTCACCTTCTTACTAAACACAATTTTAAAAATAATTCCAGAGATTTTCACTTCATTTATGTAATTGTTTTAACCCTATAATCAGTTAGTAGGATGTGATAAAATGTTACGAAAAGCCTCACTTTCTTATTTTATTGCAAGCATTATTACAATAATAGTCATTTTGATTGAAGTTGGTATCCGTTCAGCAGTTGTTTCTCCATTTGTTCTACTTGATTCGAACAAAGATAACAATCCAAAAGTATTAATCTCCCATTCCCTTTATCAAGGTGATTTTTTATTAACTTATCAAGAAGGTCACTCCAAAGATCGATCAGAAGCAGCCTTTCAATTGGGGGGAAAGCACATACATTTCACGGAGATTCCATCTAGGGATGGAATTAGCACAATTGAAACTGACAAATTAATGAAAGATAAGGCAACAGTTTTTCTAAGAAGAGGTTTTGTACCTATTCATGATGATAAAATCAAGATGGAACAGGTATCGCAAAATCCTTTTTTCTCTAAATACAATCTAACGAATTTAACAGAAACTACTAAGGTCAAAACAGGTTTTAAGCATAATACCACATATATTATATTAATTACGTTAATGGGAATTCTTTTTCCAGCTATGTTATTTTTATTTTTTAATCTTCATGAATCTATGAAAAACCTATTCACATTATTTATTCCCTTTGTTTTAGCCATTTTTCTTCCCTTGGGATTAAATTATTATTTCTTAATGGGATATGTGCTATCAATAACAGGATCTTATGTATTAAGCATTATTTTCTCTATACTTGTACCTAGTTTCCTGTCAATTTTATTGACAGCTTATTCATTTGAGTATACTACAAAAGATACGCCTGAAGATTTAGAAGAAAATGAAGGCGCGTCAGGAAATTCGTTCTTAATGAATGTTAGGGAGCAAGTTGTTTTGTTTGGTGCTGCCACCTTATCTTTGTTATATTTCGGATCATATTTATTACTTCCTTTGTCGTTTCAAGCGAAGATGATGGATAACCTTTTTCTATTTTGTGGCTGGTACTTCGCCCTAATCCTATTATTTATTTTTGGTTACTCAATCATTCAAAAAATAATAAACAAATATGAACTTTTAAATACGGAAGCATTCATGAATATTCGCAAGGATATTGAGAATAAGACAAACCAAAAGGTAAATATTTGGGTGAAAAAAGACTCTCAACAGGATGTGAATGCATGGATATATTCTTTTAAACTTCCATTTAAAAGAAGAGTCGATGTGTATGTGACAGAAGGGTTGTTAGATAAGTTTGATAAAGATGAAATTCGTGCTATCTTATACCATGAAATGGGGCATGCGAAGTTAAAACATGCGCATTATACCATGTTTCTAACTTTGATCGTAACATTATTTATGGGCATCAGTATGTATTATGCCAGACAGGTTATGCTTGCTAACGGATGGTGGCAATATGTTCTTATTTTCCCAGTAGGAGTAATTCTCATGATTTTCATTACGGAATGGTTGCCAAAGAAAATCAGCCGGTTATTTGAGATTCAGGCTGATAACTTTGCTGTTTCCCATCTTGAGAATAAAACACTGTATCTCAATACTTTGATTAAATTAAGTAGTCTTATTGAAGAAGAAGAAGGAGATTATGGAAGAAAGTCTGAATGGCGTGAAAGTCACCCCTCTTTTGAAAAACGAATTGAGAACATAAAGAAAACCAATTGATTCAACAAGGTGATTATATGAAGGCTAAACTGAACCATTCCAAATATAATTGGCTAAAACTATTTATAAAGAGAAATTTCCGGGTGTTGAAGTTGGCTTTATTAGTTGTTTTTATTAGCTTTTTCGGTACTATATTATTCTTATCGATTAACAATGATATCAACGTGACTACCATTCCCCTTAGTTATTTGGAGGAAGGGGTTAGTGATAGTGAGAATGATGGATTTGCTGTTTTCTCAATTTTTTCGCATAATTTCATTATCTTGCTGCCAGCGTTAATTGGAGTTTTTTCGCTCGGTTTTTTATCAATAATATATGTTTCCTTACAAGGATATTTACTTGGAGTATCCATCTATAGCATCTCTCAAACAATGTCAATTTCAACTGTAATTACATTCACAATATTTCATGGGATTTTTGAGATGATTGCTATAGCTCTAGTCACTGCATTTGCTATAAAACCTGGTGAAATAACGATTGAATCCATTCGTGGAAATCGGAAATTTATACAGAAGCAGGACTTAATAGATATGGTTGTCCTACTTATTATGTATATTATTTTTTTATTCACAGCGTCATTGATTGAGGGAATAATACTCCTAAGTATATGATGTTAGTTTTAAATATCATTTTGATGTTTAGAGGTAGATGGATATGAGAGAAATTTATTTGATTAACAAATATAAATTTAGAAGCATCTTAAACAGATTTTTGTATATCCATAAAAATGGGGGAATGCATAGTGTTTATCTCCCATTTCTTGTAGGAAGTATCATCATCACTGTTACTTTGACTATTATTAATTTTTTTACTTCTTATACAGTTGAATTTATGCTTGAAAATTTAGAACCATTAACTAGAAAAGAGCAAAGTGAATGGGCCTATAGACTATTTTTATTAATAATATTGTTCATTCTGACTAGCAATGTTTATTCTAATGTGTACCGTATGCTAGAACTTAAAGACTTTAAGTTACTATCTTCTATTGTTCCATCTGTTAATAAAATAATACTCAGTAAGTTAATTGGGCGTGAATTATTTAAAAGTTTACTACTATTCGTAATATTCGTGCTCTTTTTCATTCATATAGCCACAAAGCTGAACTTTAGTTTAGCAACTGGGATGTTTTTATTTCTTTTTATAACTCCTATAATATTAATTGTAGCGACGTTAAAAATCTATATAGTGATGAAAATAATTTCGGCTAAAGTAAGTAAAAGAATTGGATTGAATTATAGCCTGTTTCTTTTATTCACAAAAATAATAATAACTATACTCTTTTTTTCTATTCTTTTTCCTTTTATTGAATATATACCTAGTAGCTTGGTGAGGGAAAATTACTTATTAATTTACAACCATTATATTATCCAGTCTTTACTAGTGTTCTTTAACCCATTTCATTTTATAAGTGATGAATGGACAATTCTCTCTATCTCCTTTTTTATAGGGATTTGTATTTGTTGGTTAATGGGTAAATCTTTAAAACATTTAGAAGTCTATACATATATTGTTTTTTTTCAGCGGAATAATTCCAATGTCACTGGAACAGAGATAAGAAACAGTTTATTTAATTTGTATTTGTCCAGATTGTCCATGGTTCTAAAATACCTTAAATTTATTCCAATTTTAACAAGGAAAATTGTTGAAAAAGATTATAAACATTTTCAAAGAATCCAGATGTATAGATTTAATCAAACATTTTTATTAATTATCTTTCAATACATATTGATATTTATACCTTATTATCTTTTAGCCTCCAAAAATATTTCTTTTATAGAGGGAAATCATTTATCGATCTTTGCTATTCTCCATCTTTCAGGAGCCGTCATGGTAATCCATAGACTCTTTAATAGATTTTCGCCTGACTTTGAAGGAAAAAGTTTCGTTTACCTTTTACTTACTCCTGTGAGAGTAGAAGAAATTTGCTTAGCGAAGGTGCTTAGTTTGTTAGGAGTTGCACTGCCTTTTTCAATTATTGTTAGTTCAGCAACCTGTTTAGTATTTGACGTCAATTTCTTATTAATTCTTCCTTTAAATCTATTTACTACGGTTGTTACAATACTAATTGCTCTAGTCTCCAGTATTACCTTCCCGAATTATGAAAGAGAAACCTATCTGGATTTGCCTAGTACAAGGTCCAGTATCATGAGTAAATTTTTGTCGAGTTTGTTTATTATCATTGGGAGTTTAATCATCATGCTCTCCAAAAATTCTTTGTTAACCGTAATATTATTTTCGTCCATGGCATTTATGATTAGCTCAATACTCTTCCATTTGTGCTGTAAAAAATTAACTAATTCAGAATTTAAAAACTTCTCATCTTTAAGTGAATTTAGTGAGTAAGGATGATTATATGTTAAATGTAGTGAATATTTCCAAGTCATATGGCAGTATACCTGCGATAAAAGAAATAAGCTTCCACATACGTTCCGGTGAAATTTTAGGCTTATTGGGTTCAAACGGTGCGGGTAAAACAACAACTTTATCTATATTATCGGGATTAATGAAACCTGACAGCGGATTTGTAAGTTTATATGAGGTTGAGGATCCCAATGAATATAAGTCACAGATTGGCTGTGTATTCGATGACTTAAGTCCATATGATTATTTAACAGGTAGAGAATACGTAACCTTCATGGGTGAATTAAGAGGAGTTCCTTCCAATCAAATTGATCTTTTTATATCCGATCTATCCCAACTACTCTTTCTTGAAAGAAAAATTGATGTCTTAATCAAAACCTATTCAAAAGGTATGCGTCAAAAAATTATATTAATGGGTGCCTTAGTTCATAATCCGGTTCTCTTGATTATGGATGAACCATTTACAGGATTAGATCCAGAAAGCATAAAGGCAATTAAAGATTATTTAAAAGCCTTTACTCATAAAGGAAACTCCATCATCTTCAGTACTCATATACTTGAAGTAGCAGAAAAATTATGTGACAGACTAGTAATAATTGAAAAAGGAAATTGTATTGCCACCGGTAGCTTAGAGGAAATAAGATTGCAAGACAGTCAAATGAATGGAAATACTCTTAGTTTAGAAGAAGTTTTTCATATGTTGACACATTCTTATAGTAATTTTAAAAAGTGATTGGTTTGAAAAATCACATAATAACATTGATTACAACACTAGTAAACAAAGATACATTCTTCATAAAAGGGAACATAAGGATTTAAAAGCGCTTTTTCATTAACACCTATAATTAATTCCAAAAAATAAACATCAAAAACGCCCTATGAAAAGGGCGTTTTTTCATTTAGTCACACGAATCATAAGGACAAATTTTAGACAAATCACTTCGTTGAAATTTCAGAAATTTGGGATTAAAATGAAATTAGGGTCTGTTATTTAGTCATCAGATGACCAGAATGATGAATCAAAATGCAGCAATAGAAGGGAAGTTCGCCGATGAAAGCCCATTTATTCGTTACTTGTTTAATTGACACGATGCAGCCAAATGTAGGAAAGGCGACAGTGGAAGTATTGGAAAGACTCGGTGTTGAAGTGGAATTTCCAGAAACACAAGTGTGCTGCGGGCAGCCAGCCTTTAACAGCGGCTATACAAAAGAGGCAATCAAAGCAGCGAAAAACATGATCAAAGCCTTTGAATCAGCTGAATATGTTGTGACACCATCAGGTTCGTGCAAGGCGATGTTTTTAGAATACCCTCATCTTTTAAGAGAAGACCGAGTGTGGTCGGCCAAGGCTGAGGCACTTGCCGCAAAAACATATGAATTAACAGAGTTTATTGTTGATATATTACACATGACAGATGTAGGCGCGAGCCTGAAAGGAAACGCAACCTATCACACCTCTTGTCATATGACGAGACTGCTGCGCATTAAGGAGGCACCTTTTACCCTATTGTCAAATGTCAAAGATTTGACGATGAAACCATTGCCCCGCGCAGAAAATTGCTGCGGATTTGGAGGAACCTTTTCAGTGAAAATGACCCCTATTTCTGAGCAGATGGTTGATGAAAAAGTACAAAGCATAGAGGAGACAGGCGCCGAATATATCATTGGTGCTGACTGCGGGTGTCTGCTGAACATTGGCGGGAGGCTGAACCGTCTTGATAAACCCATTCAGGTCATGCACATCGCAGAAGTATTAAACAGCCGCGGACTTTAAGAGGAGGAACGGCACATGAGTATGAAAATTGGAGAAAAGGCCTTTAAAGAACGGATCGGGGATGGCTTAGAAGACGCTGTCATGAGAGGTGCTGTCTCCTCAGCACAGGAACGCCTGTATAAAAGAAGGCTGACTGCAAGCGAGGAGCTTGGCAATTGGGAAAAGTGGCGTGAGCTTGGCGAGGAAATCAGGCAGCATACGCTGACGCATCTTGATGATTACTTATATCAATTAAGTGAAAGTGTAAGTGCACGCGGAGGTCATGTCTTTTTTGCGAAAACAAAGGAAGAGGCATCAGCATATATTCAAAACGTGGCACAGAAGAAAGCAGGCAAAAAGGTCGTCAAATCAAAATCAATGGTCACAGAAGAAATCGAGATGAATCAAGCGCTTGAAGAGATCGGCTGTGAGGTGGTCGAAAGCGATCTTGGCGAATATATTCTGCAAGTGGATGACCATGAACCGCCTTCACATATTGTGGCACCCGCCCTTCATATGACGAAAGAACAAATACGGGAAGTATTTCATGAAAGGCTTGGGTATGAGATGTCAGACACACCTGAAGAAATGACGAGTTTTGTGAGAGCCCTCTTGCGTGAAAAATTCCTCGAAGCTGATATTGGTGTGACCGGCTGTAATTTTGCAGTGGCCAACACAGGGTCCATCTGCCTTGTGACAAATGAAGGGAATGCGGATCTTGTCACGGCTATACCGAAGACGCATATTGCCGTTATGGGAATGGAGCGGCTTGTTCCAACAATGGAGGAACTGGATGTCCTTGTGGGTCTTTTGTGCAGGAGCGCAGTCGGTCAAAAATTAACTAGTTATATTTCTGTCGTGGGACCAAAAGGAGAAGGAGAACTAGATGGACCAGAAGAATTTCACTTGGTCATTGTGGACAATGGGCGGTCAAATATATTAGGAACGGCCTTTCAGCCTGTTCTCCAATGTATCCGGTGCGCAGCCTGCATCAATGTATGCCCGGTTTACCGGCATGTTGGCGGACATTCGTACGGTTCGATTTATCCGGGGCCAATCGGAGCTGTTCTTTCGCCGCTTCTTGGCGGCTATGATGACTATAAAGAGCTCCCCTTTGCATCAAGTCTGTGCGCAGCCTGCACGGATGCTTGTCCAGTGAAGATTCCGCTTCACGAGTTATTGATTAAACATAGACAGGTGATCGTAGAAAAAGAGGGCAGAGCGCCTAAAGCTGAAATGATGGCGATGAAAATGTTTGGTATGGGGGCATCGTCTCCCGGAATGTATCAATTTGGAACAAAAGCAGCCCCTGCGCTCTTGAATCGTATGGCTTCAAACGGACAAATTTCAAAAGGGATAGGCCCTTTAAAGAATTGGACAGATATTCGTGACCTGCCAGTTCCAAGTAAAGAAAGATTCAGGGATTGGTTTAAAAAGAGACAAAGGGAGGAGAAGTGATGAAGGGGACCATATCTCACCGAGAGTCGTTTCTATCTCATATCCAGCAGCAATTAGGCAAAAACTCCTCCCCAACTGCAGCAATTCAGCGTCCGGAATGGAGGCATCAAGTCCAGTGGGAAACAAACGGAAGTTTGTCTAAAGAAGAGCTAGTCGAGCAATTGAAAAAGCAATGTCAGCAAATTCACACAAGAGTGGTCGAAACAACACCGGAGGAAGCGCCCTCTGTATTACGATTATTGATAACAGAATATGGTGAGGGTGCTGTGATGACATCGCGTGATCGGCGTTTTGAACAATATGGTTTCCTCCCTATGTTTGACAGCTTGCAACAGGAAGGAATCTCCATCACCAGCTGGAATACAGATGCATCAAGAGAAGAAAAATTAAGGCAGGCAGAACAAGCGAAATATGCAGTTGTGTTCAGTGATTATACCCTTGCAGAATCAGGTACAGTTGTCCTTTCATCCCACCAAGGTCAAGGAAGAGCGCTGCATTTTTTACCGATGATGTATATCGTGTGTATAGAGAAAAGCTCAATTGTTCCGCGGATGATTCAGGCTGTTTCGGCTCTCAATCGCTCAGTAGAAGAGGGGGAGCAGGCGAAAGGCGCCATCCATTTTATATCAGGTCCAAGTAATTCTGCCGATATTGAAATGAATTTAGTGGTGGGGGTTCATGGCCCAGTTCAGGCCGTTTATCTGTTAATAGATGATGAATGAAGGCTTTCGTCATGAAAGCTTTTTTTCATCCAGAAAGCTCGCGCCAGTTTTAAAAAATCATCTTGCCACTAGGTGAATGGACATAGTAAGATGACGACATACAAGATGAACTGCTCATCTACTGCTGATGTAAAGGAAGCTGCTAATGGAAATGAAGACAACTGCTCAAACGAAATCAATTGCACTACCGCTTGTGATTTCAATTATTGCCATTTCGTTTTCTGCAATTATTGTGAAATGGTCAAATGCACCTGCTGCTATTTTAAGTATGTATCGAATGATCTTTGCGGCGGCTCTCATGCTGCCGTTTATCCTACCTAGAAAAAAAGAATTTCTCTCGATAAAGCGAAGAGACTGGTTTTTCTTATGTATGTCAGGCTTCTTTTTAGGGCTCCATTTTGTGTTGTGGTTTGGCTCACTGAAACTGACGACAGTGGCAAGCTCTACCATTATTATCGCCCTTCAGCCGATGGTCTCCTTATTAGGCGGATTCCTCATTTTCCGTGAACGAACAACAATGTCTGCTCTATTGACGATGTGTGCAGCGATTGTTGGTGCCCTCATGATAGGCTGGGGAGATATTGGTCATAGCAAGGAAGCCATCTTAGGAGATATTTTATCCTTTTTGAGTGTGATTGCTGTTGTTTGTTATTTGTTAATAGGCCAACAGGCTGTAAGAAAAATATCTCATTGGATTTATAGTTTTTGTGTATTTGGTTTTGCCGGTCTTTTTTTAATTTTATTCAACCTGCTTCAGCAAACCCCTTTCACAGGCTATCCGGGTAAAGAGTGGGGAATCTTTTTATTGCTCGCCATCATTCCCACCATGTCTCATGTCATTAATAATTGGCTTTTAACCTATGTGAATGCGACAACCATTTCAATGAGTATTCTTGGTGAACCTGTTGGGGCAACGATCCTTGCTGTATGGCTGCTTGGAGAGAAAGTCACTCTGCTTCAAATGCTTGGCGGCCTGCTTGTTCTTTTAGGCGTCTTTTTCTTTTTGATGCAGCAGCGTCAAGGAATCGTGATGAAAACAAAAAAATCCGGTTAACTTCCGGATTTTTTACTCTTTTAAATCGTTTTTTTCAATCACTTTGTTTAATCTTGCCTCGATTTTTTTCAATTCCATTCGTTTTCTTCTGATCATGCGAAACGCGATGACAATGATTGTCACAATAAAGGCAATGAATAGAAGAGAGAACATTTGAAATAGAAGATCTCCCATGTTGAATGCCATATCCTCTCTATTAGACATACGTAAAACCTCCTTTTCTATCTATATATTACCATAATCATTAAAAGATTGAGATTTATCCATAATTTATCTATAATAGGTAAAATATCACTCATTAAAGGAGAACCAATATGAGAACTTTAGTCCTTTTACGAGGTCTCCCAGGCGTAGGTAAATCAACATGGATCAAAGAACAAGGCTTAGAGCCTTACACTTTATCAGCGGATCAAATCCGGCTGTTAACGCAGCCGCCGCAGCTATCAGTCAATGGGAAACTAGAAATTTCAAGCAAGCATGACCACAAAGTTTGGTCTTTATTATTCGATCTACTCACGGCCCGTATGGAACGCGGAGACTTTACTGTGATTGATGCGACACATATTTCAAGTAAATCGATTTCTCAATATAAGTCTTTAGCGACTTCGTATCGTTACAGGGTATATGTCGTCGATTTCACGCAGGTGCCCCTTGAAACAGCTCTTTTGCAAAATCGCTCACGTGAATCTCACAAAGTGGTGCGGGAATCTGTTTTGTATCAAATGAACGAGCGGTTAAAAACAGAAAAGGTCCCGTCATGGGTGACTGTTTTGCAGCCGGAGGAATATCCGCAAGTGATGACCTATCAGCCTCGATCCTTTGATCAATATGAGGCCATTCATGTTTTCGGAGATATTCACGGTTGTTACACCGCACTTACCACCTATTTGCAAGGAGACATCAAAGAAAACGAACTTTATATCTTTACAGGGGATTTGCTTGATAGGGGAATAGAAAACAAAGAAGTATTAGAATGGATGCTCGCCCATAGAGAATGCCGGAATGTCATCGTCATTGAAGGCAATCATGATCAGCATTTATACCGGTTTGCACATGGTGAAAAAGTCAGAAGCAATATGTTTAACCGGCATACTGCGCCTGAAATCGAAGCAGCAGACTTTGATTTGAAGGAAGTACGAAAGTTTGTCAGAACCTTTCATCAGCTGACTTATTTTACGTACCATGATCAGACATTTCTTGTTACCCATGGCGGACTTGCTCATTTGCCGGAAGAGCTTCTTCATGTCTCAACACAGCAGCTCATTCACGGCGTAGGAGAATATTCAGATGACATTGATCACTTATTTGTTCAAAACACAGCTGGGCTGGATATCATCCAAATTCACGGGCATCGCAATTTATACAGACTGCCTATTCACGCAGCGGAAAGATCTTATAACCTAGAAGGCCAGGTTGAATTTGGGGGGCAGCTGCGGGTGTTAAAAATCACAGCTGAGGGGATTGAGACTCATGAAATTGACAATCCAGTCTACAGAGCCTCTGAGAAAAAACAATTGGCTGCTGTTCAATCAGATATTTCACTGGATGATTTTTTAGCTCATTTAGATCAGCATGAATACGTTCAGGAATTAAAGCTTCCACACCATATTTCATCTTTTAATTTTACGAAAAAGGCTTTTAGTGAACGTCAGTGGGATGATGTGAATGTGAAGGCAAGAGGTTTGTTTGTCAATATGGTTTCAAAGCAGATTGTGTCTAGAAGCTATAATAAATTTTTTAACATTGATGAGCGTCCGGAGACAAGAATGCAGCATTTAGTGAACCATCTTCAATTCCCTGTCGCCGTATATGATAAAGCAAATGGATACTTAGGAACTGTTGGGTATAACGAAATGGAAGATGAATTGGTGTTTACGTCCAAATCGTATACATCACATGTGAAACAAAATCAGCATGCTTCCTGGGTCGAAGAGCTATTTTATAAAACCTTCAGTGATGTCCAGGCTGACTACATCAAATCATACGTCCGTGACCACCATGTATCTCTTGTGTTTGAAGTCATTTTGCCAGAAAAAGATCCGCATATTATCACATATGAACAAGATCAACTCATTTTACTCGATATAGTGAAGCGGCAGTTAAGCTATGAAAAAGCACCATTCGCTGAAGTGAAAAGATTAAGTGAACAGCTGGGAATATCCTGTAAGCAGGAAGTGGCTGTTTTCCATGATTGGACGTCTTTTTATAAATGGTATCAGGCGGTCTCTCATGATGACACAATAAAAGAAGAGGGATATGTCATTGAGGATGCTCGCGGCTTTATGACCAAACTCAAGCTTCCTTATTATCAATTCTGGAAGCAGATGCGCGGGATGAAGCAGCGCGTTGCAGAGAAGCGTTCCTCGCAAAAATTTATGCAGGCGTTGCAGACAGCGGAGCAAGCTAGGTTCTATACGTGGCTTCTTGAGCAAGAAGCAGATCATGTGAGGAATAGCACAATTATTGAACTGCGGTCACAATTTGAACAAAGCGGTACTGCCCAATTGAATAATGGTGGGATAAATGCATAGTCTAACAAAGAGTCTTTTCTAAGGAAAAGGCTTTTTTTGATGCAATTGAAAGGTGGACACTTGCATGCCTGACCATATTGAAGTCATTCTTCGGACGATGTTTGCTTTTGCAATTTTATTTGGAGGAGCACGTCTTTTAGGAA
Organism: Bacillus safensis; assembly: GCF_039619585.1. NCBI lineage: Bacteria > Bacillati > Bacillota > Bacilli > Caryophanales > Bacillaceae > Bacillus > Bacillus safensis. The sequence goes on from NZ_CP154909.1 coordinate 1,723,611, forward strand.
AACAAACCATTGCGCAAATGAATATTTTTGATTTTATAGCAGCCATCAGCTTAGGTTCAATTGCAGCGAACCTGGCGTTTAATACAACGCTCCCGCTTCAGCACACAACGATTTCCTTTGTGTCACTTGTCATGATTATTTATGTGATTTCCCTGCTTGCATTAAGAAGCCGGAAGATGAGAGGGTTTATGGCTGGTAAACCAACCCTTGTCATACAAAATGGAAAAATTCTTGAAGGAAATATGAAAGGGATGAGATATACCCTTGATTATTTAAATCAACAGCTGAGAGAAAAAGACATCTTTGATATTAGCGAAGTTGAATTTGCGATGATTGAAACAGATGGGCATATGTCAGTGAAAAAATACCCTTCGTTTGAAAAAGTCACGCGGAAAGACCTACATTTATTCATGGAGGCAGAGCGTTACATGCCGATTGAAGTCATCATGGACGGGAAACTCATCCAAAAGAACATACAAGAAAATCAATTAACAGAGCAATGGATAGAAGAAGAGCTTAAAAAAAGGCAGCTGTCCTTAAAGGACATTGTTTATGCTGTTCGTTCAAGTAATGGAAACTTATATATTGATACATATGACGACCATATTCATTCTCCAATAGATCAGGAATGAATGTGTAGTGCTGATGACACCTGTGTGACACACATTTGACAAACTTTATAAGTCCTTTGGGTGTCATACGACTAGGTAGCATTTCTCAATTATTATTATTTTCAGAAAATGTGATGACGGATTAAAATAAGTATGTTTAAGTATAAATAGATGGAATTAAAATATTAATATAATATACCGAAAGCGGAATGAACGTTCATTCCTATATTTTTATAAGGAGGGGATGAAATGCCAGCAGTGACTGATAAACAAGAACAGATCATGAAGGCTTCGCTGGAACTATTTATTGAACGAGGCTTTGACGGCACCACAATGCCGATGATTTCAAAAAGAGCAAACGTCGGAGCGGGCACCATTTACCGTTATTTCGACAGCAAGGAGGCGCTCGTCAATATTTTGTACCAGAGCAGTCTCTCAGCATTTATCGAAAAAATGAACACAAACAGTCCAGATCCAAAGTTAAGTATCCGGGCGTACTTTAAGCATGTATTTTATTGCTTGGTTTTATTTACAAAGGAGAATCCAAGCGGGCTGTATTTCTTAGAGATTGATAAACGGTCTCATTACTTAGACGAGACGAGCAAAGAGAAAATGCAGCATTTGTTACATGAGCTTTTCCTTATCTTTGAAGAAGGGAAAAAGGATGGAATTCATCCAAATCTCTCAGGCAGAACCATTTTATCTATTGTATTTGGTGCCTTCGTGCAGCTGCATAAACAAATTCTTGCAGAAGAAATAGAGCCAACGATTGATTTTTTAGAGGATATTGAGCAATGTTTATGGCGCGCCATCAGCGTTGCATCTTAAAGAGATAAAGGGAGTGGGCATATGAAGCAACCATCAATCATTCCAAAACCAAAAACATACGGACCTTTTAAAAATATTCCCCATATAAAAAAAGGAGAGCTTTCTCAAACCTTTTGGCGGCTGGCAGATGAATTAGGACCGATCTTTCAGTTTGAATTTTCAAATGCAACAAGTATTTTTGTTTCCAGCCATGAACTTGTCAAAGAAGTATGTGACGAGAGCCGTTTTGATAAATATATTGGGACTAGTCTGAGTAAAGTTAGAGCATTTTCAGGGGATGGACTATTTACAAGCTGGACAGAAGAACCGAACTGGAGAAAGGCTCATCAAATTTTGATGCCTGCATTCAGCCAGCAGGCCATGAAGGGCTATCATGAAATGATGCTCGATATTGCCACACAGCTTGTGCAAAAATGGCAAAGAACAGGCCGCGATGAAGAAATTGAAGTAGCTGAGGATATGACAAAGCTGACTTTAGATACAATCGGCCTTTGCGGTTTTGATTTTCGCTTTAACAGCTTTTATAAAGAAAATCAGCATCCGTTCATCGACAGCATGCTGAAAGGTTTAAATGAAGCAATGGAGCAGTCGAGCCGATTGCCAATTGCAGATAAACTGATGATCAAAAGAAGAAAAGAATTTGAACAGCATGTCGATTTTATGAAGAAATTAGTAGATGACATTATTCAGGAACGAAGAAAACAAGATAAAACGGGCGATGATTTACTGTCTCTTATGCTGCATGCAGAGGACCCTGAAACAGGTGAACGTTTATCCGATGAAAATATCCGTTATCAAATCATCACCTTCTTAATTGCAGGCCACGAAACAACAAGCGGGCTGCTATCATTTGCGATTTATTTCTTACTGAAGAATCCAGAGAAATTAAAGAAAGCCGTCCAGGAAGCAGATGAGGTGCTGCAGGGCGGGCTTCCGGCATTTAAACAGGTGCAAAAGCTAAGCTACACTCGTATGGTGTTAAATGAAGCTCTCCGCCTCTGGCCAACAGCGCCTACGTTCTCTCTTTATGCGAAAGAGGACACAGTAATCGGGGGGAAATATCCGATTCAAAAGAATCAAAGTGTCTCTGTTCTGCTCCCTAAACTACACCGTGATCAAGCGGTATGGGGAGAGGATGCAGAAGACTTTAAACCAGAGCGGTTTATGCACCCTGAGAAAATTCCGCAGCATGCCTATAAACCGTTCGGAAATGGCCAGCGTGCATGTATCGGTATGCAGTTCGCCCTGCATGAAGCTACGATGGTTCTCGCGATGGTTCTGCACAATTTAGAGTTAATTGATCACACATCTTATGAGCTAGATTTAAAAGAATCTCTCACAATTAAACCTAACGATTTTAAAATCAAAGTGCGGCCAAGGAAGCAGCAATTCTTTATGGCACCACCGAAGGAAGAACCGAAGAAAAACACCAATTCTAGTGAGTCAAAAGTGGCGAGTCACGGTACACCGCTGCTAGTTTTGTACGGATCAAATCTTGGCACAGCAAAGCAAATAGCGAACGAACTGGCTGAAGACGGGAAAGCAAAAGGGTTCGATGTAACCACTGCGCCGCTTGATGACTTTACACGCCAATTGCCAGACACAGGTGCTGTCTTCATCGTGACCGCTTCATACAACGGACATCCGCCTGACAATGCGAAGCAATTTGTGGATTGGCTGGCGCAGGATGAAGAGCAGGATTTATCAAACGTGACATTTGCTGTCTTTGGATGCGGAGATCGAAATTGGGCGAGTACGTACCAGCGGATCCCCCGTCTAATTGATGAAGCTCTAGAAAGAAAAGGAGCCAAACGTGTAGCTGATTTAGGAGAAGGGGATGCAGGCGGTGATATGGATGAGGATAAAGAAATCTTCCAGAAAACAGTCTTCGAACAACTTGCAAAAGAATTTAAGCTCACCTTCCAAGAAAAGGGGAAGGAAAAACCAAACCTATCAGTTTCTTATACGAATGAGCTAGTGGAGCGTCCTGTAGCTAAAATATATGATGCCTTTTCAGCTGTTGTATTGAGAAATGAAGAATTACAATCAGAAACAAGCACGCGTCAGACAAGGCATATTGAACTGAAATTGCCTGCTGGAAAAGCATACAAAGAAGGGGATCATATCGGGATTGTGCCGAAAAATAGTGATGCACTCGTTGAGCGTGTGACCCGCCGCTTTAAACTAGATCCAGAGCAGCACATTAAGCTTTCATCTGATAAAGAGGCAAGTCATTTACCATTAGATAAGCCGATTCCAATCAAAGAATTACTTGCCTCGCATGTTGAGCTTCAAGAGCCTGCGACACGTACACAGCTAAGAGAGCTTGCAGCACATACGGTATGTCCGCCTCACCGCGTGGAACTTGAACAAATGGCTGGTGAAGCATATCAAGAAGCCATCTTAAAGAAACGAGTAACCATGCTGGATTTATTAGATCAATATGAAGCATGTGAGCTGCCATTTGTACACTTTTTGGCGCTTTTACCAGCTTTAAAGCCGCGTTATTATTCGATCTCAAGCTCGCCAAAGGTAGATGAAGAAAAAGTCAGTATCACAGTGGCAGTTGTCAAAGGTAAAGCATGGAGCGGCAGCGGAGAATATGCCGGAGTCGCATCAACCTATTTATGTGGTCTGAAAGAAGGGGAAGAAGTAGCCTGCTTCCTGCATGAAGCCCAAGACGGATTCCAGCTGCCCCCTTCATCAGACATACCGATGATTATGATTGGACCAGGTACAGGAATCGCTCCATTTAGAGGATTTGTTCAGGCAAGAGAAGTGTGGCAGAAGGAAGGGAAGCAGCTAGGCGAAGCCCACCTATATTTTGGCTGCCGTCACCCTCAGGAAGATGATCTATATTTTGATGAAATGAAGCTTGCAGCGCAAAACGGCATTGTCCATATCCATCGTGCTTATTCTCGTTACGATGAGCAAAAAGTATATGTTCAGCATTTGTTGAAAGAAGACGGCGGCATGCTGATCGAATTGCTTGATCAAGGTGCTTATCTGTACGTGTGCGGAGACGGAAAAGTTATGGCCCCAGATGTAGAGGCTACACTGATCGATCTTTATCAAAACGAGAAACAATGCTCGAGAGAAACAGCTGAAAATTGGCTGACAACCCTCGCAAATGACAATAGATATGTAAAAGATGTGTGGAGCTGACAAAGAGGAAAGACCGCCTATTAGGCGGTTTTTTCTATTCTCATAGAAAGAGATCGATAGAATGAAGGTTGGGAAGTTACAAAACACCTAATTTGGAAATGAAATATTTTGTAAAAAATAAGAATATTCTCTCATTTACTCCAATATGAAACAATCGTATGATTTTTGATATAGGACATAAAGGAGGAATATGATGAAAAAGGTGAAAATGTTACTCCCTTCTCTTCTCGTTTTTGGTGCTTTAAGTGTGCCTAGTTTTGCCCATGCCGCATCGGATTCAGTACTAACGTCTGATTATGACATGGTGACTTCTGATGGTAAAGTGATTTCTTCAAGTGATTTCCACAATGATACGAAAGCCCCCTCATCCTTTGACAAAGTGGATGATCTTTCTTCTACTGTTGGCGAAAAAGTAAAACCACTATCAAAATATTTAAAAGATTTTCAAACGAAAGTCGTCATTGGAGACGATGGTAGAACCAAAGTAGCAAATACAAGAGTGGCACCATACAATTCGATTGCTTATATTACATTTGGCGGCTCAAGCTGTACGGGAACACTCATTGCTCCTAACAAAATTTTGACAAACGGACACTGTGTGTACAATACGGCATCGAGAAGCTATAGTGAGAAAGGGACTGTATATCCTGGTATGAATGATAGTACTGCGGTGAACGGTTCAGCAAAAATGACTGAGTTCTATGTGCCAAGCGGGTATATTAATACTGGTGCAAGCCAATATGACTTTGCCGTGATTAAAACCGATACGAACATTGGCAATACGGTCGGCTACCGATCCATCCGTCAGGTGACAAACTTGACTGGGACAACCATTAAAATCTCAGGATATCCTGGTGATAAAATGAGATCGACTGGCAAGGTGTCACAATGGGAGATGTCGGGTCCTGTGACGAGAGAAGATACGAATCTAGCATACTATACGATTGATACATTCAGCGGAAATTCAGGTTCTGCCATGCTGGATCAGAACCAGCAAATCGTTGGAGTTCATAACGCTGGGTATTCAAACGGAACGATAAATGGCGGGCCGAAAGCGACAGCTGCCTTTGTTGAGTTTATAAACTATGCGAAAGCGCAATAAAAAATAGAGCTTGTTTCCTTCATAGGGGACAAGCTTTTTTGTATGAATCGATTTGATAGGATTCATATTTCTAACCTGAGAGATTTGAGATTGAGAGCCTCATCATTTTTTTCTCATGTCATCTGCGCACCACTCATACATTAAAATGACACATTTCCTTTAAGTCAAGATGATGCTGAAGATGGATGAGGAGGTCACACGCTTTTGAAGATGAAAAGAGGCTGGATCGCTGCTGTCGCCTTATGTTTTGTGATATGGATGGGCACGTTGTTTGGCGGATTTGGAGAGAAGCAGGCAGCAAAAGGGGCTGATCGATATGATCATGTCGTTCAATTTCCAAAGGAAAGGTACCCTGAAACAGGCAGTCATATTCAAGAAGCCATTCGAAAAGGGCATTCAGATGTGTGTACCATTGACCGAAATGGAGCAGATGCCCGCAGGCAAGAATCATTAAAAGGAATTCCGACAAAACCTGGCTTTGACCGGGATGAATGGCCAATGGCGGTTTGTCTTGAGGGAGGAAAAGGCGCAAGAGTTCAATATGTCAGTCCATCTGATAATAGGGGGGCAGGCTCATGGGTCGGGCATCAAATCAGCGGGTTTCCTGATGGGAAAAGAATATTATTCATTGTGAAATAAATCGGAAAGAGTCTCCCTTGAGTGGGGAGCTCTTTTGTTTATCATCAGAGCCTATTCGAGCTAGCAGGGTCAAAAGATTCAGTGGTACAATCAATCTATAAGGTACAAAGACTGACAAGAAGAAAATGTGAAGGGACATTTGCTTATGGATAAGAACCGTGCATTATACGATTTTTTTATGCAGCATGCAGAGAAGCTGACTGAAACATGGTATGAATCAATTGAGGACGATGATCCAGAATCCATATATCGTTCAACAGATTCCAGCATCATAGCTGAGCTAAAACGGCAGAATCAAGATTATTACCAGCATTTTATACGAGCTATTATTGAAGATAAGACGTATTTACATACTGAATTTAAAAAATGGTCTGAGGATTTAGCCAGTGACCCAAAGCATTTAAATACACCATTAGATTATGTCGTGAGAGAATACATGTCCAATCAAAGAGTGGTTCTGCATTACTTAAAAGAATTTATCAAACAGCGTCAAGATGAAATTGATATTGAGCGCATCTTTTATTGGTATGATTTAATTTCCGAAGCGTTTAATATTTCAATCCATGTGTTTATCCAGCAATATGTGAAAAATACAACCGAAAAACTCGTGGCTCAAAGAGATATGATTTATGAATTGAGCTCGCCGGTAATTGTCCTAAAAAGCCAGATTGCGTTATTGCCATTAGTAGGTGACATTGACACAGCGAGAGCCAAGATTATTTTAGAAAATACGCTAAATCAGTGCTCGCAAAAAGGTGTTCAGCATTTATGTATTGATCTATCGGGTGTCGTCATGATTGATACAATGGTGGCTCATCAAATCTTTGATCTTGTCACGTCACTTCGGTTAATTGGAGTAGAGACGACCATTTCAGGGATTAGACCAGAAATTGCCCAAACAGCAGTGCAGCTTGGGCTTCCTTTTAATGAATTTCGCACGGCATCATCACTTGCTCACGCGCTGGACCGAATGACTGAATTTTCTTCAATATAAAAACCAGGCCGATGAAAGGCCTGGTTTTTTATTTAGATGACAGCGTCAATTTGTGTGACTTTCCAATTTTTTTGTACTTTTTCGTACGTAACAGTTCGTTTTACTTTGCGTCCATCAAGTGTTGGGACAGTAAATTCATATGTGCGGACCGTTTGTTTTTTAGAAACAAGTTTAGGTGTGGCTTTTTCCCAATTGAGCATGTTGTCTCCATCACCGACTGGAACAGCCATTTTGCCTTTATGAACAATGAACTGATAATCTTTTAAACCATGTTTGATGGCATCTGGAGTGAAAACTTGAGATAGGTAGCTGTTTAATTTTTTCTTTGTATCAAATGTTTTAGAAAGATAGTTGTACGTCATATCTTTATAGGTAAATGATTTTAATTTGACATTAGAATGGTCTTTAATTTTGTAGCCTGACATTGCACTCCAAAAATGTTCTCTTGCATCAAGGGCAATATGTAACGCTTCTTTATTTGTCAAAGCGGCTGATTTCTTGGAAGCGGCCAATGTTGTTGTTTGTAATGAGATCATAAGCATAATAGCAGTTAATAAAACAAATAATTTTTTCAAGGCGATTGCCTCCTTTTCTCAATGAAAACTTCTTATGTTACAAATGTTACAATAATTACAGTGATATTACAAGTATTAAATCTAAATGTTTTTTATTTCTTTTGTTTCTAATTATATAACGTTTGAGGGAGACAAAAAGTTTTCATTTTTTTTATTTTTCTTCTTAATCATTATTTAACCGTTCTAAAGAAGAACGAAACGTCTTTTGGAAAAATTTCTATTTAGACGTTTAACACTCTTTTTTATTTATGACATATACTGTCGTGATGAAAGTCTAAAGAAAGTGGTGTTTCGTATGTATCAACCGTATGAAGATATGTGGAATGGTTACTCATATGATAGGCAGATGCAGGGATTGCCATCGATTTCTATTCCTCAAATTGGAGGTTTTCCTGGGTTTCCGATTGGAGGAGGTACTTGGCCAGGTCAAGGGTCAGGCGGGCAATCGGCACCGCCAGCTCCGCCGCAGCATATCATTTCGCAGTATCAGCAAGCACTCTCTCAGCCTCAAAGTATGCAGTCGCTTATATCTGCGCAAAGTGCAGGAGGCCATCAAGCTGTTCATTTTGCAGCGGGCTGTAATAGAAGATGGACGATTGTGCTTTTGAGAAACGGTCAAGTATTTTTAATGTTTGTCCTTTCCTCACAGCCATTTGGCAGAACAACTGGCTTTATATGGCCGAACTTTACTTTTGGCTCCTTCCCAAGTTCAAGTATTCTTGCATATTCCTGTGCATAAGAAAAAGCCGGTTCTCATCAGCAGCTGATGAAATACCGGCTTTTTTTAATGAATATTTCGAAATACGCCAATCACTTTACCTAGTATACTCACATTCTGTAAAATAATCGGTTCCATAGATGGATTCTCTGGCTGTAATCTAAAGTGTGTATTTTCTTTATAGAAACGTTTCACTGTCGCTTCATCTTCCTCTGTCATGGCGACCACAATATCTCCATTGTTAGCGGTGCTTTGCTGACGCACAATGACATAGTCCTTGTCCAAAATACCTGCATCAATCATACTTTCTCCCATAATTTCAAGCATAAACACTTGTTCGTCTGGTGCTGCAAAAGTCTCTGGTAGAGGGAAGTATTCTTCTACATTCTCAACAGCTGTGATAGGAAGGCCGGCGGTTACTTTTCCGATGACTGGAACGTTCATTACAGCACTCTTTGGAATATTCATTTCCTCTTCATCTAGTACTTCGATCGCTCTAGGTTTTGTCGGGTCTCTTCTTATTAAGCCCTTTGTTTCCAGTCTAGCTAAATGTCCATGGACCGTTGAACTGGATGCTAGACCGACAGCTTCTCCAATTTCACGGACGGATGGGGGATAACCCTTGCTTTTTACTTCATCTTTGATGAATTTCAGGATATCGAGTTGTCTTTTTGATAGCTTCGTCATCTTTTGCACCTCAAAACGTCAATTTTAAAGAAATTATAGCATGTTTTTCCTAACAGTACAAACATAGGTTCGAAAAAACGTTTGACAGAAACGTTTGTTCGTATTTATAATGAGAGACAGAAAGAGCGAACACACATTCTATTAGGAGAGATGACATTATGAGGTTAAAAGAATCTATTATTTTTATTGGGGTATTCTCATTCATCGTTGGCATATTTCTCTCACTTATTGCAGTCACAAGCCATAATGATTCAAATCAATATGTTAAAATAGAGGTTCAATCAGGAGATACTCTTTGGGGATTAGCTGATCAAGTAAATGACAGCAAATCAATCGACAAAAATGCATTTATTGACTGGGTAACAGAACACAATGATCTTGCTTCAACAGAAATCCAGCCTGGAGACATTCTTGTCATACCCGTGAAAAAAGAGCATCCAGTCGTATATCAGCTTGCAACAGTACAGTAGAAAGGTCGATTGAAGACATGAACGCAATCATTTATGCGAGAGTAAGCACTGTGAAAGAAGAGCAGGAAACCTCGCTGAAAAGACAAGAAGAAGAACTGCTGGCTTTAGCTGCCATGCACAAGATGAATGTGGTCAAAGTCATCAAAGAAAAAGCAAGTGGATATGAGCTAGATCGTGATGGCGTGTTTGAAATGCTTGCTGCACTGAAGGAAGAGTCGATCGATGCCGTTCTTATCCAAGATGAAACACGTCTTGGAAGAGGACAAGCTAAAATTGCGCTTCTTCATTGTCTATTTAAAGAGAACGTAAAGGTATACAGCGTGTTTCATAGAGGAGAGCTTGAGCTTTCAGAAGCAGATGAAATGGTCATCGAGATTGTAGGAGTCGTCGAAGAGTACCAACGGAAAATTCATAACCTGAAAATCAAGCGGGGGATGAAAAGGGCTGTTGAGCGCGGATATCAGCCTGAACTAAATTTAAGGCAGCAGGACCATGCACCTGGCCGTGAGCGTATTGAAGTGCCTATTTCAGAAATTGTTCGATTAAGAAAAAATAACATGACGTTCGCCGAAATTGCCGCAACTCTTCAGGCATTAGGTTTTGACATTTCAAAAGCAACAGTGCATAGAAGGTATCAAGAATATGAAAAAGGCCTTACCACCTAAAGCGTGATTTGTTGTCAAAATGATTGATATTTAGTAGTATGTAGAGAAAATGCTTTAAAGGAGTTTGTCATGATTTCTAAAGAACAGCTTGCAAGAATAAATGAGCTTTCAAAAAAGTCGAAAGAAACCGGTTTATCAGACGCTGAAAAAACAGAACAAAAGCAGTTGAGAGAAGAGTATTTAAAAGCTTTTCGTTCTTCTATGAAAAATACACTTAAAACTGTCAAAATCGTTGACCCTGAAGGAAACGATGTCACACCAGAAAAATTAAAAAGAGAAAAAGATCAGAACCTTCATTAAGGCTGTGATTTCTTGAATTTTGAAAAGATGGGAAGAATATTCTCGTCTTTTTTCATATTTGCATAACTTTTTAGGTGATCGATAAACTAAATGTGACAAAATCCTTCTTTTTCAGCGTGAAATAGTTGTGAAAAAAGGACAGTAGATTTATGATAATGGTGTACACAAGATACGGAAGGGGATTTATATGGAAACGATTGAATTGAAATCTATTGCAACAATACGTACTCTCTCCATAGACGCAATTGAAAAAGCGAATTCCGGTCACCCAGGAATGCCGATGGGTGCTGCACCAATGGCATACGCTTTATGGACGAATCACTTAAACGTAAGTCCGCAAAATCCAAATTGGTTTAACAGAGACCGCTTTGTTTTATCTGCGGGCCATGGTTCTATGCTTCTATACAGCATGCTTCATTTAAGCGGATACAATCTGAGCATTGAAGATTTAAAACAATTCCGCCAATGGGGAAGCAAAACACCTGGACATCCTGAATTTGGACACACAGAAGGCGTAGACGCGACAACGGGTCCTTTAGGCCAGGGAATTGCTATGGCAGTAGGAATGGCACTTGCAGAAAGACATCTTGCGGAAACGTATAACAAAGACAACTTTCATGTTGTAGACCACTATACATACAGCATTTGTGGAGATGGAGACTTAATGGAGGGAATTTCCTCTGAAGCAGCTTCACTTGCTGGTCATTTAGGCTTAGGCCGTTTAATCGTTCTTTACGATTCAAATGACATTTCTTTAGATGGCGATTTAGATCGTTCATTCTCTGAAAATGTGAAGAATCGTTTTGAAGCGATGAACTGGGAAGTTCTTTACGTGAAAGACGGCAACAACATCGAAGAAGTAACAGCTGCTATTGAAAAGGCGAAGCAAAGCACAGACAGACCTACATTAATCGAAGTGAAAACAACGATCGGTTTCGGATCTCCAAACCGTGCGGGAACGTCTGGTGTGCATGGTGCACCGCTTGGCAGCGAGGAAGCAAAGCTGACGAAGGAAGCTTACTCTTGGACGTTTGAAGAAGATTTCCATGTACCTTCTGAAGTGTACGATCATTTCAAAGAAGCTGTCAAAGACGCTGGACAGAAAAAAGAAGCAGCGTGGAATGAATTGTTTGCGCAATACGAAAAAGAATATCCAGAGCTGGCAGCACAGCTGAAGCTTGCGATTGAAGGAAAGCTTCCTGAGAATTGGGATCAAGAAATTCCTGTTTATGAAGCAGGTTCAAGCCTTGCTTCCCGCGCATCTTCAGGTGAAGTGTTAAATGGCATTGCAAAGCAAGTACCTTTCTTTATTGGCGGGTCTGCTGACCTTGCTGGATCAAATAAAACAACGATTAAAAACACAGATGATTTCGGGAAAAATAATTATGCCGGCAAAAACATTTGGTTCGGGGTCAGAGAATTTGCAATGGGTGCAGCGCTCAATGGTATGGCACTTCACGGCGGTCTTCGTGTATTCGGCGGAACGTTCTTTGTTTTCTCAGATTACTTAAGACCAGCGATTCGTCTTGCTGCCTTAATGGGACTTCCAGTCACTTACGTCTTTACTCATGATAGTATCGCTGTTGGTGAAGATGGTCCAACGCATGAACCGGTTGAACAGCTTGCTTCACTGCGTGCGATGCCTAATCTTTCCGTTATCCGCCCAGCAGATGGAAATGAAACAGCTGCAGCGTGGAAACTAGCTGTATCTTCAACGGATAAACCGACAGCACTAGTTCTTACTCGTCAAAACCTTCCAACAATTGACCAGGCACCAGAGAAGGCATATGAGGGAGTAGAAAAAGGTGGATACGTTGTGGTTGAAGCAGCTGATGCACAGCCGGAAGCACTTCTACTCGCTTCAGGATCTGAGGTTGGTTTAGCCATTGAAGCACAAAAGGCACTTGAAAAAGAAGGTATCCGCGCGTCTGTTGTCAGCCTTCCTGCATGGGATCGCTTCGATCAGCAGTCAGACGAATACAAAGAATCCGTTCTTCCTAAAGCAGTACGTGCACGTATTGCAATTGAAATGGGTGCTTCACTTGGCTGGGAGCGTTACACGGGGCTTGATGGTGACGTGATTGCAATTGATAAATTTGGCGCTTCTGCACCAGGAGAAACCATTATCGAGAAATACGGCTTTACTGTCAGCAATGTAGTCAGCCGTGTGAAAGCGAAGCTGAATAAATAAACGAACTCCAAGCATCATGCTTTTTTGCTATCTGTTTGCAGAGCATTTTCATCCGCTCTGCAAACTTTTATCTTTTTTCTTGTTTTTTTGACAAAACTAGTTTCTTCTTGCTTCATATATAGACAATTCTTTCTTTCACATTTTTGTATAATACAAGCAATAAACGAGATTGACGAAATGTGAAAGGAAGGGATAGACATGGAACGTCATTATTATATTTATTGGATTGAGGATGAATTTGCGCATCACTATTTTGGCAGAGAATCGATTTTGTTTCATTTGTTTGAGTCGTTACATTGGACGAACCGCACTGACGATGAACTTGTAATGCTTGTGAAGCAAGTGGATTATGTGACGAAACGAATCCCTGCTTTTCATATGCACCAGCGTCTAATGAATAACTTAACGAACATTCACTATACACAAATAGGCTCGATTTACAGCGCTTCCTTACCAGATGGAAAAGGAACTGCAGCATTTATTATTAAAGACCGGTATATTCAAATGTCTGCCACTGGCAGTTATGAGGCAGAAGCGGTGTTTTTTGAAGTGCTGAGAAAAATCAGCCCTTGTTTTCTTGCGATGGACTTTAGTTCAAAGAAACACGGATGGCTCAATCCAGTAAAAGTGAGGAATTTTGTTTAAAAAAATAAAATTGAACGTGAAATGTTGTATAATAGCCTTTTGTTTAGTACACTTTATACGAGACAACATGAAGGAGGAAGAATTATGGATTTATGGGTTGTCATCCTTGTAGGCGTTGTTGCACTGCTTGCAGGAGTTGCACTCGGATTCTTTATTGCTCGTAAGTATATGATGAGCTATTTGAAAAAGAATCCACCGATTAATGAACAAATGCTTCGAATGATGATGATGCAAATGGGCATGAAACCGTCCCAGAAGAAAATCAATCAAATGATGAAAGCCATGAACAACCAAGCGAAATAATACGTACGATATTATGATCATAGATGGAACATGGTTTTAAAGAATGGACAAGCATTGTCCTTTCTTTATTCAATTCACCTTCATCAGACGCTTAAAACCACTGTACTTGCATGAATGAAGCAGGGAAGGTGGTTTTTATTATGGCGTCAAGAGTATGTAAAAAACAAAAAACCCCTATGTTAGAGGTTTTTGTTTCGTTTATGGTCACACATATCAACTGTTCTAAAAATGGTGCGGCATGTTTGATATCATGAAGTATGATTAGTTGGCTGAGTTTGAGTGTAAGTGTCGTTGATATTGTAAGAGGAGATGATCTAGCTGCTGGCTATGTTCGATGGTCACTGTTGATGTCATCCCATTATGCAAGACAACTTTCATCAGCTCTTCTCTTTTTTCTTCGATTTGAGTTAATAATGATGTTTTTACCAAAGTCATGTTCCTTTCATGCAAATCTTGATAAAAAGAATCGATTCTATTATATCCATTTTAAGGTTTATTTTCAAATTTAAAGGATTCATTATCTTGATGTCAAATTAAATTATATAAGGTTTTAAGAGAATAGACCATCTTTATTGAGGTGATGTAAAAAAAATGAAATGATTTTGTCATCTCTTATTGTATATTGTAAGAAGGGGGTGTTCTTTTGACAGATTTGAATTACTTTTTAGCATTTGGAGCAGGATTTCTTTCTTTTATTTCACCGTGCTGTCTGCCGCTTTATCCAGCATTTTTATCGTATATTACGGGCGTTAGTATAGATGAAGTGAAATCCGAGAAGGTGATGCTGAGAAGAAGAAGTCTGCTTCATACTTTATTCTTTTTAGTTGGGTTCTCTATTATATTTATTGCGATTGGCTTTGGGACATCGTTTGTCGGGAAGTTTTTTAATGATTATCATCAAGCGATTCGTCAAATTGGAGCCATCCTCATTATTTTCTTTGGTTTTATGACTCTTGGTGTATTCAAGCCCTCTTTTCTCATGGGCGAAAAGAGAATCCAGTTCAAAAATCGTCCTGCTGGTTTTTTTGGATCCATTCTCATCGGTATGGGCTTTGCCGCTGGATGGACACCTTGTACTGGACCTATTTTATCCGCTGTTATCACACTGGCGAGTAACCATCCTGAGTCGGCGGTTATGTATATGATTGCGTATGTTTTTGGATTTGCCGTCCCGTTTTTTATTCTCTCCTTTTTCATTACGAAAATGGCGTGGATCAGAAAACGTCAGCAGCTCATCATGCGAATTGGCGGAATCATTATGATTGTGGTAGGGATTTTGCTGTTCTTTGATCTTCTGACATGGATTATCATCATGTTCTCATCATTGTTTGGCGGCTTTACAGGCTTTTGAAATCGTTTTCTACAGTCGCGGCGAATGGTTTTTTTTCGTCAATTGGAGTATATTATACATAGGCTGACCTTAAAGAATAAAGGAATGATTTGATATGATGATCTTGATCTCTTCTATAATTGCGGTATGTATGGCGGTGGCCGTCATGTTTATTCGCATTAAGTCATCTGCAAAACCTGCAACTGCGAAAAAAATTATCTTACCTCCTATTTTCATGAGCACTGGTGCATTGATGTTTTTTGTTCCTATGTTTCGGGTAACTGGAGCTGAATTTCTAGAAGCGATCACAGTGGGGATGTTTTTCTCCATATTTTTAATCAAAACATCGAAGTTTGAAATTAGAGGTAATGACATCTACTTAAAACGGTCAAAAGCATTTGTGTTCATTCTCATTGGACTTCTTGTCCTTCGTATCGGGATGAAGACCATCTTGAGTTCTTCTATTGATTATGGTTCATTAAGCGGGATGTTTTGGATTCTTGCCTTTGGCATGATCGTGCCTTGGCGGGTTGCCATGTATTTATCGTTTAGAAAGCTGTCTAAACAATTAGATCCGCAGCAGATTCAAATGAATTAAACCTCCTTTTAATAAAGGAGGTTACATATTGTTGACAAAGGGCTAAAATGATCTTTTATTTTAGCCCTTTGTCTTCTATTCAGCGTTATTGAAAACCTTTGAAGTCTAGGAAGGACGAGCACTGGCGCGGAGCGAATTTAACATTCGTGAGCACCAGCGCGCAGGACTGACAAAGAATGCGAGGGTTTGTCTAAACGCTGAAACCTCCTTTATAAAAGGAGGTTATTTTAATAACGATTCATATGGCGAGTGATCAATGTTTTTTTCTTGAAGGCGCTTCAGTAAAAACTTATGATCCCGCTTTGGTGTGGCCATAATGTAGCCGCGAATGATTAAGTCTAAATTAATGCTGGCAGCCTGTTCTTTTAATGCCAGCTCACCGATTTTACCTGCAATTTTTTCTTTGGCAACATCTCTAAACAGCTCTGGAACAGGTAATACGAGTTCATTTAACAGCTGTTTGTCCTCATCCCGCCATAGGTGAAGGCTCTTTTGAATATATTCATCCTGCCAATCAAGCTCTGATTTCCCATCTTCCTTTGGCAATCGTTTTAAAAACTTGCGAAACATAAAAAAGCCACCGATTGCGAGTAATCCGATCATCACTGTACCCCAAAATAAAATGAACCACAAAAACCAGCCGCTTAACATGTTCTCACTCCTTATACCCCTTATCTCTCTATTTTATATTACATGAAGAGAGGATAGAAGAAAATAACAAAAATGTATGTCTATGATCTCTATAAATGCCCTTTTTCATTGATAGCCGCCCATTTACTAGAATGACCCAAACCAATTAATAGAAAAAGAATACATTATCATATAGCGACTCTACTATTTGGCCATGGTGGTTCGCAAAAGGTATTGACTTGAAACGAACGGGAAGAGAGCCCACCTATATAAAGGTGGGCTCTTAATGTTTGAAGTGCGGGATTTGAAAGGAAAATGCACCGTTTGGATGGTCGGAACATTTTTTAATTTTGATCGATATGACTCGGTTTTCATAATCTGTTTCAATGTCTTTGTCGTTTAAATAAAAAGGGAGCATCACGCTTTTTTCAATTGGCTGTTCGCCTTCACCATTTGCATGTTGTACTGTGTAAGTCAACGTTAGCTCATGTCCAGCGAAGGTCAGCTTTACATCAGTGATCGATAAGGTGGAGACATCGATTTCGATAATATAATCACGGCTTGTTTCATAAAGATCAATTGGGAGGTGTTCATCATACCAGGCAAATGGATCATCCATTAAAACATTGAGCCAATCATCTATTTCAATAAAATCAGAGGAATTCGATTGCTTTTCATTCTCCATAAACACTCCTCCATCACATCTCATAATAAATCATATGATGAAAATAGAAATGTGTGAAAGACCTAAAACATCCCGTGTGGTCACGGGATGAGAGGGGGATCATTACATATCATGATGAGAATTGTGCTTTTGTCTTGTATGGTTGCGGTTTTTCACTTTTTTACTGCCTGATAACGGCTCAGGCTGACCGCCTTGATGCTCCTTAGGAGAGTTTTGACGGATGTCTTTCCCTGTGTTTTTATTCGTCATGATGTTTGGCTCCTTCTTATTGATTCTTTTTACGTTTTTTATTGTTTTGCCTTTGTTCTTCTGTTAAAACGAGCTGATCATCTTCCGTATAGCCTGCGCCATTACCCTGGCTTTTGGCTGCGTTCATGCCATTAATGACATGATTCGCTTTGCGTTTTGTCATGTTTTATCACCTCATTTGTAGTATGAGCCCGCCCCGCTTCGTTTATGAAGAGTAATCATTTCCTAATGATAAGTTAAACTTATTGAATTTAATAAAAGCATTGTTATTTACTTATGTATGAATTTGTTTTAAGATGAAATTGTGAGAAAATTGTGGTGAAATACGACGATTTTTCTGAGAATTGAAATTGATCTTGATCATCAAAAGGGGGATTTTGGACATGTCGAAACAGCAGCAAGTCGCTAAACAAGACGCTTTTCAATCTAGAAAAACGTTTTCGACAAATGGGAAAACGTATCACTATTATTCGTTAGAAGCACTAGAGAAACAAGGAATTGGAAATGTTTCTAAGCTGCCTTATTCCATTAAGGTACTTTTAGAATCAGTGCTTCGGCAAGTAGACGGTAGAGTGATCAAGAAGGAACACGTTGAAAACTTGGCAAAATGGGGAACTGCCGAGGTAAAAGAAATTGATGTTCCATTTAAACCTTCTCGAGTTATTTTACAAGACTTCACGGGTGTACCAGCAGTCGTTGACCTTGCTTCTTTAAGAAAAGCAATGGCAGATGTAGGCGGGGATCCGGATAAAATCAACCCTGAAATTCCAGTTGACCTTGTGATTGACCACTCAGTACAAGTTGATAAAGCTGGAACTGAAGATGCATTAAACATTAACATGGACTTAGAATTCGAACGTAACGCAGAGCGTTATAACTTCCTTAGCTGGGCAAAGAAAGCGTTTAATAACTACCAAGCTGTTCCGCCTGCAACAGGAATTGTTCACCAAGTGAACTTAGAGTATCTTGCAAGTGTTGTTCATGCGATTGAAGAAGATGGCGAGATCATCACTTACCCAGATACATTAGTTGGAACTGACTCTCATACAACGATGATTAACGGTATCGGTGTACTTGGATGGGGCGTTGGCGGTATCGAAGCGGAAGCTGGTATGCTTGGTCAGCCTTCATACTTCCCAGTACCAGAAGTGATTGGTGCTAAATTAGTTGGAGAGCTTCCAAACGGAACAACTGCAACTGACCTTGCATTAAAAGTCACACAAGTCCTTCGTGAAAAAGGCGTAGTGAACAAGTTCGTTGAGTTCTTCGGACCTGGTGTTGCACAATTGCCATTAGCAGATCGTGCAACGATTGCGAACATGGCGCCAGAATACGGTGCTACTTGCGGATTCTTCCCAGTAGATGAAGAAGCCCTTGCTTACCTTCGCCTTACTGGACGTGATGAAGAGCAAATTAATATCGTTGAAGAATATTCTCGCGCAAATGGCTTATTCTATACGCCAGATGCAGAAGAGCCAATTTTTACTGATGTTGTGGAAATTGATCTTTCTAAAATTGAGTCAAACTTATCTGGACCAAAACGTCCACAAGATTTGATTCCACTTTCTCAAATGAAAGAAACGTTCCATCAACACATCGAAAGCCCAGCTGGTAACCAAGGTTTTGGCTTAGATAAATCAGAGCTTGATAAACAAATCGAATTTGATCTTGCAAACGGTGAAAAAGCTGTGATGAAGACAGGTGCGATTGCCATTGCAGCGATTACGAGCTGTACAAATACATCGAATCCATACGTGTTAATCGGAGCAGGTCTTGTTGCGAAGAAAGCAAGTGAGCTCGGTATGAAAGTGCCAAACTACGTCAAAACGTCACTAGCACCGGGTTCTAAAGTTGTAACAGGCTACCTTGTGAATTCGGGACTTCTTCCATATTTAAGAGACCTCGGATTTAACATTGTTGGATATGGCTGTACAACATGTATCGGAAACTCAGGACCGCTTGAGAAAGAAATTGAAGATGCAGTTTCTGAAAATGATCTGCTGATCACTTCTGTTTTATCAGGTAACCGTAACTTTGAAGGTCGTATCCATCCGCTCGTGAAAGGGAACTACCTTGCATCTCCACCATTAGTTGTGGCTTATGCACTTGCTGGTACGGTGAATATTGATTTAACAAAAGATCCTATCGGTGTCGATAAAAATGGCGAGAACGTTTATTTCAATGACATTTGGCCATCAATGGACGAAATCAACAGCGTCGTTAAAAGCACTGTCACACCTGAGCTATTCCGTTCAGAGTATGAAACTGTTTTTGACAACAATGAACGATGGAATGAAATTAAAACGACGGATGATGCATTGTACAAATGGGATGAAAATTCCACATACATTGATAACCCGCCATTCTTTGAAAACTTATCAGTTGAACCTGGTAAAGTTGAACCGCTTAAAGGCTTGCGCGTCGTTGCGAAGTTCGGTGACTCTGTCACAACTGACCATATTTCTCCTGCTGGAGCGATTGGTAAGGACACACCGGCGGGCAAATACTTGCAAGAAAGAGGCGTATCGCCTAGAGACTTTAACTCATATGGATCCCGCCGTGGTAACCACCATGTCATGATGAGAGGGACTTTTGCAAACATCCGTATTAAGAACCAAATTGCACCAGGAACAGAAGGCGGTTATACAACTTACTGGCCAACTGGTGAAGTGACATCGATTTATGATGCATGCATGCGTTATAAAGAGGATGGAACAGGTCTTGCGATTTTAGCAGGTAAAGACTACGGAATGGGTTCTTCACGTGACTGGGCAGCAAAAGGAACAAACCTTCTTGGAATTAAATTTGTTCTAGCTGAAAGCTTTGAGCGTATCCACAGAAGTAACCTTGTCTTCATGGGCGTACTTCCTTTGCAGTTTAAAGACGGAGAAAGTGCAGAAACTCATGGTCTAACAGGAACAGAAACATTTGAAGTTCATGTTGACGAAACAGTTCGTCCACGTGATCTCGTCACTGTGAAAGCAATTGACACAGATGGAAACGAGAAAACGTTTGAAGTGGTGGTTCGCTTTGACAGTGAAGTCGAAATTGACTACTATCGTCATGGCGGTATCCTTCAAATGGTACTTCGCGAAAAATTGGCAAGCAACTAATACAGCAAAGAAGAGAAGGCGATCCAACAGCTTTCTCTTCTTTTTTAAAATAGTGGAGGATCAATCATGTGGAAAAAAGGAATGGCAAGCGCTGTTTTACTTGTGTTGATTGGTTTACTTGCGTGGAATTTATTTGGGCCAAAAGAGCCCGCAATCGGTCTTGAAAAAGGCGATCAGGCCCCTGATTTTGAACTGAAAACCCTTGACGGCAAAACCGCCTCGTTATCTGATTACCGAGGGAAAAAGGTGCTCGTCAATTTTTGGGCGACATGGTGTAAGCCGTGCAGGACGGAAATGCCGGATTTAGACGCGATTAGGAGCGAAAATGACCAAGTTGAAGTACTAGCGGTGAATTTAACGACCACTGAAAAGAGTGTGGATCATGTGGCAGCATTCACAAAAGAATTAAAGGTGAGCTTTCCTGTTTTATTGGACCAAAAAGGCATTCAAGCAAGATATCAGGTGCTCTCATACCCAACGACATACATATTAGACGAAAAAGGACGCATCATGTCTGTGAAGCATCAAATGCTGACAAAAAAAGAAATTGAAAAAGAGCTGGATCTATAATGATTCAGCTCTTTTGCTTATTTTCTAAATGTTTTGGCGAAAATGTAATCATACATATATGGAGGTGAGTGGAATGAGAAGAAGAAAACGACGCACATTTGAAGAGCTTGTGCTTGAAAATAAAAAAGAATTATTAAGCAATGAGGAATTTTTAAACCAGCTTGAAGAAAAGTTGGAAGAGCGATTTAGACAGAAATAAGTTATGAATTATCCGTTTTCGTTCATCCTAAAGAAGAGGGAGGGATGATAATGGGTAGAGAGCATGATAAACAAGCGCAGTTTACACCAGACCATTTAGGGACAAAACCTGTAGCATACAAACGGAATAAAGGTAAAAAGATGCATAATAAATCAAATGAACAGCCTGATGTGATACAGACGAAGGGCGAATAAGGAGGGAATCATGATGAATGACAAGTCCTATCAATCCAATCCAGATGATCGTTCTGATAATGTTGAAAAGCTGCAAGATATGATCGAGAACACTCTTGACAATATTGATGAATCTGAAGCAGCGATGTCCGTTTCAACAGAGACAGAAAAGCAAATGATCAAACAAAAAAACGAAAACCGCAAAATGAGTATTGACGCGATGCGTTCTGAGATCAAGGACGAAGAAGCGGCAAGAAAGAATGGCTATACCGAATAAACCAGGGATTCCTGGTTTATTTTATTGCCTCTTTTTAGAAGAACCATTTGGAATGTGGTAAAATGGCAGAGACAGACCTTAGGTTTTGATAGGAGAGCGATGAAAACGTGTATGTATCCAAAAAAGAAATAGAAGTCCGTTATGCAGAAACAGATCAAATGGGCATCGTGTATCATGCCAATTATTTAATTTGGATGGAAGTCGGCAGAACAGCATTGATTAAAGAATTAGGGTTTTCCTATGCACAGCTAGAAGCAGACGGCGCTCTTGCACCTGTGATAGACTTGCAGGTTCAATATAAAAAACCATTGCTGTACGGTGAAACAGCAACCGTTCATACATGGATTGAAGAATATAATGGTGTCAAAACGGTGTATGGCTATGAAATTCAAAAACCTGATGGACAAACAGCGATTACAGGGACAACCTCACATATATGTGTGGATAAAGACACCTTTAGACCTATTCAATTTAGAAAAGCCTTTCCTGCCTGGCATAAAGTATATGAACAGTCGAAGAAGAAGCAGGTTTAATTTATGGCTTTTGGTATTAAACGAAGCGATTTAAACGCTTGGAAATCAGCTGTCCAGCAAGGAAAAGTTGCTTTTTTAACACACTACTGGCTTGATGACCGTTTTCCAAATGCCAATACTGTCACAAAAGCAGCCTGTCAGGATATGAAGCGGTTAGTTGAGTGGGGAGAAAGACATGGACTAAAAAAAGAATGGATTCATGACCGCGAAGGGTTTCCTCATTTTGACTTGATCGGTGAGCCGCAAAAAAGAATTCTGCAAAAGGAACGATCTTTAGGGAACATTCAGGAGTTTGGGCTGTATATTGAAGTGTAAAACAAAAAAGATACCCGAGGGATGAGGTATCTTTTTTGTTTATTCATAATGAAATTCTGGTTCTTTCACGGACTCGTTATAATCAATATGCAGATCATGGTTGTCAAAGTACCAAATATCACTTTCCTCAATAAAGAAAGTAATACCTTCTATTTCAGCGGTTGCGCCGGCATTTTGAGGTTCATCTTTTGCGACGCCTAGAGAAAAGCCTTTTTGTACATTACTGCACCCGCCATATCTCACAAAAAAGCGAACTTGATCACCTTTTTCTAAATCTAATTCATCCTTGTACCAATTGAGTGCATCTTCTTTTATCGTTAATTTCAATGTGATCGCCCCTTTTTGAAGTCATGCTGTTTTTAAAATGCAGGATGCAAAAACAGCTTTTCTTTACTTTTACCACATATTTAAATGGATGAAACGGCTAGAGCCATTTGATTTTCGGTTCAGTTTTGTTGAGAATTCGTTTGAGGTTGGCGATGTGTCTGTAGATCACAAAGCCAGCAAGAACGGCAACAACAATGATTAAGAAAAGGTCTTTGGTGAATATGCTGTAAATGAATGTATAGATCCCGGTCAGCATAGATGATAGTGAAACATATTTACTAATGTATAAAAATAAGAAAAAAGCAGCGATCATCGTGATAAATAGGAATGGGGCATAAAATAGCAGCACACCGCCTGATGTAGCGACTGCCTTTCCCCCTTTAAATTTTGCAAAGACAGGAAAGCTGTGACCGATAACAGCAGCAACTCCTGCTAATAAGGGATGGATGTCCAGCTGCATGAAAAACGGTAGAGCTGAAGCAAGCGTCCCTTTTAGGATATCAGCAGTAATCACAATAGACCCTGCTTTTACGCCAAGTGTACGAAATGCATTCGTCGCACCTAGGTTTCCGCTGCCATGTTCACGGATATCGATTCCCTTTGCAGCTTTCCCGACAATGAGACCGGATGGAATACTGCCGAGAAGATAAGCCAAAATAAACATCAAAGCAATTAACATCTGCATAACTCCTTTATATTCTCCCTCTTGTCTTACATTTTAACATGATCTTGTGAAAAACATGGGGAACTTTTTTTGAAAAAATCGAAAGCAGATGGATTCAGCTTTGTTTTTAAGCAGAAATTCGCTAAAATAGAGGAAAAGGAGTGTTTGGATGAACAATCCTACGAAAGAAGAAATTGGCCGTATATTAAAGAGCAGTAAACGAATTGCTGTTGTTGGTTTATCAGATCAGCCGCACCGGACGTCTTATATGGTGTCTAAAGCGATGCAGGATGCCGGGTATGAGATCATTCCAGTGAATCCAACGATCGATGAAGCTCTCGGTGTGAAAGCAGTCGCTTCTTTAAAAGACATAAAAGAGCCTGTTGATATCGTCAATGTTTTCAGACGTTCAGAGTTTTTACCAGAGGTGGCAGAAGAGTTTCTCGAAATAGACGCACCTGTTTTTTGGGCGCAGCAAGGCATATATCACGAAGAAGCGAAAAGGCTGATTGAGGAAAATGGCAAGGTCGCCATCATGGATTTATGTATCAAGGTGGCTCATGCGATGACAAAAACTCATTAAATCGTCAAAAATCCTTGGTTTTTCAAGGATTTTTGCTTTTTTGTTGAAGAAATATATTTGCGATTCTGAAAGAAAGCGATAAAATAAGGCGACAGGGACATATCGGCGGCCTTGCATATCGAGAAAAAGAGCGATAAGATAAATATAGAACATTTGTTCTGTTTTGCTAAAACCATCATATGATTGCATTTGGCTTATGAAACAGTCTTGTTTATAATGGACTTCTAGTTCTGATTGCAGAATGTAGAATGATTCTCATAGCTGTGCAAAAGAGCATGTATTGGTGAATGACACATGCATGATGATGATGCAGCTTATTAAAGTGGACAGTAATGAGCAGCATGATCATCATTAAAATCTAGAGAGATCATTTGATGATTAGCCGGTTATGTTTGTTAGTGAAAGGGGATTAAGCATTTGGTTAAAAAGCAGCAAGTAGATTATAACGATGATTCTATTCAGGTGCTAGAGGGGCTTGAAGCGGTCCGTAAACGTCCAGGGATGTATATTGGATCTACGGATTCGCGCGGTCTTCATCACCTTGTCTATGAGATTGTAGACAACTCTGTTGATGAAGTGCTCGCTGGCCATGGAGATCATATCATTGTCAAAATACATAAAGATAACAGCATTTCCGTCCAAGATAAAGGGCGTGGAATGCCTACTGGTATGCATAAGCTTGGAAAACCGACACCTGAGATCATTTTAACGGTCCTGCACGCAGGCGGAAAATTTGGTCAAGGCGGATATAAAACAAGTGGTGGCCTTCACGGAGTTGGGGCATCTGTTGTGAACGCGCTGTCAGAATGGCTCACTGTCACAATTGAACGTGACGGATTTATTTATCATCAGCGCTTTGAAAACGGCGGTAAACCAGTCACATCACTTGAAAAAGTCGGAAAATCGAAAAAAACGGGAACACTGATTCATTTTAAGCCTGACCCTACCATGTTCAGTGTTACGACCTATAATTTCGATACATTATCAGAGCGTTTAAGAGAATCTGCCTTTTTATTAAAAGGGTTAAAAATAGAGTTGATCGATGAACGGCATGATGTACAAGAAACGTTTTATTATGAGACAGGCATTGAAGCCTTTGTTGCTTATTTAAATGAAGAAAAAGATGTTCTGAGTGAAGTCGTCTCATTTGAAGGAGAGCATCAGTCCATTGAAGTAGATTTTGCTTTTCAATTTAATGATGGCTATTCGGAAAATATCCTTTCCTTCGTTAATAACGTCAGAACAAAAGATGGCGGTACACATGAGTCTGGTGCCAAAACGGCCATGACGAGAGCCTTTAACGAATATGCACGTAAAGTGGCCCTTTTAAAGGAAAAAGACAAAAATTTAGAAGGCACTGACATTCGTGAGGGACTGTCTGCTATTATTTCTGTCAGAATTCCTGAAGAGCTGCTTCAATTTGAAGGACAGACAAAAGGAAAGCTTGGGACAAGTGAGGCACGCTCAGCTGTTGATGCTGTTATTTCTGAAAAGCTTGCGTATTTCCTTGAAGAAAACCGGGAAACAGCCACTCTTCTTGTGAAAAAAGCGATTAAAGCGCAGCAGGCAAGAGAGGCTGCTAGAAAAGCCCGTGAAGAAGCAAGGAGCGGCAAGAAACGGAAAAAGTCTGAAGCAACACTGAGCGGAAAATTAACACCTGCTCAATCTAGAAACCCAGCAAGAAACGAACTATATCTAGTAGAGGGTGACTCTGCGGGCGGGTCAGCAAAACAGGGGCGCGACCGTAAATTCCAGGCGGTGCTGCCGCTGCGCGGAAAGGTCATCAATACAGAAAAAGCAAAGCTTGCTGATATTTTCAAAAACGAAGAAATCAACACCATTATTCATGCAATTGGTGGAGGCGTTGGAGTCGACTTTAATGTAGAAGACATCAATTATGACAAAATTGTGATCATGACAGATGCGGATACGGATGGAGCGCATATTCAAGTGCTTCTCTTAACATTCTTCTACCGCTATATGAAGCCGCTGATTGAGCATGGCAAAGTGTTTATTGCACTCCCGCCTTTATATAAAGTTAGCAAAGGCTCAGGAAAAAAAGAGATTATTGAGTACGCATGGTCTGATGAAGAAATGGATGACGTACTGAAGAAAGTTGGAAAAGGGTACACGATTCAGCGCTACAAAGGGTTAGGTGAAATGAATGCCGACCAGCTATGGGAAACGACAATGAATCCAGAATCGAGAACACTTGTCAGGGTCAAAATTGATGATGCTGCACGTGTGGAACGCCGCGTCACAACTCTAATGGGTGACAAAGTAGAACCACGCCGTAAATGGATTGAAAAGAATGTCGCCTTTGGACTTGATGAGGAAAGCAACATTCTTGAAAATGAAAACTTGTCGCTAGCTGAGGAGGTTTAAACATGGCACAACAAGAACGATTTCATGATTTACCATTAGAAGAAGTAATCGGCGACCGGTTTGGCCGCTATAGTAAATATATTATCCAAGACCGTGCGCTCCCGGATGCACGTGATGGTCTAAAACCTGTACAAAGAAGAATTTTATATGCGATGTACGCAGAAGGAAATACGCAGGATAAAAACTTCCGTAAAGCCGCTAAAACAGTCGGTAACGTGATTGGTAACTATCACCCGCACGGGGACTCATCTGTTTATGAAGCGATGGTAAGAATGAGTCAGGAGTGGAAAGTACGGAATGTACTGATTGAGATGCACGGGAATAACGGGAGTATCGATGGAGATCCGCCTGCTGCCATGCGTTATACGGAAGCAAGGCTGTCTGCTATTGCTTCAGAGCTTTTAAAGGACTTAGACAAGGAAACGGTCGAATTTGTCGCAAACTTTGATGATACAAGTAAAGAGCCCGTTGTATTACCAGCGATGTTCCCAAACCTTCTTGTAAACGGATCAACAGGGATTTCAGCCGGGTATGCCACAGATATCCCTCCGCATCACTTGGGAGAAGTCATTGATGGCGTTATTAAACGAATCGAACAGCCGCATTGTACGGTTGAGGATTTAATGACGGTCATAAAAGGGCCAGATTTCCCAACAGGCGGTATCATTCAAGGTGTAGACGGTATTAAGAAGGCGTA
Organism: Bacillus safensis; assembly: GCF_039619585.1. Lineage (NCBI taxonomy): Bacteria > Bacillati > Bacillota > Bacilli > Caryophanales > Bacillaceae > Bacillus > Bacillus safensis. The sequence goes on from NZ_CP154909.1 coordinate 1,750,832, forward strand.
TGAAACAGGAAAAGGAAAGATTATGATTCGAGGCAAAGCGGAGATTGAAACCATCCGCGGCGGACGCCAGCAAATCGTGATCACAGAAATTCCTTACGAAGTGAATAAGGCGAACCTTGTCAAAAAGATGGACGAGTTCCGAATTGAAAGAAAAGTAGAAGGCATTTCAGAGGTCCGAGATGAGACAGACCGTACTGGGCTTCGAATCGTAGTAGAGCTGAAAAAAGAAGCAGATGCAAATGGTGTGCTGAATTTCTTATATAAAAACTCAGATCTGCAAATCCCATATAACTTTAATATGGTAGCGATACATAATCGAAGACCGACCTTAATGACGCTGACAACTATACTAGATGCATATATTGCCCATCAAAAAGAAGTGGTAACGAACCGCTCAGCGTACGAGCTTCGAAAAGCGAAGGAACGCCACCATATTGTCGACGGTTTAATTAAGGCACTTTCCATCTTAGATGAAGTCATTGCAACAATCCGCTCCTCTAATGATAAGCGTGATGCAAAGAACAACTTGATGGCGAATTATGACTTTACAGAAGCACAATCAGAAGCGATTGTTTCACTCCAGTTATATCGTTTAACCAATACAGATATTACGCAATTAAGAGAGGAAGCAAGAGAGCTAGATGTGAGGATAGCAGAGCTTGAAGACATTTTAGCGAACGAGAAAAAGCTGCTGAAGGTCATTACAAACAGCCTGAAAAAGCTCAAAAAGACATATGCTGATGAGAGAAGATCCGTTATTGAGGAAAAAATCGAAGAAATTAAGATTAACCTTGAAGTGATGATCGCATCAGAGGATGTTTATGTGACAGTCACGAAGGATGGTTACATCAAGCGAACAAGCCAGCGCTCCTATGCTGCCTCTAACGGTAAGGACTTTGGCATGAAGGATACTGACCGTTTGATTCATCAGTTTGAAATGAATACAACGGATGTTCTTCTGCTGTTTACGAATAAAGGAAGCTACATTTATTGTCCTGTTCATCAGCTGCCAGATATACGCTGGAAAGACATGGGGCAGCATATTACGAATATCATTTCGATTGATCGCGAGGAATCAATCCAAAAAGCCATTCCAATAAAAGAATTTGATGAAACATCATATCTTTTATTCTTTACGAAAGGCGGAATGGTGAAGAAAACAGAGCTTCTTCAATATAAAGCGCAGCGTTATTCGAAACCGCTTGTCGCCTTGAACCTAAAAGGTGACGATGAACTCGTCGATGTTCATGTCACAACAGGACAGCAGGAATTGTTTATTGCAACGAAAAATGGTTACGGTTTGTGGTTTGATGAAGAAGAAGTAAGTGTTGTTGGACCGAGAGCGGCCGGCGTCAAAGGAATCAATTTGAAGGAAGGGGACGAGGTAGTCTCTGGCCAGATCATCGATCCGAAAAACGATGTCCTTGTGCTCACGACACAAAGAGGGGCTGTAAAGCGAATGAACCTCTCTGAGTTTGATAAAACATCAAGAGCGAAACGCGGGGTTCTTATGCTGAGAGAATTAAAGAAAAACCCGCACCGTATTGTGGCTGTGATCGCTGCATCTCTGCACGATACACTTGAAATAGATACAGAAAAGGGTACAACGATTCCGCTTGAAATCTCTACTCTAAGAGCAAATGACCGTTATAGCAATGGATCATTTATTGTAGATGAGGAAGAGCAGGGAGAAGTGACTCATGTCCTTCTGACGCCTGAACGTGTGCCAGATGACAATAAATAAGCAAACGAAAACCCCCTGCGACTGGCAGGGGGTTTCTTTTATATACGGGTCTTTTAGCTCTCGTGGTTGCCAAACATGCTTGAAATGGCGTGCACTACTTCAATTCCTTGGTAGACGAAAAGAGAAAGTGAAGTGACAGAGAATAGACCTAGAATGAAAATTCTTAAGAAAAATAACATCGTGTAAAACCTCCCAATTTTTGTTTTGATTTAGATGGTTGGGTTAAACACGAGCTAGTCGGAAATAAGAAGATTGGTAGAACACTGCAAGTAAATGCTTCTTTTTCCGGTCAAATCGATCAGTATGAGTGATGCGTGCAAATCCAGCTGTCATACTGCCAATAATCAGCAGTGCTGTAAATGCGGCAAATACTGCGCTCACATGTTTTTGTTTCTTTTCATCGCCCATTGTCTGAACGATTTTCATTTCATGTGATTCTTGATCGGCAACCACCTTTGCATGATGGTATACCTGAACGGAATGAGGCATTGAGAACAAATGAAAACTTGCAAGTGCTATGCATAAAACACCTAATTTTAATAGCATATTTTTTTTCATTTTTCTCACCCCTTCCTGGTTATTTTCATGATCTTACCACGTTTTCAGTTATTTGAAAAGTCTTATTTTTTTACTTTCCCTCTTTAAAAAAGCGATAAACATCAGGACATCTATAGGACTGTTTCACTTCATGAAAGGTTTCAATTTTATTTTTTAAATTTAAAAAAAGTGCCATGATCATGGATCAGACACTTTTAGTGAGCTTGTAATGAATGCGGTTTTGCTACAGCTTTAGTAAAGATTCCTGCAATACATATGGCAAATAGAACAAAGATAAAGGCATGAAGCAGTCCTACTTGATTGGCAAGCAGCCCTAATATAGGAGGGCCGGAAAGGGAAGCTGTGTAACCAGATAAGGACACAATACTGACGCGTTTGACAGCGTACCGGCTATCATCGCCAGCTGCAGAAATGGTCAGCGGAAAGCCTAAAGATGCGCCAAGTCCCCATAAAAAGATCGATATCATACATACAACAAGTGAAATTTTTAAAATGACTAAGAATAGGCCGGCAGCTGCTGATAAAATCGCAACTCTTAGCAATAACACTCTGCCAAAGCGATCGATCAAACGTCCGCTGATCAGTCTACCACTAATCATGCCGCACAAAAACAAAGCATAGATGACTGTACTCATGGAATGTGAAACTTGGTAGCCATCTACCATTGCAAGTGGAATCCAATCATTGGCCGAGCCTTCGACAAACGCAAGACATAAGGCGATCATCGCAAGAGATATCGTTCGTTTGTTCAGCCATGCCGTTTGACTAGACTCAACTGTATCGGGCTGCTTCTCATGCTGATCCTTTCCTGTCCCATGCGGGATAAACCGTGTACAAATCAATATGCTGAGGAACAGCAGAAGGGCAATAGCGAGAAGGTGTATCAATACAGAGATGCCTAGATGGATAAAAAGAATACCAGCACCTGCTCCAATTAAAGTCCCAATACTAAAGGAAGCGTGCAATATAGGCAGAATGGTTTTCTTGATGCTGTATTCAATCTCTGTTCCTTCTAAGTTCATCGCTACATTACACATGCCAGAGCCTGCGCCAAAAAGAAAAAGACCGGCAGTGACGACAAAGATAGAAGAGAGCGTTGAACCAATGGCAAGAGTAGTGAATCCAAGGAACATCAAAAAAGCACTGATCACAATCGCCACTCGGCCGCCTTTTTTGCGGACGAATACATTTGAAAGAACAAGCCCAACAATTGAACCAACAGATAAACCGAGTAAAATAAGTCCCATTGTTCCTGTGTTTGCTTGTAATAAATCTCTAACTTCCGGTGTCCGTGAAAACCATGTAGAAATGGAGATTCCAGACATCGTAAAGATCACAATAATTGCTTTATACCACTTTAATTCCATCTAATCCCTCGCATTTAAAGATATATATATGTTATTGAACAAATCTACTCGATTATAAATGAGACTTGCTGATTCGTAAATAACTTGCTGCAGGAACATGATTAATTCTAGCCAAAAGAAATCATTCCTTCCCAATTCTTTTGATGAGAAGGTAAAATAAACATAAAGAGGCGGTAGGATGGAAATCATATCGCATCGGTATAAATAGAAGGGAGGAGAGGAACAACATGAAAAGTGAAAAGGAAAAAATGATTCAAGGAGAACATTATGTATCTAGTGACCAAACACTGATCGCAGATCGTGAAAGAGCCAGACAATTGACATACGCATATCAGCAAACCAATCAGCAAGAAAAAAGAGCATCCATTTTAAAGGAATTATTAGGCGCTTGCGGAAATGATGTCGTTTTTGAAGGAAGACTGCAGTGCGATTACGGATACAATATCGAGATTGGTGAGCATTTTTTTGCAAATTTTGATGCAGTGTTATTAGACGTTTGCAAAATTACCATTGGACATCACTGTTTATTAGGTCCGAATGTACATATTTATACGGCTGGACACCCGCTTGATCCGATAGAACGTGCAAAGGGCATTGAATTCGGCAAACCAGTCACCATTGGAAACCATGTATGGATTGGCGGCGGTGCTATTATTAATCCAGGTGTCACAATTGGCGACAATGCTGTCATTGCATCTGGTGCCGTTGTGACAAAAAGTGTTCCAGCAAACGTGGTGGTTGGCGGAAATCCTGCGAAAATCATTAAATATCTTGATGAATCAAAATCTGGCGAATAAACGGCAGATTTTGATTTTTTCTATTTTGTCTCAATAAGATAAGTATACTTAATTATGAGACAAGAGAAATTCGTTTAATGTGTAGCTTCCTAGAATATATATTATGTAAACTAGGAAATGAGAATACATATTAGCGTCATTCCATTATTTGAATCTCCATCCCCCATGATGTTGTGATATAGAAAAATCCAAGAGGGCTCAGCTCTCTAACTTTAACATCAGGCTGTTCTGCAAAATATTTCAAAGCCTCTTCTATATTGGTCACTGTAATAGCTAAATGAGCTACACCGATATCACTCGGTTTTAGGTGAACATTCTGTTGATCTGGCGTCGACCATTGGACCAGTTCGATCTTTCTACCGCCGTATTGCAAAAATGCCGCCCCTTCTACAACTGAATGATCGTGAACCCCAAAGTATCTTTTAAAACTATCGTCTTCAAAGTGCATCCGTCCTGGCCGGAACAAGACTTCAAAACCCAAAATATTAGTGAAGAATTCAACTGCTGCTTCGATATCGGGTACTACAAATCCTGAATGCTCTATTGTGCCTTGAAAAATTGTATTTTTCATATCGCTAAACCCCTTTGATTTTTTTGGAAGTAAACGATTAATTATAAAGTAGTATTTAATGCAGCCATATAACACAAGTACCGATGATGTTGGCACTACTACAAGATTTAGAACAACAATACCTGAGCCTTGAGATACTATATTATTTTTTTGTAATTTCTATCTTTTTTGATTATCCATTAAAATTTACATGTTCCATCTGAACAATAATCATCGAGCGACGACTCTAATTTATGCTCTTCAACCTTAGCATTCGCGTACTCTTCTTTCCAAACCTGTTGTAATGTTTCTAAAAATACTTCGCTAGGTTGTGCTCCTGAGATGACATATTTATCATTCACTACGTAAAAGGGAACGCCCTGAATCCCAATTTTTGATCCCTCGGCTCTATCAGCTGCAATATTCTCGCTATATTTATCATTTGCTAAAACATCCAAAGCTTCGTTGCCATCAAGACCTATTTCACTTGTAAGTTGAGCAAGTGTTGCGTGATCACCGATATCTAGTGAATCCGTGAAATGAGCTTTCAAAATACGCTCCATAAACTCCCGTATCTTCCCTTTCTCTTTTGCATAATAAGAAAGACGAAGTGCATCATATGAATTCGTGGGAATCATTGTATCAAATTGATAATCTAATTCAACATCTTTTGCTTTCTGTTTCAATTGATTGTTCAGTACTTTTGCTTTTTCATATGGGACACCATGCTTGGAGGATAATACTTGATGGATATCCATTCCTGTATTTTTTTTCGCATATGGATCTAATTGGAAATGACGAAATAAGACTTCTACCTCTTCTTTATATTCAAACTGTTCTAACCCTATTTCAAATTGACGTTTGCCAATATAACAAAACGGACAAACAAAATCAGACCAAATTTCTACTTTCATCATATGTTCCCCCTTTATGATTTTGATGAATGTGCGAGGGGGATTATGTTAATAAACATCTTTTTAACTAATCCCACCAAAGCTCTTTTTTAAAAAGTTCGTGCTGCCGCTTTTGCCTTTTCAATTGCTGCAGCAACAACTTCTTCTTTCTTAGTTGGATCATAGTCAATACCTTCAACAAAAATCGTTGGTTCCACTTCAATTCCAACAAACTTTAGCGCACCTCTCACGTAAGAATCGGAATGTTCCATTCCAATTGCCTGCGAATAAAATCCTCCCATTCCATGAATATGGATTGCTTTTTTTCCTTTCATCAATCCTTCTGGACCTTCTGCTGTATATTTAAACGTTTTTCCAGCACTCATGATTGTATCAAAATAGGCTTTTAATAATGGTTGGATTCCTAAATTCCACATTGAAGACTGAATGATGTATTTATCTACTTCCATAAATTGCTTTGTGAATGCATTCACTGCTTCTATTTTTTGTGCTTCAACATCTGTTAGCGCTTCGCCACTTCTTAACTTCTTTTGTCCAGTTAAAAAATCAGCATCAATTAATGGAACATTTGCATAATAGACATCTACTTCTATTATTTCATCCGTTGGATTTACTTCCTTATATTCATTGATAAATGCTCTAGCAACTTGCGTACTTCTTGATTGTTCCTCACTTTGGGGTGTTCCTTTAACAAATAATACTTTTGACATAATCATTTCCCCTTTATGATTTTGATGAATGTTTTTTGTTCCTAAACATTTTTTGAATACTTATTAAAAGAATTTACACGTTTCATCTAAACAATATTTTCGGTATGATCCCTACAATTTTTGCTGAATCAACACCCTCACACAAAAAGCTGAATTAATGATTATAGACAATGGGCATTTTTCCGATTAATTGGCTTTGCCTAGCGGCTTCATACATGAGTTTAGCGACATTTTCCCTTGATACGGACATTTTAGCTGGCTGATCGCCGAATGAATAACCGTAAGATTGCCCTTTGTATTTGATATTAGGATTAATGATTCGAACGACTGTCCAATCCAGGTTTGATTGTTTAATCAGTTCTCCTATCTTCTTCATTTCGGCATAACCATTTGGCATGAAAAGTTTAGGTAGTATTCTCGGCAGTATCGTCGATAAGCTTTTCTTATCGTCTTCAGATTGCAAGGCTGGCGTCGCGAGTGTAATCAATCTTTTTTTGGTGAACTTCTTCATCGCTTTGACAATCCGGTTATGTCCGTCGGCAATCGGTGTGCCTTTTCGTTTTCGCGACAAATCAATCCCGGGGCCTAAGGTGCTTATCACGACATCAGCTTCTGAAACTGCCGTTTCAATAGCTGAAGTGTTCGTTAGTTCCCCCGTTACAATGCGTAAATTCGAATGCTTTTGCTTGATTTTCTCAGGGTTTCTAACATATACCGTAACGAAATCTCCGTTTTCTAATGCGAACTGTGTTAAAAGTTGACCGATTGCACCAGTTGCACCAAAAATAGTGATGTTCATGGTCTTCTATCTCCTTTTGTTATTCTGAATGATCACAATTATTTCCTTGATCAAAACTTTTTCGTAATAACATGTGTTATTTAAGCAACGCGCGTTGTATAATTTGATGATAAGATGAAAAAGAATAATAAACAATAACCAAAATAGCCAATATGTTGTTTACGCAACACTTCTATTGTATTGTCGTTTTTAAACACCATATGAACCCTTAAAAGGAGAAGAAAAAATGATTATGCCAAAAAAAGATCCAAGAACACTTCGTACAAGACAATTGATTGTAGACTCTTTTCTTTCGTTAGCTAGTGAAAAAGATTTCAACAATATAACGGTACGTGATATCACAGAAAAGGCTACTATTAACCGCGCTACATTTTATGCGCACTTTGACGATAAATTTGATTTATTACATTCTACAATCACCAATACATTTACAGACAAATTGAAAAAAAGATTAAATGATCACGATGGATTCAATGAAAAAGTCATTGCAAATATTTTTCTAGCCATGTGTGATCACCATAAAGAGCTAAGCGAATTATGTCCTAAAGGTTATCATTCTTTAGGAACGATTATAGAAAGTAAAATTAAAGAGGAGTTACAGAAGCTCATAGCTGATCTTGTGCTAAAAGGAACTGAAAATACGATTGAATTAGAGGATAAACAATTGATAACAATCCTATCTACTATGCTAAGTTGGGGGATATACGGAGCTGCATACACATGGAATAAGGATGGTAGACCTATTTCATCAGAAGAGCTAGTGACTAAGACCCTGCCTATCTTTAAAAATGGTATGAGTAAGTATTTTCTTTAATGAATATCAATTATTTTCAGCCATTTTAAAGTAGCCTTTATTAATAAATTACGCAACAAATCGTTATTAGAATAAAACAGTTGCTGTAATTGGCAGTGGGCATTCTTTAGCTGCCGATTATGAGCAGGCTCGATTTGTTTTTGCTTAAAGGACTGGTGATTAAGAGTCTGCTGAACGTATAGAACTTAAGTTACAAAGCTTTACCTTCTTGTACAGGTCTATCCTTTTGTTTGTCTAAATCTCACCTCTTTTAAATTTCAAAAACTTCTACGACCTTCTCAATAAATTAAATCGGTCGTAGAGGTTGGGCCTTTTTGGGCTTCCTTGATTTGTTACCGAATTTGTTGGTACTGTAAATCAAATATTCTGGGATATTTCTTTTAAAAATTGCTTTCTCTTTTCATCTGTTGTTAAGTTAACTCCCGAAAAATGAATCCATTTGGTGTCTTCATTTTTAATTCCCAAGTCAGCAAGAGTTCTGTTAATAAAAACGCTTTGAATCGCATTCCCGCCTTCAGATTCTATATAATCCTTATCTGTTGTAGATGTTGAGATGACGGTTGTTTTTTTTATATTTGTCAATAAACCTTTTAAAGCCCCAGTGTTTTTATCTTCCAAGAATGCGAAACCTCTTAACATGACTTTATCAATAAATCCTTTTAAAATTGCAGGTAAATCCCACCACCAGACAGGAAATATAAATATTAATTCAGTTGATTGACTTAATTTCTTTTGATAATCCTTAACTAATTGATAAGGCGTTTCTCCTTTATGAAAATACTTCAATTCCTCAGCTGAAAAAACGGGATTGAATCCATCTTTATATAAATCGATCACTTGAAATGGTTCTCTCTTTGTTTCTAGATTTTCTGTAATGGAAGTCAAAATGGCATGATTATAGCTTCCGTCCCAAGGATGTGCATAGACAATTGTTTTCATGATTCATTCACCCTTTTTTGTTATTTTCATCATATTTTGATGTACATTCATTTTATTGTATGCTATAACGTACTACAAGTACGGTAATTAAAGTGCGATACTAACCTAAAGGAGAGTGTAAAATGACTAAAGAATCCTTTACAGCTCATGTTGATCTAAAAGAAACTGGATTTGGGTACACTTTATCATTAATTGGTGGGAAATATAAGATGACGGTACTGTATGCTTTATATGCAAACAATGCGCCTATTCGCTATAATCAGTTGAAACGAATGCTTGGGGCAATCTCTTTTAAAACATTAACCAATACACTAAAAGAACTTGAAGCAGATCAGTTAATTAATCGTAAAGAATATCCTCAAGTGCCTCCAAAAGTAGAATATAGTTTATCGGAAAAGGGATTATCATTGATCCCTGTATTAGATGAGATTTGTTATTGGGGAGAAGAACAAATGAAAATGAAATAGTTAGGCTGGCAAATCTTTCTCCTCAAACACATCCTTTTTAATTTTAAGTTCATTTCTCTCAAAACGTGCTATATCTTTCCTCGTTCCGATGACAATTTGAGCTATCCGTTTGACCAAATCTCTTTCTGGTTGCATAACAGAGGCTGAAGTTTTTGTGTTGCAATTGATGAGCACAAAAAAAGAGCCTTTGCTGGCTCCTTATTGTTAATCATATAAAGTTGATCTTAAGACTTTGAAAAGCCTGTTCTCCATGTGGGATATTTAAGAATCCACCCAATTTCGTTCTTGGCTTTGTGGTTCGAGGCCCCTCTCTCCCAAGAGTTTGTTTGAGGATACGATGAACCAGTTTTGTCTTGAAGGGTGCCTTTTAAGAAGCTGCTGCACAACGGTACCACTTGGAATTTGTATCAATGCGAACAAAGAAGGACATTTTGTCCTTCCTTTCTTGTACCTGCTTGAGGTTATGCTTTGCAGATCAATATATAGCTCATTCGGGTAAATCCTTATTGCACTTTCACAATCTTATACTTATTCGACTTCCCCTATGCCCCTATGAAGAGAATGAAATCTAAAAATGAATGATTCCTAATTCTATTGATGTTTTAATTGCTTCAGCTCTTGAAGTCACATTTAGTTTTTGATATATGTTTGTTAAATGTGCTTTTACAGTTCTTTCAGAAATTCCCATATCGAATGCAATTTCCTTACTCCGGAACCCTCTAGCTACTGCTTGCAAAACGAGCATCTCTTTTTCGGTAAGCGAGTGGTTGTCTGTTTTCAATTTTTCTTGAGGTTCTTTGTGTGCGGTTGATTCAAACACCTTTGAGGCCACATTTGATTGAAGTAAAATGTCTCCTCTGATGGCTGCTTCAATTGTATTAAATAAGTTTTCTCTGCTGGTATCCTTTAAGAGGTAGCCTTTTGCACCAAGCTGTAACCCTTGAATCATTAAGTTCTCTTCATTATAAGTAGTCAGAATGAGTACGGGAACTTTTATTTGAAGAGACTGCATTTCTCTAAGCATATCAAGCCCGCTCATCATAGGCATGTTGAGGTCAAGTAATACAAGGTCTGGGGATTTTTCTTTTATGACATCTAACCCCTTTCCTCCATCTTCTGCTTCTCCAACAACTTCAAATCTTTCGTCTGTTTCAAGAATTAATTTTAATCCTTCTCTCACAACATAATGATCATCCACAATCACAATTCGATAAGACACTGTATTTACTCCTTTTTCAAAGGTATGTTTACTATTACTTGTGTACCTTCATTTTTTTTACTTTTCAAATGGATCTCTCCACCAAGCAGCCGGACACGTTCTGACATACCAATGATGCCGTAATGTCCAAAAGTGGATTCTCGTTTTTTCTCATCAAACCCCACTCCATTGTCTGCTATTTCCAAATGGATGTGATCACCTTGTTGTACGATCACTAACTCGACATGGCTTGCTTTGGCATGTTTTGAAACATTCGTTAAGCATTCTTTTATTATGTAAACAGTATGTTCAATAAAAAAAGGCGACATATTCTGAAGTACAGAGATCTTTGTGCGAATTGGGATATTCGTTGCTGTCGTAAATCGATTTACTTCATTTTTTACTGTTTCGGTTAAATCGTATTGATCATGACGATCCTTCCGAAGATCATCAATCACCATCCGTGCCTCACCTAGTGTTTTTCGCGCTTGGCTCATTGAGCCCTTGATAATGCTTTGAGCACGCTGGGTATTTTGATTCTCTAAATGTGCTTGAACAGCTTCCAATTGCATAATAATGCCTGCAAGCCCTTGTGCAAGGGTATCATGTAAATCTCTAGCCATTCTTTGACGCTCATTAGCAAGGGTTAACTCTTCCACCTGCTGATGTGCGAGTTCGAGTTCCTTTAGAAACGTTTGAGTTCGAATTCTAGCCTTTACTTGTCTAAAAAATAAGATAGAGTATGCAACGACCACAATAAGGATAAGAAATAAAATCGGAATGTAGACAGTCAGATCATCTGTATCATTAGCCAAAATAAGAGCTAGAAAAAAAAGCACATAAAAACAAAGTCCTGTCAAAATAATCTTTAATGTATGATAGTATACACCGATGCTCTGAGCAATTAATACCGGTAAAAGACCAATTAAAATAACAGGAGAGGCAGCTGGCATAGCTAAAACACAAAGTAGAATAACGATTCCTTGTATGAAGAAATAAATCCAAGGCTTCTTCTGGAACCAATAAAAAGACCACCAATGAAAAATGAGATGAATTGCAAAAAGGCCAGAAAAAAACAAACTTGAAAGCGATAGAGATACTGTTAAAAACTGAAAAATCATCGCTGCAACATACACAAGAATACCCCATAATAACGTGGGAATTCGGGAATAGATCATTTCATTAAATGGGTCTATCCGTTTCTTATCCATAAACGTTCACCTTCCAAACCCCATCATAACACGAAAAATACCGCCCGCCTTTGAAAGAGGCAATGGCGGTATTAGAATTTTAACATTTAAAGAAGAATAAATTATATAATCTTCTTTTCTTTTTGGGCAATTGACTCTCCTTCAATATCAATATGCGGAAGCAATCGTGCCAGCCATTTAGGTAAGTACCAATTTGCACGCCCTAATAGCATCATACAAGCGGGGATAAAGGTCATTCTAATAACAAATGCATCGAATAAAACCCCAAATGCCAATGTTAATCCCATTGTTTTAATAATCAAGTCTTGAGCAAAAATAAAGCTTGCGAAAACGAAAATCATAATTAAGCCTGCTGCAGTTACAACCCTGCCACTATGCTGTAATCCAGAAATAACAGATTTCTTTGCATCCTGAGATAGAAGAAATTCTTCCCTCATTCTACTAACTAAAAATACTTCATAATCCATTGCAAGACCAAATAATATTCCTGTTACTAGTACAGGCATAAAGTTCAACAGAGGACCTGCTGCAGGTATTCCAAACAATGGGGCAAGATGTCCATCCTGTAAAACAAAGACAGCAAAACCTAATGTAGCAGTTAATGTCATTAAAAACCCTAGTACAGCCTTTAATGGAACAAGGAATGATCTAAATACAAGAATCATTAACACAAAAGCAAATCCAATAATGACTCCTGCAAATTTTGGCAATGCTTGACTGAGTCTATCTGAAATATCTATATTCACGGCAGTAGAACCAGTCACAAAAAACTTTGTGTCAGTCACACTCGATTCATTTCGAATGTCTTTTACTAATTGCTTCGTTTCTTTATCCTCCGGACCACTTCTAGGTAAGATTGTTAACATTGCGTACTCACCCGATTGATCAGGGATCGCCGGCGTGATTTGTTTGATACCATCCATTTTTTCTAACAATTTTGATGATTCCTCGATGGACTTGGACTTCCTCGTTTCATCTGCTTGAGAGGCATCTATGATGACAACAAGTGGTCCATTAAACCCCTTGCCAAATCCTTCTGCTAAAAGATCGTATCCTTTACGTTCAGTTGTTTCTTTGCCTTTCATACCGTTATCCGGAAGGCCAAGCTCCATATGAAGTGCTGGCCAGCTTACCAATCCTGTCAATAAAATGACACCTAGCATTATTTTACCCGGATGCTTTTGAATAAATCTTCCCCAGCCCATTGTTTTTTTCTCTTTTTTTGGCTGTAATTTAGAAAATAACTTATTTTGTCTGGAAGGACTCACCTTATCTCCAAGAAGCCCTAGTATAGCTGGAACAATCGTCAGAGAAACAAGCATAACAGATAGTACCATAAAGGCTCCCACAAGGCCCATGATACCTAGAAACGGTATGTCAACTAATACAAGTCCACATAATGCAACAATAACAGTGACGCCCGCAAATAATACAGCACTTCCTGCGGTACCCACTGCTCTAGCAGCAGCCTCATTCAAATTGTTCCCTTCTGCTAACAGCTGTCGATATCTTGAAATGATAAACAGTGCATAATCAATTCCTACTGCAAGACCAATCATCACCGCTAATGTGAGACTAAATGCAGACATTTCTACAAAGTTTGAGGTGATTAAAATGACCATAACACCTATGACTAACCCGATCACAGCCGTCAATATTGGTAATCCTGCGACCAAAAGTGAAGCAAATGTAAAGACTAAAATCAAGAAGGCGAAGACAATCCCTATGATTTCAGAAATCCCACCTACTTCAATTTCAGAGAATGTGACGGAGCCGCCTAATTCCGTTTGGATGCCGGCATCTCTTGAAATCTTTATGCTATTTAATACTTTCTCTTTTGAGGATTCCTTTACCTTATCCGCTTTCACTCGATACGTAATATCCGCATATCCTATCTTCTTATCTTTACTTATCGTAAAGTTTTGATATAAATCGGTCACCTGCTTAACTGCTTTATCCTTTTTAATTTCTTTCATCGTCTCATTTATTTTATGTTTTACTTTCTTTGCTTCTAATGTTTCATCCTTAGGTGCTTTAAATATCAGACGAATCGTTCCCCCATCATCACCTGCTGGGAACTTCTTTTCCAAGAGATCCATCGCCTTTTCAGATTTTGTTCCTGGAATCGACATATCTCCATTAAATGAAACGCCTGTCCCTATTGTTGCTGCAACTACAGCTACTAAAATAAGTAACCAACCGATTAACATTCGTTTAGGCTTCATAAAAGCAAAGTTTCCTAAGTTATATAAAAATTTAGCCATTCACTTACTCCTTTTTCATCGAATTCATGATATTCACCTCTTTATTCTACGCAATGAAATAGTGAAGTAAAATTGTACTTTTGGGCAAAAGGGATTGTACATTCAGGCAAGAAAAAGAGCATCTCTCTTGAGATACCCTTCATATTTATATTCAAGATCTACCATATATCTGCTTCCTATATAAATCCCAATATCTCATTTTGTTGATGCGCTAGTTCCATTCCCTTTATCTATATCATCATCTGGCCAATGGCGGATCAGTTGACGCAATCTAGCTGCAACGGTCTGACAAACATCTGGTGATAAGCAGCTATCAGAATCGGGCTGTTCCAGCAATGGGATGATGTCATCTTGGTAGTTTTTAAAGGGTATTTCCCCACCAAACCCCTCCATATCATCTAAATTCATACCAATACAAGCAGCTAACCTTTTTCTAAAACCATGGAAGTCACTGTATGACCAATGTGCTTCGCAATGAGTAAAATCCAAACCCATGAAACATTCCTCCGATTTCAAGTTTGGGTTATTTTGATTTAATTCCTGCACCACAAAGAGGTATGACGATTGTTTCTTTTGATTTCTTTTTATATTTCATGTAGCCCGCAAAATTGACTGCAGATGTCACTTCCACATAAAATCCTTTCTCACTTAGTTTAGAGCGTGCATTCAATATCTCTTCTTCTTCAATATCTATAAATGTGCCATTGGTATTTTGTACAGCTTCTAGAATTTGTTTGGAGCGCGCTGGGGCAGCAATGGCTATGCCTTCTGCCAAGGTTCCTGTATTCGTAACAGGCGATGCTGATTCTTTCGCATTTTGATAAGCTTTCACAAGAGGTGCACAGTTTTTCGCTTGTATGGCAATGATTTTCGGTATTTGATGAATCAAACCATTTTCAAATAACTCTTTAAAACCATAATACGTACCTAGGAGGAGAGTACCGTTTCCAACTGGAATGATTAAAGCATCAGGTGCTCCTTTTATTTGTTCATAAATTTCATAGGCGTATGTTTTTGTTCCTTCAAAAAAATAAGGATGATACACATGGCTTGCATAAAAGACGTTTTCGTCGTCTACTGCTTTTTGGGCCGCGGCTGCAATATCCTCTCGTGTACCGCGAATTTCTTTAATCGTTGCTCCATGGGCTTTTATTTGAGCGACCTTTTTAGGTGAAGTTTCATCGCTTAGATAGATGTCACATGCAATCTCGCAGCGAGCTGCATAAGCGGCAATCGCCGTTCCTGCATTCCCGCTGCTATCCGCAATGACTTTTGATACCCCTAATTCCTTTGCCTTTGTCATTAAAACAGCAGCTCCTCGATCTTTAAAGGATAGCGTAGGCATCATATAATCAACTTTTACATAAGTGTTTGGCTCATTAGGATCTAAAACGATTAACGGAGTTTGACCTTCACCCATTGTCACAGATTCCCAAGTCTTAGAACCTTTTGAAAATGGCATGGTTTCAACATAACGCCATAAGGAGTTTGGGTAGTGATTCCAAGCCTCTATATCTATTTTAGGGGTATCTTTCACCAGATTTAATACGCCGTTACAATCACATTTCCATAAAGTTGGTGTCATCTCATACTTTTTGCCGCACTGGTTACAAATCAATTGATCCATCAATCATCAACCCCTTTAAATAATTTTTTATATGAAATATACTTTTTTATATAACATGTGCAAAAAAATATTCTAAATATAAGAAATAGCATCAATTTCAATTTTGAAACCAAAATGTAATTCATTCGTTGGTACAACAGTACGTGCTGGTTGATGTTCACCGAAAAATTCAGTATAAACCGCATCTACTTTGTCCCATAGTTCAATATCCGAAATGTATAATGTCATACGCAAAATCTTTTCTTTTTTACTTCCGGCTGCTTCTACAATCATCTCCACATTCTTAAGCGCTTGTAATGTCTCTTCTTCAATGGGGCCGAATTCTTTTTCTCTCGTTTCTGGATTGATGGCAAATTGTCCTGAAACGTAGACCGTGTTTTGATGAATGGTTGCGAATGCATAGTGTCCGTTGGATTTTAGATTCCCTACCTCAAGGATACTTTTCATTTCGTTTTCCCTTCATTCGATTTATGTTTGATCTCATCCAAATAGCTGTAGACAGTGACTTTAGAAATACCTAACATAGATGCGACCTTCTCAACCGAACCTTTCATTAAAAAGATTCCCTTTTCATCCATGAACCTTATTAATTCAATTTTTTCATGACGTTTCATAACTGGGTGGACACTGTTTTGAATGATCTGTTGAATCAATTGATCTACTATTCCTTCCACATTATCAAAATCATCATTTGGTGTTGTATCATTCTCTTGAACTTCAACTTTTGAAGAAAGAAAAGTATCCATAAATTGCTGCATTTGATTCAAAGCTTCAACATCAAAATTGATACAGAATGCTCCAACCACCTTTTTCTTAGAATCACGAATTAATGAAGTCGAAGAACGAATGGTACGGTTGTCTTCTGTTTTAAATGTATACCCAGCAAGATAATCTTCTTTAAAATCTTCTGATTGTAATACAGTCTTGACTAGATGATCAAATGATTGACCGATTTCTCTTCCTGTCACATGGTTATTTACTGTAAACATGACAGATGCTTGAGGGTTCGTTAAATCATGAATCACTACTTCACAATTTGGTCCAAACATTTTTGCCGTAGATTTTGCTAAAGGAATATAGCTCTCTAATAAATTCTTCGTATTTTCCATGCCTAAGCACCTCATTTGTTTATTCCACTAGATTATATAATTTTTTATATATAAAAACAATATATAGATTTTTTTATATATGTTGAAAAGGTTGAGAAAATATAAAAAAAGCAGCCATTGACTGCTTTTTGCTCGTGCTCCTTTCTAATTGATTTCTTGCTGGATTCCATACAAAATGACTTCAATTCCCCACCTGAACCGTTCCATTGATACGGTATCACCTGCAAACATTTCTTCTTTCAGGCTATGGATGAAAGAAATGCTGTCATCGTATGCATCTCCTCTTCTTTATGGAAATCGTTTAAAGCTACATCACATTTATATTATAACGTACACCGTTCGTTTAAAAAGTTTATTTCACGATTGTGTGTTTTAATGAAAAGAAACCAATCGTCCGCCATCATATGATACACTCCAACTAGGAATGTGATAACGATGATTCTTGAATCAGTCGTTTCCATTGTTCTAATTCTGAGTGTAAGAGGTGTTTCTATGAATAAATTATTGGCAACGTTGATATTAGGATTGGGCTTTAGTGGTGCTGCTCTCATTCTTTCTGTCCCTTTGTTATTCAAGTCCAAACCAGAACAATTTGAGCTGGTGTTTACTGCTGGATCAGCGGGCGCTTTCGCAGTATTCGCTGTCTCGTGCCTAGTTATTCGAAAACAATTCATTCGCTAAAAAACCTAAACACAATTGGCCATTAGAACAACAAGTCCAATTAATCCTGCTAGTTGACCCATCAGATGTACGTTTTTTTATGGAGAAGGAACTTCCGCGAGAGCAGTATCAAATGAAAGAAGTGCTGGGAGAACTCTATTTTACAACTTCAACATAAGGAGAATGACGATAGTACACTTATTACAGATAGATTTTAAGATGAAGGGTCCTTTCGGTGATGAAATGGCAAAAGAGTTTTCTGATTTAGCGAAAAGTATAAATGTGGAAGACGGATTCATATGGAAAATATGGACGGAGAATGCTCAAAAAAATGAGGATGAGGGTGAAATCATTATCTATACAATAGGTTCAAGACCTGTTTATTCCCTCGTCATAACGTTGCTTCATCAGGCATTCCCCCGTTTGAATGATGAGGAGAAAGCGATGTCAACTCTCCGTCTAGTTCAACCTATTTCTTGTCATTCCTATCTTATTTCCAGTAGACCAACTCTCTTACTAAGCCATTACCTGTGTAACCAACGTTTATATCATGCAGAATAACCATTAGAGTAATTAATAAAGAACGCACCCTCGTCATCTGTAGATTTTGAAAGTGACTTTGTATGTAGAGGGCTTACTCCTCAGTTTTCTTATCTAGAGATATGTGAAAGTTAGACTTATTAGATGAAAAGTAGATGTTATTATTGCTCTGAGTAGATGACGTGAATCCCACACAGTCTTTCATTGATACGTTAGAAAAAGTCTTCCCTGTGTTATCATAGTTGACTATTTCGCAACCCCTGTCCATTACCTCTGAAAAAGTTACAGCAAATTTACTATCTTTTAAGCTGCTTAACTCTCTTTTTGGAGAGTCTACCACTGCATCCTACTCTTTGAACATGCTGAGCAGATTAATACTATGGTGCAAATTGATACAAGTAATTTATAGTAATTCATTTAATCATCTCCTTTTTCAATTATAAACAAGCAAAGCAATCGGGAAGCCCGGCTGCTTAACCTCTCACTTTTTATGATAAAAGACTTTTGTGTTATTCGATTTGACAAATCCATTGGAACTTTTCTCAAGGTCGAATGGCGCCATCGCGACCGTGGTGTTAAAGACACATTTTGCATCGAGCACAAGCACTGAAAATATGCAATCGACACATATGAAAAACCAGCGTTCCCTTATTTGAGAATAAACGCTGGTTTTTTTTATTATTTGATGTTTAATCCTTCTTTAATGGACTTTAACGTGATTTCATTCGACCATTCTGGGCGATCAGAATATGCAAAGACTGCATTTGTAACAATTCCATCGAATTTCATTTCGCGTAATTTCCGGTAAAGTGCTTCAAAATTAATTTCTCCTTCACCAGGATTCAAGTGCTGGTGAACGGTTACATTGGCATCTGGTGGATTCACGATATAACGTAGCCCGTGAGCTGCTTTATGATTTAGTGTATCTGCGATTAATACATGTGCAAGCAGATCTCCTGCCTCACCAAGGTGCTTCTCTACATCACCAATCCCATCGTCATAGAAGAACGCATGGGGAACAGAATACACAAGTTTGATCCATTCTTTATCTAGTGCACGAATCATGCGGATCGCTTCAATGTTCAACTCTATAAAGTCATGTGGATGTGACTGAAGGTTTAGCTTAATCCCTTCTTTTTCAAAGATTGGCATCAGTTCGTCCATTGATCTGACAAATGCTGCTTCACTTTCTAAAGGGCGTGTTTTGTCTCCACTAAATTCACTGTTCATGAGATCAACACCAAGTTCTGATGTGATCTCAATACATCTTTTCCAGTTTCTCACTGCCGCTTGCCGCTCTTGCTCATTTGGTGAAGACCATTGTTGAACAGGAAGTACAGAAGAAATTTTTACACCTGCATCACGACAATATCTCTTTAAGTCTCTGATCAAATGTTTATCAACTTTTGGATAGTCATAAAACCAAATGAAATCTTTACGCGGGGACAGCTCTACATATTCATAGCCGAGTCTTGCAACGTTATCAATTGTATCTTTTAAATTTGTATGATCACGGTAATGAGACGGGTCGTATGCTAAAATCATGTTCAATCTCCCTTTCTTTTTCAGCTAAGTATTTATTTTTGGACGGTTGTTAATGCTTGATCATAAAATGCTGGGCGGTCATCAAGGTGAATCGGAGTGACTTCACCAGATACTCTCGCTTCTAAACATGCATCAGATGTGACTGCTGCGACATAACCATCCCATGCTGTTGGACCATTGACTTCCCCTTTTAATGTAGAATCAATCCAATCTTGTAGTTCAGCATCATACGCGCTTTTAAAACGAGCTTGCCAGTCTACTAAAATATCTTTTGAATGTTTTGCATCAGTACGCAAAACAACCGTAGCAGGCTCAGGAAGACTGGCAATTCCTTTTTCTCCAACGACTTGGCACTGAATATCATATCCATACTCACAATTGACAAAAATTTCTCCACTAATGAGTGCCCCACGTTTTGTTTTCATCAAGACTATGATTGGATCTTGAAGGTGATCGGCTGCTTGACTTGTTTTCTTTGGTGCAATTGTTTGTACTGACACATAGTCGTCGTTTAGTAACCAGCGGTGAATATCAATTTCGTGGATAAATGTATCGACAATTGACATATCACCAGTATAAGTTTCAGGTACTGTTGGGTTCCTATGTGCAGAATGAATGATTAATGGTTCACCAACAGTTCCTTGATCAAGAGTTGCTTTCAATGCTAGATAGCTTGGGTCATAACGGCGCATGTATCCAACCTGCACGAATAACTTCCCTGCTTCGATTTCAGCATTCACAATGCGCTTACACCCTTCTGCTGTTGTCGCAAGTGGTTTTTCGCAGAAAACAGGTTTTCCTGCTTGTATCGCAGCTAATACAAACTCTTCATGTGTTGGTCCCCAAGAAGTGACGATAATCGCATCAACATCATCAGCTTGAATGAGTTGATGGCCATCGTTGTAGACTGTTGCATCTAAATGTAATGCGTTTACAATCGCTTGGGCTTGCGCTTGATTCACATCTGTTACTGCCACAATTTTTCCTTTTGACAATGTATTTGTGATTCTTTTCATATGTTCTTGACCAATTGCTCCAGTACCAATAACACCAATTCTTAATTTCATTTGAGAACCCCCTCTGAATGAAAGCGCTTTATGTATGGCGCTTAATCGTGTGTGTATCATGATTTTGTATCTTTTCAAAAGTCTTTGTCATAATAAGTCCGACTGCACATACCCCTAAGATGGCTTCAAAATAAAATCCAAATGCGATGCCAAATACATGATTGACCATTCCTGCAATAAACGGACCACCGAAAATACCAAGTGCATATAATGCTTGATACGCACCCATGGCAGTCGCTCTAAAACTTTGTGACACAGATTCAATGGCCATTCCTAGAAGTATTGGAAAAATAAAACCTAATGCAAGTCCACCTACTCCTTGGTTGATATAAAAGATGACCTTTTGTTGAATAAAAGGAATCATAAAGATCGAAAATGAGGCAACCGTAAATGAACCGATTAAGATGTTTCTTTTATTCGCCTCCTTAAGCAGTCTCGCAAGTAATAAAGGTGCTAAGGTGTGCGGCATCATAAAAGAACAGACAACGTAAAAAAGTTCACTTTGTTTCATGCCGATGGTGAGTGCATACGTTGATGTAAATCCAAACATCGTCGTAAAAATCATACTGTGCGCTAAAATAGACAACAGTGAAATCTTTAGTAACGCTGGTTCTTTCGCGACTTTAATGAGTTGCTTCATTTTCAATTGGGTCTTGTTTTCTGTTTTTTGTTCGAGAATAAAAAGTGATAAAACAAGACCAATCAAGCCGATGAAGGATCCAATCCAAAACGGTGCTTTCCATCCAAAGATATCGACGATATAACCACTAAAGCTCATACCTAACAACTGCGCGAGGACAACGATAAATGAAATGTAATTCATTGCCTTCTGTGATTCATTTTCTTTGAAATAATTCGCATACATTATTGTGAAGGCAACCCATGTTGCTGCTGCTAAGCCAGCAAGACACCTCGCAATAAGCCCCAATATGAAGGCGTCCGTTAAGGCAAATAAAAGACAGCTACAAGTGGCCGTCATCATGCCGAAGACAATAAACGGTTTTCTCATGTTTAAGAAGTCGGAAAAGATCCCCACAGGTAGCCTGCAAAAAAGCTGCATCAGCCCGTAACTACTTAACACGATACCAATAAAGGTATAGTGTCCACCAAGTGTTTTTAAATAAGGTGATAAAATCGGGACATAGAGAAACTGTGTAAACCAAAAGAAAAATGAAATGATAGAAAATAGGACTTTGTCTTTCGCGATGACCACATCCATTTATTTGGCAGGCTGTGATCAGAAGGGACACAGCCGCCTGTTCGCTCGTTTACATATAACGAGCTGTAACCATTTTCTTTCTAGTATAGAATTCTACGCCGTCTGTCCCGTTGGCGTGAAGATCACCGTAGAATGAATCTTTCCAACCGGAGAATGGGAAGAATGCCATTGGAGCTGGGACACCCACGTTAACGCCTAGCATACCTGCTTCAATGTTTTCACGAAATTCTCGGACACTTGATGCACTGTCAGTGTAAAGGCAAGCACCGTTCGCAAATCTTGAATGGTTGGCAATGTCAATCGCTTCACCAAGTGATTTCACACGTACAACAGAAAGAACAGGTGCGAAAATTTCGTCTTGCCAAATTTTCATTTCTTCTGTAACGTGATCAAAAATCGTTGGTCCAACGAAGTAGCCTTCGCCTTCTGTCTCACTGTCTTTTCTTCCATCACGAATGAGGCATGCGCCTTCGTCTACTCCTGATTGAATGTATTGTAACGTGCGCTCTTTATGACCTTCACGGATGACAGGTCCAAGGAACACATCTTCCTCAATGCCATTACCAATGACAATTTGATTTGATTCAATTACTAATTTTTCAATGAATTCATCCGCAATCTCTTCTTCTACTGCCACAACAGCAGCTGCCATACATCTCTCACCAGCTGATCCGAACGCAGCACCGATGATTTGTTTTGTTGCCCCATCTAAATCAGCATCCTTTAAGACGATAGAATGGTTTTTCGCTCCAGCTAACGCTTGAACGCGTTTGCCGTGCTCTGTTCCTTTTTTGTATACATACTCTGCCACTGGCTGAGAGCCAACAAATGAAATCGCTTTGACGTTTTTGTGCTCAAGCAACCCATTTACCACATCATGTGCACCGTTCACAATGTTAAGTACGCCTTTTGGGAGACCAGCTTCTTCAAATAGCTCTGCTAATCTTGCGGCAAGGATTGGTGTTCTTTCAGATGGCTTTAAGACAAATGTGTTTCCACAAGCAATGGCGAGTGGGAACATCCAGCAAGGAACCATCATAGGGAAGTTAAACGGTGTAATCCCGCCAATGACACCGATGGGGTAGCGATACATACCAGACTCAAGTCCTGTTGCAATGTCAGGTAGTTGTTTCCCCATCATGAGGGTTGGTGCACCAGCAGCGAATTCCACACACTCTATGCCGCGTTGTACTTCTCCTTTAGCTTCTGTTAAGCTCTTTCCGTTTTCAAGCGTCACAAGCTCAGCTAATTCTTCCCATTTCTCCACAAGCAATTGCTGGTATTTGAAAAGGATACGCGCACGTTTTGGTACAGCTGTTTTGGACCAAGTTTTGAATGCTTCGTTTGCTGACTGGACAGCACGATCTACGTCTTCTATTGTTGATAAAGGTACTTCTGCAATTACTTCACCGGTTGCAGGATTGAAAACCTTTTCTGTTTGCGTTGTTGCAGCTTCGGTCCATTTGCCACCAATATAATTTTTCACTGTTTTTAAGGTTGTTTTTGCCATGTTTTTTCTCTCTCCTCTACTACTGTTATGGTTGATTTAGAATGAATTCTTCTGCTGTTGCCATAAACGCTTTGATTTCTTCTACAGATGGCATCGCATCAGATGAACTATGTTTTGAAATAACAATTGATGCTGAAGCACTGCCAAAGCGCATTGCTTCTTGAATTGTCAACCCATTCATTAGTGCATAAATGAGAGCAGATGCATATGAATCGCCAGCGCCAAATGTTTTCAGTACTTTCGTTTTAAAAATGCCCCCGCGATGGGAAAGACCATCTTTTGTATAGGCGATTGATCCTTCTCCTCCATGTTTAATGATGACAATTTTTGCATGATGTGAAAACCATTTATTTGCAGTGGATTCATCGTTTGATGGGCCGTCAACTGTCAATTTTTCCATCATGTCAAACTCTTCCCTTGTCCCGATGATCAAATCTGATTTTTCAGCAGCAAGGTTATAATAAATTGATGTTTCCTCTTCGGACTGCCAAGTATATGGACGATAATCGACATCAAAAATGATGGTCACTTGATGTTTTTTTGCATAATCTAGCGCAACGAAAACGGCTTCTCTAGAAGGACTTTTTGCTAGCGCTGTTCCTGAGATAAGAATGGCTTTCGCTTGTTTGATGTAATCTTCAGACACTTCGCTGATTTCAAGTTTAAGATCAGCGACATTGTCTCTATACATTAAAATGCTGCATTCTTCAGGGCTTTTAATTTCAGTGAATGCAAGGCCTGTCACCGCGCCTGTTCGATCAATGACAATTCCTTCAGTATCAATGTTGTTTTCTTGCAAATAGTGTGTCGCAAAACGCCCCATTTGGTCATCGGCAACCTTTCCGATAAAGCCTGACTTCATGCCAAGTCTCGCAAGACCGATGGAAATATTCGCAGGAGACCCGCCGACATATTTAGTAAATGTCACTGTTTCTTCCATTGGACAGTTGATTTCATTTGCATTTAAATCAATACATAATCTACCGATCGCAATGACGTCTAGTTTTCTATCTTGTTCAAAAGTTAAATAGGACATTGTCACTTCTCCTTGCTCGCAGCTAATTTGTGTTCCATAATCCACTCATGTTCCTTGCTGTTATGAAACTTCCATGTCCGAACAGGCCCTGCCATCACATTCAAATAGTAAATGTCATAACCAGGGGGCGCTGATACTGGATGATACCCTTTTGGTACTAAAACAGCACTGCCATCTTTGACAGCCATTGTTTCATCTAAAGAAAGGTCATCTGTATACACCCTTTGGAGCGCAAATCCGTGATCTGGTTTTACCTTATGATAATACGTTTCTTCTAAGTAAGATTCATATGGTAAATGATCTTGATCATGCTTATGTGGCGGGTAACTCGACCAGTTTCCTTCTGGTGTAAATACTTCGACTACAAGCAAATGATCTGCAGGCTCTTGCTCTGGTAAAATATTATGAACCTGCCTTGCAATATTGCCTGCTCCTCTATGTTCAACCCCTATATGTTCTGGGGTAATGAGGCGCGCTTTGTATGTGCCTTTTCCTGGAGCAGAGCAAATGGCTATTTCTACATCTGTTGTTGCCTTGATATCAAACTTGTCACCATTTGGTACATAGACAGAATATGGAGGAATCTTTTCAAAAATATCCATGCGCTCTCCGATGTTCTCCCATTTTTCTGTTGTTGTTGAAAGGTGGAGTTTACCAGAAAGAATGACAACACAAACCTCTTTGTCTCCCGTTTCGTGATGAAGCGTTTCACCTTTTGAGAGGGTATACACATCAAATCCAATATACGTCCAGCCTGCAGATTCAGGCGTGATGCTCAGCACCTTTCCCTCTTTATCACGTTTTTGTCCTGGTACGATTAGATCAGTCATGATGATCACACCTTTCGTTTTTTTAGCTTTTTAATATCTTCTTGCTTTGTTTAGTTGATTTTCCTTTGCTTCGAATGCTTTTTGCACAGACTCCTGCTCTGATACAGCTGCGATGCCAACATGCCACCATGAACCACCGTAACCGTCTGTCATCGTTTTTGGCAGCACTTTGATATCAATCAATGTGCTTACCGTTTGATGTTTTGCATCTTCAATCGCTGCTTTTAGCTCATCAAGTGTATACACTTCATACGTTTTTGCACCGTAAGCTGCTGCTGATTGAGCAAAATTGATTTTCATGATCTCGCCATCAAGCTGACCTGTCTTTTTATTTCTCATACGGAATTCTGTTGCAAAGCTGGAGATTCCGTTATCCATTTGAAGGTTGTTGATACAGCCAAAACCTGAGTTGTCAAAAAGCATAATGTTGATTTTATAACCTTCTTGAATACTCGTGACAAGCTCACTGTGTAGCATTAAGTAGCTCCCGTCTCCAGTCATCGCATATACTTCTTGGTCAGGTGCAGCCATTTTTGCACCGAATGCAGATGCGACTTCGTATCCCATACAAGAATAGCCATACTCTAAGTGGTACGTATTTCTCTCTTTTGCGACCCACATACGTTGCAAGTCACCTGGTAAACTCCCTGCTGCGCAAGTGATGATGCTATCTTTTGGAATCCATTCGTTAATGCAACCAAGAACGGTTGTTTGCGGGAGTGTTGTGTTTAATTCTTTTTTGTATTCTTCCATTTCTTCTTTGAAATGCCCTTTGATCTCTGGCTCAAAGTCATCGCCTGAGTATTCGATGTTGCGGAGTCTTTCAAGTTCTTGCTCCCACTTCGCTTTTGCTTCTTTAATCTCGTTCGTATAACCAGATTGATAGCCGTCTAGCGCTTTTCTTAATGCACGAAGTCCTAGTTTCGCATCAGCGATGATTTTTGTCGCTTCTAGTTTAGAAGCATGGAAGTCTGATAGATTAATTGTCAGGACATCTCTTTCTGCGTAAAAACGTTTGGATGATGTCGTAAAGTCAGTGAACCGAGTGCCTACACCGATGATCAGATCAGCATCATGTGAGATTTCGTTTGCCGAACTATTTCCTGTCACACCAAGTCCGCCAACGTTTAATGGGTGCGTGCTTTCAATTCCGCTCTTGCCAGCTTGTGTTTCACTAAATGGAATATTGAACGTTTCTGCAAATTGTTTGAATTCGTCAGCAGCCTCTGAATAGCGAACGCCTCCGCCAAGAATTAAGAGTGGTTTTTTCTTCGTTTTGATCAGCTCAGCCGCTTCTTCGATGCTTCTGGTAGAAGGCGCCTGCCGATCTAAGTAATGCGTACGTTCTTTAAAGAATGACATAGGATAATCCCATGCCTCGCCTTGTACATCTTGAGGTAAAGAGATGGTAACAGCACCTGTATCCATTTGATTTGTTAACACGCGCATGGCGCTGACCATTGCACTCATCAGCTGTTCTGGACGTGTAATGCGATCCCAATATTTGCTGACGGCTCGAAACGTATCATTTGTAGATAAGCTCAGATCATGCGTTTGTTCCATTTGTTGTAACACTGGATCTGGCTGACGAGTAGCAAAGACGTCACTTGGCAAAAGAAGAAGTGGAATTTGGTTCGCTGTTGCTGTTGCTGCCGCTGTCACCATATTGGCTGAGCCCGGGCCAACGGATGAAGAGCAAGCGATAATTTGTTTCCGGTGTTTTTGCTTTGCAAAAGCCATTGCCGCATGAGCCATTCCCTGTTCATTTCTTCCTTGATAGACTTCGAGTCTTCCTGGGTTTTCTTGAAGTGCTTGACCAATTCCTACAACGTTTCCATGACCAAAAATGGTGAAGATTCCTTTAATAAATGGTTCTCTCTTTCCATCGAACTCAACATATTGGGCATTTAAGAACTTGACCAATGCCTGACTCATTGTCAATCTAATTGTTTCCATCGTACTCCCTACCTTATCGTATAAATTTATTTCTGCTCTTGAGAGGGTCTCTCTTACCCAAACAGCCTCGCTTGTTTCAAACGTATCAATCATCATGTCAATACTTATTCTTTGTCTGTCGCTACAATCAATTTAATATCGTTTTGTTCAATAAAGTTGACATACTGTGTATTTAATGGATCATCAGTGATTAAATAGTCTATCTCATTCAAACCGCAGTAGGTAACCATTGCATATTTGTCGAACTTCGTATGATCGACAAGTAAAAAAACATCTCTTCCTTTTTTTACAACTAGCTCCTTCATAGTTGTTTCGACAGGTGATGAGTTGGTGACACCATTAGAGATGGAGACACCTGTAGATGCCATGAATACTTTATCAAAGTTATATAGATTTAACTCCTCAGCTATAGAATAGTTGGAAAAGGATTTCGTCTTTCGTTCTAATTGTCCCCCTGTCGAAATCACTTGTAGCTGTTTATAAGGCATTGCTTGAACGATGAAATCCACGTTATTTGTCACAACTGTTACCTGTTTGTTGTGAATGAAATGTATGAGCTCCAGTGTTGTCGTACCAGAATCAATAAAGATCACATCTCCATCCTTCACCCAGCTTGCTGCCTCTCTTGCAATCAGACGTTTTTGCGCTTGATTTCTAATTTGTCTGTCTTGAAAGGCTTCAAGCTTCGCATGATTTGCAGCAACTCCTCCGTAGACCTTTTGAATATGTCCTTCGTTTACTAATTTTTGGACATCACGTCGAATGGTATTTTTGGAAACGTCAAATGTCTCGACAAGGTCGTCTAAAGATACAGACTGATTTTTCAAGATATATTCTTTGATTTGTTGAATTCTTTTCATTTTTAACATCGTGATCTTCCTTTTCATCATGGCTTATGGAAGGCGGCTTCATGTGATGTGATGGGTTTTTTATCTGATGCGCTGGCTAGATCCGAATTCCCTCATTTTCATTTTGACCACACTTTTAATAGCCTCTGTACCTGGCGTTAGGATGGTTTGTGGATCGTATATGTCAGCATCCTCTTTTAATTTAGAGCGTATAGCTTGATTCCAAGCTAGTAGACATTCTGTATTGACATTAATTTTCGCATGCCCTAATGAAATCGCTCGCTGAATTTGTTCGACCGGAATCCCAGAACCACCGTGGAGTACTAATGGGATATCTGTGCGTTCAGAAATATCTTTCATTTCTTCAAATCCAAGCTTTGGTTCACCTTGGTATGGCCCATGTACTGAACCAAGTGCTGCCGCAAGTGCGTCTACATTGGTTTCTTGTACAAGTCGATGACAGTCTAATGGATTAGCATATACAATGTTGCCAATCATCCCATCTTCCATACCACCGACTGAGCCAACTTCTGCCTCTACTGATACACCTCTTTTCATCGCATAGCTGACAACATCGTTTGTCATACGGATGTTTTCTTTTAAAGAAAAGGATGAACCATCAATCATGACAGAGCTGAAACCTGCTTCAATGGCTGATTGGCACCTAGCAACGCTCGCCCCGTGATCAAGGTGCAAAGCAACTGGAACTGTAATCGATAAATCTCTCATCAATCCCTCTACCATTCCAACAATCGTTTGAAAGCCACCTAGGTAATCAACAAGTCGATCAGAAGCTGCAACAATGACAGGAGAGTTCTCTTCTTCTGCGGCAAGTAGAATGGCTTTCGTCCATTGCAATCCATTGATATTAAACTGCCCAATAGCATATTTTGCTTGCTTCGCTTCTTTTAACATCTCTTTCATTGAAACTAATTTCACATCAGTTACAGTCATTATGAACACTCCTTCATGGCAATTAGACCCCCATTTTTGTAAGTACGTTGTTTGTCGTTTGTTTGGCTTTTTTAATGACTACTTCTGCATCAAGGTTGTAATAATCGGGTCTAAATAGCTCAACAGATACCACACCGTCATATCCTTTTTCTTTTAAGATGCTGAAAATCCCTTGAAGATCGATGGCGCCTTCACCTGGCCATACGCGATCTTCATCTGTTAAAAAGCCGATTGGGAAGTCCTCTGTATCATCGATATGGACGATAAAGATTTTTGAAATATCAACCTTTTGTAAGTCCTCTAAACGTGAGCCCATTGCATGGAAATGAAAACAGTCTAGAACAAGCCCTACGTTGTCACAATTAACCTCTTCAATGATTTTGTATGCTTGAGACAATGTGTTGACAGTACATTCAGGGTGACCTACGAATTCTAAAGCGATTTTTACTTCATAAGGAGAAGCGAGCGTAGAAAGTTCCTTTAACACGCTTACACAACTTTTATGAATCTCTGATTTAAGAAATTTTTCTTTTGTTACTAGTGGAACGACAACTATGTAAGGTGCACCAATTGTTTTGGCCGTTTCAAGCATGTCTTTAAATGTTTGAATTGTCGCTTCGTATTGTTCTTTTGATTGATTATTGAAGAAGACGAGAGCATTTAAGGCAAGTGGTTTAATTGTGGTTGATTGAAAATAGTTGTTTAGATCCTCAAGTGAAGCAGTCTCAAGGTATTCTGGTAATTTATCCATTGTTCGAATTTCAATAAAATCATAACCGTGTTTTTCGCAAAGGTTTAAATCTTTTGATAAATTAGAATTTTTGAGAGTTGTCGCTTGGTTAAATGCAAGTTTCATTTATATACCTCTTTCATTAAGAAATTGTTTTATTATTTGATGTAACATCAACGCCTGAATGACCATGATTTCGGAAATTCGCTTCAAGTTCTTCTAATGTAAGCCCTTTCGTTTCTGGCAAGAATTTAGTAACAAACAATATTGACAAGATACCGAATCCAACGAAGATAAAGAATGTCACAGACAACCCAAGTTGAGATAGTAGAATAGGGAACGTTAGACCGACTAAGAAATTAACAATCCAAAGGCAGAAAACTGTGACACCCATGCCGAGCCCTCTAAGGCGGAGTGGAAATATCTCAGACAACATGAGCCAAGTCACTGGAGAAATTGCACCTTGTTGGAACGCAAGGAAGGTAATGGTTAATAATAACACGATATATGGAAGTAATTCTGACCCAGCAAAAAGATTTGAAAAAATTCCGATGAAAAGTAATGTTGTCGTTGTACCGATTAATCCTGTAATGAGCATAGGGCGGCGTCCGATTTTGCCTAGCAAGACAATTCCTACAATTGTCGCGATAACCGAAATAATACCATTTCCAATGTTACCAATCAACGCTGCTTTTGTATCAAAGCCGGCACCTCTTAATATCTCGGTTCCATAATACATAATAGAGTTGACACCAGTTATTTGTTGGACAATCGCAATCCCTACTCCGATGAGTACAAGCCTTCTCACCCAAGAAATAGAGAAATCTTTAAAGGTTGCTTTGTCAAGGTTCTTTTCTTTTTCATAGGCATTTTCAATCTCACTAAGCTCTCTTTCTGCATCTACCTTTGAGCGAATCTTTTGTAGCACTTGCAGGGCTTCATCTCTTTTCCCACTAGTGACAAGCCACCTTGGGCTTTCAGGGACTCTCAACATGCCAAAGAATAAAATGATCGCTGGAAGAGCAGCAATCGGTAGCATAATTCGCCATACAAATGGGTTCTCTCCTAATAAGTTACCAATGATAGCATTGAAAACGAACGCAAGTAATTGACCTGTTACGATCATCAATTCATTTTGTGTAACGATTCTTCCGCGCTGATTCGCAGGTGACATTTCTGCTAAGAAAGTTGGCACTGCAACAGATGCTCCCCCAACTGCTAGGCCAAGGAGGAATCGGAAAATAATCATAATTTCTGCATTCGGTGAAACTGTACAACCGATCGTGGAAAAAAAGAACATCGCTGCGAGAGAAAAAATCGTTCTACGCCTGCCATAACGGTCTGATAACCGACCGCATATCACTGCCCCAAATGCTGCCCCAAAAAGTAATGCACTTGTCACTAAACCTTGTGTAAGCGCTGTTAAATTGAGCTGCCCTGGTTGTGACATATATGGTAATGCCCCATTTAAGACGCCAGTATCATATCCGAAAAGAAGTCCGCCAAAAGTCGAAATTAAAATAATCGCCCTAAGATTTTGGTGTTGGTTGACTTGTTTATTCATGCTCGTTTTCTCCTGTTCTATTTTAAGTATGGATCACTAATTTCTCATCAATATACTTACGAGCCAACAGCGCATATTCAAGTGGATGTGCAATTGAAGGATCTTGCTCAGCTTCAACCACAATCCATCCGTTATAACCATTTTCTAATAGAACGCGGTATACTTCTTCAAAATTAATACATCCGTCACCTGGAACAGTGAAAATACCTTTAAGAAAGGATTGTAGAAAAGGCAAATCTTCTTGCTTACAAAGGTCCATTATTTCTTTTCTAACATCCTTAAAGTGAACATGATGTATGCGGTCAATATGTGTATGCAATAGGGGCATATAATCGCCATCTGATACGAAAATATGACCAGTATCATATAGAAGATGAACATATTTTTCGTCCGTTCCTTCTAATAAACGAGTAATATCTGATAAGGTTTGAACCCCTGTGCCAAGGTGATGATGGTACACAAGTTTCAGATTGAAAGCGTTAGCAATTTTGCCTAACTCATTTATTCCTGTGCAGAGTAAGTCCCATTCTTTATCCGAAAAAGTGGGTTGATTTTTGTAAACACTCACTTCTTTTTTTTGAATAGAGTACGTTTGTTCAGATACAACCGCTACACTTGCATTTACTTCTTGTAAATATCGACAATGATCAGTAAATTTTTTTTTCGTCATCTCTAGTCCGTCTTGTATGATGTAACTACTAAACCACTTGCCTGCAATTTTTAGATTACGTAATTGAAGCTCTTTATTTAAAATGTTGGGTTCGGGGAAAAAACCACCTACTTCAGTTCCTTGAAAACCAGCGACACATATATCGCTTAATAAGTGAGATAATGTATTATCAGCTCCTATCGTTGGAATATCATCATTCCTCCAGCCAATCGGAGCAATGCCCCACGAAATACAGTTCGGGTTGGTCACGCGTTTGTCAGCCTCCTTTATGACTAAATACTTGAAAAATAGAGTTAACCATAAGTTTTTCAAAAAATAATCATATTTTTGGTTAACTTATGGTTAACTTTGAAATAATCATAATATCAAAAGCGCTTTCAGTCAATTGTTTTTCGAAATTTTTTCATTATTTTAACTATTCATCACGAAAAAAAGCCTGATGCAATTGCACCAGACTAGACACCTATTAAAATTAAAGGCTATACATTGGATTTAATTTTAATGATAGCTTCTCCATATTGTTTCATGGCACGATTGAGTTCTTTCAGCATAGCTTGAACATTTTTTTTCAAAGTTCATGACCCCTTTATGCTTCATTCTCTTTTCATTATGAAGATGATGATTTCGTTTGGCAAAGTCAATGTATGCGCCAACAATCTTCATGAAAACGCAAACAACACTTGAAAACTTATGCATGTCTCATTTTCCTGCAATTTTTACAGGTTTTCTTTACTTGTGAATATTCATTGAAAAAGATCACTAATCTGTTCTTAGCCTTGTCAACTTGGCGAATATAAAAAACTTAAAATTGCCAGTGTGTGACGGTATTCTATCGGAGTACACTGATTTAATTTTTTCAGGATTCGGGAAAGGTGTTTCCATCAAATATTAAATTGAGTGTGTTTCATTTATTTCGTGACATAAAAGGACGATACCTAGCTATTAATGATCTGAATGATTTTTTGTTTAGCATCTTTTGCTTCTGGGATTAGCATGACAACAAACACATGAAGCATTTCCAGATAAACGTAGGTGTTGATCTCAATTCCTTGCTCTGTTAGTTTTTCATCAAGTTTTATCGCATCTGGATATAAAGCTTCGTGTGTGCCAATAAATGAGTGATTTTCCCCAATCCTTTAAAATCTCCGTAGATTGGGCTGATCAATGAGTCTGTTGGGTGTTTATCAGCAGCCCATATGTTTGTAATGACTTCCATTCCTTCACGAGCCAGCATCTGATTTTTTTCAGCATATTCAGGGAGTAACTAACGATTTAGCCCCTTTTATGAATTCAATTTTTAATAGGTCATCTTCTGTATATAATCGATAACCATTAGAATAGCGTATTGGGACAGGTAAAATGCCGTTTTCTTCATAGTACCGAATGGCAGCAGCGCTTATTCCTGTTCTTTTTGCAAGTTCACCTTTTGTCATCAGCTCTATTCCTATGTTCGTATTTTTCATGTATAGGTTAGTCACCTGTTGATATTTCCATTATAAAGGTTGAAGTATACTACAAGGTCAAGAATAAGGTCAAAAATATGGATATGTGATTTTCAATTTAGCCTTTTGAAACGGAAATGCCACTATTTATTCATTTTTAAGGTTGCTGTAAGGTTCGGATTAATACAGGTTAAGGTTGAGGTTGTACAATGGGTTTGTAAGGAAGTGAGGGATGAGTCGAATGATTCTCCTCCCTTCTAAATTAATCATAGAGGTGAAAAGTTTTGAGAGAAAATAAAATTTTGTCTTCATTATGTTACTTCAGTATCTTTTTTGCACCGTTTCTGTTTCCGATTATCGTCTACTTCTTAGGAAAGGATGAAGTGAAATATCATGCGAAAAAGTCACTATGGACGCATGTTATTCCTTATTTGATTTTCGGTATTGGTATTGTCGGTTCAGGTTTACTTGGCATGAACGATATCAGTCATGCTGGTCCGTTCTTAATTGCTACGTATGCTCTGACATTCCTTGTGGCGATTTACTTCTTCATTTGGAACATTGTGAAAGGCATTAAAGTGTTTTCAGAATAATAATAGATGAAAAAACGGTTCTGTCATTGAGCAGAACCGTTTTTTGTATGTCTATTCAAGTGGGTAATTGGATATCAATCGTTGTTCCTTCTCCAATTATACTTTGTATCGTAATATCTCCGCCGTGTTTTTGGATAATATCTTTTGCAATCGCCATTCCAAGACCAGAGCCAGCATGTGTCCCTGCTGTATTCGTCCCTCTATAGTAGCGGTCAAACACTTTTTCTAGCTCTGCCTCTTCAATTCCTTTGCCGTTGTCTTTAATTGTGATATGGGTATGTTCTTTTTGCTCAAGCTGTACAATGATTTTCACATCAGCATCATTGTGGACAAGGGCATTTAAAATGAGATTGGTGACTGCTCTTCGTATGAGGACCGTATCAATATTCAGCATGAGCTTGTCTACATTCGTTTGCAGCTCAATGCTTTGATCTGCATATCTCGAATCGTTTAGGATATCAATTAACGTTTTACGCAGCAACGGCACAATGTTCACAAGCTCTTTATGTAGCATCACGTCGTTATTTTTCAGCCTTGTTGTTAAATTTAGATCCTCCATGACATCTTTAATGTACAGTGATTTATTCTCTATGATGCTGGCATAATGCATCATCTCTTGATCTGAAAGAGGATAATTTCGATCCTTCATGATTTCAGCATAGCCTTGAATAGAGGATAATGGCGTTTTAATATCATGAGAAATATGGCTGATCCATTCTTCACGCATTTGTTCTAGTTTGTCTTTTTCTTTTTTGCTTGAAGCGAGCTGCTCTGATAAGTGATTGACATTATAGAAGACATCTTTATAAATTCCTTTAGCAGGCAGATTTGTCGTGTAATCTCCGTTTGCCAGCCGCTGGATGCTATGAATGGCACGGCCGAGCGGTTTTGTGAGCTGCCGGCTGAATAAGTAACCAATGAGTAATGCTATGATGGCATCAATTGATAATAAAATCATCGTCCCGATATTGAATCTTGTTACTAAATCCTTCGTGTCAAACGAGAATAGGTATTTTCCGATGGAAGGGTCTTTAAAACCGATAAAGTAGCTGTATTCTTTGCCCTTTACTTTTTTTCCGCCAGCATAAATGGTCGATAATAATTGCTTATCTTTATATTTATGTAAGTTCACGATGTCTATCGGTGTATATTTGTTCTTTAATCCTTTAGGTGCCTGCGCATGATACACGTTTTGGCCATTTTCATCTAAAATTTGAATCCATGCATTCTGTTGTTTTAAGGCTTTCTGCCCTTCTTTGTTTACGGTTATCCCTTGATCAGAAAAAGAGATGTATTGTTCAAATGATCTTGTGAAGGTTTCGGGCGTATTTTCCTCGTTATGCTGGCTGTTTGCCTGAAGTACGAGCCAAATCATAAATACGAATAAGTTGATAAAGACCGTGATAATGGTCACGATAATGACAGAGACCATATACCTGCCTGTTAATCGCCATTTCATCCTTACGCATCCTTTACAACAAATTTATAGCCAAGCCCTTTGACTGTGACGAGAAACTCTGGTGTTGACGGGGAATTTTCTATTTTTTCCCGAAGTCTTCGGATATGAACCATTACCGTATTGTCAGAACCGAAGAAGTCTTCCCCCCAAACAGTTTGATAAAGCGTTTCTTTACTGATGATGCGGTTCGGGTGCTGCAAGAAGTAGGTCATCAGCAGAAGCTCTTTCGGTGTGAGCTCAATGACCGCGCCATTTTTCTTCAGTTCTGCTTGCTGTTCGTTTAACTCAAACGGCCCTTTTTTGATGACGGGATCCGCTTGAGATGACTGCAAGTATGAGAGCCGTCTCAGCTGCGCTTTCACCCGGTAGGCGACTTCCTTTGGACTGAACGGTTTTGTAATGTAGTCATCCCCGCCGATGGCAAGACCTACAATTTTGTCTGATTCCTCTCCCTTTGCTGATAAAAAGATAATCGGAACATGGGAGGTCTCTCTGATTTGTCTGCAAATATCATAGCCTTCACCGTCTGGCAGCATAATATCAAGTATGACAAGATCAGGCTGTTCTTGGTGGAATTTCGTGAGCCCATCACGGGCAGTTGAAGCTGTTATAACGCGATCAATGCCTTCTCTTGTTAATACTGTGTTGATTAATTCCAAAATTTCTTTTTCGTCATCGATCATTAATACTTTGCTTTGATGCTTTGGCATACATTGATCACTCTCCTGAAGTCATTGCCATTATTATACCCAATGTAAGAACATAGTGAAAAAATCAACTTCCTATTTGCATAAAAAAAGCCAATTTTCTTTTGAAATGAGAAAATTGGCTTTTGGTGATTCAATTGATTCTAGCGTTTGACTACAAATGTTGTCACACTTTGAGCCGGGAGATGAGCCCAAAATTGATTACCTGATATATTTAAGTCTGTACCGGGCTGAAGGTTGCTGTTGCTGCTTGTAATCCATCTTGATGCTTGCGAAGCAGTTCCATTTTGCATCACAAAGTGCTGATTGACTCCTGTATTGTTTTTGTTAATCGCGACAATGACAACCTGATTGTTTCCTTTGTAGGCAGATACGAAAACATTTGGTTCAGGACTTTTCGTTGCATCAATTCTGACGTATCCTGGGCGTACAAACTTGGAGAAATGCGCCATGTTGTAACCGCGTTTACTGATCAGGCCATCTTCCTTCATAGGGCCGTAGGATCTGCGGATGTACCACCAAACATATGCCTGAAAGTCCCCTTCTACCATCGAATGGTGAATATGCTCTGAAACCCCTAATGCCTCAGGCCAGCGGTCCGCTGAATTGTTATCGCTATTCGGGTAGTAGACCTCTGTCATCCAAAGCTCCTTCCCCCCTCCTTTTTGTTTGAACAGAGGATATGGAAGCTGGCTGATTTGGGTTCCGTACAAATGGGCTCCGAGAATGTCCATATTTCTAAGCGCTTGCGGATCATTTAAGATAGGATCTGATATATTTTTAAGGTATTGAAAGGATTCTGGCGCAATCACGCGGGCATTAATGGAGCCGGCATTTTCTCTCATGAAACGCAGGATTTCCTGAGGAGTCCACCATGTCCATTCATGTGCATAATCAGGCTCGTTTTGTACTGATATCGCATAGAGATTGACTCCATTATTTTTCATATACGTCACAAAATCGTTCAGATGCTGAGCATATGCAGCGTATTGATTGTATCTCAGCCGCTTTGCAGTTGTACCATTACGGTTGAAAGTCTCGACCATATGGCTTGGAGGATTCCAAGGTGAAGCGATCACTAAAGCTCCATGCTCTATTGCTCTTTTGGCTGTGGCGACCTCTCTGTGCCAATTATTTCTGTTCTCATCTACAAAAATTCTTAGAATGGAAAACCCTAACTGATTCTGCCCATTGCCAAAAGCGGTTTCCCTTTGAGGTGCGGTCAAATCACCAATCCAAGCCGGGTGGTTCATTCCGCCAAAGCCGCGAATCACTTGTCTTTCTGCATTGATATTAATATTGGCATCTGCTGCTGAAACTTCAGTTGCGCCAGGTCCGATGAACATGACAGACAGCATGGTGAAGCAGATCAATAAAGTACAGATTGTTTTTTTGATCATTGACATCAAATTTTTCCACTCTCCTATCATTTTCTCATCCTTTGTTATTGAGTAAACCGCCAGGAATCAAACTGAAATAGGTTTGCACCTGTTCCAGTAAAGACAAAAAATACGTTGTGCACGCCAGCTGCTCCGTTTACTGTCGTTTCTACTTCTCGCCAATTGTTTGTTCCGCCTGTGGAAGGGACATTTAATGTTCCGACGAGTCTGCCGTCAGGGCTTCCGAGGCGTACTTCTATTTTTCCGCCTGCATTTGATGCTACATTCGCTTTAAATGTTCTTGCGCCGTTTGATCCGAAATCGACGTTACTGGCAGCCACCCAATCTCCGTTTTGAATGTTTGTGACATGCTGGTTATTGACCGGTCCGCCTGGAGCTGAAGAGGCCTCTGTCAAAATGCGTCCATTCCATGCAAATGTTTCAGCTTCTACCCGCTGATAAGGATTCAGGTTGGAAAGCTGTTTGACCCCTTCAAAATTGGCTGCAACCTCTCGAAGGGAGCCGTCAGCATTATGCACAAGCTTATTAATATGCGGAGATCTGTAGCCTTTTCCTGCCCCGTATAAAGCAGAGCTGACCGTTTGGGTATGATACACGACATACCACTCGTTTTTAAAATTGAACACCGCATGATGGTTGTTACCGCCGCCGCCAAAAAATGCACCCGGATTTTTCAGGAAATGCCCTCTATACGTAAATGGACCCATCGGACTTGAGCTCGTCATATAACCGATCTCACCAGGTGGTTTATCTGCTGGGTGGGAGCCGCCAAAGTTGATGCAATAGGAATAGTAATAGGTTCCGTTATACTTATGCATCCCTGAGTCTTCAAACATAAAAGGAGCATCAATGGTCGAGGCGCTACTGGCAACACTTGTCATATCAGGCCCTAGTTTTAAGACTCTTGCTGTTTTAGGATTGGCCCATTGTCCCTGCGTTGGATTAGAACCGCCTGGTACGCCTCCACCTGCATATAAATAACCAGTGCCGTCATCATCTACAAAAACGGCTGGATCAAACAGCCATACAACCCCGGACATTCCTGGTGTATTTGGCGTGACAAGCGCTTTTCCGATAGGATCTGTCCATGGACCGATTGGGGAATCTGCTGTCAGAACACCAATCCCTCCGCCGCTGTTCGCAAAATAAAGAAAAAATTTATCTTTCCCATTGATTTTTTTCACCGCCGCTGATGGAGCCCAGGAAGCACCTGCCCATTTAGCAATCCCTTTGCCGCCATTTGCCCCATTTGCACCGGCTACTGGAATCGCGCCATGATCTGTCCAGTTCACCATATCTGCTGAAGAGATGACGAAGACCCTATTCAAATTGGCAAAAGAATTATCTTTAATCGTACCGTTGCTGTGATATTCATAGTCATCACTCGACATATAAATGTACACTCTTCCGTTATAGGTGAGCGCAAACGGATCAGCGCCCAAGTGGTGGTCTATGAGCGGGTTTGCATTTCCTACACGTTTTGCAATTGTTGTGCTTGCCGCACTCGCATCATATACCGGTAAACAACTCAGTACCAAAGCAAAAATCAATAAACCAACGCCGCACTTCATCCTCGTCCTCATCGTTTCATTTCCTCCTGTTTTCATCTTCCTAATATTGGGGTTTAGGCCCAATTTCAAAATATGTTGATAGATACTGATGAAGAATGAATAGAAAGAATGATTTCTAGTGCAAATCCTTGCTGGAATCACGATGAAAACCCTTACTTTTTGACTAGAAGACAACAAAAAATGCAGTTCTCCTTTTGGAACTGCATTTTCTAAGTTAATTGATGAGTGTTGATCACATATAACGAGCGGTCACCATCTTCTTTCTTGTGTAAAACTCTACTCCGTCTGTTCCATTGGCATGCAAGTCTCCGTAGAAGGAATCCTTCCAGCCGGAAAACGGGAAGAATGCCATTGGTGCGGGAACACCGATATTGACGCCGAGCATCCCTGCTTCAATATTTTCGCGAAATTCTCTGATGCTTGATGCACTGTCTGTGTACAGGCAGGCACCGTTCGCAAATTTTGATTGATTAGACAGGTCGATCGCTTCTGTCAGTGAAGAGACACGAACTATTGATAAGACTGGGGCGAAAATCTCGTCCTGCCAAATTTTCATTTGATTTGTCACATGGTCAAAGATCGTTGGTCCAACGAAATACCCTTTTCCATTTGTTTCGTGATCTTTCCTGCCATCTCGAATGAGACTTGCGCCTTCTTCAATCCCTGACTGAATGTATTGAAGCGTTCGCTCCTTATGTTCCTCTCGAATGACTGGACCAAGAAAGACCTCTTCATTTATTCCGTTTCCAATGACAAGCTTATTCGATTCATCAACTAATTTTTGAATGAGATCATCTGCCACTTCTTCTTCCACTGCGACAACGGCCGCGGCCATGCAGCGCTCTCCTGCTGATCCAAAGGCAGCACCAATGATTTGTTTCGTTGTCGCGTCTAAATCTGCATCTTTGAGGACAATGGAGTGATTTTTTGCTCCTGCAAGTGCTTGGACACGTTTGCCATGCTCTGTGCCTTTTTTATAGACGTATTCTGCAACTGGCTGAGAGCCGACAA
Source organism: Bacillus safensis (assembly GCF_039619585.1). Taxonomy (NCBI): domain Bacteria; kingdom Bacillati; phylum Bacillota; class Bacilli; order Caryophanales; family Bacillaceae; genus Bacillus; species Bacillus safensis. The sequence continues at coordinate 1,791,212 of NZ_CP154909.1, forward strand.
ATGAAATGGCTTTGACCTTTTGGTGTTCAAGCAGACCATTGACGACATCATGAGCTCCATTGACAATGTTGAGAACCCCTTTTGGAAGACCAGCTTCTTCAAATAATTCGGCTAATCGTGCGGCAAGAATCGGCGTGCGCTCTGAAGGTTTTAAAACAAACGTATTTCCGCAGGCAATGGCAAGCGGGAACATCCAGCAAGGAACCATCATCGGAAAGTTAAATGGTGTAATTCCGCCGATGACGCCAATTGGATAGCGGTACATGCCAGATTCGAGTCCAGATGCGATATCTGGTAATTGTTTTCCCATCATTAAGGTTGGTGCACCAGCGGCAAATTCGACACATTCAATTCCGCGCTGCACTTCTCCTTTTGCTTCTGTGATGCTTTTTCCGTTTTCAATCGTTACGAGTTCAGCCAGCTCATCCCATTTGTCAACGAGTAACTGTTGGTATTTAAATAAAATGCGTGCACGGCGGGGAACGGGAGTTTTCGACCAAGTGGCAAATGCTTCTTGTGCTGCCTGTACCGCATGTTCGACATCTGTTTTTGTTGAAAGCGGCACTTCCGCGATGATTTCGCCAGTGGCTGGGTTATACACTGCTTCTGTTTGACTTGTTTCTGCTTCAATCCATTGTCCGCCGATATAATTTTTCAACGTTTGTACATCTGTTTTGGTCATGTTCCCTCTCTCCTCTTTTGTTAAAGATTGTCTTGTTAAAGGATGTGTATGTATCGTCATTGTCTCATCTAACGGGCATTCATCTGTATACACTCTTTGTCAAATCAAACGGCAGTTTTGGTTTACGTTGTGATAAACTGGTTTGTTTGTGACATGTGACACTAGAATGCCAAAAATTCATGATGTGTTTTTGGTTAACTGTTGATTAACTTTAGAAAAATCATAATATTAAAATTGCCCTCAGTCAATCCTCTTTTTGCTTCATAACAAAAACCTGATGCGCGGTGCATCAGGTAGAGACTGGTTCATTCTGTTATTTGGTTGATGCGGCATATTGATTTGGTTCTATATAATTTGGCAGCATTTCTCCATGTGCTTCAATGAGTTCATCACATAATTTAATGGTGTCATCAATTGATAATTCAGCGCTTGTGTGTGGATCCAGTAGAGCTGCTTGATAAATGTGTTCTTTTTTACCGCTGATCGCTGCTTCAATGGTCATCAGCTGTGAGCTGATATTCGTTCGGTTGAGTCCTGCCAATTGTTCAGGTATTTCTCCGACATAGCATGGCATGATGCCGCTTCGATCTGCCACACACGGTACTTCTACACAAGCTTTTTCAGGCAGGTTGTCAATGAGCCCGCCAGTGTTCAGAACATTTCCGCCAAATTTAAAGGGAACGTTCGTTTCAATCGCTTCAATGATCCGGGAACCATATTCTTTTGAGCGGGTATGTGTGATCTGTGTGTTTCCCACCAGGTCATGCTTCATTGTATTCCAATTGTTGATTTGTTCCTCGCAGCGTCTCGGGTATTCATCGAGCGGAATGTTAAACTGACCGATTAGTTCAGGGTACCGTGATTTGATGAAATATGGATGGTATTCGGCATTGTGCTCTGAGGATTCTGTGACATAGTAGCCGAATTTATCCATCAGTTCAAAACGAACCATATCATGATGCCGCGATTGCTGCTTTTCTTTTGCTCGTCTTTTGATTTCTGGATACAAGTCTTTTCCGTCCCGTTTTACTTCTAATAACCATGCCATATGGTTAATGCCGGCGATTTTTTCTTCAATGCCTTCATGTTCCATTTCAAGAGATTCAAATAGGTCCTTTGTACACACCTGCACACTATGACAGAGACCAACCGTTTGAATCTGTGTATAGCGAAGCATCGCACCAGTCAGTGTAGCCATTGGATTTGTGTAATTTAACAATAAAGCATTTGGGCAAACCTCTTCCATATCCTTTGCAAAGTCTAGCATGACAGGAATCGTCCGAAGAGAACGGAAGATGCCGCCGATCCCTACCGTATCCGCAATCGTTTGTCTTAATCCGTATTTTTTAGGTATTTCAAAATCAATGACAGTACTTGGCCGATAGCCTCCAACTTGGATGGCATTGATGACATATTTTGCATCCTTTAAGGCTTCTTTGCGGTTGTGATAGGACTGGATGGTCACGTTTGCACCGTAATTTGCTTTTAAATGCGACAGCATTGTTTCTGATTCTTTCAGCCGGTTGTGGTCGATATCATATAATGCGAATTCAAACCCTGCAAGGGCGGGAACAAACAGACAATCTCCTAATATATTTTTAGCAAACACGGTACTCCCTGCACCGATAAATGTAATTTTAGACATAGACGACTCTCCTTTTTACATCCATATTGGGCTAGCCTTTGACAGAGCCTTGTGAAAGCCCTGCGATAAAATATTTTTGCAAAAGTAAAAACATCGTGACCATTGGCAGCATCGCAATGAGTGCAGCTGCCCCAACGAGCTGAAGCTGATGCTGATTTTGACCAAAAAAATGGGATAAGGCGACTGTGAGTGTATGCATCTCTTTATCTTGCAAAAAGAAGATAGCAAATTGATAGTCGTTCCAAATATACACGCAGGCAATGATTAATACAGAAGCGGTAATGGGCTTCAAAAGCGGAAAAACGACTGTGAAAAAAACTCTGAGTGTCCCTGCTCCATCAATACGAGCAGCTTCTTCAAGCTCCTTTGGAATTGTCGACCGGATAAAGCCTGCGTATAAGAAAATTGTCAGCGGCAAAAAAGCAGCCACATTATTTAAAATAGCAATTTGATAGGTATTCATCATCCCGATTTGAACGACCATTTTATAGAGCGGGACAAGGGCTGTAAGCGGTGGAATGACCATAATGGCAATAAATAAAACATAGACTGCTTTATTCAGCTTTGTGTTCCTTCTTGCAAGCGGATAGGCTGCAAGAGATCCAAAGATAATGAGCAATACAGCGGAACTGAACGTAATGATCACTGTATTCAAAAAGGACTGGCCAAGCTGAGCCTCTGTCCATGCTGTGCGGAAGTTTTCAAGATGCAGTGCTTTCGGAAACAGCCATTTTGAACTGAAATCTCCTATCCCCTTTAATGATGTTGTCACCAAAATATAAAATGGAATGAGGTGCAGCAATGTGATCAATAGTGCGAGGACGGAGTACCATCTTTTCTTGCGTTTATAGGCGTTATCCATCACACCTCGGTCTCCTTTCGTTTGAAATAAATCAGCGCTGCGACACTAATGACAAGGATGATGACCGCCATGAACACCCCTTGCGTCGCTGCATAGCCTGCATCCTGACGTTTGAAATACAGATCATACATAAAGGTCGACATGGATTGCGAGGAATCTCCAGGTCCGCCGCCCGTGAGTGCCACAATGACATCAAAGAGCTTGAGCCCGCCAATGACATTCAGCACAACATTAATGGTGATCGACGGCATAAGCAGTGGCAATGTAATCCGCCTGAATTGCTGGAAGCTCGATGCGCCGTCTAATTGCGCCGCTTCATAATAATCCTTAGGAATACTTTGAAGTCCTGCTAAATAAATGATCATCGCAATCCCCACAAATTGATATGTGTTGACAAGCACAATGATCCATGTGTTGAATTCCGGATTGCCGAGCGCATTTATGTGATCGAATCCAAAAAGCGTCACCACATCATTTAAGGCACCGCCTTGGTAAGCAAACACAAAATACCAAATATAGCCCATCGCAATCGGGCTGATCATGACAGGTAAATAGATGACCGTTCTTGTGATGGCTTTCATCTTTAAGCTTTGATTTAATAAAAGAGCATATCCAAGTCCGATGATATTTTGCAAGATGGTGCTCCCAATTCCATAGAGAAGCGTGTTTTTGACAACAAGCCATGTCGCTTGATCCTGAAGCAGCCGCTCATATTGCTCAAGACCAATCCATTGATAAGTTTGTGAGAAACCGTTCCAATTCGTAAAAGAAAGCTGAATGCCGTTCAAAAAAGGATAAATGATAAAGGTACTGACGACGAGAACAGCTGGCATGTACATCCACCAAAGTGAGGAATTCTGGCGTTTTTGCATCTTTTGTTTTGGTAAAGAGGTGAATGCGGCTGGCTGCTTTGCTTTTGTGATGTTATTCATTGGCTTCACTCCTGTTTTCAGCATCCATCGGCTATTGTTTTTTCAAACGCTTATATTCCTCTTCCATTTTCTTTGATAACTGTTCTGGTGTGATCGAGCCTGCTAATAATTCTTGACCGGTTGTTGCCATGACCGCCCACATTCCGCTTGGTAAGTATTTTCGATCGAAATACGGTTCAATCTTCACCTGTTTGTATTGATCGTAAAATGTAGAGTAATAATTTTTCGCTTTCACTTGTTTTAGAGCTGTTTCAGAGGATGTGCCCTCTGCGATTTTTTTTGCGTTTTCAGGTTTTGCTAAAAAATCGATGAATTGTTTTGCTTCTTTTAGATGCTTAGAGCCTTTCCAAGCAGCAACAGTAAAACGTTCTCCGCCAATCCAGCTTTGTTCATCTGCTTTATGAATGGCTGGAACAGGCATCGTGCCTACTTTGATCGATGAATTCAGCTCTGTTGCTTCAGGTCCTAAGGATCCTCCGACAAAGGTGAAAGCGATTTTGTTTTGCGCCATGAGTTCAGGCGCTTGAGATAGTTTCGCTGTCAGGACATCCTTGTTTAAAAGGTCTTGATCCTTCAGATCTTTCATGAATTGTGCAAGCGGGGTATAGAGAGACCAATCAAATGATCCGTTTTCAAGTTCCTTTCCGTATTGATGCTTTTGATCGGTGATTAATAAAGGCGTCGCCAGCTCATCAAAGACTTGGGCAATATTTGAGTTATCTCCTCCTGGTATCCAGAGCGGCACAACATCTCCTTTGCTCTTTTCTTTCACTGTCAGCAAAGCAGATTTTAATTCATCAAGTGTTCTAGGCACTTCTATGCCATATTCCTTTAATAGATTGGCATTAAAGCTAAGCCCGTCTTTTGCTTGATTCAGCGGATAAGCGTACACTTTCCCATCTTGGTCTTTTAAAATCTGGTCGAGTGAAGGATCAAGCTGTTTGACCCAATCCATCTCTTTTAAATCAGCCACATACTCGCTATAGCGCAGTTTGGCCCAGCCATGTGTATCAAACAGGTCTGGCATATCGTTTGCTCCCATTTTGACGCGGATCATATCTTCATAGCTGTTGCCTGGGAAATTAGCATCGATTCGAATCTGCTCATGCTTCTTCTCAAACTCGCGAATGACTTCTTCAAACGCTTTTCTTTCCCCGCTGTTGCTCATCGTTGAAAATAGCGTCAAGGTGACCTTTCCATTTGCTTCAGATGAGCTGTTATTACCGCAAGCAGACAAAATCATGGTCAAGAACATGGCTGCAGTCAGCAGCATGATTTTTTTATTCATGGTTTCCTCCTTTTAATCACTGAAAATTCAGACGATAATCGGTAGAATTCATGCAGTTGCGGAAACAAAGGAAGTCCATTATACTGGAATTCTATTCTTTTCTAAGAGATAAGAGAGCATACCGGCAGGCTGCCTTGTTCTTAGCATGATCTGGCCATCATGCTAAGCAGCTTGCTTTCTGCTTTTTTGTCTCTTTTTTGTGTTCTGAAATCTATGGTTCACCCCCTTTCATGGATGAGACATGTACTGCCTCGCTCGATGAGTGTTGTTGGCACGACGACTTTCAGAGGAAGTTTTCTTCCGTTTATTCTCTCAAGCAAAAGCTTCAGACCGACTTCCCCCATTTCTTCTGTATATACTTTGACGGTCGTAAGCGGCGGGCTTGAAAATGACGCGGCTTCAATGTCATTAAACCCAACAATGGATACATCTGAAGGTACGTGTAGACCGGCTTCATGCAGAGCGCGCATTGCGCCGATTGCCATAGAGTCACTTCCAATGAAAAAGGCTTGCGGCAGTTTTCCCTTTTTGATCGCTTGCTGCATAAGCGTATAGCCTTCTTGCATGGAGTATTCACCAATGTGGATGTCTTCCATATGAAGAGCGCCCGCCTCCTGCATTCTTTTCATAAACGTCGTTTGTCTTTCGTCCTCAATCACAGCATTACCTTCAAAATAATGCTCCCGCTCTTTCCCGCCAATATAGCCTAGATGTGTATAGCCGAGAGATTGCAGATGACGAATGGCGCGATCTGCCGCTCTGACAAAATCCACATGTACACAATCATACAGATCTTCATCCGCATAATGATTGATAAAAACAATGTGTTCCATTCGATTTGTCATTTTTTCAACCGTATCGGGGCTGATTCGTCCAATGACGATCAAGCCGTCAATATCCTTTAGCATCGCCCCTTTATCCATGCTTCTTAGGCGAAAGGTATGGAGAGTGGACAGGCCTTGTTTGGCATATTCTTTTTCAATTCCTTTTCGAATCGATGAAAAAAAGGGATCATTTAATTCTTCGTCAATGGATTGAGCGACAACGACACCGATGACTGGGGATTCAGATGGGCTTTTTTCTTCTGCTTGATCGGCTTTTCTTGCTCTCACTGGGGTATAGTTTAACTTCTTAGCAATGTCGAGGATGTTTTGTCTCGTTGCGTGTGAAACGGCAAGCGTTTGATCGCCATTTAACACACGGGATACAGTGGAAACGGACACTTTTGCATCATGAGCAATATCTTTGAGTGTGGTCATAGGCAAACTCCTCATCGTTATTTGACTAAATATTTACTAAAGATATTTGAAGGATAACACATAAATAAAGCGCTTTCAATTATGAATTTTTGATTTTTATTTTGTTTTTGGGTAAGTTTTGGTGAATGAATTGTGTTTTAGTAAAATTTGCGTAAAAAAAGAGGATGGTTTTCATCCTCTCTTTTTCTAACGTGATTCGATTGAGGCTGTTTCTTTTGCAAATATTTGCTTCATTCTTTCCCAAGCAGTGTCGAGTTCTTTATGAAGTCCAAATAAACCTGAGGTGCCGATGATGTAGATCTCATTTCCAGCCTCAGCAAGCAGCCGGAACGTGCTCTCATTACAAGAGCCATCTACTTCAATTGAAAACGAGTATCCTTCGTGTTTTTTGATATCTTTCACCTGTTTAATTTTCTGAAGCATTTCTTTAATAAAAGGCTGTCCGGCAAAGCCTGGATCGATCGTCATGATCGTCACTCTGTCTATTAAATGAATAAAGGAATCTAATGCTGCAACAGGTGTGGCGGGATTTAGAACAAAGCCAACCTCACATTTTCTTTGGTGAATATGGCGTATGATTCGAAAGGCATCTTTTTGCACGACTTCTGGGTGTAAACAAATCATCGTTGCGCCTGCATCAATACATGCATCGATTAAAAATTCCTGCGGATGTTCGGCCATTAGATGAACATCAATCGGTAAATTTGTCAGTTTCCGAAGCTGTTCAATGAAAAAGGGTGATAACGTAATATTCTTCACATAATGCCCATCCATCACGTCGACATGGTACCGGTCTGCTCTCGTGTTGAGAAGATGAATTTGTTCACGGAAATGCGTTAGATCCATGCACATCAGTGAAGGTGAAAAAACGGCTGTCATTCTCAGGCTCCTCCTTTTTACAGTTGAAATAAAAACTTGATCAATCCAATCAAGATTCCGATGATACCAAAGTCTGTATCTCCAAACGTTGTCCCTTCAAAGCCAAGGGTTCCTAACACAGGTAATAAACAAGCAGGTAAAAAGGAAAGAAGCAATCCATTTACAAAGGCCCCAGCGACAGCCCCTCTAACCCCTCCTGTTGCATTGCCATACACGCCTGCTGTAGCACCGCAAAAAAAGTGCGGGACAAGACCAGGGACAATGACAGTTAAACCAAACAAAGGTAAAAGAAAAATGGATACGATGCCTCCTGCAAAGCTGCATAAAAAACCGATAATGACCGCATTTGGCGCAAATGGAAAAACGGTTGGCGCATCAAGTGCCGGCTTTGCCCCCTTCACGAATCGATCGGCAATCCCTTTAAATGCAGGCACGATCTCGCCAATGGCCATCCGTACCCCTGCTAAAATAATGTACACACCAGCAGCAAACGTAATCGCCTGAATGAGAATGAAGACAGCGAAGTTCGTGCCCCCGCTAATTTGTTCTATATAAGGAATTCCTGCAAACGGTGCAATTGCAAAGAACAGTAAAGCCATCGTAATCGAAATGGCAACAGATGTATCTCTTAGAAAACCGAGTGATTTAGGCACTTGAATGGTTTCCGTTGATTTTTCAGGAGAACCAACCCATTTGCCGATCATTCCCGCAGTAAAATACCCGAAAGTACTGAAGTGTCCGAGCGCGAGATCATTGCTTCCGGTGACTTTCCTCGTAAACGGCTGAAGGATTGCGGGTGCAATGACCATAGCTGCACCTAATATCATTGAGCCAGTAGAGATGAGCAGCCATCCGTGCAGGCCGGCTGTCGAGAGAACGACGGCGAGCATAGCCGCCATATACAACGTGTGGTGACCAGTCAAAAAGATGTATTTAAAGGGTGTGAATCTTGCAAGTAACAAATTGACCAGCATACCAAAAATCATGATAAGTGCTGTCTGTGTACCGAATTCCTTTTGAGCAATGGCGGCCATAGCATCTGTATTTGGGACAACCCCTTGAATGTGAAAGGCTGCTTCAAACATCTTTCGAAAAACCCCGAGTGAATCAGAGACGACTGTAGCGCCCGCCCCTAATATTAAGAAACCCATGGTTGTTTTCAAGGTGCCTGACACAGTGTCTGCAGCTGATTTTTTCTGTAAAAGTAAACCGGCTAGTGCAAACAAACCGATGAGAATGGCAGGTGTGCCCAATATATCGTTCATGATCAGTTCTATCATGATGTGAATCCCCCTTTTTCATGACTTAAATATGTTGACGAAGGACGTCTTTAATGGCTTCCTGGTCTAACAAATTGTTTAAGCCAGCCACATTTCTTGTGCCGTCATTCAGCTGGTCAATAATATCAGCTGCTCCGATATAAAGGTCTGCTTGTTCATTTTTACTTGTACTGAGATCGGTATGATCCACTTCAGCTTTAAGACCTAATTCTTCTAATGCTTTTTTGACATTCATTTCTACAATAAAGCTGCTTCCTAACCCGTTTCCACATACAACAAGAATTTTTTTCATTTTCTTTTTCCTCCTTTATACTTGTGAAAATTGATCAATTAGTTTTTGAACCGATGCTAAATCTTCTGCTTCAATCAATTGTTTCGTCTGTTTCTCTTCACTTAACAGCATGGTCAGCTGTTTGAGTGCTTTCAGGTGGCTCATGCTGTCAATAGCCGCTAGCACTATGACGAGCCGCACCTGTTTTTTTCCATCCTTTGAAAACGAAATGGGCTGTTTGAATGACATGAGTGTCATGCTCAATTTGTTCACGCCGTCCTCGGGCCTTGCATGTGGAATGGCCACTTGTGGTGCAATGACAATATAAGGACCATTTTGATGAACAGACTGTATCATGGCTTCTACATAACTTGGTTTAATAGCATGTTGATCAAGTAAAGGCTGCGCCGCTTTTGTAATCGCCTCTTGCCATGTGTCTGCTGTTTGGTGGAGCTTGATGGTTTGTTCTGTTAATAAATCATTTAACACTGGATTCCACCCTTTCTGATAGGATACATATGTGGGATAAAGCAGCTCCTGAATATCATGAAGCAGTGCTTGTTTATTTTGTACGATGGTATGCTGCTGAATGATGTTAAATAAAGCGTTTACATGCCCCTCTTCAATCTTCGTTTCTGAGCCTTTCCCGTATTGAAGTAATGTTTTTTTCTCATAGGCAGTTAAAATAGGATGAACGAGATGAACTGGTTTTCCTTTAAACGAAATAGGTGTTGTGGACACAACGAAATCTGCATCAACGGCTGTTAATTCTTCATATGCACGCTTTGATAACAGTCCGCGTACTTCAATGTAGCCGATTAATTCGAGAAGCTGAGTTTTCAGCATGTTACTTGTGCCGATTCCTTCTCCGCAGACAATGTATACAGAACGCCTGACAATGGATGAAATTCCTTCTCTTCTCATCCAGCTGCCAAAATGCATGGCGAGATATGCAATTTCATGGTCACTCAACTTTGAACAGACCGCCTTTTCTAAATGACAAGCAACTTTTTGAGTGATTTCAAACACTTCTGGCTGTGCCTTTTTTATAGAATCCGTCAATTCATTGATGATACCAATGTGATAGATGAGCCTGTAATAAGCTGGAATTAAATGCATTGTTAAGTTTTGCTCCAATGCTTTTGGTTCTTGAAAGGTAATACAAGCATATCTCTGAAAGTCAAATATCATTTGTCTGGCGATCGTGCGAATGAGATGTTCTTCTGGTTTTTTAATTGATGGAAGTTTTTGTTTTTTGGCACTGAGCCATAAGGTGCTAAGAAAATAGATCTCATCATCATGAACAATGAGACTGGCCTCTTTTTGAATCTGCGCCATGAAACGAATAGCAGCCAAGCATTCCTCTGTTTCCTGCAATGTTCGCTTTTCTTCGTTTGAAATGTGTACAGCATGCCCCAGCTTCATCCGCTTGAAGTAGAAAAAGAGATCCAAAGAGAGCTGTTCCAGCATCTCATCTGCAAATTCAAGCTTAAGTTCTTGTTCTGACTGCTGGAGGAGATGGTGTACCCGTTTGGATGAAATAGGTCCCTTTAACCAAAACGACGGAAACGTTTTTTCGTTTTTTATCATGGTGCGAATGAAATGTATATAAGGTTTGAGTGCCAATCGAATGGCCCTTTCGTCTCCTGAAATGACATAGCCGCTTGCTGCCTGATAGCGGAGTGTGATCTCCTGCTTTAAAAGCGCTTCTTTTAGCTGTTTCATATCCTCGAGCAATGTATTTCGGCTCACCTTTGTCATCTTCATAAAATCATCAATTCTTAGGCAATGCTGGCTGCATGCAATGGATAAAAGCAAAATGGCCCTTCGTTCCTTTACACATGGTTCATAATCGTGACCAATAAGAATGGTATCAGCTTTTTGAATAATGACTTCTTTTTCATGAGGGTTTAAATAATAGCCAAGTTGGCCTTTTCGCTGCACACCACTAAGCTGATGAGTTTCCAGCCAGCTGTTCATTCGTTTGATTTCAGCGTAAACGGTTCGAGTCGAGACATTCATTCGATTCTGTAAATCTTCTATTGATAGATAAGATGTCGTATGAAGCAGCATAGATAGTAACGTCGTGCCCCTTTTGGTTAAGTACAGTTGGAATTCCTCCCTTCTTCCCTTTGGTTATAAGTCTAATCAACTCACATGCATCAAAGAAGCCCAAATGTCTTCAGCACGTGCTGTGCAGCGATTGTGTGCTCTTTTCATAAGAAAAACACACCAATTGAGTGTGCTTTCAGGCTTGTATATAAAGAGTCCTTTGTCTTCTTTTAGTTGTTTAAGGACCAATAAAAGCAAAAAACCTAGAATGGTATAAAGCCAGTCAAGGTTTTTTCACTTCTTATCATCTTTTATTTTTCCTATATGTGAAGCTTAAAATTATTTTTTGTTTAAACTAAATCCGAAATCCAAATAGTTTTCAAATGAAATACAAATACACCAATCACCTTCTAACGATATAAAGTAGTGGTGCTGTGGGATATCTAAAAAATAGACTAGTAACTCTTTTGAATGTTTTAATTCAAACTGGTACCCAAACTCTGTAAGGTTATCCCCTATGTAAATTACTTGTAAGTCATTAGCTAAATATTTTTCTTTTAATTCAGTTATAAATAGAAGAGCATCAGAAAGTAACGATTCATTATTTGAGCTCTTACTATGGTGTTTATTGGTTTGTAACCAATTTATTTTTGAACCAGTAAAATCAAATTTTTGTTCTATTAAATCTAAATAAATTTCTGGATTTTCATGTACTTTGACATATTTAAGTAGGTCTTTTAATTCCAAATCCTTTATTAGATCTTCATCATAAGAATTCAATAAAATGAACCCCTTTATCTAAATGTATTTATTTAACTACCTTCTTGTCAAAATTCATAGGAATCGCTGTGAGGTCTAACCAGCATTGATTATGGACAATATAGGAGGAGTCTCTCTTGTAAACCTTCCAAGATTTCTACAGGCATTTCCCTGACCTTGATATCATCGCCTAGGAAAAATAGCCAATTTGTTATTTCGGTTATTTCTTCTGTATGATTAACATCGATAAAAGTCTTTAAAATGGCTGTAGTTTGGTAAGGATTCGTATAAGAAATTGACATTTTGAAAGGATGGTATTTTTTGAACTGTGCAATTGCCTTTGGACCAAGTTCAAGGACAAGGTTAATTACTTCTTCCTGTTTACTTAGTTTTTCTAAAATCTTTTTCCTGCTTAATCGAATATTTGTAGAGCATGGTTCTACATCTGTGAGATGGTCGACAGGCAAAATCCGTTTCTTCTCCTCCTTTAAATCAAAGCCTTCAATCAGCCACAGGCTTTTTTCACGATAAAGATTCAAGAGGTAAATAGGATAGGACTTTATCACGTTCTCCTCTCTTATGGTAATCAGTAAATATCGATCCAAAATAAGCAGTTGGATTAATTTTTCTAACATGGGATGAGGGAGATCTGTCAAATCAAGCAGATCAGGATTATTCGGATTAGTCCCTTCAAATAGTAAGAGGCGATTTAAAAGAACAAGGTCATCTTGCTGGGTTTCTGAGATGAGTCCTAGTAATTTTTCAGCTAAAGACTGACGACTCTTTAAATAAGGGAGTTGTTGGTTTCTCGTAGCCATAAAGGCAATAAAAAGAGCTTTAATCTCATTATCGGTAAAACGAACAGTTGGCAGGACAGAGTTGTTCATCACAAAATATCCCCCGTCCCTTCCGACTTCTGCGACAAGCGGCATCCCCATAGCTTCAATTTCTCTGATGTCTCTAATTGCTGTCGAACGAGAGATATTAAATTCTCTCATGATTTCAGAAATTGTAAAGTTGGCGCGGTTGTTGATATACCGCATGATGGTATTAATCCGTTCAACTTTTTTCATCTGGCCCCCCTAAACAGTATCATTTTTTGACATGGTTTAAGCCTATTATATATTTATCAAGTGAAAAGAAAAAACATTTGATCAATTTTTCAAAAGGAAGTGTTGAATATGGCAGATTATATACTAGAAGAAAAAGACAGCTTTCACGTGTTAGGTATTGGAACTGAACTTAAGAGTCATTACACAGACTATGCGGGCATAACGAAGGAAAAAGCAGACTTTTGGCAAGCAGTCACACAAGAAGGTAAGCTTGACACCTTAAAAGCCATTGCCTCAAATGACTGTATTTTTATCGTAAACGAAGCGGTAAATAACAAGCTGATGCATTATGTCGGGGTCATGACAGAGGAATCGTTACCAGAAGCGGACAGAGTGATTCAATTTCCTAAAGGGGAATATTTAATCGTTAAAGGGGAAGCTAAAACCGCTGATGATTTGCATCAAACGCTTACTGGCACTGCATTTGGTCAAGTCTTGCCTGAAGCAAAGAATTTCGCTTATGTTGGTGGACCAAATGCAGTGGTAGAGATGGGGCAGCGAAACGGCTTATTACTTGGTGAGATGTGGATTCCTGTTGTACGAAAATAAGAAGGATATGGAGGGATAGAAATGGCCTATATCGTTGATTTTAAAAATGTGTCTACGATTGGTTTAGAGTCTTCACCTGTAGCAGACGCACTTGCTGGCTTACGAGCGAATGAGGCTCGTTACTTTATGAACAAATATAAGCATGAATTTACAGTATTACCTGCCAGCGAAAGTCAGGATACCCTTGATTATGTGAACCGAGTGTTAAAAGAAGAACGTGAACTAGAGTTTGCAGCCAAACCTTTAGAAACGGCAAGTTTTCAAGTGGAAAATATCAAATGGACCTACGTCTTTTATGAGGATGGTCTTGCAATTAACGTCCTGTATACAGTCGATGACCCAAAAAAACGTGCTGTTGGTTTTAAGCTTTCTGAAGGGATGGAAGTACCAAAGGAATTAGAAGGGAAATTTAAATTTGCTAGGCAGAAGTCTAAACTAGCTGGAACGATTCGTGGGTCATTTTTTAAAATTAAAGGGGAATATTGAACTCGAATTTGTGAATCTGATGAAACAAATAAATTAAAATTATTTCCCCCTTCTAAACAGAGCAGCATTCTCTATGCATTATTAGAGGATGTTTTTCTGTTTATTGTACCAACTTTATTTTCTTATGAAGAAGTTCGCCGTTAAAATGGCTTGGCTATTGCACTGTTTAACATCTATACTTTTTTCAGACCTATATTCAAAGAAAATGATGTGAAGTATCCCTCATTCAAAAAAACACTCACCATAAAAGCTGTGAGTGCCTAGTTTTGCTTGTCTCTATCATACGATGACCCACACAGGAAAAAAGATCCCCATTCTCCTTTTGGTCGGTTTTTTCTCGGATAGGAGTCCAGAGTCCAATAAACACCAAAAACCTTGAAGCATTAGCCCATCAAGGTTTTATATAATCTATAAATTCTGTAAATCATCTCCACCGCCAGCTAATTTCCCTATCAGGATAAACTGCAGGTATATATATCCCCCTTCTTTTATTTTCATCATCAATAATGTACCAATTGTTATCCTCTAACCATTCTTCATTAAAATTTGTTTCTACAAAATCATTTTCTTCATCAACAAGTGCTGCGAAAAAATCATTAAATTTGTCTATATTATTTGAAGGGATAATCTCACCATTAACCCACATACCATCAACATTAATATCGCGTATATCTCCTAAAAACTCGTTTAGAAAGTATAATTTCACAATTCTCACTCCTTAGGTGAAACCTTAATATATTGGCTTGGAACTTCCCCTTTAATCAAATACTCATTATCCCTTTTAGTCCAATTAATCGCTCTTTTCTTCCAAAAATCAGAACAAGTAACATCTCTTTCAATCAACTTTTGAATTTGTTTTGGAGAAAGTATAACAACACCTTTTAGCTTTCCAGACTGTATATCTTTCCTTAAAGCTGATATGTTTAGTTCAATTGCATTTTCTCCATAATTTCCAATAACATTTTTGTTATTTGTAAAACTAGTATAAGGGCTATTAGATTTAGCTCCTTTTCTATAACCTCCAAGTATATGCTCTGTAACAGTCACTTCTCGTCCTTTATATAAACCTTCTTTACTAGCTGGTACTAAATCACCTGAACTTGATATATGAGGTTTACCAATTCCATTTGGTCTAGTTGGAGAGTGTAGTAAACTATCCCCTCTATATAAATTACTTTTGTTGGTTAAAGAAGCATCATCTATACCCCTAATCCCCATCTTCCCATGAAACCTCTTCGACCCGATCGGCAAAAGCATTCCAAGCGCCGCGTTCATACTCGCTTCCTGCTGTTCTTTCGAGATCTTATTTCCAAACATGTCTCGGCCTGTGATCGCTTCGCTGAAACCGTTGGTGGCGGTGAGACCATATAAGCCTTTTTGCGATGTTTTCAGGGCGTCAAAGGATTTTTGTGATGTCTTGTAAATGTCGACTGCCCTGACCGCGGCTGATGTGGCTTGGGTCGTTTTATAGACAGCTTTTCCGCCTTTGAAAATGCGGCCTGCCCAGCCGACGATTGGGATGTAGCCTGCGGCTGCCATGCCGCCTGCCGCGACTCGCTGTCCTGCGGTGAGTTCCTCGCCTGTGATTGGATCAACGCCCGTTGCGGCACGTTTTGCATCGTTCACGCCGGTCAGTTCATTCACGATGTTTCCACCATAATCGAGGGCTTTTTCATACCAAGGGCGGTTGGCGAGGGCTTCTTGTTCCTTTGCGATCTTGCGGGCTTCTTCTTGTTCTTTTTTGATTTTCAGATATTCAGCAGTTTGCTTCTCAATATCGCTCTTTGCCTTGTAGATTTCGCTATTTTGATACGCTTTCTTATCAAAATTCATAGGCGAAATCGCTTTTCCGTCATTTGTCGCATTCATCATTTCAGCGTACAATGCCATTGTAGCTTGCTGCTCCGTCTCTGACAAAGCATATTCATCTTTTAAATTTTGATCAAGCTCTCTCAGTTCTTTGACCGTCTTTTTTCGATCATCTTCCGCATCTTCTATTTTTTCATCAAAGGTTTGGCTATCAAATACCTCTAGGGAAATGAGGTCATCAATGTCTTGAAAAATCGTTTTGAGTGCCTTTTTTTGATCCTTTACAATGCTTTTGGCGTTTTTGATGCCTATATGTACTGCGTTGTCTAAAAAGTGTTCTTCTACAAAGGTATCGCCGCCAAAACTCGTATCATCCAGTGTTCCAGAAACACCTTCATGAAAGGCTTTTTGCTTATCAATGAAGCTGATAAACATGTC
The DNA here is from genome assembly GCF_039619585.1 of Bacillus safensis. Lineage (NCBI taxonomy): Bacteria > Bacillati > Bacillota > Bacilli > Caryophanales > Bacillaceae > Bacillus > Bacillus safensis. The sequence continues at coordinate 1,807,515 of NZ_CP154909.1, forward strand.
TACATTTCCAGCGAGCTCTTTATAGAAACTTTTAATATTATCGGCTCCTTTCCCAGTGAAATCATCACCGAGGTTGGCAACACCTTGTAATGCCTTTTTTAAATCTACCATTTGTTCGCGGAGTTCCTGATAGTGTTTTGCCCTTGTGTCCATGGCACTGGTTAGTGCTTTTGCATCAAGTATCTTACCCAGAAGAATTCACTCCTTCCTATTCATTGACAAGGTCAATTTTACCAATAAAAATTTTGTCATTAAATAGGAATATTGATACAAAAAACAGTACTTATTATATAAGTGGACAATGTTTCAATAGAATACTTTAGCTCCACTTTTGTCAGTAATAATTATGATGCGATATTTAGAACATCTTTTAAATAAATATTTTTTTAAGCTACTTCATTATAAAATTGTTATAGAGCACTTCCATGGTAAGGAAGATGTCACTAGTCGAGGCAATCCCTACATGAATTAGGAATGCACTTAGAAAAAGCACACCCGCATCAGTGTACTTTTTACGATTTAGACTTCAGCAATTGCAGCTCTTGCTCCATGATATCTGCTGCTTCAGTTATAAATTGAATAATTAAATCTAATTCTTCAGGTTTGTATTCATTTGTGAGTTCCTTCGTTGATGTTGATAAGGATCGAAAGAGTTCTTTTACCTGTGATTTCCCCGCTGTTAGAGGAACGATGATGACTCTTCGTTTGTCTTTTGAGTCCTTTTCTCTTTTGGCGTAGCCCGCTTTGACAAGGCGGTCAATGAGAGCTGTGACTGCACCTGAGCTAAGGCCTGTTTTTTCACTTAATTCCCCCGCTGTGAGGGGGCCGAGTTCGTTTAATAGATCGGCGGATTTGAGATCTGTTGGAAAAAGGCCGAGCGATTGAGCGGCCGCTTGGTGGAACAAGACGGTTCGTGTGGCGAGGCGCCTCATTGTATGGATGATCTGGGCTGCTCTGTCTTCAGCCTCGTTCTTTATTGACAACTTGTTCTCCTCCCTTTAAAATCAATTTATCTTGATCATCAAGATAAATGTTCTCTTACTTTATGGTTAAGTTGATCATAGCAAAAATAATGAGAGAACGTAAGCAGGAGGTAAATGAAATGAATCATGTGGATAAAGGCAAGGCATCCACTCGCTTTGTTGTCATCGGTTTGCTGTTAGGGATTTTTATGGCAGCGATGGACAATACCATTGTTGCAACAGCAATGGGAAGCATCGTAGCAGATTTAGGCAGTTTTGATAAATTTGCTTGGGTGACGGCTTCTTATATGGTGGCAGTGATGGCGGGAATGCCGATTTACGGAAAGCTTTCTGATATGTATGGTCGAAAGCGTTTTTTTCTGTTTGGACTTATTTTCTTTTTAATTGGATCAGCGCTGTGCGGTATCGCGCAAACGATGGATCAGCTCATTATTTACCGAGCCATTCAAGGGCTTGGGGGCGGTGCACTTCTTCCAATCGCATTTACGATTATCTTTGACATCTTCCCGCCTGAAAAGCGCGGAAAAATGTCTGGTATGTTTGGAGCAGTCTTTGGTTTATCAAGTGTACTCGGACCGCTTTTAGGTGCTATTATTACGGATTCGATCGGCTGGCATTGGGTTTTCTATATTAATGTGCCAATTGGTATTGTCAGTGTCTTCTTGATCGCCAGATACTATCAGGAATCGCTTGAACATCGTAAGCAGAAAATCGACTGGTCAGGTGCTATTACACTTGTCGTTGCGGTTGTCAGCTTAATGTTCGCGCTTGAGCTTGGCGGTAAATCTTATGCTTGGGATTCGGTGCAAATCCTCACACTTTTTGCTGTGTTTCTTGTGTTCGGTACGATCTTCTTTATTGTTGAGCGTAAGGCTGAGGAGCCGATTATCTCATTTTGGATGTTTAAAAATCGATTATTTGCAACATCTCAAATTTTGGCGTTTTTATATGGCGGGACATTTATTATTCTTGCTGTCTTTATTCCTATTTTCGTGCAGGCTGTGTACGGTGAATCTGCAACAAGTGCAGGGTTCATTTTAACACCGATGATGATTGGATCAGTCATTGGCAGTATGATTGGCGGAACGATGCAGACGAAAGTGCCTTTCAGACGTCTTATGACTATTTCTGTCATTTCATTTTTCGCTGGGATGCTGCTGCTTGCCAATATGTCACCAGATACAGCAAGACTGTGGCTCACACTCTTTATGATGATATCAGGCTTTGGCGTCGGGTTCAGCTTCTCCCTTCTGCCGTCAGCTTCAATGAATGATCTTGAGCCGCGCTACCGAGGCAGTGCAAACTCGACCAATTCATTTATGAGATCACTTGGAATGACGCTCGGTGTAACGATTTTCGGGACGATTCAAACCAATGTGCTGACAAATCGTTTAGCTGATGCCTTTAGCGGAATGAAAGGAGCCCCTTCTCAAGTAGGCGATCCACAGGCTATTTTCCAAGAAGGTGCCCGCTCACAAATTCCGCCTGATATTTTAAATAAAGTCATCGATGCGATGTCACAAAGTATTACGTACGTATTTTTGCTTGCATTATTCCCGATTGCACTTGCGGCGATTACGGTCGTATTTATGGGAAATGCACGGGTACGCACATCTAATGAAATGAAGGAAAACGAATAAAGGGAAAAAGCAGAGCGATAGCAGCTCTGCTTTTTTTCTTATTGATATAACGGATGGGCTTTGCCCTCACTGCCAACGATTCGTATTTTCGATTGGACCATGTCTTTTGCTGCTTGTTTTGCTTTTTGTAAATACATACGCGGATCTAAGCTTTCAGGTTCGTTTGAGAAATGATCACGTATCGCCTCGGAATATGCATTTTTCAGTTCAGTTGAGACATTCACCTTTGCCATACCAAGTGCAACGCATCGCTTGACATCCTCATCTGGTACAGCGGAACCACCGTGCAGGACAAGTGGTACATCGACCAGCGCTGCAATTTGTTCAATGCGGGCAAAGTCAATATCCGGCACCCCTTTATAAATGCCATGGGCAGTACCAATCGCAGGCGCTAAAGTAGGCACCCCAGTTTCTTCTACAAATTGGCGGCATTCTGATGGAACGGCTTTTTCAGCATCCTTTTCGTCGACGACGATATCATCTTCTACGCCGCCTACCTTGCCTAGCTCTGCTTCGACATTTACACCGACTTTTAAGGCAAGATCTACGACTTCTTTTGTGCGGCGTACATTTTCTTCATATGAGTGCATAGATGCATCGATCATAACGGATGTATATCCAGCCCTGATACAGGTGAGAATCACATCAAAGTCTGTGCAGTGATCCAGGTGAAGACCGATTGGGATTTGATATTGATCAGCCGCCGCCTTCACTGTATCTGCAATCGCTTTTGCTCCAAGAGATTGAACCGTTCCAACCGTTGTTTGCAAAATCACAGGTGACTTTAATTCTACAGCAGTTTCGAGCACCCAATAGATACTGTCAAAGGAGTGTACATTGAATGCCACAATTCCGTATTTTTCTTTTTTCGCAGCCTCAAGCATTGGTGTTGTTGAAAGTAAAGGCATGATCAAACATCCTCTCTAGTTAAAATATCCGTTTCTAATACAGCAAGCATGTCTTCATTTGTTCTTGTTTCCAGCAGTTTTTGACGTTTCGTTTCATCCATTAAGCCTCGTGAAAGGGCTGAAAGAGCTTTTAAATGAGTCGTCCCTGCTTCACTTTTAGGGATCAGTAAGGATAGGAAGAAAAAGCAAGGCTTCCCATCAAAAGCGTCCCATTCAATTCCTGTTTCCGTGCGGACGATCACAAGTGCTGGTTTCGTGATGGCTTCTGTTTGTGTATGCGGAATGGCAAATCCATCTTGAAATCCGGTTGTACTAAGTGCTTCCCTTTCCGCTAAACCTTTTTTGACATCCTCTGGTGAGGTGCAAATACCTGCTTTGTAGGCAATGTCAGCAATGGCTGCGAACACGCCAGCCTGTGAAGAAGCTGTTTCGTGAAGATTCATATAGATATGTTCCATCATTTCTCCTCCTCCGTTTTAAACTGCGGGGTTGTCTATTTTTTTACGGTAAAGTCCGTAGAGAATCGCACCTACTAGTGAGCCGATTAGTATGGAAAGCACCCATTGGAATGCACCTGTGACAACTGGGAGGACAAGGAACCCGCCATGCGGAGCTGGAACCTGTACGCCAAAGAGATACGTCAATATAGCAGAGATAGCCGAGCCAAACATGATAATTGGCAGGACAACGACCGGGTTTTTTGCCGCAAATGGGATGGCTCCTTCTGTAATATGTGTCGCCCCCAGAATATAGTTGATTGCCCCTGCATTTCGTTCTTGTGGCGTGAAATGTTTTCGGAAAATCGTTGTAGCAATCGCAATGATAAGCGGTGGTGTGATACATGCTGCTGACACACCTGCCATGAAGTAAAGGTTACCTTCTGCAAGTAAAGCCGTTCCTGTGACATAGGCTGCTTTGTTAAAAGGTCCTCCCATATCAAATCCACACATCGCTCCAACAATTAAGCCTAAAAGCAGAGGGTTTGTGGATTGTACAGATGAGAGAAAATCCATTAAGGAATTATTTAGCCCTGTGATTGGAACTAACAGCGGGGTCATGACAGCCCCGATTAAGAAAATACCGATGACAGGATAGATGAAGATCGATTTTAATCCATCAAGTGATGCTGGTAATTTTTGAAGCAAGAATTGAAGCAATAAAATGATATATCCTGCTGCAAAACCTGCGATAATACCGCCTAAGAAACCAGCACCTCCATCATTTGCAAGGAGACCCCCTATAAATCCAACGACCATCCCTGGGCGTCTTGCGATTGAATCAGCAATAAATGCTGCTAAAATTGGCACCATTAAGCTGAAGCCAAGTCCGCCAATGCTTTTCAAATAGGCAGCAAACGGATGATACGTTTCGTGCTTAGGATCAGCAGAGTAGATACCAAATAAGAAAGAAAGGGCAATTAAGACCCCGCCTCCAACGACAAATGGCAGCATGTGTGATACACCATTCATTAAGTGCTTATAGATGGTGTGTATCCATTTATTTGCCGACTTTTGTTGAGAGGATGAAGGAGCAGATGGTTTTTCTGTTCCAGAAGCTCTTCCTTTCACTTGATGAACGGGAGCATCTTCATTTATAATGCTCTGGATCAGCTCAGCCGGCGTGCGAATGCCTTTGGCTACAGGCACTTCAATCAGTGGTTTGCCGTGAAAACGATCTGTATTTACATCTTTGTCAGCTGCCACAATGACCCCATCTGCTTCCATAATGTCTTGATCAGTTAAAGCGTTTTCAATTCCTACTTGACCATGCGTTTCGACTTTAATGTCGACCCCTAGCTGCTCAGCAGCGATTTTTAATGCTTCAGCTGCCATGAATGTGTGTGCAATGCCTGTTGGACAGCCGGTTGCAGCGACAATTTTTTTACGGCTCATGTGTTATTCCCCCTTAGATCTTCTGAATGTGTACTTGCTCAATCAATGAATCAATATCATGTAAATCACTTAAGCCTTTCGAAAACGCAGTAGAGGCCCCCGTTGCAATGCCGTAGCGTAAGCATTCTTCAGGTGAATGTCCTTCAAGATGTTTACTAAGAAAAGCTGCGAGCATCGCATCTCCAGAACAAGCTGTGTTTACGACAGTGCCTGTTGGTGCGTTTCCTTTAAACACTGCGTCCTTCGTAATGAATAAAGCTCCTTCCTCGCCTCGGGAAATAAGCACTTGTTCTGCACCCATCTCAATGAGTTTCTCTCCTGATTGAATGAGTTCTATTTCTGACAAAGGATGTGTTTTGCCGAAAAAAGCAGCAATTTCTTCTTCATTCGGTTTTAGTAAATACGGCTTGTATTGAAGCGTCTCAAGAACTGCTGCTGAGCTTGTGTCTAAAATGAACTTGACCTTCTGTTGATGGCAAATAGCTGCTACTTCTGAAAAAATGCTGGCAGGAACGCCTTTTGGCAGACTGCCTGACATGATGAGGATGCCTCCCTGCGGGATAGCCGCAATTTTCTCACGAAAGGCGTGAAGCGCTTTTTCTTCAATTGCAGGGCCCTGATTCACGAGCTTGTATTCTTCTGTCGTATTGATAAAAACATTAATTCGTGTGATTCCTTCAACCGAGATAAAATCGGTCTGAATGGAGAGATCCTTTAAAGATTGTTCAATATAAGAGCCTGAAAACCCAGCAATAAATCCTAATGCAGTGCTGGTGAAGCCATATTTCTTTAGCATAATTGACACGTTCACGCCTTTTCCATTCGGCTGATAATCTTCATCTTCTGTGCGATTGACTGCATTTGCCCGCATTTCTTTTAATGCAATATATAGGTCAATAGCAGGATTTAAGGTGCAGGTATAAATCAATTGGTTTCACCTTCTTTCTTTTCTCTAAAGAAAGTATCTCATACGATTCAGTGAAAATGTTTTCAGAATGTGTAAAGGTTTTCATGAGAAAAAGCCTTCCAGATCAAAGTCTCGAAGGCTTTCTTATTGGTTATTTCATTCGGATCACATAAGCATCAAGTAAAATGCGGGCAATGACATGAAGAGACAGGCGGGATCTGACTTCATAATCTGGGAAGAAAGATTGTTCCCCTTTATATCCGACTAGTGTCATATCTGATATTTTGCTTAATGTAGAATCTATTCTTGTCGTAAGCGTAATAGTTGTGACTTGCTTCATGCTGAGGTTTTGACACGCTTCAACAAGCTCAGCTGTTTCGCCATTTAATGAAACAAAGATGGCAAGCTCACTTTTATCAATGTCTCGCGATTTCAGCCGAATGATATTCGGATCGTCGTGTACTTCACATGTTTTCCCGATGAGCTGTAATTTGATGGTCATCTCTTTGGCGATCATCTCTGAGAAGCCCCTACCGAAAATATAAATTTTGTCTGCATTATGTATTTTTTGAACGGCATCTTCAATTTGTCCAATACTTTGCAGCTGTATCGTTTTTAAAACCTCTTCTTCATTTTTCCGAATTGCTAGTTTGATGTCTTCATCAATATTTTTGAGCTGGTCGCTTGCATCTGTCATTTTCTTTTCTTGTTTCAATCGATATTTAAAGGATGTATAGCCGTTATAGCCAATTTTTTTCATCAGTCTGACAATCGTGGCCGTTGATACATTGGCTCTTTCGCTTAAAGTGACAATGGATAAGGTGGAGATATCCTCTAAATGCTGGTGAATATAATTGAGTAAATATCGTTCTGTTTCACTTAATGTTTGATATACATCACTTGGGATGTTAAATAATGATTCATTCAATTCGATTCCCCCTTATTCATTTCATACTATAATTAAATGCCCAATAAAAACAAGATGATTCTTTTGTCATGTATTTAGATAAAAGGCGAAAATGAGTGAAATTTTATTTTTGACATAAACTAAGGAAAAGTTGTGTCTATGTGAAAGGAGCTGATCCGTATGCTTCATCTTTTGTTTTTTCTGATCCTTCTCTATGTCGTTTATGTCTTTTTGACCGCATTTGTTTTGTTTTATTTACCGATCCAAAAAACATGCAAAGAACATTGTATCTATAAAGCCTCTTCGATCTCAGGAGACGATCAGGGCACAAATCAAGTGATGCTTCTTGACGATGGATTTGAGTCTGGTCAGGTCAGAATCCAAATGATTCGTGAGTCAAAGAGGATGATCCGCCTTAGTTATTATTCCATTCAAAAGGGAAAAACAGCCGAATGGGTACTAGGTGCTTTAATTGAAGCTGCTGATCGAGGGGTGAAAGTTCAGCTGCTTTTAGACGGCATCTGCCACAGTTTGCGTGGACCGCTAAAAGATTTACGATATGCCGTGGCAAATCACCCGAACATGGCCATTCGTTTTTATGAGCCCTTTCGGTTATTTAAGCCATGGACGTGGCATAACCGCCTTCATGATAAGCTGCTGCTGGCAGATGGCCGAGTGGCTGTGATGGGCGGAAGAAATATCGGTGATAAATACTTTGCAGATCAGCCCCCTAAAGATTTTGCATTTGACCGCGATGTGCTGCTTTATAACGACAAAAAAGGAAAAGTATTAGATGAAATGGAGCAATACTTCGTTTATTTATGGAATCATGACTTTACGAAAAGAACAAAAGCAGTGTTCTCTAAACAAAAAGCAAAGAAAGGCTTAAAACTAAGAAAGAAACTGCTTAGATCCTATCAGGAGGCAGTGCATGCGAAAGAACCTTTTGTGATGTCGTCCTTTAATTGGGCAGCAGATGGCACCTCAGTAAAGCAGATTGCATTTTTTACAAATCCTGTGGAGCGCTTCAATAAGCGTCCTCTTGTGCTCAAAAAACTAAACGATCTAGCTCACCGGGCAAAGCGTTCTGTGCTCATACAGACGCCTTATGTCATCCCGACACGACCCATGAAAGACGGCCTCACTCCCTTAGCCAGCGGGATTCAAACGACAGTTGTCACGAATTCTCTCACAGCGACGCCAAATCCGTTAGCTTTTGCAGGTTACTTAAGCACGAAAAAGGAACTGATGAAAACAGGCGTTCATTTGTACGAATATGAAGGTCCGTATTCCATTCATGCGAAATCAATGGTCATTGATGATTATTTAAGTATTATTGGCACATATAATTTAGATGCGAGGTCTAGTTTTTTAAATACAGAGTCAATTTTGGTCATTGATAGTGCCCCGTTTGCGCTATCACTTACTCAGGCAATAGAACGTAAAATTTCCTATAGTATACTTGTCGCGAAGGACAAAGCAGCCTATAAAGCGGAGTCCTATGGGCAGAAAAAAAAGCCTTTGATGAAAAGGCTCCTTTTAAATGGTTTATCCGCGATAACTGTTCTATGGCGGCGGTTGATCTAAAGGGCAGCTTACTCTTGTGGCAGCCCTTTTTCTTCTGATTGATCCTCTTCTGCTGACTCCAATTTGGTCAATTTAAACACTAGGATCCCCGCAACAATTACAATGACACCTAATAGTTTTGCGGGAGAAAATTCCACTTTCTCTAACCCAAGCCAGCCAAGCGAATCGAACAAAAGCGCAGAACCGAGCTGTGAAATCAGGACAATCGAGATTCCATAAGTCGGACCAAGACGTTTGATACTTTGAACGAGGCAGATGACCACCCCTACTCCAATGGCTCCGCTCATCCAGTACCACGCTTCCATATGTCTTAATTGAAACATGCCGGTTCCTTCTAGCAAAAGACCCATCAAAAGTGAAGCAATAAAGCCCATACCTAGAACGAGAGTGGTCGTTGACCAAGAGCCTGTCTGCTCATTGACCTTACTGTTAAAAATGGTTTGTAAGCTGACGAGTGCGCCAGCCGTGATGGCTAATCCTATTCCTATGATCATGTCTGAATCCCTTCATTTCTTCTATTCATAAATGTTTCGCTCCGCTATTTCTAAGAGTCCTTCCCGGTCAAGAATCGTAATCTTCCCTCTTCGCCTCTCTATCAGCCCTTTTTCACAAAATTGCTGAATCACCCGGTTAATATGACGGTAGCTTGTACCAATTAAGCTCGCCGCATCAGTAAGACGCAGTGCGCTCGCGCTGTTATCCCCTGTTAACACAGACAATAAGTAGCTTGCGAGTCTGACCTCTACAGGGTATAAAAGGTGGAAGCTCAAATCGTTTGATTTCGTATAAAATTTGTTTGTGATGCCCTTTAGTAAAAAGGTTAACACGCGGGGGTCATCCTTCGCATGGCGCATGAGCGCTTGATGAGAAATCCTTAGCATATGTACTTCTGTGACAGCCTCCACTGTATTGACCATATCAGTCTGCTGAACGTATTCAATATCTCCAATCGCTTCAAGAGGATGTTTAAAACAAAGAATGAAGGTCTTTCCTTCTTTTGTGGTGGTGAAAATCTTTAATTTTCCTTTTACTAACAAGTACAAGTGCTCCCTCTGATCTCCCTTTGAACAAATCAGCTCACCTTGCTCATAGCGCCATAAGCTGACGTGTGATATGAGTTTCTGATGAAAGACGTTTTCTAATTCATGTGCCTTGAGATAAGTGGAAAATAGAGATTCATCATGAAGCTCCTCCATCTGACGCCCTCCTTTATAGCTTTAAAATGATTACGCCTGCGATCATCAATAGAATTCCTGCATAATGCTGCCATTTCATTTTCTTCTTCTGTACACCAAACCATCCTTTTGCATCGATTGCAAAGGTGAAAGCAAGCTGAGCAATGAGTAAAGCAGCGATGGTCAGTGTGACACCGATCATTTGAATCGCAGTCACTTCATTGAAAATAATAATGGCTGCAAATGCGCCTCCAATTAAATACAGTGGCTTCACCTTTCGATATTCCCTGAAGTGTCCGTCACGTACGATCAGTAAAATGATCAGTGCGATCATAAAGCCGGTCAGCTGCGTGATGGTTGCCGCCTGCCATGTGCCGATATCCTGGCTGATCCTTGCGTTTGCTACGCCTTGCAGTGTAATACAAGCGCCTCCTAATAAAGCGAAAATAACACCTTTCATTCGTTCAAATGCTCCTTCTTTTTCAGTCTAGTTCCATTAAAAGATAGATGCCCTGATGTTGAAAAGGACATATGTCCCACTTTGCGTATTATATCAGAAACTTTTTCTTTTACAGTTGCATCGTTTTAGATTTTTCACAGTGGGTACAGTTTTATATCACCTGAAAACAGAATATTGAATGGAATCACATATAAAAAGGAGACATGTCAGAATGAGAAATCAAGAGAAACATTTTATTAACGGAGAATGGATCGCATCAACAGGAAACGAAACGACGGAAGTCATCAATCCTGCTACAGAGGAAGTCATTGGCACCATTAGTTTAGGAACAAAAGAAGATTTAGATAAGGCAGTCAAAGCTGCTCGTGCCGCCTTCCCTTCTTTCTCAAAAACATCTCGAAATGAACGCGTAAAGATGCTGGAAAACATTGTGCGTGGCTACGAAAAGCGTAAGGATGAACTAATTGAAGTCATGACACAAGAGCTCGGTGCACCGCTGAAAGTATCGGAAGAGGTTCATTACAAAATGGGACATGAACATTTTTCTAAAGCAGCGGAAGCACTTAAATCGTATACATTTACTGAGGACCGCGGCGGGCACACTATTATAAAAGAAGCGATTGGTGTCAGCGGATTGATTACACCTTGGAATTTCCCAACAAATCAAACATCACTTAAAATCGCGGGTGCCATTGCAGCTGGCTCACCAGTTGTCTTAAAGCCTGCGGAAATTACACCTTTTGCCGCAATGATTCTTGCAGACATCATTGATGAAGCTGGCGTACCGAAAGGCGTCTTCAACCTAGTTAACGGAACTGGTGATGTCATTGGTGACGGCATTAGCTCACACCCTGATATTGACTTTGTTTCATTTACGGGATCAGGTGCTGTCGGCTCTAAAATAATGGAAAATGCTGCAGACAATATTAAGAAAGTGGCTCTTGAGCTCGGCGGGAAATCCCCTCTTATCGTCTTAGATGATGCAGATGTGGATGAGGCAGCCGAAACAGCCGTTCATCATATTGCGATGAATACAGGTCAAGTGTGTTCCGCAGCTACACGTGTGCTGATTCCTGAATCAATGAAAGACGCATTTGAAAAAGCGCTGCTGAATGCTCTGCCTAAGTTTACAGTTGGTGATCCGAGAGAAGATCACGCCACTGGCCCGCTTGTGTCCAAAAAGCAATGGGATACTGTGCAGTCTTATATTGAAAAAGGAATTGAAGAAGGTGCTCACCTGCTTGCTGGGGGAACTGGTAAGCCGGACGGACTAGACAAAGGATATTTCGCCAAGCATACTATTTTCACAAATGTGAAAAATGATATGACCATTGCGCAAGAGGAAATATTCGGACCCGTCATGAGTGTGATCACATATAAGGACCTTGATCATGCCCTTGAGATTGCCAATGATACAGTGTATGGCCTTGCTGGCTATGTGGTTGGAAAAGATGAAAAAACATTAAAATATGTAGCTGAACATATTCGTGCCGGTCAAATTACCATCAACAATGCCGAAACAGATTACTTTGCCCCGTTTGGCGGCTTTAAGCAATCTGGTATCGGAAGAGAATGGGGAGACTTCGGAATCGAGGAATATTTAGAAGTGAAAGCTGTGATGGGACTTCCAACAGCATAATTTGATAAAGGAGAAAAACCTTAGGGTTTTTCTCCTTTATCTTGATAGAAAGAATCTGCCCCTGCTCCCCTACTTATCCACCAAGATGTGATATTTTTTGACCGTTGCTTTAGGAGGAAACGATTCTTGTAACTCATCAAACCAAACCTCAATCGTTTGACCCTGTGACAGCTCTTTAGAATCTACTTTTGTTAAATCCATAACGATGAGATTATTTTTATACTTTTCAATAAGAAGATGAGTTTTCAATGAATCATCGCTTTTTAGAGGCGTTTTATTGTTAATAAGAAGTAAGTTCGTTTCCCCTTTTCTTAGAAGGATGCCTTTTTTTGAAAAAGGTGCTGTTATTTTATTCTTATTGTCTGAATTCTTTATATGGCCCTTTGGTGAATGGCACGCTACTAATAAAATGAGAAAAATCAAGATGACAAGCCGAAAATATTTTGTGTTTTTAAATTTTAGCTGCATCAACTTTCATACACCCCTTTTCAATTCCTTACGATCGCTTCTTCATTCAAAACGGCTCATTTTTCTAAAGGTGCTTTATCCAGTTAAACGATTCACCTTCATGTTCCTTCACCTTGCAAAGGTATTAGAAATCTTAATCATGACAATCAATATTATATATTTTACTTAATGGCAAACTTTCGGTAAAGTTCAAATTGAACCTATATATATAATTCCTATCGAATTAATCTATGTTTATATTCCTTGTGAGGTGGATATCGTTGCAACTTCATGTATTGAACAGTCCGTTTAGTCAGGAGCAGGCAGAACTGCTTAATCAGCTGCTTCCGACTTTAACAGATCAGCAAAAAATTTGGCTTACCGGTTATTTATCAGCACAGGCAGCTTTAACCGGATTAGAAAATACTGCCCAAACCCCTTCTCCTTCTGCTGCAGCACCAGCGCAGCCTGTCAGTAAAGATGTGACCGTGCTTTATGGCTCGCAAACAGGCAATTCTGAAGGGTTAGCAAAAAAGACAGCGCAGCATCTTGAAGAGAAAGGTTTTCAAGTGACGCTCTCTTCTATGTCAGATTTTAAACCAAATAGTCTGAAAAAAATAAACAATTTACTGATTATCGTCAGCACACATGGCGAGGGAGATCCGCCTGATAATGCCCTTTCTTTCCATGAATATGTTCACGGCAGACGTGCACCAAAGCTTGATCATTTAAGCTTTTCTGTCCTTTCACTTGGTGACAGCTCTTACGAATTCTTCTGTCAAACAGGTAAAGAATTTGATGAGCGCTTAAAAGAGCTTGGCGGAACGCGTCTTTTCGATCGAGTGGACTGTGATCTTGATTATGATGAGCCGTTTTCTGAATGGCTTCAAGGGGTGGCATCTTCACTTAGCGAAGGCGGAGCCGCAGCAGCCCCGCAGGAATCAGCGGAAGCAAACACTCAAACAGCTGCATCTGAATACTCAAGAACAAATCCTTTTTATGCTGAAGTGCTTGAAAATATCAACCTAAATGGCCGCGGTTCTAACAAAGAAACCCGTCATTTGGAGCTTTCTCTTGAAGGATCAGGACTTGTTTATGAGCCGGGTGACAGCCTTGGTATTTATCCAACAAATGATCCAGCCCTTGTTGATGAACTGATCAAGGCATGCGGATGGGATGCAGAGGAAGCCGTAACCGTTCATAAAAACGGCGACACGCTTCCTTTAAAGGAAGCACTCACCTCTCATTTTGAGATTACTGTCTTAACAAAACCTCTTCTTCAAAAGATGGCGTCCTTTACAAAGAGCGAAGCCTTGCAGGCCCTTTTAGAAGAAGGAAACGAAGAAAAGTTAAAAGCATATATAGCAGGAAGAGATTTAGTAGATGCTGCTCGTGATTTCGGTCCTTTTGAAGGAACAGCGGCAGACTTCACTGCCATTTTAAGAAAAATTCCGGCACGCCTTTATTCCATTGCAAGCAGCCTTAAAGCAAATGAAGAAGAAGTTCATTTGACAATCGGTGCTGTGAGATATGATGCTCACGGAAGAGAACGTCAAGGTGTCTGCTCAATCTTATGTGCGGAGCGCTTAGAGCCAGGTGATAAGCTGCCTGTTTATATTCAGCACAATCAAAACTTTAAGCTTCCTGAAAACCCTGATGCACCGATCATTATGGTAGGACCAGGCACAGGCATTGCGCCTTTCCGTTCCTTTATGCAGGAGCGCGAGGAAGTCGGTGCAGACGGAAAGTCATGGTTGTTCTTCGGTGATCAGCACTTTGTGACGGATTTCTTATATCAAACCGAATGGCAAAAGTGGTTAAAAGATGGTGTGTTAACGAAAATGGATGTGGCTTTTTCAAGAGATTCAGAGGAAAAAGTATATGTCCAGCATCAAATGAAGAAACAAAGTAAAGAATTATTCGAATGGCTGGAGCAAGGTGCCTATGTATATGTCTGCGGAGATGAAAAACATATGGCGCATGATGTTCATGATACCCTTCTATCAATCATCCAAGAAGAAGGTGCGATGAGCAAAGAGAAAGCTGAAAGCTATCTAGCCAACTTGCAGCAGCAAAAACGCTATCAGCGTGACGTATATTGATTGAATGCTTGAAAGAAAGGAGCTTTTACTTACATGGTGAAGACAGCATTAACAGCGCCGGATGGACCTCCGAGCGACGTAGAGGAAATCAAAGAAAAAAGTGATTATTTACGGGGTACTTTAAAAGAAGTGATGCTTGATCCGATTTCAGCGGGTATTCCTGATGATGACAACCGTCTGATGAAGCATCACGGCAGTTATTTACAGGATGATCGTGACCTGAGAAATGAACGGCAAAAACAAAAGCTTGAGCCTGCCTATCAATTTATGCTGCGCGTCCGCCTGCCTGGCGGAATCGCTACATCCAAACAGTGGCTTGTGATGGATGAGCTTGCTCATCAATATGGAAACGGTACGTTAAAGCTGACAACTCGTGAAACCTTTCAGCTTCACGGTATTTTAAAATGGAACATGAAAAAGACCATTCAAGACATTCATTCCACTATGCTTGATACGATCGCTGCTTGCGGCGATGTGAACCGTAATGTCATGTGTACATCAAACCCCTATCAATCAGAAGTACACCATGATGTTTACGAGCTCGCCAAAAAATTAAGTGATGACCTGCTTCCGCAAACAAGAGCGTATCATGAAATTTGGCTTGATGAGGAAAAGGTAGCGGCAACGCCTGATACAGAGGTTGAGCCGATGTATGGACCGCTTTATTTGCCAAGAAAATTCAAGATTGGTGTGGCAGTTCCTCCTGCTAACGATATTGATGTGTTTTCGCAGGATTTAGGCTTCATTGCGATTATTGAAAATGATCAATTAGTCGGCTTTAATGTCGCGATTGGCGGCGGAATGGGCATGACTCATGGTGATACAGCGACCTATCCTCAGCTTGCAAAAGTAATTGGCTTTTGTACACCGGAACAAGTTGTAGAGATTGCCAAACAAGTGATCACCATTCAGCGTGACTATGGAAACCGTTCGGTGAGAAAAAATGCCCGCTTTAAATATACAGTGGACCGCCTCGGTCTTGAGAATGTAAAAGAAGAGCTTGAGCGCCGCCTTGGATTTACCCTATTAGATGCAAGAGATTATCACTTCGATCATAACGGTGACCGCTATGGCTGGGTAAAAGGCATCAATGGCAGATGGCATTATACGATGTTTGTAGAAGGCGGACGCATCACGGATTACGATGACTACCCGCTGATGACAGGCATTCGTGAAATCGCGAAGATTCATACAGGTGACTTCCGCTTAACAGCGAATCAAAATTTGATCATTGGAAACGTCACATCTCACAAAAAGAAACAAATCGAGCAGCTCATTGAGGAGTTTGGTTTGTCAGATGGACAGCAGCACTCTGCACTGCGCCGCAGTTCAATGGCCTGTGTTGCTCTTCCGACATGCGGCTTAGCAATGGCAGAGGCAGAACGCTACCTCCCGCGCTTGATTGACAAAATTGAAGAGATTGTCGAAGAAAATGGCTTAAGTGATAAAGAAATCACGATTCGTATGACTGGATGTCCAAATGGATGCGCCCGTCATGCGCTTGGTGAAATTGGCTTTATCGGGAAATCACCTGGTAAATACAACATGTATCTTGGCGCTGCGTTTGATGGCAGCAGATTAAGTAAACTGTACCGAGAAAATGTAGGAGAAGAAGACATTTTAAACGAGCTTGGCTCTCTTCTCCCCCGCTATGCAAAAGAACGCGAGGAACATGAACATTTCGGTGATTTTGTGATTCGGGCAGGTATTGTAAAAGAAACAACAGATGGCACGAATTTTCATGTGCAATAAAAAAGACAGGATGCTCTCCTGTCTTTTTTTATGGATTTTGTTTTCTTTTCAAGTATTCGCAAATGCTGTTATACACATCAGGATTATCTAGAGACGAAAGATCTGGTGAATGCTGCTGTTCATAAGCTCCTTTTAATAAACGACGGACGATTTTTCCGTTTCTTGTTTTCGGTAAAGCTGAAATGAGATGAATTTCCTTTGGTGTGAGCGCTTTTCCCGCATATGAACCAACATGTATTTTGAGCTCTTGAATGAATGCTGCTTCTTCTAAAGACTGTGAACTTGCCACAATGAAACAAACTAGTGCTTCTCCCTTCACCTCATCCTTTACTCCAATCACAGCAGCCTCATGTACGGCTGGATGCCCGACAAGAATGGATTCAATTTCAGCTGGACCAATGCGTTTACCAGCTGTATTAATGACATCATCCGATCTGCCCGTGATATGGAATGCGCCATCCTCTGATTGCATCACCCAATCACCGTGCGTCCACACCCCATCAAATCGTTTAAAATAGGTGTCTTCATATCGCTTCGGATCTTTCCAAAACCCACATGTCATGCCGACCCACGGCTTTTTCACAACGAGCTCTCCTACTTCATTTAGAACGCTCTCTCCTGCCTCATTATACACATCTGCCGCCATTCCTAAGATTGCCGCATTAAAAAGGATCGGTTTGATTGGGCGAAGCAGCGTACTTCCTACAATACCGCCAGAAACCTCTGTTCCCCCTGAGTAATTTAAGATCGGAATGTGCTTTTGACCAATGGTGTCAAAAAGCCATTGCCATGGTGCTTCATTCCACGGTTCACCTGTAGATATGATGGCTTTCACGTGCGGCAGCTCAATGTCTGAAAGGTTTTGCTGCATCGCAGATCGAACAAAAGTAGGTGAAAGTCCAAAATGGGTGACTTTTTGCTCGTGGATGAATGACCAAAGGTGCTGTTCATCTGGATAATCGGGTGCGCCGTCATATAAAACAATTGCAGCTCCATTGATCAAGCCGCCAAAGACGAGAAAGGGCCCCATCATCCATCCCATGTCTGTGAGCCAAAACAAACGGTCTCCTTTTGCAACGTCCATACAAAGACCGGCATCAAAAGCCGCTTTTACAGGAAAGCCTGCGTGTGTATGAACAGCCCCTTTGGGTGTACCGGTTGTTCCAGAAGTGTATAAGATCATAAGGGGATCTTCATTTGAAAGATAAGTCGTTTCACTCATTGGTTCTTCTTTTAACAAATCGTTTAGCTGAATATCCTCTTTATATCCAGTAGGAGAGGAAGCATGTACAATGACTGTTTGGACAGTCTTGGTTTTGTCGATTGCTTCTGCCGCACATTCACGCATGTTGATCGTCTTTCCCCGGCGCGTCACGCTCGAGCCTGTGACGACAATGGTTGCACCGGAAGCACGAATACGTACGGCTAGAGGCTCGCTTCCATAGCCGGAAAAGACTGGGCTAAAGATGACACCAATCTTTGCAAAGGCAAGCATGACAGCAGCCGTTTCCGGAAGCATCGGCATATAAATGACTGCCACATCCCCTTTTTGAATCCCCTTCTTCAAAAAACCAGCAGCGAGACGATTGACCTTTTCCTGAAGTTCGAGGAACGTCCATCTTCTCTCTTCGCCCGCTTCATTTCTCCAAATCACGGCTGGTTGATGCTGGGTTTCTTCATTCTCTGCCCATTTGTCAACAGCCGTTTCGACCACGTTGAGCCGGCCGCCTTTATACCAATTGGGCCACATGAATGAATCTTGGCCTAATGCGGCTTCATACGGCTCCTTCCACACGATGCCGACCGCCTTTTCGGCTTCTCTCCAAAACCAATCGGTGCGCTCGATACTAGCTTGATAGAACGCATCATAAGTAGAAAAACCAAGTGAATGCATCCATTTGTAAAGGCGTGTTTGTTTCATCATCTGCTCTTCGGGTATCCACGCTGGTTTTAGGTTCATCATGAGGCCGCCCCCTTTAGACCGGATAAACCGGGTGTTTTCGTCTTGTAAATGTCATTTCTTTAGAGGTATAGGCTTGTAATCTATGACAAAGCTCATCTCGCAAATGGTCAAATGGGATGACACCATCGACAATCATTTCAGAGGCAAGCTCATATATATTCATATCTTCCTGGTATTCCTTGCGTTTCTCTTGAATAAATGCTGCTCTTTCCTCAGCAGGCAGTTCGGCAATTTTATTCGCATAGACAGCATTTACAGCGGCTTCTGGCCCCATGACAGCAATTTGCGCCGATGGAAGAGCGAGACAGCAGTCCGGTTCAAAGGCTGGTCCTGCCATTGCATATAAACCTGCACCGTATGCTTTACGAACAATGACGGATATTTTCGGAACTGTTGCCTCCGACATGGCGGAGATCATTTTCGCCCCGTGCCTGATAATGCCTGCTTGTTCCACTTTTGTTCCGATCATAAACCCCGGTATATCGGCAAGGAAAAGGAGTGGAATATGAAAGGCGTCACATAGCTGAATAAACTTGGCGGCTTTGTCGGCTGAGTCATGGAATAAAACGCCTCCTTTTACCCTCGGCTGGTTGGCAATAAGACCGACAGGCTGACCATTCATACGGCCAAATCCTGTAATCAGCTCTGCGGCAAACAACTTTTTGATTTCAAAAAATGATCCTTCATCAATGAGTAAATCAATGAGCTGATACATATCAAAAGGGGTATTCTGCCCCTTAGGGATAAGGTCCTGGAGGGTGATCTCTGATGGTTTAGGTGCGATTGCGGCTGCCCGTTTTGGTTTTTCTGTATAGTTGGCAGGCATGTAAGTTAAATAAGTGCGGGCGGTTTGAATGGCTTCTTCCTCTGTTTTTGCTAATATATCGCCGCATCCAGAAATGCTGCAATGCATTTTTGCCCCGCCCATTTCTTCAAGTGATACTTTCTCTCCAATCACCATTTCGGCCATTCGCGGTGAGCCTAAGTACATTGAGGCATTCCCTTCGACCATGACGACGATGTCACAAAAAGCAGGAATGTAAGCACCTCCGGCTGCCGAAGGACCAAATAGTAAACAAATTTGCGGAATACGTCCAGACAGCTTCACCTGGTTATAAAAAATGCGGCCTGCGCCCCTTCTGCCTGGAAACATGGCGATTTGATCGGTGATTCTAGCACCCGCAGAGTCGACTAAATACAGCATTGGGCAGTTGAGCTTTTCGGCTGTTTCCTGGATTCTAATGATTTTTTCTACCGTTTTGACGCCCCATGATCCTGCCTTGACGGTAGAATCATTTGCCATGACGCAAACAGTCTGCCCATTCATCCGCCCTGTCCCTGTGATAACACCATCTGCTGGTAAATGTTCATTTTGACACTCGGCAAACATGGCATCCTCAATGAAAGAATCCTCATCTAATAACAACTGGAGGCGGTCACGGACAAACAATTTTCCTTTTTCTTTGTTTTTTTGATGGTATCGGTCTGCCCCGCCTTTCAGAATCTGCTGTTTTTTCAGTTCATATTCTTCGATCATACCCATTCCCCTTTCTTGCTACCTGCCTCTGTATTGAGGCGTGCGTTTTTCTTGGAAGGCTTGAAGACCTTCCGTTCGATCTTCTGTCTCAATGAGCCGTAGATAGGCTTCGTATTCCTTTGTCAAACCTGTATGCAAATCGTGATCAAGGCTTGATTGAATCGCTTGTTTCGCTTCTTTTAAGGCAAGCGGGCCATTTTTGATGATTTGTTTTGCAAGAGAGATGGCCTCGTTCATGAGGGAATCTGCTAAAGAGATATGCTCAATGAGCCCGATTTGAATGGCTTCTTCTGCTTGTAATGATGCGCCTGTGAAAATAAGTTCTTTTGCTTTACCGAGTCCAATGAGGCGCGGAAGCCGCTGCGTCCCTCCGGCTCCTGGTATGATAGCTAGTCCTGTTTCTGGCAGGCCGAGTCTTGCTCCGGCTCGTGCAATGCGGAGATCACAAGCGAGCGCGAGCTCAAGTCCTCCGCCTAGTGCGTGTCCGTTCATCACTGCAATGACAGGTACAGGAATGGATTCAATCTCGATAAACGTTTGCTGAATCGAGAGAACAGCTCCTTTCGCTTCTGCTTCTGTCATCAATCGTCGTTCTTTTAAATCTGCTCCAGCACAAAAGACTTTTGAACCGGCTCCTGTAATGAGCAGACAGCGAATGCTTTCATCGTGTTTGATTTCTTGAATGATTTGATTGATCTCCTCCAGCATTAGAGCAGATAGGGAATTCGCTTGTTCTGGCCTGTTTAAGGTCATGATGCCGATCTGTTCATCTTGTATCGAAAAATGGACCAATGATGTCATGTTATTCATCCTTTATGAAGTAGTCTGAGAGTGAAAAGCGCGTAAACAGTGACTAGGCAGGGTTCGATCTACTTTTGCTTCAATCCATTCTGCCGCTTTAATTAATGCAGGAAGGTGAATATTTGTCTCAATTCCTAGTTTTTGAAGCATATGCACCACATCTTCTGTCGCCACATTTCCGCTGGAGCCAGGTGCATAAGGACATCCGCCAAGCCCGCCGCTGGAGGAGTCAAATATGGTAATCCCTGCTTTTAATGCCGTATAAATATTGGCAAGAGCCATCCCCTTCGTATCATGAAAATGAAGAGCGATTTTATCAGCAGGAAAACGTTCAAGTAAAATGTCTAAGCGCCTTTCTACTTGAAGCGGATGGGCTTCACCGATGGTGTCACCGAGAGATATTTCATCAATGCCATAAGAAAGCAAAATATCCGTTAACCGCAGGACTTGATCCATTGGCACTTGTTTTTCATACGGGCAGCCAAACACAGTGGAAATATACGCGCGCGTGTTTTTTCCTGCTGCTTTTAAATCAGCTGTCATTTGTTTGATAACAGGAAGTGTTTCATGGATGGATTGATTCATATTTTTCTTGTTATGTGTTTCACTCGAAGAGATAAACATAGCGCCTGTGTCAAGATTGGCTTCAAAAAAATGAGCTAAGCCTTTTTCATTGGGAATGAGTGCTGCATAGGTGATGTCGTCTTCTTTGTTAAAGGATTGGGTGAGTTCTTTGGCATCTTTTAAGGCTGGAACCCATTTAGGATGAACAAATGATGTGACTTCAATATAAGGGAGCTGGGCTGCTGCGAGCAGGTCAATCCACGTTCGCTTCTCGCCTGTGTCCAGCCAGACTGATTCATTTTGCAGTCCGTCCCGCGGGCCGACCTCCCTGATAATCACACTCTTTGGTAATGCCATCTGGCTCCCTCCTATTCTGTCAGTTCTAGAAGAACCTCTCCTTCATCGACAAACTCTCCCTCTGCCTTATGCACTTTGCTGATGGTTCCGGTCTCTTCAGCAACGATCGGAATCTCCATTTTCATTGATTCTAAGATGGCAACCTCCTGTCCTTTTTGCACTTCATCGCCTTGTTTCACAAGAAGCTTCCATAAGTTTCCGGCCATTTGAATCGTGACAGTTTTCATGAACGGTTTCCCTCCCTTTTTTTCATGAGAAAATCGGTTGTGATGCTGCCTTGTAAGAAAGCAGAAGATCCGGCCATTTCCCTTAAAAGCGGTAAGTTGGTTTTGATCCCTTCTATTTCATATGCTTGTAGTGCCTCTTTTAATCGTTCTATTGCAAGTTTTCGCGTATCACCGTAAACGATCATTTTCGCCATCATTGGATCGTAAAAAGGGGTAATGAGGCTTCCATTTGTCACACTTGACTCATGACGGATATACGGAGCTTCAGGTGTGGAGAGCCGAGTGATTGTTCCTGGTGATGGATAAAAGGTGACGGGATCTTCCGCATAAATTCTAACCTCGATGGCATGACCGATTTGATGAATATCCTCCTGATTAAAGGAAAGCGGCTCACGTGCAGCGATTTTCAGCTGCTCCTCGACAAGGTCAATGCCTGTAATTTCTTCTGTGACAGGATGCTCTACTTGTAATCTCGTGTTCATTTCTAGGAAATAAAATTGTTGATGCTGATCGACTAAACATTCAATCGTTCCTGCATTTTCATACCCAATCGCTTTAGCTGCTTTGACGGCCATCTCCCCCATTTGATGTCTCACCGATTCATCGAGACAGGCGGCTGGTGCTTCTTCAATGATTTTTTGATGTCTTCGCTGGAGTGAACAGTCGCGCTCAAATAAGTGGACCCCATGGCCGAAGGAATCAAAAAGGACCTGAATTTCAATGTGACGCGCGTTTTCAATGACCTTTTCCATATACAGCGTCCCATCGTTGAAAAAGCTTTGCGCTCTTTTTTGATTCCCTTCAAAAGCCCTGTACAGCTCATCGTCATTTTGCACGAGCTGCATGCCAATTCCTCCGCCCCCGCTTGATGCCTTGAGCATGATCGGATAACCGAGTGACTGCGCTTGACTGACCCCTTCTTCTGCATCATGCAGCGGAGCTGAAACGCCTGGTACAATGGGGATACCTGCTTGAGCCATCGTTTTTCTTGCTTCAATTTTATTCCCCATTCGCTGAATGACTTGTGCGGATGGGCCAATAAAGGCGATTCCTTCGCTGCGGCAGCGTTCTGCAAAGTCTGCATTTTCTGATAAGAGGCCATATCCTGGGTGGATGGCATCTGTATTTGTCTGTTTGGCTGCCCTAATGATTGCTTCCATGTTTAAATAGCTTTCAGATACTTTCGCGCCTCCAATCGGATAGGCGCTGTCTGCTTCTTGCACATGAAGTGCATGTTGATCTGCTTCTGAATAAACGGCGACGGTGTAGATCCCGAGCCTTTTACACGTTCGAATAATTCGCCTGGCAATTTCGCCTCGATTTGCAATCAGTACTTTTTGAAACATCGCTGCCTTCACTCCTTTATTAGATCAAGCGCCTGCTTTTTCAGACGAAATTTTTGAATCTTCCCTGATGCAGTCATTGGATACTCGTCAGTGATGAAAAAATATTTAGGAATTTTGTAGCGTGCCATTTGCGACTGACAATAGCTGGTGAGTGTCTCAATCGTCACCGCCCTGCCTTGCTTGAGCCGAATGAATGCGGCGGCTTCTTCTCCATACGTCTCGTCAGGTATACCAACGACCTGTGCATCAAGAATGTCCGGATGAGTATAAAGAACGTCCTCAATCTCTTTTGGGTATACATTTTCCCCGCCTCTAATGATCATATCTTTCAGCCGTCCTGTGATTTTCACATAGCCGTCCTCATCCATCTCTGCTAAATCACCCGTATGAAGCCAGCCGTCCTGATCAATCACTTCATTTGTGGCTTCTTCATTTTTATAGTAGCCTTTCATCACATGATAACCTCTTGTACACAGCTCTCCTTGTTCTCCTCTTGGTACTTCCTCCGGTGTGCCTGGAACGGTGATTTTCACTTCGATGTGAGGAAGCGCCCGGCCGACCGTTTGAACCCGCCTTTCAAATGAATCATCCGTTCTTGTTTGGGTAATGACAGGAGAGCTTTCGGTCTGTCCGTAGGCAATCGTGAGCTCCTTCAATCCCATTTGTTCAATGACGGCCTTCATCACATGGGATGGGCAAAGAGATCCTGCCATAATGCCCGTTCGTAATGTGGACAGATCGTATTGGTGAAAATTCGGATGGTCGAGCTCTGCAATGAACATTGTCGGGACGCCGTGAAGGACGGTGCACTTTTCTTTTTCCACTGTTTGAAGAACTCTCTCTGGATGGAAGGATTCAATTGGAATGATCGTTCCTCCTTTTGTGAGACATGCAAGCACGCCAAGAACGGATCCAAAGCAATGAAAGAAAGGAACAGGGATACACATTCGGTCCTTTTGGGTGAGCTTCATACAATCTGCGATTTGGCTGGCATTGCAGACAATGTTTGTATGGCTGAGCATGACTCCTTTTGGATAGCCGGTTGTGCCTGAAGTATATTGCATATTAATGACATCATCAGGCGCAAGCTCATCCATTCGTTTCTCCCACTCATGATCCTCTGTTCTTTTAGCAGCTGCTTGAATACTATCCCAGCTGCGCATGCCCTTTGGCGTGTGCTCGCCAATATAGACGACACTTTTTAAATAAGGAAAAGATGAGGATGTGATCTCACCTTGATGAGCGTTTTGAAACTCCGGTATAAGTTCTTCAAGCATTTTGACATAGGATGTCTCTTTAAACCCGTCTACGATAAACAGCATGCTGCTATCAGAGTGCTTGAGTAAATAGGCGAGTTCTTGTGCTTGAAAATTCGTATTTACGGTGACAAGAACGGCTCCTATCGACGCGCAGGCGAATTGCAGCATGAGCCATTCGGGTACATTGGACGCCATGATGGCGATATGATCGCCTTTTTGAACACCTAATGCCATAAGACCTTTCCCGGTTTCCTTGACTTCTCGATAAAACGCTTCATATGAAAAACGTAAGGAACGTTCTGGATACACAATGGCTTCATGTGCTGGATGCTGCTCCATTTTCCCTTTTAATAAGGAACCGATCGTTTGTGGATGAATCGACATCATGGCTTTCCTCCTCCATTGATGGTAAGCGTTTTCATTATCGGATTACCCTAACAGTTGTCTTGCGATGACTAGACGCTGAATTTCAGAGGTCCCTTCTCCAATTTCCATTAGCTTCGCATCTCTCACAAGTCGTTCTACACCACATTCTTTCATGTAGCCTGTTCCCCCGTGAATTTGAACAGCATCAAGACTTGCTTTTGTCGCCATTTCAGAAGCGAAAAGTTTGGCATAGGCAGCTTCTTTTGTAAACGGCTTGCCGTGATCTTTCAGCCAAGCGGCTTTCCATACCATTTGTCTGGCGAGCTCTATTTGCATCGCCATATCTGCCAGCTTAAACTGAATCGCTTGGAAGGAAGAAAGGGTCTGCCCAAATTGCTTTCTTTCTTTTGCATGCGAGAGCGAAGCATCTAGTGCAGCTTGTGCGATACCAACTGATAACGCAGCAATTGAAATGCGTCCCCCGTCTAATGTATATAAAAATTGCTTAAAGCCTTTCGCTGGGTCTCCTAAAATATTCTGGGCGGGTACACGTACACCGTCTAAAATGATTTCTGCTGTATCTGAACCGCGCACGCCCATTTTGTCATATGGATTTGTAATGGTCAGCCCTTTTTGCCCTTTCTCCACAATGAAGGCGGAGATGATTGGGCGGCCGTTTTCATCATGATCCGAGACTGCAGTGACGATAATGGTTCTGGCAAAATTGGCGTTTGTGATCCAGCACTTCTCCCCGCTGATGACATATTCTTGTCCGTCTTTGACCGCTTTTGTTTTTGTCCCTTTTGCATCTGATCCTGCGTTTGGTTCTGTTAATCCAAAGGAGCCGAGTGCTGTTCCAGAAGCCAGCGGGACAAGGTGGTCCATCTTTTGCTCCTCTGTACCGAAGTAATAAAGCGGGCTTGCGCCTAAGGAGACGGCTGCAGCATAGCTAAGACCTGTACTACCGCACTGTTTGCCGATTTCTTCTACAGCCAGTGCATATGATATCGTATCTCCACCTGAGCCGCCGTATTTCTCTGGAAAGGGGATGCCCATAAAGCCGAGCTCCCCCATTTTTTGAAACGTTTTGACTGGGAATACGGCCTGTTCATCAATGGTTTGAGCGAGTGGTGCAATTTCTGCTTTGGCGAAATCTTTGACCATCTGGCGGATCATTTGTTGTTCTTTCGTTAATTCAAAATCCATCTTGTTTCCCCCTTTGGCTCTTTTCTATCATATTTATTAATCAAGCAGCTGCTTCATGCCAAGCTTGATTGAATTCAGAAAATTAAAACAAAAATAATAGAAAAAAAGCATGATTGAAGAAAAATCCTCATTCATGCTTTTTTTTCTATTATTTCACTATTTTTGTAGAAGGCTTGCTTTCGTGATGAAGACGATTAAGAGCCGTAATCTTGTAAGTATCCATTTTCTTTTGATTGACTGGGAGGTCTTTGATCGTTGTTATGGCGCCTTTTTCTTTTCTGACTGTTTGCAGTAATTCGTATGTTCCTTTATTTGTTAATCGATAGACTGCATAATAGGATACGGTAGAATGATCATTTTTGATTTGTAAAGCCGCACCATCCGCTGTCTTTTTCACAGATTGAATGATTGGTTTTTTAGGCGCTTTCTGATGAAGCCAAGGCATTTCTGGAATGAGAGCTGGTTTGCGGTATGACTCTTCTATCAATCGATCCTTTACATTCAAAGGGTTGCGATTGAGATCCTTCAGGCTGAAATGCATGCTTCCCTGCACGAGCTGTGACTGCCTGTTCAGCTCAATCTGCCTAAAATATTCTTCCGGGTCAGACCAAGCAGGATCACTGTTTTGATTAATTTTATACGCCGCTTGACCAATGTACAGGTGAACCGGCTCCCCTTTCACCTCATTTGACCACCATTTCGTCAGCACGTCATAAGCGGCAGCTTGAAAGCCGATGCTCCAGTAAATTTGTGGAGTGACATAATCAATATCGTGCTGCTGAATCCACTCTCTTGTATCAGCATACAAATCATCGTAGTTGGTCATTCCTGCTGTGGTGTTTGAACCAGTCGGGTCATCTTTTATGTTGCGCCATACACCGAATGGACTAATACCAAATTTCACATAAGGTTTTTCTTTCTTAATGGTGTCATTGATTTGCTTCACCAGCTGGTTCACATTATCTCTTCGCCAATCTTCTATATGTGTAAATGCTTTTTTTCCATATGTTTCATACGTTTCTTGATCTGGAAACGGGACACCAGCTATTTTATTAGGGTAAAAATAATCATCCATATGCACCGCATCAATATCGTAGTTTTTCACAACTTCTTCTATGCCGCCTACAATGAAGTCCTGAGCCTCAGGAATGCCTGGGTTGTAATAAAGCTGATTACCATATGCAATCGTCCAATCAGGATGCTCTCTTGCAGGGTGATCGGCTGACAAACGGCTGAGATCAGTATGATTCATTGTGATTCGATAAGGGTTAAACCAAGCGTGAAATTCAAGACCGCGTTTATGAGCTTCTTTGATCATAAACTCAAGCGGATCATACCCAGGATCTTTCCCTTGTGTTCCAGTCAAATATTCTGACCACGGCCCGTATGCTGAAGGATAAAAGGCATCTGCTGTTGGTTTAATTTGCATAATGACGGCATTCATATTCATCGCTTTGATCTCATCTAACAAACGAATAAACTCTTGTTTCTGCTCTGCTACGGGCAGCCCCTTCTTTGAGGGCCAATCTAAGTTATAAACTGATGCAATCCATACCGCGCGCATCTCTCTTGTGCTCTCAAGCTTCCCTTTTGGCACTGCACGAGCTGCTAGACTGCTAGAAGGAATCAATAAAAATACAAACATCAACATCAGTGTTAAAACTGTCATACTGATCTTTTTCAGCATGTTTTGCATCACCTCACCTTAAGTTTATTCCGCTTTTTGTGATGGAATGCCAGCAGATGGTGTAAGCAGAATATTTTTCATTTCCTTGAGCTGGGATTCAGGGACTTTGCAGGCTTCAATTAAATACTGCTCTGCACTCCCGTATGTCTCCAGCATTTCGTGCAGCACATCTTCAAGATAATCTTGCTGCACACCGACAAGCGGCTGAATTTGTTCTTTTGACACCCGGTATAAACTCATCAATCGGACAAATCGTTCCTGCCTTCTGACGAGCATTTGCACGCCTTCATTGGAACGCATATATTCACTTAAAACGACAGCCAGCGGTACACCTGCTGTTAACTGAATCAGGGCAGATAAAAAACCTGTACGGTCCTTGCCACTCGTGCAGTGAAGCATCAGCGGGTAATGGCTTTGATCTGAAAGCAGTGTGAACAGCTGCCGAATCTCTTCTTTACGCTCTGTCAGCATGCTTTGATATAACTCTTTCATGATCGGTGTAAATGAGAGAGACTTCCCTTCTGTTACCAGCATACGAAACATGGTCCATTTACTCGGCATCTTACTGTCAGGCTGCATCGGAATATGAACGATTTTGTCGTGTTCCTTGATCTTTGGCGGATGTGATTTACGTTCTGAGGCTGTACGGAGGTCACAAACGGTTTGAATTCCGAGTGCTGAGAATATCTCGATGTCTTGTTTCGTCAAACGGGATAAGTCTGCGGATCGATAAATCATTCCCTTTTTGATCACCATCCCATCTGTTGTTTGAAGTCCCCCTACTTCTCTAAAATTCGCAAGCTTTGAAAATGGGTTGTTTGATTGATTCATAGAAGTGAAAGTTCCTTTCTGGTTTCTTTCTTTTTTCTATCATACGCTTTTATATCAAAGGAGAAAAGAGAATCAATTGGCCTAATCCCAGTAAGAGAATTTATTGGTATAATGGAAAAAGGACATTCGGATTGATTGGAGATATGAAGTATGATAAAAACAAAACGGATTCAGCAAATCAAAGAGTATGTGTTTGACCGTGAATCTGCCTCACTTGATGAGCTTGTGGCGCATTTTGGTGTCTCAAAAAACACGATACGCCGAGATGTACAGGCATTGGTCGAGTCTGGCGTGCTCAAAAAAGTGTATGGCGGAGTGGCTGTGAACCATTCAACGTTAGTGGTGTATCAGGAGCGAAAGACCCGTCAGCTCAGTAAAAAGCAATTGATCGGTCAGACGGCTGCCGCTTTTGTGGAAAACGGGGATATGATTTTTATTGATTCTGGTACGACAACGCTTGAGATGCTCCCCTATTTGACTGAGAAACAGGTGACCATTGTGACCAATAATGTGGATTTCATTACACAGGCGATGCCTTATGAAAATCTCACCATCTTTTCCACTGGCGGGATGCTTGAAAGAAAAACGAATTCTTTCGTTGGCTATCAAAGTGTTGAGCGCTTAAAAGCTTACAATGTCAATAAAGCCTTTATCGCATCAACTGGTTTATCCATTGATCACGGCGTCACGAATTCGTCTCCGCTTGAAACCGATATTAAAAAGACGCTTGTTCAAAAAAGTGCCAAGACCTTTTTATTAGTGGATGATAGCAAATTCGATCATTACGCCTTGACCACGTTTTGTGATTTGCACGAGATTGATATCGTCGTGACCAATCAGGAGCCAAATGAAGATTATCTCCAATATGGAAAAGAGCATGATGTACGGTTTGTCACACCTTCATCGAATGAATAGATGGACAAAAAAAACGGCTCAGGAATTTGAGCCGTTTTTTGATTCATTGATTTCAAGCTGCATGATCATACGGAATAAAAATCGATACACGGCCGAGATGACGTCAATGAAAGCCGTATCTTCGTGGATATCCTCAAGCTCAAGAAGCTGCAAATTCACATCAAATAAGCCATCTTGTCCATTAAATTGAAGCTGAGCACCATTTAATGGCGATAGCATGTCCTTTAGAATATTCGTGTCTTTTTTAGGACGTTTTAAACCGAATAGGACGGTATACGTTTGAAACACTTCATCCCATTCAATGGCCAAGCCATCCACTTTCACGACATCAAACCACTTGGATTCGATATAAATGAATTCTTTTTGATGTTTTTTCACATATGTAAGCGGTGTGTTTAGAAATGAGGCGTTTTCTGTTTGAATCATGTTCTCTGATTCCTTGTCTACACGCTCTATATATACATCGCCAAAACGGGCTTCTTCTTTTATTCTCGCCCCTTCTAATGTCCAATTGCGGCGCGCCGCTTCATCATATTCAAAGTCGGTCAGCGCCTGTCCTTCTTTTAGTAAGTCTTGTAAGCGATTTTGCAGTGACATGGCTATGTCTCCTTTCTTCTCCTTCATGTGTGTTTATTATTTTAGCATAACTCATGAAAAGAAAGATATGTCCCAGCATATGATGGTATGATAGTGTCAAAAGAAACATCTCGGAGGGGTACGTTTTGCTCACAATGACACTGGCAGAAAAAATCGTAGACGAGGTTAAAAAGGTGCTGACTGAGGAAATCATCATCGCACAAACAAACGGCACCATCATTGCAGCAACAGATCCAGCGCGCGTTGGACAATTTCATGAAGGAGCGTATCTGACATCTTTTGAAGGACAGAAACGAATTCTCACAAAGGATGACCAGCAGCACATGAAAGGCGTCAAAGCTGGCATCAATCTGCCTATTTATTTTAAGCAAGAGGTCATCGGGGTCATTGGATTGACAGGAGATCCTGTACATGTGTCTCCTTTTGGCGAAATATTAAGAAAAATGACCGAGCTGCTTATTCATGAACATGAATTTTTTCAAGAAACTGAAACGGATGAACGTCAGCTCGAAGCGTTTGTATTCGACTGGCTTCATCTGCCAGAGACAGCGATTGATCTCACTGAAAAAGCGTCGCGGCTTCAGCTTGATATCACCAAGGAGCGCGCAGTTGTTCTGATCGATTGTCAGGATGAATCGTTTATGAAGCAGAATCAATACAAAGAATTGAAGGAAACGCTGCATCTCACTATGCAGGAGATCATCGTCCGCTGGGGGCATGCCCGTTTTTTGCTCATGCTGCAGACAACAGCAGATGATCGTAAAGCCTTGCAGCAGCGCCTGTTTCACATCCATGCCTCCCTTACGGCGCGGGGCACACAGGGGGTTTTGATTGGAACGGGAAAACCAGCAGCTGCTCATTTGATGAAGCAATCCTTTCAACAAGCCTTTCGAGCATTAAAAATGGCACATGCTGATACACCGATTGTATTTGATGAAGATTTAACGCTTGAACTTTTTATGGAGGAAGTGAGTCAGGAAACAAAAGAAGTGTTTCTTGATCGAACAATCGCCCCTCTTCTCCCCTATCCTGAATTAGTAAAAACATTGCGGGTGCTTATGACATCAGATTGCTCATTGAAATATACAGCAGAAGCGATGCATGTTCATATCAATACACTGCATTACAGGCTAAAACGCATCCAGGATTTAACGACACTTGATCCAAAGCGTATGCAAGATGCAATGCTCTTTTATTTAGCCTTCATGTTATTAGATCATGATCCAAAAAAACGAAGCGAACAGCCCGATATTTTGTAGAATCGTCCATAGGCATGAGGCGATTCTTTTTTTATACTGAAAGAAACGATACGTCTCATCAATAGGAGTTGAATGCGTATGTTACATTCTGAATTTTTAAATCAATTAAAAAAGATTGTCGGTGCGTCTTACATGCAGGACAGTAAAGCCGATCGGGTTGCCTACTCTTATGATGCAACACCAAATTTTCAGCATATGCCAGATGTCATCGTAAGCCCGCGCGCGGCTGAGGAAGTCCAGCAAATTGTCCGGCTCTGCGCCTCATATAACATACCGATCGTGCCAAGAGGATCAGGAACGAACCTTTGTGCAGGCACATGTCCCACTCAAGGCGGACTTGTGATGCTGTTTACAAGAATGAACCAATTAATAGAAATAGATGAAGAAAACCTGACAGCAACGGTGCAGCCTGGTTTGATCACACAGGAACTCATTCGCCAAGTAGAGGCGAAAGGCCTCTTCTATCCACCTGATCCAAGCTCTATGAAAATCTCTACATTAGGCGGAAATATTAATGAAAATTCAGGCGGTCTCCGGGGGTTAAAGTATGGAGTGACAAGAGATTATGTCCTTGGACTTGAAGTCGTTCTGCCAAACGGTGACATCATTAAAACAGGTGGCAAGCTTGCAAAGGACGTGGCCGGGTATGATATGACCCGTTTGTTCGTAGGTTCAGAAGGAACGCTCGGGATTGTCACTGAAGCCACGCTGAAGCTTTTGCCGCTTCCAGAAACAAAACAAACGATGCTTTGCTTATATGAAAACTTAGAGGAAGCCGCCGCTTCAGTATCGGCTATTATTGCCGAGCGTATCATCCCCGCCACATTAGAATTTATGGATCAGCCGACTCTGGAAGTCGTTGAAGATTTTGCAAAAATCGGTTTGCCGACTGATGTTCAAGCGGTGCTGTTAATCGAACAAGACGGCCATCCTGAGGCGGTTGCCCGTGATATGCAGAGCATCGCAAAAATTTGCCAGCAGTACGGTGCAAAAGAAGTGAATATCGCTCATTCTGAAGAAGAAGCAAATGCACTTTTAACAGCGAGACGATCCGCTTTATCTGCCCTCGCCCGCTTAAGCCCGACGACCATTTTAGAAGATGCCACAGTTCCCCGGTCTGAAATTGCCAGCATGGTGCGGGCGATCGAAGACATTGCGAAGGAGTACAAAGTGAAAATCTGTACATTTGGTCATGCAGGTGATGGCAATTTGCATCCTACTTGTGCAGCAGATGCAAGAAATGAAGAAGAAATGAAACGGGTGGAAGAAGCCTTTCAGGCCATTTTTGAAAAAGCAGTCTCACTTGGCGGCACCATTACGGGTGAACATGGCGTAGGTCTTATGAAAGCCCCTTACTTAGAACTAAAGGTTAAAAAAGAAGGCATTGCGGCAATGAAAGCGATCAAACAAGCGCTTGACCCGGAAAATATCATGAACCCTGATAAAGTGTTTGGAAAAGCCGAAAGAAAGCGGGTGGTGGTCTCATGAGTTCTAAACAAACAGAGATTCAGCAAACATTTCAGCAGCAGATGGACGAAAAAGAGCTGCTCAATTGCATGCGCTGCGGCTTCTGCCTCCCTTCCTGCCCTACTTATATTGAATCTGGTCAACAAGAAACACACTCTCCCCGCGGCCGAATTGCTTTAATGAAGGCGGTGAGAGACGGCGTCATTGAGCCAGATGAAGATGTCGAGCATTCACTGAATCTTTGTCTTGGCTGCCGTGCATGTGAACCGGTCTGCCCTTCCGGCGTCAAATATGGAAGGTTACTTGAGGATGCAAGAGACATCATTCAGCAGCACAAAAAACAATCCATCCCTGTCAAACTTGTAAGACGTGTCGTGTTTAAAGGTCTCTTTCCTTCACAAAGCCGAATGCGGAAAGCGGCAGGACTTCTTCGATTTTATCAAACATCTGGTCTGCAAACGGCTGCCCGCAAAACTGGCATGCTGAAGGTGCTTCCACCGCACTTACGCCTGATGGAACAGGCGCTTCCAAAGGTGCCGCGTCAACAGAAAAGCCGTTTGATGGAATACAAAGCCGCCGGGCCAGCGAGAAAACGTGTCGCCTTTTTTACTGGCTGTTTAATGGACACGGTTTTTTCCAGTACAAACGAAGCAACCATCCAGCTTTTGCAGCTGGCAGGCTGTGACGTCATCGTCCCTCCTATTCAGACGTGCTGCGGAGCGCTCCATGGCCATAGCGGTGAAAAAGAACAAGCGAAACAGTTAGCAAAGCGGAATATTGAAGCTTTTGAACAGATAGATGCGGATGCCATTGTCATGAATGCGGGCGGTTGTGGCGCTTTTTTAAGTGATTACGATCATTTGCTTTGCGATGATCCGGATTTTCAAAAGCGAAGTGAAGACTTCTCAAAGAAAATCACGGATATATCAGACATTTTAGTGGAGCTGGAATTTCACCGCCGCATGCCGCTTGCTTTGCCAGAGCAAGTCATCACCTATCAAGATTCTTGTCATTTGCGGAACGGAATGGGTGTACAGCATACGCCAAGGGTGCTGATGAAGGCCATTCAGGGTGTATCATTTAAAGAAATGAAGGATGCGGGCCGGTGCTGCGGCTCAGCTGGCATTTACAACATCTTGCAGCCAAAGATGTCAATGCAAATTTTAGATCATAAAATGACAGAAGCCAGCCAAACAAAGGCGGCTGCCATCGTTACATCTAATCCAGGCTGTCAGCTACAAATGGCAGCAGGCATCAAACGCTCAGGGCACTCGCCGAGCATGCGCGCGGTCCATTTAGCTGATTTATTATTAGAAGCCGTTCTATATGGAAAAAAAGCGTCCAGCCCATCAAGCTGAACGCTTTTTTTCATGCATATCTTTAGACAATTGGTTAGATAATAGAGGCAAATCGCCGAAGGAGCTGGTTCAAATGCTGAAGAAAAACAAACAACACAAGGACTCAAATTCAGTATTTGAAGCATTATCACGTTCTGCTGATTTTACAAATGAGCTGTCTCGAAATGGAGATTTCCTGTATAGGATTTCCTTTTTTCGTTCGTTAATTAATGGACATCTTCTACATGAACAAATCCTCCCCTCCCTCAAACAACTGCACCTGACACCCACTCTTGAAGAGCTGAAAGAACGAATTCCCATTGAGCAGGCTGTCATCACGAGCGATCTTCAAAAAGTGGAAGAAGCCCTTCACCGGGGCAGCATTGCCATTAGACTTGAGACAGACTGGGGCAAAACGCTTCTTTTGCCGATTGAAGAAAAGAAAGGCAGACAAGTAGGTCCGCCTGAGATTGAATTTGGCATTATCAGTGCTCAGGAAGCATTTGTGGAGGTTTTAGATACCAATTTAAATTTGGTCAGGCGGCGGCTGCCGACGCCTAACCTGAAAGTTGAGGAAAAGACGGTTGGTACGCTGTCTCAAACAAAAGTAGCCGTGTTATATATTGAAGAAATCGCCAACCCGGAAAACATCGAAACGGTTCTTCAGCGAATTGAGGACGTTAATTATGATCAGATTTTAGATGCGAATTACCTCGCTCAAATGCTTTATGATGTATCCAATACGATCTTTCCGTTGTTTTTGAATACAGAAAGACCCGACCGCGTGTCTTCAGGCTTATCAGAAGGGAAAATTGCCATATTAGTGGATGGTTCGCCTCATGTCTTGCTTGCCCCAACTATTTTACTTGAGTATTTTTCCACGATGGAAGACTACAATATGTCATGGATTGCGGCTTCTTGCTTTAGGCTGTTACGCATATTTGCTGTGATATTTTCCATTTTTGCGACACCTTTATATGTCGCCGTTTTAACCTTTCATTATGAACTGATCCCAAAGGATTTATTAGAAACCATTGTCTCCTCGCGCTATCTTGTGCCATTTCCTCCGATCATTGAGGCACTATTTT
Organism: Bacillus safensis; assembly: GCF_039619585.1. Lineage (NCBI taxonomy): Bacteria > Bacillati > Bacillota > Bacilli > Caryophanales > Bacillaceae > Bacillus > Bacillus safensis. The sequence goes on from NZ_CP154909.1 coordinate 1,842,721, forward strand.
TAGAGATTTCGATTGAATTACTAAGAGAAGCAGGTTCAAGGCTCCCAGCTAAAGTCGGTCAGACGCTCGGGATTGTTGGAGGGATTGTCATTGGACAGGCTGCTGTAGCAGCAGGCTTAACGAGCAATATTTTACTCATTATTGTTGCCCTGTCTGCTCTCGCCTCATTTGTCACGCCTATATACAAAATGGGCAGTACCATTCGGCTGCTGAGATTTCCTTTTTTAGTTGCAGCACAGGTTTGGGGCGCATTAGGTATTGCTGTGATGGGATCTTTTCTGCTCACCCATTTAATGAAATTAACTTCAATTGGCCGGCCGTATTTAGAGCCTATTTTTCCAATGCGCCTTGCTGATTTAAAGGGCAGTTTGATTCGTCCTCAGCTCCGTTTTTTGAACAAAAGGCCGGAAAATTTACGTCCGCAAAATGAAACCATCCATCGCTCTAAGCCGAAGCAAGGCCGCAAGGGGAAAAATGATTTTTATGAATAAGGAAGTGAAGGCATGAGCTCTTCTTCTGTCAAAGAGAAATTTCAAGTATCCCCTTTTTTTGTGTTTTTTCTCATTAATGCCAATCAAGTAGGTGTCGGCATTTTAAACTTTCAAACGAACCTTGTCCGTTCCATGAATAATGACGGATGGATCGCCATTCTAATTTCTGGCATCAGTGTCAATGTGATGATCTTTCTGATTTACTTGATGTTTAAAAAGGCTCCTTCGGATGAATTTGTTCATATTACAAAATTCGTATTTGGTAAATGGATTGGGCAATTATTCAATATTCTCTACATCTTATACTTTTCATGTTTGTCGCTTACTGTCCTCGTCCATTATATGGATGTAATCCATGTGTGGCTGTTTAAAGAAATTCCGGGTTTTTTGTTTGCTGCTGTACTGCTTGTGCTAGTGTATTACATTCATACCGGCGGCTTTAGAACCATTGCAGGATGGGCGTTTTTTAGCATTATACTCACATATTGGATGACGTTTATTTGCTTTTACGTCATGAAATATAGTCACATTCGCTTTATGTTTCCAATGTTTGATCATACATTCTCGCAGCTGGTAATGGGTCTCAAAGATGCCTCCTTACCCATGTTTGGTTTTGGAACGCTGCTTGTCTATTATCCCTTTATTAAAAAAGCACAAACGTCACAAAAATTTGCCCACATGGGAGCATTATTCACGACATGCTTAAATTTACTTGTCTTTCTCGTATCCATTGCGTATTATTCGAGTGCTCAGCTTAAATTAACAAAATGGCCAACATTGACGTTAACAAGCATTGTGAAACTTCCCTTCATTCAGCGCTTTGAATTTATTGAAGTGTCTCTTTGGCTGCTTCTTATTATTCCAAATATCGCGATTCCATTATGGGCTGCGAGCCGAATGGCGAAACAAGTATTTCATACAAGCCAGCGCGTCAATTTAATCGGTCTCAGCATTCTCATTCTGATCATGTTTTCGTTTTTTGCCGGTGCAACTTCTTTTGAAACCTTTAATCAATGGGTGGAATATAGCGGATTCATTCTGATCTATGGATTGATTGTCTGTATGGTCATTGGACTGATGCTGAAAAAAAGGTGGGTGAAAAAACGAACATGAAACAGTATGTACTCATAGGTCTTATGTTGTTTAGTCTTTTGTTAACTAGCTGTGCACAGCCCCGGCTATTAGATGAATTAAATATCTCTCAGGCGGCAGGATTTGATTTAATGGAAGATGGCGAAATGAAGGGCTTTTTTGTCTTTCCCGTCTTTAAAAGTGAAGAGCAAGGCAGCTATCAAATATTAAGTGCAAAGTCAAACACGATTAGTAATATCCAATTTCTCGTGTCAGAAAAATCGCCTTTTCCGGTGGTTATGGGCCAGGTGCTCGTTATTTTAGTCAGTGAAAAGTTAGCAAAAGAAGTCGGCATGATCGATTTAATGAATTACATTTATCGTGATCCTATTATTGGTTCACGCCAAGTGTTTGCGATTGTTGGCGGAGAAGTCGAAGAATTATTATACACAAAAATGAATCAAACGAACTTAAATATAGGTGTATATCTCTCTGATTTGTTAACGCAAAATATGCGAAATGGCAATGAGCCGGTCACAAATCAGCATATTTTTATGAATCAGATGATGGCAAAAGGGGTCGATGCTTATCTCCCTTACATTGAAAGAACAAGCAATGCCATCAAGGTCTCGGGCGTTGCTCTATTTGATCAAGAAAAAATGGTGGGTCATATTCCAGGAGAAGACACGTTCACATTTAAAGCGATGATTGAAAATCATAAAAATGGCATCTATGAGTTTCAATTGCATGATCGAGCAAAGACTCATGTTGTCATTGAAAATATCAAATCACATGTGTCTTACCAGATCAAACCGACGAAAAACCTAACAAAAAAGCCTCATATCACGATTGATATCAAACTAAAAGGCGAATTAAAAGAATTCATGAAGTCCAAAAAAATTGATAAACCGAATATATTGGACCAAGTCGAAAAAGAAGTTGAAAAACGTATCACTCAGCAAGGAGAAGATCTTGTACAATCCTTTAAAAAGCAAAACATAGACCCGCTTGGACTGGGCCTTAGGTATAGATCAAAAGACAAGGCAATGACACCAGAAAAATGGCAAGACATTTATCCTGATGCGGATGTAAAAGTGAAATGCCGCATGAAAATTGTTCAAACGGGAGTCAGCCAATAAAAAGGCTTATTCAAATATGTCTTGTTTGTTCTCCAAGATATTGGACACTTTCATTTTCACTCGTGGAACCTGATCTTTTTGATTAACATCATGTAAAATCTTCTCTACTTCATTTTTATCAGTTTTAAGGATTTTAGGTGAAAATTGTTCCACAAGAGCCGGTCCATTCCCTTTTGCACAGTTTGCCATTGTATCTAGTGCAATGAAGCTGAAAGGCCTTCCTTTGTTTAGCCAAGATTTCATTCTTTCCCAGGTTGGACAGCTGACGGCTGCCAGCCTTCCCCACTGATCGTGAAAATGGGTGCAATTTGACTCCATCCAATCCAATATTTTGTGAGAACGGAAACGGTGCAGGCAAATAAAAGCCTCTAACGGCAATTCTTTTTCACTGATCGATTTCATTTTTTTCAATATATGGTGTAATCCCTCATCTTCTGGCAAACAGCTGGCTGCTGCCCACGAAAGCGGATAAAGGAATTCTTCGTCCGCCTGATCCAAAAGTTCCCTTACCCATTCAGCGGCAACTGTACCTAGAACATCAGCTGCGATTTCTAACATTCGTGATTTCACTTCGGCATGCTCCGTTTCATAAAACCTACTATGAACAGAATCCAAGATTTTTTGCCGGTCGTGCTGTTTCAGCGCATCGATGACATCATCCTCAAGAAACCATCTAGTAATTGAAAAGTCTATTAAAGACGCCAAATCATCTAACGACGTGTAATGTTGGTGCTTTCTCACTTTTGGTGACGATGACGTTCTTCTCTGATTGGAAAGCCTGTCCATCCTCTCCATAAAAATCATCGTGCAGTAAAAATTGATTAGGAGAATGGAGAACGGCTAAGTGATAAGGCTGTTTCGGTTCATCAGACGCTTCTACAACATTCATTTCGTTTTTTTGACAGGCTTCACATAAAGTAGTTGTCCCCACCATTTTCACTTCCTTTTACTGCTAATGATTGTCATTCGAGAAAGAGCGGAAACCATTTGAGCATAAGTTAATATAAAGATTATTCTTTCTACATTGATCCATGTTGAATCAATTGAAAAAATGACATATTCTAATCTTCATCCTTTACATCGGGGTCTTCCGGAATCGGTTCATTTAAGATCTCTTGGACGAGCTCTTTATATTGTTCGAGCTGCTTTAAATGGGTTTGAAACTGCCCTTGATAAATAAGATAAGATTCCCCGTCAAATACGTAACGGATCTTTTTTTGCTGGATTAATTTTTTAATATACGTTTCTGATACTTCCAAGTATTCAGCTGTTTCTGCAATTGTTAGATACATGTTTGTGCACCACCCGTTCGTTTCATCTAGCAAATTATATCATGTTCTGCTGAAAAAACGGATGCAGCCTATTCTTTTATGGTGACTATTTTTCACATAGCAAGTAGATCGTCTAAATGCCGGCAAATATGGTATGATAAAATCTGCTAGACGAGAGCTTTTTAACATAGACTTGATGAAAAAGGCAGGTTCAGTGGTGTCTGTATGAGCCGCAAGCCATCCTGGCATATATAGAAAGCATACTCATGAGAAAAGCAAAACAAGCATAGGCTCTTATAAGGATACTTGAAGAAAAATCGTATTTAAAGGCAGAGTGAAATGAATGGGAACCTTTTTTAATGAAATTTTAACCTGGCTGACAAGCCTTGGTTATGTAGGTGTAGCACTAGGGCTGATGATTGAAATCATTCCGAGTGAAATTGTACTTGCCTATGGCGGATATATGGTGTCAACAGGCACAATTGGTTTTGTAGGAGCTGTGATTGCCGGCGTCATCGGTGGTACGCTCGCCCAGTGTTTTATTTACTGGATCGGTCTGTACGGCGGAAGACCTTTTTTAACAAAGTATGGAAAGTATTTGTTCATCCATGAACATCATATCGCGACTGCAGAGCGCTGGTTTGACCGGTATGGAACCGGTGTAGTCTTTACCGCCCGCTTTATCCCTGTTGTCCGTCATGCCATCTCGATTCCAGCGGGTATTGCCAAGATGCCTTTTTTGAAATTCGTTTTCTTGACAGGATTAGCTGCCATCCCTTGGTCTATCTTATTTATCTATCTTGGCATGCAGCTTGGGACAAAATGGGATCATATTCAAAGTGTTGCTCATGCTTATACAACCCCTATTATGGTCATTGCCATTGTCCTGATTGTTCTCTACTTTGTACTCAAAAAAATTCGGACGAATCGAAAACGGACAATCTAACCAAAACGCCTTTCACTGATCTGGTGAAAGGCGTTTTTTTATGAGTGTGCTGATTGTTTTTCCATATATCGAGATAGCTCTATTATCATTGCACCCATTCTCTCAAGTGACGGGGCAAGAATTCGGTCTATTCCCTCTTCTTTTAAAGCTTCAGCAGTGACTTTCCCGACTGCTACTGCAAGCACGTGCTGCTCGAATAATGCTTGCAATTCTTCTTTTCTTCCCCATTCTGCAGCTAGTTTGAAAAAGGCGTGAACTTGGACAGCGGTTGTAAAACAAACGGCATGAACTTGTCCATCTTTCATTTCTTTCAGCAGCGTTTCAGCTGCCTCTGGTTCAGGAGGTGTGTGCTGATATGGTAAAAGCGGCAAAACATCTGCCCCTTTTTCATGTAAAAACTGAATGAGAGCTGGTGCATTTTCACCATGAAGCTGCACCATCACACGTTTGCCTTGAAATTCCTTGTCTTCAAGCTTTGAAATCAAGTCACGAACTGTACCGTCTTCATCAGAGACCTCAGGCTGAATTCCGCGTTTTTTCAAAGCAGCAAAGGTTTTGTACCCTCTTGAAGCAATATGGGCATTTGATAGAATGTTCATAAATTCTTTACCAAGCTGCAGCTCTTCTGCACTCTCAATCAATGTATCTGTACCGATGCCTGTTGTCAAGATCACCCAGTCGGCCCCTTGTTTCACAAAGGTTTCTATGCCTGGCTTTAATTCCTCTTTGGCTAAAAATACGGTTCCTTGAAGAGAACGAATAACGGCTTGTCCCCCTTGCTTTTCGACAAGTGTACGCATTTCTTCTGTTTTTCTCGTACCACAAATGGCAATCGTTTTTCCAGATAAGCCCTTCCTCATTTTATCCCTCTTTTTCTATCACATTTGATATGTATTAAATATAGATTTATTTGGAAGACGATGCAAGTGTCTACTAAAAAAGAGCTTGACGTTTCTATCGAATTCGAGTATCTTTTGTAAGTGCAAATTGTAGGAGGTCATTATGGAAAAACAGAATGTTCAAGCAATTCGATTATCAATTGCAGACCCAACACCACTTGGTTTGTTTGGTTTAGCAATGGTGACGCTCGTTGCGTCCTCACAAAAACTAGGAATCACAGATGGCACTTCCCTTATTTTACCTTGGGCTATCTTCCTTGGAGGAATCGCGCAGCTGATCGCGTCCATACAAGATTCAAAGCATCATAATATTTTTGGAGCCACTGCTTTTGGCGCATTCGGTCTTTTCTGGATGGGCGTTGGAACAACTTGGCTCATTCAAGCCGGCGTTTTTGGGAAAACGCTTGCGGGAGCAGCAGATCCAAAACAGTTAGGTTTTGCGTTTATTGGTTATTTGATTTTCAGCTTGTTTATGACGATTGGTGCAATGGAAACACATAAAGTATTATTTTTGATTTTCGTCTTTATTGATTTCTTATTCATTGGTCTTTCCCTTAGCACTTTTGGTGTGATGTACGATGTGACTCATACCATGGCTGGTATTGCAGAATTGATTATTTCCCTGCTTTCATTTTATGGTTCTGCAGCTGTTGTCCTTAATACACATTTTGGCCGTATTGTTCTGCCAATCGGACAACCATTTCGCATTTTTACAAAAGCTTAAATAAAAAAGAACTGCTCTGTGCAGTTCTTTTTTTATGTTTATTTTTCTTGTGCCTCTTGAAAGATCTCTCCGATGATTTCATACGAACGCATTCTTTCTTGATGATCGAACATATCAGAATTAATCATCACTTCATCTGCTTGAGTAGCTTCTATAAAGGCTTCTAATTCTGTTTTCACCTTTTCTTTATCCCCAATGATAGTCGAGCTTAATTGTTCATCCACCATCGCCTTTTCATATGGACTCCAAAGACCGTCCATGCTGTCGACAGGCGCCTTCAGTTTTCCTGGTGTGTTGCGAATGAGACTTAAAAACCGCTGATAATGAGAGGTTGCCAAGTATTCAGCCCGTTCTGTTTGATCTGCAGCAAAAACCGTCACACCGACCATGGCATAAGGCTCTTTTAATACATCAGAAGGTCTAAATGACTGTCTGTACAACTCTAACGCGGGAATTGTATTTTTAGGTGAGAAATGTGCTGCAAAGGCAAATGGTAATCCAAGTTCTCCTGCGAGTCTGGCGCTAAAACCACTTGAACCAAGGAGCCAAATCGGAATGTCCAGACCTTCTCCTGGAACAGCTCTTACATGTTTTTTAACCTGACCGGTCGGCTTGAAATATTGACGAAGTTCTTCAAGCTGCTCTGGGAAATCTTCTCCGTTATGAAGATTACGTCTAAGCGCTCTTGCTGTTAACTGATCCGTCCCTGGTGCTCTGCCAAGACCTAAATCAATTCTCCCTGGATACAATGTCTCAAGTGTGCCAAATTGTTCGGCAATGACAAGTGAAGAGTGGTTTGGCAGCATAATCCCGCCAGATCCTACTCGAATTTTTTCGGTTCCTCCCGCAATATATCCAATTAAAACAGACGTTGCAGAGCTCGCTACCCCTTCCATGTTATGGTGTTCTGCCAGCCAGTATCTATGATAGCCCCACTTCTCCGCCTTCTTTGCTAAATCCATACTACGATCAAAAGATTCTTTAATGGTACCTCCTTCTGTCACTGAGGATAAATTTAAAACGGAATAGGCTTTGCCTTGTAAAACTGATTGACTCATAAATGATGTCCCCATTTCTGTCAAAAATCATACTATTTTATACTTTCAACACCATAACACAAATCCATGAAAGATTTAAATGATTTGATTCGATGATTTTCGAAATGATGATTTCCTAGGTTTTACTTCCAATTTGAAAATTTGCACATAGAATGAAATATCAATTCTAGGAGATGGGCAATTTGTACAATCAATTCGAACACAAATGTCCCTTTTGCGGTAAATACCATGAACAGCCTCATTACAAAAGATCACGTCATGACCGTCCTCGAAAAAGAGACTGTCCATTCATTAAACAAGAATATCCAACACAAAAGATATCTCAAGGGAATCAACCTTGCCAGATTGCAAAAGGAATAAAACAATCAAAACCAAATCAAAGAGCTGGACCAAGAGGCCCGGCAGGCCCAGCAGGTCCCCCTGGACCAACCGGACCTACTGGACCCGCTGGCGGGTTAACCGGCGCTCTTCCTTTTGATCCCTCACAATCACAAGATTACGATGCAGGGCAAGTGGTCACGTTTAATGGCAGTACTTACATTGCCAATGTTGACGCTCCATCAGGAATACCTGGACTCTCCCCCGACTATACCCTTTTGGCTGCTTCTGGAGAAACTGGGCCTACGGGGCCTACTGGGATCGGATTAAGTGGTGTTGAAGCCTATGATCCTGTTATGGCAACAACATATTCAGTAGGGCAAGTGGTCACTTATGGTGGTGGTACGTATATAGTGGATTCTGCACCACCTTCAGGTACGCCAGATACGTCGTCAGATTACACACTTTTAGCAGCACCAGGTGAAACTGGGCCTGCAGGCGCTACGGGTATTACCGGATCTACCGGTCCTACTGGTGGCACTGGTATTACTGGACCAACAGGTCCTACGGGTGCCACGGGGATTACTGGAGCTACGGGTCCTACGGGTGCGACAGGGATTACCGGATCTACTGGTGATACAGGGGCCACGGGCATCACTGGACCAACAGGTCCTACTGGTGTGACGGGTATCACTGGAGCTACCGGTCCTACTGGCGCCACGGGGATTACTGGATCTACCGGTCCTACTGGCGCCACGGGGATTACCGGATCTACCGGTCCTACTGGTGCCACGGGGATTACTGGAGCTACTGGTGATACAGGGGCGACGGGCATCACTGGTTCTACTGGACCTACTGGTGCCACCGGTATTACCGGATCTACCGGTCCTACTGGTGCCACGGGGATTACTGGAGCTACTGGTCCTACTGGCGCCACGGGCATCACTGGTTCTACTGGACCTACTGGTGCCACGGGGATCACCGGTTCAACTGGACCTACTGGTGCCACGGGCATCACTGGATCAACAGGTCCTACGGGTGCCACCGGTATTACCGGAGCTACTGGTGATACAGGTGCCACGGGCATCACTGGACCAACTGGTCCTACTGGTGCCACGGGCATCACCGGTTCAACCGGATCTACCGGTCCTACTGGTGGCACTGGTATTACTGGACCAACTGGTCCTACTGGTGTGACGGGTATCACTGGACCTACCGGACCTACCGGTGCCACGGGCATCACTGGTTCAACTGGACCTACCGGGACCACGGGGATCACTGGAGCTACCGGACCTACTGGTGCGACAGGGATTACTGGATCAACTGGCTCTACCGGCGCTACGGGGATCACTGGTTCAACTGGACCTACGGGTGCGACAGGGATTACCGGAGCTACTGGTGATACAGGTGCCACGGGCATCACTGGACCAACTGGTCCTACTGGTGCCACGGGCATCACCGGTTCAACCGGATCTACCGGTCCTACTGGTGGCACTGGTATTACTGGACCAACTGGTCCTACTGGTGTGACGGGTATCACTGGACCTACCGGACCTACCGGTGCCACGGGCATCACCGGTTCAACCGGATCTACCGGTCCTACTGGTGTTACTGGTATTACTGGACCAACAGGTCCTACTGGTGTGACGGGTATCACTGGAGCTACTGGTCCTACTGGCGCCACGGGCATCACTGGTTCAACTGGACCTACGGGTGCCACGGGGATCACCGGTTCAACTGGACCTACCGGGACCACGGGGATCACTGGACCTACCGGACCTACGGGTGCGACAGGGATTACTGGATCAACTGGCTCTACCGGCGCTACGGGGATCACTGGTTCAACTGGACCTACGGGTGCGACAGGGATTACTGGATCTACCGGTCCTACTGGTGTCACTGGTCCTACTGGTGCCACGGGGATTACTGGAGCTACTGGTGATACAGGGGCGACGGGCATCACTGGTTCTACTGGAGCTACTGGTGATACAGGGGCGACGGGCATCACTGGTTCAACTGGACCTACTGGTGCCACCGGTATTACCGGATCTACCGGTCCTACTGGTGCCACGGGGATTACTGGAGCTACTGGTCCTACTGGCGCCACGGGCATCACTGGTTCTACTGGACCTACTGGTGCGACAGGGATTACCGGAGCTACTGGTGATACAGGGGCCACGGGCATCACTGGACCAACTGGTCCTACTGGTGTGACGGGTATCACTGGATCAACTGGTCCTACTGGTGCCACCGGGATTACCGGAGCTACTGGTGATACAGGGGCCACGGGCATCACTGGACCAACTGGTCCTACTGGTGTGACGGGCATCACCGGTTCAACCGGTCCTACTGGTGTCACTGGTATTACTGGACCTACCGGACCTACCGGGGCCACGGGCATCACTGGATCAACTGGACCTACTGGTGCCACCGGTATTACCGGATCTACCGGTCCTACTGGCGCCACGGGCATCACTGGTTCAACTGGACCTACTGGTGCCACGGGCATCACCGGTTCAACTGGACCTACCGGTGCCACGGGCATCACCGGTTCAACCGGATCTACCGGTCCTACTGGTGTCACTGGTATTACTGGACCAACAGGTCCTACTGGTGTGACGGGTATCACTGGAGCTACTGGGCCTACTGGTGCGACAGGTATTACTGGATCAACTGGCTCTACCGGCGCTACGGGGATCACTGGATCAACAGGTCCTACGGGTGCCACCGGTATTACCGGATCTACCGGTCCTACTGGTGCCACTGGTATCACCGGTTCAACTGGACCTACCGGGACCACGGGGATCACTGGACCTACCGGACCTACTGGTGCGACAGGTATTACTGGATCAACTGGCTCTACCGGCGCTACGGGGATCACTGGATCAACTGGTCCTACGGGTGCCACCGGTATTACCGGATCTACCGGTCCTACTGGTGCCACTGGTATCACCGGTTCAACTGGACCTACCGGGACCACGGGGATCACTGGACCTACCGGACCTACTGGTGCGACAGGTATTACTGGATCAACTGGCTCTACCGGCGCTACGGGGATCACTGGTTCAACTGGACCTACTGGTGCCACGGGCATCACTGGATCAACAGGTCCTACGGGTGCCACCGGTATTACCGGAGCTACTGGTGATACAGGTGCCACGGGCATCACTGGACCAACTGGTCCTACTGGTGCCACGGGCATCACCGGTTCAACCGGATCTACCGGTCCTACTGGTGGCACTGGTATTACTGGACCAACTGGTCCTACTGGTGTGACGGGTATCACTGGACCTACCGGACCTACCGGTGCCACGGGCATCACTGGTTCAACTGGACCTACCGGGACCACGGGGATCACTGGAGCTACCGGACCTACTGGTGCGACAGGGATTACTGGATCAACTGGCTCTACCGGCGCTACGGGGATCACTGGTTCAACTGGACCTACGGGTGCGACAGGGATTACCGGAGCTACTGGTGATACAGGTGCCACGGGCATCACTGGACCAACTGGTCCTACTGGTGCCACGGGCATCACCGGTTCAACCGGATCTACCGGTCCTACTGGTGGCACTGGTATTACTGGACCAACTGGTCCTACTGGTGTGACGGGTATCACTGGACCTACCGGACCTACCGGTGCCACGGGCATCACCGGTTCAACCGGATCTACCGGTCCTACTGGTGTTACTGGTATTACTGGACCAACAGGTCCTACTGGTGTGACGGGTATCACTGGAGCTACTGGTCCTACTGGCGCCACGGGCATCACTGGTTCAACTGGACCTACGGGTGCCACGGGGATCACCGGTTCAACTGGACCTACCGGGACCACGGGGATCACTGGACCTACCGGACCTACGGGTGCGACAGGGATTACTGGATCAACTGGCTCTACCGGCGCTACGGGGATCACTGGTTCAACTGGACCTACGGGTGCGACAGGGATTACTGGATCTACCGGTCCTACTGGTGTCACTGGTCCTACTGGTGCCACCGGGATTACCGGAGCTACTGGTGATACAGGGGCCACGGGCATCACTGGACCAACTGGTCCTACTGGTGTGACGGGCATCACCGGTTCAACCGGTCCTACTGGTGTCACTGGTATTACTGGACCTACCGGACCTACCGGGGCCACGGGCATCACTGGATCAACTGGACCTACTGGTGCCACCGGTATTACCGGATCTACCGGTCCTACTGGCGCCACGGGCATCACTGGTTCAACTGGACCTACTGGTGCCACGGGCATCACCGGTTCAACTGGACCTACCGGTGCCACGGGCATCACCGGTTCAACCGGATCTACCGGTCCTACTGGTGTCACTGGTATTACTGGACCAACAGGTCCTACTGGTGTGACGGGTATCACTGGAGCTACTGGGCCTACTGGTGCGACAGGTATTACTGGATCAACTGGCTCTACCGGCGCTACGGGGATCACTGGATCAACTGGTCCTACGGGTGCCACCGGTATTACCGGATCTACCGGTCCTACTGGTGCCACTGGTATCACCGGTTCAACTGGACCTACCGGGACCACGGGGATCACTGGACCTACCGGACCTACTGGTGCGACAGGTATTACTGGATCAACTGGCTCTACCGGCGCTACGGGGATCACTGGATCAACTGGTCCTACGGGTGCCACCGGTATTACCGGATCTACCGGTCCTACTGGTGCCACTGGTATCACCGGTTCAACTGGACCTACCGGGACCACGGGGATCACTGGACCTACCGGACCTACTGGTGCGACAGGTATTACTGGATCAACTGGCTCTACCGGCGCTACGGGGATCACTGGTTCAACTGGACCTACTGGTGCCACTGGTATCACCGGTTCAACTGGACCTACCGGGACCACGGGTATCACTGGATCTACCGGTCCTACGGGTGCCACTGGTATTACTGGAGCTACTGGTCCTACTGGCGCCACGGGCATCACTGGTTCAACTGGACCTACTGGTGCCACGGGCATCACCGGTTCAACTGGACCTACCGGTGCCACGGGCATCACCGGTTCAACCGGATCTACCGGTCCTACTGGTGTCACTGGTATTACTGGACCAACAGGTCCTACTGGTGTGACGGGTATCACTGGAGCTACTGGTCCTACTGGCGCCACGGGCATCACTGGTTCAACAGGTCCTACTGGTGCCACTGGTATCACCGGTTCAACTGGACCTACCGGGACCACGGGTATCACTGGATCTACTGGACCTACTGGTGCCACGGGCATCACCGGTTCAACTGGCTCTACCGGCGCTACGGGGATCACTGGTTCAACTGGACCTACGGGTGCCACCGGTATTACCGGATCTACCGGTCCTACTGGTGTCACTGGTATTACTGGAGCTACTGGTCCTACTGGCGCCACGGGCATCACTGGTTCAACTGGACCTACTGGTGCCACTGGTATCACCGGTTCAACTGGACCTACCGGGACCACGGGTATCACTGGATCTACCGGTCCTACGGGTGCCACTGGTATTACTGGAGCTACTGGTCCTACTGGCGCCACGGGCATCACTGGTTCAACTGGACCTACTGGTGCCACGGGCATCACCGGTTCAACTGGACCTACTGGTGCCACGGGCATCACCGGTTCAACTGGACCTACCGGTGCCACGGGGATCACCGGTTCAACCGGATCTACCGGTCCTACTGGTGTCACTGGTATTACTGGACCAACAGGTCCTACTGGTGTGACGGGTATCACTGGAGCTACTGGTCCTACTGGCGCCACGGGCATCACTGGTTCAACAGGTCCTACTGGTGCCACTGGTATCACCGGTTCAACTGGACCTACCGGGACCACGGGGATCACCGGTTCAACCGGATCTACCGGTCCTACTGGTGTTACTGGTATTACTGGACCAACAGGTCCTACTGGTGCGACAGGGATTACCGGAGCTACTGGTGATACAGGGGCCACGGGCATCACTGGATCAACTGGTCCTACGGGTGCCACCGGTATTACCGGATCTACCGGTCCTACTGGTGTGACGGGTATCACTGGATCTACCGGTCCTACTGGTGCCACGGGGATTACTGGATCAACTGGCTCTACCGGCGCTACGGGGATCACTGGTTCAACTGGACCTACTGGTGTCACTGGTATTACTGGACCAACAGGTCCTACTGGTGTCACTGGTATTACTGGACCAACAGGTCCTACTGGTGTGACGGGGATCACTGGATCAACTGGACCTACTGGTGCCACCGGCATCACTGGAGCTACCGGGGCCACGGGTATTACTGGACCAACAGGTCCTACTGGCGTGACAGGTGTCACTGGGGCTACTGGAACAGGTGGTTTTACAGATACAGCACTTTATGCTGCTAATAGTTCTGGCCCTACCATCGTTACTGTAGCAGGAGGAACGAATATTCCTTTGCCAAACTTTCAAAACATTACTGGTTTTACAGCAAACGGCACTAGTACTGTTTTTACCGTTCTGCAAACTGGTAAATATTATATTACGTATCAAATCAACACCACTACAGCTCTTTTGATTAATACACGTTTGCTTTTAAATGGAACAACTACTATTTCTGGTTCTGTTCAATCACCTGTTATCTCAACTTCATTAATCAACAACACTGTTATTGTTAATTTAACAGCTGGTAATACCATCTCACTGCAGTTTTTTGGGGCGGTTGTCACAGCTATTTTAGTTAGCGGAGGTGGTGCTGCTGGAGCAGCCTTGACCATCATACGTCTTAGCTAAACTAAAAAAAGAAAGGCTTTTTCAGCCTTTCTTTTTTATGTCTTCTATTACATTTATACACTGTTCAATATCATACGATTGCAAAAGATGAAAAATAGATTGGATGATTGAAAACTCTAAATTCCACCATTCTAATAACTGCAGTTTTTCGATTATTTCGGATGAAAATCGATATTTCATGAGCTGCTGGGGATTTCCTGCGGCAATTGCATATGGCGGCACATCTTTTGTGATCACACTATTTGCCCCGATCACGGCCCCGTTTCCTATACATACTCCTGACATAATCGTCGCACCATATCCAATCCATACGTCATGTCCAATATGAACATCTCCCTTCGATTTGGGATGTCCTTTAATGTCGGCAGCTTCTTTGAAAATTTGATTAAACGGATACGTTGTGACCCAATCTGTACGGTGTTCCCCGCCTAGAAAAATTTTCACTTCGTTTGCGATGGAACAAAACTTCCCAATATTTAATGTCGTTCCTTCCCCCCACGTCAGCACTTGGAAATCTGGTCCGGCATAAGAAAAGTCACCGATATTGTACGAGCTCAGTTCACTTCTTTGATTCAAAAACATAGAAGATCCGGCCTCCTTAAAGTGAGAGATCTTCGTATGTATATGCTGCTTTAACCCTTTACATTATGATTGAACAAGCGCTACAATTTGTTTTTTCTTCCATACGAGCTGATAGTAGCTGTATTGGAGGAGTAAGTTTACAAAGAAAGCTGCAGGGTAGCCAATCCATATTCCTTTAATGCCAAGGGATGTATAGTGTGATAGCACATAAGCGACTGGTACTTCTACAAGCCAAATGGAACAAATACTAAAGATCGTCGGCCAAAGAACCGTCCCGCTTGCTCTCATTGTGGCTGCAACAATTTGGGCCGTTCCAAAAATGAGATAGCTCCATAATGTAATGACGACCAAACTATAGGCAATGTCTATCGTCTTAGGATCTGTTAAAAAGATAGATAAAATCTGCGGTGCAAAAATATAAACGAAAATAATGATACATCCGCCTATGGCAAAGTTAAGACCTAACCCAATTTTAATGACATCTTTCAGTCGATTCATATTTCCTGCGCCAATGAATTGAGCTGCAAAGATCGAGACCGCAATGCCAAGGCTCACTGCCGGCATCTGCACATAACTCACAACTTGATTGACAACACCATAGGCAGCTGTCGCCTGTGATCCATAATCGTTGACGAAAGAAATAACGGCAATTTCTGATAAAGAAATGAGGATCATATTAATGCTTGATGGGATACTGAGCTTTAATAACGTTTTTAATAGATCCCCTTTCATCAATAAATGCTTTCTCACCGATGCATCAATGCGAAGCGGGTGCTTTGTCTTATATAAGTAGATGTGTAGAATGATAAATGTCACAATTGTTGAAATCACAGAAGCATACGCAGCGCCGTATAAGCCGAACGCTGGCAGTCCCAGCCATCCAAATAATAAAATGGGCAGCATCAAAATATTCGTTGCAGTACTAATCATTAAGAAATAAAATGGCGTTTTCGAATCCCCTGTCCCTCGCAAGAAGGTCGTATAAACAAAATAAAGAAATAAGATCGGCATTGAGATGAATAGAATTCTAGCATAGCCCGCACTTTCCTCCACGATATTGGCGGGTGTTCTCATAAGGTTTAAGATGTCTGTTGCGAAAAAACCTCCAATGATCGCTAAAGATACTCCGATCAAAAAAGTGAATGAAAGCGTTGTGCCAATAATTTCTTTTAATTTCTGTTCATTTTTTGCTCCATACGCTTGTCCAATAAGGATCGAGCTTCCCGATCCAATTCCAATGGAAAAAGAAACGAGTAAAAAGAAAAGCGGAAAGAATGCAGAAATGGCAGCTACTGCATCCTCTCCAATCCATCTTCCGACAAGAACAATAGACACTAATTGTCCGATCGATTGCAAAATATTACTTAGCAAAAGCGGGATGAGAAAAATGGACATGGTTTTTACTAAAGATTGATTATTATCTAACGTCATGATGGTTCTCCTTCTCTCTCTAAATCTAAAGATTCTCAGCTAGTATGCTGACAATACGGTCTTCTATCTCTTTCCCATTTTCGTCATCAACAAGGTGATTTAATAAGATGGAAAAAGCGAGCGTTTTCCCGCCCTGCGTGTCAATATATCCAGAAAGTGTGCTGACCGTTGTTAACGACCCTGTTTTTGCACGTACTTTTTCTAGTGTAGCTGGTTCCTTCAATCTGTTCCTTAACGTTCCCCCTACCATTCGTTCACTTGCCCCTGCTAAAGGGAGCGCATGTTCATAGGTTTTAAACCATTTTTCCTTTTGAATGTTTGTCAAAAATAAAGTGAACTGGTTAGCGGAGACAAGGTTAATAGGTGATATCCCCGATCCGTCACGCAGCACTGCAAGCGAAGGATCGATGCCAAACGCAGGAAGCCGTTCATTCATGACGTCCAGCCCAGCTTCAAAGCTCCCTTTGTTCTTCACTTTTTTCCCTAGTTCCTTTAGCAAAATTTCTGCATGGGTATTGTTGCTTAATTTCATCATAGGAACAAGCAGCTCAGATAATGGCATCGATGTATGGGAGGCAATTTTTTTGGCTTTTTTAGGAACTTGTTTTGATTTCAGCGGTCCCTTTACTTGAATCCCTTCCGCCTTTAACGCTCGTTTCATTAAGTCTAAAGCATAGACGGACGGATCCCATAAAGCTACCCATTGTTTAGATGAGCTCGCTTTAACCGGAATAGTCCCAGTCAACGTAATCTTGTTGGTTCCGTGAGAGCGCTTAAAAGAGATTTTCTTTTTTTCACCTTCTGGAACTGTTTTCACTTGATTGATGACTTGAGCGACATCCGTCTTTGGGATCATATCATATGCGGCTTTCTGTCCTGCTTTTTTTCCTGGTTTTACTTCGAGAATCACGGTCCCTGCATCATAATCTTGATTCGGTGAAGCCGTGAGAGCAGAAATTTGTGCCCCGTAATATTGATCCTCATCACTCCAAGGCAGGTCAATGGAGTATCTCGTGTCATCAAACCAAGTGTCATCTGCCGCAAGCTGCCCGCGAATGGTATGTATTCCGGCCTTTTTGACTTGTTTGGCAAGTGCTGCAAAATCCTCCTCTAATAAAGCCGGATCGCCGGTGCCGCGAAGATAAAGGCTGCCATGTAGCGTTTTCTTTTGAATGGAACCATCCATCCAGATGTCTGTAGGGAATGTGTGTGTTTCTCCAAGTATATCAAGTGCGATGGCTGATGTGAGCAGTTTCATATTAGAAGCAGGAGTAAGACGAATATCGGCTTGATGTTCATAAAGAAGAGAGGTGTCAGAAGTATCGCGGACGCTGATGCCAGAGATCGCGCCCTCTAAATCAGGTGCTGTTCGTATGAATTCGTCTAAAGCTGTCATCCATTGAAGTGAATCGTCACGAGCTTTGAGTTGTTCATCTTTCGCTGAAAAAGGGAGAAATAAAATCGACAGGATACATATTTGTAAAAACATGAGCTGTGAAAAACGCTTCACGCAATCCCTCCTTTTTGTTGCAGCCAATTTTAGAAGAATATGTTCATTATACACAAAAGAACGTTTGTTCTCAAAGGTTTTTTAAACAGAAAAGTCAGCTTTCTTTGACGAAAACTGACAAGCCCCTTACCTCTTTTCTGGATTCCAGCCATCGGTTCCGCGAAGAACAGCCTGAACCGTGATTTGACTTGCTTCATTTTGGGTTAAAATGGTTGACCATTTTACGCGGTTTGCTGGACTGCTTCCCGCTCCTGTCGATCCAAATTCTTTATATCTGGCCGTTCTTTCATTGTCACGGTTATCCCAGTTATGCCATCCCTCTGCTTTCACATGATCATCCATTTTTGTATGAAGGAATGTTACAGCCGAATGAGGTCTCCACGGACGTCCTAAATAAACCGATTGCGCAGCTGCCGTCCCCTTTTTCAGCGTAGAGTCCATGAATACATAGCCGTACCTTTGCGCTTCTGTTGTGGATGCTGCAGTAATATACCCATTTCCAAGGCTTTTTATTTCAGCTCTTTTAAACACAGCTGTGGCTGATCCAAAAATAAAATCAACCGTGCCCTCAATATAGCAGTTTTCATAATATTGCCGCCCTGTGCCTGTTGCATAAAGTGTATCTTGATAGCCTAACACGCGTATTTGTTTGAACACAGCCCGGTCGCCAGACACATACAGCGCAACTGCCTGACCAGCATGTCTGCCAGCTGTATTTTGAAAGGTGATATTTTCTGCATAAAAATCGTTTGCACGAATCATTGTGCTTGAGCTGTTTGTTGTACTCCCAGTGCTTGCATTTGTATCATCATACGTAAGGATCGTCTTGTGCTGGTTTTCGCCAATAAAGGATACGTGTGGTTTATTTTGCGGAAGCAAAATTTTTTCTTTATATACGCCATTTTTAATATAGATCGTTGCCGGTTGTTGATTGTTTGCTGGAATCGCATCAATGGCAGACTGAACGGTGCGGTATGTCCCGCTTCCCTTTTGATCAACGACAAGGACGCGGTTATGCCCGGCTTCTGCTGCTTGAAGTGAAGCGAAGTCAAAAAGAAAGAAAGACAAGACCATAACAATCCATACGTTTCTATATTTCATCACATATCTCCTCCTCATTTTGTGAACGTTTTCACCAAACATTCTTTTTGATCCTATTCCATACACGCACAAAAAAACACCCACGTTTTTATGTTGTGGATGTTTTTTTAGACTTTTCATATTGCATCGCATAAATCCCTTCATTTTCAACCCATTCACAAAATAGAACGTCTCGATAAGAGGAAATATGCTGCTTTTTTAATTGCTTATTCAGCCAGGATTCATCAAAGCCGGCTTCTTGTAAATCATCTTTTAAGATTTCGCCGTCAATAATAAATGTTCTAGGCAATTTCACTTCTTTTCCCTTCACGTTCACATCTTCTGCTGTGGCTGGCGCGTATTTCATTTTCGGAAGAACACTGACAGAACCGTCCGTTTCCAAAATGGCATATTCAATTTCATTCAGTGCAAAATGGCCTTTTGCGCGAACCAGTGTCTGCAGCTGATTGATATCAAGCATATTCTTCTTTAACCGATTGTAGTGAATCTTCCCCTTATCAATCACAAGAGTAGGTCTTCCTTCTAAAAAAGCGCGAATGGATTTAAAGCGCTGTGAAAGCCATTCAACTGTATAAATAAGTACGCCCCATACCGCAACAGCAAATAAAATGTGCTGAATCCTGACTTCTGGGTCAAAAATGGCGTTTCCGACCATTTCGCCTAAAATTAGTGCAGAAATAAAATCAAACGGTGTGATTTGTGCAAATTGTGTTTTCCCTAATAATTTTGTAATAAAAAATAAAGCGAAAAATCCGATTAAGAGTTCAATCAAAATATTAACGAACGGCACAAAAATTCCTTCCTTTCTTGCTGCATTTATATACAGCATATACATGAAAGGAAGGATCTAAACCATTTATGAAGGCAATAAAATAAAGACATTGTCCCCTTCAACGAATGTTTCATATGTTTTAACGCATCCGTGATCTGGTGCTTGCACGTTTCCTGATGAAAGATCAATTTTCCAATCATGCATTGGGCAGAAAACGTGATTCCCGCTGACCATGCCTTCAGCCAGAACGCCGCCTTTATGAGGACAGCGATTTTCAATGGCTTTGAACTGCTTATTAGAGGTTTGAAAAACAGCTAATTCAAGTGTACCGGCTTCAACTGTTTTACCTAGCTGTAGCGGAAAATCTGATAGGGTGCCAATGTGAACTTTAACAACTGAAACTGTCATATGATCTCATCCCTTCAATTGATTTATACGGAAGCCGTCGCTTTTTGAAATAATTGTCTCGTGTCTTTTTGACTCTCGCGAAGCTCCTGCCAAGGCTCTTCATATGTTGAAAGCGCAATGTCCATTCTTTCGATTAAGGCTGCTCGTTTTTCATCATCCAGGAGTACTGATTGAATATGATCTAACCCAAGTCGCTCAACCCAAGCAGAGGTTCTTTCTAAATAATTTGCCGTTTCTCTGTAATATTGCAGGTATGCTGCGGCCATTTGCTCTACTTCTTCTGCTGTACTGACCTTCATTAATAAATCTCCAGCCCGCAGGTGTGTGCCGCCATTTCCGCCGGCGTACAATTCAAACCCCCCATCTATCCCCACAATACCGAGGTCTTTAATTCCGGACTCTGCACAGTTTCTCGGACAAGCAGAGACGGCCATTTTTACTTTATGCGGTGTCGCAAGACCTTCAAATTTCTTCTCAAGTGCAATTCCAAGAGCCATGGAGTCCTGCGTGCCGAACCTGCAAAATTGTTCTCCAACACATGTTTTAACTGTTCTTAAAGATTTTCCATATGCATAACCCGATGGCATATCTAGATCCGCCCACACTTTAGGTAAATCTTCTTTTTTGACACCTAGAAGATCAATACGCTGACCGCCAGTCATTTTCACAAGCGGTATTTCATATTTGTCGACGACATCGGCTATTTTTCTCAAGTCATTTGCATTGGTGACGCCGCCGTACATTCGCGGAACAACTGAATAGGTGCCATCGTTTTGAATATTGGCGTGCATGCGTTCATTTACAAAACGTGAGCTCTTTTCATCTTTGTATTCAAGTGGATGAAGCATGCCTAAATAATAATTCAGTGCAGGGCGGCATTTTGAACAGCCCTCTTCTGTATTCCAGTCAAGTACATTCATCACTTCTTTGACATGCTGCAGCCCTTTCTCTTTGATTTCATGAATGACTTCATCTCGTGAAAGGGTAGTGCAGGCGCAGATGGTTTCTTTTTGGGCTGTCCGGCTTGCATCCTCACCTAGCGTATGCCAAAGAATCTCTTCGACAACAGGCTGACAGCCTCCGCAAGATCGTGAGGCACTTGTACATTGCTTGACTTCCTGAAACGTTGTTAAGCCTTCTTTCTGAATGGCTTCCACAATCTGCCCTTTTGACACGCCATTACAGCCGCAAACGATATGGTCGTTTGCCATGCTGTCAATCGTGCTTTCTTGCGCCGGATCATTGGAGGTTAAGACAGATACCTTCTCCATATCCGACATATCTATTCCTTCTTTAATGTACGAGAATAAACGAGGTCCGTCGCTTGTTTCTCCAAACATGACGGCGCCTACTAATCGGTTTTGCTGGAAGACGAGTTTTTGATAGATGCCTTTTTGTTCGTCAAAAATTTTAATCGCTTTTTTCTCATCGTTTTCAATAAAATCACCAGCTGAAAATACATCAACTCCTGATACTTTCAGCTGTGTTGACAGAACAGAGCCTTCATATGGAGCAGGGTTCAAGCCGCATACATGCTTGGCAAGTACAGTCGCTTGATCGTATAAAGGAGCAACTAATCCGTACGTTTGTCCCCTGTGTTCCACACATTCTCCGACGGCATAAATGCCCGGGACACTTGTTTCCATAAAATCATTGACGATAATCCCACGGTTCACTTCAAGCCCGCTTATTTCTGCAAGCATTTTACTTGGTTTAATTCCCGCAGCCATGACGACTAGGTCTGTCTCAAGTGTAGTGCCGTCTGAAAATGATAATCCTTCTACTCTTGTATCTCCTAAAATCTCATTTGTCTGTTTTCCTAACAGGAATTTCATCCCCTGTTCTTCTAATGCTTTTTGAAGAAGCTGGCCTGCAATAGGGTCTAGCTGGCGTTCCATTAAATGAGAGCTGAGGTGGATGACATTCACTTCCATGCCTAAGTTTAATAGACCGCGTGCTGCTTCAAGCCCAAGGAGTCCGCCTCCGATGACTGCTGCTTTTTTGTACATAGTAGAGGCATTGACCATTTCCTCAGTGTCTTGCAATGTACGAAAAGCCGTCACGCCTTTTTTATCACTCCCTGGAATTGGAAGGATGAATGGAAGTGACCCTGTTGCTAAAATCAATCGGTCATAATGCACGGTCCGTCCTTGATCACTGGTGACTGTTTGGTTCTCTGTATCGATCTTCACTATGGTCTCGTTTGTAAACAGTTGAATATCATGCTTTTGATACCAGTTCCAATCGTTTAACGTAATATCTTCGACCTTCGTATCCCCTTGAAGCACTTTCGATAAAAGAATTCGGTTATAGTTAGGATGCGGTTCAGTCCCAAATACCGTCATGTCGAAACGTTCGCCGTCTGTTTTTAAAATGTTTTCAAGGCTTCGAATGCCGGCCATACCGTTCCCCACTAATACGAGTTTTTCTTTCATGATAAAACACCCCTCATGTGATCATTTTTTAGAAAGTACCATAATCTAAACATAGATGGAAAATACATGTTAAAATTTCTCACATAGTTTTTCATTCACGTAGGCTGACAGCTGTACAGGACAATATTTAAAGCCTGGCATTTTACTGTGCGGATCTAGTTGGTCATCAATTAATTGATTAATTGATTGATGTTTGCTCCAGTGAAATGGAACAAATACGGTATCTTTTCGAATGGTGTCTGATATGCGGCATCTGATGATGACACTTCCTCTTTTTGACTTGATGGTCACGAGCTCCCCGTGCTGAAGTCCATACGTTTTCGCTGTGTCAGGGTGAAGCTCTGCATATGCTTCAAACTGTCTGGCAACAAGAGAGGTGCTCCTTCTTGTTTGAACGCCTGTTTGGTAATGAGCCATCACCCTGCCGGTCGTTAAATAAAGAGGGTATTCTTGACTGACGGGTTCCTTTGCAGCCTTTTTTCCATGTGTGACAACGGCAAACTTCGCTAAACTGTCAGAATGTGAGAATGCATGTTCAAATAATCTTTCAGTTCCCGGGTCTTCTAAATGAGTACAAGGCCACCTTATGCCTTGTTCCTTCCTCAGCCTTTCATAGGTTATGCCTGAATAATCAGCCTTTGCACCTTTCGTTACGGCTCTTATTTCCTCAAAGATCTCTTCTGCGGATGAAAAGGAAAAATGGCTGCCTTTGCCTAATACAGCTGCTATTTCACAAATGATTTGCCAATCGTGCTTTCTTTGGTGTTTAAGTGGATATGTTGCTTCTCTAAGCGTAACGCGCCCCTCTATGTTTGTCACGGTACCTTCATCCTCTAAATATGACGAAGTCGGTAAAATTACATCTGCCAGCGCAGCTGTCTCAGACATAAATAAATCAACGGCAACAAAAAAGGACAAGTTCTTGATGGCTTGCTGAATCAGGTGCGCGTTCGGCCCTGACTGGACAGGGTTTGAGCACATTAAAAAGAGCGCTTTGATCTCACCTGCCTCCATTTTTTCAAACATCTCAAAAGCAGACACACCCTTTCCTGGGAGTTCTTTTTCATCAATGTTCCATCGTTCAGCCATTTCTTTTCTGTGACCAGGGTTTGAGATATCTCGATATCCTGGAAGCTGATCTGCTTTTTGCCCATGCTCTCTTGCTCCCTGGCCATTTCCCTGGCCGGTTATTGCGCCATAGCCGCATCCAAAGCGGCCGATCTTCCCAGTAACAAGCAGAATATTCAGGAAATTACGCACAGAGGCTGTACCGTCTATTTGCTGCTCAATGCCTCTTGCTGTAAAAATCATGCCTGTCTTTTCTTGTGCGAATTTCCTTGCTATTTTCTGCATCACATCAATCGTCACGCCGGTTTGCTCAGCTATGTCTGGCAGGGAGATGCGTGAGATATGCTCCTTTAGTTCTTGGAAACCTGACGTTCGTTGATGAATAAATGATTCATCGATTAAATGCTCATGCATCATGATGTGCAATATGCCGTTTGCCAGTGCGGCATCTGACCCTGGTTTTAGGCTGACATGTAAATCGGCTAATTGGGCTGTCGGAGTTCTGCGCGGATCAATGACGATGAGAAATGCGCCATTGTTTTTCGCCTCTTCGATGTAGGGCAGGAAGGTTGGCTGACATTCCGCTATATTCGTTCCAACCAATATCAACACTCGTGCATGCTTGATGTCGCTGAGAGGAAAGGTCAGGCCACGGTCAAGTCCGAATGTTTGATTTGCGGCAGTTGCTGCCGAAGACATACATAGTCTCCCGTTATAATCGATGTATTTTGTTTTCAGCGCCACTCTTGCAAATTTCCCGAGTAAGTACGCTTCCTCATTTGTAATTGATGCGCTTCCGTACACACTGATCACATCATGGCCATGTGACAGCTGAAGAGATTCTATGTTTGTTTTGATTTCCTCAAGAGCCTCCTGCCATGTTGCTTTTACAAATTGTCCGTTTCTTTTGATCAGTGGGTGATTCAGGCGATCTTTATGAAGCGCGTGCTGGTGGGCATGCTGTCCTTTCATACAAAGTCTTCCGTGCGTAGTTGGATTGTGTACACCAATCGTTTGGTAGCGTGTTCGCCCTTCCACATGCTGCTCGATTAATTGCATTTTGCACTGCATACTGCAAAAAGGACATTGGGCTGGGAACACTCGCTTTTGTTCTTCCTGCTTTGATTTTTGCTGGGCATATTGTAAAAAAGATTGACTCATACCTTCACATCCTTATGACTTACATTTTCTTGTCTGCTTTGGTCAAATTGCGCACAGAGCTCTTCTCTTATTTCCTCATCAAGTAACTTTTCTCGAATAGAAATGTTCCCTTGCCGGGAAAGCCAATCACCAATGGATTCTTGAAAGTAAGCATTTTTTCTATACTCTTCAAGCAGCGCTTTTAAAAAAGGAATAAGCTCACTTGAATGAGCCAAGGTGTAAAAAAGCTGGCCTCCTATATAAATGTTCCATTCACCCAGCTGCTTTTTCAGACAGATGTCATCAATTGGAGCAAGTTTACACGTGCAGGAAGCACCGGTGATATGAATGGAGGTGACAGCTGGAAAAAGTGTATCTTCCACTTGTCTTTCCAGCTCTATCACAAGTGACGTGACTGCTGGATCACTGCAGTCGCATGAAAGGATATGAGATAGTCTTCTTTTCTCATTGGGCATAATTGGCCAATGATTTTTGACGATTTGTGCCGCCTGTTTTGACACACCGATAAGCCGTATTCGTTTATGCTTTGTCAGCTCTGCCTGCTCAATCAGCCTGTTCTCTAACAAAGACGTAATGATTTTCAAAAAATCCAAATCAAGCCGGCCTCCATATAATTGAGGAATCAACATGTCTTCCTGCTCAGCAGCGCCGATTTTTTCCACCGATCCTTGAAATTGCTCGAGATAGTATTGAATGGCCGGCCGGCAGATGCCGCAGCCGTGATTCGTTTTCCATTGAAAATGTCTTCTTATTTCTTCAGCATTCACCGGCTGCTGCTTTTTAATAAACGAAAAAATGGTCTGCTCATCTGCTTCTGTACATGGACAATAAAAGGCCTGCGATTCCGTTTGTTCATGTGATGATAACTGGCAGCAAGCACGGACGAGCTCTTGACACCCGCCGCACCCGGTTGCTGCCCCTGTCTGTTTTTTCACCTCTTCTAAGTTTGTCAGCTGATGAACCGAAATGCTTTTTAAAATCGTCCCTTTTGTAACGGTTTGACATTGGCAGACGAGATCTTCCATTTTTAATGAATCTAGTGGGGATGCTTGCTTTTCATAAAGGGATTTCATGACCACACTTTTATCACGTCCCACTTTCACATCTTGCAAAAGCTGATCGGCATGCTCCAGCTCTCCGACGAATAAAATGCCTGCCAGCGCCTCACGTTCAAAAACGAATTTTTTATATACCTCTTGCTCTTCATCTAAATAAGTCACAGCTGACATAAACGGAGAATGATGTTCAATACATCCAGCAGAATAAATCGGCAAATCAGGTACTTTTAATTTTGTTGAGTAAATGGGCTTGGGTGTATGTGTGATTTTTTCCCCTAAAAGATGCTTAGCGAGCACGCTTGCTTGTTCATAAATGGGCTGAACAAGACCGTGCACCATCCCTTTGTGCTCTGCACATTCTCCAATCGCATAAATATTTGGGATATTTGTCTCCATCACGTCATTGACAACAATGGCTTTTCTCGTGTGTATGCCATAATTCTCTGCAAGCTGTATATTCGGACGGATACCTGTTGTAAAAACAACAAGATCAGCCTCCACGATGTCGCCATTTTTCAATAGAACGCCTTCTACCCTCTCACCGCCTAAGCATGCAATGGTATGGGCATTTGTTTTCACCTGAATCCCTTTTCGTATAAATTGTCGCTGTAATAATCCGGCGGCTGTTTCATCTAATTGTCGCTGCATGAGCCGCTCCGTATGATGAATGATGGTGGTTTCCAGCCCCGCCATCTGTAGACCAGCTGCCACCTCCACACCAAGCACGCCGCCTCCGATCACTGCTGCTTGTTGATAATGCACCGCATCCGCACAAATGGCCTCATAATCATCAATTGTCCGAAAAGCGTATATCCCTTTTTTGGACACACCCTGAATAGGAAGAAAATTCGGCGATGAACCCGTTGCAATGACGAGCTTGTCATAGGGAATTTCCCGGCGCGCATCTGTCATGACACATTTTCGATTTGTATCGATATGTATAACTGATTCTCCTTTGTACAATGTGATGTCATGCGCTGTGTACCATTCTTTATCCTTTAGTTCAATTTGAGCTAATGATTCGCTTTTTTGTAAAATGGGCGAAAGTTTTATTCGATTGTAGGCAGAGTGCTTCTCTTTTCCAATGACTGTTATGGCGTAATGTTCTGGCTGCTTTTGAATGATCTCTTCGATACATTTCATACTCGCCATGCCGTTTCCGATAAACACAAGTTTGCGTTTTGTCATCTGAAATCAACCTTTCTAAGCCTCTGGCTCGAGCACTTTGTATGGATTGATTATGGCACACACTTGTAAAAAAGTGTTTATTCATGTCAATTTTTCTCACATAATACTTTCATTATATAAGTGAACTCGCTATCTTTAAGTCAGAAAATTCAATAGAGGAGGCGTTTTATGAAACTCTCAGAATTAAAATCAAGTGGTCATCCTAAGACATTGTTTGGTTCCTTTTTATATTTTGATGTGAGCTTTATGATCTGGGTTTTGTTAGGGGCGCTGGGTGCTTTTATTGCGCAAGATTTTGCTTTATCAACCGTAGAGAAAGGCATGATTGTGGCCATTCCAATTCTATCTGGTTCTTTTTTTCGGATTGTGCTCGGTTTATTCACCGATCGAATAGGACCTAAAAAGACTGCAGTGATGGGAATGCTTTTAACGACCATTCCGCTCATTTGGGGGTTTATCGCTGGTACAACCCTTTCAGAGCTCGTACTGATTGGGATTTTGCTTGGAGTAGCAGGAGCAAGTTTTGCTGTTGCTTTGCCAATGGCAAGCCGCTGGTATCCTCCTCACTTACAAGGAGTAGCTATGGGGATTGCAGGCGCGGGGAATAGTGGAACACTGATCTCCACATTATTTGGTCCAAGGCTTGCGGAGATTTACGGGTGGCATGCCGTAATGGGGCTCGCTCTGATTCCGTTAAGTCTTGTCTTTTTGTTCTTTATTTTCACTGCAAAAGATGCACCAAATCAGCCCGCTCCTCAGCCGATTCGGTCGTACTTTTCAGTATTTCAAGTGAAATCGACATGGTTTTTCTGTCTGCTTTATGCGATCACATTCGGAGGGTTTGTCGGGCTTTCTAGTTTCCTCAGTATTTTCTTTGTGGATCAATATGGGGTTTCGAAGATTCATGCTGGTGATTTTGTGACCCTTTGTGTGGCGGCAGGCAGCTTCTTTCGTCCTGTAGGCGGTCTCATTGCCGATAAAATAGGTGGAATGAAAGTACTGCTTGGATTATTCGGAATCATCGGCATCTGCTTAGGGGGAGTGAGCAGTCTTCCAGCTTTACCTGTGGTCATTGCGCTTTTATTTGCCGGGATGATGTGTCTTGGGATGGGGAATGGCGCTGTTTTTCAGCTGGTGCCTCAAGTATTTCATAAAGAAATTGGGATTGTGACCGGAATTGTTGGGGCTGCTGGAGGCATTGGCGGATTCTTTTTACCTAATATTCTTGGCAGTTTAAAAGAATTGACTGGCTCATATACGTTTGGCTTTTTGACCATTTCTCTTTTTGTTCTTATTGTCTTCCTCTGTTTAGTCGTATCGCAGCTTAAACGTAAAAAAGTGTTGATCAACCATACCATTTCTGAATCATAAAAAGCCATGACCACACGTTGGTCATGGCTTTTCTTTATATTGTAACACCCTTTGTTTGACCTATTTTGGCAGAACTGAACTCCCCATTAAATAACGGTCTACCTCGTGCGCCACTTGTCTGCCTTCATTAATTGCCCAGACAATCAAGCTTTGCCCGCGTCTTGCATCTCCCGCTGCAAATACGCCTTCTACATTTGTTGTATATTCCCCATACTTTGCGTCAATGCGATTGTTTTTGCTGTCCACGCCAAAGTGTTTCACAAGCGGCTGTTCAGTTCCCTCAAAACCAATTGCAATAAAGACGAGCTGAGCAGGCCATACCTTCTCTGTTCCTGGAATCTCATGAAATTCAAACTTCCCTTGTTCGTTTTTCACCTTTTCCATTTGAATGGTATGAAGCTCTTTTAATTTCCCATTTTTATCTGCCACAATTTTTGTGGTTTGAATTGAATATTGACGCGGATCTTCTCCGAATTTGGCTTGTGCTTCTTCATAAGCATAATCCAGCGAGAAGACATAAGGCTGTTCTGGCCACATGTTATCCCCTACACGTGTATCCGGAAGCTTTGGATGCTTCCCGAATTGAACAACACTTTTTGCTTTTTGGCGAAGTGCAGTTGCAACGCAGTCTGCACCTGTGTCTCCTCCGCCAATCACAATCACGTCTTTTCCTTTTGCATCAATGAAGTTTTTGTCTTTAAATCCTGAATCAAGCATGCTTTTCGTTGCGAGGGTTAAATAATCCATCGCAAGGTGAATTCCTTTTGCTTCCCGGCCTTCAATCAACAGATCACGCTGCTTTTGTGCACCTGTACAAAGGATAACGGCATCAAACTGCTCTTTCAGTTCATCAGCAGTAATATCCACACCGATTTCTGTGTTCGTCACAAAGTCAATGCCTTCTTGTCTTAGAAGTTTGACTCTTCGCTCGACCACTTCTTTATCGAGCTTCATATTCGGAATCCCGTATGTCAGCAGTCCGCCAAGACGGTCAGAACGCTCGAACACTGTTACAGCGTGCCCTGCTTGGTTTAATTGATCAGCACTTGCAAGTCCTGCTGGTCCTGAGCCGACAATGGCAATTTTCTTCCCTGTACGGCTTGAAGGGATTCTTGGTGTGATCCATCCATTTTCAAAGCCTTTATCAATGATCGTACGTTCGATATTTTTAATCGAAACAGCTGGATCATTGATAGCGACTGTACATGACCCTTCACAAGGTGCCGGACATACTCTCCCAGTAAACTCTGGGAAATTATTTGTTTTTTGAAGTCTTTCGAGAGCTTCTTTCCATCTTCCGCGATAGACAAGATCATTCCACTCTGGAATTAAATTGTAGATCGGGCAGCCAGACACGCCGCCCCTGATCTCCATCCCAATTTGACAAAACGGTGTTCCGCAATCCATACATCTAGCGCCCTGCTTTTTCAATACGTCATCTGTATAAGGAGCTGAATATTCTTTCCAGTCATTTTGACGAGTGAGAGGGTCACGTTCATTTGGCTTTTCTCTTTTATAATCCATAAAACCTGTTGCTTTGCCCATTGTCCTCTCCCCTTTCTTAATGAGCGAGGGCTGCTTTTTGCCCGTTTGCCGTTTCTTGATTTTTCGGTTTTGTGTTTGCTTCAAAGGCAAACATCACCGCTTCTTCATGACTGAGGCCCGCTTGTTTTTGTTCTTCGATGCTTTGAAGCATCATTTTGTAATTTCTCGGAATGACTTTGATGAATTGATCCTTTTCTTGCTCCCAGTTTTCAAGAAGTGCTGCTGCTTTTGAGCTGTTTGTATAATCAAGGTGTTCCTTGATCATTTGTTTCACTTCTTGTTCTTCTTCATGATCTGTGAGCTTTTCAAACATGATCATTTCCATATTGCACATTCTTTTGAACTGTTTTGCATCCGATGTATGGATGTAAGCCACACCGCCAGACATACCTGCACCAAAGTTTTTCCCAACGTCTCCTAAAATAACGACACGTCCGCCAGTCATGTATTCACAGCCGTGATCTCCGATTCCTTCAACAACCACATGTACACCTGAATTACGAACAGCAAATCGTTCACCAGCACGCCCGTTAATATAAGCTTTTCCGCTAGTTGCGCCGTAAAATGCGACGTTTCCTACAATGACGTTTTCATGTCCATTTTGTACAAAATGATCAGACGTTTTAACAGCAATTTTGCCTCCTGAGAGTCCTTTGCCGATATAGTCATTTGAATCACCTGTTAAATAGAGAGACATGCCCTTTGGCACAAATGCGCCGAAGCTTTGTCCAGCTGAACCAGTGAATCTTAGTGTGATGGTATCCTCTGGCAAGCCCTCTTCCCCGTAGCGCTTAGACACTTCACTGCC
Source organism: Bacillus safensis (assembly GCF_039619585.1). NCBI lineage: Bacteria > Bacillati > Bacillota > Bacilli > Caryophanales > Bacillaceae > Bacillus > Bacillus safensis. The sequence goes on from NZ_CP154909.1 coordinate 1,873,813, forward strand.
AGTAATAGTTCCGGCCACACGGTTGATATTGCGAATGTTCAATGATAGATCAACCGGTGTTTGATGATTCAGCGCTTCTTGCACATAAGGAAGGATTTCATTCATATCCAGCGATTCATCAATTTTATGATTTTGTGGTGTTCTGAATGTCCGCGCTCCTTCTGGCTGATAAAGCAATGTTTCAAGGTTTAGCTGCCCTGCTTTCCAGTGAGCTTTTGCTCGTTCACTGACCGCTAGGACGTCCGTGCGTCCGATTAATTCATCCATTGATGTAAAGCCGAGTTCCGCTAAGATTTCTCTTACTTCCTCTGCAATAAACATCATGAAGTTCACAATGTGATCGGGGTTACCCATGAATTTTTTGCGGAGCTCTGGATTTTGTGTGGCTACACCGACTGGGCAAGTATCTAAATGACATGCTCTCATCATCACGCAGCCCAGCACGACAAGTGGAGCTGTCGCAAAGCCATACTCTTCTGCTCCTAAAATCGCAGCCATCACAACGTCGCGGCCAGTCATTAACTTTCCGTCTGTTTCAAGAACGACTCTCTCGCGAAGACCATTTAACACAAGGGTTTGATGCGCTTCTGCCAATCCAAGCTCCCAAGGAAGCCCTGTGTGTTTAATACTCGTTTTCGGTGAAGCTCCAGTACCGCCGTCATAACCACTGATGACAATGACGTCCGCAGTTCCTTTTGCTACACCTGCTGCAATCGTGCCAACGCCGGCTTTAGATACAAGCTTGACACTGATGCGTGCATCACGGTTCGCGTTTTTCAAATCATGAATCAGCTGTGCCAAATCTTCAATGGAATAAATATCATGATGCGGCGGTGGTGAAATCAATCCGACACCTGGCGTAGAACCACGTACATCGGCAACCCAAGGATACACTTTATTTCCTGGCAGCTGTCCGCCTTCTCCAGGTTTTGCTCCTTGCGCCATTTTAATTTGCAGTTCATCTGCATTGACTAAGTAATGACTTTTCACACCAAATCGGCCAGAAGCGATTTGTTTAATTGCACTTCTGCGGTCATCACCATGTTCATCTACTGTAAAGCGGGCAGGATCTTCTCCGCCTTCTCCGCTGTTACTTTTACCGCCAATTCGGTTCATCGCAATCGCAAGTGCCTCATGCGCTTCTTTACTTAAAGATCCAAATGACATGGCACCTGTCTTAAAGCGGCGCACGATGGATTCAGCAGATTCAACCTCTTCCAGACGAACCGGCTTTTGTTTTGGCTGAAATGCAAACAAGTTTCTGAGGAAGCCGATTCTTTCTTCATCCGCTGCTTTTGTATATTGTTTAAATAGATCGTAATCTTCATTACGGCATGCCCACTGGAGCGTATGGATCGTTTTTGGGTTAAAAGCATGATGTTCTCCATTTTTTCTCCACTGGAATTCACTGCCTGATTCAAGTGTCTGGTCAGTTGCTGCTTGATACCCTGCTTCATGGCGGAGTTTTGCCTCATGAGCAATGGTGTCAAGATCAATTCCGCCAAGCTGAGAAGCTGTTCCTGTGAAATACACTTGAATGACGTCTTCACTAATCCCAACTGCTTCAAAGATTTGCGCGCCTCTATAGCTTTGCACAGTGGAAATCCCCACTTTGGACATGACTTTGACGACACCTTCTGTCACGCTTTTACCAAACTTTGTAACAGCTTCATCAAAGCTGATCGAAATCGCTTCGTCTGCAATCAGCTGTTTGTACGTTTCATAGACAAGGTAAGGGTGAATCGCATCTGCGCCGTAGCCAATTAGTGCGGCAAAATGATGGACCTCTCTCACCTCTCCAGATTCAACGATCAGACTGACCTTTGTCCGCAGGCCTTGACGCACAAGATGCTGATGAAGTGCACTTAGCGCAAGAAGTGGTGGAATCGGTACTTTTTGTTCTGTCATTTCACGATCTGAAAGGATTAATAAAGAGACACCTTCTCTGATCGCTTTTTCCGCCTCTTCAAACATCGCATCCAGTCCGCGTTTTAAATCATCGGTGAAAAGTGTATGGATTGTTTTGCTTTTAAAGGCATTATGAACAATCGTTTTCAAGCCGTTAAATTGCCCGCTCGTTAAGACCGGTGTATAAAGTTTAATTCTTCGGCATGAATATTCATTCGGATGTAAAATATCGCCTTCGGCACCTAACCAAGTCATGGTTGATGTCACGAGCTGCTCACGAATGGCATCAATCGGCGGGTTCGTGACTTGTGCAAACAGCTGCTTAAAATAATGAAAAAGAGACTGCGCACGATCTGATAACACAGCAAGCGGTGTGTCACTTCCCATTGAACCGATTGGATCCTTGCCTTCTTCTAGTAAAGGAATTAAATACTTTTGAATGTCTTCATACGTATAATGGAACGCACGCTGACGTGTCAATAAATCATCCATTATACTAGAATTTTCTGAATTTTCTTCCGAGCGATTGACGTGGACCATTTCTTCATCGAGCCATTTTTGATAAGGAAGTTCATTCGCAATGGTCGATTTCACTTCTTCGTCAGAAATAATTCGTCCTTCTTCTAGATCAATGAGCAGCATTTTACCAGGCTCAAGTCGATCTTTATACTTAACATCTTCTTCATTTGTGTCGATTACGCCAACCTCAGAAGAGAAAATGATATGATCATCATTCGTGACATAATATCTTGCCGGTCTTAATCCATTTCGGTCTAAGATGGCCCCGATTTGTTTCCCGTCAGTAAAGGAAATCGCTGTTGGTCCATCCCACGGCTCCATGAGAGAACTATGGTATTCATAAAATGCCCGTTTCTCTTTCGACATGTGCGTGTTTTCCGTCCAAGGCTCAGGAATCAGCATCATTGCTGTATGAGCAGGTGTACGGCCTGCAAGCACAAAGAATTCAAAGGCATTGTCTAAAATGGATGAATCACTTCCGTCTGCATTCAGTACTGGCAAAATCTTGTCTAAATCGTCTCCGAAGGCTTCAGATACGAATTGTTGTTCTCTTGCTCTCATCCAATTGATGTTCCCTCTTAATGTGTTGATTTCTCCGTTGTGAATTAAGTAACGGTTTGGATGGGCTCTTTCCCATGTAGGAAATGTATTTGTACTAAATCTTGAATGAACAAGCGAAAATGCAGAAACAAATGTTTCATCCTGTAGATCAAGATAAAAAGCATCGACTTGATCTGATGTTAAAAGCCCCTTGTATACGATGGTTTGACTAGACAGGCTGACAAAGTAAAATTGTTTTTCTTCTCTTGTTCCCCAGTTCTCAGCCTGTTTACGGATGACATATAATTTTCGTTCAAATGACAAACGATCTGTGATCTTGTCGTTTGCTCCAATAAAGACCTGTCTCACAACCGGACAGCTCTTCGCTGCGACAGTACCAATTTTTCCGGCATCGACAGGAACCGTTCTCCAGCCAATTAATGTTTGGCCTTCTTGTTTAATGAACCCGTTGATTTTCTGTTCGATGGCTTGACGCGTTTTTTCGTCATCATCTTTTGAAAAGAAGACCATTCCTACCCCGTAACGGCCTTTTTCAGGAAGTGCAAATTCTTTGCAGTTCTTTCTAAAGAAAGCGTCTGGCAGCTGTACCATTAAACCGGCACCATCACCTGTATACGGATCACTGCCTTGCCCGCCGCGATGATCAAGCTGGCACAGCATTTGTAATCCCTTTTTGACGATGCTATGTGTCGCCTCCCCTTTTAAATGGGCGTACAGTCCGATTCCACATGCATCATGTTCAAATTCAGGACGGTAGAGACCTTGTGGTTGTGGTAGTTGATTATAAGTCATCGTTTCTCTCCCCCGTTTAAAAGATCCGTTTTTTCACAGTAATAAAATCTCACAAACTCTGTAACTTATTTTAAGTTTTCAAATTGATATAAACAATATATAATTTAGATCAAAACAATCTCTTTTTGAGATAGATGGGTGTGAAGTGCAAAAATGGAGCTTCGTCAGTTACGTTATTTTGTAGAAGTCGCAGACCGTGAACACGTGTCAGAAGCGGCTGAAAACTTACATGTTGCCCAATCTGCCATCAGCCGGCAGATTGCGAATTTAGAAGAAGAACTTGGAGTGGCCTTATTCGAACGAGAAGGACGAAATATCAAATTAACGAAGATCGGCAGACAATTTTTAGAGCATGTCAGAACTGCACTCAAAGCCATTGATTATGCGAAAGAGCAAATTGATGAATACTTAGATCCGCACAAAGGAACGGTGAATATTGGCTTTCCTACAAGTCTAGCAAGCCAAGTACTCCCTTCTGTCATCTCCGCCTTTAAGCAGGAATATCCAGAGGTCGATTTTTTACTTCGTCAAGGATCCTATAAATTTCTTATTGAAGCGGTCAAAAATCGAGATATCGATCTCGCCTTTTTAGGACCCGTACCGACAAACGATTCTCAAATAGAAGGAAATATTTTGTTTTCCGAAAGCATTTATGCCCTTTTACCGGTTAGCCACCCCTTTAGTGGACAAAGAAGTATTCATTTAAGTGATTTAAGAAAGGATCATTTCGTGTTATTTCCTGAAGGGTATGTGTTGAGACAAATTGCGGTTGATGCTTGCAAGCAGGCAGGCTATGAGCCTACCATTTCATCTGAAGGAGAAGATTTGGATGCCATTAAAGGTCTCGTATCTGCAGGTATGGGCGTTACCTTATTACCCGAAAGCGCCTTTTATGAAACAACACCGCGATTTACAGTGAAAATTCCGATCGATTTCCCTCAAGTGAGAAGAACGGTTGGAATTATTGCATCTAAAACGCGCGAAATGTCTCCTTCTGCCCATGATTTTTATGTGTTTGTGAAGGATTTCTTTTCTAAAATTGAACAATATAAATAATTCACTAAAACAAGACATTTCATTTGTAGAAATAATCCCACTTTGTATATGATGGGTTACAGAACAAAAGACTATATGGAAGAAAGGTATTCATATGAAATCAATTTTATCGTTTTTAAAGCCGTATCGGCTGTCCGTTGTGTCCATTGTCATTCTCACCTTTTTAAGCAGTATGCTTCAGCTGTATTTACCGACGTTAACAGCAGATATCGTTGATGTCGGTATCGTCCAGGGAGATATTGCTTACATATGGAAGGTTGGCGGCTGGATGGTGGCTTGTTCTTTACTCGCCATTTTGCTCACCATTTGGAAGTCTTACTTGTCATCAAAAACAGCACTTGGCTTCGGGCGTGATATGAGAAGACAGCTGTTTGTGCATGTCGAACAATTTTCATTAGAAGAATTTCAAAAGATCGGCACGTCTTCCTTTATTACGAGATCAACAAATGATGTGAAACAAGTCCAAGATGTGACGATTATGATTTTACAAATGATGACGCGGGCCCCGCTCATGCTTGTAGGCGGAATTATTTTGGCTGTTTCCAGGGATGCTGTCCTGTCTCTTATCTTTTTAGCGGCCCTCCCCCTTCTTGGCGGATTCATCTATTTAGTGTCAAGAAAAGCCATCCCGCTATTCGGCCAGCTTCAGAAAAAAACAGACCGGCTGAATTTAATTATGCGAGAATCTCTTTCAGGCATCCGCGTCATTCGCGCCTTTAACCGTGTGGATGATGAAAAGGAGCGATTCCAAGAAGCCAACACGTCCTATAAGGATACTGGTCTTAGAGTCAACCGATTAATGGCTTACTTGTTTCCATTTATGCTGATTATCATGAACTTCACGAATATCGGCATTGTCTGGCTTGGCGCAAACCGAATTGATGCCGGAGAAATGGAAGTTGGAAATCTCATTGCCTTCATTCAATATGCGATGATGATTTTAATGGCGCTTATTATGCTGTCGATGAGCTTTATTATGGTCCCAAGAGCACAAGCGTCAGCTAAACGCATGAATGAAGTGTTAAACATGGAACCAAAGATTAAAGACAAAGAAGAGTCTATCACTGACCTTCACGAGCCCGCCCAATCCATTCGCTTTGAGGATGTGTCATTTTATTACTCAAATGCTGAGAAACCGGCCGTTCAAGGTATCACGTTTGAAGCTAAAACTGGTGAAACAACAGCCATTATCGGAAGTACGGGTTCTGGGAAAACAACACTTCTCCAGCTGATGACGCGCTTTTATGAAGTGACAGAAGGCCGGATTACACTAGATGGTGTAGATATTAGAGAGCTGCCTCAAGAGAAACTGAGAAACCAGATGGGCTATGTCTCTCAAAAAGCTGTTCTATTCAGTGGAACCATTGCCGAGAATGTACGCTTTGGCAAGCAGGATGCAAGCGATGAAGACATCTGGCAGGCGCTGCGAACTGCGCAGGCCGAAGAATTTGTTTTGCAAAAAGATGGCGGAATTGATGCAGAAATTGATCAAGGTGGTTCCAATCTATCCGGCGGCCAAAAGCAGCGGCTTTCCATTGCAAGGGCGCTAGTGAGAAAACCATCATTCTATCTGTTTGACGATAGCTTTTCAGCACTTGATTACAAAACAGATGCAAAGCTGCGGGCATCATTAGAAGCAGAAAAAGCTCATGCAGCCCTCATCATTGTGGCTCAACGAATCAGTACAGTGAAGCATAGTGATAAAATCATTGTACTTGATGAAGGAAAAATTGCAGGTATCGGAACACATGAACAATTAATAAAGGATAATCTTGTATATCAAGAGATTGTCGCATCTCAGGAAGGTCAGGAGGTGAGCGAGGATGAGTAAAAAAATGTCTTCCGGCATGGGCCATAAAGGCGGCCACCCTAAAGGGCCAGCCGCAAAACCAAAGGAATTTAAGAAAACACTGCTTCGTTTGACAGGCTATTTAAAACCAAGGAAATTTCAGCTGATCATCGTCTTTATTGCAGCGATTGGTTCAACTGTCTTTAATGTCATTAGTCCAAAGCTGCTCGGGGATGCCACCTCTTCCCTATTTGACAGCTTTACGAATGGAACAGACGTTCAATTTGATGTCATTTCACGAATTCTTTTGCTGCTTGTCGTGCTGTACGTCGTTGCTTCCCTCTTTTCATTCGTTCAGCAATATGTCATGGCTGGTGTCTCTCAACAGACCATTGCTGAATTACGGCAGGAAGCAAATGACAAGCTCACACGTCTCCCCCTTCGTTATTTTGATAAAACAACCCACGGGGACACGCTGAGCCGTGTGATGAATGATATCGATAATATTAATACATCGCTTCAGCAGGCGCTCACCCAAGTGATTACTTCTGTGATTACAGTCATTGGGATTGTCGTCATGATGCTCTTCATCAGTCCGCTGCTTACGTTGCTTGTTTGTTTGACGCTGCCACTCAGCCTGTTTGCGATTCGCGGCATTACGTCATTTTCTCAAAAGCATTTTAAAGCGCAGCAAAAAGAGCTTGGCACGATCAATGGACATATTAATGAGATGTTCACAGGACATCAGACTGTTCGTGCGTATGGCTACGAAAAGAAAGCAATCGATACATTTGATGAATTAAACGAAAAGCTGTATGAATCTTCAAGGAAAGCGCAGTTCATTTCTGGTTTAATGATGCCAATGATGACCTTTATCGGGAACCTTGGCTATGTGGCAGTCAGTGTAGCCGGCGGGATTCTAGTCATTAACGGGAATATTCGTGTCGGGGATGTGCAGGCGTTTATCCAATACACACAGCAAATGTCTCAGCCGCTTGTTCAAGCATCAAGCGTCGCAAACTTAGTTCAATCGGCGATCGCTTCTGCTGAAAGGGTGTTTGAAATCCTAGATGAGGAAGAAGAAAGTACCGAAGAAGATGCGGCAATTGATCTTGCATCACTCTCAGGCGATGTGAGCTTTGAACAAGTTCAATTCGGATATGAAAAAGATCATCCGATTATTAAAGATTTGAATTTAGATGTGCAAGAAGGACAGACTGTTGCCATTGTCGGACCAACAGGCGCGGGAAAAACGACCATCATTAACCTTTTAATGCGTTTTTACGAATTAGATCAAGGCTCCATACGCATTGGCGGTGTCAAAACAACTGACCTCAGCCGTCAGCAAGTACGAGAATTATTTGCGATGGTTCTTCAAGATACATGGCTCTTTGAAGGAACGATTTACGACAACATTGCCTATGGCAGGCAGCACGTTTCCAAAGAGGATGTCATCAAAGCCGCCAAACATGCCTATGCAGATGATTTCATCCGCACGCTTCCAGATGGATATGACACACTGTTAACAGAAGATGCAGGCAACCTGTCTCAAGGTCAGCGCCAGCTGTTAACCATCGCCCGTGCCATTTTATCTGATCCAAAGATCTTGATATTAGATGAAGCAACAAGCAGTGTGGATACACGGACAGAGATGCATATTCAAAAAGCAATGAATGAATTGATGAAAGGCAGAACGAGCTTTGTGATTGCACACAGACTTTCAACGATTAAGGATGCAGACCTTATTTTAGTCATGAAGGATGGAAGCATCATTGAAAAAGGATCGCACAGCGAACTCTTAAAACAAAAAGGCTTCTATGCAGACTTATATATGAGTCAATTTGCCGAAAATCAAGTGGGATAACATCAAAAAAGAGGATAGACACGCATGTCACATGCTGTCTATCCTCTTTTCAATTGTCATCTGCTCGCTTCTTCACTTTTACACTGAGCTTCGTTATATACTCTGCTTCATCTTTAGACATGAGCGAATGAAGTAAATACTCCTCAAATACATCTCCATCCAGCATCATGCCCTCTTTCTCGATTTCATCTAACAAATGCGAATAAGCAGATTCGATCTGATCAAATGCTCCTTGATCATACATCACCGCATAGAGCCCGCCAGGTTTTTTGACTGCCCCCGGGCCATCCATTCGGCAGAACAGCTGATCTGACTGATGATAGTGCCGCTTACGGAACTGCTCCTTTTTTAAGACAGAACCATTTGCCGCAGCCCCTTTTATGCCAACTCCCTTTAAAAATTCCCCTACAATACGTGATATTTCTTCTACAGGTGTATTGAAGTCGATCGGGTTTGATGCACTTAGTACAACGGGTTCTTCTGGCAGCTCTTGAAACAGGACCTCCCCTATTTTCACATTTGCTAATTCAAGTGTCGTCTCCATCACCCGCATAAGAAAAGCCTGGATGTCTTGAAGTTTTTCAATCTCTTGTTTGACCTTTTTTATTTGGTCGGCCGCTAGGCTTTGCAGTCTCTCGCGGGAAGGTTCTGTGAAATATTGTTTTAACTCTTTGATCGGAAATTGAACAGCTCGCAACGATTGAATCGCAATAAAATGGTCAAATTGCTCAAGTGTATAGTAACGGTATCCATTTTCGTGAACACCAGCCGGCTTAAATAAATCGATTTTATCATAATACAGAAGCGTATCTTTTTTGACATCAAATAGCTTGGCAAATTCTCCAGTGAAAAACGTTTTTTGCACATCATTGATCATGATAAAGGCTCCTTTCTTGACTATGGAGTAACTCCATCCTTTATCATAACATCCAGAAACACCACTACGCAGGGAAAGGATAAGAAAATGAACAAAATAATTCAACATGAAGTGACATTAGCACATGCAAATAAAGAGGACTTCCCTTCTATGAAAAAAGAGCTTCAGAAAGCTTTTACAGCAGGCGTGATCGACGCATTTGGCGATGCGCATGGTGGACCAATTCCTCCAGATGAAGTGATTGATGAATCTTTTCATTCCAATGACCACATTGTTTATCATATTATGCTAAATGGTGAAAAGGCAGGCGGCGTTGTGATCAAAATCAACCAAGAGACACATCACAACTCGGTTGATTTGCTATACATTTCATCATCCTCTCACGACCGGGGCATTGGTCAGGCAGCATGGAAAGCCATCGAGGCGCAATATCCAGAAACGATTGTATGGGAGGTTGTGACTCCATACTTTGAAAAACGCAACATTCATTTTTATGTCAATAAATGCGGTTTTCAAATAGTTGAATTTTATCACTTACACCATCCAGATCCAAACGCACATCATGAAGCACATCACGGCAATGAACCTTTAGCACCTGAGGAATTTGAATTTTTTAAATTTGAGAAGGTCATGAAGAAAAATTGTGCAAACGTAGGATAACGTGTATTTCTTTTAAATAAAGTTAAAAACACTACCTCATAAAAAGGTAGTGTTTCTTGAATCTTTCTAGCTTCTAATCTGACCATCACCACTTAGAAGCAGCTTAGTTGTCGTAAGTGCAGGGAGTCCCATTGGCCCTCTTGCGTGCAGTTTTTGAGTAGAGATGCCGATTTCAGCTCCATAGCCAAGTGCGCCGCCGTCTGTAAAGCGAGTCGATGCGTTATGGTAAACGGCTGCCGCATCGACTTCGTTTAGAAACGTGAGTGCATTTTTTTCATCTTCTGTCACGATGGCTTCTGAATGCTTTGTGCCGTACTGATCGATATGGCTGATTGCTTCCTCAATTGAATCGACTACCTTTACTGCAAGATCCAGACTTAAATACTCATCTGTCCAATCCACTTCTCCAGCAGGAACCGCGTTTGAGAAGTAAGACTCTGCTGCCTGGTCGCCATGTACAGTGACACGGTGCTCCTGCAAAGCTTCATTTAATGAGGCTGCATTCTCTTTCAGCCAATCGCGATGAATAATCAGCGTCTCAAGTGCATTACATACGGCCGGACGATTCGTTTTCGCATTGATTACAATCTCAATGGCTTTTTTCACATTCGCGGTTTGATCAACATAGACATGACAGTTTCCTGTCCCTGTTTCAAGCACTGGGATAGTGGATTCTTCTACCACTGTTTTGATTAAAGATGCTCCGCCTCGCGGAATTAAAACATCAATCCATTCTTTTAGTTGAAACATCGCCTGAACCGATGAACGGTCTGTTTGTTCAATCAATTGCACCGCATCACGAGGAATCTTTGTTTGATCCAATGCTTCATGGATCACACTGACGATGGCTTTGTTGGAAGAAATAGCGGAGGAACCGCCTTTTAAAATCACTGAGTTGCCTGCCTTAAGGGCAAGGCCTGCTGCATCGACAGTGACATTCGGTCTCGCTTCATAGATCATCCCGATCACGCCGAGCGGTACTCTTCGGCTTTTCACGTGTAAGCCGTTATCAAGAGTCCATTCATCCAATATTTCTCCAACAGGATCTGTTAATCTCGTCACAAGCCGCAAACTTTCAGCAAAATCGTGAATTCTTTCTTCATTTAACATTAATCGATCCATGAGTGCCTCTGAGAAGCCCTTTTCTTTCCCAGCATCTAAATCCTTTTGATTCTCCTGTAAAATGAAACGGCTGTTTTGCTCTAACGCTTCTGCCATTTTAAGCAGCGCGTCATTTTTTTCCTCTGTCTGAAGTAAACCGAGTTTTTTTGAAACATGCTTTGCTTTCTTCGCTTTTTCTTTGACCGATGTGACAACTTCAGCTGTCAGTGTCATGGAATTCCTCCCTTTTGGTTAACAAACTGGAATCGATAAATCTAAATGACAAACAAATGCTTCTAGATCGACGACATGCACGATTTCATCTTGTAACAAGTCACTCTTACGTGCGAGTTCATCTGATGCATAATTCACAACGCCAAGCCCTATTTCTCTTTTATCTTGATCTAAAATACGGACCACATCGCCTTTTTTAAATGAACCTTTCACATTGACAATCCCATCAGAATCAAGACTTCCCTCACGGTGCATGAGAAATTCCTGTGTTTTCTCTTGAACCACGATCTCACCCTTTGGTCCAGAATGAAAGGCAATCCACTGCTTCTTATAATTGAGCGGCGCTACATTTTCGTCAGCGGTAAAATAAGTGCCGTCCTCTGTCCCATTGATCGCTTTGTCTAAAATGTGAGGCGTATCTGCTTTTCCTAAAAAGCCGTTGATCCCTGCGGCCATTGATATTTTAAAGGCATCGAGCTTTGATTTCATTCCGCCTGTACCTACGCTGCTTCCTGAGTCTCCAGCAGCTGCTTCGATGTCTTCTGTGATGTCTGTCACTTCAAGAATTCTCTTCGCATTTGGATTTGTATGAGGATTATCTTCATACAAGCCATCAATATCAGATAAAATAGCAAGGAAATCCGCATCAATGAGTCCAGCTACTTTTGCAGACAATGTATCGTTGTCTCCAAACTTCAACCGATTGATCGTCACTGTATCATTCTCATTAATAATTGGGATGATGCCTCGATCCAATAACACGTTCATTGTGTTACGCACATTTTGATAGCGCGTTTCATCAGAAAAATCACTTCTTGTGATTAAGAGCTGTGAGGCAATATAACCGTGTGATAAAAATAAAGTAGAATATGATTCCATTAAAAGCCCTTGCCCAATTGAGGCAGATGCCTGCTTTTCCGGCAGTGTTTTGGGTCTATCGATAAATCCTAGTTTTCGGTAACCAGCTGCAACCGCACCAGATGAAACCAAAATGACTTCATGTCCTTCATCTTTGAGTTTCACAATTTGATTGACGAGGTTTTCTAGTTTTTTCAAACTAATCTCACCTTGAAAGCTAGTAAGAGAGCTGCTTCCGATTTTCACAACAATTCGTTTTCTCTCTTTATCTGCGTACACCTAATCACTCCTGTACCTGAGCTCTATTTATATAGATACTTTTTGTTTTTGCTGATTGCTTATCTCTTTTGATCGATTGGCAGCATGCTTAACAGCCTGCTTGATCGCTTCTCCTCCGCCAAAATCATCTAATGCATTGAGTCCTGCAGCAGTTGTTCCATTTGGTGACGTAATTTTCTCTCTTAGGACAGAAGGATTTTCCTCTGTTTCTTGCAGCATTTTTGCCGCACCGAGGAGTGTCTGCGCGCCAATTTGGCGAGACAATTCCTTTGATAAACCTGCCTCTTCTCCTGCTTCTTCGATTCTTTCCATTAAGAAATAAAAGTAGGCGGGCCCGCTTCCAGCAATTCCAGTAAAAATATCCATTTGCTCTTCCTGAATGGTATAGACTTCGCCCATTTCAGATAAAAGAGCCTGGCTTATGCTCATATGGTCGTTTTTCACGTAACGTCCAGCAGATAAAGCAGTCGCTGATGCTCCGATCGTACTTGATGTATTTGGCATGACCCTCATAACAGGCTGGCCTTCATGTAGCATGTCTTCAATATACGATAGCTTAACACCTGCAAGGACAGACATGATGAGCTGATCTGGCTGAATACGAGGTTTTAATGATTCAAGGGCTGCTTCAGCATCCTTTGGCTTCATGGCCAGGATCAACATATCCATTTCTTCAAAAGGAAATGAATCCATTGCGGCTGTTTGGATTCCGTATCGTTTCGTTAGTTCATTCAATCGAAGTTGATTTTGTCTGTTTGTTGCGTAAATTTGGTCTAGCGGCATCTGTCCTGATCGTACAATCCCTGCGATCATTCCTTCCGCCATAGAGCCTGCTCCAATGAAAGCAACTTTCTTTTGATCAATGATATTGATCCTCTCCCTTGTTCGCTTTTTGTTCGTGTTTTTCGCACGTTAGTAATCGTAACATGATGAGAAATCGTGTCAAGAAAGAGCCAGCGCTTTTCAAAAGTCCCGAATGCATGGCCGGCAGCTTGCTGCAAGTATGTTAGCCGTGTTTTTGAAATACAGTAATTTAGATCAAAAGAACTATGATCATTTGAATCATAGGACCCTTTCGTTCGACTGGATTCACCAATTTATTTTTGGTTTCGGTGACTTCAATTCTATTTTTCAGAAAGCGCTCTCATTTAATTGACTTTCTATTTTCCTATATAGTGAATGTGCTTGAATCTTTCGATTAGACTATTGACATATTTTAGAAAACATGTCCGTTGAAATGATATTTTACTGGTGATACCGTGAAAGAGAAATCATGTGAAAAAGGAGCGTTCATAATGAAAGTGAAAGAAAACTATGTCAATGTGATTCCAATGAAAGAAATCCGTTCTACCGATGACCTTCTTTTCCCATTCCCTATTTACAATGAGCTGCGTGCAGAGAGTGATATTAGATATGATGAGACAAGAAAGTGCTGGGATCTTTTTCGATATGCGGATATCCAGTCTGTTCTAAAGCAGCCTAAAGTGTTCTCTTCACAGCGAGGAAGAAGCACGTCTAAAACAAGTATTTTAACGATGGATCCTCCAAAACATACAAAGATGAGAGCGCTTGTGAATAAAGCGTTCACCCCAAAAGCGATCAAGCAATTAGAAGATAAGATCAAAGACTTGACACATGATCTATTAAATCAAGTTAAGGATCAACGTACGTTTGATATTGTGCAAGATTTAGCAGCTCCCCTGCCAGTGATGATCATCGCTGAGCTTCTCGGTGCAGAGGTGCAGGACAGAGAGCTGATTAAAAAACATTCTGATGCCCTTGTGGCAGGTGCTAAGGATGAATCAAAAGAAGCCATTCAGGCTGTTGTAGATATGCAGAAACGTGCTGAAGAGGAGCTGTCCGTTTATTTTGCTCATTTGATCAAAAAACGAAAAGAAACGCCTGCCGATGACCTGATCTCGCTTCTCATTCAAGCGGAAATCGATGGAGAGCGTTTAACCGAGAATGAACTGCTTGGCTTTTGTATTCTATTACTCGTTGCAGGCAATGAGACAACGACCAATTTAATAACCAATGCCGTACGACTGCTGACAGAGCAGCCGCATATCGCTGAATCAGTTCGGCAGGACCCCTCTCTTATTCCTCAATTGACTGAGGAAACGTTACGGTATTATCCCCCTGTTCAAGCCATTGGCCGAATCGCTGCAGAAGATGTTGAAATTGCAGGCGCGCACATTGAAAAAGGAGACTATCTCATCAGCTGGGTTGCTTCAGCAAATCGGGATGAACAGAAGTTTGAAGATCCAGATACGTTTCGGCTTGACCGGAAATCAAATCCACATATGAGCTTTGGGTTTGGCATTCACTTTTGTCTCGGTGCACCGCTTGCCCGGCTTGAAAGCAACATTGCGCTTGACGTTTTACTCCATACGTTTCAAGACATCACCTGTATTGCAGATCAGCTAAAACCTATTCAAAGCACGTTTGTTTTTGGGGTAAAAGAATTTCCTGTACAAGTCACCCGTTTTTAAAAGTCCCTTTTCAGGGGCTTTTTTTCATTTTCTTCAATTCATCATCTCTTTCTTACCTTCCTCCTCCGAACATGCTAAAATAAAATCCATACAAAGTGATAACGGAATGCAGAAAGGAAGCCGAAAACTCATGACCGATTATACAGCGATGAAAGACGGAATATTCAAATCAGTTTGTTCGTTAGACTGCCCGGATCAGTGCGGTCTTTTAATACATAAAGAAAATGGAAAGATCGTGAAAGTGCAGGGAGATCCGGACCACCCTGTCACACAAGGAAACATATGCAACAAAGTGCGTAATGTCACAGCACGTTTATATGATGAAAAAAGACTGACCACTCCGTTAAAACGTGTTGGCCAAAAAGGCGAAGCACAGTTTGTGCCGATTACGTGGGAAGAAGCCATTGAAACCATTCGTCAAAAATGGACAAAGCTGATCGAAGAAAAAGGACCAGAAAGCATTCTGCCTTACAGCTTCTATGGGAACATGGGCAATCTCAACGCAGAAGGAATGGACCGCCGCTTTTTTTATCGTCTTGGTTCAAGCCAGTTAGACCGGACGATCTGTCAGTCAGCAGGAACGACTGGCTATAAATATACAATGGGCGCAAGCATTGGGACAGATCCTGAAGACACCATTCATACGAAACTATTTATCTTTTGGGGCATCAATGCTGTGTCGACCAATATGCACCAAATCACCTTGGCACAAAAAGCGCGAAAGCAAGGAGCTAAGATTGTCGTGATTGATGTTCACAAGAACCAAACCGGCCGGATGGCAGATTGGTTCATTCCGCTTCGTCCTGGTACTGACAGTGCACTTGCCCTTGGCATCATGCATGTTCTTTTTAAAGAGGAACGTACAGATGAAGCCTTTTTAGAGACTTACACGGTCGGCCATAAAGAGCTGCGCGAGCATGTAAAGCAGTATGATCCAGACACAGTTGAGCGCATCACAGGTGTCCCTAAAGGCGACATCATTACACTTGCAAGAATGTACGCTGAGACATCACCCTCTCTTATTCGCATTGGGAATGGTTTGCAGCACCATGATAATGGCGGGATGAGTATTAGAACCATTTCCTGCCTCCCTGCCCTGACTGGCCAATGGCTTCACAAGGGCGGCGGCGCGATGAAATCAAACTCTTCTTTTCTCAGCTATAATGAAACAGCCCTTCAGCGGCCGGATTTATTAAAAGAACGCACGCCTAGATCATTCAATATGAATCAGCTGGGCAGCGTGCTGACAAGCGCAGAGCCTTCCGTTGATTCTCTCTTTATCTACTCGTGCAACCCAGCGGTTGTGACACCTGAAGCGAATAAAGTCAGAGAAGGTTTGCTGAGAGAGGACTTATTTACAGTGGTTCATGATTTATTCCTGACAGAAACAGCGGCGTATGCAGACATTGTCCTGCCGGCGACATCAGCCTTTGAAAACGAGGATTTCTATACATCATACTGGCATCATTATATTCAAATTCAGGAGCCAGTGATAGAACGCTACGGAGAAAGCAAATCCAATACTGAAGTATTCCGCCTGTTAGCCCATGCGATGGGCTTTGAAGATGAAGCCTTCCGCGAGACAGACGCTGAACTGATGGAACAAGCTCTTCATCATCCAGAAAATCCACATTATGAGGACATTTCATACGAAGCATTAAAAGAAAAGAAATGGATCAAAGCGAAACGTGGACCTTTCCAGGAATTAAAGCTTCAAACCCCAAGCGGGAAAATTGAGCTTTATTCTGAACAAATGAAAAAAGACGGGTATCCAGCACTTCCAACCTATGTGCCCCTTTATCAGGAAAGCGATTATCCGCTTACCTTTATACCGGGACCGAACCATAATTTTCTGAACTCCACCTTCTCACTTCATGAAAAGCATCAAAAGCTTGAGAAATTTCCGAAGCTTCACATGAATGAACAGGATGCAAAGGAAAGAAAAATTGAAGATGGTGACATGGTGCGTGTGCTAAACGACCGAGGAGAGTGTGAGCTTGTCGTGTCAGTCGGTCAAAATGTATTATCTGGTGTTGTGGTCAGTCAAGGATTATGGGCAGATCAAAAAGGCAAAAAGCATTTAGTGAATGGATTAACACCTGATCGATTGGCAGATATGGGCGGCGGCGCGACGTTCTTTTCTGGCAGAGTGGAAGTTGAAAAATTATCATAGAAAAAAGCCAGCCGTTTTTTGCTGGCTTTTTTCATATGCTTTTATCGAATCATCAGCTGATTCGTCATGACATTCGCACTTCCGTTGCTTCGGTAGCCTTCTACAGTTAATGCTGTTTCATACATTTTTCCCATTGGCATGCCTAAGCTTTCCCATTTTTTAAAATGCTCACTGACGGAGACAGTTCCGCTTGTGCGTTTTGTTTGACGTACACTCCAATATTGTTTGAAGGTAGCGTCTCCAATGATAGAAGGCTGATTGACACGGAGCGTTTCATATATGTCATATGTGCCTCCATCGGCATAAAATGATCCTTTATACGTTCCTGTTGGACGATATGTGCCCCATGACTCAACAATGTAGTATTCAGCTAATGGAGATTGTGTCCAGCCATAGACACATAAATAGGAATTCCCGCCCGGGTTAAAGGCTGCGTTGTAGTTGATGGAGATGTTGCCAAGTTGATGATGAGTTTTAGTGGAATCAAACTTCTTTCCTTTTCGAAATAAGGCATTTCCAATATTGTTCCAGCTTGCACTAAATGCCCCGCCGTTATTGAGTGTCATCGAGGTATTTCCGTAATCCTTCCATAATTCAAAATCGTATCCGCTGTGTGTCCCTATCCTATTATCATAAATCGTTTCCGCATGAGCTGGCACAGCCGTCAGTGTCAGCACAAATCCAATACACATCACAAACAACAGCCTCAATCTTTTCAATTTCATTTTCCATCCCTCTCCTTTTTTCATCCGTATTGTTCTGTCATCCCTAAGATGAAAAACCCATCACCTCCTTTCATGCAGCCCTTTCTGCTAGATGGAACGATACTGATTTAACCCTGCATGGATGTCTTTTGTTTGTGTATAAATCCTTTGATACAAATGAAATAGATCGGCATATACTTCTGCGTGCGGCTGATTTGGCTCATAAACAGCAGCTTGATGGATCAACTGATGTGCACATACTTCAAGTGATGGATACCATTCGCAGCCAACTGCGGCAAGCATCGCTGCACCTAAAGCGGGCCCTTGTTCATTGTCTAACTGGATGACTTCAGCCTGAAAAATGTCTGCTTGCATTTGAAGCCATGTCCGGCTTCTCGCACCGCCGCCAATAGATACAATAGAATCTATGTTTTTTCCTGCCTGCCGGAATAATGCGATAGATTCATTTAGCGAAAAGGTAATTCCCTCTAACACTGCTCTGACAACATGTGCCCTTTCATGCCTGCTGTCTAATCCAATCAAGCTGCCGCGAATGATCGAATCCGCATGAGGTGTTCTTTCCCCAACTAAATAGGGTGTAAAGAGCAATCCTTTCGCTCCTGGTGCAACATGAGCCGCACCTTCTAAAAGTGACTGAAACGATTCCTCAGGAGCCAGTAAGTGTTTTGCCCAGTTCAGGCTATATCCTGCTGAAAGGGTGACACCCATTGTGTAAAAAGCGTCTTTTTTTGCATGATGAAACAAATGCAAATTCCCTTGAAGCTCCCTTTCATGATCCTCTTCATAGGAAAGAATGACCCCAGATGTGCCGATACTGCATAACGTGCGGTCAGAGGACAAGATGCCAGCACCAATTGCTCCGCAGGCATTATCTGCCCCGCCGGCAAAAACCTTTGCGCCTTCTTTCATCCCAACTTCACGTGCAATGTGCGGCAAAAGTGTACCAACCTCCGCCTCTGATGTGACAAGCGGCGGGCAAATGTGAGGAGAAATATCAAACGCCTGACAAATCTCCTCACTCCACGTCTGTTCACCGATATTTAACAGCAAGGTGCCAGCCGCATCAGAATAATCCATATGGACTGCGCCTGTTAAACGAAATCTGACATAATCTTTTGGGAGTAAAAACATGTCGATTTGCTGATCAATATGTGGTTCATGTTCCTTTACCCATAATAATTTTGGCAGTGTGAATCCTTCTAACGCCTGGTTTTTTGTGATCTTTTGCAGCCGGTCTCCCAGCTTTTTTGTCATGTGCGTACATTGTGCTGTCGTCCGTGTATCATTCCATAAAATTGCAGGGCGGAGCACTTCGCGAGATTCATTTAATAGAACTAATCCATGCATCTGGCCGGAAAAGCTGATGCCTTCAACTCGTCTTGAATGAACAGGCTGCTTTGCCATCAGTTCTTTCATCGCAGCCATTGTCTGCTTTACCCAATCCTCGGGGTGCTGCTCACAATATCCAGGCTTCTCTTGAATGAGGCGGTACGGCTTAGAGGCTTCGCAGCACACCTTCCCGCTCTCATCAACTAATATCGCCTTGACCCCGCTTGTTCCAAGATCAATTCCCATCACATATTTCATGTTTTCACTCCTTCAAAACAGGTCAGCCCCTTCAATTAATCTTCTAACAAGTATTGATTTAAACGGGCTTTCAGCTGTTCCTCTCTTCCCGATTCGTTTCTGATCAAAGGATGTTTCAGCGCATATTCTTCTAATGTATGAAAGTTTGCCTTTCCTTCTGAAATATCACGTCCAATTCCTTCAGAAAAGCTGCGATACCGGTGCTTTATAACATCTTCAAACACACGGTCTTCTATGAGTCTATGAGCGACCCGCAGTCCTTTTGCGAATGCATCCATCCCGGCAATATGGGCATATAAAATATCTTCAAGTTCAAAGGAAGCTCTTCTCACTTTTGCATCAAAATTGAGGCCGCCAGACCCTAGACCGCCATTTTGCAGAATTTCATACATGGCAAGAGTTGTGGCATACAGATCGGTTGGAAATTCATCTGTATCCCAGCCAAGAAGCGAATTTCCTTGGTTTGCATCAACAGAACCGAGCAGCCCATGAATTCTTGCGACACGTAATTCATGCTCAAACGTATGGCCGGCCAGTGTCGCATGATTGGCCTCGATATTTAATTTGAAATGGGAATCTAATCCGTATTGTTTTAAAAAGGCGATGGATGTCGCTGCATCTGTGTCGTATTGATGAGTGGTTGGTTCCTTTGGTTTTGGTTCGATTAAAAATTGGCCAGTGTACCCAATTTCTTTTGCATAATCAACAGCCATATGCAAGAAAGCCGCCATGTGATCAAGCTCTCTTTTCATATCTGTATTGAGCAGCGTATCGTACCCTTCTCGTCCACCCCAGAAAACATAATTTTCTGCACCGAGTTCTTTGGCGGTTTCAATGCCTTTTTTGACCTGTGCGGCCGCATAGGCAAAGACATCTGCATGACAAGATGTCGCAGCACCGTGTACAAATCTAGGATGCTTGAACATATTGGCCGTGTTCCACAGCAGCTTTACTCCGCTTTGCTTCATGTATTCTTTCACTCTTTCTAAAATGATGTCTAATTGTTGATTGGTCTCTTGAAGCGTCTCCCCCTCTGGCGCGATGTCACGATCATGGAATGAAAAATACGGAACATCCAATAGGTCAAAAAGCTGAAAGGCGACTTCCAATCTAGCTTTTGCTAAATCCATTCCGCTATAAGAGTCCCACGCTCTTTGCATCGTGCCAGTTCCAAACATGTCTGTTCCATCAGCAGTTAATGTATGCCAATAAGCGACTGAAAAACGCAGGTGGTCTTTCATTGTTTTTCCGCCAATCACTTCGCTTGGATTATAGTATTGAAAGGCGAGTGGATTTTTTGATTGTTTTCCTTCATATTGAATTTTGCCGATTCCTTCTAAGCTGTATAACGTTTTCATATTTGATTTGGTCATTCTTCATTCCTCCTGAGTACACTTTGTAAGTTGATTCAACAAACTAATGATCAATCTATGAAAAAATCACTTTGAATTTTCCATATTTTTTAGTTTTTTAAAAATATTTTCGTTATAATAAAGTTAAAATCATTTATCTTACTAAATACATGCTGAAAAAAGCAGCTCTTCTCAACTTAATCTAAAGACGAAACAAATGGAGTGGATAACGTGGATATCGCTGATCAGAACTTTGTAAAAAAAATAAATCAAAAACTATTATTAAAAGAAATTCTCCAGCATGCGCCCATTTCGAGAGCAAAATTATCTGAACGCACTGGATTAAATAAATCGACTGTTTCTTCTCAAGTAAGTACATTAATGAAAGAACATCTTGTCTATGAAATCGGTCAAGGTGAGTCTAGCGGCGGGAGAAGACCGGTTTTACTAATGTTTAATAAACGTGCTGGCTGCTCCATCGGAATCGATGTCGGCGTTGATTATGTCAATGGCATATTAACTGACCTTGAAGGGTCCATTCTTTACGAAGAGCAGATCAAGCTCCCACCCAGCTCTCCTGAGGTCACAATACGTAAATTAATTGAATTAATACAGCAGCTCATCTCACGAATGCCCTCTTCCCCATACGGGCTCATTGGCATTGGCCTATGCATACATGGTTTAGTGGATGCAGGTGAACAAATCGTGTTTACGCCTCATTCCAAATGGAAAAATGTTGATCTGAAAACCACGCTGCAAGAGACATTCCAAGTACCGATCTTCATTGAAAATGAAGCAAATGCCGGTGCATATGGTGAAAAAATCTTTGGTGCCGCTAAACATTATGACCATTTGATCTATGCAAGCATCGGCACTGGCATCGGGATCGGAATCATCATCGATCATCATTTATACAGAGGGGCGTACGGCTTTTCTGGTGAAATGGGACATATGACAATCGATTTTAACGGACCGACATGCAGCTGCGGGAACCGTGGATGCTGGGAATTGTATGCTTCTGAGAAAGCCTTGTTTCAGTCTCTTCAAACAGATGATCAGCACATCTCCCATCAAGACCTGGAACAGCTGGCCAAGTTAAATGATATGAAAACGCTCAATGCCCTGCGCAACTTTGGCTTTTACCTTGGTGTCGGTCTCACAAACGTCCTGCATACCTTTAACCCGCAAGCCATTATTTTAAGAAACAAAGTGATCGAATCACATCAGGCGGTTCTACATGTGATTGAGGAGGAGGTATCCTCGCGAATGGATACGCAATTCAGCTCACATGTAGAGCTGCTCCCTTCATCATTAGGACACAATGCGCCAGTATTGGGGATGACATCTCTTGTCATAGAAGCTTTTCTGCAAGATGCCACCCTCACAACATGACCTATTTGTTTTTTAAAAAGAGACAGCTCGTAGCGAGTTGTCTTTCTTATTCGTCTGTTTCCTCATAGCGAAAATAGTGAAAATCAGCAGGAAGACGCTCGCCGCTCGTATCTTGGCACTGCATACCGACAAATGCCCCTGTAAAAAACCCCCCGCCTCGAATAAAATCATCGGATAAATGGATGGATTCAAGCGGTACATCAATTTCCTTCCACTCTTTCTGATCAAATGAATAAGAATATTTATATGTCTCTTTCCGAACGGTCACTTTTAAATAGACATAAGTGACCTCGTCAGGAATGATGATTTTATGTGCCAATGGCTGAGAAAAGGCAAGGTTTTCACAGACAGATAGTTCAAGCGTGCGGCCAAGTTCCTCATCATATGTCACCTGGAGTGCTGTCCAGTTTTCCGTATTATAATAATTCACAAGACCAGCTGATTGCTGAAAGTTTTCTGGGAAGAACGAAACAGCTGTCTCTGCTTCAAAATAAAAGCTTTGCCAGCGCCTTGCAACGAAAGCTTGGGTAAACTTAGACGTTAAAGATTCGTGACCGAATAACCTTAAATGCTGAGGTTTCTCCGTTAACGAACCAATCTGATCGGTAAACGGAATTCTTAATGTCTGGAAGTGCCTATTTAGTGTTGATTCTTTAAATTCATCGACTGTATGATAGGTTGGTGCAAAAACCTTTTCTTCGATCTTTGGCGCTTCAACCTCAAGCGTCCCCTCTTTTCCGCCTACAACATAAGGCCAGCCATCCTTCCATTCGAGCTTTTGTATCGCTGTTTCTCTTCCTAAAGGACACCAGCCTCTCTGTTGAAAAATAGATTCCTTGCTTGATTGAATTGGGCGGCCAGTGAGATGAGCGAGATACCATTCATTTGTATGCGTTTGAACGATTGAAGCATGCCCGCACTTTTGAAGTGGATGGTCAGGCGCATGGAAGGCACTTAAGATCGGGTTATCAGGATGAACCTCATAAGGCCCTTCAATATGCGAGGAGCGGGCGATCGTTGCTGCATGCTCATACCTGGTACCTCCTTCTGCCGTTAATAAATAGTAGTAGTCACCGATATGATACAGATGCGGCGCTTCTGTCAGTTTAATCGGTGTGCCTTTAAAAATGACCTTCCTTTGACCGATGAGCTTCTTTTCAGCCACACTATATTCCTGCAAGGCAATACCTGCAAAGGAATGATGCTTTTCCCTATGATCCCACAGCATATTTAAGACGTATTTCTTCCCGCTGTGATCATGGAATAAAGATGGATCAAAGCCGGAGCTGTTGAGCCGGATCGGTTCACTCCAATCGCCGTCCACTTCGCTTGCCGTGACCAAATAATTATGACCGTCTTTAAATGGACCATCCACTACTTTGATATCTGAATAAATAAGCCAAAACTGTCCATCGGCATAGCTTAAGCACGGCGCCCATACCCCGCCAGAATCAGGATTTCCCTTCATATCCAGCTGCGACGTTTTTTGCAAAGGACGCGCAGCAAGGCGCCAATGGACTAGATCCTTCGAATGATAAATTTGTACCCCTGGGAACCATTCAAATGTAGAGACGGCCATATAATAATCTTCTCCAACACGGCAAATACTTGGATCGGGGTTAAACCCTTTGAGCACTGGATTGATAATCTTCATTGAATTTCCTCCTCTTTCAGAGACCTACATTTTAAAATCGTCCATATGATCGAGATACACTTTGTCTCTATTCTCAAGTTCCCGTACGACTTTTTTATGTTTTTCTTCATCTAGGTTATAAAAATTAATATCCACCATCGCTAAAATCAGTAAGCATACAGGAATCACCGTTGTCGTGATTAAAATGCCCAGTAAAGCTTCTGGTGTTTGCATTTGGTTGGCAACATAGCCAAAGCGATCGAGTACAAGCCCTGGCACAATCCCGCCTAATGCCATCCCAAATTTAAAGAAAAATCCGATGATGGCATAGATGAGCCCGCCCATCCTTTTCCCTGTTTTATATTCGCCATATTCAACGGTTTCAGGAATGAGCGCCCACATGTAAGCACCGGCTGTAATACTTCCTGCAGCTGCAACGAGCCTAAAAATCAGTATTAAAGTGATTTGACTCGGCGGTATCACAAGTAATGCAAGAAGACCTACAATATTCAGCAATAATGAATAATTCAGCAGCTTTTTCTTTCCTAACAGCTTGTGCAGTTTTGGAATAAACGGCAGCACCATTAATGCTGGCAGACTGCCAATGAGTCCGTACCATTTCACTAAATCTTCTCTGCCGAGGTTATACGTCACATAATAGATCCCAACTGAATTACTGATCGAATTCACGCCAAAAATAATAATAAAGAAAATGCTTAATACAACAAGCGGACGATTGACACGTAACTGCACAAAGATATCACTGAACTTAATTTTTTCCTCCGGCTTTTGAAGCGTGACACGTTCATTCGTGCTTTTAAAACAGAAAATAAGTAATGCACCGCCAAGAACGCCGAGAAAAGCCATCGTCATCTGCCAGCCGAGGGCTGTATTTCCTGTTTTATCACTCAAAAAAGTCGCAAGAAAAGGAACAAAAAAAGCAACAACTAGACCTCCGAGATTAGCAAAAAGCATACGAACAGACGTAATACTGACAACCTCTTGGTTATTTCTTGTCATTGCTGATGTTAAAGCACCATAAGGAACATTGATGAATGTGTATGTAAGCGATAAACCAACATACGTGATGTAGGCATAAACGAGTTTACCCATTTCAGAAAGATCAGGTGTTGTAAAGCAAAGAATAGCAAGTACTACAAAAGGAAACGCACCGAATAACAAGTAAGGTCTGAACCTGCCAAAACGGCTGTTCGTTCGATCCACCAATGCACCAATAAACGGATCTGCAAGCGCATCAATGGCGCGGACAACTAAAAACATCGTCCCTGCTGCCGCCGCTGATAAACCATACACATCTGTATAAAAAAATAATAGATACGTAGAGACAGTTGCATAAATTAAGTTACATGCGAAATCTCCTGAAGCATATCCCACTTTTTCAGACATACGAATCTTTTTTAAATTCTCACTTACCATGAGCTTTCTCCCTTCTTCTCTTAGCCTCTTCTAACGAACAGATGATGGAGGGCAGCAGCAGTCAATGCGAAGAATATAAAGCGCTTTCAATTTGTTGTAAAAATGAAGCTGAACATCTGATCTTTCAGCTTAGCCCACATACGCAGCAAATGATTTGAATGACGGAATCATCCCCTTTAATGGTCGGATCATCACTTGGAATTCATCTTAGTTTATCGACTAAACAAACTAAGATGAATTCATTTTATAAAATCTGATCTGACTTTTCAATATTTTTCGAAAAAATAATCCAAATAATTGATTTCTTGTCATTTTTCCGGCTGAAATGACGTGAAAAACTGAAGTGAATCATTTAATGGTTGCAATTCAGCTCATCCCATGCTATATTTATCAAGCGATGAGCTGAATTGTGTAAGTCGGGTAACATGTCTCCTTGAGACACACACGAATGTGGCGTGTGGTTATTCCGCCTCAATACGCAAAAGACATCTTCTCAGGAAGATGTCTTTTTTCTTATCCTATTTTTGTTCCATTTTCAACAGGCTCATCTGTGGCTAGTAAAACCACGTCTTCTTTTGACGGCATGCCCCCTAAGACAAGCACTTCTGATTTGAACCCTGCAATTCTTCTTGGCGGAAAATTGACGACTGCTACGATTTGTCTGCCAGTGAGATTCTCAGCCGTATAACGTTTTGTCAGCTGAGCACTGGATTGCTTTAAACCAATCTCTTCACCAAAATCAATCTTGAGTTTCAATGCAGGAACTCTTGCCTCTGCAAAGAATTCTGCTTCAATGATCGTCCCAACACGAATATCTAACGCCAAAAACTGTTCAATATCTGCCATCTGTTTCTCTCCTCTTCTTTCAAGGGTAAGTTCATTTACTAGAGTCATCTATTGTTTTTTTCATTGTAGCACATTCATTTCGTAAAAAAGTGAGTCAAAAAGCCGATTCACGGCAAAAACCACCCTTTAGTTTACATAATGTTTTTATCGTCTTGTATTAAATGTTTGCATCCTGAAAATGAATTCAGTAAAATGGCAAATAATCCTACTGCTTCCTCCCAAATATATTGGGGAGGGGTTAACACTTGTTTACATTATCAGATATGTGGACATTTTGCTGGTCGTTTTTCGTCATTCTTCCTATCGTTGCCATCTTGCATCAGCTTGGCCATATTATGGTCGCATGGATGTTTGGCGCAAAGGTTTCTTTTGCTCTTGGCAGAGGCAAAAAAGTATTGAAAATAGGCGTTGTGGAAATTAGACGAATCTATTTTCTAGATGCATTTTGCCATTATGAAGAAATGAGGAAAAATAACCGATTCTCGCACATTCTTGTCTACCTAGGCGGATCATTATGCAACCTGCTCAGTGTTCTCATACTGAATACAATGATCGCCAATGATATCCTGCCAGAACATCAATTTTTCTATCAATTTGCTTACTTCTCAGTCTACTATGTATTTTTTGCACTGCTGCCAGTCCAGTATGCAGATCATCATCCAAGTGATGGGCAAGCAATTGTGAACATCATTCGGCACGGTGAACCATGTGACATCATTGATTAACAGGATGGCTTCCCGCTGTTAATTTGATAATGAATCGTTAAAAAGGGAATGCCGAATAGCTTCATTTGATGAACCGCTGTGAGACTTTTATCTGTCTCCGGCTTCATATGAAAGCTTTCTTCCATTGGCAGTTTCATGGTGATAAAAGGTGTATGCAAATACAACCCTTCGTCACCGGTACTGCCTTTTGGACATGCACTTTTTAATAGAAAGTCTTCCTTTTCATTAAAAGGTTTTAAAATGGCGGTCAGCTGAGAATATGGAAGCGGCAGCGCAATATTCATATAGCCCGCAGCTGCATCGTGATGATGAGCATAAAGTGCAAAAAAGACCTGCTCCCCTTTTTCGTTGTGACGAATCCACGCCCTGACATCCTTTCGCTCTTCTTTAGGATGTTGAAATGCAGTCAGACGTCCCTTCATTTCATACGGCTTACGAGATGTTCCCAAATAGAGCTGCCCTAGTTTCTTAAACATGGGCTGAAGTAAAAAAACAAACGGCCTCACCCACCAATGAAAACGGACTGCTGCTTTTAACGTAAAGGCCATCGGATTCTCATAAAACCTTCGAATCACAGGTGACACCCTTTCAGCTGAAAATGTCGTTCCATTTAAATCATCAAGTGAATCGACTAAACCGAGGTTCTCTCGATCACCCATTCTTTCCTTTTGAAAAGAGATTAAATGAAAACGGCCATGCACTTTTGATATCGGAAAGTCCTTCTGCTTCAATTGATCCTTTGGCCCTTCGATCAGCCATCCAATCAAACCTGGTAAAATCACAAAAAAGGCATTAATACTGCCATGAAACCAAATCATCTGATCAATGCTGATGTAGGTCACGCGCATGAGCATGCCAGCGGAATAAAGAAGAGATAGCACGATTGTTCCCATTAAGACGCAGCTAGAAAACACAATCAGCACTTTTGCCACAGTCGATCGAAACCTTGTTTTCATACAAAGAATGCCGTACAAGTAGAGGGCAATGACATATAG
Organism: Bacillus safensis; assembly: GCF_039619585.1. NCBI lineage: Bacteria > Bacillati > Bacillota > Bacilli > Caryophanales > Bacillaceae > Bacillus > Bacillus safensis. Next base: position 1,901,668 of record NZ_CP154909.1, read on the forward strand.
CGTGACGCTGAACGTATCAAATAGACGGGAGAAGCTAATCCCAACAGCGATCATCACAGGCGACAGCAAAATCACCCATCCTGCCGCTTTGTATAAAGCTGTCTCTTTTTCTCGATTTCTCCCTAATAATCCATAGAAAAGCGGGATAAAAAAAGCCGAGTAATGAAAATGAATAGCGGTCAAAAGCACGATGATTGGTGAAAAGGTCATTACCTGTATATCTGCCGTGTACAGCCAAAACCAAAGCCCTCCTAAAGCGAGATACATCCATGCACCACCCGTCATCAATTCATGAAGTGGAAAGATTCCCCTTTTCAGCAAACGAGTACAGCCATATAACGCCAAAAGAATCGTATACAAAAACCATCCCGATGCAAACAAGGCAGAATGATAGATGAATGCAGCCGTTGCACAAAGAGCAGCTAATGGAAAGGCTTTCATTAAAAAGCCGAGCAGTATCCACGGCTTACTCTCCCTCTCTTCCTTCACAAAAAAGGCTAAAACTGCAGGAAGGAAAAACAGAATCGCTATCAGTAAAAACAACTCTGCTAACGGACCTGTCATTAAACGGGTGGCGATAAACCAGCACATAAAGAGGAAGCTTGATATCAAATGCCATTTATTCATCATGAGACATCACCCTTTCAGTAAACCGGCCTTTATATGTAAAAAGGGTCCCAAACAGTCGATTTTTCACATGCACATCAATGGTATAATCACCCGCGTGCTCGTCGTAGCCTTCTGTGACATCTGACACACCGTAAAGCCATGAAGGCAGCGGCCACTCACGTCCTAACATCAACAGCTTCTGCCGGCCGGATTGAATGTGAAGGAACCCATGCTTTGTTACTGTAAAATGAAGCTCTGACATAAGAAGTCTAGGCTTTCCAAAATAGTCTAGTACTTTATGACTCTTCTGATCAATGATCATATCTGCATCAAAGTGACGTTCCTTCTTTGGGAAATAAAACGTACGGAACCAGTGCATGCCTTCCTCTCCCTTATTTGTCATAAAGGGTTTATTGACAATTCGGAAGGGAATGTTTTTTCCTCTCTCAGGGAAAAAACAGCGAAAGAGTGGACCAATTTTGAAGAAAAATCGAATGAGCCTCGTTCCGCCGCCTATTTCCTCCATAGTGCCTTCAGCGGTAAACGCACGGTTGTATCTCTCTTTTAATTTTGGATGAAGCTTATCGTAATCCTTTACTTGATGACGATGAACGACCATGTCTACCTCCCCTTTTTCGTTTGATCGAGAATACGTCTATACAATCTTTTAAATTAATCATTCCTGCAATGGATAGGATCAAAAATGCACTCATCACAAGCGGCTCATGGAGTGTCGTTTGGGGGGATAGGATCCCGATACAAAGCATCAGCAGCAGAAACACACTTTGAAGAATGAACAAATATTTCTTTGATAGCTTAGGTATCAGCCATGATACGCCTATAAGGGCATAAAACAACCGAAATCCGGTGCTATGATCAAAAGCAGAATGTGAAAAAGGGATAACCGCTTGGCATAGCCAGACGATGGCAAACAGCAAACAAATTCCATAATGGGCAAGTGTTCTCTCCAGTAACAACCGAGGGTGCGTACCCTTTTCAAGCCACGTCTTTAGTGCGCCAAAACTAAAGGCCGTCATAAGCCCCATCATCGGGCGAAAAAGTAATCGATCTGCCCACGCCCATCCTTTTCCTTCTTTCGGTTCATAATCAAATTGCGTTTGAAACACAATATGATCATTCGTTTTCACATATTTCCAATAGCCGCCGCCTTCTTTGATAAAAGACAACGGGTGTGACGATTTGAATTTAAGTGAGGATGACCTTTCATTTCGTTCATCCATCATTCTAGTTCGATATGCTCCTGTCCCTGTGACACTTACACCAAATCCAAGATGCTTTTCATACAAAAAGGTTTGGGGCTGTTCATCTTGAGGTCCATTTAATGAAATGGTTGAAAAACGCAAATCCCACTGTTCATGAAGCTTTGGATTTTGCGTATATTCCCATACTTTCTCTAAAGGTGCATGAATGGTTGTTTCCACATAAACAGGCTTTCTTTTCATCTGCCTCTACTCCTCTATGTGAATTATTTCACATAATAAGCATACCATGTTTCACAAAACTGTCAAATCTTTATTCGTTTTCTCTCAAAAAAATGGTTCCAGAAGGATGCTTCTCTATGATATCGGTTCACTGTAAAAAAAAAGACCTGTCAAATAGACAGATCTTCTTTTTGCAATACACCTGTGATATAGAGCCGAACTGCATAACTCACACTTTCTTCAAGCTGTTCTTTTCGTTGGAATCCCTTTTTATTAGAAATATCACCGAAGCCGTGCAGTAAGCTTCTCAGTCCTCTGACGACATGTGTCATTTCCTCTTCCTTTACACCAAAGCGTGACATGATGGTTTGGACAAACTGAACAAGGCGCTCTGCTGCAATACGTACTTCTTTTTCGTTCATATGTGAAAAGGCAGCTTCATAAAGACCTGGGTGTTCTCGGACAAAGTGCACATATTGTCTGGCAAAGGCTAAAACAGCTTCTCCTTTTTCCAGCCCCTCTGTGACTTGCATCCCTTCCTCACAAAGCATGGAGAGCCCTTTTACTGCGAGTGCTGCCTGAATCTCATGAAGGCCGGATACATGATTATAAAGAGAAGGCGGCCTGATATTCAGTCTTTTAGACAATGTAGCAATAGTCAAAGCGGAGAAGCCCTCTTCATCAACAAATGCAGCCGCTGTATCCATAATTTTTTCTTGTGTAATTCCCATTCTTGGAGACACGGTTTACTGCCCTCCTTTTTTTAGCTGGTGCTGTCTTTTTTTAACGGCAGCTTGAAGCTTTTCATGAGGCTCTATGATAAGGTCACCATGTCCTGCAGCAAGACAGGATATGCGCAATGTCAGTAACTTTTCAGCGCTTTTTAGTGCGGTTTCTGCATCCCATGTGGCAAAAGCCGGGAACGGGAAGCTCCACCGAAACTCACCCGTTACTGATAAGCCGCCTTTTGTCACAAGTGCATCCCCTGCAATGACAACTCCTGACCTTTCATCGTATAAAGAAATGCTGCCAGGTGTATGCCCTGGTGTTGCAATCACTTTGAGCGGCCCAATCTCATCTCCTTCTTCAACAAGCACATCTGGTTTTGTGTGAATATTTTTCATAAAACTGCCTTTAATTTTTTGCTGAGGTTCATCAGGGAGCAAGGAAAAGTCACCTTCAAAAAGGCGTGCATCACGTTTTGATAAATAGACAACTGCCTCTGGAAAAGCCTTCTTCACCTCATCTAATGCGCCGATATGATCCATATGGCTATGAGTGAGAATAATCTTATGAATTGGTTTGTTCTTTTTACGGGCAAATTCGATGATCGAGTTCGCCGCCATTTTTAAAGCAGCATCAATTAAGATGAGTCCTTCCTCTTCCTCAAAGACATAGCAATTTACCGGAAATAATCGCGGCATCAATGTAAGCTGGTGCAGACGGTCAAAAGTTGTTAATCTCATGATTGCCCTCCTAAAACTAATATCGTTAGTTTTATATTAACTAATAGCATTAGTTTTAGCAATCATTTTTTCATCAACCGCAATGTAAATATCAATTTGCGCTTCTTTTGGATCAATAGATCTTTCATCATACCATTCAAAATCACCTGTATAAGTGCGGTATTGACGCTGATCCCACGTCCAAATCTTGTGCCATGTTTCAAGCACGACCTCTTCAATCGGTCCTTTTCTCGTTTGAAATCTTGCGTAGGTGGACGCAGGAATCTCTTTTACATGTTCGATCTGCTGATCCGCGAACTCTCCAGCTGTAAATAAATAAGAACCATGTTCATCTTTTTCATAATCTGAATACAGCCCTATGACTGGAGCTTGTCCCCCATGTAGCTGCTGCGCAAAAAAATCCTGCCAAAGCGGTGCAATCTTACGCTCTTTTGTTTTCTCTATTTCATTTGTTGTTCGAACAGACAACCCTTTGACCCATTGTTTCTCTAATGTGACGATATCGTACATACATTCTCATCTCCTTTTCTCCCATCATATAAAAAGAAACCTGACAACAGTGTGTCAAGTTTCTATTCGCTTCATAAATTGTTTTAATTGGAGATCAAATGCTTCCTTGATGTGCTGCGGTGAAAGAATGTCGGCGTCCGGTCCTAAATGGAATAGGAAACTGTGCAGCCAATCATCTTGCGGCACGGTCAATGCTGCCAGATAGGTTCCGTCTGAACATACGATCAATTCGTTCTCATCCACCCATTCCTTCACTTTACCAACTGATGCTTCCGTTAACCTAAGCGTGAGGGTTGTGACTGAAGGTTCTTCATGCCAAGAGTCATTCCAAGGCTTCTCTTCATTTTTGATTCTTTTCGGCCTGAAATATGCTGAAATGGTGATGAGGTCTGTCATTCTGGTCAGCTTGAACAGACGAAAAGCATTTTTCACACAACAAAACGCATACAAATACCAATGCCTTCCTTTTAAGACAAGCGTATAAGGCTCCACTTTCCGTGGAAGTGTTTCACCTTTCGCATTGCGATAGGTAAACTGAATGTATTGTTGCGCGGAGGCAGCTGTATGGATCAGCTGGAGTTTCTTCTCTGCCTGGCTGTCTTTCCCCCATGAGCTTAAATCAATAAAGACATGGTGCTGTTTCTCGCTTTCATCAATATTTGGCGGAATGAGAGATTTGATTTTTTTCAGCACATGTTCGCTTTCTTTAAAGGAGTATGCACTCGTCATGCTTTCAAGGGCAGTTAAAATAAGCTCAATGTCATCATCGGTAAATAATTTTTTCTCTAAACGATAGTCGTCAACAAGCGAAATGCCCCCGCCTGCTCCTTGTGTTGTCACAACAGGAATCCCGGCTTGATTGATGGTCTCAATATCGCGATAAATCGTCCTCACACTCACTTCGTGAAGTTCAGCGAGGTCCTTCGCTTGTACTTGCTTCTTACTAATGAGCAGCATCACAATAGACAAAATACGATCAATTTTCATGACTTTTCCTCTTTTTCATAAATGTAGGTTTTGATTTGATAAAAAAAGAAAGAATGGTAAAGATAAGGAACAGCCAGCATCGTTTACATCCCTGCACATGCAGGAGGAGGTTGCATCATGACACATCACGTGTGGCAGTTATTCATCATTGGGAGCATTATGCTGATCTGCGTCATTTTTCGAATGAATCGAATGAGACGCTATCAGCTTGTGCGCCCGATCAGTCTTTTGATGAGAATGTATGTATTTGGACTCACTGCCCTTATTCTCTTATTAGAAGGCTGGCAAAATCACAGCATTTTCATCTACGCCGCTATTGGTATGCTCTTTGGAAGCAGTCTGGCCATTCATGCTTACGAGACGATCCGCATGAAAGAAGAAAGTGGCCGTCTTTATGTGAAAACGAGTAAATGGATTGAAAGCTTCATTTTATGCTTATTTTTATCTAGACTTAGTTTTAAGCTGGGTGAGCTGACGAACCATTCGCTCACAAAAATTGGTGTCGTTGAACTGTATCAGCATATTGTGAGTGATGATGCCCTGACCATGCTCAGCTTTTTTCTGTTAGCTGCTTACTATGTTGTTTTTTCTTATCAAATGATGAAAGCAGGTAAACGAACAGCACATACGCATCATGCGTAAAAACCTTCCTATTTGAGTAGGAAGGTTTTTATTAGTCATGCTGTGCATGATGAATCATTTGTTCAAGCACTTCCATCACATGCTGATCTTCAGGGCTGTAAAAAATCGATGTCCCTGCTCGTCTAGATTTCACGAGACGAAGGTTTTTTAAAAAACGCAGCTGATGAGAAACAGTTGATTGCATGAGATTCAGTGTTTCTGCGATATCATTTACCGAGTATTCACCTTGAGACAGCAGGTGCAGAATACGAATACGTGTCGGATCAGATAAGGCTTTAAACGTTTGGGAGACAAGAAATAAACTTTCTTCATCCAGCTCCATCCGTTCCTGTTCTTGATTTGTATTCAGTTCTTCCTTCATTTCGCTTCACCTTTCTTGTTAGTCAAATCACGACTTATTCTATGTATCATCATATACTAAAACGTCCGGCGTGCAAAGCGGGCACACTTTAGAAAAAAGATTTATTCAAATAGCATTGACACTTGGTAGCATTCTTTTTAAAATGAGCATTATTTATTCATTTTTTTAGAGGAGCTGATAGGCAAATTGACTGAAGAGCCAAGACTAAAACGCAGCCTGACTGTCTTTCCACTTGTTGTGATCGGGCTTGCTTATATGGATCCACTTGTCGTATTTGATTCATACGGCATTGTTGCTCAGCTGACGAAAGGACACGTCGCTGCAGCTTATATATTTACGTTACTTGCATTACTATTGACAGCGCTTAGCTATGGGAATATGGTGAAGGCTTTTCCAAAAGCAGGATCTGCTTATACATATGCGCAAAAAAGTATTCATCCTCATGTCGGCTTCCTTGTGGGCTGGACACTTTTACTGGATTATTTATTTCTGCCTATGGTGAATTTTGCGATTGGTAGTGCTTATTTAACCGCAGCCTTTCCTGATGTACCTCATTACATTTGGATCATCATACTTGCTATCGCCATAACGACTGTCAATGTCATCGGTATACGGCTTACAGCCAACATTACGGCGCTATTTGTGACGTTTCAGGTCATTGTCGCCGTCACCTTTGTTGGGTTTGTTATTTATGGGCTCACACAAAACACTGGCAGTGGAGCGTTATTGTCAGCCCGGCCTTTTTATTCAGCGAGCTTAGATCCAGCGCTTATTTTTTCAGGAGCGACCATTTTATGTTTCTCCTTTCTAGGATTTGATGCCATTTCGACGATGTCTGAGGAAACCATTAAACCAAAAAAGACCATTCCGCTTGCCATTTTCTTAACAGTTGCGATTGGAGGCGTACTGTTTACTTTGACGTCTTATTTTTTGCAGCAGGTGTTTCCAAATTTTCAGCAGTTCAAGCATCCTGATGCAGCCTCACTTGAAATTGCAGAATTTGTGGGCGGCGCATTTCTCCACTCGTTCTTTTTAGCAGGCACAATGGTGGCTGTCATTTCTTCCTCCTTATCGTCACATGCGAGTGCAGCAAGGCTTTTATATGCAATGGGAAGAGATCAATCGTTACCGAAGCGTTTCTTCGGGTATATTCATCCGAGATTAAAAACCCCTGTTTTTAATATTTTATTAATCGGAGCTTTCTCCTTAACCGCAGTCGTTGGCGAACTTGAAGTCATTTATTCCTTTATCAGCTTCGGCGCGTTAATTGGATTTACCTTTGTGAATTTGTCTGTTTTTGCGTACTTTTTCGTCAGACAAAAACAAAGAGGTGTGCTGAATACATTGAGATATGCAGTGATCCCTCTATGCGGGACGGCGTTTTGTCTTTGGCTGTTAACGAGCATCAGCACAAATGCATTAATCATTGGCATGATGTGGCTGATTATCGGTTTTGTTTATTTCTGCTTCAGGCTGAAAACACGACCTGAATTTACGTTTGGATATGATTGATTATAAGGTTTTCACTTGGTATCCTGCACAGGATATGGCATAATAAAAAGGCTGTACTTCCCTTTTAAAAGCGGGGCAAAACAGGGGTGAACTGACCTTGAAAAAGAAAAAAACAGGATGTTTTGCCATTTCAGGCTGTTTCACGATTTTTCTCTTTGTTTTCGTATTAGCAGCCATTGCCATCTCCTTTAATCAAAAGGAGTTAAAAAAGCTGCCGATTGATACGGAATCAATTGTTTTGTCGAGATTGGATGATTACAAACCGCTTGTAGAAACAGAGTTAAGAGATCAAGATTTAGATCAGTATACCGGGTTAATCCTCGGTATGATGTATCAAGAATCAAAAGGCAGAGGCGGAGATCCAATGCAGGCCTCTGAATCTCTTGGTTTGAAACGAAATGAAATCAATGACCCTCAGAAAAGCATTAAACAAGGAGTCCATCATTTTTCGACTATGTACAAGCATGGGAAGAAAAAAGGCGTTGATTTGGAAACCATTATTCAAAGCTATAACATGGGAATCGGCTATATTGATTTTGTTGCAAAAAACGGGGGAAAACATTCCGAGAAACTGGCAAAGCAATACTCCAAAAAGCAAGTGAAACGAAACCCCAAGGTCTATACGTGCGGCGGCAACAAAGATAACTTCCGCTATCCGTATTGCTACGGTGACTTCACTTACGCTGAAAAAGTAAAAGAAAAAACGAAAACAATTGAAGAAAAGATGAAATTGGCTTCTTCATCCACACCATCATCGTAAAAAAGCATTTCCGTCAAGGAAGTGTTTCAGATTGTTGTCAAAGTGCTAAAATAATCTTTATTTTAGCACTTTGTCTTTTTTCAGCGTGATAGAAAACCTTTGCAGCCCTAGGAAGGACGAGCACTGGCGCGGAGCGAATTTGACATTCGTGAGCACCAGCGCGCAGGACTGACAACGAATGCGAGGGTTTGTCTACACGCTGAAGCACTTCCGTAAAGGAAGTGCTTTTCATTTTATCGCTGTTCTTTCCCAATTTCCGGGAGGATTGTTTTTGCTAAATGCTGATCCATTTCCTCATATTCATCATAATGAATCGTTTCATACAGCTCTTTTCTCGTTTGCATATCCCCAAGTATCCCCTGCTGCGTTCCCTTTTCCATGATTTCTGTAAATAAACGCTCATACGCTTTTGCAGCAACTCTAAGTGATGACACAGGGTAAATGACCATTTGAAAGCCAAATACAGAAAATTCGTCTGCATGATAATAAGGCGTCTTGCCAAACTCCGTCATGTTTGCAAGGAGCGGACCTTTAATATTACTTGACGCATGCGTGAAGTCCTCCGCTGTAATGAGTGCCTCAGGAAAAATAGCGTCAGCTCCTGCTTCTACGTAAAGATTGGCCCGGCGGATGACATCCTCCATCCCATTTACGGACTTTGCATCGGTTCTTGCAATCACCAAAAGCGTTGGTGCCGCTTGTTTGATGGCTTTGATTTTTGCGACCATTTCTTCTACTGGAACGAGTGATTTCCCGTTTAAATGCCCGCATTTTTTCGGCATTTGCTGATCTTCAATTTGAACAGCTGCCACTTTGCTCTCAACCATTTCTTTTGCCGCTCTTGCTGCATTTAAAACACCGCCATAACCTGTGTCCATATCGACCAAAAGCGGCAGCTGGGAAGCTCGAATGATCTCCTTCGCTTTTTCTGCCATTTCTGTTGAATGGATCATGCCGAGATCAGGCAGTCCTTTGCTGGCACAAAAAGCGGCACCTGATAAATAGAGCCCTTGAAAGCCCATTTTTTTCGCATAGAGCGCAGACATTCCATCGTGAACGCCTGGAATTTGAAATAAAGCTGATTTGTTCATTTGTTCTTTAAAGGCTGCGGCTAAATCAGCCTGACTTCTTTCTTCATTCACGATCCACACGCTAGCTCCCCCTTATATGACGAATAAGTCCATAAATGCTGGTACTGTTGTTGTTTTTAATTGATTTGGATTTTGGCAGAGTGACACAATTTGATCCACTTGTTTTTGTGGAAATCTTGTCTTTAAATGATAGACCCATTTCTTTTCAAGCAGCGGAATGCCTTCCTGTCTTCTTCTGCGATGACCAAGCGGGTATTCAATTTCAATTCGGTCTGTCATCGTCCCGTCTTTAAAGAAAATTTGTACACAGTTTGCAATCGATCTCTTTTTCGGATCTAAATAATCCTCTGTGTAACGTTTATCCTCTTTCACAATCATTCGATCACGAAGACGATCAATGGCTGGATTTTGCGCCGTTTCTTCTTCATAATGGTCAGCTGTTAGTTCACCATAGATCAGTCCAATGGCTGTAATATACTGCAAGCAATGATCACGGTCTGCCGGATTATAAAGCGGCCCTTTCTTATCAATAATCCGAATTGCTGACTCATGTGTCGTAATCTCTACCCGGTCAATTTCATCTAAACGATCTTTTACAGCGTCATGCAGCATCACAGCCGCCTCTGCAGCTGTCTGTGCATGAAACTCAGCAGGATAAGCAATTTTGAAAAGAACATTTTCTATGACGTATGATCCAAGGGGCTGGGCGAGCGTAAGTGGTTTTCCTTTCATAAGAACATCTTCAAAGCCCCACTTCTCTGCACTGAGGGGCGTTTGATAACCCATTTCCCCTTTACGTGTCATCATTGCCAGCCTCACTCCGCGGCTTGTTGCGTCCCCCGCTGCCCATGATTTCCTCGATCCTGTGTTTGGGGCGTGGCGATACGTCCTAAGCGGGGAATTATCAACAAACGCTTGTGATAAAACATGCTGGACCTCTTCCTTTGTTCCGCCAAGCATTGCACACACAACTGCACTTGTTGCCACTTTGACAAATAAAACATGGTCCAATCCATTTCGATTTAGACAATTTTCTAAAGCAAGGACACCTTGAATTTCATGTGCCTTGACGATTGCATGCAGTACATCATTCATCGTTAGCGGCTCTTCTCCGTTTGCAAGGCGTGTTCTGCTGATATAATCACTTACAGCTAATATTCCGCCTAAGTTATCTGACGGATGACCCCACTCCTGTGCAAGCCACGTGTCATTATAATCTAACCAGCGGATCATACAGCCAATATCAAAAGCCGCTTGAACGGGATCTAGCACAAACGAAGTGCCTGGAACTCTTGCTCCGTTAGGCACGACTGTTCCAGGTACGATGGGTCCAAGGTGCTTCGTACATTCTGGAAAATTGAGCGCCAGCATTCCGCACCCGAGCGTGTCTATGAGCACATACCGCGCGGTTTCAATGGCCTCTTTGCTCGTAATTTCTCCGTCTACTGCATAGGCAGCGATTTCTTCTAATAGCTGATCTGTTTGATTGGCGACTGCTGTTTTGTTCATGTTCATTCCCCCGTTTTTCCATCATCATTTGAAACCTTTAATCCTCTTGGCCCTAGATACCGGACTCTCGGTCTAAAAATGCGATTATGCAAATGCTGTTCAATCACATGTGCGGCTAATCCGCTAGCTCTTGCAGCAAAGAAAATGGGTGTATAAAGTGAAATGGGGATTCCGAGCACGTAATAAATAGGTGCAGCATAATAATCAAGATTTGGATAAAGGTTTTTCTGCTCTTTCATGTATGCCTCTCCTGCTACACACATGTCATATAGTGTTGTATCTCCCTTTGATTCCGTAAGCGTTTTCAATGAACGTTTTAAAAGAGCGGCTCGCGGGTCCATTTTTCTCATGTATACCCTGTGGCCAAAGCCCATCATTTTTTCTTTTGCGGCTAATTTTCGTTCAATGAGCGCAAGGAATCCTTCTGTTGTTTTTCCTTCAAGAAGCATGTGCATGACAGCTTCATTTGCACCTCCGTGGAGGTCACCTTTTAATGAAGAGATCGCTCCAGTAAAAGCACCATACATGTCAGAATGCGTGGATGCAATCACTCTAGCCGCAAACGTTGAATTCGGCAGCTCATGTTCGCTATATAATGTGAGTGTTTGGTCAAAAGCGGTAATTTCGTCTTGTTCCGGGGTGCGTCCTGTTAGCATGGATAAAAAGTTTTCAGTGTAGGATTTGGTCTGATCTGGAGAAATAGCGGCGTCTTTTGTGAGAATATAATAGCTTCCAGCAACAATGGCCGGCAGCTGGCCTAGTAATCGAACTGCACGCCTTACTTGGCACGCTTCAGATCGATCATGTAATGCGTCATCATACCCTGCAAGAGCAGATAAGCACGTTCTCATCGCATCCATAGGGTGAGTGGTTTTTGGCAGATTCGTTAATATGGTTTGAATGGTTGGATGTAAGCTCGTTTGTGAGGATATATCTTGCTGAAATTGGTGATATTCCATCTGATCTGGTAATCTTCCATAAATAAGCAGATAGGCTGTTTCTAAATATGTCTTGTTTTGTGCCAGCTCAATGAGGTCGTACCCGCGAATCACAATTTCCTCTTGCTCCACATCTAAGTATGATATGGATGTTTCGCTTGCCACAATGTCTTCAAGCCCCGGTTTATACTGCAATTGTTCAGTCATCATATAACCCCCGTTTCGTCCAATTGTTGATCTCCAAACGAGCAAACGGCCAAAAATGATGTGAATCTATAGATGGGAAGATACCGTGCTAGTCGGATACCCAATTTCCATTCTATCCAAAGCACTTCATCTTGTAAATAAAAGAACGTATGTCCAGTTGGACATACGTTAGCTGTAATATGGAGAAATCATGATATAGACAATGACGCCAGTGAGACTAACATAGAGCCAAAGCGGCATCGTCCAGCGGGCAATTTTACGGTGACGCTCGACCTGCATCTGTGCGCCTCTAAATAGTGTAATCAGTGCAAGCGGTACAATAATAGCTGAGAGTACAATATGTGTAATCAAAATAAAGAAGTAAATCGGACGGATGATCCCTTCTCCTCCGAAGTGTGTATCAGCTGCCATTGAATGATATGTCACATAGGAAATTAAAAAGACAAGTGTTGTTGAAAATGCAGCAAAGATAAATCGTCTATGTGCTTTAATGTTCTTTTGTTTAATCATAATGAGTGCTGAAAGTAAGAAGATAAACGTAAAGCTGTTCATCACGGCATTCAGTAACGGCAGAAATGTAATATCCAGATGACTAAATTTATCTGTTTTTGGCATTAAAAATAATAAAGCGATTAATCCGTTTATGGCAATTGTTAAAATGACAACAATGCCGGTGAAATTTTTCGGTTTTTGATTCTGTTCGTTCATGTTTGAAAACCTCTCTTTATTAGTTCCGACTAAGAGTATGTTATTTAACTTTCTCTATAAAGTCAATGAATTCGCTGTCTTCGTCGAATTTTAGACAAACTTGCCGATTACTGGCGTTTTAACGGGTTGAAAGATTCATCCACTTCCTTTAAAATTGGAATTTATGTGATTTTTATCATTTCTTATATGAAAGGAGTAATGGACTTGTCAATCTTACAGGAAACACCCAAAGATGTGAAGGCGTTAGAGCAAGAATTACAGCAATTGCAGTTCCAAATGTATCGAATGCAAGAAAATATGAAAGATATTTCGAAAAAGGCAAAGATCATTGGCATTGATCAGGCGAAAGAAGATGAATGGATGATTGTCTCTGCCATTGAAAATGCTGATACATGTAAAATCATGCTGACTGATTGTGAAAAAGCTTTTCGCGGACAATCTGATTTTTCCTTAATTGCGGAATATCCTGAAGAAGGAAAGATTCATATTGCTGATATAAAAGGCCCTCCCGATAATGGGTACGGCTCAATCTGTATGAAGCATTTAAAAGAAATCGCAAGAGAGCAGAACATCCCAGTCATCACAGGTGACCTCGTCAAAAGAGATTGGAATCATGTGGACCGCTTGATTCATTTTTATGAAAAGCATCAATTTGATGTCCAAATCAATTGGAAAGAACAAAGCGGAGAAATTTATTGGGTGGACAGCTAACGACAAAAAACCAGTGTGTATGATGGAATATACGCTGGTTTTTGTCGAAAATGCAAATTTTTCTGAAAAATGTGTGTTTTTTTGACCAAAAAAAGGGTACAATAAAAGCATCAGGCCGCCACCTGATGCTTTCTTCCAAAAAAACAATAAGTTACTAGTTAAGTACTTTTACTTTGACTGATTTTACGCCCCAATTTTTTGCTTGGGATTTGCTTGGTACATGAACATCAATTTTGTTACCTTTAATTGCGCCGCCAGTATCTGCTGCGATGGCTTCACCGTAGCCTTCAACATAAACCTTACTTCCTAATGGAATGACATTAGGATCTACTGCAATCACTTTCGCATTTGGGTTTTTGTTTAAGTTTACCCCTGTTGCAGTGATACCTGAGATGCCACCATCATTTGCTGTATAAGCAGTAGCCGTTACAGTCATTTCTTTTTGTACACTTTGACTAGCAGAAGATGATTCTGCTTTAGCTGTTTCCTGTTTAGGAGCAGCTTTTTTCGGTGCTTCCTGTTTAGGAGCAGCTTTTTGTGTTGTTTGCTCTTTTTGGACAGGCTCCTGTTTTTGTACAGGCTCTGAGCTTACCGGAGCTGAGCTTTGACCAGCAACACTTAGTGTTGAACCAATCATAATTATATCTGAGTTTAAGTTATTCCAAGACTTAATATCGCTAATTGACACATTGAATTTTTGAGCGATTTTCCAGAGGCTGTCCCCCTTCTGGACTTTATACTGCTCCTGAGTTTTCTCTTTTGAAGAGATTGTCAATTTATCACCTACATAAATCATGTCTGTTGATAAATTGTTCCAACCCTTTAGGTCCTTTAGAGACACATCATTTTTTTGAGAGATTCCCCAAAGTGTATCACCTTTCTTCACAGTGATTTCCTTTGCAGAAGCTTGCTGTGCTCCAAATGCTGTTGTAGAGATTGCTGCAACAGCAACCAAGGACATAATAGTCTTCTTCATAAAGTAAATCCTCCCTTGTTAGCTTTTTATGGCGGCTAACGAGTGCTATCGTAACATATGTAAATGTCAATTCAATAACAAAACGATATGTTTTAGATTACAGTTCCTTTACATGAAACATCTCTCTCCATTGGTAAATCAGACCACAAAACAGCTCGATTACCCGCCATATCAAGGTTTTGAAAGGATCAGAAACCTCCTGTTGAAAACGTGTCCAAACGCAGCGAAAAAAATTTATTTTTCTTCTTCAACCTCTTTATTTTTTTCTTTTTCTATAAATAAACGGATTTCTTCTAAAAAAACATCCCCGTATTTCTCTCTTTTTTGAACGCCTATTCCCTTAATATGGAGAAGTTCTTCTTCTGTTTTAGGCTGAACGGCTGACATTTCCTTCAAGGTTTGATCAGAAAATACAACAAATGGCGGAACGCCCTGCTCTCTCGCCAGCTTCATTCTCACCGCTCTCAGCTGCTCAAATAATGCATCGTTTTCTTGAATCGCCTCTCTTTTCACTGCCTGTTTTTTATACACAGCCTCTTGCCCGACTAACACTTTCTTTCCTTTATGTGTCACTTTTAATGTTGGATAAGCTCCTTCAGACATGTGCAAATACTCTTCTGTAATTAAAAATTCGATGAAATCACTGATTTGCTGGGCTGATTGCTGCTTCATTAAAGCGTATGTAGGAAGACGGTCGAAACCGAGGTCAAGCACTTTTTTATTTTTAGAGCCTGCCAGTACTTGAGCAATCATCATTTTTCCAAACCGCTCGTTCATTCTAACCGTACACGATAAAACCATTTGCGCTTCTCGAGTGACCTCTTCACGCTCTCTTTCATCAAGGCAATTGCTGCATTTTTGGCAAGGGGTACTTGCTGATTGATCAAAGTAGTCCATCACAAATTGCTGCAGACATTGCTCAGTGTGACAGTAATCGACCATTTGTCTTAGTTTAAGCAGTTCATGCTGATAGCGCACTTCATCTTCTGTTGACTGTTCAATGAGGAATCGCTGCATTCGTACGCCCTGCGGCGAGAACAGTAAAATGCATTCACTTTGGAGCCCGTCTCTGCCGGCGCGTCCAGCTTCTTGATAGTAGCTTTCAATATCCCTTGGAATTTGGTGATGAATCACAAAACGGACATTTGATTTATTAATTCCCATGCCAAATGCAGATGTAGCGACCATAACCTGGATGTCATCATTTAAAAACAGGTTTTGCTGCTCTTCTCTTACATTGTCATCTAACCCGCCATGATAAATGCCAGCTTTGATCTTTTGTTTCTTTAGCCGATTGTAAATGTTTTCGGCTTCTTTTCTTGTAGCAGTATAGATAATGCCGGACTCAAGCTTATTTTTCTTCATATAATGTGTGATAAAGCGGTCACTATTTTCTCCTTTGACCACCTGAAAAGATAAATTTTCTCTAGCAAACCCAGTAAAAATGGTTTCTTCTTCATTCATGCCAAGCTGTTCACATATATCTCGGTGGACCTTTTTCGTGGCTGTAGCAGTTAATGCGACAATCACTGGCCTTTTTGTCAGCTGATTTAAGCATTCTTGAATAAAGCGGTAGCTTGGCCTAAAATCATGCCCCCACTCAGATATACAGTGCGCTTCATCAATTGCAATTAAAGGGATCGTTAACCGATCAAGCAGCTGAAAAAAACGCTCATTTTGTAAACGTTCAGGTGTGATATAAAGCAGCTGATATTCCCCATCTTCACATTTTTTCAGCCTCTTATTCATTTCAGCTGCGGAAAGTGTGCTGTTTAAAAAGGACGATCGTATGCCCATTTCATTTAGCGCATCGACTTGATCTTTCATTAAAGAAATTAGCGGGGATACAACGATCGTTGTTCCTTCCATCATCAGGGCAGGAATCTGGTAGCAAACCGATTTCCCTCCGCCTGTCGGCATAATACAGACGGTATCCTTCTGTTTGTTTACAATCGATTCAATGGCTTGTTTCTGTCCCTGCCTAAATGCGTCAAAGCCAAAGTATTGTTTCAGGAGTGCTTCTGCTTGTTCTAACATCCAATTCCCTCTCCGTCTTTTGTTTTGTCTATTTTAACATACATTCATGCCTCTTCCGGCAGACTGTGCAATTTCGTTTTTTCACAAAATAAAAAGCCATTTTCCGCAATGGAAAATGGCTTGAATCATCCTAGGAAAAGCTGCGGATGCCGTAATCTAAGTAAGAAAGTTTTAAACCACCACTCCTCAAAGTGGGTGTTTGCAGAAACGTTCCTGTCTTCCTCGCTAAGGAGGCATGACATTCCGGCTTCAATATAAAACTCCCTATTACAGCTTAAAGGTTAAAACTTAATTAACATTACGCGCATCGCAGCCTTTAAACTATATTACACGAAAGTTTATTAAATTTCAAGAGATCTTTTTTCTATGAAATACTCATGTATACAAGTTATTTGTTCATGTGTACATAAGAAAAAATTATTCTGAAAAAATTTAACCTTCGCTTATGATCCTATTTTTCCTCATCTACATCAACATCTTGCTCTTCCTCTAATCTTTCATACGTATCTGAATGCATCTGATCCATTGTTTCTCTATTTGTTAAATCGCGCATTTGATCGGAGAATGAACGGTCAAATTCGTTTGGATCTTGAGTGGTTTCTTCATTTTTCTTTGCATCGATTGAATAACGTGTATATGGAACTGCTTTTAAACGCTCGTATGGAATCTCTTTCCCCGTTTTCTCACATATCCCATATGTTCCGTCTTCCATTCGTTTCAGTGCTGCATCGATTTCACCTTCAAGCTGATCATCGACTTGATCCAGCGTTTGTTCTGTCATGCGGTCTAAATAGATGCTCCCATGATCAGCGATATGATTTCCAACACCATTTGAAATCTCACTCGATTCAACGAGCATCGATTCTTCTTTCTTTTTTGATCCCTTCACATCTTCTTTTAATTGAATCAATCTTTCGTATAAATCAGCTTGTTGTTCTTTCGTTAAGCCCACGGTCAATCACTCCTTTCTCATTACCTTCCCGCTGAAAGGGAAAAGAAAACATCAAAAAAGCCGCCGCCTCTTTGGCAGCAGCTTTCTTTTCTTACAGATGGCGAAGTGCTTCTTCTACTGATTTTTCGCCTTTCATCAAGTCGAAGGACTTATTTTTCACATTGGATTCTGTTAAGCTCTCCACAAGAACAATGGCTACGTCCTCTCTTGAAATCTCGATGTTTTGATCATCTGGAATATGTTCGGCAGCTTCAATCTTTCCTGTCTTCTCCTCATGCAGCAAGGCACCTGGGCGGACAATCGTATAGGAAAGACCAGACTGTCTTAAGTGCTCATCGGCTTTTCTTTTTGCTTCATAATAAGTTTCCATACTTCCTTGCCCTTTTCCTTGGTTCGGATCATCTGCATTATAGGCACTAAGCATAACAAAATGCTGGATGTTTTCTTTTTTCGCTGTATCAACGAGGCGTTTTGCACCTTCTTGATCGACCGCAATGGTCTTATCTGCACCTGTTTTTGAGCCTGAACCAGCTGCAAAGATGACAGCGTCTGCTTGTTTTACAGCATCTGTCACATCTTTTTCAAGATCACCGATGACAGGTGCTGCCCCAAGTTCCTTTAGTGCATCAGCTTGTTTTTCATCTCGAATGAGAGCAAGCGGCTCATGTCCTTTTTCTTTTAAATAACGAACGACAAGTCTGCCTGTATGTCCATTTGCTCCTGCAACTAACACTTTCATTGTTCATTCTCCTTTCTGTATCTGTTTCATCTTTATCCTTTTTTGCTATCATTCAAACACTTAAGCAGAAAAAAGCCCTTCCCATCAGATGGGAAGGACTTAGCAATGTGCGATCTATAAAAATAAGAACGAAGAATGAGAAAAGTGCATATGATCTATGTAATCGCAAGATTGATCAGCAAAGATGTTTTGTCAAAATGGCTTGCACATCACTCAAATCCGTCTCTTTGGAAAAGTCGAGTTCAAATACTTTTGAGCTTGTGACAAGCAGCATACCTGTGTCCTGATCAAACACGCCAGCTTCTTGTATGGCAAAACTTTCAATTGATCGATACGGCAAGGAGACCCTGACTTTCTTCTTAGAAAATACGCGGTTATCGCCAAAGATCAGTCGTTTATTGGTAAAGCAAATTTGGTCGTGACGCAGTCTGTAAACAGCCTCAATTCTTTCCCCTTCAATCAATAAGGATTCGAATTTCTTATCATTTTGTTTACTGACAGAAAAAATACCCACGTAAACCCCCTCTTCCTGCATCAAATTCCTTTATGACAAAACGGCCACACGGCTCTGTGGGTACGTTTTATTCTCACTTATAGAATACGCTATAAATGGTCGTTATTCCATTACGAATAGATTAAATTTCATTTAACTTTTTCTTTTTGATCCGATGCTCTTTCCTCTACTTATTTAGACTGTTAAAGCAGGAAAAAAGTTTCAGTTCTTTTCGAGAAAAAATGCTGCTTCATTCCAATAAAAAAACAGTGATTATGCAAATCACTGTTTTTAAATGACTATTCGTCTTTTGGTGTATCAATGGTTCCCTCGGCATACACGTCGGAAATCTGTTCAAGCGTAATTGCCATATCAGCGTCCTCATGTTCATGCCAAGCATGTTGACTTTTCTGCTCGTCATTTTGCTGCTTTTTCATCATCATCACCCTTTACTGTTTTTCTTAGTATGAGTGATGGTCCTCAAAATCATTCAGCTGAAATATCTTCGAAATACTCCTTGTAATACCCGCCTACTTTACCCGTGTTGTCAACGACAAACAGAAATTCTTCTGTTTCATTTTTCACTTCATATGTGCTTCCAACCGTTAATGCCCGATCGACCATATATTTTTTCGCATTTGTATGTACACATTTTACTTGTTTTAACGTTTGAGCCGTTTGCCAGTTTTGATGGATCATGATTTAAAAACTCCTTTTTTCATCTATACATTTATTGTAGCCAAATTTTCGCGAAATGCAATGAGTGTTATGGATTGCTTTCAAACATGTCGTGTAATATGATTATTGTATACGTTTACATCTTTGTGCGTATAAAGTTTCGTTGCATGTCCGCTTTTCCCACCTAGAACTCGCAGAAAACAATCCATATCTTTAAGGAGGTTTGTTTATTTATGAGCTCTACAACACTTCAAATTAGTTCAAAACTCGAATCTTTTCTCCAAGGGACGAAAAAACTCTACATTAATGGTCAGTTTGTCACAAGTCACGATAACAAAACCTTTGCTACTCCTAACCCAGCCACAGGCGAAACCCTTATTGATGTTTATGAAGCAGGTGCAAAAGATATTGATGAGGCAGTAAAAGCTGCAAAAAAAGCCTTTCATGGTCCTTGGCGCTCCATGTCTGCCGCTGAACGCGCCCGCCTCATGTTCAAGCTTGCTGATTTAATGGAAGAAAATCAGGAAGAGCTTGCACAGCTAGAAACTTTAGATAACGGAAAACCAATTAATGAAACAACAAATGCAGATATCCCCCTCGCTATAGAGCACATGCGCTATTATGCTGGCTGGACGACAAAAATGAATGGACAAACCCTTCCTGTCAGTCAAGGATATTTTAATTATACCCGACATGAGCCGGTTGGTGTTGTAGGACAAATCATCCCATGGAACTTCCCTCTGCTCATGGCTATGTGGAAAATGGGCGCCGCACTTGCAACAGGGTGCACCATCGTTTTAAAGCCAGCCGAACAAACTCCACTCTCTGCTCTTTACTTAGCAGAATTAGTGGACAAAGCCGGCTTCCCAGAAGGCGTGATTAACATCGTTCCTGGATTTGGCGAAACAGCCGGAGAAGCCTTAACTGATCATCCTGACGTGAACAAGCTGGCCTTCACAGGGTCAACAAGTGTTGGGAAATTAATTATGGAGAAAGCGGCTAAAACCATTAAGAGGGTCACATTAGAGCTTGGCGGAAAATCACCGAATATTATTTTACCTGATGCCGATTTAAAGAAAGCCATTCCAGGTGCTTTAAATGGCGTCATGTTTAACCAAGGCCAAGTATGCTGCGCGGGCTCCAGAGTCTTTGTTCATCGGAGCCAATATGATGAAGTGGTCGATCAAATGGCCAAATATGCAGGATCCCTCAAGCAAGGCGCTGGTCTTCATCAAGATACGCAAATTGGACCTCTTGTAAGTAAAGAACAGCACGAACGCGTGTTAGGCTATATTGAAAAAGGTAAATCCGAAGGGGCAACAGCCGTTGTCGGGGGCGATTGCCCTTATGAGGCTGGCTATTTCGTCTCCCCTACTATTTTTAAAGATGTAGAAGATGAAATGACCATTGCCAAAGAAGAAATCTTTGGACCTGTCTTATCTGCCATTCCTTACGATTCCATTGATGAAGTGGTCGAACGTGCCAACCAGTCTGAATATGGATTAGCAGCAGGACTTTGGACAGAAAACTTAAAGCATGCCCATGATATCGCTGCACGTCTTGAAGCAGGAACGATTTGGGTCAACTGCTATAATGTCTTTGATGCCGCCTCCCCGTTTGGAGGATATAAGCAATCAGGTCTTGGCAGAGAAATGGGATCATATGCCCTTAACAACTATACAGAAGTCAAAAGTGTATGGATTAATCTCCAAGACTAATGACGTAAAAAAAGCCGGTGACCGTGTCATCGGCTTTTTTGTGTTTGCATGTGACAGGCCGGCTCCTGAATATAGTATGAAAGGAAAGGAGCATGGCCGCATATGCAAGATTTTAAATTAAAAGTAAACGAATTTATCGAAGAATTGCACATAGAGATGCAGCGAAGACAACGAGAAGATGGCGCCTTTGTTTTCTGCTTTGAAGGTCCAATGATGACAAATGCTTTTTTGATTATGCTGTTAAAGGCTGTCGGCGATACGGATCAGGCTTTCGTTGATCAATTAGCAGAAGCGATACGCGAAAAGCAAAATGAGGATGGGTCTTTTTCTTTGTATCATGATCAAACGGGACATGTAACAGCCACTGTGCAGGGCTATTGCGGAATGCTCGTTTCAGGCAGGTTTCAACAAGATGAGCCTCATATGGAAAAAGCAGCGCAATATATTCGATCAAATGGCGGATTAAAGAACGTTCACTTTATGACAAAGTGGATGCTCGCCGTCAACGGCATGCACCCTTGGCCGTACTTCTATGCACCACTTTCCTTTTTACTCATCCCTACATACTTTCCGCTTCACTTCTATCATCTTAGTGCATATGCAAGAATTCACTTTGTACCAATGATGATTGCACTCAACAAACGATATACTTCTCATGAGAAATTTCCAAGCCTAGCACACCTTGATGCAAACATGTCTAAGAATCCATTTGACTGGTTTATGGCAAGAGAAGAACGTTCCACTCATCACTTTCTGACTTACATGCGATCGTATACAGCACTCGACAGCCGGCTGGACTTTTTCGGATATGAAGCAGCAAAGCGATATATGTTTGACCGCCTCGAAAAAGATGGCACACTGTACAGCTATTTAAGTGCAAGTATTTTTATGGTCTACGCACTTATGAGTCTTGGGTACTCCCCAGGACATCATCTCATTTTAAAAGCAGTCAAAGGCATGAAAAAGCTAGTTACTGACTGTCAGGGCAGAATGTATGCAGAAAATTCCACATCCACAGTTTGGGATACAGCGCTTGTCAGTTATGCTTCTCAAAAAGCTGGCAAAAAACAAGAAGACCCAGTCATCACAAAATCTTTCTCATACTTACTGAACCGGCAGCAAATGAAGAAAACAGATTGGGCGATTCATAACCGGCATGCTGCTCCGGGAGGCTTTGGTTTTTCAGATATCAATACGAATAACCCTGATTGTGATGATACGCAAATTGTCTTAAAAGCCATTCCGAAAACATACGCACCAGTTCAGTGGAAGCGAGGATTCAATTGGCTTCTTTCCATGCAAAACCGTGATGGCGGGTTCTCTGCCTTTGAAAAAAATCAAGATCACTTCCTGCTTCGACATCTGCCGCTTGAATCTGCGGAGGATGCAGCAATTGATCCATCGACTCCCGATATTACAGGCCGCGTGCTTCATCTCATTGGTCTTGAAGAGAAAAACATGTCACCGCCTGTTCACAGGCAAAAAGACCAATGTGTCAAATGGCTCCTAAATCATCAAGAGAAAAATGGATCATGGTTTGGCAGATGGGGTGTTTGCTATATTTATGGAACGTGGGCAGCATTAACAGGTCTAAAAGCTGCCGGCATCCCCTCCACCCATCCTGCTGTCCAAAAAGCATGCCGATTTTTAAAGCAGATTCAACGAGAAGATGGCAGCTTCGGAGAATCATGTAAAAGTGCAGAGGTAAAAACATATGTCCCCCTCCCGTTTGGCACAGTGGTTCAGACGGCTTGGGCAGCAGAGGCACTTTTACAATATGAGAAGCCCGATGACAAAACGATTTTAAAAGCCATCTCATTTTTGATCCATCATCAGCACACGAATGAAGCCTTGCACTATCCAGTAGGCATTGGCCTGCCAAAACAATTTTACATCACTTATCATAGCTACCCATTTGTCTTTCCGATGATGGCTTGTTCCACATTTTTAGAAGAAATGAGGCGTAAGAATGAATAAGGAAGAGTACCGTTTGCAGCTCAAAGAGTGGCTTAGCTCCATTCAACCCGCGATTCAAGATGACAACATCCGTCAGAAAGTAGACCATTTATGGTTCTCAATGGATGATGAACATTCCAGTGAACAAGAGTGGTACGAACTGGCAGAACGTATTGCTGAGGACATGAACCCACAAGAAGACATGCGAGAGGTAGCAGCTGGAAGTCACAAGTTACCTCCTCTCCCTTACCGGTATGATGCACTAGAACCGTTTATATCAAAAGAAATTATGTATTTGCATCACCAGAAGCATCATCAATCATATGTAGATGGTTTGAACCAAGCTGAGCTTGCATTAAAAAATGCAAGAAGAACCAATGATTTTAAAATGATTAAGCATTGGGAACGGGAGCTTGCCTTCAATGGTGCGGGGCACTATTTACATTGTATTTTTTGGTTTTCCATGAGTCCTTCAGGAAAACGAAAGCCCACTGGACAAATGCTTCGTCTCATTGAACAATCGTTTGACAGCTATGATGCATTTAAATCTCAATTTTCAGCAGCGGCCAAACAAGTAGAGGGTGTTGGCTGGGCCATTCTCGTATGGGCGCCCAGATCTCAGCGATTAGAGATTTTACAAGCAGAACGCCATCAATTTTTGTCACAATGGGACGTGATCCCCCTTCTAGCCCTTGATGTATGGGAGCACGCCTACTACCTTCAATATCTGAATGAAAAAGCGAAATACGTAGATCGTTGGTGGAGTGTAGTCGACTGGCGTGAGCCAGAAGCTAGGCTTAAGCAGGCACAACAAGTGAGATGGACCCCTTTTTAAAACGATGCTCCATATAGGCTAATGCTTATATGGGGTATTTTTAGTTTACATAATTTTATTATTAACACCTTTATAAAGAATGGGTTGTTTTTTCAGAAAATTCGTTTAAAATAGGAAAGATATGTGAGGAAAGTGAGATGAAGCAATGAATGAACATTCTTTTAACCATTAGTCAATTTGCAGGAAGAACCTTTGCAATCTGGGTCATTATCTTTGCATGTCTTGGATTTACTTTTCCTGACGTATTTTCTCAGATTGGACCGTATATCCCTTTTTTATTAGGTGTCATTATGTTTGGGATGGGGCTTACGTTATCTGGTGAAGATTTTAAGGAGCTTTTTCGTAAACCTCTCTATGTGTTAATCGGGGTTTTGGCGCAGTACACACTCATGCCGCTGATCGCCTTTCTATTAGCTTACGGATTACGGCTGCCGTCTGAAATTGCTGTAGGCGTTATTCTTGTGGGCTGCTGCCCGGGCGGTACAGCATCCAATGTCATGACCTTCCTTGCAAAAGGCAATATGGCATTATCCGTAGCGGTCACAACTATATCGACCCTTCTTGCTCCCTTTTTAACGCCTCTCTTTATCTATATTTTTGCAAGATCATGGTTACCTGTATCACCGGAGGCATTATTTTTGTCGATTGTCCAAGTTGTGCTAATTCCTATTATCCTAGGTGTTATCGTTAAGGTATTTTTCAAAAAACAAGTAAACTATGCAGTTCAAGCATTGCCGCTTGTATCTGTTGCTGGAATTGTGTTGATCATTGCAGCGGTTGTCAGTGCAAATAAAGAGCAGATTCTTCAATCTGGATTGCTGATATTTGCCGTTGTTATATTACATAATGGACTTGGTCTCTTATTTGGTTACCTGATCGCAAAGTGGTGCAGAATGGATATCCCTTCTCGTAGAGCGATCTCGATCGAAGTAGGCATGCAAAACTCCGGGCTCGGTGCAGCGCTAGCAACAGCACACTTCTCACCGCTCGCAGCCGTACCAAGTGCGATTTTTAGTGTGTGGCATAATTTATCTGGTTCCTGGCTTGCGACGTATTGGTCAAAACGAGGACAACATGACAGTGAAAAGAAAAAAAGCTAGCACCTTAACAGGTGCTAGCTTTTTATAATTGAAGATTATCCTTCAAGTAATAGCTGCTCAGGATCTTCAAGCAGATTTTTAATCGTAACGAGGAATCCAACTGCTTCTTTACCATCGACAATACGGTGGTCATAAGAAAGAGCTAAATACATCATCGGACGGTTCTCAAAACGTTCTTCATCAATCGCCACCGGACGAAGCTGAATTTTATGCATCCCTAAAATTCCAACTTGCGGGCTGTTTAAAATCGGAGTTGAAAGCAGAGAACCAAATGTTCCGCCGTTTGTGATCGTGAATGATCCACCTTGTAACTCATTAAGAGACAATTTGTTATCTCTTGCTTTTTTCGCAAGATGACCAATTTCTTTTTCAATTCCCGCAAATGACAATCTGTCTGCATCACGGACAACCGGTACGACAAGTCCTTCGTTTGCAGCAACAGCGATGCCGATGTCATAGAATTTCTTCAAGACAAGCTCATCACCTTGAATTTCTGCGTTAAGCAGCGGATACTTCTTCAGTGCTGCTACAACTGCTTTTGTAAAGAAGGACATGAAGCCAAGCTTGACATCATTTTGTTCTAGGAAGGCATCTTTACGACGCTTTCTTAAATCCATCACAGCTGTCATATCGACTTCATTAAATGTCGTCAGCATCGCAGCCGTTTGTTGAACTTCAACTAAACGTTTTGCAATTGTTTGTCTGCGGCGTGACATTCTTTCACGTTCAATAGGCTTTCCTGGTTGTTCAGTTTGCACCGCAGCATTTGCTTTTGGCGCGGCTTTTGGTGCACTTGCAGGTGCTTCATTCTTTTGATAAGAAGCGACATCCTGCTTTCGTACCCTGCCCAGCGGATCTACGGTTGGAATCTCAGATAAGTCTAATCCCTTCTCTCTCGCTAGTTTTCTAGCTGCAGGAGAAGCGATGGTTCTGCCATTACCAGCTTTCGGCTCTTCTTTCACTGCTTCTTCTTTTTGAGCAGCTGCCGGTTCTTCTTTCGAAGCTGGTGCAGAAGCTTGCTCAGGTGCTGGAGCTGCGGACTCGCTTCCGCCAGCTTCACCTGCTGCAATCGTTCCGATGACCTCTCCAACTTGTACAGTGTCACCAGAATCTTTCAGTACTTCTTTTAATACACCAGATTCTTCAGCAGTCAGTTCTACATTGACTTTATCTGTTTCAAGTTCCAGCAGGTACTCCCCCTGCTCCACATAATCGCCCGGCTGCTTTAGCCATTGAGCAATCGTTCCTTCCGAGATTGATTCCGCTAATTCAGGTACTTTAATTTCCGCCATTTTTCATTTCCCCCTTAGTTTTTGCGAGTCAAGCTATCAGATACAATTCGTTCTTGTTCTTTTTTATGCACAGTTGGATCACCCTCAGCCGTACTTGAACGTCTTCTTCGGCCGATGTAACGTACTTTTACTTTTTCAGGCGCAATTTCACGTAAATATGGCTCAATGTATCCCCAAGCTCCCATATTTTGCGGTTCTTCTTGCACCCATACGATTTCTTCTAAGTTTGTCAGCTTTGTTAAAATTCCTTTAATATCTTTGGCTGGGAACGGATATAGCTGTTCCACTCTTGCAACGTGAAGCCAATCTTTCGGCTCTTCCATTTGAGTAAAACGATCACTAATATCAATGGATACCTTCCCGCTAGATAGCACGAGACGCGATACTTTTTCGTGATCATGTACAAGACCCGGCTGTTCAAGAACTGGACGGAACTGTCCATCTGTTAATTCTTGGACTTCAGACAATGTGTTCGGGTTACGAAGCAGACTCTTCGGTGTCATAATGACAAGCGGACGAATCTCTTCACGAAGCAGCATTTTCGCCTGTCTTCTAAGAATATGGAAATATTGTGCTGCACTTGTCAGGTTCGCAACTGTCCAGTTATTCTCAGCAGCTGATTGCAGGAAGCGCTCTGTTCTTCCACTTGAATGCTCAGGACCTTGTCCTTCATATCCATGCGGCAGCAGCATGACTAAACCTGATTTTTGTCCCCATTTTGCACGGCCAGCTGAGATAAATTGATCGAAATACACTTGAGCCGCATTTGCGAAGTCTCCGAATTGAGCTTCCCAAATCACTAACGTTTCAGGAGAATAGACATTATAACCATATTCAAACCCGATGACTGAGCCTTCTGACAGTGGACTGTTATGAACTGTAAACGATGCATTCGCATCACTTAGTTCATGAAGAGCAATAAACTCATCTCCCGTTTGACTGTCGTGAAGAACAAGGTTTCTTTGAGCAAATGTACCACGCTCTGAATCCTGTCCGGTCATTCGAATTGGCGTACCGTCTTTTAATATAGATGCAAATGCAAGTGCTTCCCCAAGTGACCATTCTACTTTACGGTCATCTGTAAACACTTTTGCACGTTTTTCAAGGATCCGCTTCAGCTTACCAAATACTTGGAAATCATTCGGCCAGCTGATCAATTCTTCATTCAGCTTTCTGAGTACATCAAATTCTACTGATGTATCCACTGCTGGGAAGCCGTTTGATACAGGCTCTGGCAGTTCGATTTCTTGAATCGTATGCTCTTTCTTTGAAGGCACCTTTTTATAAGCTTCTTCTATTTTTGCTGTCACAGCCTGCTCGATTTCTTCACGCTGCTCTTTTGTCAAAAGACCTTCTGAGACAAGTTTATCTGCAAAGATATTCTTGACCGTTTTGTGCTTTCTGACCGCATCGTACAGCATTGGCTGAGTTGTAGAAGGCTCATCCATTTCGTTATGACCGTATCTGCGGTAACCAATCAAGTCAATAAGGAAATCCTTCTTGAAGCGTTTGCGGTATTCTACTGCTAGCTGAACAGCCGCTAAACACGCTTCTGGATCATCTGCATTGACATGAACAATAGGAATCTCAAATCCTTTTGCAAGGTCACTTGCATATTTCGTCGAGCGGGATTCATTGCTTTCTGTTGTAAACCCGATCATATTGTTGGCAATAATATGGATGGTTCCGCCTACTTGATAGCCTACAAGTTGGCTTAAATTTAATGTTTCTGCCACAATTCCTTCTCCAGGGAATGCTGCATCCCCATGAATTAAGATGGCTAACGCTTTTTCAACGTCTTGAACTGGATAGCCTTTTTGAGTACGTGATTCCTGAGCGGCACGCGTGCTTCCTTCAATGATTGGATCAATGAACTCCAAGTGACTTGGGTTATTAGCAAGCGTAACTCTCGCACTCTTTGTATCTTCGTCTTTGATTTGACGGTCAGCTCCAAGATGGTACTTAACATCCCCTGTCCATCCGTAGCTGATGCCAATAGAGCCTTCTGATGGAACGAGCTCTTTATTTGGCGCATGCTGGAATTCTGAGAAAATGATCTCATATGGCTTTCCTAACACATGTGCTAATACATTTAAACGGCCTCTGTGTGCCATTCCAATGTTAATATTTGAAGTCCCTTGTGTAACAGACTCTGAAATAATTTCATCAAGTACTGGGACAAGTGCGTCTAAACCTTCTATAGAGAAGCGCTTTTGCCCAACAAATGTTTTATGAAGAAACTGCTCGAACTGCTCAACTTCTGTTAATCTCTTGAAAACAGAAACTAATTTATCTGCTGGTTTTTTCTTAAATAGTTCACCAGATTCAATTGATTTTGAGAGCCAGTTTCGCTCTTCGAAGTCATGCACGTGATCAAACTCAAATGAAATGGTACGTTTATACGTATTTCTCAAATGGTTAATGGCTTCTATGCCGTTTGAAATGTGTTTTGGTGCATCCGGACTAATAATAGATATCGGAATATTCTTGACATCTTCTTCTGTTAAACCGTACTCCTTTAAAGGAAACAGCTCTTGTAATTCCTTTTCTTTGCGAAGAGGATTGACGGAAGCATTTAAATGGCCATACGTTCTGATGTCTTCTGCCAGTTTAACGACTGATGCTATCTTTTGGATTTGTTCAGAAGTAACTACGCTATTTTCTTTTTTCCCAATTTCCTCCTTCATTTCACTCGGTGGTGCACCAAGTTCATCAAATATGCCTCTTAGATCTTCATCAACACTAGTAGGATCCTGGACATACTGATCGTAGAGCTCGAGCACATAGCCGAGGTTCGGACCATGAAATTCTTCCCAACTCAACGGTTGTTTCACATCATTTTGAAACATTTTGAACACTACCCCCAACTTTGATCATCAAGTGATTGAACACTATCTCGATATAACTTCCAGAACACAATGACCAAATTTATGTAATAAAACGCTTCCAATAATATTCTACCACTGTTTTGGATTACTTTCTACATTCTTTGTTCAATTAAAGATAAAAAATTCACAGAAAAACAAAAAATTTAAATCATTCCGAAAAATAATTTGAAGAAAGGGGCAAAACCTTATGCCCCAATGCTTTTATGCAGCAGTTTCTTCAGTAATGGATATAAAACATCTGGCAATGTATCGACATCTGGTACAAAAATGCTGAACTTGCCATACATATCTTGAATGGTTTTCATCTGTGCTTCTTCTATCGGCGAATTGGATAAAAACACATTGATCACCTCAATGCCCTTTTTCCTCGCTTCAAGAACTGCTTCATGTGTATCGACAATCCCATTTTGTTCGTAGCTGAACGCAGCTGGCTCTCCGTCTGAAAAGACAATCAGAAACTTTTGCTCTTCTCTTCGCTTTAAAATCATCTTTGTCATTTGGCGGATCGCATAGCCATCCCGGTTATCCTCTTCTGGCTCAAGAGACATAATAGAAGGCCCTGCGTCAAATAGAGAATCTTTGAACGACACAACTGTGTTGAAGTAGTTTGGCTGACTTGTTTCTGTTGCGTCGTTTGTATCTTCCCAAAACCCAACAATTTGATGTGGGACTTGCACGGATTTTAACGCTTCATGAAAGAGAACAATGCCTTTTTTCGTCTCATCCATCTTGTCAAACATGCTCGCTGAACAGTCTACTAATAAGGTGAAAACAGCATCAATCTGAGAAGACGGTGCCTGTTTTTTATAGAAAAGACGCGGGTTAGACTCTGTAAAGTAGCGAATCAGCTTTTTGCTGAGACGTCCTGCATGAAGGTCTGTTTTAGGCCATGATTTTTTATGTTCAAGTGTTTTTTGGATCATTTGCTTTAAGCGTTTCTGATAAGGCTCAATTTCCTTCGCATGCTGCTTATATGCATCGATTTGTTCTGGCTTAGGAGGATCTGGTGAAATCATGACTGGAAACGCATATTTGTTTTCTTTTCCATTCTCATGACCATCTGCTCCGCTTTCTTCACCTTCAGCTTCTTCCAGCGCTTCAAGCTTTGAATAATCTTTTCGGTGTGTTTGCTTTGCAGAGCCTTGGACAGTTCCGAGTGCCTGATCTCCGTCATCACCTTCTCTTGCCGCATCCTTACCAAGATCACTTTTACCGCCGTGCTCTAAATCAAATTGAAGGAAGCTTTTGGATGGCGCTTCGGTTTCTCGATGCCACACTTCCATATACTCTTGGTGAATGTCTTCATCGCCTTCTTTTTCTCGGTCGACTTTAATGTCCTCACTTAATGTAGGTTTTCTTTTTAAGTCATGGAACAGCGGTTCTTTTGCCGCTTTTTCATAGTCCAATTCAGGGAAGAAAAAGTACGTATTCAGCATATCCTTTTCAAGGAGTTCATCGAAGCCTTCCATCAATTCTTTAACAATAGCTGCGATGTCTGCTGTTGAACCCGCATCATACACACGTTCAAGACTTGACTCAATAAACGGAATCATCGGGTTGATCTGCTCATGAAGAGGCGGAATCTCTTCGAGCGGAGAATCAGCTGTCAGCTTCACATAAATCGCACAAAAGAGTGCATCTGTTAAAATACTTCGTTCTTGGTTAATCGTTAATTGTGTCTTAAAGTGACGCCGGTACAGCTCTCTTCTTCGTTTAAATACCTTTTTTGTTCCTGGGCGGTCATGTTTAATCCGCTCTTCAATCCGGATATCTTCAAACAGCATAAACAATTGTTTACATACATCAGGAATGGATAATGTATGAGCAAAGCGAATGATCTCCTGAAATACCGTAAGATCACTATAAACCGTGCCTACTGCACGAAGGAACACATCACTTTTCAGCCCTGCTAGCATATCTTCTTGTTTACGATCATCCCAAAAATGACTGATGAAAATTTTCTTTTCAAACGGTTCATAGTAGGACTGTACACCGTATTCAAGCTCGACATCATCACTTTTTGCTAACGTTTTGGCTAAATCCGTTAATTCCATAAATAAAAATGAATCGATTCTGCTGTCATTAAATTTGATGAATTTCAAAAGTCAGAACCTCACTCGAATAATGTTTGAGCGATATTTCTTACCGCTGCTTTTTCCCGGTCATCTTCCAGCTTTTCAACAATGCCTCGTTCAACGGCACGAAGCGGCGGGATGTACTGCGCAAGATCACAAGTATCCAGGAGTGCGCGGATGGATGCTGCTTCTTCACTCACTTGTCCGTTATGAGCTTGTGTAATGAGGTCTGATGAGAGCTGAACGAATTGATCAATTAACCGCTCATCCTTTAAAACAGATTGAGATTGCAGTACATCTTTCAGGATACCGCCGCCGATATATGGAACGTCAATGACAACAAAACGGTTTTTTAACGCTTCATTTAGAGGTACTGTGCCGACATATCCTTCATTGATTGCCGCAATGACGCCAAAGCCTTCTTCTGCTCGAACAACCTCACCTGTAAATGGGTTTGTCATCATTTTTCTGTAGTCGAGTACACCATTTAAAATAGGGAGTGTTTCTGGCTTCGCCATGTTGATTTCATCAATATATAAAAGATGGCCCTTTTTCATTGCTTTTGTCACAGGTCCTTCAATGAATTCAATCGAAGCCACCTGACCATCATTGTGAATGGTTTTATAGCCAATCAAGCTTTCAGCATCAAGATCAACCGAGCAGTTCACACTGTGCATCGGCTGCTGAAAGAAAGCGGATAATGTTTCTGCTAGTTTGGTTTTACCTGAGCCGGTCGGCCCCTTTAAAAGAACGTTTTTTCCTAGTGCTAATGCAATCATGGCATCTTGAATGATAGAAGTATCCTGTGATTCATAGCCGCCTGTTCCAATAAGTGGACGAAATTCTTCTTCCAGCACTTTTGCTTTTGCTTCAACCATTGCTTGAATTTCTTCTGGGAGTGATTGTTCGTTAAACATGTATGATTAATTCCTCTCTTCGATCATTTTCCTCACCAAGTATACTAAAAAAACCTTTATGCACTCAATACATAAAGGTTAGACTTCTGTTATTTTACCATTTCTTTTGTGATCGATCCGCAAGCGATGCGTTTCCCTGAGTTTCCAGAAGGGTTACTTAAATAATCATCTGCTTCTGCATGAATGATAAAGCTTCGCCCATTTTGATCGATTAATTGATTCTGGCCTCCCTTTAACGTCACATCTGGTACGTTCACAACCACATCAATTTGTCCATCTGCCCCTACCTCTAAATTAGGCATATCTCCAGCATGGTGCCCCTTTGGATTGTCAAAACCATGCTCTCTATGGGTTGGATTAAAGTGAGCTCCTGCCGTTTCAAAATCTGGCGTTTCACATATTCCTGTTTCATGAATATGAAAACCGTGGGGACCTGGCGGCAGCCCTTTCGCTTTCACATGCAGATCCAGCCCATTTTCTGAGGACTCTCTTATTTCAATGCTTCCTATTTTTTGCCCGCTTTCGTTTATGAGTGACGTCGTGACGGGTGCTTGTTTAGGTGCTGAAACTTCGCTTGTTTCTTCTGTCGTTTCTTTTTTCGGCGGTGCATGACATGCTGATGCGGTAAAGATCAAACATATCATGATCATCCACACTGAATTTTTCATTTATGACTGCCCCCTTTTGTTACCAGTATGGACAATCAAAGCAGCTGGCAAACAAAAAAAGCCGAAAATCGGCTTTTTTTAGAAGAAACGTTTTGCACCTAAGTAGGCTTTTTTCCAATATGGGTTGCTTAAGTTCGAGATCCCTACTCCATTGTCACTTGCATGAAGGAAATCTCCTCCGCCAAGGTATAGTCCCATATGAGAAGGGCCTGCTTTGTACGTTGTAAAATAAACAAAATCTCCAACTTGTGGTGTGCTTACAGGAGTCATCATATTCCAGTAGCCAGCTGTGCTTAATCTGGATACAGATGAAACTTTGTTAATAAGATAGTAAACAAAGCCGCTGCAGTCAAATCCTGCTGGTGTATTACCGCCCCATCTGTAAGGAACGCCTGTCAGCTTTTTCCCCTCTTGAATCATTGTCGTGATCTTTGCATTCATTGGTACATCATTTTTGTTATTGTCGACTGGCTTTGTTGAACCGTTAGACGTAGAGCCATTCGATCCAGTTGAGCCGGAAGCTGCACCATTAATTTTTAATACTTGTCCAATTCTAAGCACATCACTTTTTAAGTTGTTGGCTGTGCGGATTGATTGAACCTGTACTTTGAATTGATTCGCAATTTTCCATAACGAATCGCCTGATTTTACAGTATAAGAGGTTGTTTTCCCGCTAGAAGACTGGTTACTGTTTGAATTGCTTGGTGTAGTAGGTTTTGACTGACTTGGTTTTGATGCAGCCGTTCCTTTTACTTTCAATACTTGATTCGGATAAATCATATCAGATTTTAGTCCGTTCAATGTTTTGATTTCACCAATCGACATATTTAGCGAATTCGCAATTTTCCAAAGTGAATCCCCTAATTTAACCTTGTATGTACTTGAAGATGATGAACTATTTGAGTTCGTTGTCTTGTTGCTTGAGCTGGAATTTGAAGATGAGTTTGAATTTGATGACTGGCTTCCGCTCGTCTTCGTGCTGCCAGATACCTTTAGCTTTTGACCAGGACGAATCAGGTCGCTGTTTAAGCTGTTTAGGCTTTTTAAGCTTGCAACTGACATTTTATGATTTTTTGCAATCAGCCATAAAGAATCGCCAAGCTTTACAGTATAGCTGGAAGTCGTTGAAGCACTTGATTTCTTTGCTTTTGACCCTGTTGATGAACTGGATTTCTTGCTTTTTTCACCAGGAATTTTTAAGCTTTGCCCTGCAAAAATCATTGTCGTTTTTAATTGATTAAGAGATTGAAGCTCCGAAATAGTTGTATTGTACTGTTCGGCAATCTTCCAAAGTGAGTCACCGCTTTTCACCTTGATCGTCTGTGCTTCTGCCGGTGCAGCAAACACAGCTGAGCCAGCGATCGCTGAAACTGTAAGGCCGGTTACTACTTTTTTCTTCATAGAGGAATCTCCGCCTTTCGTGATTTTGTCCATTAAGACGTATGTACTAGTTTTTGAGTTTAGCATTTAATGGTTCTGCTTCTCTTGCACTATTTTATCTTTATTTCTATTATATTACTCGACATGAAGACGTTGGGCAATAACAAATAGGCTAAAGCAGCCAACTCAAAATGCTAAAAAACAAAGCCATATCGTTTCTATCGGCTGTTTGTTGTATTTATAAACATTTTTTAAGGAATTTTTAAGTTGACGTTTAGAAATTTGTCAAAACAAGCACACTGCTAGTTTCATAGTTCTATTCTACATGACAAATTTTTCTGTATCAAATGACTTTTTACTTAATTGGTCGATTTTTCTCCGCAAATAAAAAAGCATCCTTCCGAATGAAGAATGCAGCGTTCGTTTTTATTTTCTTATTTCCGGATCTTTTACGGTAAGCGGGTAAAGCACGCCTTCTTTCGCAAACGACATTTTTCCCGTTTCTTCTGATACGACAAGAACAAGTGCATCTGTCATACCAGAGAGTCCGATCGCTGCCCTGTGCCTTGTGCCAAGCGAAGGACTCACTTTTTTCGATGTAAGCGGCAGCACATTTGCAGCAGAAACAAGTGTATTTTCTTTGACTAAAAGAGCACCGTCATGCAGTGGATTTCCCGGGTAGAAAATGCTTTCTATTAAGGAAGCGCTAATTTTCGCATGAAGGTTTGTCCCTTTTTGAATAAAATCCTCAACCTCATCGCGTCTTTGAATCACAATGAGTGCTCCATGCTTTTGTTTTGATAAATTCTCAATGGCTAAAGAAAATTGAGCAAATCCTGGTGTGAATTCTTCCATATACGCTTGTAAATAAAACGACGAGGCCTCTGCATGCATTTCATTAAACTGATCATGCAATGCTTCGAGATCACAAAGTAAACACTGCTCTGTTTCATCAAGAGAATCAATGATGTCACTTGCATCCTTTGTAATGTTCATCAAATGTGTTCTCATCCCGGCTTTAAATATCACTTCTTCGTTCGTCCGATGGATCATCTGACCTTTTCCCTCCTTCTTTCGCTTGTTGTTATAAAATAGCAAATTGTGCACATTCTATTTGTATGGAGGTGAGCTTAATATGACCATTCAGAAAATCATCCAATATGCTTGCAGCATTTTAGGTGTTGTCAGTCTTTCTTTTATTTATGCCCAAATGTTTAAAAAAACGAAGCCATCTAAGAAAAATAATCCGACGGAGAATTGATTTTTTTACATAGCGTGGTATAATTCCTCTCGTTATTTCTGTTCAGAGAGGAACTTATAATGAGAGAAACGAATAGCATTCGAGCAAAGCTGACACTATTTTTAACCATTTTGATTCCGATTTTAATTACCCAAGCAGGTCTTTCGCTTATTACCTTTTTAGATACGGTGATGTCTGGAAAA
Source organism: Bacillus safensis (assembly GCF_039619585.1). Taxonomy (NCBI): domain Bacteria; kingdom Bacillati; phylum Bacillota; class Bacilli; order Caryophanales; family Bacillaceae; genus Bacillus; species Bacillus safensis. The sequence continues at coordinate 1,937,268 of NZ_CP154909.1, forward strand.
GTGAGTGCAGAAGACCTTGCGGGTGTTGCGATCGGTTCTAGTATTTGGACACCTGTTTATACGGGACTTGCCGGGATTTTGATGGCCGTTACTCCGATTGTGGCTCAGCTGATGGGCGCTGGGCATAAAGAAGATGTTCCCCGGGCTGTCTTTCAGGCGATCTATTTGTCCTTTCTTTTAAGTATCGCTGTGATTGTGATTGGTACGATCAGCGTTCCTTACATACTAGGAGGACTTGGACTCGAGCACTCTGTAGAGGATATTGCCCGGCATTTTCTCAGCTTTCTTGCTTTTGGCATCCTCCCGCTGTTTGGTTATTCGGTGCTACGGTCATTTATTGATGCATTAGGGAAAACACGTGTGACAATGTTCATCACGCTCACAGCACTTCCTATTAACTTTGTTTTAAATTACGTATTTATTTTTGGGAATTTGGGCTTTCCAAAGCTTGGCGGTGCGGGTGCCGGTCTTGCATCTGCAATGACGTATTGGGCGATTTTCATCATGAGTATTTGTATTGTCATTAAAGCAGAACCATTTGCCTCATTTCGTTTGTTTCAAAAACTGCCTCGAATGAATATCTCCCGTATAAGGCAAATACTGAAAATTGGCCTTCCTATCGGGTTTGCGATCTTTTTTGAAACGAGTATCTTTGCAGCAGTGACGCTATTAATGGGTCACTTTGATACCATTACAATCGCCAGTCACCAAGCAGCGATGAACTTTGCTTCTATTCTTTATATTTTACCGCTTAGCATCTCAATGGCGTTAACGATCGTTGTTGGGTTTGAAGCGGGGGCTAAGAGGTATAAAGACGCGCAAAGCTACAGCTATATCGGCATTGGAACGGCGGTTTTATTCTCATTATGTACGGCCGCCCTCATCTTGCTATTCAGACCAGAGATCGCTGGTTTATATACAGCTGAATCAGCTGTTTTACAAATGACACAGCACTTTTTGATTTACGCGATCTTTTTCCAGCTGTCAGATGCGATTGCTGCACCCATTCAAGGGGCTCTGCGCGGCTATAAAGATGTGAATTATACGCTCATTGCTGCTTTTGTCTCTTACTGGGTCATCGGTCTTCCTGCCGGTTATCTCATTGGCACATATACCTCCTTTGGGGCGTTTGGTTATTGGATCGGACTGATTGCCGGGCTTGCCGCAGGTGCCATCGTCCTCTTTATCCGTCTTAAGTTGATTCAAAAACGTCAACTCAGGCATGTATCGAATCACTAAATACAACACAAAAAAGCAGCTGACATAGATCAGCTGCTTTTTTGTTTAGTCATTCCATTGATACGTCCAGAAAATTTCTTCATCAAACCATTTTTGGACAACTGGTTCTTTGTTTTTCAGCTTTTGTTCAAGCTCTCTCAACATGCCCTCTGTTTGCGTTCTATGCGCTCTCAGTGCATTTAATTTGATATCTGCAACATCTGTAATATCAATCACAATATCCGCATGTCCAAGGACTTCTTCTCTATTTTTCGTAATGGCCATGCAGTATGTGACAGGACGGTCTTCTTTTTTCTTGCGGTAAAGAGCACGAATCACAGCTTCACCTGTCGCATCATGATCAGGATGTACACCGTGTCCTGGATAAAACGTCACAATGAGTGTCGGTTTGACTTCATCAATGATGGTTTCCATCACATCTGCTAAATACTCGTCGTCTTCAAATTCCAATGTTTTATCACGCAGGCCAAGCATACGTAAGTCTGTGATATCCATTTCTTTGCAGGCATTGATTAATTCCTGTTTTCTTAATTCAGGAAGTGTTTCACGGTTCGCATATGTCGGGCTTCCCATATTTCTGCCCATTTCTCCAAGTGTCCCGCATGCATATGTGACGGGAATTCCGCGTTTTCTGCTTTGTGCAATGAGACCAGCAACCCCAAAAGATTCATCATCGGGGTGAGGCAGCATCACTAGTACATGTTCGTTCATGACTTGTCACCCTTTCTTCTACACCTGAAATGGTGTTTCACTAATTTGTAATGAGATCGCTAGTTTGCCGTCTGGCAAGTGTCCAGCTAATAGCAGGCGGCCTTGGTCATCAAACACATAATCGGTTAATCCTTCTGCGTAAATCCAGCCATCTTCTGTTTTCATTCCAACTCGGTATGGACCTTGTCCTTTTATTTTCGCCTGTGAATAGACGACTTTCGCATTGCGGATATACGCCACAACCGTCATATTTTGTTCATTTACATGAGCTGAATAAGAACCAGTTGTCGTTTCAAGATGAACGAAGACTGGACGATTTAAAAACGATTCAAGATGGGCAGTGACATCTTCCGTTTGAATTGGTTTCATGAGTGGTTCCTTCCTTCATTTTGAATTAATTCTCGCAGCTTTTTCGTATGTAAGCTGATCAGCTGCAGCTGATGATCATGCTTAAGCTCACTTTCTAAAATTCTCTCCACAGCAAGCACATACTTTTGGTGTAATGATTTCCTTGCCCGCGGATGTGTTCGTGCATCGAATAAATCATCACATATGGCCTCGTGTAAAGAAGACATATCATCAACATCAAGCTGACGATTTTTCCATAAAGATTGATAGGCGGCTGCAAGCTCATGAGCTGACGACATATGATCACCTCTACAGTTTTGGTAACAATTTATTATGACATGATCCGCCTGCAAAAAAAAGCAAACTGCTCGTTTGGCTTAATGAGAATTCGCTGTTTTTTTCATGCGTAATTGAGAGGTGGTAAACAGTAAAATCGCCACCCAAATACAAAGGAATGTCACAATTTTAGCTGCGGATAAGTGTTCGTGATAGACAAACAGCCCTAAAAACAGCGTAATTGTCGGTGCAATGTATTGCAAAATGCCCACTTGATAAAGTGGAATTCTTTTTGCGCCTTCTGAGAATAAAAGAAGCGGCACGGCTGTAAAAACGCCTGCAAAAAATAAGAGACCGAGCGACCCGAAGCTGTTAGGATTCATAGTCACGACAGGTTCTTTTAAGAAAAATAATAAGTACACAAGTGCAGCCGGTGCGAGAAGCAGCGTTTCAATCGTCAAACCAATCGCGCTCGTGAAGCTCATCCTTTTTTTAATCAAACCATAAAAGCCGAAGCTAAGAGCTAATAAGAAAGCAACGACAGGAAATGACCCGTATTGAACTGTTGAAAGGATCACACCAAATGCGGCAATGAGGATGGCAATGGTTTGCAATTTATTTAGTCGTTCTTTTAAGAAAATAATGCCTAATAGAACGGATACAAGCGGATTAATATAGTACCCTAAACTTGCTTCTAGCATAAGACCATGATTGACTGCCCAAATGTAAACATACCAGTTGACCGAAATTAAAATAGCAGATAAAAGTAATGAAAAAAATGCTTTACCATCCAGTATGAGACCCTTCACTGTCTGCATTGCTGGGCGGACTTGTTTTAAATACAAAAGAATACCGCACATAAACACAAATGACCATAAAATTCTGTGCGCTAAAATTTCGCCTGACGAAATATGCTCCATCAGCTTCCAATATAACGGGAATAAGCCCCAGAGTGTAAAAGATGCTGCCGTGTAGAGAACACCTTTTGATTGCTGTTCGTTCAATGTAACCATCCCTTTCTAAATCTAACGTATATTATAGCACGCACGCAGGCGAATGGGCATATACTAATTCAGGGCATTTAGAAAGGATGATTCACATGTTTGACTGGAACCGATTATTCCCTTTTCAAAAGCAGTTCTCAAAAGAAGCCTTAAAGAATTCAGATCCTAAAGACGTTGAGCAGTATGTCAATCAAGTCATGGAAAGTGTATTCGGCTCCAATTATCCTGCTCAGTTCCCATTTCAGGACCCCCTTTCTCAAAATCAAAAAACGAGGGAAAATGATGTCGAAAAAGAAAAAGAGCCAGAAGTCGAAGTGTTCGAGACGACTGATCATGTGTTTGTCAAAATTGAACTTGCTCGTCCAAACACAGAAAAAGTCAAAATCAAACATACAGCCAATCTGCTGTTTATTGATCATTTTCCTGAAGAAGGAACGCAGAAGAAAGTCGTTCTCCCTGCTGCTGTGAAACGAAAAGGAACGAAGGCGTCGTATCAAGACGGCATTTTGGAAATTATGTTTTTAAAGCATGATGATCCAGGAATTTCTGAAATTGATATTCCATTATAAAAAGCCTGCTTTAAGACCGAAAGCAGGCTTACTCTTTTTTCTTAATAATATGGTGGATATCCGCCGCCATAAGGTGGTGGAGCAGGCGGTGGTGGTGGCGGGTAATATGGACGGGGATAATTAAAAATCGCACTTCCTAGAAATCCGCCAAGCAGTCCGCCGACTAAAGGAGCGCCAAAACCAAAAAACAAAGGGACTCTGGATTCATATGGCGGAATGCCAGGGGCGCCGCCTCGAAAATACGGAGTATGAGGGTACATGCATTTCTCCTCCTTTGTCATGTGCCTAACATCAGCATATTCATCAGGAGTCAAAATGTTTGGGCAAACCTGAAACTAGGCTTGCTCCTTTTTCTCGTGTGAGTCTGTATACTCCCCTGCCCACCGAGATACCTCATGAAACACATCATGTAACGCATTCCCTTTTTCAGTTAAACTGTAAATGACTTTGACAGGCGTCTCAGGCAGGACAGTCCGCTCTATAATCCCTTCTTGCTCGAGCTCTTTTAAACGCTCTGCGAGCATTTTTTGACTGATCGACGGGATCGTGTCTGTGAGGTCTTTAAAACGCTTTGGACCATCAAGCAATACATGTATAATGAGACCGTTCCACCTTTTGCCTAGGAGTAAAAAAGCTTGCTGAATGTGTGGACATAATTGGAATTCCATAAATTTCAGCCTTTCTTTTCATGATTGTTTGACAAACTAACGGTGTACAATTTAAAATAACTCTAGTTACAATAAGTAAGTTTCTCACTTTTTAGTTATTGTACCATATTATTTGCAAAAACGGGAGGAAATATCCATATGGCGACCGATCAAAAAACAATTGACATCTTAAAACAAAGAGCTTCAGTAAAAGAGTATGATACTTCTCATGAAATGACAAAAGAAGAGTTAACAGAGCTTCTTGAAATCACAACAAAAGCACCATCTGCTTGGAACCTTCAGCATTGGCATTTCACTGTTTTCCATAGTGCTGAAGCAAAAGCAAAATTACTTCCAATCGCTTACAACCAAAAGCAAGTATCACAGGCATCAGCTGTTATTGCAGTTCTAGGTGACCTTGAAGCTAACCAAAATGGCGAAAAAATCTACAGTGAGCTGGCAGAACAAGGCTTCATTACTGAAGACATTAAAGAAACATTGATGACTCAAATCAATGGCGCATACCAAAGCGAGCAATATGCACGCGAAGCAGCGTATTCAAATGCTTCATTAGCTGCTATGCAATTAATGATTGCGGCCAAAGCAATGGGCTATGATACATGTGCAATGGGTGGTTTCAGTAAAGACGCGTACATCAAAGAATTCAATGTAAGCGGCCGCTACGAGCCGGTTATGCTGATTTCAGTTGGTAAAGCAGCGAAAGAAGCTCATAAAAGCAACCGTTTCGACATCGAAGAAGTATCTGATTTCCTTTAAAAATTGGCAAAGCCTCAGCCTTTATGCTGGGGCTTTTTTATTGGCTTTAATTATTATTTCTACATACTTTCTTTCACCTTCCTCCTCTTTACAACTTCACTCTTTCTCCTTTTTCAAGAATGAAAGCGTTATATTAGTATGATATTCACTAAAATGATTGTTTTTTCTGAAAATGGTCTTGTGATCTAATCTGACAACTGCTATTATTATGAAATTACAAAATATTCAGGAGGAAATCATGAACAAAAAATTGATGCTGGCACTACTAATCGCGATTCCATTCATCGGACAGCTCGCATTGCTGCCTTTTGCGAACCGCATTCATCCATTTGTCATCGGGCTGCCCTTTTTCCACTTCTGGCTCTTACTATGGATTGTACTCACACCAATTTGCACATTTATCATTTATAAGATGCAACATTCAAATGGAGGAACTGACTAATGCAAGGAAATTTAACAGCTTTATTGATTACTGCAAGTATTATTTTCATCGTCGTGGTCATCGGATTTGCCGCTGGTCGTGACAAATCATCAAGACAGTCAGTAGAAGAATGGTCTGTCGGCGGAAGAAAATTTGGCGGACTGCTCGTCTGGTTCCTCGTTGGCGCAGACTTATATACAGCTTATACCTTTTTAGGGCTTACAAGTACAGCCTATACAGCTGGAAGCGTCGCTTTTTTCGCTATTCCTTATTCAGTCCTAGCTTATTTTATTGCTTATTTCTTTTTACCGAAACTATGGACGGTTGCGAAAAATCACAACCTTACAACACTTGCCGATTATGCACGTGAGCGGTTTGACAGCAAGCTGTTATCCAGTTTGATTGCGATTGTTGGAGTACTTATGCTGATTCCTTATATTTGTCTTCAGCTGAGCGGAATTCAAGATACGTTAACTGTCGCTGGAACGAATTATATTAATGTGAATGCAGTAGTTATTATATCGTTTATTTTAGTCGCACTTTATACATTTTTTAGTGGTATTAAAGGTCCTACATATACAGCCATTATTAAGGATATTCTCGTTTGGGTGATCATGCTGTTTATGGTCGTTTCACTGCCAATTATTCATTTTAACGGCTGGACACCGATGATGAACACGTTAGCCAAAGAAGCCCCTCAGCTTCTAACGATCCCTGAAGGCGGTCCTAAGGGCATTTTATGGTTCATTACTGCTTCAGGCGTTTCTGCTCTTGCTTTGTTTATGTGGGCACACGCAGCAACTGGGGTTTTTACAGCCAAAAGCGCAGATGCCATCCGTAAAAACAGCATGTTTTTGCCTCTTTATAATATTGTATTGATTTTGGTCATCTTCCTTGGATTTATTGCCTTTTTAGTCTTACCAGAAGATACAAATCCGAGATTTGCTCTTCTTCATTTAATTCAAACATCATATGGCGGCGTGATGCAGGGACTCGCCTATTCTACGATTGCACTGGCTTCCCTCATTCCATGCTCCATCATGGCCATTGGCGCATCGAATTTATTTGCCAATAATTTATACCGTGACTTAATTCATCCGAATGTGTCACCTAAAAGATTGACCATCATTACACGTTCGATGGTGTTTATCGTCATCGGACTCGCTCTTTTATTCGGGATGCTGTTCCCAACTGCACTTGTCACGCTTCAGCTCATTGGTGTTTCAGGAATGGTTCAAATCTTCCCAGCTATTGCCATCAGCTTATTCTGGAAAAAACAATCGGGAGAAGCAACGATTGCCGGGTTAGTCATTGGAATCATCGTTACCTTTACAGCGAATATCTCACAAGTCACGTTCGGCCTTTATGAAGGTTTTCTTGGTTTACTAGCAAACGTCATCGTCATCTTGATTTTGAATCCATTCTTCCAAAAGAAAGTCACATCCAATTCTGTCATGAATGATCTATTTGAAAAGGATCATGAAAAAAAAGAAGCGCTCACAAACGAAGTGTAAGGATAAGAAAAAGCAGTCCCCTGATGAGGACTGCTTTTTTTATTTCATTTCTTTTTTCAAGACTTCAATGGCTTTTTTCATTTGTGTATCGTTGTTCTTTAGCTTATCTTGGATCTTTGTCATCAGAACGTTCGTTGTATCTCCTGTCAGAATACCGTCTGATTTAAGATCGTTGTCTGTTTGGAAGCTTTTGACGATAGACTGGAATGCTTGATCGTACTCACCGTTTGCTTTTGCTTTGTAGCCAAGCGCTTGGAACATTTTTTGAGCTGCTTTGACTTCATCTCCATTGTCATTTAGCTCATATGATTTTTTCGGGCTTAAGTAAGGCAGCTTTGCATAACTCGGAAGAGCTGCTTTGACCTGTGGTTCGATACCTTTTTTGTGGATCCAAGAACCGTCTGGTGTCAGCCATTTTGCAATGGTTAACTTGACACTAGAACCATCATTATAGTTTTGCGCATTTTGAACAGTTCCTTTGCCAAATGTCTTTTCACCCACAATTTGAATGCCTGAAGATTGGTGCAGAGCCGCCGCCATGATTTCAGCAGCGCTGGCTGATCCTCCATTTACAAGGACAACTGCCGGCTGATGGACTTTGCGTTCTTTTTCAGCCTTGTACACTTGTTTCTTCCCTTTTTCTTCAACCTGCATGATGACTTTTCCTTTATCAATAAAGTCATTGCTCATTTCAATGGCTTCTGTCATGATGCCGCCTGGATTATCTCTCAGGTCAATGACAAAACCTTTTGCCCCTTTTTTCTCGAGGTCATCAATTGCTTTATCCAGCTCTTTCGATGTGGTTTCAGCAAAGGACGTAATTTGGATTTCTCCTATTTTGTCTTTTGTGAGTTTTGCATACACCGTTTCAAGCGGAATCGTGTCTCTTGTGATGGTCACATCTACATTACCGACTCCTTGACGATTGAGATGCAGCTTAACATCCGTTCCTTTTTTCCCTCTAATGAGAGAGACTGCTTTATTGACCGACATTCCTTTGGTGCTTTTTCCATCCACTTTTAAAATATGATCATGAGGTTTCAAACCAGCTTTTTCAGCAGGAGAGCCTTTAATCGGCGCGACAATTAAAATTTGTCCATCCTTCTCTTCTACTTGTGCACCAATTCCTTCAAATGAAGAAGAAATGGTATTGTTAAATCCTTCGGCTTCCTCCTGATCCATATATGTAGAGTATGGATCATCAAGTGATGCAATCATTCCTTGGATCGCACCATCTACTAGTTTTTGATCATCCGTTTTTTCGTAATACTCATCCTTTACCTTCGTATACGCAGCCATGAGTTTACTAAACTTCTCGTCTCCTGAGACGCTGACAGCACCTTGTTTTGTGATCACAAATGTAATCGCTGAGGACAGTGCAGCAGTCACCAGAATGGCTACCACGAACTTCATTTGTTTTTTCAAAAAAACACCACCTTTATCTCCTTTCATTATTATCAAGGACGATGCTTCATCCGTCAACCAAAGGATCAACTTCTATTTGAAAAGATAAGCCATTTGCCCCTCTATTGCATAATCTTTAGAGAGGAACAGGATAAGGAAAGAAGGGATTATATGAGTGATTATGTAGAAATGCTTGCTTATTTTGGCGTATCAGGTGCCCATCCTGGCGGAATTGAGTTAACAAAAACGATGATTGAGCATATAAAACTGCCGCCTCATGCACGAATACTTGACGCTGGATGCGGTACAGGACAGACCGCCGCCTATTTAGGAAATATAGGTTATCAGGTGGAGGCCATTGATACGCATCCATTGATGATTGAAAAGGCGAACCTGCGATTCAAACGGGAGGAACTGCCGATCCGTGCTTTAGAGGCATCCATTGAGCAGCTGCCCTTTCCAGATCAAGCGTTCTCTCTACTCATCAGTGAATCTGTTTTAAGCTTTACCAAGCTGCGTGATGCACTAGCTGAGATCAAACGTGTGCTTGCTCCTGGCAGTCAACTGATTGCAAATGAAGCTGTGTTAAAAGCCCCTCTTACGCCTGAAGAGCTTGCAGCGGTTCGGAATTTTTACGGCTTCCACTCGCTCTTGTCGCTTGAAGAATGGAAGGAGCAGTTAACCGAAGCGGGCTTCCGTGACATTCAGATCCTCTCATTCGATGAACATATGGGGCAGGAGGAGCCGACAGAGATGGAATTATCTGAACACATACCCCCTTCTCTTTACGAAACGCTGCAAACACACTACGATCTCATTCAAGCACACCGAAAGCAGCTAAGTCACATTCTATTTGAATGTACCGTATAAAATGAGCGAATCTCCTATATGTTTTGTCCAAACTCTATGAAGTCTCTCGCATAGGATAAGAGTGAAAAGAGTTTGTCATAAGGAGGAAAAACATGGAGCGCTACTACAAGCTTTGTCAGCAGCACATGGGGAAAGTCGCTAGAATCACTGACCGTAATGGCAGAGTACACGTCGGACGCATTGAGCGTGTGACAAACCGCAAAGTTTATATTCGTCCAGTCGGCGGGTCTCGCGGAGGCTTTGGCTTTGGCTATTGGGGCGGATATTATGGCTGGGGTGCAGCGTATGGCATCGGCCTCGGTTTCATTACCGGCTTCGCATTAGCAGGATTGTTCTTTTTTTAAAAGAAGAATAAGAGAAGGCCTCCCGAATAGCTGGGAGGCCTTTTACTTACTTGTTTAGATTTTCTTTACTTTGTTCATGTATTCTTCAAATGTTAAATCGTGATCATGCATCGCTTTTGCGGCTTCTTTTCCCACATAGCGCAGATGCCACGGCTCATATTCGTATTTCGTAATGTCTTCTTTTCCTTTTGGATAACGGATGATAAAGCCATATTTATAGGCGTTTTTAGCCACCCATTTGCCATCTGGTGTTTCACCAAACTTTTCAGAGATCTCAAAACCGGCACTTTTTGAGGAAATGTCCATGGCTAAACCTGTTTGATGTTCACTTTCGCCTGGTAAAGCGACTGCTTCTTGTGCTTTTTCTTTGCCTTTTAATTTGACCTCACTATCAAAAATGACTTTTTGACGGTCATAGGAGCGATAGCCAGATACTGCAGCAAGCTCGAAGTTTTTCTTTTTTGCACCTTTGAATAACTTCTCAAGCGCTTCCGCTGCTTCTTTGCGGATATATCGCTTTTCAATATCTTCCGAAAAAGAGAATTCTACTTTTGGTACAACGAGATCAGAAGGTTTATAGGTTCCTGGTAATGCATATTCTTTGTTGACAAGTGCTAGCACATTTTCAGGATTTTGAATGGTTTTCAGACCGCTCACAACCTTGATGTCATTGAAATATTCACTCTTTAACGTCAGCTCTTGATTCGATGAATCTGCCTTATCGTTTGAGTTGTGCTGGGGAGATGAACTTGCTGCGTTTTTTTGTTCGTTTGTTTTGTTTGATTCAGATGTACCGCTTTTTTGATCCAGCAACTGGCAGCCTGATAGCGCGGCTGTCAAACCAAGAATCGATGCGATTGAGAGTATTTTGTAGCTTTTCTTCATGACATACCTTCCTTTTGCTCTTCTAAAAAAATAAAGATGCGCTACATTGTAGCACACCCTTTATACTATTATAAAACGGAGTCTAGCGCAATTAAGATCATTTCATCAAACGTTGTTTGACGCTCTTCAGCCGTTGTTTCTTCTCCTGTTAGAACGTGATCACTCACAGTCAAAATTGATAAAGCTTTTCGATCAAATTTTGCTGCAAGAGAATAAAGAGCGGTTGTCTCCATTTCGATCGCTAGGATACCATATTGAGCCATGAGCTCAAGTGGTTTTTCATTGTAAAATTGGTCTGCTGTAAATACATTTCCGACACGTACAGCGACATTTTTTGCTTCTGCCGTGTCGTAGGCTTTCTTGAGCAGGCCAAAATCAGCGCATGGCGCATAATCAATCGGTCCAAATGCCACACGATTCATTTGTGAATCTGTTGATGATGTCTGGGCTAAAATGACGTCACGTACATTGACATCTCTTTTGATGGCTCCGCAAGATCCAACGCGAATTAAGTTTTGAACATCATAGCTTTGAATGAGTTCATTCACATAAATCGAAATAGACGGTACGCCCATCCCAGTGCCCTGTACAGAAACACGTTTTCCTTTATAGGTTCCAGTATAGCCATACATTCCGCGCACTTCGTTATAGCACTCAACATCTTCTAAATATGTATCTGCAATATATTTCGCACGCAACGGATCGCCTGGCAGCAATACCGTTTCTGCAATTTGTCCTTTTTCTGCTCCAATATGTACACTCATTTTTTAGCCTCCACTTACGTTTACTATGTATTTTATCCTATTTATTATAAACGATTGAGCTAAAAAAAGAAAATACCAGCTGAATCTCAAGCTGGCATCATCAATCATCTATTTAACTTATCGTCATCATTCGTTCACTGCGTTTCCATCCTGCCGGAGAGAGCTGATAATAGCACTTCCCCTTTTTCTTATCATCAATCACAACAATATCACCTGTTGTGATAAACCGCGCATTGTAATCATTAGGGACTGTATCATGTACATTAAATGTCGAGAATGCTTTTTCCAGTACATCAAGGTGTGTTCTGCCGCCAATCTTTGTCCGGTACACAGGCAGATGCCCGCTTGCAGCGCCATATTCAGGTGTCTGATAAATGGTTAAGTGAAATGCTGAAGGTTTCTTTTGAAAAAATCTCAACGTCAATTGCATTCAAATCCCTCCCCTTTTATATAAAATTGGCTGGGATCTGTCAATTTCCTTCTTCTATTTTTGTCGAATGACAGGCAATCTTTCGTCAATCTTTTTACAAATGAGAAATAAAGCGAGTCCTATCGCAAAGCCTCCTGCAACATCTGTCAAATAATGCACCCCGATATACATCCGGCTGATGCCAATGGCCAGAACGAAAAGCCCTGTGATCAAATAGACGATTTTTTGTCTTTCTTTCAGCCATGGGATCATTTCAACTAATAGATAAGCCATAAAAGGGTAGATGGTGGCTGCATTCATCGAATGTCCGCTCGGAAAGCTGTAATACGTTTCACCTACAAGGTGATCAAAGGCCGGACGCTCTCTAGCAAACAGCCCCTTTAATTCATGATTGATTGTTTTTTCTGTGAGATATAGTAGAAAGAGCATCATGATAGAGTAGTAGCGCTTATACATAAACAAGACCACACTAAAAATGAGCATGATTGGAACGAGCAGCGCGCTGATGCCTAAGTCCGTCAAAGCCAGCATGACATCATTTAAAAAAGGGAGTCTGATGCTTTCAAACCATAAGATGATCTGGTTGTCCAAATCTTGAAAAGCCCCAGATACCATGAGCGCAGCAATGGCGCCAAATAAAATGAAAAGATATAGGATGTACACGCGAAAGATTCCCCTCCCTCTCTCTTCAGAATCTCTTCAAAGTATAGTACCTACCACGCCTCTTCTTCAACTATCATTGCTTTTTTCAGCATATATTCAAATGTAATGTCAGCCAGCTCAAATGTTTCAAGCTCAGCAGGTATGTACCCTCTTTTGATCAGCTCCACGTAGAAGAACTCCGCAATTTCCTCTGTATCAATCACCAAATCTGCTTCTTTCATTGCATTCCGCCTCCTTTTTTATGATGTATGAACGCCGGCTGTTTTTTATTACAGTTTGTCATAATGGCTCATTCCATACATATAAATGCAGTAAACAAAAAGAAAAGGGGCTTGAGGCAATGAAATGGTTAAGCATATTAGATGGAGAAACTTTTGATCAGGTGATGGGCCGTATCTTGAGGGGATGGTTTTATGTGATTGCATTTTTCTGTGTGCCTTATTTTTTATTCGTGTTAGGACAAGTCTTTCTTTAACCAAAATGTTCGTGTAAACTTTCCAAAATAAAATCCATCATATCCTTATATTCTGGATCTTTGAAAAATTCATAGAGAATTTTATAATCGTTATAAATATCAAGAAGCTCATCCACTATAGATACAGCCAGAAATTCAAGTGAAGATTCGCTTTCTTGTTTCTCTTCCAGCTGCAATAGAGCCGTTTGGACCATATCTTCTTCTAACTCTTTTGAGGTTTCTCCGACGTAATGCACAAAAAGAAGCTGATGAACAAACTGGTCCATCTCATATTTTCTTAGGACAAGCGTTAAATCTTCCTCTTCTGTTTCCAGCCACTCTCCGTCTTTCAGCCTCGTGAGTTCGTAAATGACATCTTCCCAGCCATCTTCAAGGTAGCGCCAAATTTCAGTCCGATGACCGATGATTTTAAACAGCTCTTTTCCGTAATCTTTTACATATACAACATCGCCAATGAGGAACTCATATTCAATGTCCAGCTTTTCTGTATCGACAATCACTCCGCTATACTCATCGTAAAGCTGAAGTGATGTTTCAAAATAAAGCACCTCATTATGATTGACCTCATATAAATAGTGCTGGTCAATTTGATGGACTTTTGTAATCGTTCCGACTGTGCCGTACATGACAACGACGACAATATCCCCTACTTGATATTTTGGTGCTTTCGCCTTCATTCTGTCTCCCCCTTGCCCGACTTTTGGTCTTAACGTATCGTATGCCGGCGCAAGGAATTCTGCATGGGCAACCACACCATGCAAAACGCCATTTTATTTCTCATGAAAAAACCGCTTCTCCATCCGGATAAGCGGTTGTGTGTTATTTTTTTTTGACTTCTACTTCGTATTGCTCAAACGCTTCGTCAAATGTTGTCATTGAGCTTAAATAATCACCATTTAATTCTAAATAAGCGCACAGCTCATGATAATCTGTGGAAGCTTTAGGAAAGCTGTGATCCTCGTACGCAGCATTTGCGAAATGGCTGATTTCATCTTTCGGTTTTGGATGTCTGAACTTCATTAAATAATGGTAAAACGACTTCACCTGTTTTTCCCTCCGCGACACACTATTTTGTTGTTATATTATACAGCAATTTGATGACTTGTATAGGCGGAGGTACAACTTATGATGAAAAGTCAAAGTAATTTCGCTTTAATAACCGCTCCATGCTCATTAATTCTTCATAGGAGATTTTTTCTGGAAGTTTTGTCTGATCCACTAAAATTAATTGATCTTCAATCTCTTTGACCGTCTCATCCTTTTGATAGGTCATCCCGCAGTGCGTGCAGGAAATGGACGGCGTTTCGATGATTTCAATTGATTGTGTGCCCGTGATCAGTTCCCAATAGACTGTTGTCTGCTCCGCATTTGCTTTATTTTCCTCACACCAATCACATGTCAGCAAGGCTATTTCTCCTCCTTTACGGTTTGTTCTTTTTTGAGCTGCGCTTGATATTTCTTCTCTTTTAATTCATCTCGTTTTTCACGTTTGTTTTTAAGTGTGTCGTGCTCAGGATTTGTCTCATATGCTTCTCTACGTTTCATTCGGCTTAAATTCTCGGGCGTAAACGATCTCGCTTCATCCTCTAATAGTGCGGTAATACCAATTGCCGGTTCTTGTTTCTCTTCATAAATTTCATTAAAATACGCATCTGCCTGGCCTGCGACGTAATGCTCTGGTTCTGGATAAGAGGTGATGACACCTTCAAAGTTACGAAGGACGACTTTGTCAGGGCTTTGCGATAATAAATAATTTGGCTGTAAAGCAATTTTCCCTCCGCCTCCTGGCGCATCTACTACAAAGCTTGGTACTGCATAACCACTCGTATGTCCTCTTAAACCCTCAATGATTTCAAGCCCTTTTGATACCGGCGTTCTAAAGTGGCCAATGCCCTCAGATAAATCACATTGATAAATATAATATGGTCTGACCCGAATCTTCACAAGATCGTGCATCAGCTTCTTCATAATCGGCACACTGTCATTAATACCTGCAAGGATGACGGCCTGATTCCCTACAGGAACACCGGCATTCACAAGACGTTCGCACGCTTCTTTTGCTTCTTTTGTGATTTCAATACTTGTATTGAAATGGGTGTTCAGCCAAACTGGGTGATATTTTTTCAAAATCTCGCACAGCTCATCTGTAATACGCTGCGGAAAGACAACCGGCGCGCGGGTTCCAATCCGAATGATTTCAACGTGCGGAATATCCCGTAAGTTTTTCAAAATGTATTCAAGCACTTGATCATTGATTAACAGCCCATCTCCGCCAGAAATTAACACGTCCCGCACCTCAGGTGTTTCTCTAATATATCCAATTGCAGCATCTAACTGCTTTTTCGGCACACCCATACCAATCTGGCCGGAAAAACGTCTTCTCGTACAATAACGGCAGTACATGGAGCACTGATTTGTCACAAGAAACAGTACACGATCTGGATATCGGTGCGTGAGCCCCGGGACAGGTGAGTCCTCATCTTCATGCAGCGGGTCTTCCAGATCATATTTTGTTTTATGAAGCTCTTCTGCAATTGGCACAGATTGCATACGTATTGGACATCTTGGATCGTCTGGATTCATCAGTGAGGCATAGTAGGGTGTAATGTTGAGTGGAATGGTTTTAGTGGAAATCTTCACCCCTTCTCGTTCCTCTTCTGTTAAGTTTACGATTTTTTCTAAATCCTCAAGCGTTTTCACGGTATGCGTCAGCTGCCAAATCCAGTCGTTCCACTTTTCCTCAGGTACATCCTTCCAAAGCTCAATGTCCTTCCAGTGACGTGCCGGTTCATACAATTTCTGATTCATATCCATTCCCCCTATCAGCATTCACTTTATACTATGCAAGTTATGTGCCAACATGGGAAAATGCCCCTATTCTTTACAAAAGGAGCTTTTACCCGTCATATTCAATTGGATGTTGTGCCTATATTTCGGCATCTGCATATTTCTTTAATTTATATTGCAGCGTTTGTCGAGGGATTTTTAAAGCAGCGGCGGTTTTTTTAATATTTCCATTATGCTGATGTAAAGCTTCTTGGATCAATGTTTGTTCAAATGAAGACACTTGATTTTTTAAGGAGGATTCAGATGTTTCTTTTTCCAGCTTTTGCTCACGTAAATGAGCCGGAAGGTATAGAGGGATGATCTCTTCCGCTTCCTTTGGCATCATCAACACGGCATGCTCTATCGTATGTTTTAATTCTCTGACATTCCCAGGCCAGTGGTGCGCCATAAACAATCGTTCCGTTTCTTCAGAAAGGCGTGTAACGTTTTTTGAAAACTGCTGATGATAGGTTTGAATGAAGTGGCGGGATAGCAGCGTGATATCTTGCTTTCTTTCACGAAGCGGCGGGATATAAAAAGATGATACATGCAATCTATAAAATAAATCTTCTCTTAAAATTTGCTTTTTCACTGCTTCGAATGGGTCCATATTGAGCGCAGTAATGAGCCGAACATCCACTTGAATGGATTTTGCGTCACCGATGCGGCGGACAACGCCATCCTCTAACACACGTAATAATTTCGTCTGCAGCGTGAGCGGCATCGCTTGCAGCTCATCAAGAAAAAGTGTGCCCCCATCAGCTAATTCGAAAAGTCCCTTGCGATCAAGTGCGCCCGTATAGCTCCCTTTGACAGATCCGAACAATAAACTTTCAAGTAATGATTCTGGGAGTGCTGCGCAGTTTTGCGGAATGAACACTTGATTTTTCCGGTCAGATTCATGGACAATGGCTTGAACGAGCACTTCTTTTCCTGTCCCTGTTTCCCCGTAGACAACAACTGATGATGGATAAGCAGCTGCTTTTTTTGCCCTTTCAAGCATTTCTTTTAAAAGAGGATCATTTGTTAAAAATGAAGCAAAATCATGCATTTGTACGGCCTCAGCCGCGTCTTGTGTCCGCTTTTTTTGCCCTAACCGATTGGAAAGAGCCGACAGCTTTGATACATCTTTTGCGACTTCGACCGCGCCTATTAACTCGTTATCTTCGATAATAGGCAATGTCGTGTTCACTGTTTCAATCCTTTCTCCATTTTTATTCAAATAGGTTTGCAGCGAATGATAAATGGGCTTTCCTGTTCGCAACACATGCATGAGCGTACTTGTCTTTTCAGTTAAAGAGGGATACACATCAAGGATGTACTTGCCAATCACCTCTTCTTTTTGTAAAGAGTCAAACTTAGCGGCATTATGATTGTAAAAAATCGTCATCCCTCGATCATCTACAACGTGAATGGCTTCATCAATAGCTTCTAAAATCAATTCAAACCAATCTGCTCTTTCGACAACCTTCCCCATTCTTTCCCCCTCACTTTCAGTGCCAAAAAACCGGCATCAATTGCCAAGTTTTCAGCGGCTTGATCAATTCTTAAAGGTTCCTGTCCTTTTCATGTTTCGCTTTTTCCTTTCTACTTCCTGCAATCATTGCGAAAAAAGCACCCCTCTTATGAGGAGTGCTTTCGTCCGGATGTTTGATAAAGAGACATATCGAATTCTTGCAGCGATTCCCTATACAGCGGCACAATCGGCTTTCCTTCCTGAAAAAACGCAAATTGGGATGGGTACAGCTTAATCGGCTGATGATAAAAAGCGAATCGCTTCACGACCTCAGGATCAATACGGCAAAAGGCATAATGCACAAGTAAATAAACATCTTGTTTCCATTTAAACAGGCGCCTGTTTGGCGGACTGAAAACTGGAGAAGCCTGAATTATGCCGCCATCCTCAAATGCCTGAAGCTGATCATTTGAAATCGTATAGATCTCCTTAGGGTGAAACTGAAAATATTGCACGTCACGTTTTGAAGCAAACCGTCTTTTTTTCTGATCTTCAATATAAAAGAACGTTTTCCCATTATCTGCGGTAACGACTGTATAATTGGGTACTGCCAGCTTCTCTTTCATTTCATATTTCATCTCACATAACAGCGGAACACGGATCGCACGCCTGTTCTTTTCATTGATCCAGCGTTTTTCAATTCCATGAAGTTTCCCGTCTGCGATTTGATAATAATCTTCTTCTTTTTCAATGACCGTTCCGTCAATTAAATCATACGGCATACTCGAAAACAGATGATGAAAGGAATGGGGCGTTTTATACGTTGTATCCAGTACATCTTTTAATGGAAAAAACGCAGCGAAGTGATTCAGCCTCATCCAAAATACAGAATCTGCATGATGCCAGTGCTTTGGCTCATCGTCCCAATATTGTCCGTATTTTTCATAGATCAGTGGAAGCAAGCAGCTTCTGTGCATGACCGAACAATGGTCCACTTGAAAGGACGCATGCTCTAAGATTTGATCTGCTTCTCGAATAAAACTCATCGTTTCCACTAAATGCTGATCAACATGCACGACCCGCTGCGAGGAATACACAATATCTATGTGAGGCTTCGACCGAAAAACATCCACCATTTTAAGCAAACGATCTTGATGGTAGATGGTATCATCGGTTAAATAACAAATGAGCTCACCTGTTATACGGGTTAATGCTTCATTAATAAGCGTCGCATATCGTGCGGTTAACAGCCGTTTTGCTGGATGAACTGTGTGCGAATACAGCTGAATGCGTTCATCACTTAAATAGGGCTGGATCTTTTGAATGGTGCCCTCTTCTGAGCCATCATCCATAATCAAAAGCTCCCAATGCGGATACGTTTGATCTACCATACTCTTTAGCACACGATCAATGAAATCTGGTTTATTGTAGCTTGTTAAAATCACCGATACTTTCATGATCATTATCCTTTTTGATTAGATTAAAAAGCCCCCCAGCTGACAATGTTCACATAAGGAACACTCACTCTTAGCTGATTTGTCGCGTTTTTAAAGACTGCAACCGTATCAAACAATTGCACGACAACCACGTTTTGAAGTACATCTCCATTGACCAAATGAACACGCGGCAACGGAATGCCAAGCTCAAGCCATGGACGAAGTAATTCTTTGATGTCTGACACATTCTCTTCCCCACTTTCTTCTAAAAGACGAAGAAGAAGTAAAATCAAGATGATTTCAAGCACTCCTTCCGACTCTACTAATTCTTCGTTCCAACCATCTAATAATTGTTCAAATTCCATTCATAATCCCTCTCTCTTCACATTTAATCTTTACTAGAGTATGAGCGTCACTTCATTTAGCCTCAGCATTTGAAAACATTTTTAAAAATGTGTGAAGTGATTAAATGAAAAAAAGATCAGGAATCAGCGTTCTGCTTATGCCAAAAAAAAAGAACGGCATATACATAGGGGTGAGTTTGAATTGATGAAGAAAGGATGGGGAAAAAATGAGCGAAAAGCGTGCTGAATTAAAAAAGGAACTATTGAAAGTGTTTTTCAAACCAATTACTCATGCATTAACAGCTAATCTCGAAGAAGGAGGAGTTCAAATGGAAGAAAAATTGAACGATTTATTAAGTGAAGTGGCAGCTGAGGCATCACCTTCAGATTCTGCTACAACACTCGATGTATCTCAGCCAGCAAGATGGATCTTTGCAAGACTTGCACCAGGAACAGTCATTAGCATTGTCACTGACTCAGGAGATTTAATTGGGCCAGTTCAATTTGTATCATTCGATGCTTCAACAGGCGTTGTATTTGTTACACAAGAAAGCTCTGTCACACCTACAGGCTCAGCAACGACTCTATTAGATGTAGATAAAGTTGAAAGTGTTACATTCACATCTTAATGTGAGAGGATCATCATGAAGCTTCTTTATATCAGTTCTGGCTACGGCGGAATCTATCACATGTTTGATCAATGGGTAGAAGAAAGCTTCATTGATTCCCCCTTTTCATGTGTAAAGATTGATAGAGAATCTCTACCCACGAACATGCACAAAATCCGGACATTTTCTCCGGATTTTGTTTTGATAATGATCGGTGATCATGTTCCGAAAGATGTACTTCATCAATTCAAACAAGAAAAAATCCCGATTGTTCTTTGGATGACAGAAGATCCCTTTTATACAGATGTGTCAGCTGCTTGCGCACATGAAGCTCAGCTTATATTAACGATTGATGAAGGGGTTTTGCCATTTTATAAACAATTAGGCGCTGATCATACGCACTACTTTCCCATTCCGGCAAATACACGTGTCTTTCAGAAAAATGAATCGCCAGAAGAGATGTGCACGTATGACATTGCACTCATTGGCTACCCTTATCCCAACCGCATCAAAGCCATCGATACACTCTTGCAGCAAAACAAATGGCGTATTCTCGTTGCAGGTAAGGAATGGCACCGTCACTTAAACAAATCACGGAGACATTATCGTGATTTCACACTGATAACGAATTGGCTGAGTCCTCAGCAAATGGCGGACATCTATCAGCAGACAGCAATTGTCCTGAATCCGCATAGGCCGGCTCAATTTGCGTATAACAAAAACAAAGCCATGATTCAAAATATGAGCCTCAATAACAGAGCATTTGACATTGCTGCAACTGGGAGTTTTCAATTGACGGATCTACCTCCGCCGCCTGCTTTTTCAAGCTTTGCTTTTTACAAAGATGAGGACGATTTGATAGAACAGGTTGAATACTATGGATCAAATGCAGGTGAAAGAAAGGCGGCCGCACTGAACAACTACGAGCAAACCGTTCGCTGGAATACATTTGATACGATGCCACAAAGGCTTTATGACATTGTAAAAAGCGCCCTATAACTGGGCGCTTTTTCTCATTGAATGCCAGCTTATGCATGATCTTCCGCATCTCGGTGAGCTAATAAGATTTTCTCTGCCTCTTTCCGGTCTGCCTCCTGTTTCACCACAAGCGACCGCGTGCGATCCATCATATATGCTCCGACAGATCCTTCTAAAAAGGAATGAATGCATTCTTTTGCATAATGAGCATGAAAAGCATATACCGCACCATTTAGCCGGCCATACGTATATGGCTGCTCATGCTTTGGCATGAAAAAGTAATGATTGTCCTTATATAAAGTAGCTTCATTGTTTTCATGCAGTGTCCAAGTTTCATTTGGGTTTTCTAACGCCTCTGTAAAAGATGCGGTGCAGTCATATCCCCCTTCCACTAAAAGCTGCAAGCACTTCTCGATATCTGCCGGCTGTCTTAGAGGAGACGATGGATGCAGATACAGCACAATATCAAAGGTTTTACCCTCCCGCTCTAAATAAGCAAGCGCATGCTTCACAGCTAACAGTGACGGCGTTTGTTCTGTCACATGTGTGCTTGGCAGTTCAATCACATTTGCTCCGTAGTGAGATGAAATGATTTGCGTATTGACATCCTCTGAGGAGACGATGACTTCATCTAATTCAATCATTTGCAGTAACGGCTGAATGGTCCAATAGATAAGCGGCCTCTCTGCCAATATGCGTATGTGTTCATCATGCTGGCTGTCGTGACTTCTAAATGCAGGTATCATGGCTAAAATACGATTTCCCCTATACATGTCTTATCTTCTCCCCTCGCGCACAGCTCCCTTACCATTTTCTTCCCGAGCTGACCGCAGTACTGAAGTATTCAGGTCTCTCGTTTTTCTAGTTGATCTCTTATCTCTCCATATTCTATTAAGACGACTAGCAGATGGTTATAATTTGTTCACCTAATTTATGCATGAAGTGGTTCTTTTCCTCAAACGAATGCCGCTCTTTCACATATGATGCAAAGTAGAGAAATGAGAGTTGGGGGATTAGATATGTCCAAACAGATAGAAACGACTTTGAAGACCTTTTTTCGTGACAAAACGATATTGGTTACAGGCGGTACGGGGTCAATCGGCCGGCAAATCGTGAATAAATTAACAAGTTGCTCTCCAAAGAAGATAATCGTCTTCAGTAAAGATGACAGCAAACAATACATGATGAAAAATGAGTACGCAGAACATCCAGAAGTCGTATTCGCTTTAGGAGATGTCCGGGATGCAAGCCGCGTGAGACAGCTCGTCAAGGGTGTGGATATCATTTTCCATGCAGCGGCCTTAAAACAAGTACCCACTTGTGAAGATAATCCGTTCGAAGCCGTTCAAACGAATATCATCGGCGGACAGCACGTCATTGAAGCCGCCCTCGAACATGAAGTGAGTCATGTCGTCAACATTTCAACTGACAAAGCGGTTTCTCCGACGAATGCTATGGGTGCAACAAAATTGATTTCAGAAAAACTATTTTTCCAAGCAAACGAAAGTATTCCGAATCAAAAAACCAGGTTTTGCTCTGTACGCTTTGGCAATGTGCTTGGATCTAGAGGTTCCGTTATTCCGATCATGCTCCAGCAGCTATTAAATGAAAAACCTTTGACCGTGACTGATCCTCATATGACACGTTTTTTTATGTCTATTGAAGAGGCTGTTTCCCTCACACTTCAAGCAGCAATTATGATGAAAGGCGGCGAAACCTTCATTCTCAAGATGGAGTCCTTACAGCTTGCCGATCTCCTAAAAGCGTTTCACGAATATGCCGCTCAAATCAATGCTAAATCTCCAGATGTTCTTGTAGTCGGAAAAAGACCTGGCGAAAAGCTTCACGAGGAGCTCACATTCCCGCACGAAGCAGATGCACTGTTTGAACATGAACAATTTTATGCCATTTTACCAAGACCACATTTGCACCCTGCCTTTCAAAAAGTCGACTTAACGAATTACACCTCAAAAGAAGCACCGCTCATTACAAAAGAAAAGCTGTTCCACATCATCGAACAATTACATCATACACATCATAAAAAATAAAAAATCGTCACACGGAAGCAGCTGCTTTCCATGTGACGATTTTTAGATGGATCAATCAAATAGATGTTTCAAATTCCCGTAGCCTTCTTTTTCAAGATCATCCTTTGGGATAAACTTTAAAGCGGCTGAGTTAATACAATACCGAAGACCGTTTGGCCCTGGGCCATCAGGGAAAACATGACCTAGATGAGAATCAGCTGTTTTACTGCGAACCTCTGTCCGCACCATTCCATGACTCGTATCAACCTTCTCTGCTACTTCTTCCTCTTCAAGCGGTTTTGTAAAACTTGGCCATCCGCAGTGGGCATCAAACTTATCTAAAGAAGAAAAAAGCGGCTTTCCTGAAATGATATCCACATAGATACCTTCTTCTTTATGATCCCAAAATTCATTTTGAAATGGCGGTTCCGTGCCATTATTTTGCGTGACTTCGTACTGCATGCGGTTTAATTCTTTTATACGCTTTTCTTTTTCATTTGCCATTATTTATCACTCCAATGGGACTCAATAAAACCGGCTCTGCCCGAACCGACATGATATCGTTCGTAGTGCATTTTGTTTTTCTTATAATAATGCTGATGATATTCCTCTGCTGGATAAAAAGGACCTGCGTCTAAAATTTCTGTAACGATTGGCTTTTTGAAAATCCCGCTTTGGCTCAGCTGCTCTTTCGATGCTTCTGCTAGCTTTCGCTGCTCGTCATGATGAACATAAATACCTGTACGGTAAGATTCCCCTCTATCGCCAAATTGCCCCCCATCGTCTGTTGGGTCTATTTGCTGCCAATACAGCTCTAGCAGCTTCTCATATGGGAACACGTCAGGATCAAACGTGATTTGAACCGCTTCTCTATGTCCCGTTGTATTTGTACATACTTCCTCATAGGTCGGATTCACTGTATGTCCGCCAGTATACCCTGATTCAACTTTGATAATGCCCGGCTGTTCATCAAAAGGTTTAACCATACACCAGAAGCAGCCTCCTGCAAATGTGGCTAATTCTTGTTTTTCAGACATATTAGTGCCCCCTTCATTTAAAAAATGGTATCATCATATTATAACATGATAAAAAATAATGAAAATGATACGACTTGTATACCTAAAATAAAAGAAAGCATTCTGTCGTATCTTTAAAATATAATGGGGGTTTAATGATTGGAACAAAGAAAACAAATGATGTACGAAATGGACACTTTACTGAGAACCGTATTTAAGCAGATCCGTTATGAAATTAACAGCCTGCTCGAAAACGAATTATCTCGGAATGAATTTCTTATTTTAAATCTGCTCCGTGAGCAAGGTGCAAAAAAAGTAACGGAATTCGCTTCCATTCTTGGAGTGTCAGCAAGTCATATTACCGCTGTGACTGACACACTCGTAGAAAAAGGCTGGATCACCCGTATCCGCTCAAAAGAGGACCGCCGCATCATCAAAATCCACTTAACCGATAAGGGTAAGGAAATTACTGAGCATTTTGAGAAAAAGAAAACCGAATACTTTATGGAGCGATTTGAATCATTTGATGACGAAGAACTAAAAACAATGATCAAATTATTTAAAAAGCTGGATAAAAGTCAAAAGGATTAAGCATAGATTTTAGCGCTCAGGACATGCTACGGATAAAAAGAGGTGGAACAAACCATGACAAGCCCTTATCTTTGTCCAAACTGTAAAACAAACAGAACGCGCTTTAATCTCATTGAGCAACTTTCAGAACCTGTAAAGCTTGATCCAGCAACAGGAGCAGTTGTTGAAAGATACGAAGGAGAACAGCTGTCTCCTTTTCACTTGAGCTATCAAGGTCCTCAAATAAAAGTCCAGTGCGGTGTTTGTGGTTTAATTGAGGATGAAAAAACGTTCATTAAACTAGCTGAATATCATCAATATTCTTCTCCTTCTTAACATGCCGGCCTGACGGAAAACGTCAGGCTTTTTTCTATGCTTCTTTTGCCTATACAGATCGTCTTTTTCATGCATACGCTACAAAAAACACCATTGCATGAGAAAGAAGGGATTGATGACATGCAGCAGCTCTTTTATCATGACTTTCCATATCGGCCATTCGCTGACACCTACGAGCATCTTCAAAGCAGCCCTTCATCAAAAGCCTTTATTCGATTATTTCACGCTGCACCAGATCTCAGTGAGCTCGCTGTTTATGTGAACCGGAAGCAGATAATGAAACCAATGCCTTACAGCCATTTGACCGCTTATATGGAGTGGGATGAGGGAATGTATGAAATAGAAGTGTTCAAACTGGCTACAAATGAGAGAATTCTTCATTCCCGCATTCGATTTAAGAGCGGCGAGGTCTACACATTATGTATCACAGGTGCCCGTGCAGGCTTTGCACTCTTGACTGAGCAGCAGGCTACTTTGATCAAACAAGAAGACCTGTCAGCACTTACATTTGTACAGCTGTCTCCGGACCTTCCTTCTATAGATATATACGAACGAGACCATGGGGTTATATCGAAGGAGCTTGATTATGTAAACAGCACCCACATTCATCATTTCTCCCCGAACAAATATCATTTTGAATTGAAAGCCGCCGGCACTCAAAGTGTACTGCTTGATATCCCAAAAGTTCATCTGCAAACAAAGCGTGCATACCTGATTCTGCTTCATGGTTTTGCTAACGGAGATCCTGAACTTATGGCAAAGGTGGTCTTGTCTCGGCAATTATAAAAAAGAGCCTTTCCTAAAGTGGAAAAGGCTCCTTACGAGACATCTTCAGCTTTTTCTTGCTTTTGAAAATCAAAAGCAAGAATCATCGTGCCTAGAAATAATGCACAGTAGGCAATATTTAAGTAAAACTGATCGATATTTTCTGCTTTTAAAGCATTGGCAGCTGTTATGCCAAAGTACGCAGCAAATAAAAACGACAGTAAACTAAAATATTGATAGACTCGCTTCATGATTTCACTCCTGACTCACACGTTCTATTGCTTTGGATGATAATATGAGAATTCAATTTCATCGTTCTGCAGATCAATTTTATTTGCTTTCACATACATATCATTCGTCAGCGGCATTTCTGAAAGACGCACTTCAACCGTTTTTTGATCCGGTTTTACATGAACGAACTCTGGCAGCTCATAGAACTGACCCATGTAGCTTAAAACAAAACTAATCGGAATGCTCAATTGTCCAATTGAAAAGTCATCCACTTTCAAAAGCACATCACCATTATCTTCAACAGTTGGCGTAAATGAGACGTTTGCATCAATCGTTGAAGAGAAAGCTTTAATTGCGCCTGTTACTTTCACATCTTGATCGATTGCTACATGAAAGTCTGGCATATCATTTGATCCTTGATTTTTCAAATAATCATTCACAAAGCTGGTGAGTGATTCCTTTGAGCTGGATATATTAAAAGCATATTCGCTTTTCACTTCTTTGGTTGAAGCGGATTGACCGCCTGGCAGCAGCATCAAAATACCGCAGCCAATCACAATCAATAGATTGATTGCAAGTAAAATAAAAAATAAGCTTTTCCATTTTTTCATCTGTTTCACCCTATTCCTTCGGCAGTCCTTCTTTTTTCACTTCGGAGAATAAACGATTTGCCATAAGAGAGTACCCCTTTTGGTTTGGGTGGAAATCATCTTCTGCCAGTAATTTTTCATCAGAACCTTCTTCAAATAAATCTGCTACATTGATCATATCCGCATTGCCGTCTTTTTTGAGTTCCTTTTTGGCAGCGGCATTCCAGTCTTGAACGACTTGATCAATATCTCGCAGCTCAGACAAACTGAATTTAAAAGGATTGTACATGCTGACATACATGATTTTCGCATGGTCATTCTGTTCTCTCAGTTGAGCAAGAATGGTTTTAAAGCGCTCTTCAAAAGGACCTTGCTCTTTTTGAAAAGGAGCAAACGTCAAATTAAGCACATTTTGACGGACAACATGCATGAGATCATTCCCGCCGATCGTAAAGAAAATATAGTCAGCGTCTTTCAGTCCGTCCTGCACCTTTTTTTCTTTTAATCTTTTTAATAAATCTACTGTTCTACTGCCTTTAATGGCATAGTTTTTTAATGTGACAGACTGCACGCCGTCCACTGCTTCTATCTTGTCACGGGTTATGCCTGCATAGCCTTTTTTATCTTGATCTCCGATTCCTTCTGTTAAGGAATCTCCAACCGCTGCGATGGTAATATGTTCTTTTACTTTTGGTGTGTCTTCTAGTTTATCCTTTATGCCAGCCTCTTGCGCGGAACATGCAGAAAGAACAAAAGCTAGAGACATCACAATCAAAATCAAACGAGCCTTCAAACGATGATGTCCCTCCTTTTTCTGATTAAAAAAGTGTATCATGTTTTCGCCCATTTGAACATCCTTATGCTAGCTTCGGTTCAGCGTTTTGATGTCCTTGATGATATCATCATAAGGTGTGTTTTGCACGCCATCATAATTTTTCATCACTTTCCCATCTTGATTGACAAGAAAAAACAGAGACTGATGAATCACTTGGTCTTCATCTTCAGGTTTTTTTACAATGGTTTTAAAGCTTTTCATTGCGAATTTTTCAATTTCTGACTGTGAATACCCAGTGAGAAAATCCCAATTTTTAAAGGACAATGGATAGGCTTTTGCAAATTCCTTTAGCTTTTTCGGTGAATCGACCTCTGGGTCCACGCTAAAGGAAATGATATGCGCATCCAATTTTTCTTCTTTTAACCGTTTTTGCAGCTCTGTCATATGAGCAGTCATCGGCGGACAAATCGTTTCACAGCTTGTGAAAATAAAATCAGCTACCCATACTTTCCCCTTCAAATCATCCAATGACACCTTTTGGCCATCTTGGTTTTCAAACTCAAACGGCTCTATTTGATAATTTAAAGCATCCTTGATTTGCCCATTTGAACATGAGACTAAAAGAAGCACGCTTATCGTCATAAGCGCACCAAGTAAGGCTCCCCTTTTTCTATACATGATATGTCCATCCCCTTTTTCTATCAATCGGTATAAAAAGTAAAGCCTATTGCGCCCTTTCCGGTATGACAAGAAATAATCGGTGTTGTGTAGGCGATGTCAATCAGTGCTTCAGGTGTGTGGTCAAGTAGCGCTTTTTTTAGCTTTTCAGCGAGTTCTAATGCATCTGCATGTGCGATCCCAATGGCTTGAACTGTTTTTCCCTTCACCGCCTGTACATACTGTTTTGTCAGATGGCGGACAAGCGCAGAGTAGCTTCTCACATTCGCTTCTGGCGTATATACCCCGTCTGTCAAGCTGGCAATTGGTTTGATGTGAAGAAGTGAGCCGATCAGCGCCTTTCCTCTTCCGATTCTGCCGCCTTTGACGAGATTTTCTAATGTATCGATCGTGACATATAGCTTTGTTTGATGACGGATTTTATCTAATTCTGTGATAATATCTTCACGGCTTGCACCCTTTTTGGCTAGTTCTGCTGCTTTGATGACTTGAAATCCTAATCCATAGGAAATAAAATTCGAATCAATCACCGTGATATTTCCATCTACCATTTTCGAAGCGCTTTCAGCAGTTTGAACAGTACCGCTCATACCACCAGTTAAATGGATACTGATCACTTCGCTTCCATCTGCCGTCAGCTTTTCATATAATTCGACGAATTGACCGATCGCAGGTTGAGACGTTTTCGGCAGTTCCTCAGCAGCCTCCATTTTTTCAATAAATTCATCTGGCTGTATATTCACCCGGTCAATATAATCAACTCCAGAAATGGAGATATTGAGCGGAATCACGTGAATGGAAAGATCATTGATTTTTTCTTGCGGAAGGTCCACAGTTGAATCTGTTACAATTTTAATTTGTTTCACTATCGTCTCATCCTTGCTGTCTTAGTCTTTACTTATGATATTACCTTATTTCCTGCACACTTGAAAACAACTGACCTAACGTTTTTGAAATTGTCACATTTTCTTCTTGTCAAGAAAAAAATCCTTGCCAAACTGAGCAGCGGCCACTTCAAAATGGCTGCTTACCCCTTTTGACAAAGATTCCTGCTTACGCATTGTGTTTCAGTGTAGGCTCCTGATAGATCTGTTCATATGTGCTCCACTTGACGTTACGTTTCACATCCTCTCTGAAAGAGTACACAGTTCTCTTTCCTTTAGATACATAGACTTTTTTCAAGAAAGCTTCAAGTCTAAATGTGAGCATGAAACGATACGTCTCATCTCCCTTTAGAACAGGGACTTCTGTTACCTTGATCTGAGCTCCATCCATCCGTCTAAAACATATTGTTTTGAGCAGCACAAACGATCAATCCTCTTTTCCAATTATCTGTTAAGCCTAAATAAATAGGTGGAATAAATCTTGATCTTTATTCACTTCAACATAGTGAAAGCCTTTTCTATCCATCCGCTCAATCAGCGCTGCATAGTCATCTCTTTCTTTCAATTCGATGCCGACTAGCGCAGGACCTTTGCTTCGGTTATTCTTTTTCGTATATTCAAAGCGTGAGATATCGTCATTTGGCCCTAACACTTCATCTAAAAATTCACGAAGCGCTCCTGCTCTTTGCGGAAAATTGACAATAAAGTAATGTTGAAGCCCTTCATAGATCATCGAGCGTTCTTTGATTTCCTGCATTCTGCCGATGTCATTATTTCCTCCACTGACAATACAGACAACATTTTTCCCTTTGATCTCCTCGCGATGAGCATCTAATGCTGCGATTGGCAATGCGCCTGCCGGTTCTGCTACAATCGCACATTGATTATACAGCTCTAAAATCGTTGTACACACTTTCCCTTCGGGTACAAGACTGATTTTATCGACAACAGACTGAAGCGATGTAAACGTCTTTTCGCCAATCCGCTGAACCGCTGCTCCGTCTACAAACTTATCAATCGAATCAAGTGTCACAACCTCGCCCTTCTCATGCGAGGCATGCAGTGAAGCTGCGCCAAGCGGTTCGACTGCAATGATTTCGGTTTCTGGTGAGATATTTTTGATATATGTACCAACACCAGATAACAGACCTCCACCTCCGACACTTGCAAATAAAAAGTGAGGCTCCACTTCGATATCATTTAAGATTTCGACAGCAGTCGTTCCTTGTCCTGCCATCACATCCAGATCATCAAACGGATGGATAAATTCGCGCTTCTCTTCATCTCCGCATTTTACGGCTTCATGATACGAATCATCAAACGTATCTCCGGTTAAGATAATTTCAACATATTCTTTTCCGAACAGCTCCACTTGTGATACTTTTTGCCTTGGCGTCGTAGCAGGCATAAAGATTTTCCCGTGGATGCCTAAATATTTACAAGAATAGGCAACACCCTGTGCGTGATTTCCTGCACTTGCACAGACAATGCCATTTTCTAGTTTATCTTTTGGAAGCTGGCTCATTTTATTAAAAGCGCCTCTTAATTTAAAGGAACGAACTACTTGAAGATCCTCTCTTTTTAAGTAGACATTACATTCATATCGTTCAGAAAGTCGCTCATTTTTTTGAAGTGGTGTATGAATGACTACATCCTTCAAATTTTGATGGGCTTTTAAGATGTCTTTCACTTGAATTAGCGTATTTTCTTTGAGCAACGGTTTCATGTACAAGATCCTTTCTCTTTAACCTTATTTAATTTGTCATTATAACATGAATATTCAAAAAATAAACCAATAGATCATGGATCCATCATAAATTTTATAAACTTTTTCGTTTTCCTGTACATTTGTTTTAATTGGGTGTTACAATTGAACCAATTAGAACCACAAAGAAAGGAATCACCCAATGGCCACTCAATCATTCGCATCTATCTATGGTGATCATCAAGATATCAAGCATGCAATTCATCTGGCAAAACAATTTTCGAAAAACGAACAGCCGGTCTTGATAACAGGAGACATCGGCACAGGCAAAACGCTATTCGCCCAAGAAATGGCGAACGTATCTGTTCCACACGCATCACTGACACACATGTATTGCCCCATCTTGAATGAAGAAACCTTACAGAAAGCCTTCATAGAAAAAAACAATCAAATTCTTTATTTAGATGAAATCGGTGCATTAAGTATTTCTATGCAGCACCAGGTCATTCACTTTCTAGAAACGTCACCTGCAACAAAAGTAATCGCTTCTTCGTCTTTATCAATAGAGGCACTCAGGGTTTCTTCTACCTTTTTACCCGAGCTGTTTTATCGTCTGAATGTTCTTCATTTGGCCCTTCCAGCTTTAGCCGAACGAAAAACAGATATTCCTGTGTTAACAAATGCTTTCTTTCAAAAGCTGAACATGGCACCTGATATTGATCCAAGTGTTTGGGAAGCCTTGCAGCAGTATCCATTTGAAGGAAATGTCCAAGAACTCAAAAATATTGTTCATTACGCTGCGTCCATACTCGAGGGCCACACGGTATTTTTACATCATTTACCGCCCTTTGTGTTAGCACCTCTTCCCTCAGCCGTGAAAGGTAAAAAG
The DNA here is from genome assembly GCF_039619585.1 of Bacillus safensis. Taxonomy (NCBI): domain Bacteria; kingdom Bacillati; phylum Bacillota; class Bacilli; order Caryophanales; family Bacillaceae; genus Bacillus; species Bacillus safensis. The sequence goes on from NZ_CP154909.1 coordinate 1,968,723, forward strand.
GAAGAACACCAGCTTACACTAATGGAAAAACAAGAATTTGTTTTCTTGCTGGAAGCCATTAAATCTCTCAATGAAAAAGGAGAAGCAGCCAGCAGGCGCATCTTATCTGAATTAAGCAAACAAGGAGATATCCCGCTGACCCCTCAGCAGGTGCGAAACCGCTTAGATGATCTTGAGAAAAAAGCATACGTGACGAAAGGAAAAGGCAGGGCCGGAACGAAGATTACACTTGAAGGTCTTTCATTCCTGAAGTCGCTTGATGGTTATATACCGGTTCAATAAAAGGAGGACATCCATTGTTTACTGTAAAAGAAGAAATTGCGAACGCCATTACACATGGCATTGGTGTTATTTTATCCATCCCAGCCATTGTGTTTCTCGTCTTATTCGCTGTTCAATACGGCACTGTCACAGACATTATCAGCTTTTCGATATTTGGTGCATCCATGCTGCTGCTTTATTTAAGCTCAACCCTGCTTCATAGCATTCGGCACAAAAAAACAAAAGATATTTTTGAAATCCTCGACCACTCGGCTATTTATGTATTGATTGCTGGTACATATACACCCTTTTTACTTGGACCACTAAAAGGTGCACTCGGCTATACGCTCCTTGCCATTGTATGGGCGCTTGCTGCTGGTGGGATTGTCTTTAAAATCTTTTTCGTCAAACGCTTTATTATCGTATCTACCCTTGTCTATTTATTAATGGGCTGGATGATCATCATCGCCATCAAACCGCTTTATATCCAATTAACAGGTGCAGGATTTGGCCTCTTACTGTTAGGCGGCATATTATATTCAGTCGGAACCATCTTTTATATTTGGCGGAAAATTCCCTATCATCATGCGATTTGGCACAGCTTTGTTCTTGGCGGCAGCGCATCGATGTTCTTCTGTATTTTATTCTATTGCGTAAACATTCCTGCTGCATAGAATGAAAAAACCAGCATCCACTATTCGGATGCTGGTTTTTTCTATGCACGTTTTTGTGCGTAATCACTGATCATGACAGGAGCTTTAATATGAATATCGACATTAACAGGACGCAGTCTTTTCACGATCTTCCCAGTTAAAAGACGATCCGTTCCGCTAGTTTCAATTGGTACAAGCGGACAATCGTATTCTTCAGCAAGCGCCTCTGCAATATGACGATACGCTTCTGAAAGCAATAGACTCTGCCCAGACACGATTCTTTCCTTTGCTTCTTCTAATAAGACCTCATCCGTTTGATTCTGATGGATAACCGCCATTTTTTTGAGCCATTGTTTTAAAATCGGATACCGAAAGAGCTTCGGCTTTGCCATGAAAGCAAATGGCTTCTCAAGGTGGCCGATCAATAATGTCGTTGTGACTGGATTCAGCTCTTTTGTGACATAAATAACCGGGCCATCTGGCAGCTTCTTTTGCTGATGAATGGTCATGACTGATCCTGATTGATCAATACATCCCCGGGAAAACCTTTTTACATGCTCATGAATGAGATGCATTCGTTTCGTATAGGAAATGCGTGGATCCGTTAATTCATGATCGTACAAATGCCTCATACTTTTTAAAAAGGATACAACAACATAAATCGTTAAAAACCAATAACGAAACAACCGTACTCCTCCTACTCACTTATCCTTTTTTGTCATATACGACAAATTCATAATTGTAGGGGTTCTTTTCGTCACGATGGCCTTTTTCGCGTGATACAATCGTCCATTCATCTTCATTGTAATACGGGAAATAGCGGTCTCCTTCAAACGCATGGTGAATGTGCGTGATATAGAGACGATCAGCATATGGCATCATTTCTTCATACAGCTTAGACCCGCCAATGATAAATAGCTCTGTCTCGCTTTCCCCAATTGCCAAAATATCAGCAATTGAATGAACAACCTCGCATCCTTCTGCTTTAAAAGAAGAACTTGTGGTCAGCACAATATTTCGGCGGTTAGGCAGCGCTCGTCCAATGGATTCAAAGGTTTTTCTGCCCATGACAATCGTGTGACCGCCTGTGACTTTTTTAAAATACGCTAAATCTGCTGGTAAATGCCAAGGCATTTGATTATCTAGACCAATGACTCTGTCTTCTCCTGTCGCCGCAATCATGGAAATCATACACTGACTTCTCCTTTTATATGCGGATGCGGATCATAGTTCTCAAGCACAAAATCATCAAACGTAAAATCAAAAATGCTCTTTACATCTCTTGTAATACGAAGCGTAGGAAGCGTGCGTTCCTCGCGCTCTAGCTGCATTTTCACCTGTGGAAGATGATTTTGATAAATATGAGCATCTCCGAGTGTGTGAATAAACTCTCCTGGCTCAAGATTTGTGACTTTGGCAATCATCATCGTTAGAAGGGCATATGAAGCAATATTAAATGGCACGCCTAAAAAGATATCTGCCGATCTTTGATATAGCTGGCAGGAAAGCTTCCCGTTTGATACGTAAAATTGAAATAGACAATGACAAGGAGGCAGCGCCATTTGATCAATTTCCCCCGGGTTCCAAGCGCTGACGATCAGTCGTCTTGAATTCGGGTTGTGCTCAATATCATGAATCAGCTTTGTGATCTGATCCACTGTCTCGCCGTCTCCGCTCGCCCATGATCTCCACTGTGCACCGTATACACGGCCCAGCTCTCCATTTTCATCTGCCCATTCGTTCCAAATGCGGACACCATTTTCTTGAAGATATTTGACATTTGTATCACCTTTTAAAAACCAAAGCAACTCATGAATGATCGATTTCAGGTGTAATTTCTTTGTGGTTAAAAGAGGAAATCCTTCCTGTAAATCAAATCTCATCTGGTAACCGAACGTGCTGATTGTACCTGTACCCGTTCTGTCACCTTTTTCATCCCCGTGCTGTAATACATGACGGCATAACTCTTTGTATTGTTTCATTTTTTTCATCCTTTATTTATGTTCTTGTTGTAGTTTACCTTATTTCGGCTTTTCTTGAAACCAAAAAAACATGCCTGCATGATGAGCAGACATGTTTTTCTTTTTATGCTTGATTCACTCGTTCCTGCTCTTCATCCTTAATATCTTGGTGTGAGTGAGCAATGCGGCTTGCAGCTGCTGCGGCAAGTGCAGCGACTAGGTCATCAAGGAAAGTATGCACTTCACCTGGACGGCCTTCATCTAATTCACGAATAATACCAAATTTCTCTTTATCTAAATAACCGAAGTTGGTCAAACCGATTGATCCATATACATTGACAATGGAAAGCGGAATAATCTCATCAATTCCATATAGCGGCTCATCTGTTTCAACTAAGTGCTGTAAAGGTTCTGGCAAGAGCTTTTTTTCTGCCAGCTGATCAAGGGCAAGTCCTGTTAAAACTGCATGGACAATTTCTCTTTTATTCAGCACTTTTTCAACATTTTCAATACAGACACTAAGTGGAAGGTTTGGATGATATTTTTCTTGGAGCTTCAGCACAATGTGTGCGATATCTTCAATTTTCACTCCGCGATCATTTAACATTTGTTTTGTAATCTGCACCATTTCGTTCATTGTATATTTTTTCAATTGGCATGACATCTCCTTCTAGTGGCTCATCCAGCTCGGCGGGGTGTTTTTGTCCCAGTAAATATTACCGAGTTCGTGATGCGTCTGGAATCCATCTTCTGCTGTATGGTAATGAAAGTTAAACCAATATCCGCTGTGAGGCGGCTGATCTCTTCTGACATGAAAACGGAGCAAATCTTCTCCGGTCTTGCGGTTGTAAATGTGGAAGATTTTTTCGCCATTTCCGCTTGAAGGCTGATCAGTTAAAACAACATCTTGAAATTTTTCGTCATCTTTGAAATTTGTTAAATAGTCAGTTAACACTTGTTCAATCTTCGGCTGAATCTCTTCTCTGTACTCGTCCTCAATGACAGGTGTGATTTTACGGCCAAATTTGAGAAAGGATTGATTTTCTGCACTTGACAGCACCTCTTGCTTATATTGCTCAAAGGGATCTAACTGTTCTTTGCTTTCCTCTTGCGTTAGTTCCCAGCTGCGCATTTCATCTGATGTATCATAAACAGCTGTATAAGGCGTTTTATCAGATGAAGAAAGTTCAGAGGGCTTGTCTGTCATCAAAGCCGACGGAGGAGAGACTAAACCAAAAGTTGCAATTGTAAAGAGCGCAACAAGCGTTTTTCTCATCCACATCTTCATGATATCTAATTCCTTCCATAAGTTATCATACTGCTATTCTAGCATATAATGAATTTTCAGTCATTCAATTTGGTCACCGATTTGAGACTTTCTTTTTCATAATAAAACGTTTACAATGGCAGTAATGACGACTAAAATTTGGGAGGAATGGGTATGCTTGAAGGGTTTTTTATTACGGCTTCCTTGCTGACATTATTTTATTTTGTCTATATGGAGATTACAGATTAAAAGCCCTGAATAAGGGCTTTTTTAGATGATTGACAAGGAATTAAAAAGAATTGTCTGCACACCTGAACCTTTAGCGAGGGCTTTTTTCTTTCTCAATATATCCATAATGAAATTGGGCTGTTTTTCGTTTTAAAACGTGAAATTGATAGGATTCTGCTAGAAATCGGGTGCTTTTCCAATGATCTTTTAAAACCACTCTTTTTCTCGCCACTCTCAGCGCTTCTTGGACGGCTGTTTCGTGGTCAAAGTGGTGCTCTGCCGCATGACGGAGCGGTGCGATACTTGAAGATTCTTGAATCGTCTCCTCAAACATCGGGTCAAAATAGACGACATCAAATGATTCATCAGAGAGCTTTTTTAGCTGCTCGATACTGTCTCCACTTACAACAGATATCCGGTTCATCGCTTCATCTGCCTCTCTTACCCCTGTCTCCCATGTGTTTAATCCTTCTCGCACTAGCAATGCTGTCATCGGATTCTTTTCGATACCGACGACCCTTCCATTCGCACCTACTCGCAGGCTTGCTGTAATGGCATCTGATCCTAGGCCAAGCGTACAATCTAAAAAGGAATCGCCCGGCTGAAGCTGCGTGGCTTCGATTAAAGGATCCTTTTCCCCGCGCATGAGCCGCTTCACCCTGAACATCGCTGAGCTTGGATGGAAGAAAAACTTTTCACCATTTGGCTGATACCATTCAAATCTTTCTTTCCCCACAACAAGGACATCTCCTCGTTTCATCGCAAGCTGCTTGACGGATTGTTTGCGCCTTTCTACATACTCACCATGTAAATCCTCTGCAAGGGCTTTTGCTGTTTCAATTGTTTGTTCATTTGCTCTAAAGCTTGTTGTGATAAGCATGCGGTTCCTCCATCATGATCAAGAAAAAATGCCCTGACTTGATCACAGGACATTTCAACATGTGTATTAGCAATGTTTTTCAAATGCAGATAAGACGTTGTTCATGATGTCTTCCATTTCATGACCTTCAATCTCGTCACGCGGAATAAAATGAACGAGTTCATTTCCTTTTAAAAGTGCCATAGATGGAGACGATGGCTCTTCGCCTGTGAAGTATTCTCTCATTTTTGCCGTTGCTTCCCTGTCCTGACCAGCAAAAACTGTGACAATTCGATCTGGAGTTTTTTCTGCCTTCATCACAGCTTGAGTAGCAGCTGGGCGTGCTAAGCCGGCAGCGCACCCGCATACAGAATTAACAACTACAAATGTCGTTCCTTCTGCTTCTTGCATCGTTTGTTCTACTTCTTCTTCCGTTGTTAGTTCTTGAAATCCTGCACTTGTCAGCTCTTGACGCATCGGTACAACGAGCTGGCGCATGTATTCTTCATATGCCATTGACATAAAAAAGCCCCCTCTATAATCCTTATGTTGTGAATAAAGGATACTATAGAGAGAGCCAATTTTCAAATGTTCGATATCAGATTAAATTTTCATGATTCCGCCTGTATTGGCTGATGTCACAAGTTTTGAATATCTAGCAAGATAACCCGTTTTTACTTTTGGCTCAAAGCCTTTCCAGTTTGCTTTTCTTCTTTCCCATTCTTCCTCTGGAACATCTACGCTTAAAATGCGCTGTTCGATATCGACAACGACATGGTCACCATTTTCAACAAATGCAAGCGGGCCGCCCTCAGCTGCCTCTGGAGAGACGTGCCCAATAGACAATCCGCGAGAAGCGCCGGAAAAACGTCCGTCTGTAATTAAAGCAACCTTTGGTCCAAGTCCCATGCCGACGATTTGTGAAGTAGGTGCAAGCATTTCAGGCATGCCAGGTCCGCCTTTAGGTCCTTCGTAGCGAATGATGACAACATGTCCTGCTTCTACTTTTCTATTAATGATACCTTCAAGGGCTTCTTCCTGGGATTCAAATACGATCGCAGGCCCCTCGTGGCGTGTGATCCCGTCTTGTACCCCGCCCGTTTTAATGATGGCTCCATCTGGCGCAAGGTTTCCAAATAAAACGGCTAAGCCGCCTTTTTCAGTAAATGGCTTGTCAATTGGATAAATGACGTTATAATCTTTTACCTCATGCCCCGCAATGTTCTCGCCAAGCGTTTTCGCAGTGACAGTCATTGTATCTAAATGAAGAGCTCCTTCTTTTTTAGACAATTCATTTAGTGCCGCTGTAACACCGCCTGCTTCATGTAAATCCTCAATATAAACGTCTGAAGCTGGAGCAAGTTTTGATAAATGAGGCACACGTTCTGCTACTTCATTGATACGTTCAAGTGAATATTCAACACCTGCTTCATTCGCAATTGCCAATGTGTGAAGAACGGTATTGGTTGAACCACCAAGTGCCATATCTAATGCAAATGCATTATCAATTGCTTTTTCAGTGACAATATCCCGTGGTTTAATATCTTTTTTGATGAGCTCCATGAGTTGTTTTGCAGACTTCTTCGCAAATTCTCTTCGTTCTGGTGATGTCGCCAAAATCGTTCCATTTCCAGGAAGAGCGATCCCGAGTGCTTCCGCTAAACAGTTCATTGAGTTAGCTGTAAACATACCTGAACAAGATCCGCAGGTTGGACAGCCAAACTGCTCTAATTCATTTAACTCCTCTTCATTGATTTTACCTGACTGGTATGCACCAACGCCTTCAAATACAGAAGAAAGAGAAATTTTTCTGCCGTCACTTGTTCTACCCGCTTCCATCGGTCCCCCGCTCACAAAGACAGTCGGGATATTCACGCGCATCGCTGCCATCATCATTCCTGGTGTGATTTTATCGCAGTTAGGAATACAAACCATTCCATCAAACCAATGAGCAGATACAACGGTTTCTACAGAGTCCGCAATGATTTCACGGCTTGGCAATGAATATCTCATCCCGATATGACCCATGGCAATTCCATCATCGACGCCAATCGTATTGAATTCAAATGGCACTCCGCCAGCTTCACGAATGGCTTCCTTCACAATCTTCCCGAATTCCTGAAGATGGACATGTCCTGGGACAATATCAATATAGGAATTACATACGGCAATAAATGGCTTGCCGAAATCCTCATCCTTTACCCCCGCCGCTCTTAGTAAGCTTCGGTGAGGTGCTCTGTCGATTCCTTGTTTAATCATGTTACTGCGTAGTTCTGCCATCTGTTTAAAAAGCCTCCTATACTACAAGTCTTGTTGACTGCATGATTTTGAGTTGATTTTATTTTACAAATTTTCTGTTTATTTAGCCACCTATGAATGACCGATGACTAACATGGCTGCTGAAGCAAGCGCTCAGCAAGGTTCGTGTCATAAAATCTGACCTCCAATATTCTATATTGGTACTACTATATAGAGTTTTTTCGCATATTTCAACAATATTCAAAATAATTTTTCTAAAAAAATTTTTCTGTCTATCATTTTTAGAAAAACAAGCTGCTTTTCATTGGCAGCTTGTTCATCTTTCTCATCATTCTGATGCATTCTTTCTACTTTCTGTCATTTGCTTCCATACAGAGCCTTTTGCTTCTTCTCCATGCTCAATGCGCTCAATCGCCATTTTCACTTGAAGACTGACTTCAAACTCAGGGTCTTGCTCTGCTTCTTTTAATGCTTCAAGTGCCGTTTCGTCCCCTTCTTCATAAAGAAACATAGCTGCACGCCAGCGGACGAGCTTACTCGGGTCCTTTAATGCTGCGATCATGGCTTCGCTAGCACTCGGGTCACCAAGGTCAGAAATACAGTCACCAGCCGTTCTGCGGACCGTCACTGTTTTGTCTTCGAGCCCTTTATATAAAATAGGCAGAATGGCAGGATCTTCAATCATGCCAGCATTCACAACGGCTTGTCTGCGAATAGACGTTTTAGGATCCTCCATTGCTTTCGTTAAAACAGGTATATCCTTTAGCTCTGGCTGCATTTGCTCTAAATGGGCAAAACGTTTTTTCCAATCTTCCTCTTGCAGCATGTCTTCTGTTACATCATATGCCTTTCGGTTCACCTGTCTATCTACAGCTTCCTGCCCTTCTTTCACTGCCTCTGTTAAGCGGGCTAAACGCTCATCATCATAGGCTGCTTGCAGCTCCTCTGTGACTTCCTCACCGATATCAGCAAATTCTCCAAAACGAACGCCGTGTTCTTTCCACACACGTTCAAACACGACATTGTCTGAGCTGCTTCTAAGCTTTAAAATGGCTGCTTGAAAACGTTCAGGCATGCCAAACCGCTCTTCTCTTTCACCGTCTGACAGTTTGACCTGCATTGGAATCCCATTAAACATTTGGACAAACACTTTCACTTCACCAAATGTGTCATCGCCTGACTGCGATCCTTCCTGAAGACCTTCTGTTTCTTGTCCAAAGGCTTCTCTAACCTGTTGTAAAATACCCTGCCAGTCAAACTTTGCATTTCGCTCAACCGCTAAGAAATCTGCAACATGATAAACCCCTTTTACACCTTCAATGCTTAAAATACGCTTGATCATTTCTGGCGCTTCGTCTTTTTGATCCTTTTTGTAGTTGTTGCTTTTACCGCCGGCAAGTGCTTCTGTCAAAATCACCTTCATGGTATTCGGACTTGGCGTTGGTTCTATAGCTGTTATTTTCATTGATATATCCTCCTTACACACATAAAGACCCTACTCATCTGTAAGGCCGCATTCTTCTTTCCACTTCTTGATAAATAAACTCATCAATTCATGCCGCTCATCAGCAAGCTGCTTTCCTGCATGAGTGTTCATCAAGTCTTTTAATTTGAGTAGTTTTTCTTCCATATGCTTTAGCACAGAGCCCTGCTGCATGTCCTCTGTATAATGGGGCTCACCTGTTGCGCCAGCATACGTAAACACTCTAGCGATACCGCTTGCTCCTATCGCATCCAGCCTATCGGCATCTTGAACAATGGCCCCCTCTAACGTCATTGGCCTAAACTGCTTATGCCGATGACGAAAAGACATCGTTGTAATGATGTCCATGATATAGCGGACATCCCGCGTGTCCAATTCCCACAAAAGGAGCTGGTTCTCAAGCTGCTTTTCAGTGACCTTCCATTCACTTGACAGCTTTTCATCAATGACATCATGTACAATCGCTACCATCTCGATGATAAATAGAGAGCCGCCTTCCTGATTTGCAATACGGACGGCAAGCTGGCGCACACGAGCAACATGAGCCGCATCGTGTCCAGTCGGTTCATCCTTCAGCCTGTCTGAAACAAAGGAGGCAGCTGCCTCCAATTGTTTTCGCTGCATGACTGTCAGCATCTTATTTGTTGAGCAGAGCGATGATTGAGCTTTCTAATTCTTTTGGTGGTGTTTTCGGCGAGAATCGTTCAATAACTTCTCCGTCTTGGTCCACGATAAATTTTGTGAAATTCCATTTCACTGTTTTTGTCCCAAGCACACCTTTCGCTTGACTTGTTAAATGCTTGAACAGCGGGTGCGCCTCTTCGCCATTGACATCTACTTTCGCAAACATAGGGAAGGTCACTCCATAATTCAAAGAACAGAATTCTTGAATGGCTTCTTCTCCTTCTGGCTCTTGGTTCATAAATTGGTTACACGGAAATCCTAAAATTTCAAGGCCCTTTTCATGATATTGATCATATAACTCTTGTAATTGTTTAAATTGAGGAGTCAGCCCACATTTGCTTGCTGTATTTACAATAATGAGCACTTTTCCTTTATAATCTGCCATCGATTGTTCCTGACCGTTAATGGTCTTGACCTGAATATCATAAATTGACATCTCATAGCCTCCTAGGATTCACTTTTTCCTATCGTAACATGCTTCTTTTAGAAAATCGCTTTTTATGCTCCCGTTTAAAAGAGTCCTGTTACACTGCCGTCTTCTAATAAATCCATTTCAAGAGCCGCGGGTTTTTTAGGTAATCCAGGCATTGTTAAAATGCTTCCGGTTAAGGCTACAATAAACCCTGCTCCTACAGACGGCTTTAACTCTCGAATCGTAATGGTAAAGCCTTTAGGTCTGCCGATTAAAGCTGGATCATCCGAAAGAGAATATTGTGTTTTTGCCATACAAACCGGTAAATGAGCCCAGCCGTTTTCTTCAATGGCAGCCAGCTGCCTTCTTGCTTTAGTTGTAAGCGTGACCCCATCTGCCCCGTAAACCACTTTGGCCACTTTAGATAACTTTTCTTCGATGGAATCATTCTCTTCATACAAATAGGTAAAGTTGTTCTTTTTCTTTTCAATGAGTGCTGCTAGTTCCTCGGCAAGAGCTGTCCCGCCTTCGCCTCCTTCTTCCCATACATTCACGGCTTTGACTGGATGGCCATGTTTCTCGCACCAATCTTCTATCGCTTGAATCTCTTCTTTTGTATCCGTTATAAACCGGTTTACCGCCACAATATATGGAAGACCAAAAGCTTGCACGGTTTCAATATGCTTTTCTAAATTATGTATACCTTCTATTACGGCGTGTGCATTCTCTTCTTTGAGTTCGGTTTTCTTCATTCCGCCATGCATCTTTAATGCTCTCACTGTCGCCACAATGACAACTGCACCAGGTTTGAAATCACCAGCTCTTGTTTTAATGTGGAGGAATTTTTCTGCTCCAAGATCTGCTCCGAATCCTGCTTCTGTTACGACATAATCAGCTAATTTAGCTGCCATTTTGGTTGCAATTAAACTATTGCATCCATGTGCAATATTAGCAAAAGGACCGCCATGGACAAGGGCTGGGGTTCCTTCAATCGTTTGAACAAGGTTTGGTTTGAGTGCATCTTTTAAAAGTAGCGTCAGAACACCTTCATATCCAAGTGCTCCCACTGTGACTGGCTCGCCTTCTTGATTATAGGCAACAACAATAGAAGAAAGACGTTTTTTTAAGTCGTTTAAGTCTTCTGCTAAACAGAGGATCGCCATCATTTCGGAAGCCACTGTAATATCAAATCCGTCTTCTCTAGGATACCCATTTAACTGACCGCCAAGTCCGACAACGACCTGTCTTAATGCACGATCGTTTAAATCAAGCACCCGCTTCCACACAATGCGCCGCGTGTCGATGCCGAGTTCATTTCCGTGATGGATATGGTTATCAATAAATGCAGATAAGGCGTTATGTGCAGATGTAATGGCATGAAAATCCCCTGTGAAATGAAGATTGATTTCTTCCATTGGCAGCACCTGTGAATATCCTCCGCCCGCTGCACCGCCTTTAATTCCCATTGTAGGACCTAATGATGGCTCACGCATCGCAATGATCGCTTTTTTGCCAATTTTTTCGAAGGCTTGACCAAGGCCGACTGTTACCGTGGATTTCCCCTCACCTGCTGGCGTAGGGTTAATTGAAGTGACAAGAATCACGTGTCCTTCTTTTTGTTTCTTTAAACGGTCAAAAATAGTCAAAGATATTTTCGCTTTTGTGAAACCATAGCATTCTAATTCTTCGTCATGTATTTGCAGCTTTGCTGCGATGTCTTGAATCGGTCTCAGCTTAGCCTTTTGGGCAATGTCAATATCAGATAAATGCTTTGTGATCATAACAAAATGGCCTCCTTTTTTTACAGAAACAGCATTCTTTTTTGCTCTAATTTTCATTGTAACATAATTGAAACATTGAAATATCGCCAGAAAGTTCCTATAATGAAGTGAAATTAGCTTTGGTTCAGGGGGTGGCGAGTTGCCTATTAACATACCAGTTCATCTGCCGGCAAAACAAATACTAGAGAGCGAAAATATTTTCGTCATGGATGAGACAAGGGCATTCAAGCAAGATATCCGTCCTTTGAATATCGTGATCTTAAATTTAATGCCAAAAAAAATACAAACTGAAACGCAGCTGCTGAGAATGCTCGGAAATTCTCCTTTACAAGTGTACTTCACGTTTTTGATTCCAAGTACACATACACCGAAGAATACGTCGAGAGAGCATCTAGATGAATTTTATACGACCTTTGAATCGATCCGCCATAAAAAATTTGATGGAATGATCATCACTGGCGCACCAATTGAGCACTTACCTTTTGAAGAAGTTTCTTATTGGAAAGAGCTGCAGGACATTTTGGACTGGAGTAAAACCAATGTAACGTCTACCCTTCATATTTGCTGGGGTGCACAGGCAGGTTTATATCACCATTACGGGATTGAAAAAATCAAGCTTCCCGAGAAAAAATTTGGTGTATTTGAGCATATTGTGAAAGAGAAAAAAGAAAGATTAGTCAGAGGTTTTGATGAAGTATACTATGTCCCACATTCTAGGCATACAGATATTAATACAGAACAATTAAAAAACACGCCGAATTTGAAAGTCTTGAGTATGTCTGAAGAAGCGGGTGTTTGTTTAATTGTTTCAGATGATGATAAACAAGTATTTTTAACTGGACATCCTGAATATGATACAGATACATTGATGCAGGAATATGAAAGAGATTTGTTGAAACATGATACAGTCCAAAAACCTGTCCACTATTTTATAGAAGATGGTGACACATTAATCCCAGTAAATCGCTGGAAAGCCCATGCAACCTTATTGTTTATGAATTGGCTAAATTATTATGTTTATCAAGAAACACCATACGTTTGGGAATAAAATAGACTGTGGTCTGATGATAAATCGTCAAAATGTGTTAAAATACAAATGGCTCTGTCTTCCATTATCAATTGAATCTGTTTGTTTTTTAAAATTAGTTTAATTCTTTCGTAACGAATGATATGCTCTAACTGTTTATATGTTATCTTTATGTATATGTAGACCTATGAGATTAATAGTTTTCGTACGAAGTTTTGTTGTTGTTGATTACATTTGAGGTGAATATTCTTGAATACCAATAAAAAAATATTAATCTTGACCGCAAATTATGGAAATGGACATATGCAGGTAGCAAAAACACTGTATGATGAATGCAAATCCCAAGGGTTTGAACATGTTGTAGTTTCTAATTTGTATCAAGAATCGAATCCCATTGTGTCAGAAGTGACTCAATATTTATACTTGAAGAGCTTTTCCATTGGGAAACAATTTTATCGCTTGTTTTATTACGGTGTAGATAAAATTTACAATAAACGCAAATTTAACATTTATTTAAAGATGGGAAATAAGCGTCTCGATGAATTAATTCAGTTACACAATCCGGACATCATCATTATTACATTCCCGATGATTGTTGTACCAGAATACCGAAACAAAACCGGTAAAGTGATTCCGACTTTTAATGTCATGACAGATTTTTGTCTCCATAAGATTTGGGTACATGAAAACATCGACCGATACTATGTTGCAACCGATTATGTGAAACAAAAATTAGTGGAAATCGGCACACATCCAAGCGATGTCAAGGTGACAGGTATTCCTATTAGACCACAGTTTGAAGCAGACGTGCCACAATCGATGATCTATAAGAAATATGGATTATCATCAGATAAAAAAGTTCTTCTCATCATGGCCGGTGCTCACGGTGTACTAAAAAATGTGAAGGAATTATGTGAGGCGCTGCTTCTCGACAGTGAAGTACAAATTGTTGTTGTATGCGGAAAGAACGCCGCGCTGAAACAATCGCTTAGCGTTCTTGAACAAGCACACCCAGATCAATTGAAGGCGCTTGGATATGTGGAACAAATTGATGAATTGTTCAGAGTAACAGATTGTATGATTACAAAACCAGGCGGCATTACTTTAACAGAAGCAACTGCAATCGGTGTCCCGGTCATTCTTTATAAGCCTGTCCCTGGACAAGAAAAGGAAAATGCTCTTTTCTTTGAGGATTATGGCGCTGCCATTGTCATTAACCGACATGAAGACATTTTAGAATCTGTGACCAACTTGCTGCAGGACGAAGAAAAATTAGAAACAATGAAACAAAACATGAAAAAACTGCACTTAAAACAATCTTCTCAAACCATTTTGGAAGATATCGTTGAGCAGTCAGATCTCATCATGAATAACAAAACATATGCTCGCGCATTATCATAAAAAGGTGTCCGTCATTGACGGACACCTTTTTCCTCACCCTTGATTTCCATTTGTTGTGTATACTTCTTCAAACGGCTGAACGACAACAAAGCCGCTTCCGGTAAACTTCATTTGAATGGACTCTCCGCTTCCCCTGCCAATAAACGTTTTAAAGGAAACATCTGTCACAAATTCAGTTTTTAAATCCCCTGACCACGCAACAGTCGCATTCGGATCTGTATAAACAGAATCACCCGGCTGAACAATGAGTGTCAGCGGCTCATAATGACTTGTGATTGCAACTAAGCCCGCCCCTTCTAATTTGACATTAAATAATCCACCTGCAAGCATACCAGATACTTTTTTCATCAATTTGATATCCCAGCGGACAGATGGTTCAAACGCAAGCAGGTCGTTTCCATTCACAAAAATGGATTCTCCTTGAGCCAAACGAAGAATCGAGATTTTTTTACCTTGATCTGCCACGTATAATTTCCCATCACCTGTCGCCTTCATTAGTGAGGTGCCTTCTCCTGAAAGCATTTTTTTGAACATCTTGGAGACGCCGTGCTCAAAAACACCTTCACGTTCAAATTTGATTTTCCCTCGATAGGAAACCATGGAACCCGTTTTTGCCCAAATCGTGTCAGTCAAATTAATTTCTAAAAGTCTTGGTGTTTCAAGTTCGAAGACCCCTTCTCCTTTATCTTCTTGCTGCGTATTCTGAACAAATTCTTCAAGTGTATAACGATTCATGATTGCACCTCTTTCTGTATTTTTTTTATATACGGACAAGCTATACGTGAGGTTCCGAAAACGTTTTATATTTCATTGTTATTCACCAAAAAAACAAAAAAATCAAACATTCTGCTCAAAATTTGGCTCGCCTGCTTGACGCTTTACTTTTGATGGTGTATAGTGGAACCATCATTTAACAACTGCAAAGTCGTTAGGTGATGAAAATTTTTTTTAGTATGCCAAAAGGTGTGCTACAGTACTAGGAGGAAAAAGCAATATGCAAAACGGTAAAGTAAAATGGTTCAATAATGAAAAAGGTTTCGGCTTCATTGAAGTTGAAGGCGGAGACGATGTATTCGTTCACTTCACAGCTATCGAAGGTGACGGCTACAAGTCTTTAGAAGAAGGACAAGAAGTTTCTTTTGAAATCGTTGAAGGTAATCGTGGACCTCAAGCTGCAAACGTAACAAAAATCTAATCAACTAAATCAATGATGAAACGACAAAATAAAGAGAGGCATATGCCTCTCTTATTTGATTTTCAGCTGAATTTCAATTGCTAAAATATTTTGCTTCAGTCGTTGTTCAATTTCAGAAATATCTTTTTCGAGAAAAGGTCTTCCCTTCTTTGCTACATCTACTAGCTGCTCTAGATCGCTGTATACCTCTTGAAATGTTCGATGTAATACCGTTTCGAAATCCTTATTATCCATGCCGGCCTTCCCCTTTTCCTCTATTATCCGTCACTTAGTCAAAAAGTAACTCAACCAAAACTTTCTATAGTTATATCGGCTCATTTTTCAGAATATGTTCTCTTTTTACACATTCTATCCGTTTTTTTTCATGAGCGGATGTTTGAGCAGGGAAAACCGGGGCGGCAGCCGCTTACTTTTTAAGCAGCGTCTGTCCGTATTCTTTTATTTTCTCTCCTACTGTGCATTGCTGAATACAAAAGGAGTGGGCGTATTTTTTTCCATATTCTTTTCGAAAGTGCTTCTTAATCAAACAATCTGAACAATACGTGTCTTGGAGATCCGTCAATTCTTGTACTGCTGTTTTTTTATCCACATTATTCAGCTCCGTCTGCTTCTAATTTCAATTTACTTTCAATTGGAACGTCTGCAAGCATCTGCCTTGCAAGCTGATCCGCCTCTGCATTTTGTTTACGATCGATGACTTCATATGTTGGCGTAAGCCTCAGCTCCCTTAAAGCCGCTTCAATCCGGTCGAGCCATTTGTTATGTATATCATCATAACAAGGCCATTCTCCTTTTAACTGATTCATGACAACAAGTGAATCGCCTCTAATCGTGACAGAATTTCTGCTTGCTCCAAGATCTTTTAAAGCTTTGACAGCCTCAAATAAAGCCGCATATTCTGCTTCATTATTGGTGATTCCTTGGAAGGGCTGATTTTTTCTCAAACGATAAGCATCTTCTCCGAGCTTATAGTAAACGACAACCCCAAGACCAGAGTCGCCTGTTTCTTTGTGAAAACTTGCATCAAAATAGACCTGAAGCTGATCAGGTTCAAGCTTTAGTTCTTCATTTAGCTTTTCAAGTTCTTTAATAGACCACATCGCCCCTTTTTCATCTTCAAATGATAGGAGTGACTGTGGTTCTTTTTTGTCGATATGTTTGGCTAAAATCAAGGCCTCTTTTAGCTCCATCCAATCTTCTTGGAAAAAAGCAATGGACCCAATCGATTTCACTTTCATTGTATAGTGTGCTCTTAATTTCATTGATCACATCGCCTTCCCGTGCTTTTAAGGTAAACGTTCGTTATGCTATAATCAAAAAGTTACATTTCACAATGAGAAAGGAAGTTCATGTCACTTGTTTAATGAAGGTATTTGGATCTTATTTGCGATCATTAATTTTATCATTGTTCTTCTATTTTATAAAGGATTTGGCAAAATGGGCCTTTTCGTCTGGATTGGCTTTGCGACGGTTGCTGCAAATTTACAAGTGGTCAAAACCGTTGAATTGTTTGGCTTAACGGCAACACTTGGGAACATTTTATATGGCAGTGTGTTTTTTGCAACGGACGTATTGAATGAAAAATATGGACAAAATGAAGCGAGAAAAGCTGTCTGGATTGGTTTTGCCACTCTTTTAACACTAACCGTTGTCATGCAGGAGGCTTTACTTTTCCATCCCGCTCCATCCGACATTTCTCAAACATCCCTGGAAACCATTTTTGGCTTTATGCCAAGGGTCGCACTTGGCAGTCTTGCTGCTTATATCATCAGTCAAATGTTAGATGTTTATGTATATTCGTTTATTCGCCGGATATTTCCTTCCGATGGTGCGCTCTGGGTGCGCAACGCTGGAAGTACGATGATCAGCCAGCTGCTTGATACACTGATCTTCACAACAATTGCCTTTCTTGGCACCTATCCATTTCATGTATGGATCGAGATCTTCATCACGACTTATGTGATTAAATTTATCGTCGCCGCGATTGCGACACCATACGCGTATGCAGCGAAAAAAATGGTTCCGCTTGATGAAAGGGTGAAATAAATTGCCAGCTGAAATATACATTGATGGTGCTAGCGCAGGTAATCCGGGTCCTTCTGGCATCGGCATTTTCATTAAATATGATGGAAAGGCAGAATCTTTCTCGATTCCTCTTGGATCAATGAGCAATCACGAAGCAGAATTTTCCGCTCTCATTGAAGGGATGAAAATCTGCGTAGAAAAAGGACTGCGATCCGTTTCGTTTCGAACAGATTCACAGGTAGTTGACCGTGCAGCCAATGCAGGATTTGCTAAAAATCCAGCCTTTCAGCATTTTATAAAAGAGATGATCGAGCTTCAAAGCCAGTTTGATTTATTTTTCATTAAGTGGATTCCAAGCAAGGAAAATCATGTAGCTGATCAGCTCGCTAGAAAAGCGATTCACCTTTCTAAAGGATGAATCGCTTTTTTTCGGTTATGCTAATGTATGAGGTGATACTGATTGGATAAAGAAAATAAAGGTCGTGTCACAAATGGGACAACGCCTCAAGGTGATGCGCAAACAAAAGATAAGCAGCCACTATCTCAGCTCGAAAATAGAGCGAAGAAAAGCAATACAAAAAGATGAATTTAGGGATCAGCTTAGCTGATCTCTATTTTACTTAAACGATTCACCATCGGTTCAATTCCTTTGATTTGATGGTATCGCAGCATGGCAGCAGCCCGTTCTTGATTGATGTTCACCTTCGTCTCATCAATTGGACAGCTCAGCGGGACATCACATTTGATCTCTGCCAATAAACGGGAAAGCTTCAAATCTTCTAATCCTGCTTGCATTTTCTTTTGCTGGGCAGCCGTTAGTTCATGAACATTTTCTAATAATCCGTCAATGGTTTGATATGTTTGAATAAATTTTAATGCTGTTTTTTCTCCGATTCCTTTGACGCCTGGGTAATTATCACTTGAATCCCCCATAAGTGCTTTCATATCGATCAGCGCCTTTGGAGAGATGCCCATTTCCTCTTCAAATAAAGCTTTAGTATAATGTTTATAGTTCCCGATTCCTTTTTGCATTAGAGCAACCGTCACTTGTTCATTCAATATTTGCAGCAAATCTCTGTCCCCAGTTAGGACAGTCACACGTGCTTCATTCTGATAGACTGCCGCCAGCGTGCCGATACAATCATCTGCCTCAAAGCCCTTTATACCAACGTTTACAATTCCTAGTTCTTCTGTCGCTTCCTTTGCTAAATCGAATTGCGGAATAAGCTCGACAGGTGCCTCTCCTCGATTTGCTTTATAATCTTGAAACAATTCATTTCGGTATGTTTGGCTTCCCATATCCCAGCAGCAAACAATATGGGTTGGCTCAAATGTTTGAACAGCGGTTAATAAATGCTTCAAATAGCCATTTACTCCATTCGTCGGGACACCGTGATCATTTATCATAAAATTTCGATGGACAGCCGTTGCATAAAACGATCTGAATAGAAGCGCCATGCCATCAACAAGCAATACGTGTTTATTCATTCTTATAAACTCCCTTTTTCAAAACAATACTCCTATTCTATCATAGAACATAGAATTCGACATAAAAAAGGCGCCTTCTTCTTTTGGAAAAGAAGTGGCACCTGGGGATTACTTTTGACCATATTGCATTTTTTTCGATTCTGCTTCTGCGTAGGACGGCATCTCTTTTTGTTTAGGGTGACGCTCATCCTGCTTTTTTGCATGCTGTTTTTTTTCCATCATCATTCCCCTTTCTCGGTTCACTTGTTAAGATGACCAAAAAAGAGAAAGTTACTCTTTACTTCTGTTTTCGTTCTACATACTCCCTGACCATATCAATCGTGACATGCTTACGCAGCGGAACAATTCCGCCTCGTGCAAGCTCATTCATCTTCGAAGTAATTTCATTGATCTCGTCAGTTGTAAATAGCTCGTTTTGCTCACACTTGAAAACAGCAGTCTCTATTGCCTGCTCTCTTTTCTGCTCAAGCGCAAGAAACGATTTGATATGAGCATTCTGTTTTTGTGAATGTGCGGAAATTTCTTCGTGTACGCTCGTCATTTTTTATCAACTGCTTTCTTTTTTATTTAGTCTATCATGAATCAAATGGTTTTCAACTGGTTCTTCCATTCATTTGTTTGCTTGTATACTTGTTCTATCATCGCCTGCTCTTTCGCATCTGTCGTTAAGCTCATGATAAATGTTTGTTTTTGTTCACTCAGCTGCTTGAGCGCTTCTGTTTCATATCTTTTAGTAAAGGTCTTCACCATCATATCGTATCTGCTCTGTAGTTCTTCTTTTTCTTTATCTGCCCATTTCGTCGTTAACTGGAAAAGAACATCTCGAATCGCTTCTATAAACGCTGCCTTCCCGTTCTGTTCAAAGAAAGATTTCGCTGATTTTTGCTTCTTTAAGAGCGGCTCAAACGGCGTCAGGTCCGCTTCCACTTCAATTTGTTTCAGCTCGGCATTTTTCTCATCTGGCGGCGACAGCCGGAGAGAAAAGTAAGGATCTTCTGCACACGCAGCCTGTAATCCTTTCTCCCACTCCTCTTTGAAATATTGAGTGATAAACGATTCCATTCGAATATCAAGCGCTTTTATCTCCTGTACAAATTCAAATTCATAATCCTTTAGCGCCTGTTCAAGCGCTTTTTTCAACTCCTGTCTGAAGTCCCCTTGAGATATTCCAGGATAAAAGGCTGTCTTTAACAGATCATTAGCATAAAGTGACAAGCGCTGAACAATGTGGTAAAGCTGTTCGTGCAAGTCCTTTTTCACACTTTCTGTTACTAACTTAGATCGTTTAATATAGCTCATTTGATCAACGATCGCTTCATAGGATGTGTTTATCTTTTTCTTTTCTGCTTGCTTTTCATCTTCCGACTGATGCAGCGTCTCATGCAGCTTGTCAACTGTTCTACATAATGTACTAGCTTCAAAATACAGAAGCTCAATCGCATCTTTCGTTAATTCTTCCTCAATAAAATAGTCGAGCTGTGTTCTAAGCTGTGCATACTGGTTATAAGGCGACTGTCCCTTTCCTTCGATCTCTTCCTTACTCGATACGTGATGAAGGTTTGGATGCCGGATGCCTTCTTTTGTGAGCTCATTTTTCACATAGTCAAAGACGGTTTCAAGCTCTGCTTGATCCTTTGCGAGGTCAGCTGCATTGATAATAAAAAACATTTTATCCATGCTAAATGAATCTTTTACAAGCCCGAGTTTACGTAAAAATGACCGGTCTGCTTTTGAGAAAGAATGCTGGTAGTAAGTTAAATAAAGAAGGGCATCAGCATCCTTCATATATTGAAAGGCAATCTCTGTGTGACGTTTATTCATACTGCTGGCGCCTGGTGTATCAACAATCGTCAGTCCTTTATCTGTTAAAGGTGTACTTAAATAGACCGTCACTTCCTTCACCACACAAGAAACAGCCTCTTCAGCCACATATGGCTTTAATTCTTGCAGGGTGACATTGAGCGGCGTTTGTTTTTGAATCGAATCACGGAACGTTTCATGAGCGTTTAAAAAATGGTCAACAATGATGCGGTGATCCTGTTCAAGCACTCTTTTTTTCAGCGTCCGCTCGAGTTTCGCTTGAAACGTATCTCCCTTTTCTTCTGTTATAGAATAACCGAGAATTTGATCGAGCTCCTCTAATATTTCCTGCTCGGTTTTGAACACTACTTTCACACTTTCATGCGGATGGTCTTCTGTCGGCCGCGTCAGCTTATTGATCGTGGCCGTCGTTGGTGTAGGAGATGATGGCAGCACCTTTCTCCCAACAAGGGCATTGGCAAACGAAGATTTCCCCGAACTAAAAGCACCGAATAAGGCGAGTGTAAATTCCTTCGCTTGCAGCCGCTTTGTTCGTTTTTCAAAGGACTTTCTTTGAGACCCAAGCGCGTTTAATGGCATTAAAATTTGAGAAAGCTGCTCAAACTGGTCAATCGACTGCGCTGTCGGGATATGCTGTGATTGTCGCATTTGATCAAGCTCTGTCTGCTGCTGATTTTCTTTTTCGCTTTCTTCGGTATGAGTTGATGTTTGATTCTGATTTAGCTCGTCATGCTGCATCCGGTGTTTTTTCACATAAAACCAATCTTCTTCGATCTGCTCATTTGTTCCGTTTTGCCATATATCCCATACATGCTCAATATCTTTTCTGATGTGATCATTTTTTTCCATGCATTGCTCCAGCGCTTGGAGCTCCTGTGCTGCCTGGACCCATTTTTCTTGGTGCTTTCCCTCTTCATTCATGAGCTGGGTTTTCAGCATCTCGGTCATTTGTTCAATCAATGGTATTGCTTTCTGTTTCGTCTGTCTTTTCAGTGCTTCACCCGCATCTTTTGCATATTGCAAAACGTATTCATTTGAAAATGTCGCACCGTGATGGATCACGTTTTCAAGCAGTGATTCTTCTACAGGTGTTTCAAATGCCATCACTTGATTTAATAGCTCTTCACCAAGCTGATGTTTCTTGACTTCTTTTTTGAGCAGCTCAGCAATATGCCAGTCTACTTCTGCTTTCATTCTTGCTTTGACATCTGCTAAGAACTCGTTCGCCCGCTTTTCTTTTTCCTGCTCGGTTTTATTTTTAGCGAACAGCAGACCTACCTTAAAGCCAGGTGCTTTCGATTCAATATAATCACTTGCGAGCTCCCTCATTTTAAATGGGGTTAGATTTGCATTTTTTAAAATGTTCTCGACTTCAGAAGACACTTCATCTTCTAACTGTTTTGCTCCATTTTCAATGAAGCTGCTTCTCGCTTCAAGTTCCTTCACTTCTTTTCTTTTTTCTTGAAGCTGTAAATCCAGATCCTCTTCCTGCAGCTCTTCTTTTAATGAGTCAATATGTTCTTTTAAAACATGCTCTATTTTCTGCTCGGTATAGGCGCGAAGCGATGCTTTCGGCAATGTTTGTAATTCTTGCAGTTTCTCGATTAAACGAATCATTTCGTTTCTTGGATGCGACTCATCGGTTACAGATGTAAAGTATAGATGTTCTTCTTCAATGCCTTCTTTTTGAAGCATATCAACTACTTGATTTTTGTAGTCTTCAAACGCTGTCTCATGCTCATCATGTCGATCGACTTGATTGACGATGAAATAAAGATTTGGCACTTTCTCTTTAATGGAGCGAATGAAACGAATGTTTTCCTCAGAATGAACATGGTTGTAATGAACGACATAAAAAAGAGCATCTGCTTGATGAAGAATAGACGCAGCAGATAAAAAGTGAGCATGATCCGTTGAATCAATTCCGGGTGTATCAATCACTGCCACCTTTTCTTCCAGTCCTCTATAGTCCCCGCTAATTTCCACCATTTCAATCTGTTCTCCATCCTTACAAAAACGCTGAACTGCTTCTTTATCATAAGAACCGCTCATTTTTGCAAAACGGCCATCTGAGGTGTGAAGCTTTACTTCACTCTCCCCTTTCCTCACGACGACCAAGTTGGCACTTGTTGGAATTGGACTCGTTGGCAGGATGTGATCATGAAGCAGATGATTCACAAGAGATGACTTTCCAGCTGAATAGTGGCCGGTAAATGCGATATACACTTCTTCTTCTGCTTCCTTTTTGATAATTGATGCAAGTTTGGCTGCGCGTTCATGATCATCCCTTTTAAGAAGGCTTTGATATAAAGCACCTGTAGTTTGAACGAGCGAATCTCGAATAGACAAGTCTTCCATGACGATAAACCCCTTTGTTTTTAGAAAAGTCAGTTATGTATGTGATACCATTTTACACAAAATGAAGAGATTTTTCTTCTGATCTGAGGAAATAAAAAAAATCTGCTTCCCGATCAGTCGCAATTGACTGGGATCAGGAAGCAGATTTTTTAGAAACACCTTTTAATACGAAGCCAATTAATAGGCTGTATACACAGACCGTACCGAGTAAGAAAACCATTGTCATGTGATCACCGTCCATCCTTCGTGATTGAGAATGCTTATCATTAATGAAAGTGTATCACAATTGATAATGATTTTCAATATTAATTTAACAAATACTGATTGAGCGCTTTCTCTTCTGTTTGAATTCTCACGGCCATCATCCATGCATTTAAACATGTGAACAAAATGGCGGTAAAATAGGCATTAAACAATAGCGGGATCAGCATAAGCTCAATTGCCACCACTACATAGTTAGGATGCTTTAACCAGCGATAAGGTCCTTTTTTCACCATCATCGCATTTGGTACAACTAAAATCTTTGTATTCCAATACGTCCCAAGAGAATATAATGCCCAGTATCGAATCACCTGTGTGGCCAGCAGTACAATGAGCAGCACAAGAAAATAGCGTGACGGCGTCTTGTTTAATCCCCATACCTCAACCATGAGTGAGAGAAAAAAGCCCGCATGCATAGCGACCATATAAGGATAATGACTTGCACCAAATTCAATGGCACCGATCGCTTTTACTTTCTTTTCATTTCTTTTAGCCACAAGCATTTCAATAAGCCGCTGACAAACGAAGAAACCAATGACGAGCCAAATGATCATGATTAGACCTCCTCCCATTTCATGAGCAGCAGCTCTGAGGAAAAGCCCGGACCAAGCGCTCCGCAAAGACCCATATCTCCCGCTTCAGCGGATTGATGTTCAAGATAATGTTTGATCACATACAAAACTGTGGCAGAGGACATATTTCCGTGTTGTTTAAGTACTTCTTTTGATGAAAAAAGTTGATCCTCTTGTAAGGATAGACTTTCAATATAGGCGTCAATCACTTTTTTTCCTCCAGGATGGGCAAGAAAAACTGATAGATCTTCTGCTGAATACCCTTGCTGCTCTAAAAATTGATCGACCTGCTCTTTTAACCAGCCGGAAATAATGGAAGGAATGTCACGGGAGAAAATAACGCGAAAGCCCTCACTTGTAAATTCCCAGCCCATCACATCCTCAGACTCTTTCATTGTGACGGATTGTGTACCAATCACTTTAGGGACTGTTTTTAGATCGGCGTATTCAGATACACCTTTTTCTCCAGTTAAGAGTACCGCTGCTGTCCCGTCTCCGAACAAAGATGTACCGATTAAATTGCTTTTTGATTGATCTTGCGGCTGAAAGGTTAAACTGCACAGTTCACAGGCGACAACCAGCACCTTTGCTTCTGGAAATGCCCTTATGTATTCGTAAGCCCGGGACAACCCTGCCGCTCCGCCCCCGCACCCTAACCCCCAGATCGGCACTCGTTTCGTATAAGGCGAAAAAGGAAGAACGTTCATCAGTTTTGCATCAAGACTTGGTGTCGAAAGTCCGGTGCTTGAAATAAAAAACAATGCATCAATCTCTTCAAACGGAATCGGTTTTTTCAGGAACGCCTTCTCATGAAGACAGTGTATGACCGCTTCTTTTGCATGAGCCAATGCTTTTTCCAAATAGAGATTGTTTTTCTCCTCAAAAGAGTGGTGCGTCTGATACCATTCAATTGGCTGCACAAACTGTCTGCTCTCGATTTCTCCGTTTTGAAAAGCTCTCAGCAGCCGGTCGATATCTTTAAACGATCGTTTAAATTGGGATCTAGCAAAATCAGCCGCCTTTTTCTGATCCACATGATGTTTTGGCAGACTCGTTCCAACAGAAAGAATGTACGCCATCGGCTTCACCTCTTTTTTCGATTAATATCCCCTATCGAAAAAAGGATATACATGCCAAAACGTCACAATTCAGTCAAAATATTTTCCTCCGGCTAACTTTTTGTCTTGACGACAATTGATAAATATTGGATAATATAGGTGAAAACATGATGTAGTTTTCCTCCTTCACAGGTTCGTTCTAAGCCAAGCGAACCTGCTTTTTTTATGCAAAAAAACACCTCTAAAAGAGAAGTGTTCAGAACGTAGACACCCCCCCTTTACTTATACAACACTTTCATACGGAATCTCCCTTTCGCTTCGAATTAATGGTCAAATCTGCTGCTATCTTAGCTTATAAATATTAACGTTTCGATCATTATTCAGAATGATTTTATTTAAACATGAATGGATCACCTTTTTTTGCTGATCAACACAAAGTAACAACCATAAATTTCTAATTCATTTGAATTTTCTATATAAAAAGGATTTTTTCCACTATATATTTAATCAATATGAGTACCAGGAAAAACAGTGAAAAAAGAAAGAATCTACAACATGGTTCGGCTCAAAATTTAATTGACTGGAGTGATTGTAATGAAAAAGGTTTCCAAAAAAAAGACACCCTACAACACGATACTTCTCTCAAAGGTAATTGGTTTAGTGCTTCTTACACTGTTTCTCTTTTTTATCTGGGATATGTCTAAACCCCATTTGCAGGCGACCAATGGGCAAGCAAAAAATGCTGCCAGCAGTGACTTCCGTGACACAAGCATCAGTCTGAAAGCAAAAGATCAGTCTATAAGAACATTGGATACACATTTTAAGACCAATCCAAACCAACAGGCAACGAATAAAACAGTCTTTTTAACATTTGATGATGGTCCTTCTGCTACATCAAATCAGCTGTTAAATGTATTAAAAGCACATCACGTGAAGGCGACGTTCTTCATGCTTGGACCGCAAATCCAAGCACACCAATCAGCTGTGAAAAGACTTTATCAAGAAGGACATCAATTAGGTCTTCATGGCATGACGCATGATATAAACCTCTTTTATCAGAACAGCGAGTCTCCAGCAAATGAAATGAGAGAAGCTCAGCGTATTCTTGCCTCTGTTACAGGCGTCTACAGCCGTCTTGTAAGAACCCCCTTTGGCAGTGTTCCAAATTTAACATATCATCAAAAAGTACGTTTAAACCAAAATGGCTTTATTTACTGGGACTGGACGATTGATAGTCTTGACTGGAGATATAAAAACGCACAATATGTTCCAGAGGTATTGAATCAATTGCAAATGTTTGAGAAAAATAAACCATGGGAACCAAAAGTTATATTAATGCATGATCAACCCTCTACCACAAACTATTTAGATAGCCTGATTATACAGCTAAAAGCAAGGGGCTATACATTTGCAGTCATTAACGAAACAATGCCGCCGGTACAACATGAATAGTGCTAATCACAAAAAGCCCGTATCCAAAAGATGCGGGCTTTCAGCTTGTAGACAAACCCTCACACGCTCCTTCCTAGGATCCTAGGACTTCAAAAGTTTTTTATCAAGCTAAAAAGAAGACAAAGAGCTAAAATAAAAGGTCATTTTAGCTCTTTGTCCATAATCTGAACCGCCTCTCCAAGAGAGGGGTTTACATAACAGATTGCTTAGGTTCTTCTACCAGGTCATGCCCGGCTTCTTTTTTAAAAGGAATCATGTGATAAATAATATGAAGCAAAATAGCGGTAAAGCTTCCGGCCACAATGCCGTTACTTGTTAATAATTTAATCGAATCTGGCAGATGCTCAAACATTTGCGGTACGACAGTAACTCCTAAGCCGATTCCCACGGAGCAAGCGACGATCAGCAAGTTCTCCTGCTTTGAAAAGTCCACGCGCGAGAGCATTTTAATACCGTATGCAATGACCATGCCAAACATGGCAACCATTGCACCGCCAAGGACTGACTTTGGAATAATCGTCGTAAAGGCAGCGATCTTAGGAAAAAGACCAAATAACATGAGCAATGCCCCTGTGACGACAATGACTTGGTTTTTCTTGACTCCTGTTAACTGGATCAATCCAACGTTTTGCGAGTAGGCTGTGTATGGAAAAGCATTAAAGATTCCGCCTAATAACACAGCAATCCCCTCTGCCCGATAGCCTTTAGCCAAATCCTTCTCTTTTAATGGCCGGTTTGTTAAATCACCTAGTGCGAAATAAACGCCTGTTGATTCAACTAATGACACAATCGCAACTAACGTCATGGTCATGATCGGTGCAAATTCAAAGGTCGGCATGCCAAAATAAAATGGCTCAATCATGCGGAAAACCTGAGCGTTTGCCACCTCAGCTGTTTCCACTTTCCCCATAAACGCAGCAACTGCTGTCCCAAGAAGAATACCGATTAAAATGGCGATCGCCTTCATAAATCCTTTCGTGAATCGATAAAGCAGTACAATGATAAACAGTACAAGGAAAGCGAGTCCTAGATTTTCAAAAGAACCATAGTCTGCACTTCCTTCTCCTCCTGCCATATTGTTCATTGCTACAGGAATGAGGGTGATACCAATAATGGTGACGACAGAACCTGTGACAACGGGCGGGAAAAATTTCACAAGCTTTCCAAAGAAAAATGAAAGAAGAATGATAATACATCCTGAAGCGATAATACTTCCATAGATAGACGAAATCCCATACTTAGAGCCAATCGCAATCATAGGCGAAACCGCAGTAAATGTACAGCCTAATACAACAGGCAGACCGATCCCAAAGAAGCGGTTTTTCCATACTTGAAGCAATGTAGCAGCCCCGCACATGAAAATATCCGCCGAGATTAAGTAAGTCAGCTGTGCAGGCGTGAGCCCGAGCGCATCTCCAACAATGAGCGGCACAAGAACAGCACCGGCATACATCGCCAGCACATGCTGAATACCCAGTGAGAGCGTTTTGACTTTTTTAGCGGTACTCATGATTGTACCTCCCGTACAAACGTGACTTTCCCTTCCTCAAGTGATTCAATACGTGCGAGGGACTCAACGCGGTAGCCCATTTGCACAAGCGCATTTCTTCCAGGCTGGAATGATTTTTCGATGACAATGCCAAATCCGGCTACTTTTGCCTTCGCCTGCTTTGCAATTGCAGCAAGTCCTTTCGCAGCTTCACCATTCGCTAAAAAGTCATCGATGATTAACACACAATCATTTTCACTAAGATGCGTATTTGAGACAGCAATCGTGCTTTCTACTTTTTTCGTAAAAGAGTACACACTGGCTGTTAACAGGTTATCCGTTAATGTGAGTGATTGCCGTTTTCTTGCAAACACAACAGGTACTTGAAGAGCAAGCCCAGCCATCACAGCAGGTGCGATGCCAGAAGATTCGATTGTGATGATTTTTGTAATGCCATCGTGCTTAAATAATCTAGCAAACTCTTGCCCGATCTCATGCATTAACACAGGATCAATTTGGTGATTTAAAAAAGCATCTACTTTTAACACTTGATTTGACAGAACGATTCCTTCGTTCTCAATTTTTTGACGTAACAATTCCATCATTCTTCCCCCTAGCATAATTGGCAAACATTCAATTTTTGGCATAAAAAAAGCATTGCTGTCCATGAGGAGCAAGCAATGCGAAAACGATCAACGGATCTTCAGCTCAAACAAGAGCTGTTTCATTTTGCTCACTCATAGTCGGACCTTATCGGTGTCCGGTAGAAACTTGCGTGCCATCATCACGCGATTATATGAGTGTTATAGTGTTCAAATTATAACAAGATTTCAGACGCTTGGAAAGCACTTTTCTAGAAAAATACCGAACTTAAATAATAGATCAGAACAAAATGTTCGTTTTTAGAATATTCAAGCATCAAAAAAGCACCCCTCTCATGAAAGGGTGCCCTTCTTTTATGATAAATACAGTTTTGTATATTTATCTGTTAAGTAGTCGATTAAATATTGAACATTTAATTCTTCGCCTGTTGCATCTTGAATGATTTCAGATGGCTTTTTCCGTTTTCCATGCTGGTGAACATGTTCCGTCAGCCATTCTTTTATCGGTGCAAAAGACCCATTTTGAATAAGCTCATCAAAATTTGGTAAATCTTTGATCATTTGCTGCTTTAATTGCGCTGCATACATATAACCAAGAGCATATGAAGGGAAATAGCCAAAGCTTCCATCAGACCAGTGAACATCCTGCAAGATACCGAGTGCATCATTAGGAGGCGTAATGCCAAGATACGCTTGATATTTTTCATTCCAAAGTGCAGGCAGATCTTCAACTGCTACTTCTTCATTGAAAATCGCTTTCTCAATTTCATAGCGGATGATAATGTGAAGCGGATACGTCAGTTCATCGGCTTCAATTCGAATGTAAGTCGGCTTCGATTCATTCACTGCATGCACAAAGTCTTCTAAAGAAACATCTTTAAATTGCTCAGGAGAAGCTTCTTGCAGCTTTTGATAATACGTTTTCCAGAAATCTTCGTGTCTGCCGATAAAGTTCTCAAAGAAAAGAGACTGTGATTCATGGATTCCCATCGAAGTCCCATCACATAAAAGTGTTCCGCTCAGTGCTTCATCAATGTTTTGCTCATAGATCGCATGACCACATTCATGAATCGTTCCAAAGATCGCCATTCGAAAATCATGCTCATCATAACGGGTCGTAACACGTACATCGCCTCTGCTTAACGTTACAGCAAATGGATGAACTGTTGTATCCAGGCGGCCTGCGTCAAAGTCATATCCTAATTCTTTTAAGAAAAAGAGACTCAATTCCTTTTGTTTATCGATTGGGAAGCTTTTCGATAAAAATGAAGTATCCGGCTTATTAGGTGAGGCTTCGATTTTTTTCACAAGAGGAACAATAGCGTCACGAAGTGCACCAAACTTTTGATCAAGCTGTTCAACCGTCATATCTGGCTCATAGTTATTGAGCAGCACATCATAAGGCGTTTTTTTCACGCCCCAATATTGGATGAAACGCTTGTTAAAGTCAATAAGCTGTTTTAAGTATGGTGCAAAGAGTGAAAAGTCTGATTTCTCCCTTGCTTCTACCCAAACATGCTCCGCTTTTGATTGTAAAATCGAGTATTCTTTAAATTCTTCTTTCGGAATTTTACTGTTTTCATCATACTCTTTTTGTGATAATTCGAGCGCCTTCTGTGTATCTTTTGACAGCTCATCTCGGTGTTTGTTTAATGCGTGAAGAAGATCTCTCATTTCGTCAGAAGTCTTCATATTAAAAATATCACTTGATAATTGACCGATCGTTTCAGCTCTAAAATCCGCACTTTTTTTAGGTGCTTGTGTTCTAGAGTCCCAGTAAAGTAAATGGAGCGCCTCTGTATAATGGGCGATTTTCCCTAGTAATTGATAAAACGCTTTCTCAGTTGCTTCAAGACTCATGCGTTTGTTCCCCCAATCAATAAAATATGTATGTACGTTTCAAGGCTACTTCAATGAATGTTCTTTTGTCAATGAAAAAGGAGGATACACCGTGGTATCCTCCTCATTTGCAAGTTTTCAGCTATTTAAGATGTGATGATGGGCTTCACTGGCAGGACGGATTCAATTTTACTTTGAAGCTTAGTATCTTCTTTACGATCAAAGTAAATATGAATGCTTCCTGCGTCTTGGCTTGTCCGGATCAGTCTTCCGATACCTTGGCGTAAGCGAAGCAGCATATACGGAAGGTCAACTTCAGCATGTGCATCCTTTGCTTCATTCCGTTTCGCTTCAAATACCGGATCATGCGGCGGATAAGGAAGTCCCCAGATGATCACATTCGTTAATGATTGACCTGGAATATCAAGCCCTTCCCACAGATGAACAGAGCATAACACGGATGTTTCATCTGCTTGGAACTTTTGAACAATCGTGCTGATTTCCTCGTCTCCCTCAAAATATACGTCAAACGGCAGTGATTCATTTGATGCTTCAAGCTGTTTTCTAAAGAAATGAAGTTCATCAAATGAAGGGAAGAGAATCAGAGATCGTCCTCCATTTTCTTTCAGCTGAGTCATCACTTGCTGTGCTTTTGCCTCTTGCTCAGCGAGCTGCTGAATTCCATGGAAATAAATCTTCATTTGTTCATCGTAATCATACGGCGAAGCGACACTCATTGATAAGTAATCTTTAATCCCAAGACTTTCAGCTAAATAATCAAAGGATTGATTCTCAGACAATGTAGCGGAAGAGAAAATATATGGTCTTTTTTGCGAGAATACTTTTTCGCCAAGCACCTCTGCAACCGTCTTTGGCATCACAACAAATGTTGTATCTAATTCCTGTTTTTCCAGCCAGCTAATGGCATTTTTTTGATAAAGCGATAAAGAATACGCCATTTGTTCAATGTATTCTTCCACAACAGATAATTCGTATTGATCGATTGTATACATCTCAGATTCAAACACGAGCGCTTCTCCGATTTTTTCAAGCAAGTCACACAATTCACTTGCAGAACGCTTCACCTCATCGACACGCCCAATTTCAAGCCGGTGCGAGCCTTTGACTTCTTTGGCATGTGTTTTTAAGAGATAAAAGAACTCATCGTTTGTTGCAAGTGCATCTTCAACAAGCTCTGCAAATTCTTCGCGTATGTCGTTTTGCAAAAGACGTTCCAAAAATGTTTCGAGCGTTGATTGCTTCACTCGGTACGTTAACGCTTTTTGTGCGGCAAACTCGAGAAGATGTCCCTCATCAAATACGACGGAGCTATGCTCAGGAAGCAGCGGAAGCTGGCCCTCACGTTTCCGGGATTCCTTCGTCCACACATGCTCCATGTAAAAATCATGTGAACAGATGATGAGATCTGTCGCTTTCCGGTAATGATCTCTTGATAAATTCAAACCACAGCGATGACGCATATCGCACGTCAGACAGTCCTGAAACGAGTCATAGCCAATTCGTGACCATTCATCATTTGATAACTCCGGATACTCTTTTCGATCGCCATACGGATAAAAGGTTTGCATGCCATGTGATTCATGAACAAATGAAGGCAGTGATTCATAAATATCGAGCCACTTTTCATCATCTTCACGCTGCATCGTTTTCTCCAGCTTCTTTAAGCATAAATATTGATCATGCGATTTACTTAATCTCGCATCTATTTGAATATCAAGGTGATTGGCAATTTTATAGATATCACCTTCTTGTTTAACGAGCTGTTCAATTAACGTTTCGTCTGCACATGCAATAATCGCAGGCTTCCCTGTATACCTTGCATATGTGACGGCAAATAATAGATAGACGATAGTTTTGCCTGTGCCTACCCCAGCTTCGGCAAACATCACACTTTTTTCTTTAAAGGCTCTTTCTAGTTGAAAAGCCATAAATATTTGTTCATCTCGAAGATCAAAGCCCTTTTCTGGCAAAATGTCATAAAACACATCACCAATCCAGTTGCCCAGTTCTTCGTAAAAATTGTGTTCTTTTGATAATGAAAAAGGCAAACGAGATGCTGTCACCTGCTTCAACCCCCAACTTTTGAATCATTCAGACATTCAATAGTACCATTTACGCTGGGGAAAAACAATCTTTTTTTATGAGCGCAGGCGATGTTGATAGCTTTCCTTCATTAAAAATGCATGCTCAGAACGTTCTATGTATGCCTGAGCCAGCGCCAAATCTTCGATGGCTGCCGTAAGCTGAGCAGATTGTCCACCTTCATGCCCTTCTATTTCTTGAGCAGTCGAATTGAGTGCTTTTTGGATTAACTGAATTTGATCATAATGAATCATGAAGACACCTCTTTTTTTAAAATCAAGTTCAGTTTATTCCGCCACGCGAGTAGTTATACCTTTTCAGCATAAAAAAGCCGCACCTTCTTTCGGTGCGGCCATTTATTACGATTCGGTTGGTTGCTTTCTAGGCGGGCGTTTTCCCCAATATTGATAATAGTCTGTTTTAATAAATCCATTAAACAGCTTTCTCTTTTTCGTCGCTTTTCTTCCGAAGCACTCTTCGAATTTTTCGTGTGACGTTAAGATGTAAATGGACCATGTATCTAGGTTCTTAAACGCTTCACCCATTCCTTGATACATTTTTTCAACAGCTGGTTTATCACTCAGTCGTTCACCATAAGGAGGATTTCCAACAATCACACCGTACTCTTCTTTTGTTTGAAAGTCTTTTACTTGCATTTGTTTGAACTCAATCAGTTCACTCAGTCCTGCTTCTTCTGCATTCATTTTTGCGATGTCCACCATACGATGGTCGATGTCACTTGCGATAATGCGGAGCGGCTGATCATAGTTTGCTTTTTCTTCGACTTCCACACGCGCTTTGTTCCATACGTCTTCACCGATCCATTCCCATGATTCAGACGCAAAATCCCGGTTAAATCCTGGGGCAATGTTTTGTCCTATCATCGCTGCTTCTATGGCGATTGTTCCTGATCCGCAGAAAGGATCAACAAACGGACGGTCAGGTGTCCAGTTCGTTAATAAGACGAGCGCAGCAGCAAGCGTTTCTTTAATAGGTGCTCCGCCTTGATCCATGCGGTATCCGCGTTTATGAAGACCTACACCAGATGTATCAAGCGTAAGAACCGCTTTATCTTTTAAAAGAGCGATCTCGATTTTATATTCAGGTCCCGTCTCTTCAAGCCATTCAGACTGAATGTTGTAGGAGGATTTAAGCTTTTGAGCGATGGCTTTTTTGACGATGCGCTGGCAGTCAGGCACACTGGCAAGCTGAGATTTCACAGATTTCCCGATGACAGGAAACGTACTGTTTTTTGGTAAAAAAGCGGCCCAGTCAATCGCTTTCGTTTGTTCAAAAAGCTCATCAAATGTTTTTGCCGAAAATTCAGCAACTTGTACCTTGATCCGGTCTGCTGTACGCAGCCAAAGGTTTGCACGGCAAATGGCAAGAGCATCCCCCTTGAAAATCACTTTTCCGTTGTCGACTGTGCACTCATAGCCAAGGTCTCTTACTTCTTTTGCAACAATTGCTTCAATTCCCATTGGAGCTGTTGCGATGAGTGTATAGGTTTTCATTGATTTATCACCTGTTTTCTCGTCCTTTTATGTATTCAAGATAAAAGCTCTCCATATGTTGAAATAGGAGAGCTTTGTTTCATCATGTTTATGATAACGGATTTAACGTTCTGTAAGCCATGTTTTGTTCCATCGTACTGCAAACGGCAAATGCCTCGTACTCAGGTGGTAATCATCTATCTACAGAATTCTCTGTCCTTCTCTCCGTTTGGTTCCTTTGAGAAAGTTCCCCTACCAAGTTTGGGTTTCTCGCTCGAGGGGTTTACCGCGTTCCACTCTCACCATTTCTAGTGAGACTTCGTCACTGTGGCACTTTCAAGGATACTTTGCCATATCCTAAAAAGGACGTAGGCATTTTTCCTGCCGTCAGCCTTTCCCAGGCTGCCCTGGCTTATTTTTTCGCCAGGCACGAACACTACGGGCATCTCAGCACCGTGCGAGCATGGACTTTCCTCTGCAATGCACTAAATAGCATTACAGCGATTACCCGAACGTTAATCAATAAGCGTTATTATAAACGACAATGACATCTGACACAAGCTTTTTCAGCAAGACTCAATCATAAAGTTTGCTGCCGAAAACGTGTTTCTCAAGGTTCGATAGTCTTTTTAAAATATCAAAGTTTGTTGTATTAGACTGTGCAGGCTGTCTTTTCCCTTGTTCAACAGCTTCTTCAAGCTGTTTTGACAAGTGGAGGTTTTCTTGTTGAAGTTTTTCGATTTCTTGGTTGAATGTCTCATAGTCTTTAATGACCATATCTAAAAATTTATCGACTTCTTCTTGTTTGTACCCTCTGACACCTGTTTTAAATTCTTTTTCTAAAATTTCTTTCGCAGAAAGCTTTACTTTATCAGCAAGCATCTTTTTCACCTCATATCGTGAATTCATAGTATATTTTTTCAGAAATACGTGACGTTGTCAAATTTTCTCTTGCTTTTAATCAAAAAACGGATCTTCCGCCTCAACCTGCGCTCTTAGATCATCCATCGTGATGTACATAATGGGGTAATCGGTATAGGCTTCCGCCTCCCTGATCATATACTTCGGCGATCCCTCATGCTCGGGATCATATAAGACGAGAAGACCATCTGTTTTTTCAATAAAAAAGCGATTCTTTTGTTTAAATTGTGCCGGACTTTCGTACGGTCTATGCGTGACACTTTCTACAAAATCGGCCTGTGCAAGAATTCCTTCATACAACTCTTTGTTTTGTTCATTCCAGCGCTCTTCCTGTTCATAAAATGGCGTAATGACTGCAAGTTTTAACGCTGGATATTCCTCCTGAAGCTCAAACACCACTTCGGCTGTCCAAATTTCTGCCCCAAGCTGCCCTGATATGAGCACCCATTCCAGACCTTCTTCGATAAGGGCTGTCAGCCTTTTTTGAAGCTCCGCTTTTATGTATTGAAGTGCAGGCTCGTCTTGTTTGAATATCCCAAGCTCAAACGGCTTGTACCCTGTGACAGCAATAATTTTCATTTTTTCACCTGCTTTTAAAAAATGGGACTTATAAAAGTCCCATTCACTTTATCTGTTACAGCAAGGTCCACCGCAGTTAAAGTGTTGATGTGTTGTCGGGTCCACCTGAGAAAACGTATGCGGGAAGTAGTGAACATGTTTGAAATTATGGTGGTGAACATTTGTCACATGCTGCGGGTGGATATGCGGCACAATTGTTGTTGACTCGCTGTGTGTACAGCAATGATTCGTCGGATGAACAATTGGCTGTGTAACATTCGGATGGCAATGATGATGATGGTACATGTAGCATTCCCCTCTCCTTTATTTTCTTACATTATCAATGTATGAATCAAGAGGTGTACATGTACTAATGCATTAACCTATTTTAAAAGTTGGCAAGAAAAATATCTTTATAGTTTGAAAACACAAAAGCGACCAAAATGACCACAAGAAAAAACAAGTAGAAAAGACCCTTATACATGCTATACGCTCCTCATTCAATATCTAACGTTATTTTACAGGATTCGCGGACTTTCTACAATAAAAGTGCTAAACAATTTTTATTTTCGGCCGAGAGCCGAACGTTGTCATTTTTTGCGCTTTCCCGGGTAATATTATTTCATTGCCCAGCTTTTCTCAATAGCCGTTTTTTCCGCTTCTCAAGCTCTTTTGTGTCTCGCTCGCTTAACGATGAGAAAGATAATAAAGATTCCGTGATGGAAAGAGCTGACCTTGCATCTTTTTGGCGATGCTCTTTACACTTCGCAAGCTCTATACCTGCTTTTAATGCCAAATGGACATCACTTGATTCAAATAATGTTTCCCAAATTCGAACTGCTTCATCCCACTCGTTTAGCCGTTTATATTGTAATGAGAGATCAAAAGCCGCCTGATTGGCATGTTCAAAATCAGCACCTGTTAATTCCCGCAAATGCTTCGTAGCTTCCTGTACATCACGATGCGCAAGATGCCACCTAGCCAGCGCATATTTCTCATCATGTTCCTTTACCGCATCCATAGATAGAATTTTTTTGGATAGATGGATGTAAAGGCTGATTAACGAAAGGACGTCTAATTCATTATGAGTCAAAATCCCTTCGATGAGCTTCGGTTTTTGTTCCTTTAAAAAGTGAAAATAGATCATCGGTGCTAAAAAACCCGGTGTGTCGCCTTCCCGGTGGACGTGCAGCTCTTCTTTTTCAACCACAGACAGCGCCATTCGTTCATATTTATGCTTCCACAATCGTCTTGACCCATGCAGAAGATCAAAGTGGCCAAACTCTGGAAGCGCAGGGATTTGATCTCGCAGCAAAGTATGTCTCGTTTTCACTTGCGGCCAATCGAATGATTTTCCATTATATGTAACGAGTGATTCTACGTTCACTTCATCGAGAAAACTTTTATAAAGAGCCGCTTCATTTCCCGGATTTGTGAGCAGGTGCTGTTTCACCACTACTTTGTCAGTAAAAACCCGCGCATGTCCTAGCAAGAAGATCATATTTCCCGTTCCGCCAGATAATCCAGTTGTTTCTGTATCAAAGAAAAACAGTTCATGCGGCTTGTAACCTTTAGCCGATAGAGAATGCTGGATGCTGCTTTTGTTCCATGCCTCGATGACCTTTGGCAGTTCCGCAAACGAGTAGAGTCCATGCTTATCATCTAATGAATAGGTGACTTCTCGAATGAGACAAAAGGAATCCTCAAAGTGATAAGGAGCTGCACCCAATTGCTCCCATTCCTTTAAAAATGGAATGTTTTCGGCCGTCACAGGCTGAGGCTGCCCTTCCACTGTTTTTTGACGTTTTTCGTTTGGCTGGTTGTGCGATAGGTGCTTCTTCATTCGATTTAATTTCCCTTTTAAAGACATGAGTAGGTATCTTCCTCCTTCCTCTTAAAATGCAGACATCAATTCAACAATGCTGCTTTTTCCGCTCACCTCTTTCATTTCCATGCCAATGCAGGATGGACAGCCGTTCTCACAGCGGCACCGCTCTATCAGCTGAATGGCTGCACCTGCTATTTCATCGAAACGAGCTTGGACTTCTTTGCTTAAGCCGATTCCGCCAGGGTAGTGGTCATATAAAAAGACTGTCGGTTTACCGGTATGTGCCGCTTTAATTTGTGAAACAACATGAATATCTGAGCGGTCACACATCACAAAAGCAGGTACAATGTGCTGAAGAACATTTGCGATGCCAAGCAGGAGCTGTTCAAGTGTCTTCTCTTCAAATCTCCGCTCTGCCTCGTGTAATTCAAACCAAGCCGCACTCGTATGAATTTCTTCTTCCGGTAAGTGAATCGGTCCAGACCCGATATTTTCACCAGTACTCAGACGGATTTTCTTAAATATCGTAGGCATTGCGTTGACAGTCACATCACCGTAGTGAACAGATACCGCTTCTTTCTCTGTCGTCTGATCGATTTCAAGCACCTTGAGCTGAACAGCTAAATTAGCATCTGTATAGTATTCTACATCCACCTGTTTCACATAAGCCTTCAAATGCTCGTAATCTAGCTTTTCTACTTGATACTGAACCCCTTCGTGTAAATAAATCGCTTCATCATGCAGCAATGTCATTGCACTGAATCGATCCATCTCTCCAATAATCCGGACATTCGCTACGTCGGATTGATCCACAATCACCACATTTTCCTGACTTGCAGACCGCAGGCTGATGCCATGCGCTGGGAACGATTGATCTGACCAATAATACCGGTTCCCGCTAAAATGAAGAACCCCTTCCTCATGTAAGTATTGCAAAATGTCTTCTACTTCCATGCCGCCAAACTGTTCATCCGTCCGAAATGGCAGCTCGTAGGAAGCACATTTTAGATGATCCACTAAAATAATGAGATTTTCAGGATTGATTCTGGCTGCTTCAGGCGGTCTATTAAAGAAATATTCAGGGTGTCTGACAATATATTGATCAAGGGGTGAGGAGCTTGCCACCATGATAATAAGCGCCTCCTCATGACGCCTTCCAGCACGTCCTGCCTGCTGCCATGTACTCGCTACACTGCCAGGATACCCCGTCATAATGCATACCTTTAGCTGACCTATATCTACCCCTAATTCTAGTGCGTTCGTGCTGACGACACCTAGAATGTCTCCTTCTCTTAACCCCTTTTCAATCACGCGCCGCTCTTTTGGCAAATAGCCTCCGCGATACCCGCGAATCGATTTTGGACCGATTTCTTTTTTCACAAGCTCTTGAATATGACTTAAAATCACTTCTACTCGTACTCTGCTTCTAGCAAAAACGATCGTTTGAATTTTTTCTTTTAAAAATGTTTTAGCCAATTGGTTGACGACAGTGGCAGCGCTTTGTCTAATATTTAATGGTTTATTCACCACTGGCGGGTTATAAAACACAAAATTCTTTTTACCGCTGGGCGCTCCGTTTCGTTCAATAAGATGCACTTTGCTCCCTGTGAGCTGCTGCGCCAGCTCTTTTGGATTTGCAATCGTTGCTGAAGTACAAATGAAAATCGGATCACTTCCATAAAATGCACAAATACGTTTTAACCTGCGAATCACATTAGCCACATGACTGCCAAATACGCCTCGATATGTATGAAGCTCATCAATGACAATATACTTCAAATTCTCAAATAAACTGACCCATTTCGTATGATGAGGCAAAATAGCTGAATGCAGCATATCTGGGTTTGTGATAACAATATGTCCTGCTTGTCTGACTCGCTGCCGAATGGCCGGGGAGGTATCCCCGTCATATGTTTCACTATGAATCGGAACATCCATCTCGTGGATGATCTCGTTAAGTTCACTCTTTTGATCCTGCGCGAGCGCTTTTGTTGGGAATAAATAAAGAGAGCGGTTTGTCTGGTCTTCTGCGATCGACTGAAGAACAGGCAGATTGTAGCAAAGCGTTTTACCTGAAGCTGTTGGTGTAACCGTTACTACATGCTCACCATTCATTACTCGTTCAAAGGCTTCTTTTTGATGAATATACAACTCTTTCACGCCTCGTTTTTCAAGCGCCTTTTTTAGCCTGTCGTCCACTCTTTCAGGAACGGGTGAGGTCTGTGCAGGCTTTGCTTCAATTTCATGCCAATGTTCTACCTGTTCGTCTTTCTTTAATTCTTCTATCAGTTCGTTCATTGTTTTCTTTTTCATATTGCGTCCACCTCTCATTCTAGTGTACCGAATATTTGTTTGCATGACTAGGCGGCAATTTTTTGATGGAGACTTATGAGCAAATACTTTGAACTGTTGTAACAGTATCTATTACACTTCTAAAGTGAAATGATTTTATCAAGGAAGAAGATGATCAGATTGAAAAACGAATTTAAGCCTTTATTTGAACCATTTACGTTTCCAGGAGGCGCCTCTATTGATGGCCGGTTAGTGGTTGCTCCAATGACACACTTCGGTTCTCATGATGACGGCACCATTTCAAAAGACGAAATTGACTTCATTACAGCTAGATCAAGTGAAATGGGCATGGTGATTACAGCATGTGCGAATGTGACTCCAGATGGGAAGGCATTTGAAGGACAGCCTTCTATCGCAAGAGATGAAGATATCCCAGGCCTGAAAAAACTGGCTTCAGCTATCCAGGCAAAAGGAACAAAAGCCATCATTCAAATTCATCACGGCGGCTCTCAGGCTCTCCCTCATTTAGTTCCAAACGGTGATGTGGTTGCGCCAAGTGATGTGTTTAAAGATGGAAAACAAATTGCACGCGCTTTAAAAGAAGAGGAAATTACGCATATTATCGACTCCTTTAAAGAAGCGGCAAGACGAGCGGTTCAAGCAGGGTTTGACGGCGTGGAAATTCACGGAGCAAACGGTTATTTATTACAGCAATTTTACTCACCGCATAGCAATCAGCGTACAGATCAATGGGGAGGAAATGAAGAAAAACGTCTAGCTTTCCCTATTGCTGTTGTAGATGCAGTTAAAGAGGCCATCAAAGAACATGCGGCTAAACCGTTTATCTTTGGATACCGGTTATCTCCTGAAGAACCAGAAACACCTGGTTTAACAATGACAGAGACGTTTACATTAGTGGATGTTCTCAAAACAAAAAGCCTCGATTATTTGCATATCTCTCTAATGGAGATTGGCTCTAAAGCAAGACGAGGCGCAGATTCTAATAAAACTCGTATGGAACTGCTAAAAGAACGCTGCGGCGATGCTCTTCCGCTTATTGGAGTAGGCAGTGTCATTACAGCTGAAGATGCACTCCATGCTTACAATCAAGGGATTCCTCTCATCGCTGTCGCACGAGAGCTGATCGTCGACCCAGATTGGGCTAAGAAGATTAAAGAAGGCAGAGAACAAGAGATTGAAACCGTCATTAAACGCAGCCAAAAAGACAAGTATCTCATTCCAGAAGGATTGTGGTCTGTCATGGAAGCAAGTCAAGGCTGGGTTCCGATGGAGGATTAATGTCCTCAGCACGATAAAAAACTACCCTGTCAGTGGGTAGTTTTTTCTATTCATGGATTATTTCATTTTCACTGTAAAGAGCTTGGACATCTGCTTTTCTACAGAGCCTTTTGGTTCTTTATCAAGTCGTTCGATAAGGTCACCATTCATAATCACAATAGGTGTTACTGTACTTGATGCTTTCTCTTCAATCAGTTCTAAATCACATGTAATAAGAGGATCACCGATTTTCACTTTATCCCCTTCTTTCATGTGGGCTTCAAATCCTTCACCATTTAACCCAACTGTTTCAAGTCCGATATGAATCAGAAGCTCAAGCCCCGAGAGTGTTCGAATGCCAATTGCATGTTTTGTATGGAAGAGCTGAATGATTTCACCCTCTACTGGTGACACAATCGTCCCACTTTTTGGTTTTACTGCTACGCCGTCTCCCATCATCTTTTGAGAAAAGACGGGATCTGGTACATCAGTCATATCCATTAACTCTCCATCAACTGGAGAATAAATGACTTCTTCCTTTAGATCATCTTGGTTTTTTCCGAAACCGAATAATTTTTTCAGCAATGTCAATTTGCTCCCTTCAAGCTTTGCTTCTTAAATCTATTTCGTGTATGAAACTTTACGCCCATACACCTTGCTTCATTCAACACTATTTAATCATAATTTTTTCCTCTCATCAATTGATAACCGCCTGAGCCCCCTCTGCATAGGCTGTAGATGAGAGGTGATTCAGATGAAACATGAAGGCGAGAAAAAACATGAAATGCTGGCAAATGAAGATATGCTATATGAAGCGATTGAACAATTTTTTGCATCCTCCCCGTTTCACAAGATATTAAATAGTGCAGAGGCACTCATGACCACATCGCATTCACTTGCATCCATTATGACCGGTGTGACAGAGGATGAACAGAATGTGTATATCGAGATTCAATTTCCAGACCATTTTGTCGAAGGAGACATTGCGCTAGAAGTAAAAGCCCAATATTTACACTTATCAGTACAGGAAAAAATCAAAACAGATACGACTTCTTCGTATTCAAGCTTTACCAAAACCATTTTAATGCCGGCAAAAATAGATGAAACGAAAATGAAGAGTGTGTGGAAAGATCAATCGCTTCATGTGTCTGCGCCAAAGCAAACAACCCAATAGATCAATCTATTGGGTTTTAGCTATGCTTTAAAAATGCTTGTAAATCCTTTCGCCAATGAGCCTACTTGATTCATTGTACTCATCATTTGGCCAGCTGTATCAAACATTTTGTTAAAATCGTATTGCCCATTCGTTTTTTTGAATTGTGACAGCACACTTTTAAATTGAGATGGCTGCTGTTTTTGCGGCCTTGGCAATGGATAAGGGTTCATAGG
Source organism: Bacillus safensis (assembly GCF_039619585.1). Classification (NCBI taxonomy): domain Bacteria; kingdom Bacillati; phylum Bacillota; class Bacilli; order Caryophanales; family Bacillaceae; genus Bacillus; species Bacillus safensis. The sequence continues at coordinate 2,011,021 of NZ_CP154909.1, forward strand.
CGGCTGCATGGGCATCATGCCTGGAGGCTGCTGCATTTGGGGTGGATTCATCGCTTCAGGCGGCTGTAAAGGCGGCACGTTTTCTTGGTATCCATAAGGCGGCTGATAAACAGTAGATGGTGCCTGATTCATTCCCCCTCCACCTTGATACGGCGGCATGAAATAGTCTGGAGGCTGCGGAGGCTGCTGCTGCATCTCTGGATACGGAAAAGGCCTTTGCTTGAATTGATTGAATTCATAAGGCTGCTGGTTTGAATAAGGGAACATCTATCTCGCTCCTCTCGCTCTCAACACATATTGATGTCACTCATATATTATGACCAAGAGCAGAAGATGTGCCTAAAGAAGCCATAAGAAAAACGCAGCATCATTCTTTAGCTGCGCTTTTTGATTTCTTCTATTAAAAGGTTCAGAGTGTAAACCACTGACTCAACTAAATTTTTTACACGGGGTGCGTGCTGTTTACCAAAATAAGATTGCAGGACAACCTCTTTTCCATTTTCTTTTACGGCTTCAAGCTGTTCTTGGTGTAAATATCTAGGTTTGGCCTGCTCAATAAACGAGATGGCAGCGGTGAGCCACTCCTCCATTTTCTGATCAAATGTAACAACGGCCGGCTGAATATCCGTATAAAAATCATACGATGGGTACTCCTCTTCAGCCTTTCCCTTTTGGTACTGCTCATACGCTTCTTCGATCCATATTCTCAAGTTTTGTGTATGTTCAAGTAATGTTTGATTATCCAAAGTGTTCACCTCTATGAACCATCCTATCAAACGTTTACCTATTGCTCAAATAGAAAGGCTATCCGGCGTGATATGCCGGTCTTGCTGCCAGTTTATACTCGGCTGCATGAAGCTTCACTTCACAGTCCTTTACTTCTGATTCAAGCCGGTCAATCATTTGTTCTTGCTCTTCTATCGCTGCACGTTTCGTCTGCTTCACAGCAAGAGACAGCTCTTCCTCTACCGCATCAATTTTTCGCTCGATTTCCTCTAACAACTGCATAATGGATTCTTTTGATACAAATTCGCTCATCATCAGATTCCTCCTTTATCGTCTCTCGTTACATTCTCTTTTCTTTCTCACCCTCCTTCACACATGACAAAACTAGAAGCAAATCGCCAATCTAAGTGTAGATAAGCGCTATTTCTTCCTTTTCGACAGATGCTTGTCCTTCTTTGTATGATTGCGTCCGATTGTGTAAATTCTAAAGACAAAAGGAGGTAGATTTCATGAAAAAGCAGCCAGCACCAAAAGAGCAAAAGCCAAAAGGGAAAGAAAACAGTCCAGATCAGCTGGATAAAAAGCTCGGCGGTCCTAATCGTCCATCTACGTAAAAAAAGCAGGCACCTCCTGCTTTTTATTTATGCAAAAAATAGTGCTCTAATGAGAAAAGAAAACGAAGCTGTCTTTTTTTATGAAAATACCAGTCGGTCAGCTCAATCTGCTTTGGCAGCGGCTCTGCCTCAAATAAAGATGGACTCAATTTCTTTTGAAACCAATCTTCCCTTTGATCGTCTAATGAATGTGTCATCACCGGATAAACCGTCCGAAGAAAAGGTGTTGACCTTCTAGCGATCCCTAAAAACGGTTCAAAATCAAACCGAGACCCCGTATGCGGAACGGTATGCAAAAAATGATAAAAATCCGAAAACAAATCGGCTCGAAATAATAGTTTCGCTAGTTTTTTACCTAATGTAATGCGATCCTTTACATTGGAAAACTTCCGTATGGTTAAGCCGTACAAATGCCCGTCCACCGTTGGAAAAACAACGGTTTGGAAATGTCCCCACTCGCTGAAAAGATATTGAATCGAGTGAAAAACATTCTTTTTCAGAAGAGGATTTTGTATAATAGGAGATTGTATAGTATATTGTTCATTTATGATGAGTGCATAAAGCAGACGCTCTGTGTCACGCTTTAGCCAGAAGCGTTCCCACTCAGCGCTCATAAAACGAGACACGGAGAAATAAGGAAGCAGATGAAACAAAGGTTTACTGCATCGCTTAGACCATTCGTACAAAAGAAGCTGAGGGTAAGCATCCGAAAAGATCAGCCAATTCGCTCTTTCATATGCTGTGAAAAAAAGGTGCCCCTGCTGATCCGTTAAACCTGGATGGAAGAGCTCGCCTTTTAAATCCGTCATGGACCACCCAGCATTTCTCGAGACAAAGGAAGCGAGCAGCGACCATTTCATCTCTGGATGCCGGTCATAAAAGCGCTTGTAGGCATTTGTCCTCGTCAGGTTGTCTTTATTTTTTGCTTTCGTTTCACGCAAAATTTGCTGAGTGATGATATGCTCTTCTTGGGACAACATGGTGATCTCTCCAATACAAAATGCATTAAAAGGAGGCTGAAACTTGATGATTCGGTATCCAAACGGAAAATCGTATCAGCCCATACAACAAATTGGGACAAAAAAAAGAATCAGCGGCGAATCCTCTTATAGTAACCGCGGGATGACGCTTGAGGCTGATTTAAATGAAACAAACCAATACTATTTGGTCAACGGGATCGCAGTCATTCATAAAAAGCCTACCCCAGTTCAAATTGTGAATGTGGATTATCCAAAAAGAAGTGCTGCTGTCATTAAAGAAGCCTATTTTAAACAATCATCCACAACAGACTATAACGGGGTTTACAAAGGCCGCTATATCGATTTTGAAGCAAAGGAAACCAAAAGCACTACCTCGTTTCCGCTCAAAAATTTCCACGACCATCAAATTGAGCATATGAAACAGGTTGAAAAGCAAGGCGGTATTTGTTTCGTTATTATATCCGCTTTTGGCTCCGTTTATTATTTGCCCGCTTCAGATCTCTTTTTCTTCTGGGAGCGGCAGAAAAAAAATGGCCGTAAATCCATTAGCAAAGACGAATTAATGGAAGCTGGCCACATAATGACACTTGGATATTCGCCAAGAATTGATTATATTAAAGTAGTGGAGACACTTCATTTTTCGGATGAAAGCAAGCAGCAATTACGTTCGAAAAAGGTTTAACACGAAAGGTTGAGATGTGATGTCTGATCAATTTACAAGTCGTGAACAGCGACGTAAAGCAAGTCAAGAAAACAATAAGAAGCAAAAGAACAAAAAAGGCAAAAAGAAAGCAGGTCTATTTAAAAAAATATTTTTATCTTTACTCGTGATCGGTCTACTTTGTTTAGTTGCCGGAATCACAACTTTTGCCGTTTTTGCATCAAGCGCTCCTTCTATTGATGATAGTAAGCTTAAAACACCATACTCTTCAAAGCTTTATGATAAAGACAAGAAAGTGTTTGCAGAAGTTGGTGCAGAAAAAAGAACGTATGTCTCGATAAAAGATATACCCGATGTAGTAAAAGACGCGTTTATTGCGACTGAAGATGCACGTTTTTATAAGCACCACGGGATTGATCCAATCCGTATCGGCGGTGCACTTGTCGCAAACGTTGAGGACGGCTTTGGTGCTGAAGGCGGAAGTACAATTACACAGCAGGTTGTGAAAAACTCCCTCCTGAGCAATCAAAAGACGTTAAAACGGAAAGTACAGGAAGTATGGCTCTCGATTCAGCTTGAGCAAAAATACTCTAAAGATGAAATTTTAGAAATGTATTTAAACCGTATTTTCTTCTCTCCTTATGCTTATGGTGTTGGGAAAGCAGCTGAACAATTTTTCGGAGTCACAGATTTAAATAAACTAACCGTTGCACAGGCTGCCACACTTGCAGGTATGCCGCAGAGTCCTTCTGCCTATAACCCAGTGAAACATCCCGAGGCAGCGGAAAAACGCCGTAATATCGTTTTAAGCCTTATGAAAAAACAAGGCTACATTTCAGAAAAAGACTATGACGCTGCAAAAGCAACCCCTGTCAGCAAGACAGTTGTTTCAGCTAGTAAATATAAGAGCCAAAACTCTAGTAAGTACTCTGCCTACATTGAAGAAGTGATGGAAGAAGTTCAGAAAAAAGCTAAAGTGGATGCGTCAACTGACGGATTAAAAATCTATACATCACTTGATCGAAAAGCCCAGGATCACCTAAATGATATCATTAATGGAGATTCAGTTGGATTTACGAAAGGGATGCAGGCGGGTGTCACCCTGCTTGATACGAAAAATGGTGAAATACGCGCCATTGGCGGTGGACGTGATGTACCAGCAGGCGGCTTTAACTATGCGACGGATGCAAAACGCCAGCCAGGGTCCACAATTAAACCGATCTTAGATTACGGCCCAGTCATTGAAAACAAAAAATGGTCAACATATCAGCAAATTGATGATGCACCGTATACGTACTCAAACGGTACGCCGATTAATAACTTTGACAGAAGACACTTAGGGAAAATGTCGATGAGAAGTGCTTTGGCACAATCACGTAACATTCCTGCCCTAAAAGCTTTCCAAGAAGCTGGTACAGACAATGCCGTTCAATTCGCTAATAACTTAGGTATGGACTTACCTTCTGACATTCCAGAGTCCTACTCAATCGGTGGATTTGACGATGGTGTCTCCTCCCTTAAGATGGCTGGAGCATTTAGTGCATTCGGTAATAACGGATACTATAACGAACCGCATGCTGTCACGTCTGTTGAATTTAATGACGGGACAAAACTTGACCTTACGCCGGACTCAAAAGCAGCAATGAGTGATTATACAGCATTTATGATCACAGATATGCTGAAAACTGCTGTCCAATCTGGAACTGGTACACTTGCACAAGTACCGAACGTTCAAGTAGCTGGTAAAACAGGTACAACGAACTTTATAGAAAAAGATATTAAGACACACAATATCCCTTCTGGCGGTGCAAAAGATTCGTGGTTTGTCGGTTATACTCCGCAATACACAGCAGCCGTTTGGACGGGAATCGGTAATTCAAAAGATGCAGACGGCAAAGTATGGCTGAATGAAAACGAGCAGCGTGTTGCCAAAATTGTCTTCCAGCGATTGATTTCTCAAATTGATGATGGAAGCGGCTCATTTGAAAAACCAGACAGTGTCGTTGAAGCTACGGTTGAAAAAGGATCCGATCCTGCAAAATTAGCCGGACCGAATACACCAAGTGACAAGAAGACAACAGAATACTTTGTAAAAGGTACGGTTCCAACAAAAGTGTCTGACACTTTTGAGAAAAAAGAAGCCGATAAGCCTTCTGACTTAAAAGCGGTGTATGATGAAGAGAAAAAATCCATCACACTGACTTGGGGCTATTCTGACGACGCTGATGCTACATTTAATGTCAAGCAAGCAGTTGATAATGGCGGCTATAAAGAGATTCAAAACAGCTCTGCTAAAGAAGCGGTCATCTCTGATGTGAAGCCTGGCTCCACATATAAATTCCAAGTGACAGCCACTGTAGATGATGTCACGAGTAAAGCGGCATCTACCTTCCTCACCATTAAGGATGACGCAGATGAGGAAGAAAAAGCGGATGATGAGAATAAAGAAGAAGAACCGCAGCAGCCTGACGACGAGCAGACAGACCAAACAGACGATAACAAAAATCAGCCCCCTGGCACTGATGAGCAAAAGCCTGATGACAAAAAAGATCAAGATAAGGATCAGGACCAAGGTGGAAATACAGAAAACGGAAATAATGGTTCTTCAGATAATGGCTCAGACAGTACAAATGGGAACAGCAACTCGCAAACTGATAATAAAGATAAAAAGAAAGATGATGAGAAAGCCAACTCTCAAAGTTCCAATTCGCAATCAAATGCTACTTCTCGAAAAGAAGATGAATAATGAAAAAGCACTTGCCTCCTATGGCAAGTGCTTTTTTTAACGCTGCTGTTTGATTTTTTTAAGTGCTTCATATTTTCCATACTGCTTTTTTAATTCCGTGTATAGCTCGTCCAATTGAATAAAGCAATGATATTGAGTTGGTTTTAGCAAAATGAACTCTAAACGTTCCGTCCAATTAATCGGAGCAACAGGAAATGTCTCTTGCTTGATATGTTCCCATTCAAACGTTTGGACACTCTCCCCTTTGATCCAGTAAAACATCGCAATCATACTGACGATTCCTTGCAGCATATCATCTTCTTCACAGCGGGATTTTCTTGTTTGGAAACGAGGAAGCATTTTTTCTTTTAATTCGTCCCACAGCTCAAACATCACAGGAACAAATTCTTCCGTTTCCTGCCATGGAAACTCGTCTGTTAAAGGTTCTGAAGATAGATCATATGCGAGCGGATTGGCCCTCAGTATATCTACTCGATCACCTTTAATCTCTACCTTTTTTTCTTTTAGCTTTTCGACATATGAGGTGAAAACAGCTGCCCCGCTCATGCCAGCTTCACCAATCCTTTTTTCAGCCTCTTCTGCCCTTCTCTGCACATATCAAGAAGTGGACACGATTCGCACTGCGGCCGCTGCGCCTTACAATGATATCTCCCAAAAAAGATCAGACGGTGATGCGTCACAGACCAATCTTCTTTTGGTACCTTTTTCATCAAGGTTTGCTCTACTTCAAGCACAGAATCTTTCCAGCGGCAGATGCCTAGACGTTTACTGACTCGTTCTACGTGTGTATCTACTGCTATTGCCGGTACACCAAAAGCGACCGAAACGACGACATTTGCTGTTTTCCGGCCAACCCCAGGAAGCTTAACAAGCTCATCCCGGTCCTTTGGTACTTCACCGCCATATTCTTCAATCAGCATTTTGCTCAACTTTTGAATGTTTTTAGCCTTATTTCGATAAAGACCAATCGAACGAATATCTTGCTGCAGTTCTTCAAGCGGTACACTTAAATAGTCTTCTGGTGTTTTATATTTTTGAAATAACGTTTTGGTGACCTTGTTTACAAGCACGTCCGTACATTGAGCAGAGAGCGCAACAGCAATCACAAGCTCAAATGGATTGGCATGAACAAGCTCACACTCAGCCTCTGGAAACATATCTCCTATAATGTCTAAACACTCATTGATTTGTTTTTTTGATAACATGCCTTCTCCTTTATTGGTTATTGTTCCAGCCAATTATAAAAAGGAACTTGTCGTTTATAAGTGGACGTCTCTTCGTTTGAAGGCGGCGTTTTCTGCTGAGAACGGAAGTGCTGGCTATGTTCTTTTGCTTCTTCCGCTGTTTTCAGCCCTTTCTTTTTCCACTCAAATAAAATTCGATCAATATAACGGAAATTTAATTTCCCTGATAAAACGGCTTCTCTTAGCGCCAGCCGAATCATCTCAGTATCATGATGGTCTTGATCCATCCAGATCGAAAGTGTTTCTCCTTCAAGAGGAGACAGCGGTCTGCCGAATTCATCTTCAAATAAAGCATATAAAGATTTTTCAGCCTGCACATGATGTTTTTGCGCTTCTTTCGCCTGTTTTGCTTCTAAAAAGTCATACAGCACGCCCCATAAAGGTTCTACTGAATAGCGGTCATGCTGAATACCAGACCTGTCTTCAAATGGCTGAATCGAGATAAATCCTTTTTGAATGAGATGCTGAACCATATACGCACACTCTTCCGCTGAAATGGTCATGCCTTGAGAAAGCTCTTCAAATGTTTGGAAGAAAACGCCTTGTTCTTCATTCATTTTAATTTTAAGCATCACCATCATCTGTGATTCATTCAGTCCTAACTGCTCATAATGAGCAATCAGCAAATTAGGCAAACTTGTCGACCCCATTTGCTGCATATTAATAAATTGCTGTCTATTCATCGGATACACCTCTTCATTTTAAGTATATCACGTTTTATTTCACGTGCCCCTCTAAAAAGACGTTTGAAAAAGCCTCCATTTGTTGGAGGCTTTCATGTCTTAAGGGTATAAACGGTTTAATAATCTTGGGAAAGGAATGGTTTCACGCACATGCGGCGCTCCGCTAATCCAAGCAACTGTACGTTCAAGTCCAAGACCAAAACCTGAATGCGGCACAGAACCATATTGTCTTAATTCTGTATACCATTTGTAAGTTTCCTGATCAAGCCCATGTTCATTCAATCTTGCTTCAAGAAGCTCTAAATCATGAACACGCTCAGAACCGCCAATAATCTCTCCGTAGCCTTCTGGTGCAATCAAGTCTGCACAAAGGACAACATCTTCACGATCAGGTGCTGGCTGCATATAAAACGGTTTTAATGATGTTGGGTAATGAGTGATAAACACTGGTTTATCATAGCTTTCGGCGATCGCTGTTTCGTGAGGCGCTCCGAAGTCATCTCCCCATTCGATATCATCAAAGCCTTTTTCCTGCAAGAATTTAATCGCTTCATCGTAAGTGATGCGCGGGAATGGTGCTTTGATATTTTCTAATTTTGCTGTATCACGGCCTAGTGTTTGCAGCTCCACTTTACAGTTTTCAAGTACACTTTGAACAACATGAGACACATAATTTTCTTGATACTCAAGGTTTTCATTAAATTCGACAAAAGCCATCTCAGGCTCGATCATCCAAAACTCAATTAAATGACGTTTTGTTTTAGATTTTTCAGCTCTAAATGTTGGGCCAAATGAGAATACTTTTCCGAGTGCCATTGCCGCAGCTTCCATGTAAAGCTGACCACTTTGAGAAAGGTATGCATCTTCATCAAAATATTTCGTAGCAAACAGTTCCGTTGTGCCTTCAGGTGCACTTCCAGTTAAAATTGGCGGATCTACTTTCACGAAACCTTCTTGATGGAAGTATTCATATGTAGCACGAATAATTTCGTTACGGATTTTCATAATGGCATGCTGTTTTTTAGAACGAAGCCATAAATGACGGTGATCCATTAAGAATTCTGTTCCATGCTCTTTTGGTGTAATTGGATAATCTGTCGCTTCATGAATCACTTCAATGGATTTCACTTGCAATTCAAAACCTAGCGGTGAACGCTCATCTTTTGTCACTTGACCTGTTACATAGACAGATGTTTCTTGAGTGACTGATTTCGCAAGCTTAAAGACTTCCTCTTCCACTTCTGCTTTTACTACGACTCCTTGAATAAAGCCTGTCCCGTCACGCAGCTGCAAAAATGCAATTTTTCCGCTTGAACGTTTATTGGCAATCCATGCGCCGATGGTTACTTCTTGATCGACGTGTTTGAACACTTGATTAATCGTTGTTTTCAACATAATTCCCTCCAAAGCCAGAAAGAAACTCACCTTTAGACAGGTGTGAATCTTTTTTCATACATTTTATTATAACCGTTCTAAATCAGCATGGTCAACGCAAGACAGGAGAAACTACGGTGTTAAATTTTTTTCCACGTGTCCTGTCGAGAAGTCGACATAGCTGAAGCTATATTGATTGTTCTCATTTAAGTATGTCACTTCCCAAAGAAGTACGTCACCTTCTCTCGCTAATTTGACTTCTTTTAGCTTAGAGACCGTGTTCTCCTTTTGAACGGCTTGTACTGCTTGATTCGAGGTAATACCTTCTTTTGCTTTTTTTGCGATCACTTTTTCTTTTTTGCTGGCAGGAACCCAAACGTAGGTCGTTTCATTCTGTTTGTTTTTCCCTTCAACAATAAATTGTTTTTCTTTCCCGACAAAGGTTTCCACTTGCTCCACTTGTACGATATTTGCTTGTTCTTTTGCTCGTTCAATCGCTGCTTCATGCCCTTGTTCTCTTTGCCCCATGGCAATTTGATAAATCCACGTAAAGCTGATGATGCCAATAAGCAGAACGAGAGCCACTACAGATGAAATAATCCAGACTATTTTTTTCATGTCAAGCTTCCCCTATGTGCGGTATATCGTAAATACCGCTTGATTTTGATCTTCTTGATCTAATGCTAATCCAAACATAAGATCTTCTCTTTTAAGCGTTCTGTTCAATAAGTCAACGATTTTGTACAGGTCTTCTGAATGCTTAATTTGAACAGTTGAAAGTACCTCTATTTTACTTTCCACTTCTAATTCCTCCTCGGTACGTAAATATTGTTAGTCATACTTTTCTGCACGGGAACCGATACTATTTTTACAACGGAACACAAAAAGCCGTTACGATAAATTAACTCCAAACCCACACCAGCTAAAGGCCGCTTATGACAGCGGCTTTTCGTTGTTAAGGTTTTCTATATACGCCTCAAGTGACTCTTTTGACATCTCGTGAACCGGCGCATGAGGGAGTGATTCTAAAAATAGTTTTCCATATGAAGCGGTTTTCACTCGGCGGTCTAAAATCAGCAATGTGCCTATGTCTTTTTCAGAACGCAGCAAGCGTCCAGCTCCTTGCTTAAAGGTTAACACAGCTTCTGGTAAAGCGACGGCTTTAAACGGATTTTTCCCTTGTTTTTTTGCTGCATCACATTTGGCTTCAATAAGCGGAGAATCAGGCGGCCGGAACGGAAGACGTGCCATGATGACTGTTGTCAGCTCTGAGCCCGGAAAATCAACACCTTCCCAAAAACTACCCGTACCAAGTAAAATGGCCTGTTTTGCTAATTTGAACATTTTCGTTAATTTTACGGGGCTTCCGCCTGTTAGACCTTGAGCAAAAAGGGCTGACTGCATCCCTTCTGTTTTTAGCTCTTCATAGACTGCTTTTAACATCTCATGTGAATTAAACAAAACCAATATTTTTGCATGCTGCTGCTTTTCCATGACCTTAATATATTGCGCAGCCTGCTTTACATAATCTCGTTCATCACGGTTTGTAATCGGCGGCATGTCTGCTGGAACAATGACCTTAAGCTGTTTTTCAAGTTCGAAAGGTGAATCAATTTGCACAAGATGAGGGTAAAAATCTTGCAGGCCAAACCGTTCCAAGCAATAATCAAAACGGTGATTAATGGTAAGCGTCCCTGATGTGAGGACAACACTCTTTTTGTTCATAAAGAAACGGTCAGCCAAAAGCTCCCCAGTATCTAACGGCTGTGCATGCATAAAGACAGCGTTTTTGGCACCTTTTGCATCAATTTCAATCCAAACCGTTTCATCGTTTTTCGGTTCAAAGATAAACCGGTACAGTGTACTGCAAAAGGTATGCATAAACGACATGACTTGGTCGTATTCCTCTGCTTCAAAGGCAAAGTGTTCTGTCAGCTGATCACTTTTTTGAAGAAGCTCATTTTTTTGCTGTTCATACAGCTTTTCACAAGCAATTAACAAGGAACAAAGCTTACTTGCCGTTTCTTTAATCCGTTTCCACTGAGCATGCTTTGAATGATGACGTACTCTATGAATGAGACGATTGATGTCGGCTTTTGGTTTTGTCCTTTTCACAAATGAATGGACGGTGCTAAAGAAAGCGTCACTTTCCATTTGAAGCTGATTGAGATACTCATCCATTTCAATAAAGGTGTCTGTCTGTAACCCAGCATGATGAAATCTCTTTTTCAGTTTCTTTAACAATCCGCCTTGCAAGGAGCCAAGCTGTGTTAACTTCGCGTGAAGCTGGATATAAGACGCGCTATCCCCTAGGGTTTCATTGGCTGTTTTCTCAAATTGATGGGCTTCGTCTATCACATATACGTCAGCATGCTGAAAGATAGACGATGCCTCCGTTTGTGATAAGAGCAGACGATGATTCGTTAAAATTAAATCTGCTGTTTTTGCCCTTTTTTTGGCGCGCTCATAAAAGCAATACTCTTTAAAACGGCGCTTTTTCGATGTAAACGGCATATGCACACAGGAAATGCGGTCTTTTATATTGGCAGCTCCTGACGGTAAATTCAGTTCAGATAAATCACCTGTTTCTGTTACAAGGAGCCACATTAAAATTTGCGCCTTCGTTAAGACGACATCATAGTTATCATCTTCCTCATGAAGCACATGCTCAAACTTATCTAAACAAATATAATGCGCCCGACCTTTAAATACACAGGCAGCAGGCTCAAACGGGAGCAATTGATTCAACATCGGCACATCACGCTGAAGCATTTGCTGCTGCAAAAGTATGGAATATGTACTAATAATGACAGGTTTTCCTGATTTCCTCGCTTCTAGAGCAGCTGGGATGAGGTAAGCGAGCGTTTTCCCAATACCCGGTGCCGCCTCAATTAATGCATAGGCTCTTTCATGAAACACATCTCTCACTTTATTCATCATTGTAAGCTGGCCTTCTCTTACCTCATAGCCTTCCACCGTTTGCGGAAGCTTCTTTTTGATTTCCTCAAACAGCTGTTCATCATCTTCACCTACTGAATGTGTCGCCCTACTGATAGGATTGGTGACATCTTTTACAGCAAAAGAGCCGACTTCCACCAAAGAATCTTCCCGGCTAGCATGACTTGTTTCAAGCTGCTGAATTAAAAGTCCTATATCACTTAGGAGATAAGAGGATAATCTGCGCAGCTGCTTCAGCACAATTTTCGGTGTATGTTTTAATTGATGTAATAAAGTTAAAAATAACATGGCAGTAACTTCCGCATCACTATCCGCCCTATGCGGGTGGTCATGTGGAAGCATGAGCTCTTCACTTAATTCAGTGAGCTTATAACCTTCAAGCTCAGGATAAAGAATTCTAGAGATCTCAACTGTATCAATTGCTAGCACATCCAGCTCATTTTTCCCGCATGCTTTTAGTTCATCATTTAAAAAATTCAAGTCAAAATGAACATTGTGCGCAACAAAATAAGCACCCTGTATGAGATCATACACCTCTTGGGCAATATCCTCAAAAAACACCGCATCCTCAACCATGTGCTGCTGAATGCCTGTCAGCTGTTCAATAAATCCAGGGATTGCTTTTCCCGGGTTCACATATTTTGAATACCGTTCGACAATTTGTCCATTTTCAATGACCACCGCAGCTATTTGAATGATTTTATCACCCTTTTTAGGTGAATTTCCGGTGGTTTCAATATCAACGACAACAAACCTTTGATCGGTCATAAAATGGACACCTCAATTCCTCGTTTCACCCTGAAGTGAAACACACTCTGGACAAAATAGATGAAACAGAACAGCCTCTCTTCTGAAACTGTTCTGTTTCCATGGAGCCTGCGTTATAAAATCGTTCTCGCAGGCTCTTGCCCAATCATTTGTTCAATTTGATTTTGTTTATTTAACACGACCACTTTTGGTGTATGTGTCTTTGCTTCTTCTTCTGACAGCATCCCATAAGCGATAATAATGACTTCATCCCCTGGCTGAACGAGTCTCGCCGCCGCCCCATTTAGACAAATGACACCGCTCTTTCTTTCGCCGGGAATAATATATGTTTCAAGTCTTGCGCCATTATGATTGTTGACAATTTGTACTTTCTCATTTGCCATCATACCTGCCGCATCAAGTAAATCTTCGTCAATTGTAATACTTCCCACATAATGTAAGTTTGCTTCTGTTACCGTTGCTTTATGAAGCTTAGATGTCATAAAGGTTCTATACATGTTTTTCACCGCTTTCAGGAACATGGAAAATCACATTATCAATCAGTCTTGCCCGTGAAAATTTCACCGCAATCGCCATAATGACTTGACCTGTTAACTGCTCAAGCGGCTCAAGTTCTGGATATGAGTAGATCTCAATATAATCAATTTCTCCGCACGTCTGAACAAGTTCCTCTTCAATCAGCTGGTATACACGACTGACATCACGTTCGCCTTTTTCAACAGCTGACCGGCCTTTTTTTAATGCGCGGTATAAAGCGGGTGCTTCTTGTCTTTCTTTTTCTGACAAGTACACATTCCTTGAGCTTTTCGCTAAACCGTCTTCTTCTCTGACTGTCGGTACAGATACAAGGTGAAGATCAAAGAAGAAATCCTTGATCATCGCATCGATCACAGCGACTTGCTGTGCATCCTTTAGTCCAAAGTAGACATTTGTTGGTGACACAAGATGAAACAGCTTTGTGAGCACAGTGACAACGCCGTCAAAATGTCCTGGGCGTTTTTTTCCGCATAAGACATCCGTCCGCTTTTGAACCGTCATCGTAATAGATGGTTCATTTTGGTACATTTCCTTCACATCAGGTGTAAATAAAATATCCACCCCTGCTTGTTCTGCAAGACGCTGGTCTCTTTCCATATCCCTTGGATAGGATTCAAAGTCTTCATTTGGTCCAAATTGCAAAGGATTGACAAAAATACTCATCACGACAATGTCATTTTGACCTCTTGCCTCTTTCGCAAGCGTCAGATGTCCTTCATGAAGAAAGCCCATCGTTGGGACAAAGCCGATGGAATGCTGGTTTTCTTGATGCTGCTTAATTAATTCTTTTAGCTCGTGAATATGGGTGACAACGTTCATTTTTTGATTCCCCCATATAAGCCATCAAGGACCTCTTCTTTAATATGAAACGTGTGCATGTCCTCTGGAAAGGTACGTGCTTTTACTTCTTTCGTATATTGAATGAGCGCTTCTTCTAAAACAGTATCAATTTGCGCGTATTGTTTCACAAACTTAGGTGTTCTAGACACCCCGTATCCTACCACATCATGGTAAACGAGAACTTGTCCGTCTGCCTCAGCTCCTGCACCAATTCCGATCACAGGAATCTTCAGCATGTCGGTAATTCGTTTTGTCAGTTCGCCAGGTACGCATTCCAGCACAAGTGCGATCGCTCCGGCTTCCTCACATTTCAAGCTGTCTTCAATCAATTTTTGAGCACTTTCGTGGTCTTTTCCTTGCACTTTATACCCGCCAAGTACACCAACTGATTGAGGTGTGAGGCCTAAATGACTGACGACAGGAATTCCGCCTCTTGTTAAAGCTTGAATGGATTCAAATACTCCATCTCCACCTTCTAGCTTTAAGGCATCGGCACCGCTTTCTTGCATGATGCGTGCTGCATTTTTCATTGTTTCTTCTAACGAATAATGGTAAGACATAAATGGCATATCAGTCACAACAAATGTGTCTTTTGCGCCTCTTTTCACTGCTTTTGTGTGATGGATCATATCATCCATCGTGACTTGAACTGTGGAATCTAGTCCAAGTACAACCATCCCAAGTGAATCACCAACTAAGATCATGTCGACTTCCGCTTTTTCCGCTTGCTTTGCAGCTGGATAGTCGTATGCGGTCAGCATCACTATAGGTTCGTTTTGTTCTTTCATTTTGAAAAAATCTAGCTTTGTCTTCATTTGTTCCTCCTCATTCTGGAGAGGAGATGGCTTGCCTCACATCACATGCTTTGATTTCTCATGTGCGGCGAATCATCCCTCTGTCCAAGTCCCTTAGGATCAAGGCAGAAATTTATCGAATTTTTCTTCCTAACAGGTACAGTTCTTTGCAGATACTGCCCACACGAAGTATATCAAAAATGTGCCGGGTGTTCCACTCAAGTTGACTTGATCTCAATGTCTGCGGAGTAGATTTTTTGGATACCGTCCTCCGTTTCAAGCAATAAAACACCTTCTTCATTGATGCCAAGCGCCTTCCCCGTATATTGCCCATTGACGGTGCGGGCAACAATATGTTGACCGATCGTCATCGCAAACGATTCCCATAATTGTTTAATCGGCGCAAATCCTTGCTTCATGTAATCGTCATACCTTTTTTCAAAAGTGGACATGATCTGTTGTATGAGTGCAGCCCGATCCACTTTTTCATTCAGTTCCATTCGCAGACTTGTGGCGACATCCTTTAGTTCATCCGGGAAGTCATCAGCTGTTTGGTTCACATTAATGCCCGGCCCAATGATGACCGCATGAACCTGGTCAGCTTCTGCTTTTAATTCAGTCAGAATGCCAACGACCTTTTTTCCATTCAACAAAATATCGTTTGGCCATTTAATAGATGGATTGAGTCCTGTTTGCTGCGCAATCGCTTCTGCGATGGCTACAGATGCCAAAAGCGTCATTTGCGGCGCTTTATGCAGCGGGATCTCAGGCCGGAGAATAAGACTCATCCAAATGCCTGTCCCATTTGGTGAATGCCACGTTCTTTGAAGACGCCCTTTTCCGTTTGTCTGATGATCGCTGACAACGATTGTGCCGTGGGGCGCACCTTCATTGACAAGATCATGGGCAATCAGCTGAGTGGAAGCGACTTCTTTCTGAAAGTAAATATGCCTGCCGAAACTCTCTGTTTCCAGACCAAACAGAATTTCGTCCTCACTAATTTTGTCCGGTTTACGAAGCAGACGGTATCCTTTTCTTCTAACTGCTTCTACCTCATACCCCTCTTTTCGCAAGTCCTCCATATGCTTCCACACAGCTGTTCGGGAGCAGCCAAGCTCATCACAAATCTGCTGACTTGAGACAAAATCCTGACTGGATGCTGTAAATAGTTCAATTAATCGTTTTCTAATTGCGGATCGCATGCTTTAAGCCACTCCTCTATGGCTTCTTTTCGGTTTTCTAAACGGTTTTGCAAAACGGCTTTTTTCACAAAATCAAGCTCCTCTGCAATCCATTTCCCAGACGGCTTTTGCCGAAAGGCCATTAAATCTTTTCCTGAAACAGCGAGGTCTTGGAGCTTTTTAATCGGAAGTGCATCATAAGAACGCTTCGCTGCCTCCAGCTCATCAAAGAAAATGCGGCGCTCATGTTTTAGCTGTGTGATCTTCAAACTAGATAAGAGCACGTGTTCACCAGCTTCAAACATGGTTTCCGCATCCCAGTCACAATCAACGTATTGACTAATAGCCACTGCGTCTTTCAAAAGCTTCGTTGACAGCTTCCATTCTTTTAAGAAGGCCGCAGCCTCCGCTTCATCTAGGCCGAGCAAATGGATGAAAGCCCCCCATACCTCTTCTAGTCCATCCAGTAAGTAATATGGAAAGGCTTGAAAGGATTCATGAAGACGCTCCTCTTTGAGACCTGGCAATTCTTCATATAATTTGGTTGAAATGAGTACTTGAATGCCCTTCTCACAATGACGGCCTTTTAAAAGCTTCTCCATTTCAATCTTTTTGCGCTCAACTGATATGTTGGCAAACAGATGCTTATCCTTTTTCATAGCTTCAGCCGTTTCATCAGCGAGTTCAAAGCCAAGCTGGCTTAAAAAACGGACAGCTCTCATCATGCGAAGCGCATCTTCTTGAAAGCGGCACGCAGGATCTCCTACGGTTTGAATTCGTTTCCGCTTAATATCCTGTTTTCCACCTACATGATCAATAATTTCCCCATTTATATCCATGGCCATCGCATTAATCGTTAAATCTCTTCTTAAAAGATCTTCCTTAAGCGACGTGATAAACGCCACTTCTTTCGGTCTGCGAAAATCTTCATATTCTGATTCCGTTCGAAACGTCGTGACCTCATAGCTGACACCATCATGCAACACAATGACAGTGCCATGCTCCTTACCGACATCTACTGTTTTTTCAAATAAGGACTCAACCTTATCAGGTGTTGCATCTGTCGCAATATCGATATCGCCGATTTCCCGTCCTAATAGAACATCTCTCACCGCTCCGCCGACAAAGTAAGCCTGATGCCCATGTTCGTGCAGTGTATGTAATATAGGGATCGCATGTGTGAATGGTTCATTCATCTTCATCATCACCTTCGATCAATTCTAGGTAAAGCTTCTCATATTCACTCACAATCTTATCAGAGGAGAAATGAGCCTGAACACTAGACTGAGCTGCCGCTGACACTTTTTCATGAAGCGCTTCGTCTTTCAGCAGAGACACTGCGTGCTTTGCTGCTCCATCTATATCGCCGAGCGGGACAAGAAACCCTGTTTCTCCATGTGTAATGACCTCTGGAATACCGCCGACATCCGTACCGATACAAGGGACACCGCATGCCATTGCTTCAAGAAGCACAAGCCCAAAGCTCTCCTTCTCCGAAAGAAGCAGCTTCAAATCACTTATTGAATAAAGCTCCTCAACCTTCTCTTGCTTGCCTAAAAACAATACGCGGTCTGTCAGTCCTAATTTTTTCACGAGTTCACATACAACCGATTTCTCAGGACCATCACCAATGAGCAGCAGCTTTGCCTGCACCTGTTCAGAAATCTTTTGAAACACATGAATCACATCATGCACCCGTTTCACCTTTCGAAAGTTTGATACATGGATGATGACCTTTTCGTTCGGTAAAAGACCATAATGTGTCTTTAACAAATCGTGATCTTCACGCAAATACACCCGTTCATCAACAAAATTATGAATCGTATCAATTTTTTTATCTGGTTTGATGAGATCGTACGTCTGCGCAGCTAATGAATGCGACACCGCTGTTACGCGGTCCGATGATTCGATGGCGAACCGGATCACTTCTTTTAATGATGGATCATAGCCTAAAACCGTAATATCCGTTCCATGAAGCGTCGTAACGACTTTCACAGAGTGTCCAGTCATTTGTTTGGCTAGAAACGCACAGACAGCGTGCGGGACTGCATAATGCGCGTGAATAATGTCAAGCTTTTCTCGTTTTGCGACTTCGGCCAATTTACTTGCCAGCGCAAGGTCATAAGGAGGATATTGAAAAACTGCATATTGATTCACATCCACCTCATGAAAATAAATATTCGGATATACTTTATTAAGCCTAAACGGAATGCTAGAGGTAATGAAATGAACATCGTGCCCTTTTTCAGCTAAACGTTTTCCAAGCTCCGTGGCGATAATGCCTGAGCCGCCGACACTTGGATAACAAGTAATTCCGATCTTCAGTTTTTTCATAATTACCCCCCAAGTAAGTCATCGTCTATCAAAAGTGGTTTCTTTGTGATAAACCCTTCTGCATAAGCTTTGTTGACTTCTCTTCCATACATAGACTCTCTCATTTTGACAAAATCAATATAACCGTTCACAAGAGGTGTCTCTACTGAGTTTGCCGATTTAACAAATTGGCTTTTATACGCGTGCAAGCTATCAATTTTTTGGTGCATTTCCTCAGAAATATCGATCACAAAATCTGGACGATGGTGCCCATTAATCATGTAATAATACATTTGGCTTATTTTATGCGCTGGCTGCTTGTATGAATCTTCAAATTTATGTATACCTGCAGAAAAAGCGGCCTCTTCTACAAGTGAGCCCGCATGGCCATGATCTGGATGCCGATCTTGGTGGTACGGAGCGAAAATCAGTTTCGGTTTGTATGTTCGAATCACGCCCGCAATTTCCTTCATCGCTTCATCATTTAGATACAGCCCTCTATCTGGCAGTGTGAGCTGGATTCTCGCTCTGACACCTAAAATAGCGGCGGCGGCTTTTGCTTCTTCTTTGCGGCTCTCTACCGTTCCATTTGAAGATAATTCGGCCTGAGTTAAGTCGCAAATCCCGACGCGCGCCCCTTTTTTTACGTATTTTGCAATCGTTCCGCCCATGCCGATCTCTACATCATCGCTATGGGCACCGAATGCAAGGATATCAAGTCGTTTCATTTGTTCCTCCGTTTTTTGCTACATCTCGAAAATCAAACGTACCTTTATTTAAATTCCTGACTAAAATTTCAGCGGTTCCCATATTGGTGGCTAATGGAATGGTATACACATCGCAAAGCCGGATGAGTGCAGATACATCCGGTTCATGCGGCTGCGCAGTTAGCGGGTCTCTAAAAAAGAGCACAAGATCCATTGCATTATCAGCAATTAAAGCACCGATCTGCTGATCTCCCCCAAGTGGTCCTGATTGGAAACGATGAATGGGAAGCCCCGTCGCTTCTTTCACTCTCAAACCTGTTGTCCCTGTTGCGTAAAGTGTATGATCTGCCAAAATATCACGATACGCGGTGGCAAACTGAATCATGTCACTTTTTTTCTTATCATGAGCGATTAAAGCAATGTTCATCAGGAATCCACTCCTTATTAGTCGATGATATTTTCTAAACCATAAACGAGCTGATCAATGTGCATGACCTGCTCTACTGAAAGCTTCACGCCTGACATAAAGGATGCACGGTTATAAGAATCATGACGAATGGTGAGCGTCTGTCCGTCCATTCCAAACAGCACTTCTTGATGTGCAATCATACCAGGAAGTCTCACGCTGTGCAGACGGATACCATCATAATCGGCTCCTCGTGCCCCTTCGATTAATTCTTTCTCTTCTGGATGTCCCTGCTTTTTGCTTTCTCTTACTTCTGCAATCATTTCAGCCGTTTTTAAGCCCGTACCGCTTGGGGCATCTAGTTTTTTATCGTGGTGAAGCTCAATGATTTCAACGTCAGGGAAATAATTCGCGGCCATTTTGGCAAATTTCATCATTAAGACCGCACCAACAGCAAAGTTTGGTGCAATAATACAGCCTATGCCCTTTTCTTCTGTTAATTGCTGAAGCTCTTTTAGGTCATCTTCTGAAAATCCAGTTGTTCCTACGACTGGACGCACGCCATGTTCAAGTGCTTTTTTTGTATGTACTTTCCCGATTTCAGGTGTTGTCAGATCAATTAATACATCTGGTGCTGTTTCTGAAAGACACACATCAATATCCGTATAAATCGGTGCATTAGATGTCGTATGAATCACATCAGATAATTTTTTTCCTTCATGCGTGTGATCAAGTGCGGCCACCAGCTCAAAATGGCCTGTTTCTTCCGCCAGCTTCACAGCCTCTATCCCCATTCTTCCTCTTGCTCCAGCGATTACTACTTTGATGGTTTCGTTTGTCATCGTCTCTACTTCCCTTCTTTTTTCGTCCAGCGGTCTTTATCTCTTGTATTGAATTTATGCATCACACGATCATGTGCTTCTTCTAGTGAAATATCAAGTGAATTAGCGAGGCATGTTAACACAAACAAAACATCGCCAATTTCTTCTTCCATGCTTTTTTCTGTTTCCGTTGTTTTTTTCGGCTTTTCTCCATAGTAATGGTTAACCTCTCTTGCCAGCTCCCCTAATTCTTCTGTCAGGCGGGCCATCATCGCAAGCGGGCTGAAATAGCCTTCTTTAAATTGTCCTATGTAATCATCTACTTCTTGCTGCACGTGACGCAGCGTTTTTTCTTTCGTCATGAAGCTCATCCTCCTATCCATCTCTTACATGTTAGCGAAATCATAAATATTTGACAAATGTTTAAGACTCAGTTTGCTTGTTTCTCTCCCATACCATATAATATTATCGCTGTCTAAGCAAAAAAAGGAGTGGTCTCTTGCTAAAAGAAATTCGTCTTAAAAATATCGTATTTATTTTAATAGGATCTGCGATTTTTTCTTTCGGTCTTGTTCATTTTAATATGCAGAACAATTTGGCGGAAGGCGGATTTACAGGTATTACACTGCTTTTATATTTTCTATTTCACATTGACCCATCTATTTCAAACCTTGTCTTAAACATTCCGATCTTTTTTATAGGCTGGAAAATGCTTGGCAGAACGATGTTTACTTATACAATTGTAGGAACAGTGAGTCTTTCTGTCTTTCTTGCCATCTTCCAGCGCTTTCAAATACATATGCCTCTCCAGCACGATTTAGCCTTAGCCGCCCTCTTTGCAGGTGTATTTATCGGAACAGGCCTCGGGATCATCTTTAAATTCGGCGGTACAACAGGCGGTGTGGACATCATTGCAAGACTGATCAACAAGCATTATCAGGTGGCAATGGGACGAACGATGTTCATCTTCGACGCATGCGTCATTACCATCTCTCTGACCTACTTAAATTATAAAGAAGCGATGTATACACTTGTCGCAGTGTTTGTTGCTGCGAAGGTCATTGACTTCATGCAGGAAGGCGCTTACGCTGCCAAAGGCGCCATGATTATCTCTGAAAAAGATGACATCATTCAAAAGAAAATCACGGATGAAATGGAGCGCGGTGTCACCATCTTAAAAGGGGTCGGTTCCTATACGAAACAGGAGCGCAACGTCCTTTATTGCGTCGTTCCGAAAAACGAGCTTGTCCACCTTAAAAGCGTCGTGACCTCAGTCGATCCTCATGCGTTTGTATCTGTCAGTGACGTGCATGATGTACTCGGTGAAGGCTTTACATTAGATGAACACAAAAAGCCGCTCAATCCGCATTAAAAAAGAAGCACCAGTTTTGGGCTTCTTTTTTTATGATTTAGGATAATCAGCCTGACGTTTTTGCTTCTTTTCTTTTTCAGCACGATATTTCCGAAATCCAACATACGTTAACGTTAATAAAATGATACTCCCGGTTGTTAAGATGACCCATAAAAGCGATGGATCAGCTTCATCTTCATCGACGTGAGCAAACACACTCGATAAATCCTCTTCCAGCTTCGTGAGACGTTCAAGCTTTGTCCCACTTGATGCTTTTAAAAACTCACCTTGCTCAATCACTTCCATGTGCTGCTTAATCGTCTGGAGCTTTTCAGGCGAAATATCAATGGTTAAACTCGGATAGATCATATCGTATAAAGAAACCAGCTCATTCCAAGTTTCATAAAATGTCGTCGACTCTGGATCTTTTACTTCTTTTTTCAAAGTAGGAAAAGACCCCATAATGGGCTTCTCCAGCGAACCCCAAAGAGGCTCAGAATCCGACTGGATCGCATCAAGCAGCATTCTAAATTGAGAGGCATAACGAAGCTTTTCGCGCTCATTCAATTCTTCTTGCGGCAGCCCTTTTATCATATCTTGATAGCCAAGTGTAATTTGCCGAATCTGCGTATTCGTCAAAGTTCCACGCCAATTCTCAGCTTTAAATGTCTTTTCAACATACAATGCGACTTGTAACGCCTCATCATATTTAGCTTGTCTCGTTAATTGAAAGATGGAATCTGATAGTTCCGTTAATTCTTGCAGCGTGTTAGCAGCTGTTTCCTCACCTTTGGCAACTGCTGGCTGTAATACGAGAAAAAATAATAGAATCATCGCGATTGGCTTTCGTTTCATGCAAGTCCCTCCTAGCCCTTCTCCTTACAGCGTATGAAGAAAAGGACAAGGTTAGACCAACATTGTTAAGGGAGTTCCAGCTTGACCGATTTTTTCGATAGAACGAGATAATACGAAACAAGAAGAACCGCAATACTTAGCCAAAACGTCACGTAGCCGATCTCGTTTGAGTAAGCAGACAGCATAGAATAACGGGGCATCATACCAAATACATAATCAATTACATCATTATGTAAGATCCAAATGCCTGCTACCACGAGATGACGCATTTGAAAACGATAATATGGCGCAAACAATACAGCCTGAACCGCCATCGCAAAGTGAGACCCAATCAGCATGTATCCTTCCCACGGAAAATCATCAACAGATAAAAGCACAAAGATATTCATTCCTACTGCCCATAACCCATATTTAATCAAGGTCACAAGAGCAAGTGCTTCAAAATAAGGAGCATTTCGTTTCATCAAAAACGCAAGTAATACAAATAAAAAGAAAAAGCTGGCCGTTGGACTGTCTGGTACAAAAGCTAAAAAGACAGCCGGTGTCTCTACGAGCTGCGGAATATACCAATAGTAGCCGTACACAGTGCCAAGGAAATTGATCATAAGCACCAGCACAAGCATGTAGCGCGTCGCTAGCAAATATTGAATCCATCTCATATGTCTCTTCACTCACGATCTGTTAAAATCAGAAAAAAGCTGACAGCGCCAGCTTTTTCTCTTTTGAGTATATCCTTGTACTTGCATTTAAACAACTGAATTATTTTGATTTGACCTCAGATAAATATTTAGAGAGCTTCTCGAGTTCTTCATCACTGCCTTTAAAAACACCCTTCGGCATGTTGCCTTTTCCTTCTACAGCGATTTTAGCGATCTCCTCAGGCGAAAGACCGTTGTCAACAAGTGACGGTCCAGCTGCTCCGCCCTGCATATTATCCCCGTGGCAGGAGATACATGTCTGCTCTTGATAAATTTTATACTCTTCAGCTGAAGTATCAATCTCTGCTTCTTTCTTAATCTCACCTTGTTTTGCCGCTGCTTCCCAATCATGAGTTGCAACAGACTCCCACGTTAAATATGTTGCTGCGCCGACTGCAAGAATCATCATCCCGACTGCAATTGGTCTTCTATACGGTCTGCGTTCTGGACCTGAATCAAGAAATGGTGCGAGCAAAAGTGCACCAAACGCAATTCCAGGCATAATCATCGCGCCGACGACAGTGAAGTTTCCTGCAGCAAATTCATATTTTAATAACTGGTACAAAAATAGGAAATACCAGTCTGGCAGCGGAATATAGCCAGTATCTGTTGGATCAGCCATCCGCTCAAGCGGAGGCGCATGAACAACAGTTAGGACAAGAAATCCAATTAAAAAAACGGCACCTACAAGCCATTCCTTTAAAAGAAAGTTCGGCCAAAAGGCTTCTGTTTTTCCCGGATATTCGGAATAGTCTTTAGGTATGTTAGGTTTTCTTTCTGCCGGTATTCTGGAATCTCCGACAAACTTCATCCCTTTTCCCCTATGCAAAGTCATCCCCTCCTCATTGAACATTCATCAAACGCAGCATTTTAAAGCGGTCCAGAAATTCCTTGCTTACGAATCATAATAAAGTGGGCAGCCATCAGCCCAAATAATGCCGCTGGCAAGAAAAAGACATGGATAGCGAAAAATCTCGTCAGCGTTTGTGCCCCTACAATGTCAGGATGACCTGCAAGCAGCGTTTTGATCTCTTTACCAATGAAAGGTGTTGCTTCTGCTATTTGAAGACCAACCTTAGTCGCAAACAGCGCCTTCATATCCCATGGTAAAAGATAACCTGTAAAACCAAGTCCAAGCATCACAAAGAAAATGAGCACACCAACAATCCAGTTCAGCTCTCTAGGCTTTTTATACGCCCCTTGGAAAAAGACCCTTAGCGTATGTAAAAACATCATCACAATAACTAAACTCGCACCCCAGTGGTGCATCCCTCTGACAATCTGGCCAAATGCCACTTCATTTTGCAAATAATAGACAGATTCCCAGGCATTTTTAATATCCGGCACGTAATACATCGTTAAAAACATGCCCGAAAGGACTTGAATGACTGTCACAAAAAACGTTAAACCGCCAAAACAATACACAAAAGCGGAGAAATGATGTGCTGGGTTGACGTGCTCTGGCACCTCGTGATCCGCAATATCTCTCCATATTGGTGTAATGTCCAGCCGCTCATCTACCCAATCGTAAATCTTGTTAAGCATCGTTACCCTTCCCCTTTCGGCACAGCTTTTCCAAGATAGAGGTATCCGTCCTTCACTTGCTGCTTATAATGGTCAAGCGGTGCAAGCGGTGGAGTTCCGGGTACGTTTGTACCATCCTTGTCGTACAGCCCATAATGGCACGGGCAGAAAAATTTGTTTGGATTTTTCGGATCACTGTTCCAGTTCACTGTACATCCTAAATGTTTACAGATTGGCGATAAAGCGACAATTTCATCCCCTTCTTTGTACACCCATGCTGACCTAGATTCCTTTGACTCGTACCATGCATCTACTTGATCAATTTTAAAGTCAAAGCGCTTCGGTTCCTTTGTCAGTTCATCTACACTGACAACTTGAACCATATCCTGATCCTCTGTTCCTTTTAGCACAGGGTCAAGCGCAAAGCGAACCATAGGCATGAGCATTCCAGCGGCCATAAATCCCCCCACGCCGGTCAACGTGTAATTCAAAAATTGACGCCTGGACACTCCATGTCTCTTCTCGCTCATTTTTTTCTCCCCCCCTCAGGTCGTCAGCTACTTTATAACTGAATTAGAAAAAATTTCATAAAACTAGGACACCCTCATAATATATCAATCTATTCACAAGGTCAACATCCTAAAAAGCTATGTACAATGCAAATGTAAGGGTTTTTATGAAGGGTTCCATTTTTGTAACAAAAAGTTCAAAATTTGTTCTACACTGTCTTGAATCACTTTTTGCTTTAATTCAACCTTCAAATGCTCCAGCGGAACCGGCTTGAGCAAAAATAGCGATTCACTGATCTCAGTATGCTCTTTCCACTGGTGATCAGATGTGATCAATACGACATGCTGAAAATGATCTTTGAGCGACTGCTTCATTGTGAGTATGTCTTCTTGTTTCCGGTCACTCACTTCCAAATATGTATGTGGCGGAAAAAGAAAAACCCGCCCTTTTAACTGTCTTTCAAGTTCATCTGCTACAAGAATAGTAAACTCTCCTAAAGACACGGTTTGTTTCATTTGATCGGCATTAATCCCAACTAATGGAATGATAGCGGTATCAATGTAAGCTTTAGATTGCAAAAAGCGATCCGCGTCCTCTGCTTGAAACTTCATCAATTTCCCCTCTTTCATGACATAAGCCCTGCCTGTATAGGGCAAGGCTTATTCGCTCAGTTTATGACAATAGGCTTAATTCTTTTGCCAGCTTATTAAATGTTTCTTGATCATGACGGTCAAGTGCTTCATCTATCTCTTTCATGAGCCGTTCTTTTTGGAAAGTTGCGATTGAGTGCTCAAGCACTTTCTCAGCAAGATCCTTATCTTTTTCGTTCTCATAAAGATCCTTTGGAATATGAGGATTTGTTTCAAGAACAGCTGCATATTCCGGCGAACGATAAGCAGAACGGAAATTCAATTGAATAAACAAATCCTGCTGTTTATTCAAACGAATATCATGAAATGACTTTTCAGCATCTGTCGTCATGATGTTTTCTTTATAAAATCTAAAGGGAACTTCATCCACACAGTGTGTTGACATGATGATTCCCCTTGGGCAAAATTCTGCTTGCTCTACAAAATGAACCTTTTCCATCAAAGAGTCGTGACTCATTAAATAATTTAATATCCAAACACACTCTCTTCGCTTTAGCTGATAATGGTTTAAGAACCACCGGATAAATTCCTTTTTTTCATTGACAGAAACAGGGGTCTGCATGTTATTCCCTCCTCTATCGTAAATTAAATTGCTATACATGAATTATTCAACAAACCAGTTCTTCATTCCTGCAAACTATAAGGAAATTTCGTCTTCAATTCTTAAAATCGTTTCTTCAATTTCTTCATTCGTGCCATCTTTCTCTAGAACTTTGCGTAATAACGGCAATGCTTCTTTTTGTCTGCCCTCTTCTAAAAGGAACGAAGCGTATTCATATAAAAAGTCACGTTCCTCATCAAAATCAGGCAGGGCAAGCTTGAAATACTCGGCAGCTTCTTTGTATTCTTCTCGCCCGACAGAAGCAGATGCAGCATACCAATTCCATTTTGGATCATCTTCCCCAAAGCTTTTAACCTCTTTAATAACATCCAGAATTTCATCAAACAGCTCTTCATTTAAATAGATCGCCAGCAATGTTTGAACTGCTTCAATATAACCCGGATCGAGAGCAAGTGCTTCTTGAAGCAGTTTTTTCGCATCTTCTGAATCCCCATTTTTCAAATCAATCTTGGCACCATATAAATATAATTCTTTGTTATACTCATCAACTTTAATACCCTCTTTTACTACCTCTAAAGCCTCGTGATATAGTCCTTCTTCCTCATAACTTTTCGCTAAAGGCATATAAAGTGACGAATAGGAGGGATCAATATCTTTCAGTTCTGTAAGCTGCTGAATGGCTGTTTTCGTTCTGCCAGCCCTCATTGCTGTAAATCCGTAGCCAAAAAGAGTATTCGGGTCTGCTTGATCTTTTACTGCCTTTTCATACCATTCAAGTGCATCCTCAAATTCTCCAGCTGTGCTGAGCGATTCAGCGAGCCGCTGATACACATTGACACCGCCAACCTCATGCTGTTGATCTGCCACTTTGTAGAAATAATCGGCCGCTTTCTTTGAAAGACCTTGAGAAAAATACAACTCACCTAATGCAAAATCGATGATGGCTTCATTCGGAAGTAGTTCTTTCGCTTTTAAAAGCTTTTGTTCACTGACTTCAAATAGTCCTTGCATTTGATACAAATCTGCCATTAACAATAAACTCTCTGGGTACGCATCATCATCTTCAGGAATCGTTTCTAATACTGCAATCGCCTTCTCTTCATCATCAGAGTCAATCAACAGCTCTGCATAAAAACACGTTAAACCTGTTTCCTCTGGATATAAATCATGTAAATCACTGATGAGATTCCGTGCTTTATCGATATCTCCCCAATCATAATATAATTGAGCCGCTTGCGCCTTTTCTTCATCATGCAAATGCTTCTCTGCTTGAGCAAGTGTTTGGAGTCCTTTTTCAGTCTCACCCGCCTCAACTAATTTTATGGCTTCTTGTAATGAACTATTCAAATCAAACCGTTCCTTTCTGTTTCCAAAAACCTAAACTATTGTTACTTCATATCATAATCGACAGGTACACATCCAGCAAATATGTTGCTCTTTTAAAATGAACCCATTTTTGTGTTTTAAAGACTGTTTTTCATTTCATCCTATACGAAACTGATGATTTGTAAACTGCAGACACTATTTTTATCGGACAAAATGTTTTTTTTCAAGGTTTCACCTTGAGACAAGCTATGCTATATTTCTGACAAATATGCAAAAGGAAAGAAAAAGCCTGAGGACCTCCTCAGACTGTTTTCGTTAAATATTCAATGTGTTCAAAGAAATTCGGGTATGAGACACGAACAGCATCTGTATCTTCAATCTCAATTGCTTGCTTTGTCACACATGCGGCAATTCCCAGCATCATACCGATACGGTGATCTCCGTAGCTTGAGACGACTGCGCCGCCTTGAAGCGTAGTTTTACCATGAATCTTCATACCATCATCTGTTGCTTCAATATCAGCACCGAGTTTTTTAAGTTCTGATACGACTGTATCAATTCGATTGGTTTCTTTAACTTTTAACTCAGCAGCATCTTTAATGATCGTTGTTCCTTCTGCTTGGGTCGCAAGAAGCGCAATAATCGGAATTTCATCGATGAGTCTTGAAATCATGTCACCAGAAATTTCAATCCCTTTTAATGATGAAGTAGAAATCGTTAAATCACCATACGGTTCTCCGCCTTTGGCATCTACTTCATTAATCTCAAGGTTTGCACCCATAAGTTTCAGCACATCAATAATACCTGTTCTTGTTTTGTTTAACCCGACATTTTTTAAGACAATCCGGCTGTTAGGAACGATTGATCCAGCTACAAGGAAAAATGCAGCTGAAGAGATGTCTCCTGGAACAAATATATCTGTTGCTGTTAATGTCTGGCCGCCTTCAATGGAAACACTTTGTTCATCTTCATCTAGTTTTACACCAAACATAGAGAGCATTCTTTCTGTATGATCTCTTGATTTATGAGGTTCAGTTAAAGTCGTTGTTCCCTCTGCTTGAAGTCCAGCTAAAAGGACAGCCGACTTAATTTGTGCACTTGCCACCGGGGACTCATAAGAGATTCCTTTTAAATGACCGCCACGAATAGACAGTGGTGTAAACTCGCCATTTGCTCTGCCGTCTATTTTGGCTCCTAGTTGTTTAAGCGGACCCGTCACACGTTTCATTGGTCTTTTGGCAATACTCTCATCACCGATTAGTGTACTGTGAAACTCACAACCAGCTAATATTCCCAACATTAATCGAATGGTTGTACCAGAATTGCCAACATCGAGAATGTCAGACGGCTCCTTGAGCTCTTTCAGTCCTTTACCATGAATGACAACATCTGTCCCTTTTTGTTCAATTTCAACGCCCATCTTTCTAAAGCAATCAATCGTACTTAAACAGTCAGCTCCAGGAAGAAAGTTTTTCACTACTGTGGTCCCTTCAGCAATTGCACCAAACATCACTGATCTATGTGAAATAGATTTATCACCTGGGATATGAATTTCTCCATTCATAGGAGCATTTTTATGAATTTTCATGTTTGTCACCTCAGTCAGCATAAAATGTATCGTAATTCGCTCTATTTTTTATACAGATTTCTGCACGCTTGCGGTCGTCGTCTGTTTGAAAACTAATGCGTAAAATCCCATTAATGTCTTCCCGCGTCTCAATAATACGGATATTTGTAATACTAATGTTTTCACTTGCTAGATGCCCTGTAATCTCCGAAATGACCCCAGGGTGATCCGGAACATCGACATACAGATCATAAAAAGCAGGAATGGCTCCTTTTTTCCTTAGAGGAAGTCCATCGCGATATTCCTTAGCATCTTGAAAATAAGAGAACAATCCTTCAGCATCTTCTTGCTCTACGAAGGTTTCAATGCGGTTAATCTCTTTTTTCCATTCATGGAATCGGTCTAAAATCTTGTGTTTATTGTGCAGCAGGATATCCCTCCACATTGCAGGATTGCTTGAAGCAATTCGTGTGATATCACGAAAGCCTCCAGCAGCAAACCTTTTAACAAGTGGGAATTGTTCTTCAAAATGATGTGCTTGATGCACAAGGCTGGCTGCAACAATATGAGGGAAATGGCTGATAACACTTGTCACAGCATCATGTTCTTCTGGTGTCATTTCGATGAAATGAGCATGTGTCCCCTTTAACAAATCCATCAACCGATCAACAGCTTGACGTTTTGTTTCCTTTGCAGGCGTTAAAATATAGAACGCATTTTCAAATAAAAAGTCTTTCGCTGCAATAACACCTGACTTATGAGAGCCTGCCATTGGATGTCCACCAATAAATTGGTACTGCTCAGGCAGCGCTTTTTCAGCAAAATGGACGACCTTTTGCTTTGTGCTGCCGACATCAGTGATTGTGAGCTCTCTTTCAATTCCAGAGTCTGCAATATCACTAAGCATCTTTATTGTTTGCTGGACAGGAGTTGCCAAAATAATGGTCGAAGATTCTTCTAAACCAGCCAAAAACGAATCAGCTGTTGCATCAATAATTCCCAGCTTTGTTGCAGCAACCATTTGTTCTTTGGAAACATCAAATCCTACAATTTTTTTATGAGGATGCTCTTTTTTAATTGAGAGTGCAATGGATCCCCCAATTAAACCGAGTCCAGCGATTAATATTGTTTCGTTTGCATCATTCATATTCATCACCTGATTTTTCGCGAAAATTAAACAACCTATTTCAACAGCTTATATGTATTGAGGTTGGTACAATGAAAGCCATATCCTGCCTTAGGATATGACTTTCTGGTTATGCTACGCACGAATGCCTTGCAGTAAATCGGCAAGTGTGCTTAGAATGTCTTCATTTTGCTCTTTTGTTCCGACGGTAATACGTAAAGAAGTCGGAAAACCAAGTGCTTTACCGGAACGAACAATGTAACCTTTTTTCAATAATGCATTGAACAATTCATCGGCATCTCTTTTAAAATCAATCAGCACAAAGTTTGTTTGAGATGGATAGATATATAGTCCAAAACGGTCAGCAAAATCTTGATATTGCTTGAGACCTGCTTCGTTTTTCTGTCTGCATGATTGTATGAAATCTTGATCTTTGATCGCTGCACGAGCAGCTGCCTGAGCGATACGGCTGGTATTAAACGGCTCTCTCGCTGGTTCAATGGCAGTAATCAGCTCTTCTGATGCAATTCCGTAGCCTACTCGAAGCGCTGCAAGTCCATATGCTTTAGAAAACGTTCGAAGTACAATGACATTTTGATAATTGTGTAATAAAGATAAACTGTTTGGAAAATCTTCTGCACGAACGTATTCAAAATACGCTTCATCTAGTACAACAAGCACGTGAGCTGGCACTTCATCTAAAAACGCCACAATCTCAGATTCTGACAAATGATTTCCTGTCGGGTTATTTGGATTACATACCCAGACAACCTTCGTGTTTTCATCGATCGCATCCAGCATGCCCTTCAGATCGTGAGCTCCTCCTTCTAAAAGAGGCACTTCTCGAATTTCAGCATGTTCAATCACTGCATTGTGACGGTATTGCGGAAACGATGGAGATGGGATGACGGTATTTGTATGTTGGTCAAGGAATGCTCTCGCAATAATTTGCACAAGTTCATCTGAGCCATTCCCGAAAATTAATTGTTTTTCACTTACTTGAAGAAACTCAGCAAGCTCCGTTCTTAAACTTGCGCTGTATCCATCAGGATAAATCGCTAGATGTTCGAGCTCGGCTTGTATTGCCTCTCTTGCATGTACAGAACATCCAAAAGGGTTTTCATTTGAAGCCAATTTCACAATTTTGTCTAATTGATATTCTTTTTTGACCTCTTCAATTGGTTTCCCAGGTTGATACGGTTTTAGCTGTTTTAATTGATCTTTGATTTGCAAAATGTTTCACCTCATTTGAATGAATAGAGGGGACTAAATGTTTTTGCATATGTTTCAAATTCTCTTAAAGCCTCTTGACGTGTATCACTTGCCAGCAATTGTTCTTGAAGCTCTTCAATTTTTTTCACAAGTGCACTTCCGACAACAACACCGTCACTCAGTTTATTCATTGAGTCTACCTGCTCTCTTGTTGAGATGCCAAAACCGACAGCAACCGGTATGTGACTCAGCTGTTTCACTTGTTGAATAAAATCTGTAATTGACGCGTCAAAGGATTGCCTGACACCTGTTACACCAAGAGATGAAACACAATACACAAAACCTTCTGCCTGCTCTACAATGTTTACTAATCGTTCCTTGCTTGTTGGTGCAACGAGTGAAATATATGAAATGCCATGTGTTTGACAGTTCTTTTGCAGCTCGCTGCTCTCTTCAAACGGCAAGTCGGGTGTTAAGAGTCCCGAAATATGATTTTTGCGCAGTAAAGCGAAAAAGTATTCTGTGTCTAATTGTAACACAGGATTATAATACGTAAATAGAATTACAGGAATTTTTACTCCGTTTTTTTTCATCTTCCCTGCTAATTCTATCGCTTTTACGATATTCATGCCATGATTTAGAGCTCTTTTGGAGGCTCTTTGAATGACAGGACCGTCTGCTAATGGATCGGAATAAGGAACACCGAGTTCAATCGCATGTGCACCGGCTGCTTGAAGAGAGACAGCTAAATCAATCGTAATGTCTTGTGACGGATCTCCCGCTGTGATAAATGGGATAAATAATTTTTCGCCTTGCTCTAATTGAAACGTGATCATTTTGTTTTTCCCTCACTTTCAAGCACGTTCATTAATGTATGCACATCCTTATCGCCTCTTCCTGACAGGCAGACAAGAACAATTTCCTCTTCATTCATCGTCTTGCTTACCTCAAACGCCTTGGCTAACGCATGTGCAGTTTCAATTGCTGGCAGAATTCCTTCTTTTTCAGTCAGCAGTTTTAGGGCATCTAGTGCTTCTTGATCTGTCGCACTCACATATTGAACCCGCCCGCTCGCATGTAAATATGCGTGCTCTGGTCCAATTCCCGGATAATCTAAACCAGCGGAAATCGAATATGGCTCAATAATTTGGCCAAATTCGTCTTGGATTAAGTATGTCAAAGACCCGTGGATCACACCTTTGGTTCCTTTCGTGATGGTTGCAGCATGGAGCGGCGTATCGATTCCTTTTCCAGCTGCCTCTACACCAATGATATCTACCTCTTCATCTAAGAATGCCCGGTACATTCCAATGGCATTACTTCCGCCGCCAACACAGGCAATGACTTTATGAGGAAGCCTTCCTTCTTTTTCAAGCAGCTGCTCTTTTGCTTCATCACCAATCATCCGCTGGAACTCACTGACGATTTGAGGATACGGATGAGGGCCTACAACGGAGCCAATCATGTAAAAATGATCACTGCAGTGCTGAACCCAATAGCGGATAGCTTCGTTGGTTGCATCTTTTAGTGTGCCATTCCCGCTTGTGACAGGTATGACTTCAGCGCCAAGCAGCTTCATCCGAAAGACATTGAGTGATTGTCTTTCCACATCTTCTTTTCCCATAAATACCGTGCAGGATAACCCGAACTTTGCGGCCACCGTTGCAGCAGCTACTCCGTGCTGGCCCGCGCCTGTTTCCGCGATGATGTTTGATTTCCCCATTTTTTTCGCAAGCAGGGCCTGACCAAGCGCATTGTTAATTTTATGAGCACCCGTGTGGTTTAAATCTTCTCTTTTTAAATAGATTTTTGCGCCGCCGAGGTATGCTGATAATTGGTCAGCATATGTAAGCGCAGTTGGTCTGCCTGAATAGTTTCGAAGTAGTGATACATATTCTGCTTGAAAAGCAGGGTCTTCTTTTAATTCACGAAATGCCTGCTCGATTTCTGCAAGTGGCTGCATGAGCGTTTCCGGGACAAATTTCCCTCCGAATTCTCCGTATCTGCCAATCTCATTTGGATATGCGTACATCATTTAACATCCTTTCTTCGAGCGCTTCGATCTTAGCGCTGCTTTTCTTCCCGTTTTCTTCTATTCCGCTTGAAAGATCGAGCGCTTCTGGACCATAAGCAAGGAGCTCTGCTACCGTTTCTGGTGTGATACCGCCTGCAATTATGCAAGTTTTCTCAAGCCGTTTTGCGTGCTGAACGTATGCAGGCACCGCCTCCCAAGTAAATGCTGTTCCAGAGCCGCCTCTCATACCTTTTACTTTCGCATCAATGAGGAAGCCATCGACAACAGGCGCAAATGCCGTCATTTTTTCGAGCGTACTTGTGACATTGGGCTCGTGATGGAACACTTTCCAAACGACAGCTCCTGTTTGTTGTTTAATTTCTTTTGCGTCATCCAGTGTTTCATCTCCATGAAGCTGTACGATATCTAAAGGTATATGTTTTGTGATCTCACACACTTTTTCGATCTTTTCATTTACAAATACACCGGCAATTTTTTTCTCACACTTTGTTTGAATGAGCCATTGTTTCACTTGATCTGGCTGGACTTGTCTTTTACTTGGAGCAAAAATAAATCCAATGGCATCTGCGTGAGATTGCGCAATACATTCCACATCGCCTTGTGATACTGCTCCGCAATATTTTAAGTAAGGCTTCATCCTGTTCATTCTCCAAACAATGTTTGAACGGCTTTTTCTTGTGATTGTTCTCTCATTAATGATTCTCCTACAAGAACTGCACCCGCTCCATGTTCCTTCACAAAGGTCAGATCATCAAATGTTTGAATACCGCTCTCACTCACTAGTAAGACATCGTTTGGAACGAGGGGTGCGATCTCTTTTGTTTGTTCAACTGTTGTTGTAAATGTATTTAAATTCCGGTTGTTCACTCCAATGATTTCAGGAGTGAACAACTTTAAAATATTTTCGAGTGTATCTGCTGCATGTACTTCGACAAGGACATCAAGGCCTTTCTCTTTTGCTTCAGCATAGAGCTCGTGCAGCTTTTGCGGCTCAAGTACTTCTCCGATTAATAAAATGGCATCTGCTCCTATACGTCTTGACTCTTCTACCTGTATGGAGTCAATGATGAAATCTTTTCTTAAAATCGGACGATCTACGTGTTTTTTAATGAGGGATAAGTATTCGTTTTTTCCTTGAAAGAACGGTTCATCCGTTAAAACAGATAAGCAATCAGCGTTTGATTTTTCGTAAGCTTTTGCTGTTTGTAAAGGATCAAAATTCGGTTGAATGATTCCTTTGGAAGGAGACGCTTTTTTCACCTCCGCAATGAGACCAATTGAGCGATGAGGATTCATGAGTGCTTTTTTAAATGATCGTCTTTCAAAGTGTTCATCCACTGGTAACTGCAATGTTTGGATATGTTCTTTTTTGCGGGCAATGATTTGATTAAGCATAGATCTCTTCCTCTCTCGTTTTTTGTTTTAAACGAGCCAATTGTTCTTTGGCTGCGCCGTTTTTAATCGTTTCAATCGCTTTTAATGTTCCGGCCATGAGGCTTTCTGACTTTCCTGCGACATATAAAGCCGCTCCAGCATTCAGGGCTGTAATATGAAGCGGCGCCCCTCCTGTTTGATGATTCAATATATTCTGAATCAATTTAGCACTCTCTTCCGGTGATTGGACCTGAATATCTGATAAATATCCTTTTTGCAGCCCAAAGTCTTCTGGATTGAGTGTATATTCTGTCATGACATCTTTTTTGAGTTCAATCACATATGAATTTGCTGTAATCGTTAATTCATCCAGCCCATCTTCTCCGCAAACAAACAGCACATGTTCTGGCTCTAACGGTGCAAGGGCTTTTGCCATTAATTTCGCCTTTTCCTTTGAGTAAACGCCGATGATTTGCTTTTTGGCTTGCATTGGGTGGCAAAGCGGACCTAATAGATTAAATACCGTCCGGAAGCCGAGCTGCTTGCGGACTGCGGCTACTTGTTTCATAGATGAATGATACAATGGGGCAAATAAAAATCCCATGTTTTTCTCTTGTATTTGTCTTCTTGTTTCTTCTGGTGTGGATTGAATATGAATCCCAAGACACTCAAGTACATCGGCACTCCCGCTTTTAGAAGAAACTGATCGATTTCCGTGTTTGGCGATTTTGGCTCCAGCAGCGGAAGCGACAATGGCGGCGGCAGTTGATATATTAAAGGTGGAGAGTCCATCGCCTCCTGTGCCGCAAGTGTCAACAACATCAAGCGATCGTTCCATTGGTGCTGCATTTTGCCGCATGGCTTTCACAAAACCCGTCATTTCTTCAGCGGTTTCTCCTCTATGCGCTAAAATCGAGAGACTAGCAGCGACTTCAGCATCTGTTAAAAAGCCGCTCATCATATCATGCATGAGTTTATTTGCTTCATTTTCTGATAGAAAGCCTCCATTAACAAGAGCTGATAGTCGGTGATTCATCCTGCACACTCTCCTTTTCTGAGAAAATATGTTCCGCAAGCTGAATGGCTTTCAAAAGTGCTCCTGCCTTGTTACAAGTCTCTTCCCATTCATTTTCCGGGACAGAATCAGCCACAATGCCGGCGCCTGCTTGTATAGAAGCGGTCTGATTTTTGACGCTCATCGTACGAATGGTAATACAGGAGTCGATATTGCCGTCGAATCCAATATAGGCAATACAGCCGCCATACGTTTCTCTTGGCTCAGGCTCCATTTCATTTAATAATTGCATCGCTCTTATTTTCGGGGCACCTGTTAATGTGCCTGCAGGGAATGCGGACATGAGCGCATCGACTGGATGTGTATCCCGCTTTAGCTTACCTGTCACAATGGAGATGATGTGCATGACATGTGAAAAATTCACTACTTTTGTAAAGGTAGGTACGGATACACTGCCGTATTCTGCCACACGGCCAACATCGTTTCTGGCAAGATCCACTAACATGTAATGCTCGGCTTTTTCCTTTTCATCTTCAAGCAGCTCTTTTGCTAGCTCAGCATCCTCTTCTATCGTTCTTCCGCGTTTTCTTGTGCCAGCAATAGGATGAATTTCTAAATGCCCATTTTTGGCATGGATTAATCGTTCTGGCGAGCTGCCGACTAAATCACGATCTTTTAATTTCATAAAATACATATAAGGAGATGGATTCACAATCCGAAGCACGCGGTATAATTCAAATGAACTCACTGACACAGGGATATCAAAGCGCTGCGAGAGTACGCCTTGAAAAATGTCACCCGCTCGAATGTATTCTTTTATTTTTTCAACATCTTTTAGAAATTGCGCTTTTTCATAGGTTGACGTCACATGTTCAAAGGACGGCGGCTCATTCATATTCCCTGATAAAATCAGTTCTTTCATATCAACCTTTGAATGAAGCTTGTGAATCATCTGTTCAAGTTGTTTTTGATTTTCTTTGTAAGCGCGTATTTTTTCGTCTTCTGTTTCATGTCCGGTTAGCTGGGTGTACTGGATAAAATGAACATGATTTGTTTCATGATCAAAAGCAATCATCGTTTGGCAGACAAATAATGTGCAATTTTCTGCCAGCGATGCGCTGCGGTGAGGCCTGACAGAAGGTTCAATGTTTGGGATTAGATCGTAGCTTAAGTACCCAACAGCCCCGCCTGTAAATGGGATATCAATATCTGGCGTTTTGATTTGATATTGCTCTTTCATCCAATCCAGCAGTTTTTTCAGCTCTTGCTTTTGCATGACTTCCTGCCCCGCAGCATCACGTGCAACGTATTTGTTTTGGTCATCATGTAAGGTTAAAAACGGATGCAATCCAATGAAGGAATATCTCGACCAGCTGGAAGACTCATCTTTGCTTTCTAGCAAATACACAATATCTTGTTTGAGCTTTTCAACAATTTGAATCGGTGAGAGCGTATCGACTGTAATGGTTTCAACAATTGGGATCGTTTTGTAGGACTCACTATCCTTTAAAAATTGGGTCAGATTTGATTGGGAATTCATAAGCACACTCCTTAAATGGAATTAAGGAGAATGAGGGGACATATAGAGGGTTTGTATGAGTATACGAAATAAGCCTAAAAGAGGGTTACTCTTTTAGGCAGTATGATTAAATAGAAGTATCGTATCTCTGCTCAACTCTACTCATCTCAACTACCCTAGTCTCATTCTCATCTTCTCTAAACTTGCAATGCCGTTTACACCTGTGTGTAAACTTCGGCTGTTCATATCGTATTATAATTCCTTGTTTTTTGTCAACTGTAAATCAGGGCGAAGCGTCACAGCTTCTTCCAAGTACACATGCTGTATGTCTTCCTGCTTTGTATCTGTCTGGACAGTCATTAAGACACGAATACATTGCTTTAAACCGCCATCAATGTCCAGTTCCTGCATGCATGTAACCGGTACATATGTCCATCCTTCAAACTGACGAAGTGCTTTTGCCGGAAAAACGGAGTGAATATCTTGTGTAGCTGAAATCAAGATCTGCACGACACGTTCTGGATCTACTTGGTTTCTTGAAATGATCGCTTCTAGCAGCTGTTTCGTTTTGTTTAACACTTCTGTTTCTGTATCTTCTATCACAGTTGTAGCCCCACGTATCCCGCGAAACATCATAGACATCCCTCCTCCCGTTTCCATTCTTCGAGCCAGTAGTGCAGCTCATCTTTTGTGAAAGACTGTAAGGTGACGTCTCCAACCTGTTTTAATAAAACAAATTGAACACTGCCGCCTCTTGCTTTTTTATCACCAATCATCCGGTCAACAAATGTTTTCGTGGAAATATCTTTTGTGACTTTGACTGGGAAACCGAGCTCTTTCATCCACTCTTTTAGTTCCAAACGATTAAGGCTGAGCCCCAGCTGCTTTTCGCTCACATACAGCGCAAACTGCATGCCGATTGCAATGGCATCTCCGTGCGTGATGGCGCCATATCCATACTCTGCTTCAATGGCATGCCCTAGTGTATGGCCTAAATTCAAAAATGCACGCACACCTTGTTCTTTTTCATCTTCTTTAACGATTGACGCTTTGACTTGAATGCCTTGATACAGCATATGTGCCAGCTCGCTTTTTGATAAATCCGTCAAAGAACGAATGGACATGAGTTCTGATAAAAATTCTTCACTTGAAATCAGTGCATGTTTGATGACTTCTGCAAAGCCTGATCTTCGTTCAATTTGAGATAAAGTCTCAAGCATACTAGTATCATAGATCACAGCTTTCGGCTGATGAAACGCACCGATTAAATTTTTACCGAGCGGATGGTTGATCCCTGTTTTCCCGCCAACTGCACTATCATGTGCCAGCAGCGTCGTCGGCACTTGGATAAAATCAATGCCTCTCATATAAGTGGCAGCAGCAAAGCCAGCCAAATCTCCAATCACGCCTCCTCCCAGCGCAATGATGCAGGAGGAACGATCAAGCTGAAATTGAATGGCTTTCGTATGAATATGCTCAAATTCGGCAAAGGATTTTGACTGCTCTCCGCTTGGCACAACCACTTTGTTCACAGGCCACTTCTGCTGAAGTAAGCGAACCATCTCATCCCCATAAATGGCATCAACAGCTGCATCTGTGACGATTAAGAGCTTCGTATAGGAATGCCCAGTGGAAGTTATCAAGTCGACGATATTGCGTTTAATCCCATCACCGATAAATACAGGATAAGTGGCTGAAGACGTCTTAACTTCCAGTGTTTTCATTAAAATTCCCTCTGAAGCTGGCGCATTTTCTCAACATTTTCTTTAATGCGGTCGATTTGGTCAAGGCCAAACTGCTCCACAACTGCATTGGCAATTTCCCATGCAACGACTGCTTCTGCAACAACACTTGCAGCAGGAACAGCACAGCTGTCAGATCGTTCAATACTTGCAGAGAAAGGTTCTTTTGTTTCAATGTCAACGCTTTGAAGCGGCTTATAAAGCGTTGGGATTGGTTTCATAACCCCTCTTACGACAATTGGCATACCGGTTGACATTCCGCCTTCAAGACCACCTAGGCGATTTGTTTTTCTCGTATAGCCCTTTTCTTCATCCCAGATGATTTCATCATGGACCTCACTGCCGTTTTTAGAGGCTGCCTCGAAGCCAATACCGAATTCAACCCCTTTAAAAGCGTTGATACTAAGTACAGCGCCCGCAAGCTTGCTGTCCAATTTACGGTCGTAATGAACATAGCTGCCAACCCCAACCGGCATCCCTTCAACGATGACTTCAACAATTCCGCCAATTGAATCGCCATTTTTCTTCGCTTCATCAATTGCATCCATCATTTTCTGACCTGCTTCACTGTCATAGCAGCGAACAGGTGATTCTTCTGTTACCTTCTGCAAATCTTCAATAGACTCATATGCTGTATGAGCTGCTTTCACTCCGCCAATTTCAAGAACGTGGCCAGCTACTTTAATCCCTAGATGTGCCAAGATTTGTTTGGCAACTGCGCCTGCTGCTACGCGAACAGTTGTCTCGCGGGCTGATGAGCGCTCTAATACGTTTCTCATATCACGGTGTCCATATTTGATCGCCCCATTTAAATCCGCATGTCCTGGTCTTGGACGGGAGATTTGACGCTTCATTTCACTTTCTTCTTCTTCTGTGATCGGCTCTGCCCCCATCACCTTTGTCCAATGCTTCCAGTCGTTGTTTTCAACAACAAGTGCGATTGGGGAACCTAATGTTCTCCCGTGGCGAACACCACTTAACACTTTCGCCTGGTCTTTTTCAATCTGCATTCTTCTTCCGCGGCCATGACCTTTTTGTCTTCTAGCCAATTCATAATTGATGTCATCCTGCTCTATGTAAAGTCCCGCTGGAACTCCTTCAATAATTGTGGTCAGTTGTGGACCATGTGATTCACCTGCTGTTAAGTACCTCATGACTCAATCTCCCTTCATCGCATTAACGCTTTTAAGTAAAAATATAATAACACACTTGCTACTAAAAAGTCAGCTACATACCCTTCTTTTGATAAAAGAAAGTATCAGCAGATGTCAGTCCAAACTTTTCTGGGTGAAAAATTTGCTCTGTAGAACCAACAAATAATACGCCATTTTGTTTTAAACTGCTGCTCATTTTTAAGTAAATTTCTTCTTTTGCCTCTTCAGTAAAGTAAATCAGTACATTTCGGCAGACGATGAGGTCAAGCTGTTTTTCATATGGATCTGCTAAAAGGTTGTGCTTCTTAAATTGAATATGCTTTCGAACCTCATCCTTCACAGTGTAAAATGAAGAATCTTCTTTTGTGAAATATTTTTGCTTGATATGATCTGGCACCTCTTGCAGAGAGCGTTCATGATATCTGCCTTTTTGAGCTGACTGCAGAACTTTATCATCAATATCAGTTGCAATAATTTGGAAGTCTTTCACAAGAGGATGACTTGACAGCAGCATGGAGAGTGTATATGGCTCCTCTCCTGTCGAACATGCTGCACTCCAAATCTTTAGGGTGCCGCCATTTTTCGAAAGCAGCGGCAGGATTTTTTGATCAAGTACTTCCCAGCGCTGATAGTTTCGGTAAAATTCTGACACATTTATCGTCATGCGGTCCATCGTCTCATCTAATAATGCTCTGTCCTTTTCAAGCGCGGCCGCGAATGCTTCAAAATCTTTATATCCTTTTTTATCATAAAGTGATGTTAATCTTCGTTTCATTTGTGCTTCTTTATATAAATTTAAATCAACCCCGGTTAGTTTTTTCCATTTTCCAACAAATACTTGATATGGATCCATCAATGTCCTCTCCTGTCTCATCTATCTTTGTCCTAGTATAGCTGTTTTTATCGAAAATTTGTATCTTCTCACGAGAAATTTCGTGTAGAAAGTTCAATATAAAAAAAGCCAAAGTGCTCATTAGATGAACACCTTGGCTTGAAACTTAATAAATCCAGCTTGAGATGGTTTGATCCCAGCTTGTGAGTTCTTCTTGTTTGAAGAATAAGTTAATTTCTCTTTCAGCACTTTCTGGTGAGTCTGACCCATGGATAATGTTTTTCCCAACAGTCAATCCATAGTCTCCTCTTATTGTGCCTGGAAGCGCTTCCTTTGGATTTGTTTTGCCGATAATCTGTCTTGTCACGTCTACTACCTGTTCACCTTGCCATACCATTGCAAATACAGGTCCTGACGTAATAAAGTCAACCAATTCCCCGAAAAACGGTTTTTCTTTATGCTCTCCGTAATGGGTTTCTGCTACTTCCTTTGGAATACTCATTAGTTTTGCACCAACAAGCTGAAGCCCCTTTTTTTCGAATCTTGACACAATGTCACCGATTAATTGTCTTTCCACACCATCAGGTTTGACCATAAGAAATGTTTTGTCCATATACGTTTTCCACCCCGTCGTTATGTATGTATAGGCTTACATTGTTACAAAGTGATCGTATCATTTTTTTTTATAATAATCAATTTTTGACATAAAATTTCACAAAAAAACCAATCAACATCACGTTGATTAGAATTTTCGTTTCCCAATATATTTTGCAATGGAGGCGAGTGACGTTCTCGCACGTCCTCGAGGAAGTTTGTCGAGCTGTTCAAAAGCTTTTTTCAAATACATTTCACTCACTCGAATCGAGCGGTCGATCGCATCTGTTTGTTTGAGGCTTTCAATGACAGGCTCCAGCTGCTTCTCCGTCGTTTCACTATTGATCAGCTTCAATTGACCTTCTAGTGTCGGATTTTTCAGTGCATATAAGACTGGGAGTGTGACATTCCCTTGTAAAAGGTCTCCTCCGACAGGCTTGCCCAGCTCTTCTTCAGTTGATGTGAAATCAAGGACATCATCAATGATTTGATAGGACATGCCGACATAGTATCCAAACCAATAGAGGGCTTTATGTGTTTTTTCATCTGTACCTGCTGCAATGGCGCCTAATTGACAGCTGCCTGCAATGAGCAAGGCTGTTTTTCGTTTGATTCTTCTTAAATATGTACGCAGGTTTTGATCCATATTATATTTATCTTTCACTTGCTCTATCTCACCAAGACAAAGCTCGACGACCATTTTTGACAAAATTTCATGTGCCATTGGGTGATTGATTTTTGTCATGTATTCAAGTGATCTCGCAAACATATAATCCCCTGTGTACATGGCAATTCTGTTATCCCATTTTGCCTTTATCGTTGGTTTGCCTCTTCTCAGCTCTGCATCATCAATAACATCATCGTGAACAAGTGATGCCATATGAATCAGCTCGAGGGCAACGGCAACATATTTAATTTTATTAATGTCATAGTCACCAAACATGCCTGAAAGGAGAACAAAAACGGGGCGGATTCGTTTTCCGCCCGCTTGCAGCAAATGAAGACCTGCTTCACTTAATAATGCATAATCAGAGCGAACTGTTTGTTCAAGCTCTTTTTCAATTATATCGATATCATGATTTAAAAAAGAGATCATTGCTTTTAATTTCATTATCTTCACCCAAATATCGTTTATTCAAAGCTTCTTTC
This sequence comes from Bacillus safensis, assembly GCF_039619585.1. Taxonomy (NCBI): domain Bacteria; kingdom Bacillati; phylum Bacillota; class Bacilli; order Caryophanales; family Bacillaceae; genus Bacillus; species Bacillus safensis. The sequence goes on from NZ_CP154909.1 coordinate 2,054,169, forward strand.
CGATATGTGTTGCTGCTACACCGCCTGTAAATGGATGATACGAGACATCAGACAACCCGGCCTCTTCGAACAGAGCCGCCAGCTCTTTCATGCCAGGGAACGTTTTGGCTGATTCTTGAAGCCATGAATACTCCTGATAGCTTTTGGCAAACAATTTACCAAAGAGCGGCATAATGTATTTGAAATAGATGTAGTAGCCCTGTTTAAAGCCGATCATCTCAGGCTGTGAAGTCTCGAGACAGACAACCATTCCGCCAGGCTTCACTACTCTTGTCATTTCCTTGAGCACTGTTAAATAATCAGGAACGTTTCTAAGTCCAAAACCGATGGTGACATAATCAAATGAGTTGTCCTCAAAAGGGAGCTCCATCGCATTGCCATGAAGCAATTCAATTTGTTTGTAGCCCCCAGTCTTCACCTTCGTTTCTCCAACACTCAGCATGTTTTTACTGAAATCAAGGCCTTTGACCTCGCCTTTTTCTCCAACAGCATCTGCAAGCGCAATTGTCCAATCGGCTGTCCCGCAGCATACATCTAATGCTTTAGACCCTTTTTGCACATTCATAAGTTTCATTGTTTTATCGCGCCATTTTTTATGCTGTTTAAAGCTGATGACAGAGTTCATTTGATCATAGTTTTTATAAATTTTTTCAAATACACCGTGTACTCGCTGTTCTTTTGATTGCTGCATGACTTACCCTTCTTCCACTTTCTGATGGTACGCAGGCTCATTTTTCATATGATCCAAGCGATTTAATAGCTCTTTTTGAACGACCGGAGATGAAACAAGATGCTCCTTGATCGTTCGTTTGGCCTTTTCATAGCCTTCATTCTCAAAATTGTCAAAGCACGAATAGGCGTCCGTATAACGATCGTTCAAAAAAAGTTTTAAATGTTTGTCATTTTCTGCTTGTTTCATGAAGCGTTTATAAACAAGAAAACGACTTGCAATCTCATTCCAATGCGTTAATTGAAAATGCTCAGAAATCCTTTGGAAAAGCGCAGATTCAACTGTAGCTACACTTTTGTAAAAGTGCGCTGCATCTTGAATGGACCGGTCATACAGTCTAATTTTATGTTCATTGATCTCTTTGATCGCCGTAGCGAGCGTGCGGATCATATAAATGTCTTTCATGTCAGAGAGAAGAGAATAATAGAGACCGCTGAAATAGTCTCCTGCCAGGATGGTCAGCTGACGATTTTTGAATTCGTCTTGCTTGATGGCTGCAGCAGTTGTGACTTCGTCATGGGTATCAAGGGCAATTTGCACAAGCATCGCCGTTAAAATATAATTTTCTTTTTTCTCTGCATCAATTTGAGCTTCTTCAAACATTGCATGAAAAAGAAGGAGCTTATCTTCATCGATGAGTGGTGCGCGTAAATGCTTCGCCAAATAAGGATGAGAAAGCTTTTTATTTAATTTTATATTTAGATTAGATAAAATTCCGTAGATGTCTTGCAAAGATATCACCCTTGTCCCAAAAATTACAGTTTCATATGTAGACCTGCACATTGTATAGAGATTTATTATACCATATCAGCTCTCACTTTTATGCTATCAAGTGCTACAAGTTCTTTATTTCTTTGCTTCGCTTTGAATTTCGCCGAAGCTTGTTTGAATGACAGCATCGCCTCTTACTTTGATCGCTGACGTATGCTCAGTAAATTGTGCAATGATCACTTCACCTTTATCGAGTTTCTCGGAATGGTGAAATCTTGTATCAGAGCCTCTTGTTAGGCCGATGACGTTTACACCATTATCAATGGCTTTAATCACCACAAAATCAGATGCTTTATTTTCACTCATTTTGTTCACCTTCCATCTATTGAATTAGTCGTTTTTAATAAAGGAAAGCACTTCTGCTCTTGCGGCTGCATCATTTGCAAATGTGCCGCGGACGGCTGATGTGACTGTTTTAGCGCCTGGCTTTTTCACTCCGCGCATCGTCATACACATATGCTCTGCTTCAACGACAATCATCACGCCATGCGGATTAAGTGTTTCCACCATACTATCTGCAATGGTTGATGTAATGCGTTCCTGAAGCTGCGGGCGTTTAGCCACGGCTTCTACAGCTCTTGCCAGCTTACTAAGTCCCGTTACTTTTCCTCCGCGCGGAATATAAGCAACATGGGCTTTCCCGTAGAAAGGCACAAGGTGGTGTTCACACATTGAATGGAAAGCAATATCTTTTACAAGGACGAGTTCTTCGTGGTCTTCGCCAAAAATGGTTTTAAAATGTTCTTTTGGATCTTCATTTAATCCCGAGAACACTTCTTCATACATTTTTGCGACTCGTTTTGGGGTATCAAGAAGTCCTTCACGATCCGGATCTTCTCCGATTGCTTTTAATATATCGCGTACCGCATGTTCAATTAATTCTTTATTTATTTCACTCATGTATTATATCCTCCAAAGGCGATTACATTTCATTCAGATTCTAGCACACTTCAGATCCTAAAAGCAAAGGAGAGCGTTCTAAACGAACCTTTTGATTCAAAAGGAAAAGCCCCTTATGAAAGGGGCTTTTCTAGACCAGTGTGAAACTGTATATGTATAACTCCTTCAACAGGATCATTACACATAACGATTATTTACCTGCCACCGCGTCTTTAAGTGCTTTACCTGGTTTGAAAGCAGGTACTTTGCTTGCAGGGATTTCGATCTCTGCACCAGTTTGTGGGTTACGTCCTTTACGAGCTGAACGCTCACGTACTTCAAAGTTACCAAAACCAATAAGTTGGATTTTGTCACCATTTTTAAGTGCATCTAAAATTGTATCAAAAACAGAATCAACTGCTTTTGTCGCGTCTTTTTTAGATAACTCGCTTGCTTCAGCAACCGCGTTAATAAGTTCTGTCTTGTTCATGCCTTTCACCTCCTCCCAAAAATATGCATTCAGTAGATTGTTATCATTTCTTCACAATTCATCTTCTTTCTATACCCTTTTTCAGAAAAAAAGAGCGTCTAGAAAGCGTTATACATGGCTTTTCATTAGAAAACATCTCTTTGAAGGAATGTTTGTCCAACAAAGTGAAGATTTTCTGTAAGTAGATTAACACATATGAAATACCATATCAAGCATTTTAAAGGGAAGAATCCTTATTCGTCAAGGATTAAGGGCACTTTTGCGAACGAATATTCCTAATTTCAGCCTGAATCTGACTAATCTTTATACAATTGTCTTTTTATGACTCATTCTACACGCAAAAAAAAGACCCCATCAATGAGAGGTCTCACTTGCTATAAAATAATCGCGATCAAACCACCTGATCCTTCGTTAATGATTCTTTCAAGCGTTTCCTTCAGCTTATATCTTGCGTTTTCCGGCATGAGAGACAGCTTTGCTTGAATGCCTTCTCTGACAAGGGAGCTGAGGGAACGGCCAAATATATCTGAATTCCAGATCGAAAGCGGATCATCTTCAAAGTCTTGCATTAAGTAGCGGACGAGCTCTTCACTTTGTTTTTCTGTTCCGATAATCGGTGCAAATTCGCTCTCTACATCTACTTTGATCATATGAATAGATGGAGCGACCGCTTTTAATCTCACGCCGAATCTTGACCCCTGCCTAATGATTTCCGGCTCATCTAAACTCATATCTGATAGCGCTGGCGCTGCAATCCCGTAACCAGTCTGCTTCACCATTTTTAATGCGTCTGATACTTGATCATATTCTGTCTTAGCATGAGCAAAGTCTTGCATGAGCTCTAAAAGATGGTCTTTTCCTCTAATTTCTACACCAACCACTTCTTTTAAAATATGATCATATAGATCATCTGGCGCATACAGGTCAATCTCCGCAATCCCCTGACCCATTTCAATTCCTGCTAAACCCGCTCTTTCGATAAAATCAAATTCACTGAATTGACCAACGACACGGTCGACATCTCTTAATCTTTTAATATCCTTTACAGTTTCCTTTACTGAATCCTGATAGCTCTCTCTCAGCCAGTGATCTTCTTTTAGCACCATCACCCAGCTTGGCAGGTTCACATTCACCTCTAGAACTGGGAATTCATATAATGCTTCACGAAGAACGCTGAGTACGTCTTGCTCTCTCATACTTTCTACGCTCATGGCGAGTACTGGAATATCATACTTTTGGCTAAGTTCCTGCCGGAGCGCTTCTGTTTCAGGATGATATGGCCTCACAGAGTTAATGACCATAATAAACGGCTTTCCAACCTCTTTGAGTTCATCAATTACACGTTCTTCAGATTCAATATAATCATGTCTTGGAATTTCTCCAATGGAACCATCTGTTGTAATCACTACACCTATTGTTGAATGCTCTTGAATGACCTTGCGTGTACCAATTTCCGCTGCTTCATGAAACGGGATTGGCTCTTCATACCACGGCGTATTGATCATTCTTGGGCCATTTTCATCTTCATACCCGCGCGCACCAGGGACAGTGTATCCCACACAATCGACAAGTCTGATGTTGACATCAAGGCCGTCACTCACGTGAATTGATGCTGCTTGATTCGGTACAAATTTTGGCTCTGTGGTCATAATGGTTTTTCCTGCTGCGCTTTGCGGCAATTCATCCTGTGCTCTTGCACGATCTGCCTCATTATTGATATTCGGGAGCACCACGAGCTCCATAAACTTTTTAATAAACGTAGATTTCCCTGTACGAACAGCGCCAACGACTCCTAAATATATATCGCCTCCTGTTCGTTCAGCGATATCCTTGAAAATATCGACTTTTTCCAAGTGATCCCCTCCCGGACTTGCTATCCTCGTTTTCAAATGAAATACTCTATTCTTCAATCAAACTGTGCTTGAAAGGTGTCTGGACAATATATGTGTATGACGTTGTCCTATTTGAATATGACACCTTTTTGTTTTGAGAGTAAGTTTAGCCATAAAAAAACCTTTCTCCTCATTTATATGCAGAGGAAAAAGGTTCATTCTTGTTTATGACGTCTTTTTTTCTAAAAAGGCAGGCTCACCTTTTTTGTTGATGGTATATGGGACAGAAAACGCGGGTACAAACGGGGTTTCCTGCCAATATACATCTTGAATGTTTTCACCTGGTTTCAGCTTTTGCTTCGTATTCTTCAAAATGTGAGCAAAATCACTGCGGTAGTCCACATAGATGTCACCGTTTGATGAAATCAGTAATGGGAGGGAATTCCCTGTCACAGGACTTATCACCGCAGGCGGCGATTTTAATCCTAGTTTTTTTTCATTTAACGTATATAAATTGGCTGATACGACTTTGCCGTATGGCGGATATGTATGTTCATCTTGATACATCTTGATTCTAAGACGTAATTCATTGATGGTCTGTGTCATTTTGACATCAAGCAGTTTCACAGTGGGTTTCTTTTCGACGTCTGTGAGGACATAAATATATTCGCCCCCGCCTTCATAAGATGTAGACGGTACATCGTGTAAATATCTTGGTGACAAGCGCTTAAAGTCGATGACATATTTCTGATAAACCGGCGTGTCTGCTTCTTTCGTTTCTATAGGCAAAAGACCATTTGTTGCTTTTTGAAATTCCTCAATCGCTGTCTGTACACTTTGCAGCTGCTCTTCGTATGGCACCCGGTTCTCAGCTTTGCGATTTTCTGGATACAGACATCCTGATAATAAAATAAGTGCTAACAGTGTGACACTGACTTTTGCTTTGATCATCACATTCTTCCTTTTTCTTTATTCATTGACCGGTCCGCTAAAGACAACTAAAAACACAATGATACCTGATATCAGCATCAAGCTGTATGCAACGGTCGAGGCCGTTATTTTAAGAAATTTGCTTTTCAGCTTAAACCTGCTGAGATAAATGGTTACTACGGCTAAAAACATGAGCCCCATTGAACCAAGCGCAAACCACATCTTGATTAAAGCAAAACTCATCGTGCCTGTCCCCCTTCAAAACGAACGAATTGTAAGCGTTTATATTTCATTTTAAACCAAAAATAAGGTAAATATCAATCATTTTTCCAATCATTCAGAAAAAAGCGCATAAAAAAACTGAAGCAAAGAGGGGGACTCTGCTTCAGTCATTGGATCGACTATTTTCCTCATTCTGTAGAGGCAAAGCTCTATTCAAACTTCATTGCTATGTTATGCAAGTCTTCCCCTTCTTGCATCCTCTACATGCCTAAGTTCAGTCTTTCCTTTTATTTTGTTTGGTTTTCAAACATGTTCACAAGGTCTTCCATCTCATGTGTTTTCACACGTGCCATCAATGATTCTACAGCATCGTCCACCTTTTTCCCTTCAAACAGGACGCCGTAAAGAGCCTCTGTGATCGGCATGCTGACCTTGTATTCTTTGGAGAGCTGATAAGCGCCTTTTGTTGTGCGGACGCCTTCGACAACCATGCCCATTTTTTCAAGCACTTCTTCGAGCTTATATCCTTTACCGAGTAAATTCCCGCAGCGCCAGTTACGCGAATGAACACTTGTACATGTCACAATCAAATCGCCAACGCCTGTCAATCCAGCAAATGTAAGGGGATTCCCTCCCATTTTTGTGCCAAGACGTGCGATTTCAGCAAGTCCTCTTGTGATAAGCGCCGCTTTTGCATTGTCACCATATCCAAGTCCGTCTGTAATACCAGCCGCAAGAGCAATGATATTTTTCAATGCGCCGCCAATTTCCACCCCAATCACATCAGGGTTTGTGTACACTCTAAAATGATTGTTCATGAACAAATCTTGAACAAATTGAGCTGCTTCAATGTTTTCTGACGAGACAGTGACAGTTGTTGGATGACGCAGACCTACTTCTTCTGCATGACTCGGTCCTGATAGGACAACGACAGCCTCTCTTTTCTCAGATGGGACTTCTTGTTCAATCATTTGAGAAATTCTAAGAAGTGTATCTGGTTCAATTCCCTTACTGACATGGACAAATGGCACCTTCGATGAGATCAGCTCATTTGCCTGCTTCAATACCTCACGAATGGCCTTTGTTGGCACAGCGACAATAACCGCCTCTGTCCCCTCTAAAGCCTGCTTCATATCGGTTGTCGCCTGAATAGACGCTGGCAGTTCGACATTTGGCAAGTAATCATGATTTTCATGTTTCTCATTGATTTGATCAATGAGCTCTTGTCTATGTCCCCACATGTGTACATCATGATGATTATCAGCTAATACAAGCGCAAGAGCTGTCCCCCAGCTGCCTGCTCCAAGTACTGAAATTTTCTTCATCCTGCTCACCCTTTTTATTTTCTCGCTCTCGCAAATATTTTAATCGGTGTTCCTTCAAAACCAAATGCATCTCGAATGCGGTTTTCTAGGAAACGCTCATAAGAAAAGTGCATAAGCTCTGGATCGTTGACAAACACAACGAAGGAAGGAGGCTTAATGGCCACCTGTGTTGCATAGTAAATCTTTAGGCGCTGTCCGTTATGGGTCGGCGTTGGATTCATCGCCACCGCATCCATGATGATATCATTTAAAATATTGGTTTGAACGCGCATTGCATGGTTTTCGCTTGCTGTGATAATGGACGGCATTAATGTATGAATTCTCTTTTTCGTAAGAGCAGACATAAACAAGACAGGTGCATAATCAAGGAATTGAAAATGCTCGCGGATGTTTTGCTCAAATTCCTTCATCGTACGCTCATCTTTTTCAACAGCATCCCATTTGTTCACAATGATGACAACAGCTTTACCAGCTTCGTGTGCATATCCAGCAATTCGTTTATCCTGCTCAATAATGCCTTCCTCGCCGTCAAGTACAACAGCGACAACGTCAGAGCGGTCAATGGCTTTTAATGCACGAAGTACACTGTATTTCTCTGTTGTTTCATATACTTTCCCTTTTTTCCTCATACCTGCTGTATCGACAATGACAAAGTCACGCTGATTGTACGTAAACATCGTATCGACAGCATCTCTTGTTGTACCAGCAATGTTGCTGACAATGACGCGGTCTTCTCCGAGCATCGCATTCACTAAAGAAGATTTTCCTACATTCGGGCGGCCAATTAAGCAGAACTGAACAACTTCTTCAGCATATTGCGTATCCGGTAAGTTCTTAAAGTGTTCTGCCACTGCATCAAGCAGATCACCAAGACCTAATCCGTGCGTTCCAGAAATCGGAAACGGCTCGCCAAATCCGAGTGCATAAAAGTCATACACATCGCTTCTCATTTCAGGGTTGTCCAGTTTATTGACAGCAAGTACAACTGGCTTTTTCGTACGATATAAAATTTTTGCGACTTCTTCATCCGCAGATGTCACGCCATCTCGGCCATTCACCATAAAGATAATCACATCCGCTTCATCCATTGCGATTTCTGCCTGATGGCGAATTTGCGCCAAGAATGGCTCATCTCCAATATCAATTCCACCAGTATCTATTAAATTAAAGTCATAATTTAACCATTCAGCAGAGCTATAGATTCGATCTCTTGTTACACCAGGTGTGTCTTCTACAATCGATATTCTTTCGCCTGCGATTCGATTAAAAATTGTAGATTTTCCAACGTTGGGCCTTCCAACAATGGCTACGACAGGTTTACCCATAGTACCCTTCCTTTCAATCCAGCCGCGATTCAATATGTTCATCATCATGTTTCAACCGGGATTTATAATTTTCATTCAGTTTTATGAAATAAACCCTTCAAACATGAAGGGTTCAACTTATATATTATATCAATTTTTAATCAGACCACAATGAATAACTTAAAAATGTTTGACAATCAAGTAAAGATCTTCTCCAATGCCGTGTGCAATTCCATCTAAAATGGCCTCTAAATTCATGGCATACATGTCGAGCTCTTCTTTATTTTCACAGAAAAAAACCGCTGTTCCGCCAATGACCCGCTCTTTATTAGTTGTCGCCACAGCCAATATAAATTGTTCAATGGTGTTCGCCATATCTCGTTACCTCACTTTCTTTTTAATGAAATCTGTCGGCATTCTAATGGCATTTTCTAAAATAGGCACCTCTTCTAATACACGGACAGCCAAATCTTCACGCTGCCATTGCGGTAATATGAACACACCAAGTGTACCGGTATTCAGATCACGTTTTGCGAGCGGACAGAGCGATGGTTCACCAGAATCGCGGTACACGCCAAGCACGTTTGATAAATCAAATAAAATAGCTTGCCGCTGTCCAAGGTTGGCAATCGTTGTAGCAGAGTTGAAATTTTTCGGTGTCAAAATAAAGCCCATCCCATGTTCTAAAATGAGTTTTTGCTTTTCAGGCAGCCCGATATTCATAATGTATATATCATTCACATAAAGCCCTGCCCCATCAAAGCGAAGTTCCCCTTTTTGAATGCTGACGATATCCTTTAATTGACTGCCTGACATTAATAGCTTTGCCATGAAAAAACAAAGAATACCGACTACTGTTCCAACAACAAGCGAGAAGAAAATACAGGCTGTCGTTGTAATAAGTGCAGTGAGAATGGCAATATAATTTCGACTTTCAAAGGCAATAGCAATGCCTTCTATATATGTACTGCCTCGTGAGACAAGCTCATACGAATCCATTTGGGTTAACGTATTTCTTTCCATATTTCGGACATCTCGAAATTGTGTGGCTGCCAAAGTGAGAAAGGTAATCGCTGTAAATTCCTCCTGAATTAGTGCAGGCATAATGATCGCACCTAATCCTGACGCAATAAAACCAAGTGCAATGTGAATCACTTGTCCATGAATATACGTCGGGTATTGCCGGTAATCCGTTCTTAACATGTAAAGTCTGGCCGCCATCCCAAAGATGACACCAATAATCACAGGAAACGTATAGTCTGTCATGTTGATTTTGCAGCCCCTTTTACTGATTTTCTAGATGAACGGGCGTTTAAGAGCTTTTCAAGCTGATCGACACCTAATAGGAAGACCGCTCCTTGTACAACGAAGGAAAGAAAAGAGAGATCCCCTAGGACAATTGATGATGTGAGGCGGTGAATCGTCAGCGCATAAAGGGCTTCGCCGAGACATACTGACATCATCCATAAGGTGATTCTTTCCGTTAACGGCTGTCCATATGTCATACACATTAAGATCAGCAGGGCAAATACGACCCAATCCACCTTTATTATCGTGAACCAAACAGGGTCATATAATGCAAACATCATAAAAAAGGCATACGCGCTCACCATCGAGCCCAATTGCATGATTCTCATCATTCGGTAACTAGGCCTATATATGACGAAAGCAGCACATGCATATAAAAAAGTCATCAAGAATCCCGCATTGATGCTCATATCTAAAACGGATATCATGATATGACTGAATATAATATGGACAAGTACACAGATGCCCAGCACGCTGCGCCACAAACTTTTTTCCATGATAAATGTCACCATAATCCAAACGAACCATATAGACCAATAATAGTACAAAGCCTCCAACGCCTCATCACCTCAATTACATTATGGGAAAATCTCCAATTTTTAAACATGCGGATCGTTACCGGCTCTGTATGAAATAAACAAGAGGTGACACCCTAATAACCTGAGGAGGGATACATGATGGGAAAAGATAGACAGGAAAAACGTTTAAAGGCGTCAAAAAGAGTGGAATCTGACCGCGATCAATCCATTCATCATAAAGGTGCAACAGCATTAGAAGGTCCAGAAAGCGCTCGAAAAAGAAATCAATAAAAAAAGGCATGTGATATCACATGCCTCTCTGACTATAGTACGTTGTGTCAACGCCTCTTTCTTTGAGCCAATGACTTGTTTCCCCTGAGATCACAACTTGAGCCTGTCTCAGTTCTTCAATCGTCTTCACGCCAAGCACTGTCATCATCATCTTGATATCTTCTTGAAGTTCCATGATATCTTCGATGAGGCCGCTTTCTCCTCCACTGGTCAATGATTTTAAGAAAAATCCAGCTAGACCAGCAGCAGATGCGCCAAGAGCCATTGATTTGGTTACATCAAGAGCATCTTGAATACCTCCGGAGGCTAAAATCGTTTGACTCTGAAAGGCTGTATGTACTTCAGCAAGACTCGCTGCAGTTGGAATTCCCCATTGATCAAAATAACGAAGTGCTTTTTGGCGTCGGAGATTTTCAATCTTGGAGAAGTTCGTCCCACCAAATCCGCCTACATCAACGGCTGCAACCCCAGCATGAAATAACTTTCCTGCCGTCTCCTTGCTCATGCCAAACCCGACTTCTTTTACAACAACAGGCACACCAACAGATTCAACGATCGCTGCAATCCGCTCAAGCGCCCCTCTGAAATCGCGATCGCCTTCAGGCATGACAATCTCTTGGATGACATTCAGATGAATTTGGAGCATATTCGCCTCGAGCATGTTGACTGCTTCTTGAGCTTGCTTCATTGTCGCTTCACTGCCTAAATTCGCAAAGACAATTCCATCCGGATTTACTTTACGAACGACTTCATATGTTCGTCTTTCTTCTTTATCTTTCAGTGCAGCCATTTGTGATCCAACTGCTACTGGGATATTGGTCTCCTTCGCTGCGATCGATAAAGAGCGGTTGATCTCATAGGTGGATTCTCCGCCTCCGCCAGTCATTGCATTGATAAAAATTGGCGAACCGAAAGTCAGTCCGCCAATTGTCGTTTGTGTATCAATTTGTGATGTCGCAAGATCTGGTAAACTGGCGTGAACGAAGGAAACATCATCTAAACCTGTTGCTGCATGCTGGCCAGTGGACAACGCATGCTCAATATGCTGCTTCTTTCTTTCTGCTCGCGTCAATTTTGATCACCAAATTATTTTAGTTTATTGAGTTTATCGCCGATCAGGTCACCAAGCTGGAATCCGCTTGTATTTTCTTCTTTCGCCTGATATTGACGATAATCCTCTTCGATTTGTTTTTCAGGATTTTCTTCTAAATCACGGATGCTTAGTGAAATGCGCTCTTCGTCTTCATTCACATCAAGCACTTTCACTTTCACAGTCTGCCCTTCTTCAAGAACTTCTTGCGGCGTGCCGATATGTTTATGAGAGATTTGGGAAATATGCACAAGCCCTTCTACACCTGGCAGAATTTCAACAAATGCACCAAAGCTCACAAGACGTTGAACGGTTCCTTCAAGCACATCACCTTGTTTTACCTTTTCACCAATTTGGCTCCAAGGTCCTGGTAATGTTTCTTTAATAGATAGTGAGATACGTTCGTTATCACGATCAACAGCAAGTACTTTGACCTTGACTTCCTGTCCTTCTTCTACTACGTCAGATGGCTTTTCAACATGCGCATGGGATAGTTGAGAAATGTGAACTAATCCGTCAATGCCGCCAATGTCAACAAATGCACCAAAATCAGTAAGCCGCTGCACTTTACCATCAATCACACTGCCTACTTCAAGCTTTTGCAGGAAGTCTTGCTTTTTGTCTAATTGCTCTTGCTCAACGACTGCACGGTGCGAGAGAATCACGCGATTTTTTTCGCGGTCAAGTTCTACCACGACAAGTGAGAGTGTTTTTCCTTTGTAATCTGTGAAGTCTTCTACATAGTGTGCTTCTACAAGAGATGCAGGAATAAATCCGCGCACACCAATGTCAACGACAAGACCACCTTTTACAACGTCTTTTACTTCAGCTTCAAATACTTCTTTTGTTTCAAACTTTTTCTCTAGGTCTTCCCAAGCGCGGTCTGCATCAACAGCACGTTTAGATAAAATCAAAGCATCGTCTTCGACCTTTGTTACTTTAAGCTCTAACTCGTCGCCATCTTTCACGACATCTGATGCTTTTTCAACGTGAAGACTTGATAATTCACTGATTGGGATGATACCAGGTTGTTTCACATTGACGATATCTACATTGACATGCTTGTCCTCAACTTTAGAAACAATCCCTTTCACTACATCTCCAACCTCTGGTACCTGAACATCGATTTGATTCATTTCCTCTGTCATTTCGATAACCTCCTTGGTCCAAACCTACACAGCTTAGTTAAAACGACTGGGCGAATATGTGTCTTAAGCATGATGATTGCCAGCCGAATATGTATTATAGAAACATTCAAATCAATATAATTGCTTGAATGATCAATAAAAATAGTATTAGTATAAACTTCTAATAAAAGACCTTGTTTGTCAAGAGATAAACCTCTAACTTATAAAAGTTTTCTAAAATTTCTTACTGTTTCTCCACGCGGTCTGCTGCATCTAAAATTTTCCCTGCCACCTCTTGAATAGAAAGGGAAGTGGTGTCAATTTCAATGGCGTCATCCGCTTTCTTCAAAGGTGAAACTTCGCGCTCAGAATCAAGCTTATCGCGTCTTGCAATCTCTTCGATCAGCTGATCGTAATTGACATCGTAGCCTTTTTTCTGATTCTCTTCAAAGCGGCGTTTTGCTCTTTCTTCTACTGATGCAAGCAAGAAAATTTTCACTTCAGCATCTGGAAGTACATGAGTACCTATGTCTCTTCCGTCCATAACGACGCCGCCTCGTTTGCCAAGCTCTTGCTGCCTGCGGACCATTTCTTCCCGAACAGCTCTGTGCTTTGCAACAACCGATACCTGGTTGCTTACGCGGTCTGTGCGAATATCCTCTGTGACATCCGTATTGTTTAGATGGACTTTTTGACCCTCGTCTGTTGTTACTAGTTCAATGACCGTTTTTTTCAGTAATGAATCAAGTGCCTGTTCGTCTTCAAGGTCTACACCTTGATTGAGTGCCGCAAGTGTAATCGCGCGGTACATAGCACCTGTATCAATATAAATATATGATTTTTTGGCTGCGACAATTTTTGCCACAGTGCTTTTGCCTGCTGCTGCAGGACCGTCAATTGCTATAGATAATTTCTTTTTCATAATACCTCTCCTTGATTGAATCTCCCTTATGAATTGTAACACGATCACCGCTCAAACGGGGGAATTTTCTATCAATCCTTCTGCTTAAACGTTTCAATCCATTCTTCAATACTCATGTTATTCACACCCTCATACTGCACGACTTTTGACAAAAAAAGCTCTCCTTTCGTCAAATGAAGTGTAATCTGAACAGTTAGCAATAAAACAAGCTGAATGAGCACCACTTTCAATAACCATCTTTCCATTGTCTTCATACAAAAAGCCTCCACGCTAGATTCTTTCCTCTCTAGTATGGAAGCTTTTTACACCCTTTATTCTTATGCTTTTTTCACACGTGTTAAAAGCTGCTGCTGGAAGCAGTATTTCATGATGTGCTGCTGGTGATCATTTGTGATCTCTGAAAACTCCATGATCGCTCTTGTTTTGCCAGACTGTTCATCTTGATATACTCGATTCATCTCTGCAACCGCTTTTATTTTCACGGGCTCTTTTAGGGGAAGTTCAAACTCTGTGACCACTTCTCCATATTCTTTCAATGACACGCCCTCAGGAACAGAGATTGCTACGCCGCCAGCACTCATATTCACAATAAACGTTTCAAAGGCCTCTTCATCCGTTTGCATAATGGTGGCTTTGACCATCGTATCCACTCTCAGATATTCTCTTCGCTGAAGCCGAATCATTTCTTCTTTTGGCGGAATGGAAATAACAATCATCGGGATATCTTCTTTTCTTTTTCCGATGACTTCGCTTGTACATTTGTATGGAATTTGGTTTTCGTCAAAAAAGAAGACGGTGATTTCTGTTTGCTGGTTTAAGTAGATGGTGCGTCCCGTTTCTTTATCAGCTGGATAATTAATGCAAATATCATCGTTATTATTTTCCAAAACCTTCGATTTTGCTGTTTTCACTTCTTTGTTCTCATTGACATATTCAATTGTGATTGCATCCCCTATTTGTAACATTCCTCATCACTCTTTTCATCTGTGAAATCGTATCCTCTCCTATATTAAACCATGTCTAAAACAAAAGGAAAAGACTTATTAGCCTTTTCCTTGTTTCCTTTTCTATAGGTCTTTATATATAGGTTCTGCGTTTTTTAGTTTATCTACTCGTTCTTCTTTTCCAGTATCTGCATTAATGAACATGCGATACGTATCGTTTTTTATCGTTCCGAGGAACTCATAGCACAGAACTTCCTCTGACATATCATTTTGCACAATCGCTAAATGAGTATCTTCGATCTTTACATGCTGATTTAATGTTTTCTTCGCTTCTTTTTGCGAGATTTTAGGTGATTTAATGTCACGTGTTTTATGATTCGTTAAATAATCCTTCGCTGAAAACCCAACAACCTCACCATCGTCCAATGCGACTTTCATGCGTATGCTATCTGGATAAAGCAGAACATTTTTCTGAAGAGGAACATAGGTAAATACACCGATATTATCAAATTGTGCACTTTCATCTAAATGGAACGATTCTGTATCAAACCCTTGCTTCTTTAAAAAGCTGAGTGCTTTTTCTGATGCATCATTTAAACTGATTTTCTGTTTTTTCACGTCACGATTCTGAAGAAGGTAAACTGGGTGTCCTCCTTTTTCAGTTAAGTCTAAATAAAAGTTTGCATGGCTGTCTGGATCAGACATCGATAAGCTGTACACGTCGCGATTGGTTTTGCTGCCGCTTTTTCTCACTTTAAAATGTTGATTATGGTCAGGTGTGAATTGCTGTGCAATGCGGATCGCTTCTTTTTTTGAAATCTTATCGCCTTTTAAATGATTGTATCCTTGTGTTTCTTTTTCTGTGGACACATTTGTAGGCCCAAGATCGACATCTGCAAATGCATCTGCATTTCTCTCGACTGTTTTCAGCCCGTCAATGATGGTGTTGTCGTTCTTTCGATCGCCGTCAGCGAGCGCCATTTCAACATCCATCCATTTTAAGTTTTTATTAAGTACGAGGTGCTGCACTTGTCTAAGTTCGTTTTGGATATCTGACGCTTGATTATATAGAGCTGTAATGGTTTTGTGTGTATCTTTATTTAATGGTTCATCTGATAAAGATTTGACTGATGATTTGTAGCTAAAGTCTCCGACATTCGCCAGAAATTCTTCCGTTTTATTAAAAGGCATCAATGTAAGCGGGAGCTGGCTGACATTGTTATGCGCTTCTGATGACATTCTCCATACATCTGCAAGTGCTGGTGAGATGGATGTTTGGCTGTTCATCGCAAGTGTTGCGCCCAGTTTGTCATGCAGCTGATCCACCTGATACGTTAAATCGTGGAAGGCTCTTTGGTAGTTGTTCTCAGCATGAAGCAGCACGGCGTCTTTTTCTTGATGTTCTTTATAGCCCCAGTAACCTGTTGAGATGACAGCAATTCCTAAAATAGCAATCAATATTCCTCTGATCATTTATTTACACCCCTTTTTATTCGCAGAATATATGTTTCCCGATTCGTTTAATTTGTGGTCTTCCCCAAATCCATGGACTTGTTGCTGTATCAGGATTAAAGTAATAGATGGCGCTCTCAGATGGATCCCAGCCATTGATTGCATCAAATACAGCTTTTTTTGCCGTTTCATCTGGCGTCATATAAAATTGCCCATCTGCTACAGCAGTAAACGCAAGCGGTTCAAAAATGACTCCTGCGATCGTATTTGGAAAGGTCGGATTGTTCAAGCGGTTTAAGATAACGGACGCGATGGCCACCTGTCCTTCATACGGCTCACCTCTTGCTTCACTGTAAACAGCTTGCGACAAGAGCTGAATGTCATTACTAGAAAAACCACCAGGCATGTTGGCTGCTGTTTGTTTTGGTGTTTGATTTCCCTGCTGGCTGCCTGACTGATTGCCGGACTTCCCAGATGATCCACTTTGACTTTTTTGATTTTCTTTTGTACCTTGGGCTGTCTTTTTTTGCGAGCTTTTTTGCGCAGGAGCCTTTGTTTGCTGATCAAGAGGCTTTCCGCCATAATGGGTAAACTGGTTCCCTTGCTGCAGCTGTTTTTGAACAAACTCTTTGTAGTATTTCGTCTTTTGAACTAATAAGTTTTTTGTTTTCTCACCTACAAGTCCATCGACCTTCTTCATGCCAAATTGGCTTTGAAAGTTGCGAACGGCCCAGTACGTCCCCCAGCCATAGACGCCATCGATTTTGCCATTGTAAAACCCATTGTATTGGAGCCGCGCTTGCAGCTCGACTACATCTTCTCCTGTTGCCCCGCGCTGGATGACTTGGCCGGTGAATGCTTCACTTTTACTGGCTGTCAAAAGTGAAGACGCAAGAAGAACGATTGAGAAGATAAGAACAATTTGTTTCATGAAACGAGCTTTATCCATATTTGATCCTCCTGTACTTTTGATGTTTGAATATATGTTTCTTCCGATCCCTATTTTTATACATTCAACACAGGAGAGAATTGGATGGAAAAGACAAAAAAACGCCCTATAAACAAATAGGACGTTTTCCAAATTAAATTTGCACCATTTTTACCGCACGGGCTTTTTTTGCTTTCCTTAAACCAAACCACCATAAAAAAATCATGAACGGCACCATGATATATCCCCAGTTTTTCATCCCTAATAGAATGAAATCATACAGGCCGTGAAACAGCACAGGGAGCGTTAAAGAAAGGATCAGCCATTTGCGCTGCTCTTTTTTATCAGAGAAGCGGGCTTTTCCGATATAAAATCCCATCACAACACCAAATAATGCGTGACTTGATACAGGTAATAAAGCACGGGTAAACGCATATTCGACCCCGTGGCCGACTAAGTAAAGGATATTTTCAAGTGTTGCAAAACCAAGTGAGACACTCGTTCCATACACAATTCCGTCATAGTGTTCGTCAAACTGGGCATGTGCATAAACGCTGACCATTAAAATAAACCATTTTAATGATTCCTCTAAAAAGCCCGACGTCACAAATGAAATCAAGATAGGATTTGTTGCAATATTTTCCTCTTGAAGGACATATTGAATAAACATGGTTGGAAACACAAGTATGACACCTAGCATAAAAGATCTGATGACCATGTGAACCGGCTCATTGTCGTACTGATCTTTCAAATAAAAATAACTTAAAAGTGCGATGCCGGGAGCTAAACCTGCTGAGATGATTGCGATCATAACCAGACCTCTTTCCCTACATTATCCTTCATTATCGTACCATGATTTACCCTTTTTTTATATGACTCGGGCCCATTTTTCTAAAAATACCTTTCTATATAATCCCAATTTATAAAAAAAGAACCGAACCCCTTTGAAGGATTCAGTTCTTTTTTTATCCGTTAATTCTTTTTTTGATTTCTTCTGCAATGAGTCCGCCATGAAATCTTCCATTTTCAATAAAAATTTCATTGGCATTATTTCCAGCTGCAATGACTCCTGCAATGAAAATGCCTTCAACATTCGTTTCCATCGTCTCTTCATCAAATGCTGGACGGCCTGATTCTTGGTCAATCGTGACACCCATTTTTTCTAAGAAAGAATGATCTGGGTGATAGCCAGTCATGGCAAATACATAGTCACTTTTCACTCGATCCGTTTGATTTTGCTGGTTTGTGAAGATCACATCTTCTTCTGTGATTTCTTTCACCTGCGCACCAAACTCCATTCGAATCGTTCCATTACGGACAAGCGCTTCAAACTCTGGTAAAATCCAAGGCTTGATGCTGGATGAATATTCAGTTCCTCTATACAGCACAGTGACTCTGCTTCCGCATTTCACAAGTTCTAACGCAGCATCAACACTGGAGTTCTTCCCGCCGATCACCGTCACATCTTTATCAAAATATGGATGTCCTTCTTTAAAATAGTGATATACGTGGGGAAGGTCTTCTCCTTTGACGTTCATATAGTTTGGATGATCATAGTAGCCAGTCGCAATGACGACGTAATCACATGCATAGTCGTCTTTTGATGTATTCACCGTAAAACGGCCATCTTGTTTCGTCACGGCGTTTACTTTTTCAAAAGCATGCACACGCAGTTTTTTTCGTCTGACGACCTCTCGGTAATAGGAAAGCGCCTGAATACGAACGGGCTTACGGTTTTCAGTAATAAAAGCAACATCACCGATTTCAAGCTTTTCACTTGTACTAAAAAAGGTTTGATGTGTTGGGTAATGATAAATACTGTTCACGACATTCCCCTTTTCAATCACAAGTGCATCAATCCCAATTTGCTTGAATGCAATGGCAGCTGATAACCCGCATGGGCCGCCTCCTATTATGATCGCTTTTTCTTGTTTCATTTGTTCCACTCCTGTCATTTCACTGCAATAACAATTGCTGGGCTGTTTGATTCTTTGTTCCATTCCATAAAAAAATCTCCTATTTAAGGATAGGAGATTTTAAGGCGCGATGCAAATCAGCCGCTTAAATCCAGCCTCTGAATCGAGAAGCTTCAGCCATTTTACGTACACCGACCATATATGCAGCAAGACGCATATCAATTCGGCGGTTTTGCGCCATTTCATAAATATTATTAAATGATTTCACCATCATATCTTCTAAACGAGTTTCAACTTCTTCTTCTGTCCAGTAGAATCCTTGGTTATTCTGAACCCATTCAAAGTAAGAAACAGTTACACCACCCGCACTCGCAAGTACGTCTGGAACAAGCAGTACACCACGATCTGAAAGAATTTTGGTTCCTTCCAGTGTCGTTGGGCCATTTGCTGCTTCTACGACAATTTTGGCTTTAATGTTTGCCGCATTATCTTCTGTGATTTGGTTTTCAATGGCTGCAGGTACTAAGATATCACAATCCAGCTCAAGCAGCTCTTGGTTTGTAATTGTATCGTTAAATAGTTTAGTGACGGTTCCAAAGCTGTCACGTCGGTCAAGCAAGTAGTCAATGTCTAGACCATCTTCATCGTATAATCCGCCGTACGCATCTGAAATTCCTACGATTTTTGCTCCAGCATCATACATGAATTTAGCTAAGTAGCTTCCTGCATTTCCGAATCCCTGTACGACAACACGAGCCCCGTTAATGTCAATTCCTTTTTTCTTCGCCGCTTCTTTGATGCAGATCGTCACACCTTTTGCTGTTGCCGTATCACGTCCGTGTGATCCTCCAAGAACAATTGGTTTTCCTGTAATAAATCCTGGCGAGTTAAATTCATCAATTCTAGAATATTCATCCATCATCCATGCCATAATTTGAGAGTTCGTAAACACGTCTGGTGCTGGAACATCTTTTGTTGGTCCAACGATTTGACTGATGGCGCGAACATAGCCGCGGCTTAGTTTTTCAAGCTCTCTGAATGACATTTCTCTTGGATCACAGATAATACCGCCTTTTCCTCCGCCATAAGGAAGATCCACAATTCCACATTTTAAACTCATCCAAATTGAAAGCGCTTTTACTTCTTTTTCCGTAACGTTCGGGTGGAAACGGATTCCGCCTTTTGTTGGACCGACAGCATCATTGTGCTGTGCGCGGTAACCAGTGAAAATTTTCACCGATCCATCATCCATACGTACTGGAATTTTGACCGTTAATAGACGAATTGGCTCCTTCAGCAATTCATACACTTCCTGCGGATACCCTAATTTGTCTAGCGCTTTATGTATGACGGTTTGAGTTGACTTTAAAACATCTAGCTTATCTTCTGCGTTATGAGCGGCGTTTTGATCGGCTGCCATTAAAATAAACCCCCTAGAAATCTTTCATGATCTACTGCTCCCTTTCAAGCAATAGTATACACCTTCGTACTGGTAAAGCAAAGGTAAAAAGCGTTTTTTATCAAAATAAAATATCAGCGTTTATAAATATAAAAAAGGATATAAAAAAATACTGTTGTTTCATCACAACAGTATTAAATATAATAGAAAAAAGTGATTAAAAATACATTTGAATCGTTTTCACAGCATCTTCTTGCATGATCACTTTTCCATATTCTTTTAGCCGGTGAATGGTGAGTGTCGTAGGTGAACCAAACTCTGCTAAAATCGAAATGACTGTATCAGCAGATAATTCTCCAACATCATCCAGGCTGAGGTAATATTGACCTTCATAATGGTAAACTGTACCCCCTAAAAGTCCAATACGACTTAAACTATGGGACAGTTGAATCACATCTTCAAACGAGGCAAATTGATAGAGCACATGCTTACTCTCGTCGAGCTTGACTTGCATCTCAATGTAATCTTCATCAAACTCATCATCAGCATCTTCCTGCTGACTCTTTGTGACAATGACGACCATCCCCTGCGCCTGAAGAGAAAATACTTCAACAGCAATCGGTCCATTCGCTTCAAAACCGAGCTCCTGATTCGCTTCGTTCATCATGTCTTTAAACAGCTGATGGACTTTGAACGAATCTTTCCAAAGGTCTTCTTTCGTAAGACCTCGGTCTGTCAGGTCATCTAGTGTGAGAAAAATTTTGATTTTATTATAATTCAGACGCTCCAGTCGCATAACGTTCCCTCCTGCCTCTTCTAAACACACATCATACTGTAGTATATGAGATGATGAGTCATAGGTTCTTAATTTTGTATTCAGTTTACACTGTGTCATGACGGAAGACAAGCACGAAGCTACGCTTACGGTGACTTTTATGGAAAATATTGAGGGTGCCGCAAGTTAACGCGTTTTTAGAGGCATTAAATAGATCAGATGGGTTTCTGGTTCTGCTCCGAGACGCAAGGGAATTTTTGTTGTTCCGTAGCCATTACTAATGAGAAAGAACGCACCTTTGACCTGGCCTGTTCTTCCTTTTTCATACGGTCCAAATTTCCCAATTCGAATCTGTCCCCCATGCGTATGACCGCTCAGGACAAGATCGATTCCTTCTTCTTCACTCATCAAATGATGTACATCTGGATTGTGTGATAAGAGAATATTGACATCATCTTTCACAAAATCAGGCCGTATCGCTTCATAATCTGCTTTTTCAAGCCGAATATCATCAATTCCTCCAATTTTGATTCGCTGCCCTTCGAAATTCCATACAGCCGTTTCATTTTGCAAAGTCGTGACATCGTATGCATGAAGAATTTCTTTAAACCTTTGCTGGTGCAGCTCATGATCATTATTTCCCCAGACAAAATAAACCGGCGCAATTCTTGATAAACGTTTCACATTTTCTTCAATCCTTGCATAGGGTACACCTTTTTCTGCTAAATCTCCGCCAATCATAATCACATCTGGCTCTTCCTGTCTGATTTCTGCTAATAAAGTGTCACTGATGAGACGTCTGTGTGTATCAGAAATAAAGAAAATGACAGCAGGCCGGTCTGATTGAAGTGCTTCTATTGTAAAGTAATGCTTTTTGATGTTGTTTTGTTTTGCCGTTTTCACCATTTTTGCCGTTACACACACACCTGTTGTAACAGCCGCAATGGCGGCAGTAAATCCGATGGCATATTTCATCACAAATGGCTCCCTTACATATCTTTCTTTCATAAGACGCTTGAATGAAAAAAGACGTTTCAACTGTTAAACGTCTTTTTTTCTCATTTATTTACTTTCATAATAGAGATTAATGTCGTATTGCTTCTGCATATAGTGAAAAACCGTCTCGCGCTCTTTCCACTGATTTGATTGCGGCCATAAATCTGTGCTTTTTTGTATAATTTCACATCGAAGCCGATGATATTCATCCTCAGCCTTTTCTTCTTTTTTCTTGTAGTAATAAGAGGCGTAAAAAGCAAAGACTTCAGCCATGATCCAAAACAGAAAAACTTCATGACCAAGCAGTGTTGCAATCATGGCTTCCGGCTGAAGCGAGCCGCCTCCCGCATTTGCCGTGATCACAAAATAAAACAAAAGAATGGCCAGCGATAGAAGGGCTGTCCATTGCCATCTTTTGCACTGCTTGGCAAAGCCCTCATATTTATGCTTTCTTTTGATCAATGTTTCCATCATTTTCCGTGTCGGCTGATCCATATATCGGCTGATTGCGTGCAATGTCATCACATACACCCTGTCCCTTTTTTCTACATATGTATGTGCGTGCTTCTTCATTCATGTCAGGTGATTAGTTTTCTAGTGGAATATTCAGCACTTGACCACTATACACGCTGTTACCTTTCAAATGATTATAGGCTCTAATTTTCTCTTCACCCGAACGGTTTTTGTAATACTTCATTGAAATTCGATACAGGTTTTCCTCTGGACCAACGGTGTGCTGCACGACACGAACTGGTTTTTCTTCCTGCTTCTTTTTCTCTTCGGCCTCTTTTCGTTTTTTCTCTTCCTGTTGCTTTTGCAAGGCTAGCTGCTGCTGTTCACGCTTTTTGGCAGCTTCGGCTCTCGCGCGTTCTTTTTCTTTCGCTGCTTGTTCACGCTCTTCTTTCTCTTTAGCAGCTTTTTCTTTTTTCTGCTGTTCAGCTTTTTCTTTCGACCGCTGTTTTTCTTTCTCTTTCTTTTGCTTCTCATCATCAGACGCATCCGCTTTATCAACGCTTGAGTCATTTTTCGTTTCGACAAGTGCTGACGGGACTGGGTCTGTGTCAGCACTTGATGTAGAATCAATATTATATACATCTTGATTATTATTATGGTTGATTTCCTTTGATGTGTAGTAGATCAAAAGAAAGAACACTGTGACGACGATAATAGGAAAGATAATAGCAAGTGTTGTAAACAATGGATTACGCACCTTTTTCGTGCGCTGCTTTTTATATTCATGAAAATCTTCTCGTGTAGGAAAGTGAGAGTCATCTGAAGGCTGTACTTCTTCTTCAAAAATTTTCTCTGCATCATCGTCATGGATGTTTGTCAGCTGCTCCTTCTTTCTCTTCATTCTCGACATTTCTTCCATGTTCATCCCTCCCCCTATATTTCAAACGAATTTGACAAGCAAAGACTAAGTCAATGACAAAATGGGTCATGACAGGAACAAATAAATTCCCAGTCCACTCGTATAAAAGTCCTAAAAAAATACTAATTGAAACCACAAGGATAAACAAGAGTATTTTTGATAAGTAGCGAAAGTGAAGGAGCGCAAACACAATACTGGCAATCTCCAATCCAAATTGCTGCTGGACGATCCCTCGGAATAGAATTTCCTCTGAAAAGGCGATGAGCAGTGTTAACCAAACAATATGCGGGATGCTGCGGTTTTTGAACATTTTTTCATTTAATCCGCCATCATCATACATATGAGCAGGAAACACCTTCATAACAATCGCATCCACAATGATCACAACCGCAGCGCCGCCAATTCCATAAGTCAGTATCCGCGCATCTTGGATCTCCCAAAGGGATGTAAAATCTGTCCAATGATCGAACATAAATATACCTAGTAAAAAAGAAATGATCAGCATCAACAGCTGCGTGAAATACAGCTGTTCTACAACTTGTCGATCGGTTAATTTTTCGATGATTCGGCGATGTTGTTCAATCAATGCTGCGCCTCTTTTGTCAGATGAAACATACGATCCAGCACGGTCTTCCAGTGTTTCATTTCATTCAGCTCCAATGGTTGATCTTTTTTTTCATAATCAGACAGGTCAAGTCCGCAAGAAGAGCAGCAGCTGCCAGAGGATGCGCTCTCCGTTTGATCAAGCTGTTCGTAAAAGTATGATAACAGAGATTGTCTAAAGCAGCTATGATCTGTGATCCGCTCCTTAAATTGCCACACTTTTCTCAGTTTTTCAGTTTGTCTTTCCTGCAATTTCTCTTTCAGTTTCATCAGGAGCACACGAGGCTCGTCAGATTGATACATCCTGTAATAATGGATCAGCATTCTTGCACGTGTCTCCTGAAGCCCTGATTCCATCAATTGTTCACGTAATTTCTTTTCATCATTTGTCTGCATTTGTGTGAGTCTAACTAAGAAGAAATCAATTTCTGGATCATCAAAGCCTTCTGCTTGTATTAAATGCTGTTGAATATCCGCGTCCTCTTCTGTATATAAAAGAATGCTCACACTATTTTTCCCGTCCCGTCCTGCTCTTCCAATTTCCTGCATAAATGCTTCAATTGACTGAGGCGGGCTCATATGAATAACAAATCGTATATCTGCTTTATCAATTCCCATTCCAAAAGCACTTGTACAACAAATAAGATCAAGCTGTCCGCTGATAAATTGCTGCTGAATAAGCATGCGGTCTCCTGCATCCATTCCGCCATGGTAATACTCTACACGCTGATGGGTTTTTTGTTTCATTATGAGCGCCATATCTTCTGTCATTTGCCGGGTCGGGCAATAAATCAGGCCAGGGCCTTGCAGGAATTCCACAAGCTCAATGGCCCGTTTCTCTTTTGCTTCTTTCGTTTCGTGCGCTTCTTTGACTAATGCGATGTTTGGCCGGTTGACAGAATGGATATGAAAGTCTGGATGCTGCAATCTTAACGTTTGCACGGTATCTTTAAGTGTTTGTTTCGTTGCTGTTGCCGTCAGTGCTAAGGCAACAGGATGACCTAATGCTTCTCTCCATTCTCCCAGCTTGGAATATTCCGGACGGAAATCATGCCCCCATTCGGATATACAATGGGCTTCATCGACGACGAACAGACCAATATGCATCGATTTGAGCTGTTCTAGCAGCACCTCTGACATTAATGCCTCAGGCGCGACGAATAAAAATTTATATGATGGCAAATGCCGAATGATATGCCGTCTCTCCTGAAAAGATAATGTGCTGTTCAGTGCCGCCACTCGTTTTTCTCCGCGCATTTTCATTCGTTCGACTTGGTCCTCCATAAGCGATAACAGCGGCGAAATAATGAGAACTAATCCTTCAGTCATATAGCCGGGAATTTGATAGCAGATGGACTTCCCTCCGCCAGTAGGCAGCATGGCAACCGTATCTTTCTGATTCAGTACACTTTGAATAATGTCCTCTTGACCTGCTTTAAATGAGTCGTAACCAAAATATCGCATGAGCGTCTGATGAAGCTTATCCATTTGCTTTCACCATCCTTGTCAGAGCCAATCTTATTTGAAAATAAGTAAATGGATGTTCGAGTTTTTCTTTAATCAGCTTCATTTTATTTGTTTGAAGCTCCCTGGCTACTGCATGAATGGCCTGCTGCTCTTCTTCGCTCACATACGGCTCTATTGAGAAGCTCGGTTCATGTATGGACAGCTCGACAATATGGTCTTCGATCGTTGCCTTTTTTAATGAACGAATGTGAGCAATCTGATCAATATCATAGCCTTTTTGCACAAGCTCGAGCGTTTTATGGGTAGAGGTTGTTAGCACGCGTTTGAATTCAAGGTCACCTACGAGCTGCTGCATGACCTGCGCTTCACCTTTTTGGGCAGCATGAATAAAATAATGGAGGACATTCCAAAAAAGCAGGTACACATACCACACATCTTCTTTTAGCCACTCTGCCATTTGCTGATACGTACGCCCAATTCTTTCATTTGACGTCAATGAGTAAACAAAAATCAGCGCCTCTTGATCACTTATACGGGAAAGGAGCTTGTCTAGTTCATGATGCAGCTCTTCCGAAAGCTTATTCTTCTCGTGATGCTGTTTTAAGAAGGATTTCGTCCAGCTTTGTACAGATACATCTCTTTGTATTGGAACATATTGATGCGATCCAGCCAGATGGTGAGACAGCACTTGTACAAGTAAAGAGAGTCTCATCCATAGCACCTTTGCTTTATCATGATATTTGGCACCGTGAAAATAAGCGGGCATCGGTTTTTCTGAAAAATACTGGTTTAGCATACGCTGTCCTGCATTTGTAACAGTGAATGTCTCCCCTGTTTTTACGATGTAGTGCTTTTCGTCAAGCTTTATAGCAGAGCGATTCAGCTGATCCCTCGTAAACCCCGGGTAACAGCCGAAGTACTTTGAAAGCTGAAACAAACTGGCATCCTGTATGGTTTGTGATGATTTCTTTCCTTTAAAAAGATGGTAGACAGCACTTATGGAGCGTTCGCCGTTCAATTTATGTACGCTGTCCATTAACATGACATCCAAGTAATGAAGAGTCATTCGCCAAAGCACCTGTCTTCCTGACAAAATTCGAATATTTTCTCCCTTTATTTTAACAGATTTCATAGAAGAAGAAATGTTTAAACTCAATTTGTGGGGGAAAGTTATGAACAAACCCTTATGTGATAAGCATTCTCAATCACTTTACAGTTGAAATGTGAAATTAAAATCATTACAATAAGGTTTGAGGAAATTGTTTTTTATCGGTGAAACTAAAAAGGTTAGACCATTTGTTCCATCGAACAATCTGGGAGGTATTTTTTTAACATGGCAAAATATACAATTGTAGACAAAGACACATGTATTGCTTGCGGCGCATGCGGTGCAGCTGCTCCAGACATTTATGATTATGATGATGAAGGCATTGCATTTGTTACGCTTGATGACAACCAAGGGACTGTAGAAGTTCCAGAAGTGCTTGAAGAAGATATGCTTGATGCATTTGAAGGATGTCCAACAGATTCAATCAAAGTTGCGGACGAATCTTTCGATGGTGACCCGCTTAAGCATGAATAGTATAAAAGCCCCTTATGCAGGGGCTTTTTTTATATTAACTATTTTGAAGTCGTCGTTTATTTTCAAACCATGGACGCATTTTCACAAAAATGAGACTAAACACGATGGTAATGATGATGCCTTTAATAAAGTTAAATGGTAAGATCCCTGCTGTAATGGTCGTCTTGAGCGCATGATCGGATAGTTCTGGCGCGTTTAAGAACCATGTGTAAGCTGGCAGGAATAAGAAGTAATTTAAAATACTCATCATCACAGTCATAAGCAATGTACCCGTGATCATAGACCATGCCATCCCTTTTGCTGATTTGATTTTTTTAAACATAAAGGCGACTGGCAAGATAAATAGTGTGCCTGCAATGAAGTTCGCAACTTGCCCAACTGGAACGCCGGACATACTGCCTTGAATGAGATAATGCAGTACATTTTTTAATGCCTCAACAGCAATCCCTGCACCCGGTCCATAAATTAAAATCGCAATAATTGCCGGGATATCACTAAAATCAATTTTCAAATACGCTGGAAGACCCGGGAAAGGAAAATCCAATAAAATTAACACAAACGAAATACTGCTGAGCATACTGGTAACAACTAAACGCTTTACTTTACTTTGATTCAATATTCTCTCTCCTTTTCGATCAAATCTTTCGAAAAGAGGATTGTTCCATTTTAGCCACAAAAAAACCGCCCTTGAAAACAGGAGCGGGGAAATTGGGCTAGACAAATAAACGTGTGAACATCAATGTTTTCAACGTTTATGAACCTCCATCTTCTCCCATCCAGACTATACTGTCGGCTTCGGAATCACACCGAATCCTGCCAAAAAGGCTCGCGGGCTTAGAGACTATGCTCATCACCGCCGGTAGGGAATTACACCCTGCCCCGAAGATTGATCATTATTCAATTCGACATCATTATATATGATATATGAGCATTTGTACAGATAAAAATCTGAGCAAATTCATCAGTTTTAAGAAATCGTAAAAAACACAAAAATTATAATGACAAATGCGCAAAAATTGGTTATCTTTTGTTTAAAGGTGTTCATTCTTTATAAAGACACAAAGAAATGTTCGTGTTTTCTTTTTCACTTTACTGCTTTAATTTGATTGACACAGTGAAAAGGAATATGGTAAATTATCAGATATTTATGACGTTTATTTTAGGAGGAAATCTTACGATGTTTCGAGTATTAGTCTCAGATAAGATGAGCAATGATGGTCTTCTACCACTTTTAGAATCAGATTTTGTTGAAATTGTCCAAAAAAATGTAGCAGAAGCAGAAGATGAATTACACACGTTTGATGCCTTACTTGTCAGAAGTGCCACGAAAGTAACGAAAGAGCTTTATGAAAAAATGACTTCATTAAAAATTGTCGGCCGTGCCGGTGTGGGAGTAGACAATATTGACATTGATGAAGCGACCAAACACGGCGTCATTGTGATCAATGCACCAAACGGTAATACGATCTCGACAGCTGAGCATACGTTCGCTATGATTTCATCACTTATGCGTCATATTCCGCAAGCCAACATTTCTGTCAAATCAAAAGAATGGAACAGAGGTGCATATGTTGGTGCTGAGCTTTACGGAAAATCTCTTGGGATTGTCGGCTTAGGCAGAATCGGAAGTGAAATCGCGCAGCGTGCAAGAGCATTTGGCATGACAGTCAACGTGTTTGACCCATTTCTCACAAAGGAACGTGCAGAAAAAATTGGCGTCAATGCGAAATCACTTGATGAAGTACTCGAAGTATCAGATATTATTACTGTACATACGCCATTAACAAAAGAAACAAGAGGACTTCTCAATAAAGAAACGATTGCAAAAACGAAAAAAGGTGTTCGCCTTGTAAACTGTGCGCGCGGCGGCATTATTGACGAGGCTGACCTTCTTGAGGCACTTGAAAGCGGCCATGTCGCAGGAGCTGCACTCGATGTATTCGAGGTAGAACCGCCAACTGATAATCCGCTTGTGGATCATCCACATGTCATTGCAACTCCGCATCTTGGTGCCTCTACAAAAGAAGCACAATTAAATGTAGCGGCGCAAGTATCTGAAGAAGTCCTTCAATTTGCAAAAGGTCTTCCTGTCATGTCATCTATTAATCTACCAGCGATGACAAAAGACGAGTTCAAAAAGATTCAGCCTTATCATCAATTTGCAGGAAAACTTGGACGTCTTGTCTCTCAATCAATGAGAGAACCTGTAAAAGAAGTAGGCATTTCTTATGAAGGCTCTATTTCAAAACTCGAAACATCCTTTATCACAAAGAGTCTTCTGTCAGGCTTTTTAAAAGAGCGTGTTGATTCGACTGTGAATGAAGTAAATGCTGGAATGGTCGCAAAAGAACGAGGCATTAGCTTTAGTGAAAAAATTTCTTCCAGCGAATCTGGTTACGAAAACAGTATTTCTATTGAAGTCAAAGGTGATCTTTCAACCTTTACTCTAAAAGCGACTTACATCCCGCATCTAGGGGAGCGCGTTGTTTCTATTAATGGTTTTAATATTGATTTTTATCCAGATGGACACCTTGTCTATATCCAGCATACAGATGCACCTGGTGTGATTGGAAAGGTTGGACAGATTTTAGGCGACCATGATGTCAACATCGCCACAATGCAGGTGGGACGTAAAGAAAAAGGCGGCGAAGCCATTATGATGCTTTCTTTCGACAAGCATCTAGAGGACGAAATTGTGAAAAAATTAACTGAAGTGCAGGATATTCTTTCTGTCCGCCTGATTGATCTATAAAAAACAGTGATAAACCTCATGCTTTGCATGAGGTTTTAGATTGTCGACAAAGAGCTAAAATGATTTTCATTTTAGCTCTTTGTCTTCTTTTCAGCGTGATTGAAAACCTTTGCAGCCCTAGGAAGGGCGGCTTATCTTTGCGGAGCGAATTTGACATTCGTGAGCACCGGCACGCAGCCCTGACAACGAATGCGAGGGTTTGTCTACACGCTGACCTCATGCAAAAGCATGAGGTTTATTTAGTTGAAACCATTAAACGGTCTCCTGTTCGAATGAGGTGAGTGGTCAGCTCATTAATCTTTTTCAATTGTTCTACAGTCATTTCATGCGCCTTTGCTATCGACCAAAGGGTATCCCCTTGTTTAATGACATATGTATTTTTTTCATGTCCATTTACATGAAGAGCCGGCTCTTGGAAACGTTCCACAGCAATCATTTTGAGCGGATCTACCGCATCCTTTTTGCTGACTGACCAATTGCCACGATGTACTTCAAAATGCAAATGAGTGCCTCTGGAGGCTCCTGTGTTGCCAATTATGCCAATCGGCTGTCCCGCTTGTACATGGTCACCCTTTTTCACAAAACGCTCGTGTAAATGAGCGTAGACGGTTTCGTATCCATTTGGATGCTGAATAAATACAACTTCTCCATATGTAGCCGATACATACGAACGGGTGACCACACCTTCACTTGCAGCAAAAATGGATTCTCCTTCTGGCGCAGCTATATCTAATCCCTTATGCGAGCCGCCCCTTGTCCCAAACAAGTCAGTGACTTCTCCTTTCACTGGTTCCACCCATTCGTTTGTCTTCTGCGCATGTGCAAATGGCGCTAAGATCAAGAGCAAAAAACAGCTGGCACCTATGAAGCAATACCTTTTCATCAGTGACTCCCCTTTTTTGAGGTTCTTTTCATGACAGCTTAGTATACAGCAAGAAGACCCTTTTCTATACATCAAAAAAGAACGCAATGAAATGCTTGCGTCCTTTAACGATCTTTGATGACAACTGGATTCGGCAGGGCCGGAACCTCTATTGGTTCATTTAATTCATATGGTCCTACTTGATCTGTTCCTTCATATTGAATGGTGACATCTGTAAAACCAAAATCTTTCGCTGTGAGCAGCAGACCTTCAATGAGTAGAGTATGATCAATTGAGTCCGATAATTGTGCTGATGCTCCAAACGTGATGGTTACATGCTTACCTTTTGATGTCACTTCTTTAATGGGTTCTTCTTTAATTAATGGTTCAAGTCCAGAATCACTCGTGCGTTTCATGGCCTCTACAGCTTCTTCATAAGAAGAATAATGTGTTTTGGAGGGCACCAAAA
Organism: Bacillus safensis; assembly: GCF_039619585.1. NCBI lineage: Bacteria > Bacillati > Bacillota > Bacilli > Caryophanales > Bacillaceae > Bacillus > Bacillus safensis. Next base: position 2,085,425 of record NZ_CP154909.1, read on the forward strand.
AAGTCCCGCTCTTATTTTCTAACACGTAATAAGCTTTCTTCGTTTGTTTATCAATTGATATCGTGCCAAAGCTGCTAGTCCCTAATTGAAGATGAGAACCTTTAACTGACCTGACCTCCACCTGTTTATACCTGCTCCATTTGAGCGTTTCTTTTACCATATCTTTAAATCGATTGGCTTCCTTTATCGTATCAAGGGACAAATCATTTTTTAACTGAAAAACAAGTGTATTCCCATTTTCACGAAGGTCCACCATCTCAAGATAAGATTGAAGTGGCTTTGTCATTTCAGGCAGCTGCACCTGTTCATATGTGTTCATCATTTCCTGCAAATGGTCATGTTCATTCTCTTTTTCAATACTAATGGGAACCACTTGAGATGTTGATTCATCTATGTATGCAACCGTCATATACTTTTGCTTGTCTTCATGAGAAACAACGTGTGTGGTACCATTTGCCTGTTTGACCGGCTCTAATGTGGCATTTGCCTGTCCTTTGTCAGCACTTGATTCCATTTTCATCTGTTTATGCTGTTCTTGAGCAGCCGGCTGAAATAAATGAGGAGAAATTAAAAACGCCATAAATAAAACCACAACGGTTGCCACCGCTGGACCGATCCATTTGACACTTTTCTTTTTCTTCCCGCTTGCCATCAGCACCTGCTGGTATATCTGCTTAGATGAACGGTTGTCCTCCACCTTTGGAAGCTGACTTAGTAACACCTTGATTCGTTCTTCGCTCCAATCGGACCTGTTCGTTTTCATTCACTAGCTCCTCCTTCAAAAGCTCCATATGTTTTCGGAGCACTTTCAGGCCTCGGTGCTGCGTTGTTTTGACTTTGCTTTCCGAGAACTTTAGCGCCTTTGCCGTCTCCATGATTGAGTAGCCCTGGATAAACCTTAAAATGATGACAGCTCTTTGATCAATCGTGCAGTGATCAAGCGCGGCATAAATTTCTTTAGTATTTTCATCCTGTACAGCCAGTTCGTCTGGGAGCAAGTCTGGGTCTTTTACATCCTGCTTATCCCAATCAAACGTGCCGAGTACCCGTTGTCTAATGGTTTGCTGCTTGCGAAACCAGTCAATCGCCACATGCCTTGCAATTGAAAACAGCCATGTTTTCTCGCTGCTTCTTCCTTCAAAAGTTTTATATGAGTGAAGTACCCGAATGTAAACCTCCTGTACGAGATCCTCTGCCTGATTTTTATCTTTAACCATATAAAATAAAAACTGGTACAAATCTTGATGGTACGAATCATATATTTTTTGAAAGGTTTCATGCATAGGAAACCCCTCCGTTCACTTATTTTTGTCGAGTGACTCTTATAAAACGTTACATTACAACTTTATGACAAATATATTACAAGTTCGACAGTTTGGAAAGGGCTTTTTGTTTAACTTCTCCTTAAAAATTTTAAAATAGAAAAAACACTTCATTTTCTTTACGAAAAGAAGTGTTTCTCATGTAACAAGATTCTTCGTCAAGATTAGACGAGTTCCTGCTTTTTTCTCGGAATATAGAATGTGAAGTGTGTACCTGCCCCCGCTTTGCTGTGAGCATGTATAGAGCCTTGATGCGCCTCGATGATGTTCTTCACAATCGCAAGGCCAAGTCCAGTACCAGAACGCCCTCTCGTCCTTGCTTTATCGGCTTTATAAAAGCGTTCGAAAATAAAGGGCAGATCCTCTTCCGGAATTCCGCTCCCCGAATCTTTTACATCCATTTTCAGTCCGTTTTCCACCGATTGAACCGAGAAGTGAACCTCGCCGCCCTCTGGTGTATGACGAATAGCATTATCAATGAGATTCGTAAACACTTGCTCAATCTTATCTGGATCGAATACAAAGTGCGGTTCATCCACTTGAATATCATACGTAAGGTCGATTTGTTTTTCTTTCGCAATCCCGAGAAACTTACGGTAGATCTTCTCTGTCAGCTCTTCCGTATCTGTTGATTCAAGATTCAGTGTAATATGACCTGCTTCCATTCTCGCTAGATCTAGAAGGTCATTCACAAGACGTCCCATTCGAAGTGATTCATCATAGATAATTTGCGCAATCTCTTTCTTTTCCTCTTCTGATCCCGCAATATCATCTACAATTGCCTCACTGTACCCTTGCAGCATGGCAATTGGTGTACGAAGTTCATGACTGACATTGGCAATGAAGTCTTTTCTCAGTTTATCAAGTCTTCGTTCCTCCGTCATATCACGAAGGACTGCAACTGCTCCCCTGACATCCTGCTGATTATACAGCGGAGACATGAGAAGAACCCAGGTACGACCTTGCAGTGTAACTTCGATCATTTGCTCTTTTTCTGTGCTGACAGCTGTATGAAATAGCTCGCGCGCTTCTGGCGGCAGTTCATCTCCATCCTTGATCTTCATATTTTGCTCGTAATACCATGCCTGCAAAAATCGTTCTGCGGGAGGATTTGTCATCAAAATCGTTCCATCAATATTGATGGTGATGACGCCATCAGCCATACTGCTTAAAATATTAGATAAATGTTCTTTTTCTTGATTTAGGGCTGTGATATGGAATTTAAGCTGCTTCCCCATTTGATTAAAGGCGATTGCCAGTTCTCCAATTTCATCTTGCGTTAAAATAGGAATCTTTGTATCAAATTTCCCTTTCGCCAAATCTTGTGCACCCTCTCTCATCTTTCTGAGAGGGTAGGTGACACGTGTTGACAAGAAGAAAGCGAATATAGTGGTCAGTACAATCGCAATGCCGGCGGCTAAAAAGATGTAGCGTGTCGTATGTTTCGTTGTTTGTTCTACAGCGAGGAGTGATTGAGAAAGAAAGACCATGCCTTTTTTTCCGTTCGCCTCGTATGGAACACCGACTACAATCCGTTCATCTTTTCGATTGCCTGCATCAGGTTCTGCACGTTTACTGATTTTTTTACGATCTTTCAGTGCTTGATTTAAATCGTTGTCCGCTTCAATTTGTTTCTTTGTAATCGCAGGAAGCTTCCCGTCTTTTTCAGACGAATACCACTCTAGCCCGTCCTCTTGGATGATCGCAATACTCGTCAATTTGTCAGCAAGTTCTGATGTAATCGACCTCGCAAGCGATTGATCCTCATGGCTTTCTAAAATGACCGCTACTTTGTTTGCCATTTGTGTTAAATCAGATTTTGCTTCTTCTACATGATAATTCTCAATGAACTCTAAAAGAAGCACAGTTAAAATAGATAAAACGATCAGGACGAGGAAAAGAATGGTTAACCATAGCTTTCCTACAACACTTTTCCACAGTTTCATTCAGCGCCGACCTCAAATTTGTACCCGACACCCCATACAGTTACGATTTTTTTCGCTGCTTCTGGTGACACTTTATTCAGTTTTTCACGAAGTCGTTTGACATGAGTATCAACTGTTCGTAAGTCTCCAAAGAATTCATATTGCCATACTTCTTTTAGCAGCTTTTCTCTGTCATAGACCTTATCTGGTGTTTTTGCAAGGAAATATAAAAGCTCATATTCCTTCGGCGTGAGGCTGACTTCTTTGCCATCAGCCGTCACTCTATGTGCATCATGGTCAATAGAAAGATGAGAAAACACAAGAACATCCTTTGTTGTTGTCCCAGTATTCAAATAAGACGTTTGAGACGATCTTCTGAGCAATGCCTTTACGCGTAAAACCACTTCACGCGGGCTGAAAGGTTTGACGATGTAGTCATCCGTTCCTGCCTCAAATCCTTGAACACGGTTGGCTTCTTCTCCTTTTGCCGTCAGCATAATGATTGGAGTCGCTTTTTTATCTCGAATTTGATTACACACTTCGATTCCATCTGTACCAGGCATCATTAAATCGAGCAAAATGAGGTCGTAATCGGTTTGAAGCCCTTTTTGAATCGCTTCATCTCCATTTTCCGCTTCATCGATTTCATAATTTTCACGTTCTAAATACATTTTTAAAAGGCGGCGAATTCTTGCCTCATCATCTACGACTAATATTTTCGTTTGAGTTGTGTGTTCCATTAGACAGTCCTCCTGCTTTCTCCGTTGTTACATTCATTTTAACAAAAAGCCGAATTGAATCATAAAAGTTGGCTTTTCCTTGTGATTATGCGTAAGAATGAAGCCCCGCAATGACAAGGTTAACAAAGATGAGATTAAACATAATAATGGCGAAGCCGATCACAGCAAGCCATGCGGACTTTTCACCATGCCAGCCTCGCGACAAGCGAAGATGAAGATAGGCAGCATAAAAGAGAAACGTAATCAATGCCCATACTTCCTTCGGGTCCCAGCCCCAAAACCTAGTCCATGCAATTTGCGCCCAGATCATGGCAAAGATCAGCCCGCCTAACGCAAATACAGGGAAACCAATCGAAACAGCCCTATACCCAATTTCATCGACTAAATCTAGGTTCACCTGTTTCACTAACGGTTGAAGCAGTGCGCTCAGTCGTTTGCGAATGATCAATCGAATGAGTCCGTATATAATCAGCCCTACGCCAAATGACCATAACACTGTATTGACCTTTCTACCTGAAAAAACAGGCGGCAGCTCAACAAACGGTTCCAAACGATCTTCCGTCACAAGCTCCCCTTTATGAGGTCCGACAAGAGCTGGGAGCTCATAGACCATCTCACTTTTTTCTTTATTTTTATCAATCCAATTAAATGTTGCTTCATATCCTGTCATTCTAAAGATAGACGTAACAGCGATAAATGCAAGTGTGACCACAATCATAAACATGACAAGCTCTAAACCAAACGTCTTCTTCCCTGGCTTTGTTTGATCCACATGCTTTAGTAGAAAGATGACACCTGCCACAAAGCTGATGGCTAAAATGGCTTGGCCAAGTGCTGCTGTTGTCACGTGAATATAAAGCCAATTACTTTGAAGTGAAGGAATCAGCGGTGAAATATCTGATGGGAACATACTTGCATAGGCAATAATCAATAAAGCGATTGGAAGTGTAAATAAACCAAGTACAGACACTTGATACACAAAATATAAAGTGATGAATGCAAGCACCAGCATCATGCCAAAAGCCGTTGTGAACTCAAACAAATTACTGACAGGTGCATGACCAGATGCGATCCATCTTGAAATAAAATAGCCCAACTGGCTCAAAAAACCGATGATGGTAAGCGTAATGCCAATGAGTGCCGCCTTATTTCTGTGCGGTCCTTCTTCTTTCTTTTTTCCCTTAATGGCACCACCAAAAAAAGGAACTGCCGCTAAATAAAATAGAAAAGCTGCAAATAACAGATTTTCACTGACTGCCGCCATCTAATCCTTCCCCCTTGCTTTTGCTGATACTTGTTGTATCAGGCAGTTCTTTTTGATCAACTGGCTGTTTGATGCCACTGCCGTGCAGTAACACACCAAGATCGGACTTTAAGCCGAACCAGTTTTTGTTTGTATGTCCTGCCACCAATACTTTTCCATCCTTTGCCGACAGCCAGATTCTTCTATGCTGCCAATACATCCCCTGCACGACACCGATCATGAAGATGATTCCGCCTACTATGAGCACGCCAAGTGTTAAATCCTTTCTCACTGTTAACCCTGTGACGTTTTTCGTTTCGACCCGATCAAACTTCATTTTATATAGATTGTTATCAGAACCCTCTACTGTCTCTTGAATGGCGACAAAGCTTTTTTCACCTTTAGGTTTTTCAGGAGAAATCATTTCAAACACGAAAGCAGGATTATTCGGATTCCTTGTTTTCGTACTTGGCGTTCCATCATCGTCAAAATAAAAATCAGGCAGATAGCTCATCACCTTGACTTTGTAACCGCTACCAAGATCATATTCTGACTTAGGCTCCAGCAGATTAATCTTCACTGTACCGAAAGATTTTTCTGTATCTTTACGAATCAGCTGAAAGACCATTTGATCGAGTTCATTTTGTTTAAAATCCACTTGATATAATGAGAAATTGTCAAACTTGAGCGGTTCATTTACTTTGATATCGTGTTCTGTTACCTGCTTCAGCTTGGGCTTTTCACCAAATACAACTTCTCCTTCACGTTTGTATAAAATGGCATCCGTTTTATAGCTTTTCACCACTTGACCATCGCCAGCTTTTTCAATGGCATTCTCAAACACTTCTTTTTCATTTCCAGTTTCATAGCGATCAATTGAAAACGCATTATTTTTCAAGAAGTATTGACCATCCGTACCTGGAATTGGTGCAGTTTCCCCTTCTCTGACCCAAAGCGTTTCATCCACGTACATGCCCGGGACAAACCGGAGCATCGCTCCAATGAGAAAGATGATTAGTCCAATGTGATTGACGTAAGGTCCCCAGCGTGAAAAACGTCCTTTTTCGGCTAAAATATGCCCATTTTCTTCTCGCACGCGGTAACGCTTTTGTTTCATTGCTCTTATGATGCCTTCATATGTATGCTGATATAATGTTTTGTCTGTCTCGCTAAACAGACGCTGTCTTCTCATAAAGCCTTCTTTTTTGATAACCCCTTGGTTTTTGAGTGCTCGATAAAGAGGAATAACGCGGTCGAGACTGCAAATGACAAGGGAGATTCCGATTGATGCGACAAGAGCTAAAAACCACCAAGAATTATAAAGATCATGGAATCCAAGTGTGTAATACAGCTTGCCAAACGATCCATATTGCTCTTCATAATACGTGGAAGCAGATGCACCTGGCGGAATAAATCGCTCCTGCGGAAAAATCGTTCCAAGCGAAGAAGCGAGCAGTGTAATGACAATCAGCCACACACCCACTTTAACGGAAGAAAAAAAGTTCCATACTTTATCAACAATCGTTTTGTTGTATGTTTGCGAGCGTCTTGCACTGCCGTCATATCTCATATCAAGCAGCTTTGAAGAGTTTTTCTCTTTAGCCGCAATGGGATTCCCGCATGATTCACATAGAACAGTACCGATTGGATTAATATGTCCACACTCGCACTTTACCTCTTTCATTCTATGACCCCTTTGGTTTAATCAAATTCATATATTCATAGACATTACGTTCTGTCATCGTTCCCTTTATGACTTTGATTACCTTGCCTTCAGGATTGATTAAAAATGTGGTTGGCAGCGGCGTAATATCATATGCCTCTGTCACTTGACGATCTTTGTCCATGGCAACAGGAAAATTCACGCCATAGGATTCCATAAAATTTTTCACGGCAATCTTGGATTCCGCAACATTGACTGCAACAATTTCCACACCGCGATCCTTGAACACTTCATATTGATTCGCCATATAAGGAAATTCTTGTTTACACGGTCCACACCATGTACCCCAAAAATTAAGAAAGACACCTTTGCCTTTTAAGTCCTTTAACTCAATCCGATCCCCATCGACAGATTGAAGGACAAAGTTTGGCGCAATAGATCCTTCTTTGACTCGATCCTGTTTGGCAAATACTGAGTTATACATTGTATAACATAGTGCCGCAAGCATCACGAGGAGAATGCCCGTCCGTATGAAAAACCGTCTTTTTTTCATCTGAAGTACCCCTTCCCCATAGACATTCAGGTAAATTATAGCATTCTCCTTCTTTTGATGCTTCTTCATTTTTTGAAGTTTATGTGAAAATTAAAAAGCGCTTTTCCCATGATCGGCAATTGCTCTCAGGCGCTTTACTTCATGCGGAGACAATTCTCTGCGGTCTCCTGGTCTCATACCTTCAATATGAAGGAACGAATATTGCTCCCTTTTTAGCTTTAACACATCATGTCCAATCGCTTCAAACATGCGGCGCACCTGTCTGTTTCTGCCTTCGTGAATGGTTAATTGAACAATACAAGTTTGCTTTCGTTTATCAATAGAAAGCATTTTCGCACGAGCAGGTGCTGTTTTTTTATGATCTAACATGATCCCTTTTTCTAGCTTTCTAAGCAGTTCCTTTGAAGGAATGCCTTTTAGCTTCGCTGCATACGTTTTATCAATTTCGTATTTCGGGTGCATGAGCTTATGGGCAAATTCCCCATCATTTGTAATCAAAATCAAACCGCTCGTATCATAATCTAACCGGCCGATTGGATAAAGACGCTGCGGGACATCATCAAAGAAATCTGTGACGACCTTGCGTCCTTTATCATCCTCGGCAGCCGAAATGACGCCGCGCGGTTTATAAAGCATAAAGTAAACCGGTTCTTCTCTTTCAAGCTTTAATCCATTGACTTCAATTTTATCTGAAGAGCCCACCTTCACTCCGAGCTCTGTCACTGTTTGACCATTAACGGTAACTCGTCCTTCTTTAATTAATTCTTCAGCCTTTCGTCTTGAAGCGACGCCGGCATGTGCAATTACTTTCTGTAAACGTTCCATTTGTCTTTCACCTCATGTACTATCTTACTTGCTTGACTTAAAACAAACAAGCATTCGTGGAAAAATAAGCGTTTCGTCTGTCTAATTTCAGCTAAAAAGCGATTTTCCATCCATGAAATACAAAAAAGCGCCTGATTAGGCGCCGCTAAATAACAAACTGACGATAATGACAGATGCAATGACACCAATGAGATCTGCTAACAAACCTACTTTCAGCGCATCTCCCATTTTTTTAATCCCAACTGCTCCAAAATAGACCGTTAAAATGTAAAGGGTGGTGTCTGTTGACCCTTGCATGACAGCTGCAAGCTGGCCAATAAAAGAATCTGGACCATATGTCGCTATCAAGTCTGATGTCATTCCAAGTGCAGCCGTTCCTGATATCGGACGAATAAACGCAAGCGGCACCACTTCTGGCGGGAAACCAATCGCTGTAAAGACTGGTTTTAATAGTCCCATAACAAAATCAAGCGCACCTGACGCACGGAATATCGTAATGGCTACAAGCATACCGACTAAATAGGGAATGATTGAAAAGGCAATTTGAATGCCCTCTTTTCCTCCCTCCACAAATGTTTCATAGGTTGGTACCTTTTTAATGGTTCCAGCAATCAAAATTCCTGCGATGATCAGTGGTATCAAAGCAAGTGACAGCCAGTTAATAAATGCCACAAGATCACCCCCGCCTGCTTCTGCGATAGTGGAAATAACGATCGATGATAATTGCACCGATTCCTGAAATGAGTGTTGCTAAAATGGTTGGCCCTACAATGTCTGTTGGCTGATCTGCCCCATAGGTCATTCTTATTGCAATGACGGTTGTTGGCACAAGTGTGATAGAGGATGTGTTGACCGCTAGAAATGTAATCATAGAACGGCTTGCTTCATTTTTCCCGCCGTTTAATGATTTCATCTGCTCCATCGCCTTAATTCCAAGCGGTGTAGCGGCATTCCCGAGACCAAAGAAATTCGCCATGAGATTGGACAAAATATACCCCATTGCAGGATGATTAGGCGGAATATCCGGGAATAGCTTTGAAATAAAGGGCCGGCACAATTTACTAAAGAAATTTAACAGCCCTGCCTCTTCGGCAATCTTCATAAGCCCGAGCCAAAAAACGAGGACACTAATTAAACCAATTGAAATAGTAACCGCTTCTTTTGAGCCTTTAAATACAGCCTCGTTCACTTCCTGCATCGTTCCATTAAACATCGCATAGACAAGACCGATGACAGTGAGAAATACCCAAATTAGATTGACCATGAAGATCCGCCTATAGATGTCTGAAAGACAGACTTAAACATTTCTTGGAAACTTTTTTGAGGCATGCGGTTTCGTTTATTTTCATAAAAAATCGGTAATTGCTCGATCACCTGTCCATCTAATAAAATCGTCATTTTTCCGACAACATCTGGGATGGTTTCGGCGTTTTTTTTCCATTTCTTTTTTGGAGCGAGCATTTCCGTTTCAATTTTCACAAGTTTTTTTTCATCTTCATTTAAAAAATAGTCCACATCACGCTTGATAAACGCTTTTTTTTCGTAAAAGGTCCCTTTTAACGAAGCAAGCCTTCCTTTTTCAGCAAGCACATACGTTTTATAGTGATCAAATGCATATTCAAACATAGAGATATGATCCTTCCAGTCGTCCGGCGCATTAATGGTCACAGCGATCAGCTCGGCATCACCTTTTGCAGCGGTGGAGACAAGTGTTCGTTTTGCAAGCTTTGTATATCCTGTTTTCCCTCCAGTGGAATATTCGTATAAACCGGTGAGCAGCTTGTTTTTATTTTTCCAATAGCCTTCCATTGTCTTCGCTTTATAGAAAGTTGTACCGGCAATTTTTTGATATTGTTTATGCTTCATTGCGTATTTTGTTAGGATCGCCATGTCATAGGCTGATGAATAATGATTTTTATGATCATCGAGTCCGTGCGGATTTTGAAAATTCGTATTCTCCATTCCTAGTTCAGCCGCCTTTTGATTCATCATAAAAATAAAGCCTTCTAAGCTGCCGCCAACATGCTCTGCAATGGCAACAGCTGCATCATTTCCAGAACGCAGCATGAGCCCGTATGTCAAATCTTCTAAGCTCACCTTCTGCCCTTCCTTTAAATAAATGGATGACCCCTCTGCCCCAATCGCACGTTTTGATACTTTAACGGTATCTTTCATTTTTCCTGATTCAATGGCTAATACAGCCGTCATGATTTTTGTAATACTGGCGATTCTTCTTTTTTCGTGCTCGTCCTTTCCAAATAGGACTCTGCCTGACTGTCCATCTATTAAAATGGCGCTTCTTGCACTCACTGATAATGAAATGTCTGCTTTGGCATGTGAAGAAAAAGGCAGTAAGAGTGTAAATAGAAGAAGGACTGCTGTTCCAATTTTTAAATAGGGCATGTTCATTCACGTCCTTGTCCGTTTTGTACAAGTGTATGCTCAGCTGAAAAAGTTATGATGCCTCGTCCATAAAAAAAAGCGCCTCTACATGTAGAGGCGCTTCTTCAAGTTGCTTATACCATTTTCACTTGCTGATGAGATGCCGTATATTCCAGCTCTTCTCTCATCGCTAAAAAGTCTTTTTCTAATGAAGAAAATAATTGTTTCATATCAGCGGATACTTCATGGTGAAAGACAATGCTGCTTTTTCCTGTATAGGCCGATCGGCTGTCTTCATACCATGTATCCTTTTTTGGCGTGAAAAATTCTTCAATGCATTGATGATAAATACGGTGAAGCATCTGCTGTGCGGCCTGCTGCGGGAATGTCTGCTGCTGGCCCATTTTCCTGCAAACTGCTGCTGCATCCTCGCTGTACACTGCAAGCTTCCGTAATGTACTCAATATGTCACAATAATAGGCTTCCGCTTCGGGGTTTAATCGTTTCAAGCTTGATAAGGTGGCTTCGTTCAGAAAACCATTCATTTCAATTGCAACCTTTGATAAAAAGACGCCTGCTTGATCAACTTGAGCCTTTACATTCATATGTGCCATTTGTTTCGTGTTTACCTTCCCCTCATGGCTTTGACACCATTTTATCTGTCATCAAAAGATTTTAGACCTAAAATCTTTTTTATATTTTATCATACATTTTTCCTTCTTTTGAACTATTTTATGTCTTCAAATGTTTGATTGAAGTTTTCAAAAAATAGATCAGCCTCTTCTTGTACCCCGTCTGCTTCCACATTTTCTGGAAGCGGCGGTAATTCATCTAAGGCTTTTAAGCCAAATTGCTCTAAAAAGGTAGGGGTTGTCCCATAAAGAATCGCTCGTCCCGGACCATCGGCACGTCCTACTTCACAGAGCAGTGCTTTGGCTACTAAGCTATGAAGTACCCGCTCTGATTTGACTCCTCTAATCTCCTCTACCTCACTGCGTGTAATCGGCTGTTTATAAGAAACAATGGCAAGCACCTCCAGCGCTGCCTGCGACAAACCCTTGGATGGTGTCTCGACTAATTTTTTTAAATACATGCTGTATTCTTTTTTCGTCAGCAGCATATATGAATCTGCATATTCAATGAGCTCAATCCCTCGTTCTTGTTTTTGATATTCTTCCTTTACGGAAGACATAATGTCGAGTAATACCGACTCATCTACTTCAAGAACAGACATGAGCTGTTTTCTTGTTAAGCCTTCGTCACCTGCTACATACAGCAGCGCTTCTAAGATGGCTTTCCAATTCACGATATCAAGCGTCATGAATCGTTTCACTCCCTATGATATAAATGTCTTCAAAGTTCCCTTCCTGCTCTAGCAAGATTTGATGACTTTTCATCAATTCGAGAACAGCAAGAAACGTCACGACAAGGTGCTCCTTTTGATCATGTTGAAATAGAGTCATGAAATTGGTCCGCTTTTTTGTTTTTCTTAAATGGTTCATAATCTCATTCATTTTGTCTTCAATCGGGATTTCTTGTCTTGTAATCTTTGATGGTGCTGGTTTCGTTATTTTCTTTCGATTTAATACCTTTTGGAACGCACCTAACATATCATACACCGTTACGTGTAAATTTGTGTCCTTCGCTTCTGATTCTTTTGCAAATTCGCTTAAATCACTCGGTGGTTTTGTAAAGGCATTTTGCCTTTCTTCTTCGCGTTCCTTTAGTTCTTGTGCTGCATTTTTATACTTGCGGTATTCAATCAATTTGCCAATCAGCTCTTCTCGAGGATCTTCTTCCTCTTCGAGCAGGTCTTCATCAAACAGCTCTTCCTCTTGTTTTGGAAGAAGCATTCTGCTTTTAATACTCAGGAGGGTTGCAGCCATGACCAAATATTCGCTCGCAACATCGAGCTCAAGCTCCCTCATCGTATGGACATATAATAAATACTGCTCCGTAATTTTAGCGACGGGAATATCATAAATATCAATTTCCAACCGGTTAATTAAATGTAAAAGCAAGTCCAAAGGACCCTCGAACGAATCTATTTTCACCTGATATTCCAGCATCTTTTTCTCACCATTTCTACTGTCTTCTAAGTACCGTTTCACCGGCTAACCTTTAGTATAAGACAGGATAAAGCTCTCGTCCAATATAATTTCGGCCATAATGCCTTAGGCAAATCAAGAAAAACAGTGGATCCGCCCATACCAATAAGGGCATTTATACATAGAATACCATTGTAATCAGAACTGATGAAAAAGGAGGCCGTATCATTATGGGAGATGGCTATAACTTCGGTGGAGGATTCGCGCTTATTGTCGTGCTTTTCATCTTGCTGATCATCGTTGGCGCGGCTTGGGTTTATTAAAGAAACAGAGCGTCCTTTTCACTAAAGGGACGCTCTTTCTTCTTTTCTTTTCGATATGTTAGACTGAGAGTGGAAAAGGAGATGACCGCTGTGTATCCTGAAGCGTACGTGGCTTTTTTACACGAATTTCATACGACAAGAGATTATTTTGAGTGTCATGAAATTTTGGAAGAATATTGGAAAGAAGATCCCCCTGAGCAGCGCAAAGAATATTGGGTCGGGCTCATTCAGCTCGCTGTTGCCTTGTATCATCAAAGACGGGGAAATGGAAAAGGAGCAAAACGGCTCATTTCTAACAGTCTTCATTTGTTAGAAGCAAACCGTTCAGTATTATCGAATCTCGGTCTGGATGATGAGGCATTTCTGATGCTTCTGAGAACGCTGAAAAAGAAAATGGATGAAGATATGCCCTATGAAAGTGTGATGCTGCCGATCAAAGATGAAGCACTTCTTTCTTTATGCCAAGAAATGGCCCAAAAAGAAGGACTGCTCTTTGGACAGGAGAGCAACTTATCCCATACATTTTTAATCGAAAAACATAGACTCCGTGACCGGACAGAAGTTTTGCTGGAACGAAAAAAGCAGATTGAACGTAAAAAAAGCAGAGGACTGTAGCCTCTGCTTTTACATGTGTGATATTTAATTTGATTCGCTGTGACACTTATGAAAGAAGCCTTGCGTTAATTCATTTGGAATGAGTGTTTTGGTTTTAAATATTTCTTCCACGGCTAAAACCATTTCCTTGCCGATTCCTTGATCACGATGGGATGGATTCACACTAATATGCTCAATTTGTACTTGGTCGTCTGTTTTGAGCACACCAATAGCACCTACAATATCCTCGCCATCTTTCCATAGGAACAGCTGCCGATCTTCATCCATTTCATATGACTTCATCGTCTGCTGAAGCTGTTTGACGTCTTTCTCACCCGGCATAAAGGACAGAAGTCCCATGGCAATTTTTTCAAAAGACCTCTTGTAACGAATTAACATATATACCCCTCAATATTCAAATTATCCTAATTTCCAGCAAATGTCTTATGATTCATTTGCTCATCACACATTATAAACATTTTTATACCGTTTTTAAACTCTTTTTCACTAAATTAAGAGAACGTTCGATTGAGATTCGCCATTTCAATAGCAGCAGCAGCCGATTCGCTGCCTTTATTTCCTGCTTTTGTACCAGCTCTTTCAATGGCTTGTTCAATAGATTCTGTTGTGAGTACACCAAAGATAATCGGTACCCCTGTTGACATAGCACTCTGAGCAATTCCTTTAGCAGCTTCATTACAAACGTAATCATAGTGAGTCGTTGCGCCTCTGATCACGGTTCCAAGTGTGATGACTGCATCATATTTTTTGGTTTCTGCTAATTTTTTTGCCATGTACGGGATTTCAAAAGCGCCTGGTACCCACACAACATCGATATCATCACCATTTGCTCCGTGTCTGAGTAATGTATCTTCTGCTCCATCTAACAGTTTACTTGTAATAAAATCATTGAATCTCGCTACAACGATTGCAAATTTTAGTCCTTCTGCTACTACATGACCTTGTATTGTATTCATATGTTGATCATCCTTTTTTGTGATTTTTATTTTGTTTCAATAGCGGCTGTTCGATTGTTGTTTAAATATGTCTGTAATGCTTCGATTGTCAGCATCTTTAAATCATGCTGTTTTTGGATCTCCTTTAGTTCAGGGACGCGCGCCATTGATCCATCTGCATTCATAATTTCACATATGACACCCGCTGGCTCTGAGCCTGCCAGTTTAGCAAGATCAACCGCCGCCTCTGTATGACCCGGTCTTTCTAGTACGCCGCCCTCTTTTGCAATAAGCGGAAAAACATGACCTGGACGGGCAAATTCGTCTGGTTTTGCGTCTTTATTTAACATGGCCAGCATGGTCGTGGAGCGCTCAAAAGCACTAATACCAGTCGTCGTTGTCACATGGTCGATGCTTACTGTAAATGCTGTATGGTGTGCATCCGTATTATGTTCAACCATTGGATGCAGATTCAGGTGTTTTGCGATCGACGCATGGACTGGCGTACAAATGAGGCCTCTTCCATGTAAAGCCATGAAGTTAATCACCTCAGGTGTGGCATGCTCAGCAAGTGCCACAAAGTCTCCTTCATTTTCTCTGTCTTCATCATCCACTACGATAATGATTTCTCCTTGTTTAAGGGCATTTACTGCCTCATCAACGGAATGATACATACAATCGCCTCCTAGAATCCGTGCTCTTTTAGAAATGATGGGGTCAATCGAGATGGCTGTTTTTCGCTCTGCTCTTTTGTTAAAAAGCGATAAATGTATTTACCGATCATGTCACACTCTATATTCACGATATCCCCCATAGATTTAGTCGGGAAAATAGTTCCTTCAAGCGTGTGAGGAATAATAGAGACTGTGACATGTGAATCTCGCAAATCGAAAATGGTCAAGCTGACACCATCTATTGCGATCGAACCCTTTTGGGTGAGCATATCTGTGAGGGTCTTGTTCATCTTTAAATCATAGTAAATGGCATTACTCTTCTTTTCTATCCGGGTAATGACAGCCGTTCCATCAACATGGCCTGAGACAAAGTGGCCGCCAAATCGTCCATTTGAGGACATGGCTCGCTCTAAATTTACTGGACTGCCTTTTGTCAGCTGATCCAGCGATGTGGCTTTGACCGTCTCTGGCATCACATCTGCCGCGAACTGTTCTTTTGTGAAGCTAGTGACTGTGAGACATACTCCATTAATGGCGATACTGTCTCCGAGGTGAACATCTTCCAGCACACGGCTGCATGTAATGACAATTTCCATGGCATCTGCTGACTTTTTACTTAATGACTGAATGGTGCCAACTTCTTCAATTATCCCCGTAAACATGTGATCCTCCCTTTCGTTTCATTTGTATTTCTCACTTTTAAAAAAAGCGATGTTAGGGACATGTGATCGATTGAGCACCTTCGTCGCTTTTTATGGTCCATACAAGGTAGATGAGGGATCACCTAATAAACACTGCATGCAGTCTATTAACGACAAAATCATACAGAAAGCCCCGGAAAAAATTCCGGGGCTGTGGTTTTTTTGCATCAGAAATAAGACTATGATCAACAAATATTTTTCGTTCATAGCTTTCTTTATCCTTCTCCCATCCAGACTTTCACTGTCGGCTTCAGCTTTTCACTGAATCAACCGTTAATAAATTAACGGGTCACGGGCTGTAAAGCATTTGCTTTATTACCGTCGGTCGGGATTTTCACCCTGCCCCGAAGGATACAATCGATATTTAGCTGTCCTTAGGGGCTATTATAGCGATCCTTGTTGTCAAATGCAACAATCAAGATTTCTTCACAAAAAAAGCCTCCTTATAGGAAAGGAGACATGTTAATTGACGACTTTTACAACTTTTATCAGCCCATCTATTCTTTTTTCATTACTAAAGTAGGCTTTAATACGATCTCCTTTTTTCAGATCGGCCACATCATCTTCAAATTTCTTACCATTAAAAATGATTTTTGTGCCATTCTTCGCTTGACCGTAATATTCATCTCCATCAATTTTCGTAATGGTATATTCATAGATGGTGTAATCTTTATCATTATTTGTTAAGCTTTCGCCAATAGCTGTTGGCACATCTTCAATTTTCATGCCATTCATGTATAAATAACCTGCGCCTAAACAAAGCAGTAAAACAAATAAGATCGCAATTTTTAATTTAATTTTCCCCATATTTAGAACCTCCATCATCTGCACTTCGCCTATTTGTATGTTTTATTCCTTCTTTTATTGAAATAAAACCAAAAAAGCTGATTTTCATTAATGGTTACTTATATAACGATTCAGATGGCCCTTTGGTTCCACCTCTTAATCATTACATATGATACGAATATGCGTTCTTTATTAAGGGGGTCTTTTTCCTATTTATTAGTTCGTAACACACCATACTGCAAGCTTTTCATTATATTCTTTTTTCGAGTGCGAATAAGTCTTCCTCTAACAATTGTGACCGCTGAACAGCGATGCTGCGGCTGTCGCGAACCCCTTGATTATAGTAGTAGCTTCCAAGGTTTTTTGTGATAAATTCTAGTATATTAATGGCTGCTAATTCACCAATCTCTTCTTCTCGTTCTTCGGCAAAATAACGCTGAATAGCCATCGTCATTTGATTTCTCTCTTCTTTTGTGAGTGGTTTCAAAGTCTCCCCTTCTTTCTTTTCGCTTTCTACATTTGCATTCTGGATGTGCTGGAGCCCGCGCAAATACGAATGTTTGTTCTCTTATCATATCATAAAAACATATTCTGTGCATGACTGCCCTATAAGAAAAAGCGTATTTTGATGTAATGGATCAAATACGCTTTCACTATGCTGTATGATTTTTTCACGGAAGCTGTCATAGCGTGTTGTCCATTTTATTTTAAAATGGATAGGATCGTCGCTACAGAATGATCTACAAATGAACGCTCTGGACGTGACTTCATGAGGACGGTAAGCCCGATGAAAGAAACGACCAGCGTCTGTGCTAAGGCTTTAGCATTCAAGCTGCTTTCAAGCTCACCCGAGCGAATACCTTGCACAATCTTTTCTTCAAATATGACCGAAAGATACATCTGATGCTCTCTTGTCAGAATTTCAAATTTCTCTTCGTGTGGAGCAAGTTCCACTATCGTATTAATGCAAAAACAGCCTTTACTCGGGCCATCCCTATATTCCTCTTCCACTACATCTGTAAATAATGTATGAAATGCTTCCTTTACAGATTGATTGTTTTGAAGTTTTGTTCGAATACGGGCTGCATGCTGCTTTGTATATTTGCGTAAGGCAGCCTCAAATAACTCCTCTTTATCTCCAAAGGCTGAGTATAAGCTTGGCCGCTGTATTCCCATTTTTGCAGTCAAATCGCTTAACGTTGTAGCTCTATATCCCTTTTCCCAAAAAAGCACCATTGCATCATCCAACGCTTTTTCCTCATCAAACTCACGCTGTCGAACCATCATCAATTCCTCTTTTCAACAATAAAATCATTTCATGATAACATTACCAATCAGTACATTATAATTTTATTTTATTCACGTAAAATTGTCAAACTACCTTTCTGCTTTCAAGATTAACATAGAATAACTGGAATAAATCTTGACTTTAAAACATTTTGTTGGTTATCCTTAACAGGAATCATTTTATACCGATTAGTATATTATACTTTTTAGTACAAAAAAGAAGGGATGTAATGAATGGTTAAAGATAAAATGACTCCAAGAGATCATCCTGATATGAAAACGGCTCATTTTCGAATAAAGCCTGGATCAAAAATGACTCACTATATGGCACTACTTTTTGCAGCATCGTGCGGGATGGCTGTTGCAAACATATACTTCGCACAACCGTTACTAGATTCACTGGCAGACGAGTTCGGTATCACGTATTCATCCATCGGTATTGTCATTACGATTACTCAGCTTTGTTATGCAGCGGGGCTGCTACTGATAGTACCACTTGGTGATCTGTTGAATCGACGCCGGCTCATCATTGGTCAGATGCTTTTATCTGTGCTTGCCCTCATTCTAGTCGGCATTGCTCCTATCATCGCCGTCCTATTTCTAGGATTAGCAGTGGTCGGACTGCTCGCTGTAGTCACTCAGGTACTCGTTGCGTTTGCAGCAAGTTGGGCTGCTCCAGAAGAGCGCGGCCGTATAGTCGGCTTGGTGCAAAGTGGAATTGTAATCGGTATTCTTCTCGCCCGGACATTTGCCGGTGTATTAACCGATTTTGCTGGCTGGAGGTTTGTTTATCTTGTTTCTGCCGTCATCATGCTTATCCTGACTGGCGTATTGTTCCGAGTGCTCCCGCATGATGACAGCAAAAGAGAATCATTATCCTATGCTGATCTGCTTCGTTCAATGTTTACATTGTTTATACAAGAACGAATTCTCCGCATCCGTGGGATTCTGGCTCTTCTGATTTTTATTGTCTTCGGTACGTTATGGACTTCACTCGTGCTGCCTCTCAGTACAGCGCCATACTCTCTTTCACATACTGCTATTGGCGCATTTGGTCTTGCTGGGGCAGCCGGAGCGTTAGGAGCTGCTCGGGCTGGCAGCCTTGCTGATCGAGGTTTTGGACAGTTCACAACCGGTATAGCCCTTGTCCTCTTATTCATTTCATGGTTTTTCATCAGTTTGACTGAATATTCACTTATTGCATTAGTCATTGGCATTATTATTCTTGACCTATCTGTGCAGGCAGTACATGTGACCAATCAGAGTATGATTTTTACAGTACGGCCTGAGGCGAGAAGCCGGCTTACTGCCGCTTACATGATTTTTTACTCCATCGGAAGTGCGACCGGTTCAATTGTTTCAACCAGCATATACGCAGCCTATGGCTGGAGCGAAGTATGTCTTTTTGGTGCCTCTATCAGCGCTTTAGCCATTTTGTATTGGCTCATCACCTACCGCATAACGAAACAAATCACGGTAGAATCAGAAACAAAATAAAAAAACACCGCGATTAAGCGGTGTTTTAGATTAAGCATCTACAACTTCAACTTTTTCCATGCCTTGGCCTTGCTCCATATCAAGTACAGCCTCGATACCAGATGTTACCTTGCCAAAAACAGTGTGAACACCGTTTAAGTGCGGCTGCGGGTCATGTACGATAAAGAATTGGCTGCCGCCTGTGTCTTTACCAGCATGCGCCATTGATAATGAACCTCTTTCGTGCTGATGTGGATTTCCTTCTGTTTCACATTTAATTGTGTAACCAGGACCACCCGTTCCATTACCGTTTGGGTCGCCGCCTTGGCTGACGAAACCTGGAATCACGCGGTGGAATTTCAATCCATCGTAGAAGCCTTCATTCGCTAATTTTTCAAAGTTTGCTACTGTACCTGGAGCAGCCTCTGGGTAAAGTTCAAACTCAATTTTCTTTCCATTCGTTAATTGTATGTATCCTTTTTTCGCCATTTTTCACATTCTCCTTTCAGGTTAAACAACGCTCATTATAGCACATTTTCGGTGATGTTAAACATCCCCTGCTCTTCGATTGTCATTTACCTCTTAACTGATGATTGATAAAATAGGGTTGCTTGATTCTTTTTTCCTAATAAAATGATATCTGACTAAATGACATGTCTTCATTTATTGGAAAAGGAACACATCTTAAAAAGAAAATTGAAACGTCGAGCCAATTTGTTACGTCTATATGATGGAGTGCACTTCATCACGTGTACTCAAAAGATGAGTTTCTCTTGAAAGAGGAACGCTTTCGACTTGAAGGAGGTCAACATGTTTAAAAAAATGATGCTTGGTATGATGGCAGCGCTCCTTTTCCTAATTGGTGCGCCAAAAGTCAGCTTAGCGGATGCAGCTGTCGGCGATGTCATCGTCACACTCGGGCAAGACCTAACACCGGCTGATCGCCAGAAGGTGCTTGACGAGTTGAACCCACCTGAAAATGCGACAAAAATTGAAGTAACCAATAAAGAAGAGCACGAATATTTAGGAAAGTATATCCCTCGTTCTTCTATCGGGACGAGAGCATTATCATCTTCATCGATCACCATTGAAAAATCAGGTACTGGTCTGACTGTGGATACACACAACATCAAGACCATTACAGATGAGATGTATTTAAATGCTTTAATGACAGCAGGTGTCAAAGATGCCAAGGTTGTCGTGACTGCTCCATTTGAAGTATCTGGTACAGCCGCACTGACGGGCTTACTAAAAGCGTATGAGGTGTCAAGCGACAAAGCCATTCCAGAAGATGTGAAGCAGGTGGCAAACGAAGAGCTTGTGACAACTTCTAAATTGGGTGACTCTATCGGAAAAGACAACGCTTCTGCCCTTATTGCAAAAATCAAAGATGACATTGCAAAAAATGGTGTTCCTAAAACCACAAAAGAAGTAGAAGAAAAAGTGGATCAGGCTGCTTCTGATTTGAACTTAAATCTGACGCAGGATCAAAAAGATCAGCTTGTCTCGCTATTTGATAAAATGAAAAACATCAATATCGATTGGAATCAAGTAGGATCTCAAATTGATAAAGCAAAAGACAAGATTACTAAATTCATAGAATCGGATGAAGGGAAAAACTTTCTTCAAAAGATTTGGGATTTCTTTGTCTCCATTTGGAACGCGATCGTTTCTGTATTCACTGGAGGAAAATAATTCATGAAAAAAAGCTGCCTGAACACCAGGCGGCTTTTTTTAAGTAGATGATTTCACTTTTGATTGATACGGTAAATCAAGTTTGACAATGTCCTCATATGTTTCACGCTCAACCACAAGCTGCGCTTCCCCGTCTTCTACAAACACAACAGCTGGGCGCGGGATACGGTTATAGTTGTTTGACATACTATAGCCGTAAGCTCCGGTACAAAAGACAGCTAATAAATCCCCTTGTGATAATTCTGGCAGATCGATATCCCAAATGAGCATATCTCCACTTTCACAGCATTTACCGGCAATTGAAACCGTTTGATCATGCGTTTGGCTCATTTTGTTGGCACTTGCGGCTTCATATTTCGCTTGATATAAAGCTGGACGAATGTTATCACTCATTCCGCCATCTATCGCCACATAATCGCGGATGCCAGGTACATGTTTTGATGATCCGATCGTATAAAGAGTCGTCCCTGCATCTCCAACAAGAGAACGGCCTGGTTCTATCCAAATCTCTGGCATATCAAACTCATAGCGGGCAACGTTCTCTTTCACAGCTTGGATAATTCTCTCGACATATTCTGTTGCAGGAAGTGGTTCATCCTCTTCTGTATAACGAATCCCAAAACCGCCGCCTAAGTTTAATACTGTAGAAATAAAACCAAATGATTCTCTCCATTCATCCAGCTTCAAAAAGATTTTATCTGCTGCAAGGACAAAACCAGCCGTATCAAAAATTTGTGAACCGATATGACAATGGACTCCTAAAAGCTCGATGACTTCTGATCCAAGCACTTGTTTCACCGCTTCATCTGCTTGTCCATTGTGAAGATCAAAGCCAAATTTTGAATCCTCTTGACCTGTCGTAATGTAATCATGCGTATGCGCTTCGACACCAGGCGTGATGCGGAGCAATACTTTGACTTTTTTTGACAGCTCTTGACCAAGCTGTTCAATGAGCTTCATTTCATAGAAATTATCTACAACAATACAGCCGATCCCATGCTCTAAAGCCATTTTTAATTCTTCTCTGCTTTTATTATTGCCATGGAAATGAATTTTTTCTACTGGGAATCCAGCGCAAATGGCTGTGTGAAGCTCACCGCCTGATACGACATCAAGAGATAATCCTTCTTCTTTGGCAAGCTGAAACATGGCGATGGAGGAAAATGCTTTACTCGCATATGCTACCTGCGCCGTTAATTCTTCTTCTATAAACGCTTTTTGAAAGCTTTTTGCGCGCTCCCGTATTAAAGCCACATCATATACATAAAGTGGTGTCCCATACGTTTCAGCTAAAGAAACGGCATCAACACCACCAATTTCTAAATGACCGAGTTCATTTTGTCTGCAAGTGCCGTGTAAATACAATGTCATTCCCTCTTTCTCCGCTTCGGCTGAAAAAAGGCAGCTGCGTGAGCTGCCTTTTGCCGTGTCTCAAAGTTAAAAATACAATATCACAATCTTCAGCCACTTTCAATGAGCGTTAAGAATTTGGCGGAATTTTTGATCTGTTTTGAGGGTGAACGATGCTCGGCCTTACTTTTGAGCCAGGAACAGACGTCCGAATTAGCACTTGCCACAAAGCCTTTCCATTAAAAGGAATGAACGGCCACATATAAGGCGTCTGCAATGAACGAATGGATGTTAAATAAATGATTAACAACGTAAAACCAATGATGAGTCCATTCAGCTTAAAGATCGCTACTAGTGCTAGGATGATGAGCCTTACAATCTTATTGGCGACACTCAGCTCATAGCTTGGCGTTGTAAAGGTACCGATCGCCGCCAGCGAGACGTATAAGATGACCTCTGGTGTAAATAAACCAACATCAATGGCGATTTGTCCAATTAAAACAGCCGCAATCAGCCCCATGGCGGTCGACAATGCGGTTGGCGTATGAATCGCAGCCATCCTTAAAAATTCCACCCCGAAATCAGCAAGAAATACTTGGAGAATCACAGGGATATGAGAAGGTTTGTTAAATCCAATATAGCTTAAATTGTCTGGCAGGAGATTTGGTTCGAGGATAAAAAGAAACCAAATCGGCAAAAGAAAGGTAGAACATAAAATGCCTAAAAAGCGTACCCATCTTAAGAATGTACCAACGGCAGGTGCCTGGCGGTATTCTTCTGCATGCTGAACGTGGTGAAAAATAGTGGTTGGTGTAATGATGACACTAGGGGATGTATCCGTAATGATGATGACATGCCCTTCTAATATGTGGTTAGCGGCGACATCTGGACGCTCGGTGTAACGCACTAGCGGAAAGGGATTATATCCTTGCTTAATAATAAATTCTTCAATCGTTTTATCAGACATCGTCAGCCCATCGACTTTGATTCCTGATACTTCTTTTTCTATAATATCTACTAAGTCAGGGTCTGCAATATCTTCAATATAGCAAACACAGACATCCGCTTTTGAACGTTCGCCTACTTTGAGCATTTTGTATCGCAGCTTTTCATCCCGTACTCTTCTTCGAATCAGCGCTGTGTTTACAATAATGTTTTCAACAAAGCCGTCCCTTGCTCCCCGGACCACCTTTTCTGTATCCGGCTCCTCAGGCATTCTGCCAGGATAGCTTCTAACATCAATGATAAAGGCGTAGTTTTCACCTTCTACAACGACTGCTACAAGCCCAGACAGTACTTGATCCACTGCTTCATCCAGCGTTTCTACCTTGGACACCTGCTGATTGACAAGGCGGTTCTCGACTACATGTGCAAGATCATCTGATTCAGGTTCGTTGTCATTGATTTCGATTAGCTCTTTTAATAAGTAGATGACATACTGTGTATCACACAATCCGTTTACATAGTAAAGCTGGATTTCCTGATCGTGTATATAAATTTTCCGAACACCAAGGTCAAAGCTGAGACCCATCCCGACATTTTCCTTGAAGTAATCTTCATTTTTCTTCGGGTCTCGGTACACGTTTACCTTGTCTTTCTTCATGGTAACCACTCCTTTCTAGTATTAATTCCACTGCTTTCATCGTGATTGGAGATCCCTTGCTCAGATCATCTTTTCGTCCCATCTTGCCAATATCTCCAATCCCGACAACTAACGGAAGGTTGAGGGAGTCAAGGCAATACACTGTATCCCCGCTCATTTTATGGGGCTCCATTTCGGGAAGACCGTGTTTGTCGACACCATATTCTGTCAGTTCACCTTCCCGGTCAATCGAGACATGAACCTTTGTCCATTCTGCTTGATGCGTCTTGGATGCAACTGCGATCGCACCAATAACTTCGATTTCAGGGTGGCGCGCCACATGTTTCATCGCCGTCTCCCCTGTTCCTTCACCTGTCAGACCAGAATCATCAAACATCACAAAGACTGGATCATACGGCGTTTTTAAAATCATCTGAACAAGTTCAGGTCCTGTCCGTTTGCTTGGATTTCCTTTTGAACTGGAAATACATCGTCCGCCGACGTTTTTAGCAGCAAGCTCTATGGTTTTGGCAGCATATATATCTCCGTCTGTCACTAAAATGACTTTCCGTCTTTGCCCCATATTCGGTTATCCTTTCGGTTTAAAGATAAGTGCGACAATAAATGAGAATAAAATCGCAGCTGATATTCCAGCAGAGGTTAATTCAAAAATACCGATACCGATGCCGATGAATCCATGTACATCTGCCTGATGCATTGCCCCATGAAGCAAGCTATGACCAAAGCTGACGATTGGTACGGTTGCACCCGCACCTGCAAATTCAATAAATTTATCATAAATACCGAATCCATCTAAAATGGTACCCGCTACAACAAAAGTAGTCATGACATGTGCAGGCGTGAGTTTAAGTACGTCTAGTAAAAGCTGGCCAATGACGCAAATAAGTCCGCCTGCCACAAAAGCGATAAGATAATCCATTAGCTCTCTCCTCCTGCACGCTCAAATACGACACCGTGCGCAATGGTTGGAATGGTCTCTTTTTGCTGAACCATCATCGGGCTGAGTAACGCCCCGGTTGCCACAACAAGTACTCTTTGCAAATTCCCTGCTTTCATTTCTTGAAAAATATGACTAAATGTCACAATAGCTGAACAAGCACAGCCGCTGCCTCCAGCGAATACGTTTTGGTCGGGTGTATAGATAATTAAACCGCAATCATCGTGCTTTCGCCCAAGCTGAATGCCGTCTTCTTTCAGAAGATCCTTTAAGATCGGTGAACCAATGCCTGATAAATCACCAGTTAAAATCAGATCGTAATCATCTACTGTTCTTCCTAAGTCTTCTAAATGCTGCTTGATGGTGTCTGCCGCTGCCGGTGCCATGGCCGATCCCATATCAAATGGATCTGTAATGCCAAGATCCATGACCCTGCCCACTGTTGCGCTTGTAATTTGAATGTCAGAGATTTCTTGGCTGATAATAACGGCTCCGCTTCCTGTCACTGTACTTGTTGCTGTATCGGGCTTTTGTCCGCCGTATTCTGTCGGATTACGAAATTGGCGTTCTGCCGTCG
Organism: Bacillus safensis; assembly: GCF_039619585.1. Taxonomy (NCBI): domain Bacteria; kingdom Bacillati; phylum Bacillota; class Bacilli; order Caryophanales; family Bacillaceae; genus Bacillus; species Bacillus safensis. Next base: position 2,111,085 of record NZ_CP154909.1, read on the forward strand.
CATTATGGCTGCTTGTCGCTGCAATGGCTCTATTTGCAAAACCGCCATCAATGAGCGCTGACGCAATGGCAACCGATTCCATTGAAGTCGAGCATGCCCCAAACAAGCAAAGAAACGGGATCTTCAGCTCTCTTGCCACATAGTTTGCAGTGACGTTCTGATTGAGTAAATCTCCAGCCAGCAACAGGTCAATATCGCTTTTTTGCAAATTTGCTTTTGATAAAGCGGTTGATATCGCATCATCCATGAGCTTCCTTTCAGCCATTTCCCAATTCTTTTGATCACAGTGCATTTCATCGTACGTTTTATCAATTAAATGGCCAATCGGGCCTTCTTTTTCTTTCGGTCCTGCAGCAGTTCCTTCTGCATTGACATAAAGCTTGTGCTCAAATACCCAAGATTGTTTACCTGTTAGTTTCACCTTTCATTCCTCCTACGAAAACATCTTTTCAAAGACGTATCGAATGATCCCTACGACATATGCGGAAACGACACCAAACACAATGACGTTCCCAGCGAGTTTAAACATATTTGTGGCAACACCTAAAACAAGCCCTTCACTTTTATGCTCAAGGGCAGCACTTGTCATACTGTTAGCAAAACCTGTCACTGGTACGGCCGATCCGGCTCCAGCAAACTGGCCGATTCTATCGTAAATACCGATACCCGTTAATAGAGAAGAAATTAAAATGAGGGTTGCCACCGTCGGATTCCCTGCTGTCTTTTCGTTAAAATCAAAAAAATGGATATAGAAATGTTGCAGCCCCTCACCTATCAGACAGATTAAGCCGCCAACTAAAAACGCCTTGATGCAGTTGATGACATAAGGAGGTTTGGGCTGATACGTTTTTACCTTAGATGGATAGTTCTCTTTTAAACTCGACACGTGTTGTTCCCTCCAATTTCTTAAATATAAATAAGCCAATGAAATAGTGAACCAAATACCTTTCCTAAGACGATGGCCATGAGCAGCAAAACAATTTTCCCGTCCATTCCAATTCTTTTCGTTAATATAGGAAGTACATTTAATACTTCAGTGAGTGCAGCTGCAAGCATGCCGACAAAGATACCTGATAAAAGACCGACCGGCAGTGCCAGCCATTTGGTTAAATGCAGATGTATTTGACTTAAGGTGGCCCAGCCGCCAACGACTGCACCGCTAATGACAGCCGCCTCGTACCCTTGTATGAAGCGCTGCGTTTTGGTTAATTGCATTAAGCGGGGAATGATGCCAAGCACTGTAAGAAATGCCACAAATCCTGCTCCAACCGTTAAACCGCCGCCAAGTCCAACGAGTACGACAAAAAGCCATTTACCGATCATGGATATCTTTCAATGTTTCTTTATTTTCGTTGAGTGCGACGTAATGATCGAGATCAAGCTGATATTTAAACATTTCCACCTCGAGCGGACTTGGTTCTTCATTTAAACGCTTTTTAAATACATGATTGAAAAACAAAATCATGCCAAAGCCGAGTCCAAAGCTATATGGAATTTGTAATAAATACGGATGCTCAACCGTTTTTCCAGTGATCATTTCATATAGACGGATATGAACGAGCCTCATACTGACATCCTCGTGGAAATTCATAATGGCAAGGGCCGCTCCGACAAATAATAAGAGCCATACAAACACAAATAAAACGGGAGAAAGCTGGCGTTTGCCTGTATCAATTTCAACAATAGCTTCAGAGCCGCCGACGGTTTGAATGTCGATATCCGGCCACGTTTTTTTGATCGTTTTGACGACATGCATGATATCAAGTACGACGATGTGACGATCCTTTTTGCTGACATGATACACCGGCATTTTGCTAAGCTTTTGCACAGCAAACTCATCACCAGTGATTTGGGCGATATCCTCTAAATAAATGAGCTGATCAATACCAGTTTTGATTCGATGGCGCAGCCGAATAAAGATTTGTCCGTCCATCCAAGTCACTTCCTATACGATGGGTTAAAAATAGTATGTGGTGAAAAATGGTTCTCATACTGATAGAACTTGATTTACCGGTAATTACCACACAAAAAAAGCCAGCCGAATTGGCTAGCTGTCTTTTTGATCCATTTGCATTTGGATTTGTTTTAAAATTTTCTTTTCAAGCCGTGAGACTTGTACTTGTGAAATGCCAAGTCTTTCTGCAACCTCAGATTGTGTCTGATCTTTATAATACCTTAAATACACAATGAGTTTTTCCCGTTCTTCTAATTCCTTGATCGCTTCTTTCAGTGCGATTTTGTCAAACCATCTTTCCTCAGAATGATCAGCAATTTGATCAAGCAATGTAATCGGATCCCCATCATTTTCATACACCGTTTCATGAATGGATGATGGGGAGCGCACCGCTTCTTGGGCGAGGACGACATCCTCTGGTGTGATATCAAGATATTCAGCAATTTCCTGAACGGTCGGCATTCTTCCATGAGACTTAGACAATTCATCCCTTGCCCGCCGAATTTTATTTCCGAGTTCCTTTAGTGACCGGCTGACTTTGACCGTTCCATCATCCCGAATGAATCGTTGAATTTCACCAATGATCATGGGAACGGCGTACGTTGAAAACTTTACATCATATGACAAATCAAATTTATCAACAGATTTCAGCAGTCCAATACAGCCAATCTGAAACAGATCATCTGGTTCATATCCCCTATTTAAAAAGCGCTGAACAACGGACCAAACAAGACGCATGTTTTTTTCTACGAGGAGGTCTCTTGCTTGCTGATCACCGTCTTGGCTTTTTTTGATGAGCTCTTTGACTTCATCATTTGACAGCTGGGCTTTTTTAGCTTGCTTTTTTACCTCCACATCCATATGAGCAGCTCCTTTAATTACAAAGCGCTTTGCTTTTTGATAGATGCTTTGTTAAACGAATGGTCGTGCCCATTTCTGGTGATGAGTCCACCATGACATCATCCATAAAATTCTCCATGATGGTAAAGCCCATTCCAGAGCGCTCTAAGTCTGGTTTTGTTGTAAAAAGCGGCTGTCTTGCTTCCTCAAGATCTGTAATACCCATACCTTCGTCACGGATGGTGAGGTAAACGACATGGTCATCAAGTGTGACATGAATATGCACCTTGCCATCTGGATTCCCATCATAGCCATGGATGATGGAGTTTGTCACTGCCTCAGATACAACGGTCTTGATTTCTGTTAATTCATCTAAAGTCGGATCAAGCTGGGCGATAAATGCCGCGACTGTCACCCTCGCAAACGATTCATTTTGGCTTAATGCCGAAAAAGTCAGGTTCATTTCATTTCTCATGATGCCACCCCCAATGTTTGCAAAGCCGTTTGCTCAGAAGGCTCCATCCGAATGATTTTAAACAAACCAGACATATCAAATAACCGGTTCACCGCTGGCGAGATGGCACAGACGACCATTTCCCCGCCAAGCTGCTTAATTTCTTTATATCTTCCTAAAATCACTCCGAGTCCAGAGCTGTCCATAAACGATAAATCAGCCAGATTCAGCACAATGTGGCGAATGTCCTCTGTTTCCAAATAATTCGTCACCTTTTGTCTCAATGTTTCTGCGGAGTGATGATCGAGCTCTCCTGTTAACCGAATGCAAAGTACGCTCTCTTTTACTTGAAAATCAATACCAAGGCTCATTTTTTTATTCCTCCTTGCTCTAATTTCGGATAAAGAATGTTTCTCTTTTATATGAAGTAAATCCTTCACCATGACAAAACTAGTGACCATTCGTCACATTTAGATGTTCTTTTCTTTTCCTCATAGCAAAAAGACTGCCAATTACAGCAGCCTTTCGCCTTTTATTTCCATTTCACAAAATCAGCCATTGCTCGTTTGAAGAAAGTCCAAACGCCTGCCTTTTCCATTCCTTCTTTTGCTTCTACAGGGCTTTCATGCAGCACTTTTCCGTCTTTTTTCAAGACGATCGTACCAAGTTCCGTTCCTTTTGAAAATGGAGCTTTGACATCATGAGACAATTTGATTTCTTTTTTGATCTGATCCACATTTTCGCCTTTTTTCGTTAAAAGGGATATCGGTTCAGAAGTAACGAGCTGAATGTTTTTCTTTTTCCCTTTGCTCACTTTGACCTCCGCCACATCTTGCCCTCTTTTGTAAAGCGGATGAGTCGTATATTGACTAAATGCGTAATCTAACATTTTGACTACCTGAGCATTTCTGTCTTTCGGAGTGCTTGCGCCGAAGACAACCGCAATGACGCGCATGTTGCCTTTTTTAGCAGATGCAGTTAAACAGTATTTCGCTTCACCTGTAAAACCGGTTTTCACCCCATCGACCCCTGGATAAAATTTAATCAGACGGTTTGTGTTGACAAGCCAGAATTTTTTATCTGTGTTTTGCCGTAAATAGTCTTCGTAGACACCTGTGAATTTGGTGATTTGTTCATATTTCAACAGCTCTTTTGCCATTTTTGCCATATCGTGAGCTGTGCTGTAATGGTCTTTTTCAGGAAGTCCTGTTGGGTTTTGAAAGACCGTTGAGGTGAGGCCAAGCTCTTTCGCCCTTTTGTTCATCTGCTCAACGAACTGTTCTTCAGATCCTGCAATATGCTCTGCCATGGCAACTGAAGCATCATTTCCTGACGCAATCGCAATGCCTTTCAGCATTTCTTTCACGGTCATTTCTTCTCCTGGTTCAAGGAAGATTTGTGAGCCTCCCATGGACGCTGCATAGTCGCTCGTTCTGACCTTGTCTGTCATTTTTAGTTTACCCTGATCAATGGCTTCCATGATGAGAAGCATCGTCATGATTTTGGTCATACTTGCGGGTGCAAGCTTTTCATCGCTGTTTTTATTGTAAAGCACCTTTCCCGTGTCTCGTTCTATTAAGATCGCTGATTTGGCTTCGTGTGCCAATTCTGATGTTTGTTTTTCTCCTGGTTTTTCAATCTTTTCTTTTGCTATCGCTGATGGTGAAACCATTGAGATAAGGATCATTAAAATAAACAATGCACATATATGACGTTTCAAGTGGCAGACCTCCATTATCGTAATCCTTTCTATTTTTTCCTCATACAGGCTGTTTTATTCAGAGATCGTATGATTGCAAATAAAAAAAGCCTTCTGCTTGGGTAGCAGAAGGCTTCTGGACACATGCTATGAAAGTTGTTTGACAATGTCTTTTACTAAATCAAGAAAACTTGCTTTCACTTTTTCCGTTACTTCGATCACTTCATCATGAGACAGCGGCTGATCCAAAATACCAGATGCCGCATTGGAAATGCATGAAATGCCAAGTACTTTGATTCCTGCATGACGCGCAACAATGACTTCTGGAACAGTCGACATTCCGACCGCATCTGCTCCAAGTGTTCTTAAGAAACGAACTTCAGCAGGTGTTTCATATGAAGGCCCTGTCATCCCTGCATAAACCCCTTGCTGTACAGATATACCTAAACGCTGGGCTGTTTCTTCTGCAAGTGCCAGCAGTTCTTTATCGTACGGTGCAGACATATCAGGGAAGCGAACGCCTTGACTGTCATTTGGGCCAATTAATGGATTGGTTCCCATCATATTGATATGATCTGTGATCAGCATGAGATCTCCTGGGCGGAATGACGTATTCACACCGCCGGCTGCATTTGTGACAATGCATGTGTCAATGCCAATTTCTTTCATCACACGGACAGGAAACGTCACTTGCTTCATATCATATCCTTCATAGAAATGAAAACGTCCTTGCATAGCGCAAACGACAGTGCCTTTCAGCGTTCCGATCACGAGCTGTCCTGCATGTCCCTCTACTGTTGAAACAGGGAATCCAGGAATATCTTCATATTTTATTTTGATTGGATTTTCAATCTCATCTGCTAAAATACCAAGTCCTGATCCTAAAATGAGCCCAACTGTTGGTACATATGTCGATGCTTGTTTAATGTATGCCGCCGCTTCTGAAAACTGTGCTCCCACGAAATTTCCCCCTATTTGAGTTTAGATAAAAAGCTTGTTCCGTATTTTGGCATCGTTGTCTTGAAATTATCTGCAACGGTTGCCCCAAGATCAGCAAACGTTTTTGCTGTTGGCAGTTCATTTGCTTCCTGATGCTTTTTGCTGTAAGCAATGAGCGGAACATATTCTCTTGTATGATCTGTTCCGTGATGAACTGGGTCATTACCATGATCTGCTGTGATCACAAGAAGGTCATCCTCTTTCAACAGGTCAAACACTTCAGGAAGACGTGCATCAAATTCCTCTAGTGCTTTTCCATAACCCTCTGGATCTCTTCTATGTCCGTAAAGAGCGTCAAAATCAACAAGGTTTAAAAAGCTGAGTCCTGTAAAGTCTGTTTTAAGTGTATCGACCAGCTTGTCCATTCCATCCATGTTTGATTTTGTTCTAAGAGATGATGTGATACCCTCGCCGTCATAAATATCAGAGATTTTTCCGATCGCAATGACATCGAGTCCATCATCTTTCAGTTCATTCATGACTGTACGGTCAAATGGTTTTAACGCATAGTCATGACGGTTTGGCGTTCTAACAAATGCGCCAGGCTCTCCGACAAACGGACGAGCGATAATCCGTCCAACCATATATTTTTCATCTAATGTAAGTTCACGGGCAATTTCACAAATACGGTAAAGCTCATCTAATGGCACAACTTCTTCGTGCGCAGCAATTTGCAGCACAGAATCCGCAGATGTATAAACGATTAAATCACCTGTTTTCATGTGCTCTTCGCCAAGCTCATCTAAAATTTCCGTACCAGACGCAGGTTTATTTCCAATAATACCTCGGCCTGTTTTTTCTTTTAGTTCATTTAATAGTTCATCTGGGAATCCTTCTGGAAAGACTTTGAACGGTGTGTCTATGTAAAGACCCATGATTTCCCAGTGTCCTGTCATTGTGTCTTTACCGTTTGATGCTTCTTGCATTTTTCCATAATACGCAAGCGGTTTTTCATCCGCTGGAATTCCTTTGATTTCTTTAATATGACTCAGCCCAAGCTTCGCCATATTCGGCATATGAAGCCCGTTCATTTTTTCAGCAATATGTCCAAGTGTATCTGCACCTACATCATTAAAATCAGCAGCATCTGGTGCTTCCCCAATTCCTACTGAATCCATTACGACGAGGAAAATGCGTTTATACTGATAATCAGGCATTAAAAAGCGCCTCCTTCAATATTCTTGTCTTTTGACCTTACAAACAGCGAGAGGTCAGACATCTCAAGTATAAACCGTTTACAAGCCAGTTGACAACCATAAACGGTGTAAACATGAAAAAGCATGACACCCGTTCACTGTGTCATGCTTTACTTATGCCCTTGGATGGAATTTGTGATACACATCTTTCAGTCTTGTTTTCGTCACATGTGTATAAATTTGTGTTGTTGAGATATCGGCATGTCCGAGCATTTCCTGTACAGCTCTTAAGTCCGCACCGTTTTCAAGCAGGTGTGTAGCAAATGAATGTCTGAGCGTATGAGGCGTCAGTTCCTTTTGAATCCCTGCTTCGATGGCTCGTTTTTTCAAGTTCTTCCAGAAGCCTTGACGCGACATTTTTTTCCCATGATGATTGAGAAATAGGGCATCGGACGGCTGTTTTTTTAACAGCTTGCTTCTTCCCTTTTCGATATATTCTTCAATTGCGCTTGCAGCAGCTTCACCGATTGGCACAATACGCTCTTTTCTTCCTTTTCCAAAACAGCGGACAAAGCCCATTGTGAGGTGAACATCGGCAAGGGTCAGATCCAGCATTTCACTGACGCGAATCCCCGTTGCATATAAGAGCTCAAGCATTGCTTTGTCTCGGTAGTCAAAGGGAGTGTGCTGATTTGGTGTATCAAGCAGCTTTTCGACCTCCCCTAATGATAAAACTTTCGGTAAAGTCCGCTCTGTTTTTTGCGTTTCAATGTTCCATGACGGGTCATCCGCTGTCACTTTTTCCCGAAGCAGAAATTGATGAAAGGAACGGATCGATGATAGATGCCGTACAGACGTTTTACTCGATTTCCCTTCCTCTTTTAGCTGCTTTAAATAATGAATGATATGCAGACGCGTGACATCGCTAATATCCGTCAGCTGTTCATGTGTCATTAAAAAAGACAAGTAGTTCTGTAAATCTCTTTTATAAGAAACAATGGTATTTTCAGAGAGTCCTCTCTCTACGGTCATAAAATGAATAAAGTCGGATAATTGATCGTTCAATGATTTCTACTCCCCGTTTTGATAAAAATAAATCAATCGGTCTTGCCAATTGTCTTGGTTCGGCTGATCCATTTCCATCACTTTAATTGCTGCACCCTCTGGTTTATCATAACGATGGTAGCTTTCATATTCTGAATTTATCCATATCATAGCATAATAGAACAGGACGGTAAAACCAGTGAACAAGATAAATACTTTGATCACTTCACCTGTTGTTTTGAGCCATTTTCGCATAAACTTCAAGTCCTTTCTCACCTTCTCATTACTTCAGCATATGCCAGGTGGGACAAGGAATATACAGCGAAAATGCAAAAAACCTCTTCATCTTAAATGAAAAGGTTCCAATTCGGATTATTTGCCGGATTCATCATCATGACACCGGTGGCAAATACCATGGAATGTCAATCTATGATCCTTAATTTTAAATTTCCAGTCACGTTCAATAATCTCTTCGACATCTTCTAATAAATCATCTTCTATCTCATCGACTGTTCCGCATTCCATGCAGACAAGATGATGATGGAAGTGAGCAGCTCCTTCTTTGCGAAGATCATATCGCGAAACGCCGTCTCCAAAGTTAATTTTATCAACAACTTTCAGTTCAGTGAGCAATTCTAACGTCCGATAAACAGTAGCAAGACCAATTTCAGGAGACTTCTCTTTTACGAGGAGGTATACATCTTCTGCACTTAAATGGTCTTCTTCATTCTCAAGCAGTACTCTTACTGTGGCTTCACGCTGTGGCGTGAGCTTGTAGCTGGAAGAATGAAGCTGCTTCTTAATTCGATCAATCCTATTTTCCATTGACTTTCCCTCCTACGCCACATTACTTGATCATTATATCAAATGATGTGCTGAGAGCCAACTATAATCATTTTAAATTGATAAATAAATTGATTATTAATTAATAACAATTATAAAAGAACACCTGCCAGCTTTTTCATCAGCATGAATGATATGTACGATTCAAAAAAAGACGATAGTGCAGCAAGCGCTAAAATCATCAGCAGAACAGATGCATACCGGCCAAACCACTGGACGGGTGCTTGACTGATGGTTTTTTTCATGAAGAGCTGTCCAATGAGACGGATGGAAAACGCAATTGCACAAGTGCCAATCACTAAATAGGCTGGAATGAGCAAAATGTTTTGCGGAAGCACCGATACAAACGAGAGAAAAAATCCACTCAGCCCCATTTGATTCACGAGAAAACCAACAGTAAACCCAACAACAATTCCTTTTAAAAAGATCATAAGAAAGATAAGCGGCAGACCAACGATGGAGATTCCCAGAATCCACATAAGGCCTAAATATTTCATATGATGCAGAAAGCTTTGTAAAAACATTTCTTTTGATTCTGCTGCTTTCTCATTTGTCAGCTGACCAAAAAATTGATTTAAATAATAGAATAAATCCTCTTTCTGGCTGAATGTCATGCTATTGACAATGATGGCCCCGAAAATCACACCCATTAAAAAGAGTACAGAGACAAATAAATAAATCGAGAGATGATCTTTTACGTGCTGAAGAAGATGCTCCTTCCAAGACTTTTTCCGCATGTGTCTTCCTCCCAAATAGTAAGGTTACTAGATTCTATGAGAGAGATTACGAAACATGACAGTTTTATCGAAAGAAAAAAGAGAAAGCAGCCTGCTCACTGCTTTCTCTTTTTCATTTATCGTGCGGCTTTTTGTACGTTCACAAGCCCGGCACCGTAATAAAAAGGTTCTCCAAGCTTTGTCGCCGTTTTTGACAGTCTCTCGCGTACTTCATCGTTTGTCAGATTCGGATGTTTTGATAGAATGACAGCCGCTGCGCCCGCTACATGCGGTGATGCCATTGACGTTCCGCTCATGTAGCCATATTCGTTATGAGGGATGGTGCTCAGCGTTGAAACGCCTGGTGCTGAGACTTCCAGTTCTTCGCCAACAGATGAATCAAAAGCTCTTTGCTTTTTTTGGTCAACAGAGGCAACCGCCATCACGGAACTGTATTTAGCCGGATAGTCAATCGTATTGAGAGAGCCATAGCTTCCTTCATTCCCTGCAGAAGCCACAATGAGAATCCCTTTATCATACGCTCGATCTACCGCTTCTTTCAGCGCCTCAGATTCACTTGCTCCCCCCATACTAATATTGATGACATCCATGTCATTCTCAATGGCCCATTCAATCCCTTTTATGATCCAGCTATAGTAGCCGTCACCATTTTCATCTGCCACCTTGACAGCATAGATAGAAGCTTTTGGTGCAACACCCACGACACCTACCTTATTATCTAATGCTGCAATTGTGCCTGCCACATGCGTTCCATGTTTATGCGGATCAACAAACGGATCAGACTCTGCCGGTACAAAGCTCACGCCGCCGGTGACATGTAAATCCTCATGTTTGCCGTCGATGCCGCTGTCAAGAACGGCTACTTTGACATTCTGTCCAGCGTATCCATGTTTATGTACCTTTTGTGCTTTGATGCTTTTGATGCCGTATGGAATCGTTTGAGCGCTTGTTTTTGCTTTTTGGTCTTCCTCGATAAAGGTCACTTCTTTTGCTTCATTCAGTTTCTTTTTCGAAGTCTCATTCAGCGACACTTTCATCATATCTATTTGCTCTATTGATTCTTTCACATGCCCGCCAGCTTCTTCTACAAGCTGTTTTTGTGTTTTGTCTTGAACGGAAGAAGAAAAGCCGATCATGTACTCTTTTTTTGTTTGCTCCTTTGCAGAAATATCTGACGCGCCAAACATGACGGATGTCACAAGCACACTTGCCATACAAAGCCCTGCTCCAAATGACTTGACGTTCACGATACTCACTCTCCCTTTCGTTTCTTTTTGTCATTTAACTACATATTTAGACAAAAAGAAACGACCGTTTGTCCTATTTTTTAAATTTTTCCATTTATTTGATCTAGTTGTCACAAAAAAGCAAAATAAAAATGCTTATGATCCTCTTGATAGTGATCATAAGCATTTCGTCCTTTATGTTTCTTCATCATATGCTGCAAGGCTTCCTGTTTTGTTTTTGTCTTCCTTTCGTGTGTGCTAAAATGCGGCATGTTTCCTCTCGACAGTTCTGGATTACGGCTCTGCTGCCTTTGGATATGCTCTCGTTTTTTCTTTGCTTTGCTTTTTCCCATTTGGCAAAACCCCTTTCGTTGACGTTATGATACACGATGTTACATAAAAAAGATAGACGTCTATCTTTCTGTTTTCACCATATCAAGATGCGGAATCCCATCTTCATCATAAACATCTGAGACAGCCTTGAAACCAAATGATTCGTAAAATGACTTCAGGTAGGCTTGCGCCTGTATTTTGACACTTGTTTCACCTAGTTCACTAAGCTTTTCCAAAGCCTTGATGAGCAGCAGCTTTCCATAGCCTTTTTTCCGCCCGGCCTGCGTCACAAGCACGCGGCCGATGGACGCCTCCTTGTACATGATCCCGTTTTGGAAAATTCGGCAATAAGCCACAATCGTGCCGTTCTCTTTTGCGATGAGATGAAGCGCATCTTGGTCCCGGTGATCAATTTCAGGGTAAGGGCATGTTTGTTCTACAACAAACACGTTGACTCTTTCCATAAGAATCAAGTAAAGATCCTCTTTTGACAATTGTTCAAACGTTTGACATGTCCATTTAATGTGACTCATGATTGATATCCACCTTACCGTACACTCCGCCTCCACCAGCGATCAGTCCGACTTCGCCCTTCCTTGCTTTGATGATGTAGCCCGCTGTCTTTTCTGGCAGAACGGCTTTTAGTTCTTGTTCTGTTGCTTGATGTAGAATATTCATCTCTGTGTGAAACACGGCTTTAAGCTTCTCCAGCGTTTTAGGTCCAACACCCGGAATAAACTGAAGCGGGAGCTGATGAACATAAGGAGGTCTCGTTCCTTTTTCACTTTCTTGGTCAGCAAGCTCTTTTAAACGTTCACTTACTCCTTTTGTCATCCGTGTATGTCCGCATACATGGCACTCTTCTTGATCTGGTGCGTGAGGTCTAACCCCGCATTTCTCGCAGGTCGTATGATAATACTTCCCAAGCCGCGGAGCAAGTCCATAATTTCCTGTGACGGCTCTGCCATCTTTTTCTTCAAGAGCTAGCTTGAATTCGGCAAAAGAGGCATGATCCATTTTGATTTTTGTATATTCCCGCGCGATTTTTCCTAAAGAATGAGCATCTGAATTCGTTAAAAAAGGATACCGGTTCAGCTCACTCAGCTGGGACGCCATTGACGTATCACAGCTAAGACCAAGCTCAACAGCATCAATAAGGTCAGGATCAAATACTTCAGTTAAAGAAGTGTTGACCCCTTTGCCGTATAGACTTTTATGAGGCGTGAATATATGAGCAGGAATAAACAATCCTCCCAGCTCCTTAACCTTGCGCTGAAGTGTTTTCCCATCAACATAGAGGCGCTGTGAACTCAAATGCACATTTTTCATATGAAGCGAAAGCCATGCGGAAAACTCAGACATTTTGTGTAGTGTGGGCATAAATGCCAGCACATGAATCGGACCCTTTGAATGGTCATCATTGATTTCTAATTCACTGCCTAAAAGCAGCACTGTCTGTCCAAATGATAAACCGCCGTCATTTAGTTCCGTGTACCTGCCTTCCTCTACACCTTCTATTAATTCTTCTAGGACTTCTGGAGATTGTGCATCAATCACACCAATCATCCCCATCCCTTTACTTTCTGCTGCTTCAATAAGAATTTGATCAATTGTCAGTGACCTTGCACCTGTAATTTTGACAGCTCTGCCTGTTCTTGTTCTGCCAATATGGATATGGATGTCTGCAAAAAATTCCTTCATTTTGTTGACTCAAGTACCTCTTGCAGTTGTAAGTACTGAATGGCATAGGCTGTTTTTGCATCATAAATATGCTGCTTTTCAATGAGGTGCAGAGCTTCTTCTAATGAAACTTCCATTACTTCGACAAATTCATCTTCATCCAGCTCTCTTTTTTCTTCAAGCGGAACTAGCTGATCTGCTAGATAGATGTGAACAATTTCATCTGCAAAACCAGGTGATGTATAAAAGGCCGTCAGCTTTTGAAGCTGCTGGGTTGTATATCCTGTTTCTTCTTCTAATTCTCTTAATGCTGTATGTGCCGGCTCTTCCCCTTTTTCTAGTTTTCCGGCTGGAATTTCAACGATGGCTCTCTCTAGTGCTTTACGGTATTGTTTGACCAAGATGATTTTATTTTCGGCTGTACGTGCAATGACGGCTACTGCACCAGGATGTTTAATGATTTCGCGTTTGCCTTGTTTTCCGTTAGGCAATTCTACATCTTCAAGAACCAAATCAATGATTTTTCCGTTGTATAATTCTTTCGACGATAATGTTTTTTCTTCAAAGTCCTTCAATTTTGTCAGCTCCTCGTTCTACTTTCACTTTTTACTTCATTTATTTTAACATAGATGATTTAAGAGAAGCGAAAAGCGAAACGCTTGCTTCAATGCGCCATTTGAAATCACCTAGCTTGAATTCCTGATTTTTTTCACTTAATGTGAAGGGATAGGAGTGTGATGGAATTGAAAAAAAGACGAATTGGCACCTCAGATCTCTTAGTGAGCGAGGCGGCACTAGGATGCATGTCTCTTGGGACTGAAAAAGAAAAAGCGCTCTCTTTATTAGATGAGGCCATTGATCTCGGAATTAACTATCTGGATACAGCCGATTTATATGATTTTGGGACAAATGAGGAAATTGTCGGGGAAGCCATTAAAAACAGACGGCAGGATTTGATTTTGGCGACAAAAGGCGGCAACCGCTTTGAAAAAGGCAAACCAGGCTGGGACTGGGACCCTTCAAAAGCGTACATAAAGGAAGCAGTAAAACAAAGCCTCAAGCGGCTTCAAACAGATTATATTGATTTATATCAATTGCACGGAGGCACGATTGATGACCCCATTGATGAAACGATTGAGGCTTTTGAAGAATTGGTAGAGGAAGGCGTAATTCGCTATTATGGCATTTCATCTATCCGTCCAAATGTCATTAAAGAATATGCCAAAAAGTCCAATATCGTAAGCGTGATGATGCAATATAGTTTACTCGACCGCCGCCCAGAAGAATGGTTCTCTCTACTTGAAGAACAAAGCATTAGTGTCGTCGCAAGAGGTCCTTTAGCGAAAGGATTATTAACTGAAAAGCCACTTTCTCAAGCAAGTGCAGCGATTCAAAAAAACGGCTATCTTCAATATTCATTTGAAGAGCTTCAGCAGATCATTCCTTCTTTAAAGAAAGTCGCTTATGACCTATCACTCACTGAACTGTCCATTCAGTATATACTGAAACATTCTGCGGTCAGTTCCGTTGTATTTGGGGCAAGCTCAGTGGATCAGTTAAAAGAAAATATAGCAGCAGCAAATGCACGTTCATTAAGTGACCAAGAAGTCAAAGCATTAACTTACTATACAAAACCATCTGTGTATGAAACGCACCGGTTCAAATAACAAAAAAGATCACATGATGTGATCTCTCAGATTGTAGAAGAACTCATGTTTTTCTACAATCTTTTTATTTTAGCGTATGTATGATGCTAGTGTTTCTCTATTAAAAATGAGGAGGGGCTAAAAGCCCCGTTGTCCTTATCTTGCACTTTCATAATATGCATAATTTCCAGATTTGCCTTTAAGATAAAATGTAGTACCAAAGCGACTGAAACTATTTGCAAAAGAACCATTATCTGAATACATACATAGTCGATTACTTGCGCCTTTAAAAGGGGTTACAGAACAATCAACAATTGAAGTAGCCTTTGTACTTAAATCCGCATTCGTTAAATCATTTGTAGCAAGAGCTTGTCCAGAAACAGGTAAAAGCAATCCTAAAGATAAAGCGACTCCAGCCATTGTTTTTCTCAATTTCATGTGAATCATCTCCATTCCCAAATTTTGTAATACACCTTCATTATAAGGAGAATGATCCTCTATCAAAAGGGTATTAATAACCATATTTTCAATAAAAAGGAATTTAAATAATTCATTACTCACCTTTTTACTTCTATCTTAAACACAAGTTATGGGATTTCGTTTCGTTTGACTGTAAATATCATACTGTCACGATTCTGGAATGAAGTGATATGAAGGGGGCAGAAATGCTTTTCTCTTTATGGACCTATGTTTATTCTCTGTGGATCTATCTCAATGATGATGACATGAAAAAAAGGAGCATCATTGCTCCCTTTTTTAGCTTTTATACTTTCTCCAGTCTAAATGGCTTTCATCTAGCAGCTCTGAAAAGCTTTTGTTTTTTTCTTTTTCTTTCTGCTGCCGAAGGAGGTCTTGTCGTTTTTGTTCTTCTCTTTTTTCTGTCTCGACGGCAAGGTTCTGCTTCATTTGAAGAAGCTGCTGTTTGACATCATCGTTTATGCCGTCCTTTAATTTCGCTTGATCTTGTTTGGCCTTTTTCATTGTGCCTCTCTCCTTTTGATTTAGTGTATCATCCGTTTTATTTTCTGAGCAAGAGGCACGCCAATCTCCCAAGATGTGGTATGATCGTCATAGAAAAAACCTGGAAAGGAAGAATCGGCTAGATGAAGAAATGGATCGCTATATTTGCCTTCATATTATGTCCACTCGCTGCAATCGGTATTTTTTTCACCAATAAAATGATGTATATTCGAAAATTAACGGATGAAGAGCTCATCAAACGAGAATCAGATGGAGGCCATTATCACCACGAGGAATTTCAACAGCTCAAAAAAGAGAAAGTGTGTATTCCTTCAGCATTTGGTTATGATCTCCATGGCTATTTTGTGCCGTATCCCCATACAACACGCACAATCGTCCTTTGCCACGGTGTTACAGTCAGTTTGATTAACTCCGTTAAGTATATGAAATTATTCCAAAAGCTCGGATGGAATGTGATGCTTTATGATCATAGAAGACATGGAATGAGCGGCGGGAAAACCACAAGTTATGGATATTATGAAAAAGAAGATCTAGCAAAGATCGTAAAGTGGCTCAGACAAAAACTCGGAGAAAGTGCCATCATTGGGATACACGGAGAATCAATGGGCGCAGTCACGACCTTGTTATATGCCGCAAAGCCGGAAGCAAACGCCAATTTCTACATAGCAGACTGCCCTTTTGCTTCTTTTGAGGACCAGCTTCTGTATCGATTAAAAACAGATTTTCGCCTTTCAGGAAAATGGATTCTTCCACTAAGTGATCAAGTGTTAAAATGGCGGGACGGATACCGCATCCGGCAAGTTTCCCCTCTTGATGTGATCGATCAGGTGAAAGAACCTGTACTTTTTATTCATAGCCGCCATGACGACTATATCCCCTGTGAGCAAAGTCAGCAGTTATATACACGAAAAAAGGGTGACAAACAGTTATTTATTGCGCCACACGGTGCGCATGCAATGTCTTTTAGCGAAAATAAGGAAGCTTATGAGCAAGAAATTCAAGCATTTCTTCAAAGATTTGAATTGAATGAAAATAAAAGAGGAGAATGAACAGCAGTTCGTCCCCTCTTTTTGAGCTAACTTATGCGATAGTCACCACTGTTGTATGGTGTCTGCCCGCAAGCTCCATATGGCTCTCTTCCGATTGCTGCTGACTCATGACCGATAATCCTGCAGTTGCTGCCAATAAAAGAACTATCAAACTCGTTTTCATATAAATGACCCCCATTTTGAATTTTTGATATGGCTTGAATTTTCCTTTCGTAAAACTGGGTAGATACTTCAAACAGTCCAAGCTCATTGTAATAATGAGCCGCATCAAGTGCCAATTCCTCAATATCTGGGTATAAGCGCTTGTCCTCGAGCAGGTCTAATGTATCGTCTATGATTGTTATGTCTGCATCAACGTACAATGCTTTTAAGAATTGAAATTTGCAGATGTAAATTTCATCTTCTAATTCACAGGCCTTTATAATACCTTGTTGATAGAGGGTTAATGACTCTTCTATTTGTTTTTGTTTAAACAGGATTTGTGTCAGCATAAATAGTGGGTCTAGAGAGCGATTAAGATGGGTTAAATTCTCCTTTTCAAACACTTCAATAGAGTCTTTCAGATAACGCCTTGCTTCCGCAAGATCGTTCATTTGATAATAACAGTTACCTAAGTTGAAAAGGGCCGAACCTATGACTCGAGGGTTTCCAATTGAGCGTGCTCGCTTTAGAGCATTTTTAAAGTAGGGCAATGCATGTTCATAGCATTTCAAATCATCATAGTTTGCACCAATGACAAATTCACAGTGGATGATTCTCAGCGTGTACGTTCTGTAGGCAGAATACGTATCTAACGCTTGCAAGGCATAGTGCATCGAAAAGTGGGTTTGTTTCATGTGGTAGTAAATTTCTGCTAATTTAAAGTAAAATTCTGCTCTTTCTATATCATCTGATATGAGATTGAGCTTTTTTTCTGCTGAGCGGTAATAAGCAATGGCACTTAAATAGTTTCTCTGTTCAAATTCAAACATTCCTGTGAAAAAATGAACATAGTATTCAAGCATATCCGTTAATTTCGTTTGTGAATGTTCAATCGTTTCTAGCAAATTCTTAATCTCTTCATCATTCGAGGCTTTCTTTGCCGGTTCAAAATATTCAAGCATCACCTTGTGGCGAAAATCCATCAGCTGGTAAAACAATAATAAGTTTTGATCCTGCTCCATCTCCAGGATTTCCTGCTCGATCTCCGCCTTCAGCTTCTCTGCTTTCATCACATGAAATCCGCAAATCTGCCTATACCATTCGTTTATTTTGATTCCAACCTGAGGCGATGACAGCTTGAGCTTCAATTCACTTTAGCACCTCCCTTCTCATATACGATACATGTTGTATTCTATCACATTTCCTCGAATGGAAGAAATATGAAAAGTCATTTTTCGCAAAGTTTTCGGTATCCCGCAATAAACGCTGCAAATGCCTATTTTTCGGCATTTACAGCCATTATTTTTTTATTTCCAGCTTGCTCATTTTGTCGAATTGTTTGTTGAAAAACAGGTTTTTCCGTTCCCAAAAGCTCATTTTCCGGATTAGACAGCCATGCGGTGTGATGAGATGATGAACGCACGAAAAAAACCCTTTCGAAAAAGGGCTTTTATAATACATCTGTTACTTGGTCCATATTCTCTTTGATCCAATTGACAGCTAAATCGAGCGTTGGAAATTCTTCTGTTTCAAATGTGACTTCATCTTGAAGAAGCCAAACGTCCTTTTTCACCGAATCCATTCCACCTATTGACCAGTGCAAAAGGCTATAGGGATGATTGTTATTTAAAAACGACACCCATGTTTTATTTTGTGCCGTATTTTGTATTGCTTTTAGCTTTTGATCCACTACATTTCCACCTTACTTTACAAGTATACCCATTCTCGGGCTGAGTATTTGTTGAGGACTTTTCAACATGAGTGTGTTGGCTTTTTCGTTAAAATCAATCGTCATTTCCTCGTCAAAAAAGACCTTTTGTGCTGTGTGTATGTACAGCTTAAAGAGCTGATTATGCTTGAGTTCTTCCCATTCGCCTGTTCTTTCGCCTGTGAGCCAAATCATTGGGACACCGCTTACCGCACAGCCGCACCCATCTGAATCATATCGAAGGAGCAGTTCTTTTGTTTCATGCCCTGCTTGTTGTTTTGTAAGGAACGCTGCTGCTGGTTCTGTTATATGAATATACATGCCGAACATCCTTTTTTCGTTGATTGTTACATTGTAACATATCAGTCATCAATTAAACATGTTCACGCCCTGTCAGCTCTTATGTCTGATCATTTGTCTTTAACTGGTCTGACCAATTGTACGCTTCTTGTTCAATTTCTTTAATGAGCTCATCTTTTCCTTTGATATAACTTGCCATATCTTCAGGATAGGCTTTTGCCAATTGACGCTTTTTATCTGCATAGACTTTGGCACGGTCAGGTGCAGCTTTTAAATAATCTCGGAACACCAAATGCCTTTTTACATCATCATGTCCGGCTTCATAGGCGTGAACGTGATGTGTTCGGTTCAAGCCGCCTTTTCTAAAAAAACGTCTTCCCTTGAGTCCATTTTCTCCGAGCGGTTCATATCCAAGCTGGCGAAACAGATGGTTACACTCATCTAAGCTGCTGATATGCTTCACCTCTAGCAAGATATCAATAATTGGCTTAGCCGCCATTCCTATGACTGACGTACTGCCAATATGGTGGCCATATACCCAGTTGTCGCCAACTATCTTTTTCAGCTTGTCATGCTCATCTTGAAATTGTTTTGGCCAGCTCGATTGGTATTCAATCACTTCCACCTTTCGAAGCATCAAACGTTCCATCTTTGTTAACATCAGATTGTTTTCCACCTGCAAACGGGCCTTCTGTTTAAACCCTAATTTTTCATAAAGCTTGATTGCTGGTGTATTTGCCTCTGCTGTTGTGAGCTCGATTGTTTTTTGATGCTGGATAATGGATTGCAGGAGCGCTGTCCCGATTCCTTGATTGACATGATGTGGGTGCACAGCTAACCGGCTGAGGATGATCCGATCGTCATGTAGTTCATATGAAGCGATCCCTAACAAATGCCCCTCTTTTTCAAATCCTATGAAAATCTCATCTGTTTCTATTATGTCTTTAACCGTTTCTTTTAAGGGCGGTAAATCTTGATAGCCAATTTGTTCTGCCTCCCGCTGATATGCGGCTAATTGTATATGTAACAGCTCTTTTGCTATTTCTTTATTTTTTTGATCCAGTCTGATGATCATGCTTTCGCCTCCAGCTTTTTCACAAATAGCACCCGGTCTTCATGAATGCCGTCGTAATCTGAAAAAACTGAAATGCCATCCACTGTTTTATCTCCCTTTTCTATCTGAAAACCGAGCTTTGTATGGTAAGCAATCGAGACTTTATTGACAGGAGCTGTGATGGCCTTAATCGTCGTTCTTCCTTCCTTTTCAGCCGCTTCATAAAACGCTTGATAGAGAATTTTGCCAATCTTTAATTTCCGGTGGTCTGGATGTACCCCGACAAAGTGAATATACGCTTCATCTGAATGTGATTGCGATAAAAAACCGACTAAAAAGCCGATCAGTTCACCTTTTTCAACAACAACAAAACTTGTTTGCTGAAAATGTTCGAAAAATAGCTTTGGCAATTTTGCGCGCAAATCTCTGCCTCCCCACCAGCTTTGAATGACTGATGTGACCGCATAAAAATCTGACGGTTTTACTTGACGTATCATGATGACCTCGCCCCTTTTCATTTTTAGCTGTACCGCTCTTTTTTCACAAAAAATCAACTGTTTCAATAGTCTACCTGTCTGATCAATTGTTTGTAAAGGTGATGTATCAGCCTTTTTTCCTTTCAGCTTTGTTGGTTCTTCGTTCTTTCGCTGTCATCTCCTTTTAAATCTTCACACTTATTTCAAAAAGTTCACTTTTTGTGCGAAAGTTTTATTCTTTTGTTATGTTAAGATGGATCATATAGGAAATGGAACAAACGTTTATTGGAGATGATGATATTGGTTTGGATTGTTACTTCACTTGTTGTGTTTAGTCTTTTAAAGTTGCTTGTCACTTCGCTGCCTTCGGGTGTTGTTGAACGCCTTTTTAGTCGTTATGCGGTGCATGCAAAAGTAACAAGTGATCAAACAACGATGACGTTTCAAGGACGTCCACTCGATGATCAGCAAACATCTGAAATTATTCAACATTTTAATGATGCGATCTTTATTGAACGCTACTATATTTACCCTGGTGATGAAGAGCGTTTTCTTCATCCACAGGAAGGACCGGCGCCGCTTACCATGCAAACAAAGCTTGGCAAGCATGATGTAACCCTTTATCTGTATCATTACGATGACCACGTGGATGTGGTGCGGCAGTTTACCCATAAGCCTAAGAAAAAACTAACGGCCTATCGTTTGCGTTCTGAGCCGCTCCAAACATCCAACAACTTGGCACATGCTTAAAATGACTCATTTTACCCAGATGAGACGAAGTGGAGACACTTCGTCTTTTTTGTATGGATTTACACTCTTCTCTTTGAATGATTTACCAGTATCAATTTCACCTTCTGCCGGTTAAAATGTATACAGAACATACGTTCTAAGAGGTGAAAATCATGAATGAACGAGCCATTCTGCTTGTGGATATGCAGTCGTTTTATGCGTCAGTCGAAAAAGTGGAGGCTCCCCATTTGAAGGATGTGCCGCTCATCGTTTCAGGAGATCCCGAGCGGCGGAGCGGGGTCGTACTTGCGGCCTGCCCGCTCGCTAAAAAACGGGGCGTACAAAATGCATCAAGATTATGGGAAGCAAAGGAGAAATGCCCTGAAGCCGTCGTTGTACGTCCACGTATGCAGCGCTACCTTGATGTCTCTGTCATGATGACAGAACTGCTGGAACAATACACAGATCTTGTCGAACCCTATTCAATTGATGAACAGTTTCTCGATATTACGGGGAGTGTGACACTACTCGGTTCACCCCGCGAGATCGCTCAAAATATACAAACGACCATTATGAACCAGACGGGCATTTACGCACGTGTTGGTATTGGTCCTAATAAAGTGCTCGCTAAAATGGCCTGTGACCATTTTGCTAAAAAAAACACATCTGGCATCTATGAACTTCGTGCAGACCGGGTTGCGGCTGATTTATGGCCGCTTCCGGTTGGAAAATTATTTGGTGTCGGCAAACGGATGGAGCACCACTTAAAACGAATGGGCATCAGTACCATCGGGACACTTGCTGCTTATCCGTTAGACCGGCTAAAAAAACGCTGGGGAATCAACGGGGAGCTTCTGCAGCGAACTGCTTTAGGACACGACCCTTCCCCGGTCACTCTTCACACACATGATCAGCAAAAAGCGGTTGGGCATCATATGACCCTTCCCCATGATTATGCGTCCTTTGAGGACATCAAAGTCGCCCTTCTTGAATTGAGTGAAGAAGTGGCAAGACGTGCGCGCTTTAAGCATTATGTTGGGCAAACGGTGTCTGTTGGCGTAAGAGGCGCTGATTTTTCTCATCCGACTGGATTTCATCGACAAATCAAGCTCCATTCACCCACACAGTACGGGACAGATATTGCAGAAGCAGCTATTCAGCTATGCCAGCAGCACTGGGACGGCCAGCCCATTCGCAGTGTAGGTATTACTCTCTCGCAGCTGCAGCCTGACAGCCAATATCAGCTGAGTTTATTTGATCACCATTTAAAAAAAGACAGACTCAGCAAAGTATTTGATGCGATCCATATGAAGTATGGACCTGCTGCACTCTTGCACGCTTCGTCACTAACAAGCGCAGGGCAGGCGTATCACCGCGCCGAAAAAATTGGTGGACATTACAAATAACGGAGGCGAACAGCCATGAATCCCAATAAATTAACACCTGGATACAACATCATGTGGGAATCAAGCCGAATGATGCTCCCAGAGCACCGTGAACAGCTGCTTGCTCAAAAACGGAAGAAAAAAGAATACACGCCTCCTCCGCTGAGTACTGATCAGCTAGAGGAAATGAATTTTTTGATCACACAGTCGATTACAGAGGACCAAGCGATTTGCGTGACATATGCTGCGGCAGGTATGAAACAGCAGTTTTGGGGCTGGGTGAAAGCCATTCATTATGAAACCCGGCGCATAAAAATCGTCAATGATGAAGATGTTCTCCACCTGTCCTTGCAGCAAATTGTCGCGATTGATCTTGATTAAATTGTCTTTAAGTGATCGTACGAATCAGCATACTAAAAGACATAGAAGCATCGGCAGAAAAAAACATGCTCTCCAAATTTGCGAGCTATTTGGGGCTCCTCTGTCCTATGGCGGATGTCTCCTCCATCAAATTGTGTATTTAATTTGCACAATTTTTCATGTATGATTGGAACATCTTAACACTCAGGGGAGAAACAGCATGAAAAATAACTTACGTACTTTACATCCACTTAGTTGGACGATCATCATCGGCACCATATTCGGCCGAATGGCGACGTCCATGAGCATTCCTTTTTTGGCCGTTTATTTGACACAAGTCAAAGGGGCTTCAGCTTCTTCAGCTGGGTTAATCATTGCCGTCAGCTCCCTTATTGGGATCGTGGCGAGTTTTTACGGCGGCTATGTTTCTGACCGAATCGGCAGGAAAAAGGTCATGCTTCTATCCATCTTCGGCTGGACACTTGTCTTTGTTGGCTTTGCGTTTGCAGATGCCATTTGGGTCTTCTTTCTCATGAACGCTTTAAATGGACTGTGCCGGGCACTGTTTGAACCGACGTCTAAGGCACTCTTATCCGATGTCACCCCATCAAGTATTCGGTTGTTTGTTTTTAATTTACGGTATACGGCCATTAATATCGGGGTGATCTTCGGCCCGCTGCTTGGCTTATATCTAGGATCATCGAAAACAACATTTCCATTTCTTGTCGCTGCCTTCATTTATTTGTTATATGGATTAACACTGGCCTGGCAATTTCAGAAGCATCCAGTTGCTGCTCCAGAAAGTACGAAACAAATCAGCGTCAAAAAAGCCCTTTCCATTATCCAAAAAGATACGGTCTTTAGCATCATCCTCATCGGCGTTACCTTATGTTCGTTCGGGTATTCGCATTTAAGCTCAACGCTGCCTCAATACTTATCAGCGTCACCTATGATTGAGGATGGTCCTAAACTGTTTGGATATCTTTTATCTTTAAATGCAGTGGTTGTCATTGTTGTACAATATCCGCTCATCATGATTGCGAAGCGCTACTCCACCATTTTGTCGCTGACCACCGGGAATATTCTTCTTGCCGGCAGTTTGTTTGCCATTGCTTTTTCACAGAGTCTCGGCATGCTTGCTTTCATCATTGTCGTGTTTACGATTGGGGAGGTTCTGCTGTTTGCGATGATGGATCTTTTTGTAGACAATATTGCAAAGCCTGAAGTGAAGGGATCGTACTTTGGGGCGATGGGATTTTCTCAGCTCGGCAGCGTCATCGGACCATTTGTCGGCGGACTGTGCATTGACTATTTTGGCGCAGCCCATCCCCTCTCCATTTTTACGGTCTTGTCAATGATCACCATCGCAGGCGTTCCATTTTTACTCATTGGATATTACCGTCTAAAAAAGCGATCGGCAGCAGCCATAGCTGTTAAAGTAAGTGGAGATCATTAAAAAAACCGCTCTTTCGTTTGAGCGGTTTTTTCTTTATACCCGGCGGATGGCGATCTCTTCCACCTTGTGCTGATCCCCTTTTTTCAAAATGAGATCAGCCCGATATTTTGTCGGTAAAATATTTTGATATAAATTTGGGCGGTTCACGGTATTCCAAATGGTGCTTGCCATTTGATCTGCCTCTTCATCCGTCAAATCTTTATATTGATGAAAGAAGGATTCAGGGTCTTGGAAGGCTGTTTCCCTGAGCAAACGAAATCGTTCTTTATACCATGATTGAATTTGCGTTTCAGCGGCGTCTACATAAATCGAAAAATCAAAGAAATCTGATACAAACACACGCGGTTCATCCTTCAGATCATCCAGCGCTGGTGATTGGAGCACATTGATTCCTTCAATAATGACAATATCCGCATCCTCTACTGTTTCATACACCCCTTCTAGCCGGTCATAGGTCAGATGCGAATATACCGGGGCATGCACAGTTTGTTTACCTGATTTTAATTCATTCAAAAAAGACAGCAGGGCTTTGACATCATAGCTTTCCGGGAAGCCCTTCTTTTCCATCAGCCCTCGATCCTTTAATTCTTTTTGAGGATATAAAAAGCCATCTGTTGTCACAAGACTCACCTTCAGCCCATCTCCAAGCCTCGATAAAAGCGTTTCAATGATACGAGCCGTTGTGCTTTTCCCGACAGCTACAC
Organism: Bacillus safensis; assembly: GCF_039619585.1. Lineage (NCBI taxonomy): Bacteria > Bacillati > Bacillota > Bacilli > Caryophanales > Bacillaceae > Bacillus > Bacillus safensis. Next base: position 2,136,019 of record NZ_CP154909.1, read on the forward strand.
TTCCAGCAATCCCAATTAAAAAGGGAATTTTGGCATGGTGCGGGTAGTTTAAAAAGGCATTCACATGCTGGTTTTTTTGTTTTTCTGCAAAGACATGTAATGTCAAAAAACGAATAAGCGGTATGTAAATATCTCGAACTTCTTCCAGCGATAAATAGTCATTTAACCCTTGCAGCGCTCTCGCTTCCTCTTCTGAAACAGATACCGGCATATATTCTCCAAGAGCTGCCCAAGCCTCTCTCGTATGGCGCGTGTATAGCGTATTAAAATCTAGTCTCGTGTCACTCAAAGTCTTTCCCACCAATCTTCACTAAACTCGTAACCCAAAAAGACGATAATCCGATTGTAGCTTAAAATGAAGGCGCTGTCTTTATTTTTCAACGAAAGTTTACTTCTTTTGCAAAAAAAAGCATTAAAAAAAGGAATATGAGGGTAAATAAGAGTATTCAGTACGATAGATAGAAGGGAGCAAACCAAATGAAATATGTGATGATTGGCGGAGACGCAGCAGGAATGAGCTGCGCTATGCAAATATATAGAGAGGATCCAGATGCACACATTGTTGCTTTTGAAAAAGGAGAGATTTTCTCATATGGACAGTGCGGACTCCCCTATTTGATCGGCGGTCTCATTGATCATCACAGAAAGCTGATCGCACGCAGTGCTGAAACCTTTCGCGAGAAATATGGAATTGACGCCAGATGCTTACACGAAGTGACCTCTATTGACCCAGAGCAAAAAACAGTGTCGGGTCATCATACGAAAACAAAAGAACCCTTTACAGAAAGCTATGACCGCCTCTTAATTGCGACAGGAGCAAGCCCTGTCACACTGGATTTAGACAGTCAGCCATTAGAAGGCGTACACGTATTAAAAACCATCCCGCATGCGCTGTCCATTTTAGACCATTTAAAAAAGGACGTCACACATGTCACGATCATTGGCGGTGGATATATCGGTCTTGAAATGGCTGAAAATTTAAAAGCGCTCGGAAAAAACGTACATATCATTCAGCGGGGAGCAGCACTCGGCCCGGGCTTTGACTCCGATATGGCAAAACACCTTAAAGAAGAGGCTGACGCCAAGGGCATTCACGTATCGCTCGGAGAAACGGTACAGCAATTAGAAGGCAAGTCACATGTCACAGCTGTTATCACAGACAAACAAACCATTCAAACAGATATGGTCATCATGGCCATCGGTGTCACTCCGCAAACCTCCTTTTTACATCATACCGGAATCAAGCGTCTTCAAAATGGCGCTATTGCAGTAAATGAATACATGCAAACCAATATAAAAGACATTTATGCTGCCGGTGATTGCGCAGCAACCTATCACCGCATCAAAAAATCACTGGATTATATTCCGCTTGGCACAACTGCGAATAAACAAGGGAGAATCGCAGGATTTCATATGACAGGAACAAACCGGGCATTTCAAGGCGTGACTGGAACAGCCGTCATGAAATTTATGGACGTGACAGCGGGACGAACAGGCTTATCAGAAAAAGAAGCAAAAGAGGCAGACATTCCTTTCTCCGTCATCACCATTGATAGTACAGATCACGCGAAGTATTACCCAGAAGCGCAGAAAATGAAAGTGAAACTGATTTACAGAAGCGATGACCATACCTTGCTTGGTGCCCAAATCATCGGCAGAAACGGTGTAGATAAACGGATCGATATCGTGGCGGCTGCCCTTTACCAAGAGCTGACCATAACAGATCTTGAAGATTTAGATATTAGCTATGCACCGCCTTTTAACAGTGTATGGGACCCGCTTCAGCAAGCGGCAAGACGGATATAGAAAGTGTCACAATGAAGCCTTACCTCAAAAAAAGAAACCAGTTCAAAACCGGTTTCTTTTTTGTTACTTTTTCATCATCGCTTTTCGTGCTGCTTTTTCAAATAAAAATGGGAATAACTGATACAATTTGCTGCCAGCGTTCATCCAGCCGGGCAGATTAATCTCTCTCTTTTTCGTCATCATGGCAGATACGACCTTCCCTGCCACCTTGTCCGCACTCAGCATCATAAAATCAACGTTCTTCACATATTCACCGCTGCGGTCAGCGATGGTAAAGAAGTCTGTGGCGATCGGTCCGGGATTGACCGTTGTCACGTGAATGCCTGAGTCTGCCAGCTCCATTCTGAGGCTGTTTGAAAATCCAAGAACGGCATGCTTTGATGCGGAATAAATAGCAGATTTGGGAGTCGCAATCTTTCCTGCCTGAGATGCAATATTGATAATATGTCCCTGCCCTCTTTGCTTCATCTCAGGGATGACCTTTTTCGTGCAGGCGATTAAGCCAAACACATTCACCTCAAACATCGACACCATTTCCTCTATGGAGGCATCTTCGACGAGATCGAATACGCCAAAGCCGGCATTGTTGACCAAAATATCGACCGGCCCCACTTCTTCATACGCGCGATCAATGTCCTCAAGCTGGCTGACATCAAGCTGAGCGATGTGACACACCCCGCCAGCACTCATAATTTTTTCTTTCACACTAGTAAGCTTTTCCACTCGTCTTGCTGAAATAATGACTTCTGCGCCTTCTTCTGCTGCCAAGTACGCCATTTTTTCACCAATGCCCCCAGATGCGCCAGTAATCCAAATCCTTTTTCCTGTCAATCGCCCCATGCGTTTCACTCCTTAGTTTGCTCTGTAATAGACGATTCCGTCTTTTGGCATTTCTTCAATTTGCCCAGCCTCTAAGAGCACATCCAGCTGACCGACTGTCTCAGACATCGTTAAAAACAAGGCCTCTTCATACATCACAGGAAATAGCTTGCGGCAAAGATGAAAGGCCGTCATTTCTTTTTGTTTAAGCAGCTGATACATCGTATTTGCTCGTTTCTCTTGTTTCTTAAATCTTTCTTCAATCAATTCATGGTGGGACGTGATGAGCTGACCGTGTCCTGGATAAATCGTCTTGATTGGCAGACGCAATAACCGATTGAGTGATGCTTTATATTGAAGCAGTGATTTTTGACGTTCCTCGCCTACATACGGTGCTTCCATTAACGGATTTGAAGAAATGGTCGTCAAAAGCAGGTCGCCGCCAATAAAATTCCCCGTTCTTTCATCTAAAAAAGAAAGATGAGATTGTGCGTGTCCGGGTGTTTCCATCACAAAGAAGTGTTCATGCCCGCTTAAACGATCACCTTCTTTTATGATCTCATCTACATGTGAAGTACAAGAATATGTATAAGATTGCTTCACCATTTTTTCACACTCATTTTGCCGAAGCGGGACACCTAACTGCTGAAAAAAAGGAATCATAAAGTCCACTTGGCGCTGCTTAAAGACTGGATCCTGACTAATATACGGCTCATTTAGCTGGTGTCCGATCACACGGACATGAGGTTTCATCAGATTTAACAGACCGACATGATCTGCATGATGATGGGTCAGCACCACTTGATCAATATCGTCTATCGATAAACGATGTTCCTTTAATTGCGTGACAAAAGCATGCTCTGCCTCTTCTGTCATCGGCCCGCAATCTACTAAGGTGACGGCCTCTCCTTTTAATACATATGCATACACATCCCCAACAGCAAACGGCGTCGGGATGGATAATTGAATGATGTTTTCTTTCACTTTTATACGTCATCTCCTGCTTTTTGACTCATGATTGTGGGTACTTAAGCCTTCATACTTCATTGTATCTTGCAAAAGGCAGACTGTCATGCGGTTTAGATGGGCAATTTTTTAAACTGCCCTATTGACATAAACTTGTCCATCGTTGCATAATGAACAACAAATATATGATGCGCGATGATAAGGATTAGTAAGCAAAATAACGATGCAAGAGAGTGAGGTCCGCCGGCTGAAAGACTTCACCATCCTCTTATTTGCTGAACCTGCCCTTTGAGCTGTTAGGCAAACCTAAACGTTTCCCGCGTTAAGGGACTAGAGCTGAGTATGCAGGTTTGCATGCTAATTGAGGGTGGTACCGCGAAAAACCTTTCGTCCTTTTCAGGCGAGAGGTTTTTTTATTTTCTACAAGGAGGAGCAGCTTATGAGTAAAATTGGATTTATCGGTGCAGGCTCAATGGCAGAGTCTATGATCAAAGGTTTATTAAAAAGCGGCATGATGTCGAATGAAGATATCATTGTTACAAACAAAACGAATGAAAAACGATTAGAAGAATTACAGGTACGTTATGGGGTCAAAACGGATTTCGCTCGGTCCTTTATTTATGAAGAAGCGGATATTCTCGTTTTTGCCTTAAAACCGAAGGATGCAGAAAGCGGAATTTCTGAAGTCCAGCCTCATTTACATGGACAGCTGATCATTTCTATTTTAGCTGGTATTTCCATTGAAACGATTCAACACTATGCTGGCGGAAAGACAGCAGTCGTTCGTGCGATGCCAAATACATCAGCGGCGATTCAGCAGTCAGCAACAGGTATTGCCGTAAGTCATGAAGTGACAGAGGAGCAAAAGAAAACAGCCGTCGAGCTGTTTGAAACAATCGGGCATGTCACAGTATTAGATGAATCGCAGCTAAATGCTGTGACAGCCATCGCAGGCAGCGGCCCAGCCTTCATTTATCATTTGATTGAAGGAATGGAGCGAGGAGCTTCGGAACTTGGAATGGACCAAGCAACTGCGAAATTACTCATTTGCCAAATGATTGCAGGCGCCGCCAATATGCTTCAAGACAGCGGAAAAGAGCCTGCCCAACTGCGCAAAGAAATTACAAGTGAAGGCGGTACAACAGAAGCCGGCCTGAACACACTGGCTGCCTATCAATTTGAAGAAGCCGTTGTCGATTGTGTCAAAACAGCTACTAAACGCGCAGCAGAATTAAACGAAATGTTTTCAGCAAGCACGTATAAATGAAATTGAAAAGCACCTGTTTTGATGACAGGTGCTTTTTCACATATGACCCTCTATTTTTTCTCGCTGGCCACTGGGTGTGAATTGCGTGATTCACACTTCGGTTCTTTCTGTTCTTTACTAGAAATGGCTTGTTCTAATAAAGAATCACGTGCCTGATAAAAATTCACATCAACTAATAATTCTTGATGCTTCACTTTAGCACCTCCTCATGTAGGTGATTCACTCATTGACATGATGGCTTTGATTTGATCCAGATGATGTTGTTCATGTAAAGCGATAGTTTCAGCTAATATTTGGACGGTCATCACTCCTTCTTCCGGATGCAGGCCTGATTGTTCCCAAATATCTTTTTCTAATAGCCGAAGCGTGTTGTTTCTTCTCTCTTTCATCCGTTTGATCAATGCTTTGATATCGTCAGCGTTATACCATTCATACGCTCTTTCTTTCACGTATATTTCAGGATCATACGATTGAAAGGGCGTGTGATCATCTGATATCGCTTGCTCTATCCGCTCTGACCAGACTTCTTCTGTGTCATACAAATGCCCGGCAAGCTGCTTGATTGACCACTTCCCCTCCCCCAAAGATTGATCCAGTGTGTAATCATCACAAGCCTTCACTATCTTCTCTAGTTCACTCATACTTTCCTGAAGCGATGTGATGATGTCTGTTCTTGTTAATTTCCCAGTTTCCATTACGCAATCAACGTCTCCTTTACAGTGAATGCATTTCTACTTTTGATTTATCTTGATGCTTTCCTTTTAGTAGCAGTAAGCTGTTCATCAAACCTGCTACTATCACAAGCCCTGCCATCCCTATAGCGATGACATGTATAGGAATCAAATCTCCGATAAATGCCATGAGGATAAACCCACTAATATAAAATATGCGTGATAATGCAAGACCTGCTGAAAACACACGGGCTCTTAAATGACTGCTTGCATATGTCATAATATTAGTAGAATACAAAACTTCGATTGGGCTATATAATAGATTGGCTAATAAAACAACAATCAAAAATCCAATAAAAGTCGTTTGTTGATACGACAATGCATGTAATATCGCAAGCAATATAACCGCTAATGTAGACCACCTTTTATAAAATTGAAAGGAGAATTTCACTTTTTTGAAGTACGCTGCAAGTGTAAATCCACCGATAATTTGCCCTAGTCCACTAATTGTATGACCAAGCCCCAAGCCAAAATTCCCTTCTCTTGCCACTTCTAAAATATACAGACTAAATAAAACATAAACGATGCTTAAAGCAAATTCTCTTGACATCAATATCCATATGGCGCTTTGAATTTTGGGTGATCCCTTGATTTCTTTAATTCCTTCTTTAAAACTTTGAACATATGACACATACTCTTTTTTTTCCGATGCTTCTTTCGCTTTAATTGGAATTAACAGCATAGCTGATAATAAAAATGTCAGCGCATCTACTAAATAAATTGTGGAAATTGACCAAATTTCTGTCACCAACCCGCCTAATCCTGTCGCAATGAGCATCGATGCGCTAAAAGATGTGGCCAGTATACTATTCCCCTTAGAAAGCTGCTCCTTATCAAGGATTTCAGGTATCATAGATGAACGAGCAGGCAGATATATACCAGAGAAAGCACCATTTAACGCTAATAATAAATAAAGGATAAACGGTGTAACATTCATTGTGACAACTAAAACAAACCCCAGTCCAATGATAAAACGTGCCACATCTGCGAATATCACAACTTTTTTGTAAGAAAACTTATCTATAATTGGGCTCAAAAGCATAGATGTTAAAATGAGAGGGAGCATGGAACAAATAAATAGAATGCTTAGATGGGTCGCTTTCCCAGTAAGCTCATAAATTAAACCAATCGTCGCTATCGTTCTAAACCAATCTCCAAAAGCAGATAAGTTTTGCCCAATAAAGAAACAGACAAAATTTTGATCTTTGAATAGCGATGTCGTTTCTTTCTTTGAAATCATTAGAGGAGCACCTCAGTCGACTCGTACCAGCCTAACTCTTTTTGCATAAACTCCACGGCTTGATCATAATTTTCTCTCTCTTTTTCTGGGATAAGATCAACTAAGATCGCTGGATACCATGGCTTCGCTTCTTCTTTGATTACAAAATATTGCTCCGCTTCTTCAACTACTCCTTTCATTATGAGCAGTTGTAGTTTACGATAGATTTCCTCACGCTTTGGCATTCGATTGAGATGCGTTTTTTCTATTTTCATTGTTTTAGGGAAGAAGACGAGTCTTCTATCAAAAGCATGATATTCTCTAGATTTAACAATAGGTAATTCTTGATTCGTCAGGCTTTCGATATACTTTTGCGTATTTCCTTCATTTGACCATATCATGCCTTGCATGTAGGAGATCGCTCCTGTTCCCAAACCAATATATTGATCTTCATATCCCCCGTAAATCACTTCGCCATATTGAAAACGTTTATTCTGATGCTCTGGAGCCATAAACGTATACACATAATTTTGATGCCAGCCATTCTTTTTTAAATGACGATATAATGTATCACTAAACTCAAATTTTTCTTTAGGATTTGGCGGCATTGGCACCTTGCCTTTGTTAATTTTTGATAACCATCCCTTCGAACAAGCAATATATTCTAGTGGATACGTATCAATACTTGTGCTTCCTAATGACATCACTCCATTTATGTCCTCTATCATCTCTTCTTTCGTTTGTCCAGGCAGCTGATAAAGCAAATCAATGTTATAAGATTGGAAATGACGTTTCATTAAGTCCACAGTCTGAGAGATTTGATCAAAACTAGCCGTTAAGTTGAACATTTTCCGATAGTGTTCATTTAATGTTTGGACACCAAAGCTCCCTCTGTTGGCTCCACCTTCAGCCATAGCAGCCACTCTTTCTGGTGTAGCTGTTTTTGCTTCACATTCAAATGTCCATTCATAATCAGCAGATAATGAGAAATTTTCTTTTATAGCGGTCGAAAGTCGATAGATTAGTTCTGGGGGCATTATGGAAGGAGTACCTCCACCAACGAACACCACATCAAACGTCATTTTTTGGATATTAGGGGATTGGGATAAGATACGCATCTCATTGATTAAAGCATCTATATACTTTCCGATAATGGGCTCATATTTCGTAGATTTAATAAAAGGACAAAACGAACAGATCGTATCGCAGAAAGGGATATGTAAATATAAAGCGTTTTTCCCTTTTTGAAATGTTCGTTCTTTCTGAATGAATTCTGTCACACGAGATTGTGCTCCTTCTTGGCTCGCTTGGCCAAAAAAAGGATAAAGAAAATTCCATAAAGACGGATGCTCATCATAATAACTTTTCATATTTGACAATTCTCTCACCCAACTCTCGTCTATTTTTATCCCACATACAAATTCACAGAGAAGCTAAGAAAATCACTTCTCTGCGAAACACTCTTTTCAGTAAGTATTGATTCCATTCATTAGATTGCAATCCACTCGTTACGCTTCATTTTCATCACCTCCTTTTAATTAGATAAATTGTAACTTAATTACATAATTGATTATAATAGACTTTTCTGAATATTTCAATCATTTTCACTATTTTTTGTAAGGACTATTGTTTTATATACAATTTACGTATGAAACTTTTGGTATAACCATGAAAATATAGACTGATCATTCACAACCAAAAGCCCTATCATTAAGATAGGGCTCTTCATTACATCTACTTACTTTTCTCTAATAAAGCATGAATCGTTGATTCTAATAATTCTGGCAAAATGCCAAAAGAGAACGGGACGTGCAGCCGCTCTGTCCATTTGTGCGGGTCCTTTCCTAGTGGACCTACGTTGATGACTGGAACGTAAAGGGCTTCCTTTTCTCCTTGCGGTAAAGAATAGCCTTTTTGGTAAAGCGGCATATTGGTTGTATAATGACCTACTTCCTGCTTTTCGAGCTGTAAGTAACTTAAATCAGACAATCCCGGGAAATATTTCACTTCCTCTACTTCAAGTCCATATACCTCTTTTGCCTCTTTTTGAATCTTCTTGAATGTCTTCTGAATATGCGTATCTTCTGTTGAGGACACCGAAGGGTAAAATGGCGGACTATAAAATAGAACAATCAGCGGCCCTTCTTCCTTACATAGTGTCGTCAGCTCCGAGACAATTTTCGTTGAAAAATCACGATCTCCAAGTTCACCTCGGTTGGCGAATGCATAGTTGACAATGCGCTCGACTTCCTGTTCACCAGATCGATCTGCGGCTTTTTGATACAGCTCGTGATATGTGAGAACCGTCACCTGAGTGTCTATTGGTGTAAAGTGTTTAAAGCGCTGAAAGTCAGCTGTTTTCTGCCGAAGATTTGCCTCGATTTGGTCTGCTGCTTGTTTCGCAGTTTCATAGAGAAGTCCGTGCAGTTCTTCACTTGAACGTTTCATCATGAGCACATTAAATAAAGATACGGCTGTGTGAGGTGTTTGAACGGAATAGGCTTCTTTCAAGTCCTTTTGCATTAAGTTCGTTGGAGGCGGCGTTACTTCACCATCTACTTCCTCACAATAGTCACTATTGAGCTCTAACAGCCGGTTTAGTTCAGATACCATAAAATTCGCATTTAAGCCTGAGAAAGGCTCTCCTACATGCGTTTCGATCCCTTTACAGAAAAATCCGGCTAATACCTTTCCTATACTGCCTGTATACATATAATGATGTTCATCCCCTGGATACTTTTCAAACATCGGCTCACTGTTTAAACACGCGGTATAGTCAAGGTCATGTTTTTCTTTAAGCTCTTTTAATTTCGGCACAGCCTCAAGCATTCCTTGTGAATTTACTTCCTCATCAGGAACTGTGACGAGCAGGACATTTCCATCAAATGTTTCTGTCATCGCTCTTTCCAGCATAGAAAGCTGTACGGTGAGACCTGCTTTCATATCCATGGCCCCTCTTCCAAACAGCCAATCGCCTGAAGCAAGGTCCTCTCTTGCCCTCTTTGGAAGAAGCTCACTTTTTTGCGAAAAGGAAGTCATTAACTCTTCAGGCTTGCATGCCATGTTTTGAAATTCGCCGTAATCTTCTGTATCGACTACATCAAAGTGACTAAGAAGCAGCACGGTACGCTGCAGCGTACTTCGCTTCACAAGTGCCGTTAAATAATACCGGCCATCTTTCATCGGATGCAAAGCCAAATGATCAGGGTTCTGCTCAAAATAAGGCCGCTCCCTCAGCAAATAATATAAATATTCCGCTAACGCGACTTCTCCTGTTGTACCTGATATGCTTTCATACTGCATAAGAGCTGTCAGGAGCTCCTTTCGTTCACTCTCTTTTTGCCATTTCATCCGTTCTCCCCCTTTGATGTCTCTATCTCTCCATTATACAAAAACGTGTATAAAAGCTATATTCTTTGAGCACCTTTTATGACGAAAGTTTGAATGGCTGTTATAATCGGCTATACAATTCCATGAGGAGGCGAAGGTATTTGGAAACAAAACTCTTTTCACCTTGGACATTAAAAGGTGTTACACTGAAAAACCGCATCGTGATGTCCCCGATGTGTATGTATTCATCCTATGACCGTGATGGGAAATTACAGCCTTTCCACTTCACACATTATATTTCCCGTGCACAAGGTCAGGCTGGCCTCATCATGGTGGAAGCCAGCGCTGTATCTCCCGAGGGAAGAATTAGTGATCAAGACCTCGGTATTTGGAGCGATGAGCACATTGAAGGTTTCGCTTCATTAAACGAACAAATCAAAGCATACGGAACGAAGACAGCCATCCAGCTAGCCCATGCAGGACGTAAGGCTGAACTTGATGGAGACATTCTTGCACCATCAAGCATCCCATTTGATGAAACATCTAAAACCCCTGTCGAGATGTCTGTTGACCAAATCAAAGATACCGTTCAGGCGTTTCAGGATGCAGCTGTACGGGCAAAAAAAGCGGGTTTTGACATCATTGAAATTCATGGTGCACATGGCTATTTGATCAATGAATTTCTTTCACCGCTGGCGAACCACCGAACAGACGACTATGGCGGTTCACCAGAGAACCGTTATCGTTTCTTAAGAGAAGTCGTAGATGCAGTCAATACCGTATGGGACGGACCTTTATTTGTCCGTGTGTCGGCTTCTGATTACACGACAAAAGGACTTGATATTGCAGATTATATTGGGATTGCCACTTGGCTCAAAGAGCAAGGTGTCGACTTAATCGATGTCAGCTCAGGTGCTGTCGTACAGGCGAAAATCAATACATTCCCCGGCTACCAAGTCACATTCGCAGAGAAAATAAAAGAAGGTGCCGGCATTCAAACAGCTGCTGTCGGTCTCATCACATCTGGTGTACAGGCAGAGGAGATTTTACAAAATCAGCGTGCGGATTTGATCTTTATTGGCAGAGAGTTTTTACGGGATCCATACTTCCCAAAAACAGCTGCTCAAGAACTCCGTACATCCATCGAAAGCCCGCGTCAATATGATCGCGCTTGGTAAAAGCTCTTAGGAAAAAAGGTGTCTATTTTTCGAAATAGGCATCTTTTTTGTTTTTAAGAGAAACATATCTGCCTTTTGTGCCGTCTTTTAGCTAAAGAACTGCTTAGAGGAGATGGAAGAATGAATTCGGTAATGATTGAAAAAATGTATCATATAGATGGACACCACTTTTATACAAAACATCGTCAAGGCAAAAGGCAAGCCACGATTATCTTTGAAGCAGGCTACGGCATTTCTAGTGATACGTGGTCGAATATGGCACGTGATATTGACCCAGAGCTTGGGGTTTTCTTATACGACCGTTTAGGAAATGGAAAGAGCAGTGAGAGCGGTGAAGGAAGAACCTTGCATGACCTCGCTGATGATTTAGATGCGCTGCTGAAAGAAGCCAATATTCAGCCGCCATTTCTTATTGTCGCTCACTCATTTGGCTCTCTTGTCAGCCGGTTATGGGCAAGCCGCAGAGGAGATGATGTCATTGGCATGGTGCTGTTAGACCCAGCAAGCGAGGAGCAAGAGCAGATGATCCTGCCGCTTTTATCAAAGGAAGAACGCACTTCATATATGGCGCAGTTTACAGCAGAATGTACGCATGAGGACTTTCAGCAAATGTTAAGCACAATGAAAGAGGAGCAAACTCATTATGGAATGATGCCGCTTCTTGTCATTTCATCAGGTAAGAGCCGATTGTTTCACCCAGCTCATGAAGCTTGGCTCAGACTTCATAAACGCATGCTGTCTTTGTCATCCCAAAGCGGATGGATTCAGGCGCAAAACAGCTCGCACTATATTCATCATGATGAACCGCATATTGTACAGCTTGCTATCTATGATGTATGGTGCGCAGCCAAACAACCTGTCTCCTATTATCAAACTGCTAATTAAAATAAAAAACTCCTTGACCCGTTATGAGTCAAGGAGTTTCTTCTATTTATGCCGTTGGAGCAGATTGACTTTTTTCAGAAAGCAGCTTTTCAATGCTGACAAGCTGAACACATAATGTAAAGATGTCAATCGCTTGCTCTAGTTCTTCAAGAGCCGGGAATGTTGGTGCAATGCGAATGTTGCGATCAAGCGGATCTTTTCCATATGGATATGTTGCACCTGCACCTGTCATTGTGACACCTGCTTCTTTTGCTTTTTGCACAACAGCTTTTGCACAATGATCAAGTGTATTTAAACTAATGAAATATCCGCCATTTGGCTTGTGCCATTCAGCGATGTCTTTCCCGCCAAGTTTTTCGTCAAGAATGGAAAGAACGAGGTCAAATTTTGGCTTAATGATCGCCGCATGCTTTTTCATATGTTCCTTCAAACCTTCTGGATTTTGGAAGAAACGAAGATGTCTTAGTTGATTGATTTTGTCTGGTCCGATCGTTTGAATCGATAATTGCTTTTGAGTGAAGCTCACATTGTCAGGGCTAGACGCCATCAGTGCAACACCTGAGCCTGGGAATGTAATTTTAGACGTAGACGCAAACATAAACACACGGTTCGGGTATCCTGCCTCTTCAATTGCTTGAAAAATATCTTTTAACGTATCAGGTGTATCCGTTAGATGGTGGACCGCATATGCATCATCCCAAAAAATGCGGAAGTCGTCTGCTTTTGTTTTCATTGAAGCTAGGCGGTCAACGACTTCATCTGAATACGTAATGCCGTCTGGATTGCTATATTTCGGTACACACCAAATGCCTTTAATCGCTTCATCTTCTGCGACCAATTTTTCTACCTGATCCATATCAGGTCCATCAGCCTTCATATCGACCGTGATCATCTCTATGTTAAATAGCTCACAAATGGCAAAATGACGGTCATACCCTGGGCTTGGTGCAAGGAATTTTACCTTTGGCAGCTCTCCCCAAGGAGTTTTGCTGTCACATACGCCGTGAGTCATCGCACGTGCAATGGTATCATGCATCATATTCAGGCTAGAATTACCGCCGATGATGATTTGTTCTGGCTTTAAATTGAGTACTTCTGCAAAAAATGTCTTCGTTTCAGGAAGGCCTGTCAAGCCGCCATAGTTTCGCACATCTGTGCCATCTTCAGCTGTCATTGCATCCTTTGATGTCACAACATCGAGCATGCCCATAGACAAATCGAGCTGTTTTGGTGAAGGCTTCCCTCTAGACATGTCTAAGTGCAAGTTTTTACTTTTGTAAGTTTCATACTCATTTTGTAGTGCCACATATAGGTCATTCAATTCTGCTTCACTTAATGCTGTAAAACCGCTCATCTTTGATTGTGCCTCCCGTATTCTTCATAGTTTAATTCGTCATTTGTTTTTTCTTCACCATTTTACCACTACCTGAAAAAGAGCGTCATCATAAATATCAAAAAAATCACACAACTTTTTTTGACGATTCATCCAATTTTTACAGGGTGCGTTCAATGGGGAAAGAAGAGAAATCATGTGCAGCTTCTGTCAGCGGGAATATATCGCGCGCTTCTTTCAACAGTTGTTTCAGTGCCTCTTCTCCTTGGTAACGTGCACTTATATGGGTCAAAATGAGCCTTTTTGCGCCTGCTTCCTGTGCTGTTTTCGCTGCTTGTTCTGTTGTACTGTGATAATAATTGTAGGCTAAATCTGCATCTTCTTTACCGAATGTTGCTTCATGGACTAACACATCCGCATTTTTGGCAAGCCTTGTTATATTCTCGCACAAACGGGTATCTCCTGAAAATGCAACGATTCTCCCTTTTTTAGGGGGTTCCAAATAATCGGTTCCATCAATGGCTCTTCCATCTTCGAGTGTCACGGTTTCCCCATTTTTCAACTTCTGATACAAAGGTCCAGGTTTTACACCGATTTCTTTTAGGTCTTCGGCTTTTAATGAACCAGGCATATCTTTTTCCACAACCCGATAGCCGTAAGCTGGAATCCCGTGAGAGACTCTTCTTGCTTCTACTTGAAAGGTATCATCTTCAAAGACGATCCCTTCATCTATTTCTATGATATGCAGCGGATATGTCAAATGCGTTTGTGTAGCTGAAAGTGCTGCATTCACAAAGGCCTTGATGCCCTTTGGTCCATAGATCGTCAATTCATCCTCCCCGCCTTGAAAGGATCTGCTGCCAAGGAGTCCCGGAAGACCATATACATGATCACCGTGCATATGTGTGATAAATATTTTCTCGATCTTTCTCGGTTTAATCGTTGTATGTAAGATTTGATGCTGCGTTGCTTCTCCGCAATCAAAAAGCCACACTGCATTTCTTTCTTCTAAAAGCTTTAGCGCTGTGCAAGTGACGTTTCTTGTTTTTGCAGGTATGCCTGCACCTGTTCCTAAAAAGAGCAGTTCCATTACTTTTCCTCCTAAAGCCGGTATACAATATCTTCATTCATATAGAATACATGAAGACAAGGTAAATGTGAATTCAGCGGAATTATTGAAAAAAGTGAAACGAGAGCAGAAAAAGTCGAATCAAATGTTTGCTTTACGAACAATGAAGCTTTAAAATAAAGAAAATGTACATACATTCTCGGTTTTTACAACAATGCTACGAATAAAGTGAGGTACTTCTCGTGAATACAGAAACTAACAACCCTAAAGCAGTCATTGTCATTTTTGGCGCAACAGGAGACCTTGCCAAACGCAAGCTCTACCCTTCTATACATAGACTTTACCATAGCGGAAAGCTAGGTGATCAATTCGCTGTTGTCGGAGTTGGACGCCGCCCGTGGTCTCATGAGGACCTCAGAGCTGTGGTAAAGGAATCTGTTTCTTCTGATGATGCAGAAGCGAAAACAGAGGAATTCATTTCACATTTCTATTATCACGATTTTGACGTATCAAGCCCTGCTTCCTATCAATCGCTAAACACGCTTTTAACAGGCCTTGAAGATACGTACAGTATCCCAAATAACCGCATGTTCTATTTAGCTATGGCACCGGAATTTTTCGGAACGATTGCGAAGTTCCTAAAGAGTGAGGGCGTATCAGAAACAACCGGCTGGTCACGACTTGTCATTGAAAAGCCATTTGGGCACGATCTGCCAAGTGCCAAAACATTAAATGAAGAAATTCGTGATGCATTCACAGAAGATCAAATTTATCGTATTGACCACTACCTTGGTAAACAAATGGTTCAAAACATTGAAGTCATCCGATTTGCAAATGCCATCTTTGAACCACTTTGGACAAACCGCTATATTTCAAACATTCAAATTACATCCAGTGAATCCTTAGGGGTTGAAGACCGGGCTCGATATTACGAAAATTCTGGTGCACTAAGAGATATGGTCCAAAACCATATGCTTCAAATGGTTGCCCTTTTAGCAATGGAGCCGCCAATTAAACTGAATACAGAGGAAATCCGCAGCGAAAAACGGAAAGCACTGCGCGCTCTTCGTCCTTTCTCTAAAGATGAGGTCGATCAATTCTTTGTCCGCGGTCAGTATGATACTGGTACGATGAATGGCAATGTCGTTCCTTCTTATCTGGAAGAGCAAAATGTTGACCCGAACTCAAACACAGAAACATTTGTGGCAGGGAAACTGCTGATTGATAACTTTAGATGGGCCGGGGTGCCATTTTACATTCGGACAGGAAAACGGTTAGAAAAGAAATCTACTCAAATCGTGGTTCAATTTAAAGACATTCCAATGAACCTGTACTATGGAAACGGGAATGCCATGCATCCAAACTTACTCGTCATTCATATTCAGCCAGATGAAGGCATCACCCTTCACTTAAATGCTCGCAAGCTGGATGGCGGCACGTATGCGAAACCGATTAAGCTCGACTACCAAACAAACTATAACGACATCATGAATACACCAGAAGCATATGAAAAGCTGATTCATGACTGCTTGCTAGGCGATGCGACAAACTTTGCTCACTGGGACGAGGTGGCACTTTCTTGGAACTTTGTTGATCCGATTTCTGAGAAATGGGCAGAAAGCAAAACATTAAAACCAAACTATCCTGCTGGTTCTATGGGACCGAAAGAAGCTGATGAGCTTCTAGAAAAAGATGGATACCATTGGTGGAATATATAAAATCATATGAAAAAAGAGCAGTCTCCCTTGGGGGTTCTGCTCTTTTTTTAACGTCCTGTTTTCGTTATTTCAACCGTTGAAAAGTCAAATTTATCATAGCGATGATGGCTAAATGAATATTCAAACGGCTGCCCTGCGTTTAAATAAGCAACCTGCTCGACTTCAAGCACAGGATCTGTGGGGTCACACCCTAAATACTGCTGATCCAGCTGATCTGATTTAGCCGCTCTAATTTTCTTGTGCGCTCCTGCTATTTTTAGATGAAGCTGATTTGAAATGTAGCCATAGATAGAACCCAGTAGAACTTCTTCATCTATGCCCTTAATGAGATTAACAGGCATAAACGTTTTTTCTAATACATAAGGCTCTTCATCCACAAGACGGAGCCGGATGATATCATAAATAGGTGTGGTTGAGTCAATAGATAGATGGGCTGCCACCTCTTCGCTTGGAAAATGGACATCAAAATGAATGATTTGAGTCGTGACGTTTTTATCTGCCATGACTTTTGTGAACCCTTTATTTTCATGGCCTGATACATTGATTGCCCCTTGATTGAGCGCTGCCTTTACAATAAATGTACCGTGGCCTCTTTTTCTAAAGAGCAGACCTTCTGCAACGAGAAGATCGAGCGCACGTTTCATTGTCATTCTGCTGCATTGAAATTCGGCGGCAAGCGAGTTTTCATCTGGAATGGGTTGATCTTCTGGATAATATGCTGTTCCTATTCGTTTTCTGATTTCTTCTGAAATGAGTTCATACTTCTTCATCTCACACCACCAACTGACTTGTTTTTTCATAGCGCTTTATTCTAGATGGAAATATGGCGTTTTTTAGCCTTCCTCTCATTTTACACTAAGGGATGTGAGCTTAAAAGGTGCCAGCCATTTTTGTTTCATCCACTTCCCGTCACATAAGAAAAATACCTGCTCTTTTCAAGGAAAGAGCAAGTATTTTGATTAAAAGCCGTTATTCTTTGAAACGGATTGAAACCAGTATCCGCTTTTCTTAATCGTTCGTTTCCCGTCTTTTTGAAGATCGACTGAGACAAATCCATAACGATTTTTATATGCATTCGACCAGGACCAGTTGTCCATAAAGGTCCATAGATGATAGCCTTTCACATTGCTTCCTTCTTGAATAGCTCGATGAACCCATTTGAGATGCTCAGAAATAAAGTCAATGCGGTAATCGTCATGAATCATTCCTTCTTCATCCTTAAACCGCTCTTCTCCTTCGACACCCATGCCATTTTCAGAAATAAAACATTCAATATTATCATAGTCTGTTTGGACTTTTTTCAATATGTCATAAATGCCCTTTTCATAGATTTCCCAGCCTCGATACACATTCATTTTTCTTCCCGGCATCTCAAAAGAATCAAAATAATGGTTCGGCATAAATGGTGCTTGAGGGTGCGGCATATGCTCTTTCGCTTTCACTCTTCTTGGCTGATAATAGTTGATGCCAAGAAGATCAATCGTATTCTCTCGAATGAGCTCAAGGTCCCCTTCTTCCATACTTGGCATAAAGCCTTCTTTCTTTAAGACTTCTACTAGCTTTTCCGGGAAATGCCCCTTCACCGCAGGATCTAAGAAGGAACGGTTAAAGAAAGCATCGGCCATCTCTGCTGCTTCTACATCGCGCGGATGCTGGCTTCGCGGGTACGAAGGAGTCAGGTTTAGGATGATGCCAATCTTACCGCCTTGCTGCAGCTTTTTATAAGCCGCAATCGCCTTCGCATTTGATAAAAGTTCATGAAAACCGACCTGTACAGCCTTTTGGAAATCGACTTCGTTTGGATAATGAAAGCTATACATATATCCGCCTTCTACAGGCACAATCGGTTCGTTATGGGTAAACCATTTTTTCACCCGGTCACCAAATAATTGGAAGCATAATGCCGCATAGCTGACATAGTCGTCGACCACCTGTCTGTTCACCCAGCCGCCCTTCTCCTGAAGCGCCATTGGCATATCGAAATGGTATAGGTTCACAAATGGCTCGATATCATGTGCAATCAGTTCATTGATCACATCATTGTAAAAAGACACCGCTTCTTCATTGACGGCACCTGTTCCTTCAGGTAAGAGGCGTGACCATGAAATCGACAGCCGAAATGAATTGTGGCCAATTTCTTTCATGAGACGGATATCCTCTTTATATTTTCGATAAAATTGAGATGTCACGTCCGGCCCTACGCCATCAAAAAAACGAGTCGGCTCTTGTTCAAACCAATGATCCCAAATGTTCGGTCCCTTTCCATCGCCGGGGACGCTCCCTTCTGTTTGCGTCGCAGAAGCAGAAGATCCCCACCAGAAACCTTCTGGGAATGTATATGATTGCTTGTTAGTTTCCATCGACATGTATTGAGTCTCCTTCGCCTTTGATATTTGCTGCCTTCGTTTTTTCTGTTGTCGTTATTTTTTCATTTTTCACATTCATACGGTCAATAAATTTCAGGAACGGGAACCAAATGACAAACACAATCATCAGGTTAAACAGCTGAAGCAGACCGCCCGCTAATGAATTTGTTGCCATCATTCCGCTAATAAAGATCGGTACTGTCCATGGGATATTCACGCCTGTCGGCGGCGGTACAATGCCTGATGCCATCGCAAAATAAGTAATACATGTAATGACCATTGGCGCCAAAATCCACGGAATGAGAATAAGCGGATTCATGACAATCGGTAAACCGAAGATAATCGGTTCATTGACGTTAAATAATCCTGGTCCTAAGCCCAGCTTGGCTACTTGTTTTAATTGCTTACTTTTCAGGAAAATTAAAATCGTAAACACAACAGCAAGCGTCATACCGGTTCCACCCATTCCAACCGTATAAATTTCAATAAACTGCTTGCTGATGATATTAGGAACCTCACCTGTTTTTGTATAGCTTTCCAGGTTTTGTATGGATAATGTATTCCAAATCGGATCCATGACAGAGTTGATAATAATTTGGCCATGGAGCCCAAAGAACCAAAGAATTTGTATAAAGAAAACAGCGATCAACGTCGGAATAATACCGCTTCCAAGACCGACAAGCGGCGCCTGAATGGCATGATAAATCAAATCATGCATATTTGTTTTGAAGCCTTGTGTAATGATGATATTAATGAACAAAAAGGTTGTAAGTGTCAAAGTAGCCGGGATCAGTGCAGCAAAAGACTTGGAAACAGCTGGCGGAACCCCTTGCGGCATATTGATCACAAATTTCTTCTGGACAAAATAACGATAAATTTCAGCAGACAAAAAGCCTGTGATCATTCCTAGGAACATTCCCTTTGCACCTAAACGATCAACTGGGATAACGCCTGCAATCGTTGCACCGCCTTCTTGTTCTAGTAAAAACGGAGTTAGAAGCAAGAAAGAGGCTAAAGCAATCACGCCGCCAAAGACAGCTTCTACATCATAGCTTTTTGATAAATAGTAGCCGATCCCAAATACAACAAACACACTCATAATGCTGATGGTCGCACTCGGTGCGATATTCAGTGCAGACTGGACGCCTTCCAGTACGGTTTTACTCATGATTTTATCTAAAAATGGCAAATTCATCACAACAACCATAATGGAACCAAAGATGGTGAGCGGGAACGCAAGCATAAAGGCATCACGTAAAACGCCTAAATAGCGGTTGTTGTTCAATCTCCCAGCAATCGGAACCAAAATGGCACTTATTTTATCAAACATTGGTTTCCCCCCTTGTTTACACCCTTTATTGTTTAAGCGATTGGAATATCGGCAGGAGCTCTCCCACAAGCTCCTTGATGGTAATGGTCGACATTAAGTGATCTTCAGCGTGCATGAGCAGTAAGGAAAAGGATGCCCTTTCTCCGCCTGCCTCTTTCTGCACGAGTTGAAAATGGATGTCATGTGCAAGCCGTAAATCTTCTTCCGCTTCTTTCATAAGATCAAAAGAATCTTCTTCTAGACCTTCTCGATATTGTTTTAGAGCCTGAAGCAATTTGCTGCGTGCATTCCCGCTGTGTAAGATCAATTGAAAGCTCACTTGTTCCTCCGTGAGCCCTTCGAGTGTTTTCTTTTCCATCCTTTAAGATTCCCCCATCAATGTAAGTGCCTGTTCATACGCTTTTTGTCCATCGGCAAGCCCGTATGCCTGCATATCAATGACCTCTACCTCAATCCCGTATTTTGTTGCTTCTTTTTGGAGGTCTCCTTTTAAAAAGCTCATTTGCGGTCCGATTAACACAACATCTGCATTCGCCATTTCTTTTTTTGCTTGATCTTGACCAACTGCCCAAATTTCTGCTTCGTCCCCAATTGAATCGGCATGTGCTTTCATCTTTGTCACTAGTAAACTCGTAGACATTCCCGAACTGCATGCTAATAAAATACGTTTCATTTCTCTCACCCCATTGTTGTAATAAAAGCGCTTCCAATTAATATTATATATTTTTATTTTTAAATGTCTAGACATTTAATTTCATTTGTCTGTATTTAATACAAAAAAGAGCGTATTTTACGCTCGTTCAGATTGTTGACAAAGGGCTAAA
The DNA here is from genome assembly GCF_039619585.1 of Bacillus safensis. Classification (NCBI taxonomy): domain Bacteria; kingdom Bacillati; phylum Bacillota; class Bacilli; order Caryophanales; family Bacillaceae; genus Bacillus; species Bacillus safensis. The sequence continues at coordinate 2,156,860 of NZ_CP154909.1, forward strand.
ATGCTTGATTTTAGCCCTTTGTCTTCTTTTCAGCCTGATAGAAAACCTTTGTAGCCCTAGGAAGGACGAGCACAGGAGCGGAGCGAATTTGACCTTCGTGAGCACCGGAGCGCAGACCTGACACCGAATGCGAGGGTTTGTCTACACGCTGAAAGAGCGTATTTTACGCTCTTTGTCTTCATTGTCTTATCCTTTTCCTGCCTGGAACCCAGGATACTTTGTCATGCCGCCGTCTACATATAACGTCAGGCCTGTGACATAGCTCGCCTCTTTTGATGCCAGCCAGACAGCGCATGCTGCCACTTCTTCTGGCTTTCCAATATAGCCGATTGGAATCAGCTCAATCACGCCTTTTTTCAATGCTGGATCATCGAATTTCTCCGCATTAATCGGGGTATCAATAGCGCCAGGTGCAATGCTGTTTACACGGATTTTTTTAGGGGCATATTCAAGCGCCAATGTTTCTGTCAAAAGCTTTGCGCCTCCTTTACTGGCTGCATAATGCACGAAATGAGGCCAAGGGATTTGCTGATGAACCGACGACATATTAATGATCGAGCCTTCTATCCCATGATCTGTCATATACTTCAGTGCATCACGGCATCCTAGAAACATGCCTGTTAAATTGGTAGACATCACTTTGTTCCAATTATCCAGCGTCATTTCGGTAGAAGGTACTTCATTTTCAATGCCTGCGTTATTGATCATCACATCAAGACTGCCAAATGTATCAATGGCTTTATCAATCATCGCCTGCATATCCTCTTCCTTTGATACGTCTCCCTTGATTTTCACAGCCTGTCCGCCATGTTTTTGAATATCTGCAATGGTTTCATCCGGATTTTCTTTATCGGAGAAGTAATTGATCACCACATTGGCTTTTTCTTGTCCAAATCGGCGGGCCATCGCTTGACCAATCCCTGTACCTGCACCTGTAATCAGAACTGTTTTTCCTTCTAAATCTGGATACATTCGTGTAACCTCCTATTTTGTAAAGCCTAGCAGCACACCGCCTGCAATAATCATCAAGCAGCCTGCAATGACAAAGCTTGTTCTAGATGCTTTCTCTTTTAATAAGTAAATGCCGCCTAGTGTTGAGATAACAATCCCTGTTTGTGACATCGAAAAGCTTACGGCTACGCCGATTAATGGAATGGCCAAAAGCAGACCAAGATTTCCTGTTGACCAAACAAGACCGGCAATGATATTTCTAAACGTATATTTACTAAATGGATCCTGCTTTAAACTAATCGCTAAGGATGAAAGCAGCATGCCGACGGATTGCGGGACAAGTGCAGACCAGCCATCAATATCAAACCATCTTAAAATGACGACATATCCGACGTAGCCAACGGTTGAGATGAGCAGAATAATAATCCCTTTTTTAAAATTGCCTCTGCCATCCCCGCCGCCATTCTTTTTTTGACCGAGCGATGTCATCACAACACCTGCAATGATCAGTAAAATGGCGCAAGAACCAATGAGTATGACCGTCATCGTCTGCCATTCTTTGAAGACCATGACACCAAATAGCGTTGTGCTCACAAGCTGCATGCCCGTTGATAAAGGAACCGCTTTAGATACACCGAGAAAAGCAACACTTGAAAGCTGATTCATTTGTCCAATACTCCAGAAGATGCCTGAAATGACGGAAACCGCAAAAATAAGCGGTGTCAGCTCTGGCATTTTGATGAAAAACGCTGCAATCGAAAATAAAAATGCGCCGAGCGTAATGCCGAGGGTTTGCTGATACGCATTCCCGCCTAGTTTGACACTGATGAGAACAATACTTCCCCAAAATATCGCTGGGAGAAGTGCATATAAAATGCCCACTTCTATCCCTACTTTCTTGTCTTTTTTACATAGCATCCCTCTTTTTCACATTTTTAGCCGAAAAGATACAAACAAAAAAACCTTACCAAAGGTAAGGTTTTTCAGTCGTTCTCTATTTATTTCATCCATTCAGTATGGAATACGCCTTCTTTATCTGTGCGCTCATACGTATGTGCACCGAAATAGTCACGCTGTGCTTGAATTAAATTCGCTGGAAGGACAGCTGTGCGATAGCTATCAAAGTAAGCAAGTGCACTTGAGAATGAAGGAACAGGAACTCCTTGTTCCACTGCAAGTGAAATGACTTTACGAAGTGATGATTGATAGTTTTGAGCAATATCCTTAAAGTATGGATCAAGCAATAGGTTTTTCAGTTCAGGATTACGGTCATATGCTTCTTTAATTTGTTGTAAGAAGGCTGCACGAATGATACATCCGCCGCGGAAGATCATCGCAATTTCACCGTATTTTAAATCCCAGTTATATTCATCAGACGCTGCTTTCATTTGCGCAAAGCCTTGTGCGTAAGAGCAGATTTTACTCATGAATAGGGCTTTTCTAACCGCTTCGATCAGCTCTTGTTTATTCTCAGCTGATTGCGCTGGCTCAGGACCTTCGATCAATTGACTTGCTTCCACACGCTCATCTTTCATTGCAGAAATGTAGCGCGCAAAAACAGACTCAGTAATGATTGGAAGCGGGACACCTAGATCAAGTGAGCTTTTGCTTGTCCATTTTCCAGTTCCTTTTTGACCAGCTTTATCTAAGATCACATCCACAAGCGGCTGGTTTGTTTCTTCATCCACTTTTGTGAAAATGTCAGCTGTAATTTCGATTAAATAGCTGTCAAGCTCGCCTTTATTCCACTCTGAGAATACTTCATGAAGCTCCGCTGCTGACAAACCAGCAACATGCTTCAAGATAAAGTATGATTCAGAGATCAATTGCATATCTCCGTACTCGATACCGTTATGAACCATTTTGACATAATGTCCTGCTCCATCTGGGCCGATATACGTTGTACAAGGCTCGCCATCTACTTTCGCAGAGATCGCTTCTAAGATTGGTTTCACTAGCTCATGCGCTTCTTTTTGACCGCCTGGCATGATGGAAGGGCCTTTTAGCGCGCCTTCTTCACCGCCGGAAACACCTGTACCAATGAAGTGAATACCACTCTCTGCAAGCTCTTGGTTACGTCTTTGTGTATCCTTGTAATATGTATTTCCACCATCAATTAAAATGTCACCTTTCTCTAGGTGAGGAAGTAATGATTGAATGGTTGCATCTGTTGCTGCACCAGCTTTTACCATTAAAAGAATTTTACGCGGTGTTTCAAGCGACTGAACAAATTCTTCGATGCTGTATGTGCCAACAACGTTTTTTCCTTCTGCTTCTTGAAGAAACTCTTCTGTTTTGCTGCTAGATCTGTTATAAACGGATACGGAGAAACCGCGGCTTTCAATATTGAGGGCAAGGTTTTTCCCCATAACGGCTAGTCCAACCACACCGATTTGTTGTTTTGACATAATTCTGACGTCCCTTCTAACACACTATATTGATTACTGCTGAAATGATGTACCCTTTGAAATTACCACAACATCACCTCTTTTATCAAGTTTTCAGGCTAGTCATTTCCTCTTTCGTCCTGAAAAAAATCTTTATTAAAACTTGTCCCGCTTGTTTTGCTCTCTTTTTCCTTAATGGTGACCCCTCTTTGCACCAATGACTTTCCATATTTTTCTTTCAGTCCATCTAAAATGGTTTGGAGGGGCTCTTCTTTTGCATCTTCTGTATATGAAAATAAATCAAGCTGTTTAACAGCTGCTTTTCGTTCGACAAGGTCTGTCCCCGTCACACCTAAGAGCCTCACTGGCTGGTCATTCCAATGTTTAAGGAATAACTGCTTTGCCGCTTCAAATATATCTTCCTTTCGATCCGTTGGATTCGTGAGCATGACACTTCGCGTGATATTTTTCCAGCTTGCATACCGAATCATGATGAGCAGCCGGTTCGCCATCACTTCTTTTCTCCTTAACCTTGCACTCACAGATTGTGACAGCTTATCAATTAACGTGACAAGTTCATCTGAATCATCCGAATCATGAGGCAGAGTGGATGAATTGCCGACGGATTTAAATTCGTATATTCTTTCTGGGTCCACGATGCCGTCATGTTCACCATTCGCCTTTTGCTTTAATCTCGGTCCATTAATGCCAAGCAATTCTTTTAGCGTATACTCATTCGCTTTCGCTAAGTCTTCAATAGTATGAATTCCGATTTTTTTTAATTTATCTGCCGTTTTTTGTCCAACCCCGTGCATATCACCAGCAGGGAGCGGCCAGAGCATATTCGGAACATCTCGTTTACGCAATATGGTGATGCCCATTGGCTTTTTCCAATTAGACGCCATTTTCGCTAAAAATTTATTCGGTGCAATGCCGATACTTGAAGGTAGCATCAGCTCCTCTACAAGCCTTGTTTGAATATCATGAGCCGTTTTTACCGCATGCTCGGCATATGGTGTATGCGTTAAATCAATATAGCCCTCATCAATCGATACAGGTTCGACTAAATCACTGTATTCTCTAAGTATTGTAAACATCTCTTGTGAGGAGCTGCGGTATCGGTCAAAGTTCGGTGTGCGGACAATGAGTCCCGGACATAGCCGCTTCGCCTCCCATAAGGGCATCGGGGGCTTCACACCTAGTGCTCTTGCCTCGTAGCTGCACGTCACAACAATCCCTTTACGCTCTTTTGCATTTCCGCTGATGGCTAAAGGTTTCCCCCGCAAAGAAGGATCATACGCCATTTCTACATTGGCATAAAAAGCATTCATGTCTATATGAAAAATAATATTTGACATTGGCATAACCCCATTTTCTTGTCTACCTGTATTTTGATCAGCTGTTTCCTCATATATCAAACATGATGGATCCCTTTTATGCTCAATTATACATTGATTTATTTCATCTTTCCTCAAAAAAACCTTCTCTAAAAAAGAGAAGGTCCAGATTGTTGACAAAGGGCTAAAATGATCTTGATTTTAGCCCTTTGTCTTCTTTTCAGCGTGATCAAAAACCTTGGCAGCCCTAGGAAGGACGAGCATCGGAGCGCAGGACTGACACCAAATGCGAGGGTTTGTCTGCGCGCTGGGTTTCACGTTCATTTACACTTTTTCTTCAAGTATACCATGTTGATATTGAATGTCCTCATATGTGAATACTTCATTTTTTTGATGATATAAATGTTTCACAACCTGTGTGGACTGTTGATTAAAATTCATACTCAAACTTTGATTGGAGTAGTGTCCAGCCGGATCAATATAATACTTGTAATCAATGACTCTTTCTACATCAATTTCAGCGTAAGCAATTCCCTCTGTTTCAGCTGGAACCATATCACTAATCGGTTCCCCATCCGGCCCGTAAATGCACGTATGCCCGCTCTTAAATGTTTCAAAGTAATCTCTTTGCTCCTGCGTTAAGCAAATCATCTCTTTCATTTCTTCCGTATATATAGATGAAGTCATCAGCACAAATGTCTGTGTCGCGATGGCATAATATCTGCTTGAAATTTCATCGTCAAAATAACCTGGCCAAGAGGCTACATGTACCTGCTCATTTTGGGCATTCATCGCCATAAGATCAAGTGGAACTTGATGCTCCCAGCACATTAATCCGCCAAGGTTTCCAATGTCAGTTTGAAACACCGGCATCATACTTCCACTTCCGTCCCCCCAAATGAGTCTTTCTGCAACAGAAGCTCTCATTTTCCGATGTTTTCCAATCAAATCCCCATTCGGATTAAACCAAAGCTGAGCTAAATAGAGAGATCCGCCATCTTTTTCACTGCATGATATACAAACGTACGTTTCATTTCTTTTTGCTGCCTCACTGATCTTTTGAATGGCTAAGCTAGGGATTTCAACTGCATTTTTATATAATTCATGATAGAACTTTCTCGTGTATTCTGGATGACCAATAAAAGCAAACCAAGGATAACCAGGTAAAAATGCTTCTGGGAATGCCACAAGCTTTGCACCATTTGAAGCTGCCTCGTCGATCAGTTCACATGATTTCTCAACGGTTGCTTCCAAATTTAAGTAGACAGGTGCTGCTTGTACCGCAGCTGCTCGAAACTTTGGGTAAATACTTGTCATATTCAAAACCTCCATTTCTTTTTATCCCCCTCATTATAGGATAGGAAATATGAAGTTTGGATGACATTTACTATTTTATACAAAATAAGGAATTTTATTTAATAGAGAAAACACGTGGTTCTGTTAGACATTTAACCATGTGTATAGTACACTGTGAGTAATGAAATGGATGTGATAATCATGATTATTGATACATTCAATGAAGTCTTTTTCCTTGTTGAATTCTTTACGATTATTCTTCCAGCGCTGACGGCCATCGGCATTGCGTTTTTACTAAAAGACTGCCGTATGAACGAACACCTTGGTGGACATCGTTTGGAAGAGTTGGACGCATCTTGCTTGAATCGAACAGACTTTCTGTTTATCATATATGATCGCATTACAACTTGGATTAGTAAAGTCATTCGAATGAAAAGATCATCTAATGATGATGAAGACCATTCGCTTCCTCTCACTAATTAAATTTTTTAATCATGAGGAGGAAACGAATTGAAACGTTTATTGACTGTTTTTACGACTTTATGTTTGATGATGATTGCGTCACCTGCATTTGCAGCGAGTGCGCAAACGAATACGAGCTCTGATGGGTTTTTCCATCATTATTTTGTTCAGCCTTTTTCTGAGCTGATCATTTGGCTTGCGAACTTTTTCCATGATGATTATGGTTTATCCATTATGTTCGTCACCTTGATTGTCCGCCTGCTGATTTTCCCGCTTTTTGCGAATCAATTTAAGAAGCAAAGAGTCATGCAGGAAAAAATGGCACTGGTGAAACCTCAGATTGACCAAATACAAAGCAAATTGAAGAAAACGAAAGATCCTGAAAAACAAAAAGAACTGCAAATGGAAATGATGAAAGTATATAAAGAGAACAATGTGAACCCGCTGGCAATGGGCTGTCTGCCTATGCTGATTCAAATTCCAATTGTTCTTGGCTTTTACTCAGCAATCCGCTCAACACCTGAGATCGCAACTCATACGTTCTTATGGTTTAACTTAGGACAAACCGATTTATTGGTGGCAGTCTTTGCAGGGGCTATGTATTTCTTGCAATTTTATGTCACGCAAAAATATGCGAAGCAATCAGGCACCCAGACAGAGGCTGCGCTGAAGCAAGCGAAAGTAATGGGCATGATTTTCCCAATCATGATGCTGTTTCTTTCAATTAATGCACCCGCTGCTCTTCCTTTATACTGGATGACAAGCGGACTACTACTCACGATACAAACGATTATTTTAAATGTCATGTACCAAAAATCAAAAACGAAAGCTGCGGCTAACGAACAAGCCAAACCAGCTGCTGAATAAAAATAACCCCCTTATCTAAAGATAAGGGGGTTTTCATTATGCCAACTCTTCTTTCAACCGGTCTGGCAATTGATCGAGGTCCTCAATTTTCCCAAGGAACTTATTTGGGTCCACTTGTAAAATCATTTTGTTTTCTCTCTCCACAACGCCGAAGAAATATTCAGAGGCCTTCGTGTTCATATGAAATGGCTTGATCTCGCTCTGCTCGATATCGATGATATCTTTTGCATCTGAGACAAGACAGCCAATCATTTGATCGTTAACTTCAAATAAAAGTACCTTTGACTGCTCGTTCACATCAAGAGGCTTTCCGTGAAGCATCACGCCTGTATCACTGACAGGAATGACCTCTCCTCTTAATGACATCAGGCCTTTAATTTCTTTTGGAAGATTCGATACTTCTTGTAAGTAAGGGACCTTTTCAATCGAACGAATATGCTCTACACTGATGCCAAACTCCTCTTGTCCCACCTGAAAAATAATAATCTTTTGCGTGCTCACAGAGTCTCCTGCCTTTACGATGGATTTGTCGTTTCTTCGATAATGGCGAGAACCATTTCAGCTGTTTTGACTAATTCTTCAATCGGCATTTTCTCATTTTTCGTATGAATATCTTCATATCCAACAGCTAGGTTGACAGTTGGGACGCCGTTGCCTGCAATGACGTTTGCATCACTGCCTCCGCCGCTCGTCTGCAGTTCTGAAGGACGGCCAATTTTTGCTGCCGCTTTTTTCGCCACTTCTACGACTTGATCGCCGTGTGAGAATTTGAAGCCTGGATACATGATGTCAATTTGTACATCGGCACTTCCGCCCATTTCTTTAGCGGTTTTTTCAAAGGCTTCTTTCATCTTCGCTACTTGAGCTTCCATTTTTGCTGGTTCTAAAGAGCGTGCTTCCGCCAAAATATCGACTTGATCGCACACAATATTCGTTTGTGTTCCGCCTTCAAAACGGCCGATATTCGCCGTTGTTTCTTCATCAATCCGGCCAAGCGGCATGCTGGCAATTGCTTTTGATGCAATGGTAATCGCAGACACACCTTTTTCTGGCGCGACACCTGCGTGAGCAGTTTTTCCGTAAATCGTTGCGCGTACTTTTGCCTGTGTTGGTGCAGCTACGATAATCGTACCAACCTTGCCATCTGAATCAAGGGCATAGCCGTATTTCGCTGTCATCAAATTCGGATCTAACGCTTTTGCTCCAACAAGTCCTGATTCTTCACCTGCTGTGATCACAAATTCAATTGTTCCATGCGGTAAATTTTTCTCTTTCAGCACGCGGATCGCCTCAAACATAGCAGCAAGTCCTGTTTTATCGTCAGCGCCAAGAATGGTTGTTCCATCTGTTTTCACATAGCCGTCCTCAATGACTGGTTTTACGCCATTCCCCGGTACAACTGTATCCATATGAGAAGTGAAATAAATCGTACCTGCCTCTTGATTTCCTTCTAATGTGCAGACAAGGTTGCCTGCGCCGTGGCCTGTTACCGCTTTTGAATCGTCTTCAACCACTTTTAGACCAAGCTGCGAGAATTTTTCTTTTAGGACTTCAACAATTTTCTCTTCGTGTTTTGTTTCTGAATCAATCTGAACTAATTCTAAAAATTCATCTAGTAAGCGTTTTTCATTGATCATAATGATGCTCCTCCTCTTATAGCGGCATGTTGCCATGCTTTTTTAACGGTCTATCTTCTTCCTTACTGCGAAGCACATCAAATGAGCGGATCAATCGCTCTCTCGTTTCAGCCGGCATGAAAATATCGTCTATCAGACCTGCCTGAGCCGCTTTCCATACACTTGGTTTGTTCTCAGTCTCGCGCGAAGCAGGATGAACGATTTCGTCTGCGAACGTTTTCCCCATGACATCAATTTCGGCCTCTGGCCATGCATAAACAAAGTCAGCGCCTAAGCCCTTGCTATTCATCGCGACATATGCACCGCCAAACGCCTTTCTTAAAATCACAGTGATTTTTGGAACGGTTGCTTCAGCGTACGCATATAAAAGCTTTGCACCGTGGCGGATAATTCCCGCATGCTCGGCTTTCTCCCCTGGTAAAAAACCAGGAACGTCCACAAGGGTTAAGATCGGAATATGAAATGCATCGCAAAATCGAATAAACCTGGCCGCTTTATCGGCCGCGTCAAGATCAAGGCTGCCTGCCAGCACCTTTGGCTGATTGGCAACAACACCAATGGAAGCTCCTTGTAGTCTGGCAAAACCAGTGACAATATTTTTTGAGAAACAAGGCTGCGTTTCAAAGAATGAGTCTGGATCGGTTATCGCTGTCACCACTTGTTTGACATCATAGGTGCGTGATGGATCCTTTGGCAAATTGCTGCCTGGATCAGCGGTATCTTGCTTTCGTGCTTCAGCCTGCATGACAGCCTGTTGTTTCGTTGGTATGTACGTTAAAAGAGTTCGAACCGCTTTTAACACGTCCTTCTCATCTTCCCCAGTATAGTGAACATTTCCGCTTGTCTGATGCTGTACACTTGCACCGCCAAGACGGTCAGGACAGACCGTTTCTCCTGTTGCCTTTTCTATTACTTTCGGACCAGTTAAAAACATATGAGCTGTTTGCTCTGTCATGAAGACAAAATCAGTCAATGCAGGAGAATAGACTGCACCTCCAGCACATGAACCTAAAATAACAGATATTTGCGGGATTAGACCAGAGTACAGCACATTCCGTTTAAAAATCTGTCCGTATCCTTCTAATGATACCACACCCTCTTGAATTCTCGCACCACCTGAGTCTTTTAGACCGATGACCGGCATCTGATGCTTAGCTGCCAGATCCATTAAAGAGGTAATTTTTTTGGCATGCATTTCGCCTAATGAGCCCCCATATACGGTTGCATCTTGTGCATAAACACAAACGGGCTTACCGTGAATGAGTCCCGTGCCAATGACGACGCCGTCACCAACATGCTCTGACAGACCGCCTGTTGCAAATGACTGAATTTCCATCAAGCTGCCCTCGTCAAGAAGTTCGTGCAGTCGCTCTCGAACCGTCAGCTTTCCTTTGCTTCTGTGAGCTGCTGCTCGTTTTTCGCCGCCGCCCATTAACGCTTTCTTCCGCCATTCGGACAAGTCATTGAACGATTCATTCATCGCTATGTTTCTCTCCTTTCAAGGACCCGCACAATTCAAATAACACACCTGACGTTTCTTTAGGTGAAATAAATGCAATCTGCTTTCCGCCGGCGCCCATCTGTGCTGTTTTTTGGAGAAGCTCCACGCCAAGGTGATCGAGACGGCTAAGATCCATTTGAATGTCATCTGACTTTAACGCAATATGATGGAGCCCCTCTCCTCTTTTTGTTAAAAAGGTATGTAGTTTACTGCGGGCTGAGATGGGCTCAATTAATTCAATGTGCAGATCATCAAGTAAAGCGAAGGACGCTTTAATCTCCTGCTCAGGAATCTCTTGTATGTCTGAAAAATGCCAGTTAAATAGCTGATGAAGCGTTTGAGATGTTTCTTTAATAGAAAAGACGGCAATGGCAATATGATCGATTTGGTTCATCCGTTCACTTCCTTTGCTGATCACTTGTCGCATATGAAAAAACCAGATAAAATAAAGACAAGTGCGCTTGTCGCAAAAATCTTCGGTTATAGGGGTGCGATATGTCTCAAAAATTCATGAAATTTATGGTATTGCTTATGATTAGCCTGCTGTTAGTTTCTTCACTTTTAGCAGGAGCAGCAGCCTTTTTATAAGGTTTGAATAAAAGCAGACAAGCAGGTGATTCGCGATATCAACGAATGGCCTGTTTGTCTTTGGCAAGTTTTTCAAAGGAATCGTTTGAGGTTGTAATCCATACCTTTGTACCAATTGGAAGCTGATCAAACAATAGCTCTACATCTTGATTATGAAGCCTTACACAGCCTGCTGTGATAAATTTCCCAATCGAAGTTTCGTCACTCGTTCCGTGAATTCCGTAGGTTCTGCCATCTGTTCCTCGTGCATCAAATCCAATCCATCTTCGCCCAAGAGGATTATTCTTCGCACCGCCTTCAATATTCTTTCTTCTGTAATAGGGATCTTTCGCTTTGATCATAATCGTAAATTCACCTTCTGGCGTTAAATCTGCTGTTTTTCCTGTAGAGGCAGGATATACTTTTTGAATTTTCCCTTGATCAATAAAGGCAAGTTCATTTGTTTGTTTATTAATAATGACAAATGGGTCACCTGGCAGCGGGTTTTGTCCAAGCGGCCAGATTGGTGAAAGGGACATGGTCAGTACGGTATAAAATAAAAGACGCATAGGCTCCTCCTTTTTCATTAGATTGACCAATGAAGGAGGAACTCATGCGTCTCTATTCTTTCATCCCTTTAAAATAGCTTTTCAGTACTAAATATTGTTCCATTTCACCGAGGAAATGAAAGAGTGCCGCTCTTGCCTCAAATTCTTCTCGTGTTTGCGGGAGCGGAAGTGCATCGAACTCTTCTTTCATATCAATGAGACGTCTTAAAAACTTATGCGCTGTGTTCCCTGGGTGAATATGTTCGCGTAAGTCTCTAATGTATTCTGCAATGATTTGTCCATGCTCCGTTGTGACGGAAATCGACGTAATTTTAGGCAGCACACGCTCAATGATTTCAAATTGCTTTTGTCTCATGTTGAAATAATGATAGTACAGGTTTTCATGTCTTAATACATGGTTTTCAACATCACGATATGCGAGAGCTTTTGCTTCTTTAATCAATTGATGTGTCTCTGGTATTTCTTTTCCTGTCCAGTCTTGTTTCCCTGTCATTAAGTATTGCTCGATTTCCTCAAAGATTTTAGCAAAGTTGGCTTCAATCTGTTCGCTGTAGCGTTTGAGTTTTTTATCAACACTTGGCATATAGAGGTTCATAATCAGCGCTACCCCAACACCAATGGTAATCAGCAGCAGTTCATTCCAGATGAGATGCAGGGTAATCCCGCCAGACATGTATAAATGGAGGATGATGACTGAACTTGTGACAATCCCTTCTTTAATTCGAAGCAGAACCGTTGTCGGAATAAAGACAAGCAGCATCAAACCGATCACAAAAGGATGATACCCAATCAGATCGAAAAATAAATAAGAAAATAAAATGGCAAGACTGCAAGCTGCAAAGCGGGCCCCCGATGCTAACAGGGATCTTTTCTTTGTCACCTGAATACAAAGGATCGTAATAATCCCGGCAGCTGAATAATTTTGCAAGCCAAGCAATTGTGCAATATAAATAGCGATCGCTGTTCCTAATGCTGTTTTCAGCGTTCGGTAGCCGATTTTAAACATGATGTGATTCACTCTTTTCTGTCTTGTTTCCATTCACTTTTGTGAAATGATGAACTTTTTTTACTTTCCCCATTATAATCAAAAAAAGAAGGAGATGTTAAGTCTCCTTCTCTTTTTCTTTATAATATTTTTTGTAAGAAGTCTTGCGCACGCTGTGAAGACGGTGATTCAAAAAATTGTACAGGGTTTGCATCCTCTACAATTTTCCCATCATCCATAAAGATCACGCGGTCAGCCACTTCTTTTGCAAAGCCCATTTCATGTGTGACGATGACGAGTGTCATTCCAGATTGAGCCAGCTCTTTCATGACCTCTAATACTTCCTTGACCATTTCTGGATCTAGGGCTGACGTTGGTTCGTCAAACAGCATAATGTCTGGTGTCATCGCAAGCGCACGCGCAATCGCCACACGCTGCTTTTGACCGCCGGACAAACGGTTCGGGAAATCATCTTTTTTCTCTAAAAGCCCTACCTTTTTGAGCAGGTCTTCAGCTTGTTTGATGCTGTCTTCCTTCGATTGATTCTTCACATTCATTGGCGCATACGTGATATTTTCCAGCACCGTTTTATGCGGGAACAGATGGAAATGCTGAAATACCATTCCGATGTTCTCACGCACTTTTAGTGCATTCGTTTTTGGGTTGGTGATTTCGGTGTCCTTAATCGTAATGACACCAGAAGTCGGCTTTTCAAGTAAATTGATGCAGCGAAGGAACGTCGATTTTCCTGAACCAGATGGTCCAATGACCGCAACAACTTCTCCTTCTTTAATGGTGGTGTCGATCCCCTTTAACACTTCATTTTTACCAAAAGATTTTGTGAGTTTCTCTATTTTAATCATTTGATTTTAACTTCCTTTCCACCGATTTGCCGACAAAGGTGAGAACAAGCACGATGACATAATAGATAAGACCCGCAAAAATAAGCGGTTCAAGATAATTATACGTAACGGCCCCTGCTTGATAGGCTCGTCTCATGACATCCCCCAGTCCGATGACTGTTACAATCGCTGATTCTTTTGTCAGTGTAATCGTCTCATTCACAAGTGCAGGTGAAATATTTTTAAACGCCTGCGGAAGCAATAAGTCCTTCATCATTTTAGCATAAGGGATGCCTAAAGCAACGGCCGCTTCTTTTTGACCTTTATCAATGGCATTAATACCCGCACGAATAATTTCAGATACGTATGCCGCCGAGTTGAGTGAAAATGCCGCTACAGCAGCCCAGTATTGGTCGATTTGAAACCCAAGAAGCTGAGGCAGACCAAAATAAATAATGAGCAATTGAAGCACAAGCGGTGTGCCTCGGAAAATTGACGTATAAAAATCTGCAAGCCAAATGAGCGGTTTAAACACACTAATTTTACAAAGCGTTAATAAAATTCCTAAGATAAATCCAAGTAAAAGGGACACCAATACTATAGAAAGCGTGACCTTAAGTCCTTCTAGAATAAAGGGCATCTGAGGTATTACATCTTTAAAATCAAACATGACATTCTCCTTTTTTCTGCCTTCATACAAAACAGGAAAAAAGTTCAACATGAGTTGAACTTTTCAGCGCTTTTCTACTTGATTTTCTTGAATGACGCTGATCCTTTTCCTGACTTACTTTTCATCAGCAAACCATTTTTTAATTAATTTATCAAGTTCGCCATTATCTTTCATTTCATTTAATGATTTATTAAATTTCGCTGTTAAGTCGCTATTTTTCTTGAATGCAATGGCTGAACCTTCGTTTGAGCTGTTCAATCCAAATGCTTGGAAGTCTTTTTCCTTTTTCAAGTAACCAGCAGCTACTTTATCTTCAATAATGGCTGCATCAAAACGGCCTGCTTTAATCTCTTGAATGATATCAGAAATTTTATTACGGTCTTCAACTGTTAGATTATATTTCTTTTGCAGTCCATTTGCTTCATCCTGTTGAATAGAACCTAATTGAACGCCGACTGTTTTGTCTTTTAAATCTTTCTCTGCCTTAATACCGCTAGATTTCTTTGATACAACCAAGTTTTTAGCATTGTAATAAACATCAGAGAAATCAACTTGCTTTTTACGTTTTTCTGTAGGTGTCATCCCTGCAAGGACAATATCAGCTTTGTTTGTTTTGAGGGCTGATACAAGGCTAGCAAAGTCCATATCTTGAATTTCTAGCTTGTAGCCGTTCTTTTTCGCTAGTGCTGTTGCAAGATCTACATCAAAACCGACAATTTTATCTCCGTCTTTTGATTCAAATGGCGGATAATCTGCTGATGTCGCCATCACGAGTGTCTTGTCATCTCCTGATGCGTTTGAATTATTAGAAGAAGTTCCGCATGCCGCGAGTGCAGCTGCAAGACCAGCTGTCATAAGTAATAATAACCACTTTTTCATATGATGATGCCTCCCAGTATTTAAAATCATGTATTGATTTGAATATTTATTCACTATAATGTATTTTAAACACTTTCTTTTTAAGATGCAATAGTATTTTGCTAAAATTATTTTGATTCTATTGTCTTATAAAACAAAAAGCAGACCGATCTAAAGACCGGACTGCTTTATATTTATTCATTCAAACGTCATATGTTAGATTTCTTCGCAATGCTCATCAAAAGCGGCTTGTAGTTTTGACACGACTTCCATTGGCTCATGCCCTTCAATTTCATGACGCTCGACCATTTTAATGATTTTTCCATCTTTTAATAAGGCAAAGGATGGTGAAGATGGCGGGAAGCCTTCAAAGTATTCACGAGCTCTTGCTGTTGCCTCTTTGTCCTGCCCAGCAAACACTGTCAGCAATTGATCTGGACGCTTATCGTAATGAACAGAATAGCCGGCAGCTGGTCTTGCAATACCGCCTGCACAGCCGCATACTGAATTCACCATGACAAGTGCCGTCCCTTTTTTAGTCAGTGCTTCGTCTACTTCTTCAGCTGACGTGAGCTCAGTGTAGCCTGCCTGCTTAATTTCTTCTCTCGCTTGTTTCACAATATCATTCATAAATAAATTAAAATCAATATTCATGTCCGTCCACTCCTTTTGCGTACCATAACCATTTTAACTCCATCATATCAAGGAAAACGCCTGCGGGCAAATGTGTTGTCTTATCCGCCGCCTCTTTTTCCGAACCTCGTTTATGAGCTGTCAAATTGGGGAAAAGTGATGATAAAGAGATGAAAGGGAGAACTGCGTGATGGCACAATTCAAAAAAGCGATGCTCATTTATAATGGAAATGCTGGACAAAAAAACATGGAAAAAACACTCGGTCAAACAGTGCCTCTTCTTTCACTACATATTGATGAACTCATTTTGAAACCAACAAAACAGCCAAATGATGCTTATGATTTCTGCCGTCAAATTGATGAGACGGTGGAATTGCTCATCATATTAGGCGGAGACGGGACCGTGCATGAATGCATGAACGGCATAGGCGATTTAGAAAAAAGGCCCGCTGTAGCGATATTACCAGGCGGGACATGCAATGATTTTTCTAGAACACTAGGTATTCCTCAACAAATGCAAAAAGCCGCTCAAATGATTGTAGACGGCAAAGAGAAAAAGGTCGACTTAATCAAAGCAGAAGATCGATACGTGTTAAACTTTTGGGGAATTGGGCTGATCGCAGACACGTCCAACAATATTAATGACAAAGAAAAAGCCGTACTTGGCAAAATCAGCTACTTCACAAGTGCTCTGCGCACCCTGCAGCAAACAGATCCTTTTCACGTACGCATTGAGACCGAAGAGGAAAGCTGGGTAGAGGAAGCTGTCATCGTTCTTGTCATGAATGGACATTTTATCGGTACAAATAAAATTGATTTGCCTCATGCAGCCATTGATGATGGAAAAGCTGAAATCTTAATTTGCAGAAATACGAGTTTCTCTGCTTTAAAAGAAATCTTCTCAATGAACCGGGAAGAGCTGGAGGATTTCACCGGTGATCTGTCTCTCATTCAAGCGTCCAGTATTCATATCCACACAAAAGAGGAAATGGATGCTGATACAGATGGTGAGGTTTATATGACGGCCCCCTCTTTTTTAGAAGTGTTAAAACATCATTTGACCTTTATTGTTCCAGCAGAATAAAAAAACGCCCGATATCATTTTGATTCGGGCGTTTTTTTGATATAGCGTCTGTATAAATATTCAAGTGCATATCCGAGCAGCGTCCCGGCGAGAAGTGATATTCCTAAAAAGCTATTGGCTGCTCCTTTAAACCCGCCGACAATCAGCAGACAGTACACGATTTGAATGATTGAAACGATCGATATGATAAGCAGTAATCGTTCAGGATGATTGCGTGATTTAGAAATGTATCGCAGAAAAGCGAAGGCAATCGCTGTGATAAACATGAGACCAATCGTGAGAAAAGCAAAAAAATCTAGTCCAGACATATCATCGCTCCTTTCTCCTAGATGTGGAAATCCCCCTCTCATGCCGGGAGGGGGAAAATAATGTTTTAATAAACAGATGTCTGCTCGTCGATACCTTCAAGGATTTGTTTAATTCGTTGAAGAAATCTGCCGCATACAAGACCATCTAGTACTCTGTGATCTAATGAGAGACAAAGATTGACCATGTCTCTTGCCGCAATCATTCCGTTTACGATCATTGGACGCTTCACGATCGATTCTACTTGTAAAATCGCCGCTTGCGGATAATTAATGATTCCCATTGATTGTACCGAACCAAATGATCCCGTGTTGTTGACAGTGAAAGTACCGCCTTCCATATCACTTTGCTTGAGCGTTCCTTGTCTCACCTTAAACGCAAGCTCATGAATTTCTTTGGCAATGCCCTTAATGGTCTTTTCATCCGCATCCTTAATGACTGGAACAAAAAGCGCGTCATCTGTAGCGACAGCAATCGAAACATTGATTGCTTTCTTCTGCACAATCTTATCTCCGGCCCACATACTGTTCATTTCAGGGAATTCCTTTAAGGCCTGAGCCACTGCTTTGACAAAGAACGCAAAGAACGTCAAGTTAAAGCCTTCTTTTGCTTTAAACTGATCCTTCAGCTGATTTCTTCTTGTCACTAGATTTGTCACATCGACTTCCATCATCGTCCATGCATGCGGAATTTCATGTTTGCTTCTCAGCATATTGGCGGCAATTGCCTGACGGATCGGCGTGACTGGCAGCTCAACATCACCAGGCATAGAAGGGACAGCAGGCGCCGCTTTTGCTTTAGATGACTGCGCAGGCTCCGGTTGAACGGCACGTTCATTGACAGGTGCTGTCTTCTCTTTGACGCCGCCGTTTTCAATAAGCTGCAGCAAATCTTTTCTAGTAATTCGGCCGCCAGCTCCCGTACCTTGAACAGCCGCTAAATCAATGCCATGCTCATCTGCTAAACGAAGAACGGCTGGAGAATAACGTTTCTTTTGACTTTGATTCTCATTTGTTTGATCTGCTTCAGGCGTTTCGCTTAGCTCAGGTGCTTCTTCTTCTTTCACGCTCTGCTGCTCGCTTCCTTCGACTTCAATTTCACAGAACACTTCTCCTACTTGCAGCGTTTCGCCTTCCTCAGCCGATAGCTTTGTAATCGTTCCTGTAAAAGATGACGGGACTTCTGCGTTCACTTTATCCGTCATGACTTCCGCAATCGGATCGTATTTATTCACATGATCGCCAGGTGAAACGAGCCATTTGCTAATGGTTCCTTCTGTTACACTTTCACCTAGCTGAGGCATTTTCATTTGTTCAATTGCCACTTTGAAACCCTCCTCTTTCTTAAAACGCCGCCAGCTTTCTCATTTCAGCTTCTACCTTATCCGGGTTGACCATGAAGAATTTCTCCATTGTCGGCGCATAAGGCATTGCCGGAATATCTGGTCCTGCCAGGCGTTTGATTGGTGCGTCTAAATCAAATAAGCAATGCTCCGAAATGATCGCCGCAACCTCACTCATGATGCTGCCTTCTTTTGTATCTTCCGTTAACAGAAGCACTTTCCCTGTTTTAGAAGCCGCTTCTATAATCGCTTCCTGATCAAGCGGGTACACTGTTCTCAAATCGAGAATATGAGCGGAAATGCCGTCTTTTGCAAGGCGGTCTGCTGCTTGCAGCGCAAAATGGACACAAAGGCCATATGTAATGACCGTGATATCATCGCCTTCACGTTTCACATCTGCTTTTCCAATCGGTAGAGTGTAATCCTCTTCAGGCACTTCTCCTTTAATCAGGCGGTATGCACGTTTATGTTCAAAGAACAATACAGGATCTGGATCACGCACTGCAGCCTTTAGAAGACCTTTGACATCATAAGGTGTAGAAGGCATCACAATCTTCAAACCTGGCTGGTTAGCAAAAATGGCTTCGACCGATTGTGAATGATAAAGCGCCCCGTGTACTCCGCCCCCATAAGGTGCGCGGATGACCATTGGACAGCTCCAATCATTATTTGAACGGTATCTAATTTTTGCAGCCTCTGAAATGATTTGGTTGATTGCAGGCATAATAAAATCCGCAAATTGCATTTCTGCAATTGGGCGCATTCCATACATCGCTGCCCCAATACCTACACCCGCAATGGCTGATTCTGCAAGAGGTGTATCCATGACGCGCGCTTCTCCAAATTGCTCGTAAAGACCCGCTGTCGCTTTAAATACGCCGCCTTTTTTCCCGACATCCTCTCCGAGCACAAACACTTTCGGATCTCGCTCCATTTCTTCTTTCATCGCCAGTGTAATGGCGTCTATATATGACATAACAGGCATTTTTCTTCCCCCTTACTCCGCATACACGTAACGAAGTGCGCTTTCTGCCTCAGCATAAGCTGCGTTTTCCGCTTCATCAGTAGCTTCGTTTACGATTTGCATGATTTCTTTTGTCATCTCTTCTTTCATTTCAGAAGTCATGACCTTTCCTTCGATTAAATACGTTTCATATTGGATGAGCGGATCTTTCTTTCTTGCTTCGAGCACTTCTTCTTTTTCTCGATAGCTTGAATCATCGTCATCACTTGAATGCGCAGTTAAACGGTAAGAGATTGTTTCAATCAATGTCGGACCTTCACCTCTAGCCGCACGGTCTCTCGCTTCTTTGACAGCGGCATATACTTCAAGCGGATCATTTCCATCAACAGTTACGCCAGGCATCCCATATCCAACCGCACGATCTGAAATGCGTTCACAGGCTACTTGTTTGTCATATGGCACGGAAATCGCATACTTATTGTTTTCACACATGAAA
Organism: Bacillus safensis; assembly: GCF_039619585.1. NCBI lineage: Bacteria > Bacillati > Bacillota > Bacilli > Caryophanales > Bacillaceae > Bacillus > Bacillus safensis. The sequence continues at coordinate 2,176,614 of NZ_CP154909.1, forward strand.
ATAACAGGCAGTTTATGCACAGCAGCAAAGTTTGCGCCTTCATGGAAATCACCTTGGTTTGATGAGCCTTCACCGAACGTGACAAAGCTGACAAAGTTTTTCTGCTCTAATCGTCCAGCAAGGGCAATTCCCACCGCGTGAGGAACCTGCGTTGTGACAGGTGACGACCCAGTCACAATTCGATTTGCTCTTTGCCCAAAATGCCCTGGCATTTGTCTTCCGCCTGAGTTTGGATCGTCTTGTTTTGCGAAACCAGACATCATTAAATCTTTTGCTGTCATCCCAAAAGCAAGGACAACCCCCATATCACGATAGTAAGGTAAGACGTAATCTTCTTCTCTATTAAGAGCAAATGCAGCGCCGACTTGCTGCGCTTCCTGCCCTTGACAAGAAATGACGAATGGAATTTTCCCGGAACGGTTTAAAAGCCACATCCGTTCATCGATTTTTCTTGCTAGAAGCATTGTTCTGTATATATCAATTGCTTGTTCATCTGATAATCCTAATTCCTGATGACGCATGTTACTCATCATGTTTCCCTCCTTGATTAAAAATGGATCGCCTTCCCGTCAACAGCAAGGGCTGCCTCGCCAATCGCCTCTGATAAGGTCGGATGCGGGTGTATCGTCTGCCCCACTTCCCACGGGGTTGCATCAAGTACTTTGGCTAATCCAGCTTCAGATATCATATCTGTTACATGAGGACCAATCATATGAATTCCTAAAATATCATCTGTCTTTTGATCGGCAATGATTTTGACGAATCCATCAGACTCCCCGTACACAAGCGCTTTTCCAATCGCCATAAATGGAAATTTCCCTATTTTGACTTCAAAGCCCTGCTCTTTTGCCGCCTGTTCAGTGAGTCCAACACTAGCGGTTTCTGGGTGAGAGTAAACACATTTAGATACGAGCGTTTCATCGAGCGGCTTTGGATCTTTCCCAGCCATATGTTCAACAGCAATCATACCTTCGTGAGAAGCCACATGTGCCAGCTGAAGCCCGCCGATGACATCTCCTATTGCGTAAATATGCGATTCTTTCGTTTGATAATGTTCATTCACGACAATGCCTTGTTTTTCGGTTTGGATGTCCGTGTTTTCAAGACCTATGCCTTCGATATTAGGTACTCTGCCGACTGAAAGAAGGAGTTTTTCCGCTTCAAACGTCTGAATGTCTCCATCCTTTTCCGCTTGAATTGTCAAGAGATTTCCCTGCTTTTCTACGCTATCTGGCAGTACCTTCGCATTTGTCACAAAAGTGATGCCTTTTTTAGATAATAGCTTTTCCATTTCTTTAGAAATGTCATGATCCTCTGTTGGCAAAATGCGGTCTGCAAACTCAAGCACAGTGACGTTCACACCAAAATCATTGAGCATGGAAGCCCACTCGATTCCGATCACTCCGCCCCCCACAATCAGCATTGACTGCGGAAGCTCTGGCAGTTCAAGTGCATCATCTGAAGTGAGGATGTGTGTTCCATCTGCTTCAAGCCCTGGCAGCACACGCGGTCTTGATCCTGTCGCGATGATGACCTGCTTTGGAATGAGCATTTCATTTTCCTCTCCATTTGCCATTTCTACGGAGATCGTTCCTGACATTGGCGAAAAGATAGACGGGCCAAGAATACGGCCGATCCCTTCATATACATCAATTTTTCCTTGTTTCATTAAATGTTTGACGCCGCCTGCTAGTTTTTCGACGATCTCTGTTTTTCTTTTCTGCACATTGGCAAATTGCAAGGCAACGCCGCCTGCCTCAACACCAAAATCAGCTGCGTGTTTGACGGTTTGATAAACTTCTGCACTTCTGAGCAGCGCTTTAGACGGGATGCAGCCTTTATGAAGACATGTTCCGCCGAGCTTTTCTTTTTCTACAACTGCTGTTTTCAATCCAAGCTGTGAGGCACGGATGGCCGCTACATAGCCGCCTGTGCCTCCACCCAGAATGACGAGGTCATATTCAGTTGCCATGACTTGTCACTCCTTTCTTTTCCTGTTGATCATTTGGGTATTCTTTCGGTGATTCTTCTTCTTTTAAAATACGAAGCGCACCTTCTGCTAACGATTGCAGCTCATTTTCACCTGGATACACGACAACATCTGAAATCCAGTCAATATAACCGCGAATACTTGACGTAATTTGTTTGCTGTACGCAAGGCCGCCTGTTAATACAATGACGTCAACTGCTCCTTTTAAGACAGCGCTAGCCGCACCGATTTCCTTGGCAATCTGATAGCACATTGCTTCATAAATGAGCGCTGCCCGCTCATCACCCGCTTCAATCATGCGTTCCACTTTCACAGCGTCTGTCGTGCCAAGATAGCCCGCAAGCCCGCCTTCACCAATAATGCGTTTGAGCATTTCTTCTTGGGTATACTCCCCCGAAAAACAAAGATTCACAAGATCACCTGTCGGCAGGGTTCCCGCACGCTCTGGGCTGAAAGGACCTTCGCCATGCAGACCGTTATTCACATCGATGACTTTTCCTTTTTCATGAACACCAATGGTGATACCGCCGCCCATATGAGTAATAATCATGTTCAAATCTTCGTAACTTTTTCCAAAAGAAGCCGCTGTTTTTCTTGCGACTGCTTTTTGATTTAATGCATGAAAGATGCTTTTTCTTTCGATCGTTGGCAGCCCTGAAATACGAGCAATTGGTTTTAGTTCATCCACTACAACTGGATCGACAATAAAGGCTGGGATATTCAGGCCAAGTGCAATTTCCCTCGCGATGATTCCACCGAGATTGGATGCGTGCTGGCCGGCATATCCTTCTTTTAGGTCTTCCACCATTTGCTCATTGACTTCATATGTGCCTCCTTCAATCGGACGAAGGAGACCGCCGCGCGCGCAAACTGCATCAAACTTTGAGATGTTCATCCCCTGTTCATGCAGTGTTTTCAATATGGTTTCTTTACGGAATGAAAATTGATCAATGATATGAGGAAACTGCTTTAATTCCTCATCTGTATGTCTTAGTGTCGTTTCAAAAATAGAACGTTCATTGTGAAACACACCGATTTTTGTTGAAGTAGAGCCAGGATTAATCGTGAGAATACGCCATTCTTTTGTCAGCAAAAACAAAACCTCCGTTTCAACTCATTCTTCAATTTAGCGACGGCTTAAAATATGTTGACCATTTTGCAAGAATTGACTTCTTGATTTGCGCATTCTTTCAATTCGCTCTTCAGCCAATCGGTCTGCCGCTTTATAAGTTGGAATGGCATCACGGTTTGAAATTTCAATTACACGTTCAATATTTTGATAAATGCCTTCGACTTTTTTCATCGCACGATCTGCATTATAGCCATAAAGCTCATCAGCCACGTTAATCACACCGCCTGCATTGATCACATAGTCAGGAGCATATACAATTCCCATCTCATGGATAAGGTCTCCGTGATGCGTTTCTCTTAGCTGGTTATTTGCAGCACCTGCAATCACCTTTGCTTTTAACTTAGGAATGGTCACATCGTTAATGGTTGCACCAAGTGCGCACGGTGCATAAATATCACATGCTTGATCATAAATATCGTCAGGGTCGACTGCTTTTGCGCCGAAGTCTTCAACAGCTCGCTTGACAGAGTCTTTGTTGATATCTGTGACAATGAGCTGCGCGCCTTCTTCATGCAGATGTTTACACAGGTTGTAAGCGACATTTCCAACACCTTGGACGGCAATTGTTTTTCCTTCTAATGAATCGGTCCCAAATGCAGCTTTGGCAGCGGCTTTCATCCCTTTGTATACACCGTAAGCAGTGACGGGAGACGGATTTCCAGAAGAACCAAATGCAGGAGAAATCCCTGTGACAAAATCGGTTTCTTCATGAATGAGATCCATGTCTTCTACCGTTGTACCGACATCTTCTGCTGTAATATAGCGGCCATTCAGCCCTTGAATGTAACGTCCAAATGCACGGAACATTTCTTCATTTTTGTCTTTTTTCGGATCGCCGATGATGACCGTTTTTCCGCCGCCAAGATTAAGTCCTGCTGCCGCGTTTTTATAAGTCATTCCTCTTGCTAGACGCAGTGCATCCTCAATGGCTGCTTCTTCGTTTTCATACGTCCACATTCTCGTTCCGCCTAGTGCCGGCCCAAGTGTTGTATCATGAATCGCAATAATCGCTTTTAAGCCAGACTGCTCATCCTGACAAAATACAAGCTGTTCATAATCGTATCGTTCCATATATTTAAAAAGTTCCATCGTGTTATTCCTCCTATTACTTCCGCTTAATTTGATGTACAGATGGCAAGCGCAATTGAATAAAGCTTACTTTCGGCTGAATCAGACCGGCTTGTTAAAGCAATCGGCGCCTTCGCTCCTGCCACCACAGCTCCCACCTTTGCATGTGCAAAGTAGATGAGAGATTTATAAAGAATGTTCCCTGCCTCAATTGTTGGCACAAGCAAAATATCTGCATGGCCGGCTACATCACTCGTAATATTTTTATGAGAAGCTGCCGTTTGAGAAATGGCATTGTCTAAAGCAAGAGGCCCATCAATCAGGCAGCCAGAAATTTGCCCCCGCCGATTCATTTGTGCAAGACTTGCCGCAGTCAAAGTTGAATCCATTGCCGGATTTACGACCTCCACCGCAGACAATACTGCAACCTTCGGCATGTCGTTTCCGACAGCTTTTGCTACTTGAACAGAATTGATCGTAATCTCTTTCAGCATATTTAAATCGGGCGCGATGTTCATCGCAGAATCTGTGACATAAATAAAGCGGTCAAAGCCTGGCACTTCAAATGCCGCGACATGTGATAGGACACTCGCTGTCCTGAGCCCATATTCTTTATTCAGTACCGCTTTTAAAAGAACGGCTGTCGGGACATGCCCCTTCATCAAAATATCTGCATGCTTCTCGCTTACTGCCTGCACGGCAATTTTGGCCGATTCTTCGGGAGAATCTGAATGAATAATATCTATCCAGTCCTCATTGATTTCATGCTGCTTCACTAGCTCCTTCAGGTTGCGTTTGTTCCCAACCAGGAGAAAGCGAGCGACCTTACGCTTAATTGCCATCTTGATGGCATGAAGCACTTCTTCGTCTTCTGCATGAGCCACAGCCGCCGTTTTATTCTGCAGCTGGGCGGCTTTCATAATCAGATCGTCAAGCTTCATATATGCCCACCTTTCCTTGTGCTCGGTTCATGTTTTATATGCAAGTTCCGTGCCAGTTTGAAATGCAGTGAAAATGAGGCAATTTGCATGACATTCGTGCAATCTTTTGCAGGTTACATGCATTTTATTGCATGCTATCTTTTGCAAGTTGATATTTATCCATTTTATAGTAAAGGTTCCGAATGCTGATCCCTAACGTTTTCGCTGTTTTCGTGCGATTGAATTGATGCTTTTCAAGGGTTTGTTTAATCAGCTGCGCTTCAAATGCCTCAACAGCATCAGAAAGTGTCTCTCCCTCAAATTGACTGACAGCCAGTTCCTGCTGCTCTTTTTCTTCCTGATCTTCTGACTCCATGAAAGAAATATGCCCTTCATCAATCCATTCTTCTTGCGGGTTCAAAAAGATCATGGCTCGTCCAAGTACATTTTCAAGCTCTCTTACGTTTCCAGGCCACTTATATGATCGCAGTCTTTTGAGTGCCTGTTCCGTTAACCCGCTCACGTTCCGTCCATAGTCTAAATTGATCTTTTGGATGAGACGTTTGCTTAACGAATCAATATCCTCAAGACGCTGCCTTAGAGGCGGGATGGAGATCGGGTATCTGTTCATTCGATAATATAAATCTTCTCTGAACTTTCCTTCCGCCATCGCTTTTTCAATATTGACATTTGTCGCCGTGATCACACGAACATCGACTGGTATGGCCTTTGTTCCGCCTACTCTTACAATTTCTTTCTCCTGCATCACACGAAGCAGTTTCGCCTGTGTACTTGGCGTCATTTCACCAATTTCATCTAAAAAAATGCTGCCTTGGTTTGCCTCTTCAAACAGCCCTTTTTTCCCGCCCCGCCTTGCACCAGAGAACGCCCCTTCTTCATAGCCAAAAAGCTCTGACTCTAAAAGGGTCTCAGATAAGGCCGCACAGTTGACCCGTACAAAGCGATTATATTTCCGGTCACTTTCATTGTGAATGGCGTGCGCAAACAGCTCTTTTCCAGTACCTGATTCTCCCCGGAGTAAAATCGTGGCTGGCGTTTTCGCGCCTAGCTTTGCCTGCTCAAGTGCCACAAGCATTTGCTCACTTTCTCCAATGATGTCTTCAAAAGTGTACTTTGCTTCAAGTGTCCGGATGAGCTGCCTTGCTTTATTTAATTCATTCGTGAGTGATTGAATTTCTGATACGTCATGAATGACCCCGACACTGCCTTTTAAAATGCCATCAACGATGACTGGCGCTACGTTGACAATCACATCTTTTTTATTCGGTCCGACTTTCATTCTGACGCCTCGAACTGGTCTCCTTGTTTCCAGTACCTTCAAATGCATGCTTTCTCCTTCAGAAATATCTGCACCTGCTGGTTTCCCCACAACTTCTTTATCTGTTAATCCAGTCATTTTCGTGTATGCCCGGTTGATTAAGATCCCTTTTCCCTGCTCATCAACAACCGATATGGCTTCATCCGACGATTGAATGATCGCCTCCAGCATCGTTCGTACTTCTTTAAGGTTGGTCACTTCCTCCGCAAGTTCAACGGCATCTGTAATATCTTTAAAAATGGATAAAGCACCTAGCATTCTCCCCGCGTCATCAATAATTGGCAAACGCGTTGTCACAATTTGTATTTGCTGATTCAGAAATTGTTTTTGATTAAATTCTGGCTCTCTCGATCTTAAAATGTCGGGAAGCTTTGTATTTGGGATCACTTCTCGTATATGACGGCCAATCGCATCTTTTTGCGAGCATCCAACCATTTTGGCCGCTGATCGATTAAACAGGACGACTTCTTCATCCATGTTTATAAAAATCATCCCGTCGTTCGTTGCATTAAAAATGCGGTCATGCTTATAGGTTTGTTCCTTTAATATTTGAATCAGCTGCTGTTTTTCTGACATTAATTCTGATATGACGTAAGCCATTGAACTTGGCACAATGACTGCGTGCTCTGGCTTTTTTTCAATCAGTTCTTTCAGCACTGCTGAACTGCCTGTTGTTTCAATGATGATATCAATGTCATCTTTTATGTATTCTTTCCAATCCGTTGTCGTCTCAATTCCATTCTTTTTCGCTTCTACCATCCCCGGTGCCTCAAGATCAAGGTCGGCGATCGCAATGATTTGAATCGTATTTGTTTTCAGCAATGTTTCAAGCAATGCTGATCCACCTTGTCCTGCACCGACAATCAAGACTCTCTGCATCCCGTTACCCCTTTATATGAAAAAATTTGCACACCATATTTTTCCGTTGCAAAAAATTGCACAACTCTTATATTACCACGTTTTCCTTTCTTGACAAAATATTTTTTGAATTAGACAATGGAAGTAAATGACGTTTAAGGGGACATTTGATGGGGAGAATACTTGCACTAGTGATTATTTTAATACCTGGCGCGCTTGCAGCACTTGGGATTAAGCTGCTGCGTGACACTGTTTTCGGCATCATCATTGCACCATTTCCATATTTATGGCTGCAAGGAATTGCAGGGTTGTTATTTTTAGGGGGAGGTCTTTATGTAGTGGCTGGCTTTATTTTATATAGAGACCGTAAACGAAATAAAGTGACTGCTCGCTTTAAGCAGAGATAAAACGTGTAAAAAGACCCGCTGATTTAGAGCAGGTCTTTATTTCATTTCTTCTCTTATTTTCACGGCTCGATCAGGAAAATCAGTGAAAATGCCATCGACACCTAAGGAAAACATGTTTTTCATTTGCTTTTCACTATTTACTGTAAACGGCCTGATCACTTGCTGAGCGGCATGGAGTGCTGACACCACCTCTTTGGTCACGCCGGCACCCTTTATATTCGGATGGTAGCCTCTTGCTGGTACTGTTTTTATATACATCTCCGGCTGATGGATCACATCCATTGTAAGAACAGCTAGTTCAACATGCGGCATCAGTTTGTGAAAAAGAGCTAAACTGCCGTGATGAAACGATGAAACAAGTACACGATCTTCTATTTGAAAATGCTCGATTTGCTTTTTTACTTTCTCTTCGATACCCAGATATCGATAAATGGAGTTTTTCAGTTCAATATTGATGATGAGTGATGATTGCTGCGTCACTAGCTCTAATACTTCCTCTAAAAGAGGAATGGATACAGCACCGGTTTCTTCGTAGAAAGAATGACTCGCATCTCCTGCTTTTAATTCTTCATATGTATGGTCTTTTACTAAACCTTTCATGTTCGTTGTTCTGTTCAGTTTCTCATCGTGAATGACAGCAAGTCTTCCGTCTTTCGTCAGCTGAACATCCAGCTCAATTCCGTCAGCTCCCGAAAGAAGTGCATGCTCGAAAGCTATCATGGTGTTTTCAGGATAAATGCCTTTAAAGCCTCTGTGTGCAAAAATTTTCGTCATAGGTCACCTCTAAATATGATGCTTCCTTTCATTATGACGTGTCTTTTTTCGTTTTTCCAGTTTTGAGCGCATAAAAAAACCTCTTCTGATTCATACGAAGAGGTTGACAGATAAATTCGATCACGTAATCGCTCTGATGGCTTGCTCTGTCGTCTCTGCGTCAAGAGCAAAAAGGGAAGAAACAACTGCGACTGCTGTAACAACGGTTACACCTAACAACAACTTTTTCATAAGATAACCTCCACTTTCTTTTGAAGTATTTGTGCATCGAATTTCTTTTCAAGAAAACGAATGGCATTTTGATAATCATTTCGTTCCTTGAAGTATTTCGATATTTGTTCAGACAAATCCTCAAGCTCCACATATAATCTATTTTTTTCTATGTAGTCTAATTTTTCTGAGAATACGTCTGCTGCCCCACTATTCTCGCACATCAAATCCAAAATTTCAAATTTTACTATATATTCATTATTTTGGATATCACAACTATACAAAATACCCTCTTTAATATATTCCCTCGCCTCTTGATCTCCTAAATGAACCAAGGCATTCGCCAGAACATATAAAGATTGGATGTAATAATGGCTATTGTCACGGTGAATTTGAATGCCCATCCCTTTTTTGGCATAATGTGCGCTTTTTTCATAATCATGCTTTGCATAATAAAGAACCGCTAAATTGTGATAGCATTTCCCAATGAGCACTTCATTGTTAATGCGCTTACTTTTCTCAAGTGCTTCTTTATACTTTTTCTCTGCTTCATCGAATTGGAACAAATCAATACAATTACTTGCATGTAAAATTAAGCTGTCAATCGCCTGCGCTGTGTACTCTTCATGCGCTTTGAACGTATCGATGGCTTTTTTAATATGATTAATGGATATGAAATTTTGTTTCAGTTCGTAATAGATCGAAGCAACCTTATGGTGAAAAGTTCCTACTTCCAGGTCTTCATTCACACGTTTTAGCCGCTGTTCTGCAATTTTGTAAAAGCTAATGGCTTCATCATACTTTTTCACATATGCAGCATATTGGCCTTTGTAAAAGTAAAAATAAAAATTAATAATGTCATCTGCCTTCTCATCGAGCGTTCCGACACTTTTCATAATTTGATTGGCTTTTTCAATATTTCCAAGTAACATTTCATGTCTGCCGTCAACAAGCTGATAATAAAGGAGAACTTCACGGTCTTCATCTGTATTTTTTAGCAAATTCTGAATTTTCTCTTTATAGACAGCAGATTTTTCTAAGTCATTCTGAGAAATGACCCTCGTCCACTTGCTAATTTCGTTCGCTACCTCAGCAGAGTGGATTTTCAGCTTTCCCATAACCTCACCCTCTTCTTTTCATTATTATAGCATAGTAAAAGAATGTGAAAATTATTAAATTCGACAATGGGAATATTCAGTTCAAATGGCACAATCTCTAAGAAGCCAGTGACTTTAAAACGCCAACCAATCAGGTCAATAGAAATAGAACTTTCGATCTCGTTTGCTTTAATTACCAAATCCATGAGACCTTTTCCTCTCATCCTTTTTCTTACGAATGAGCGTTTTCTTCTTCTATTTTGAAGACTTCATGATCAATTGGCGCAGCTGATTACCACTACTTTATGTCTTTTTTATTTTTTTCATGCTTTATTTTTCATTTTATTCTGAAAATAAAGCAGCCCGTTTGTCCAATTTAAACATTAAGATGATTTTATCAACCTAACCAATTTTTGACAACATCTTTCAAAATAAAAAAACGTCTCAATGAAGAAACGTTTTTTCATGAAAAAGATACTAGCTTGCTCTATGCTCTAATCGCAAACGATCAGCTACCATGGCAATAAATTCTGAATTGGTTGGTTTCGCTTTTGACATGCTGACAGTATAACCAAAGAGTGAGGAAATGGAATCAATGTTTCCTCTGCTCCAAGCGACTTCAATGGCATGACGAATCGCTCGTTCTACCCTGCTGGCAGTCGTGTTAAATTTCTTTGCAATGTCTGGGTACAACACTTTAGTAATGCTTCCGAGAAGCTCAATGTCATTGTACACCATAGAAATCGCTTCTCTTAAGTATAAATAGCCTTTAATATGAGCGGGCACGCCAATCTCATGAATAATGGTCGTAATGCTCGCATCTAAGTTTTTACGTTTCGGTTCAGGTTTGTTACGAAGAACACTGTTTTGGATTGATGAAGAGCGATGGGTAACTTGTGTGCCGTTTCCACTGACTTGACGAATATGACCTACTAGGTTTTCCATATCAAATGGCTTTAAAATGAAATAGGATGCGCCCAAATCAACTGCTTTTTTCGTGACATCTTCTTGTCCAAATGCCGTTAGCATAATCACACTTGGCTGTTTTGTCATTTCATTGTTTTCACGGAGGCGTTCTAGTACAGCAAGACCGTCTAAATGAGGCATAATAATGTCTAAGAGGAGAACGTCGGGCTCTTTATCTTTAAATAATGTCAGGCATTCCTGACCATTATACGCCACGCCAAGTACTTCCATATCTTCCTGTCCCTCAATGTACTCTGTCAAAAGGCCAACAAGCTCTCGATTGTCATCAGCTACACACACTTTAATTTTCTCCACGTTCTTTCCTCCCCAATGTCGATTCCTTTAGTCTTTTGCATTTCTCTTCTGAGTGTTCAATTCGACAAAACCATGCTATCCCCTTTAAAAAACTTTAATTTTCCGAATAATAGAGCATTATCTAGCTTTTTCTACGTTTTTCTTAACGAATCGACGATTATTGCAATTTGACAACAAGCTTTTTTCCATTTTGTCGAAAAATCTCTTTTTCCTTATTTTATAACATGATGGAAGAGAAAGAAAGGGTAGAAAAAAACTGCCGGAAAATTCGCGGCAGTTTGATGATCAGCTTGCTTTTTTGTTTTTTTGATAAAGGTCGATTCCTGCTTCTGACAGCATCCATTCAATGTGTACGCCGTACCCGCTAGTCGGATCATTGACGAATACGTGTGTGACAGCTCCAATGACTTTGCCATTTTGCATGATGGGGCTTCCGCTCATTCCTTGGACGATTCCGCCCGTTTTGCTTAAGAGCCGCTCATCTGTTACCTTTAATACCATTCCTTTAGTTGCTGGGAATTTCTGCGGTGTTGTGCTGACAATTTTAATATTAAACTTCTCCACTTTATCATGATCCACAACGGTTAAAATTTCTGCTGGGCCTTCTTTTACTTCATTAGATAAAGCGACTGGAAGTGGTTTATCTGCTACATGATTTTTAAGCTTTTCGGTTAACGTACCAAAGATACCAAAAGGGCTGTTGCGGGAGATATCTCCTATTGTTTTTCTTTCGGAAGAGAATCTCGCCAATTTTTCTCCAGGATTGCCTCCTGTGCCTTTTTCAATCGATGTCACGGTTGATCTAACAATTTCACCATTGTCGACAACAATTGGTTTTTTTGTATCCATGTCAGAAATCACATGCCCAAGGGCACCATATTTTTTAGATAAAGGTTCAAAAAAGGTCATCGTGCCGATTCCTGCTGCAGAATCACGAATGTAAAGACCAATTCGATAGATGCCTTCACTTGCATCTTTTGCGGGTGTTAATGTTGTTTGAAAGGTTTTATGATCTCTCTTTATGAGCAAACGAAGCGTTTCACCCGTTTTCCCTGCTTTCTGAATAAATGGGGTGAGGTCATTCATTTTCTCCATTTTTTGACCATTGATTTCAATGATCATATCCCCTGATTGAATGCCTGCGGCTTCACCTGGTGATTTTTTGCCGTCTGCTGTTGTGATTTGATGAAAACCTACAACGAGAACTCCTACAGAGTGGAGCTTGACGCCAATGGATTGTCCTCCAGGAATGACTTTTAATTCAGGGAGAACGTCAACTTTTGTTTTCTTAATAGGAAATCCTTTAAAATCATAAACAATTTCGGCTTTTCCCGCCTTTTGTCCTGTAATATCCAGCTGATTCTTTTTCTCTGAAAGGCTAAAGGCTGGTGAAGAAGCATTGGCTGACGCTTCAATCGATGTGTCAATTGAGTGCTTTTGTTTTTCAAATACAGCAACATTTGTTGGAATGCTGATGTACTCCTTCACTATGCTCATAAACCCTGTACTTATTAAAGAAACAAGGAGAATCACACCAATGGCTTTTCTCATCTTTTCGGGCATTCATTTTTCACTCTCCTCGCTCCTTACCCACACCAGAACACTCATGTTTTGGCTACATCTTTACTTTTGCCTTCTTCGAGAGGATTTATAACCGGCAGCTTTAGAAAATGATTGGATAAATTGATAAAAGAAAAAGACGATTTTATGGGTATATACGCCGGCTTTTACACAACATAAAAAAAAGGCAGCTGATGATTCAGCTACCCTGTTGTTTTGACATCATTTGCTTGGTGCAATAGTTCTTTTGCGTGCTGTTTTGTCAGCTCAGTCACTTCCACACCGGCAATCATCCGGCCAATTTCACTCACTTTTTCTTCATGACTTAATGGTTTAACACTCGTCAGTGTTCTGCCCGCTTTCGAGCGTTTAGAAATGAAGAGATGCGTGTCAGCCATTGCGGCTACTTGAGGCAGGTGTGTAATACAGAGCACTTGTGATCCAGACGCAACTTTGTAAATTTTCTCAGCAATGGCTTGTGCCACTCTGCCGCTGACACCTGTATCAACTTCATCGAAAATAATGGATGTGACGTCTTGTTTAGCTGAGAAAATACTCTTCACAGCGAGCATGACACGTGAAATTTCTCCACCTGAGGCTACTTTCGATAAAGATTTCATCGGTTCGCCTGTATTTGTAGAAATGACAAATTGTGCTTGGTCGATTCCATTTTTCCCGAGCTGGACAGGTTTTCCGTCTAATAGCGGACAATCAGTGCTGCCAAATGGCGCATATCGAACAGAAAAAGCTGTGTCAAATGATGACTTCTCCATATACAAATCCTTGAGCTCTGTTTGAATTTGCTTTGCTAGCTTTTTGGCCCATTTTTTACGCAGCTCCGAAACGTTAAGTGCTTCCAGCAGAGCATCACGGCTCATCGCATCTAATTTATTTTTGAGCGTCTGCAGATGGCTGTCTCGATTTTGGATTTGATCTATTTCTTCTTCAATCTTCGCCGCATACTCCAAAATTTCCTCAACGGTTGTGCCGTATTTTCGTTTTAACTGCTTCATTTCATTCAGCCTGGACTCAATAAAATCAAGACGAGCCGGATCAAATTCTAATTGGTCCAGCATGCTTCGCATTTGGAAAGTTGAATCCTCTAATAAGTAGTAGGAGTTCGACACTTGTTCAGATAACTTTTTCAAATCATCGTTGATTTCAGACACTTGCTCAAGCTCGCTTGAGGACATACCAACCCAATCTAGTCCTCCTTGCTCATTACGCAAAGCGTTGTACGCGTTTTGGAGTGAGGAATAGATTTTTTCGTAGTTGCTGATTTGATGTCGCTCTTCCTGAAGCCTCTCATCTTCCCCCGGCTCTAATTGTGCCGCCTCAATCTCCTCTAGCTGAAATTGCAGTAAATCTAAGCGGTGCACCATTTCCTGCTCATTCTCAGACAGCTGCCTGAGCTTTTGAGCCGTCTTCATATATTGATCATATGCTTCTTGATACTGCAAGAGAGCCGGTGCAATTTCTTCTGCTCCAAATTGATCGAGCAAATGCAGATGATTTTCATCTTCCATGAGCAGCTGGTTATCGTGCTGTCCATGTATATCAAGCAAAAGCCGTCCTACTTCCCGTAAAAGTGAGATGGTGACAAGCTTTCCATTAATCCGGCAAATGCTTTTCCCGCTGTTGTTAATATCACGGCGGAGAATCATCATTTCATCTGATGCGTCAATTCCCTGCTCTTCGCATAGAGCAAATACAGGATGATCGGCTGGTACAAGAAAAAGCCCTTCCAGCTCTGCCTTTTTTTCACCGTAGCGGACAAATTCAGAGGAACCTCTTCCTCCCACGAGAAGTGAGACAGCGTCAATCATGATGGATTTTCCGGCACCTGTTTCCCCCGTTAGAACCGTTAGTCCTTTTTCAAATGAAACCGTTAACTCTTCAATGATTGCAAAGTTTTTAATGGTTAGTTCTGCTAACACTCATTTGACACCTCTTTTAGTAAACCTAATTCTTTATAGAAGCTCTAAAATTTTGCTCGAAACTGTCTCTGTATCATCTGGGGTGCGGCAAATGATTAAAATGGTATCATCCCCGCAAATCGTTCCCATAATTTCTTCCCAATCTAAATTATCCATTAAAGCACCAATCGCCTGAGCATTACCCGGCATTGTTTTAAGAACAATTAAATGACTGGCAGCATCCATTTTAATAAATGCATCCATTAGGGACCGCTTCAGCTTTGACAGCGGATTAAACCGCTGATCCGCAGGAAGACTGTATTTATATGTTCCATTGTTCGTCGGAACTTTCACTAAATGTAATTCTTTAATATCTCTAGAAACGGTCGCTTGTGTGATGTTATATCCATCGGCTTTCAAAATATCGACCAATTCATCTTGTGTTTCGATTTCTTGGCTTGCAATGATTTCTCTAATTTTAATATGCCTTTGACCTTTATTCATATTTGACCCCCCTAGGCGTTTCATTCTCAGTTTGTCTTTACGTTCTATGTTATATGATGCACAGTTCAAAAAACAAGCATTACGTGAGATACGGCCAATTCTTGTCTTTTGACCATGTAAAAAGGAATAATAGCGAGCTATTATTCCTTTTGTTTCAATGATTTCATGTGTCAGCCGGCTCAGGGCTGTTTTTCTTTTCTTTCAATACAGAATGGGCTTCCTTCACGACCTTCTCAAGTTGTGAAGCAGGAAGTGCCGCATTTTCTTCTTGATCAGGATGAAGCACTAAATGAAGCAGAAATTCAATATTTCCATCTCCACCAGTGATAGGCGAAAATGATACATCCTTTACATCATAACCTTCTTTTGCAGCAAATTGATTCATCTCTTCTAGTACACCAAGGTGGACAGAGGGCTCACGCACGATGCCTTTTTTCCCAACAAGCTCTCTGCCTGCTTCAAATTGAG
The DNA here is from genome assembly GCF_039619585.1 of Bacillus safensis. Lineage (NCBI taxonomy): Bacteria > Bacillati > Bacillota > Bacilli > Caryophanales > Bacillaceae > Bacillus > Bacillus safensis. The sequence goes on from NZ_CP154909.1 coordinate 2,192,138, forward strand.
GCTTGACGAGCGCAATACAGTCACCACCCGGCACAAGAATATGCTTTAAAGCCGGCAGAATGAGTTTGAGTGAGATAAAAGATACATCAATCGATGCCACTTCTGGCAACCCTTCAGTAAAATCAGCTGGGACGGAATGGCGGAAATTGGTGCGCTCCATGACGATGACCCTGTCATCCTGCCTTAATTTCCACGCAAGCTGATTGTAGCCAACGTCTACAGCATATGATTTGACTGCTCCATTTTGAAGAGCACAATCTGTAAATCCGCCTGTTGATGAGCCAATATCAATCAGCAATTTCCCTTCAACTGTCAGATCAAATTCTTTTAGCGCTTTTTCAAGTTTTAACCCGCCGCGGCTTACGTATTTGAGAGGGTTCCCCTTCACTGTAAGCGGCGTATCACGAGCAATTTTCTCTCCTGGTTTATCCAAACGGTTTTCATTTGAGTAAACGATCCCTGCCATGATGGCACGCTTTGCTTTCTCTCTTGTTTCCATTAGTCCTTGTTCGACTAATAAAACGTCAAGTCGTTCTTTCTTTGATGTCATGATCCAATTCCTTTTCTTGGTGCTGCTGGAAGCAGGTCACGTAAAGTCTCAGCAACATGTGCTTTCGTCAGTCCAATTTCTTCAAGCAGGGCATCAACACTTCCATGCTCAATAAATTGATCTGGGATACCCATGCGTTCTACTTTGATATGTGATGCTTTCTTGTCGTGTAGATATTCTAATACGCTGCTGCCAAACCCGCCTTGGAGCACAGCTTCTTCAATCGTTAAAATCGGAATCCCTTCAGAAAGAATGTCGTTTAGCATCGCTTCATCAAGCGGCTTAATAAACCGAGCGTTGACGACACGAATTGATTTCCCTTCTTTTTGAAGTTCCTCAGCTGCTTGCAGCGCCATTTTAATCGTCGTACCGAATGTTAAGATGACGGCATCCTTCCCTGGTCGAAGAACCTCCCAAGATCCAATCGGAATGGTTTTGAGCTGTTCATCCATTTTCACACCAAGCCCATTTCCGCGCGGGAAACGCATGGCAATAGGACCGTCATCATACTGAATGGCTGTATTGACCATGTGCTGGCCTTCATTTTCATCCTTCGGCATCATGAGCACCATATTCGGCATATGACGCATGAAGGCAATATCAAACACACCTTGATGCGTTTCTCCATCAGCACCGACAAGACCCGCACGGTCAATTCCGATAAAAACATTAAGGTTTTGGCGGCAAATATCATGCAGCACTTGATCATAAGCTCTTTGCAGGAACGTTGAATAAATCGCTAAAAATGGCTTCATATCCTGCGTCGCAAGCCCAGCTGCCATTGTGGCTGCATGCTGCTCAGCGATCCCTACATCAAACATTCGCTCAGGAAATTCCTTTGCGAAGCCTTCAAGTTTTGAGCCAACAGGCATCGCAGGCGTGATGGCCACAATTCGCTCATCTTTCCGCGCCAGCTTTCTGACTGTTTCACTGACAAGACCACTCCATGACGGTGCAGCAGCTGCTGGTTTTACAAAATCACCTGTATCAATTTTGTATGGACCTGTGCCGTGCCAAGTCCCGATTTTATCGGATTCTGCCGGCTGATAGCCTTTTCCTTTTTTCGTGATGACATGCAGCAGGACAGGACCTTTTGTTTTCTTTGCATATTCAAGGTTTTCAAAAAGATCTTCATAAGAATGTCCATCAACAGGACCTAAGTAAGTGAATCCCATTTCCTCAAAGAACATGCCAGACACTAGTAAATACTTGAGGCTGTCTTTAATACGCTCTGCTGTGGCAGCAAGCTTTCCGCCTACAGCTGGAATCCGCTTAAATAAATACTCGAGCTCGTCCTTTACCCATTGGTACTTGCCTGCTGTGCGCAGTCTGCCAAGCATGGTGTGAATTGCACCGACGTTTGGTGCAATACTCATTTCATTATCGTTTAAGATGACGATCATATCTTTCTTTTCATCACCGATATGATTCAGAGCTTCAAGCGCCATACCTCCGGTTAATGCACCGTCTCCGATAATCGGCAGGATATATTCATTTGTCCCTTTAATATCCCGCGCCGCCGCCATCCCCATCGCGCCAGATAATGAGGTTGAGCTGTGGCCTGTTTCCCAAACATCATGCTCACTTTCATTTCGTTTAGGAAAACCGCAAAGTCCTTTATATTGACGAAGTGTATCAAACTCCGCCCCTCTTCCAGTTAACAGCTTGTGAACATAAGACTGATGTCCAACATCCCAAAGGAATTTGTCTTTCGGGCTGTCAAATACTTTATGAAGGGCAACCGTGAGTTCAACGACACCCAGGTTCGGACCGATATGCCCGCCAGAGTTAGCCAAGGACTCAATTAAAAACATGCGAATGTCAGCACTAAGCTCCTCTAATTCTGCATTTGACATTCCTTTTAGAAACGTTGGATTTTTTATTGATAAAAGATCCAATCAGGATCAACTCGCTTTCAACAAAATTTCTATCTACATATATAATGCCTTATTCCTATGAAAACCAAGCGGGAATAAGAGTTGTCTCATCATGATAAACTGTTTACAGTTTACCACAATTGCTCGAAGACCCTCAAATCTAGGCTGTTTTTAATGATCTCTTGAGGCGATCAGATCACATAACTCATGCAGCAATTGCTGCTCTAATTCAAGATTTGAGACAATTTCTTTTGCACGTGTGATGTGCTCGTGCAGCTTTTCTTTTGCTCCTGAAAGCGTTAATAAAGAAGGATATGTCGACTTTTCATTCGCTGTATCAGAGCCGACCCGTTTTCCTATTTTTTCTTCGCTACCTTCGAGGTCTAAAATGTCATCACGGATTTGAAAAGCAATGCCAATATGATAGCTGAACTCTCTTAGTTTTTCGATATCGTCATCTGATGCTCCTGCCAGCATTGCACCTGCTGTGACGCTGAATGTGAGAAGCTTTCCTGTTTTCCGGGCATGAATGGATTCTAGTTCAGCAAGCGGGACTTGTTTTTGCTCTGCTTCCATGTCATCAAATTGACCGCCTACCATTCCTAGTGCACCTGCTGACCGCACAAGCTCATCTACGATTCTCAGCTTTTGGTCAGGAGAGACGCTGCTAGATAGCTGCGATGTAATCAGGCGGAAGCTTTCCGTTAAAAGTGCATCACCAGCGAGAACCGCGGTTGCTTCCCCGTATACTTTATGGTTGGTCGGCTTTCCTCTGCGAAGGTCATCATCGTCCATGCAAGGCAGGTCGTCATGTATCAATGAATACGTATGAATCATTTCTACAGCACAGCCAACCGGTATGCCATCTTCTTCGTTTTTTCCGTAGGCATGTAATAAAGCAAGAACGAGAACAGGGCGAAGTCTTTTCCCTCCAGCTTCAAGAGAGTAAAGCATCGAAGATTTTAGTTCTTCTGGAATCTTCAATTCCTGAACATATGTAAATAAATACTCTTCAATGGCCTGTTTTCGTGTTGTTAAAAAATCCTGCAAATTACTTGTCACCAGCATCTGCCTCCTTCACCGAGAAAGGAGCCAGCTCACCGTCCTCTTTTAAAATGAAATCCATCTGCTTTTCAACGTGCTGTAATTTTTCATGACAAAGCTTTGAAAGTGTCATGCCTTCTTGAAAATAATGAATGGCTTGCTCAAGTGGTACATCTCCTTCTTCGAGCTTTCCAACGATCTCCTCAAGACCTTTCATCGCTTCTTCAAATGTCATTTGTTCTTCTTTTTGTTTATTTGATTCTGTCATGATGATTGCCCCTCCTTCTCAATAACCTCACAAATCAGACGTCCATCCTTCATGGTGATAGCCAGCTGATCTTTCGTATCGACTTGGTTTACACTTTTAATCAGTTCATCGTCTTTATAAGCTAAACTATAGCCTCTTTCCATCACTTGAAGTGGATTTAATGCATTTAGTTTACCAAGAACAGATTGGAACTGCGAATGAATTGTTTTCATTTGCACATTCATGCTGCGGATGAGCTGTTCTGTTTCATTGGCGTGGCGTTTTTTCGCCTGAAGCAGCTGCTCTTTTGGATGAAGCGGCTTCAGCCTGTATGTCTGGCGGTCTAGTTGACTGCGTTTTTGTTCAATTTGTCTCGTCAGCTGTTTTTGAAAACGGTCAAATACCAAATCGAATTGCTGCTCTTTTTGCTCCTGCAATCGTTTTGGAAAACGGAAGGCATAAGAGGATTGCAGCGCCACAAGACGGTCTTTCGCTTGTGAAGTTCGATTCTTTACGGCCCTTGTAAGCCGAATATCGATGGATTTGATTCGTTCTATTAAATCGGCTGTACTTGGAACAGCGAGCTCGGCTGCTCCTGTTGGTGTGGGTGCTCTCATGTCTGCAGTGAAATCACTGATCGTAAAGTCCGTTTCGTGCCCTACTGCAGAAATGATTGGAATGTCTGATGCGAAGATCGCTCTTGCGACAGCTTCTTCATTAAAGGCCCAAAGTTCTTCGATCGAACCGCCTCCTCTTCCGACAATCAAGACATCACAGAGCTGTTTTTCATTTGCTTCCTTGATCCGTTCTACGATTGAACGGATGGCATTTTCACCTTGGACAAGCGCCGGAAGCACAATGATTTTCGCCTGCTGATAACGCCGGTTAATCGTTGTGATGACATCTCGAACAGCCGCTCCTGTTGGGGATGTAATGACACCAACAACCTCTGGATATTCAGGAATTGTTTTTTTATAGCGCGCATCAAATAAGCCTTCACTTGCCAGCTTTTTCTTCAGCTCTTCATAAGCGAGATGAAGAGCACCAACACCATCAGGCTGCATTTCTTTTGCATATAATTGATAGTTGCCGCTTGGTTCATATACTTGAATCCCGCCGCGTACAAACACTTTCATTCCGCTTTTTGGTGAAAAAGGCAGCTTTGCTGCGGAACGCTGGAACATGACGGCTTGCATGCGTGCGTTTTCGTCTTTTAAGGTGAAGTACACATGACCTCTTGAATGAATCTTCACATTGGATAACTCACCTTTGATCCAAATATCTTCTAAATGCGGATCAACATCAAATTTTCTTTTTATGTATTTTGTAAGGGCTGTGACCGTCACAAAGGCTTTTTCACTCATGACGTATTCCTCCTCTTCAAAAACGCACATTCATCCACCGGCAGCATGCAGGTGGATGAATGGATAAAGCTTATGCTAATGTACGTTTTGCTGATTTAACCGTATTGTGTGCAAGCATGGTAATCGTCATTGGACCGACTCCGCCAGGGACTGGTGTGATATAAGAAGCTTTTTCTTTCGCTTCTTCAAAATCAACATCCCCAACAAGCTTCCCAGTATCTAAACGATTGACTCCTACATCGATGACAATTGCGCCTTCTTTGATTTGGTCAGCTTTAATAAAGTTTGCTCGACCGACGGCAACAACTAAAATGTCCGCTTTTAACGTATGTTCTGAAATATTCGCCGTTCTTGAATGGCAGTAAGTAACCGTTGCATTTTCATTTAACAGCAATTGTCCAACTGGTTTGCCGACAATATTGCTGCGCCCTACAACAACCACTTCTTTTCCAGAAAGACTGACACCCGTTTTGTTCAGTAATTCAACAATGCCTGCTGGTGTACAAGGTAGGAATGTATCTTCTCCAAGCAGCATTTTCCCGATATTTAATGGATGGAAACCATCTACATCTTTCTCAGGTGAAATACGTTCAATGACGGCTTTTTCAGAAATATGTTTTGGCAGTGGAAGTTGAACAAGAATCCCGTGGAATTGATCGTTCGCATTGTACTGATCAATCAGCTGAAGCAATTCTTCTTCTGTTAAAGAAGCATCTAAATGATCAAGCTGAAAGTGCATGCCCATTGCTTCTGCTGCTTTTTTCTTCCCGCGTACGTAAGAAAGTGAAGCCGGATCATCACCGATTAGAATAACGGCAAGACCAGGTGTGACTCCTTTTTGTTTTAGCTCTTCTACTTCTTTTGCTAATTGTTCACGCTTTTCTTTTGCTGTTTCTTTCCCATCGATGATTGTTGCTGTCATGTCGAATCCTCCTATTGCTGCTTTAGGTCGTTTTTAATGTTCGAAAGTACACCATTTACAAATTTCGGTGCTTTATCATCGCCGAATAATTTAGCGAGTTCAATCGCTTCATTCATCGAGACACTAACTGGGATGTCTTCTTGATACACCATCTCGTACACAGACAGCCTTAAAATGGCTCTGTCTACGTTTGCAATACGGTCGAGTTTCCAATTCACTAGATGCTGTGAGATCATGTCATCAAGCTTGTCCTTTTGTTCAAGCACACCGAAAACCAGTTCCTCGAAAAAAGGATCTGATTCTTGTTCATCCAGCGCATGTGTAATGGCCTCTTTCGGATCAATATTGCTCACATCAATTTGAAATAATGTTTGTAGCGCCTTTTCTCTTGCAGTTCTTCTTTTCATTATTTACTCCTTTAACCACTTTATCCGCTTGTCGTTAAGCCATACAGAGATCATAACATATTTTGACCGTGGTCGCACCAAGATCCATGCGAGCTGTGACGAAAAACGAATCAATCAACGTGTGATTATCAATATTCGGAAATTACTCAAAAATGGGCTTTAAAAAACCAAAGAGGCAATGCCTCCTTGGTTTCACTTGAACCCTTTTTACATTTCTTGATCTACTTCAGCCTCAGGTGCTTTTGTATCAAATTGAATGCCAACGACATGAATGTTAATTTCATTAATTGTTAAGGCAGTCATGTTCAAAAGGGTTTGACGGATATTTTCTTGTACAGCAGTGGATACCTTTGGAATGGATAGGCCAAATTCAACCACACAATACACATCGATTGTGATGCCTTCATCAGAGACATCTACTTTTACACCTTTACGGTGATTTTTCTTACCAAAGCGTTCTGCTACATCAGCAGCGAAATTGCCGCGCATTTCGGCAATGCCTTCGACTTCTGAAGCGGCGATCCCAGCAATGACTTCAATCACTTCTGGTGCAATTTGCACTTTTCCCAATTGATCTTCATCAAGGTTCATTTCAAGCAAATTGTTTTCTGACACGATCATTCACCTCCGAAAGCTGTGATTATTTCATGATTTGGTATGTTTCTAAAAACTTCGTATTAAAGTTACCGCTCACAAATGTTTCATGCTCGAGCAATCTAAGGTGGAATGGAATCGTTGTGTAGACTCCTTCAATGACGAATTCTTGAAGCGCCCGTTTCATTTTTGCAATCGCTTCTTCTCTTGTCTTACCATATGTGATCACTTTGGCAATCATGCTGTCATAATATGGCGGAATCACATAGCCCGGATAAGCGGCAGAATCAACTCGTACACCTAAACCGCCTGGCGGAAGATACATTTTAATTTCACCAGCTGAAGGCATGAAGTTTTTCTCTGGGTTCTCTGCATTGATGCGGCATTCGATCGCCCAGCCTTCATATACGACATCTTCTTGTGTAAGTGAAAGCTTCTCACCTGATGCAACCTTGATCTGTTCTTTGATCAAGTCTACACCTGTGACCATTTCTGTCACAGGATGCTCTACTTGAATACGAGTATTCATTTCCATGAAGTAGAACTTCTCTTCATTATAATCATAAATGAATTCGACTGTTCCAGCACCTGTATATTCAACAGCTTCTGCTGCTTTTACGGCTGCTTCACCCATTTGCTCACGGATGTCTGCATTTAGTGCTGGTGATGGCGTTTCTTCAAGAAGCTTTTGCATTCTTCTTTGGATCGAGCAATCACGCTCTCCTAAATGAATCGTATTGCCATGCTGATCTGCAAGCACTTGAATTTCCACATGTCTAAAGTCTTCAATGAACTTTTCTAAATAGACACCAGGGTTCCCAAAGTTTTGCGCCGCTTCCTGCTGCGTGATGGTGACTCCGTTAATAAGCTCTTCTTCTGTACGAGCCACACGGATTCCTTTACCGCCTCCGCCTGCAGTTGCTTTAATAATCACAGGATACCCAATACTAGCTGCTGTTGAAACAGCATCATCAAGATCTTTTACAATTCCTTGAGAACCAGGGACGATCGGAACGCCTGCATTCTTCATTGTTTCTCGCGCGACATCTTTCGTTCCCATTTTGGAAATCGCTGACGCAGTTGGTCCAACAAAGATCACATTACATTCCTCGCAAAGCTCTGCAAAGTCTGCATTTTCTGCTAAAAAGCCGTATCCTGGATGGATGGCATCTGTTCCTGTTAATTTTGCTACGCTGACAATATTCGTGACATTTAAATAACTATCTTTAGAAGCAGTCGGTCCGATGCAATATGCTTCATCAGCCATTTGTACATGCAGCGCATCGCGATCCGCTTCAGAAAATACCGCAACAGTTTCAATTCCAAGCTCTTTACAAGCGCGGATAATTCTAACTGCGATTTCTCCTCTGTTTGCAATTAATAGCTTTTTAATCATGATCGTACTCCTTACTCTGCTTTCACTAGAAAGAGGGGTTGTCCGAATTCTACAAGCTGACCGTTTTCAGCTAATACTTCGACGATTTCACCTTTTACTTCTGCTTCGATTTCATTAAACAGTTTCATCGCTTCCACGATACATACAACTGAATTTTCCTTCACCTTAGAGCCTGTTGTCACGTATGGATCTGCTTCTGGTGAAGAGGAAGCATAAAATGTGCCAACCATTGGGGATGTGATTTTATGCAGATTTTCAGACGCAGCTGCCTCTTGTGCAGGGGCTTCGGTCTGAGCTGGAGCTTGTGCTGTAGGAGCTTGTTGAGCTGGAGCTGCTTGGACAGGAGCCACTGGTGCTTGTGCCGCAACTTGCTGAACGACTTCTTTATTTTTCTTCAGTTTGATTTTTGCACCTTCGTTTTCGTACGTAAACTCATCGATAGTAGAGTCGTCAATTAATTTAATCAGTTCATGAATTTCTTCGATTTTTAACATGGATTTGCACCCCTATGTATGGATTTATCTTTTTATTATAGGCTAGTACTAAAAGTACATACTATAACCATCTTACAGGAGGATTTCGATGAATTCAACTACTATTGTGGCGAAGCGCCTCGCGTAAGCACCTTGGAGAGGGCGTCAAGCCGCATCAAAAAACGCCCTTTTCCGCAAAGGGCGCCAGTTCTTTTTTATTGATTAGTGGGCTCGAAAGTGACAGCTACGTTATCAAGACCTCTCATTTCTTTTGTGACCATATCAATAATATCGGCCGCTTGAGATTTTGATTTTTTATCAGAACGAACCGTGATACTCACTTTATCTCCTTCAGCACTTACGAGCGCATCTTTATAGCCTTTTGTTTTGATCAAGGTCTCAAGCTGACGCTCAGTTCCTTCTGCTTCACTGAGCGCTGTCATTTGATCGTATGCTTCACTTTTTTCTTGGGCTGTTGCATCGTCACTGGAGACAATTTCGTTGTATTCTTCGCGCTGCTTGCTTCGTTTATCTTCAAGCTCTAGTCTGTATGTTGTAAAAAGCTCATCGTCTGTTTGCTCTGACACAGCCTTTCCTTCTTCACCGCTTGTTTCGATATCCTCTTGTTTGCCGTTTGTTTCTTTGTCAGTGGATTTCTTATCAGCACCTTTTTCCGTTCCTTTATCCGTCCCTTTTTCTGTTTCAACCTTTTTCTCTTCAGTGCCTTTTGATTTCGTATCTTCTACTGTCACTGCATTTTCACCCTGTGGAGACATGATATAGTACACACTTAATACGACAACTAAACTTAGCATCGTTAATAGCCAAACCGTTTGTTTTTTTAACATCATTCCGAATCCTCCTTGATTTTTTTAGGGGCAACAGCCACTCTATGGCTCGGTACATCAAGCACTCGTGTAACCGCTTCAATGATGGTTTTCTTTATTTGAACGTTGTCTACTCCTTGAGCAACAACGAGGACACCTCGGATTTCTGGTTTTTTCGTTTGAACAACGACTGGTGTTTCTTCATTGCCATTTTTAATGATGACGACTTCTTCTTCTTTTGTTTGATCGGTGACACTTCGCACGCCGCCTTCTTTATCTGTTTCCTCGGTCGTTGTACTTTTATTGGATTTGTTTTTTTCAAACACTTTTAAAGACGTTGCATCTACATTGACCACGATTGATACATCCTCAACGCCGATAATGGTCTCTAAAATTTCTTTCAGCTGATTTTCGTATTCTCGCTCCACGTCCTCAATTGAATTCTTTGGTTTACCTGAGGACGCCGGTTTGAATACCTCCTGCTCTTCTAAGGATGTTTTTTTAGAAGCAGGAACCGCAGCTTGTTGTTTGCTTGATGGCGGTGACAAGATCTGACTGACTAACATGAAAGATACGCCGATAATGAATACAAGCAGCAAGTAATGGTGCTTCGTTAATTTGGGTTTCCCTTCACCTTTTTCAGGCGGCTGGAAGAATGATTTCAACTTTTGTTTCCAGTCCTTGTTATTCATGATCTGCTGCGTCACCTCCCTCAATGTTTAGCGCGATGTGCTCAGGACTCGTATTCCAAACATCAGCAAGTGTCTCTTTCACCCTCGTGATCTCTTTGCTAGAAGATCCAGCGCTTTCCTCCTTTTGCTTGGAGAGATCAATGTCCACCTTTGCCACCGTTTCTACAGCATCACCTGTGAGCGGGGAAAGAACTGCTTTGATGCGAAATTGATCCGCCTCCATATTCTGATCCAGATGCTCCTCATCAGCCAGCACTTCTACGTGTTTCATTTCATAGCTCTCCTTCTCCAGTGGCTCCTTTGCGCTTTTTTCTAGTTGGACAGCCATTTGCTTTAAAATATATGCACGCTGAGAGGCTTGTATTTCTTTTTTTTCTAAATTCATCTGATTTTTTATTTCTTCTGACTGCGCTTCTTCCTTCCCTTTCATCAATTCTGAAAAAATTTGATCAGGATCTGCTCGAAATAAAGCAAAAATCGGATTGAGCATGACCACGATGAGCAGCAGGCTGACGACCATTTTTGCATACTTTTGCATGCTCGAATTGGGAAGCAGAAGATCAATAACAATCGCAAATAAGATAAAGAGAATAATACTTGTGATCCATTCCGTGAGAAAACTCAAAAGGTGTCCCCTCCTTACTTCATCATCATGGTCAGGTTACCCGCAGTAATGATGACGGTAATGCTTAAAAAGAACATGAGCGACACAACAGCAAGTGCGGCAAATATATACAGCACACTTTTTGAAATGACATCAAGACAGCTGATGATGGGTCCGCCTCCTAACGGCTGAAGGATGGCAGCAGCAAGCTTATAGATAAGGGCTAACGAAAGTACTTTAATCGCCGGGAAAGCGGCAATTGAAATCAAAATGGCAACCCCAACTAGTCCGACTGTATTTTTGAGTAAAACAGAGGCGCTGATCACGGTATCGGTCGCATCTGTAAACATTCTGCCTAGGACAGGGATGAAGTTTCCGGTAATGAATTTGGCTGTACGAAGAGCGATTCCATCCGTAACGGCCGCAGATGCACCCTGAACGGAAATGACGCCGAGAAAAACGGTTAAAAAAACGGCAAGCCCGCCAATTGCCACATTTCTTAACAGCTGGGCAAGCTGGGTGACCTTGTATTGTTCGGTCAGCGTACTGATAATGCTCAATATTGCAGATAAAAAGATGAGCGGGAGAACGACATACTGAATGAAAACACCGCTCGTGTTCATTAAAAATAAAATAACGGGATGAAAGAATCCGGCTGAGACAAGCCCGCCTGATGAAGCAATAAGCGCTAGTAAAAGAGGAATAAGAGCAAGAATAAAACTGGTCATCGTTTGAATGGCTTCTGTGGCATAAGAAATCGCCACATGAAAGCTGTTTAGTGCAATAATAATCAGCACCATATAAACAAGAGCATATGCGACTTTGCTGACGGTGCTTTGTTCAAATGCATTTTGTAAAAGCTGCAAAAGCGAACAAAAGATGGTGAGTAAAATCAGAGTACCTAGGAGCTTTCCGTTTGCAATGACCTCGTGAAACAGATAATGTACAAAGGCTTTCAGCCATGTTTGGGGAGACAGCTCTTTATCGCCGTCAATCATTTCCTTCACTGTGCCCTTTTGGCTTTCTGGCAAAAAGCCGCCATACTCGTCCAAAATGGTTTCCCAAAAGTCACTGATGGAATGAAGCTCAAGTGCATCAGCCTGTCCATTCGCCACTTCCTGTGCTGCTGGCTGTTCATTAGATAAAGGTTCTTTTTCTTCTGCTCCTGCATGCGGAGCAATCAGCCAAAAGAAAAGCATCAATCCCATTACAGCGGTCACCTGCTTCATTGTCATCACCTCTTTTCATTTACGTCATGGACGGGATCATTCCTAAGATCGTCTCAATGATGACAGTTAAAATCGGGACTGCCATCACCAAGATGAGGATCTTGCCGCCTAGCTCTATTTTGGATGCAATGGCGCCTTGTCCAGCATCCTTTGTCAGCTGAGCGCCAAATTCCGCAATATAGGCAATGCCAATAATCTTCAATATGGTTTCAACATACTTCATATTGACGCCGGCACTTGCTGCAATTTTTTCAATCATCGAGATAATGGCATAGATTTGATCAATTAAATAAAGAAAAATGACACATCCGGTAAACACAACAAGCATAAAGGCGAAGGTTGGCTTTTGTTCTTTGACGATTAATGCTAAAAAAGTAGCGATTAAACCAATTCCAACAATTTGTATGATTTCGATTTGTAAGCCCTCCCCTATCCTTGAAATAGAAATACGGCTTTAATCTTTTTAAACAAATCGTCTACAATGGTTGCCACCATAAACAAAATGTAGATAAACCCAAGCAGCGTCACCCATTGAGCGTACTCTTTCTTCCCCATTTGGTCTAAAATCGTATGGAGAAAGGCCACGACGATGCCTACTCCGGCAATTTGAAAAATGACGTTTACATCAACGCCCATGCTCTCGACTCCCTTCCTCTCACATCAATAAAAGAATCAGTAGTAATCCGCTTAAAAATCCGAGGCTTCTGACCATTTTTTCATTTTTCGCTTGGGCGATTTCAGCTTCTTTCTCCTCTGATTCCAAATGACCTAAAGCAAGCTTGATATACTTTTGCTGAGAAGTGACATCATGCTGGCCAAGTGTTTCTCCAAAGTGTTTCAGCGCCTCATATTCGCCTTTTTTCAATACGGTTTTTTTCCAAACATCCTCAAGACTTTCGTTCCACGCATGACGTGCAGAAAAGGTCCCCACTTTCAGCTTTTCTGCAAATTGTTCAAACAGCTGATTCACAGGTGGACCTACCTGCGCTGCAATTTGCTCTGCCGCCCGTGCTAAAGGGGTTTGACCATACATAATTTCAGCTTCAAGAGACTGGAGAGCAAACCGCAGCTGCCGAATTTGTTTAGGTCTGTCGCTATATCGTTTGGCAAACTCGAATCCTCCCCATGTCGTGGCCGCGACAATGAAAATAGCGCCAATGAGCTTTAACATACGTCCACTCCCCGCCTCCATTTCATCTCTTGGCCGTCCCCGCCGTACATCCGCCCGATCGTGCCAGGCCCATTGTTTCGATTTAATTCAACATATCGTTCAAACACACGAAGCTCCCATAACGGTTTAAATGAAGGTCGTTTATATACATCTTCAAGTGAATAGCCATGAGCTGAGACGATGATGCTGACTCCGGCATGAATCGCTTCTAAAAGTGCCTCTACATCCTCACTTTTTCCGATTTCATCGACAATCATGACCTCTGGGCTCATAGACCGAATCATCATCATCAACCCTTCAGCCTTTGGACACGCATCGAGTACATCAATCCGGTGGCCAAAATGGTGCTGCGGCACCCCTCTGATACATCCAGCGATTTCAGAACGCTCATCAATAATGCCTGTTTTTCTAGGAGGGATTGTCTTTGTGCCGGTACTAGCAAGACGTGCTATATCCCGGAGCAGTGTGGTTTTCCCCGTTTGCGGGGGACCGATGATGAGTGTATTGTGCCAGTGCTCTTCATATAAATAAGGAAGAAAAGGAAGCGCAATTCCGATTTTTTCTTTGGCAATGCGGATATTAAATGAAGAGATATCTCTTAACCCTTTGACGAATCCGTTTTCAACGATCACCTTTCCTGCAAGTCCCACCCGGTGTCCGCCAGATATGGTGATATAGCCCTGTTTTAGCTCTTCCTCAAGTGTGTACATGCTGTAATTGCTCAGCCTGCCTAATAGCTGAGACGCATCTTCCCAGGTGGTGTGATAAGAAAGGAAACGTGGTTTTCCTCCCTGCATCAATTCGATAGGACGATCCGTGCGAATGCGGATTTCTTCTATTTGCGCCCATTCTGCCTCTTTCAGCAGCCTGAGTTCTTGTCCAATCGAGTGCGGGAGAATATCCAACAAACTCCGCAACGAATTCCCCTCCTTTTTTTCTTCTCTAAAATGTATGATGTGAGCCGTTAATTATGCCAAGCCGTTTCACTTATAGATCCCAACAAGAATAAACACGACACCAATGAAAATGAACACGAGCTTTGCATAGGATAGCTGCCCGGCAATTTGATAGATTCCAATCGTCATCGTGATAATAAAAATGAGCGGCCCGATGATTGCCAATATACTATTGATGACTACCGCTTTCCGTACATCATTTGTGATTAAAATAAGGATGGCTGCCGTCAGTTCAATGGCGGCGGATAAGAATCTCATGCCTGCCATTGCAGCGACTGACGGGTGTAGACCTGGGAGAAATTGTTTCATATAGAACCTCCAGCTTTTTTTACACTATATGCTTGACCAGCTGGAAGTAGTCTTGTTTTTCAGGAAGGAAGAGAGATGAATGAGAGAATTGAGAGAAGGCCTGTCTTGAGGAGTCATTTTTCCAATAAAAAAAGACTGTAAACACGAGGTTTACAGTCTTTTTTCGTTCATTACGCTCTTGAAACGTATGAGCCGTCAGATGTATTAATCACTAGTTTATCTCCTTGGTTCACAAAGAAAGGAACGTTGACGATTAAACCAGTTTCAGTTTTTGCAGGTTTTGAGCCGCCTGATGTTGTGTCACCTTTAATACCAGGCTCTGTTTCTACTACTTCTAGTTCTACTGTGTTTGGAAGTTCTACTCCAAGTGTTTCATCACCGTACATCACGATTTGAACAGACATATTTTCAAGCAAATATTTCAGCTCATCTTTAATTTGTGCTTCACTTAGTTCAAGCTGTTCATAAGAACTTGTATCCATGAAGACGTGCTGATCGCCATTTGCATACAAGTATTGCATTGTTTTTGTTTCGATTTGTGCTTTCGCTACTTTTTCGCCTGCGCGGAATGTTTTTTCTTGAATGGCACCTGTACGCAGGTTACGCAGTTTCGAACGAACAAACGCTGCGCCTTTCCCTGGTTTTACGTGCTGAAAATCCACTACTCTCCAAATACCGCCGTCCACTTCAATTGTCAGGCCAGTACGAAAATCGTTTACTGAAATCATTTTGTCATCCTCCTACATTTCACCATCATAATATGATAAGTTCTTTCGGTGAGTGGGTCAATCGTTTATTGCCGTCAGCTGTCAGGACAATATCATCCTCAATTCTCACGCCGCCGACATCTGGCAAGTAAATCCCCGGCTCAACTGTGACGACCATTCCCTCTTCTAAGACGACCTCTGATCGTGAGGAAAGGCCTGGCGCTTCATGTACTTCCATACCTAGCCCGTGCCCGGTTGAATGCCCGAAGTATTGACCATAGCCATACTTTTCAATGATGTCTCGTGTGATGCGATCAGCTTCTTTTCCTGTTAAGCCTGGCTTGATTCTATCCACACCAGCGTTTTCTGCTTCTAATACGATATGATAAATTTCCTTTAGCTTGTCGCTTGGTGTTCCGACAGCAATCGTTCTTGTCATATCAGAACAATAGCCTTTATAGTAAGCACCGAAATCGAGTGTCACTAAATCACCAGATTCAATCACCTTTTCACTCGCTCTTCCGTGAGGCAGGCTTGAACGAACACCTGAGGCCACTATCATATCGAATGAAGATCCTTCAGCACCTTCTTTTCTCATGAAAAATTCAAGCTCGTTCATGACAGCAATTTCCGTCAGGCCCGGCTTGATGTAAGTGAGAATATGATCAAAGGCGTGATCTGCAATCTTCGCAGCTTCCTCTAATATCTTAATCTCTTCACTAGACTTAATCAAGCGCAACTTTTCAACTGATTCAGAGACTGGAACAAGCTCTATACCGCCTGCTTTGGCTGCGTACTGCTGGTACGTGGCAAATGTCATATGGTTTTGTTCGAACCCAAGGCGTTTCACTCCAAATTCCTTTGCCGTTTGAGCAGCCGTTTCCACAATGTTTCCTTTATGTTCAATGATGTCATAGCCTTTGACTTGGTCCTTCGCTTGCTCTGTATAGCGGAAGTCCGTGATAAAAGCTGCCCGGTCCTTTGAAACGACAGCAAGACCGGCTGATCCGGTAAAACTGGTCATATACTGTAAATTAAAACTGCTTGTAATGACAAGGCCATCGATCTCTAATTCACTTAAAAGTGTTCTTAGTTTTTCAAGTTTCATGATACTGCTCCCCCTTCACTGACTAAATAACGAATCGCCAATTTATACCCTTCTAAGCCAAGCCCAACGATTTGCCCTTGGCATACTGGAGCAAGTACAGAATGATGACGGAATTCCTCTCTCTTATGAACATTTGAGATATGTACTTCAATGACTGATAAAGAAATACTTGCAATGGCATCTCTCAGCGCATAGCTGTAGTGGGTAAATGCACCCGGGTTAAACACGACACCATCGTACTGATCTTCTGCTTCATGGAGCGCATCAATCAAATCCCCTTCGTGATTTGATTGAAAGAACGTTAATTGGATGTTTGCTCGTTCTGCGAACTGGAACAAATCCGTCTCTAAATCTGTCAGCGTCTTACTTCCATAAACAGCAGGCTCTCTTTTGCCAAGCCTATTTAAATTGGGTCCATTTAGTACAAGAAAATGAGGCATATGACCACTCCTTCACCCTAATTCAATCTATATCGAGATCTGTTTCTTTTTCCTTAGAAACCTTTCGTTTCCAAAAATATTTTATCATATGAATAGGTGATTTACACTTTATTCTGTCTTTTTCCCGAGGGCCCTCGCAAGCTTCTGACTCGTCAATTCATTATATTCAAACGAAATGCTGTACCCGACAAACATGCCGTATAAAATATATAGGCAAAATGTCGTGACAATGGTGCTTTGCTGCAACTCTTGTACTTGCTTTACATCTGGGAAAATGGGATTAAATACGTAAAAAACGAGCAGCCATAAAAGCCCGCCATATACTAAACCCATCCAAAAGCCTTTGATCCTTTTTAAAAGCCCAAAATAAATAAAGGCGGCTCCAATCGATAAAATTCCTAACAGCACAATACTGATAAAAGTACCAAGTCCTCCCTTTTTCCATTCTCCAAGCACAAATGGCTGAAGCAGCATATTGGGACTCACCTCTGAAAAATGAAACACATGGGTCAGAAACCCGATAAAGCCCCAAAAAACACCGCCGACAAAGCCTGTAGCAGCCGCTCTTGCCACAAGTGAAGTCGTTTGCACGGACTGATTTTTTTCTTCTTGGTTTTTCTTTTCATCACGTTTCATTTGTGAACACCTCCAGCAAGTAGTATGTCCAAAATGTCATGAAAAAAAAGGATTTCCATGCGTGAGTGTAAAATTTTTAAAACAGGGTATACTGGCTAAAAAGAGGTAGATAGAATTCTAGTAGATAATCGACCTGTGAGCTAGTGATTTCCCCTCATTTCCTGTACAATAAAGGTATAAGGAAATGCATGTAAATTACAGGAAACAGGCAGGTTGATGAAATATGTCCAATCAAACAAAACCTCCAGCTTATGGAGGGCAGGCAGTTGTCGAAGGTGTCATGTTCGGTGGTAAGAAGAACTATGTGACAGCGATTCGGCGAAAGGACCAGTCCATTGAGTTTTTGAAGCTTCCCCGGACCTCCAATAAACGAACCGCCTTTCTCAAGAAAATCCCCTTTGTCAGGGGTGTTGCTGCACTTGTTGAAGCAAGCGCAAACGGCAGTAAGCACTTAAACTTCTCCAGTGAGCGATATGACTTAGATCCTTCTGAAGATCATACTCTTGAAAAAGAACAAAAAGGCTCGAAATTATCCATGATCTTCGGCATTGCTGTGATCGGAGTTCTCTCTCTACTCTTTAGTAAATTTGTCTTTACCCTGGTACCTGTCTTTTTAGCAGAGCTTGTGCGCCCTATCTTTTCAGGGAATTTCGCACAAATCGCAGTGGAAACATTCTTCAAATTGGTCCTTTTATTAGGCTATATTTACTTTATTTCCATGACCCCTTTAATTAAAAGAGTATTTCAATATCATGGGGCAGAACATAAAGTCATAAACTGCTATGAACAGAACCTTGACATCACAGTGGAAAATGTCCAAAAGCAGTCCCGCCTGCATTATCGATGCGGCAGCAGCTTTATTTTATTCACTGTCATTGTCGGGATGTTCGTCTATTTACTCGTACCGACAGATCCTTTATGGGTGAGAGTTCTGAACCGCTTGGCACTTATTCCGGTTGTTTTGGGCATTTCATTTGAAGTGCTTCAGCTCACGAACAAACTCCGAGAAGTGCCTGTGCTTAAAGTGCTTGGCTATCCTGGCCTTTGGCTGCAATTGCTCACAACAAAAGAACCTTCTGACGATCAAGTCGAGGTAGCCATTGCAAGTTTTAATGAACTTCTTCGTTTAGAGGAAGCGTCACTGAAACAAGCGTCAGATTCTGCTCATCAAGTGATCTAACTTATAAATCCGGTAAATTCCTTCGGAGGTGGACAGTTATGAATCGCCGAGTACATCCTGCTTTTACCATTATTTTCGCTTTAGGTGTTTTGGGGTTTGTGTACTTACTCACAACGAACCCAGGCAGACTTTTTACCATGCTGCTGTCTGTTGTGATCGTTGGAGCGGCTCTATTTTTCCTATTTAGATGGCTGATGAATCGAAGAACTGGAACAGAGGGAAATCTTTATCGTAAAGCAGTCAAACAATCAAAACGTCGCTACCAGCAGCCTAAACCAAAAACGAAAAGCCAGATGAAAAATCGGGTCACTCATCTGCGAAGCGTGCCGACTGACCACAAGTCTAAGCCCGTCCTTCTCAAAAAGAAAAGCCAAACACATTTGACTGTGATTGAAGGCAAGAAAAACAAAAAGAAGAATCGCGCCTTATTTTAAAATGTCCAGCTTTTTAAAAATTGCTCGGCCTTCTGTCTGCCTAGATCGACGAGCGCCTTTTTCTTTTCTGTCATGAGTTGAAAATCAGTGGCAATGACGTGTTCTACAGGAATAAAAATAATATGACGTTCGTGTTTTGTGGCGATATGTCTTTCGTCATGAGCACCACGCATCGTTTCAAAAAGAGCGCCAAACAGTTCAAACGCATTGCGGATGGAGTGTTGAGGGCGTTCTTTTTCGTTTGGCGTTAATGTGACACCGACGAACGGTCTTTTTTTCTCTTCAGCAAACAGCCAAATTGGAAAATTGCTCAGCACTCCTCCATCTACAATGGTACAAATGCCTTTTGAAGACTTCAGTTTGACAGGTTCGAAAAAATACGGCAGGCTGCAGCTCATTCGAATAGCCCTCGCCACGGAAAACCGCTCTGGATTTAAGCCATATGAAGGAAGGTCGTCTGGCAGCACGAGGATTTTTCCATTCGTTAAATCGGACGCAACGATTTTCAGTGAATCTTTTTTGAGGTCTCCAAACACGGTGACCCCTTTTCGTTTTAGCACATCGGTCAGCCATTTTTCCAGCCGGTCTCCTTTATAAAGACCGAGACGCCAGTAAATGGATACCCACCTGAGCATTTTAAACGGGATGAATTGACATCTCCTATCAAGCAATTGATGCTCATCCATTTCATCTAAAAGCGTACGAATTTCCTGGCTTGTAAAACCTGCTGCGATGAGTGAAGCAATGATTGCTCCAGCACTTGTACCAGCAAGACGGACAAATTGAAATCCTCTCGCTTCAAGCGCTTCATAGGCACCTGCAAGCGCTGCCCCCTTAATGCCTCCACCTGAGAACACACCATCTATCTTCATCAAGGAGCCCCCTTTGATTTCACGCTAATAATAGTGTAGGAGCTTTTGCTTTCAATTAGAACTTTAATCAAAAAGGACACCCATGCTGAGGGTGTCCTTTTTGATTAAGATTCTTGATTTGTTTGTTCGTTTTTCTTTTGAATCGCTTTCAGCTGAACAGATCGCTCATCGTTTTCTTCAAAAAATTGAACGAGATCGCCGATGCGGTCAATGCTGTTCCAGCTGAGATGATGTTCAATGCCTTCTACATCATCATAAATTTTCTCTTCATCTACACCAATGATTCTTAAAAATTGCTCTAGCAGTTCATGTCTGTATACGAGACGTTTTCCAATTTTTTTGCCTTTCGGGGTTAAAATTAGACCACGATACTTCTCATAAATGAGGTATTCATCTTTATCTAGCTTCTGAACCATTTTTGTTACAGAGGAGGGATGGACAGCGAGTGCTTCTGCAATATCAGAGACTCTGGCATATCCTTTTTCTTCTATCAGCATATAAATTTGTTCAATGTAATCTTCCATACTAGGTGTAGTCATAAAACCCCTCCATAATGCACCTTTACTTAATAATCAATCCAATTCTACACCATCGTTCATTAAAAAACAAGGAGTGTCCTTCGGCTTAACGCTTGTAATTCCAATCATCTGAGGCATATTTCGTTTTGGCGAGATGATGGACAAACGCTAATTCTTCATCTGTCAGCTCATAAGGTTCAAGCTCAATATTTAATCCTTTTTCAAACCCTCTTTTAAACGCAGCACGCGCATCGTCTATTGTACATGTTCGGTCTGAGATTTCATTGATGGCAACCGCTTTGTTTTTAAAGCTTCGCTGCATCCGCTCTCTCACCCGGTCGTTTGGATAAAGGAACAAATCGAACAATTTGTCCTCATCAAGGTCAATTAAAATAGATCCATGCTGGAGAATGACACCTTTTTGTCTCGTCTGAGCACTGCCCGCTACCTTTCTGCCTTCTACAACAAGCTCGTACCAAGAAGGGGCATCAAAGCATACAGATGATCTTGGGTTCTTTAAGCTTTCCTTTTCTTTATCTGTACGAGGAATGGCAAAATACGCATCGAGTCCCAGCTCTTTAAAGCCCTCTAAAATGCCTTCTGAAATAACGCGGTACGCCTCTGTCACCGTCGCTGGCATTTCTGGATGTTCCTCTGACACAATCACGCTGTAGGTCAGCTCCTGGTCATGAAGTACTCCCCGTCCTCCGGTTGGTCTGCGGACAAATCCAAGACCATATCGCTTGACGGCTTCTAGGTTGATTTCTTTTTCAACGTTCTGAAAATACCCAACAGATAATGTCGCCGGATCCCATCCATAAAAGCGGATAACAGGCGGGATGAGCTTCTCGCTATGCCAATAAAGCAAGGCTTCGTCCATTGCCATGTTAAAGGCAGGGTCTTGGTTTCCTGAATCAATGAAACACCATTTCTCTTTTTGCATATAAAATCCCTTCTCTTTTACGTAGTCAATGATAGATGATGGTGGTGACCACCGGTTTTCTCTCTTCATCAGTCTATCAAATAGGGACGGAATTGAAAATAATTCTTACCATTTATGATGACAAGTTTCTTATGCTTTACTATAATAGTATTTGTCTAAAACGTACCATCAGACAGGCTACTGTGCTGATGCTCAAGAAGGAGTCGAGTTGTATTGTCAATATTCAACTATATCGTCCTCTCACTTTGTGGACTTTTCGTTCTTTATTCCATCGGCAGCTACATTTATCAGCAGCGCATTATGAAAACGCTGACGGAAGAAGAATTTATTAAAGGTTACCGCAAAGCCCAGCTCATTGATGTGAGAGAGCCAAATGAGTTTGAAGGCGGACATATTTTAGGGGCAAGAAATATCCCCCTTTCCCAGCTAAAGCAGCGTAAAAACGAAATACGTCCTGACAAGCCTGTTTATCTCTATTGTCAAAATAATTTTAGAAGCGGAAAAGCAGCCCAAACTTTACGTAAAAATGGCTGCCGTGAGATTTATAATTTAAAAGGCGGCTTTAAAAAATGGGGCGGCCGCATTAAAACGAAGAACTAACTAAAAAGACTCTGGGAGCATGATTCCCCCTGAGTCTTTTTTTCTTTATTTTCTTTCAAAAACGAGAACTGGATTCCGTGCGGCCTTTGTTTCATCCATACGTTTGACAACCGTTGTATGCGGCGCTTCCTGCACCACTTCAGGATTCTCTTCTGCTTCTTTCGCTATCTGAATCATTGCTTCGATGAATGCATCAAGTGTTTCTTTTGATTCTGTTTCAGTCGGTTCAATCATGATACATTCCTCTACATTGAGCGGGAAATAAATCGTTGGCGGATGATAGCCGAAATCAAGTAATCGTTTGGCAATATCCAGTGTCCGCACACCTAATTTTTTCTGACGTTTACCTGAAAGAACAAATTCATGCTTACAGTGACGATCAAACGGCAAATCATAATGAGCACTTAAGCGGCGCATCATATAGTTCGCATTTAACACGGCATTATCGGTTACAGCCTTTAAACCGTCTGGCCCCATAGAGCGGATGTACGCATAAGCTCTGACGTTAATGCCAAAGTTGCCATAGAATGGCTTCACGCGCCCAATTGATTCTGGACGGTCATGATCAAAGTAAAAACGGCCTTCCTTCTTCACAAGCACCGGCTTTGGCAAATACGGAATCAAATCCTTATTGACGCCAACAGGACCTGAGCCAGGACCTCCGCCTCCGTGCGGGCCTGTAAAGGTTTTATGAAGATTTAAGTGGACAACATCAAATCCCATATCTCCTGGTCTTGCTCTGCTTAAAACAGCGTTCAAGTTGGCTCCGTCATAATAAAGCTTACCGCCCGCTCCGTGAACGATTTCAGCCATTTCTAAAATATTCTCTTCAAAGAGGCCTAGTGTATTCGGGTTTGTAAGCATTAAAGCAGCTGTTTCTTCATTAACAACGCGGCGTAAATCTTCTAAATCAACAAGCCCGTTTTCGTCAGATGCGACGGTAATGGTTTCAAATCCAGCGACTGTCGCAGATGCCGGGTTCGTTCCATGAGCAGAATCAGGCACAATGACTTTTGTACGCTGATGATCTCCCCTTGCTTCATGATACGCACGGATCATCATGAGTCCCGTCCACTCGCCATGTGCTCCTGCCGCAGGCTGTAATGTCACAGCGTCCATTCCCGTAATTTCTTCAAGATGTTCACCTAGATCGTATAGTAATTCTAATGCACCTTGCACAGTGTCTGCCTCTTGTAGCGGATGAACCTGTGAGAACCCTGCAAGCCGTGCAACCTTTTCATTAATCTTTGGATTATATTTCATCGTGCATGAGCCAAGAGGATAAAATCCGGAATCGACCCCATGATTGCGTCTTGATAATGCTGTATAATGACGCATAATATCAAGCTCAGATACTTCAGGAAGCTCAGCATCCTCATCACGGATGTACGTCTCATCAAATAAAGACGGGATCTCCTGTTCAGGTACATCTAAATCAGGCAGGCTGTACCCTATTCTTCCTTCTCTAGATAATTCAAAAATAAGCAGCTGATCTTGTTTATTCATGGCGATCCCCCAATTCCTTGATAAACGTATCAATTTCTTCTTTTGTTCTTAGCTCTGTCACGGCTACAAGCATGTGCTGCTGAAGCTCTGGGTAGTCTAGCCCCAAGTCGTAGCCGCCGATGATTCCTTTTTCAAGCAATCGTTTATTGGCTTCTTTCACAGGCTCCTGTAACTTGATCACAAATTCATTAAAATGAGCCCCTTCTACATCCGCCTGCAGTCCATATTTTTCTGCCTGCGTCTTGGCATAATGGGCTTTTTGCACGTTTTGATAGGCGATATCTTTTATGCCTGTTTTCCCTAGTGCCGTCATGGCAACAGAAGCAGCTAATGCATTTAATGCTTGGTTTGAGCAAATATTTGACGTCGCTTTATCTCTTCGAATGTGCTGCTCACGCGCTTGAAGGGTCAGAACAAATCCACGAACACCATTTTCATCTTCTGTCTGCCCGACTAAACGACCTGGCACTTTTCTCATCAACTTTTTCGTCACAGCAAAATATCCGCAGTGAGGTCCGCCAAATGCAGCCGGGATGCCGAACGGCTGCGCATCACCAACGACAATATCTGCCCCGAGTTTTCCAGGCGGCGTCAATAGTCCGAGTGCGAGGGGATTGCTAGAGACAATGAATAGGCTTTTTCCTTTATGTGCAATGGGTTCAATGTCTTTTAACGGCTCGACTACACCAAAAAAGTTTGGATATTGCACGAGAACTGCTGCTGTATCATCGCAGACCGCTTTTTCCAATGCAGCTAGATCTGTCTGCCCTTTTTTCGCAGGCACTTCAACAACTTCAATGTTTTGTCCTTTGGCGTATGTTTTCAGCACCGCTCTTGATTCAGGGTGAACCGTTTCAGAAACAACCACTTTTTTCTTCTTTGTGTGTCCCGCAGCGAGCATTGCCGCTTCAGCCAGTGCCGTCCCGCCATCATACATCGAGGAGTTGGCAAGATCCATACCAGTCAGCTCAGCAATCATTGTTTGAAATTCAAAGATCGCTTGCAATTCACCTTGCGAAATCTCCGGCTGATAAGGTGTATACGCTGTATAAAATTCAGAGCGTGAGATCACATGATCGACAATGACAGGCTGGTAATGATCATATACACCTGCACCAAGAAACGATGCATAGGAAACTGTATCCTTATTCTTTGCAGCTAGTCGGGATAATTCCCTGACAAGCGCTGTTTCAGATGCGGCTTCTTTGATGTTGTATGCTCCTTTGAATCTAACTTTCTCTGGGATATCTGAAAAAAGCTCATCAATCGACTGAACGCCGATGACATCCAGCATTTCTTTTTGATCTTGCTCTGTTTGCGGCAAATACCTGTGCTTCATCCTCTATTCCCCCTCGTTATTTGGCTCTTTTATAAAATGGTGTTGCGACGATTTTGGCTTTTAGACGTTTTTTGCGAACTTGTACTTCCACCTCTGATCCAAGCTCCGCCTCTGAGGTTTCGATCAAAGCAAGCCCGACATTTTTCTTTAATGTTGGGGATTGAGTGCCCGTTGTGACAATCCCAACCTGCTTTTCTCCTGAAAAGACTGGATAATCTGTACGCGGAATCCCTTTATCAATCATTTCAATGCCGACAAGCTTTCGCTTCAGTCCCTCTTCTTTTTGTTTTTTAAGTGCTGCTTTTCCGATAAAATCAGCTTCTTTATCCGTTTTGACAGCAAAACCAATTCCGCCTTCTAATGGAGAGATATCCTTTGTCAGCTCCTGGCCATAAAGCGGAAGTCTTGCTTCAAATCTTAAGGTGTCACGTGCACCGAGTCCGCATGGAATGAGTCCTTTCGGCTGCCCCGCTTCTAATAAAGCTGACCAAAGGTGGACCGCATCTTCTGACTGGCAGTAGATTTCAAAGCCATCTTCCCCTGTGTAGCCTGTTCTGGAAACGAGCACTTCTTTATTTGCGACCTCAGCTTTTGATAAAAATGTAAATGGCTTAAGCGATGTCACCTCTTCACCCGCCACCTCTTTGATGATGTCAGCTGCAAAAGGTCCTTGAAGCGCTAGCAAGGCGGTTTGATCAGACATATTTTTGATCAATACATCATCCTTCTCTTGGTGCTTCAAAAGCCAATCCACGTCTTTATCGATATTTGATGCATTGATGACAAGCAAATAGTGATTCTTTTCTTTTTGGTAGACGAGCAGGTCATCTACCGTTCCGCCATCTTCATAACACATGGCTGTATATAGTGCTTTACCGTCTGTCAGCTTAGACACATCATTGGTTAATAACCTTTGTAAAAATGGAAGGGCATCTTGACCTTTGACGTCCACCTCACCCATGTGAGACACATCAAAAAGCCCTGCTTTTGTTCGAACAGCTTCATGTTCTTCTTTAATGGAAGAAAATTGGACAGGTAATTCCCAGCCCCCGAAGTCAATGGTTTTTGCGCCAAACGTTTCATACGCATGAAAAAGCGGTGTTCGTTTCAACATCAATCGTTTCCCCCTTTTTTCTCACAGTGCAAATGCAAGCTGAATTTTCAGAAAAAAATCACAGCAAAAAAGGACAGAGCGCTCCCTTTTATCAAAAAGAAGTCTCTGTCCTTGCACCTGAAAGTTTACAGCACAATATCATTGTGCGTTTTCCCCTTTGGTGGTTTGCTAAAACCCTTAAGCAAACACTCTCCAGAGTTGCGTCCGGTAAGAGTACTTTTGCCTGAGAGATTCACTGAATCATTCAGCTTGCTCCTTCGGCGCCTGCCAGTGCAAAATAACCGCCAAGTCTCTCCCCATACCATCATCCGCTCATATTTTTCACATTTATTGGACATACTATCAAAATGGGTGACTTATTTTCTAGATCACTTATCAACATCCTACCATTAGAAATGGATGAAGAGCAACAGAAAAATCATTAACATTTTTAAAATAACCCTTCGATATCGTTCGCTTTTATTCATATATCTAGTCTTTTAGAGACCTCCAAAAAAATGAAGCGTTTAAAAACAGAACAATTTCATCAGATCCTACTAGAAAGAAAGGCAGGCGACCACATTGAATATTCAAACGATTTTTGATCAGGAATGGGCAAATGAATTTCAGCAGCGGCTTTCAGCAGACGGCCCCTGGGCGAACTGGGATATGTATCGTTTAGCGACGCAGGTTCAAAAAGTCACAGCCATTGATTCATTCGAGGGACTGCAAGCTCCCGCGCACCTGCCTGCATTCACACCTTTAAAGCACCAGCTCGAAGTAGCCAGAAGAGTCGTAGAAGAAATGAATGGGAAAGCCATTCTAGCAGATGAAGTGGGACTTGGAAAAACCGTAGAAGCAGGACTCATTATCAAAGAATACATGATTCGTGGACTTGCCAAAAAGATTCTCATTCTCGTCCCCGCCTCCCTTGTGTCTCAGTGGGTACAGGAGCTGCGGACGAAATTTTATATTGATGCTGTTGAACAAAAAAAGAGCTATGTGTGGGAGCAGTGTGACGTTGTCGTTTCCTCTATTGACACAGCCAAAAGACAGCCGCATCGAGACACGATTTTATCGATTGCCTACGATATGGTCATTATCGATGAAGCACACAAACTGAAAAACAATAAAACGAAAAACTATGAATTTGTGAGAAACCTGAATAAGAAGTTCTGCCTGCTGCTGACAGCCACTCCTATTCAAAACCGGATTGGAGAAATATTTAATCTTGTTTCCCTTCTGAAGCCAGGCCACCTAGGAAATGAACATCAATTTAAAGATCTCTTTGCCAAAAAGGACTTGCAGCTTGAAGACCATGACCGATTAAAACAGCTCGTCAATAAAGTGATGATTCGAAACCGAAGACAAGACACAGGCATCGAGTGGACAAAACGGCATGTCAAAACGATTTCCATTGATTTCTCTCCGACAGAACAAGCATTGTATGATGAAATCTGCAAGCTGAAAGAGAATCCGTCTTATACAAAGCATATGTTTTCCATTATGACCTTGGAACGAGAATGCTGTTCAAGCCGTGAAGCAGTTTATATGACGATTAAAAAAATGCAGGAAGAAGAAAAGCATATTCTCGGATCTTCTGCTATAACGCAAATCATGGAGAAAATTAATCAAGTGGAGCAAAACTCAAAGGCGCTTGAAGTGGTCAAACTCATTCAGCAGTTAAATGAGAAGGTCATTATTTTCACCGAATACCGCGCCACACAAATTTATTTACAATGGTTTCTACAGCAAAATGGCATCAGCTCTGTGCCATTTCGGGGCGGCTTTAAGCGGGGCAAAAAAGATTGGATGAAAGATTTATTCAGAGAAAGGGCGCAGGTGTTAATTGCGACAGAAGCTGGCGGCGAAGGGATCAACCTTCAGTTTTGTAACCAAATCATCAACTACGACCTCCCGTGGAACCCGATGCGTTTAGAACAGAGAATTGGACGTATCCACCGCCTTGGCCAAGAGCGGGATGTGCACATTTACAATATGTCAACAAACGGAACAGTTGAAGAGCATATTTTAAAGCTTTTATATGAGAAAATTCAGCTGTTTGAAAACGTCATAGGCGATTTAGATGATATTTTAACGAGAATTGATATTGAAGATGTCGAAACAAAGTTGCATCAAATCCTCTTCCAGCATGAATCAGGCGGAGACATGAAAAAGAAATTAACCCAGTTTGCTTCTTATTTAACTGAAGCACAAACACCACTTTTAGAAAAAAGACAGCAGGGCTCATAAAGGAGAGTTGATCAATGGAGCAGCATGACATTCACACCTTTCTTCTCCGTTTTTTCAAGGCGAATCAATGCAGCATATTAGAAGAAAGTGCAGGACATATGACCGTACAGCTGACAATCGAAATGGATAAATTAATTATGAACCGTCCTTTTTATTGGCACTGGCTTGAAAAAACTGGCGGTGTACCTGAACCGCGGCAGTTGACATTCATCACAGATCAAAAAAAAGCGGGTGATACGACCAGTGGTGAATTTATCCATTTCGGCTCCCCACGGTTATTTCAAATATTTGAGGCGGTCAAAGAGCAGGGCCGTTTTATCCGGCTTTATGAACGAGTCAGCCCGCTCACGAACAACCAGATCGCCCTTGAGCCATGGCTTGGTCTCAATGTAAAAATCTCTTATCTGGCAGACCGGAAGAAGGATAAGCTTTTATCATTAGGCCTTCATCTCATTCGCGGAGAAGTCATTGAACAATTTCAAGAGAAGCTGGAAGCTCGTGAGCTGTCATCTCAAATTCCCGATTATTGCTTTACGATGAGTACAATGATTAAGCCAGAAAGCGGAATCAAACGGCTCTACAGCCTCATGGAGCGTTATGCCCATGAAGAGCCAGATGACTGGGCAGTTCGAGCCGTTCAAAAATGGAAGGAAGACTCCGAACTTTTAAACCAATTTTATGAAGGGACTTCAGACACATCTGTAGAATATGAAATAGAAAGACAAGCACTTAAAACTTTATATGAACCAAAAATCAGTCTTACGATTGAAAATGGCGGACTTTTTTACTTACAGCAAAAAAGAGGAGGTTGACTCATGGTCCCCCTCCCCTTTTATGTGACATACAATTTTCGATCAGTCTAAAGCAAAGTTTGTCTGTTTGTATTGGGCGGAAACATGACGCAAGCAAACTATGAGGTCTTACCACCTATGTCTTTCCATTTCATGCGTTAAGTGCCTGAAATACATGATTCAGTATTTTAGGAGGGTATTTGTATGGAAAAGAAAACGAACAAATTAGACAGTGAATGGATTCAATTATTACGCGAAGCTCGCAAGGCAGGACTAACAGTTGAAGAAGTCCGTCATTTCCTCAAATCAAATGAAAAGTCCTCTGAGTCTCCCCCTCTGGTAAGAAGTCATTCTATCAAACCTTTCTGAATGTGCTATAATATCGAAAGGAAGGTGATGACATTGATTGGCCAGCGTATTAAACAATACCGCAATGAAAAAGGCTACTCACTATCAGAACTGGCCGAAAAGGCTGGGGTAGCGAAGTCTTATTTAAGCTCAATAGAAAGAAACTTGCAAACAAACCCCTCCATTCAATTTCTTGAAAAAGTCTCCGCTGTTCTGGACGTCTCGGTTCATACACTTTTAAACGAAAAAGATGAAACCGAATACGATGGTCAATTAGATAGTGAATGGGAAAAACTAGTTCGAGATGCAATGACATCAGGGGTTTCGAAAAAGCAATTTCGTGAATTTTTAGATTATCAAATCTGGAGAAAAAAGCAAGAAGAGGAGTAAAGCGCACGTTTTAGCGCATACTCCTCCAATTGCTATGCAGACCTTGATATCAGCCTAAAGACTGGCTTTATTTTTTATCTTCGCTGTGTGCTTTTTCGTTTTCTTTCACGTAGCCTTTTTCATCCGTATGCTTTTTTGGATTGATCGTTAAACCATTCCACTGAGTCGCTTCGAAGGAAAGATCAATTTGAATCGCATCGCCTTGGTATTTATTTTGGATATAGTGACCAGCTTTATCCTTCGTCTGGTCATTGATAAATTCAATGATCATTTCCACTTTATCGTAATCAAACGGATTCTTTGGAATGCCGTCATACTCTGGAGCCACTGTTCCATCAACAGTTGCTACATTAATTTTCCCACTTTCATGTAAAAACTTCTCATCGACGGCATGACGAAGCTTTTCAAATGCGGTCTGATCCTGTTTTGACGTTAATTGATGCAAGTCAAGCAGGTTTGCATGGTCTAAAATAATATTTTTCGGATAACCATTTCCACCTTCGGCTCCAACCGTAAGAACACTCACCTGAAACTGGCTGAGAAATTCTTCAGCTGTATTTTTACCGCCATTCTTCGCGGAAGATCCATCTGTAAACTGGCTATAATCAAGACTCATCAGCACTTGGTTTATCGCTAATGATCCCTTATTATCAAAATGAAATTCTTTCTTGATCCGATCACCAGGTTTTAAGTTCGCAAGGTTGATGGCGCCGGAGTTCTCTTTAGCAGATAAATCCAGCTCTCCTGTTGAGTAGACCGCGTTTGCCTTTTCAATATCATTAAACGCCGCCCATGTTCCCCCGCCAATTAATGCAAGACCTAAAGCCCCTGATAATACACCTAAACGAATTGATTTCTTCATTGCCATGAATAATAAACCCCCTAATTTATTGTTTTATTGAAACCTGATTAGGTTACAAACGATTTAAGCTTGTTCCTCTTTCATATGTACATCAGCCGTGTGTCTACGATGTTTCGCTGCGCCCACAAAATGAATGGTTGAATAAACGAGCAGCATGACACCTGGTATGATAAGGAGTAAAGCAGTTCCAGCAGATGTCCCTGCATACGAAAGAAGCTTACCCGCATAAGGAATGTTCACTCCCATATACTGCGCAGTTACCTGATCCGCTTTTACCAGCGTGCCGTCCTGATACATATTGTTGTCACCCTTCGTCTCAAACGCTTTATATGCACCCTTTCCCTTCACCCCAACAATTCGGTGGGTCACAAAGGACTGATCCTGCTTTGTTTGAAACGTAATAATATCTCCTTTTTTGAGCGTCTCAGGTGAGGCGACCTGTTTTACGACAATCAGTGACCCAGCTGAAAATTCTGGTTCCATCGAACCTGATAATACTTGCTTCAATTGATAACCGAAGATCTGAGGTTCTCCTCCTGTTGTTCTTGATGACAACACGACAATAATAGAGGCTATCATCACCGTGAACACCATCACATAAAGAATACTCCCAGACATCTTCATCCATTTTTTCATAACCCCTTCTCCCCTTCGCCTATCATTTTTTCCCTTTAAAAGACAGCTCCATTCAGGACGCCTTTTCTTGACACTTTGAGAGCACCATCGGTTTCGACCAAAAGTACGCCTGATCAGATGCGCCAAACCCTTTAGGATAATAGATTTTAAATGCATAGCTTCCATTTGTTTTTGCTTTTTCTGTCGTGACAGTCGCTGTTTCTTGCGACAACAGGGACTTTATGGACCCCTTTTCAAGAATATGACCATCTTGTAATGGCTTTTGATCATTTCCTATTTTATGTAATTCCCACTTCCATTCAGAGTGCGCAATAGGCTGTCCACTATTTTTTAGTGTCATGCTCAGTTTTTGAGGTGCGCAGACTGTTCCTTCGATCATCGTTTGATCGATAAGCTCCAATTGACTTTCATCCCATTTTTTAGGCTGACAATGCTGATCTGTCTGTTCAAAATTTTCACATGTTTTCATGACAAAGTTTTTGTGCTCGACATCGTTAAAAGAAGCATTCGTTGGTGTCATGATGGAAGACGTCAAAATCAAACAAATGGCACAAAAGAGTACAAAGAGCGACTGTTTCATTCATTCCTTCAACTCCTTGAACTTTTGTTCTTTAAAAAGAACGATTATATACAGTATAAGGAAATACCTATAAAACCCAAAACGTCAAATTAGTCCATTTTGTTCTTAAACAAGAACCATTACGAGAAAATTCTCCCATTTTCTCATTTTTTCACCATTTTCAATATTTTTTTGTGTGACATTTGTACTTCTTAAAACTTACATAAAAATGTAGGATTTGGTCAGGATATGAAGAGGTGAGGTGATGTTAAGTGCAATATGGAAAAATCATAATCATGCTCAGTTTACTGCTGAGTCCTATGATGCTAGAGTTCAAACCCGTTGATGCGAGAGGTTTGACTGCCGCCGCAGATCAATGGGAAACGCGGGCAGTCAAAGAAGCAAAAAAAAGATACCCGCTAACGCAAGTATTATTTAAACAAAAAGTATGGGACCGCCACCGCGATAAGGAATCTGTGAAGCAGTATCATATTACCTTAAAAGACCATACAAAGGAATTTGGGGTGTTTGTCACCATTTCCTATAATCCTTACTCAAACAAGGTGAATAAAGTGATTGTTGTGGAGGAATACAGCTAAAACGGCATAGAAAAACCGCCTGCTGGGCGGCTTTTTACTTTCGTTGATGGCGCTGGCGTTTTTTAAGCATCATGGATAAGCCAAACGGCAGAACCCCAAATAAACGCTGTGAAAACGGCGGTTTCGTTTCCATTTTTTCTTGTTTGTGTTCCTTCCGTTCGTCACGTGGTGTATTCATATATTTAATGATTTCCTGCGTCATATATTTTACATAGTCATTTGTTTTCAAGCACATTCACCTCTTCTTCCTTCAAGTCTTTCCAGGAAGAGGATGATTTTATACACTGGCTAATCAGGATTTGCCCATCTCATGATTTCACCGGTCTTCCAATCCAGCATCAGTTCACGCTCATCGGATAAACCATCTTTTGTTTTCACCTTCACCAAAACAAGGACAAGTTTTTTCTTAAGATCGCATTTCATCCGCTTCAATGTCACACGGCCTTCTTCAGTATCAATATGGGTTTTCTGTTTCGCACAAATACGTTCTACTGTGCTGGCAGCTTGACTCACACCCACCCTAAAAAGCTGCTGTTTTTTATAAAAGGAAATCGTCAGCTCTGCACTTTTCAGTTCTTTTTGAAACCCCATCGTTATTGCCCCTAGGATCAAGAGAAAAAATAAAATCGCCGCAAGTGCATGCGGATAGATAAACCCTTCCTCTCTTTTCACGATTTACGAACCACTCCTTTATATGTGAAAAAAACGGCTTCATACACTTTACCAGATCCATCTGTGACTTTCAGGATGGCTCTATGCTGACTCGTTCTCACTTGAAATTGTTTCACCTTATGCAATAAAGGAAGATGCCCAGCTTGATCCGTTCGTTTTCGAAGCATCTCTTGATATGGCTCAATCGTTACCACTCGCCCTTGATCAGAAATATACTCTAACGCTTTTCCACCTTTCACTGATTTCACAGCATCTGCACGACTTAATTCCTCATCTAATTGCAGGACAGTCTGTTTCCACTCCATTTGGGAAAATCCGTTGATGTCTTCAAATGGACGAGCTTTCTCCGCTGCTGAAAAGATCAGTCCACAGCCAAAAGAAAGAAATAGAAAGAGCTGCAACTGCCACAAAGCTTGTAAAAGGGTAAAAGCTTTGTCATCGCTCCACATGCTGAAAGCATATGGTCTCTTTTTTTTGTACTTTGTATGAAACACATCCCTTCTGTTTACGCCAATTGAAAACATATGTGATCTCGCCTCTCTTCTTTTTGATGGAAGATGTTGTCCCATTTATGAACGCTTCATTCATCTGTTCATGTAAAATCTGATAAGCTTCAAGCTTGGCTCTCACTTCCTTTTTCCCCATCATGAGTTTTTCATAGGCTGGCATGAGCACTAGGGCAGCAAATAGAAAGAGATGACAGGCAAACAGTGTTTCAAACGTACTAAATCCTCTATTGTTTTTGAACATGGATTCGCCCGCTTCCTAAATAAATCGTCAGTTTATACGTTTGACTGCCAAATTCGACAATGAAAGATCCACCACTGCTTGGATGTCCGTTTGCATTAAAATAGATACCTTGCGAGAATGTAGAAGTTTTGATGCTGCCCTTTTTATGTTGATATGAAGCAATGACTTCGTTACTCTTTTGGTCTATTACCTGATAAGATACATGCGGCGGATGGATCCCAACATGTACACGTGTTTTTTTGATAAATGCAGTATATGATGCCAATTGAAGATCTTGTTTCATGATGTTTACTTGTCTTTTGGCTTCAGCGTTTTCTATTATTTTTGGGATTTTCCCTCCCATGATCGACAATACAATCGATAAAACAAGTAAGATCATCAGCTGTTCAATCAGGGTAAAACCCTTCTCATGTAAAAATAATTTATTCATGCTTCACGTTGCCGTTTTGAATGACAATCGCTTTTCCATTAGGACAAGTTAATCCCTTTTTGACATAACCTTCTTTTTCTAATTCAGCTAAAGATGGCGTCTTCCCATCATGCTCCAATTCATATGCCATCACTTGTGTGCTGACCATTGATTTAAGCCCTTCACAGCCCTTTGCCTGAATCGCTTGGTGATGACGTGTGATATTCGGTATGGTAATGAGTAAAAGAATGGATATTACGAGCATGACTATTAACATTTCTAACAGGGTAAATCCTTTATCATTCATGTCTCTGTCCTCCTTCTTACACTTGCTCCATTAGTTGATACATTGGTAAAAGAATAGATAAATACACGATGAGTATAAGAAGTGCTGTTACCCCATAAATAACTGGCTGCAGCCAAGAAATCCATTTTTCAATTTTTAGCTCTGCATTCTCTAATAGAAATTGGCTGTACGTGTACATTTCTCTCGCAAGCATTCCGCTGGCTTCACCATGCTTGATAATGGCTGCAAAATGTTTTTCGAAAAAAGGAGACACGCTTACTTGATGGGCCATGCTTTCTCCTTTTCTTAACTCTTCCATCATTTGTTCACCTATTTCTTGAAGAAAAGGCAGGTAGCTTTGCTGTTTAAAAGCTTGCAAACCTTCGTACATCGATAATCCAGCTTGAAGCAGTCCGCTGAGCTGAAGAGAAAAAAGGTACGTATGCATCAGCTGCATCCCTTTATATAAAAAAGGCAGCTTACTCATCACCCTCAATTTCTCAAGGGTCGACTTTTTCCTAAAAAAAACAGCATAATATCCAATAAGACAGATACACAGACAACTAGTGATGAGCAGAAAAGCATGAAGGAATTGAAATAGTCCAAACATCCCTTGAATCAGCCAAGACATGCGGGTATCCATTGATGAGTACAAAACAGAAAATTGAGGAATGATCATTTGCTGAACGAGTACCAGCACGACCAAAACCGTGAAGATAAGGAAAAGCGGGTAACGTAACATACGTTTAAACGTGTCTAACTGTTTGATTTTTTTCTCTAAAAAACGGGCGCTTTGTTCTAAAGCACGGGCTAGACTGCCATGCTTCTCAGAAAAACATAGTATAGCGATGACTTCCCGCTGAAAATGGAGTCTCTCCAGCACTACATAAAAAGGCTCGCCTTCGTGAAGCCACTGAATACCTAGTTTTAATTGCTGCCGCTGTTGTTTTGATAACTGGATATTCACCATCACTAATGCCTCAATCAATGTATATCCAGCCTGAATTAATTGAGCCAGTTTTGATAGGCATTCAGCTTGGTCCTTTTTAGACCATACTTTAGAGACTCGCTTCTTCATAAACCCAGCGATGATAAGTGTTTTTTGATAAATAGCCGAGTGCCACTCCTTTACGAATTAATCTTTGCAGTGTTTCATATGACGAGTGAGCATATTCTCCTTTAGCCTCCTTGATACACTCACCAAGCTCTTTTCCGAACAGCAGTTCAAATACATTTGTTCGTCTGATTGGTCGATTTAATTTACAGTAAAGCTGACATCTTTCTCCGCAAAAAGGACAGGTGAGCTCGATTAATCGCTGCGCAGCAATTGCAACCATCGTTTGCTCAAGTTCATTCATCGTGACACCAAATTCAAGCATGCGGTAAAGGGCTCCTTTTGCATTTTTTGCATGGAGCGTACTCAATACTAAATGGCCTGTCAGTGCTGCTCTAATCGCCGTTCTGGCCGTTTCAGCATCTCTTATTTCTCCTAGCACAATCACATCTGGATCATGTCTTAATATAGCGCGTAATCCAGCGGCATACGTGATGCCGGCTTTTTCATTTACTTGAACCTGCAGCACTTCTTCATTCCTTGTTTCGACAGGATCTTCAAGGGTAATAATATTTCGGTTGAAATTCTTTTTTGCAAACTGGATCAGTGAATAGAGGGTTGTTGTTTTCCCCGAATTGGTTGGCCCAGTAAATAAAATGAGTCCATGCGAGTGGTTTAAAAAGGATAATAATCTGGCTGAGGCTTTCGGAAATAATGATAGATGTTTAATTTTCGGAACATGATCCTGCGGTAAAATTCTAATCACTAAGCTCTCATCATTCACTGTCGGCAAGGTAGACATCCGAATAAACACTTGACCGTTTCTTAGCATCACAGCTAGTGAACCATTTTGCGGCCTCCTTTTTTCCCCGATATCCATAGAAGATAAAAACTTAAAATGTGCAATAAGCCGCTCTCCGCTTTTTTTATCAATCGTTCGCTGCTGGATTAAATCTGAGTCAACACGAAATGAGACCGAAGCTTCCTTTTCTTTTGGCACAATATGCACATCAGAAGCCCTCATGCGGCATGCTTCTTCTAGCAGCTCTTGCCTTAAATATTCAATCCCATACAAGTGGATCACTACTCCTTTCTGTGATCACATTGTAGAATGGCGGAACGTGAATGACAAAAGAGCAATTTATGATTTTCATGACTAATAAATGATGAAAACCCTCAACTCACGATGCATTACATCATTTTTTAGAAAAGAGCATATAAAAAAACCTGACTTTTACAAGTACAGGTTTTTTGGTCATGATGTGGCTTCTTGCGGCTGCTCTTCAAAGATACGAAATCCTCTTTTTTCTAAAGCTTTTGCAAGGCTGTGTTCTGTATTTACTTTTGAGAAATCAATGCCGAGTTTCACTACAGTTTGAGCGATCTCTGGGCGGATGCCTGAAATAATCGTCTCAATTCCTAGCAGCTTCGCACTATCGACCACTTTAAACAGCTGATAGGCCACCATCGTATCAACAACGGGAACACCAGAAATATCAATAAATAAATGCGTTAGACGCAGTCTTGAAGCCTGTTCTAGTACGGATTCCAGAATGATTTTGGCCCGGTACGTATCGATCTCACCAATCAGCGGCAAAATC
This sequence comes from Bacillus safensis, assembly GCF_039619585.1. NCBI lineage: Bacteria > Bacillati > Bacillota > Bacilli > Caryophanales > Bacillaceae > Bacillus > Bacillus safensis. The sequence goes on from NZ_CP154909.1 coordinate 2,229,386, forward strand.
CCAATTTCCTTTGATACTGGAATAACTGGGGCACTTAGTTCTTGAATCATCTCTCTTTGTGCATTCAGCTGACTAAGTGTCACGCGGTCATATTCTTCTGATAAACGCTCAATCATGTCATCAAATGTGGCGTGAAAGTGCTGATTCCACTGACACACATCTTGCAGCGTCACTTCAAGCTCTGTTTCTTGGGTGAATGTCTCAATTCTCGAACAGAAAATGTGGCGGAAAATCTTAAACTGTCCAATGATTTCATATAACGGCACCTCGTGCACTGCTCGATCACGTGCAATATCAACAGACCACTTTTTCAAATGGTTTTCTACTTTGTCAGACAGTGTCACAAGCGTGGCTGCAATGGTTTGAATAAACGCTGTGTTCTGTTCCTTCAGCTTCTTTTCCGTTTCCTCTGAAGCATGTTTAGAATATAATGAGCCTTCTTCTGTTCTTGTTTTTAGCCATTCTTCGGTCATGACAGGGGCTTCTTTTAGGATAAATTCGTATAATTGCTTTGATTTTTCATTTTTCATTTATTTCTTTCGCTCCTTTTTCACTAAAACTCGTGACATACAACTTTTATGTATAAATGACCGCAGATGGTGAACAATAACATTACACGTTTGATATTGGGCTATAGCCAAGTGGTAAGGCAATGGACTTTGACTCCGTGATCGTTGGTTCGAACCCAGCTAGCCCAGTTCAGCACAAAAACGAAGACGGCTGAAGCTTGTTTCAGCTGATCTTCGTTTTTTATTAGGATACCGATTGATGAATCGCTTTCTTCTTTGATATTTTCATAAGTTCTCCGGGATTATAGCCGACCACTAATTTATTCCCATCAATGATGATTGGTCTCCGGAGCAGCTTTGGTTTTTCAATGAGAAGCTGTAAGACCTCGTTTACTTTTAAGTCATTAATATTTAAATTTAAGCTTTTAAAAGCCTGACTTCGTGTGGCTAAAATTTCATCCATTCCCTCTGTTGTTAAAGAAAGAATCTTTTTTAATTCATCTAGTGTTGGCGTTTCTCTGAAAAGGTGACGCTCTTTAAAATCAATTTGATTCGCCTTTAACCAATGTTTTGTTTTGCGGCAAGACGTGCAGCTCGGGTATGAATAAAAAGTAATGTCACTCATTAGTCTTCCTCCTTAGGTCGTTAACCTTTTCTCTTATGGAGTAAGTACCCTCATGTTTTTCGGCATAAACACTTTTTCATCATTTTTTCAAAAAAATTTTTTCTGCATTCAAAATAAATTGTTCACATGATGTCAAAAATGTAAATGTTTACATAACAAGTGATGATCAGCTATAATATGAATCAAAGGGGTTTTTAAGGGGAGGGAAAGAAATGAATCGCATGTTCCGCGTGCTTGGCTTTTGGACGGGTATTTTTGCTGTCATGTTCTATTTAGGACATATGAAAGATGCATCGCTGCTATTCTTCGGTCAAACCGTTCTTTTTGTATTTTTATCCTACTTGAATTTATCCGAAAGAATGTATATTTACATTTTCGGAGCGTACTTGACGATTTTCTTTGCCGGATTTACATATTATTCGATTTTCATCATGGTTCCCGGTACCGGACATTAATTGAAAAAAAGCATCTCTATAAAAAGAGATGCTTTTTTTCATACGTTTAAAGAGAAAATCCATTAATAAACGGATTTTGCTCCTGCTCCGTCAGCACAGTGGTTTCTCCGCCATGTCCACTTAAAACAAGAGTTGATTCTGGCAATGACAATAATTTATGATGGATTGATTGAAGCAGCACTTCCTGACTGCCGCCTACTAAATCTGTTCTTCCGATACCGCCTTCAAATAGCGTGTCACCAGAAATAACAAATCCTTCTTCCGCCGAATAGTAAGACACACTGCCAGGTGAATGCCCTGGTGTATGGAACATTTCTAATGTAAACGACCCAATTTGAAGCGTTCCTTCTGACGTAATCAATTTTTCAGCTTCTTTGACCGTAATTCCATTCCCAATCAAACGAGCTGAACCATTTAATTCAGCGTTCGTGAGCCATTCTTTTTCATTTTCATGTACATACAGCGGCACTCCCCACTCTTCGCGCACCTCATCTGCCGCTCCAATATGATCAAAATGAGCATGTGTCAATAAGACAGCAAGCGGTGTGAGCTGTTTTTCTTTTACATAGGAAATCAGTTTTTGCGCTTCACCGCCTGGATCAAAAATTAAGCATTCTCCCTGTTCATTTTTCCAAATATATGCGTTCGCTTGTACATAGCCTAGTGGCATTCTTCTCCAATTCATTTTCATCACCTACTTTATTCATTCTTTTTTATTATGAAGGCTATTCAATAAAAATTCAAACAATCGTCAACTGGAATCTACTCGACAAGCTTTATGAAAACGGTTAAAATGAAAAAAGGAAATCAAGGGGATTGATGACAAAGGGGGACTTTCACATGATGCTCGTCATTATTTTTGGTCTAGTCACGATTTTAGCTGCGCTCGGCATCTATCGCTCACTAAAAAAAGTGAACGTACTTGCCATCGCTTTTGCAGGCGCTACATTTTTGGTTTTTGGATGGTTCACTGTCATGACCATCATCTATAGCGGTTATCCAACTGCACATTAAAAGCCTGCTTATAGCAGGCTTTTTTATTGATTTAAATGCTTATTCACGCTTTCTAATTTGCTTGTAAGTGTTGTGGTTTGATCCCGTCTGTCATCGATGCGAATATTGGTCGCTACTCGGTGCAATCCCTTTTCAAAAGGGGCTTCATGAATGCGCTGAATGACCTCAAATAAAACGGATAATTCACCTTCAATTAACGTATTCATCGGTGTTAATTGATATTTGATTTTCCCTTCTTGTTGAAAGCCTTCTAAAATTCTTTGTACATCTGCTACATAAGCACTGACACTTGGTGTTTCAGTGCCTATCGGAATGATGGTGACGTCTGCTATAGCCATAATTTTTCCCCTTTCCATTAAATTCTCATGTTTTCTCGTCCTCATTGTAACCTATCCTCATTCAATCATGCCATGCTTACGTTGCGTTTACGGCAGGTTTGTCTCGTTCTATCGTCAAATCCGCTCTCTCTACCTTCCCGATCTTTGTAAACAGAAGCAGGCATATACCTGAAACAGCTTCAATGATGCCGCCGGCCGCAATGACATACCCAGATCCAAATATTGTTGCCATATAGCCGCCAAGGAGGGCGCCTAACGGAATCATTAAGTAGGAAATCATGTTGATGATCGCATACACTTGCGGCTGATCCTCTGCCTTTACTGACAATTGAATCATCGTATGTTCGGGTACGTTAACTGCACTAATGGCTGCTCCTAAAGCAAAAGCTGATATAAACACAAGAGGCAACAATGCGTTCATACCTGTGATGAAGAAGGCGATTCCATCAACGATCCCAGCGCCTATAAACAGCAATCCATACCGATTCACTTTTATCTTTGTCAAAACAAACCCCATCAAAAATGCGCCTAGTGCAGTTGTGACTTTGATGAATGAATAGACGACCGGTCCACTATGTAAGTCTTCTGTTAAATAAATAACAGACAATGCTTCCCATGGTGCCGCAGCAAAGTTTGAGCAGACACAAAAAATCGCTAATGGAAACAAAATATGGTGGCTTCTAACAAGTGAAAAACCTCGAATTAATCTTTTGCCGTAAGATAATCCTTTTTTGGCTTTATCGATGATGACGTCTGTTTGATATGAAATCAAGAACACCAATAAAGCGGACAAAAGGTAAAGAGGAATGATCACAAGCATTGTATAACCTACGCCTGCAAATGCAATCATGACACCACAAATCGTGACCGTCACAAGTCTTACTACATGACTTGCTGATTGGATGGTTGCATTCGCTTTTTGTATGAGGTCCTCATGGACAAGCTTTGGAATAATCGATACAGATGCCGGTTCATAGGAACCTCCTGTCGCCGAATGCAGCAGCATACAGCCAATGATGAGGACTAATGGTGTGAAACCATAAAAGTAACTAACCACAATTACAAGGATAATCGCTGCTCTTGTTAAATCAGCAAAGCACATCCAGAATTTCAATTGATGCGGCTTCATCATGGGCGTAATAAATGGCCCAACAATCGCTTGAGGGACAAAGCTGACCGCAATAAAAAAAGCTGTCCCTATGGCCCCTTTCCCTCCTAGTACTAAAAGCCACAAGATGGTGTTGAAAGATAAACTATCAGCCGTAATTTTGCACATTTTAGAAACAAATAAATAAGTAAAATTTCTTTTCCACAGGCTTTGCGCACTCAATAGTCGACATCTCCCTAAATCATATCCTTTTTTTTACATCCATATCTTTCACAATAGCTTACAAGGAGACCTTCGTCAATTGCTTCAACATTGTTTTTATTGACCATAAGCAATTGATTGTTTCTCAGAATATGAAAAAGCACCAGACAGGTGCTTTTAACACTTACACGCTTCCCACAAAAGCCGCTTTGTTTTTTCATAGATCGAATCAAATTGAACCATGGAAAGAGGATTTTTCCCTAGACCAAGCTCGACTGTATAGCCCTCATTATGAAATTGATAAATAAACCAATCGCGATAGCCTGCATAGCTGTCGAGATATTGGATCGGTTTGTAGCCGCTCACTTGTTCGAATCGTTTGACCGTTTCTTTTGAGATGGCTGGCTCATGGCCAAGAAAACCCCAATAGATCTCTTCTCCTTGTGTATGAAGGGCGATCAGCCGGTCAAATCGTTTTCGCAACGCAAGATTTGCCATCGCTTTCGCTTCTGGTTCTGTTAATGGCTCGCGCCCAGGATAATCCCGGTAGGACGGTGCTTTCGCCTGATGACGATAGTACTCGATCTCCCAATAAGCAGGGAACTGATTGTTTAAATCCACCCCTCGAATATTTGCTTTCCATTCCCGGTAATCGGAATATCCACCGTTTAGCAGAGTGAATTCTTCACGATGAAGACCTAGTGACTCCGGTCCATTACGTACCAAATCGACTCCATCTGGATTAACCATTGGCACGATGGATAAAGCGGTGGTCTGCAGGATATGAACCGCTTCATAATGTCTTGCCTGCACTGGGTCAGACGCTGCTAAGCAAAGCGATTTCAGCCATTTTAATAAAACAGACGTCGTGATCCATTCATTTGCATGAAATGAGGCATTGAGATGAATAGAATGTAAATGCTGAACAGGCTCTGTTCGGATCTCATAAATAGGTGTATCAAGCACTGAATGGCCAATGACGCTGATATGAAGAAAAGGAAATACAGCTTTCAAGCGGCTCAGCTCTTCTTCTAATTGAGCGCTATCATATTCAAATGTTCCATTGATCCAATCATCGGATTGCTGCAGTCTGTAAGGTGCAATAAATCTCTGCACATCACCTATCGAATCAAATACATGGACTCCTTCTGGAAGTCTATATCCTGGTAAAAGAAGCTCATCAGTGCTTGTTTGATTTGATAAATGAAAAGCCGCTTTTCCTATGCCAAGCTGCTTTGCCACAGCATCCCTCCCTGCTTCATCCAGCTGCCATTCAATTTTTCCAAACGACGTTGTCTTCATTTACATCCCTCCTCTCATACTATATGAGCCGGAAGGCAAAAAAAGAAAACCCCTGCTTCTAAAAATAGCAGAGGTTTTTTCATCTATTAGGACGCCTTTTTCAGCTCCGTTTCACCTTCTTTTTTGGATGGTGAATGGTCCGGGCTGTTTCGATCATAAAATCTAAGGAGATCCCCGTAGATGATTTGATCAGAGAACTGAAGCTCCTGCTTCGCCTTCTCTTCATAAGACTGACACACGTTTTTATCATCTGCTGGCTCGCCTGTTTCTTTATTGTAGCAAACACCATCTGTAAAAATGCTGTCTTTCGTAATAAAGCTTCCATCACGGAGTACTGTAAAGTCATTCTTATCTTTCGATAAAAGGTCATGACCAAATTGAATTTGTTTACTTGTATCAATCCCTAGAAGATTGAGTACAGTTGGGCGGATATCGACCTGACCGCCTACCGTATCAATTTCTTTTGGATGTTGATCTGTCACCCCTGGAATGTGTACAACAAACGGGACTTTTTGAAGCTGTACTTCTTCAAATGGCGTAATCTCTTTATTTAAAAATTGTCCCATGGCTTCGTTATGGTTTTCAGAAATTCCGTAGTGATCCCCATACAAAACAAAAATGGAGTTATCGTATAACCCAGCTTCCTTCATCTTTTTAAAGAAAAGCTTAAGGGCTTCATCTTGATAACGCACTGTAGGGAAGTACTTGTTCAGCGTTTTGCTCTTTGAATCATATTCATCAATGAGCTTATCTTCTTCATCTAAATCAAAAGGGAAATGGTTCGTTAATGTAATCAATCTCGTATAGAAAGGCTGCGGGATCGATTTCATTAATTCAGCGGACTGCTCAAAGAACGGACCATCTTTCAGTCCCCAGCCAACTGAGTTTTCTTCATTCACATCAAATGATTTAATATCAAAAAACTTATCGTAGCCAAAGCTATCGTAGATAAGGTCACGGTTCCAGAAGCTTTTGTTATTCGCATGAATAACAGAAGAGTGGTAGCCCTCATCCTTTAACAGCTCAGGTGTCGCTGTAAACTCATTGCTTGGATTTGTGAAGAACACAGCCCCTCTTCCAAGTGGATAAAGAGAATTATCTACAATAAACTCTGAATCAGATGTTTTCCCTTGACCTGTTTGGTGATAGAAATTAGTAAAGTTATAGCTCTTCTTGATCAATTTGTTTAAAAACGGAGTAATTTCTTTCCCGTTTAATTTTTCATTGATCACGAAACTCTGTGTAGATTCAAGTGATACAAGAATGACATTTCGTCCTTTTGCTTGACCAAATGTCTTTTCATTACGGTCCGTTTGATTTGCGCTTACATAGTTTTCAATTTCAGTTAAGCTATTACTGTCAGCAAGAGCTCGTTGGGCGGACTGCTTCGATTGCAATACCCCATCATAAATATGGAAGTTATATAAGCTGATATTTTTCACCAGCATCTCACGGTCAAATGAGCGAGTAAGAAGTTCTGGTCGTTCTGTTTCAGCTAAACCAAGGTTAAAGAAGAATGTAGCTGCCACAAATAAGTAATAGGCCGCTCGTTCTTTTCGTGAAATTGTGACATCTGTTCTAAAGGAAGGCTGTTTTTTATAGAGCCAAATTAAAATGATGATATCAACAAACATCAGTAAATCGACTGGTTCAATTAAAGAGGTAATACTTGACCCGAGGTCACCCATATTGTTTGTTTGAAATAGGACGGGGATGGTTAGAAAATCACTATAGAATCGATAAAACACAATGTTGGCTAACAAAACGAATGTTAGGATAAAGCTTGTCACGATGATATATCGATTGCGGTTTTTTTCTTTGAAAAATAAACCGATACCGAAGATAAACAAGAGAAAGCTAAGCGGATTAATAAACAGGATAAACTCCTGCATGAAATTTTCAATTTTAATATTGAAGCTAGATTTATAGATAACATAGGTTTTGACCCACATCAGCAATGTCGCAATCAGTAAAAATGAAATCGCCTTTAATCTATTCTTTCGCATTGTAACCTCCTTATGCTAAGCGCGCACCCAGGCTCTGGATATACCCTAATTATTGGTGCTTCTAGAAAAATAACTAAAGTATATCTTATCCTGTATATGATGGAAAATCAATGTCTTTTTCCTCATGACAAACTTATGAATATGCTAAACATCCAATTTCATGCCTATCTATCGCTTTTTTTAATAAAAATGACATCATTATGACTTTTTTGTTCAAGACAGCCATTTGGTTTTTGCCATCCATGCCCCGCCGATAACACCCGCATCGTTTCCGAGGGATGCAATTACCACTTCAACATCGTCAGCGCAAGGCGGGAAAGCATGTTGTTTCACAATGCGCTCTACTTTACTGCGAAGAAGCTCACCTGCTTTTGAAACACCGCCGCCAATCACAATTTTTGTTGGGTTTAAAGCACTAGCAAGATTCGCTAGGACAAGTCCAAGATGTGTCGTCACTTCTTCTACGACACGCATTGCAAGATCATCTCCGTTTTCTGCCGCCTCAAATACATTCTTTGCCGATAGCGAAGCGAGCTTGCCAAGTGAAGATGTATGCTGCTCGGTTTCTAATTTATCCTTTGCAATCCGGACGATGCCAGTTGCAGATGCGATCGTTTCAATACAGCCTGTTCTTCCACAGTTACACGGTGCACCTTGAAATGGAACAGCACAAATATGGCCAATTTCTCCGCCAGCTCCTGTTTCCCCTTGAACAACTTCACCGTTGACGATGATGCCGCCGCCAACCCCTGTTCCAAGTGTGACCATCAGGATATTTTTTGCGCCATCGCCTGCCCCCTTCCACATTTCACCGAGTGCAGCAATATTCGCATCATTTTCAATGACAGATGGAAGTCCCGTCTCTGCCTCTAGGTGATCTTTCAAGGGGTAGTTTGTCCAGCCCAGATTCGTTGTTTTATAGACGATGCCAGATACTTTATCTACAGGTCCAGGTGCACCCATTCCGATCCCAATAAGTGCTGATTTCGGCATACTGATCTCAACCAGTTTATGGTCAATTGATTTGGCAATATCGACTGTGATCGTCTGCCCGGATTTATCCGTAGGAATCTCCCACTTATGCTGAATTTCACCATATAGATTAATGAACGCAAGCTTAATTGTCGTACCGCCAAGATCAATACCTACAAACCAATCCCCTGTCATATGCCCTCCACCTTCACATTGTTTTTCGATTTAATTTGGCTAGCTCCATTTGAAGAATCGTCATTGCGTTTGACCATTCGGTCCGGTCAATGATGCCTGATGTATACATTTCCTTCAATTCGTCTGCCATAAATTCTAATTCTACTTCACGATCTCCGAAATACACATAATTTCCAAATCTCATGAGCAGCTGCTGTACATCATATAACGTTTTCATTGTTTCCACCATTTCTTTTCATCAACAGTTAGGATAAGCGTATTCATAAATGCGCTTTCAGTCAAGTCATTCAACGTGTTTGACTATTTTCGATATATTGTTTCAGCTTTAAAAATTGATCATTTTGAGGATCTTGTTTTAACGCTTTCGCTAATAGATCCTCTGCTTTCGCTGTCTCTCCTTTTTCTACGTATAAAAGCGATAAATGATACAGTTTATTTGGATCATCTGGATCTTTTTCAAGCGACTTTTGTAAAAATTGAATAGCCTTATCAAGTCGGCCCTGCTGCGCTTCCGATAGTGCATAGATATGAAGTGCCTCAGCTGATGCATCTTTATCGTGCACATATTCCTCTAGTCGTTCACTTGCTTCGCTGTACTTTTTCTCATCAAATAAACTCGCTGCCTCACTTGCTGCCGCTGCTTTCTTTTGATTGTCAGAATGAAACCCTGTATACAATCCAAAACCGCCAATAAAGAGCAAAGCAGCACTCGCAAGAAGCATTTTGACAGGCTGCACCTGTTTAGGCAGACGGACTGCTAATGCGGTGAAAAAACCGCCAACCAGGCCGCCAAGATGCCCTGCGTTATCAATACCTGATACAGTGAAGCCTATTCCTAGGTTAATGAGGATAATGACAATAATATTTGTCCCCATCGTCCGAAAGAAAAGCTTTCGATTTGAGATGGCTAAATATAACAGTGCGCCTAAGCAGCCAAAGATCGCGCCAGATGCGCCGGCTGCAATTGCCGTATTAAACACAAAGCTCGCTATGGAGCCAAAAATGCCGGAAATGAAATAGATGAGCAAAAATCTTCCCGACCCATAAATTCTCTCAACAGCCGCTCCAACGGACCAAAGAGCAAAAGTATTAAAGAGTAAGTGCGTCAAGCCAATATGCAAAAACATTGGTGTCATCAGGCGCCACCATTCACCCTCTAAGATCAGCACATTATTTTTAGCACCAAATGCTGTTAAAGTTGCGGTATTGGTACTTCCGCCTGACAGCTCAAGTAAAAGAAACATCACCACTTGGACAGCGATCAGCAAGTAGGTAAAAATGGGTCTGCCATTTTGAAACACGGCCCGTTCTCGTTCTCGCTGCTTTTCCTGATCATCAAATGCCTGAAGCACGTTCCTTTTCAGCTGCATGGCATCCTCAGCTGTGTCTTCCTTCGCTTCTTCTACATTTACTGCAAGCGATGTATTCAGCCATTTTTGCAGTTCGTTTACATCGTTTTGAAGCGTGTCTGCATTGAGTAATACAGGAGTAACTGTCACCTTATTCTCTTTTTGCGGCTGACCGTTTAGGTCTTCCCAATCATCTACTGGAACATCAGTTGTAAATTGCAGCTGCAGGAGATGAAGAGATCGTTTACGCATAGCTTCTCTCAGCTGATTGATCCGATATGTTTGCTCCTCGATATCTCGAACGATCTCCTGCTTGAAATTCACATCTTTTCTATATAGACGGATGAGATCATAACCTGAGTTTCGTGGTGCTTCAAAAAATATTTCATCTTCTGGGTACGGACTTTGAATCATCTCGTATCCTTTTTGTCTTAGTTCATCAACAACTCGCCAAAATAAACTATCTATGACATTCATACATTCGCGCTCCATTTTTTACATTATTATAGCAAGAATCGTTCTTATCCGCATTTCTAAACAAAAAAATCCCGGCTTTTGCGGGATTAGAATGCTTGGCGAATAAATTTCGTCCGAAAATATGGGATTTTCATCAGCCATTTAATCAAAAAGTGCCGGACTTGATTTTGCCCTAAAACCAAATTCATGAGCCGATAACGATTTTGCACGAGAACGAATGCAAATAGTGTGAACACAATGCTCCAAATCATTTTATTCATCCATATTCCCTCCTATGTTCGTATCGTGGCTTAAATAGTATTTGTTTATGCATGAACCATCGTTTTTATCGCTTAAAAGGTTCATTTCATAAGCAGGCCTTCACAATCTAATCCCTTGCTCTTTTGATTGAATATAATAGACCTCTCCGCACTCTGATTGATCATAAGAAACGTCAAATTGATGAAGGTCGATTAGTCCCCATGAAAGTATGGGGCAACTTACAATTCTGCTCTAACTCCTCCACCTTGTGCGGAAAGTAACTGTCGTATGGATTTGGTGTATAAACATATACAGCGTCTAAACAGGGTCATGTTCGTGAATACAAATCCAAGTTTGGTATGGGCTTTTCAAAGCCTTCTAGCTGTTTTAGCAGCCTATAATATAAAGCGATATGAGCTTTGATATGCTCTCTTCTTATTTTTAAGCTATTTCCCCCGACTCCAAAAAAATCAAGGTGCGTATGCCAAAAATAAAACCATGAATCACGATCAAGTTTTAAGTCACAAGTATTTACTTCCTCCCACATATGACGGAAGTATCTTTTCTTTCCGCGAAATTTTTTCAAAACATATCCCCCGTCAGCTAAAATGCCTTTTAATGAAGAATGTTGATCGCTATCGTGTATGTGACTTTTGATCATAAGCAAGCACCTTCGCTCAACACAAAAAGCCCGTTCTTACGTATAAGCAGCGGACTTTTATTTTGGATATATGGTACCTTTCTCACTGACCATGATTGAGACCGGGATGTCGTGCGTTTCAGCCGGAATATGCTCAGTTTGCTGTACTGTCAAGCAAAGGGCAAGCGTTTCGCCGTGATAGTCAGCTAAGTAGCGGTCATAATAGCCGCCCCCATATCCGATACGGTAGCCTTGTCGATCGAAGCACACACCAGGCACAATGATCAAATCGATTGATTCTTTAGATGCAGCAGCCGACGCCAGAGGGTCTGGCTCTATTAGCCCAAAGTAGCGGGATATCATTTTCGTTTCCGGTGTATATTCATAAAACGTCATCTCTTTTGTTTCCGGAAAACAGGTGGGTACACATACTGTTTTCCCCTCCTGCCATGCTTTTTCAATTAGAGGCATTGTTGGTACCTCTTTTCCTCTAGACATGGTGAGTGCAATCGTATCCGCTTGTTTCCATGCTGACAGTTGAAACAAGTGCTCATGAAGTAAAGCGGTGCTTCGCTTGAATTCCTCGGCACTCATCTGGTCCAGCTTGGCTAATGTTTGAAGACGAAGCTCTTTTTTCACACAGATCATCTCCCATCATAAAAAAACAGCAGGAAAATTCCCTGCTGCTTACTTTGTTTCACGATGTAAAGTTTGTTTTTTATCACGTGAGCAATACTTTTTGAATTCAACGCGATCTGGATTGTTTCGCTTATTCTTTTTAGTAATATAGTTACGCTCACCGCATTCAGTGCAAGCTAGAGTAATATTTACGCGCATGTTTTTCCCTCCAAACTAAAATCAATTCACATTCAGACCTAACTATAATACCACTTCTAGCTTAGGAATGCTAGAATGTTTTTTCACCAATTTGAATTTCAGTCAATCCCGTCCGCGTTCTGATCCATATCACACGGTCATTTCATGAAAAATGGCCTGCTCCCCTATAAAACCTCAATCTTTGTCGTACTGTATACATGAGGAACCCTCTTTTATTTTGACAGCGAGCAAGATTTTCATACTCGTTTTTCATATAAAAAGAAAAAAGATGAAAAAAAGGTGATTTTTTCAGCAATTCCTTTTGAAACTAGCTTTTTTATGGTATAAAAAAGAAGGGTCGAAAACTGTCTGAAACAATCATGAAAGCCTTTTATGGCTTTCAGCATTAAAATATGAATAAAAGGTGATGAAACATGGAAATTGCAATTATCGGATTGCTTGTTGTCAGTATCGTACTGATCGCATTCTCATATTTTCAAAGAGAGCCGATTAAAGAAGTCGAGCAGGAACTTGAAACACTTCAACTATCTGCAATGCAAGAAATCTATAAACTGAAAAAGAAAATGAAGGTTCTTGAAGAAGAATTGCTTGAAACAAACATTGTCGTCCGCAAACATTCAGAAATTGATCCATCTATCGCAAGACAAATCATTTCAAAGCATCAAAATGGCATGTCTCCTGAGGCCATTGCGCGCGCTGAGCATGTATCTGTAGATGAGGTCAACATGATCATTAAAGACAACGAGAAGGTGCTTGTATGACGAAAAAAAGCATCCAAACGTTTGCGGCAGGTATGATTCTTGCAACTGGTGTTCTGGCGATCGTTTTTTTCCTCACTGGAAAAGATGAAGCGGCGGCTGATACAACCACAAAAGAAACGCTCGCAGCGAAAGTAACAGACACTGATGTGAAAAACTATTTAGACTCTAAAAAAGAAGTCTCCGTCAGCCGTGAAACATATCAGCAGCTTCTTAATTATAAAGAAAAAGCACTGAAGGCAAATGAAGACGGCGATTCTAAAAATGATAAAGAAACATCAGACAAGCCTAAAGGCAAATCGGTCAAATTTGTTATTAAAAACGGGATGAGCACAAGTGATGTTTCAGACATGCTTGAAAAGGACGGAATCATCAATTCGTCTAAAGATTTTAATGATTACGTGATTGACGCTGGCTACCATAAAGAAATTCGTGCAGGCAAGTTCAATTTAAAAACAGGGATGACGTTTAAACAAATCGTCAAAGCCTTAACAAAATAACAACAAAAACCCCCTGGCGGCGCTGACCTCCAGGGGGTTTTTGTTATCCAAATCGACCAGATATATAATCATTTGTTCTTTGATCATTTGGCTCAGAGAACATCACATTCGTATCATTGACCTCAACAAGCTCTCCCATTAAAAAGAAGGCTGTTCTATCTGATACCCTCGCCGCTTGCTGCATGTTATGCGTCACAATGGCAATCGTGTATTTCTCTTTTAATTTCATAATCAATTCTTCAATCTTTAATGTTGAGACAGGATCAAGCGCTGATGTTGGTTCATCCATTAGTAAAATATCTGGGCTTGTGGCAATAGCTCTTGCGATACAAAGACGCTGCTGCTGACCGCCGGAAAGACCTAATGCAGGCGCACTTAAACGATCTTTCACTTCATCCCAAAGGGCAACATCACGAAGCGCTTTTTCAGCGATTTCTTTCAATTGCTGCTTGCTCTTCACGCCATGAATTCTTGGTCCGTAGACGACATTATCAAAGATTGACTGAGGGAATGGGTTCCCTTTTTGAAAGACCATCCCGACGTTTTTACGCAGTTCCACTAGATCAACGCGGCCTTTTAAAATATTGTCGCCGTTATACATCATATCTCCAGTGATTTTCACACCTGGCACTGTTTTGACCATAAGATTTAAGGTCTTGATAAACGTTGACTTCCCGCAGCCGGACGGACCGATAATTGCTGTGACTTCATGCTCTCTAATGTCTAAATCAATATGCTTCAGTGCGTGATGCTGTCCGTACCAAAGGTTCATATCATTCACACGAAACACTTCTTTTTTGGCTGTTTCAGTAGCTATTGCATTCATCAAAATCCACCCGCCTTATCCAAATCGACCATTGATATAGTCTTCTGTTTTTTGCTGCGCAGGACGTGTAAAGATACGTTCAGTGGCATCATATTCTACTAGATCACCGTTCAGGAAAAAGGCTGTATGATCAGATACACGCAACGCTTGCTGCATGTTGTGTGTCACAATGACGATCGAATAATCATTTTTCAACTCTGATAATAACTCTTCAATTTTTGCATTTGAAATCGGGTCTAGGGCAGATGCGGGTTCATCTAATAAAAGAACGCTGGGCTTCATCGCAAGTGTACGCGCAATACAAAGGCGCTGCTGCTGACCACCGGATAATGACAAAGCCGAGCGGTGCAGACGATCTTTGACCTCATCCCAAAGCGCTGCTTTTGTTAAGCTTTCCTCTACCGCATCATCAAGCACTGATTTTCTTTTTTCCCCCGCATACTTTAACGCATGGGTAATGTTATTGTAGATCGATTTAGGAAATGGGTTTGGTTTTTGGAAAACCATGCCGATTTCTCTTCGTAAATTCACCACATTAATGCGGTCATCCAAAATATTGAGCCCTTCGTACATGATCGCCCCTTCACTTCTCGCACCTGGGATCAAGTCGTTCATGCGGTTAATGCTGCGTAAAAAGGTTGATTTCCCGCAGCCAGATGGGCCGATTAATGCGGTAATTGCGTTCTTCTCAATTTCAAATGAAATGTGATTGACTGCTCTTTTTTCACCATAATAAATGCTTAAATCCTGCACCTGTAAAATCTGTTCCGCTTGAAGTGGAGCCTTTTTTGCTGCAATCTCTTTTTTTTCTGCTAGCATTTGAACCATATCCCCTTCACACCTCTCTCACATTATTTTGACGTAAGCTTTTTATGAATAAATGAACCAAGCCATCTAGCTGCTAAGTTGAATACTAAAACTGAAAGCACAAGTACGGCTGATGCACCATTTGCAATGGCCTCTGCATCTGGAATGATTCCTTGTGTATTGACGTTCCATATATGAACGGCTAATGTTTCTGCCGGTCTAAAAACATTCAGCGGTGACGTATCAGAAAATGGACTCCAGTTTGTAAAATCAAGACGCGGTGTGGTGAGGCCTGCTGTGAAAAGAAGCGCTGCTGCCTCCCCGAAGACTCTTCCTGATGCTAAAATCGCACCGGTAATAATAGAAGGAATCGCTCCTGGAATCAGGACCGTCTTCACTGTATGCCATTTCGTCACACCAAGCGCTAGTGATGCTTCCTTTTGATCCTTCGGTACAGAGCGAAGCGCGTCTTCTGTCACCCTCACCATCACTGGCAGGTTAAACACCGTGAGCGCAAGAGCTCCTCCGATGATCGTATAGCCCCAGCCTGTTAAATTGACAAACATGAGTAAACCAAACATACCAATGACAATAGAAGGAAGTGAAGACAGCACTTCAATACATGTGCGAATAAAATCAGTGACTTTGTTTTGAGGCGCATATTCAGCCATGTACACTCCGCCGCCGACACCAAGTGGTACTGTGATCAGCATTGTAATAAACAAAATGTAAAACGAGTTAAACAGCTGATCCCTAATACCGCCGCCAGAGCCAATTGCACTTGAGCGGGTTGTCAAAAAGTCGAAATTTAATTCTTTTGCACCGTTGAAGATGATATAAGAAAACAAACCAACTAGGATCGCCGTAATAATGGCAGCACATAATCCAAAAACAAACGTGGCAAAACGATCGGTCATTTTGCTATTCATTAAATCTTCCTCCTAGACGACAAGTATCTGATAATGAGTATGAACATAAACGATACAACTAGAAGGACAAGCCCCATTGACCAAAGTGTATTGTTTTCAACACTTCCATACGTTGTGTGACCCATGTTTAACGTAATAATGGTTGTTAATGTACCAGCTGTATCCATAATGCTCTCTGGTAAATTACGCGTGTTTCCAATGACCATCTGAACGGCAAGGGCTTCTCCAAATGCTCTTGCCATCCCAAGAACGACTGCTGTCATTAATGTTGGAAGAGCTGCCGGTACAAGTACACGTCTAATCGTTTGCCATCTTGTAGCGCCAAGTGCATACGATCCCTCACGTAAGCTTTTTGGAAGGGAAGCCATAGCATCAGTTGCAATGGATGTAACGGTTGGCAGAATCATAATAGACAGGACAATCGTTCCTGCTAACACGCTATGCCCTGAGCCGCTTGACTTGAAATGTCCGATAAACGGCACCAATACTGTAAGACCTATGAATCCGTAAACAACGGATGGAATCCCTACAAGCAATTCAATGACTGGCTGGAGAATTTTCCGGCCCCATGCAGGTGCAATTTCTGTCATAAAGATCGCTCCTGCGATGCCTAGCGGCGCTGCAATAAGTGCCGATAGAAGCGTGACGGCGATCGATCCAAAAATAAAAGGAAATGCGCCGTACTCCGGGTTTTCTGCTGTTGGGTTCCAATTGATACTGGTTAAGAACTCAATTGGGCTTACACCATTTACGATGAAAGATTGTAAACCCTTAATGCCAAGGAAGATGGTGATGGCGATGGATACTGCAATCATTAAGAATGCGCAGAATTTCACCAAAATACTTCCTCTTACTTCATCCATTTGCCTATTTTTCTTCGAGCTGATCAGCCGATCGCTCGCTTCTGTATGTTCTATCTGCTTCATCTTTTTCTACACTCCTATGAATGTCATAAAAGGAAAAGTGAAATGCTCCACTTTTCCTTCATCAGCAATTCAAGACCTCTTACTTATCTGATTGTTTGCCTGTTGCGTCTCTTTCTACTTTCATATTAGAGACTGAGATGTAGCCTTGGTCTTTGACGATTTCTTTTTGTACTTCGTCACTCATAAGGTAATCTAAGAATTGTTTTGTTAGACCTTCCGGCTCACCTTTTGTATAAGAGTGCTCGTATGCCCAAATTGTATATTTACCGCTTTCTACATTGCTTTCTTCTGGTTTCACACCATCAATGCTGAGCGGTGTAATTTTGTCATCTGTTAAATAAGAGAATGCTAGGTATCCAATCGCACCTGGTGTTTCTGCAATCAGCTTTTTCACTGTGTTTGAAGAATCTTCTGTGATTCCTTCTGCAGGTGTTGCACCATCAAGTGCATATTTCACAAATGTGGCACGAGTTCCTGAAGAATCAGGTCTGTTGACAAGCGTGATTTTTTGGTCTTTCCCGCCAAGCTCTTTCCAGTTTTTGATTTTACCAGTGAAGATTTTTTTCAATTCGTCCTTTGTGATGTCTTTGACACCCACTTCAGGGTTTACAGCTGCGGCCATTCCAACAACTGCTACTTTGTGGTCTTTTAAAGCTTTTGCGTCGATTCCGTCTTTCTCTTCAGCGAATACATCTGAGTTCCCAATTTGCACAGATCCTTCTGAAACTTGAGAAAGTCCTGTTCCTGAACCGCCGGCTTGTACTTGAATATCGGCTTTTGGATGTTTATCCATGAATTTTTCTGCTGCCGCAAGAACTAAAGGCTGCATCGCAGATGATCCTGAGATGGTAATGGAACCTGATGCCTCATCTTTGTTTGAAGCATTTCCTTTACTGTCTTTTGAATCTCCGCTTGAGCTGCTGTTTCCGCATGCTGTGACGAATGCTAACAATGCGATAGTAAGGAAAGTAAGCAGCCATAATTTGTTCTTTTTCATTTCAAGAATACCCCCTGAATAATTTGTCCTACGAGTAATACATTAAAGGTTCTTTATTAATTTCGTTTAAATGGAATGTTAAGGTTTTGTAAATGTCGAAGTTTTGTAGAGAAATTGCGGCGTTTTTATGAATTTTGTCAATTTATATCGAAATTTTTGAAGAAAACGTAAAAAAACGCCCACAAAAAGTGAGCGTTTTTACCTATGAAAGGTCTAGTTATTTGTTTCTGCTTCATTTTCAATTTTGTTTTTGTTTTTCGCCTGTGTATCATTGCTTTCCTGTTTTGATTTCAGTTCAAAGTACTTATCTAATACTTGTTCACCAATATCATTTGTAATTGGATAGCGCTGGTTGTAGTCTTGATACACCCATGGCACGACAACGGAAATGGCCACTTCTGGATTGTCAGCAGGCGCATACGCAACAAGAGTTGTGTTATACGTCGGTGTACCGCGCTTGCTTTTAATTGGACCGTCATAGAATGATTGAGCGGTTCCTGTTTTGCCAGCTGGATTATACTTTTTGTTGCCAAAGTTTGAATAGGCTGTCCCTCTTGGGTTCTGCATCACAAGCTTGAAGCCTTGCTGGACACGCTTGATTTCATCACTTGTCATGTCTAGCTTATTCAATACATCCGGTTTGACGGATTCCGTTACAGCTCCAATGCCTCGCTGCGGATCTGGCTCTCTCACTTCTTTAACAAGCTGCGGACGTAAACGGTACCCGCCATTTGCAATGGTTGAAACGTATTGCGCCATTTGCAGCGGTGTAAACGTATCATACTGTCCAATCGCATAGTCAAGTAAGAGCCCCGATTGTGTAGACGTTCCTCTGTAGCCCGTTGCTTCGTTTGGCAGGTCAATACCTGTTTTGACGCCAAGACCAAATTTACTGAAATTGTAGCGGAACGTATCAAATGCTTTCGGATCAATTGGGAGCGCCTGATTCTTACGATATTCGCTTTTCCCAATGGCGATTGCGGTTTTGAACATATATACGTTTGATGAACGCTCTAGTGCTGTTAAATCATTAATGAGTCCCATATTTTGATAGGATTTCTTTGGCGGCGACTGGGCGATATAGAGAGGTTCATCGTATTGGGTACTTCCAATATGAATAGCACCTGTTTTATATCCAGTCAGTACAGTGGCCCCTTTTACGGCTGATCCCATCGCATATGAGGAGGTCATTGTTCCTAATGCGTAGTCATCGAATTTGTATTTTCCGTTTTTGTTTGAAATCTGCTTACCCGCAACAGAGAGAACCTCTCCATTTCTCGGGTCCATCATGACAACAAATGCGCGGTCAAGAAGCTCAGTTCCCCCTCTTTGTTTCGCACTTCTCAAGTTCTTTTCAATAATTTTTTCAACCGCTTTTTGCAGCTGAATATCAATTGTAAGCACAAGGTCTTTCCCGCTCTTACCTTCTGTTAACACTTTAGAGCTTGTGACATTGCCCTGTTTATCAGTTGTACTCTGTTCTTTTTCCTTTTGGCCCTGCAGGACATCTTCATATTGATATTCGAGATAGCTTTTTCCTACACGGTCATTTCGGCTGTAGCCGAGTGATAGATAATGCTCAAGAAGTGACTGCGGAAGACCTTCATCACTCGAAGACACACTGCCGAGCATACTGCGGAGCAGTCCTTTATACGGATAGCTGCGTGACCAGTCTGTCGTCACATCAACACCTGGCAGCTCGTCCAAATGCTCAGAGACGTAAGCAATTTCGCTTGGCTTTACATCTTCATTTTTAATAAATTGAGGTGTAAGTGCATAGCCTCCATCCATCTGCCTTTTAATGGCAAGCACTTGTAAATCTTTTTTCGTCAGTTGATTTAATTCCTTGTCTGTGATGCGTTTTAGCTGAAGCTCATATAGTTTATCATCAGAGACCTTATCGTCACCCTTTAATTCTGATTCTTTTTGAACAAGCTTTTTCGCTTCATTCGGATGCGTTAAGATCCAGAAATCTTTTTTGTCACGATCTGTGATTTTTTTCGTACTCACATGAATCATATCCGCTAATTTTGATGCCACTTTGAGCCGCTCTTCTTGTGAAGTCGTCGAGGTTCTCGTATATGTAATGGCATTCAGCGCTTTATTGCTGACAATCGTATTGTAGTTTCGATCATAAATTTTTCCGCGCGGAGCAGATGAGCTGACATTCACATCCTCTTGTTTTTCTGCCTGCTTTTTATAATCTTCTCCATTGACAATTTGCACAAACCCGAGTCTAACGACAACGCCGGTAAAAATAATAAAGGCAGCTAAAAATAATAAATTCAGCCGGATCGGAAGTGTTTTGCGCCCTTCCTTCGCGTCTTTTTTGTTTTTCTTGTTTCTCATCACATCACCTTTTCTATCAAGAAAGAAATGGCACCCCTTTTTGTGTATAAAAGGTGCCATCATCATTTTAGCGGTTTTTCTATCATTTATCTAGAAATTTGATGTTCCATTGGTAAGAAATTTTACCTTTCTCCCTTAATAAGGTTCGTTTGAGAAACTGGCTTTTGACCGTCAGCCTCTTTCATATCAGCTGTTTTTTCTTTCAAATGAATATCTTTTACAAAGTAATAAATGAGGGTGTGCCCCGCTCCGAGCACAACAAGTGATGCAGGGATTCCGAGCTCATCACCTAGTAAGGTGACAGACAGCAGGAACAAAACAATCGAACAAATACGGCCGGCATTTAAAAATAGCTCTCTGACCACAATATATTCAATTCGGGCCTTTCTGGCGTACCTTGCATGGCCGATGACATCATATGTTAAGGATACATAAGGAACAAGCAGGAGCGGATATCCTATTGCAATGGCTACCGCATACATCAGAAGTGATACATAGGACAAGTGGAAAACGATTAAAAACAAGGCGCCGTATAAAATCAGCCCGCCAAGCATGATGGCCTTCTTCCGCCACTTTTTCTTAATCAAACGTGTAGCGAAGAAATAAGTAAAAAAGGCAACACCTGAATTCACTAAACCAAACGTCCCGAGAGCAAGCTCACTGTTTGTTGCAATAAACACAAAGACACTGATTAAGAAGACAAAGACCCCTTCACGAAGCCCTTGAAAAAAGTGAGCTGTTGTAATCCTACGCCAATTCTCATCTGCATGACGTTCTTTCCAAATTTGTTTGATCATAAATTTGCCTTTTGACTGCCTTCTTTTGAGGAAAAAGCTCATCACAACCGCTAGTGAAAACAAAAAGAGCGATAATGTGAAAATGACGGTGTAGCCTGTATCATCCGTTAACTGAGAAATGACAATTCCCGCAATGAGCGGACCGATCATGCCGGCAGTTGAGGAAAGCACCCCAAGAAATCCATTAAAGAAATCTCTTGTTTCAGGCTCAGTGATCTCAAAGGTGAGTACGTTAAAAGCAAGCCAGTAAAAACCATAGCCGATCCCAAGGACACTTCCCAATAAAACTAGCCGTGCGGCCGCTTGTTCTCCTGCCATTAAGACAATTAAATAAAAAGCGGCTAAAAAGATGACACCGAAACGAAGGACAAACGCCCGGTCTATTTTTTTTGCGAGCCGGCCAGCGAATAAAAATGTAATGGGCTGAAGCACCACAATGGCCAAATTATAAATCGCAAGATCTGTGAATTTCCCGGACTGTTTCCATAAGTACACATTTACAAACGTATTCGAAAGCGCAATGGCAAGTGCGTATAACCCGCCAATCGTGAGGAGGAGCAATAAATCTTTTGTAACATCCATGTCCCCGAACATTTTCTTTAATCTGCTCATACCATTCATTCTCCTTTTCTACACAATAGTCTGTCTCATCAAAAGGCAGATATGTAAAAAAAGGAGGGAAAATATAAAAAGACCTGCTTCTCTAAAGAGCAGGTCTTTTCAAATCAAATGATTTATTTAGCTTCGCTGTAAAGGCGAGCTACTTCATCCCAGTTCACAACATTCCAGAATGCTGAAATGTAATCAGGACGACGGTTTTGGTAGTTTAGGTAGTAAGCATGCTCCCAAACGTCTAGTCCTAGAATTGGCGTTTTTCCTTCAGTTAAAGGAGAATCTTGGTTTGGCGTGCTTGTGATTTCAAGTTTTCCGTTGTTCACAACAAGCCATGCCCAACCAGAACCAAAGCGTCCTGCAGCTGCTGCAGCGAAATCAGATTTGAATTTTTCAAATCCGCCTAATTCTTTTTCGATTGCATCTGCAAGTTCACCAGTTGGTGCGCCGCCACCGTTTGGTGAAAGAAGCGTCCAGAATAATGAGTGGTTCGCATGTCCTCCGCCATTGTTACGTACAGCTGTACGAATGTTTTCAGGCACTGAGTTTAAGTTAGCCACTAGCTCTTCAATTGATTGATCTTCAAGAGCTGATACACCTTCGATTGCTTTGTTTAAGTTTGTTACGTATGTGTTGTGGTGTTTAGTGTGGTGAATCGTCATTGTTTCCTTGTCGATATGTGGTTCTAATGCATCGTAAGCATATGGTAATTCTGGAAGTTTAAAAGCCATGGTTAAATTCCTCCTTAAAATGTATGTACTGAAATGCTTCCTTTGTAAGTCAGCAATTCACCCTACTCAAAGAGTATCAAAAGAAACAGCTTGTTTCAACGTTATTGCTCATGTTCTGAAACATTTCAGTGTTTATTTTGTATTTAGCCCTTTTGAAAAAGTTTTAAACACCCTTTTTCAACTTAGCGAAGGACATAAAATAAAAAGATGCCAAGCATCAGCGCTTGAATCAATCCTTTTGCAAAAACACCTGATACAAATCCAATTAATGAGCCTAATCCGACTTTCACACTCGTCTTCAGATCTTTTTGATGAACAAGGAGCTCTGCAACGACACTCCCGAGAAATGGACCAATAATAATTCCTGCAATGGGTATCACAAAAGGACTAGCTAATAACCCAATGGTGCTTCCCCAAATAGCTGCCTTGCTGCCGCCAAAGCGCTTTACCCCAATCAGGTTTGAGACATAATCTGCCGCAAATAAGACGGCAGTAAACATGGCTTGAATAAGCCAGAACGTCAGTGTAAGCGGCTCGAAGCTAAAGAAGAAACCATATAGAATAAATCCGAGAACCATAAAGACTACACTCGGGATAATTGGATAAACCAGTCCAACAAACGCAATGATAAATGCACAGCCAATCAGTATCCAATACAAAATGTCCAAGACCCTGCCGCCTCCTTTTATATGCTGTATACATTATGCCTCATTCCTTCTATCTTAACCAGTGATAAAGGCCATACTTGTACTTGATGGATAGACATTGATACAATATGAGAAATAGAAAAGAATGTAGGAAGTGAATGGGTATTGAACGTATTTAATCTATTGTTAAAAGGAATTTATTCACCAAAAGATATTGCTAAAGCACGCTTTACAGGGATCGGTAAAGCAATTTTATTCATTTTTATCCTTTCAATCATCGCAGCAGTTCCTCAGGGCTATCATATGAGCCAAGAGATCTCGAATGCGATGTCAGGATTTCAGCATGTGATCAAAAAAGATTTACCCGACTTTTCAATTGAAAAAGGAAAACTTCAAGCGGATCAAAGTGCACCAATAGAAAAAGAAGAAAACGGCATCACGATCATCTTTGATCCTGCTGAAAAAATAAAAGCAAGTGAGCTTGAATCAAAGCAAACGGCCATCGCTTTATTAAAGGAAAAAGCAGTGATTGCCATTGATGGGCAAATGACAGATATCCCCTACCAGCTTCTTGGCGGAACGCTGACAAAAGATGAACTCGCCCGCGTCACAAATCAGAACCAAGCGATTATCATCCCTGTGATCTGTGTACTGCTATATCTATCAACTGCGGCTCTCATGTTTATCAGCGCAACATTCCTTGCGATGCTTGGTACATTTATTAAACGAATGCAGCAAAAAGAGCTGTCCTTCCAAATGCTTTGGAAGCTCTCCGCTTATTCACTCACATTAACAACGGTCTTTTTCGCCATTATGAGTGCATTAAACACGCCTGTTGCAAACTCATTTTTATTAAATTGGGTCATTAACTTTATCTTTTTATATCTTGTTGTTAAAGAAATTCCTGCAAAAAAAAGCAAATGATCCACCCAACAAGGATTTGTCTACACAATGAAAGCTCCCCCGTCTTGGAGGAGCTTTTTATGTATGTTCATGCTAGGACTCATCTGGATGGATGATCGCAAACAAATAGTGATCCTCCCATATTCCATTAATCTTTACTTTTTTACGATTTAGTCCCTCATGTTCAAAACCTGTCTTTTCAAGTACACGAATGGAACCCTTATTACTCGGCTTTACTCCAGCCTCAATACGATGGAGATTCAACTCAAAAAAGGCATAGTCAATGATTAAGCGAATGGCTTCTGTCATATATCCATTTCCGCCCTGCCTTTGATCGAGTACATACCCGAGCCAAGCTCCTTCTATCGGACCTCTTACGACAGAACTTAATGAGATCGTCCCAATTAAAGCATCGGTTTCATTTAAGAAAATACCGTGCATGTAAGATTCATCTTGTACACTTCTTTGCCTACTCCGCTGAATTCGCTCAATTTGGCGAGTTAACGTGAAGAAATCATCTTTGACCAAAGGTGTAAATTCCTGAAAATATGAGCGGTTCTCAAGCTCTAATGTTAACAGTGATTCTGCATCATTTTCTGTTAGTGTTCTCACATATATATGCTGACTAACCTTCTTCATAAAATCCCCCCATTATTATTTTATCATACTGGCCATATGAGGTTGCTCTCCTATTTACTACACCAACGACCCAAGAAGTTTTTATTACAAGACATACTAGGACTAACTAGAACCATCCTTTCCAGCTTTTCTCCTCTTTTTGGTTCTATCATTTCAGGACATGCATAGACTGAAGTAAACTCTTAAAAGCGGTGAGTAAAATGCGGCGAATTCTTTTTTTACTAATCAGTTTGTTTGTCCTCTTTATTATCTTTTTTGATTTGAAAAATGGAACCATTCCTGTTGAGGAAAACCCAGCCGTTCCAGCAAGTGCCCTTCAAACAGCTGAGAAAAAGACATATAAGAACGTCACTGTAAAACAAGGTGAAACGGTCCTCTCCATCGTACATACAAGCAAGCCGCTTGATGACGTCATTAAAGATTTCGAGGAGCTGAATCAAGGTGTGAAAGCGAACGAAATCAGGGCAGGCAGCACATATAAGTTTCCTGTCTACAAGAGATAAAACGTTAATTCCTTGTCATTCATACAAAGAGACTGTTACAATATGAACTGTAAAACACGACGTACACGGCAAAGGATTGCTTGTACACTAAGGAGCGATTGACAAGTGAGTGAAGTCACACATCGTACTAAAACGCGTCCCGTCAAAGTGGGACCTTTAACTATAGGTGGAAATAATGAGGTTGTCATTCAAAGTATGGCAACAACCAAAACACATGATGTCGAAGCGACAGTCGCTGAAATTAAACGTTTAGAAGAGGCAGGCTGTCAAATCGTGCGTGTCGCATGTCCAGATGAGCGTGCAGCAAATGCAATTGCGGACATTAAAAAGCAAATTAACATCCCGCTTGTTGTGGATATTCATTTTGACTATAAGCTTGCCCTGAAAGCGATTGAAGCAGGCGCAGACAAAATCCGAATCAATCCAGGAAACATCGGAAGAAGAGAAAAAGTCGTAGCGGTTGTCAAAGCAGCAAAAGAAAAAGGCATTCCAATCCGTATTGGCGTAAACGCTGGTTCATTAGAGAAAAAAATTCTTGATAAATACGGCTACCCAACAGCAGATGGTATGGTCGAAAGTGCACTGCATCACATTAAAATTTTAGAAGACCTAGACTTTCATGACATCATCGTCAGTATGAAAGCATCTGATGTAAACCTTGCAATTGAAGCATACGAAAAAGCCGCTAAAGCCTTTGATTATCCTCTTCACCTTGGGATTACAGAATCAGGTACGTTATTTGCAGGTACAGTCAAAAGTGCAGCTGGACTTGGCGCTATTTTGAATATGGGAATTGGGAACACACTCCGCATTTCATTAAGTGCTGACCCAGTTGAAGAAGTAAAAGTAGCACGTGAATTGTTGAAATCATTTGGTCTTGCATCAAATGCAGCAACACTGATCTCCTGCCCAACTTGTGGACGAATTGAAATTGACCTCATCAGCATTGCAAATGAAGTCGAAGAATATATTTCTAAAATCAAAGCACCGATTAAAGTAGCAGTTCTCGGCTGCGCTGTTAACGGTCCAGGTGAAGCACGTGAAGCGGACATCGGAATCGCAGGCGCTAGAGGCGAAGGCTTATTGTTCCGTAAAGGTGAAATTGTTCGTAAAGTACCGGAAGAAACAATGGTCGAAGAACTGAAAAAAGAAATTGATAAAATCGCTGAAGAACATTATGCGAAAATGGAAGCTGAAAAAGAAAAACAAGCGAATGCCTAACAAAAAACGCCTGACTGTGACGTCAGGCGTTTTTCTGTTCTTGTTAAAAGAACGGGGTGATAAATATGCCTAGGATGACGGAAACAATTCCGATCCCAATTGACCACGCGCCAAGCGCATGTGCTCCTTTTCTTCGTGCAATATAACCAACGACGATTGCCGCTACCCCTAATAGCACCGGCAAGACAAATAATGAGATAATCGCAATCGCGAGTGCTGTATAGCCTATCCCTTTACTGCCTGAATTGTCACCTGCATGGTCACGTCCTCGTCTATCTTCTCGATCTCTTGAAGCTTGATATGGCTCTGCAATTTCAGCAGCTGTTTCCTCTAAATAGCCATCATCATTACTAAAGTGTGTGTCGATTTCACGATCATTTCTTCTGAAATCCTCGTCTCTTTCCATGATCAATTCCCCCTTTTGGTTAATAGAAAGGAGCTTTTTTAGTATGAGCAAAAATGTCTGTTTCATGATTGCTAAAACTTGCTGGAATTGTGAATTGATTATGTTACACTTTAAGAGTATAAAAATGAGGAGTGTGGGCATGTTACGTTTAGGAATTGATATTGATGGTACAGTGACGGCGCAGGACACCTTTGTTCCCTACTTAAATGAGTCGTTCCAATGTGCCATGACACTAGAAGATATGACAGAGTATGATTTGACGAAGCTTTTAAAGATTTCTCAAGAAGAATTTTGGGGCTGGATGGATCAGCACGAGCCTCTTATTTATAAACAGGCAGAGCCTGCTGAGGGTGCAAAAGAGATCCTCGAACAAATGAAGCAGCAGCACAGATTGATTTATATTACCGCAAGAAGGCAGCAGCATTCGGATATCACCTACAAGTGGTTTCAAGAACATGACGTACACTATGATGCTATTGAGCTGGTTGGCGGTCATCATAAGCTGGAAGCCGTTCAAAAGCACAAAATTGATGTATTTTTTGAAGACCATCATGGCAATGCCACAATGATTGCAAAAGAAGCTGACATCCCGGTTATCCTTTTTAACTCCCCTTATAATCAAATGCCCGTTGACGACAGGATTATTCGCGTGAACAACTGGCAGGAAGCGTCTCAATGGATCAAACAATACGAACAGCGTCTGCAAACTGCTTATTAATGTAACTGAGCGAGCACCGAAGCGGAACAAACACGAGGATTTGTCTACACGCTGAAGCCGATACATTTAATGTATCGGCTTTTTTAATGGAGCAAGCTGCCCTTCTTTCATGAGGAAATGGTAAAGTGCCCCCTTCATGCCTGCCTGATTCAAGTAGCAGCAAGTTTCCAGCTTCACCTGA
The DNA here is from genome assembly GCF_039619585.1 of Bacillus safensis. Classification (NCBI taxonomy): domain Bacteria; kingdom Bacillati; phylum Bacillota; class Bacilli; order Caryophanales; family Bacillaceae; genus Bacillus; species Bacillus safensis. The sequence continues at coordinate 2,257,104 of NZ_CP154909.1, forward strand.
ATGTTCTTCCATGCATGCAGTGTATGTAAATGTTTTTCAATGTTTTGTAATAAATCTGGTCTTGCACTTACGCCTCCGCCAATGAGGATTTTCTCCGGGTTAAGAACAGTCGCTACATTGTAAACGCCAATGGCTATTCGCTTGTACCATTGATCCACCAGCTTCTCAATGGCCGGATCATGCTTCGCCTTTTCAAAAATTTCTTGACCGTCTATTTGAGTACTTTGCGGTATTCCTTGCTTTTCTTTATAGCTCCGAATTAATCCAGCCGTTGAAGCGCTGCTGTTAAGAGTTGTAAACTGGCCATTTTCTGTCTCTGTCAGCATCATGCCGAATTCACCACCGCGGAATGATGCACCGCGCACAAGCTGACCATTAGCAAAAATACCCCCGCCGACACCAGTGCCAATTGTCATACAAATAAAGCTGTCACAATCTTTCGCATGACCGCTGTATTTTTCTGCGAGAGCTGCACAGTTCGCATCATTTTCCACTTCTACACGAAGAGACGTTTTCTCTTCTAAAAGTGCTTTTACATTTTGACCATTTAAGGCGATGATGGCACCTGCAAATTCTGTATAACCTGAATCACTGTCCACAAAGCCTGGTAGACTGATGGCGATACCGCTGACATTCGTCATCCTTTGATATTCCTTGACCACATCTGCCATGGCTTCTAAAAACGGTTCAAGCTGCCGGCAGTTCGTCTGATAGTCACCGCTAGAGACCAGCTTTCCATCCTGATCCATTAATCCATGTTTCGTTCTCGTCCCGCCTACATCAAACACGACATAATAGGCCACACTTTTACCCCTCCCTTTACTTCAAAATGTAGTACCTTGATCTCATTTTAATGAAACAGCCTCCCTTTGTAAAACGTTTTCAAAAGAGAAAACAAAAAAGCCAGCTCCATGGCTGGCTTCCTCATGAGTGAACTTCCTTCGGTTCGCAGGAAGGACACATTCCATATATTTCAAACTTATGTCCGCTAATATGATAATCCTCTAAATCGGCGTCGAGCTTGTCCATAGGGCAGGCATCAATCTCTTTTGTTTTCCCGCATGTAAGACAAATAAAGTGATGGTGATGATGGGAAAATGAACATTTAAAACGGAATAGTTTCTCCCCTGACAATTCTGTTGTTTCTAATATTCCAAGGTCTTCATATAGTGACAAATTTCGATAAATCGTATCAAAGCTGAGACCAGGGTAGTCTTCACTTAGTGCCGTCAGCACATTTTTAGCCGTCAAGTATTTATCAGAATCAGAAAACAATTGAAGCATGTCTTCACGTTTGCTTGTATATTTGTAGCCTTTTTCCTTTAATAAATCAAGCGCTTCTTGTACGTTCATGTTGATTCCCCCTTCTGAATTTCCCAATACTAATACACCCGATTAAAATCAAGATAGACAGCATCACAATGGTTCCGCCTGGCGCTAAATCAAGATAATAGCTTAAAATCAATCCGGCCAATACAGACAATTCACCAAATAAGATCGAAAGGAAAATTGCCTGTTTGAATCCTTTGGCAATGCGGATACTTGCCGCAACAGGAAGCGTCATGAGCGCCGACACAAGCAGTGTACCGACGATACGCATCGATGCCGCAATGACAAGTGCAACGACTAAGATAAAAATAAAATGAATCCATTTTGCTGAAATACCAGAAGCCTTTGCATGCTCTTCATCAAAAGAAAGCAGAAACAATTCTTTATATAAAAGCACAACAACTAACACAACAACGAGTGAGATCCCTACAATAATCCAAAGATCAAGTCTTGAAACCGCACTGACACTTCCGAATAAATAACTAAACAAATCTGTATTAAAGCCATTCGCTAGTGAAATGAAGATGACGGAGATCCCAATACCCCCTGATAAAATAATAGGAATGGCAAGCTCCTGATAATGCTTATACACTGAGCGCAGGCGTTCAATAAACAATGAACCCGCAACAGAAAAAGCCATCCCTAAGTAGAGCGGGCTTACCCCTGTCAAAAGGCCAAACTTTTTATCAAGAAATAGACTTGCGGCAATACCGGCAAGTGATACGTGACTGAGGGCATCTGCAATAAGCGAGAGCCTTCTTACGACAATAAATACACCAAGTAAGGGCGCAATAAAACCAATCAGTATACCTGCGATAAACGCATTTTGTAAAAATTCATAATGAAAAAATGGAAATAGCATTATTCATGTCCCCCATGATGGTGATGGTCGTGATGAATCACTTGAATGTCATGCCCGTAAAATTGCGATAGCGCCTGATCATCCATTGAATCAAACGCTTCTGCATCCCCGTGGAAATGCAGTGTCTGATTTAAACAAGCCACATGGGTGACTTTATCAGAAACGGTGCCAACGTCGTGTGTGACGAGAATTAAAGACATTCCTTTTTCTTTGTTCAATGTTTCGAGCAGCTGATAAAAGCCTTCTACTGTCCGCTGGTCTACTCCAACCGTGGGCTCATCCAAAATGAGCAGCTTCGGCTGGCTGACAAGCGCACGGGCAATAAATGCACGCTGCTGCTGTCCGCCAGAAAGCTCACCGATGTTTTGATGCTTTAAATCTTGTATGCCAACTGAGCGAATGGCATCTTCTACTTGCCATTTATCCTGCTTGCTCATTCGTTTAAACAAACCAATTTTCGCGGTCAGTCCGCTTGCGACGACCTCATATACAGAAGCAGGGAAACCCGTATTAAAGCTATTCGCCTTTTGAGAAACAAATCCAATTTGATCCCAGTCTCTAAATTTTGAAACAGGCGTGCCAAATAGCTTTAATTCACCTTGCTGCGGTTTAATGAGCCCAAGCAGGCATTTTAATAAGGTTGTTTTACCAGAACCATTCGGTCCAACAAGTGCTAGAAAGTTTCCTTCCTCTACTGTTAAATGAATGTGATCAATGACATTTCGCTGTCCATACGAGTACGAAATGTCCTTCATTTCAATAATTGGCTTTGCCATGAATCTTTCCACCTTTAATCAATATAAAAAGAATGATTACGATTTATACAACAAAAAGAAAATGGCTTTTGCCATTTTCTCTGTCCATACATACATTTCATTATATAAAAGAAAGATAAAAAAGTAAAATAAAAGCTAATGAATGGCTGTTTTGAACTTACCGCCTTTTGTTTCATGCGTATCCATAATCGTGATAAATGCTTGATCATCAATTTCAAAAACAATGGATTTCAGCTTTGTAATTTCAAGCCTTGTGACAACGGCGTAGATGACATCTTTTTCTTCATCTGTATAGCCGCCTTTTCCTCTCAGCTTTGTCGTTCCCCTGCCGAGTCGATGCAGAATCGCATCTGAAATTTCATCATAATAGTCTGATACGATAATCACAGCTTTTGTTTCATCAAGCCCTTGAATAACAGCATCAATTGTTTTCATTGCCAAATAATATGTCATGACAGAATACATAGCCTGCTCTGGTCCGAAAACAAAGCCTGCCCAAATAAAAATGAACACATTGACGATCATGACAAACTCACCGACGGAGAAAGGAATTTTTTTCGTCAGAAGAATTCCCAAGATCTCTGTTCCATCCATTGAACCTCCATTACGGATGACAAGTCCAACACCAAATCCAAGTAATAGCCCTCCAAATACAGTGGCTAAGATCGGCTGTGTTGTAAATGCCTCCACATGATGAAGTGAAGATTCAATCACGGCTAAGCTGACAATCCCAATCACAGTGGAAATCAGAAAGGTTTTCCCAATATGCTTGTATCCTGATATCATAAATGGAATATTTAAAATGACAACAATCGTCGCAAAATTTATAAACGGGTTATCTGTAAAGAGATAATCCAAAATAAGCGAAATGCCGATGATGCCTCCATCAATAATATTGTTTGGCACTAAAAATAATTCAATGCTGACTGCTGCACATGCAGCTCCTACTAGAATCAGAAAAATTCTCAAAATAAAATGAGGCACTGATTCCTTTCTATGCTGTTTACTATTTGCCATACGTTCTCCCTTCTACACATGTTAAATTTTCAATGAACATTTTATTCACTTTACTATTTTATCATTTCACAGAATAAAATAAAATTTTTTGCACATTTTCCGTTTTCGCCCATACATTGTTACAGAGGGGAGGAATGGAATTGATTTTAATTCAAAAAATTGTCCTGCAGCGGCTCAATCAGATCACAGCAAACGATCTGTTAAGGTATGCGAAACAGTACGGCGTCAGTTTAACGTCTCATCAAGCTGCTGAGGTTGCCAAACTCATGAACGGGAAAAACATCAATATTTTTAATGACTCAGAGCGTAACCGGCTTCTTAAGCAAGTGGAAGCGATTACTTCTAAACAGACAGCACAGACTGTGAATGATTTGTTTAACCAGTTTACAAGTTAAGCAAAAAAGGGCCGCATTTAGCGGCACCTCAACATGTTGCATCCTTTTTTACTGACCCGTAATTTTATCTAGTAAGCCTTCATCAAATTGCTTTTCTTTCAGCATCGCAATTTCGAATTTGTAAGGTGGTTTTTTGTTCTTTTTATCTTCACCTACATAAGGCGTTTCTAGAATTTTCGGCACATCTTGAAGCTGCGGATGATGCACAATATAGCTCAGTGCATCGAAACCAATTTCACCAAAACCGATATTTTCATGTCGGTCTTTTCTTGCGCCTTGTACGTTTTTACTGTCATTAATATGAAGAACTTTGATTCGGTCAATACCGACGATTCGGTCAAATTCTTCTAATACACCATCAAAGTCACTCACAATCGGGTAACCAGCATCATGCGTGTGACACGTATCAAAGCAGACAGAAAGAGCTTCGTTATGTGTCACTCCGTCGATAATTTGGGCAAGCTCTTCAAAGCTTCTTCCGCACTCTGATCCTTTTCCTGCCATTGTTTCAAGTGCAATTTGAACCTCTTGACCTTTTACAATGACTTCGTTTAAACCTTCAATGATTTTTTGAATCCCTGCTTCTGCCCCTGCTCCGACATGCGCACCAGGGTGGAGAACAATTTGTCTTGCTCCCAGCGCTTTTGTACGCTCAATCTCAGATCGAAGAAAGTCTACACCAAGCTCAAATGTCGCTGGATTCACTGTATTTCCAATATTGATAATATACGGAGCATGCACGACGATATCCGTCATGCCATGCTCTTTCATATGCGCTTGTCCAGCTTCAATATTCAGGTCTTCAATTTTTTTGCGGCGCGTATTTTGCGGTGCACCTGTATAAATCATAAACGTATTCGAACCATAAGAGGCAGCTTCCTCACTCGCTGCAAGAAGCATATGTTTTCCGCTCATGGATACATGTGAACCAATCTTTAACAATGTTTCCCCCTACTTTCCATTACGCTTTGACTTTCTACGTTCCTGTCTTTTGATTTTATCCATCTCACGTGTCATTTTCTTTTTATATCCAGGTTTGACGGCTTTCGGTTTTCTCACAAGACGTTTTGCTTTTTCTTCAATTTCATTCGGGGCTTTTTTACGTCTTTGACGCTTCAGACGGTCATCTGCATCCCGCCATTCGCCATGAACAATGGTTTTGTTTTCAAACACAACGCCCATTTTTTCAATTTGAATGAGTGCATCCTCATCAGCCAGCTCATAAATGGTCATGGCAATTCCAGATGAACCCGCACGAGCTGTTCTTCCAACACGGTGCACATAAAAATCAAGATCAGATGGAAGTTCATAGTTAATCACGTGGCTGACGCCTTTAATGTCAATCCCGCGTGCTGCAAGATCAGATGCCACAATATAAGTGAACTCCAAATCTTCAATTTGTTTCATGACTTTTTTACGTTCGCGCGGCGTTAATCCGCCATGGAGCACACCGATTTTCATTCCTTTTTCTTGTAAGAATGCTGCGATTTCATCAACAGTTGTTTTTGTATTGGCAAAAATGATTCCTAAATAAGGCTGTACATTCGTCACCATTTCATGGAGCAATTTTAATTTATCACGCTGTTTAGACGGAACTAAAATATGCTGAATGTTTTCTGCTGTAATCCGTTTTGGTTCAACATGCGCATACTTTGGATTGTCCATATATTTTTTCAGGAAAGGCTTTAGTTTTTCTGGAATGGTTGCAGAGAACACAAGCATTTGCAGCTGTTCTGGCATTTGTGCACCAATACGGTCCACATCTTCTAAAAATCCCATATCCAGCATTAAATCAGCTTCATCAATAACAAGAGAGGTCGCTTTATAAACATTCAGCGCCTGCTCATGAATGAGGTCAGCAATACGTCCAGGTGTACCGACCACCAAATGCGGCTGGTTTTTTAGCTTTTGAATTGATTTCTGCTTGTCCGTTCCGCCAATGTAAAGCTTTGCTTTGATCTCTTCTTCTGGAGAAGCATTCTTTAAAATCGTTTGAGCTTCTTTGAAAATTTGATTGGCTAATTCTCTTGTAGGTGCAGTAATCACTACTTGTACCTGTTCTTTGCTTGGATCAATTGAATGAATCAGCGGCAGTAAGTAGGCATGAGTTTTTCCTGTTCCGGTTTGTGACTGGCCAATCACGCTTTCTCCTTTTAAAACAGCAGGGATGATTCTTTTTTGAATATCAGTCGGCTCATAAAAGCCTAGTTCATGAATAGCATCTATAATAAAAGGCTTTAATTCATATGTCGTAAATTTCGTTTCTTTCATGTTTTCACTCCTTAAGGCAATGCCTTTTTGCTCATCTCCTCATTATAGCTGATTTTCAGTAAAAAAACCATGTCCGCTTTTCCTACAGGAAACCAATTGGTGCTTCCTTGCATAACCTATGAAGAGAAAGAGAATGCAGTAAGGGAGGTACAAGTATGTTAGGGCAAAGGCCTATGGGCGATTTTCAGCCGCGCCGTCCCTCACGCCGGCACCTTGGAAATGGCGGACAGCCCGGAATGTTTCAAAGAGGGCAGCAGCCTCCTATCCAGCAGCCTTTTCAAGGGCAGGGCAATCCATTTCAGCAAATGATGCCTCGCTCCCCGTCTGTACAGGGAGGCGGTTTACCCGGGATGGGCGGTATTCCAGGAGGTGAGAGCCGTGCACTAGGCGGCGGAGCAGGAATTAAAGGCATGCTCTCTAAATTTCTTCCTGGCGCAGGAGGAGCTGGAGTCTCTGGAGGTGGTGCGGGATTACAAGGAATCCAGAGCTTCACAAATCCTGCAACCCTCTCAAGCATGTTAGGAAATGTTCAAAAAGTGCTCGGGATGGCGCAGCAATTTACGCCAATGATTCAGCAATACGGTCCTTTAGTAAGAAATTTGCCTGCGATGATTAAACTGTACAGCCAGCTTGGCAGTGCGGATGATGATGAAGAAAGTGCAAATGATGCTGATGCAGAATCAGCGGAGACCAGCGCGGAAACAGAAGTGCCCGAGGAAGAAGCACAAACTGACGAAATAGAAAAAAATAAAGAACCAGAAGACATCCTCGTCAAAAAAACAGCACCACACACATCACCTGCTCCTCAAGCAAAACCGAAAAAAAGATCTGGCAGCTCTGTTCCAAAACTATATGTCTAGTGATCTTTTAACGGCGAAGTGTTCACTGCGTATAACAATCTTTGATATATACGCTTACTTTGGCTATAATGGAAGCAAGAGAATGATAAAAAGCCGTTTTTTACGGCTTTTTATATTGTTCTTCTCTAGCAGCACTTCCCTACAGGAGGACGAATAAATGAATGTAATTAAAATATCGCCGCGTGGCTATTGCTATGGCGTTGTGGATGCAATGGTCATTGCTAAAAATGCCGCACTTGATAAGAACTTGCCACGCCCAATTTATATATTAGGTATGATTGTGCACAACAAACATGTCACTGATGCCTTCGAGGAAGATGGAATTTACACACTGGACGGACCAAACCGCTTAGACATTTTAAAGCAGGTTGAAAGCGGAACAGTCATTTTCACGGCTCACGGCGTTTCTCCTGAGGTTCGTCAAATCGCAGAAGAAAAAGGCCTTGTCACCATTGATGCGACCTGTCCAGATGTAACGAAAACTCACGAACTCATTTCAGAGAAAACAGCCGATGGCTATGACATTATTTATATTGGGAAAAAGGGTCATCCTGAGCCAGAAGGAGCTGTCGGAGTAGCCCCTGACAAGGTACACCTTGTCGAAACAGAAGCTGACATTGAGGCACTCGATTTAACATCAGAAAAACTGCTTATCACGAACCAAACGACGATGTCGCAATGGGATGTCCACGACCTGATGGAGCTGATTAAAGAGAAATACCCTCACGTCGAGTATCATCAAGAAATTTGCCTTGCGACACAGGTGCGTCAGGAAGCAGTATCGCAGCAAGCTGGCCAAGCCGATTTAACCATTGTTGTCGGCGATCCAAAAAGTAATAACTCTAACCGTCTCGCACAAGTGTCAATGGAGATTGCCGGAACGCAGGCTTACCGTATTGGCGACTTAAGTGAACTTAAGCTGGAATGGCTGCAGGGCGTCAAAACCGTTGCCGTTACTGCTGGTGCTTCAACACCAACACCTATTACAAAGGAAGTCATTCGTTTCTTAGAAAACTATGAACCAGATGATGAAACAACTTGGAAGATTGAACGAACCGTTCCTCTTTCTAAAATTTTACCTCGCGTCAAAACAAAGAAATAAGAAAACGTCAGAGCATATCCGCTCTGACGTTTTTTGTTTACATAAATTGAAATGGGTTTGTGTTTGATTCAGAAACAAAGAGCTGTACGTTATATTTTTTATCCGCACATAGCGATTGAAGCTTCGCCTTTACGCCCTCTTTCATAATTTTTTCAGCATAATGCCCCGGGTCCACAACGTTCAGCCCTAGCATCATGGCATCGTGCGCAACATGGAAATAAAGGTCTCCTGTTACATACACATCTGCACCCATTCTTTTCGCTTGATGGATGTATTTATTTCCGTCTCCCCCAAGCACCGCCACTTTTTTCACAACAGCGTCTTGATCTCCTACAAAACGAGCACCATTCACATCTAGCTTCGTTTTCACAAATTGTGTGAAATCTCTCAGTGTCATTGGCTCATTTAGCTCTCCAATACGGCCAAGACCTTTTTGAATAGGAGGAAGATCTGTCCTGTGTACACTATAGGCGACTTCTTCATAAGGATGTGCTTTGATCATTTCGCGAATCACTTGTTTTTCTATACTTGCTGGGAAAATGGTTTCAATCCGCACTTCTTTCACAAATTCTAATTGACCCGACTCACCAATAAACGGCTCAGCTTCTTCTGATGGCAGAAAGCTGCCTGTCCCTTCATTTGAAAACGCACAATGGCTGTAGTTGCCGATATGGCCGGCGCCCGCATTTCCTAAAGCTGTCCGGATGGCCTCTTCAAATTCCTCTGGGACATACAGAGCAAGCTGTTTGATTGGATCTTCGTATGTCGGCACTAACACTCTTGTTTCTTCAAGCTCTAAGGCCTCAGCAAGCAGGTCATTGACTCCGCCATCAGCTACGTCTAAATTCGTATGTGCCACATATACCGCAATATCATGTTTGATGCATTTTTCAATGATACGTCCAGTCGGCTGATCCGTCGCTACATGTTTTAATGGACGGAAAATCGGCGGATGGTGGGCAATAATAAGATCCACTTTTCGCTCGATCGCCTCATCTACTACATTCTCTAATACATCTAGGGTGATCATCACATTGGTTACTTTTTTATTTAAAGTCCCAATCTGAAGACCAATTTTATCCCCTTCCATGGCGTATGCCTTTGGTGAAAATTGTTCAAACAATTGGATGATTTCATGCCCGTTTACTGTTTTAGCCAACAGTCAAAACCTCCTTTAGCATCTTTATTTTCGCATTCAGCTCTTCAAGGCGTTCTTTATTTTCTTCTGTCCGCGCTGCCTGCTGAATTTGACTTTCTATCTTCTCCATATGCTGAAGCTCTTGCATCCACTTGCGCCGGAAGACGTCATTTTGCTCTTTCGCAAGGAACGGACCAACCAGCATGCCTGCTTCAAGTGACATTCCTTCATAAGCTTTATCTTTATCGCCTTTTTCTGCGATGATGATTTCGTATATTTTGCCGTCCTCTTCTAAGATGACTTCATCTAACAAATCATACCCCTCTTGATAAAGCCATAAACGAATATGATGGGCATGGATATTCGGCTGAAGAATGAGCCTCTCATGGCCTGCGAGCTTATGCCTTCCTTCATTTAGAATGCTTGCGATGAGCGCCCCGCCCATACCTGCAATCGTCACTGCATTCACTTCGCCTTTTTCAATGACTTCAAGGCCATTTCCTTTTCTGACCGAAATTGCTTCATCTAATTCAAGTCTATGTACTTGCTGCTGCGCCGATTGAAGCGGTCCATCGGTAATTTCACCAGCAATGGCTTTCACTGCTTTTTGATGCAGGATCGCATAGCATGGTAAATAGGCATGATCTGAGCCGATATCAGCGAAGACTGCCTCATCTGGTAAAAAGTCTGCGACTTTTTTTAATCGTTTCGATAAATTCATTTCATTCATACGTATCACTACTTTTCTTTAATGTTCATACTTGTCTATCTTATATAAATTATGGACTTTTTAAAAGTCGTTTTCAAATGAAAAAAGCTCTTCTTTTGAAAAAGAGCTTTTTGTGTAAGATTATTTAATTTTAGACACCCATTCCGCCATTTCATCGAGCTTTTCATTTGGAATCAGCCCGCCTGGCATCCCGTTGCCGCCTTCTTGGATTTTCTTCTTGATGTCAGCTACTTCAAGCTTGTCTCCAACACCTTTTAATGCAGGACCTGCGCCGCCTTCATAGTTTTCCCCGTGACAGCTTAGACAGTTCTGCTTATACAATTCTTCCGGCGTTGCATTTGCTGTCTCTTCTTGCTTTTGCTCTTTGCCCCCAGAGGCAATTTTTTCTTCATCTTTCAGCCCCTTCATTGATAAGAAAAAAGTGAGTCCAATACCTAAAATGGCAATCAATAAAAATGGTATAAGTGGATTCCGTTTCATTTCTTTCATCCTCCCCTTTGTGAAAACCCCTTCGAGACTATGCAAACAATTCTAATTCTACTTTAATTTTACAAAAAGTAAACGAATTATGATACAAAACTTTGGTCAAGTTCACAGATTAGACAAAAATGATTCAAGATGAGAAATGAAGCCTTCAGCACATTTAGATGTATTTTTTATACATCTTTTCTCTAAGAACGTTGCAAATTCATTTGTTATTCAGTAAAATATAATCAGATTGAAAAAAGCGTTTTCATTTTTGATAAGAAAGAACGGATCTCTTTTAAGATCCGTCCGGTTTCTACTCTAAGAAGTCTTTTAATCGTTTACTTCTGCTTGGGTGTCTTAATTTACGAAGAGCTTTCGCTTCAATTTGTCTGATACGCTCTCTTGTTACGCCGAACACCTTTCCAACCTCTTCTAACGTGCGAGTTCTTCCGTCGTCTAGTCCGAAACGTAGTCTCAGCACATTTTCTTCACGGTCCGTCAGCGTGTCTAATACATCTTCAAGCTGCTCTTTTAAGAGTTCGTACGCAGCGTGGTCAGATGGAGATGTCGCCTCTTGGTCTTCGATAAAATCACCAAGATGCGAGTCATCTTCTTCACCAATAGGTGTTTCTAAAGATACAGGCTCTTGCGCAATTTTAAGAATCTCTCTTACCTTTTCTGGAGTTAAATCCATGTCTTCAGCAATTTCCTCAGGCGTTGGTTCTCTGCCTAGGTCTTGCAGAAGCTGTCTTTGAACACGGATCAATTTATTAATCGTTTCCACCATATGAACCGGAATCCGGATTGTTCTCGCCTGATCGGCAATCGCACGTGTGATCGCCTGTCTAATCCACCAAGTCGCATATGTTGAGAATTTATATCCTTTGCGGTAATCAAACTTCTCAACCGCCTTCATTAGACCCATGTTTCCTTCTTGAATCAAGTCAAGGAACAGCATACCACGACCGACATAGCGTTTCGCAATGCTGACAACGAGACGAAGGTTCGCTTCCGCTAATCTTCTTTTTGATTCCTCATCGCCCTCTTCGATCTTTTGAGCATACGTAATTTCTTCTTTAGCAGATAACAAATTGACGCGTCCGATTTCTTTTAAGTACATACGAACAGGATCATTGATTTTGACACCTGGTGGTACGCTTAAATCATTTAGGTCAAATTCTTCTTCTGCTTTAGCCAGCTGCTGAACATTTGGGTCTTCTGTCTCTTCGTTTTCACTAATGAGCTCTACACCCTGTTCGCCTAAGTATTCATAGTATTCATCCATTTGGTCTGATTCAATTTCAAAGCTAGACATACGCTCTGCAATTTCTTCGTATGTTAAAACGCCCCGTTTTTTACCCGTTTCAGTGAGCTTATCTCTCACCTGTTCAAAGGTTAATTCAGTTTCGGTTTCGTGGGCTTGTTTATCAGCCATTATGGATCCCTCCTTCCAAAGCTTGCAACGAATTCTAAAGTAACTTGCGATTTACTTCCGCCCTGCTTTTCTCTCTCTATCAAACAGATGACGAAGCAAATAGGAAATAAAATAAATAATGATGAAGGCAAGATGCTTGCGGTCTTATGCTCCTCCCGTAAAGGATTCATTGCCAGCCGTAAGTCCTCTCATTAATAATAGACGTATTACTTCAGCGAACGGTTCAACTGAATAATTTCTTTTGCAAGTGTTGCCGCTTTGAAGAAATCTTTTTGCCTCTCCGCTTCTGCACGTTCTAGTTCTTTTTCCTTTATCATTGACAAATTCCGATGATTCAACACTTTTTTTACATAATCACTTAATTCAGCTTCACTTAGTTCGTCTCCGACTTGAATCATCAATATATCCGTCAACAGCTGATTCATGACATCATCTTCTATACGGTTCATCAGGTGCTGCGGCGTTGGTTCTTTGCCTTCTTCATACAAGGCATAAATGTACGTTGCCAGCGCCCTGTGCGAATCTATATTAAATTCAATCCCGATTCTGTCAAGTACTTTGCGGATCACGTCATCGCTTTTTAACATATGAGCAAGCAGCATTCGCTCTGCATTTTCATATGCCGGCCGCAGACGCTTTCTTCTCACTTGTGTTGACAGATGTGCACGCCGTTTTTCAAGCCCGTTTTCTTCCTGCGTGCTTTTGGTTTCTTGCCGTTGCTGTTTTTCAAACAGCTCCAGTTGTTCTTTTAATGAATCAAGTGAGATCGAAAACTCCCCAGCAAGCTGTTTCATGTAAATCTCTTGCTCCAAAGAGCCGTTTAACCGGCTGATTTCTCGGAGAACCTGCTTCATATAAGTAAGTCGGTCTCCTTCGTCTGATAAGTTTTTTCCTCTTCGGAAAAAATTCATCTTAAACGTCATTAATGTCACACTTGCATCTATGATGTCATTCCTAAATTTCTCGCCGCCATATTTACGAATGTAATCATCTGGATCAAGTCCATCTGGTATCATGGCAACGCGAACTTTACATCCTCTTTTTCCAAGCAAATCTGATGCTTTCATGGTCGCTTCGTATCCGGCCGTATCAGAGTCATAGCAAAGGATGATCTCTTCTACGTTCCGCCTGAGAAGCTTTACGTGCTCTTCTGTAAGAGACGTACCCATTGTTGCAACACTTTCACCGACACCTGATGTAACAGCTGAGATGACGTCTGCAAATCCTTCAAAAAGAACCGCCCGTTCGCGTTTGCGAATATGCATACGTGCGTCATGAAAGTGATAAAGCAGCTTACTTTTATGAAAAAGCGGCGTTTCAGGACTATTCATATATTTAGGCTGCTGATCACCAAGCGATCTTCCGGAAAAAGCGATGACCGTTCCATGATGATCATGAATGGGAAACATGACACGATCTCTAAAGCGGTCAAAAAAGCCTGTGCCGTTTTCACGTTGAATCAAAAGACCAGCCTTCTCCATCATCACAGGATCAAATCCTCGTTTTTCTAAAAACTTGGTCACGAAATCCCAAGAATCAAGAGCATACCCGATCTCAAACTTGGCAATTGTTTCATCCGTAAAGCCTCTGGACCGTAAATAATCGAGTGCGTTTTGACCTTCCTTTGTATTTACCAGCAAATGGTGGTAAAATTTCTTAAGAAGCTCATGGGCCTCAATCATTTTATGATCTGCAGTGTCCTCTTGCTGAGAGGAACTCATCTGAGCATTCGCTACCTGATCAGGCAGATCAATATGGTACTTATCAGCCACATGTGAAACGGCTTCAATAAATGAGTAGCCTTCCATTTGTCTGAGGAAAGAAAACACATTGCCTCCTGCACCACAGCCGAAACAATGGAAGATTTGCTTATCTGCTGAAACAGAGAATGAAGGAGTATTTTCACCATGGAATGGACAAAGACCGAAGTAATTTCGACCTTGCTTTCTAAGCTGTACGTATTCTCCAATCACTTCGACAATGTCTGCGTTTTTTTGGATCTGCTCCAAAAGTTCATCTGGTATACGTTTGCTCATCCTAATAACACTCCGTCGTACATTATTCGCCTTTTAATTTAAAAATCCTTCATGATTCGACAGGATTTTTTGTAGTTGCGCCATAAATCGCTTCTTATCCTCTTCTAAAAGCTTTTTGGGACCTTTTCCGTATACACCTTTTCTTCGCTGTTTGCTAGAAACATGCCTGCGTTCCAAATCAAAATCAATTGTTTCGTTTGTGTACATTCGTCCTCTTTCAGACAGAACAATGACCTGTCTCGGAAGCAGTAAGGAGGCAAGACCAATATCTTGGGTGACGACAATATCATGTGCGGCAGCTGAGTTTGCAATGACTAAATCCGCTGCTTCCTTATGTGTATCTACAAACCGCCAATCTTCAAGTGGAGATCTTTTGGTTTGAAAATGCTCATATGAAGCAATGAATGTCACTGGTACTTGAAATTGAGATGCGACAGAAAGGATTTCGTCTTTTACAGGACAAGCATCTGCATCGACATAAATCGTCCTCTCTTTTTTACGTTCATTCAGGTGACTAATTCTCCATCCCTCCACCTTATTCCTGCTTTAGAGAAGCAAAAAGACCATACTTTTCCCCCATAAAGCAATCAACAGTAAAACTCATTTTGTCGAAAAGTTATGTTCAGAATCACTTGACTTCTGCCAATATTAGTTTATTCGTTCTTGACTTAACTTAAACCTAAAATCAATCATTTTATCACAATTTTTTATTATAATACAAATGCAGCAAATATGCCATTGTTTTTGTTTACCCGTTTCCCACCATAGGAAAAACCCAGGAGGAGCATCCTGAGTTTATTCGGAACCTCTTTTGGTCAGCATTTGATGAATAACATTTGCCGTTTCCTCAACTGCTTTATTCGATACATCAACGACTTGACAGTTAATGCGGTCAACCACTTTTTCAAAATACTCTAGTTCCTCTTTAATCCGCTCAATGTTCGCATAAATAGCGCGATCATTTAAACCAAGAGATTTTAAACGCTCTTTGCGAATATGATTTAGTTTGTCTGGACTAATTTTTAAACCGATACATTTCTTCGGATCAACTGAAAATAACTCTTCTGGCGGATCAACTTCAGGTACAATTGGAACGTTCGCTACCTTCAGCCGCTTATGTGCCAAATATTGAGATAATGGTGTCTTGGACGTGCGTGATACACCAATGAGCACAATATCAGCCTTTAGAATACCTCTTGGGTCTCTGCCGTCATCGTATTTCACAGCGAACTCGATGGCTTCTACCTTTTTAAAATAGTCCTCATCTAATTGACGTACACGACCCGGCTCATGTTTCGCTTCATTTCCATATGCCGTTTCCATTTTATCAATGAGCGGACCGATGATGTCATAATAAACGACACCGTTTGCTTCTGCTTCCTCGATTAAGAATTGGCGCATTTCTGGCACAACAAGAGTAAAGCAGACGATCCCATTATCTGCTTTCGCCAGTGAAATGACTTCTTTAATCGTACCAACATCTTCTACATACGGGATTCTTCTAATATTTGAATGGTCTGATGAGCCGCCATCAAATTGGCTAAGTGCCGCTTTGACCACGAGCTCTGCCGTTTCTCCAACTGAATCTGATACCACAAAAATTACGCGATTACTCATAACATCCCCTCGCAGTCTTCTGTCATTAGATTATTTCGTTCTCCGATAAGCTGACAAGTATTTTCGTCATATTTGTTTTCGTAATTCTTCCGACCACTTCAAAGCCTTTATCCGTATCTTTTATCACAGGAAGTGCATCTATTTGCTTTTCAATCAAGTGCTTCGCCACATCCATAATGAAATCTTCCTTGCGGCAAACGGTGATGTTCGGCATTCTTGTCATAATAATATGGACAGGGATAGATGGAAGCTCCTGTTTCCCTATACTTGCGCGAAGGAGGTCTTTTCTGGATAACACGCCTGTTAAAATAGAGTGATCGTCCACAACGAATAATGTGCCCACATCCTCTAAAAACATCGTACAAATCGCATCATAAACCGAAACATTCTCATGTATTACCACTGGAATGGATTGAAAGTCTTTCACTTGAAGTTTTTTCAGCTTATCTGCGAGAAGCTGCGTGCCTGTTTTTCCTGTGAAAAAGTAGCCGACCCTTGGTCTTGCTTCTAAAAAGCCTGACATTGTTAAAATGGCTAAATCCGGTCTGAGGGTCGCCCTTGTTAAGTTCAGCCGATCGGCGATATGCTCTCCAGTGATCGGACCATTCTCTTTGACAATCTGTAAAATCTGCTCTTGCCGTTTATTTAACTCGATTGTACTCACCACCTTTAAATAGAGAGAGCGAAATCTTTATTTTATGTATATCATTTTCATAACTCATCATATTATAGCGCATCTTTGTCCGAATGAAACAAAAATCCACTCAAAAACCTTGAATTAAATGAGTAAAAAACGATTGCCCTTCGGAAAAGGCAACCGTTCTTAGGTATTTATTTTACAATTAAATTGTTCATATTCGCAAATGATTGAATGACTTTGGCTAGTTTGACCATTTGTGCTAAACGATTTCGCTTCAGTTTTTCATCATCCGCATGAACCATTGTATGATCGAAATAATGAACAATCGGTGTTTTTAACGTATCCAGCGCCTCAAGTGCCAAGCTGTATTGTCCTGCTGCTACATGTTCCTTTACAGCTTTCTCTACTTGCTGATACGCCTCAAACAGCTTTTGCTCATGTTCATTTTCAAACAGTTCAGGCTGAATCTCTGCATCTTCCCCTTTTTTACTGATTGAAATGACGCGTCCCAATGCTTCAGCCGTTTCTTTGAAGCTTTCTTGTTTCACACTCTCTTCAAGAACAGCTGCTTTTTTGACGACTGCATATGGCTCAATATTTTCAACATCCAGCACTGCATCAACAACATCATGGCGGATATGCTCTGCTTGAAGAACATATTTTAAACGATGCGTTAAAAATTCAATCAGAGCAGCTTCATGTTCTGCCTTTACTTGTGCAAGTGCTAGCAGCTCTTTAAATGAAATATTCCAATGACGGTCGAGCAGGATTTGAACGATACCGCTCGCTTGTCTTCTAAGTCCATAAGGGTCTTGAGAACCCGTTGGGATCACATCAATTGAGAAGAATGAACAAATAGAATCAAGCTTATCTGCTACTGCCACAATCGCACCAATCAAAGTGGATGGCGCCTCGTCACCAGCAAAGCGCGGCATATAGTGCTCGTTGATGCTTCTTGCTACTTCTTCATGTTCACCAAGAGCTCTTGCATATTTCTCACCCATGATTCCTTGTAATTCTGGGAATTCATAGACCATTTGAGTCACAAGGTCAAACTTCGAAATACTTGCTGCTCTCGCCACACGTTTAGTGGTTTCGTCATCTGCTCCGACATGCGCCGCTAGACGGGTTGCAATGTCTGTCACTCTCTTCAGCTTGTCGCCGATTGTTCCAAGTTTCTCATGGAATACCACTTTATCAAGCTTTTTAATATTGTCTTCAATCACTAGTTTTTCGTCTTCTTTATAGAAGAATGCAGCATCTGATAAACGCGCACGAAGTACTTTTTCATTCCCTCTTGCGACATTTTCGAGCGCCTCACTGTTTCCATTTCTGACTGTAATAAAGTGCGGCAATAATTCCCCTTGCTCATTTTTTACAGGGAAGTAGCGCTGATGCTCTTTCATTGTCGTCACCAATACTTCTTCCGGCAATGCAAGAAACTCTTCTTCAAAGGAACCAGACAGCACAGTTGGATATTCTACAAGGTCGTTCACTTCTTCTAAAAGTTCAGGATCAACAGGAATGACCCAGCCTTTTTCTAAAGATAGCGCATCTAGCTGTTCAGTAATGAATTGTTTTCTTTTCTCTGAGTCTGCAATCACAAATTGATCGCGCAAAGTTTGTTCATAGGAAGCAGGTGTGTCAATGCTGGCTGTCGTTCCAAGGAAACGGTGTCCTCTAGTCTCACGGCCGCTTTTCACCCCAGCAATTTCAACAGGTACAATCTCTTTTCCAAATAAACAAACAATCCATTTAATCGGACGGATATAGCGTAAATCCTCGCTTCCCCATCTCATGTTCTTTGGAAAACTTAATGAAGCGGCGATTTCACCTAACGCTGGCAGAAGGTCTTTGACTTGCTTTCCTTCTTGAAACTTTTGGACATGGACATAATCCACTCCTTTGATCTCTTTGAAATAGAGATCATCTGTTGAAGCACCTTGTCCTCTTGCAAAGCCTTCAGCTGCTTTTGTCCAATTGCCTTCAGCATCTTGGGCAATCTTTTTAGCTGGGCCTTTTGCTTCTTCTTTGATGTCTTCTTGTTTTTCTGCGACACCTTTCACAAGTACAGCAAGACGTCTAGGTGAGTTAAATAAAGAAGTCTCTTCGAATGAAATATTTTGCGTTTCAAACCATGCTTTTACTTTCTCACCCAGCTGCTTTGTGCTCTCTGGCATGAAACGAGCCGGCATCTCTTCTAAGCCGATTTCAAGTAATACATCTTGTTTATTCATGAGAAGCCGCCTCCTCTTTTAGCATAGGGAATCCCAGTTTTTCGCGTTCTTCATAATAGGTTTTGGCTACTTTTCTTGCTAACTGACGCACTCTTCCGATATAACCAGTTCGCTCAGTCACAGAAATAGCACCCTTTGCATCGAGCAGGTTAAACGTATGAGAGCATTTGAGGACATAATCGTATGCCGGGTGAACAAGCCCTTTGTCCATTTGGCTATGTGCTTCTTTCTCATAGGTTGTAAATAGCTCGAACAGCATGTCAGTATTAGATGTTTCAAATGTATAAACAGAGTGCTCGTATTCAGCCATTAAGAATAAATCTCTGACCGTAAATCCGTCTGTCCATTCAAGATCGAAGACATTTTCTTTGTCCTGGATGTAAGAAGCAAGACGTTCAATACCGTATGTGATTTCAACAGAAACGGGCTTACATTCTAAGCCGCCGACTTGTTGGAAATACGTGAACTGCGTAATTTCCATCCCATCAAGCCATACTTCCCAGCCAAGTCCTGCACAGCCAAGAGATGGATTTTCCCAGTTATCTTCCACAAAACGAATATCATGTTTCAGCGGGTCAATGCCAAGTGCCTTCAATGATTCAAGATATAGCTCTTGAATATTGTCAGGTGATGGCTTAATGATCACTTGAAATTGGTGATGCTGATACAATCTATTTGGGTTTTCTCCATATCTGCCATCAGCCGGGCGTCTTGAAGGCTCTACATAAGCTACCTTCCACGGCTCTGGGCCGATGCTTCTGAGGAACGTGTATGGACTCATCGTTCCGGCACCTTTTTCTGTGTCATACGCCTGCATTAATACGCAGCCTTCATTTGACCAATGCTTTTGCAACGTCAAAATCATGTCTTGAATATTCAATGATTGCACCTCCATCTTTTCTAGACCAACCGCTATGTATGGCGGGTGGGATGAGAACCTTGTAAGAGAACACAAAAACTCCCGTCTCTATGCTCGCAAGGTTCTTGCAAACATAGGGACGAGAGTTTTTCCCGCGGTTCCACCCTATTTGCTGGTGTAGTAGCACCCAGCCGCTTTGTTTTACGTTGCTCAAGAATGCCTTTCGTTACGCCTCCATCCTTAGCTCACACCGCCCTAAGGTCGCTTTTATGGATTTTACGTAAGTACTTCTTTCTGTCAATGCAACATATTTTATCTTAGATGATCTTACAAAAAGTCATGGGAGATGTCAACTTTTGTTTTCCCCGCCCATTAGCTTTTTCATGGATTCCATCTGATTCATGAATTTTTTTGATTTTAAATAGAGGCCGGAATATTCGTCATAGTAGTGATCAAGCACTTGACGAATTTCTTGTTTCGTCTGCTGTTTCACATCAACCTGACCAAGCCTTGATAAATCAAAATAATGAAACAAACGGAGCAGCCTTGCAGCTGCGGGGGATAAGGGCAGTTTATATGGATCTTTCGAAAAACAATTTTGGCAAATGAAGCCGTTATCTCTTATTGAGAAATGGAACTGCCCTTCTTTTTGACCACAGTGCACACATTGATCAAGTTCAGGCTTCATCCCCATCACTGATAACATTTTGACCTCTACGATAAATAAAATAATATCAGCATCTGTACCTTCGTTGAGATGACGCAGAGATTGAAGCAGAAGCTCAAACAAATAAGGGTTTGGCTTTTTTTCTTCTGTCCCTTTATCCATCAATTCCGTCATATATGCGGCATATGCGGTCAGAAATAAGTCTTCCCGAATGGCCCGCATACTTTCAATCATTTCGCCTTGCTGGAGCGTTCCAAGTCCTGTTGATGATTGGATCAGGAAGGTTCCGTATAAAAACGGCTGGCTTATGGCTGACAGGCGGCTGTTTGATTTTTTTGCGCCTCTTGCCATGACACCAATTTTCCCATGTTCTCTAGTGAGCAGCGTGACAATTTTGTTTGTTTCGCCATAATCTGTTGTTCTAAGGACGATTCCTTCACTTTTAATGAGCATTTGTCTACACTCCGAGCATTGGAGGGGGTCAAGAATTATAAGATTGGAAAATCAAATCGTGCTATCTCTTCTTCAAGTACATCGGGTCTTTCCAGGTTCTCCTTTTCTAACTCTTTGAAAAGCAGATACGTGTCAACGCTTCCTGTTTGTGAAAATACGTTCCATGTAAAATTCAACATAAAAACCCCACCTTTCTTTATTAGAAGCAGCAACGCTACATCCAACATATTAATTTTATCTTGACCAGGCTACCTCCATTTCATGATAAACAATTTTTACTAATCGAACCGCACCATTGTCAGATTTGCTGACAAATGCAGCGATTTTTTAATATTCGTCTTCTCTAAATCCAAAATCACGCAGGTGAGTGGATTTATTACGCCAGTCCTTCTGAACTTTGACCCAAAGCTCTAAATACACTTTTGAGCCTAGAAGTGCTTCAATATCTCTGCGCGCTTTTTGTCCCACTTCTTTTAACAAGCTGCCACGTTTACCAATGACGATCCCTTTTTGCGAATCACGTTCTACGACAATGGTCGCCGCGACATGAATCTTGCCATTTTCATCTGGCTTAATCGATTCAATCGCAACCGCAATACTGTGCGGAATCTCTTCTCTCGTTAAATGCAGCACTTTTTCACGAATTAATTCAGAAATAATAAACCGTTCTGGATGATCTGTTACTTGATCTGCCGGATAAAATTGAGGGCCCTCTGGAAGATAACCTTCAATCTGCTGAAGAAGCGTGTCGATATTGTTTCCTTCAAGAGCTGAAATTGGCACAATTTCCTTGAATGGGTAACGTGTGCGGTATTCATCAATTAAAAGGAACAGTTCATCTGGATGAATTTGGTCAATTTTATTAACGACTAGGAACACCGGTGTAGATGTTTGCTTTAGTCGTTCAATGATGAATTCATCACCTTTGCCATAGCCTTCCTGTGCGTTAATCATAAACAAGATCAGGTCGACTTCCTTCAGTGTATTTTGAGCCACCCTCATCATAAAATCACCAAGCTTATGCTTAGGTTTATGGATCCCCGGTGTATCGATAAAGATCGTTTGTGATGTGTTTGTTGTCAGAACACCTTGCACTTTGTTTCGCGTCGTTTGGGGCTTATCGCTCATGATGGCGATCTTTTGTCCAATGACACGATTAAGAAAGGTTGATTTCCCTACATTTGGTCTTCCAATAATTGATACAAATCCTGATTTGAAGCTTTCGTTAGTCATTTAAATCCTCCGGTGAAAATGCGCCTGGCAATAGTTCGTTTACTGTTGTTTCGTATATATGTCCTTTTAAGTTCGTTAGAATCAATGGCATATCAGGTGCACATAGCTCTGAAATGACCTGTCTGCATGCGCCGCACGGCGAAACAGGACGGTCTGTATCAGCCACCACTGCTAACATTTGAAAAGATGTAATGCCTTCTGAATAGGCTTTAAAAAGTGCTGTTCTTTCCGCACAATTACACATACCATATGCTGCATTTTCAATGTTGCAGCCGCCATACACTTTTCCATTATTCGACAGTAATGCTGCACCGACTTTGAATTTAGAATAGGGTACATATGCAAAATCTCTTGCTTTGATTGCTTCTGAAATCAACTCTTGTTTGTTCATTCCTAGTTCCCACTTTCAGAAGAAATGGTACCACTGTCACATTTATATTTTACATAATTCACGTGACATTTTCACGCCCATTTCTAAAAATGTTAATAAATAGTAATATTGTTCTATTGCATGATCTTCGGTAAGAAGATGATCAACCCAATCATAACCGAAATCGCGGCGTAAACGCAAACAGCGCCTGCCGCAGCGTCCTTCGCTCTCTCTGCAAGCGGGTGCCTTTCTTCTGTCATCAGATCCACTGTATGTTCAATGGCTGTATTGACAAGCTCAAGTGCAAACATCCCCCCGCAAAGAAGAAGAACGATCAGCCATTCAAATGGGTCTATGCGGAACCAAAAGCCGCAGATCACCACGATGATGGCTGCGACTGTGTGAAATCGAAAATTCCGTTCATTCAAGAAAGTTCGCCATATTCCTCTAAATGCATAGTAAAAACTCCGAAAAAAACGGGCGAGCGGCCTTCTTTTCTTACGATGATCTCGAAAGGCCATAATCATCCAGGATTTTTGTCTGTTTGGCGAACATTTCTTTTTCATCTTCCTCTGTCATATGATCGTACCCGAGCAAATGGAGGAAGCCATGAATCGTTAAGAATCCAAGCTCTCTCATAAAGGAATGTCCATATTCCTCTGCCTGCTCTTTCGTTCGATCCACACTAATGATAATGTCACCAAGTACAGGCGGGATATCATCTGCTCCAATGATTTCAATCTCCCCTTCTCCTTCTTCCTCAAGTGCAAAGGAGATCACATCTGTTGGTGCGTCTTTTCCGCGGTATTCTTTATTGATTTGATGAATCTCTTCATTCGAAACGATCGTCACTGATACTTCCGCTTGATCCTTGACCTCAAGTTCGTCTGCAGCAAACTGAAGAAGCTTTTCCACTTCTTCAAGCTGCTCTTTTGATACTTGTCCTGTTTCATCTATTAAATCGATTAACAATGTCATTTACTTCACCTTCTGCTTCGGGGCATCTGGATATTCAATCCGAGAATGGAAAATCCCCTTTAATGTTGTACAAATCGTTTGGCTGATAATATTTAATTCTTTAAATGTGAGGTCACATTCACTAAATTGCCCGTCCTGCATTTTATCTGAAATAATGCCTTTGACAAGCTTTTCAATCCGCTCTGGATTTGGATTATGCATCGAACGAACCGCCGCTTCAACGCTGTCAGCCACAGAAATAATCGCTGCTTCTTTTGATTGCGGCTTTGGACCAGGGTAACGGAATTCTTCTTCTGTCACCTGATCATCACGCTCTTTCGCCTTATAGTAAAAGAACTTTAAAAGAGACTTCCCGTGATGCTGTTCGGCAATGTCGACAAGTTCTTCAGGAAACTTCTTTTCTCTCAGCATATCAGCGCCATCTGTCGTATGGGCAATAATAATATTTTTACTCAGCTGAGGAGAAAGCTTGTCATGCGGATTATCAATGTTCATTTGGTTTTCGATAAAGTACTGCGGTCTTTTCGTTTTCCCAATGTCATGATAATAAGCACCGACCCTTGCTAAAAGACCATTTGCGCCGACTGCTTCACATGCAGCATCCGCTAAATTCGCCACCATAACACTATGATGATATGTACCTGGTGTCTCGGTTAAAATCTTTTTGAGCAGCGGATGATTTGGATTGGATAATTCAATCAGTTTCATTGTGGAAAGAATACCAAACATGCTCTCAAAAACAGGCATTAACCCAATGACCAAGATAGATGATGCAAACCCTGACACAATCGCCATCATGAGGTTCACACCGATTTCAAGCCCTGATGGTGAAGAATTTTGGATGAGTGTAATGGATAAAACCACAAGTACATTCACCAAAGCAACCAAAAGCCCAGCCTGCAATATTTTTGATCTTGCATTATGTTTTCTTAAAAATAAAATACCCGCCATCCCGCTCATCAGATAATAAGCGCAGATCACATAGTTAAAGACGCCGGTTACTCCTTGATTAAACATCATACTGCCGCAAAGAGCAAATACAAGACCGGAGAAGATCGCCAGCCGCTCATTAATAAGCAGCTTGATCAGCATCGTGCCAAGTGCCACTGGCACGACATAGCCTATCGTCGTATACTTCGTTTCCTGGAAGAGGCTGAACACTTCCATGATAATTAATATAATCGTGAAAATAAGCGAGTAAAGCAGTAACGACTTATTCTTATGGACAAGCGATTTTTTCCTCGATTCAAGGGAATGAACAATCGCTGCTAAGAAAAGTCCAATTAATATGAGAAGACCACTTACAGGCTTAAATAAATTTGAGCTGTTTAACAGACCCGTGAGTTCTAATTTGCGATAAACTTCCCGGTCAATGAGCTCTCCTTCTTCAACTAAGATTTGCCCCTGCTTAATTTGCACAGGCTGAATATTGTCAGCCGCTTCCTGTCTTTTCTTCTCTGTTGCCACTGGGTCAAATACATAGTTTGGAATGATCGCAAATTCACCGATTTCTTTCGCCGCATTTAAGTATTTTGATGGAATCGAATTGTTTTTAAGCTCTGTTTTGACTTGTTTTTTCTCATCTTGTAATTTCGCTGCTGTGATTTCTTTACTCATCAGTGAATTCACCACTGTAATGATGGAATCCTTAGTAAATGAGAGATTTTCATCACTTGCTTGGAGCAGTGCTTTGATGGATTGATCCGAAACAGCTTCCTGCATATCTGTTGTGAGCTTTTCTTTGACACGCTTGACCATTTCTTGATCTGATGGCGCGTTCTCTTTATCATCAGCTGCTTTCTTCTCTTCTTTAATGGCTTCAAAGAGGGATGAGATGAGGTCTACGCGATTATCAGAATACGCTTTTTTGAGCGTATATTGATCTTCTACCTGATCTGTTGCTTCTTGTTTCTTTTCTTCTGTCGCTTCTTGATCATCAACGGTTGACGGAGAATAGATGGTCTGTTCGCTCACTGAAAATAAATCTAAGTCGAGCGATTCAGGCTTTACATGGAAGAAGAGCACCACGAATAAAATGGCTGCTAAACCAGCGTACAGCAAAACATTTAAATAACGTGAGCGCTCCATTTTCTGAGGTTCTTTTTTAGACAGCAGTCTTTTGCGCTTACTGCCTTTTTGATTCTTTCTCAAGGAAAGTACCTCCTTTTTTACTTTAAACCACGATCGAAACAAAATGACCCGATGAAGACGATCGGGTCACTCAGTTCATTTTTGCTTTTCGTATGCGCCAATGATCTTCGCCACAAGCGGGTGTCTGACCACATCTGTCTGGTCTAATTCAATAAATGAGATGCCCCTGATCTCTGCAAGCATGTCCTTTGCAGCTGCAAGACCTGACTGCATGCCCTTTGGCAGATCAATCTGTGTAATATCTCCTGTAATGACCATTTTAGAGCCAAACCCAAGTCTCGTCAAAAACATTTTCATTTGGGCAGGTGTTGTATTCTGCGCTTCATCTAAAATCACAAATGCATCATCAAGCGTCCGACCTCTCATATAGGCAAGGGGCGCTATTTCAATCACGCCGCGCTCGATCAGTCGTTCCGTATGATCACTGCCAAGCACATCATGCAGGGCATCATATAGTGGTCTTAAATAAGGATCTACTTTTTCCTTTAGATCGCCTGGTAAAAAGCCAAGACTCTCTCCTGCTTCAACAGCTGGTCTTGTCAGGATTATCCGTTTCACATGTCCATTTTTCAGCGAATGGACCGCATTGACGACTGCCAAATACGTCTTCCCTGTACCAGCAGGTCCAATTCCAAAGACCAGGTCATCTTTTTTCATCGCCGCAGCATATTCACGCTGGCCGATTGTTTTCACCCTGATCGACTTTCCTTTGGCATTTTTCGTAATTTCATCTTCATACATATTTTCAAAATAATTCAGCTTGTTTTTTTGCGCCATTTTAATGGCATAGACGACATCCCGTTCAGATATCTCAATTCCTTTACGGATGAGATGTAAAAGAGATGTGATCAAACGGCTTACTGTATCTCTCGATGCTTCCTCACCAGAAACATACACTTTTTCTCCACGCGTAATAATGGAGACGTTCAGCTCGTTTTCCATTAGTTTCAGATAAGCATCTTGATTGCCAAATAAAGCAATCGCTTCGTTTGGGCTATCCAATTTTTGTTGAATCTCAAGTAAATGTTCTGTCATTCTCTAGTCTCCCTGAACAATAGGTGTTGGTTGAACAATATCTTCTATTACTTGGTAAAGGATGATTAACTTAACTTTACCATTCCCTGTTGTCTCGTGCAAAACTTTTTCACTTTTCACCTCTCCTGTTTGACCTAGCTTCTCTTCTAATTCTTTTTTACCCATTTTAATCCCTGCTTGAACCGCTTCTTTATTTGTGTATTCGCGATTTATTTTCTCACTTTCGCGTGTAATTTCCTTTTCATAAGAGAATGGGAGCTGAATGTTTAAGAAATGAAGCGGATGAACTTCTGTTTCTGTTTTTGGCTGCTTAAAATCATCCTTTTTAAAAGAAAAGCCCCAAAATGGCAGTGAGCCTCCAAATGCGGAGAGCTTGTGCTTTGTCTTCATTTTACCCGTAAAGACGTCAAAAGATGTTCGAAGAGGGACAGAAACTTCTGAACGATACCACGTTTCACCATAGATTTTCGCTTTGGCTCCTACCGTTTTTTGCTGATCTTCGCTGCCAATGAGTCCAGAGACAAGCATCTGTCCTTTCTTTACATGTTCATCAACCGCGGCAAGCGGCTCCCCTTTTTCTACATACATTCTCGTGATGACAGCCTTTTTCTTGGCGACGATATGCTGAGGACTCGTGTATTTTTCTTTTTCAGGTTCATTTTTTTCCACAACTTTCATTTGAAAGGTTGTGCCGTTTAGTTCTACGCCGACCCATGTGATGCTTTGAATATTGGTTGTCAGGGATTTTTGAATTTTTTCAGGTGTTCCCATTAGAAACTGAAAACGTCCTTTTTGCACCCCAATGTCGTCTAAATGCTTTCTCATTTGATGTTCAGTTTCTGGATTGGCTCCTTTAATATCGATTTTCCATACCATGTTTGAAAGCGCCAATATCGTCACTAGAAAGCATACAATCCCAAGGGTAAATCCGATATTCTTCCTTGACCATAGGAGTAGAAATGGAAAGCCCTTTTTTTGATGAAATGAACATGTCACGTCATGATGTCTGCGTACCTTTCTGAAGGCATGTACATCTGATAAGCGAATAAATAAGCGCACGCTGTCTTGACGGCGGCTCACTTGAAACATTGTGATCCCCTGCCTCGTGCACTCATTAATGAGCCGCTCAATGCCATTTCCTTTGATCTCCACTTCCACTCTGCCAATAAAATAGGCGAACCATTTATTCTTCACGCTTCTCCCCTCCGTCAGTTAAGAATCAATATAACGGACCTCATCGATTTTCCCTTCCAATAAAATCTCTTCTGGCAAAATCGTTTTAATCACAAAATCTTTCCCTGAAATAATGCATTGTCCCTGTTTGAGCATCAGCCTTACCTCTTGATCACTGAAAAGCAAAAGCCCTTTATGGTTCTCTATGTAAATGTGGAGTCTGCCAACCATCGTAATACGGGGAAGATCCATCATCACGTCTGGAGGGATTTCAAGTGTTCTTGTCAGCCATGCTTTAAGTCGATTTTTTCTTTTTCCCATTCAATAAGAACCCCTTCCCACCTCATGTGTATGAGATCAAACTGAAAGATGGTGAGACTGATGAGAAAGCCTCTATATCATCCTATTCCTCAAGGGTTCATATCATGCTAATGAATCCCGTAAAATAACTGTTTCAGCATTTTCTTTAAGAAAAAATGTCATCAGGCAAAAAAAGCCCCCTTTTTCATAAAGGGGGCTTTCTTCTTTATCTTTTATATGGCCGTTTCATCGTTCTGTGCGGCTTTTTCGCGCGCGGCTCTCCAAATACTTCTCCAAGGATCATTCCTTGAACAATAGTATCTTGGTTCAGCTTCTCAATGAATTTTGGCCTCATTTCAGCAGATGCAGCCTTTGGCCTTGTCAGCTCTCTTTCAAGCGATTGGAACTCTTTGTTCAGCTCGTTTTTTCTTTCTTCCATTTCGGCAAGTGTAGCCGTATAGCGATCTTGTAAGGACGGAGAAGTTTTTTTCTTCATCCCGCCATGATCATGTACATCACCGAAATCGTCCAGCTGATCCGTCACGACTGGATCTGGACTTGTTTGCTTTGTTTGCTTTTGGGGCACCTGCTTACGCTGAGGAGCGGGCTTCTTTTGCTGATTCTGCTCTTCGTTCTCCTCTTGTTTGCCGATCTTCCCAAAGACGGCAGAGATGATACCGATGATAATCGCAATTAGTAGCGGATTTTCAAATAGAATGTCCAATGGGCTCCCTCCTTAAAGCGTGAGAGGATGCTTATTTGTTTTCATTATCAGATGGACCTTTTGTCATTTTGCCAAATGAATCTCTCATATCCGTATCAGCATCGATATTCTTAATGTTCATGTAGTCCATGACACCAATATTGCCTTCACGTAATGCTTCAGCCATTGCAAGTGGTACTTCAGCCTCTGCTTCTACGACTTTCGCGCGCATTTCTTCAACTTTCGCACGCATCTCTTGTTCTTGTGCAACAGCCATTGCGCGGCGTTCTTCTGCTTTCGCCTGTGCAATGTTTTTGTCTGCTTCTGCTTGGTCTGTTTGCAGGATCGCCCCGATGTTCTTACCGATATCAACATCTGCGATATCAATCGAGAGAATTTCAAATGCAGTACCTGAATCTAATCCTTTACCAAGAACCGTTTGAGAAATCATATCAGGGTTCTCAAGAACCTTTTTATGATTATCTGATGAACCGATTGTAGAGACAATCCCTTCACCTACACGGGCAATAATTGTTTCTTCCCCTGCACCACCGACAAGTCGGTCGATGTTTGCACGAACTGTAATACGTGCTTTTGCTTTGACTTCAATCCCGTCCATCGCAACACCAGAGATAAATGGTGTTTCAATGACTTTAGGGTTTACACTCATTTGAACTGCTTCAAGTACATCACGGCCTGCTAGGTCGATGGCTGCACAGCGAGCAAAGTTCAATTCGATATTCGCGCGTTGAGCTGCAATTAGTGCGTTCACAACTCGGTCCACGTTACCACCTGCAAGATAGTGGCTCTCCAGCTGGTTAATCGTCACATCAAGACCTGCTTTATGTGCTTTGATGAGCGGGTTGACCACTCGGTTTGGAATCACTCGGCGCAGTCTCATTCCGACAAGTGTAAAAATGCTCACTTTTACGCCAGCCGCTAGGGCAGAAATCCACAGCATCACCGGTACAAAAGTGAAAAAGATCGATAGAACAATCAAACCTGCTGCGATAATCACAAATAATAGTAAAGTAGATGGATCCATTTTATTCCTCCTCTAAAATCAGTATATCTATACTTTCCTCACGACAATGCGTGAGCCTTCCGCTTTCACAATTTTTACTTGTTCATCTTTATCGATAAATGCACCTTCTGACACCACATCAATGCGCTCATCTCCGAGTACGATCGTACCAGATGGACGAAGTGCAGTGGCTGTCACTGCGATTTGTCCAACAAGATCCTCTCTTGTTTCATTTGAGACATAACCGCTTTCCTTATTGGTTGAATCGGTTAAAATGAACTTTTTAAAGAATTTCATACGTTTCCCCAACACCTTTGTCAATAAAATAACTGCTATGGTTGAAACAGCAGTGGCAATCAAGATGGAAATCGCCATTTCTGTAAAGCTTCCAGCTGCTAAAAATAAGCTGATAACGACACAGATCAGTCCAATGACACCTACGATTCCCCCTGGCAAAAACAATTCCAGAATGATGAGTGCAATCCCTGCTAAAAACAGGAACAACGTCTCATATCCTGCAAAACCTGCCACGAGATGACCATAAAAGAATAGCAGAAGCGCTGTCACTCCCATTGTGCCCGGGACCCCAAAGCCAGGAGAATAGAGCTCAACAACTAACCCTAAGCTTGCAATGGATAAAAGGATTGGAATGACAATTGGGTGCGTAAGAAAACGCGCAACCTTTTCAGCAAAGCTCACTTCATCGTATTGAACAGAAGCGTCTTGTAATTTCAGCTTCTGAAGCAAGTCATCCATATTTTTTGCTTCCCCTTCTGCATACCCGAATTGAAGCGCACGGTCTGTATTGAAGGTGAGCAATTCTCCTTTTGGTGCACCGGCTTCTTTTGCGTCTATATCTACATCCGCCATGGCAAGAGCATACTTTGGATCACGCCCCTGCTTTTCGGCAGCATCACTCATTTCAGCAAGCCATAGAGATTCAGATTTTTGATCGGCAGCATTGCCTTCTCCATCAATGATCGCAGCAGCCCCCATTTTTCCATTCGGGGTCATATAAATTTGATCGGCATTTAGCGCGATGAAGGCCCCGGCTGAAAGCGCTCTATGATTGACAAACGCTGTCACTGGGATATCGGAAGCACGAATCGTATCTGCGATTTTAAGCGCTGCATCAACTGCACCACCCGGTGTATTGATGTCGAGAATAATATGCTTCGCCCGTTCCGACTTTGCCTGCTCAAACGATCGTTCAATGAATTTAGAAAGTCCTTTTTCTACTGTATCTTCAATTGGGATAACATGAACTTTCTGATCTGCTGATTTCGCGGTCAATTGAACCCCTAATAACAAGCATATTATAAAACAACTGAAGAGAGCAATAGAAATTTTTATTTTTTTCATCTATTTGGTGATCCCTCCTCTCTTTCTTCATTTTACCGTTCCTTTACATACGTTACAAATGTATCATAGGTTTCATTTTTATATGACAGAATCACGAGGGCATAAAAAAAGTATCCTTCTAACAATAGAAGGATACTTTTTATTGAGACAGCTGCTCGCTGACAAGTCTGTTAATGACAGCTCCATCAGCTTTACCTTTTACTTTTGGCATAATAGCGCTCATGACTTTACCCATGTCAGCCTTCGAGGAAGCACCTGTTTCAGCGACCGTTTCTTTCACGATCGTTTGCAGTTCTTCTTCAGAAAGCTGTTCAGGTAAATAAACGTCTAATATGTCAATCTCTTTTTGAACTTTATCTACTAAATCTAAGCGATTAGCTTTCGAAAATTCACGGAGGGAGTCTTTACGTTGCTTAATCTCGCGGGAAAGGACGGTTAGTTCCTCATCGCCGGTCAAACTGTCTTTCTTAAGCTTAATTGCTTCATTTTGCAGCGAAGCCTTTACCATACGAATGACAACAAGCTTGTCTTTCTCACGGTTTTTCATCATAAGCTTCATATCAGAATTTAATTGCTCAAGAAGACTCATAAAATCCACCCTCTTTAGAATTTACGTTTTCTAGCAGCTTCAGACTTTTTCTTACGCTTTACGCTAGGCTTTTCATAAAATTCACGCTTTCTTGCTTCTTGCAATGTTCCAGTTTTGGATACACTGCGTTTAAAGCGACGAAGAGCATCTTCAAGCGATTCGTTTTTTCTAACGACCGTTTTTGACATTCTCTTTCCCTCCCTCCGAATACACCAATCGACTGCATTAAAAAAAGATATACATGCAAAACATGTACCTAGACATTATAATATAAGCCCAGTGTGAGGTCAACTAAGTGATTTGGAAATATATTTTCGTCATGAGCAGGTAGACAAGTCCATATATTCATTGGTAAGAGGAGGACTTTTCTATGATGGCGATTATTTATTTTTGTGCACTTATTTTCATTTTTTTATGGTCAATGGGTTTGCTGAGAAAAGGATTAATGGCGCTTGCGTCGTCTCGTATTGAGAAATCACTTCTTCTCTTTACAGATCACCCGGTCAAAGCATTCTTGGTCAGCATTGTGTTTACAGGGGTTCTACAAAGCAGTTCTGCTTTTATGGTCATCGTCATTGGCTTTGTCAGTACTGGCATTCTCTCTTTTAAAAAATCGATTCCAATGATTCTTGGAACCAATATCGGCTCAACGTTTACGACAGAATTTATCGCCATTAAAATGGACGTATTCATGTGGGTTTTGATCATAGCCGGTCTTGTATGCATTCTTTTTGGCAGGACATCTTTTAGACATGCAGGAAAAAGTTTATTTGGGCTCGGGATGATCTTTTTTTGCATACAAGGCTTTTCAAAAATTGCAGGGATGATGACAAGCCAGCCTGAGACATTGCGTTTTCTTGAAATGATGCAGCATTCAGACTGGACAGCGCTGCTTTCGGGTACCATTTTCACAGCAATTGTTCATTCGAGCTCAGTCTGTATCGGTATTTTAATGGGATTTATGAATGAAGGAACTGTGGCACTTCAGGAAGGCATCAGCTTTGTGTTGGGGTCCAATATTGGGACATGTATTACGGCTGTGATGGCTGCGATATCCGGCGGCTACGCAGCACGTCAAACGGCTTATGCACACGTCGTATTTAATGTGCTCGGGGTTCTTTTATGCCTGCCGTTTCTCGCCCTGATCACAGAGGTTGTTGCCCTTCTCGCAAGCTCTCCTGCCCAGCAGATTGCGCATTTCAGCCTGCTGTTTAATGTGGCAAGCTCTCTCCTCTTCTTTCCGTTCATTCGCCCTTTTCACGGATTGATCTTGTGTCTCATGCCGAATCAGTCAAAATAAAAGAAACCGGCTTGCTCTTTTGGCTGCCGGTTTTTTTATCTATTATGAGGTCATTCTCACTTTGTCTGGCTGCACATCATCGCTGATGCGAACGAATTGTCCTTCGTTATAAGGATAGCCCGCTTTCGTAATTTTCACTTTGACCAGACGGCCGATCATGTCCTCTGTCCCTTCAAAAACAACTTTCATGTAGTTATCGGTATAACCAACATAAAGATTGTGGTTTCCTTCTTGTTCTTTGAAGGATTCTTCCGGAATAATCTCTAGCACATCACCTTCGTATGCTGATGCATACTCTTTCGCAAGCTGGTCAGAAAGAGCGATCAAACGGTGGACACGTTCGTTTTTCACATTCTCATCCACTTGATCTTCCATTCTTGCAGCCGGGGTACCTGTACGTTTGCTGTAAGGGAAGACGTGCAGCTCAGAGAATTGATGATCTTTGACAAAATTGTACGTTTCCAAGAACTCTTCTTCTGTTTCCCCAGGGAATCCAACGATTACATCAGAGGTGACAGCAAGTCCCGGCAATGCTTTTTTCAGCTTTGTTAAACGCTCTGCAAAGAATTCCATCGTATATTTACGGCGCATTCTTTTCAGCACAGTATTTGAGCCAGATTGAAGCGGGATGTGTAAGTGTCTGACAATTTTATCTGACTGATCAAGCACTTCAATCACTTCATCTGTAATTTGACTTGCTTCAATAGATGAAATACGGATTCGTTTTAAGCCAATAACACGTTCATCTAATTCTCTCAGAAGCTTTGCAAAGTTATAATCCTTTAAGTCTTCTCCGTATCCGCCTGTGTGAATACCTGTCAGCACAATTTCTTTATAGCCCGCATCAACAAGCTGCTGCGCTTGATTGATGACCTCTTCTGGATCACGAGAACGAAGAAGTCCGCGCGCCCAAGGAATAATGCAGAATGTACAGAAATTGTTACAGCCTTCTTGGATTTTTAATGAAGCGCGCGTTCTGTCTGTGAAGGCAGGAACATCAAGTTCTTCAAACACACGTGCTTTCATGATATTGCCAACCCCGTTGATCGGCTGTCTTTCTCTGCGGTATTCTTCAATATAGCCTAGTAATTTATGTCTGTCCTGTGTTCCAACCACAATATCAACACCAGGAATCGCCATGATTTCTGCTGGTGATGTTTGCGCATAGCAGCCTGTTACACAAATGACACCATCCGGGTTATGACGAATGGCTCTCCTAATGACTTGGCGGCTTTTCTTATCGCCTGTATTCGTGACCGTACATGTATTAATGACATATACGTCTGCTTTTGATTCATACTCTTTTCTTTCATAGCCAGCTTCTTTAAACAGCTGCCAGATCGCCTCTGTCTCATAGTGGTTGACCTTACAGCCAAGTGTATGGAACGCTACTGTTCCCATCATGATTCACCTCTTAATAACTCTGTTTGATAAGATATAGCGGAAAGCGCATATAAAGGAGCAGTTTCTGTTCTTAAAATGCGTGGTCCAAGCCCGCAAATGACTGCACCAAGCGTTTCAAGCTCTTCAATCTCCTTTTCTGCCAAACCGCCTTCAGGGCCAAAAACCACTAGCAAGGTTTGTCCGCCTTTCATCTGTTGAAGCACAGTTTGAAAACGGCTTTGCTCTCCTTCTTTCGATGATTCTTCGTATGCAACGACACATTTATCGAATTCACCAGCTAATTGCGTCAGCTCTTTAAACGTTGATACTGAATAAACACGGGGAATGATATTCCGGTAGGACTGCTCGGCTGCTTCTTTCGCGATTTTCTCCCAGCGCTCTCGTTTTTTATGGGACTTTTTTTGGTCAAGCTTTGTAATAGAACGAGCCGCTTGAAACGGGATAAAAGCACTTGCGCCAAGCTCTGTGCCTTTTTGGATAATGAGCTCAAGCTTATCTCCTTTTGGAAGACCGCTTGCAATCGTCACCCTAATCGGAAGTTCTCTGTCTTGATTTGTCCAGCTTTCAAGGTGACAAATCACTTCTTCCTTTGTTATTGTATCAATTTTACTGAGCGCTTCAAAGCCGTCTGTCGTTAGACAAAGGATTTCCTGTCCTGCTTTCATCCGCATGAC
The DNA here is from genome assembly GCF_039619585.1 of Bacillus safensis. NCBI lineage: Bacteria > Bacillati > Bacillota > Bacilli > Caryophanales > Bacillaceae > Bacillus > Bacillus safensis. The sequence goes on from NZ_CP154909.1 coordinate 2,292,292, forward strand.
ATTGGAAAGATGATGTACATCTTCACCTTTTATAACGATGGCTCCCTTTAACGTCACTTCTTCTTTCGTGAGGTCGATAAAATATCGTTGCATACGTGTCCTGACACCTACTCGCTTTATTTTTTCGCTATAATGCTGACCCAATCTTCCATTGACAGCACTTCAACAATGTCAAAACCCGCCTCTTCTAATGCTGTTTTGACCTGTAATTTCTTTTGTCCAATGATGCCTGATGTAATGAAATAGCCATCTTTCTTCAATAGGTCATAGGCTTGATCTGTAAAGCGCAAAATCACTTCTGCCAGAATGTTGGCGACAATCACATCACGCTCACCTGAAATCCCATCAAGCAAATTGTTTTGTTTGACCGTCACTTGGTCACTTACACCATTTAATTCGATGTTTTGCTTCGCACTTTCTACCGCAACGGTGTCGAGATCAAAGGCTTGAATGTCCTTTGCACCAAGCATCGCTGCTGCCACACTTAAAATTCCAGAGCCTGTTCCAACATCAATCACCGTATCGTTTTCCTTCACGTAGCGCTCAAGCGCCTGAATGCAAAGGACGGTTGTTGGATGCGTACCTGTTCCAAATGCCATTCCAGGGTCCATTTCAATAATCAGTTCATCAGAATGAACCGGTGTATATTCTTCCCACGTTGGAACGATGGTGAATTTTTCAGAGATTTTCACAGGATGATAGTATTTCTTCCATGCGGTGGCCCATTCTTCTTCATTTACTTCACAAATTGACAGTGTATTGCGTCCAAGGTCAATATCGTATAGAAGAAGGTTGTTGATGGCTTCTTTGATCTCATCTACCGTTTCCATCAAAAAGCTGTTCATTGGAAGATAGGCTTTCACAATGACACCTTCATCTGGATAGTCATTTGGATCGAGCTGGTAGATCTCACCGTATACATTTTCACGTTCCTTGACTAAATCAAGCGGGTCCTCAATCACGACACCACTTGCACCTGCTTCATGCAAAATATTGGTGATCGGTTCCACCGCTTCATTTGTTGTATGGACGCTAATTTCTGACCACTTCAATACTACCAACTCCTTATCCGTCTTACTCGCCTTTAAATGCGCGTTTTACCTTATCGAAAAAGCTCATTTCTTGTTCGTCTGGTTTATTTCCGCTCACTTCAGCAAATTTTCTAATGATATCTTTTTGATTGTCTGTTAAATTTGTCGGTGTGACGACACGTACAACGATATGCTGATCGCCTTGGCCGTAGCCGCGTACATTTTTCACACCTTTTCCTTTGAGTCTAAACTTCGTGCCAGTTTGAGTGCCAGCAGGAACTTTTAATTTTACTTTTCCGTGTAATGTCGGCACTTCAATTTCGTCACCTAATGCAGCCTGCGCAAAGGTAAGCGGCATCTCGCAGTAAATGTCATCTCCATCACGTTCGAAGAATTCATGCGCACGCACATGGAATACAACAAATAGATCGCCTGGAGGTCCTCCATTTACGCCTGGTTCACCTTGCCCAGACACTCTGAGCTGCTGGCCATCATCAACACCTGCAGGGATCGTCACGTTAATTTTCTTACGCTTACGCACTTTGCCAGATCCGCCGCATGTTGAACATTTATGATCAATTTGTTTCCCTGTTCCGCTGCAGTAGTTACATACTCTGCGGTTGACCACTTTACCAAACGGAGTAGATTGCTCAACATTTAACTGACCAGAACCGCCGCAATGTGAACAAGTTTTTGCCTGCGTACCAGGCTTTGCACCTGATCCATGACATGTCTCGCAAGATTCTTCACGAGGGATTTCAATCGTTGCTTCTTTTCCAAATGCCGCTTCTTCAAACGAAAGCGTCATTGTATATTGCAGGTCCGCTCCTTGGCGCGGTGCATTTGGATCTCTTCTTCTGGCTCCGCCGCCAAAAATACTAGAGAAGATGTCATCAAAGCCGCCGAAGCCGCCAAAGTCTCCTCCTCCGCCAAAACCGCCGCCGCCAAAGCCTTGGTTTGGATCGGTATGACCGAACTGGTCATAATGCGAACGTTTTTGATCATCAGAAAGGGTTTCATAGGCTTCTTTTACTTCTTTGAATTTCTCATCTGAGCCAGCTTCTTTATTAATATCAGGGTGATACTTTTTTGAAAGCTTGCGGTATGCCTTTTTGATTTCGTCCTTTGAGGCGCTCTTACTTACGCCAAGCACTTCATAGTAATCACGCTTACTCATCTCTTCACACTCCCGATTTTCTCACATAAATACGATTGTATCATTTTGATTTAACCTTTTTCAATTCCTTTCATCGTTGAAAAGAAAAAAAGTCAAAGCCAAGAGATCCTGACTTTGACTTTCTGACGAGTACGTTTCAGCAGTCTTTTTCAAAAGTAAAGGTGATTATTTTTTCTCTTGATCGTCGTTTACTTCTTCGTATTCTGCATCCACTACATTGTCATCTGCTTTTTGAGCACCTTCAGCGCCTTCTTGCTGAGCTTGTGCTTGTTTTGCAGCTTCTTCATAGAGCTTTGTCGTTAATTCTTGAACGATTGTTTGCAGCTCATCTTTTTTCGCTTTGATGTCTTCAAACTCGCCTTTTTCGATCGCAGCTTTTAGCGCATCTTTCGCGTCATTTGCTTTTTTCACTTGCTCTTCATCGATTTTGCCTTCTAGATCTTTTAATGTTTTTTCAGTTGTAAACACTAATTGATCTGCTTCGTTGCGCACTTCGATTTCTTCTTTTTTCTTCGCATCTGCTTCAGCATTTTCTTCTGCTTCTTTGACCATTTTTTCGATCTCATCATCAGAAAGACCTGAAGAAGATTTGATTGTGATGTTTTGCTCTTTGCCTGTACCCATATCTTTCGCACGTACGTTGACAATACCGTTTTTATCGATATCAAAAGATACTTCGATTTGCGGTACGCCGCGTGGTGCCGGCGGGATATCAGTCAATTGGAAGCGGCCTAATGTTTTGTTATCTGCAGCCATTGGGCGCTCACCTTGAAGGACATGGATATCTACAGCTGTTTGATTGTCAGCAGCTGTTGAGAATACTTGTGATTTACTTGTTGGAATTGTTGTATTACGTTCAATCAGCTTCGTGAATACGCCGCCCATTGTTTCAATTCCTAAAGAAAGTGGTGTTACGTCAAGAAGAACAACGTCTTTGACATCTCCTGTGATCACTCCACCTTGGATGGCTGCACCAAGTGCAACTACTTCATCAGGGTTTACACCTTTATGAGGCTCTTTGCCTGTTTCTTTTTTGATTGCTTCTTGTACTGCAGGAATACGAGTTGATCCACCTACAAGGATGACTTTATCAATCTCGCTAGCAGATAAACCAGCATCTTTCAGTGCTTGACGTACAGGTGTCATTGTACGCTCTACAAGATCTGCAGAAAGCTCTTCGAATTTAGCACGCGTTAACGTTAATTCAAGGTGAAGAGGTCCTGCTTCTCCAGCTGTGATAAATGGCAGTGAGATTTGTGTAGAAGATACACCAGAAAGATCTTTTTTCGCTTTTTCAGCAGCATCTTTTAAACGCTGAAGCGCCATTTTATCTTTAGAAAGATCAATGCCATTTTCTTTTTTGAATTCAGCCACTAGGTGATCAATGATGACTTGGTCAAAATCGTCTCCACCTAGACGGTTGTCCCCAGCAGTTGAGCGCACTTCAAAGACGCCGTCTCCAAGCTCAAGGATCGATACGTCAAATGTACCGCCGCCAAGGTCGTATACAAGAATCGTTTGATCTTCTTCTGTTTTATCTAAACCATACGCAAGTGCAGCTGCTGTTGGTTCGTTGATGATACGTTCTACTTCAAGACCAGCAATTTTACCAGCATCTTTCGTTGCTTGACGTTCTGCATCGTTGAAGTAAGCAGGAACTGTGATAACAGCTTTTGTTACTTCTTCGCCAAGATAGCCTTCAGCGTAAGATTTAAGGTGCTGAAGAATAATCGCAGAGATTTCCTGCGGTGTATAGTTCTTACCTTCAACTTCTACTTTATAATCAGTACCCATATGTCTTTTAACAGACATGATCGTGTTCGGGTTTGTAATTGATTGACGTTTTGCTACTTCACCTACTTGGCGCTCTCCGTTTTTAAAAGCGACAACAGATGGTGTTGTACGTGCTCCTTCAGCGTTAGCAATGACTTTTGGCTCGCCGCCTTCAAGTACTGCAACACATGAGTTTGTTGTTCCTAAGTCAATCCCAATGATTTTACTCATATTCGATGACCTCCCATTATGTAGTTATTGATTTACTTTTACCATTGATGGACGAATAACTCGGTCTTTGAGTTTATAGCCCTTTTGCAATTCTTCTACAACGATATTTGAATCGTAGTTTTCATCTTCAACTTGCATGACGGCTTGATGAAGGTTTGGATCGAACTCTTTGCCGACAGCTTCAATTGGTTCAACGCCTTCATTTTTCAACGCTTCTACCAGCTGGCGGTAAACCATTTGCATTCCTTCTAACAAACTTTTCGTCTGCTCATTGTCTGGATCAATTCCAAGCGCTCTTTCAAAGTTATCAAGAGCTGGGAGAAGATCACTGACAACATGTTGAGAACGATATTTTTGCACGGTCTCCACTTCAGTTCGAGCACGGCGTTTATAGTTTTCAAAATCTGCTTGAACACGCAGAATTTTGTTTTCTTTTTCATCTAGAAGCTGCTGCAATTCATCGATTTTTTCTTGGAAGGCAGACTGTTCATCATTTGTTACTTCCTCAGTATCTGCTTGAACTGCTTCTTCTTGTGCTTCTTGCTCAGGTGTCTGTTTTTCTTCTGACATTGTGTTCACCTCCCTCAAAAGATTCAAAAATACGAAGGGGCTGTGCCCCTATCTTTTATCACCCTACTCATCATACAAATTGGAAAGTGCGTTTGACAAGTCTTTTGATACATGATGCAAGAGACTGACAACCCTGCCATAATCCATACGGGTTGGACCAATGACGGCAATGGAGCCGAGTGATTTTTGATCAATCGCATAAGTAGCTGTGATTAAGCTGCAGTTCTCCATCGCTTCCAAATTGTTTTCTGAACCGATTTTAATGGTGATTCCTTGCTGATTTGGATGAAACAGCTGCATGACATCATTCTTTTGCTCAATAAGCATCATGAGTGAACGGATGCGGTCAATGTCATGAAACTCCGGCTGATTCAACATATTAATCTTCCCGCCAAAGAAAAGTTTTGATTCATTTTGAGTCGATGTAAATGTATTGCCGAGCGCATCTAAAATATGATCATAATCTTTTAAATGCGTACGAAGAAGCATCACAACTTCTTTATACATTCTGTCCTTCAGCTGATCCATCGGGACTCCGGCTAGGCGGCTGTTTAAAATATTCATCAGCTTCTCAATATCGGAGACATCGAGATGCTCAGAGAAGGTAATGGTTTTGTTTTCAACATGTCCGCTGTCTGTAATCATAATCGCCACTGCTTTGTTTGGCTGAACAGGGACAAGCTGAATTTGCTTTAATCGATTTTCACTTAGCTTTGGACCAAGCACAATCGATGTATAGTTTGTGAGATCTGATAAGATTTCCGCCGATTTTTGAACTGTCTTTTCCAGCTCAAAAATTTTCTCCTGAAAGGCCGACTGGATGAGCACAAGCTCTTTAGACGACAGTTTTCGCGGAGAGAGCAAATGATCTACATAATAACGATATCCTTTTTCGGAAGGAATTCTTCCTGATGAAGAATGGGTCTTTTCAATAAAACCAAGTTCCTCCAAATCAGCCATTTCGTTTCTAATCGTCGCAGAGCTGAATGTAATGTCTTCTTTTTTAGAAAGAGTCCTTGATCCAACTGGCTGCGCCGAACGAATAAAGTCATTAATGATGACTTGCAGAATCAAAAGCTGACGATTTGTTAACATCATCATCACCCCTGTTAGCACTCTCTTTCAACGAGTGCTAATTGTATAAACAAAATTACCAAACTCAAATTAAAATGTCAATTATAACTCACCGAGAAACGCTTGAAATACTTCATTGCCTAACAATTTTCCTTTTCTTGTTAAACGTATCCCCTTGTCATCTTTTACAATGAGGCCTTTTTCTTCTAAATCTTCAAGAACAGTGGAAAAAAGTGCTTCTGGTGCAGCACCATATTTTGCTTGGAAATCAGCGCTTTTCACCCCTTCGATTTTTCGAAGACCTAAAAACATTTCTTCTTCTATTTGCTCTGCTTTTGTGACCTGGTGTGTTTCCTTATACGGGAACCCTGTTTGGTCAATCAGCTCCAAATAATGTTTCACCGGCCCTGCGTTCACATTTCGGATGCCATCTACATACCCGTGTGCGCCTGCACCAAAACCGAAGTAATCTTCATTGCTCCAATAGGTCAGGTTATGCTGGCTTTCAAAGCCAGGTTTGGCGTAATTGCTAATTTCGTACTGCTTTAATCCATGGCGCTCCATTTCATCCATCACAAGCTCATACATTTCAGCCTCACGTTCTTGCGGCGGTAAATGAAGTTTTCCTTTTTGCATTAAGTTGTAAAAAACGGTTTTCGGCTCGACGATGAGTGAGTAAACCGAATAATGCTCTGCCCCCAGTGAGAAAGCTGTCTCAAGTGAATTCATCACATGATGCTTTTCTTGATGCGGCAAGCCAAACATGAGATCGAGGCTAATATTATCAAATCCAACCGCTCTAGCTCGCTCAAAGGATGTAAGGACATCCTTCTTTTGATGAACTCGTCCAATTTTCTTGAGCAAATCGTCTTCAAAAGTTTGAACGCCAAAGCTCAGCCGATTCACGCCGGCTGCTTTAAGCACATGCAGTTTCTCAAGCGATAATTCATCTGGGTTTGCTTCTACTGCAAATTCAATCAGATTTTTTGTCGGCTTTAATACGCTGTGAATGCTGTTCATGAGCTTGTCTAGCTGACTGACAGTCAGTGATGTCGGGGTTCCCCCGCCAATAAAAATTGTCTTTAGTTCCTGCTCGCCTTTTTGCTCGATCGTGTGCTGCATCTCTTTCTCAAGAGCCGCTAAGTATTCGTCGACTGGCTGCGTTTTGATGAAAAATTTATTGAAATCACAATAGTGGCAAATATGCTCACAAAATGGAATGTGAATGTATGCTGCTTTCATTAGATGACACCTTCTTTACAGGTAAAGAGCCGCAGTTTATCGCTGCGGCGTCTTTGTTTGTTATCGACTATAAACGTCAAGGCAGACATTGTAAAGCAGGTAGCCTTGAGGATGTTATTTTTTTGGTGTGCTGTCGTCCATCTTCAGCACAGCCATAAATGCTTCTTGCGGGACTTCAACAGAGCCCACTTGCTTCATGCGCTTTTTCCCTTCTTTTTGCTTCTCAAGAAGCTTTCTTTTCCGGGAAATGTCTCCACCATAACATTTAGCAAGTACGTTTTTACGCATCGCTTTAATGGTGGAACGAGCAACGATTTTTTGACCGATTGCTGCTTGAACCGGTACTTCAAAGTGCTGGCGTGGAATCAATTCTTTTAACTTTTCTACGATGATCTTGCCTCGTTCATATGCATAATCGCGGTGAACAATAAAGGAAAGGGCATCGATTTTTTCGCCATTCAGCATGATATCCATCTTCACCAGCGTCGAAGGACGATAGCCAATCAGCTCATAATCAAAGGACGCATAGCCTTTTGTGTTGGACTTTAACTGATCAAAGAATTCGTATACGATCTCTGCCAAAGGAATTTCGTACACAATGCTCACGCGGTTCGCATCAAGATACTGCATATCAATGAAATTCCCGCGCTTTCCTTGGCAAAGCTCCATCACAGAGCCTACATAATCATTCGGCACCATCATTGTGGCTTTTACATACGGTTCTTCAATTCGCTCAATCTTTTGCGGATCAGGCAGATTGGACGGGTTATCTACGACAATTTTTTCTCCATCTGTCATATATACATCATAAATAACACTTGGCGCTGTCGTAATCAGATCAATTTTAAATTCACGTTCAATCCGTTCCTGGATGATTTCCATATGAAGCATTCCAAGGAAGCCGCAGCGGAAACCGAAGCCAAGTGCTTGGGATGTCTCTGCCTCATATTGAAGTGAAGAATCATTTAATTCAAGCTTTTCTAACGCTTCACGTAAGTCATTGTATTTCGCTGTATCAATTGGATAAAGTCCGCAGTATACCATTGGGTTTAGCTTTCTGTATCCTGGAAGTGCTTCTTTCGCAGGGTTTTCCGCGCTTGTGATCGTATCCCCTACACGTGTATCACCGACATTTTTAATCGCAGCGGTTAAGTAGCCAACATCTCCAACGGTGAGTTCGTCTGTTGGCATGGCTTTTGGTGTGAAAACGCCAACTTCAAGTACTTCAAATTCTTTCCCCGTCGCCATCATTTTAATTTTCTGACCAGGTCTGACGGTTCCTTCGACAATTCGTATGTACGCAATAACGCCGCGATACGCATCGTAAAGAGAATCAAAAATAAGGGCTTGAAGTGGTGCTTCTGGATCTCCAGCGGGAGCCGGCACCTTTTCAACGATTTGTTCTAAAATATCCTCGATTCCAATACCCGCCTTAGCAGAGGTGAGAACAGCTTCAGACGCATCCAACCCGATGACATCTTCAATTTCTTCTCTTACACGCTCAGGCTCTGCACTTGGCAGATCGATTTTGTTGATAATCGGAAGAATTTCTAAGTTGTTATCAAGAGCTAAATAAACGTTCGCAAGTGTCTGTGCTTCAATTCCTTGTGCTGCATCTACTACGAGAATCGCACCCTCACAGGCAGCTAGGCTTCGAGATACCTCATAGGTGAAGTCGACATGCCCTGGTGTATCAATCAGGTGCATGATATATTCTTCTCCATCCTTCGCCTTATACTTCAGCTGGACAGAGTTTAATTTAATCGTTATGCCGCGTTCACGCTCTAAATCCATGGAATCAAGCAATTGTTCTTTCATTTCTCGCTGCGTAATCGCCGCTGTTTTTTCCAAAATACGGTCCGCCAATGTGGATTTCCCATGGTCAATATGGGCGATAATGGAGAAATTTCGAATTCTTGATTGCCGCTCTAATCGTTTTTCTTTATCTGTCACAATCTATCACTCCTACTATAAAACGCGGGTTGCGCTAGGTTAGATTATATCAATAGGGCTGTAAAGATTCAATCGAAATCAAGAAAAGCCGCTTATTGGTCAGCGGCTTTGATCAAAAGGGTGATATCTCATGAAATTCGTTTATTTCCCATTCACCCAATCATAAAGAGAACGGGCTGCATGTGTCATGCCATCAGACAGGGCTTTTCCTGCCTTGGAAAAGGCATTAAAGCCCTCTATTTCCTCCAGCTGTTTTTGTTTTTCGGCAAGATCCTTTTCTGTAACAGCCGTTCCTAAGATAGAAGCTTCCTTCTCTTCATTGTCGTTCATTTGAATGGAGAAAGCTCCTTTTAATTGCGGATCATGGTAGCCCTTCATTTGCAGCATGCCATTATTCGCTTGCTGCATTCCTAAAAAGACACCAAACAGCAAGACCAATCCTAAAATAATGGTTTTTCCAATAAATGAGCCCATATCCGTCACCACCTTAAGAGCGTTTTTTCTCATCCTTTGCTTTGCCGTCAACCTTTTCCGCGTCCCAGAAAATGTCGCTGAATACATCAGCTGCCGCATTGGATGCATTTCTCAATTCTTCCATATTATTATCTACTCCACCAAATTCTAAAAGAAGGGCTTTGTCGGATAAATCTTGATTATAGATTCCATTATCGCCAATTTCTCCTTTGGCAAACACACCGACACTAAGACCTTTATATTTTTTCTCCATCAAATGGTGGAACTCTGTCGCAAGCTTTAAGTTTTTCTCATAGCTTTGATTCTTCTTCCCAACAACAAACGCAATTCTCGCATATTTTTTCCCTTTGATTTCGACAGTCGTATCTTTCTTTCTTCTTGAGTCCCGGTGAATATCAATTAAATAATCGAGGTCATCATTTTTCGCTAAGGCTTCTTTCACGACCAATCTTGATTCATTATAAGACTGCGGATACTTTAATCCTTTTTTTAACAGTCTTTTTTCAATTTCCGTTTTGTCGACAGTATTGCCGATTCCTTGCTGATCAAGCGCCTTTCCAAACATGTCGCCGACAAGGGTGACATTCACTTTTGAGTGCCGTGCATTATTTGGATTCGTTTCTCCTTTTAAAAATGGTAAATATGATTCCGTATTATGTGTGTGGTAAATGTACACAGCTTTTCGTTTTCCTGTTGACCGGTCAGGTTCTTTGGCAGGCTTTTTCGGCGTATCATCATCGAGCTTGTCCAGCTCAGCCAGATTTGCTTCTTTTTCATCTTGGATTACTTCACTAGGCGGCGGCGATTCCATTGGCATATTGGTATAGTCTGTTCCTTCACCCGCTAAGATGATTTTTGTATCAAAATGTTCAAAGCCTGGGAGTTCTCTTCCTAGGAAACTGCGCGGGTCTTCTAAATTAATACTGGTTGCAAGCTTCAGTGACAGCCCAGAGAAATGAAATCCTTTTTGAGCTTCTGGAACTGCTGAGGCGAAATATTGGTTTTCCATGCCCATTAATGTGGCAAAAAATGCGCCAGAGAGCTCATCTGCTACACCATATAACGAGGCTTGCGGCCTCAGCTCGGGTTTTAAAGAGGTCAAAGCCCCTGTCATTACAAACACCACAACAAGAGAGGCAATAAATAAGAAGATACTTTTTACTACTTTCGTTCCATTAATCGCAACGACCAACTGTCGAGGACGGCGGGGTCTCTTTTTCATGATTTACTCCCTCCAGCACGCTTTCTAGTAATTACACTATGAGCGAGCTAGAGAAAGTAGAACCGATTAATGATTATATGAACCCATGTTATCTTGAGTGATTTTTTGATGAAGCGCTGTGTTTAATCCGTTGGCAAGTACGTTTGCCATATCATCAATGAATGTATCGACTTCCTTAGGCGTGACCATTAAATTTTGCCCCAGGGGCGCAAGCACTTCGTGGATCAGCTGCCTTTTTTCTTCTTCAGGAAGGGTTCCTACGATGCCTAAGAATGATTGACGCGTTTCTTCATCTGGCAAGTCCTCTTCTTTAAGCACTTTTTTCTTCCCGAATGTCAAACCAGCTGGCACAAGAGAGCGGGATGGTCTATCATCTTTTAGTTCTCTACCAAAATGCTTTAAGACATAATCAATTGTGTCACTTGCAATGGTTACTGCATCCACCACTGTCGGAACGCCAATCGCAATCACTGGAATTCCCAATGTTTCTTCGCTTAATTCTTTTCGCTTATTCCCTACACCAGAACCGGGATGGATACCTGTATCAGAAATTTGAATGGTTGTATTCACTCGTTCCACCGCACGAGCAGCAAGGGCATCGACCGCGATGACAAAATCAGGCTTAGACCGCTCAATCACACCTTGGATAATGTCACTTGTTTCAATACCGGTCAGTCCCATCACACCAGGTGACAAAGAAGAAACCGGGCGATAGCCTTCCTGAACATTTTCCGGCTGTAATTCAAAGAGATGGCGGGTTACAAGCAGGTTTTCAACTGTGAGAGGACCTAGTGCATCTGGCGTGACATTCCAGTTTCCCAGCCCTACTACAAGGCAGCTCGCATCAGCCTGAATGCCTCGGTCTTTTAAAAACTGAGCAAAATGACGTGCAAAGACTTCGACGACTTTTTCTTGCATCTCAGAGTCTTTCTCCCGAATGCCTTGTGCCTCAAACGTCAAGTATGTCCCTGCCTTTTTGCCGGTCAGCTCCTCCCCTTCTTTCGTGATTTCCACAGTACGTATGCGGATGCCCTGCTCTTCTTTTTCCTTTTCGACAATCCCTTGGATCCCGTCCTTTTTGACGACATTCGGATTGTTCTCTTGTTCTAGTATCTCTTTTGTTTCAACAGCGAGGTCTGTCCGGATTTGATAAACGCTTAAATCAAGTTTCTGTTTCTCCATAAAAAGACTCCTTCCACCAAGTAATTAACAGTAGTCTTTCCATCTCTTGAAAGAAACATTCGAGTACGTCATCAATGAAAAATACTTTACATTTATATTGCATTCTAAAGGTGTGTTTGATAGAATACAATTTGTTCTATTGTGAAGATTTAACCTTAAGACAATTGTGTTTAGGTTGTATCTTAGGAGGTGAAACACATGCCAAATATTAAATCAGCGATCAAACGTACAAAAACGAATAACGAACGCCGTGCACATAACGTAACAATCAAGTCTGCGATGCGTACTGCGATTAAACAAGTTGAAGTTTCTGTAGCTAACAACGATGCTGAGCAAGCAAAAGCTGCTCTTGCTTCTGCTGCAAAACGCATTGACAAAGCCGTTAAAACTGGTCTTGTACACAAAAACGCAGCTGCGCGTTACAAATCAAGACTTGCTAAACAAGTAAACGGACTTTCTGCATAATGCTTGCAACGCCTCAGTGATGAGGCACCTGTTTAACTGTACGTCCGTCCTGACCGGCCGAGCCTTAAGGACAGACTGGCAATTATACATCTAAACAAAAACGACCCTCTTTTTAGAAGGTCGTTTTTTTATGTTCAAGCGCCTAACAAACGAAGCAGGAACAATTCTAACAGCAGCTGCTTGTCCTTTTTACCGGTTTTCATTTCATAATCAATCGTTGAAAGCTCTTTGACGATCTGCTTGAGCTCTTCTTCTGAAAACAGTCTTGCCTGATCCATCGCAAGTTTGACCCGAAACGGATGGACTTTTAGATTTGAAGCAATTTGTTTTTGTCCATAGCCTTGCTGAGCGAAGTACTTCGTCTGCAAAATCAATCGAAATTGAGTTGAAATGAGTGCTAATATTTTAATGGGTTCCTCATTTTGCTTCAGCAGGTCATAAAACATCTGCATGGCCTCAGAGCGGCGCCTGTTTACGATTTGATTAATCAGCTCGAAAATATTTTGCTCTAAGCTTCTTGCAACGAGCTGATTGACATCTGCTAACTCAATTTCTTCCCGCTCTCCAATATATGTACTTAGCTTTCGAACCTCTTGGAATAGAGAGGAGAGACTTCCGCCGCATAGCATCACAAGCTGCTCAGCCGCTTCAGATGTAATCGTCTTTCCTTCTGTCTTCACCAGTGTGATGGTGAAATCAGTTGTTTCTTTTGGGTTTAACTCTTTCGCCTCAACGACAGCAGCTTTCTTTTTTAGCAATTTGGTGATTTTTTTACGCTCATCCAGCTTTTCATATGGTGCCAATAACACGAGAATGGTATAGGGCGCTGGCTTTTCTAAATAAGCTTCTAATACAGAAAGCTCATGCTCAATCTTTTCCTTTTTCTTTTCAGCAGTAAGAAAATAAGGATTCTTGATCACGACGAGACGTCTTTCTCCCATAAACGGAAATGTTTCTGCATCCGTCACAGCCTGTTCAAGCGGCACTTCTTCCATATCGAAGACGGAGTAATTAAAATCCTTCGTTTCTTCCTCTACTACAGCTTGTCTCAATTTAGCAGCGGTTTCTTGCAGTAAATATGTTTCTTTCCCATATAAGCAATAAACGGGATGGATATCCCCTCGTTTTAAATTGTTCCATACATCAAAGACCATCAATTGACTCCCTCTCTTTCACTTCCTCCTCTATCCTAAAGTGTGTGAAGACATTAGTAAAGAGGAAGCTGAAAGTGCCGCCTCCTCATTTATAGTAAACGTCCGGCGCAAGCTCCCGGGTCAGCCTGCTGTCAGACGATATTCATAAAATGATCATAAAATGGAAAACGGTTACTTTACCTTCTAGCAATTCCAAATGAGTTCAAGTATACTAAAATTAGCCAGGAGGGATGAAAATGAATGAATTTGAAAAAAATGTTCAAAGCAAGCGGAATGATGTGACCGACTCAGCCGTTGGTTTTATCGTCACATTCGGATTTTTCGCCTCAATGTTTATTTTGGCAACCATTATACACCTCGTTGGATCTTAACTTCATGAAGGTTACATGAACTGCCGTTTCGGCAGTTTTTTTATTGATTTTGTAAGATATCATATGGAGGATGAGTGTAAAACGTTCCTTGCTCATCGAGAAATTCATACGTCACGCTCCCATCGATATCTGTCCGATACACTTTCATTTGTTGATCCTTTAATTTTTTCAATACTTCCTGATGTGGATGCTGATAACGATTGCGTTCACCTGCTGAAATGAGTGCATGTGAGGGCTTGAGATGCTGAAGCCATTCTTCGCTTGTTGACCCTTTACTCCCGTGATGTCCAACCTTTAAGATATCTGCCCGCAGATGAGGAAAGGCTTCTATCATGTCTCGCTCCCCTTCTTGTTCAAGATCTCCAGTGAGCAGAAACCGCTTCCCGCCTAGAGTAAATGTCAAAACGAGTGAATCATTATTCTTAGTTGTAACCCGATCACGCGATGGATGAAGGACCTGAAATATTTGCTCTCCAATCTGAAGCTGATCTCCTCTCTCTAATTCATCAATCATAATCCCTTGATCAGCTGCTTCTTTTAACAGCTCCGCATCCTCTGCACTCCGTGCAAAGCCTTTTGGAATAGCCAGCCGCTTTACTTTATTTCGTTTGATTAAACGAGCTGCTTCTCCCATATGGTCTTGATCCGCATGTGTAAGAATAAGAACATCAAGTTTTGCTATTCCTTTAGAATGCAGAAACGGGATCAGCGTTTGATCACCGATCGTAGACACCTTACGTCTTTTTTTCCACGGTTCTTCTTCAAAAGAAAGTCTGCCTCCTGTATCCACAAGCAGGTGCCCCTTTCGATAGGGCAGCTGAATAAACAAACTATCCCCCTGTCCTACATCCAGCATCGTCACTTCCCCTTTTTCGAAAAAATTCGGGGTGAAATAGTGTGCACTCAAGACACCAATAAGAAAAAGGATCGGCAGTGCATAGGATTTCACAGAAGTTTTGCTCTCCATCACAAATAACAGAACAATTAAGGCGCTCACCTCAAGCAGAATATGCCACCAAGCAGACTTCATAAAAATCAAGTTGAATTCATCAAAAACAGCCATATTGGCTGACAATTGATGACTAAGCTGAATCACCGAATCAAGCAGCTGAAACAATGTTTGTCCAAGCGGAAGATAAATGATAGTGAGAATAAAAAAGAGTAAGGACAGCGGCATAACGACCGTCGTATATAAAGGAACAAATATCATGTTCAAAGGTACGCTCAGTAAAGAGAATTGATGAAAATGATATAAAAGAACAGGAAGTGAAGCAAGCTGTGCAATAAAGGAAATCAGGAATAATTGCATGACTGAACTTTTTGCTTTTGATAAAATCCTAGTCGATAACAAAATAAAAAACGTGACCGCGAATGAAAGCTGAAATCCGATATCAAATAAATAAAGAGGATGAACCGCTAATAAGAGTAAAAACGTTGCACTTAATACCACAGCAGAAGGCTGTTTCATTTCTTTTGGCAGACTAGTCATCACTAAATAAATTCCTGCCATGAGGCAAGCTCTTAAAACAGATGGTGCAGCACCTGTCAAACAAACATAAATAGGAAGAAAGCATAATAGAAGAATACGTGCTGTCTCTCTTGTCACGCCTGCACGAAGGAGACACCAAAATAAACATGCAAGGAGCGTTTGCACATGCAATCCTGAGATCGCTAGTAAATGAATAATGCCGAGCATTTGATAATCTCTTAATGTGTCAGGTTCTATCAACTCACGATCGCCAAAAATTAGTGCCTGTACAATGCCAACAGAGTGTTTAGGCACATGATCTTCTAAAAATTTCAAACCCTTTTGCCTTATCACTTGAAGAAAATAGGAAGACCCGTCTTTTTTTGTACAGTTTTTGATCGACTGTGGCAGAAAAATGGCGTCAATGCCTTTTCATTTTAAAAATTGATCGTATTGAAACCCGTTAGGAATGGTTGCGTGCTTTGCTGGACGAACATCACCTGTCATGTGACAGCTCATACCAGGTTCTACCTCTTTTAATGCCTCTTTTTCATGCTCTGTTTGAATTGTATAAAAAGTGGCTAGTTGTTCATGGTCTGTTGAAACAGTCGCTGAAAAACGATTGCCATCTGTTTTCGGAATACTTTCAATCACAACGGAACCAGATAGGAATTTTTCTAGTACGGGTTGATCCGTTTCAAGAGACTCATGAATCATAAAAATGAGTATATAGACAGCCCCGCATAGGCTGACCATTAAAAAGAGCTGAGGCATTTTTTTCAGTAGGCTGAGAAGTAATATGATGAGAAGAAAGAGAAGGAAATACATATGAAGATGATATGCAGCCAGAGCAATTCCAACAGCTGCTGAAATTGCCCCAAACGGCAAATATTTAAACATAGGAAGTAAATAATTGATTCGCCTTCTCATGCATATCGCGAATTTCTGTTTCGCTAAGTCCTGATTCACTCAGCTTCCCAATTAAATCTGCAACAAAGGCCAATTTTTCTTGATTTTTTAAGTCGATGATCATTTCATCTAATTCAACTTGCTCTATTTGAACACCCGCCTGCTCGAATAAATCAATCGCATATGGATGATTTTTATAATCCTTTGCATAGTACACTGTTCGTATGCCCGCTTGAATGATGGCTTTACAGCACTGTAAACAAGGAAAATGTGTGACATATATTTCAGCATCAGCTGTAGGTGCACCAAATTTGGCACATTGTAAAATAGCATTCATTTCCGCATGGATGGTGCGAACACAGTGATGATCAATGACATAGCACCCTACATCCGCACAATGAACATCACCGGCAATGGAGCCATTATACCCCCCTGCAATGATGCGCTTGTCCCTTACGATGGTCGCCCCAACAGCTAACCGCTCACAGGTGCTTCGTAAAGCAAGCAAATGGCTTTGTGCCATAAAATATTGATTCCATGAAATTCTTTCCACGAGCTGATCCCTCCAGAATGATGGTTGATATTAAGTGTACATGCCTTTCTTCTCTAACGTCAATTCTACTTCACGGTCAATTGACTTTTCAGCCGTTCAATCGTCTTTTCCCCAAAACCTGAAATGTTCCGCAAGTCTTCAATTTGTTGAAATTCTCCGTGTTCCTCTCTATACATAATGATAGCTTCGGCTTTAGCTGGTCCTATGCCGTTAATGGTTTGCAATTCGGCTGCATCGGCCTGATTGACATTCACACCTTCACTCTTTTCAACGCCCGTTGATGCGTCAGCTGATGCTGTTTGCGTCTCTCTTTCCGCTTCCCCCTGCTTCCGAACATAAATCATCATACTATCCTCTAATTTAGCTGCTTGGTTGATTTCAATCGAGTCTGCTTTGCTGGTAAAGCCTCCTGCCCTTTGAATCGCTTCCTCTACCCGAGCATCAGATTGAAACGTATAAACACCTGGCTTCCTTACAGCTCCTTTGACCTCTACAAAAATCGTCGATGGCTCTTTTTCTGTCTTTTCTTGTTTGTCTTCTAATGTGACTTGTATGTCTTTATTTTCCTTCGATACACTTGGCTCTCTGTTGCCCTCTCCTTTTCCAGTAAAAAAGAAGAAACTGAAGATGATCACGACTATGAGTCCAGCGGCGATATAAAGACTGTATTTTTTTAATGAAATGAGTCGTTTCACTTACTCACGCTTCTTTCAATCATATTTTTCTACTGCTCAACATACTGTTTAGAAGATAACAGATCCAATGCGTCTAAGGAGGGAGAACGTTTGAATATAGGGTTAATCGGTACAGGAAACATGGGTACCATACTTACTGAGGCATTTATTGAATCAAAGGCAGTCAATCCCTCATCGATTACTATTACAAACCGAACCATTGAAAAAGCGTTCAATATAAAAAAGAACCATCCAGAGCTTGAAGTAACGAAACAGCTTTCAGGGGCTGTCACGAATAAAGATTTCATTTTTGTTTGTGTCAAACCACTTGATATTTATCCACTTTTAAAAGAGCTGAGCCCTCTTTTAACGGAGCAGCAAACCATTGTCATCATTACAAGTCCGGTTCATCCTGAACAGCTTCAGGATATCGTTCCTTGTCAAACAGCCAGGCTGATTCCAAGCATTACAAACCGCGCTTTATCAGGCGCATCACTTTTAACTTTTGGTTCATCATGCAATGCCGCGACGAAAACTGCGTTAAGACAGTTAGCTTCGTGCATTTCAACACCTATCGAGATCCATCATTCAATTACAAGAGCGGCTTCCGATATTGTCAGCTGCGGACCTGCTTTTATCAGTTTTCTCGTTCAGAAAATGATTGAAGCAGCCGTAGAAGAAACGGATATTTCTAAAGAAGAAGCCACCACCTTATCAGAGGATATGCTTGTTGGTCTTGGCCGTTTGATTGAAAAAAGAGTCTATACCCTTCCGACACTGCAAGACAAAGTATGTGTGAAAGGCGGCGTCACTGGTGAAGGCATTAAAGCACTTGAAGCAGGTGTGCAAGATATGTTTCACCGTCTCTTTCAAAACACCCATGAAAAATTCGATGAAGATCTAGAGGCGGTTGCGCTTCAATATCCGCCAAGCGTGTTCACTGATGATCGCAGAAATTAATCACCTTTGCAACAAGCGAAAAAAGGGTTTTAAAAAACCATCGTTCTATTAAACGATGGTTTTTGGTTTCTTAGCTGAGATGAAATACCTTTCGGCGAATTCACCGGGGGCTTCATTTGTAAAATCAGCAGTCACTTCTATTTGTTCAAAGCCAGCGGACTCAAGGAACGCTGCATATGTTTCAAATGGAAATGTGCGCTGTTCATGTGTCTCATCATAACGCTGATACATGTCTCCGTCTTTTACAAAAAAGCTTAAATCATGAATGACCGAATACATGTCATCCCCTTTATCACTCTGCCAAATATAGCTGATCTCTTCATCTTGATCTGCATAAGTCGAACCCGGGAATACCTCTTCCATTTTATAAGGCGTATGAACATCAAAAAGTAAAACCCCATCTGCCTCTAAAAGCTGAAACATGTTTTTAAAGGTTTTTTTGACGTCATTTTCGTTTTTTAAGTAATTCAAGGAATCACAGCAAATAACAGCTGCCTGGAAGGCTTGCTCAAAGCCCGTAACCTCTCTCATATCTTGATGTAAAAATTGAATCGACTGCTTTTTCGCCTGCGCTTTTTGCTGCGCGAAGGCCAGCATTTCTTCACTGAGGTCAATTCCTGTGACCTTGTGGCCCTTTTCAGCTAACCGAAGAGAAATCTCTCCAGTTCCACAGCCTACATCGATGATGGCAGCATTCGGCTTCATATACTGCTGGATCCACTGAACCCATTCATCATAAGGTGCATGTGTCATGAGCTCGTCATACACACCTGCAAACCCTTGATAAATCATGAGTTAATGCCAAGTGAAAGCGTTTCTCTCGGCGCATCTCCCCATAGCTTTTCTAGATTGTAGTATCCTCTTTCTTCTTTGTGGAACACATGGGCAATGACATCACCTAGGTCAATCAATACCCATCTTGCTTCATCAAAGCCTTCCATCTTCTTCACTTCGATTCCGCTTTCCTCTGCAAGATGTTTTACTTCTCTTGCAATGGCTTGCACTTGTTTATCAGAATTCCCGTGACAAATGAGAAAATAATCTGCAACAAGTGAGATTCCTTGCATATTAAGGGCAATAATATCCTCAGCCCGTTTATCATCGCATGCTCCTGCTGCGACGTTTAAAATTGATGATGAATCCATCCAAAATTCCTCCTTAGTTCTTCTTATGCACAAGCGAGTTGTAAGTAGCAAGCGTATCTGGAAAGACTGGCTGATTCTTTTTCATTAGAAAACTGATGGTGTTTTTTAATGATTGGATCAGTGCACGATCTAGATCATGTTCTGCTAACTCCCTTACTTCTTCGACACCAGGGAAATGACGTCCTGGTTCAATATAATCTGCGACATAAATGACTTTTTCAAGTAAGGTCATGTCTGGTCTGCCGGAAGTATGAAATTCAATAGCTGTTAAAACATCTTGATCATCAATTCCAGCTTCTTTTTTGACCAAATAGGCACCAACCGGGGCGTGCCAAAGCTCGGGCGAATATTCAAGCAATAAAGGGTTCATCTGTTCTTTTTGGATAATCCCCTTCATTTCTTCTTTTGGTCTAAATTTCGCATAATCATGAAAAATAGCGGCGATCTCTGCTTTTTTCATATCTGCACCGAATCGTTCCGCTAATGAAATGGCTGTCTCCATGACTCCGAGTGTATGTGTATATCTATGCTCTGTTAACTGCTCTTTGACACAGTTCAATGCTTCTTCACGATTCATATAAATGATGCTCCTTTATATAACGCTCAACAGCTTTCGGAATCAAATAATCGACAGGGTTCCCCTGCTCTATTCGCTGCCTAATCAATGTCGATGATACATCAAAAGCTGGAACATCTGCAAATAAAACAGGATATGCCGTACTTCCAACGTAACCCGGCCTTTTCATCCCAATAAAGGTGATCATTTGAAGCAAATCATCGATCCGATGCCATTTTGGCAAATACTCGACCATGTCCGCTCCTATCATAAAAAAGAACTGATCTTCTGGATGACGCTTCTTTAACAGATCGACTGTATCTACCGTATAAGACGGACCCTCCCGCTCCATTTCAATGAGCTCGAGCCGAAAATATGGATTTGACTGAATCGCCGCCTCCACCATTTTTATCCGGTGATGACTATCTGCTCGTTTCCGTCCAGTTTTATGAGGAGGCATATGGTTTGGGATAAACCAAATTTCATCAAGCCCCACTTGAATCCGCACCTCACTTGCCATCAGCAAATGCCCGTTATGGGGAGGATCAAACGTACCGCCGAACAACCCTATTTTTTTCATATCGCATCCACCTTTACGGCAGCTTAATTTGTTTATTTTCCTTAGATTCTTTGTAAAGGACAATCACATTTCCGATCGTTTGAACGAGTTCAGCCTTTGCACCTTTTACAAGTGCTTTCGCAACTTCCGTTTTGTCCTCGTCGCAATTTTGCAATACGCTGACCTTTAACAGTTCTCTTGCTTCAAGCGCCTCGGAAATTTGCTTGACCATATTGTCATTTACCCCGCCTTTTCCAACTTGAAAAATAGGTGATAAATGATGTGCTTGTGCACGTAAAAAACGTTTTTGCTTACCTTTTAACATGGTGTTCCTCCTAATTTCTCTATGACAATTGACTTCATTTTTCCGGCGTCAGGCGTAATGCCTGTCCACAGTTCAAAGGCTCTTACTGCTTGTCCAACAAACATGCCAACCCCATCCACTGTTTTCAAGCCTAAACCTGCTGCTTCACTGAGCAGTTTTGTTTCTATTGGATTATACACAATATCACAAACGACCGCTGTTTTTTTTGCGTTCGCTAAAGAAATCGGGGTTTCTTCAACATTCGGATACATGCCGATCGAGGTCGTATGGATGATGACATCATATTCCCCAAGCCGCTCTTCTGCTGCATTTAATGTGATTGCTTGAGATGTGATTTTCCCCTCTGCACTTTCAATTAAAGCTTCAGCTTTTTCAATGGTGCGGTTCGTAATATCAAAGCTCTTCGGTGCATACTGAGCAATTGTCGTATAAATCGCTCTTGCCGCTCCGCCAGCACCAATCAAGAGAAATGACAGCTCTGATAGCGGCTGATCCAAGGCTTCAAGCAATGAATGAAGGAAGCCTTCTCCATCTGTATTGTACCCAACGAGCTGATCTCCTTCGAGCCTCACCGTATTGACGGCACCGAGGCGTTCAGCTGTCACATCAATTTTGTCGAGGTACTGCATGATTTCTACCTTGTGAGGAACAGTGACGTTAATGCCGCTGATTCCTAAGGCTTTCATGCCGCTAATCGCATCTTTCAGGTCATCACTTTCTACTTGAAAGCCATGATAATGTCCATCAATTCCAGCATCCTTTAATGCTGCATTATGAATATCCGGAGACATTGAGTGGCCAACAGGGTTACCGATTACTCCGTATAAAGGTTTCAAGGTCTCTCCCCCTTTGAACATTTAAATTAACGAACGTCTCATAAACACATGAACGCCTTTTGGCGCATAAACTTTGATTTGCTTGCCCGCATCATTTGCAGTGACCCAGCCTAAACCTGAAAAGACGATGTCCATTTTTGGCTGATCAATGGTAAAGGTATGCGGAACGAGCGGCGGGAAATCTTCCATTCCCTCTTTTGATGGCGGTGACAGCAGTTCCCCTGCATGTTTTTCATATAAATCATCTGCGTTCTCCAGCTTTGTACGGTGAATGTTCAGCTCATTTGGCATATAGCAGACAAATGATGTTCTGCCGCCTTTTACGTAATCAAATCGAGCCAGTCCGCCAAAATAAAGCGTTTGTGCTTCATTTAATTGGAACGTTCTCGGTTTCAATTCTTTTTTCGGCGTTAAAATCTTCAAGTCATTTTTGCTGACATAGTGCGCCATTTGATGGCGGTTGATGATGCCCGGCGTATCAAATAAAGCAGACCCGTCATCAAGCGGAATTTCAATCGCATCAAGTGTAGTACCTGGATATTGGGATGTAGTAATAACGTTCTCTTCGCCAGATACTTCTTTGATGATTCGATTGATAAATGTTGATTTTCCAACATTCGTACAGCCGACGACATAGACATTTCTTCCCTCGCGGTAATGATCGATCGCTTCCATCACCTCAGGTACGCCCTGGCCTCTGCTTGCACTGATCAAGAAAACATCGATAGGGTTTAATCCGTTTTCCTTTGCTTCCCGTTTCATCCAATGAATCAGACGATCTTTTTTCACGGATTTCGGTAAAATATCCACTTTGTTGCCGACAAGTAAAATCGGATTACCGCCGACAATACGGCTCAGTCCATTGATCCAGCTTCCGTTAAAGTCAAAAATATCAACGACCTTCACAATGAGAGAATCTGTCTCTCCAATGCTGTGCAATATATTTAAAAAGTCGTCTTCTGTTAAAGAAACATCTTGAATCTCATTGTAGTTCTTTAACCTAAAACAGCGCTGACAGATCACATCTTCTTTCAATAGAGATGCTGCCGGCGCATATCCTAATTGATCTTTATCTTCCGTCTGAATGGCTACACCGCAGCCAATACAAACAACCTTTTCCATTATTACTCTTCCTCCCACTGAATGTGGCCCTTACGCTTTAAGGCTCCTAAAATTCTGCGTTCAATCTGCCTGTTAAACTTTGTGAAAAATCCGTCCGAGGCAGCAACAGGAACGACCAAAATCGTATGGAAGCCATGACGATTCCCGCCAAGAACATCTGTCATGAGCTGATCTCCAATGACAACCACATCTTCTTTTTTCAACTGCATATCAGCGACTGCCTTATTAAAGGCTCTTCCCATAGGCTTTCTCGCTTTATAAATAAACGGAATATGAACCGGTTCAGAAAAAAGCTTGACCCTTTTTTCATTATTGTTCGATACAATCGTCACTTGTATCCCGTGATCTTTCATTTCTTGAAACCATTCAATTAAGCGCGGTGTCGCACTTGGACGGTCCCATTCTACTAGTGTGTTATCTAGATCGGTAATAATTCCTTTTACATTTCGTTCTTTTAATTTTTGCGGTGAAATGTGGAAAATACTTTTCACAAATTCATCCGGTAAGAAATACTTCTTTAGCACAATTTGCACCCTTTCTTCCATTGGTTTTCAGCGATTGTGTCGAATCAAATCACAATTTGTCTGTCTATCGAATACAATGAAAAAGTTTTCGACATATGATGAGGACCTTCAACAGGTGTGGATAATTTTACACACATTATCCACCTATATTCCATCACGCTTTCATTCAATTATAAACACTCTACCCACAAGTTATCCACTTAACCATGTGGATAACAGAACGATTGTTCTTGTTTCCCATTCATGGTAGATTAAAGGTACTTCAAAGACAGTCGATCAACCTATGATGATATGTCTTTTCCTCAAATTTTATGCCAACTTTTTCAGGGGAGGTGTTTTTCCCATCATATGGGTTTCTAGTATGAAAAAGCTGTCAGATGATTTACTTATAGAATCGTATTATAAAGCAAATGAAATGAACTTAAATCGCGACTTCATTGAATTAATTGAGACAGAAATGAAAAGACGTTCGCTCGGGCATATGCTCTCTGTTTCCTCTTAATTCCATATCACAGGAACCATGCCTCCCGAGCACTCTCCTTTTTTAAACTCAGGTGACTGATATTATATCACTTGCGCTATAGGCTTACTACTATTTTCCGTAAAAAACACCCCTTCTGATGAAAGAAGAGGTGTCTTAATTGCAAGGCTGTTCATTCCAAAACCATAACCCTCCGCCTACGACTAAAATGACCACAAGGAACACAACAAGAAAAGCGTAACCGATTCCTGCTCCTTGTGCTGGATAAGGCGAACACGCAGGGTAAGGATAAGGACATCCCCACATATCAGTTACCTCCTTCTAGGAAGATATACTGTTAGACTATGCTGGATGGATGGTCTTGTTTAGGCAGATGGCCATCATTTAAAAATGTTTGATGACATCACGCTCTTTGATTTCGTTATAAATAATTCTCGCCCCTTTTGGTGTCATATGATTGCCAGAAGGGTCGATCAAACCTGACTGAATCAGGGCATGATCACTATCTTCTCCAGCTTCTCGGATGAAAGCTTTCCAGTTGTCGACAAGCGGCACCTGCTCATCATTCGCTACTTCTCTGGTGATATCATTATAAGAGTTTTGCCAGGCTCTTGCCCCGCCTCTCCCGGCAAAATAAGATGACTTATATCTAGAGTAATAATACAAGCCCTTTTTCCCGCCTTCTACAACAGGCACACAGGTCATGAGAATCGGGGTTATGCCTTCTTTTCTACTTTCAGAAACAAAGTAGATTAAATTTTCTTTAAACCGTTTTTTCGTCACTCGGGGATGTTTCCCGTCTAAAATCGCCGCATCATTCGTGCCGAACATGATGAGGACGTAAGTTGGTTTCTGGTTTAAAATATCCTGCTCAAAGCGCAGTTTCGCGTCTTCAGTCGTCTGCCCGCCAATGCCTGCATTCTTCACTTGAATTTGGCCGCGCTCGACGTTTTTCATGAGATTCACCCATTTTTCAGATGTTGGATAATCTCGAAAGTCCCAGTTTGATCCTCTTGTATTGCTGTCACCAAATGCAATGACGCTTTCTTGTACTGGCTTAGAGCATCCAGCAGCAACACATAATAGGATGAAAAGGAAAACATATTTCTTCACAACATTCACCTCCAAAAGCCCTCTTCATATAGTAAACGACAAGACTTTTGGTTTCAATGAATGAATGTTTTTGACGAATGCTGCCTATTGCATCTGAACAGGCATATATGCTTTGTCGTGGTGCAGCAGTTCACTTACTTTTACAAATTCATAGCCCCTCTTCTTCAACTCAGGAATTACTTGTTTCAATGCTTCTACCGTTTGCTTGCGATTTCCCCCGCCATCATGTAAAAGGATAATATCGCCGCCTTGAATATGATCAATAATTCGACTAGCAATTTTACGTGCGCCTGGTCTTGACCAGTCCTTCGGATCTTGCGTAAAGGACCACATGACCACATCGTACCCTTGCTTTGACAGAATGCGGAATGATTTCATTGTTAAGCGTCCACCAGGAGGGCGAAATAATAAGGGACCGCCAGGCTGGAGTGAAGCGATATGGGCCGCTGATTCTTTTAATTCCCGCTTGATCTCCTTTGACGACAAAAGGTCAAAATACGTATGATTCATCGTATGATTGCCTAGTTCATTCCCCTCGTCCACAATCCGTTCTGCGATCATTGGATATGTATGAATTCGGCTCCCTATCACAAAAAAGCTTGCATTCACTTGATGCTCCTTCAGCACATCCAATATCTGATTTGTATACACTGGATGAGGTCCATCATCAAAGGTGATCGCAATCTTGTTCCGTTCCGCTCTCACATCCCAAAAGGCACGTCCCGTTTTTTCAAGATCGACTCGTTTTAATGTACGTGCCTCTATTTTATTAGGAATAAAAGCACATAGCAGCCATATACACATCAAGATATGCAGCCCTCTCATTCGACCGCCTCCTCCACCGAACATCATTACCGATAAATTGCCCGCTTTCTCATCAATTCATGCTCATATCCGCTTTTTTTCAAATAAAAAAAGCCGGCCATATTGGCCCGCTCTTTGTTTCACGTTTGGTTTCTCTCTTCAACTGTCGAACGTTGCTTAGAATTCATACAGACACTCTCCTTCTTGGATTTGATTTTGAGCCCATAATAATTTCTGATAATACTGGTTGGACTTCTTGTATTGTTGAGAGGCTTCTAAGGCTGTCGCAATTTCTAGTGAGATATCCTCTATATAAGAGTATAGGCTAAGTTTTTCCAAATAATCAATGGTTTTTTGCAGTTGGTCTTCATTGATTTCCTGAACATATAAAGCATCCAGGTACTCAAACATATGACAGAACAGCTGGTCTTCATGCTTCTTTGCAGCCAATTTCCCATCTTCTAATATGCGCAGGGCATCCGCCTGTTCATTCTGTCTAAAAAGCAGCTTCGCCAGCGTATAGAGCGTATGCGGAAGCGTTGGAAGCAGCTCTTTGCGGGCAAGATCAGCAGATTCCGTTAAATATCGTTCCGCTTCCTCTCTATAGCCAAGCTCACCATAACATTTTCCTAAATTATAGAGCGCTGAACTGTATATGCGCGGGTGATCAATTTGAGATGCGAGCTGTTTTGCCTTTTTTAAATGAGGCAATGCCCGGTCTTTTCGTTTTAAATCTTGATAATTTCCTGAGATGACAAAGAGACATTGAATGATGCGAATGGTATACGCATCATGCTGATCGTATATTTCCAGCGCCTTTAAAATATGGTGCATGGAGACATGTGTTTGTTTCATGATATAGTAGGCTTCTGCCACTTTAAAATGAAACTCTGCCTGCTCAATATCATCAAATACCATGGACAGCTGCTTTTCTGCGACTCGATAATATTTGACGGCTTCTAAATATTCTTTTTGACTAAATTCATGCATGCCACGAAAAAATGCATGGTAATAATGCAGCATATCAGATAACTCATGATTGGAGTTTTCGATTTTATCGACTAGATTAGATACTGAGAAAGGTTGATATTTTGAAGGGTGTATATAGTCAAGCATGATTTGGTGCCGAAAACACATGAGCTGATAATAAATCAGTAAATGCTGGTCCTCTTCCATCTGTTCAATTTCCGCTTCAACTTCCGCTTTCAAGATTTCCGCATCTGGAACACTGAACTGCCGTATCATTCGATACCATTCATTAATTTTCATACCTACATGTGAAGATAGAACCTTCCCCATGTTCCGAAAAAACCCCTTCCTTTTCGGTCTAATATTACATATTTTAGCACGCTTCTTGACCGCCAAGCACCGCAAAGAAACCGCAAACATATGAGGGGAGCTGTAAAAAGAGACGAACATTTTTCGAAAAACATGATTTTTTCATCGTACAGACACAGACAATCCCCCCTTCACATACATTTGAGGATATAGGCAGCGGCCTAAACATGGTGGAGGTGAAAATCGTGGCAGGAGTATTTACAGCGATGGGATTGATGGTCAAAGAATTGGTGTTTTTAGTGTCCTATGTCAAAAACAATGCCTTTCCACAGCCCCTTTCGGGAGATGATGAAAAAAAATACTTAGCCCTCATGGCACAGGGCGATGAACATGCAAGAAACATGCTGATTGAACATAACCTTCGGCTCGTCGCCCATATTGTAAAGAAATTTGAAAATACCGGGGAAGACGCTGAAGACCTCATCTCCATCGGGACGATCGGACTCATTAAAGCCATCGAAAGCTATTCCTCTGGAAAAGGAACAAAGCTGGCAACGTATGCGGCGCGGTGTATTGAAAATGAAATTCTCATGCATTTACGCGCGCTCAAAAAAACGAAAAAAGATGTCTCCTTGCATGATCCCATCGGTCAGGATAAAGAAGGCAACGAAATTTCATTAATCGATGTCTTAAAATCTGAAAATGAAGATGTGATCGATACCATTCAGCTCAACATGGAGCTTGAAAAAGTAAAAGAGTATATCGACATTCTCGACGGCCGAGAAAAAGAAGTCATCGTCGGCAGGTTCGGCCTTGATTTAAAGAAAGAAAAAACGCAGCGGGAAATAGCCAAGGAGCTCGGGATATCGCGGAGCTATGTGTCACGTATTGAGAAGCGCGCGCTGATGAAGATGTTTCATGAGTTTTACCGGGCGGAGAAGGAGAAACGAAAGCGGGAGAAGGGGAAGTGAAAATGGATTTCCCTAACTTCTAACAAAAACAGACCTCGCGAGGTCTGTTTTTGATTTCGGCACTAAGCTACTGTCTCTCTGCATTTCTTTTGATAATAGCTGCCGCCTTAGCCCTCAAGGACAGTGGCAAGGTTTTGGTCATGAACTAAGGCATGAAGGAAATCAATTCATTATGCTCCACTATTTAGAGTACTGCAGGAAATGATGGCAAAGCGATTTGCATATAAGTATTGTATTCTGCATTAATACTTAAAAAATTTAAATACGAAAAAATAAAATATGATGCTTCGTGTATTCTTGCTAATCAATTTTTTTGAAGAGAAAAAGGCTCTGTTAAAAGTAAATGTTGATATTTGATACCTGTCAGAAAGCTTAGTATAATCAATACAAGAACAAACATTCGGGATATTAGAAGTATGAGGAAGGCGTTTAGTAATTTGTTAAAACACATTGATAAACTACCGCTTACCCAAAAGAACAACTTGCTGCAAGAGACCCTATAAACGTAACAGTTTCCAAGGGTCATGTTATGAAAACAAGGTTGATAGTATGATTGTTTCTAAACTGACACCAGATCATGTACATTGTGTCGTTTAATCCAACAAGAATATCTTTAAGAGATAGCAGTAATTAAACAAACAATTTAACTTTGGAGTGATCATAATGATTAAGTTTTTTGAGTACAACTGGCAGGTTAGAGACGAATGGGTTAACTGGTGTCATCAACTAACAACAGAAGAGTTGTTAAAAGACTGCATAGGTGGAGTAGGGAGTATTTTATACACTCTTTTTCACATTATTGATGTTGAATATAGTTGGATTCGTGGTATTCAGGGTAAAGAAGACGTGGTATTAGATTTTGATGATTACAAGACTCTGGCGAAAGTAAAAACACTCTCAATGACTTTACGACATGAAATCGTTGAAATTTTAAAGTTTCATTTAGATGAAAAACAAGATCGAATAGTAACAGTTCCTTGGGATGAAGATGAATACACTAAAAATGAAATATTACATCATATAATTGCCCACGAAATTCACCATATCGGTCAACTTTCTGTTTGGGCAAGAGAAAAAGAATTAACACCTGTATCTGCTAATTTTATCGGTAGAAAGTTAAAATCAGTACATTCTTATGAAAAGTAAGGTCAGTTAAAGATCCATTCATTTATTCCACTATGCCATTTTCTTTTAAAAAGCACTCAAATAATTGCTGACCTTTCTCTTCGATTTGAGCATCTTCAATTGAATATTCCCCAATGAATAAGCCTAAATGATCGTATTCCTCATAACTCTTTAAGAGATTCAACCCGTAACTTTTTTGATCAAAAAACAATAACCATCTTCCTGTTTCTAAACTCTTAAAAAACACGCCTTCATAATCACAACCTTGTTCATAATATCCTACATGTACATGCATACTCTCATCTAACCTATGTATTCTTTCATCTGTACACACTTTTATCTTGCTCCCTTAACTTTCATATCTTGCTGAAAATCAATATTCCTCAACTCAACCCAATCAACAAAATCAGGTACCGTTTTTGTCGTCAAAAAGTATTGGACGATTTGATAAGCCTGATGACGGTCGACATAGCTGCACGATGGCACATACAATGGTGATCCTGCTATGAAATGCTCGATCGTTTCGATCTTTTCTACCTTTTGAAAAGGGACTAAACAATCTGGATATCTGATGATAAAGAATCCATACTGCTCAGTATAAAAGAAAACTAGAGTCTCGCATTCCCAATCTTCCTCTATCTCAATGGAAGATTCCCCGTTACCTTGTTTCCAATACTCTTCACCCTCCTGAAAGAAGATCTTTTTCATGAATTTTTCTCCCGGATTTTCTACTGGAGCTCCTGTAGGCCCGTAGTATAAAAACATCAATATCGCTCCTTCATGCCTATATCAATTTGGATTTAACCAATTGTTCTATTCCCCTCAAAATCATAAAAAGCTTGTGTTTGTTGGTTTAATTTTAGCATGTGATATAGCTTTGGGTTTAGCTTTTGAAAGGTTTGAGTGCTGACCCATTTTACTTCTTCAATATCCTGATCCGGATCTAGAATGTTCATCTGGCCGTCAATGATTTCGGCAAAGAAGGTCATCATAGGCCTATGATACTTTTAATGCTTCTCACTCACCTCATGGATCCCAACAACAATAATGAAAACCAAACCTGATACATTTAAATACTCAAAAAATGGATGCTCCTCTGCCTCAAATACTCTACCCTTTCAGTCATACTTTAGAGGCAACTTAATTTCAATTAATTAAATTTTTTAGATAAGTAAAATGAAGAATTGAGAAAAACAAAATCAATATTGAGCTATAAATCTACATCCTATATGCACTTGAATTAAAGAAAAGAGATTGGGACAACTTGAAGATGTGTACCCGATTGTGTAACTAAGCTTATAGAAATATTTCATGTCATTATAGAGGGAGAAAAAATGAGGAAAAGTTTGAAGGAAAGCATTGAAAAAACAAAAGAGTTTTAATCTATTAATTTTCAGTGAAATTAAATCGAAAATTTAGATAATAAAAAGGGGCAAAAGCCCCCTCTATTACCCATATTTAGAATACCATTTTAAAAGCAAAGAATATAACTAATGTAGCGAATATTTGACTTCCAATAAATATTACATACCCTTTCCGCACTTGTTTATGTTGCAGAAATTCATTTCGTTTTTGAAATTTAAATTGTTTTTTTTCTTCAAAATATTTAATTAAAAGATATTCTGACGCAAAACATGTGAAATTTGCAAGAAACAGAAAAATAATAGTTAAATACATTCCATTATCTTCACCACTGAATGCACGGGAAAATAATATAATAGTTATACCTAAAAAAATATAAGAAAAATAAAACTTCTTAAGATAATTCATTATATCCAATCCCTTTTTTAATTTTAATATTATTTACAAAGCGTGCTTCCTAAATAATATGCAGTAGATATGATAAACGGAATAGAAGCAGAAAGTCCACCTGTAATTCCTAGAGCAAGAGCAGCAGCAGTATATGAGCCTGCATGAATTAATCCAATAGCCCCTAGTACATTACTGCATGAAATAGCACCTTTAACACTAATTTCGCTATTTGTATCTTTATTTATTAAACTAGAAAGTTCATTAGATACATTCTTAGTGAACTCTGATAATTTTTTATCATCATTAATTAATTCATTGAAATTTTCAACATAAGACACTAATTGAGAAGAAGTCATCGGATAATCTAAATTAGCAAGTTCTTTGTCTAAAGTCTTCTTCTTTAAAACTCTTATAATCTTATATCCATTCTTATCAGTATAAGTATCTAGGTGTTTCATAATTACTTCTGCTGCTTTGAAATCTTTTTCTTCCCAAAGTTCATTTACTGTCTTTGTTGAAGTGTTTTTCGCTTCTAGTGAACTAGAAAAAACACTAAACATAATAAACAAACTCAAAGAAATAAGTAAAAACTTTTTAAACACTGAAAACACTCCCATATTTTATATTTTTTTCAATATAATTACAATTTAACATATCTTATAATGAAATTACAACACAAAATTTAGAAATGTTTTCTAAGTAAAAAAGTAAGAATAAAATAAATCTTTAAAATTTATTTATACAAGTATATTTTATTTCAAAAGGAGTTCTAATTGATAGAAACTTTTGAACTAAATATAATTAAGCACAAAATCATATAAGCTAATAAACATCAAAAATGCTAATTTTTATTCCAAATTAATCAGTTTGTGCTTCCTTCCACTGCTCAAGCTCCGATACTGTTAGTAATTGATATCCTTGTTTGGTCAATTCCTTGATGATCGTGACAGCCGCGTTTGCAGAAGTGTCATAGATATCGTGCATTAAGACGGTTTCTCCACTAGACGCATGTGTGAGAATGTAGTTGGCGACGTATTGGCTGTTTCGATATTTCCAGTCTTCAGGATCTACGTCCCAAAGTGTGACTTTCATGTTGACAGCCGCGTTGATCTGACTGTTTGTTCCACCATATGGCGGTCTAAAGTGAGTCGGTGTGAACCCGCCTGCTTTTTCAATGATTTGCTGTGTATCTTCTACTTGTTTGATAGCTTGTTTTAATGGCAGTCTTGTGAGTAAAGGGTGGTTATAGGAATGATTTCCGATTTCATTTCCACCTTTTCTGATTTCACCCAGCATATCAGGATAATATTGAACCCTGCTTCCTAATACAAAAAATGTCGCATGTCCTTTGTTTTCTTTTAAAGCTGTTAAGATTTTTGAGGTCGTTGATGGATTTGGTCCATCATCAAATGTAAGGGCAATGGCTTTTTGATTTGGGTTGAATACTCCCTGTTTTGGCAGTTTTACGATCTTTCTTTTTGCGATCGGTTCTTTTTTCTCGTTTTTGTTCTTTTCTTTATTGATGTATTCTGGCTTTAACATGCCTTTAAGCAGTGTTTTCTTAATCGCCAGCACTTGAGGGCCTTGATTGACTGGTGCAATTTGCCCTGCTGGAAAGTAAAATTCAATAAAACGATCTTTGATGGCAAAATACTGATAATGCTCTGCCTTAGGAGACGTTCCTTGTTTGAGCAAATGCTCGTTTTCAGTAAGAGAGCGATCTTTTTTCAACTCCTCAAATGTCATTTGAGACAGTTTTTGCAGACTTTTTTTCTTTGATAAAAATAGATCATCAATTGATAAAAACTGCTGTTTCTTGAAATCAAAATTGAATATCTTCGTTTCTTGTGCGCCTTTTACTCCGCCTTTCAATTCATATGTATTGAATTTGATCGCAGCAGTTTGTTTGGCATAATGAGTAATCTCGTAATCTATGTTTAATTCGTATCGATGATCTTCATCGACATCACTTGCTTCACTAAACGATGTTTTGAATTTGTCCAGCGCTGTTTCTGCAAATCTTTTCATCTCTTGATCTAGCTTTTTTTGATGAAACACAGGATAGTTCACAGCATATCTCAAGTATCTCCCGTCATTCACGAGGGTCACAATTTCAACTTCTTTATAGCTCGCATCTGGTTCTACCTTCTTCTTCTCTGTCCCGCTTGCCTGCTGATTATGATAAAACGCAGCGATTCCGATGATCATCGCAAGTCCGCATAGGACGAGACTGACTTTCCATTTCATTGACACAATGATTCTCCTCTCGTGATGCCGTCATGCCTGAATGACGTGTGTTTGTAGGATAGACTTTGCATGCACCCTTTTTAGTTTGCAAATCACATAACTGTCACATTTTCGACACATTTTTAGAGAGGAATAAAAAAAGGACTTGATTTCTCAGTCCTTTGATTACTTTTGCATATATAGTTGAAATAATTTCGTTTCTTCATCAATGGAACGCGCTCGATCAAATGCCGCTCTGACCGTCTTTGTATTGTTCATGAGCTCGTACAGCATGGTCAGCACAAAAATAAATGCTGCATTCCCATCGATGTAATCGTCCGGTGCCGTATAAGATGTAGCTCCTGACTCTAAGAAAGCATCTGCTAAATTTTTCTCTCCTAGTGTGCAGCCTGTAGAGATGACATGAACTCCTTTTAAGGAGGCATACCGCTTGATTTCATCCACTCCAAAGGCAGTATCTCTAGGCTCCTCATCTTCGTAAACATCTTCCCCTAATTCAGGCATGATAAATGCTCCTTCTTCACCGTGAAACGATAAAAGAAGGTAATCTATTTCACCTCTAGCTCTACCAGATAACACATGAATCAGATCATTCGGTCTTCCGATCCAATGCATATCGACTTTCACGCCGAAGTTTTCAAGTGCTGCACGCAGGGCAAAAGATTCCAGCTCACTATTGGGTCCTGCTGCTAATATGATACGCATGGCCTGTTGATCCACTTCTATCTCCTCCAGACTATGATAAAAATAAAACCATTTTTTCCTCATCTGCATATGTATCAGCCCATTTTAGCGCTTTTTCTTCGACAGCGTACGACTCAAATCCAACGGAGCGATAGAGGCGCTTGGCTGAGTGATTAGTTGTCACCACTGATAAATACATTTGCTCGATATCCTGCCGTTCTCGCGCAAAGGAAAGAGCTTTTGTCATCAAGGCCTGGCCTGCTCCTTCTCCGCGGGCACTAGGTGTTACATACATCGCTGTCAGATTCGCTCGGTGCTTTAACTTCTGCAAGGTTTCTTGGATGAGCGTGACTGCCCCCACAAGCTGCCCTTGATGAAAAGCGCCAAAAGTCCACATAGATTGGGCCGAAGCAAAACGCGCTTTATATTTGTCCTTTGTATTGATTTGCTCTTCCTCATAGCTCATCGCAAAACCCTCTGGATTTAATCGCAGTGCTTCTAGTCTGAGTGCTGCATATTCTTCAGCATCATCTGGTGTTAACAATCGAATATTCAGAAAACCGCCTCCAAAAGAATGATGGATACTTCTAATTTTATCTTGAAAGGAGATTTTGATCAAAATTTTATTTCTGAATATAAAAAGGCATCCCATAAAAGGATGCCCCCTTCATTACCACTTACAGCGCTTCACCGGACGGCAGCAAGGGTTTTTGATATCACTGCCGCAATCGTATTCTTCTACAATATACTCGTTGTGAGTCGATTCAGTGACAGGATAGTAGTTTTCGATTCTTTTGATGTTTTTATTGACGTTTGTGATATGCGTTGGATGAATTTTTCTGATCGTTTGTTCATTCGTTCTTGTGTTGACAATTTGACGTGTGGGGAAAACAACCGTTTCGTCTCCTCCTTGGTTTCCTCTGCGAGGTCCAAAGAAGAAATCATCTAATCGATTTCGGCTCATCTCAACACCCCTTCAAGTTGTCTTTCACTTACACTCTATCGTATGTCAGAGGCACCTTTCGTGATTAGATGCTTGTCTATTTTTAAAAAAATCCACTATCGACCTCGTTTTCTCTTTCTTTACAAAAGGACAATTTTAACATATTATACAAATGATATCTTACGAAGACAGGTCATCCATGAAAACAAAACATCAGCTCTTTTTATTCAATGCATTTTTTCCACTCATTATCAAATAAGAGGTGAACGATATGATCAACACGACACAGCCATTCGAACGAAACAAGCTAGACATTGCACTTGAACTAACTCAATTACATCTGAATCAATATCAAACAAACCATCCTGATCAGCTGACTGAAATTTACGCGAAATATTACGCACTGCTTGAAGTGCTGGATTTGTCTTCCTATGATCAATTGATTGATTTACTGCCAAATGAGCTCAAACAAACGCTTGAGTAAAAAACCATCTACCCACATGGGATAGATGGTTTTCTTAAATTTATACACGTGCAGCCATATCGGTTTCGATTTGCTCTAAACTTCTTCCCTTTGTCTCGACTAGCACAAATCGGGTGAATAACAGCCCGATTAAGCAGATGACTCCGAATGAGGAGAAAATGACCCCAAAGCTGAATTGATCAGCCAGAATAGGGAAAACAAGTCCAACTGCTAATGATCCGGTCCAGTTAAAAGCAGAAGAGATACCTGCTCCGATGCCTCTGACAGAAAGCGGGAAGATTTCGCCGATGATGATCCAAGTGATCGGTGCCCACGAGAAGGCATAGCACAAAATAAAGCAGCAAAGTGAAATCAATGTCACCCAGTTTAAAATTCCTTCACTAACGCCAAGTGCCCCTAATGCGGCTGGAGCAAAGAAAGAAAGGGCCATGCCCGATCCCCCTACGGTGAGAATCGTTCGGCGGTCGAAGCGGTCAACAAATTGTAAAAAGATCACGGTCGTGACGACGAAAATGACACCGACAATGACTGTAAAACCTGCGGCGACCTGCGGCGCAAGACCTACATTCCGAGCGATACTCGTTGCATAATAGACAATGGAGTTCGCGCCTTGAATTTGCTGAAGGGTTGCCATTCCAACCCCAATGAAAAGAGCCATTCGGAATTTCTTTTGAAACAATTCACGAATCCCCGAGCGTTCTTCTTTGGCGACTTCTAAAATTTCCTGCATTTCTGATTCGATTTCTTCACGGGAAGAACGCAGTGATCCTAATACTTCCCGTGCTTTATGAGCCATTCCGTGTTTAATCAAATATCTCGGAGATTCAGGAAGCTTCAGCATGCCAATATAAAGCACGATCGCAAATAAAGCGGCACTTCCCAGCATCCAGCGCCAGCTGTCCGGGATGGGCTCAAACACAAACGCAACAATATAGCTGAGCAATAGACCCGTTACAATCATGAGCTGATTGAGCCCAGATAATTTCCCGCGGATTTTAGCAGGAGCGATTTCAGACATGTAAGCAGGAACCAAAGATGAAGCTGTTCCTACTGCTGTCCCTAAAAAGATTCGAGCGATGGTGAGTGAAATCTCTTCTGGTGCGACAGCTGATCCGATCGCCCCGACAAAAAAGATCACGGATGAGACCAAAATGAGTTTTCTGCGGCCAAATTTATCCCCTAAGAGACCGCTTAAGATGGAGCCAATGATGGCCCCGCCCATTAATGAAGAGACAACGATTCCAAGCCATAATGGGCTGAGCTGAAATTCTTCCTGAATATGTCCCTCTGCCCCTGCAATAATCCCAATATCATATCCAAATAAGATGCCTGCAAAGGACCCGAAAAAGAAGATAAATTTGCTTGACACTTTTTTCTCCAAGTGGATGACCCCCTCACTTAATTAACCGCTTTCATTTCACCCGATGCTTCTACTGTAACCAGTAGAAGACCTTTCCCCCTTCTATAAAACCACATATTCTGCATTGGCTAGCTTTGCAAAGTGAACAATTTGATCAACCTTTAAATTGAGAGACACGACTGTATGATGGCCCCCGCCTTCTTTAATCCATGCTTTGACGCCATCCTGAAAATTCGGTTTGATTTTCCACAATACACGCGCAACTGGTAAATGAGGTGCTGCTTCCTCTGGCTCAAAGGCTTCGACTTCTTGTATGAGCCATTTGAAATGTGTTCCAAAATCCGCTATAGAGACAACGACACCCTCGCCTGCTTTTCCATCAAACACAAGACGTGCTGGATCTTCCCGGTTTCCAATTCCAAGTGGAGACACGACAATGACAGGTTTTGTATGGGCGAGCGCTGGATCTACTTCCAGCATATGAGATTGCAGCACTGCTTCCTCTCCAAACGTCATTTCATATGTGTAGTCCTCCATAAAACCAGTGGATTGATGATGGCTCATCACTTTTAATAAGCGGTCCAGTGCGGCCGTTTTCCAATCACCTTCCCCAGCAAAGCCGTAGCCCTTTGCCATCAGTCGCTGTACCGCAAGTCCAGGCAGCTGCTTCATCCCATGTAAATCTTCAAAGTTTGTTGTAAAGGCATTATAGCCGCCTTCATCTAAGAAACGTTTGATGGCGATCTCATATCGCGCCTGCACCTTGACACTTTTTTCCCACTCTTCAACTGAATACGTTCCATAATTCACATCATATTGCGTTAAATACTCAGCAAATAATGCATCTACCTCTTCGTCATCTACTGCATTTACATATTCGACGAGATCGCCTATTCCAAAGTAGTCAACGGTCCATCCTAATTGAATCTGTGCTTCGATTTTATCGCCTTCTGTCACAGCCACATGCCGCATGTTGTCACCAAACCGGGCTACTTTGATGTGAAAGCTCTCATGATAGGCAGCCGCAACATCCATCCAATCCGCAATTTGCTGCTGCACTTCCGGCTTTGACCAATGACCGGTCACAATTTGGTTTTGTTTATTTAAACGTGCATTAATATAGCCATATTCTCTGTCTCCATGTGCGGATTGATGGAGATTCATATAGTCCATGTCGATCGTGTCCCATGGAATCTTTTCATAATATTGTGTAGCAAGATGCAAAAGAGGCTTTTGCAAAAGACTGGTGCCGCGTATCCACATTTTTGCTGGAGAAAAAGTATGCATCCACGTCATCACACCGACAACTTCATCGCGATAATTGACCTCTTTCATAAGCTTTGTGATTTGATCGGCACTGACAGCCAGGTCCTGCAAGATCACTGGATAAGGAAGTAAACCGCTCTCATTTAAAGCATCCGTCATTTTTTGTGCATCTGCTTTTACTTTTTGCAGTGCTTCATCACCATATAAATGCTGTGACCCAACGATAAACCAAAACTCTTTTTTCAGGCTTGTTAACATAAATATCCCTCGTTTCTTTATCTTGAAGGTTTTTGTCCGTAATACGCATGCTTTCCATGTTTTCTTAAGTAATGTTTATCTAAAATTCGCTGCGGCAATGGCTCAGCAAATTCGTTCAATTGCTTGGCAAAAAGATTCATCTTGGCGACTTCATCTAAAATCACACTGTTTGTGACCGCACTTTTAGCATCCTTCCCCCATGTAAATGGACCATGCCCTTGAAGCAATACACCCGGCACCGCCATCACATCTAGGTTTCTTTTCTCAAACGTTTCGATGATCAGCTTGCCCGTTTCTACCTCATAACCCCGATTGACTTCTTCTTCTGTTAGAAAACGAGCGCACGGAACGGCGCCGTAAAATGTATCGGCATGTGTTGTGCCCATTGCTGGTAAATCAAGTCCTGCCTGCGCCCAAACGGTTGCCCACATGGAATGGCTATGTGAAATGCCGCCAATTTCCTCAAAGTGTTTGTAAAGAACTGCATGTGTAGCTGTATCTGACGAAGGGCTCAATTCTCCTTCCACCACTTCACCATCAAAGTTCACCACGACCATATCTTTTGCTGATAGTTGGTCATACGCTATGCCACTCGGCTTAATCACAAACAAACCACTGTCACGATCACATGCACTGACATTACCCCATGTAAATTTCACAAGTCCGTATTTTGGCAAATCTAAATTTGCTTGATACACTTCTTCTTTTAAGCGATCTAGCATACCGTCGTCACTCCTTTCTTTGGCATGAGATGCGCTACCGCTGCTTCTTCAATCGCAAGACCATTTTGATAGCGCTTTAAAAATTCGTTAAAGCCTTTGACATCGAGTGGATCGGGCTCCATGAGTTCTTCTGATGTATGGGCAAATACGCGATGGGTGAGAAATTCAGCCAATGTTTGCTGCTGCTGATGGACCATATATGAAGCAAGGACAGCCATCCCAAATGCACCGCCTTCTCCCGCTGTTGAAACGACTGATACAGGTGTATCCAGCGCTGCGGCAACCATTTTTTGTCCAACGAGCGGTGTTTTAAATAATCCCCCATGCCCTAGTAAGCGGTCAATCACTACATGTTCCTGTTCCTTTAACCGGTC
This sequence comes from Bacillus safensis, assembly GCF_039619585.1. Classification (NCBI taxonomy): domain Bacteria; kingdom Bacillati; phylum Bacillota; class Bacilli; order Caryophanales; family Bacillaceae; genus Bacillus; species Bacillus safensis. The sequence continues at coordinate 2,331,704 of NZ_CP154909.1, forward strand.
CATACCTATTTTCATAGCACCAAAAGCAGAGAACAAATGGGTGCGCATGAAATTAGCGAGGTTAAAGCGGCTTTCAGGAGACCTGACAAAAAGAGGTCTTCCTTCTGGCAGTCTCGTAATATTTTCACCAGAGTAATAGCCATAGCTTAAGAGTCCGCCGCCATCTCGATCTGCTTTTAAAGCTTGCTGCAATAAGGATTCGTATAACCTTTCTGACTCCACTTGCAGGCCAAGTGCTTCAAATGCCTCTCTGAATATATTCATCCAAGCGTTTAGGTCACTTGTACAGTTATTCGCATGAACCATGGCAACTGGCAGTCCATCCGGCGTCGTGACAAGATCCACTTCTGGATACACACCTTTTAGATCCTGCTCCAGCACAATCATGGCAAAAACCGACGTCCCAACAGAAATATTCCCGGTCCGTCTTTCTACACTGTTTGTCGCCACCATTCCCGTTCCAGCGTCACCTTCCGGCGGGCAAAATGGAATGCCTGGCTGCAAATGTTTTCCTTGATCCAAAATGGCTGCTCCTGCTGCCGTTAACATGCCTGCCTCTTCGCCTGCTAAATAAACACGCGGCAGAAGGTGCCGGAGCTTCCACGGATAGCCTTTTTCTGCAATCAATGCTTCAAATTGCTGGAGCATTTCTTCATTGTAGTCCTTCGTTTGTTCGTCAATTGGGAACATACCTGACGCATCGCCAATACCAATGGCCTGCTTTCCGGTTAACAGCAAGTGAATATATCCAGACAAAGTGGTCATATATTCTAATCGGGATAGATGTTTTTCCTCTTCTAATACCGCTTGATACAAATGGGCTATGCTCCATCTTTCTGGAATATGAAATTGAAATACGTCTGTCAGCTTTTGACTCGCCTCGATAGTCGTTCCGTTCCGCCATGTTCGGAACGGAACGAGAACCTCTCCTGTATGATCACATGCCACATAGCCATGCATCATCGCTGATACCCCGATTGAGCCAATGGTTTGAATGGTCACACCATACTTTTGCTCGGCCTGTTCTTTCATCTCTCGATACGCCACTTGCAGACCTGTAATGATATCAATTAAGTTGTACGTCCATATTCCATCTTGGAGAAAACTTTCCCATTCATATGCACCTTGTGCAATTGGCTGAAATTCCTCATCTATTAAAATCGCTTTAATTCGTGTTGAACCAAATTCAATGCCTAAAGATGTCCGTCCTTCTTTCAAGGCTTTGGCCGTCTCTTTGTGATCCACTCTACGTTCACCCCCATTTTTGATAGCGGTTTCAATTTTCTTTTTCTAGATTCATTGATTCTCTGGTACAATCACAATATAATATTTGTACGTACATATGTCAATAATAAATATAGTTGTACATACATAATGCGACAAAAACTTTCATTTTTTCTGAAGGGGTCATAACAGAAAAGGGAAGCGCCTGTTTTTGATCCGACAACCATGTTAAAATATGTCCATACAATTTCTTCTCAATCCGAGTAGATGATCAACTGAGAAAGAAGTGAAACGATGAAAAAGAAGTACCAGATCATTATTGATGATATAAAAAGCAAAATACTCACAGGGGATTATCGGATCGGGGAGCGTATTCCAACCGAATCAAGCCTGCAAGACATGTATCAAGTGAGCAGACATACAGTTCGAAAAGCCATTTTGGAATTGTCCAGCGAAGGATTTTTGCGCAGCGAAAAAGGTTCAGGCACATTTGTGACCAATCAATATCAAACAAAACCTGCGGGACATGCACATATGAAAACGATTGGTGTCATTACAACATACATATCCGATTACATTTTTCCTTCTATCATTCGGGGCATTGAAAGCCGTTTAAACGAAGAGAACTATTCTTTATTACTGGCAAGCACAAATAACGATGTTGAGCAGGAGAAAAAAGCGCTTGAAATGATGCTGTCGTTTGGTGTGGACGGACTTATCGTCGAGCCGACGAAAAGCAATTTATATAACCCAAACATCTCGTACTATTTATCCTTTAAAGAACAGGATGTACCGCTCATTATGATCAATGCCTATTATGAGCAGTTAGAGGTTCCTTTTCTCTGTTTGGATGATGTGAAGTCCAGCTATTTAGCCACAAAAGAGCTGATCACCTCTGGACATCAGCAAATTGGGCTTATTTCAAAAACAGATGATTTACAGGGAAAATATCGGATGAAGGGCTATATTCAGGCGCTAGGTGAAGCGAAGCTTAATTTCCTGCCTGAGCATGTGCTTTTTTTCGATACAGAATCGAAGCAGCATTTAGGGGAGCAAATTTCCACATTCCTGATGGCGCACAGGCATGAGCTGACTGCCCTTGTTTGCTATAACGATGAGGTGGGTTTAGAAGTAGCCAATGTATGCAGCGAAATCGGGCTGTCCATTCCAGATGATCTCTCGATTATTGGACAGGATAATTCATATATCGCCCAGAAAAATGCCCATGTGAAGCTGACAACACTGACCCATCCTCAGGAGCAAATGGGCCGTGATGCAGCAGACTGGATGATTAAAAAAGTACAAGGAAAAAAGAATCTCCCTGATCAAACGTTTTACGAGCCTGAATTGGTTCCAGGTGAAACGATCAAACGAATAAAATGAGCCCCTACTCCAAGTGGCTCATTTTATTTTAGATTCCAGCATATCCAGCAGATCATACGCTATACGATCGAGAGAGTCTTGCGTGATTCGATTACGGTAGTTGGATAAAACGACCACGCCTGTTTTTGAATGCGGGCGGAAGCCCATGAAACTGGAGAATCCAGACGTCGCCCCATTATGGCAAATGAGTCCTGTGTCATCGATGACCCAGCCGAGTCCCATTGACATGTTCCTGCCCATATCCCGTCTTGGTTCATGCGTGATTTTCCAAAAAGAATCCGCATCTGCGTGTAGATGGCTAGAGAGAAATGACAATAAATCTGTGATGGTCGAGCGAATAGCGCCAGCTCCTTGATAGTCAAGCATATGAAGCGGCGGAACCTCTTTTCCATTTTCCCGATGCCCTAAGATCATCTTTGCTTCTACATTATCCTTAATCGTAATAAAGGTACTTGATAGATGAAGCTCATCCACGATATATTCCATCAATAGCTGTTCATATGTTTTGTGACGAGACCAGCCCATGATTAAACCAAGCAGACCCATACCCACATTGGAATAACGAGATGGAAAGCTTTTTGGCTGATTCCACTTTTTCGAATTTAACAGTTTCATTAATTCATCGAGTGAATACTGACAGAATATATCTCTTCTCACTTTAGGAAGGAAGCATAGCTGCAAATCTCTAAGAAGACGATGCGGAGGAAGACCAGACGTATGGGTTGCCAGCTGCTCTATTTGAATGGGGTGATTCTTTCGAATGTGAGGACAATACAGAGAAATCGAATTATCGAGTTTCATCTGCCCTTTTTGCATCATGCTTGCCAATATACTTGTCGTAAAGACTTTTGAAATCGAGCCAATCTCAAAAATGACATCCTCTGGCTGCACTCGCTTTTGTATAGGGTGATCCCCGAAATGAAAGACATGCGTTTCCCCTTGATGAATCAGTCCGATCACAAGCAGCGCCTCCTTCTTTTTCTCTGTATAAGAGGAAGCGATTTTCTGTACTTCTTGTTTGAGCGTCATTCATTCTCATCCTTTCTCTTCGTTTTGATGTGGGATCAATTGATCAAGCTTTTCATAAATCGATGTCAATGTGGAGATCTCATCGAAGGATAATGCTGAATAATATTTTTCAATAATCGCAAGCTCTACCTTTCGCATATTCTCAAGGTACGTTTTTGCCTTCTCAGAAAGTTCAACATGCAATTCCCTCCGGTTATTCGGGTTAATGCTGCGGCGAATCCATTCTTTTTTTTCAAGCGTGTTTAACAATTGACTCACTGCACTTTGAGTGATGCCTAATTGCTGGGCAATTTGAATAGGAGAACTTCCCCCTTTCTGCTCAATAAAATTCAGTACAATATGCTGCTTATCGGTTAACTCATCTACAAATAATTCTTCAAACTCTAATCGGAGCTTTTGATGGATGCGGGCTTCGATATTGTTTAGCTCTTGAATCATAGCTGTTTTGGATGTCACTTTTATCACCTTCATAATTAAGATAACTTAAGTATAAAGCAACCTTTATATTAAAACAAGAAAAAATCCCCATCTTTTAGAAAGATAGGGAACTTGCCTATTACACTTCTTCTTTAGGGGTAGGCACCGCACATACGCCATCTGCACATGCTGCTTCAAATGAATTGGCAGACGCTTTCTCTGCTTGAGCTGCTTCCTCTGTCCAAGCTGTTTCAAGTGCGCGCAGGAACGTATCGGCCGGCTGCGCACCTGCAACTGAATACTTGTCATTGATCAAGAAAAACGGAACAGCATTGATACCAAGCTGTCTCGCTTCTTGTTCATCTTTTCGGACATGATCGGCAAATGCTTCGCTGCCCAAAACTTGCTGTACTTCCTTCTCATCAAGACCTGCTTTTTCTGCAATTTGTAAAAGGGTTTGACGATCACCAACATGCTTTCCATCTGTAAAATATGCTTGAAACAGTTCTCCCATGACAAAATCGCCTTTCCCCATTTGACCAGCATATTGCGCCAATCGATGAGCATCAAAGGTGTTTGTCAACACGAGCGGATCAAATTGAAAATCGATTCCTTTCTCTTTGCCGGCCTGCTTCACCTGCTCATTCATCGCCATGGCCTGGCTGCGGCTCATGCCATATTTTTTGACGAGCATATCATGAACGTCATAATCGACTTGAGCAGGTGCATGTGGATCAAGCTCAAAGCTTTTAAACTCTATCTCTACCTGGTCCTTCTCTGGGAATTGTTCTAGCGCTGTTTCCAGCTGTTTTTTTCCTATATAACAAAAAGGACAGGCGATATCTGACCAAATTTGTACTTTCATGTTCATCTTCCTTCCGTGTTTACGCTTTTTCTTTAACGATGTAACTATTATAGTTACATCAAATCGGTTATGTCAAGATTCTGGGCTTGATTGAAATGAAAAAGCCTCTCCTTTTAAGAAAGGAAAGGCGTTGAAAATGACTATTCTAAATTTGCATGGTGACCGTACATTGTATGTGTATCGAGCTCTTTCATTTCCATTAACCGCAAAATGACCCCATCGTAAGTCAAAAGAAGTAGCTGCTCAAATAGTGAACCCATTGGCTGAATGGTATGATGACTTCCTTCCTGTTGATCCTTCGGTGCACCTGACAATAAGATGACTTCATCCGATAGATCAGCTAAAGGTGACTCAGCAGAAAGCGTGAACGCTGCCACTTTTCCGCCAATTGCTTTTGCCTTTTTTGCAAGGACAAGCAAAGACTCTGTGCGGCCAGAGCCGCTCCCCACAATCAAGAGATCCTTTTTGGTAAAAGAAGGCGTATTCGTTTCTCCAATGACATAAGCCTTGACGCCAATATGCGTAAGTCTCATCGCAAACGATTTTCCCATCAAACCAGACCTGCCTGCACCTGCCACAAAGACTTTTTGTGCAGATAAAATACTTGTGACCAGGCGCTCTGCTTGTTCGTCTTGAATGGCTGGCGAATGCTCAGAAAGCTCATTTAAAATGGCCTTCACATAGTCGCTGGTCTTCATGATTGTGCGATCATCTGCTTCATTTTTGCCGCTACTTCTGCTTTATTGTCCTGGCTTGCGATACCGCCGCCGACAATGATTAAATCAGGGTTTAATTTCACAACTTCAGGTAACGTATCAAGCTTAATTCCGCCTGCAATCGCTGTTTTTGCCTGCTTGACGACTTGTTTAATTGTCATAAGGTCAGCAAATGAGTTTTGACCAACCGCTTGCAGGTCATAGCCTGTATGCACACAAATATAATCGACTCCAAGCGCATCCAGCTCTTTTGCCCGGCCTGCGATATCTTTGATGCCAATCATATCAACTAAAATTTGTTTTCCTCTTGCTTTCGCTTCTTTCACCGCTCCTTGAATGGACATATCTTCTGCCGCTGCAAGAATGGTGACGATATCTGCTCCAGCTTCGGATGCCTGCTGCACTTCATAGCCGGCAGCATCCATAATCTTCAGATCAGCGAGTACACGTAAATTCGGAAAAGCCTTCTTGACTTCTTTTACAGCACGAAGCCCTTCGTTAATCACAACAGGTGTCCCAATTTCGACCACATCAATGGATGCTTCTACTTCTTTGATCAGCTCAATTGCCTCTGGTATATTCACTAAATCTAATGCTAATTGTAATTTCATCAACTTTCACTCCCGTTTTTCATCTCATCTTCAAGAGCTCCGCGGATGATGCATCTTGAACGATGAAATGAGTATAACAACAGGATGGACGCAATCCAAGTACGCACTTTTTTTTTACATACTATACTTTTCCGCATATGGTTACAAAAAAGATACTGTCTTTTGGCCAGTATCTCAGCGTAAAGACAAAGGGCTAAAATAAAGTTATTTTAGCCCTTTGCCTACAATCGGTAGTCTTTCTATTTATCATCTTTTAAAAAATTACTGTCGAGATACTGTTTTCCCCAATCATACATCGCCTCTAAAATCGGCATTAAGCTTTCTCCTAGTTCTGTGAGAGAATACTCAACCTTTGGCGGGACGACAGGATAAACCTCCCGGTGCACAATGTGATCTTCCTCTAATTCTCTTAGCTGATTGACAAGCATTCTTTGCGTAATCCCAGGCATTAACGACTTTAACTCACCAAAACGTTTTGTCCCTTCTCTGCCAAGGTGCCATAAAATCAGCATTTTCCACTTACCGCCGATAATATTCAGCGTCAGCTCTTTTTCGCAATTGAATACTTTATTTTCCATTCGTGATGACAACAACATACACTCCTTTAATTTCAAACCATTTACGCTTTATCATATACTGCGGCAAAATGAATTGCCCAAGCATACGGTCTTCGTTATTGATTTTGTTTTTTGACAAAAGCCATCACAGCCTCTGTCATTTTTTGTGCTTCTTTTGGCGCTCTGTCTGATCCAAACCATTTGTTCAGATCACTATGGCTTAACGTATGAACCCGAAAAACAAACCGAGAGCCTTTATCATGATTTAGTTTTTCTGCAAATCGGTACACCTCAGGATTTTCCCAGCCCGTCACCAAATAGACAGGCGGTACATTCGCTTGATTCATATAAGTGACAGGTGATGCCTTTGTCCAGTTCTTCTCTTGTTTGCCAAAGACTTTTTTGTACGATGGGATGGCTTGTATAAATTGATTGAGGTTTAACGGTCCATCTAAAATCACGATGGAATTGATCGCTTTTGGCGACAGCCCCACACGTTTTAAGTAGGTCGAATCTGTGGCAACCAATGCAGTCAAATGACCGCCCGCTGAGTGACCCATGACATTGATTTTTGATGAATCAATTTGATATTCATCCGCATGATCCTTCACCCATTTAATGGCGTTTGCTGTATCATCTGCCATCTGCTCATAGTTGGCATCAGGGTGAAGCCTGTAATTCATCGAAACAAACGCATACCCTTGACCAGTAAAATAATCAGCCTTTGAAGCAACTCTATTCTTATCTCCGCCTGTCCAGCCTCCGCCATGGAGATAGATCATGACTGGATGCTTCTTCTTTTTGTCTTCATCTTTGCCCTTTGGCATGTACATATCGAGTGTTTGCTGTTTGTTTTGTGTGTCTGCATAATGGATATTGGTTGTCGGCTTAGGCTGGTTGAAACGGAACACAAAGAATGCGCATACCAATAAACCAGCGATGACCGCCGCAAATAAGAGCCATTTCATGAATCGATTCAATGTCATTGCACCTTTCTGTGTTGGGATGGGGAAGTATATTTAGGCATATGTTGGTAGACTATCACGATTCATTTGATACGACTTGTATGACTTGAACCGTTTGACAATAAAAAGAAAAATACTGTTCTTCAAAGTCTTCGACAAAGTAATTCAAATTTTCCCAGCCCCTATCCAAAAGCTGAATGTCCAATAAAATATAGTCATCGTTTGTTAACTCCAAATCTTTGATTTGAACAGAAGAGACATTGGTGAATTTCAGATAAATGTCTGCTTTATGGATCGCAGATTCGTATGGGATGTGTAGATTAATACAGTTGATTAAGTCGTAATGTTCATTATACTCTTTAAAATAGTGAAATTCATTGATTTGCTTTAGATGGTTGATATTGAAATCAGGGATTTGCTTCTGGATTTTTTCATCTAAAAACCATGTCATCGTTTGTCCCCCATAGGTTATTGTATAAGTGCAATGATTCGTTTTCTTGTTTCTTCATGGTATTGAACGTAGGAATGTAATAAAGGATACGATTCAAGGATGTGTTGAAACGCTTTGATTTGAGGGTATTGCTCTTCAAATGATTGACGCAGCACGTTCAATTGTTTTTTCGGTATTCGTTTGTTATCGATCACATAACTTAAGCTTCCTGTTACAAGTGTGAAAAATTCATAAAAATCATCGGACCAAATGCCAGTTTCCTCCTCAAAAGATACGATATCTTCTGGATAAGCGGAATGAAAACAATATTGATAGCGCTGCTTCAAATCATTGATTAATTCTTGTTTATCTTGGCTGGTGTTCATGGATCCACTACACCTTTCTCTCAATGCTTTTAGGTAGGTTAAAATTTAAGAAGAATATAGTCCTTATTATTCAATATTTGTGTAATTTTGAATGAATTCATTTCTAAAATCTTCCGGAAGTTTCTGATTTGGAAATACAACAGAAATCCAACCTAATACAACCTCATTTAAAGTTCTCCACGTTTTTAACGTTTGGCTATTCATCTGTTCTAATTGATGAATAGCTAATACTCCAATCTCATAACCCCTTTCGCCATAAATGATCCATTTCGCAGAAGGGGAAATCCATATCACACGTGAAGCAATATTCATTAAACTATCATTTACGCTATGTATCGGATAATCCGTTAAAATATCAAGGTAATCACTTGGTGTTATATTTAAAGGAATTTTCACCCAAGGATAATAACCAAATTCCCGATAAAAATCATTCATACATCTCGAATCATCTAAAGCAGCCATTAGTATGTATTCATCTCTGTGTTTCAAAGCTAAACCTTTTAACATCTCCCAGCTATCATCTGATAACAACCAATGAAATTCTTCAAATAAATAATGAGGTTTTTTTGTTTTAAACACTTGATCAGGGAATGTTTTTGTACTGTGAACGAGCGAATGAATAAACGATTGAACCTGTTCAAGTTCTTTTGGATCGGATATAAATAATTTTTTCACTTTATGCTCCTCTCATATCTTCGGGTGACTGATGATCATTTCTTTGGCTATTTTATCAAATCATTGATACTCTCCACTTCAAACCTCATGAACATTACGAATAATTTGATAGCAATTGAGTGAAATATTCATTGAATGTTTTTTGATCTTTCAATAACAGTTCTAACCAACTTGCTAAATCAGGATGATCCAGTGGTTTCCATCCTTCTTCTAATAAAATATTTTGGGGACACTCTTTTTTTGATACCATACCTATTATACAAATTTCCATATCTCTATCTGCCCAAATCGCCCACTGCAAAGAACGGGATAACCAAACCACTATGTTTGAGTTCGTAATTATATTATCAGCTATAGAACCTTTTGGGTGCATCCATAGTGCATTTACATAATCCTCACCTGAAATGTTCACACTCGCTTTCAGCCAATGATAATAACCAAACTCCTTCAAATAGTAATCAACTGGATCTGGCTTAAGGATTGCGGTCAAAAATTCTCTATCACGTGTTGAATTTGATAACTCCTTGATTGTTGGTAAAATATCATCACTTAATGCCCAATCAAACTCTTGAAACAAAAAACAATCAAAATTCTTACGGAAGACTTGCTGTGGCAGCCCTTTATTTTGATCAAATACATGATCCACTAAATTCTGATAGAACCTGAATTCTTTTTCTGAACGAACAAATAAGGGCTCAGGCTGGTTCAAGCAAAAAGCCTCCTTCTCATGTGATATCACTATCATTTTCCTAAAACTAACCCATATATCATCATCTTATCAAAATATCCCCTTTTATATATAAAAAAGCACCCTAAACGGATGCTTCCATCAAATGATATTTTTTCAAAATACGATAGGTAATTTCTTTTGCTTCTAGACCGGTGCCTTCGATATTTGTGGCGAAAATGTAGGTTTTGTTTTCATGTTTGATGAAGCCTGCGTACCAGCCGATGCCTGAGCCGGAGCCTGTTTTTCCGTATAGGGTGGCATGTTTCTCTTCTTCTTGTATCATCATTCGTTTGACGGTTCTCATGACAGATAGGTCAAATGGTAGACTTTCTTCATATAGCTGTTTAAGAAAATGGACTTGTTCTACTGGAGAAATGCGCAACGTACTGCTTAACCAAAATTGATCGATTCCGCCAGATATGTCTTCATTCCCATAATGAATGGCTTTCACCCAATGGCTCATGCGTTCTTCTCCGATGTCACGTGCCATGGCTTGATAGTACCAGACGACTGAATCTCTCATGCCAGAGCCCAGTGTATGATCCTTATTCCAGTTATCAATCTCTCTTTTCACTCCGTCCCAATATTTGATGTCGTATTCATCTCTCACTGCGCCTGTTTGGAGCCCGATGAGGGCATTTGCCACTTTAAATGTCGATTGTGGGGCAAAGCGCTTATTCGCTCTTTTTTGGTTATACACCCATGGCGATTTTTCTTTTACTTCTTGGATGACAAATGTGCCTTCTCGGTCTTTCATGAATTCATCTACTGACCAAGCTGGAGATGTTCCCTCACTTGATGAAGGCTGGCCGATACAAAATGCCATCAGCATGATGGTGCAAAACAGCCATTTCATATGCTTTTTCTTCAAAAAAATCGCTCCTTTTCCTATGATTTGTATCGATTGTAGCATGCCTGAGTGATGAGACATAAGGTACGCTTGTCCTCTTTTCTGCCAAATAAAAAAAGCCGGTTTCATCCGGCTTTCTGATCATATTAGCTTTCTTTTTTCTCTTCAATGGCCTGCTTCGCAATTTTTGAAATCGTCATATCATCCATTGGCGGGTTATGGAGCCCAGCCCGGATATCTCGATAGTAACGCTGAAGCGGACAGCCGAGGCTTAAGCTTTTTGCACCGACTAAACGCATGGCTTTATCGACCACTTGCAGACTATGATTAACGACTGTATGCTTCACAGCACCGAATTCATTGATTAACAGCTCTCTTTTCTCAGGCTTTTCATACAATGTTGTCGTTGAATAGATGACGTGGCGTGCTTGCTTTAGTAGTAAATCAATTTCGCCAATCAGTGTTTGGACATTCGGCAGGTCACTAATCGTTCCGCTGATACTGTTCGGTGAATGTGTGATGGCATACTGTACAGCATAGTCTCTTGCCGCTTGTGCAATTCCTAAATAGCAGGAAGGAATATGGGCGATCCAAGGGTTTAACGTACCGCCCCGAGGTCCTTTTTGCACTTCAACAAGCATATCATCTGATACCACAACTTGATCTAAAATTAAATCATGGCTTTCTGTTCCTCTCATGCCGACAACATCCCATGTTTCTTCTATAGAAACACCTTCTGTGTCACGGTGAATTAAGAAGAATCCCATCGCCTCTTTTTCTTCGATCCATACGCCGACTAAAAAGTATGTGAGAGCTGGTGACATTGTTGTGAAAATTTTACGTCCATTGATCACCCAGCGATCACCTGATTTCATCGCTGTTGTCCCAGGCTTGCCGCCTCTTGTTGGGCTGCCTGTCTGCGCCTCACTCACAGCGCGGTTGACAAGGGCGCCCTTCTTCACTTCTTCCGCAAAGAATTGCAGCTGCTTCTCATTCCATAGTTTCTTTTCATAAATTTCACCAACAACTCCTTGGTGCCAGCCAATCGATAAGGCAGTCGCTCCGTCCATGCTGCCAAGCGTTTCTTGAAATAGAACCATATCCGTTACAGATTGACCCCCGCCTCCATATTCAGCGGGAAGAGACAGGGCTGTATATCCCATGTTTACTAATGATTCGATATTCTGTTTAGGAAAATAAGCGCCTTCATCATGTTTTTTTGCGTTTTGTTCAATCGTTTCACGAAGAGATTCCAGCTGATTAAGCCATGTTTTTTGAAAATCGGTATCGACAAATAATGCTTTAGACAAAACGTATCCAACTCCTCTGTTTCTCACAATCTATGATATCTCATTTTTCCAATCGGAATGAATAAAACACACTTTACTTATAGGATTTAATGTGTTAAATTTTATCAATATTAAGTACATCTGTCAAAGGAACGTGATGCTTTTATGATCTCAGCTACTAATCTACATAAATCTTATGGGCAGACCCATGTGTTAAAAGGCATTGATTTCACCGTACAAGAAGGTGAAGTGGTCGCAATTATTGGACCGAGCGGATCAGGAAAAACAACACTTCTCCGCAGTTTAAACAGCCTCGACATTCCAGACAAAGGAGAGCTGACTGTTGGAGAAGCCACGATTCAATTTGAACGATATCATAAAAAAGATCTTTTAAAACTAAGGCAGCAATCTTCCATGGTATTTCAGCATTATCACTTGTTTCAAAATAAACGAGCACTTGAAAATATTACAGAGGGATTGATTGTGTCCCAAAACATGTCTAAAAAAGAAGCTGAAAAGGTTGGAGAGCAATTTTTAGCGCGGATTGGACTGCTTCATAAAAAGGATGCATTTCCGAGTGAATTATCTGGCGGTCAGCAGCAGCGGATTGGAATTGCCCGCGCTCTTGCGATGAATCCTGCGGTGCTTTTGTTTGATGAACCAACGTCCGCACTTGACCCAGAGATGGTCGGAGAAATCCTTGAAATGATCAAAGATATTGCGAGCCAAGGGATGACGATGGTCATTGTGACGCATGAAATTTCGTTTGCAAAGGACGTAGCGGATACCGTGATCTTTATGGCAGATGGGGAAATCGTTGAAAAAGGCTCCCCAGAAGACGTCCTCATGAAGCCTCAGCATGAACGAACGAAACAATTTTTATCCAGGATTCATCGCGGAATGTGGCAAGGATCGGAGGAAGACATATGAAGCAAAAGACAGCATTCATGACAGCTGGTGTCCTTCTGATTCTCCTCTCCCTGATTGGCTGCAGCAGTGTGAAAACAACAACAGATGATGGAAAACAAATTGTGAAAGTCGCACTGAGTGCAGAGGTCAATCCACCCTTTTTAGCCACAAATGACCGAAACGAACCGATTGGCTATAACATTGATTATTTAAATGAAGTGGAAAAAAGACTTCCACACATACATTTTGATTACATCTTTGGCGAGGAAGAATCCAATTTAATTGGTGTTGGCGCAGGGAAGTTTGAAATGGCAGCTAATTGGTTTTTCAGTAACCCTGAACGCGAAAAACGGTTTCTTTATCCTCAAGTTCCGTACGGCTATTCGATGACAGGATTAATTGTGAATGAATCAAACCGGGATATTCAATCGCTTGATGATATGACATCAAAAAAGCTCGCTCCTGTCAGTCCCAGCGGCGGATTGCGTTCCATATTAAATCAATATAATGAAGAACATGATCCAGATATTCCGCTGACAACCATTGAAAGCCCTTCAAATGAACTCAACTTAAAGCGCGTTGAAAGCGGACGGTCTGATGCGGCTTTTATGAATATTTCGACCTTCGATACCATACAAAAGCATCTCAACCTAAAGGTCAAAGTTGGCGGCATTGTGTCAAAGGAGCCGATTTATCTTGTCTTACAGCCGAGTGAGAAGCAGCTTGCAGCAGATTTGGACCGGGTCACACAAGAGATGATTGATGATGGAACACTACCTAAGCTTGCGAAAAAGTGGTTTGGGGTTGATTTCTTTCAAGATATTGACTACATCTCAGAGCAAGGCTATCAATATGAAGAAAGGAAGGAAGCGTCATGACGTTTACAGCTGGAGATTGGCTGCGAATTTTTTTACAGGTGCTTGAACGCCTGCCACTCACTTTTCTCATTATTGCGGTGTCATTGTTTTTCGCCATCATAATAGGGCTCTTATTTGCATGCATTCGTATAAAACAAATCCCAGTGCTGAAGCAATTGGCTGTTATCTATTTATCTTTTACACGAAGTACGCCATTAATTGTTCAGTTATTCTTGATTTATTTTGGGCTTCCTCAGCTTTTACTTGTAGCAGGAATTCAAATCAATCATTGGGATCGTGTGTTATTTGTGATGATGACGTTCTCTTTACATACGGGGGCTTATTTATCTGAAGTTTTTCGCAGTGCGTATTCGTCTGTTGGGAAGGATCAGCTGGAAGCCGCCTACATTGTGGGGATGACAGATACACAGGCCTTGATCAGGATCATTATCCCGCAGGCCTTTCTCATTGCCCTGCCAAACCTCGGAAATTACACCATTGATCTTGTGAAAGACACGGCGATTGCCTTTACGATCGGACTCATCGATATTATGGGACAGGTGAAGATCATCTTAGGAAATAACTATGGAATCGGCATGTTTGAAGTGTATGTGATCATAGCGATTGTGTACTGGCTCATTTGTATGAGCATTGAACTAGTCACCATGCTGCTTGAAAAGAAATTTGTAAAAGGCCGTACCAGTCTGTCACGTTAAGGAGGCGATTTGATGCAAACCATTGATATTCCATTTGCGATTGACCAAGTACCACATATTCTAAAAGGTGTTCCTTTCACATTATTAATTGCTCTTGTTTCCATGGCTGTGAGTCTTGTGATCGGATCTGTTTTTGCTTTCATTCGCCTCTTTCGCATCCCTGTACTCAGACAGCTCGTTACGCTATACGTCTCCTTTTTTAGAGGAACGCCGCTTATTGTTCAACTGTTCGCTTTCTTTTATGGGCTCCCTTTTCTTCTAACCAGTATGAGCGGCACATTCGGACTGACCTTTCATCCAGATATGGTCTCCCCTTTAGCTGTGGCTCTTATTACCTTCAGCCTGCATTCAGCCGCTCATTTAACAGAGGTGGTCCGAAGTGCACTTCTGGCAGTAGACAAAGGGCAGCTTGAAGCGGCAAAAATTGTAGGCATGACCACACGTCAGGCGATGATACGCATTATTTTGCCGCAGGCATTTGTTGTGGCCTTACCAAACCTAGGCAATCAGCTCGTTCAGTTATTAAAAGCGACATCTCTTGCGTTTACAATTGGGGTACTCGAAATCATGGGTATTTCCCGGATCATTGCAAATGACGGCTATCAGTTTTTAGAAACTTATCTCGTCTCTGCTTTGATCTATTGGCTGCTGAGCATTGTCTTTGAATTAGCCTTTGCATTATTAGAGAAACGTGTCAGTGTATACGGAAGAACTCTCGGACGTTAAAAAGTCGATCAGGCACAAAAACCTGATCGACTTTTTTATTCACCCTTTTTTGGTGTGTTAAATAGTTCTTTTGGTGCGGGTTTGAGCTTTGGTGCAGAGCCGAATACGACAGGTGCAGAAATATATCTGAACTCTCCTTTTCCATCCATGCTGCGGCCATGTGCCCATCTGCCTTGCTTACTTTCTTCCCCTCTTGAGAAGTTAAACAAGTCATAGGATACTTGCTGTTTTTCTAGTGAACGAGGGAAGGTGGTTGGTACGACGACATCTCCTTCTCGCTCTTCTAATTCTTTAATTGCGGCAATCCACATATTTTGATGATATGTATCACGAGCAATGAGGAAGGAGAGCATATCTTTGACGCCGCGGTCATCTGTCATTTCGTAAAGTCTTGTGACCTGAAGGCGGCCCTGGGCCTCTGCATTTAAATTGGCTCTGAAATCCGCCATTAAATTTCCGCTTGAAATGATGTATTTGGCATTCCACGGGTATCCTTGACTATCCGCTGCCATTGCCCCTAAACCTGCAACAATCGCATGCTGCGGGTTCATTCCGCCCATGACAGCTGCAAGTGCAGGATCACTTTGATACGCTTCTTCTTGTTCCTTAACTGGTGCATTATCAAGTAAACGCGCAATCATCGTTGCCAGCATTTCGACATGACCAATTTCCTCTGTTCCCACGTCAAATAATAAATCCCTATATTTTTGATCTGCCCGGCAATTAAAGCCTTGAAATAAATATTGCATCATCACGCTGATTTCACCATATTGACCGCCTAATACTTCTTGTAATTTCTTTGCATACACCGGATCCGGCTTTGAGGGCTTTGCTTCATATTGCAATTCTTTGATGTGATAAAACACGATGTCATCTCCCTTATCAAAAACATCTTTTCACTTATCACTATTCGACCGCAGCTCCCTTTATGAAAATGATCTGAATACATAAAAAAAGAGAACGGCTTATGCCATCCTCTTTGTTATCTTACTTATTCAGCACTGACTAAAATTTTCACTTGATCTTTTTCATTGATTAATGCATGGAAGCCATCCTCGATCACATCGTCCAGCTTGATTTTTTTCGTGACGAGTGTGTCTGCAGAGAAATAGCCTTTTCTCATTAAGTTTAATACAGATGGGAATACGTCTCTGTAGCCGATAATTCCTTTTACTGTACGTTCTTTAATGACAATGTCATTCGGCATAATTTCAGCGCCTTTTTCCCAAATGCTTACAATGACTGTTTCGCCTGAAATTCTAGTTGATTGGATTGCTTGCTTCAATACAACAGGTACACCTGTCACTTCAAAAGAAACATCGACGCCACCGTTTGTACGGCGAGCAATTTCTTGAACAACATCTTCATACTGAGATGGATCAACAATGATCGCTCCAAGCTCTTTTGCTTTCACTTGGCGCTCTTTTGATAATTCAACTGCATAAATATCAGTAGCACCAGCTGCTTTTAATGCTTCAATGACAAGTAAACCGATTGGTCCGCAGCCAAACACAGCCGCTGTATCCCCAGCTTGTACTTTACTAGAACGAACCGCATATAAAGCAACTGCAGAAGGCTCGACAAGCGCGCCTTGCTCATATGAGATTTCGTCTGGTAATAAATGAAGTAATTCTTCATCGACTGATACATATTCAGAGAATCCACCGCCGCCTCCGGCAAGCCCTAAAAAGCCCATGTTTTCATCTAAGTTATAAGCACCTTGATGTCCGTGAGTTGCAAAAATAGGTTCAACAACCACTCGGTCGCCTACTTTGTAATTGCTCACGCCTTCTCCTACTTCAACAACTTCACCAGAGAACTCGTGTCCCAGTGTAACGGGTGCTTTTTCTTTTGTAAGTGGATGAGGTTCATTCACAGGAATGAAGATCGGTCCGCCTAAATATTCATGTAAATCACTACCGCAAATGCCGCACCATTTTACTTTCAGTTTCACTTTTCCTGGAGCAACTGTTGGTTCATCAATTTCCTCTAGTCGAATGTCCTTTTGATCGTGCCAGCGTAGTGCTTTCATTTGTAAGACTCCTTTTCTCATCAATTTAATTAACTTACTTAAATAATGATAACATAATTTTTTTAATTTTCTAAGTAGGATGCACTATTTTTTTGGCAGTCAATGGACGAAAGATGACAAAACATAGCAATAGACAGATAAGAAGCATACATAGACACCCGATGATGACGGAAATTCTGATCGATAGAATATGAGCGAGTCCGCCGAATATTCCTGTCATGGTCATCGTCAGAATGGCTTCAACCAAAGCATAAAAGCTGGCTACCCTCCCCATCACCTCTACGGGGATATTTGTTTGATAGAACGTCATAAAACCTGTATTCGCAAATGCTAAAAAGAAGGCTAATATAAAAAATCCACCGGCGGCTGCAACTAGACTGCTGGAAAATGCATAAATAAGATAGCCAAACGCCACAAACAAACTGCCGATTCCAAGCATCAGCGAAACTGACAGCCTTTCGACAATGACCGAATTAAGACTTGCCCCTGCGATAATACCCGCTCCAGCTATACTGACAAGAAGGCCATATTGTGTATCAGTCAGCATCAATACTTCTTTTGCAAAGGCTGTTTCAAGTGAGTCTATGGCCGTAGGAAGGACCGATATCGCGGCACTAAATAATAAATATACCGTCATGATCTGGCGTGATGTCAGACTAAAACGCAGAACAAGCTTTGCATCCTCTTTTAACATTGAAAGGGAAAACCGCTTTTGGGCAGCATCTGTTTTGAGCAAATTCGGTAAACACATCGTTAACAGAGCAGATATCAACAGGCAGATTGCATTTACATATATTGAAAGAACAGGCGTCCCGATGAGAAAGAGCAGACCTGCTGCCGCGGGCCCAAGTAAAAATCCACCGGATTGTAATAAAGAGCGAATGGCATTAAACCGTTTTCGGTTATCCGCCGGGATTAGTCCTGTCATATACACCATCGACGCTGGATGAAACATCGCTTGTGCCATCTGTATGAAAAACACCATGACATACAGAATGAGCAGATGTCCTGAAAATAAGGCAAAAGGGATGCATGCAATGAGCAGAGCACGGATAATATCTAAACTGATCATCACATTCCGCTGATTCAGCCTGTCAATCAAACTGCCGGACCAGCTATTGGTCAAAAGAGCAGCAGCCGGTCTTAGTAAATAAACTGCTGTTACAGCAAGTACAGAGCCCGTTTCTTGAAAAATAAGCAGATGGAGGGCAATCATATAAATCCATTCTCCTATGTTCGCAATCCCGATGGCTCCAAGTAAAATACTCATATCCCGCCAATGTTTTTTCATCATGATCCCCCTATTTGTCATAAAAAAATCCCGCCCCCAAGACATGTCTGTCTTGAGGACGGGATTTACTCCGCGTTGCCACCTCAGTTCATTCATCTGTTGCCAGATGAACCTTAGCGGGTGATCATTCACCCTTCTCTGTAACGGGAGAAGTTCGCTGCACCACCATCCGAGGGAATCCGGTGCAGAGCTAAGAGGCTTGGTTCCATCATGCTTCCCAGCTCCTTCTCAGCTTGACGGAGTTCTCTGTGTGGGGCAGCTATGATGTACTCTTCTCTATTTGCGCTGTGTCTTTTTTTCATCACGATCTTCAGCTGAATTGTTACATATTGTACTGCGCCTCGATCAAAGCGTCAATATTTTTTTCATGTTAATCCGCATAAATCATTTTTCTAGTCATGCCGCCATCAACAACCAAATCTGTGCCGGTCACAAATTGATTGTCTTCATCTGTTAAATAAAAACAGGCTTTCACAATATCCTTTGGCGTGCCGACTCGATTGGAAAGATGCTGCTGATGGTCAATTTCTCGAAGACTTTTCTCATCCTTCGTTTCAATCCATCCAGGGGAAATGCTATTCACCGTAATGTGATCCTGACTAAAAGAAACCGCCAAGGCATGAGTAAGCGCGGAAATCCCGCCTTTTGATGCAGCATATGCTTCCGTATGAGGCTCTGACATGGTCGCACGAGTAGATGAAATGTTCACAATGGAACCGCCGTTTGGATTCTCTTTGATATAACGTGCTGCTTCTCTAGCGCATAAAAAAGTCCCTCTTACATTTGTATGCAGCACATGATCCCACTCATCGACCGTTAACTCATAAGGCGATACTGTGCACATGACGCCAGCATTGTTGATGAGAATATCAATCGTTTTGCAGTGCTCCGCAGCAAACGACATTAAGCGCTGAATATCCTTCTCCTGTTTCACATCCGTTTTAATGAAATAAACTTCATAGGACTCCTTTCTCAGCTGCTCCTCCAAACGCTTCCCCTTCTCTTCATCTATATCCGCAAGCACCACACGCGCCCCTTCTTTTGCATAACCGGAGGCGATCGCTTCACCAATACCATTGGCTGCGCCTGTGATGATGACGGTTTTATGTTGAAAATTCATCATTCATCCAATCCTTTCTCCATGAGATGTTGTCGTCTATCATATCATTTTGAGGAGTACGCATGAATAAAAAACCCTCTATCGCAATTGAGAGCCATAGAGGGTTTTTAAAAACTAAAATGAAACGAAGAAAAGTGATTAATAGGATCTGATATTTTTCAAACCAATCACCATAAAAACAATCGTAAAAGCAGCTAAAACTGTTATGTCTAATAATAAGATTGATTGGTTGACAGTACCGCTCATGATCTCACCAAAACCAGACATCATCCACGTTTGCGGTATAGCCAAAGAGACCTTCTTCATAATGTCTGGAACGATATCTAAAGGCCAATAAATACCACCCAGCATGCACGATCCTACAATGACAATTGCACTAAATACTTCAGCCTGCTTTTTTGTATGAGATAAGGCGGCAATCATAAAACCTAAACTCACGACTAGCCCTATAACAAATGATCCGAACACTAAAATAAGAAACAGATTGCCTAAATACACATGAAAGAACACAGATAAGACGGTCAAAAGAACACCCAGTTGTATCCATCCAAGAAGGAAATAAGCCATTAAATAGCCCAGCAGCACATATATTTTATGAATTGGGCTCGAAAGCAATCTTTGCCATGTATAATCTTTATACTCCAAATGAATAGATGACACAGAGCTTGAAATCGCAAACATCATAAACATAATGGTAAAGCCAAGCGGTATTAAATTTGGTTGCTGGCTTGCTTGATCATCTTGATTTTTTTCAATCAATGAAATGGTGCCAGATTCATTTAACTTGTTCAATGCATTAGTGAGAGAAACACTTTTCTGCTTTTTCACACCCTGATTGATTTGATAAATGATGGTAGCTGTCTCTTTTAAATAAGGAGATAAGACTGCATATTCTTCAGTTTTCTTATAAACTGTCACATCAAAAATTTCTTTATTTTCTTTTAGATGGGACTTTAATTGGTTTGCGACTTTCACAGACGCCACTACCTTTTCTTCAGATACTAAATCTTTTGCGTCCCTTTCAGTCGCCTTTACCCAGAGAAATTTGGTGTTTTTTTCGAGAATTTGAAAAATTTCTTGATCCAGTTTACCTTGACTAGGCTCTAGAATAAAAGCAACTGTAGGTTTCTTTGAATCAGATGCGGTACTTCCAAAGATAAAACTAAATACAATTGGCATAACAAATAAAAAAATGAGGGTCAATGGGGACTTTAATGTTTCTTTTAACTTTAACGTTATAATGGCTAATATTTTATGCATAACGATGCTTCCTTTCAAAAGACATTCTTAATAAAGCAATGATGAAGAAAGCTAGTCCCATCCCACAGCTAAGTAATAATCCGCTTTGAATTTCACTAAAATCAGCACCTGCCATATTTTTCAAAAACATTTGAAGTGCAAGAGAATTAGGTAAAAAATAGCTGATATCAATCACCCATTGTGGGAATAAGTATAAGGGCACCATACTCCCACCTAAAGCAGCTAACACTTGAGTTCCTAAAATCCCCACACTATTAAACGTTTTTTCTCTATTGATAAAAGAACCAATCAGCACCCCGAAACCCGCAGCATTTAATATAAAACTACATCCGATCATAACAACAGTAAAAGGCTCTCCCCAGTTCACCTTAAAGACAAAACTAGTAAATAAAATAATAACCGCAAGTTGAATCATACTCATCAAAACAATACCTAATAACTTCCCAACGATGTAACTAGTATTGCTTAATTTTGATACAATCAGCCTTTTATAAACATCTTCCTCTTTTTCCTCTATCATACTTCCAACTAAAAAAACAACAGTCATTAATAAAAAAAGCACACCCATCCCACCTGCGTAGTATTGGAAGGATGTAATCGGCTGGCTGTTGATATGAATATTCCTCTCGTTCACCAGTTCTTTTTTCAGTTGATCAGACGCGATTTCTACTTCTTTACCTTGATTCAACGGCACCAGAATACGATTCATATGATAATTTTGAAAGAATTGCAAAACCACATTTTTCAGAACCATTTCCTGTAAGTTTGAATTAGGCCCTTTCAAAATATTCAATTGCACATGATCATGATTCAATAGGCTTTTTTCAAAATTCGGCTTGATGATTATACCCATTGTAATGTCTCTACTATTTAAATCTTTCTCTAGCTGATTTTTCGAGGTGACCTTCACATCAAATATGTCACTTAGTTCACTCTTAGACACTGTTGAAAGAAACATTTTACTTGTAGCGGACTTATCTTGATCTGTTATTCCTACTCGAAATGAATTGATCCTGATTTCACTATCTTTCTTCATGTTATCTCCAAATGCTGCACCTAAAATAGCAATTAATATGATAGGCATAAAAAAAAGTGTAAAAAAGCTTTTCTTATCCCTAAAAAACAATAATAGATCTTTCAGTACAACCCAAATGCTCATATGCTCACCTCCAAACAGCCTAATCTCTCAATTTTTTACTAGTTAAATATAAAAAAACATTTTCTAAGTTTGGTTCTACGATTTCTGCTGAAATAATTTGAACATTTAATGCAGTCACACCTTGAATGAGACGACTTAATAGCTGTTGAGGATGTTGATCAAATATTTTAATTTGATTTCCATGAATCACGATTTCCTTTAACGGATCTTCATCATTTATGTATTGGCACACACGATCTATTTCGCTCTGTCCATGTTCACGTTTAATAGTAAAAATAATTTCCCTTTGATTGCCGACAAGCTCACTTAATTCATGTTGATCCCCCATTGCAATGATCGATCCGTGGTCCAAAATAGCCATTCTTTCACATAAATATTCGACTTCTTCCATGTAATGACTAGTATATATAATTGTCATCCCTTCACTATTTAACATTTTTACTGTTTCTAGTATGTGATTTCTTGATTGTGGATCTATACCTACAGTCGGTTCATCCATGATTAATAGTTTCGGTTGATGCAAAATCGAGCATCCGATATTCACTCTTCTTTTCATTCCTCCAGAGAATACTTTCACTTTGTCATTTGCTCTATCTTCAAGACCAATTAACTGAAGTGTTTCTTGTACTCTGCTTTTTAACTCCTTTCCTTTGAGTCCGTACATTCTCCCCCAAAATATTAAATTTTCTTTTGCTGTCAAATGTAAATATAACGCGATCTCTTGCGGGACAATACCAATCATTTGCTGTGCTCTATTTGTTTCTTTGTTTAAATCTAAACCTTCAATCGTTACAGAGCCGCTAGTTGCTCGGATAAGCCCTGTCAAGATGCCAATTAATGTGGATTTCCCAGCACCATTCGGTCCCAATAGACCAAATGATTCTCCTTTTTTTAAGTGAAAGGTTACCCCTTTTAATACCTGCTGATTCTCATAATTTTTCTTAATGTCTTGTACTTTTAGCAACCTATCTCTCTCCTCTATTCTGTCTATCTTTCTCTCACATAAAATCCCTTATAATAAATATCATCCAATCAAATCTTAATATATAGTAAAGAAATCTACTAAATACTTATATTTCCAATCTTTTCATTTTAACATGTTACGGAATGCAGGAGAATAGTACAGGCTTTTTTAAATCTTGAAAACAAAAAACTTACAAGGTGTTCTTGTAAGTTTTTTAATCAATTTATGCGGATCAAATACAAATTTCGGTCATATTACAGCACAGGGGTGTCACCCTTCACAAATGTTTGAGTCTGTTTTGTCCAGAAAAGTTTAATCAACATTTTTATTCTTTCCTGAAAAGAGCAATCCAGTCATCCACCTCTATTGATTCTATCTGATCCTCTGTCATGTTCAATCTATAATATTGCTTTATTTTCTCGTTAGCATCTAACATGTATTTTGTAACGATCTCTTCTTCCTTTAAAGTTTTCGTTGTTCGCTTGACCCATTCTTGAAAAGGGTAACGTTTTTTTCGTTCCATTGATCTTACTTCTTTTATTCCCTCTTTATAAAACAATTTCCGCCATTGTTCTGTAGATAGACAGGACACATGACTTGGGTCTCTCAATCTTTCCAGCTCATTGATAAATAGTGCAAGCTCTTCATCATTTGGCGAAACATTATCAATAAAGAAAAACAGACCATTTGACTTTAATACGCGAGATGCCTCTTTGGCAAACTGTTCAGGGTGCGGGAAATGGTGTGCTGCAATTCGGCATGTGACCATATCAAATGTGCCATCTAAAAAAGGAAGGCTTTCTGCATCCGCTACTACATAAAAAATTTGTGGATACGCTTTTAAATGAAGTGATGTATGCGAAAGCATCTCTTTCGTTAAATCCGTCGCAAATACTTGATTCACATATGGAGCCAATGCTTTTGCGGTATGCCCGCCACCAGTTGCTATATCGAGGACGGTCCAGCTTTCTTCTGGAGCTGTCCATTCAACAATTAGATCCAGGTCTGCTCCCTTTGCATGAGTTTGACTCGTCACATACTTTTCTGCATTTCTCCCAAATTGTTCTACAACCCTTCTTTTGGCTTGATCTGAATTCATCCTAATTCCTCCCCCTTGAAATGGATTTGTATATTCTATGTGATTTTCCACAATAAAGAGCCGTCCCATTTTATTGAGCGGCTCCTTTCATGTTAAAAATTATCGAGAAAGCATCCCGTGCGGGTCAATGACAAATTTCTTCGCCACACCCGAATCAAAGTCACTATATCCTTTAGGGGCTTGATCAAGGTCAATGACGGTCGCATTGACGGCTTTAGCGATCTGTGCTCTGCCGCTTAAAATGGATTTCATTAGACTGCGATGATATTGCATAACAGGGGTTTGACCTGTCACAAAGGTATGAGCTTTCGCCCAGCCAAGTCCAATTCGCACTTTCAGAGAACCGACTTTTGCATCGGCATCCACTGCTCCTGGATCTTCTGTGACATAAAGCCCTGGAATTCCAAGCTTGCCGCCAACTTTAGTAATATCCATAATCGTATTTAAAACAGTTGCTGGTGCTTCTCCCTGGTCTCCATGACCCGAAGCTTCAAAGCCGACACAATCGACGGCACAATCAACTTCTGGCTCCCCTAAAATATTCGTAATTTGTTCGCCGATTCGATCATGTTTTCGTAGATTGATCGTCTCACAGCCGAAGCTTCTTGCCTGTTCCAGTCTTTGCTCATTCAGATCTCCAACAATCACAGCAGATGCGCCAAGAAGCTGAGCCGAATGTGCTGCTGCAAGACCTACTGGCCCAGCACCTGCAATATATACGGTCGAACCAGGCTTTACTCCAGCCGTATAAGCACCATGAAAACCTGTCGGGAAAATATCGGAAAGCATCGTGAGATCAAGTATTTTTTCCATCGCTTGATCTTTGTCTGGAAATTTGAGCAGTTGAAAATCTGCATATGGAACCATGACATACTCGGATTGGCCGCCAACCCATCCGCCCATATCTACATATCCATAGGCAGAGCCAGGGCGGTCCGGGTTTACATTTAAGCACACATGGGTTTTTTGTTCCTTACACATGACGCAGCGTCCGCATGCAATATTAAACGGAACGGACACGAGATCTCCTTTTTGAATAAACTCTACATCTCGCCCAACTTCCACGACTTCACCTGTAATTTCATGACCAAGGACAAGTCCTTCAGGTGCAGTCGTACGCCCTCTCACCATGTGCTGATCACTTCCGCAAATATTCGTCGTCACTACTTTTAAAATGACGCCATGCTCACATTTGCGCCCCACATTGGCTTTAGGTACACCCGGGCCGTCTTTTAAGACCAAATCAGGGTATCCAATATCCTCAACTGCTACTTTTCCTGCTCCTTTATAAACGACACCTTTGTTTCCCGACATGATTTCATTCCTCCCTTTTGTTTAAAAATGAAGTCTCTACAATTTTCTCTATTTCTTAAGCAATTTCCTTCTTCAAACAGCACATTATGTGAAAAAGAGGGAGTCACATGTCTATGTGAGAAAGAAAAATGTGTCTTTCAGCGAAATAAAAAAGAAAATATTGAAAAAAAAGCTAAACTTTTGCAGAACGGTGTCGATATAAGAAATAAGCCAGACAGGTATCCTTAATCGACAAACAAATTCCTTATATATACTATCATTCCTTACACACCTGGCTGGCGCCTATATCACATACAAAAGGCTCTTCTGATGAAGAACCTTTTTTTATAGCAGGCAAAGAGGCTCCTCTGACGAAGAGCCTCTTTTTTGAGTGCTTGTTCATTACCTGGGAAATATTTTCATCATTTTAAGGCTTTGATACAGATGTATGTATCATAGTGATAAACCGAGACTTCTCTAAAGTGATATGCTGAAAACAGACGGCTGATCTCTTCTTCACTGTACGATGAAAAAGATGTTGACCGTTTTTGTTCGTTGATCAGCTCCTGCTTTTGGAAAGATAAAAATACTTCTCCATCCACTTGAAGGACGCGGTACACTTCCTTCATGACTTGCTCAATATCCTTCAAGTAATAGATCGTCTGCACCGTAAATAATTTATTGAATGATCTGTCTTCAAAAGGTAATTGCTCAGCCTTACCAAGCGTAATGACGGCTTTGTCCTGTTCCGCAAGCTTCTTATGTTTTCTTTTTGCATATTTAATCATATGGCGAGAGGCATCCACTCCATATACTTTTCCGCGGTCAAGTTTTTCAGCTACCTTTGATAAGGTGATGCCTCTTCCAGTCCCAATTTCTAAAATTCGGTCATTTTCTTGTATATTTAAGAGTTGAATCGTCCATTCATTGATATTATGATGATTTTTTTCCATATAGCGGGCAACCCATTTTGAGAACAAGCCTTTTGGTTCCCTCATTTGTTTTCCAATCCAGCTTTGAATCAATGTTAACACCTGCTTTTCACCAGTAAATAAAACTATTTACAAATTTCCTTACTTTTCATATCGGCTCTCACCTTACAAAAATTAAGACCTAGTCCTAATTTATTTGTCTCTTATAAGACGCTCCTTTTCAGAAAATGTTTCGCAGAAAGTGAAAATTTTTTTAACCTGAATAGGCGTTTTCATTATTTGTGCTCAGATTGATTTCGTTTTCTGCATGAGCTGCATAATTTATAAATGTATCTTGATTAGATAAAGGTGGTGCTAGATTATGGGCTTTGGCGGTTATTCTGGAGGCTACTGCGGTGGCTACGGTGGCGGTTTTGCAGGCGGATTCGCATTGCTTGTTGTACTGTTCATTTTGTTGATCATCATTGGTGCAAGCTGGATTTGCTAACGTAAAAGGAGCAGGAAACGTCATGGTTTCCTGCTCCTTTTCTTTAATACCAATAAGTCCGGTACTGGTACATATAACGTCTGAGCATTTCCTCTTGCTCTCTTTGCATGCGGTATGGATTGCCGTATCCGTGCTTTAAGGAATGCGGAATAGATGCATACCCGTGCCCCACAGACGGAAATCTCATATATGGTGACATCGACATTCATTGATCACCTCACAATCACCTTTTACGGTATCATATGTGCAGGTGATCAATGTGGAGCGTGTCTAAACCTGGTCCTTCTCCATCGTATAACAATCAAGCATGGCAAGCATCATAAACATGTCAATCTCCTCCTTTTCACATTTTTCATTTCCTGTTTTAGTTCATATACTTTAGTTGTTTCTGTTTCATTTCTTCATAAATTGTTTCGACTTCTTGTTCGTAAAGAACGGTCTCAATGTCCTTGTATTTCCGCTTAATCGTCAAAGTAATAAAAAATAAATGGATTGTCATATACGCTCACCTCCCTTCAGTTCGCAGCACGCGAAATAGCCCGCAGATCTTCTTTATCAGTTGACCTGCGGGCACACAAAAATGCAGATCAAAAGACAGTGTCTTCCAACCTGCAATGGATGATACGTGTGAAATCCTCGTTTACTTAAACAGTTTTGAAGCGTGCACCGTATAAGGCAAAGGAAGGACACGAACTCTTCCACAGGCTGATGACATGATGAAATTGTTGGTTGAATTGATCACAAGTAGATACGAATAACATATTCTTCAGCCTCCTTTACGTTTTTTTTTTAATTACTTTGTAAGTATATCCAGCAAGCACCATTTTGTAAACCTGTTTTTAGTAATATAGATGAATTTTGTGTTTTTGACTAAATTTCTACTGTTATTCTTGTCCATTTATCCAATACAATAAAAAAAGCCTCCTCAGGCAAATGAGGAGGCTTTCGAATTAATCTTCGTCTAATTCTTGCAGTTTCTTTTGAAAGAAAATCGCGCGTTTAACACAAATAAAAGCTGCTAATAAGAAAACACAATCTATTCCCATCATCAGCATTTTTGGAGATGCTTCGATGTGCTGGTTCGGTAAGATCGTACCAATATATAAAAAGGTGCTGACAGCAAGCAAAATAAAAGCGTACTGCTTGTAATCTGTCACTAAATCACTCCACTTTTTCTTCACTTGTTTCACCTTCCAGTTATCAATGTCTATTCATAGCTTAACATAGTGAGAGAAAGCGAGGAGCATGTAAATCTATCCATTCGCCAGTGCGCTTAGTCCTTGCTTGATATCATGTAGTAAATCATCCACATCTTCAATTCCGACGGAAATACGAATTAAACCATCTGTGATGCCAAGCTCCTCCCGGCGGTCTTTTGGAATGGACGCATGGGTCATCCGGGCAGGGACAGAAATTAAGCTTTCAACCGCTCCAAGGCTTTCTGCGATTGTAAACAGCTTAAGCTGGCTCAAAAATACATCGACATGTTCTTCTTTTCCAATATCAAAAGAGATCATGCCGCCGAAGCCGGATGCTTGTGTTTTCGCAAGTTCATGTCCAGGGTGTGTATCGAGACCTGGATAATAAACACGTGTGACGGCTGCATGTTGCTTTAAAAACTCAGCGATTTTCTGTGCATTTTGTTGATGTGCTTCCATTCGTAGTCCAAGCGTTTTCATCCCTCTCATGAGAAGCCATGAATCCTGCGGTCCAAGAATTCCGCCTGTCGAGTTTTGAACAAAGTGCAGTTCTTCTCCAAGCTCTTTCGTCGCTGTGACGACAAGCCCGCCTACAACATCACTATGGCCGCCTAAATACTTAGTCGCACTGTGCAAGACAATGTCTGCGCCATATTC
This sequence comes from Bacillus safensis, assembly GCF_039619585.1. Taxonomy (NCBI): domain Bacteria; kingdom Bacillati; phylum Bacillota; class Bacilli; order Caryophanales; family Bacillaceae; genus Bacillus; species Bacillus safensis. The sequence goes on from NZ_CP154909.1 coordinate 2,360,532, forward strand.
AATCGGCTTTTGGAAATACGGTGTGAAAAATGTATTGTCGACAATCATCAAGATGTTGGCTTCCTTTGTCAATTCGCCGATGGCTTTTAGATCCGTCATTTTGAGTAAAGGATTGGTTGGTGATTCAATGTAAACGGCTTTTGTTTCAGGTAAAATGGCTTTTTTCACTGCTTCAGGATCACTTGTGTCAACAAAGGTTGCAGTAATGCCAATACGGTTTAGCACCTTTGTGATGACGCGGTAGGTTCCGCCGTACACGTCATCTGTCAGGACAATATGATCTCCGCTGTTAAACAGCATCATCACAGCCGTAATGGCTGCCATCCCTGAACCAAATGCGTAGCCGCTTGCTCCTCCTTCAAGATCACGAATGACTGTTTCCAGTGCAGTTCTTGTTGGATTTGCTGTTCTGGAGTATTCATACCCCGTATGTTCGCCTGCTTTCGGCTGCTTATAAGTACTCACTTGATAAATCGGCACAGACACGGCGCCTGTTCTTTCATCACCCGTTGTTCCGCTGTGAATCATCATTGTTTTTGGTTTCATGCTATTTTCCTCCCTCATAAATTCCTTTACTTAAATATCGCTCACTGCTGTCAGGAAAAATGGTGACAATGACTGTCCCAGGTGCTGCTTTCTTTGCTTCCTCTAAAGCGGCAAATAAAGCGGCACCAGAAGAGCTGCCGATGAGAACACCTTCTTTTTCAGCTGCTTCTTTCACCATTCGAAACGCATCATCATCACTGACAGTGTAAATCTCATCGAATAAAGCCTGCTCCATATAGTCTGGGATAAATTCAAGGCCAATTCCTTCCGTTCTATGCGGGCCCGGGTCCCCTCCATTTAAAATTGATCCTTCAGGCTCCACAACCACTGTTTTTAACGCCTGATGCTGCTCTTTTAAATAGGCGGCACACCCTTGAAAAGTCCCGCCAGATCCTGCTCCAGCCACGAATACATCGATATTCCCTTTTAAGTCGGACCATAATTCGGGACCGAGTGTTCTGTAGTAAGTCAATGGATTTACTTGGTTTTTAAATTGTAAAACACAATAGGCATTGTCAAGGCTTGCCTCTAGTTCAAGGGCTCGATCAATCGCACCCTTCATGCCTTCTTTTCTCGGCGTATGAATAATTTCTGCACCGAGCGCCTTCATCAGCTGTTGTTTTTCTTGACTAAAATGTTCTGGTACACAAAAAATGGTATGCAATTGCTGCTTTCTTGCACTTAGGGCAAGCCCAATTCCTGTGTTTCCAGCAGTTGCTTCAATAATAGTTCCGCCTGGACGCAGTTTGCCAGATGCTAATGCTTCTCTGATGAGCATGTCACCTAAACGATCCTTAATACTTCCACCTGGATTCATCATCTCAAGCTTTGCATACACCTCAACGCCTTTTGGGACGCCAATCCCTGACAGCTTTAAAAGCGGTGTGCGGCCAATTAATTCAGTAATATCCTTTATGACAGCCATATGATTCCCTTCCTTTGCATGGAAAAGAAGGGGGAAACCCCTTCTTTTATTGTGTTTGCTTTATCATACGCAAGACAAGGTCGGTTGAGTGAATCGCTGCTTGCTCAAGGAATTGATCAAAGGAGATATTGGATTCTTTCCCTGCAATATCCGATAGCGCACGAACGACAACAAATGGCGTACCAAAGAGCTGGCAGACCTGTGCAACGGCTGCGGCTTCCATTTCCACCGCATACAGCTCTGGAAACTTCTCTCTCACAAACGCTACACGATCCGGATCATTCATAAACGAATCTCCTGTTGCAATCGTTCCTTTTGCCACTTGAATATGATCAATTTCTAAAGCAGATTCTTCTGCCAGCTTCACAAGCTTTTCATCTGCAATGAAAGCAGCTGGAAGTCCCGGCACTTGTCCATATTCGTAATCAAAGATGGTCACATCTACATCATGATGTCTCACATCAGTAGAGATGACAATATCACCTACATTTAATGAGTGGTGAAAACCGCCAGCAGATCCTGTATTGATCACATAATCTGGCTGAAAGCGGTCAAGCAGTAATGTTGTGCTGACCGCTGCATTTACTTTTCCAATCCCTGATTTTAATAAAATCACTTCTTTATCTTCATAAACACCTGTTGTAAATTCACACCCAGCGATGTTTTCTTGTGTAGCATTTTTTAGTTGATCTCTTAAAATCGTCACTTCTTCTTCCATTGCACCTATAACTGCGATTTTCAAATCAAAAACATCCTTTCATTCCCTTTTCTTCGCTTCTACGATCCAAACAAAATCATTCATTTGATGAAAGGACGTGCTAAAACCTTCTTCTTCAAAGATTTGCTTTAGCACATCAATGGATGGATAATATTCCGTTTCTAAATCCTCTGCAAGCTGATCGAACCCTGCGGCTCTCGCTTTGTCGATCTGAGCTTGATGTGCTGCTTGATTTTGAAACATTGTATCAGCAAAGACTATTTTACCATCTGAGTGAAGGATGTTGCTATAGGTGTGAATGGCTTGTTTTTTTTCTTCATCCGTTAAATGGTGGAATGCATATGAGCTGACGATCGTATCTGGCTCAAAAGGCGGCGCTGGAAATGATAAAAAATCCCCATCATGAAATAGATCTGGCAGTCCTTTTTGAAGAGCCGCTTTCTTCATGGCATCTGATGGTTCAACACCAAACACGTTTTTATCAGCTGCAAGGAGCAGCGCTGTTAGATTCCCCGTACCGCTTCCAAACTCAAGAACATCTTGGCCTGAACGGCGGGCAATTTCTTTTAAAATAGCCGGATACCGGCGAAACACTTCTCTATACTGCTCGTCATGACCACTTACCGTGTCGTCATAAGAGTCGGCCCAATGATCAAATAAAGAAAGAAATTCGCGTCCCATTTTCTTTCCCTCCACTTTATCTATTTATTCCTATGCGTATAGTATGTTTTATTCCGTCGAACAGTTCCTATCCTACCACAACTTCTGTTTCTTTCCTACTAAAAAATACTGGGAGAGACAGAAAAACATTTGCCCTTCTGAGGGAGAGAGATTAAGATGAATGAAGAGTATAGAGAGGTGAATCAAATGGATTTTCAGCTGGATTTTTTAAAGGATAAAATAGAATTTTTTGAAGCTACATCTTTAAAAGAACTTGAACAAAAGATCCAAAAACAAATTGAACATAATCAGGCGATTCTGCTGACCGTTCATTCTGTCAGTCATCAAACGACTGTGATCGATGAGCGGATTTTGTATACAGCAGTTGTTCATTTTAAAGCAAATGTTTAAACAAAAAAGATAGCATATCTGCTATCTTTTTTTCATGTTCATCTTAATTTTTCAACCTTCACAGGTTTCCAGCCTTTTTCATCTACCCATGTAATTTCCACACGGTAGCGTTCACCTGTTGATTTATCACGGATGGTTCCTTTTGCATCTTGAGGACCTCCGTTATTTCCTAACCAAAGAACGGTCATTTGATCTTCTGAAATTCCTGTCGCATAGGACATGGCTTTGATCATTTCTTTCCAGTCTTTTGAGCTGGAATCATAGGTTGCTGTATGTGAACCGGATTGCTCTGTTCCTACAGGCTCCCAGTCATCATTTTCGTATGTTTTGTCTACATCACTCGTTTTGCCGCCATCTGTTTCTTTGGCGTCTTTTAACGCATCTTTATTAGGTTTTTCTTCATCATCTGTCTTCTTCGTTTCGTCGTCTTGATCAGATGAATCATCTTTTTTTGCATCTGAATCATCGGATGTGTCTTTCTTTGGATCTTTCACATCTTCTTGTGAGTTTTGTTTATTTTCACTTGTTGCAGGTGCCGTTTTTGATGGCGCATCCGCTACATCAGGATCTTTCGGCTTATTAAAAATTAACAAACTCGATGCGACAACCAAAATAAGCACCACAACGATACCAATTAATATGTTAAGCACCATATTTGCCTTTCTGCGCTTATCACGATGTTCAAATCGAGAATTTCTACTCAAAATCTCTGCACTCCTTTGCCTCTGTTCCCTAAGTCGTTACTATTCTAACATGTCATGAAGGGATGTTCTATGTCTGTTTCTTTTCAATTTCATTGACCTTTTTTACAATATCATAAAACGCATCATTTGTCTTAGCCCGGCCACTTGTCTCGTCAAGGTGAACAACGACAAGGGCGTATTTTGGTTTTTCTACCGGAAAGTATCCTGCAAACCACTTATGATAAAGCGGATTCCCCTTTTTGTCTTGATTGCCGGTTTGGGCAGTACCTGATTTTCCCGCTACATCGAATGGCAAATCTTGAAACCTTCTTCCTGTTCCCTTGTCAGAGGTCACCACCTGCCTTAAGAATTTTTGCAGCTTTTGAGCTGTATAGCGGTCAATGCTGCCCCCTTCAGGCCGTTTGTTTTGAAAGGACAGCATCGTTGTTCCGTTTTGATACAGCACTTTTTCTGCGATTTTCACTTCTTTTCGTTCTCCTCCTCTTGCGATCGCAGCCATCATATTCGCGATTTGCAGAGGTGTCGTTTTGACATTTTTTTGTCCTATTGCGGTTTGTGCAATGGCTTTTTTGACATGCTTGTCTCTTTTATCTCCCCACACACTGCCTGTTTCTTCACGATCAAACTGTTTGAAGTGATGCTTATGATAGACATCCCCTTCCCAGCCAGCTCGATCTATGAGTCCAAGCTTTGCAGCCGTCTTTTCGATGATTTGATCATCTGTTTGAATGAGCTTTTCAGCAAGTGCCGCAAAGGTATAATTGCAGCTCTGCGAGAAACTGTCCGTCAGATTCAGCACTTCCTGTTTTCCTTCAGGCTCTCCATATAAATTCTTTCGACAGTCATACATGGTTTGTGGCTGGTCAAGGTTTTTTTCGATTGCTGCGGCAAGTACAGCTGTTTTAAAGACAGAGCCTGGAGCAATCGCTGTCAGCATGTAATTTCTTGCCTCATGCCGATTTTTGCTTGTGACATTTGGGGTACTTGCCATTGCCAGTACACTGCTGCTTTCAATGTCGAGCAGAACGGCACCGCCTTTTTCAACGCCTTGGTCTTTGAGCACCTTCTCCATTTCAGCCTGCATGTCTTCATCTATCGTTGTCTGTACCTGAAGTGGATAAAAGGAATGAGCTTCTGCTGTATATTTGACGTCCATACCGAACAAAGGGTTTCCCCTTCCGTCCACATGATATAACAATTTTGTGTCTTGCTCGGGTAATAGAAATTCGTCAAAGGTGCTTTCCAGCCCAAATGTGCCGATTTCAGTACGTATGGAAAGCTCTTTTTTGTCAGGATAACGCTTTCTGAGTAGTTCTGGATTTTCGCTTGTGAAACCTAATGTGTGGAGGGCAAGTCTTTTTTTGTCCTTCTCTTTCATATATACGCCGTACACACCTGAATATTTCATATCATTGATGTCTTTCAGTTTTTTTTTCGTGATGTCATCTTTTAAAATGAGAGGTTTTTTCGTTTCTGTTAACTGTTTTTTGAGTTCATCCTCTTCCATCTCAAGAATAGAGGCGGTTTGCTGCAAGCGTGGAAGATCATATTGCAGGAAAGGAAATAAGATAACCGCAGGCTGTTCTTTTGTAAGAAGTGCTTGGCCGTTTCGATCTAAAAACTCACCGCGCCCGTCTGAAATAACGACTTCTTCTGTTCGCTGTTTGACACTTTCTTGTATTAAATTGATATCAAGCTTTGAAAACGATTCTGTGAAGAACAGCTGAATTTCTGCCAGTCTCATCAGAAGACCGAGCAATAGTATAAAAATAATCGCACCTGTCCATTGAATTCTTCTTTTTTTGCGCATAAAAACACCTCGTCCCTATTGTGGACGAGGTGTTTACCTGATAAACGTGATTATGAAATTTTTACAATTTGGACGAACATTTCTCCGCCAGGTGTTTGAACGGTTACTTTGTCGTCTACTTGTTTACCTAAAAGGCTTTTTGCAATAGGTGAATCGTTTGAAATCTTGCCTTCGAACGGATCAGCTTCTGCACTTCCAACAATTGTGTAAGACTCTTCTTCCCCGTCTGGTAATTCAACGAATGTCACCGTTTTACCAAGTGAAACCACATTTGAGTTTCCTTCATCTTCGATAATTTTAGCATTACGAATCATATTATCAAGCGTTGTAATACGGCCTTCTACAAACGCCTGCTCTTCTTTAGCAGAATCATATTCCGAGTTTTCAGAGAGGTCTCCAAAACTTCTAGCGATTTTAATACGCTCTACAACCTCTTTACGTTTAACCGTTTTCAAATATTCAAGCTCTTCTTCTAATTTACGTTTTCCTTCTTCTGTCATTGGAAATACTTTCTCTTGTGCCATGAATCATTCACTCCTTCTATTAATCCTCATCATACAAACTTTCTGCACGTGAGTGACGACTGAAATATACAAGAATGAGGACATGTTCAGGCCCTCATTCCTTCTGTACCATATTCGTAAAAGTCCATCTTACATGGCGTCCCTTTTAGATGCAACTATTATGCCTTTTATTAGACAGGACCACTCGCAGCGGTCTAAAATCGCACAAACTGTGGAAAGGCACAGGAAGCTCCTGTACCTCGTTCGGCCATTTCGATCATATGTAGAAGAATAGCTTATCCATTCTCCATCTTCCAATACATAATATGGTCAGTGTACGATATGTCTATGCTATATTATTACAAAATTGCATTTTGATCAAGAATTGTTTGAAAATTTGTGATGATTTGTTTGTCGTTTTTTTAATATACTTTTTCAACTTCATTCTTTCGCTATGTGGTAGTGATTTCTCCATCTCTTCTTTTCTTCATTGTTTTCTTATCATATCAAACCCTTAAGATTTTTTCCGAGAATGCTGCTTTAATAAATGTTCACATATAATTAACAAATATTAACAAGGAAATATTTGGTTTTTATTGAATTTTATCAATGCAAGACCAAATACACGCTAGGGAGTGTTTTAAATGAACATGAAGAAAACAATTGTTTCTGTTCTATCCATCACTACCTTATCTTTTTCACTAATGGGCATGGCTTCAGCCAAAGAAACAGCGGATTTCACAGTCAATAGCAGCTCTTCTGGATTTCAAACTTTAGATGTGATTTCGATTCAAGATTACAGTGTATCTTTAAGAGTTGGTGAGCAATACTCGGTCTATAATTCTGCAGCTACACGTTATTGGACAGATAAACAGAGTGTAGCTTCTGTTAGCTCTAATGGAATAGTGACCGCTCATTCACCTGGCAAAGCCACTATCACTCTTTATAAAGGGACGTCTGTCTTAGGACAAGTTTTCGTGACTGTTTATTAATATGATGCTGAAAAGACCTTTACACTGTAAAGGTCTTTTTCTTCTCCACCATTTACTCTGCTCGGTTTTGAAGAATCGTTTGAATTTTTGTCACCATTAAGTCTATCGCCACATGGTTTTGGCCGCCTTCTGGGATGATGATATCGGCGTATCGTTTCGTCGGTTCAATGAATTGATTATGCATCGGTCTGACAACAGATACATATTGTTCAATCACAGAATCGATCGACCGGCCTCTTTCCTTCGTATCGCGTAAAATACGGCGGATGATGCGAAGGTCTGCATCTGTATCAACATACAGTTTAATATCCATTAAATCTCTCAAACGTTCGTCTTCGAGCGCAAAGATACCTTCAACGATAATGACATCCTTCGGCTCAACATGAACCGTCTCTTCTGAACGTGTGTTTAGTTTAAAATCATATATTGGTTTTTCAATGGATTCATACCTTAAGAGCTGTTCCAAATGCTCAAACATCAGGTCATTGTCGAATGCAAGCGGATGATCATAGTTCGTGAGCAGGCGCTCTTCAAATGGCATATGACTTTGATTTTTGTAATATAAGTCTTGCTGAAGCATGAGGATGGAATGTCCTTTAAATTTTTCATAGATCGAATTGGTGACGCTCGTTTTACCTGAACCCGAGCCGCCAGCAATACCAATGACAACTGGTTTACTCCTCATGTGGCTGTTATTTCCCCTTTCTCATCATGTTGCTAGGGTATACTTTTTGATCAAGCTTGAATTTGACGATTTGCAGCGGATGACGAGCAGCATCTAGTTCATTTCCTTTTTCATCCCAAATCGTTTCAATTTTGCATGTGAAATTCTCAATTTCTGGTCCGAAGAATTCGACTTCGTCGCCTTGCTTAAAGAAGTTACGCTGCTGCAATGTCACGATTTGTTCTTTTTCATCATAATGAAGAACAAGACCTGCGAAATCAAATGTCGTTTTCTTCCCATGGATGCCAAACATTTGTTCATCCGTTCCTGGTACGCCTTCGAAAAAGGCTGGTGCTGTGTCACGGTTTGCACATTTATCTAATTCATCTAACCATTCCTGCTGAATGACAAAATTGTCTGGATCAGCACAATACGCATCAATGACTTTGCGGTATACACTTACAACAGTGGCAACATAATGAATGGATTTCATCCGTCCTTCGATTTTTAAGCTGTCAATTCCCATTTCGATCATTTGAGGAATGGATTCAACAAGCTTCAAATCTTTTGGACTCATTGCAAATGGCGCATCTTCCTCACCAAATAAAGGCGCTTCCTCAGAACCTTCTAGTTTATAAAGATCATAATCCCAGCGGCAGGACTGGCAGCAGCCTCCGCGGTTAGAATCTCTTGCCGTCATATGGTTACTGAGCACGCAGCGGCCAGAGTATGCGATACACATCGCACCGTGAATGAATGTTTCGATTTCAATATCGACCTTTTCTTTCATTTCTCTAATTTCTAGCGCACTAGTTTCACGTGCGAGCACCACACGCTCAAGCCCTTCTTCCTTCCAAAACTGAACAGCTTTCCAATTTGAAAGAGATTGCTGTGTGCTTAAATGGACTTCAAGCTTCGGTGCAACACGTTTACATGTTTCAATGATCAGTGGATCAGCTACAATAATGCCTGCTACTCCAGCGCCTTCGATCCCTTGAAGGTATTCCTCCAGCCCGTCCATATTTTCATTGTGAGCGAAGATATTTGTTGTCACATAAATGCGTGCACCATATTTGTTTGCAAATGCGACACCTTCTGCCATTTCTTCAATTGAAAAGTTATCTGCATTTGAGCGAAGTCCAAATTCTTTCCCGCCAATAAAAACAGCGTCAGCTCCGTAATGTACAGCAATTTTCAGCTTTTCCAAGTTTCCTGCGGGTGCAAGCAGTTCTGGTTTTTTTGTAATGACACGTTTCCCATCAATCATTTCAGAAATACCATCTTTCAATAATGCCATTTCCTCTGCCTCCTCTTATCTTAATAAACCGTTTCTTTAAAGAAGAACCCTGTATCAATCGAACGATTCACTGGCTGAATCTCTTCAATCCGCTTCACCCAGTCTTCTTTCTGATCTTCATACGCGTCTTTGTCAGTCGTTAGTAAATCAATTGCTTTTCTATAAAGTGATGTCACCTCTGTCATATAAGAAAGTGACTTTAAAATTCCGTCAATTTTAAATGAGTCAATGCCTGCGTCAACAAACTCTTCTAATTCGTCAATCATACACACATCATTTGGACTCATAATATGTGTCCCGTTTGCATCCTCGAAAATAGGGTATTTGTTTTGACGCTCTTGGTCATGCAGGAATAGCCCTTCCTCCATATTTCTGCCTTCGACATCCATTTGCTTGCCCTGGTATTCAAAGTAGTTGCCGATGAGCGTACGTTTTGATTGAAACATACATGTCATGCCATGAACTTGAATTTCAATCTCCACCTCAGCATTTTCTTTGATGTCGATCACACTGTCCATATTCAGCTCTTTTGCAAGAACAGCACGCGATGCGCCTTTTCTGCCCCAGTAGTTACAAGTGTAATAGTTGGTCCCAGTCGTTTCTGTACTCCAGTGAAGATTCAGGTTCACTCCTGTTTCCTTTGCTGCCATGATCACGGCTGGGTCTCCAAAGACGACGCCGTCCACGCTTAATGAATCGAGAAAGGTTAAATAATCTCCAAGCAGCTGCACGCGGTCATTATGAAAAATCGCATTCATCGCCACATACACTTTTTTGTGATGGGCATGTGCAAGCTGAACCGTTTGTTTCACATCTTCTCTTGAAAACTCACCTGCAAGACGAATACCGTATGTTTGTTCGCCTATTAAGAATGCATCAGCTCCTGCCTCAATTAATGGCAGTACGTCTGACACGCTGCTTGGCGTCACAAGCAATTCTGGTTTCTTCATGATTGGTCACCTCTTTTTGTACTAATGGCGATCCCGTCTCCAACTGGAATAATGCACGTTTGGAAATCAGGGTTTGACATGAGCCATTGATTGTATCGATCAATTTTTCCAATTAATTGTTTTTTTCGTTTATCTTCAATTTCTTCTTCATAATTTGTCGCCACTAAGCCTTTGAATAAGACATTGTCTGTAATAATCATTCCGTCATGAGCAAGCATCGGTTCAAACAATTCAAAAAAACGCTTGTACTGCCCTTTTGCGGCATCAATAAAGATCACATCATAGGGCGCCATCGTTTGAACCGTTTTAGCCGATTCCATCGCATCACCAAAAAACACGTGTATTCTTTCTTTTAACTTTAATTCCTCAATATTCCGTGTTGCTTCTTCATAGCGCTTTGCATTGCGCTCAATCGTATAAATCTCAGCATCTGGCAGAGCTGTTGCCATTCGAATGGCGGAATAGCCAATCGCTGTCCCAACCTCAAGAATTTTTTTCGGCTTTTTCATCGAAAGCAGCTGCAGTAAAAGCTCAATGCTCACCTTTTCCATAATTGGCACATGATGCTCTTTTGCATAGATCTCTAATTGAGCGATTGCATCAGGACTTGGGTGAATTAAATGTTCAATATAATCATTTATTCGATCATCTTCGATAGTCATTATCTGTCTAGCTCCTTCATGACCTGAAAAAGAAGAGTCCTGCCTATTGCAGCTCTCTCTCTCGTCAATCTTTCGTTCATCTAAGTAAAAACAACCCGATATATTTTACCACAAAGAAGTGGCAATTGCGAACCTATAAAATGGAGATTCCAACGAAAAAAACTGCAGGCAATCTCGTATTGTCTACAGTCTTTTTCGATTCACTTGTACATTAATTGCTGCCTGTGATGTATTTCGCTTTTGCTTTATTATGTTCATTTAACGTTTTCGTAAATACGACCTCTCCATTTTTCTTCGCAAGGAAGTAAACGTAATCCGTTTTCTCTGGATGCAGTGCGGCTTTCCAAGAAGATTCACCAGCATTTGCAATAGGTCCAGGCGGCAGCCCTTTGTTGTTATACGTGTTATAAGGAGATTTCACTTTTAGGTCTTTGTAATACACGCGGGATTTATGCTCACCAAGTGCATAAAGAACGGTTGGATCAGTTTGAAGCGGCATGTCCTTTTTCAACCGGTTATAAAATACACTTGAGATTTTTGCCCGATCTGTCTTTTCTGTTGCTTCCATTTCAATCAGTGATGCCATCGTTAACACATCATGTATGGACATGTTTCTCTTTTTCATGTCTTTTTCATACGTTTTCACGTATTGATCTGTTTGTTTAATCATCGTTTCAATGATCGTTTCGAGTGATTCATCCTCACGATAAAATGGATATGTAGCAGGGAATAAATAACCCTCCAACGGATGTTTCACCTGTTTTCCTTCCACCTGTGATGTCACGGTTTTCGGATATTTTTTCATTAGTGTTTGAATAAAATCAGGATCATCCAGCTTCGCTTCAACTTCCTTCGCTGAAAAATTCGTCTGATTTGCAATAATGGCTGCAATATCAGACAGCTGTCTTCCCTCTGGAATCACAAGCTGAAAGGCGTAATCTGTCCCGCCAGATGTCAGCTTTTTGATCAGCGTGTCTGCGTCCATTGTTTGTTTTAAATGAAAATATCCCGCTTTAAAGCCGGACGCCTTTTTGTATTTTGCATAATAAGTAAAAATCGCGTCATTCGAAATGAGCCCATTTTCTTTTAAAATGCCCGCAATTTCGCGGACAGATGTCCCATTTGGAATATGAATATTAATGGTTTGTTTACTTTTTTGATCGACCGGTCCGAGTGCTGATTTAACATATAAAAAGCCTGATAATGCTGCAATGATGATGACAGCAAGGACAGATAACAGGACGATCCCCATTTTTCTTTTGAAGAATGGTCGTTTCTTTTGTTCTGAAAACATGCATGGCCCTCCTCACATCTAGCTTTTATAGTACATGATTCGACGGAGTTCGGCAATTCCTTGCTTATGCATGTCATGACAGAACTTGCCACAAAACGGCTAAACCAACGCCGCCACCGCTTCCAATAGCAGCCATGACATAGCTTCCATTCGGTAAGGCGCGCCCTTCATAAAATAATCTCACCATCATAGCAGCTCCTGACGCGCTGTAAGGATGCCCAAGGCAAAGTGCACCGCCTCTTCTATTGATCCGGTCATATGGTATCCCCAGCGTCCGGGCAATAAGTGCAGCTTTCAGCGCAAACGCTTCATTGATTTCAAATAACGCCACTTCCTCTGCCTTGATGTTCTCTTGATGTAAAAGCTTCTTGATCGCATCAATTGGTGAAGCAGCTGGAAAATGAGGATGTATCGCTGTCACAGCACTTCCGGCGTATCGTAGCATTGCCTTATATCCACTTGCTTCCGCTAGCGATCTTTCCATCACAGCGACGGCGGCTGCTCCGTCTGCTTCCTTACAGCTATTGGCGGCGGTCACAGTTCCTTTTCCCGGTAAAAATACAGGCTTTGCCCGCTTGATCAGCTTTGCCATCGGTCTTATTTTAGCAGCCGCTTCATCTATGTTCATCCCGTCAATCGAAACGATTTCTTCTGAATATGTACCATGTGTGAATGCTGCTAAACTTCTTTCCCAGCTTAAAAGGGCATAGTCATCTTGTTCTTTTCTCGTGACAGAAAATGCCGACGCGGTCAGCTCTGCTGCTTCTCCCATATGCGGATCTCCTATCCGCTCCGGTGAAAAGCGGGCTCTCTCTTTCATTGGTGATCTGGAAATGCTCTCAGTCCCGCCAGCGATATACATCGTGCCCTCCCCCGATTGAACCATGACGCAAGCTGTTCTGATCGCTTCAAGACCAGAGGCACACTGCCTGTCAATCGTCATACCGGGAACGTGTAAAGGAAGACCTGCTTCTAAGGAGGACAGACGGGCCATATTTCCACCGCCTCCGACGACATTGCCTAATATGACGTCATCCGGTGTCCTCATCTGAGACAAATGCCGAATAAGGGGAGCGGCTAATTGCTCTGGGCGATAATTTTTCAGCATCCCATTTTTGTCACCGAAGGGTGTTCGTTTTGCTTCTACGATCACTGCTTGCATGACAATTGCTCCTCCGCCCACTTTTTCATGCTCGCGCGGGCTATTTTTCCGCCGGATGTTTCAATCATTTGATCAATCACAAGCCATTTTTTTGGTACCTTGTATGCCGCCAGCTTTTCTTTAACAGCTTGTCGAACCCCCTTTATTTGCGGCACTTGCTCCAATATGGCAACAGGGATTTCACCCCAATATGGGTCAGGAACGCCAACCACAATCGACCGTTTGACCTCTGGCTGTTCATTTAGCACACGCTCAATTTCTTCTGGGAAAATATTTAGTCCTCCATAGACAATCATGCCATTCTCACGACCGCACATATACAGATAACCGTCTTCATCCAGCCATCCCATATCGTAAACTGTCAGCCACTCCTCCGGCGGTTTCTGCTCATGCAAGTAACCTGAAAAAGTCATTGGGCTCTTTACATAAATCCTCCCTGTTTCATTTGGCTGACAGACAGATTGATCGGGCCGCCTTACTTCTACTTGAATGGAGGAGAAAAGCCGTCCAACAGAAGTAGGTTTTTGCATAAAGTCATTTGAAGACAAATAAGAGACAAAACTTAACTCTGATGTGCCATAAAAATCAAAAAAAGTGACATGTGGATAGTTGGTCACGAGCTGTTCTTTTGAAGAGATGCTCCAATCTGCTCCCGATGACATGACAAGAAGCGGATTGTCTTCTCTAAAAGCTTCGATTTGCAGTAACGTTTCTGTCATTGTTGGGACAGTATACATCACGGTGATATCACCTGTCTCTAAGGCTTTCTTCGCTTTTACTGGCACAAATTTTTCTAAAAGCGTCACTGTGCCGCCAAAATATAATGTACTGATGGCACCATATAAAAAGTGAGAGGATAAGAGTGTACCTAATATAAGAGCATGATCTTGATGAGTGATTCCAAATGAAGCAGTGGTCATTCGAAAGCTCTCGATCCAAGACTGCTGACGCCTAATAAAGGCTTTCGGTGAGCCCGTTGATCCTGACGTAAACCCCATATAAAAGACAGGATCCTTCTCGGTATCGCAGCTGTTATATGGACTGTCTGTGAGAAGGCTCATTCTTTCCTTCCATTCAGATAAAGAAAGAAGCGGCATGTCCACGCTTCCCTGTTCAAATCTCTTTATCAATCGATCCTCTATAATGGCGAGATCCGCCTCACTTAACAGGAGCTTTTCGACACATTCTTCATGACTCCATCTCGGATCAAGCGGAACGGCTGTCCATCCTGAATAAGCAGCGCCCGCAAATATTTGCAAAAAAGAAGCACCATTTGATAATAAAAAAGCGATTCTTTTTTGCTGATGAACCGTTCCTTGTAACCACTGTGCTGATCTCTGCACACGTTCATACCAATCTTGATATGTAATGCTTTCTTGCTCATCTATGATGGCAATCTGATCTGGTTTCATTTCTGCATGTACTGCATAGCTTTCCGTTATTCTGTTCAAACTGCACGCCTCCCTTTATGCAGATCCCTTTTTCGATATGACATGGCCTGTATGATTTTGACCGTAAAGACAGCACACATTCCCGCTTTGATGAGATCACCTGGAAGATAAATCAAACTAAGGAAAGCCGCCTGCGAGACCTTCATATGCATCATCATGGCTTGAAAGGGGATGCCGCACATATACAAAATCACAATACTGCAAACCGCATAGATCACAAAAAGACGCAGTGCGGTTACTTTTTTCAGCCGGTTCACCCATAAGCTGATCATGAAGGCAGCAACAGGATAAGCAAGAAGAAAACCACCGCTTGGACCAAAAAAGACCCCTATCCCGCCTCTCCCGCCTGACAAAAGAGGTGCGCCTGCTGCCACAACCAAAAGAAAAAGACATAAACTGATTAGTGCTTGTTTAGGCTTTAACAGCCCCCCAGCAAGCAAAAGACCTGCGGTTTGCAATGTAATCGGTACAGGTGTAAATGTAAGTAAAATCGGCGGGATTAAGCCTAACATCCCGATGACCGCTGTCATTAACGCTATTTGCATCATATCTTGTATTTTCAATCTCCATGCTCCTCACTCAATTTATTGTTAAAAACAGAGTAAAAGGTACAATTCATTATGTCAACATAAAATCAAATTAAGTTAACATATTGATCGTAAAAAAAGACCTGTGAAGAAAGATCAAGAAGATCTGTTCACAGGCCTTTTATTTGTTCTATTCTTCGTCTTCTTGATCTAAGAACGTATTTAACGTTTCTTCAATCATGTCCCATTCTTCATCCGTTTCAATCGGCTCTAGCTCGCCATCTTCACCGTCTTCGTTCGGTGTAAAGCTTGATGCATGAATCTCAATTTCCTCATTGTCTTGCTCAGAAATTGGGTAGTAAAGAACATAAGATTTGTTAAAATGGTCGCTTTCAAAAGTAAATAGTACTTCGCAAAGCTGTTCATTTCCATTATCATCAACGATTGTAATTTGCTTTTCTCCGTGTTCCATTTGATTCACCTCATTTTAATTTAAGCTGTCTAAATACCCTTGCAGGATCATAACAGCCGCCATTTTATCAATGACTTTTTTACGCTTTTGTCTGCTCACATCTGCAGAGATGAGCATTTTTTCCGCTGCCATTGTTGACAGACGCTCGTCCCAAAGCACAACAGGAACATTGTACGTGTTTTCTAGCACTTTCGCAAATGATTGGCTGGCTTCGCCTCTAGGACCGACCGTGCCGTTCATATTTTTTGGAAAGCCAAGTACAATTTTATCTGCCCCGTATTCTGCAACGATCTCAGACAGGCGGCTGAGACCAAAGTCTCCGCCTGCTTCATCAATTTTAATGGTTTCAATCCCTTGCGCTGTCCATCCCATTTCATCACTGATCGCAACACCAAGGGTTTTCGTGCCTAAATCTAAGCCCAGAATTCTCATGTTTTACGCCTCTTTATGTGT
Organism: Bacillus safensis; assembly: GCF_039619585.1. NCBI lineage: Bacteria > Bacillati > Bacillota > Bacilli > Caryophanales > Bacillaceae > Bacillus > Bacillus safensis. The sequence continues at coordinate 2,376,733 of NZ_CP154909.1, forward strand.
CTCTAAGTACGATTTAACCAATTCCTCAATTAATTCGTCTCGTTCTAGTTTACGAATTAGGTTGCGTGCATCCTGATGTCTTGGAATATAAGCAGGGTCGCCTGACAGCAAGTATCCGACAATTTGATTGATCGGGTTGTATCCTTTTTCTTGGAGTGCGTCATGAACTGTAATGAGCACTTCATTCACATTGGTTTCAGCTGAATCATCAGAGAAGTTAAACTTCATTGTCTTATCAAATGAACTCACTGCTTCTTGCACCTCTCTTCCAACATTCTACTAGCAAGCTTTTTTCTAACCGCTCATCTAATACCATTATTCTACACTACATCGCCTGATTATAAAACGGATTTGACAGATTCTTCGACAGTTGCCAGTGCTTCTTCAAGCTTTTCTGGTTGTTTTCCGCCTGCTTGTGCCATGTCTGGACGTCCGCCTCCGCCTCCGCCGCAGATTTCAGCTGCCTGCTTCACAAGCTTTCCTGCATGAAGACCTTTTTCGATCACGTCTTTTGTCACTCCTGCTGAAATGTTTACTTTTCCGTTTTGAACGGCTCCCAGGACGATGACAGCTGATCCTAATTTAGCTTTTAAGTCATCAACCATTGTTCTTAAATGGTTCATGTCTTTAGCATTTACTTTTTCAGTTAATACTTTCACTCCGCCAACTTCTGTCACTTTCTCTAAAATAGAGCCTGCTTCTGCTTGGCTTAATTTCGCAAGGAGAGATTCGTTTTCTCTTTGAGCCTCTTTTAAATCTGCCTGTAATGAAGCAATCCGTTTTGGTACATCCTTCGTATTTGACTTCAGCTCACTTGCTGCCTGTTCTAAAATCGCCAGCTGGTCATTTAATTCTTCATAAGCGCCTTTACCAGTCACAGCTTCAATACGGCGTGTTCCAGCACCAATACCCGACTCAGACGCGATTTTAAACAAACCGATTTCCGCAGTGTTCTGCACGTGACAGCCGCCGCATAGCTCGATGCTGTAATCGCCCACTTGGACAACACGGACAATATCGCCATACTTCTCGCCAAAGAGCGCCATTGCACCCATTTCTTTTGCTTCAGCAATTGGTTTCAGATCAATAGCAACTGAGATACCTTCCCAAATCTTTTCGTTCACGATTTTTTCAATCTGAGACAATTCTTCTTTCGTCACTTGTCCAAAGTGAGAGAAATCAAAGCGAAGTCTGTCTTCATTCACCAATGAACCTGCTTGGTTTACGTGGCTGCCTAATACATCTTTCAGCGCTTGATGCAGAAGGTGTGTCGCTGTATGGTTTTTCACAATGCCTTTTCGAAGAGCTGATTCCACTTCAGCAGTGACCTCGAGACCTTTTTGAGCCGTACCGCTTACGACGACTCCTTCATGGACATGCTGACCGTTTGGTGCTTTTTTCACGTCTTTGATCTCAATGATGGCTTCTGCACTTTTTAGTGTCCCTTTATCAGCCACTTGTCCGCCGCTTTCCGCATAGAAAGGTGTTTCATCTAACAAGATTTGCACCGTGTCTCCTTCATGTGCTTCAGAGACAAGTTCACCATTTTGAAGCAGTTCGATAATGCGAGTTTCCGCAGTTAAATTTTCGTAGCCAACAAAGGTACTTTCCACTTTAATATCACCTAAAGCGCCGCCTTGAACCTGCATACTGCCGACATCTTGTCTCGCATTTCTTGCCCGTTCACGCTGCTTCTCCATTTCCGCTTGGAAGCCTTCTCGATCAACTGTCATGTTTTCATCTTCTGCGTATTCTTCTGTCAGCTCGACAGGGAATCCATACGTGTCATACAGCTTAAATACATCTTCACCTGAAATTTGTGAGCTGCCTTTGTCTCTTTCTTTTTTGATCACTTCTGACAAAATCGCTAACCCTTCGTTCAGTGTTTCGTGGAAACGTTCTTCTTCGTTTTTGATGACTTTCGCAATAAATTCTTCTTTTGCTTGTACATCTGGGTAGAAATCCTTCATGATCTCAGCAACAACTGGCACTAGATCATACATAAACGGACGGTGGATATGGATCGTTTTTGCATAACGCACAGCGCGGCGCAGCAAACGTCTTAATACATATCCGCGGCCTTCATTGGAAGGAAGCGCACCGTCGCTTACAGCAAAGGCAACTGTCCGGATATGGTCAGCAATGACTTTAAATGCTGTATCTTTTTCCTTCGCCAAACCATAGCTTTCTCCAGAAATGGTTTCGACTGCACGAATAATCGGCATGAAAAGGTCTGTATCGAAGTTCGTTGGCACATTTTGAATGACAGATACCATTCGTTCAAGGCCCATCCCTGTATCTATGTTTTTCTTCGGCAGTGGGGTATATGATCCATCTGGATTATGGTTGAATTCAGAGAACACAAGATTCCATACTTCTAGATAACGCTCGTTTTCCCCGCCTGGATATAATTCTGGATCGTTCATGTCGTCACCGTATGATTCACCGCGGTCATAGAAAATTTCTGTATTCGGTCCGCTTGGGCCCTCGCCAATATCCCAGAAGTTTCCTTCAAGGCGAATAATACGTTCTTCAGGCACACCAATTTTATCTCTCCAAAGAATATATGCTTCTTCGTCCTCTGGGTGGACTGTCACAGATAACAAATTCGGATCAAAACCAATCCACTCTTCACTTGTGAGGAATTCCCACGCCCATTCAATGGCCTCTTCTTTAAAATAGTCACCAATAGAGAAGTTGCCAAGCATTTCAAAGAACGTGTGATGGCGTGCTGTCTTCCCTACATTTTCAATATCATTCGTACGAATCGATTTTTGCGCGTTGCAAATACGCGGATTGTCAGGTACGACGCGGCCATCAAAATATTTTTTTAATGTTGCCACCCCACTGTTGATCCATAAAAGTGTCGGATCGTCATGCGGTACAAGTGACGCACTCGGTTCTACAGCATGTCCTTTTTCTTTAAAAAAGTCTAAAAACATTTGACGTACTTGAGCTGAAGTTAAAGTTTTCATTCAAAAATCCTCCCTTTTCATTCATCAATCTCCACACAAACGAAAAAACACCCCGCCCTATGCAAGCACAAAACGACTTACACAGGGACGAGATGTTCTCGCGGTACCACCCTGATTATAGACAAATTCGTCTATCACCTTCACATCCGATAACGCCGGAAGAGAGCGGCAGTGTTTATCTGCACTCGGGACTAGCTTCCGTTAAAGGTCTGATAAGGCTTTTCACAGCAAATAAAGCCTCTCTCTGCAACAGCTTTTTAACGTACTCGGGTCCGTCATTGAATTTCAATATGTATGAATCGAAATTATTATAGACAACTCGGCTCGTCTTGTCAATGAACGCTTCGCCTCATCAGGATATATTGCACAATGATCACCCTGATAATCGCAGCTGCTGGTACGGCTAAAATCATCCCAATTAAGCCAAACAGCTCCCCTCCTGCAAGCAAGACAAGCATAATGACGACAGGATGCATATGAAGGCTTCGCCCTACAATGATCGGGCTGAGGACATTGCTCTCTAAAAATTGCAGCACCGCTACTGTGATCAATACAATGATGACCGATTTCACTGAGATGGTAAACGCAATAAAGATGGCAGGAACTGCGCCAATTATCGGTCCAAAATACGGAATCACGTTCGTTGCTCCTATCAGCATGCCAAGAACGAGCGGATACGGGATATGGAAAAGCCAGAGCACAATGGCTGCTGCACCCCCGATTAAAGAACAGACAAGCAGCTGCCCTCGAATATAATCACCAAGCGATTCATCCACTGCTTTGACAAAGGCATGCCCCCTCTTCCTAAATGATGGCGGCGTTAAATACCATGCCGCCCGCTTCATCGTGTTCATGTCTTTTACCATATAAAAAACAAGAAAAGGGATGAGTGCTGCAACTAAAACGTAATCAAATAAAACTTTACAGCTAAGAATCATCCGCTCAGCGCTATTGGCTGCATATGTCTCCGATTGAACAATGAAGCGGTCCAAGCGGTCGTGAAGTCCGTCAGGCCAGTGGCTCGTATGATGATGAATATGTGATAAAGCGCCATTATACGTTTCCGCGATGACAGGAATTTGTTCTGACAGCTCATTTAACTGTGCGATCATAACAGGCGCTCCTTTATAAACCGCAAAACCAATCCCGCCAAAAAACAGGACATAGATGAGTAAGAGACTGATTGTTCTCGGCAGCCCTCGTGCATGCAGTCTTTCGACAATAGGATAAAGCAGGTAAGAAATAAAAATGGCGATGAGAAGCGGAATGAGAACCGCCTTCAGCAATACAAAAACAGGCATCCATAACTCGTCGAGCTGCAGTAAAATGAGCAAGGATGCAAGGACAAGCAGGACCCCTGCAGCATATATCAGAAATTGGATCGGACGTTTCTTCACCTTTTTCACCTCTTTCCTTATTGTTTAACCATTTTCTGCAATTATCCACGTAAATAAAATTTGTCCTAACTTTGTTAAAAATGAATACACATGAAACATACAGCTCCATCCAAAGTCACTGTTTGCAGTAAAATCTCGTCAGAAAATATTCCATTATTTACTTCTTTTTACACAAGCTGTGCTAGAATCCACTTTAGCTTTAGCCAATGAAACACAAGAGGAGGTTCTTCATGATCACATTCGAAGAAGTCAACAAGCATTATGGCCAGTTCCATGTACTTAAGGACATTAACCTACATATTCAAAAAGGGGAGGTTGTTGTGATCATCGGTCCTTCAGGGTCTGGTAAAAGCACGATGCTCAGGTGTATCAATCGTCTTGAAAGCATTGATGCGGGAAAAGTTCTCGTCAACCAAGTGTCTGTTCAGCATCCGAAGACCAACATCAATCTTGTCAGGCAAAATATCGGAATGGTCTTTCAGCATTTTCACCTCTATCCGCATAAGACGGTGCTTGAAAACATTATGCTTGCGCCGATGAAGGTCAAAAAAGTAAGCAAGGAAGAAGCAAAGGAAACAGCTGAATTTTATTTAAATAAAGTCGGCATTCCTGAAAAGGCAGACACCTACCCTTCACGACTCTCTGGCGGACAGCAGCAGCGCGTTGCCATTGCAAGAGGGCTTGCGATGAAGCCGGAGGTGATGCTTTTCGACGAACCGACATCTGCACTTGATCCAGAGATGATCGGCGAGGTATTAGATGTGATGAAGCAGCTGGCCCGTGAAGGCATGACCATGGTTGTCGTCACACATGAGATGGGCTTTGCCCGCGAAGTGGCCGACCGCATTGTCTTTATTGATGAAGGCAGAATTCTTGAAGAATCAACACCGGCTGCATTTTATGAAAAACCGCAAGAGAAACGCGCTCAATTATTTTTAAGCCGTATATTAAATCACTAGGGGGAATGGTTTGATGAAAAAAATGAAACGCTTTGGCCTGATGCTCTTTATGACTTGCTGCATTGCCGCTTTGGCTGCTTGTGGATCAACTGAAAAAGGGTCAACTGATGCAAAACAAGGAAGTTCTTTAGAAACCATTAAGAAAGACAAAAAAATCATTTTCGGTGTAAAAAATGACACACGTTTATTCGGTCTAAAAAATCCGAGCAGCGGTGATATTGAAGGATTTGATATTGACATTGCAAAAGCCATCACAAAGGAAATACTCGGCGATGAAGGAAAAGCAGAATTCAAAGAAGTCACATCTAAAACGAGAATTCCTTTACTTCAAAAAGGAGATATTCATGCGATTGTTGCGACCATGACAATTACAGAAGAACGTAAAAAAGAAGTCAATTTCTCAGATGTATACTTTGAAGCAGGACAATCACTGCTTGTGAAAAAAGGAAGCGACATTCAATCCATTGATGATCTTAAAAAAGGAACGAAGGTACTGGCCGTAAAAGGCTCTACTTCTTCTCAAAATATCCGTGAGAAAGCACCTGAAGCATCCGTATTAGAATTCGAGAACTATCAGGAGGCTTTTACAGCATTAAAATCAAACCAAGGGCAAGTGCTGACAACTGATAATGCGATCTTATTTGGTATGGCAGATGAGGATTCAAATTATGAAGTGGTCGGCGGCACCTTTACAGATGAGCCTTATGGCATTGCTGTGAAAAAAGGAGATCAAGAATTAACAGATGCGATCAATAAAGCCTTAAAAACGTTAAAAGACAATGGAGAGTATGACAAGATTCTTAAAAAATGGATCAAAGAATAGCATTTGATTCGTCAAGATCAATGCCTCAGGTGAGCCGCTCCTTGGCTCCCCTGTTGATCAGGAAGGAAGTGAACTGATTGCTGCGGTTTTCCATTCTCACTGAAAACGTTCATCTTTATTTAGAAGGCTTTAAATATACCATTGGTGCAAGTGTCAATGCTCTGATTGGAAGCTTTTTGATCGGTACACTCATTGCCATTATGAGAATTGCGCCACTCAGGCCGCTCAACTGGTTAGGGACGGCTTACGTGGAATTTATTCGGAATATTCCGTTATTATTGATCACCTTTGTTTTCTTCTTTGGTTTACCAGTGCTGGGTATAGTAGCAGATGGTTTTACTGCTGGAACGATCGCTCTTGCCATTTATACCTCTGCCTTTATTGCTGAAGCCATTCGTGCAGGGATACAAGCTGTGCCGCTTGGACAAATGGAAGCAGCCCGTGCTTCAGGTCTGTCATATGGCGGGACGATGCGGTATATCATTTTGCCGCAGGCGATTAAAATCGTCATTCCCCCTCTTGGGAATCAATTTATTAACCTTGTCAAAAACTCCTCTATTTTAGGTGTCATTGCAGGGTTTGATCTTATGTATCAGGGAGACCTCATTGCGTCTAGAACATTTGTGACGTTTGATGTCTACATCTTTGTCGCCATGTTCTATCTGCTATTAACTATTCCGCTCAGTCTAGGTGTTGGTTATTTAGAAAGAAGATTAGCAAGAAGCCACTAGAAAGGAGGAAACATCATGGATTTTATAGGTGCCTACCAGCCTGATCATCTCGCCTTTTTACTTGAAGGATTTGCTGTCACCTTAAAAGTGGCTTTTATTTCCATCATTTTGAGCTTTATCATTGGATTAGTCGTTGGCACATTGCGGTTCGCTCAAATTCCGGTTTTATCAAAAGTGCTTGCGGTTGTTGTAGAAACCATTCGGAACCTGCCGCTTTTACTGATCATCTTTTTCACATATTTTGCATTGCCTGAAATCGGCATCAAGCTGAGCATCACAGCATCTGCTATTGCAGCTTTAACCGTGTTTGAATCTGCGATGCTGTCAGAAATTATTCGGAGCGGCCTTAAATCAATTGATAAGGGTCAGATCGAAGCAGCCAGGTCTTCTGGTTTAACCTATATTCAAACATTGAAAATGATTATTATGCCGCAGGCCCTGCGCCGAATGGTGCCGCCAATTGTCAGTCAATTCATATCCCTTTTAAAAGATACGTCGCTTGCTGTTGTCATTGCGCTTCCAGAATTATTACATCACGCACAAATATTAAATGGGCAAAGCCAATCCTATTTACTGCCGATATTCCTATTGGCAGCTATGATGTATTTTGTCGTCAATTTCAGCTTATCTATTCTTGCAAGACGATTAGAATACAGGCAGGCATAAAATGAACATCCGCTCTTGACGGATGCCTCAGCGTAAAGACCGGTTTGCGATCACGCTAAAAAAACAAAGGGCTAAAATGAAGATCATTTTAGCCCTTTTTGTTTACATCATTCTCATAACACGTTTTCTTAGCTTTTTCATATCCCGCTTTGATGGCATATCATATCGGCTTGCAAAGTGATATGCGAGTGCACCTGCACCAAGCGTTAATAGTGAAGAAGTCATTTTGCCCATTCGAAATTCCCCCTTAACACTTATAGTTGAATTGAACGTTCATCGTCACTAAACAGATCATCTAAGCTACTTAGTGTCCCGTCTTCCTCCACTTGGTGTGTAGATATTTTGCCTTTTGACAGCGTCAATTCAATAAAACAGCCCCAGCAATAATATTGATTGACCCCAATTTTTCCGATGTCTTTACATTTGCAATTTGGGCAAATGAGCATAATCAGCACCTCTTTACGTTCGGTTTAGAACCAGTGCTTCCTTTTGAACGTTCATCAAGGTTCCGGCAGCCTGCAGCTGTTTCCGAATCCCTGATAGCTCTGTAAAGAAGCCGTCCGAGAGTTCATATGCTACGATTGTGCCCGAATTTGAGCAAAAGTATACATCTTCCAAAATGCCTAAATTTTCACCATCAGGCGACTGCATCATTTTCTTTTTTAATTTTGAAAATAACAAGAATGGAGCAGAGGAATCCATGCCCACTCCCTCCTGACAGCTCACATACAAACCTTTATCTGTCAGCTGATCAAAAGCAGAGAATGGAACGAGTGCACAGTCTTTCTTTTTCCCCTCTAACACATATCCTCCGCAGCTGCCTCCGGCTAAAAAGCAAATATCTTTTATGGAACCAAGTGATTGGGACAGCTCATCTGTATAGATCGTCATTCCTTCAAGTTCTCGGCATGTTCTCAAAATGTGCTCAACCACCTTTTGCGGAACAGTCTTATCGTGTGCGTTTGCTTCATGACTCATACGAAGAAATGGCTTCCATGAACAGATTGGGAGAAGTTCTTTTCATACTAAAAGGCTTCCATATGGAAGCCTTCTACTCATGCATAAAATCAAATGGAGTGATTCCCTCCATGCCAATATTTGCGTCATGTACGCTAAACGGAAGCTCTTTTTGGAGCGCTTCAAGTTCTGCATCCATGATTTGTTCGGTTTGCACTAGCCGCATCGTTAAGGACGTTTGTCTAAGGGAATCCTCATTGTTTTTCACGCCCCATTCCAGCGCTGATTCCTCGCCGCACAGTATTAAAAACTTTTTACTGCGTGTAATGGCTGTGTACAGCAGATTCCGCCGAAGCATTCGGTAATAGCTCCTGACGACTGGCAGCACAACAATCGGGAATTCACTTCCTTGTGATTTGTGAATGGAGCAGCAATAAGCATGGGTAAATTGATGAAAATCCTTTTTTGTAAAGGTGATTTCATTCCCATCAAAGGAGATCACGGCCATGTCTTCTTTTTCTGTATTTTCTTTTGCATAAAAAATCGAGACAATTTCGCCGATATCGCCGTTAAAAATGTTGTTCTCCGGCTGATTCACAAGCTGAAGCACCTTATCACCTGTCCGGTACACCACATCACCAAACGGGATTTCTCTGCCTTTTGGTTTTTTAGGATTCAAAATGTGCTGCAGCATTTTGTTGAGCTCATTGATGCCTGCTTTTCCTTTATACATTGGTGCGAGCACTTGAATGTCCTTTGCCGAAAATCCTTTTTGAGCAGCATTGCTGACAACTTTCTCAATGACTTCTTTCATTTGATCAGCTGAACACCGAATGAAGGACCGATCCTTTGAGCGTGCAGTAATATCCTTTGGCAGCACACCATTTTTCATATCATGTGCCAGTTCAACAATGGTTGAGCCGTCTGCCTGCCGGTAAATATCTGTCAGGGTAACAGCCGGCACGGCTTTTGAGGCAAGCAAATCCCGTAAAACTTGGCCTGGTCCGACAGATGGCAGCTGATGTTCATCCCCTACCATAATCACTTGGATATGATCAGGAATCGCTTTAAACAAATGATTCGCCAGCCAAATATCCAGCATACTTGATTCATCAATGATGACAAGCTTTCCTTCAATCGGCTGTTCCTCATCATGCGAGAAGCCCTCCGAACCGTTCCAGCCTAGCAGCCGGTGAATGGTGACAGCTGGAAGCCCTGTTGATTCTGTCATCCGCTTAGCCGCCCGTCCAGTTGGTGCCGCAAGCACAAATGGGAAGGATTCATCTTTTTTATAATCACTCGGATCAAGAGAAACACCGTGAAGATCACTGTAAAGCTCGACAATTCCTTTAATGACCGTCGTCTTCCCTGTTCCAGGCCCGCCTGTTAAAAGCAGCATCGGGGACATGAGTGCCTTTTGAATCGCTTCCTTTTGTGTCGGAGCATACTGGACGCCTAACCGCTCCTCCAGCTCGCCAAGTGCTAGCAGGAATTCTGATTCAGGAAATTGATCTGCATATTCTGTTTGGGAGACGATTTTTTGAATGCGTTTGGCGACACTTTGCTCTGCATAAAATAAGGATGGATGATAGCAGCGGTCGTCTTCAATGATCATTTCTTTTCCTTCGCCAAGTGCAATGATCTGATTGGCAACATCCATTTCAGTCACTTTGTAATCATTGCCTGTTTGGTTGAGCAGCTTGCGGGTTTCGACGATCAAATCTTTCGTTTGTATGTACGTATGACCGTCCTGTAGACTGGCTGTCTCCACTGTATATAGCAAGGCGGCGCGAATCCGCTCTGGGTCATTACCTGAGATGCCTGTTCTAGCACCAAGCTCATCCGCCTTAATAAATCCGATTCCCTCGACATCCTTGACAAGCTGATAGGGATTTTCCTCGATTTTCTGCAGCGTTTCACTCTCGTATACTTGGTAAATCTTCATGCTGAGCTGCGGACCAAAACCATACTGATTCAGGCTGATCATGATTTGTTCCAGCCCTTGATGCTCCTGAAGCGCTGCGGCCAGCTTATCCGCCTTCTTTTTTGATAAGCGCGGTACATCATACAAAACAGCTGGGTCACGCATAATCTTATGAAGCGTCTGATTGCCAAGCTTCCCGACGATTTCTTCCGCCGTCTTTTTCCCTATCCCCTCAAATAAATCACTTGAGAGATAATGTATGATTCCTTGCTTCGTTGTTGGTACTTCCTTTTGAAAATGAGTGGCCTGAAACTGTTCACCAAATTTCGGATGGCTTGTCACTTTGCCATAAAAGGTGTAGGTTTCCTCCTCATGAAGTGCTGGGAAGTAGCCTGTGACAGATGCTGTTTTTTCCTCTAAGTTTTCCGATGTTTCAATGACTTTTACCTTTAACACCGAGTATAAATTACTTTCATTATGGAAAATAACGGCTTGAATGGTCCCCTTTAAAAACGGTTCGTCCTCAAGCTTCATTTGATCTGGATGTTCCTGCACAGGTCTTCCCTCCTTCTCTATTCTGCCTCTTGAATCAGCTTTTGCGCATGTAGTGCCAGCATATGGTCAGGCTGCACGTCAATGGCTTTACCCAGCATCTCAAGTGCTTCGTCTTTTTTCTCTAAGTACGCATACGCAACACCTAAATTATAAAAGGCATCTGCATGCTGCGGATCACGCGTGATGACTTCACTAAAAGTTGTCACCGCTTCTTCCAGCATGTGTTCATTGGCTAAGCACATGCCAAATTGGAATCTTGCTTCATTATCTTCTTCATTTAGTTCAACAGCACGCTGAAGATACGGCATCGCAAGCTTTGGCTGCTCTAATTTGATGAGCGTCTGCCCGAGCATATAAAACAAATCACTATTTTCCATGCCCGCTTTTAGTGCTTGTTCAAAGTAGTCTTTCGCTTTCATAAAGTCTTCTTTTAATGTATATACATTTCCTGCTCCATAATAGGCTGCAGCTGCGGTATGATCAAGTTCAATTGCTTTCTGAAAAAAGTTTAAAGCGCGTTCAAATTCATTGATACTTGAAAGTAAGTTCGCAAAGTTAATATATGGAACCGGGTCCTTCGGGCTTTCTTCGATCGCTTTTGTAAAAGCTTCAGCTGCTTTTTCGATATTCCCTTGATTCAAGGCTTCTATGCCGATTTCGTTATAATTCATTCGCTCTCTCATCCTTTCATTAAAAAACCTCAACAGCGACGTTGAGGTTTTGAAACATACTACACATACGACAGCTTTTGACCATCTTTGAAGACATCGTCAATTGTACCGCCGCCAAGACATTCGTCGCCATCATAAAAAACAACCGCTTGTCCCGGGGTAACAGCACGAACAGGCTCATCAAAGATCACCATCGCTTCTTGCTCACCTGTCATTTTGACCTTCACATGGTGATCTTCTTGACGGTATCTGAATTTTGCTGTGCAAGTTAATTCACCGTTTTCTCCGACAATATGAGGACGAGTCCAGCTGATATTAACAGCTGAAATGCTTTCAGAGTATAAAAGTGGATTGTGGAAGCCTTGTTCAACAAACAAGATGTTTTTCTCCAAGTCTTTTCCAACGACAAACCAAGGATCACCGCTGCCGCCAATGCCAAGTCCTTGGCGCTGACCGATCGTGTAATACATCAGTCCATCGTGCTCCCCTTTTACTTCTCCGTCCATTGTCTGCATCACACCAGGCTGTGCAGGCAAATATTGACTGAGGAACGTTTTAAAGTTTCTTTCTCCAATAAAGCAGATACCTGTTGAATCTTTTTTCGTTGCTGTTGCGAGCTCTGCTTCTTTTGCCAATTCACGAACCCTTTTTTTCTCTAAATCACCGATTGGGAACATGACTTTATCAAGTTGTTCCTGTGTCAGCTGATTTAAGAAATACGTTTGGTCTTTGTTTGCATCAAGACCTCGCAGCATTTTGACTTCATCACCAGTTCGATCAACACGAGCATAGTGTCCTGTTGCCAAATAATCCGCACCAAGTGAAAGTGCATGCTCAAGGAATGCCTTGAACTTAATTTCTTTGTTACACATGACATCTGGGTTTGGCGTTCTGCCCGCTTTATATTCATCAAGGAAATATTGGAACACTTTGTCCCAATATTGCTTCTCGAAATTCACTGCATAATAAGGGATTCCAATTTGGTTACATACGCGGATGACATCCTCATAGTCTTCCGTTGCTGTACAAACACCATTTTCATCGGTGTCATCCCAGTTTTTCATAAATATGCCGATGACATCATAGCCTTGCTCCTTTAACATAAGAGCGGCAACTGATGAATCGACTCCTCCGGACATACCGACCACAACTCTTGTATCTTCTGGTCTTTTTGTCATCTTCATCAACTCCAATTTCAATGAAACAACATGCGCGTTTCGTTCTTCAGGTGCTTCGCTGTTTCATTTTTCACACACGAACAAAAGGAAGCATTTATTTGGCTAGGCGTTTGACAACAGCCGCTATCTTATGTGCCGCCTGCTTCACATGATCTTCTTCATTCCCAAGACCGAAGCTTATTCTGACTGAGGATGTCAGCTCTTTTGCTTCTGCGCCATACATGGCGCTTAACACGTGCGAAGGAAGGACAGATCCAGCCGTACATGCCGATCCGCTTGAAACAGCAATTCCTTCCATATCTAAATTCACAAGCAACGATTCAATGGAGACGCCCGGGAAATGAACATTTAAAATGTGCGGCAATGTCTCTTTCGGATGTCCATTGATAGAGAAATTGAGAGATTCCTCTTCGAATACTTGCAGCATGGTTTCTTTGAGCTTACCATAATGCATCGCTTTTTCTCTTCTATTTTGCTTCGTTAATTGAACAGCTTCTGCAAGCCCAACAATTCCTGCCACATTTTCAGTACCGGCACGGCGCTTTCTTTCTTGTTCGCCTCCGAATATTTGCGGAGAAAGTTTCACGCCTTCGTTTACATATAAAAAACCTGTTCCCATCGGACCATTCAGCTTATGGCCAGAAGCAGATAAAAGATCAATATGGAGATCTGCTGCATCAATGGGCACTGTGCCAAACGCCTGCACTGCGTCTGTATGAAAATGAGCAGTGTGATCACGCAGAAGTTCGCCAATGGCTTTGATTGGCTGAATCACACCTGTTTCATTATTGCCGTACATGACGGTCACAAGAATCGTATCATCTCTCAATGCTTGTTTTAATTGATCAAGATGAATCAATCCTGTTTCGTCCACATCTAAATATGTCACTTCAAATCCTAGTTTTTCTAGGCGTTCACATGTATGCAGCACCGCATGATGCTCTGTTTTCACTGTGATGATATGTTTTCCTTCATGCTGTCTTGCCATGGCAACACCTGTAATTGCCAGGTTGTCCGCCTCGGTTCCACCGCTTGTGAGGATGATCTCCTGCGGTTTACAGTGTAATTCTCCTGCAATGACTTCTCTTGCTTCATCGAGCCACTTTCTTGCCTCGCGCCCATATGAATGAATACTAGAGGGATTGCCAAATATCTCTGTAAAGTACGGCATCATCTTGTCCACAATACGCTGATCCATCGGCGTTGTGGCCGCATGATCTAAATAGATTCGTTCCATTTCCGGTACACCTCTGATCTAAATATAGAACATATACGAGTCTTGATCCCCGTCATCTGTGTAGCTTGCCAAGTCTTCAAGAGTTGTATTGTCTAGTACGTCTTTTACTGCATCACGAATACGAATCCATAGTTCACGCTTTGCTGGTTCTTCGTTTTCGATGACTTCAACAGGACTAATGGGTCCTTCTAATACACGAATAATATCACCTGCTGTGATCTCATTTGGTTCATGTGCAAGAACATAGCCGCCATACGCTCCGCGGATACTTTTTACAAGACGGGCATTGCGGAGTGGTGATACAAGCTGCTCTAAATAATGCTCAGACAAATCATTGTTTTGAGCGATTGATTTTAATGATGTAGGGCCTTCGCCATGTTTTTTGGCTAATTCGATCATGATCGTCAGACCATATCTGCCTTTAGTTGATATTTTCAAGTTAAACACCTCTGCGTTTTCTATTCTATGTCATCAATTATTTTTCTGATTTCATATACGCCGATATATAGACCAGAAGCAATTATATCATACTTTCAGCCAACTTTCATTTACGGGTTCTGAGCATGATAGAAGGACGAATCCCTTTTCTATTTGAAGAAATTTCGGTACTCTATACAAACAAGACATTGCTATAGGAGAGATAATTATGAAACCTTTAGCGTACCGGATGCGCCCAAGTCATATTGAAGACATTATTGGGCAGGAGCATCTTGTTGGAGAAGGTCAAATTATTAGGCGAATGGTCGAGGCAAAACATTTATCCTCGATGATTTTATACGGACCGCCGGGCATCGGCAAAACATCGATTGCAACCGCGATTGCTGGCAGTACAAGCATTGCTTTTCGAACGCTGAATGCGGTCATTCATAACAAAAAGGATATGGAAGCTGTTGCCGCTGAAGCGAAAATGAGCGGCCAGGTGATCCTTATTTTAGACGAAGTCCACCGGCTTGATAAAGGAAAGCAGGATTTTCTTCTTCCTTATTTAGAAAATGGCATGATCATTTTAATTGGGGCAACGACGGCTAATCCCTACCATGCGATCAATCCTGCCATTCGAAGCCGGACACAAATATTCGAGCTGAAGCCGCTTGAAACAGAGCAGATCAAAGCTGCGTTAACAAGAGCCTTACAGGATGAGCATCGAGGGCTTGGCGGCTATGAGGTGACAGTGGACGATGAAGCGATGAATCATTTTGCCAATGGATGCGGAGGAGACGTGCGTTCTGCTTTAAATGCACTCGAGCTCGCTGTCTTATCGACAAAAGCTGATGAGACAGGGCATATCACAATCACTCTTGCCGCAGCAGAAGAATGTTTACAAAAAAAGAGCTTCTCACATGACAAGAATGGTGATGCTCATTATGATGTCCTCTCGGCTTTTCAAAAATCCATTAGGGGATCTGATACAGATGCGGCGCTGCATTACCTTGCCAGACTGATCGAAGCAGGAGACCTTGAAAGCATTACAAGGAGATTACTCGTGATGGCTTACGAGGACATTGGCTTAGCCAGTCCGCAGGCTGGCCCCCGCGTGTTAAGCGCAGTACAAACAGCAGAAAGAGTCGGCTTCCCAGAAGCACGGATTCCACTGGCGAACGCAGTGATTGAGCTGTGTCTTTCTCCTAAGTCTAATTCGGCATATAAGGCGATTGATGCGGCACTTGGTGACATTCGTACAGGGAAAATTGGAGAAGTTCCAGTTCATTTAAAGGATGCTCACTACAAAGGCGCCACAGCACTCGGAAGAGGCGTCGATTACTTATACCCGCATGATTACGAAAACGGCTGGGTGAAGCAGCAATATTTACCTGATCCGTTGAAAAACAAGCAATACTATGTACCGAAACAAACCGGAAAATTTGAAGGTGCATTGAAACAGGTCTATGAAAATTTAAAACGCCAGAAATAAAAAAAGCCCCCTGCATGTTAGCAGGCGGGCTGTTTATTTATCCTTCACACGTGTAATTGGAATATCTTTTAAAAGCTTCATAATGACATGACCACCCATGATCAGTCCGGCAACAGACGGAACGAATGCATTGGATGATGGCGGCATTTGTGCCTTGCGAATCTTCGCTTCATCATTTCCAACTTCTTTTCTGACATCTTCACGAATGACAATCGGACTTTCATCAGAGAAAATGACTTCAATTCCTTTACGAATCCCTTCCTTACGCAGACGTGTTCTCACAACTTTTGCAATAGGGTCGGTATGTGTTTTTGAAATATCATCAATTTTGAAGCGTGTCGGATCTGTTTTGTTCGCAGCTCCCATACTTGAAATGATGTTCACACCTCGTTTCAGACACTCTTTCATTAAATGAATTTTATAGTGAATGGTATCTGAGGCATCAATGACATAATCAAGCGGATACTCAAAAAATTGTTCGTATGTTTCCTCTGTATAAAACATCTTTAGCGCAACAACTTCACATTCTGGATTAATATCAGCGATTCTCGCCTGCATTAAGTCAACCTTTGGCTGGCCAACTGTTTGATAGCAATGCTGGAAGCTGACGATTTACATTTGTAATATCAATATCATCTTTATCAACAAGAACAATACGGCCAACGCCTGAACGAGCGAGTGCCTCAACTGCGAATGAACCAACGCCGCCCACACCAAGCACTGCAACTGTACTGTTTTTTAGTATATTTAAGCCTTCCTTGCCAATGGCAAGCTCGTTTCTTGAAAACTGATGTAACAAGTGCCTCACTCCACCTTTATTTAAAATGAATCGAAAGAATCATATCATATACAGACTTCTTCGTCATCCTTCTCTAAAAGAAAAAAACACAAAAAAGTCCCGATGACGCCGCCAGCATTTCCTTCGTTTTGAACCCCGCACCATGCAGGTGGGTGCTTTCTTCCTGACTTTATAAGTCCTCTAAAGAGGCATTTATGCAGAAAGGAAAGGCAAGCTCCCGTATAAAAAAATGTTCGGTCAAAACTAGGTAACCACCGTACGTATCAGGACTTTATTTATTATTGATGAAAGCATATCATAGGCATATTTCTTTTTCAAGCGTTTACATACCTATAAACATGCGCCTATTTTACTGTTTTACTTTTGTTTTAATCGCTAAACTCAGCTCATCAAGCTGCGCCTCGCTTACATGGCCAGGGGCATCTGTGAGAACGCAGCTCGCACTTGCCGTTTTTGGGAATGCAATCGTATCTCTTAAGTTAGAGCGGCCTGCAAGCAGCATCACTAAACGGTCAAGACCCAGCGCGATTCCGCCATGCGGAGGAACACCATGCTCAAACGCATCCAGCAGGAAGCCAAATTGTTCGTAAGCTTCTTCTTTTGAAAAACCAAGTAAGCCAAACATTTTTTCTTGAATGTCCTTTTCGAAAATACGAATAGAACCTCCGCCAAGCTCGTAGCCATTCAGCACAAGATCGTAAGCCTGTGCCTTCATGTCTTCCGGGCTTGTTTCAATTAATTCAAGATCCTCGCGAACTGGCATTGTGAATGGATGATGGGCAGCATAGAAGCGGCCTTCTTCTTCATCTTTTTCAAGCAGCGGCCAATCGACAACCCATAAGAAATTGAATACAGACTCATCGATCAGTCCAAGCTCTTTACCTAGTTTTAAGCGAAGTGCACCAAGCGCATCATGGACAACAGACGTCTTATCTGCAACAAAAAGTAAAAGGTCGCCTTCTTCAACTTGCAGCTGTTCTTTTAATTCAGCTTGCTTTGCTTCATCAAAGAATTTAGCGATCGGCCCTTTTAATTCAGTCCCTTCTGCTTTTAGCCAAGCTAGACCTTTTGCACCGTAGTTCGCTGCAAATGCACCAAGTGCATCAATGTCTTTTCTTGAGTAGTTCGCTGCAGCCCCTTTTACATTGATGGCTTTCACAGACCCACCATTTTTCACAGCTCCGCTAAACACTTTGAAATCGGAGTCTTTTACCGTGTCTGAAATGTTCACTAGCTTCATCTCAAAGCGTGTATCCGGCTTATCAGATCCATAAGAATTCATCGCTTCATCGTATGTCATACGAGGTAATGGCAATGTAAGGTCTACTCCTTTGACATCTTTCATCACCTTCGCCATCATCTCTTCAGCAAGCGTCATGATATCCTCTTGACTCATAAAGGACATTTCAATATCGACTTGTGTAAATTCCGGCTGACGGTCAGCACGCAAGTCTTCATCTCTAAAACAGCGGGCAATTTGATAATAACGGTCCATTCCAGAAACCATCAGCAATTGTTTAAATAATTGCGGAGACTGAGGCAATGCATAAAATTCTCCCTCGTGTACACGGCTTGGAACAAGATAGTCACGCGCACCTTCTGGGGTACTTTTCGTTAAAATTGGTGTTTCAATGTCTAGAAAGCCGTTGTCGTCTAAGAAATGGCGGAATGCTTTTGTGACTTCATGTCGCATTTTCATTGTTTCAAACATTGCAGGGCGGCGAAGATCCAGGTAACGATATTTTAAACGAACATCTTCTGATACCTCATCTGCTTGATCTGAAATCACAAAAGGAGGAGTCTTCGCTTCATTTAAAACGGTGACCGTTTCGACTTGAATTTCAATTTTGCCCGTTTTTAAATTTGGGTTGATCGTTGCTTCTTCTCTTGCAACAACCGTTCCTTTAATATCAAGGACATATTCATTACGAATTGATTCTGCTGTCTCAAGCGCCTCTTTTGATAGGTCTGGATTGAAGACAACTTGTACAATCCCTGTACGGTCGCGCAAATCAATAAAGATTAATCCGCCTAGGTCACGCCTTTTTTGAACCCATCCTTTTAATACAACTGACTGACCGATTTGGTTTTCTGTTACTTCTCCACAATAAAAAGTTCTACCAAACACAAACATTCCACTCCTTCTTTACGCTTTCTGGTGGGCCTTCAACATTTGAATCAGCTCATCAAGCTTCACTTCAATTTGTTCACCCGTTGTCGTATCTTTCACATTCACAATTTGCTGCGCAAGCTCATCTTCACCAAGAACTGCAATAAATTTGGCTTTTAATCGATCAGCCGCTTTAAATTGTCCTTTTAGTTTCTTCCCTGTATAGTCCATTTCACTTGAGATACCTTCTTTTCTCAGACGGTTTAATAATGAAACAGAATAATCCTTCGCTTCATCTCCGAGAGCAGCAATGTATAGATCAATACCATCTTGCAGAGGAAGCTCAATTCCTTCAGCATCGATCGCAGATAAGAAACGCTCAATACTCATCGCAAATCCGATCCCTGGTGATTCAGGACCGCCAATTCCTTCAACGAGCCCATCATAACGGCCGCCGCCGGCTAATGTTGTAATCGCACCAAAGCCTTCTGCATTACTCATGATCTCAAATGCTGTGTGATTGTAGTAATCAAGACCGCGTACTAAATTTGGATCAACGACATACTCAATGCCTATATCCGATAAGTATTGTTTAACCTTTTCAAAATAAGTCCGCGATTCTTCATTTAAGAAATCTTGAATGGATGGAGCTGTTGCCATCAATTCATGATCACGATCCTTTTTACAATCAAGAATACGAAGCGGATTTTGATGTAAACGCGTTTGACAGTCGTGACAGAATTCCTCAATTCTTGGTTCAAAGTGCTTGACCAGTGCTGTGCGGTAGTCTGCACGGCTCTCTTTGTCACCAAGGCTGTTAATGACGAGCTTTAAGTTAGAAAGACCTGCTTTCTCATACACACTCATCGCAAGCGAAATGACCTCAGCATCAATGGCAGGATCTTTGGAACCAATCGCTTCTATCCCAAATTGATAAAATTGACGATATCTTCCTGTTTGCGGACGTTCATAGCGGAACATTGGTCCGATGTAATACAGCTTTGTTGGCTGAGCAGGCTGTGCAAACAATTTATTTTCAACATAAGAACGGACGGTTGAAGCTGTTCCCTCTGGACGAAGTGTGATGCTGCGTCCTTTTTTATCTTCAAATGTGTACATCTCTTTTTGAACGATATCAGTTGATTCGCCTACTCCCCGTGCAAACAGCTCAGTATGCTCAAAAATCGGTGTGCGGATTTCTTTGTATTGAAAGGCTGCACATGTATCTCTCGCAATTTGTTCAACATACTGCCAGCGTTCTGACTCTCCAGGTAAAATATCCTGTGTGCCTCTTGGAATATTAAAACTCATTTTTCGTCCTCCTACGACCATCATTCATTTTTTATGTGGACATATAAAAAACCCCCGCCTCTACTATGTGTATAGTAGGGACGAGAGTTATACCCGTGGTGCCACCCTAGTTGGAACATGATCCAGCCATGTTCCCGCTCAAATCCTTAACGCAGATTCACGTTCTCCGCCTATTGACTCATTTTTAGAGCGTTCAGCAGGAAACCTACAGAGTGTTCTTTCGTGATAAATGCCATGCGGATTCGCTTTCAGCCTAAGGCGATTCCTCTCTGCTCACGCAATTTACCCTACTATTCTCTATCATCAGTTCCACATTTTAAATTTTCAAGTGTGTTGATTTATATTATAATAAGGTCGGTGCTGCCACTCTGTCAACCCTTGCCGTGCCTCTTTTTCTTTTCCAGCTCTTCTTTTGACGTACATCCGTATTCAGATGCGGTCTCTTCAAGGAAGCCTGGCTGATCCATTTCGTCGTGCTGCCAGCGGTCGATATCACGATGTCCATTATATTGCACTCGTCCTAATTTTCTGCTTAATCTCATGTTTGTACATCCTTTTATCACATTTTTATTTAGTATAAACAGATTGATTCATTTTTATTAGGGAAACTGCAAGGAATTCATCCACTACATAACGAATTAACATTCATCGGTTTTACAAGGGAGGGGAAAACACCGTTTTGAATCTGAAAAAACATAATCAAATGATGATGCTGCTTACTTGTTTTGTTCTCATCGCGAGTTCTTTGCCTATGACACATGCTACAGCACAAACAGATCAAGCTGTTGTCGCAACAGATGAAATCAATGTGAGAACGGGCCCTGGTTTAAGCTATGGAATTGCAGCTGTTGTGAAACGCGGCGAAAGTTATCCCATTCTCACTGAACAAGGAGAATGGGTGCAGATCCAATTATCAAACGGACAAAAAGGCTGGGTCGTCTCATGGCTGATTACCACATCATCCGGCGCTCAAAAATCCGCGAAGCCAAAGGCGCAAGGTCAAAGCACGGCTGGAGGCAGTACAATTACTTCAACAGCTTCCGACCTTCGCATCCGGACAGGCCCCGGGACTTCCTATCAAGTGATTGGTACTTTCCCGCAAGGTGCTACCGCTAAAAAGCTCGAGACAAGCGGCGAATGGACGAAAATTTCGTATAAACAAGCAGAAGGCTGGGTTCACTCTGATTATGTTTCAGAGGGGCAGAAAACTTCTCAATCAAGCTCCGGCGAGTCCTCTCGCTCTAACCAGACAGGCACAGTTGGCGTATCGAGCTTGAATGTAAGGCAATCGGCCGCACCAAATGCACAAGTCGTCGCTTCACTTGCCCGCAACACACAGATCACCATTTTGCGAGAGCAGAACGGCTGGTATGAAATTGAGGGGAAAGGCGTAAAAGGCTGGGTTGCAAGCTATTACATTGTCACAGGCAAAGGAGCAGGCTCTGCACCTGAAAAGAGTTCATCCTCTTCGGCTTCTGAACAAAAAGCGTACATTGTCTATGATGGCACCAATATTCGAAAAAGCGCTTCTACCTCTGCTGGGATTGCAGAAAGAGCAACAAAAGGAGCTGCCTATCAAATCGTTCGGACGCAAGGTGACTGGTACGAGGTGACACTATCAAACGGCGGAACTGGCTATGTGGCGAGCTGGGTCGTTCAAACGAAGAAAAATAGCAGCGACGCGCCAAGACCTCAGCAGGATTCATCGTCTGGAACTGGTTCTTTAAAAGGGAAAACGATTGTTCTTGATCCTGGTCATGGCGGAAAAGACAGCGGCACAATCGGCGCAGACGGTGCTTTTGAAAAGAACATCACCATCAAAACCGCCAATTTACTGGCAGGCAAATTAAGGGCTTCTGGTGCAAATGTATATTTAACAAGAAGTGATGATACCTTTATCAGCCTTCAATCAAGGGTGGCAACATCTCATTACCGAAATGCAGATGCATTTATTAGTCTTCATTACGATAGTTTTATGGATCAAAGTGTTAGAGGAAGTACAGCGTATTATTATCAAGCAGCAAAAGATCAGCAATTAGCGTCAAGCGTTCATTCAGAAGTTGCAAAACGCTCTCAAATCCCTGATAAGGGTGTCAAATTCGGAGATTACTTTGTTTTAAGAGAAAACAAACGCCCTTCCCTTTTATATGAACTCGGGTATTTAAGCAATCCTCAGGAGGAAGCGATCATTTATAGCGCCTCTTACCAAGAACGAGTCA
Organism: Bacillus safensis; assembly: GCF_039619585.1. Classification (NCBI taxonomy): domain Bacteria; kingdom Bacillati; phylum Bacillota; class Bacilli; order Caryophanales; family Bacillaceae; genus Bacillus; species Bacillus safensis. The sequence goes on from NZ_CP154909.1 coordinate 2,399,157, forward strand.
CAGAAGGAATGACTGAAGGATTAAAACAATATTTCCGTTAAAAAGAAAGAGGCCGCTGCGCCTCTTTTTTGTTTATCCGCAAAAGAAAAAGACTCTAAACAAACTCCCGCATGAGTTCATCTACAGTCTAAAGAGAATCTATTCTTTGCTGTCCATCAAGATCGTGACTGGTCCTGAATTGGTCAATGACACGTCCATCATCGCACCAAAACGGCCAGTTTCGACATGGATGCCTTTTTCTCTAAGGGTTTTATTGAAACATTCATAAAGCGAGTTGGCTGCATCCGGCTTGGCGGCTTTCATAAAATTCGGCCGTCTGCCCTTTCTCGTATCACCATATAGGGTAAATTGTGATACAGACAGAACGCTTCCTTTTATGTCCAATAATGAACGATTCATTTTCCCATTTTCATCTTCAAAAATACGTAAATGTGCAAGCTTTTCAGCTAAGTAAAGCACATCTTCTTCTGTATCTTCGTGTGTGACACCAACAAGCACCATATATCCTTCGTTGATGGCACCTGTGATCTCTTCTTCTACCTTCACAGATGCATTTGTCACACGCTGTACAACAAGCCTCATAGACGATATACTTCCTTTCTAATTCATGAATCGGCGAACAGAGTAAATGTCTTTGATTTGTTTAATGCGTTCGACCACTTTGTGCAAGTGATTAATATTTTGAATAAAGATCGCCATATGGATCGTCGCCACTTTGTTACGATCAGACTTCCCAGAAACAGAGGAGATGTTCGTTTTGGTTTCGTTGACTGCTTGAAGCACCTCATTGAGTAAGCCGCGTCTATCATATCCTAATATTTCAATTTCTACATTGTATTCTTTACGGTTTTGAGCAGGCTGCTCATGCTCCCACTCGACGGGAATTAACCGCTCCTGCGCTTCTCCTGTCTTCACGTTCGGACAGTCGTCGCGGTGAACAGATACGCCTCGGCCCTTCGTAATAAAACCGACAATGCTATCGCCAGGAACAGGATTACAGCACTTAGATAAGCGGACAAGCAGGTTATCAATTCCTTTGACCCTTACGCCAGCTTCCCGTTTTTTCCCGTGATACGTCTTCGGTTCCACCGTCACTTCTTGAACGGTTTTCTCTTGCTCTTCTTGATCTCTTTGTTTTCTTTCTTTTTCCGTTAAACGATTGGCGACCTGCAGTGCAGTAATGCCGTTATATCCAACAGCTGCATACATGTCCTCTTCGTTTGAAAAATTAAATTTGTCAGCCACTTTTTGCAGGTTTTCTGCTGTCAGAATGTCTTTGACGTCAAACTCAAGGTTTTTGATTTCTTTCTCCACGAGCTCTCGGCCTTTTTCGACATTTTCTTCACGGCGCTGTTTTTTGAAAAACTGTCTGATCTTGTGCTTCGCTTGGGAGGTTTGGGCAAGCTTGACCCAATCCTGACTTGGCCCGTAGCTGTGCTTTGATGTCAGAATTTCAATAATGTCACCTGTTTTTAGTTTGTGATCGAGTGTGACCATCTTGCCATTGACCTTGGCACCGATCGTTTTATTCCCAATTTCCGAGTGAATCCGGTAAGAGAAATCAATTGGAACTGAGCCCGACGGCAGTTCAATGACGTCTCCTTTTGGAGTAAACACAAACACCATATCAGAGAAAAGATCAATCTTTAACGACTCCATAAATTCTTCTGCATCTGTGGATTCGTTTTGAAATTCAAGAATTTCTCTAAACCAAGAGAGCTTCTTCTGGAAGACCGCTTCTTCCGTTGATTCTGCTGACTCTTTACCTTCTTTGTATGCCCAGTGTGCCGCAATCCCGTATTCTGCGATTTCATGCATTTCCACTGTACGGATCTGAACTTCAAGCGGATCGCCTTTTGGTCCAATCACCGTTGTATGAAGAGACTGGTACATGTTCGGCTTTGGCATCGCGATATAATCCTTAAACCTGCCTGGCATCGGCTTCCAGCATGTATGGATAATCCCGAGCACAGCATAACAGTCTTTAATGCTGTCAACCAAAATACGAACGGCAAGCAGATCATAAATTTCATTAAACTGCTTATTTTGCAAGACCATTTTGCGATAAATACTATAAATATGTTTTGGTCTGCCGGAAAATTCAGCCTTGATGTTTACCTCAGACACGCGGTCTTTCACTTCATTGACAACCTCGTCCAAGTATTCCTCACGTTCCGCTCGTTTGCGCTTCATCAGATTCACAATCCGGTAATATTGCTGCGGATTTAAATAGCGGAGTGCTGTATCTTCAAGCTCCCACTTAATCTTTGAAATCCCTAATCTGTGCGCAAGCGGTGCAAAGATTTCAAGTGTTTCATTTGAAATTCTCCGCTGCTTTTCCTGCGGAAGATGCTTGAGCGTTCTCATATTATGAAGACGGTCTGCCAGCTTAATCAAGATCACGCGGATATCCTGCGCCATTGCAACAAACATTTTTCGATGGTTTTCGGCCTGCTGTTCTTCTTGTGATTTATATTTAATCTTCCCGAGCTTTGTGACACCATCAACAAGCATTGCTACTTCCTCGTTAAAATGCTCTTTTAAATCCTGTAATGTCACATCTGTATCCTCAACTACATCGTGCAGGAAACCGCCTGCAATGGTTGATGGGTCCATTTCAAGATCAACAAGAATACCCGCCACTTGAATTGGATGGATAATATAGGGCTCACCAGATTTCCGGTATTGCTCCTTGTGTGCATTTTCAGCATATTCATATGCTCGCTCTATAAATTGAATATGTTCAGCGGACAGGTATTCTCTTGCCTTGTCAATGACCTGCTGCGCCGTTAAAACTTGTTCGTTCGCCATGGAATCACCTTTTTAAATGAAAACTGTATTGTAGTTTATTATCAAGAAAAATTCGATAGATGTAAAGAGAAGAAGTCCGCTAAAAGATTTTTGATAGGAAAAAAGCACCCTTCTTACTGAGTGCTTTTTACGAAAACTCCATTAGTATTGCATTAACGTCATGATGTCGTAGCCGTCAAGCTTCTTTCTGCCGTCCAGATACGTCAGTTCAATCAAAAATGCAATCCCTGCCACAACGCCGCCTAATTCCTCTACAAGCTTAATGGATGCTTCAATTGTTCCACCAGTCGCAAGTAAGTCATCAGTAATCAGGACACGCTGACCAGGACGAATCGCATCTTTATGAATCGTTAATACATCTTTACCATATTCCAAGCCGTAATCGACTTTAACGACTTCACGAGGAAGCTTTCCTTCTTTACGAACCGGTGCAAAACCTACACCAAGTGCGTATGCTACAGGGCAGCCAATAATGAATCCACGCGCTTCAGGTCCAACAATGAGATCAATGTCTCTTTCCTTCGCGTAATCAACGATTTGATCCGTTGCATAACGGTACACTTCGCCTTTATCCATTAACGTTGTAATATCTTTAAATTGTACACCTTCCTTTGGGTAGTCAGGTACAACTGTCACATATTGTTTTAAATCCATCTTTTCCTTTTCCTCCTCGTACGTCAAAGCACAGGTGAGACTTCGCTCATCATGCTATTCAGCCATTCCTTCAGCTCTTTAGCTGAGGAATATGTTAGTGTTTGATCGAGTTCCATCAATCGTTGTTTTGCTGTATAGGATGCTGATGCCGTTAAATCTTTTTTAGGGGCATCAAGTACTATTGACAGCACACCATTCTCTATTTTAACAAAACCGAGTTCAAAAAACACCTTTGTCATAAAAATGATTGTATCTTTTGTCCAGCCTCTATGTTTGGCAAGGTCCATTCCTTGTTCTTTGATAGGAAAACTTCCCCGTTTAAACAAGAACCCATAAAACCATTTGAATTGGTCACGGCTTGGGAAAGAGGACATAAAATGATCTTCTTTTCTTTGAAAAACGGTATAAATTCTGGCAGGCTTTTGATTTTCTAAAAGCTGCTTCAGCAATTGCTCATCTGCGGGAACATCCGCAAAGACCACATATTTGCCCTGTACATCAAACGTTGATACATTTTCTGCATGAACATGATGAATGGGGATATCGACGTCCTGTTTTGTTGCTTCATCAAAACAGACAACCAAAGATTTTTCTGAATCAAGCGTCGAGACTTTCTTCTCCCAATCCTTTTTCCCGCGCAGATCAAACAGCTGCCATTCATCAACTCGTGCATCTTTTAGCATCAGCTGGGGCTTCTTCCGGTTATTCCATTCATTGACGGACATTTCTCCAATCACGGAAATGCGGCTTCCTGGAACAATTTCTTCTTTTAATTTCCCTTGGTGAAAACCGACACAGTCAAGCAGCTTGTCTTCGTCTTTCAGAGACATTTTAATATGGTTGTGATTTGCCCCAATCGTTCGAATATCTTCAAGCTTCGCATCTTCAATCATAATGAACGGTTTTGGGTTTGACATACCGAATGGTGACAGCATCCCCGCTTCTTCAATCGCTTCAACCGTCAATTCGTCTACCTTGCATACTGCATCGACCCGCTGTATTGGAATAAAATCTTCTTCCGTCAATGTTTCATTTGCATATTGATTTAATCTTTCCCTTAGTAAAGCGACATCATCCGCTCGAAGTGTCATCCCTGCTGCCATCGGGTGCCCCCCGAAATGCGGCAGGATGTCGCGGCATTTGCTTAGATGGAAAAATAGATCGAAGCCAGGAATACTCCGGGCTGATCCTTTTGCCATTTGCGTCTCTTCATCTATTCCAAGCACAATCGCCGGACGAGAAAAAGTATCCGTCAATTTAGAGGCAACAATTCCGACAACGCCCGGATTCCAGCCAGCTTTCGCTACAACGATCGCAGACTGGTCATCACCTGCCTCTTCCACCATTTGAATGGCTTCTTCTGTGATCGTACTGACAATCTTTTGTCGTTCTTTATTCAGTTCCTGTACAAAACGAGCGAGCTCTTCTGCTTCATCCTTATCCTCAGTCATCAGAAGATGAACGGCAGGATCTGCCTGTTCAATTCGTCCTACAGCATTCAGCCTTGGCGCAATTTGAAAGCCGACCGTTTCCTCATTGGCTTCTTCTAGAGTGGCTCCCGCTTCTTTCAATAACGCTTTCAGCCCCGGTCTATTCGACTGCCGAAGCTGCACAAGGCCTTTTTTGGCGAGCCACCTATTCTCATCATGAAGCGGTACAAGGTCCGCAATTGTCCCGATTGCTGCAAGATCTAACAGCTGAACTGGCAGCTTCCCAAGCAGTGCATGCGCCACTTTAAACGCTACGCCTACACCAGCAAGTTCTTTAAAGGGATACTCACAGCCAGGCTGCTTAGGATGGACAATAGCAAGTGCCTCAGGCAGCTCCTCACTTGGTTCATGGTGATCTGTAATGATTAGGTCTAACCCTATTTCTTTTGCAATACGTGCTTCATTTACAGCAGCAATGCCTGTATCGACCGTGATGACAAGCGATGCTCCTTGCTCCTTGATATATCGAAATGCCTGTTCATTAGGCCCATAGCCTTCTTTAAATCGATCTGGAATATAAAAGTCTACTATCGCAGACCGCTCTTTTAATGTATGTAAAAGTACAGACGTACTTGTCACACCATCTGCATCATAGTCTCCGAAGATCACAATCGATTCCTGCTCTTCGATCGCTTTGTTGATGCGCTCTACTGCTTCTTTCATTCCTTTTAATAGAAATGGATCATGAAATTCGGCTTTTTGATCAAATAAAAAAGACCTCGCCTCTTCTACTTCTTCAATTCCTCTTTTTACGAGAAGCGATGCAGTCAGCGCTGAAATATTCAGATTTTCAGAGAGTGATTTCACTTTTTCTTCGCTTGGATGTTCATATTCCCAGCGCATTTTGGATAATAACATAAATTCACCCCTCAACCACACTATTATACTAGAGTGGCCTGAGGGGTTTCAATTTTTATTTTATGAAATTGTGCTGGAAGATTATTTTCCCTTCCGGTCAAATGATGCTGGCTGTTCTTTTAAAGGCGTGACATGAGATTTCTTTTGAAGATCTCTGTCTGCCTTTTTCGTCGCCGCAGCAGGTGCAGCGGCTGCACGCTCAGCTTTTAATGCTTTTAGTTCACGTTTCAGTTTCACAATTTGGAAGATCCCTGCAAATGCCACAATCAGCCCGCCCATTAAAACTGAACCGATAATGACAAGGATCAGCGGCCATTCAGCCGTTCCAAATAAGTAGTGTACCTCGACAGGCCGTACATTAATCACGGCAAATACTGAGACAATTAATACGAAAATAAATGCGAGTATGATGGTCCATTGTTGTTTGTTCATCTACATATCCCCCAAGCTTTTTCTTTTATTCTTCCCTTTTCGCTGCCTTTTTTAAACACCGAAAGAAAGCAGTGGAAGAAAACCTATCAGCATGGGCATCATCAGCTGCTGAGTTTTTCTTTAATCAGATTCTTTAATTCTTTTCTTTCTCCAGAAATGACAAGGGTATCCCCTTCTTCGATGATGGTATCTGGTCCTGGATTTAAAATCTTCTCATGTGATTTTCTCACAATGGCGATGACTGTTACTTGATAGTTTTGGCGAACATTGAGGTCACCGATGCTTCTTTGAACAGCTGGTGCATTCTTTTCAATTTTAAACCATTCAATCACCAGTTCATCAATGGCTACCTCTACGGTTTCAAGCGCTTTCGGCTTATAGACCATGCCGCCTAAAATAGCCGCAATTTGTCTTGCTTCTTCATCGTTTAGCAGGATGCCAGAAATCGTTTCTTCATGGTCGTCCTCCTGAAAATGATACATTTCTCTTCTGCCGTCATCATGTGTAATGATGGCAAGCTTCTCATTATTTCTTGTGATCATTTCGGCTTTATGACCGATACCTGGCAGTTCAGTTTCCCGAACCTTCATAACAGCCCCTCCAATGAATAAAGCCAAATGCCTAAACAGACACTTGCTTTCTATACTGGTCTAAACGTAAGTCATTATAGCAAAAGACCATTTCAAGATCAATGAAACCCGAAATGTTTTTTCAAATCATCTTATTTTCAGAAAAATCGATAGAAAAAGACTGCCGAAAAAGGCAGTCTTTCTAGATTAAATATCTTGTTCTGTATCAATCTTAGCTGGTTTTTTCAGCTCACGGCCTTTCCACATCAGCCAAATTTGTGCCGCGATATAAAGGGATGAGTACACCCCTGTTAATAAGCCGACAAGTAAGGCGATGGAGAAGTTTGTAATCGACGCTGATCCGAAGATAAGCAGTGCGACAACAACGACAAGTACAGTCAGCACCGTGTTGACAGATCGCGTAAAGGTTTGCTGTAAGCTTAAGTTCACAATGTACGATAGATCTTCAATGGTTTTCGGTTTACGTTTCTTCATTTGCTCACGAACCCTGTCGAAGGTAACGATCGTGTCGTTGATCGAGTACCCAATGACCGTGAGGATCGCGGCAATGAAGGTGACATCCACCTCTAAGCGCGTAATACTAAAGAAGGCGACAATAAAGAATGCATCGTACAGCAGTGAGATAATCGCCGCAATCGCCATCTTATACTCAAAACGGACGGATACATATAAAATGATCCCAATGGAAGCAATGATGACGGCATACAGCGCATTACGGGCAAGTTCTTTTCCGACAGTCGGTGATACTGTACTTACGTTCGGCTCAGTGCCGTATTTATCTTTGAAGTAATCCTTCACTTCAGCGATTTTTTCTTTGTTCGGCACCCCGACAAATCGAGCAGCTGCTTGATTTTCTTTTTGCCCCGACAGCACAACACTGTCTGCTTCAAGACCAAGCTTTTTAAAGTCTTGCTCTACTTGTGCAGTTGTCAGCTTGTGATCGCTTTGAACATCGATTCTCGTTCCACTAGCAAAGTCAATACCAGCATTGAGCTTGAAGATCGAAAGGACGATGATTCCCGCAATAGTAACAGCTATGGAGAAAATCATAAAGCCTTTACGTTTGCTGACGAAATCCCATTTATCAAATGGCGTTTTCGGTTCGGTATTTTCTGTTGTTTCGTGGATACTCATGATGTCTTTTTTGCGGACACCAAACCAGCCTTTTTTGCGGTCGAGCGCACGGCTTTCTACAAGCAGTCCAAGAAGGAATCTTGATAGGAATACAGCCGTGATAAAGCTTGTTAAAATCGAGAGGATGAGCATTGTTGCAAATCCTTTTACAGAGCTTGTCCCGAAGAAGAACAGCACTCCGCCGGCAATAATACTTGTTAAGTTTGCATCAAAGATGGTCGCAAATGATCTGCGGTTCCCTGACCTGAAAGCAGAACGGACAGATTTGCCGAGCTTCAGCTCTTCTTTGATCCGCTCATAAGTAATAATGTTGGCATCAACAGCCATCCCTACCCCTAGAATAAGTGCGGCAATTCCAGGCAGTGTCATGACCGCGCCCATCCAGTCAAACACTTGCAGCGTAATGTAGATATAGGCTGAGAGTGTGATGACAGCTATAAGACCAGGTAATCGGTAATAAAGCAGCATGAATAAGAAGATAAATGCGATTCCTACAATTCCTGCGAACACTGTTTCGTTCAGTGCTTGTTCACCAAACTGTGCACTCACAGATGTGGAATATTTTTCTGTTAATTTTACTGGCAATGCCCCGGCATTTAAAATACTTGCGAGGTCTTTTGCCTCTTGGACAGTAAATTTCCCTTCAATTTGTACGTCACTGCTGTTAATCTCTTGATTCACATTTGGTGCAGATACATACTTGTGGTTTGATTTTGAGACTTCTTTTTTGAAGGAATCTCCTTTGTGATAATCAAGCCAAATGACAAGCTGGTTATTCGGCGCCATCGCCGCTACTTTTCTTGTGACGTCACCAAATTTTTTCGCATCCTTTAGTTTAACCGTCACAATTGGCTCATTCGTTTGACTGAATGTTTGTTTTGCACTGTTTTCGACTAGGTCAGCCCCGTTAAGAAGTTCTTTATCATTCGTATCTCTGAAGGATAGCTGTGCTTCAGTGGAAAGAATCTCCCTAGCTCTGTTTTGATCTTTTACCCCTGCAAGCTGCACACGGATACGATTATTGCCTTCAATCGAGATGTTCGGCTCACTTACACCTAGCACATTGGCTCTTCGGTTTAAAGCCTCCACTGTACTAACGAGAACACTATTTGTGATCTTGTCCTCTTTTTTCACTGGATGTACATCATACAGGACTTCAAATCCACCCTGTAAATCCAGCCCTAGCGTCATATCTTTCGCAACAGGCTTTGTCAGTAAGCCCACGCCAGTTCCGATTAACAGAACCACTAAGAAAAACGCAAGAATGCGCCCTTTTTTCATTATGTATTTCCTCCTTAAACACCTGAATCCATTAAGATGGCTTATTTCAACAGTTCATCAAGCATATTCTTGCCATCTTCACTGTCCAAAAAAGCAGACGTTTTAAACGACTGAACGGTTGCATAGTTCATAAATTCGCCTATTTTCACAGATAAAATATCTGCAACCATTTCATGAATCGGATACTCTTGTTTTTTCTTCCACTTCTTATTCTCTAAGTATGACCATAATTCCTCTAAATCTACATCTTTATAGCCCAAAACGATGAATTCTTCAAGCTTACTGAACAGAAAAGGCTTTAAATGGTCTTTGTATATAGCAGCTGGGTGTTGTGTCATTGCGTAGCTCCCCCTTTTCAGTTTTTTATCGAGAGACTTGTCATGCTTGGACGATATACACGCATATCTTATTGTATATGATTCTATGTCGTTTGAGAAGGCAGGTGATCTGTGATTTGACGAAGCAAACGTTTTTAAAGGGGACCATTATTTTAATTTTAGCAGGTTTTATCACGAGAATATTGGGTTTTGTCAATCGAATTGTCATTGCGAGGTTCATTGGCGAAGAAGGGGTCGGGCTTTATATGATGGCTGCACCTACCTTTTTTCTCGCCGTGACACTCACACAATTCGGACTGCCTGTCGCCATTAGTAAGCTTGTCGCAGAAGCAGAAGCCCGGGGTGACAAACAGAAAACAAAACGTATTCTGGTCATGTCCCTTGCGATAACAGGAACACTCAGCCTGATATTCACGCCGCTCTTTTTATGGTTTGCGCCCATCATGGCAGAAAATATGCTGACTGATCCTAGAACGGTCTATCCACTGCTTGCCATTACACCCGTCGTACCAGTCATCGCCATTTCCAGTGTGTTAAGAGGCTATTTCCAGGGCAGACAGCAGATGAGCCCGCTTGCGATGTCTCAAGTTCTGGAGCAGGTCGCAAGAATTTCACTAGTGGCAGTATGTACAACGGCTTTCCTTCCTTACGGGATTGAATTTGCGGCAGCAGGTGCGATGATTTCATCTGTGATTGGAGAGATGATTTCACTTGCTTACTTACTGATCGCCTTCCGCTATAAAAAGACGATTCGTATTCGAAAACGATTTTTTAAGGCGATTCATGACGGGAAGGACACGTTTAAACAGCTGATGAGCATTGCCCTGCCAACAACAGGCAGCCGTTTTATCGGGAATATTTCGTGGTTTTTAGAGCCGATTGTTGTCGCGCAAAGTCTTGCCATTGCTGGTTATGCGGCTGTAGAGGCGACAAGGCAGTACGGGGAGTTGACTGGTCTTGCCCTGACCCTTTTGACACTGCCTAGTTTTATTACGTATTCACTCTCCACTGCATTAGTTCCGGCGATCAGTGAAGGAATGGAGCAGAACAAACGTAAAACGGTCGAATACCGGCTGAAGCAGGCGATGCGCCTTTGTTTACTCAGCGGAGGCATTTCATGTATTATTCTTTTCGTTTACGCAGAAGATTTAACGCTCTTTATGTATGGTTCATCGCACGCGGCCATTTATGTGAAATTCATGGCGCCATTTTTCCTTCTTTATTATTTTCAAGGGCCCCTTCAAGCCGTGCTTCAAGCACTCAATTTAGCTGGTGCGGCGATGACCAACAGCCTGATAGGTGCAATTGTGAAAACAGGGATGATTTTTGTCCTTGCTTCCCAGCCTGGCTTTGGCATTATGGGCGCAGCACTTGCGATCTTAATCGGCATCATCCTTGTCACGCTGCTCCATGCGGCAACTGTCGGAAAGGTGCTGCCTATTCATTTACCATTAAAGGAATATGGACTATGCGTCCTTGTGATTATCGGTACAGGGGCTGTCAGCCTCTGGCTGAAATCTCAAGTAGACGGACTCTTTTCTGCTCCTATTGAACTTGTGACGCTCATTTTTGTTACGTGCACGCTCTATGTCATTCTATTAATCTGCCTAGGGCTAGTGAAACGAGAAGAGCTGCGCCGCATCCCGTTCATTGGGAAGCTGTTTTAGCTCATCTCTTTTTGATCACTTCATCTTTCAAATCAATATAAAATGTTTTTTGATTAAAGCTGCAGTAAGAGATTTGATCGATATCATGATAGCCTCTTTTAGCAAGCTCATCTTTCAGCCACTGTTCATTTTGATTGATTTGCTTAAGGTGGTCATGCTGCACGACACCGTCCGCAACAAGTGGAAGCTCAAGCGCTGCATGTTTGCGCTTGTTTTCTTTTTCGACAACGGCGAGCTTTCCAGACGGCTCTAAAATGGCGTAAGAGACATCCTGAATGCTGTCGATGTTATTTTCTCTTAATTGAATGAGAAGGTCATCAAAATTGTATCGCTGTTTTCTCATTGCACCCTCGTCTATTTTCCCATTGATGATGAGCAGGGCCGGTTTGCCGTCAAGAAAGCGCCGGACGCCTTGGAATTTCAGTGAGAGGTAAGCAAGTGTGATTTGAATGAAGGTTAACAGCAGGATTGGCCATACCGTATGTAACATGTGATCCTCTACTTCTTCTATGGCGAGAACCGCAATTTCTGCGATCATCATAAAAATGACTAGATCTAAAATGCTCAGCTCGCCAATTTCCCTTTTGCCCATTAAGCGAAATATAAACCAAATAAGAAAATATAAAATGATGGTTCTCATGGAAATGATCAAGATATCCTGCATGTGATGTAAACCCTCCTTCTCCAACATAGCTTGTGTCAAAACACTTTATTTATGTAGAAAAGAAACGTCTGAAACATGTCTATTTTTTCTTCACTGTGAATACATTTTAGTAAAAGACAAGCTTCGTTCAATTGGAGAGGAGACGAATCTACATGCAGGAAACGAAACATATTGGAAAAGGCATTTTATCCGGCTTAATTGCCATTTTTGTCGTGATGGTTGTCACAAGTTTACTTGTGTCGCTCATGCTTACATTCACAAGTATGCAGGAAACATCATTTAAATGGATGATTATGATTTTGTCCTTTGCTGCCCTTTTATTAGGAGGCATCATTTCTGGAGGGAAAGCAAAGGAGCGTGGCTGGCTGATTGGTGCGGTCACGTCTATCATTTTTTCCCTCACTGTATTTCTATTTCAATATTTGGGATTTGGAAAAACGTTTTCACCAGAGCAGTTTATCTATCATGGAGCATTTTTAGGCATTTGTATGCTGGGGGGAATGATTGGCGTCAATCTTCGAGGCAAATAAAAAAAGAGCGGTTATATCGCTCTTTTTTTTATGGCTATGTATCAGAGGATTAGCCTTTGTCAGCTAATTCTCTAATAGCACGACGATCGAAAGTTAAACGGTTGTTTTCGCTTGTTTTGATGACCACTTTTGATTCATCAATTGAGTCGATTTCACCGTGTAAACCACCGATTGTGACGATTTTATCGCCTTTTGATAAAGATTGCTGCATCTGACGCACAGCTTTCTGTTGCTTTTGCTGTGGACGGATTAACAAGAAGTAAAGCACAGCAAACATGACAACAATCATAATGATTGAACCCATACCACCATCCATTCTATTTCACCCCTTTCTAAAGCATTGTAAAGCCTTTCGTTTATGCGTTAAAAGTTTTTCGCATTCGGTTTGTTAAAGCCGTAACGCTCAAAAAACTCTTCTTTAAAATCACCTAAACGATCCTCACGGATAGCTTCTCTCACTTGCTCCATTAATTTTAACAGAAAATGAAGATTATGATAAGTTGTTAATCGAATTCCGAACGTTTCATTTGTTCTGATGAGATGTCTAATATAGGCGCGTGTATAGTTTTTACATGTATAGCAGTCACAGTTTTCATCGATTGGTCTAAAGTCACGCTCATATTTTGCATTTTTCACAACAAGACGGCCTTCACTTGTCATCAAGGTGCCGTTTCTTGCAATTCGCGTCGGCAGTACGCAGTCAAACATATCTACACCGCGAATGGCGCCGTCAATTAAGGAGTCTGGTGAGCCGACACCCATTAGGTACCTCGGCTTGTCTGCCGGTAAAAATGGTGTTGTGAACTCTAGTACACGATTCATCACATCTTTTGGTTCCCCTACAGATAAGCCTCCGATGGCGTAACCTGGGAAATCAAGTGAAACAAGGTCTTTTGCACTTTGTTTTCGAAGCTCTTCGTATTCTCCGCCTTGGACAATCCCAAACAGCCCTTGATCTTCAGGACGCTGGTGTGCTGTTAGACATCGCTCTGCCCATCTGCTTGTCCGCTCCACAGAACGTTTCATATAATCGTACTCTGCAGGATACGGCGGGCATTCATCAAATGCCATCATAATATCAGAGCCAAGTGCATTTTGGATGTCCATGGCTTTTTCAGGAGATAGGAACAGCTTGTCTCCGTTTAAATGATTACGGAAGTGAACGCCTTCTTCTTCAATTTTTCTAAATTCACTCAATGAAAAAACTTGGAATCCGCCTGAATCTGTTAGGATTGCTCGATCCCAGTTCATAAATTTGTGCAGACCGCCTGCTTCCTTTACGATATCGTGACCTGGACGGAGCCATAGGTGGTACGTATTGCTTAAGATGATGCCTGCATCCATAGCCTTTAATTCTTCAGGCGCCATTGTTTTGACTGTAGCCAGTGTACCTACTGGCATAAATACAGGTGTTTCAAAGGAGCCGTGCGGTGTATGAACGCGGCCAAGACGTGCACCTGTCTGTTTGCATGATTTAATGAACTCATAACGTATCGGTAATTGCGACAAAAATGAGCCCTCCTGTCTTTGTTGTATGATGTTATTGAATCAGCATGGCATCGCCAAAGCTGAAGAATCGGTATTCCTCTTTAACAGCCTCATTGTACGCTTTAAGTACGTGCTCTCGTCCAGCTAATGCGCTGACAAGCATAATTAACGAGGATTTTGGCAGATGGAAATTCGTGATCATGCCGTCAATTGCCTTGAATGTGTAGCCAGGGTAAATAAAGATCGACGTCCAGCCGCTTGAGGCTTTGAACTCACCATCATGTGCACTTGCAATGGTTTCAAGCGTTCTTGTTGACGTTGTGCCGACTGAAATAATCCGCCCGCCTTCCTTGCGAATGCGGTTAAGCTCATCAGCTGTTTCTTCATTCATTTCATAAAACTCTGCGTGCATTTCGTGTTCTTCAATACGTTCTGCACTTACCGGACGAAATGTGCCAAGCCCTACGTGCAGCGTAATGAAAGCAATGTGTACACCTTTCGCTTTCAGCGCATCCAGCAGCTCGGTTGTAAAGTGGAGACCGGCAGTTGGCGCAGCAGCGGAGCCAACCTCTTTTGAATAAACGGTTTGATAGCGTTCACGGTCGTCAAGCTGCTCTTTAATATATGGAGGCAGCGGCATTTCACCAAGGGATTCAAGCACTTCATAAAAAATGCCTGTATATTGAAACTCGACTTTTCTTCCGCCATGTTCCATTTCCTCTGTGCATACTGCTTTGAGCCGTCCATCACCAAACGTGATAACCGTCCCTTTTTTCACCCGTTTGGCTGGTTTGACAAGTGTTTCCCAGTGGTCTCCCTCTTCTTGTTTCAATAGAAGCAGCTCTACTTTGGCACCTGTATCCTCTTTCATACCAAACAGACGTGCAGGCAGAACGCGCGTATTGTTTAGAACGAGACAATCACCCTTTTGAAAATAATTGATGATTTGTGAGAATGTATCATGTGTAATCGCACCCGTTTGTTTGTTTAAGACCATCAGTCTTGATGCATCTCTTTTTTCAAGCGGCACTTGTGCAATCAATCTTTCTGGTAAATCAAAATCAAATAGTTCTAGCTTCATTTCCTTCACCTATTCTGTAGTTAACTAGTTAACGTTATTTCATCCGTCCAAAGATATTAAGTAATATGGTTAGCACGATGCTAATGACAATGCATGTAATGACAGGAAAAAAGAACGTTACATTTCCTTTTTTCACAAAAATATCACCTGGAAGCTTACCAACCAATTGAAAAACTAATCCTGCGGCAAAAAGGACACCACCTAAAATCATTAATATTTTAGGGAATTCAGTCACGAATCGGAACCTCCATTTGAAAATGTTCATACGCTTCTCTTGTGACGACCCGCCCTCTTGGTGTTCTTTGCAGGAAACCAATTTGCAGTAAGTACGGTTCGTACACATCTTCAATCGTATGTGATTCTTCTCCAATTGTCGCTGAGATCGTATCAAGCCCAACAGGACCGCCTCTAAATTTTTCGATCATACTTAAAAGCAGCTTATGGTCTATATGATCAAGGCCAAGCCTGTCGACTTGAAGACGCTCTAGGGCATCTTCCGCAATATCCTGCGTAATGGCATGATTCCCAAGCACCTGCGCAAAATCTCTTACTCTTCTGAGCAAACGATTGGCAACCCTCGGTGTTCCCCGGGAACGTCTCGCAATCTCTTCAGCAGAGCGAATATCGATCCCAATCTCAAACAGCTCGGCTGTTCTTGCCACAATGTGAGCCAAATCTCTTTGTTCATAGTATTCCAATCTTGCATGTACCCCAAACCTGTCACGAAGCGGCGCTGTTAACAGCCCGACACGGGTTGTTGCACCTACAAGCGTAAATGGCGGTAAATCAAGCCGTACAGAGCGTGCTGTATCTCCTTTTCCAATGACAATATCTAAACAAAAGTCCTCCATTGCTGGGTACAGCACTTCTTCAATTGAGCGCTGCAAGCGGTGAATTTCATCAATAAACAATACATCACCTGGCTCAAGAGATGTTAAGATGGCCGCCAAATCACCAGGACGTTCAATCGCTGGTCCTGACGTTGTACGCAGCTGAACATTCATTTCATTGGCAATGATCGACGCAAGCGTTGTTTTCCCAAGTCCAGGAGGTCCATATAAAAGGACGTGATCAAGCGTTTCCTGCCTCATGCGGGCAGCTTCAATAAATACGCTGAGGTTATCCTTTACTTTTTGCTGACCGATATATTGGCTAAGTGTCTGTGGCCGCAGACTTTGCTCAATGGCTGATTCATGGTTGTCTGCTTCAGTTGAGACGAGCCGTTCATCCATGAGACATCACCCTATTTCAACATTTTTTGTAAAGCTTTTTTCACATATTGATCGGTTGTGAGATTCTTTTCTTCTTTTAATAATGGAAGAACCTTTTTGATTTCACGATCACCGTATCCAAGGACATTTAAGGCTTCAAGCGCTTCATCTAATGCAGTTTGCTGCGTTTCGACCTGAATGTGGTCCTCGTGATTAAATAAGTTGCCAATCATCTCTGGCACCACATCTGCCAGTTTGCCTTTTAGATCCAGAATGATTTGGCGTGCTGTTTTTTTGCCCACACCAGGGAATTTAATCAGGAACGCTTCATCTTCACGTTCTATCGCTGAAATGACAGCGCCAGGATCCCCGGAAGCAAGAATGGCGAGTGCGCCCTTTGGCCCAATTCCTGTGACATTTAACAGTTTTGTGAACAGCGCTTTTTCTTCTCGTGTTTGAAAACCGTATAACGAAAAGGCGTCTTCCTTTATGTAATGATACGTATAAATCGTTTCTTGTTTATTTACTCGATAGATAAACGGGTTTGGGGTATAGACTTGATATCCCACTCCGCCGTTTTCAATGACAACATATTGCGGGCACACATAATCAATGGTCCCTTTTACAAACTCTATCACCGTTTTCACCTCTTTGACTGTTCTTCATTGTAACATAAATCGAAGAGAAAACCGCAATAAAAGTTAACATACGTTCGCTCAGTACATTTTTATGATGAAACCACGAAAAACAGCTTGTGGCCTTCACACCAGCAAGCTGTTACACGCTTTAAAACGAAATTTCATTTCGGTAAGGCTTCATGACTTCAAGCACATGCTCAAATTCATCCTTTGTTCGAAAAGGAATGCCTTGCTCAAGCTGCTTTTCCACATGACTTTCTAAACGGGACGTATCAATTTGAAAAAAGAGATGAATAGGCTCCGCCCAGCCGTCAGGCCTTCCATGAAACGTAGAAATCACACCGTCCTCTGATAATCCGATATATCCATTTGCTTTACTTAATGGAGAGATATCATCAATTTGCTTTCTAAAAAGGGCAAAATCCTCTTTTTGTTCTACGAGCGTCCAGCCTTTATACTGCGCCCAGAATGTGTCTTTGTCTTCTAATGATGCCCGGTGTCTTTCAATACTCACATCGCCGTCTAGATAGACTTTTTCAAGCTGGACGGTAATAGAGTTTGACTGCTTTTGCAAGTGTTCTTTCCCTTCCATATCCGCAGCAAAAAAAAGCACACTTGTCATGATAAGTCCTGTAACGAAACATTTCATCTTCACTTTCACTATTTACACCTCTTTAGAACATGAGATCGATGCATGACATATGTAGTTTGACCCATTTTTCTAAACATTAACCAAATCGATCATTCAAATGTATGGTAAGAGTCTTTCGTTGTATCCTTCATTCGTAAATGTTATGTTTTATACAATCCATTGCTTTATCGAATGACACGGTTTTTTCATCATTCGTTTTTCAGCCGCATAAACTGAAACCAAAGAAGGTGAAGTCAATGTCAGATGTCAAAAGATTAGCCGAATCGATTCAATATCATGAAGAGAAACGTTTTCATAAGCTTGCCTATAAACCGGCAGAGCTTGAACTGTGCGGCAAAGGAAGAAGTGCCTATGTCTTTTTATACAAAAAAGACGGCAAGAAAATGGCACTAAAAGTTTTTTTCCCTTCTTATCAGCATATTGCCCGCAAAGAGGCTGCCATTTACGAAAAACTTTCTGGTTCGTCTTACTACCCTGAGATTTATGAGTCTGGGGATCAGTATATTTTAATGGAATATATTAAAGGCTACACATTCTATGAATGCCTTACAAAAGGAATTCCTATTAAAAAACAAATGATTGAACAAGTCGATGATGCGCTGGAGGAAGCGCGCGAGAAAGGATTGAATCCTTCTGATATTCATCTGCGCAATTTGATCTTAACAAAAGAAGGACGGATCAGGGTCATTGACGTTGCCAGATTCACGCAAACGAAAGCATGTCATCAATGGGATGATTTAAAAGCCGCTTATGCCTATTACCAAAAACCTTTTTTCCCTAAAAAAGCACCGCGTCTGTGGCTTGAAGTCATTGCATATTTGTATAAAAAGAACTGGCTGTCCCGCGGGCAGCTTAATAATCGAAATGATTTTTCTGCATAATGAAAGCCGCTCTCTTTGAGCGGCTTTCTGCGTTATTCTGTTTCTACATGGATACTATTGACGTTTAATAGGTTAATGATTTCATTATTCAGCTTAAACCAATGATTGGCTTCTTCAATTTTTTTATACACATCATAGGTAGCTGGACGTTTGAGCTCGAAATCAAGCACTTCCCCATTGTTCATATGAAATGTTACCTTAAATACTTTCATCATAAGATCACCTTCCACTCTTCTTGTTCGCTGGTCAAATAGATCAGCTCTTTTCATTCATTCTCTATTGAACTCGTTTCCCCTCCTTGTTTCCATTCAAACCCAAGAAGTTTAAATTTTGTTTAAATTCGCACAAACATCTATCTCTCAAATCTGCAAAGAAGTATATTAGTTAAAAAGGAGGCTGCCCTTGATGAAGCAAAAAAAGAAACGAACATCTCCAGAAAGAAAAACAGTCTTTTTTCATTTAACAGATGCCCTCATTCCGAGTGTGGACATGATGGTATATGCAGTAAAGGCATTTTTTCACCTTTTAAGAAAAGCCTTCTCAGCCGTTTGATAAAACCCCGCACAGCATCGTGCGAGGTTCTTTTTTTAGGGCTGATAAATTTGACTTCCCTGGCTGACAAACTCCTTCGCCTTCTTTTCCATCTCTCTTTTCACTTCTTCAGATTGATTGCGGATATCATGAGAAATTTTCATACTGCAAAACTTCGGTCCGCACATCGAGCAAAAGTGAGCGGTCTTAGCACCTTCGGCAGGCAATGTTTCATCATGGAACGCCAAGGCTCTTTCTGGATCAAGTGACAGGTTAAATTGGTCCCGCCACCTAAATTCAAATCTCGCTTTCGATAAAGCATCATCGCGCTTTTGAGCCGCAGGATGTCCTTTTGCTAGATCAGCGGCATGTGCGGCAATTTTATAGGCGATCACGCCTTCTCTCACATCTTCTTTATTCGGCAGACCTAAATGCTCTTTTGGCGTTACATAGCATAGCATGGCTGTTCCGTACCAGCCGATCATGGCCGCACCGATGGCGGATGTAATGTGATCATACCCCGGCGCAATATCTGTTGTAAGAGGCCCTAATGTATAAAATGGGGCTTCCTTGCAAATGTCCATTTGCTTGTCCACATTCTCTTTAATTTTATCCATTGGCACATGACCGGGCCCTTCAATCATCACCTGCACATCATGTTTCCAAGCGATCTCTGTTAACTCACCTAACGTTTCCAGCTCTGCAAACTGCGCCTCATCATTGGCATCAGCAATCGAACCTGGTCTTAGTCCATCTCCAAGTGAAAAGGCAATATCATACGTTTTCATAATTTCACAAATGTCTTCGAAGTGCGTGTAGAGGAAATTCTCTTGATGATGAGCAAGACACCATCTTGCCATAATTGCCCCGCCTCTTGAAACAATTCCGGTCACCCGATCAACTGTTAGCGGAATATATCTTAACAGCACGCCCGCATGAATTGTAAAATAATCTACACCTTGTTCTGCTTGTTCAATTAATGTGTCCCTGTACACGTCCCACGTCAAATCTTCTGGGACTCCATTCACTTTTTCAAGGGCCTGATAAATAGGAACGGTTCCTACTGGAACTGGGCAATTCCGAATGATCCATTCTCTCGTTGTATGAATATCCTTTCCAGTAGACAGATCCATCATTGTATCTGCCCCCCATCTGATCGCCCATGTCATCTTTTCTACCTCTTCATTAATGGATGACGTGACAGCTGAATTGCCAATATTCGCATTGATTTTGACATGAAAATTCCTTCCGATAATCATTGGTTCACTTTCTGGATGGTTAATATTCGAAGGAATAACGGCTCTTCCGCTCGCTACTTCCTCTCTAACGAACTCAGGGCTTAGCTCTTCTCTTATTGCGATAAACTCCATTTCAGGCGTAATGATGCCTTTTTTGGCATAATGCATTTGCGTCACGCGCGCTCCTTGTTTCGCGCGGAGCGGCTTATGATGAAAATCAGTTTGGACAGAATGGAAGGACTCCTTCTCCCTTGACCGATATCCGTTATCTTCCGGTTTTACATGACGCCCTTCATAGCTTTCTGTATCTCCTCTTTCTTCAATCCATGCTGCCCTAAGACGCTTTAATCCTTTTGTGACGTCAATATGAACGTTCTCATCAGTGTACGGTCCACTCGTATCGTATACACGGACTGGTTCATTTTTTATGTCGCCCGCCTCTGTCACAGTATGTGAGAGCGCAATCTCTCTTTTCGGCACTAAGATATCGGGCCTTGATCCTTTCTCATACACCTTTCGGCTGCCATCAAAGCTGGATAATAATGATTGGTTGGATGGGACACTTTTCTTTTCCTTCATTTGCTGTTCTCTCCTTTTCTTCTTGTCACCGGACAGGATGGAATCAGCACCAGCAAAAAACCAGGCTCTATTTAAAGAACCTGGTTTCGTCGTCAGAAATAAACATGCATATCATTGATAGGATACATGCATCATCTTCAACTTCCCCACGCTGGTACGAGCCAGATCAGGTCCAAAGGGTTAAGAAGTTTATGCTTCTCTCTCAGCCCATTTACGGGCACCCCTAGTCATTTTTATTGATTTCCACATCAGTGTAGCATAGAGACATCATGAAGAAAAGAAGATTCAGGAAAATAGTTCCTTTCCCCTACAAGCTTTATGGATTATATTGATATACAGATTTCTATACATGATCTGTCTCTCTCATTTCAATTAAATCTGAAATAATCGTTGATCCTTTTCTCCTATTATGTATAATTAATCTAAACGGAGAATTTTTATACAATTTATTCAAAGGAAGTTCTAGTCGATTGCAAACATTTCTCACATTTATCGTCGTAGGATTCTCAATTGCTCTGCCTGTTGGAGCGATCACGGTTGAAATGACAAAACAGGGACTCAAAAACGGATTCTTTCATGGTTTAACTGTCGGAGCAGGCGGTATGACCATAGACTTATTACTTATCTTGGCTTTATATGCTGGATTTGCTCAGTTTTTATCTTTGCCGTTTGTTCAAATCCCGCTCTGGCTGATCGGAGCTGTATTTTTAATGATTCTCGCATACGACTCCATTAAACACGCGGATCAAGATATCCATTTAGCAGGAGAAAAGGTCAATAAATCATTCGCAAAAACATATCGAAACGGCTTGCTCGTGGCGGTATCTCCTGGAAATCTTGTGTTCTGGGTTTCTGTTTTTGGTGCTGTACTTGCGGATGCGTATACAAAAACAGATTCATCTGAATTTATGCTGGCTGCCGGCGGTATCTTGGCAGGGATTTTCCTTCATGACATCGGTCTTCTCACACTTGTATCGTTAACAAGAAAAGTGATGAATCGGACGATGATCAAGTGGACATCCATTATTGCTGGTATTTTATTACTAGGGTTTGGCTGTTATTTCTTTTACGAATTTTATATAGGCATCAAGGTTTATTTTTAAGAAAAGGCTAAAGTTCGTGATGAACTTTAGCCTTTTTGTGTCAAACTATCGGGTCATGCCTGTTTGGCCTGTTTCAAATTGCGTTCTTCTCATGTCTCTAAAGCGTGTGAATGCACCTTCATCTTTTATGACTTGGACTGCTCTTCCATCCGCATAACGAGTCGCTGCTTCTTCTACTTGTGATACGCCTTCTGACGTCAGGCGGCCATCTGATTTAATGGCAATATACACATTCTCATCCGTCACCATGACTTGAGAGTCTGCCACGTGATTCATTTTATTGACGCGGTTGGCAATTTTTCTTGAACGCTGAATGTTCTCTTGTTTATCATAGCCTGAGAACGACATTTGGTTATGATAATTCATATCTCCATGACTGTAGCGTCCATCTCCACCTGTGAGAGGCATTCGATCATCCGTTTGAGGACGTGTACGGTAATCAACATTTGTTGTATTTCTCCCGTTCATTCCCTCCATAAGTTCAGAAACTGGTCCTTGATGATCTTGGTTGTTGTCTTCTGCTCGTTGATTTGAATGATAACCAACCGGCTGGCCTGATTGATTATGACGTGTATCGACACCTGCGTTATTATTTGCACCACATGCCGTTAAACCAATAGGAAGAAGCACTAATGCGATTGTTTTTTGCCATTTTTGTCTCAAACGAAAAACCCCCTGTACAAATTCAATCTCATGAGCGCGAAACAGGCTCTGTTTTAGCATGTACAGTTAGGAAAAAAATCAAGCTGTCAGTTATAAACAAAAAAAGGAACGATTGAGATCGTTCCTTCTGTCATTAATCTTCTTCCTCTTCCTCCGGCCTTGCAAAAACGGATTGACCTGGATATGGCTGCATATAAGGCTGAGCTGGATAAGCCCCCATTTGGCCATAAGGAACAGGATTCGGATCATGTCCTGGCCAAGGCTGATGATGCTTCATGCCATCATCGCATCCGCAGTCTCCCTTTCCATATGCTGGATTTGAAACATTTGGATAAAACCCTTGATTTGCGTTGGCATTTGCGTTGGCGTTTGAATGCATATGGTGATGCCAGTGATGTCCGTCGTTTGCATGGTGCTCATGATTCTCTCCGTAGTAAGCTGGCGCTTGATACGCAGGATAATACGGATGAGCCGGGTATGGATATGGCATCATATGATGATGATAATATGGCTGGATTGGATAACATAGGCCTGATCCCGGTAAAATTGGCGATGCCGGCACCATTTGCTGCGGATATGGATACATCGCCGGCATGTAATGACCATAACCAAAATAAGGATCATATGGTTCATGATGATGGTGCTGATGATGATGCTCGTTATTTTCAGCCACTCCCCCTACCGCTGCCCCTCCCATATTTGGCATTTGCGGGAAGTTAGGAAGGTTCGGATAATTGCCATGCTCCATGTCTTTTCCCTCCTCTTTTTGATGCGGAATATGAATAAACGGATCATACCCCTTCGCCACTTCTTCTTTTAGATGACCTTTATTTTCATGATGAAAATGGTCCTTGTTATCTTTATGTTCCTTATTTTCATGATGAAAATGATCCTTGTTATCTATATGTTCCTTATTTTCATGATGAAAATGATCCTTGTTATCTTTATGGTCTTTATTTTCGTGATGAAAATGATCCTTGTTATCTTTATGGTCTTTATTTTCGTGATGAACGTGATCTTTTTTCTCATGATGATCTTTTTTGGGAGGAGGCGTGAATGGCTGGTAGAGATTGGTCTGATAATAGTTCACATCGACTTGCGGAAAAACTGGCTGCTCGATCTTTGGCACTGGCGGTACATATGGTACCGGTTCATTTGGCTTTTCCTTCGGTTTCGTATCTTGCACTTGCACAACATCTTTTGGCTTTTCTTTCACATACGGATGTTCTTTCGTTTTTGGCATTTCTTTTGCTTTGTGATGATCTGTTTTCACAGGAACACCACTAGATGGAATTTTAATCTTCATACCCGGCATGATCAAATCAGGATTACTGAGCTGTGAATTTAGTTTTTTCAATTCTTGAAAGTCGACTCCGTATTTCTTTGAAATTTTCCAAAGGGAGTCTCCTTTTTGCACAATATGAATTTTCAACGTTTTCCCCTCCTATGCAAAACGTGAACGTAACGGTTATGTCAGAAGTACAATATGTTTCAACATAAATTTATGCCTATTTACAAGCCGATATGATAAAAACTTGTTTTCTGATAGGAGGGGCTGATTCATTATTTAATGGTGAGCATTTTCTTGAGTGCAAGCAATGCGTCTTTCGTGATGTCTTCATTGACCTGTATCAACCCGGCCGGCTGACCCTTCTCAATGCTTTCAAGTGACCATAACAAATGAGGCAGATCAATCCGGTTCATAGTCAAACATGGACACATATCTGGGTTAAGGGATTCAATTTGTTTATCTGGGTGCTGCGCTATGATCCGTTTGACTAAATTCATCTCTGTTCCAATCGCCCATTTGCTTCCTGCTGGTGCCTGTTTGATCGTATCAATAATAAATTTCGTTGAACCTGCTAGGTCAGAAGCCCTTACGACCTCATGCGTGCATTCAGGATGGACAAGAATTTGAATGTCACGGTCTTTTTTTCTCATTTCTTCTATATTCTGAACGGTAAACTTCTCGTGTACGGAGCAATGGCCTTTCCATAAAATCATCTTAATACGAGAAAGCGGCTGATCGGTGATGAGCTTTTCTTCTATCTGATCCCACACAGCCATTTCTTCTAGCGGAATACCTAAATCAAAAGCCGTATTACGCCCTAGATGCTGATCAGGGAGAAACAGAATCCGCTCTTTTTGTGTCAGTGCCCACTCGAGTACTTTTTTAGCGTTTGACGAAGTAACAGTCGCCCCGCCATGCTTGCCGACAAATGCTTTAATATCTGCTGTTGAATTGACGTACGTAAGCGGAAGTATTGTATCCCCAAACAGATCAGTGAGCTGCTCCCATGCTCTGTCTGTTTGTTTCATGTTCGCCATATCTGCCATTGAACAGCCCGCCCTCATATCTGGCAAAACGACGCTTTGATTCTTGTTTGACAGCATATCTGCCGTTTCTGCCATAAAGTGAACACCGCAGAACACAATGTATTCAGCCTCGTGATTGTCGGCAGCTATTTGTGCCAGCTGCAATGAATCTCCTGTGGCATCTGCAAATTCGATGACCTCATCCTTTTGATAATGGTGGCCCGGTATAAAAAGCTTTGAACCAAAAGCCCGCTTAATTTCTAACACTCGCTGCTTCATCTCATCATCAGAGCGGTGTTTATATTCATCTGGCATCATGACTGCATGTTGATTGGCTAATACATTAAGCATAGACATGAGTCGTTCCCCCTTTATGACTGAATTCCATATTCATACTAAAATCAAACGCTGGAGCAGAATGAGTCAGAAAACCAAGTGAAATAAGATCGACTCCTGTCCCCCTGTAGCTTGGCAATGTCTCTAACGTGATGCCCCCTGAAGCCTCTGTCAGAATGGACTCTGGCGTCATTTGTTTAAAACGTTTTACCTCGTCCGGAGAGCAGTTATCAAACATGATGACATCCGCTTTTGCTTCAATGGCTTCCATTAGCTGCGTTTCTGATTCAATTTCCACTTCAATTTTCACCATATGACCGGCATATGCTCTTGCTTTCTCTACAGCTTCACGGATAGAACCGCATGCGGCAATATGATTATCTTTAATCATCACCCCATCCGATAAGCCAAAGCGATGATTCTTACCACCGCCTGTCTTTACTGCGTATTTTTCTAACATACGCAAGCCGGGTGTCGTTTTTCTCGTATCACAAATCGTAATAGACGGGTCACCTAATCGCTGCACCGCCTCATGTGTTAAGGTGGCAATACCTGTCATTCGCTGCAATAGATTTAAAATGACCCTCTCTCCCTTTAATAAGTCGTTGACTGGGCCCTTTATTTTCGCCAGTACAGCGCCTGAATGAATCCAATCACCTTCTTGAAAAAACAGCTCAGTTTGAATCTGTTCATTCAACAGGCGGTACCCTGTATCAATCAGTTGTGATCCTGCCAATACACCAGATTGTTTCGCAATGATAAGAGCTGTTCCTTTCTTGTCTCCAAAGATGGCATCAGCTGATACATCTCCAAAACCAATATCTTCTGTGAAAAAATGAGTGAGCATTTGTTTTAACTGTAAACGTTCCATTTGGCACCGATCCTTTCATTTTTCATAATGTGAATGTGGCCTTTTTCATGAACAATCTGCCTGCCCCGCCACAACGCATCACTCCGCTCTGGATAATCCATTCGATAATGGCCGCCTCTGCTTTCTGTACGAAGTAATGCAGATTTAGCAAGGCAAACCGCTAATGCCCATTGATTGCTTAATTCGACCTGTTCATTTGTGATATCCTTCACATTAATTTGCTGAAAATTGACATGTTGCAACGAATGAAGCAAAGTCTGCAAGCCTTTTTCATCTCTCACAATGGCCGCAAATGTAGTCATCCATTGTCTCAGCTGAGCTGTTGAAATCATTGGGACCATCCATATTTCTTGAATAGAAAAAGGTGGACTTGTTTCTTTCAGTTTAGGCAGCTGTTCAATTCTCTGTGCCGCTTTGCTGCCTAACACGAGACCTTCCAGAAGAGAATTACTCGCCAATCGATTCGCACCGTGTAAGCCAGTGCAGGCTGCTTCTCCAATGGCAAATAGTGCTGGAACAGTCGTTTCTCCATATTCATTCACGCTGATACCGCCCATTAAAAAGTGCATACCTGGGGAAATTGGCAGCCTGCCGCTTGCCATATCGACGCCTGCACGCTGGCACATCTGAGCTATGGCCGGAAAACGAGCTGAAAAATGCGGAATATCATGGATGTTAAGATACAATTGATGACCTAATTGCTGCTCATGAAAAATCGCTCTAGCAACCACATCTCTAGGTGCTAAATCAGCTTGCGGGTGAATATCTTTCATGATCCGCCTGCCTGTTTCATCTTCTAAATAAGCTCCCTCTCCCCGTACTGCCTCTGAAATGAGGCCAACTGCTTTTCCAGCGATTGTTAAAAGAGTTGGATGGAATTGAACAAATTCGAGATCCACTAATTGTGCCCCGGCTCGATAGGCCATCATCAGTCCGTCTCCTGTTATAGAAGGATCATTTGTGTTTGTCTCATATAGGGAGCCGCAGCCGCCAGTTGATAATACAACGGCATCTGCGGTCATCGTATGTACGTGTCCTGTCTCGTCTTTCCATACAACACCCGTACATGTCCCTTCATGAATCAATAGATCAATGACATGATGATATTCGTATAAATGAATATGTGAGCCGAGCTGACTTTTCAGAAACTGTACAAGGGTTTTACCTGATTGATCTCCTCCTGCATGCAAGATGCGATGAGTGGTATGTGCTCCCTCTTTGCCTAATTGCGGCTCTCCTGCCTCATCTTGATCAAATGGACAGCCTTCTGCTACGAGCTGCTCCACAAGGTGTTTTCCAAGTCTCACGATTTCTTGTACGGTTCTTTCATCATTGTGATCACAGCCGGCAGCTAGTGTATCTTGCACATGCTGCTCAGCTGAGTCATGTGCTGAAAAGGCAGCAGCGATTCCTCCTTGAGCCAGCATGGAATTACTAGATGAACATTGTTTTTTTGTCATCATGATGACCTGGCAGCTTTTCGAAATGGTTTTTGCAAAGGAAAGCGCTGCAATGCCTGATCCCACCACAATGACTTTTTTGATTGATGACACCATTGCCCCTCCTGTCATTTACACCTGTCTTGACACATATCATTACACAACACTAAAATAAATACAAGAAAAAATTTTCACACGGGAGATGGATGGGTTGGTTTATTTAGATTACGCAGCTTCTACACCTGTTTCAGAGGAAGCGCTGCATGTTTTTGAGCAGCTAAGCAAAAATTTTTACGGAAATGCAAGCAGCCTTCATGATGCTGGGGGAAAAGCAAATGACATATTGACTTACAGCAGACAATCACTCGCTGCCATGATCGAGGGTGAACCGGATGGGATCTATTTTACAAGCGGTGGAACTGAATCCAATCTCCTTGCGATTCAATCGATCATCAATGGACTGCCAGCACATCAACAGCATGTCATCACAACTTCAGTTGAGCATCCTTCTGTTCATTATGCAGTTAGCAGCTTAGAGCGTTTTGGCGTAAAAGTCACGATCATTGAACCGAATCAGGATGGAATCATAACAAAGGACATTCTCAAAAAAGCATTATTGCCTGAAACAGGACTAGTATCTATTCAGCATGCTAATTCAGAAACAGGAATTATCCAGCCGCTTGCTGAATTAGCGCCTCTTTTAAAAGAAAGGAACATTCTTTTTCATACAGATGCTGTGCAAACATTTGGAAAGATTCGTGTGTCCATCAAAGAACTTGGAGTCGATGCTGTGTCCATCTCAAGTCATAAAGTGTATGCTCCTAAAGGCGCTGGTGCCGTTTATATGGGCGCTCATGTTCCTTGGAAACCTTTATATACAGGAGCAGTTCAGGAAAATGGCTTACGTCCAGGGACAGTAAACGTTCCATGTATCGGTGCTTTTGCTGCCGCAAGTGAACAAGCGATGCTTAGGCTGGATGAACAGCAAAAATTAGATAAGCAGCTGCGTGATTATTTTCTTCAGCAGTTAAAAATAAGACAGCTGCCAGTTCATACATTTCAGGACAATGACAATCGCCGCACGCTTCCTCATATTATTGGTTGTTTTTTTGAAGGGTTTGAAGGACAATATGTAATGTTAGCATGTAACCGGCATGGGATTTGTCTATCTACTGGAAGCGCATGTGCTTCCGGTTATCACCATCCTTCCCCTGCTGTGAAGGCATTGCGTGTATCAGATCGTGATGCCCTACAATTTATTCGACTATCATTTGGATATCAGTCATCAAAAGATGACATCGATCAGCTTTTGCATACATTTGAGCATTTGCAAAAGGAGAAGAAGGGAGCTTAGGACGTGGAGCAAGAGAGGAAACTCATTGGCGAAGAAAGAAGAAACGCCATTTTAGAGTGGCTGAAAGAAACAGACACACCGCTTACTGGAAGCTTTTTAGCTAAAAAGGCGGCTGTCTCTCGGCAAGTCATTGTACAAGATATTTCATTATTAAAAGCAAAAAACGAACCCATTATTGCCACAAGCCAAGGCTATGTGTATATGGCAGCGCAGCATGCGCCAGAAAGAGAAATTGAACAAATCATCGCCTGCAAACATGATCCTGCTCGTACAGAAGAGGAACTGACATTGATTGTAGACTTTGGAGTGACGGTGAAAGATGTGATCATTGAGCACCCTGTTTATGGTGAACTGACGGCCTCTATTCGCGTCAGCACACGGAAACAAGTCGCTGATTTTGTCCATCATATTTCTAACACCGGCGCGTCCTACTTGTCAGAACTAACAGACGGCGTGCATCTGCATACTCTCACTTCTTACAGCCAAAAGCAGCTTGACCAAGCCATTCAAGCGCTGGATGATGCTGGGTTTTTAATAAAAGACTAAAAAAATAGTGTCCTCACGGGACACTATTTTTCATTCGTTAATTCATATGTTTGATAGCTGCCAAGCAGCTTGACCTCACAGCCAATCGCTTCTAATTCTTGAATCGCACCGGGGACGAGGACATCATCCATTTCTTTTTCAATGTCAATAATAAATAAATAATGTCCAAGACCTGTTTTTGTCGGACGAGATTCAATTTTTGACAAGTTGAGATTCCGCCAAGAAAAAGCAGACAGCACGCGGTGCAATGCGCCTGATTGGTCATCCTTAGGCAGACTGACCACAATGGTCGTTTTTGGCTTTGATGAGAAACCAGAATTCATTGGGAACGATGCGTTAGGATCTTTATGTAAAATCACAAAGCGTGTATGGTTGTGCGGATAATCATGAATGTCTTTTTTTGCAATCGTCAAACCATACGTTTTTGCGGCAATTTCATTGGCAATAGCCCCGACAGCTTCATCTGGATGCTCACTGATGTATTTTGCTGCATAGCCTGTTGATTCCACTGGCCGATGAGGAATATGAGGGTACTGCTTTTTCAGAAATTGATGACACTGGGCAATCGCGTGAGGATGCGATTGAATGACATCTAACGTCTCCCAGCTCTCCGCTCTTGATGGGTGGACAAGCAAATGCTGCCGAATTGGTGCTGTCATCTCCCCCACAATGGACAGCGCTTCTTCATGAATTAAATAATCAATCGTTAAGTTCACAGAGCCTTCGAGTGCATTTTCAAGTGGAACGACCGCCAAATCGACTTCGCCTTTTGACACAGCATCCATACATTGCGGAATCGTTGCATAGGCACGCTGCACCGCATCTTTTGGAAAACAAGAGCATACGGCCAAATGAGTAAATGTTGCTTCTGGTCCAAAATAACCTACAGTTAATTGCTTCATCTGCTATGATCTCTCCTTTTACGCCCCAGAACCGAGAATTTCGACTTTTTCGACAAATTCAAGCTTTCTTAATTGATTCATGACGGTGTTGATATCATCTGCCATACCAGCTGTACTAATTGATAAGGTGACATTCGCTCTTCCTTGCAGCGGAATCGTTTGGTGAATGGATAACACATTACAGCCAGAGTCAGCCACAATTTGAAGCAGTCTTGATAAAGCCCCAGACCGATCCTCAAGGTGGAAAAACAATGTGATGATCTGCTCTTTCACCATTGTATAAAATGGAAAAACAGCATCTCGGTATTTATAAAAAGCACTGCGGCTTAAATCCGCTTTTTGAACAGCATCGGCAACTGAATCCGCTTTTTTGCGATCGAGAAGCTTTTTGACTTCAAGCGTTTTTCGCATCGCATCTGGAAGTACATCCTCTCTTACTAAATAGAACGTTTCTTCTTTCACCTGTTTTCTCCCCTTTTAAAAACGGGAGAGCCCATGGTCTGGACCCTCCTTTTGATCAATCAATAAATTCGAATTCAAATTCAAGCAGACGAATGATGTCGCCATCTTTTGCTCCACGCTCACGCAAGGCATCATCGACACCCATTCCGCGCAGCTGTCTAGAGAATCGTTTAACAGATTCATCTCTTGAGAAGTCTGTCATCTTAAACAGACGCTCAAGTGCTTTACCCGTTAAGACAAATGTGCCATCAGGATCTCTAGAGATCTCAAATGGTGCATCGCCTTCATCAAACCTGTACATCACGCGGTTATCCGACAGCTCCTCTTCATTATAGAGCGGGAATTCCGGTGTTGTTTCAAGCTGATTGGCGATTTCAAATAAGAGCTCACGAAGCCCTTCTCTTGTGATCGCACTAATCGGGAACACTTTATAGTCATCCGTTAATTTTTCTTTAAATGCCTCTAGATTGTCAGCTGCATCTGGCATGTCCATTTTGTTCGCAACAATGATTTGCGGACGCTCTGTCAATCTCATATTGTACTGCTCAAGCTCTTCATTAATCGTCACGTAGTCTTCGTATGGGTCACGCCCTTCAAGTCCAGACATATCAATGACATGGACAATGACACGTGTACGCTCAATATGACGTAAAAATTGATGACCTAAGCCAACGCCTTCGTGCGCTCCTTCGATCAGTCCTGGCAGATCCGCCATAACAAAGCTTCGGTTATCGTCTGTTTCAACAACCCCGAGGTTCGGTACAAGCGTTGTAAAATGATAATCCGCAATTTTTGGTTTCGCAGAAGAGACAATCGAGAGCAGCGTTGACTTCCCGACACTTGGGAAACCAACAAGTCCAACATCTGCAAGTACTTTTAATTCTAAGATGACGTCACGTTCTTTACCTGGCTCACCGTTTTCAGACAGCTGTGGTGCAGGGTTTGCTGGTGTTGCGAAGCGTGAATTCCCACGTCCGCCACGTCCGCCTTTGGCAATTACAGCCCGCTGCCCATGCTCTGTCAAGTCAGCTAGTACTTGTTCCGTCTCTGCATCTGTCACAACCGTACCCGGCGGAACTTTGACAATCATTTCTTCCGCATTTCGGCCATGCTGGTTTTTACTCATTCCGTGCTCGCCGCGGTCAGCCTTGAAATGGCGCTTATAACGAAAGTCCATTAACGTTCTAAGTCCTTCGTCTACTTCAAATACAACATCTGCACCATTTCCGCCGTCGCCGCCTGCTGGGCCGCCCTTTGGTACATATTTTTCACGACGGAACGCCACCATACCGTTTCCGCCGTCACCGCCTTTAACATACACTTTAACCTGATCTACAAACATAACTTCCTCCGTTTCTCTGCATCACATATCTCGTTCTTGCCTCAAACAAAGCTCAATCATGGACTCATGAGGCGTCACATGAAATTGCGTTATACTCATACATGAATAGTTTGCGTCATGAAACGCATTTAACGCATCCAAACTTGTTAATTTTCCTTTGAAATCAAAATATAAGATCACATCATTTTCTTCATGATCTGTTTGGAAAGTGACCGTTAAATGATTTTCAGTTTTTTGGCAAACTGATTGATCGAATATCGAAAACAACTCCTGTGATACCGTTAGCAGCTGCGATTCATATGCTGATAAGTCTCGGGTTTCACCAAGCACTTCATATTCTAAGGTGATAAAATGCGACTCCCAATTAAATGTTAGAAAGTAATAGGCCAATTGGGGAATTTTTAAATTTGAGAGTTTGGATTCATGCTGTGCTTCAATGACCATTTCTTCTATAATTTCAAACACGCGGTCATATTTTTCTAATGTCAAGTTGCCTTTGATCAGCTGTAATTTATTCATCCAGTCGTGTCTTGAACGACTGAGCAGATAGATCAATTCATTTGTTAATGCAACGTGAGTTAATTTTTCATTTTCTTTACTTGGTATCTCTTCCATTATCGCACTCCCAATCGTTTGGTCTCTCTTTTAGGAGTCTTATCATCAATATGTCTCCCTGAATTATAACAGAGAAGACAGCATAGAAAAACACTAGTTATGTGAGGAAAGGTTGTTTTTTCTGATCGTATAGGAGAAAATGAGGCAAAGTCAGCAAACGTTCTTTGATATTTATGGAGTGCATCTTCTTTTATCATCTTCGGTACTGCTTGTAAAAAGTGAAAAAACTCCAGTCAATGACCGGAGTTTTTAGCAATTATTGTGCCGCAGGATATACGCTCACTTTTTTACGGTCACGACCGAAACGTTCGAATTTAACTGTTCCGTCGATTTTAGCGAAAAGAGTGTCGTCGCCTCCGCGTCCAACGTTTTCACCTGGATAGATTTTCGTTCCACGTTGACGATAAAGGATAGAACCACCAGTTACGAATTGACCATCAGCACGTTTAGCGCCTAAACGTTTAGACTCAGAGTCACGTCCGTTCTTTGTAGAACCTACCCCTTTTTTAGATGCGAAAAATTGAAGATCTAATCTAAGCATGAAGTTCACCTCCTATTTTTTTGTTGATATTCTCACATAATCGTGATAATCTCGTTCAATTGTCTCTAAGGAAACGACCATGCCTTCTAAAAGCAGCTGGGCTTTTTCAAAGGATACTGGATCTGTATCAGCCGGCAGTTCAAAAGAGAAGTAGCCGCCATCTTCACCAATATCAAGCAGTGGGTCCAATCCTGTCAGTGCAATAATTGAATTGACTGAGCCAAAAACAACAGCAGATACACCTGCACAAACGAGATCCTGACCTTTTTCAGCAAACTCGGCATGTCCAGTCATCTGAAAAGACGTAATGCTTTCATCTGCTGAAGACCGAGTAATGGTTGCTTTGATCATATCACTCACACGCCTTAAGCGTTGATTTTTTCGATAACAACTTTAGTGTAAGGTTGACGATGACCTTGTTTCTTGTGGTTGTTTTTCTTCGGTTTGTACTTGAACACAGTAATTTTCTTACCGCGACCTTGTTTTTCAACTTTAGCCGTTACTGTTGCTCCAGCAACTGAAGGGTTACCCACTTTGACAGTGTCTCCGCCGACAAACAATACGTTTTCGAAAGTTACTGTTTCACCTGCTTCAGCAGCTAGTTTTTCAACATAAACAGTTTGACCTTCTTCAACTTTTACTTGTTTACCACCAGTTTCGATAATTGCGTACATCTCTGCACCTCCTAATAAACTCAGACTCGCCGAATACAGGGGGCCATAGGCACTTTACACCTGCTCCGCGCGGTTGTAGCACGGGTGCTACATATCCATAACATTAAAAAATATATCAAACTAGACGCAGAATGTCAATGTATTTTCACTATTAGTACGGTAAAAGAAGCTCTTCCATTGAGGAGGTGGTTCTGCGATCTGAAAAATACGCATGGAGCAGTTCATTTTCATCAAGCTGGCTCATCTTCACGCCATCTCTTTCAATAATAATCGGATGCTTGCAGCCCCTTTGAAATCGTGCCATCACTTCGTATACTTTTTCCTCTGCACTTGCTCTCAGCGGAATCAGTTTTTCTACCTTCTGCTCTTTTTTACCGTAATACCGTTCTAGTAAGAAGCGAACCCTGACGTAATGCCGCTGCCTGTGTTCCATCACGAGTGAATAAGCTAAAAAAGTAAGCAGCACCCAGCCATTGAATTGCAGCGGTGCAAATAAAAGTAACCCTCCTGTCAATAGACCGAAAAAGACAAGTGAGCCTTTTATTGCTAGGGCATGTGCACGTTGGAAAGGGTAAAAAACAGATAAGAGCAAAAAGAATAATTTTCCGCCATCAAGCGGCCAAACGGGCAAAAGATTCACAAGGAAAATCGCTATATTATAAAAGGTAAACATGGTAAAGACATCGTGCGAGATAAGAGAAGCCTCCATGAAAAGCCATGCCATGAGCTGGAGCGGTATATGCTGAAGCGGCCCGCACAAAATGACCGCCAGCTCTTCTTTTAACGGACGGTTCCCATGTTCCTCTACTTCCACCGTTCCGCCAAATGGCAGTAAAAAAATCCGCCGAATGCGCCAATGATAATAGCAGGCAGCCGCTGCATGTCCAAGTTCATGGACACAGACAATCACGAGCAGACAAAGCAGCGGCTTGATTTGACCTGACAGAATCGCAAACGCCATCACAATCCACAGCAGCGGATGGATGTGAATTTTCGTCAGCATGAGCAGCCATCTATTCAAAGGTCATCACCTGAATAGGATCGATAAATTGTTCATTTTGCTTAATGGCAAAGTAATACGTGCCCTTCCCTTGATCATCAAGTGAAATCTGGCCAATTTTTTCACCCTTATCGACAAAATCGTATAAGGCCACATCGGCTTTCTTTAATTGACCGTACCAGCTATAGCTGTTATCTGCATGCTGCACTACAACAGTAAGCCCTGTATCGCTTTGCTTTTTCACCTCGACCACGTAGCCTTCCTTCATACTATCAATGGCTTCAGCGGATGTCTCCACTTTGACACCTGCTCCATTTTGCGTAAAGGATTCCTGCACTTTACCAGAGGCAGGAACAGCTAGTTCTTGATTCGCTTGTACGTCCTTTTGGCCATCTTTTTTCTCTGTTAAAAAGGCCAGCGGATGTCCAACTGTTTTTTCAAACCAGCGGTTAGCAGCAGCAAATTGAAAATCTTGCTCAAAAGTCTGAGTAATCATCGGCTTCAGCTGCTGAAACGGACCTGTCTGACCTTTAAATGAAATGGCTGCAATCAAAACAAGGGACGCTGATAATAAGCATTTAAGCACAAAGGTATTCGGGTTAAATAAGGGATGACGATATTTCTTTGGCTGATGGGACGCCGATTCATAGGAGGTCGAGCCAGAATGCTTTTCTTCCTCTGTCAGCATAACCCATGGCGGGATATCTTCTTTTTTCTTGAAAGCCGTCTTCTTAGGGGGAGCAGCTGGCTGCATCATTTTGCGGCGCTGTGCGATTTTCTTTCGGTACTCGTCCACTCTTTTCATGAGATCACCCTTTACATACAAACAGTTTGTACATTTTATGTGACAACCCCATCTGATATGCAACAAAAAGACCGATTCTCATCGAATCGGCCTCTGCGTGCAGACAAACCCTCGCATTCGGTGTCAGGTCTGCGCTCCGGTACTCACGAATGTCAAATTCGCTTCGCAAAGGTAGCCGTCTTTCCTAGACTGCAAAGGTTTTCTATCACGGTTCAGTGATTATGCTCTTACACCAAAAAATGCTTTGAGCTTTGCAAACATTCCCTTGTTTTCTTCTTCAAAAGATTGAAGCGGAACAGATTCGCCTAGTACCCGGCGGGCAATATTGCGATAGGCAATCGATACTTTGTTTTTAGCATCCATAACAATTGGTTCACCATTGTTTGAAGCCTTAATCACATCATCATCATCTGCTACAATGCCAAGTAGATCAATCGATAAGTGATGTACCACTTCATCTACATCCATTGAATCGCCATTTTTCGCCATGTGTGTACGAATACGGTTGACAATCAAACGAGGCGGTTCGATATCTTCTTGTTCTAACAAACCGATGATTCGGTCCGCATCTCTCACAGCTGAGATTTCAGGCGTCGTCACGACAATCGCCTTGTCTGCACCGGATACAGCATTTTTAAAGCCTTGCTCAATTCCAGCAGGGCAGTCAATGACAACATAATCAAAGTCTTGTTTCAATGATTGAATTAATTCTTTGATCTGTTCCGGCTCTACAGCCGTTTTATCGCTTGTTTGAGCAGCAGGTAAAAGATACAAAAGATCCTCGAAACGCTTATCTTTTACAAGCGCTTGGTGAATTTTGCATCTTCCTTCTACTACATCGACTAGATCATAAATAATGCGGTTTTCAAGCCCCATCACGACATCCAGATTACGAAGGCCGATGTCGGTATCAACTAGACACACCTTTTTCCCTTGAATTGCTAGTGCTGTGCCTAAGTTTGCAGATGTTGTTGTTTTGCCAACGCCGCCTTTTCCTGAGGTAATCACAATAGCCTCGCCCAATTTCACATTCCTCCCTCAAGCCTTGTCAGATTAGGTCTTATATGAGCCAATTGCTGCAGGCGTTCAATGATCATATTGCCATCTATATCTAAATAAGCACATTCCATTTCATTTCCATCTTCTTTTTGGTCTGGTGCACGGTTAATAACTTGTGCGATGCGAAGCTGTGTTGGAATCATATGTGATGCCGCAATAACAGCCTGTTTGTTGCCATTACATCCAGCATGCGCCACACCTTTTAATGCGCCAAGTACAAAAATATTTCCCCCTGCGCGAATCGTTCCGCCAGGATTGACATCTCCTATTAATAAAAGATCTCCTTCGACATACAGCACCTGTCCAGAGCGTACAATTTTTGCTACAGAAGTAATTTCAGCCTCTGCTTTTAATCGTCTCGCCTCTTCAGTTGACATGACGTCACTTTCAATGGAGTGGATAACGAGATGTTCATTTTCAGACACCGCTTCGGTCAAACGTGTCTCCTGATCCTCTGTTAAATAACGAAAACCAAGCTTAATATGCACATTGACTTTATGTCCTTCTCTTCCATCTGTATATTGCTCAAGTAATAGAACCTCTCGCAAGCCAGAAAGAAGGTCATCAAACGAACAGTCATCATTTAACTGTAATGTTAATCCGTTTTTTGTGCCTTTTATCGTCACATATTGCTGTTTTTGAGTTTTCAAGATGCTCACCTCAACAACATACTCATTTCGCCGTAATTGGACAAACTCCTGCTTTTATTCGTCGATCAGTTCTTGTTTCACATGGGTGAAAAAGAGCCTTAGCGGCACAACAAGTATGAGAGACGCAGCAGTATTTAAAAGAATCGTTGGAATAAAACGTTCGATGACATACGTATTAAACGGCATAATCCCTGGTTGAATTGTCGCTTGAACGCCGTATACATAAAACTCCATCACGGAAACAGCAATAATCGACAGAAAGACGACAACTAACATATTCGTTTGCAGAACTTTAAAGGCTTTTGCTAACAAATAGCAAAGCGCCCCAAAGCCAAACATATGAACACCAAGTATACCTGTATATGAAATATCATATAAAAGTCCAAAGATAAATCCGTAAATCACACCATATTTTTGATTCACAAAAGCAGTCATAAATACAAGTGCGAGTAAAATGAAATGAGGAGCTAAAATTTGATTCTCTGAAACAAATGGGAGCTTCACTAAATCAACAAAAATGCTGTCAAATACGAAGATAAACAACATGACGAAAGCAAGAAGGACACGTTTCACGAGCCTTCCTCCTTCGTCAATTCAGATGCATCTGCTGTACTTGTGCTGCGATTCACCACAATCACGCGGTCTAAATTGTTGAGTTCAGCCGCTGGTTCTACGTAAATGATCTTTGTCAGGCCGTAATGGTCTGGCTCAATTTCACTCACCTTACCAATCGTTAAGCCTTGCGGGAATACGCCCCCTGCTCCAGATGTTTCAACAAGATCTCCTTTTTTGACATCCCCATCTGCATCGGATTTCAGAATATTCATAGTCAGCATTTTTTTCTTGCTGTCATAACCGTTAATGATTCCATTGAGTTCTTCTTTGCCCTTTTTCGCAAAAATTTTCGTTGAAATTCTATTATTTTGGTCAGTAGAGCTTAGCAACCTTACAGTCGAAGTAAAATTGTTGAGCTTATCACTTTCAATTTTCCCAATTAACGCACCACTCTCATTTGTGACCGCCATATCTTTGTCCACGCCTTGTTTTTTCCCTTTAT
Source organism: Bacillus safensis (assembly GCF_039619585.1). Classification (NCBI taxonomy): domain Bacteria; kingdom Bacillati; phylum Bacillota; class Bacilli; order Caryophanales; family Bacillaceae; genus Bacillus; species Bacillus safensis. The sequence continues at coordinate 2,437,640 of NZ_CP154909.1, forward strand.
CAATCATCACAAAGCTATCCCAAAGAGATGGGTTTCTTGCGATAACAGTTGAGAGAATTGGCGTGTAGTCACGAATAGAGTTCACATAGCCAAGCTGTTTGCGAAGCTTTTTGTTCTCATCTTCTAGTTCTTGAAGTTTCGCCTCATATTGGGTTTGTCCATCAAGTTTTTTTCGAAGACGCTCGTTTTCATCATATGTGTTCTTTAAATCTTGTACGTTCCCATAAATACCGGCAATAAATTGTGATGGTTTATGAAAGACACCTTGAAAAAAGCCTGTCGTATCCCCCACTAATTTTTCCGGCCATGAAGCACCTCTGCCGCTTTTCACTGAAAAACCAATCATGGCCACCAGTACGATGACACAGACAAGGAGCAACATTAATCTTTTATTCATAAAAAACTGCGGCATGTCTTACACCTCTTTAATTACGACCGATTATCGATTATCTTTTGATTTTCCTTTGAACAAATGAATATGTTCTAGTGCTTTCCCTGTTCCGATTGCCACACAGTCAAGCGGGTCTTCTGCAATAATGACTGGCATTTTCGTTTCATCACTAATGACTTTGTCAAGATTACGAAGCAATGCACCGCCTCCTGTTAAAACAATTCCGCGGTCCATAATATCTGCTGCCAGCTCAGGCGGGGTTTTTTCAAGAGTCATTTTCACTGCATCGACAATTGTTTCCACCGTATCGCGAAGCGCTTTTGCAATCTCTTCTGCCGTAATAGAGATTGTTTTTGGCAGACCTGTTAAAAGGTCACGGCCGCGAATGTCCATCTCATCATGTACATCAGGCTGCGCAGAACCGATTTCCATTTTAATCGCTTCTGACGTACGATCACCGATCATTAGGTTATACGTTTTACGGATGTAGTTGCTGATCGCATCATCCATTTCATCTCCTGCCACGCGGATTGATTGTGATGTCACAATGCCGCCAAGAGAAATAATCGCTACCTCTGTTGTACCGCCGCCAATGTCCACAACCATACTTCCTGTTGGCTCCCATACAGGCAGGTTAGCACCAATTGCCGCAGCAAATGGCTCTTCAATCGGGTATGCGTCACGTGCACCAGCTTGTCTTGTTGCATCAATGACTGCACGCTCTTCTACAGCTGTAATACCAGATGGTACACATACCATGACGTAAGGTTTACGAGCAAAAAGCCCTTTGCCTTTTAATGCTTGATTAATGTAATATTTCATCATTGTTGCTGTCGTCTCGTAATCTGCAATGACTCCGTCTTTCATTGGGCGTAATGCCACAACATTACCAGGTGTACGGCCAATCATGTTTCTAGCATCATTTCCGACTGCCACTATAGACTTCGTATCAGTTTCCAAGGCTACGACCGAAGGTTCTCTCACAACAATGCCTTTTCCTTTAATAAAAACAAGCGTATTCGCTGTTCCAAGATCTATTCCAAGGTCTTTTGTACCAATTCCAAACATATGTATGTATCTTCCTTTCTTAAACCAAAATTCCCTTAGGGAAAAACTCATAAACTCTATTATATCGTAAAACATTGAAAAAAAAAGTGTTACAAATACCCTTTTTCCTTCAAACTCACAAATTTTTGATCACCTATGACAAGATGATCAAGCAGCTGTATTCCAATCAGCTTTCCACATTCAAAAAGTCGCTGTGTGACTTCAATATCTTCCCTGCTCGGCGTCGGGTCTCCAGATGGATGGTTGTGCACACATATAAATGAAGCAGCCGAACGTTTAAACGCCTCTTTGAAAATTTCACGCGGGTGAACGATGGATGAGTTCAAACTTCCAATAAACACAGTATGTTTATGAAGAACTTGATTTTTTGAATTGAGATAAAGACAAACGAAATTCTCCTGTTGTAAAAACCTCATATCTTCCATCACATATTTTGCCCCATCCTCTGGTGTGCGGATCACATAGCGGTTGTCCGTCGTTTGATGGTGTAATCTAGTGCCGAGTTCTAAAGCAGCTAATAGAGAGACCGCCTTCGCCTTTCCAACTCCTCGAATCTTCGACATTTCTTCAATTGAGGCTTCTCTTACAGAGCGAAGACCGCCAAATGTTTGCAGAAGTCTTGCAGAAATTTGGAGAACTGATTCCTTTTTTGTGCCTGTCCTTAAAAGAATCGCAACAAGTTCATGGTTTGACAGACTGCCGGGACCATATTTCATAAATCGTTCTCTCGGCTTTTCATCTTGAGGAAAATGCTTTAGCAACATAGGGAAATCGTTCATGATGCCCACTCCTTTTAGATTCCTTCCTGTCATCAAAAAGGGGTGATTCCAAATGTTTCGAGCACTCTAACTGTTTTGGCAATAGGGAGACCGACAACGGAAAAATAATCACCATCTATTTTTTGAACAAACAGTGCGCCTTTTCCTTGAATGCCATAGCTTCCCGCTTTATCAAGCGGTTCTCCCGTTTCGATATAACGGTCTATTTCATTTTGCGCAAGTGTCCAAAACGTCACTTCTGTTTGTTCATAAAATGTTTCTTTTCTATTCTCTGACTGAATCGTGACACCCGTCAAGACTTGATGTGTCTTTCCTGACAATAATTGAAGCATTGAGGCCGCTTCTTCCTTGTCTTTTGGTTTCCCAAGACATTTGCCGTCAATTGCAACAATCGTATCTGCACCAATAATCACAGCTTCGGGATATAATCTTTGAATATTACTTGCTTTTTGTTCTGCCAACCATTGGACGTTCTCTGCAGGAGAAAGGTTTCGATTTATTTCTTCTTTTAATTGACTTGCTTGAATGTCATAAGAAAACCCTGCTAGATCAAGCAATTCTTTTCTTCTAGGGGATTGAGATGCGAGAATCAATTGGTTCATGTTTGTTCATCCTTTCAGGGTTTAGCCTAAGAAGTAAGATACCCATTCATCCTATCAAATGTACATCTTACCGACAATTTACGAAAATTCATTTTTCATGTTCCTTCATCATTATGTTGGATGCAAAAGAAAAAAACTAGTCATTTTTTGACTAGTTTGGTTTCTTAAAATATGATTTTACGTATTTAATTGATCAAGCAGTGCCTGCTGAGATTTCCACCCGTTTTCAGCAGTAGGTTCATTTAACAGCTGCACCGCTTTCAGCAAACTGCTTTTAGCTGGTGCGTCCGTTGTTTTGGCACTTTCAAGCTCAGAGATCAGCTGCGCAACGTCCTTTTGATCCACATCATCCCCTGCAATGACCTTAGAGGATAAAACAGATGCCTTTTCTATTAAACTAGTCAGCTCCTCCGGTACTTGAAATGAGAGCTCCTTGCCTCCCCACGCCTCAAAGTGCTGATCAATCAGCTTCTTCCCAACAGCACTTGTCATGCCCTGTTCTGTCGCAAGCCCGGCAATAACATAATAGCCATCATCCATTGAGACCTTTTTCCCCGCGTATCCTGCTTCTTTTAAACTGCCAACTAATTCATCTGCTCCTTTTTCAGAGGAAAACTTTCCAGCCTGTACAACATATGTTGAAAAGCTGCCAGAGGCGCTTTTTTCATCTTTATTCTCTTTTGATTCATCAGCAGTATCTGCTGGCGGCGCATCCCCGCCCGCTCTCATCGATGATTGATTTCCGGAAGCTGAAACGCTGATATCTCCCCCTGATGGATTCTGATTACCATCTTGACTTAAGCTAAGTGCAAACACACCTAGGCCTGTCCCAAGAACCACTGCAAACACAATCGTTGTCATCACTCTCTTAAACGGGCCGCGGTTTTTACCGAACTTCTGATCAAAGGAGCCTTTTTTCTTTTGATAAGGTGTGACGACCTTTGGATCAGAATGATAAATATGATCAGCTGCATCATCCCACTGGAAATCTTCTTCTTTCGGTTTAGCCGGTTCTTCCTCGGAAGCAGCAGTCTCCAGTTCTGACTGCCTTTTTTCCTCCCAATTCGAAAACGTCACTTGATCATCCTCTTGTTGTTTTAGCGGCTGATGGTCATCTTCATGAAGCATTTCTTCTTTGCCATTAATATTGACTTTTAACCCTTGTTTTTTTGCCTGCCTTTTTTTCACTGTCATTCCCCGCTTTCTGACATTGTTTGTAAGAAAGACCTTTTTGTCCAATGAATCAGCGCGAATGTAACCCGTCCTTCTTTCTGTTTCACACTTTAACATAGCGGATAAAAAAAAGAACAAGACTTTTGTCGGCAGGGAAAAAAAGTGTTCGCCAATTTTTTCAACCGGTCGACCCGGTGAACGGGAGCATGACATGAGCTCCATAGAGATACAGCCAAAAAGAAAAAGAGATCGCAGGAACAAAGGGAAATGGCTCATCTAATCGAAAGGAAAAAACCTTCGCATAGACGATTCCAGCAATACACGAGAGGAAAAGAATGAGAAGGAATGGCTTGAATCCTAAGCAAAATGCAATTACTCCGAACAGCTTGACATCAGCTCCGCCCATGCTATTTGGCTTGAGACGATCTAAACTATAAAACAAGAGAAAGCAAAAAAGAAGCGAAGCCGCTCCTTCCCACCAAATAAGAAGAGGTTCAAGCGTGCGGTATATGACGAAAAGAGGGAAAAAGAAGAGAAACAGCTCGTTTGGCACCCTCATATAAAGGAGATCGCTCACGACAGCAATCACAAATAAACTACAAAGAATCACAAGAAAAAGACCTTCAAACGAAATACCAGCGATTCTATACATGAGCAAAAAAAGACTGCCTGACAGCAGCTCAATCAGTGGATATAGCAAAGACAGCCGAGTGCCGCAATGTTTACAAGTCCCCCTCAATAATGCATACGAAACTAGCGGAATCATCTCGCGCAAGGAAAGCGGCTGTTTACAGGCTGTGCAGTGAGAACGAGGAAAAAGAATAGACCGCTTCAGTGGCAGCCTTTCACCAACTAGATGAAAGAACGACCCCATGGTGATGCCTGCAAGAAACACAAAAATGCCTATCATATATCGTGACCCCTTCCGAGAATAAGATAGACCGGATTTTACCACGACCGTATTCATTGAGCACATAGCGAAAATATGATTTTACTTCCCTTCTGCGTATCAAAAGGAAAAAACGCAAGAGGCATTGAAGCCACTTGCGTTTTTTTTGTTACCCGATCATACGATTTCGTATATCTGAAATAAAATAAAGAGAGCCTGTCACAAGAATCACCGCTGAAGGATCATCACTTTTTTTCTGAATGAACTCAAGCACTGTACGAGGGTCATCATCATAAGACTTTGCGTCTAACTGACTGCATACATAAAGCTTTTCAGCTGATTCGGCTCTTGGAAAATCAAATGAAACAAAATGGATAGAAGAACTAACGGCTTCAAGCTTTTGAATCATTTGCTTGTACGGCTTATCTTTTAAAGCACTAAAACATATATGCACCTGTTTAGTAGAAAAATGAGCTTGCACAGTTTCAATTAAACGGTCGATCCCTTCTTCATTATGAGCACCGTCTAAATACACTGGAGGATGATCTTTGACTTTTTCAAACCTTCCAGCCCAAACTGCCTGCCGAATGCCTTCATATATTTGCCCTTCTGTCACGCTAATATAGCCTTCTTGCTCCAGCCATTCAATGAGTAAAACAGCAAGGGAAGCATTTTGCCTTTGATGCGTTCCAATTAATCCTGTTTCAAGCTGAGGATACTGCCTTTTTGATGTGCGTAACGTGAATCGTTCACCTGTTTCTGTCGGCTGCTGCTCATCAAAACTACAAGTATCATGTAATGAAATACATTCGGCATTCTTTTCTTTGGCTGTGTTTTGAATGACAGAAAGAGCTTCAGGCTGGTGAACTGCCGTGATCATCGGAATACCCTCTTTGATAATGCCCGCTTTTTCAGCTGCAATTTGTTCAAGTGTGTCACCTAAAATGGCCATATGATCATGACCAATCGATGTAATCGTTGTTAAGATAGGCACAGCAATATTTGTAGAATCAAGCCTTCCGCCAAGCCCTGTTTCCAAGAGGACAAAGTCTACTTGGTGCACATGATCAAAATAAGCAAATGCACATGCTGTAATGATTTCAAATTCTGTTGCTGCGCCAAGCTCTGTTTGATCTAATTCATCAACAAGAGGCTTGATTTCATTCACCAAACTCAGCCATTCTTCATCCTCTATAGGCGCTCCGTTCACGCTGATTCTTTCATTGAACGTTAGTATAAATGGGGAGGTGAAAGTTCCGACCGAATAGCCGGCTGCCTGTAAAACAGAACGCGTAAACGCAATGGTTGATCCTTTACCATTTGTACCTGCAACATGTATTGCTTTTATGCTTTGTTCCGGATTTCCTAGTCTGTTCATCAGCCATTTCATTCGTTCAAGACCCGGTTTTACACCAAAGGCCAGTCTGCTGTGAATCCACTCAATCGCTTCATGATAGGTTGTAAACAATGTCATCTCTCATTTCATACGAAATTTTCAAAAAAGACGACTCCATTTCATTAGGAGCCGTCTTTTCAACCTTATGCTTTCAGCTCTTCAATACGCTTTTGAACAGCTTCGCGTTTTGCGACATAATCACGTTCTTTCGCACGCTCTTCTTCTACGACACTTTCAGGTGCTTTTTTCATAAAGCCTTCGTTGCCAAGCTTTTTCTGTACTCGTTCCACTTCTTTTGTCAGCTTATCAAGCTCTTTTTGCAGACGTGCAATTTCTTCATCCAAGTTGATTAAGCCTTCAAGCGGCAGAATGAGTTCTGCTCCAGAAATAACAGCCGTCATCGCTTTATCACTAGCTGGAACATCTGTGCCAATTTCAAGAACACTTGGGTTCGTGAAGCGCTCAATATATGAACGATTTTTCTCTAAACGTTCCTGAACATCAGACGTAGATGCTTTAATGTAAAGCTCAACTTGTTTGCTCATTGGCGTGTTCACTTCACTGCGAATGTTACGAACAGAACGAATGAGTTCAACAAGCAGCTTCATATCAGCAGAAGCTTGTTCGTTGGAAAGCTCCGGCTTCACTTCAGGCCATGCCGCTACAGTAATGGACTCACCTTCATGCGGTAGATGCTGCCAGATTTCTTCTGTTAAGAACGGCATAAACGGATGTAGAAGCCTCATCGTTTGATCTAATACATACGCAAGGATCGAACGAGTCGTTTTCTTCGCCGCTTCGTCTTCACCATAAAGCGGAAGTTTCGCCATTTCAATGTACCAATCACAGAAATCATCCCAAATGAAGTTGTATAAATGTCTGCCCACTTCACCGAATTCATACTTGTCAGCAAGCTGTGTGACACTTTCAATTGTTTCATTTAAGCGTGTTAAAATCCATTGATCAGCAACTGATTTTTCTCCTGATAAATCAAGCTCATTATACGTTAAACCATCCATATTCATTAAAGCAAAACGGGATGCGTTCCAAATTTTGTTCGCAAAGTTCCAAGTGGATTCAACCTTTTCAAAGCTAAAACGAAGATCCTGACCTGGTGAGCTTCCAGTCGCTAAGAAATATCTTAATGAATCCGCACCGTATTTGTCGATGACCTCCATTGGATCAATTCCGTTGCCAAGCGACTTACTCATTTTACGTCCTTGTTCGTCGCGGATGAGCCCATGAATGAGGACATCTTTAAACGGTTTTTCTCCTGTGAATTCAAGACCTTGGAAGATCATGCGGGATACCCAGAAGAAAATGATGTCATAGCCTGTTACAAGCAGATTGGTTGGGTAGTAGCGCTTGAAGTCTTCACTGTCTGCATCTGGCCAGCCCATTGTAGAAAACGGCCACAGCGCTGAACTAAACCATGTATCAAGTACATCGTTATCCTGTTCCCAGTTCTCAATATCTTCTGGCGCTTCAAGTCCAACGTATACTTCTTTCGTTTCTTTATGATACCAAGCCGGAATGCGGTGTCCCCACCATAGCTGACGAGAAATACACCAGTCACGGATATTTTCCATCCAATGTAAATATGTCTTTTCAAATCGGTCTGGAACAAATTGAACTTGGTCGTCTCCTTTTTGCAGATGAATGGCTTCGTCTGCCAGCGGCTGCATTTTCACAAACCATTGTGTCGATAAATACGGTTCAACGACAGCTCCACTTCGCTCACTATGACCAACTGAATGCATGTGGTCTTCAATTTTGAACAAAATGCCTTCCTCTTGTAAATCCTTCACAAGCTGTTTGCGGCATTCGAAACGGTCCATTCCTTTGTATTTAAGGGCATTCGCATTCATTGTGCCATCTTCATTCATGACAAGAATACGCTCTAGCCCGTGGCGGTTTCCAAGCTCAAAGTCATTCGGGTCATGAGCAGGTGTAATTTTCACAGCACCTGAGCCAAACTCCATATCGACATAGTCATCACCGACGATTGGGATTTCACGGCCTGTAATTGGTAAAACCACTGTTTTTCCAATCAAATGCTGATAGCGTTCGTCATCAGGGTGTACGGCTACGGCTGTATCCCCCAGCATAGTTTCAGGTCTTGTTGTCGCAATTTCAATTGAACCTGTTCCATCTGAAAGCGGATATCTCAAGTGATAAAACGCACCTTGAACATCCTTATAAATCACTTCAATATCAGAAAGTGCCGTTTTCGTTGCTGGATCCCAGTTAATGATGTACTCTCCGCGATAAATAAGCCCTTTTTCATACAATTGAACAAACACTTGGCGAACGGCTTTATTCAGACCTTCATCTAAAGTAAAACGTTCACGGGAGTAATCGAGGCCAAGACCCATTTTCGCCCACTGGCTGCGAATAAAATCTGCATATTCTTCTTTCCACTTCCACGTTTCTTCCACAAATTTCTCCCGGCCAAGGTCATACCGGCTTACGCCTTCTTCGCGAAGCTTTGCCTCGACTTTTGCTTGAGTCGCAATACCGGCATGGTCCATACCTGGAAGCCAAAGAACGTCATAGCCCTGCATCCGTTTCATACGTGTCACGATGTCTTGGAGTGTAGAATCCCATGCATGCCCAAGGTGCAGTTTTCCTGTCACGTTTGGTGGAGGAATGACGACTGTATATGGATCTTTCGTTTTGTCATTTTGTGCTTCGAAGAATTTCCCTTCAAGCCAGTACGTATAGCGGTCTTTTTCAATCGCATTTGGATCGTACTTTGTTGGCATTTCTTGATTATTTGTTCCCATTTGTGTAACCTCCACATTTTTTCGGCTGATGAAACATAAAAAAAGCCTTTCCATCCTTATAAAAGGACGAAAAAGCTTTTTCGCGGTACCACCTTTTTTCACGAGACACATATACGTGTCCCATACACTCTAAAGGATAACGGGGTTCTCCCGAATTTCTCTACTTGTTCATTCAAGAAATTAAGCTCACAGGCGACCTTCCAAACAAGTACATCCTAGGAAACCTTTCAGCTCTTGGCTTCCCTCTCTTTAGGGTCTTGCTCGTACTCTTCCTGATCCACGCTTACGATATATCACGTTCATCAGCACATACTCATCTTTTATTAATATTACTAAATGCCTTTTGTTTTCGTCAATCATCTTTTCCGCTTTTCTTCTTCTTTATACAAATTGGGCAGGCACCCTTCGCCCTTTTGCCCATATGATAATAACAAAATGAAGAAGGAGGGCGTTTGATTTGAAGAAGATCAATCCTTACACACTTCCCCCCTGGCTGAGACAAATTCGGGCAGTTGCTTCCCAAGTCGTTCTCCCGATTGCTATATTTCAAGGATTTCGTACGATCATTTTCCCTACGACATTTGACGTCCTCATTCTAGGTATTCTTATTTTTCTCGCCTGTGCCTTTCATCTTGATTGGTTTTAAAAACTCATCATTATGTACCTGCCCATATAAAGCCAACGCAGTATAACCTCGTCATTCCGCCGATGACGAGGCACTTTGTTCTTCTTCAAGCCGTCTAGCCTGCTCAATTTCGTGAATTTTCATGACGGTCGGCTCAGAATTTTTCATCTGCCAATACGCTCTTAACAGCTGCTGGCAGCTTTCCATTTCATCCTGCCCGCCTGCTTCATAGGCTTTTACTGTATCAAACAGCCCTTGCGGATAAGCGAGGTAGCTTAGGAACAAATGCAGTTCTTCCTCCCGAAGAGGGTTTCCTTTTTGATACGTATAAAACAAAGAAGTGCATTCAGGACAAGACGTAGGATAGGTTTTGAAAGTCCGAAAGTAAAAGGTCAGAAGATCATAAATGGGGGAGGCTTTTTTAGACCGCTCGAAATTGGTGAAATGTCCTGTCCCTACATCATTATACAAAAAGTGATGGATCGATAGCTGCCCATGATTTAGCACAACACGCGTTGTCTCTTTGTCTTTCATTTCTTCATGCCAATCTTCTAAACGTTCAAGCGCAAATTCACTGGCAGACATCGCCTCTGAAAAATACATAGCAGCGGCCAGCTCAAATGGCGACATATACCACGTTTGTTCTGCCCGCTCTATGAATCGTTCATACATGTCTTTCTCTGTTTCCCATTTGGTCTTGATTTGTGTGTAATGTGCTTCTATCTCTTGCTCTGTGATATCCATCATGACTTCAGTCCGCTTATGAAGTCTTGCAATCTCTTGAAATAAATATTCGTGCTTATCGTCCTGCTCTTCTCTCTTTTCATTCGTCAGCCACGGCATCAGATAGTATGCATACTGGCTTTCCCGATGACTTGAGAAAAAGGAACCGCTCGTCGTCCGATAAATCGGCACAAAGGAGCGATAGCCCTTTGATTCCAGTTCAAGCATTTGTTCTGTAAATTGCATATGCCGGCTGGCTTTTACTCGCTTTAGAGCAAATACACCCTGCTTTGTATATACCTTAATGACAGCAGGACTGACAGGTTCAATATATTCAGCCTCAAGTCCGTATTCGTATAAGACAGATTGGATTTCATCCACGTTCACTCACCACATTTTCTCGGTCAGTCATCGCTTGCTATGCATTGCTTTTTTGATATTCAGGAATATAAAGAATCTGCCCTTCCTCAAGCTCCGCATCAATCGATAATGAGTTTGTGCGAAGAAGCTGCTGCACATTCAACTGATATCTCTCACAAATACGATCGACCGTATCTTCTTGCTGAACTATACATATTTTCATGCGGGAAAAATCTTCCTCCTCCTGCTTAGCGAACAGCTTTGTTAAATAAAGAGAATTCTCACTGCCAGACGTTTCTCTCACGTCTTCTTCAAGCTCCTCTTCTTCTTGAGCTGACTCATATATTTTAGGTGCTTCCCGTTCATATAACCGCCCGAGCTGATATTCATCATCGTGCGCCTCATGCTCAGGCTCCACTTGATCAGCAGGTGATTCAAAAGCCGGATACGACTGTACCGTTTCTTCCTGCTCTTCAGCAGCTTCCGGATCCTTTCTTACTTCCACTTCAAAGAACGGCTCTTCCCGCTCCTCTTCTTCTAATAGCTTTGGCGGTTCAAAAAATGGCGGTTCCTGCACCTGAGCTTCAGGGATGGATCGATAACCAAGCGCCACAGCTTCTTCTTGATTATTCGGCTGTTCTGGCTGTTCTGGCTCTTCAGGTTCTTCTAATTCTTCAGGTTCGTCGGACGCTTCCTCTACTTCCCTGTTCACCAATTCTATCTCAATTTCTTCTTCCTCTTCTTCTTGTACTTCCTGCACTTCCTGTTCCTCTTGCTCCGCGCGCGTATCATGTTGGAATACAGGCTGATTCTCATCATGCTCACGTTCTTCGCCTTGCAGCTCTTCTTGTTCTTCTTGTTCTGGCTGCAACTGATAATCGTAGGCCATATCGCCATAATCCACTTCAGGACGATGGACAAATTCATACGGCTCCTCTACAGGCGCCGGAGGCGTTTCCTCGTCTAATAAGCCCTCAATGGCTAAATCAGCCTGAATGGTGAGCAAACGATTCTCTGTCAGCTGGTAATCAAACGCATCAATAAACACAAACACATCATTTAAATGACTAATTTTGTTCTTCGGAATGGTGATATCGACTGGAAATTGATGCAAAAGCTCCGCCGTTCCGTCTTCTCTGACCTTTACCTCATCTGCTTCCCTGTATGTTGGAAAGGAACTCAATTCACCCAATAGCTCCTCTTGATTTATGTTGTATTCTCCTGTTAGCTCGAGTGAACCTCTAATAGAAACATAATCATTCACTTCTTGAACGAGAATGTCAGGGTCGAGAGAAATTGACAGCAGCTCACTGACTTCCTGTCCGCTTTTAAAATAAATGGATTCTTCTACCGAAAACTGTAATCGATTGTTTTGAGACAAGTCGGTGTCCTCCTTTCATCTAATCCTTAAAAAATAAAATTAGATGTCAATACAGTTGTATGAGGGAGGAAGTGAAAATATGATTGGTTTTCTCTAATGCAAAAAAGCCGATATGTCTCCATATCGGCCTTTTGTTTTATCGACGTAGTTTTTGAAAAACCTTTTCCACTGTCTCAATCGTATATTCGATGTCTTCATCTGTATGAGCTGTTGACAGGAATAGTCCTTCAAATTGAGAAGGCGGGAGGAAGATGCCGTGATCGGCCATTTCCTTGTAAAATTCAGCGAATAAAGCAAGATCAGCTGTTTTCGCTTTGTCATAATTGATCACTTCTTCATTTGTAAAGAAGAATCCGATCATGGAACCCGCACGGTTAAATGTTAATGGAATTCCGTATGCTTTTGCCGCTTTCGAAATGCCTTCTTCTAAACGGTCACCTTTTCGTTTAAATTCTTCATAAGACTCAGGTGTCAGCTGTTTTAGGGTTTCTAAGCCTGCTGTCATCGCAAGAGGGTTACCAGATAACGTTCCTGCTTGATATATTGGACCGCTTGGCGCAATTTGTCTCATAATATCCGCTCTTCCGCCATAAGCACCGACCGGAAGACCGCCGCCAATCACTTTACCAAGGCACGTCAGATCAGGTGTGATGCCAAAATAGCCTTGCGCGCAGTGATAATCCACACGGAAGCCTGTCATGACCTCATCAAAAATAAGCAATGATCCGTATTGCTCCGTGATGTCTCTTAGTCCTTGCAAGAAACCTTCTTGCGGAGGGACAACCCCCATATTTCCTGCGACCGGCTCTACAATAACACCAGCGATATCATCTCCGAATTCTTGAAAAGCAAATTGAATACTTTCTAAATCATTGTACGGTACTGTGATTGTGTTACTTGCAGTCCCTTCAGGAACACCAGGACTATCCGGCAGTCCAAGCGTTGCTACTCCAGAACCAGCTTTAATGAGCAAAGAATCACCGTGGCCATGATAGCAGCCTTCAAATTTCACAATTTTATTTCTGCCTGTAAAACCACGAGCTAGACGAAGTGCACTCATCGTCGCCTCTGTACCAGAGCTGACCATGCGAATAACTTCGATGGAAGGAACCCGTTCTGATACAAGTTTAGCTAATTCATTTTCAACTAACGTAGAAGCACCGAAGCTTGTCCCATTTTCCGCTACTCGCTGAATGCTTTCAACGACACGGTCATTCGTATGTCCTAAAATAAGCGGTCCCCATGATAAAACATAATCGATGTATTCATTTCCATCAATATCATAGATCTTGGCGCCTTTGCCTCGTTCCATAAAAATCGGGTCTGTGTTGACTGATTTAAATGCACGCACAGGGCTGTTGACACCACCAGGCATTAATTGCTGTGCTTCTTCAAATGCTTGCTTTGATTTTTCATAGCTACGTCCCATTTCAACGTCCTCCTGTCTATCCGTTCTTTATTCTGAGAGCCATTTTGCTGCATCTTTTGCATGATACGTAATAATGAGTTCTGCTCCTGCACGTTTCATGCTTGTCAGCATTTCAAGAACAAGCTCTTTTTCAGAAATCCAGCCATTTTGAGCGGCGGCTTTCACCATCGCATACTCTCCGCTCACATTATAAGCAACAACAGGGAGTGTAAATTCATTTTTCACATCGCGCATAATGTCTAAGTAAGAAAGAGATGGTTTGACAATCAAGAAGTCAGCTCCCTCTTCTACATCAGATTGCGCTTCTCTTAGAGCCTCTAAACGGTTTGCAGGGTCCATTTGATATGTTTTACGATCTCCAAACTGCGGTGTACTATGTGCCGCATCACGAAACGGACCGTAAAATGCACTTGCATATTTCACCGCATATGACATGACAGGTACATGAATAAAGCCTGCTTCATCAAGTGCCTCACGAATGGCAACAACAAATCCGTCCATCATATTTGAAGGCGCGATGATATCTGCACCTGCACGCGCTTGGCTGACAGCAGTTTTCGCTAATAGCTGAAGAGATTCATCATTTAAAATTTCTCCATCTTCAACGATTCCGCAATGTCCGTGATCTGTATATTGGCATAAGCAAGTGTCTGCAATGACCACGAGCTCTGGGAAATGCTTTTTGATTTCAAGCGTTGCTCTTTGAACAATGCCATGATCGTGATACGCCTCACTGCCTACATGATCTTTATGATCCGGCACACCAAATACAATGATCGATTTGATGCCAAGATCAACAAGCTCTTGGACTTCTTCTTTCACGAGGTCTACAGAAATGTGATATACACCCGGCATTGAAGAGACTTCTTTTCGTACATTTTCTCCCTCTACAAAAAAGATCGGGTAAATGAAATCAGATGGTCTTAAAAAGGTTTCTCTGACTAATTCTCTCATTCCTGCACTTGTCCGCAATCTGCGGTGTCTGTTAAATTTCATCAATGGTTCAACTTCCTTTCAGATAAACGGCACATTAAATCAAGCATTCCGTCTATCGTATAAGTATCTGGGGTTTCAGAAGAAATCCCGTATTGAAGCAGTGCCTCTTTTGTCAGAGGACCGATCGTCACAAAACAGGTGTCAGATGCAGCCAGCATCGCTGCGTCTGGTTCCATCACATGCATAAAAGAATGAACAGTGGATGAGCTCGTAAATGTAATAAAATCAAATGATTGCTTTGTCATTGCCGATTTAAGTGCAGCAATTCCTTCCTCATCCTTGACTGTTTCATATAAAATCCATTCTTTTACTTCTATGCCGAGCGGAACGAGGGTCTCTTTCACCACATCTCGTGACAGATGCCCTTTTGCTACAAACACACGCTCTCCTGGGCGTACATGATCAAGTAATGCATCTGCCAGCTCTTCCGCTATAAATCGTTCTGGCACCACATCCACCTTCAAGCCGTGCTGCTCAAGATAGGCAGAGGTTTTCTCTCCTACAGCAGCGACTTTCAAATGGGTTAAGCTCTTATGTAAATGATGGTCTTTTATGTAATTCAGAAAAAAAGACGCACCATTCACACTCGTGAAAACAAGCCAGTGGCTATTTTGTAAGTCCTTTAAAAAGGCCTGCGCTTTTTCTTTTGTGAGCGTAGGCTCAAACCGAATAAGAGAGGTTAAAACCGCATGGCCGTTCAGCGCTTCGATCTTTTGCTGAAACACGCCCGCTTGACGTTCATTTCGAGTGACAAGCACCGTCTGTCCGTGAAGCGATTTGCCTATGCTCATTGAGACAGATCCTTTTTCACCTTGTCGATCAAATCCTTTGCTCCCTTATCGGCCATCTGCTTCGCACACGCTGTTCCTATGGCTTCAGGGTCAGTGCCTGTGACGGTTTCTCGAATAATCGTGTGCCCATCAGCAGATGCAACAAGACCTGTTAGTTCAATTTCATTATGCTCATTCATCGTTGCATAGCCGGCGATCGGCACCTGACAGCTTCCATCCATTTGTTTGAGGAAGGCTCTTTCTGCGAGGACCGTTTTCTTCGTATATTCATTCGTAAATTGGGCGAGAAGCTTAAGCAGCTCTTCATCATCCCCGCGGCACTCAATCGACAGCGCGCCTTGTCCAACGGCAGGAAGGCACGTCTCAGGAGATAAGAATTCCGACACGACCTCTTTGCTCCATCCCATTCTAGACAGACCGGCGGCCGCTAGAATAATGGCATCATACTCTTCATTTTTCAGCTTTTCCAATCTTGTATCAATGTTTCCTCGAATCCATTTAATCTCAAGATCTGGTCTCTCCTGAAGAAGCTGGGCGCTGCGCCGTAAGCTGCTCGTTCCCACAATTGCGCCCTTAGGCAGTTCGCTGAGACTCAGATGATCCTTCGAAATAAGTGCATCCCGCACATCTTCACGCTCAGGAATACAGCCAATCACTAAACCTTCCGGAAGAGCAGCCGGCATATCTTTCATGCTGTGCACCGCCATATCGATGTCATGATTCAGCATCGCCTGCTCGATCTCTTTAACAAACAGTCCTTTTCCGCCAACCTTAGATAAGGTCACATCTAAAATTTGATCACCCTTTGTCACAATTTCTTTTATTTCAAAAGAATAAGAAGGGTTTAGTTCAGACAGCTTTTGAATGACCCATTTTGTTTGTGTAATTGCCAGCTTACTTCGTCTAGAACCTACTTTAATTGTACGCAATACGTCTTCCTCCCGACAATGCCTTTAAGACTCATCATTATTGAAACCAATGAAAGGTTGATAAGCTACCAAGCAGAAAATAATTGATCATCAGCACAAGAAATGAAGCGACATTCCATAGTGCCACGATTTTGCCCTGCATATTTCTCACCAATCTGATATATAAGTAAAAGCCGTATAAAAACAGCATAATAAACGAACCAAGCACCTTTGCATCTGTCCAGTACAACGTATCATACGAAATATATGCCCAAATGATGCCAAGAATTAAACTAAGCAAGAGCATTGGCACACCAATAATGTTTAATACGTACGCCATATGATCGAGCTTTGATAAGTCTTCAATTCTCAGAAGCCATTTTCCCCATTTTTTCTTTTTCAGTAAACGATATTGAAAGAGATAAAGCAGTGAAAACGCAAATGAAAGTGAAAAGGCACCGTAGGATAAAATCGCCATCGTAATATGAATCACGAGCAGTTCACTCGTGAGCTTCCCCGTTAGTTCTGCTGAATGGAGGTCAGATGGTGTAAAGGTGTGAATCGCCATCATGGAAAAACCGATCACATTTGTAAAAAAGACAATAAATTCAACGCGCAATACCTTTGTTAGGACAAGAGAAAGTGTCACAAGCACCCACGTATAAAAATATAACCCCTCTGCTACATTCAACACAGGGAATCGGTCTGTTTCCATCATAATATAGAACATGTAGACTGTTTGCAGCAGCCAGACAATAGAAAGCAACCAGAAAGCCATTTTTCCAGCCTTCCGGTTGTGTTGAAGAAAATCTATGAAATAGAACAAGACACTTAGTGCATAGATTAAGATCGTCGCTTCATTGAGTCTCGCTACAATGGATTCCATCATCGCTTAATCACTCACTGGCAACTGTAGCAAAGCCTTGTGCCATATTTGGTTTGAACAGCTGAAATGATCCTTGCTCCACCTGCATTGGCTCGACCTTTTGCTCTTCATCTTCAACCTGTAAATCAAAGATTTCTTTAAAGAGTAAAAGCTTTTCCTCTGCATTCGGCTCCGCGGCAATTTCTTTTGCCTTTAAGATAGGATCTTTCAACATTTGGTTGATGATGCTTTTCGTATGTTTATTTAACAGCTTCATTTCACGGTTTGTGAGGTTTGGAAGCTTCCGCTCAATACTCTGCATCGTATCGGCTTGAATTGTGAGTGCCTTTTCTCTAAGTGCAGAAATGACCGGAACAACACCTAACGTATTCAGCCATTGCTTAAATTCCACAATTTCTGCTTCAATCAGGAGCTCGACCTGCTCAGCCACTGCACGGCGCTCTTTTAAGTTGGCAGCCACGATGCCTTCAAGGTCATCAATGTCATACAAAAAAGCACCTTCTACTTCAGAAATAGCTGGATCTAAATCACGGGGTACAGCAATATCCACCATAAATAGAGGTCTGCCCTTCCGTTTTTTATTCGCACTTTCGACCATTTCTTTTGTAATGACAAATTGTTTCGCACCCGTTGAGCTGATTAAAATGTCCGCTTCGGATAATGTTTTTTCTAATTGGTTTAAGCTCTTAGGCTCTCCTGAAAAACGACCGGCCAATTCCTTTGCTTTTTCAAACGTTCGATTGATGACCGTTACTTGGCCGATTCCTTGACCTTGAAGGTTTTGAGCCGCCAGTTCGCCCATTTTGCCCGCACCAAGAATCAGGACATGCTTATCAGAAAGACGTCCAAAGATTTTTTTGGCAAGCTCAACAGCTGCATAGCTGACAGATACGGCGTTAGACGCAATATCTGTTTCCGCATGAGAGCGTTTTGCAACGGTTACCGCCTGTTTAAATAAATAATTGAAAACGGTACCAATGGTCTTCTCCTCTTGAGCTACTTTAAAGCTGGAGCGTACTTGACCGAGTATTTGCGTTTCACCAATGACCATGGAATCAAGCCCACAGGCCACACGGAATAAATGCTCAACCGCTCCATCGTTTTCATAGAACTTCAAATATGGAGAGACATCTTCCTTTTCTAAACCGAACCAATCGGCTAAAAATCTTTTTATATAAAACCGTCCAGTATGAAGCTGATCTACTACTGCGTAGATCTCTGTTCGATTACATGTTGAGATGACGATATTCTCTAGAATGCTTTTTTCTTCTTTAAGCTTGGACATCGCTGTTCCGAGCTCACTCGGTTCAAAGCTCAGCTGTTCCCGTATCTCAACAGGGGCTGTTTTATAATCTAAACCCACAACAAGAATATGCATAACTTCAGCTTGCACCCCCAACGCCCTGTCTAATTTATAATAATTACAATATAGAATTTATTATTTATAATGATTATAACATATATTCATTTTTAACTGGATAAAAATTGTGAACAGATTTCAAAAATGTTGTGATATAGTAGAAAAATGTTCGACACTGTTTATGCCATATCATCACTTCAAGCAATTTACCAGATTTGGCGCGTGCGGACAAATGATCTGCTTAAAAGAAGGTGACATCTTTGAAGAAGAAATCCATTTTGCTGCCGCTTACTTTACTGGCTGTAGCGCTATATGCCATTCTCTCAGGAGGTCAATTTGACATTTGGAAGGATCAAGAGAAATGGTATACACTTGTACTGCTTTTTGGTCTCGCTTTTTTATATCAAGGAAAGAAGGAGCAAGAAAGCGCTCATGTGTTTATCGGTATGCTTATGACAGGCCTTTCGCTACACTTTATTCTACAGCCTAAATTGGACCACTGGCCAGACACATTTACAATGATTGTATTCATCGTAGGACTTGCACTCTTTGTGAAATCATCTCAGAAAAAAGAATATCGTATTGAAAGTGTTGTGCTGATCGCACTCGGTCTGTTCCTTTATTTCTTTCAGCAAATTACAAAACAGCTAAGTTCCCTTTCGATTCCTACTTCTGGCTTTGAATTGTACTGGCCTTATGTACTGATTGCTGTCAGTCTCCTCTTATTATTTTTAAAAAGGAAATAACTTATACAATAAAAAAGCATCTGCTCATGGCAGATGCTTTTTTTAGCCGTTTACTTTCGCAAGGATCGCATTCCAGGCTTCGTCTTTTCCCTTTTTTGTTTCAGAAGAGAATAAGATGAGTTCATCTGATGGGTCAATGTCGAGCGTCTGTTTGACGACTTTCGCATGTTTTTCCCATTTGCCTTTTGGAATTTTATCCGCTTTTGTTGCGATGACGATCACGGGAACTCCGTAATATTTAAGGAATTCATACATGTTCACATCGTCTACTGATGGCTTATGGCGCAGATCCACAATTTGGACAACTGCTTTTAATTCTTCACGCATTGTAATATACGTTTCGATCATTCTACCCCAGGCTTCGCGCTCTGTTTTTGATACTTTGGCAAAACCGTAGCCCGGAACGTCCACAAAATGGAGCATATCATTAATAATGTAGAAATTAAGCGTCTGGGTCTTACCTGGTTTAGAAGACGTACGCGCTAAATTTTTACGATTAATCAATGAGTTGATGAACGAGGACTTTCCAACATTTGATCGTCCAGCAAGCGCGATTTCAGGCAGCCCGCCGCTCGGGTACTGCTCTGGTTTCACCGCACTAATGACGATATCTGATTTTGTTACTTTCATCTTCCCTCTCCTACCAACGCTTTCTCAAGCACCTCATCTAAATGTGAGACCGGAATAAAGGTTAGTCCTTCTCTCACACTTTCAGGAATATCATCAATATCCTTTTCATTGTCCTTTGGAAGAATAATGGTTTTCAATCCTGCACGATGTGCGCCTAATGCTTTTTCTTTTAGTCCGCCAATCGGAAGCACTCTTCCTCTTAACGTTATCTCTCCTGTCATACCAACCTCTTTTGACACAGGACGTCCTGTGAGTGCTGATACAAGAGCCGTCGCAATGGTGATACCAGCTGATGGCCCGTCCTTTGGAACCGCACCCTCTGGAACATGGATATGAATATCGTGCTTTTCATTAAAATTAGGATCAATGTTCAGTTCATCTGCTTTGGACCGAATATAACTGAATGCCGCCTGTGCAGATTCTCTCATGACATCACCTAGCTTACCTGTTAACAAGAGCTTGCCTTTACCAGGCGAGAGTGATACCTCAATTGATAAAGTGTCTCCGCCAACAGTCGTATACGCAAGTCCTGTGACAACCCCCACTTGGTCTGTCGTTTCAGCCTGACCATAACGGTAAAGTCTTTTTCCGAGAAATTCAGATAAGTTCTTTTCCGTCACTGTGATGCGTTTGCGGTCTTCAGCCACAATCGCTTTTGCCGCTTTTCGGCAAATGGCCGCAAGCTGACGCTCTAATCCACGAACACCCGCTTCTCTTGTGTAATAGCGAATCGTATCATAAATCGCGGCTTCACGAAGCTGCAAGTTCCCTTTCTTTAATCCGTGCTCCTTTAGCTGCTTCGGCAGAAGATGGTCTTTCACAATCTCTGCTTTTTCAACCTCTGTATACCCTGCAATCGTGATAATCTCCATTCTATCACGAAGTGGACCTGGAATGGTTGCTAAATTGTTGGCAGTGGCAATAAATAACACCTGCGATAAATCAAATGTCTCTTCAATATAGTGATCGCTAAAGTTGTGATTTTGCTCAGGGTCCAGCACTTCAAGCATCGCAGAGGACGGATCACCTCTAAAATCAGAGGACATCTTATCGATTTCATCTAAAAGAAACACTGGATTCATAGTGCCTGCCTTACTCATCCCGCGAATGATACGGCCTGGCATCGCCCCTACATATGTTCTTCTATGTCCACGAATCTCAGATTCATCACGCACACCGCCAAGAGAGATACGGATAAACTTTCGGTCAAGTGATTTAGCAATCGATTTGGCAAGTGACGTTTTCCCTACCCCAGGAGGTCCTGCTAAGCAAAGAATCGGTCCTTTTAATGAGTTGGTCAGCTTCTGTACAGCAAGGTATTCAAGCACACGTTCTTTGACTTTCTCCAGCCCATGATGCTCATCATCTAAAATTTCACTTGCAAGCTTTAAATCTAGACGATCTTCTGTATAGATGCCCCATGGGAGATTGATCAGCCAATCAATATAATTCCGAATGACAGAGCTCTCCGCAGAGCTTGAAGGAATTTTTTCATAACGGTTCAATTCTTTTAATGCCGTTTCACGAACAGAATCCGGCATGCTGGACTCTTCAATTTTAGACATTAATGAACTGACTTCGCCTGTTTTTCCTTCCTTGTCTCCAAGCTCCTTTTGAATGGCTTTCATTTGTTCACGCAAATAATATTCTTTTTGCGTACGTTCCATTGAACGTTTGACGCGCTGTCCAATTTTCTTTTCAATTTCCAGCACTTCTTTTTCATTGTGGATTAAGCTGATGACGCGATTCAGACGTTTTTTGACATCCACTGTTTCCAGCACTTCTTGCTTGTCCTTTAACTTGAGCGGCAGGTGAGAAGCGACGATATCTGCCATTCTCCCCGGTTCTTCAATATCCGTCACCGTTGCATATGTTTCAGCTGAGATTTTTTTTGAAATTTTTATGTACTGATCAAAATGATCTAACAAAGTGCGCATGAGTGCTTCTGCTTCTGCGTCTTTTAATTCTTCTTCTGCCAATTCTTTAATATCGACGGACGTATAGTCCTCAAGCTCCACGTATGATTCGATCTGCGCTCGATTTAAGCCTTCAACGAGTACACGAATCGTTCCATTCGGCAGCTTCAGCATTTGTTTGATTTTTGTGTAGGTGCCGACTTTGAAAATTTCCTCTTCACCTGGTTCATCTATTGAAATTTCCCGCTGTGTTGCTAGAAAAATCATATGATCGTTCATCATCGCCTGTTCTAAAGCTTGAACAGACTTCTCGCGTCCAACGTCCAAATGCAAGACCATTGTTGGATAAACAAGCAAGCCTCGCAGTGGAAGGAGCGGAACATTCTTTTTGATTTCATCTGCCATGTTGATTGACACCTCCGTCACTAGTATGAATCATTATAATATACCTGTTTCAGTCTTGTACAATGTAAAAGACTTGAGAAATGATGATCTTACCGTAGTATACCCTTTCTTTTTATCTTGAAAAAGAAAAAAAGATCTATTTCACTAAAAAATCCCCATATGTGATGGGGATTAAACAGATTTTCTTTTCATTTCCTCTTCTAGTCCATCTTTCTTCTCGTCTGGCGGGTTGACCAAACACTGATCCAGCACCTCTTGGAAGTGCTTCACAGGCACAATGGTGACGCCTTCAATCTCTTTTAAGATCGACTGCTGGTTGTCATAAGGAATAATGACGGTTGTGGCACCAGCCTGCTTCGCCGCCTTAATCTTCGGAATCACACCGCCGATCGGCTTCACTTGACCCTGCAATCCGATTTCACCTGTCATCGCTGTCAGATGATCAATCGGGATTTGATGAATGGCAGAGAAAATCGCCGCCGCCATGGCAATCCCAGCAGACGGTCCATCAATAGGGGCACCGCCTGGAAAATTAATATGGATGTCATATTCATTTGTCCGTATGCCCAAGTTTCTCAGCACTGTTAATACATTTTCAACTGATCCTTTAGCCATACTTTTTCGTCTAATGGATTTCGATTGACTGCCAATGCTTTCTTCTTCTGCAATGCCTGTAATGTTGATACTTCCTTTTTCAAGCGCCTTACATATATTCACTTCAATCTCAAGCAAGGCCCCGCTGTTTGGTCCGTAAACAGCCAGACCATTCACTACACCGACTTTTGGCTTTTCCGGTACTTTTTGTTCATATCTTGGTGTCAACTGGCTCGAATGAATGACCCACTCGACATCGGCGATCGTGATGTCTTTTCGGTTTTCTGTGACAGCCATTCCAGCAGCGATCTGCACCATATTGACAGCTTCACGGCCATTTTTCACATATGAGGTTAACAGGTTCAGCCCTTCATCACATAATTCCTTTTGGATTTTCTGGACAGCCTTAGCAGCGACAATTTTCAGTTCATGCTGGTCAAGGTCCTTAAAGAAAATTTCCAAACACCTCGATCGAATCGCTGGTGGAATTTCTTCAGGTGTTCTTGTCGTAGCACCAATCAATCGAAAATCAGCCGGAAGCCCATTTTGAAAAATATCATGAATGTGATTAGGAATTTGAGTGTTTTCCTCACTGTAGTAAGCACTGTCTAAAAATACTTTCCGATCTTCAAGGACTTTCAGCATTTTGTTCATTTGGATCGGATGCAGTTCGCCAATTTCATCAATAAACAGAACCCCGCCATGCGCATGCGTAACGGCTCCTTGTTTTGGCTGCGGTATGCCGGCCTGTCCCATCGCTCCTGCCCCTTGGTAAATCGGGTCATGCACGGAACCAATGAGTGGGTCTGCGATACCTCGTTCATCGAATCTTGCGGTTGTGGCATCGAGCTCTACAAATACCGCATCTTTCTTAAACGGTGAATCAGCATGACGTTTCGCTTCTTCCATGACAAGACGGGCAGCGGCTGTTTTACCAACACCCGGGGGTCCGTAGACAATGACATGCTGAGGATTCGGTCCGCACAGCGCTGCTTTTAGAGCACGAATGCCGTCTTCCTGCCCTACAATATCTTGAAATCCCTTTGGCCGGACTCTCTCTGATAAAGGCTCACTCAGCTTGATTGACCGCATCTTTCTGAGTGCTTCCATTTCTTTTTTTGATTCTTTGTCTATCGTCACCTTTTGTGTGCGCTGATTTCGCAGTAAGTTCCAAAAGTACAGCCCGATGACGATACCAAAGAACAGCTGTATAAATAATACGATTCCTGTCCAGCTCAATCGGTGCTCCCTCCTTCATCTATCGTATGTATTGGTTTCTGTCTGCTAGTATTTCCTAGAGCTGGACGGAATAAACACGTCTTCTGCGATAAATAAAAAACTCCTGAATCAAAATGATTCAGGAGTGATAACTTCTCTTATGCAGATGTTTTTGTATCTTTATTGACGACTGTGCCATCCTTTAGCACAAGACGCGGCGGCTCACCATCAGCAACCGTTGCACCAGTGATGACACATTTTTCAATATCATCACGAGATGGAAGGTCAAACATGACATCAAGCATGATGCCTTCAATGATCGAGCGAAGACCACGAGCCCCTGTTTTACGCTCAATTGCTTTTTTCGCAATTTCGCTAAGAGCATCTTCTTCAAATTCAAGCTCTACATCGTCAAGCTCAAGCATTTTTGTATATTGCTTAACAAGCGCATTTTTAGGCTTCGTCAAGATTTCTACAAGTGCTTTTTCATCTAACGGCTCTAGGCTTGCAATAACCGGCAGGCGGCCGATGAATTCTGGAATTAAACCGAAGCGAAGCAAGTCTTCTGGCAGTACTTTTGATAGAAGGACTTCTTTTTCAAGATCTTCGACTTTATTTTCCGCACCGAATCCAATTACTTTTTGACCTAAGCGGCGTTTGATGATTTGCTCAATCCCGTCAAAGGCTCCTCCACAAATGAAGAGGATGTTCGTCGTATCAATTTGAATGAATTCTTGATGCGGATGCTTACGTCCACCTTGAGGCGGTACACTAGCGACTGTTCCTTCAAGAATTTTCAAAAGGGCTTGCTGGACGCCTTCCCCAGATACATCGCGAGTGATAGAAGGGTTTTCTGATTTTCTTGCTACTTTATCGATCTCATCGATGTAGATAATGCCTTTTTCCGCTTTTTCTACATCATAATCCGCTGCCTGGATCAGCTTTAGTAAAATATTCTCTACGTCTTCACCAACATAACCTGCTTCAGTTAATGATGTAGCATCTGCGATCGCAAATGGAACATTTAAAATACGTGCAAGTGTTTGAGCAAGTAATGTTTTACCGCTTCCTGTTGGTCCAATCATAGAAATATTACTTTTCGAAAGCTCAACATCATCAATCTTGCTGTTTGAATTGATCCGTTTGTAGTGGTTATACACCGCTACAGCTAAGGATTTTTTCGCATTGTCTTGTCCGATGACATATTCATCAAGAATCTCCCGAATTTCATGAGGCTTCGGAACATCCTTGAATTCAACTTCTTCCTCAGTGCCGAGCTCTTCTTCAACTATTTCCGTGCAAAGCTCGATACATTCATCACATATATATACGCCAGGTCCTGCGACCAGTTTACGCACTTGATCTTGCGTTTTTCCGCAAAACGAGCATTTTAATTGACCTTTTTCCTCGTTGAATTTAAACATTCTTTCACCCCTTATTCTTCTTCACTTGCCTGTAGCTAACAGTCAGCTACCTTTCTGGGTCCAGTATGTATGCATTTTACCATACTTTCCTAAAAGACGGTAACGATGTGTTTCTAACACTGCACATTGAGATATGTATGACAGAAAGATGCGACTTACACTATCGTTTCCAAAAGAAGCGATGATAAGTCAAAAATTGTACAAAACAAGGCACGAGTCACTCGCGCCCTGTTTTATTATTATGCACCATATTAACGGTTTTCTACAAGAAAATCAATTGCTTTACGAACTTTTAGATCTTCTTTCATTGCTTCAGTAGATCCGATCGCTTGTTTGATATTTTCAATTGGCATGTTGTATGCTTCAGCCATTTTTGAAAGTTCTTCTTCCACTTCTTCGTCAGACACTTGTAAGTTTTCTGCAGCAGCAATCGCTTCAAGTGTTAGGTTAGATTTTACGCGTTTAGCAGCATCTTCTTTCATTTGCTCTTTCAGCGCATCTTCATCTTGTCCAGAGAATTGGAAGTAAAGCTCAAGGTTCATTCCTTGCATTTGAAGACGTTGTTCGAATTCTTTCATCATGCGGTCTAGCTCTGTGTCAACCATCGCTTGTGGGATGTCAACTTCCGCATTTTCAGAAGCTTTCGCAACTAGCTCTTCACGAAGTTTTCCTTCTGCTTCGTTTTCTTTTGCTTCTTCAAGACGTTTCTTCGTTTTTTCAGTTAATTCAGCAAGCGTTTCTACTTCTTCATCAACATCTTTAGCGAACTCATCGTCAAGTGCTGGAAGTTCTTTTGCTTTGATTTCATGAATTTTCACTTTGAATACAGCTGGTTTACCTGCAAGGTCTTCAGCGTGATATTCTTCTGGGAATGTAACTTCTACGTCTTTTTCAGCGCCAGCTTCAAGACCAACTAATTGCTCTTCGAAACCAGGGATGAATGAACCAGAACCAACTTCAAGAGAGTAGTTCTCAGCTTTTCCGCCTTCGAATGCTTCTCCATCAACGAATCCTTCGAAATCAAGAACAACTGTATCGCCATTTTCGATTGCGCCTTCTTCTTTGACAACAAGCTCAGCTTGACGGTTTTGCATGCCTTTTAGCTCTTCTTGTACATCTTCATCAGTGACAGCTGTGTCGTCTTTTTCTACGTTAAGACCTTTGTAGTCACCAAGTTTTACTTCAGGCTTCACTGTTACTTTTGCAGTGAAGATTAAGCTTTCGCCTTTTTCGATTTTCTCAACATCGATTTCAGGGCGGTCAACTGGCTCGATACCAGCTTCGTCGATTGCTTTTGGATATTCAACTGGAAGAAGAATATCTAATGCATCTTGATAAAGAGATTCTACACCAAAACGCTGCTCGAAAAGACCACGTGGTACTTTCCCTTTACGGAATCCAGGAATCGATACTTGCTTAACCACTTTCTTAAATGCATCATCAAGTGCTTTGTTAAATGTTTCAGCGTCAACTTCTACAGTTAGAACGCCTTCGTTACCTTCTTGTTTTTCCCATTTTACTGACATGTGTGTTTCCCTCCAAAAATCTATTCAGATTGTGCGTTGCTCCATTCTAAAGCATCATAAAGACTTCGTCCAATCAAAAACCACGCACTCCGCTAAGAAGCTTGCATTATGTATACAACATTTGACTTGATTATACATATCGTCTTTCAACCGTTGGAATCTGACAACTGCACTATATATGCACAAATACAACCATTATATTATAACATAACAAGTCCGTCTTTCAACTAAATCGACAAATTACAAATAAGAAATTTCTTCAATATCTTTCAGCATTGTGCAAGCTTCTCTCAGCTCTCGTTCGTTAAATTCATACAATAGATGCAATTCTTCGAGTTCAATCTCAATCCCATGCATTTCATAGCCGACTTTATGAAGTGCCGCTGCCCAAAGACTCGGATCTGTGTACTTAGGAAGAAATGGATACAGCACAAATAAGTGCCGGCGCCATAACTCTTCCACGCCTTGGTAAAGGGTCGGATTCTCATTGCCGAGCGTGTCATCGAGCATACGAAGCACTTGCTGGAGAAGCGGCATCTGCTCTGGCTTTACAGCCTCAGAAGGAATAAGGGTTAAAGAATCACCGAATTTCGTCACATGAACCGGCTTTGCCACATCATGATCTGCCAGAAGCTGCAGGATCATTGATTTGACCAAAGGGTTCCCATCAGGGTTTTGTAAGATGGTATTTAATAGACCCATGTGCGGTGTAATATTCCGGTCTTTCAATGAATGAATGTACTGGACCTGTTCTTCCGGACGCTTCAGCATATCATCTATGTTGACCTCACTTCCGGCGTCCTCATCTTCATCTAAAATCTCTTCAGGTGATTCGATCATTTTTCTGCTAAATTCGAGCAGCTTGTAAAAATGCTCCGCGCTTTCTGCTGGAAGGTGGTTTTCCTCGAGCACAGCCTCAATCGTCTGTTTGACTTCTTCATATTCTTTCAGCTGAATGAGGATCGTCATATACACTTGTAGCACAGTGAAATAGTGACCATATCCTTCATGCAGCATTTTTTCACAAACACGCTTTGCATCCTGCAGCTCACCCAGCTCCAGAAAACAAATGGCCATTCCGAGGTGAATATCGGATTCTTCATCGTCATCATACGATTTTGCTTCTGAAAACAAGTGAAGCGCCTCTTGATACTGTTTATCTTTTAATGCTGCCATTCCTTTTTCAATCAGTCTTTCTTTCAGACCAGGAAACAAAATGACATTATCTTTCTTCTTGTCATGCTTCATGCTTACGTTCCTTTCGGGCGCATATTTTTTATCAGTTTACCAACGAAGATTAGTAAACACAAGTAACGAGAGGTTTTCATGCAAAAAAGAAGCCGTCACACCTCGGGCGGACAGCTTCTCGTTGCTTAAGCGCGCAGCCAGCTGCTGCGCTTTTCTTCAAATGCTTGAATGTCATCTTCTAATAGTAATGTTAATGAAATCTCATCATAACCATTTAGGAGCATTTCTCTCCAGTGAGGGTCGACTTGAAAAGGGGTGATATTCCCTTCGTGATCTTCTATCTGCTGTTTTTCAAGATCAACCGTCATCTCATACCCTTTGTTCTCATATGACGCAGCGAAGGTTTTCCACACATCATAATCAAGACGAATTGGAAGCATCCCGTTTTTAAAGCAGTTTTGATGAAATATATCTGCGAATGATGGTGCGATGACAATTTTAAAGCCATAATCATCAAGCGCCCAAGGAGCATGTTCCCTAGATGATCCGCAGCCAAAGTTTTCTCCTGCGATCAAAATGGATGCTCCTTCATAGATCGGCTGATTTAGTTCGAAATCTGGATTTGGGCTGCCATCGGCTAAATAACGCCAGTCGAAAAATGCAAAGCGGCCATATCCTGTTCGTTCGATTCTTTTTAAAAATTGCTTCGGAATAATTTGATCTGTATCTACATTGATACGGTTAAGCACAGCGGCTTTCCCTTTATGAGTGACTAAAGGCTCCATCTATGACAACTCCTTACACGACTGTTTTCTCTTGATTAAACTTCCTGACATCGACAAAGCGGCCATGTATCGCAGCCATTGCAGCCATTGCCGGGCTGACAAGATGCGTTCTCGCACCCTTCCCTTGACGCCCTTCAAAGTTACGGTTTGATGTGGACGCGCAGCGTTCACCCTCCGGTACCACATCGTTATTCATACTAAGGCACATACTGCAGCCTGATTCTCTCCATTCAAATCCTGCTTCAAGGAAGATTTCATGAAGACCTTCTTTTTCTGCTTGCAATTTGACACTTTGAGAGCCAGGCACCACAATCGCTCTGACATGATCTGCTACTTTTTGTCCTTCAATCATAGAAGCGGCTTGGCGTAAATCAGTCATTCTTGAGTTCGTACATGAGCCGATAAAGACATGCTCAATCGTAATATCTTCTATACGCTGATGCGGATGGACACCCATGTATTCATAAGCACGAATCGCTTCTTTTTGATCATCTTCTTGTGCAAAGTCCTCAGGTCCTGGGATCGATGCATCCACAGGGAGTACCATTCCTGGGTTAATTCCCCACGTAACCATTGGTGAAATCTGATTTCCATCTAATACAAT
The DNA here is from genome assembly GCF_039619585.1 of Bacillus safensis. Classification (NCBI taxonomy): domain Bacteria; kingdom Bacillati; phylum Bacillota; class Bacilli; order Caryophanales; family Bacillaceae; genus Bacillus; species Bacillus safensis. The sequence goes on from NZ_CP154909.1 coordinate 2,467,219, forward strand.
GGTTTTATCGTAGGTTGCACCTGGATCTGTTCTAAGTTCTTCCCATTCTTTAATAGCTGCTTCGAAGTCTTCGCCCTGCGGTGCATATTTGCGGCCGCGGCAATATTCGAAGGTGACTTCATCAGGTGCAATCAATCCTGCTCTTGCGCCTGCTTCAATTGACATATTACAAACGGTCATCCGCTCATCCATCGTCATGTTTCTGAATACTTCCCCAGTGTATTCAATGACATAACCTGAGCCGAACTTCACGCCGTGCGCACCAATGACGGCTAAAATGACATCTTTGGCGGTTACCCCTTTTTGAAGCTTTCCGTCTACTCTAATTTCTAGCGTTTTCGGACGCTGCTGCCAAAGTGTTTGTGTAGAAAGTACATGTTCAACCTCACTAGTACCGATCCCAAAGGCAAGTGCACCAAATGCGCCGTGAGTTGATGTATGACTATCTCCACAAACGATTGTTTTCCCCGGAAGTGTCAATCCAAGCTCAGGTCCAACGACATGGACGATTCCTTGGTCAACACTGTGAAGGTCAGCAAGACGAACGCCAAATTCCGCACAGTTGCGCTCTAAGGCACTCACTTGCTTTTTAGCAATCTCATCTTTGATCACAAATCGATTCACAGTTGGGATGTTGTGATCCATCGTCGCAAACGTGTTTTGAGGTCTTCTCACCTTGCGCCCTTTTTGTCTTAATCCTTCAAATGCTTGAGGTGATGTCACTTCATGCACCAAGTGCAGATCAATATATAAAAGGTCTGGTTTTCCCTCGCCGCTTTTGACTACATGCTGATCCCATATTTTTTCGATGATTGTTCGAGGCATAACCCTTTTCCTCCCTCTACCTAATTCCACAAGATTCTATTTACACAATGGTTTGCACGCGCTGCTTGAGTGCGTCTACAACCGCATTAGTGATTTCTTCAGTCGTTTGATAAGTTCCCTCTTTTGCTGCTAAATCTTTTGTTCGTTTGCCAGAGGCAAGAACAGCTTCGACAGCTTCTTCTATTGCAGCCGCTTCTTCTTCTAATGCAAAGGAAGTTCTAAGCAAGCTTGCTGCTGATAAAATGGTTGCCAGAGGATTTGCAACGTTTTGCCCCGCAATATCGGGTGCTGAACCATGAATTGGCTCATATAAATGAAGACCTGTGCTTGATAAACTAGCAGATGGCAGCATGCCGAGTGATCCAGTAATCATCGAAGCTTCGTCACTTAAAATATCGCCGAACATATTCTCTGTCACAATGACATCAAATTGAGCGGGCTTGTAAATCAGCTGCATGGCAGCATTGTCGACGAGCATATGCTCAAATTCAACTTCTGGATATTGAGCAGCAACTTCTTCTACCGCATCCCGCCATAGTTTACTAGAAGCAAGAACATTCGCTTTATCTACAGACGTCACTTTTTTCCGTCTCGTTAACGCCATATCGAACGCTTCTTTTAATACGCGGACAATTTCTTCCTTTGTATAAAGGAGCGTATCAACGGCAGCTTCTTTTCCTTCATCATCCGTATAGCGTTCGCTTGGTTCACCAAAATAGAGACCGCCTGTTAATTCACGAACGATGACGAAATCGACTCCGTTAATGTGATCCTGTTTTAACGGAGATGCCCCGCTTAAACTATCGAACACCTTTACAGGGCGGATGTTTGCAAATAAGTCCAGCTGTTTACGAATGGCGAGCAGGCCTTTTTCTGGACGAAGCTCTGGCGGGTTTTGATCCCACTTTGGTCCGCCGACTGCTCCTAATAAAATCGCATCAGCGTTTTTGCATACTTCTACTGTTTCCTTTGGAAGCGGGTTGTTTTTATCATCTATTGCGATACCGCCAATGAGCGCAGTTTCAAATTCGAATTCGTGCCTAAATTGAGCCGCCGTCTCTTGAAGGACAGCGACTGCAGATGTCACGACTTCCGGTCCGATTCCATCGCCGGGCAAAAGTGCAATTTTCTTTTTCATGAGAACCTTCCTCCTTTCCTATGAGATCGCGTGATGTTTCTCAATTTCAATCAGATTTGATTTGAAGATTAAATGCCTGTTTACTGCATTGACGTAAGCTTTCGCCGATGCTTCAAGCACATCTTGCGCTACACCGCGTCCTGCTGTTTCTTTTCCTTCTATTGAAACAGTGACATATACTTCTGCTAGTGCATCTCTGCCTTTTCCATTTGATTGAATGCGGTAGTCCAGCAAATGAATTCTTTCTTCCATACAGCGCTCAAGCGTGTTGTACACAGCCTCTACACTGCCTGCACCTGTAGCTGCTTCTTGAATGACTTCCTGTGTTTCTTGATTTTTCAGAGAAACTGTTGCTGTTGGCATTTGTTCTGTTCCATAGTGCACTTGCAGACTTTCAAATTCATAGCCGATTTTTCGGTCTGCTACTTTTTCTTCTAATATAATAGAGATCAAATCATCATCTGTAATTTCTTTCTTCTTCTCTGTCAAGTTCTTGAAAGTCTCAAAGAATTTATTGATTTCGTCTTCCGTTAGTTTAAAGCCTAGTGTTTTCAGACGGTCTTTAAACGCGTGTCTTCCGGAGTGTTTTCCAAGGACAAGCACATCTGTTGTCACGCCGACAAGCTCTGGAGAAATAATTTCATAGGTTGTTTTTTCTTTGAGGAAACCATCTTGGTGAATACCTGATTCATGTGCAAATGCGTTGTTTCCAACGACTGCTTTATTACGCGGCACAATCATTCCTGAGTATTTGCTCACTACATCACTTGTACGCTTAATTTCATTCAATTGAATCGTTGATTCGACCTGGTAAAAGTCTTTTCGAATATGAAGAGCTACTGCAATTTCTTCTAAAGCAGCATTTCCAGCGCGCTCGCCAATTCCGTTGACAGCCGTTTCAATTTGATCTGCTCCATTTTCAATGGCAGCAAGTGAGTTTGCCACAGCCATTCCTAGATCATCGTGACAGTGAGCGGACAAGTTGACGCGGTCGATATTTGGAACGTGTTCCTTCATATATTTAAAGATGTTTCCGTACTCTTTTGGCGCTAGGTATCCAACTGTATCTGGCAAGTTAATGACACTCGCCCCAGCGTCAATCACCTTTTCTACAATTTCTGCCAAGAAAGCAAGATCTGTACGGCACGCATCTTCTGCTGACCATTGGACAACTGGAAAACGTTCTTTCGCATATTTCACCATTGCGACTGCCTGTTCTACGACTTCTTCACGTGTTTTCTTGAGTTTATGCTTCAGGTGAATGTCAGAAGTGGCAATAAAGACATGAAGCCTTGGCTCCACTCCATCTTTTAATGCTTCCCATGCAGCATCAATGTCACCTTTCACACATCGTGCAAGACCAGCTACAGAACAGCTTTTAATCGTTCTTGCTATTTCTTGTACGCCTAAGAAATCCCCTCGGGATGAAGCGGGAAATCCCGCTTCAATGATATTAACCCCAAGGCGCTCAAGCTGCTTTGCAATGATTAGCTTTTCTTGTGCATTTAAGTTCACTCCTGGAGATTGCTCTCCATCTCGAAGTGTTGTGTCAAAAAAATTAATTTTCCGCACCGACGCTCACCGCTTCCTTTTTCTTTCCTTGTTTAACGAAAGGCATCATTTCACGAAGCTTTCTACCAACGATTTCAATTTGGTGCTCATTTTCATTTGCATTGATTGCATTGAAACGTGGACGATTCACTTGGTTTTCAACAATCCATTCTTTTGCAAATGTTCCGTTTTGGATATCAGTCAAAACAGCTTTCATTGATTCTTTTACTTTTGCATCCACAACACGTGGTCCTGATACGAAGTCACCCCATTGTGCTGTATCAGAGATTGAATATCTCATGCCTTCTAAGCCTTCTTCATACATAAGGTCAACGATTAATTTTAGTTCATGCAGACACTCGAAGTATGCAAGCTCTGGCTGATAACCAGCTTCTGTTAACGTTTCGAATCCTGCTTTTACTAATGAAGTAAGACCTCCACAAAGAACTGCCTGCTCACCGAATAGATCCGTTTCTGTTTCTTCTTTAAATGTTGTTTCAAGAACGCCCGCTCTTGCTCCGCCGATTGCTTTTGCATAAGCAAGTGCTTTGTCTTTCGCTTGGCCAGATACATCTTGATAGATAGCAAATAGGGCAGGTACACCAGCGCCTTGCTCATATGTTCTTCTCACAAGATGTCCTGGACCTTTTGGAGCTACAAGATACACGTCTACGTCACTTGGAGGAACAATTTGATGGAAGTGAACGTTGAATCCGTGTGCAAATACAAGTGAGTTGCCAGCTTCTAATTGATCTTTGATTTCTTCATCATATACTTTCTTTTGCTGCTCATCTGGAAGTAGTACCATGACTACGTCTGCTTGTGCTGCTGCTTCTTTTACTGTAAATACTTGATGACCGTCTTCTTGTGCTTTTGTATAAGATCCGCCTTTTCTTACGCCGACGATCACATCTACGCCGCTTTCTTTTAAGTTCAATGCATGTGCATGACCTTGTGATCCGTAGCCAATGATCGCTACCTTTTGACCATTTAATACGTTTTCTTGAATATCACCGTTATAATATACTTTTACCATTTGACTCTCTCCTTTTGTTTAGACAATTGAAATTGTTTTATTTGTTTGCGGCTTTTGCTGATTATCTCTCGCAAAGGCCGTGGTGCCAGTTCTGGCGACTTCTTTAATGCCGTATGGCTTAAGTAATTCAATGAGTGCTTCAATTTTTGAAGACTCACCTGTCACCTGAATGACGACACTCTCTCTGCTTACATCTACAATAGAAGCTCTAAAAGGTTCAATGACCCCTGTGATCTCCATTCTTGATGCAGGTGCAGATACGACTTTTATCAAAGCCAGCTCTCGCTGAACGATTGATTGGTTTGTAATGTCTGTTACTTTCAGCACATCGATTTGTTTGTTCAGCTGTTTTGTCAGCTGTTCGATGTCTTTCTCCTGGTCTACATGGACGACGAACGTGATGCGTGATACATCTTGAATCTCAGAATGGCCGACCGTAATGCTTTCAATGTTGTAGTGTCTTTTGGTAAAGAGGCCTGTGATTCTGTTCAGTACGCCTGATCGATTTAATACAGTCAACACAATAATTCTTTTCAAGGTTTCACCCCCACCATCTCATGAAGTCCTTTCCCCGGTGCTACCATCGGGAATACTTTTTCATCTCTCGCTACATTGACATCGATGAAAACAGGCTCTCTAGAGGTTAAGGCTTCTTCAAGCTTTTCTTTCGCCTCTTCGTCTGATGAGATTCTGATTCCTTTAATGCCATAAGCTTCAGATAATTTGACGAAGTCTGGCTGCTCTGAAAATTTAGAATGTGAGTAGCGTTCTTCGTAGAAAATTTCTTGCCATTGTCTTACCATTCCAAGGCAGTGATTATTTAGCACAATCACTTTGACTGGAAGGTTCAGCTCACGGATAACGGCAAGTTCTTGCAGGGTCATTTGGAAACCTCCGTCTCCTAAAATTGCCACAACAGTTGCCTCTTGATCAGCCAGCTGAGCGCCGATGGCTGCTGGTAATCCGAAGCCCATTGTGCCAAGACCTCCAGATGTGACCCACTTATCTGCATTTTCAAATGGATAGAACTGTGCCGCCCACATTTGATGCTGTCCGACATCAGTTGCGACAATGGCTTCACCTTTTGTGAATTGATGAATGTATTCAATCAGCTTTTGAGGCTTAAAGCCTTCTGCTTCGTTTTCAACGTACCAGAGTGGATATTCTTCCTTCCACTGATCTAATTGATTTTTCCATTCGTCTGATTCCCCTTGCTTCCCGTCTTGCTTGATCAGTTCTTCAAGAACGAGCTTACTGTCTCCAACAACCGGGATATGGGTATGAATGTTCTTGCCGATTTCCGCTGGGTCGATGTCAATATGAGCGACCTTCGCATGTTTCGCAAAATGATTGAGGTTGCCTGTTACCCTGTCATCAAATCTTGCTCCGATTGAAATAAGCAGATCACATTGATGAAGAGCCATGTTCGCTGCATATGTGCCATGCATACCGGCCATCCCTAGGAAAAGAGGATGCTTTGCCGGGAATCCGCCAAGTCCAAGCAATGTATGAGCGACTGGGATTTGCTGCTGCTCTACATACTGTCTTAATTCTTCAGATGCTTTGCCATGAAGAACGCCAGCTCCTGCTAGAATAACTGGTTTCTTCGCTCTGCTGACAGCTTCTACTAATTTGCGAATTTGCAAATAGTTCGGCTCTACTTTTGGCTGATAACCAGGTAAATCAATTGGCTGATCATATTCAAACGTTCCTTCAATACCTGCGACATCTTTTGGAATATCAATCAAAACTGGACCAGGTCTGCCTGTTGTTGCGATATGGAATGCCTCTTTAATGACACCCGGTAATTCCTCTGGATTTCTTACTTGGTAGCTGTGCTTTGTAATTGGCATTGTGATGCCGAGTACATCTGCTTCTTGGAAAGCATCCGATCCAATGACTGACGTTGCCACCTGCCCTGTGAATACAACAAGGGGAAGTGAATCAATCATCGCATCTGCAATTCCTGTCACAAGGTTTGTCGCTCCCGGCCCTGATGTGGCTATGACAACACCCGGTTTACCAGATACTCTTGCGTATCCTTCTGCTGCGTGAATCGCTCCCTGCTCATGTCTTGGCAGGACATGAAATAAACCAGAATCGTAAATTTTATCGTAGATTGGCAAAACCGCTCCGCCCGGATAGCCGAAAATGACTTCTACTTTTTCTCTTTTAAGTGCTTCAATTAACATGAGTGCACCGTTCATCGTTTGTGGCGCTTTTGATTTTTCCGTCTCCATTTGTACATTTGTCCCCATTTGATTTCCTCCTCTTTGTCTTGCTTCAGTCAAGTCCTTTCACCCTTTTCTATTCAAGATAGAGATATGAGACCATATAAAAAAGCCTTCTCACCCCACAATGACACTACTTTTCACTAGGTCAAAGGGGCGAAAAAGCTTTGTTTTTCGCGGTACCACCCTTGTTCACGGCAAACCCTGCTGCCGTCTCATGGACATCTTTCGTCCATTTTGGTAACGAGTGAGCAATGTCACTCGGTCTGCCCTACTATCATTTCAAGCAGACACTCAGAGGTGAGTTCACTTTAGAAAGTAACACCGGTTTCCAGCTAGCACCGGCTCTCTGTAGATACTGACTCTAAAGCTACTAGTCCTCTTCAACGTTTATCGATATCTATTTAGCTTGCATGAATGTTTTCATCTGCAAAAACGACTTTTTCTCCTTCTTCAACTACTCGCTTGCGGAATTGTTCAAGAAGTTTGTTTGTGTGGAACCCAGGTTTCCCTTCACCGATTGTACGGCCGTCAACTTTTACAACGGCGATGACTTCGGCTGCGGTTCCTGTTAGAAATACTTCTTCAGCTGTATACACATCATGTCTTGTGAATGGTTCTTCTTTCACTTCGTAGCCTAAGTCTTCTGCAATCTCCATGAGGGCATTTCTTGTGATGCCTTCAAGTGCGCCGATATAACCTGGCGGTGTATAAAGCTTGCCTTTTTTATAAATAAACACGTTGTCTGCAGAACCTTCCGCCACGTACCCTTGATCGTTCAGCATCAATGCTTCACTCACACCGGCCATATGGGCTTCGATTCGGACAAGAATGTTATTCAAATAATTTAATGATTTCACTTTTGGGCTAAGGACATCTGGACGATTTCGTCTTGTTGGAACCGTTACAATATCAATACCCGTTTCATATAGGTGCTTTGGAAAAATGGCCAGCGGCTCTACAATGATCACTGTATTGGCTCTCCCGCAGTTGTTAGGATCTAATCCAAGATCACCTGCTCCTCTTGAGACGACAAGGCGGATATAGGCGTCCTTTAAGCCGTTCCTTTCAACTGTATGAATCATTTTTTCCGTGAGTTCCTCAAGTGAATATGGAATGTTCAGCATAATGGATCTAGCGGAATCATACAGGCGGTCTAAATGTTCTTTCATTCGAAAGATATTTCCGTTATACACGCGAATCCCTTCGAAAACACCGTCGCCATATAAGAAGCCATGATCGTAAACTGAAATTTTCGCATCCTCTTTTTTCACGAGTTCATCGTTTAAAAAGATCCACTGTTCCTTTTGGTCTTCCATTTTCAGTGAGCACCCTCTCTTTCAAACAAAAAGTAGTTGAATTTTCAGACACTTTATATTGAAGTGTCTCTCGCTTGCACTGCGTGTTTGTTTAGCTTTTGTTGAACCCATCTTACGCCGCTTTCCATACAGTGTCAACAGCATTTTTAAAATTATTAGACAATTTAGACTAATCAAAATTAAATGTATACGCTTACACCTTTGCTAGACAAGGAATGAAAAAACTTAAAATTTTTTGTATTTTTTCTTCAATTTATTTACTTTACATGAACGGTTTTCTTTTGAGAAAACTTTTGTGATATTTTTTCACAACATTTTTGATGAATATTGTGAGATTTCTTTGGCTTTGTTTTTCTTTTGGCATGCCTTTCTAAAGCGTTTTCCTATGAATTTATGATAGAATGAGAGCATCTAATAGAAGGAGGGCAATACATGGCTAACATCAGAGGTTATATCGGTACGTATACAAAGGGAGACAGTAAAGGTGTTTATACGTTTACATTAAATACGGACAAGCAGCAGATTGAGCAAGTAGAAGTCGCTGCTGAGCTTGAAAATCCTACATATTTAACCGTGTCAGAGGATCAAAAGTTTGTTTATGCTGTTGTGAAAAAAGGATCACAGGGCGGCCTTGCTGCGTATCAAATTGATTCAACAACAGGCAGACTTCACTTCATCAACCAAGAGCTTGCCGATGGAGCTTCTCCTTGCCACGTCAGCGTGGACAGTCAAACGAAAACGGCGTATACAGCGAACTATCATAAAGGGACAGCAGAGATGTATGAAATCGATGCTGAAAACGGCTCAGTGATCCGCACGCTCTCACAGGCGCAGCATGAAGGAACTGGCCCTAACGAAGATCGTCAGGAAAAGCCGCACACTCACTTTATGGGTCTCACGCCAGATGAACAATTTGCAGTGGCTGTTGACCTTGGAACAGATGGAATTTATACGTATAAGAAAGAAGACGGCAAACTTGAGCTTGCTCATACATTTGAAACAAAGCCAGGCAGCGGACCTCGTCATATCACATTCCACCCAACGAAACCTGTGGCATATGTCATGACAGAGCTAAGCTCAGAGGTCATTGTGCTTCGTTACTTTGAAGATGGTCATTTTGAAGAGATCCAAACAATCGCGACCATTCCAAGCGATTTTACAGAGAACAATCAAGGCAGTGCCATTCATGTCTCTTCAGACGGACAATTTGTTTATGCAGGAAATCGCGGTCATGACAGCATTGCGATTTTTAAAACAGACGCTGACGGCCAATTAAGCCTTGTCGAGATTGCTTCTTCTGAAGGAAACTGGCCTAGAGATTTTGTGCTTGATCCAACAGAAGAATTCCTCGTCGGTTCAAACCAAGAATCTAGCAATCTTGTGTTATACAAACGCGACAAAGAAACAGGACGACTCACTGTCTTACAATCAGACATTACCGTCCCTCATCCAGTTTGCGTGAAATTTTTAGGGTAAAGAAAAAAGCCTCCAATAACGGAGGCTTCAGATTGTTGCCAAAGGGCTAAAATGAAAATCATTTTAGCCCTTTGTCTTCTTTTCAGCGTGATAGAAAACCTTTGCAGCCCTAGGAAGGACGAGCACCGGAGCGGAGCGAATTGAAACATTCGTGAGCACTGGAGCGCAGACCTGACAACGAATGCGAGGGTTTGTCTACACGCTAAAGCCTCCAATAACGGAGGCTTTTCTTTATACAGACGGCATACCGCCATCCTCAAGCTTTTGATCAATCAAAGACGTATCGGTTTTTTCGCCGAACCATTTTGACAGCCTGTCTTTTGCTTTCCCTTTCACATCATCATCAATGTACATTGCTACTTGAAGCAAAGCAAATGTAATGGCTCCTAAATCATCTGTATAGCCGACACCAATCAATGTATCCGGAATGAGATCAAGTGGAAGGATAAAATAGCCGAGTGCTCCAATAATCAAGGTCTTTGCTTTGACCGGCACTTCGGGTTTTTGCAATGTATAGTAAAGTAATAGCACAGCATAGACAAGAGAGACACCAGCTTTTTGTGCCGTCTTTTTTAACTTTTCCCAAAAGGCATGATCATTAAAATGCTTCTTCGAACGCTTTAATAGTTCTTTTTTCTCAGAACGATTCATCATATCGCCTCCATCTACAGCATAGCCCTTTTCCCTTAGTTATACAAGATATCCGCCGATTCGACAAACAAAAAGCAGTAGAAAGCTGCTGCATTCTACTGCTCTTTGTAAAACTTTTCAATTGCCTTATCGATGTACACCCATCCTTTATAAGACACATGAATCGTATCTTTAAAGAAATAAGGATCGTACTCATGCTTAGTCAAATCTGCGACTTCATACCCATTATCTCGAATTTGACGATTGATTTTTTCATAATAACCTGTACGGCCTTCTTTCGGAAAACCTGTGTAATCATACCACTTTCCGTTGACAGGAATCGTTACAAACAAAGGCTTTGCCCCTGCCTGTTTTAAAATATCAAGCATGATTTGAAAATCTTTGTATTCTGGTGATTCCGCATAAGAATGACCTTCACGGGAATCCTTCATCTTTTTCATGATCGGTTTCAGCTTGTGGTCAAACAGTTTTTGATTAATATAAAACGGGTTGTCCCCTGCTCTTTTCGCACCAAAAATGCTCGCTTCTTTTTCAAGCTCAGCCCATGTTTTTCCTTTGACTGAAGGAGACGGTTGAAGCTTGCGCTCATGCCCCGATCCAATCGTATAGTACATGTCTTTCTTTTGAAGCATGCCATAATACATTTTCGCAATAGGAGAAATCGCGCCATAAGCGAACTTGTTTCCAGATAGCTCTGCTTTAAAAAGCTCTGTAATCACCATGTCGTTTTTGACTGCTTTAAACTTCATGATTCTTTTGATCAGCTCTTTTTTCACAGTTGGATCAATTTCTTTATTATAGGCGAGATTAAGCGCTTGAAGCGCTGAATAGTTAGGGGCAAAGTGATTCTCGTCAGATCCCCATTTCACAAACCACTGCGGGGACACGATAAATACAAGCTTCTTCCCTTTTAATTCATCCATATGCGCTGCAAAGTTCATCGCATGAATTAATGATTGCGATCCACCTTTTCCAATAAGATAAGGTGTAAACCCTTGAGGATTCTCATGAAAGAAATTCGAAGGGTGATATGGATCAAAACGTGATAGTTCAGAAGATCCATAGATCGGCAAATAAGTTGGATCTTTTAGCATTTCATCTTGTAAATAAAGCCCTTGGAACATCCCTGGATCTAATTCTGTGGCTGACTTTTGTAATTTGTCTTTTGGGATCAGGTGTGAGAGCCATGCATTTGGTACAAGAAGAACACCAATGAATAGAACAGCCGCTAAAATAAGCGGCCCAAAAAAACGCTTTTTCATTACTTCATCTCTGCCAGCTGCTCAGCAATATGATTCGGCGTATCCCACACATCACGATCGAATTCTGTAATCGGAACAGTGATTCCGAGTTGACTTTCAATTGCCATAAGCAGTTCTACTGTACCAAATGAATCAAGAAGACCTTCTTCAAAAATCGCAATCTCTGGATTTTCTTTCACAACGTCATCCTGACAAACCTCTGCAATAATACCGTATACTTGATTTTTAAATTCCATAATTTTCTACTCCCTTAATCATTAATGATGAAATGGTTTTCCTGAAAAAATATAAAATCCGAAACAAATCACATGGAATGTAATAATGATCGACACAACCATTGTGACCTTATTATCCGGCCACCACTTGTGCTTTTTATTCCATTTCTCAAATAAATTGTAACCGGACATGACAACTGCATGATATAGTCCGTAAATAATATATTGAAGGGCAAGACCATGCCAAGCACCCATCAATAGAAAGAGGACAAAGTACCCGATATTTGATACAGCCATTCGGTTCTTGATCCACTTCTTTTTAGTCATAAAGAACACAAATCTCATAAACACGTAGTCTCTGAACCAGAAGGACAAGGACATGTGCCAGCGATTCCAGAAGTCTTTAATATTTCGGCTGATAAACGGTTTATTAAAGTTCTCTGGCGATTTAATACCCATAATATAACTCACACCTACAGCAAACATTGTATATCCAGCAAAGTCAAAGAACAAATACATGCTGTAAGCATACATATACGTTAACTGCTGAACAAAGTGACTGCTGCTAATATGATGAATATTCATCAGAATATATGTGTGAATTAGATAACCAATAATGAACTTATATAAGAAGCCAATGAAAATTTTATGAATACCGGCATATAGAAGATCACTGTATGCTTCCTTTTCAGGCGGCGTATCCATATCCTTTTCAAATCGGCGGTAACGGTCAATCGGACCTGATGAAATCGTCGGGAAAAAGACAATGAAATAGACCAAACGGTGAATCGGAATTTTCTTCTTAATCAAGCCGTCTCTTGTCTCAATAATTAACTGAACACCTTTAAATGTTAAGTACGAGATCCCCAAAAAGCTCAGCCAGTTCATTGGCGGCGGCTGGTGCGGCTGATGAGTTAAAAAGAACGGTAAAATCTTTGACAGCACAAGCGGCAAAATAGATGCCACCACTGCTGCATAGAAAACAGATGCCTGATTCGCCTTTAACCTGTATGCAAGGTACAGGCGGATGATGAAGACTTGCCACACCGTGAACAAGAAGAGCAGCAACGCGCCATGTGCATCCTTTGAGAAAATAAGCGCCAGCGCCACAACCGTTGCAAACATGTTGTAGCCCTGCATTCTTTTGCCGCGAAGACCAAGAATGATCGTCGGCAAAAGAAGAATACCAATTAGAATGAAGAAAAAGAAGGAACTAAACGGAATCATAGAAGAACCTCTTTCGCGATTCTCTTACGGTCAACCTTCCCGTTTGGCGTCATGTACAGCTGCTCAAGATAGACAAACTTTCTTGGGATCATGTACGCTGGCAGTGAATCCGCCATTTCTTTCTTAATCGCGCTTGTCAGCTGATACTCTTTTTCAAATGAATGAGCTGCTGGAACAATCGCTGCAATCAAGTACTCGACATGACCGTTTGGCTGGAATGGCACAATCACACAAGCATTGACATAGGTTGTCTCGCTTACATGATATTCAATTTCTTCAAGCTCCATCCGGTATCCATGAAGCTTAATTTGATAGTCGAGACGGCCATGGCACGTAATTAAACCATCTTGCGCCACACCTGCGTCACCTGTACGGTAAGCAGGACGTCCTTCGTATTCAAAGAACACTTTATCTGTCAAGGCTTGTTCACCTAAGTAGCCTCTCGTGACGCTTGGCCCCACGATGACAATTTCTCCTTTTTCACCATCAGGAAGTGTCTTGCCTTCTTCATCTAAAATGACGATGTCTGTATCAGGTTTGGCATAGCCGACTGGTAAAGAATCGTGCTGATCAAGAATCTCCTGCGTGACTTCAATCGATGTGATTGCAACAGTTGCTTCAGTTGGACCATACGTATTAAAGACCTGCGCCTTTGGAAAACGCTCCAGAAGTGCACTTGCTACAGCTACAGGAAGCGCCTCACCGCAGAACAAGAAAACTTTCAGCTCAGGTAAAAGCTCCCCTGTAAAGGAAGGGTCCATTAAGCACATTTGCACAAAGGATGGTGTGGATGTCCACACTTCAACGTCAGATTGACCAAGTGCTGCAAACATATCCTTTGGCTTGTTGACGAGATCTTTTACTAAACAGTAAAGCGTGCCGCCTGATTGAAGCGCTGGATAGAGATCCATCACTGATAAGTCAAAAGAAAATGGTGCTTGATTTAAGAATGTGCGTCCCTCACCAATTGGGAAGTCACGGCACATCCAGTCTGTAAAGCTTTCTAAATTATTGGCTGTTACCTGAACGCCCTTCGGTTTTCCAGTACTGCCAGACGTATAAATAATGTAAAAAACATCATCTTGTTGAACCCACTGCGTGGATGGCGGTGCTTCTTTTTCAAGTGCTAAAAGTGATGCCGCACTCTTCACTTCAATGTGCTCTTCTACATCTAATACATTCTGCTCATTTGCACAAATCAACAGACTGGCTTTTGAGCTTTCAATAATTGAGATGATGCGCTCGACAGGTATTGAGATATCGACCGGAATATACGGTCTGCCTGATTTCACACTGCCTAAGAAAGAAATCAGCATCTCTGGCTCCATATGACCGTATACAATGACAGGTTCACTGCCAGCTGCGACTGCATCGATCGCACCAGCTATTTGGTCTGATAAATGCCAAAGCTCATCATATGTGATCGACGCATGTTGAGAAACAAATGCTGGCTGTGTTGGTTTCGTTTGCTGGTATTCATGAATCGTTTGTAATAGTTTCATAATTTAATCTCCAATTAAAAATCGTTGTAAATGAATGATCCCGTATTTGCTGTGTGGAATCCGTAAATAAAGAACAATAATAGCAAAATAAGTAAGTAAAAGCTTGTATATCCTATCCATTTTACAGACTTATTTTCTGATAGCTTTTTGAATAGCATATTGATAACCTCTTTTCTTTTGACACTTATAGAGACGCATGACTCATTCAAAGAGTTTCATATCAAACGATAAAATTTTTAAGAAATACTAAAAAAAATGTCGAACCTTGGAACGTCTCTTTTGAGCAAAGCTGTCTTATTGTAACAAAGATTTAATACATTTGAAATGAAATCCGATCTTAAATTTGCCTTAAAATTGCTGAAAGCTGTCGAACTAACGCAAAAGCCACCTAGGTGGACTAGATGGCTTTGATTTCAATTACTTCTTATATTTATTGACTTCGAACATGAGAATGTTTTTAAACACTACATAATCCTTTTTACTTTCAAATGGACCTTTGTTGTTGTCATGCTCATCAATTTCATAAAAACCTGGTCCTTCTCCGGCATCACGTTTTTTGTACCAGGATATGAAGGCGTTGACTTCTTTCATGGAGAGGTCATATTCTTTCTGTAAGCCATTGACCATTGTGATGACGAGAAGGGCATCGCCGTCTTCATCTGTTGTATCGTCTTTAGGCGGTGTGGTTGGTTCTGGGTCTTTGTCTCCTGGATTTGTAGAATCATCTTTTGGTGGTGTTGTCGGTTCTGGATCTTTGTCACCGGGTGTTTCTGTGTTGTTTGGAAGTTCCAGGTCTTTTAAGGAGATAGAGATGACCGATTTATAGTTTCTATCAGCTAATTGAGTAAAATTATTGTTGGGTATTCTACCTCCTATGATATATAAAGTATCATCTATAATCACAGAAGAATGAGCAATACGCATATCGCTTTGCGGCGTATTCACATAGGATTTCTGTTCTGTATTAACGTCATAAAGATATTGATATTTTGGAGCAACTGCCGTAACTAATATATTTTCTTTATAATTAACAGCAGACAAATACTCCCCTTTAAATCCGTCTTTTTTTTCTGTCCACTTATTATTAGAAGGGTTGTATTCATAGATTATAGATTTTGTATTACCGGAAACTGCATAAAACTTCCCTTTCAAAACCACACTTGTGGCATTTTTAATTATTACACTTGGTTGTGGTTCTTTTACCCATTCGTGTGTGGTTACATTATAACTATAAAATTCATCTCCCCCACCTAGAACATAAATTTTGTTATCAATAGCTCCAGCCTGTACATTATATGCTCCTTTTAATGACTTAAACGGAACATTTTCTAACTTAGTCCATTCATCTTTTTTTGCATCATAAACTTCAAAGCTATTAAACTTTCTATCTTCAGATCCCCCTGCTATAACATAAATTTTGTTGCCAATTGTTACTGTGGCCGCACCTCCTCTAGCAGTTGGCATTACACTTTTTTCAAACCATTTGTTCATGCTGGGATCATACATATAAGTTTGATCTGAATATCCTTTATTATAAGAACCTCCCCCTATAATATAGATATTTCCGTCTACTACTCCTGTACTAGCACCAATTCTTGCCTCCGGTAAGTCCGCAAGCTTTTTCCATTCTGCAGTTGCAGCTTGTGCTACTTGATGTGATTGCAGAATAGCAAGTACAAACAAGATCATTACTAATAACCATTTTTTCAAGAATATCACTCCTTCAGATAGTCTTACTCTATATGTATCGGATTAAACTGTACATTTTCTACCACAAAATAGAAGTGAATTTAGAATAGTAGTGTTCTTCTCTAATTCACTTTCATATCACTCGATACTTTTTACCTATTCATTACCTATTTTTATATTGTTAAAATAAAACATAATTAATTGAGAAGGGAGTGAACCTTCTGGGCAAGATACTTGATGCAAAAGCACTAACCAGTGCCATGGACACAAGGGCAAAACACTATCAGGAACTCCGCGAACAAATGGTATATTTAAAAAAGGCATTACAAGGTGTGGCCAACCTCGGTGACGACTTCACTGGGAAAGGTGCCGATAACATTAAAAGCTTTTATAAAGAGCTCGCCGGAAATGTAGATATGTTTATCAGCTTCATTGATAAGCAAAAAGCCTTTCATGAAGGTGTTTCTGGAACACTGGATGATACGAGCTTTGGCGGCGATACCTTTATAGAAGAACACTTTTTAGACAACGCAGTACATATGGGCATCAAGAATGCCAAAAGCATTGTGAAAGATCAAAAAAAGGCACTCAAAACGATTTTTCAAGACATTGATGACCTCATTTCCCTAGAGGTATTTGATAGCCAAACCTTTGATGAAAAAATAGATGATGCGGAAGATGAACGAAAAAAGACGGTCAAAGAACTAAGAGAGCTTGATCAAAATTTAAAAGATGAATATGCTTTGTCAGAGACGGAGCAGCAAGCTACAATGGCATTGTACGCTGAAATGATGAATGCGACAAATGACGGAAAAGCGATTTCGCCTATGAATTTTGACAAGAAAGCGTATCAAAATAGCGAAATCTACAAGGCAAAGAGCGATATTGAGAAGCAAACTTCTGAATATCTGAAAATCAAAAAAGAACAAGAAGAAGCCCGCGAAATCGCAAAGGAACAAGAAGCCCTCGCCAACCGCCCTTGGT
Organism: Bacillus safensis; assembly: GCF_039619585.1. Taxonomy (NCBI): domain Bacteria; kingdom Bacillati; phylum Bacillota; class Bacilli; order Caryophanales; family Bacillaceae; genus Bacillus; species Bacillus safensis. Next base: position 2,484,325 of record NZ_CP154909.1, read on the forward strand.
ATGAAAAAGCCCTCGATTATGGTGGAAACATCGTGAATGAACTGACCGGCGTGAACGATGCAAAACGTGCCGCAACAGGCGTTGATCCAATCACAGGCGAGGAACTCACCGCAGGACAGCGAGTCGCGGCAGGAGGCATGGCAGCCGCAGGCTACATCCCAATCGTCGGCTGGGCAGGCCGCATTTTCAAAGGCGGGAAAGCAGTCTATAAAACGACCCAAGCCACATCAGCCGCAGTCAGGGCAGTCGACATTTACAAGACATCACAAAAATCCTTTGACGCCTTAAAAACATCTCAAAAAGGTTTATATGGTCTCACAGCCACTAATGGCTTCAGCGAAGCGATCACAGGCCGGGATATGTTTGGAAACAAGATCTCAAAAGAACAGCAGGAAGCGAGTATGAACGCAGCGCTTGGAATGCTTTTGCCGTTTGGACTAAATGGTGTAAATAATAAATTAAAAAATAAAGCAACACTAGACGTACAGAAAAACTTAAATAAAAACCATCATGAATCTAGAAAAGCTAGTTTAAAAGAAATTAAACGCCAATTAAATATACCAAGAACACAAAACCCTGAAAGTCAAAAGATGGTGCCCTTAACAGATAAAAATGGAAAAAGAATATTAAATGAAAAAAACCAACCAATCCTTACGAGAGAGCTTACGTATGAAGTTAATGGTAAAAAGATTGTTATTCAGGATCATTCAAATGGTCACGATTTTGGAGAAGGAGGCATCGGAAACCAACCTTCACACCACAATGTAAGACCTGAACATAACACCCGCAATGGTAAAGTCGAAGGTGTAGAAGACCATTATTATTTTGAAAGAAGAAACAATAAATAACTCAAACGAGGAGTATCCAAATGATTAGAGAAGAAAAATTTATGAACCCACAAGCGATGACTCAAATTTTCGGGGGGATCCCCCATTTTAAAAATGCAGAAATCATGAATGTTGATTTAAACAGAGATGGTCCTACCCTATTTATAAGACTAATGACAAAAGACTCCGTGAAGAATAAACCTAAACGTTGGGGGAATTTTGATGTTGTCTACGTTGAATTATCATTCATTGGTGTAACGGATTTAAAAATTAATCATTTAGGAAATAATAATATAATTGATCATTTTGAGATTAGCACAACAGAGAATGAAGGATTTCTAAAAATAAATTGTAAGAATCAAATGCAAATCGAAACCATATTTGATTGGGCAAGGGTTGAACAAATTTCACCTGGGCTAATTGGTTCTTAAAATCGTTTCGCAGTACGAAAGTGGCTGAAGCCACTTTCGTATAAAACCTCATAATACATGATCAAAAGATGCTAGATAGATCGTGCTGCTTCATAGGACAGAGTCTGTCTGACATGTAGTAAGCTGTCTATAGCTTGCCTGTCCCTCACACCGTAAGAACCAAGCATGCCTAAATCCCCTGATGATCTCCCCATCTGCCCATATGCATCCCCTTTTATTAGGGCTTTAAGTCCGTTATACAATAGGGATTTGATGACGGGGGGTACTATGACCCTCGCTTGCCATGAACCTTGTTGTGACAGCTATTGCACATGCTTTCGAGGTTATTTAAATCTAATCGTTTGTTCCAATCCTGTTTAAGCTCCACTATGTGATGAACCATGACAGCAGGAACGACACGATCTTGTTTTAAACAGCTTTGACAAAGGTAATTGTCTCGCAATAGAACAAGTTGTCTTGTCTGTTTCCATTCTCTTGATTTATAAAAACTTGTTGACCCAGTGGTGGTTGCGTGTCGTACTGTTTGTACAATACTATTCTTCCTTCTGTGCTTCCGTATGAACATCTAAGCAACGACAATTTCGCCCCCATCTGGTTCAATAAAAAAACGCCCTTCAAGACGAAAGGGCCGTTGCATTTAAGTTTTCTCTGAAATTAAAAATATCCCTTTAATAACAAATTGATCCAGCTTCCCCTATTTCGTTTATATTTTGAGCATTACCAAAATGAAGGTGAAATCTTCCCTGCTTGTAGCTTACGTAGGACATATTTCCATAATTAGGATCACTTGGGTTATTTGTAGGATGGATATAATTTAAAAATACATTACATATTTTTTTTCCAGGTTCCCGCATATCCACTGTTTTATTTAAAAATGGGCGTACTTGTGTTGGATTAAGGACAAACCTGTGCTGCCCTGGTTGCTCATTTATTTCATTAACTTCTGGTTTATAATTAGGGTGATTATTTAGAAAAGGATTTTGGTAGTGATATCCATAGTAATATGGATTAGGATTGTAATAATACATTGATCATTCTCCTTTAAAGTTTGATTGCTTTATCATATGTTAAACGCCTAACATTGTTACAAATTCTTCGATTAAAACATGATAATATTCTTTCTGAACTGACAATAAAAACGACCTCCACAATGGAAGTCACCCTCAATTTATAACCTAATACCATATTAACAGTTCTAAATCAAAATGCTTTGCCAAGATCATGCCACAAATGTGCCAAATATAAGTTCCTTTTTATTTTTTTATTGATAATTCTTTTTTCATCACATCTTTTATTTTTTCTATTTGATTGCTTAGATCTTTTTTCATCTTTTCTAATTTATCCAACTCCGTACTTTTTTTACGTACATGATATTTATACAATCCAAAAATGTAATCCTTAAGAAGTTTAACAACCTCATTTGGAAAATAAAGCTCATGTTGATGCAGGTAATTTTCCACTTCTACTATTTTTTGTTTTGCTGTTCTTTCATTAAACGCTTTTTTGTATTTATTTATCAATTTTTCAGCTTCAACAAATTCTTTATTTTCCCACAAGACTAGTACTGATTCAACTTTTCCAAATGGCATGAAACCCTTTACATATTCTTTAATGTCTTTATCGTTATATCCCCTAATGCTATCTGATTCTCTATAGCCACTCAAAACATCTAAATCTGCAATCAAAGTCTATAAGTTTCTGCATAATGAATATATCTTTGTTCGTTGTATAGATGGTAATCATTTTTTTGTATCTCTAATTTTGAATTTATTCTTCTCCCGAGAACTAGCAGGATTATTGAAAAAAACGATGTTATTACAGTAGAAATAAAACTGAGCCATTCCATAGAAAATCTGCCCCCTTCATACATTCTGTGTCCCTATCCAAGTAATGGTACTAACATCATATCACTTTTATCCACCAATTAACCATATCTGTTAATACGTCATTCCCTTGCCAATAAAAAGCGACCTCCGCAATGGAAGCCGCTCTCAATTTATCACCTAATACCATCATAACCGCTCTCCGACAAAATGTTTTGCCAAAATTAAAAACCAAGGTTGTCTGCAGGGGTAATATCTAAAATCTCGCATATTTCTATATATTTATTTCTTTTTGAGACATCGCTAAAGTAAATTTTCAATGTTTCTCTCATTTTATAGGGATGATTTGTACGATCGAATGTTCTGTTTATCGACTTAACTATTTCTTCGTCTAATCCTATAACATTTAAATGTTCAGCTATCGTATTACGACCTTCATTATTCGACCAATTAAAATCACCCAGTAGGTCGTCAGAGAAGGCCAGTTCTTTATATTTCTCGAAATAACCATAAAAATTCAAATCAGGAATTATTCCAACAGGAAAGGTATTCCGCTTAACATATATATTTTTTATGAAATGCTCAATTGCCTCTTCTTTATCTTCCTGAAACAAACCGCTTCTCAATAGTGATGCTAAAATAATAAATTTCGTAGGGGTCATCTCAGGAAGTTTTGTCCGCCAAAAATTCCGCAAATCTTTTTCTTCAGAATAAAATAACGTAGTATTATTGGGGTATGCCCCTAAATACTGTTCTTCGAGATATATGCGATCATCCTTAATATATTCAATTGTTTTTTTAGATATAAGTAAGTCTAACTTTATTAATTCATTATAGAACGAAAGCGTCCGATTAGAAATAGAGAGCGGATAATCGGCCTCATCATTATATAATATATCTCCTAATTTATCTAAGAAATAATCCATTTCTCCTTCGGTAACTGCCAAAGGAACTTCCTGAATTAAATGTTTAAAATCAGCACTTTTACTGGTGAAATTTAGATCAAAGTGTTTTTGGATATCCTGTAATAAAGCTTTAACACCACCATCAACAAAAAATTTAGGTAAATTAGAACTTAAAAATAGCCAGAATGATTCCACATGAGAATAGCTAATAGTATTCGGTTTTGAATGAGCACAATCATTCCTTCTCCCTTTCCAATATAGTGCTTGGTCTCTTAAATCTTGTGTTATATTAAATAATCTTTTTTCCTCATTATTTATTTTTATACTTTCAATTACCTCGATATCCCACTTATCCTCATTTCTAAGGTTTTTATGTATCTTTTCCCATGTGTATTCATTGTGGTTTTTAGGCATTTCAGCTTTAAGAATTCTTTCCTTGATAACTGATTGAAATCCGAAAAATGAAAAGAGAAAAGATGCTCTATATGCAGAAACCTTATAACAGGTTATTGATTCTTCAAATAAACTATTTATATCCTCATTAAAATTTTGTTGATCTAGCCATTGTTCAATTTCCAACTTCATTATATTCCCTCCCTAATTCTAAAATTATATCCTTATTTATCCACACAATCCACCAATTCACCAATTCACCATAGCTATTATCGTGTCTAACTCAGGGAACCCTAAGCTCATTACATTTAAGCTATACACCAAAAATAAATTAGACATTAACTCATTTTGGTGAACTCGCAAAAAAACAAAAAACTCACTGTCGCTATGTTGCTAAACAAGTGAGTATAAATTATTAAGTGATTGAATGGATTAAGAAATAATCTTTCTAATAACGGAAGAACAGTAAACTAATTATATTTAAAATCTGTAAGGTATGTTAGACTTTTTAACTCCATAGTCAGGGATATCAAATTCATGTAAATTAAGAAATTTATGTAACCCCTCCAAGTTAATATCCATATTGTTCTTTGGACCAACAGTGATACTAGAAACTGCTTTTTTATTAAAAGACCTTTCTATATAAGGAATAAAAGTTCCATTTGATGGTCTGCATTGGTAATTTTCATTTGGATTTAGTATAAATACTATTCTAAACTCTTCTTCTTGAGAAAATACACTGTCCTTGAAAAAGAAGAAAAACCAAATTAATACATTTGAAGCAGCTATAGCTTCTTTTCCCAATGGAAACTTCCCATCTGCAGTATTATTCATAATAAGAGTCAATATATCTTCTAATAAACTCTTAAGTATTTTTGTTTGTTTTTCTTTATCATAAAAAACATAAGAACACATAGCTGGCTCAATACTTCTTATGAATAATCTAAAATCAAACCCAATATTGTATCCATCATTTTTTGAGTAATTCGACCACAATAAATTTGAATCGGAATTAGTACTGAAGGACAAGGCATAATAATTACCTTCAAATTGAACATAATTGATTTCAATAAGTTGTTTATATAAATGAATATATTCATCTGTTTTTTCTTGATTTAATCTTTTTTCTTTACATATATTTTTAAATATCTGTATACTTAAATCAATTGTATAATTTACTTCTGTTCTGTCATTTAAAAAATCGGTATTTGAAACCCAGAATTCTCCCTTCCCCTCAAGTTTCTCTTTTTTCTTCAATATCCCATCTAGTCCATAAATATCTGTATAATGATAAATTGATACTGGCTGTGCTCTTTCTTTAAGTACTGGGATGATATGCTTGTGATAATATTCATTGTTCACTTCAATATTATTTTCATTATTATCTTTCAATATTTTCACTCCAAATTATTATTGTTACCTCTAAATATAACTTTAACATAAATTAAATCAAGAAATATTTAGGATAACTTCCAAGAAAGTGTATCGCATTAAAGATTCACATCTTTTGAACTTTAGTTATAATCCAAAGTTGTCCATTGTATCCTGAGTAATTCCAATGTATCTCAATGTAATGTCTGGACTTGAGTGATTAAACATTTCTTGCAGTAAGGCCACATCCTTGAATTTCTTATAATGCCAGTAGCCGAACGTTTTTCGTAGTGTATGAGTTCCTATATATCAAGCCCCACATGCTCCGCTGCCTCTCTCAATATATTGTATGCACTGCTACGGCTGATAGGCTTGTTTAGCCCCTCCCTGCTTCTAAGTACATACTCTTGATCATCACAATCTTTAATATATTGATCTAGCGCTTTCCGAAGCGTCTTGTTTATCTTGATTCTTTTTTCTTTGCCTGTCTTCTTCTCCCTCAAAGACACATATTGTTTCTTAACATCTTTGACACGTAATTGAAGAAGATCAGATATTCTCAAGCCCAAATTGATTCTGGCCACAAAAAGCAGCAGGTTTCGTTTGTTCCGCTCTTTAAGATATTTTTTAATGTAGTGATCTAGGATTAAGGAAAAGAGTGTGATAGTTGACATAATACGTTATAATACTTGTTTTCGAACGCGTTCAAATATCTAGAAATTCCAACCTACTCATAAAAGCTTACTAAAACCCTTCAAATAACTCCTTCACAAGTTTATTCATTATTAATACTTGGATTAGCAGTAAACAACATAGATATTAAAAGGGAATAAGTACGTTTGGAGGGAATTAAATGGCACAAGATTCTGATGAGCGTAAGTTGCAACAAATAAAACAAATGCAACAGATGTTTTTAGAGAAAATGAAAACTCAACCTTATCCCATGTACCCTAATTACGGAAAAATCACACGCTATGAAGAAATCCCAATTAATTTACCTGAACAACGTCAACTTCGTCATCCTGGTGTAGAAGGTTTAATGGTACCACTTCCAATTATTGAAAATACAAATTACAAAGGGAGTGGTAAGTTAGCGGGAAAAGTTGCTCTTATTACAGGAGGGGATAGCGGTATTGGTGCAGCCGTAGCCATTGCCTTCGCAAAGGAAAGTGCTGACGTTGCGATTGCATACTTAGATGAACACGAAGATGCTAATAGAACAAAAGCAAGAATTGAAGAACTTGGGCAACGTTGTTTATTGATGCCAGGAGACTTGCGAGATAAAAGGCAATGTATCACCATTGTAGAGAAAACAGTAAAAACCTTCGGACGTCTAGATGTTCTATGTAACCACGTTGGTATCCAATTTCAACAACCAAGCCTTCTTGACATTACAGACGAACAATTCGATGACACTTTTAAAGTCAACATATACTCACATTTTTACACAACCAGAGCAGCTCTTCCTTACTTAAAACCAGGCAGTTCTATTATCGGTACTTCTTCAGTCGTAACGTATGTAGGTGAGCAACAAATGATTGATTATACAGCCACAAAAGGTGCAATTGTTGGCTGGACACGTGCTTTGGCTAAAAATGTTGTAAAAAAAGGAATTCGTGTAAACGCCGTTGCTCCAGGTCGAATCTGGACGCCGCTTATTGCAGCAAGCTTCTCGTCAGATCAAGTGGCTGTATATGGAGCGTTTAACCCAATGGAACGAGTTGCCCATCCATTTGAACTCGCACCAACATTTGTTTATCTCGCTTCTGATGATTCACGTTTTGTTACAGGTCAAGTGCTGCATGTTGACGGCGGGGAATCCACACATTCCTAATATAAGGAGGTCATTGGATTGAGATATGAATTTAATCCAGAAGTAGAGTTATTACTTGTGAACCATTCAATGGAAAAAGTCACCATGGTTTATATGGAGCATTCATGGCTAATGCCTAAAATCGGACGTAGACCGCCTTATTATTGCTACCCAAATTACGAACTGAATGATCCAATCATTTAAATAAATCGCAGTTATGCAGGCATACAAAAACAGGGAACGGAAATACTTAAAAATAAATCCGCTCCCAACCCGCTCCCAAAACCCTGTTTTGAAGCGAGTTACGAACTTATGTTCCAAAGAACAAAAAAGCCTGAAATCCTTGATAATAAAGGGTTTCAGGCTTTTAATTTAGTACGTCCCAGGAGAGATTCGAACTCCCGACCGACGGCTTAGAAGGCCGTTGCTCTATCCTGCTGAGCTACTGGGACATGTTGTTATGTATTGTGCTTTGGTGTATTACCTCAGCGACAAGATTTATTATATTACTATTGTTCTTTAAAGTCAACGGTTTTTCGAAAGTTTTTTCATAAGGGGCAAATGCTGCACCCTTATGAAATACCTTCCAATGTGACAGTGTTTTCGAGGTCTTGTATGACCTGACCTTCGTCCGTGAAAAACTGTACGTTTGCTTCGCTTCCATCTAGTGTCAGTATAGCATAGCTGCGCTCTTTTCGCACTCTTGGCAAGTGCACGCTGCCTGGGTTAATGAGGAGTTTTCCTCTTAGCAGTTCACTGCCTGGAATGTGCGAGTGGCCAAAGCAGATAATGTCTGCGCCCAGCTCTTCTGCACGGTAGTAGACTTGAAGCAAGGATTGTTTGATGCCATGCAGATGTCCGTGAGTGAGAAATAGTTTTCCGCCTCCATCAAGTGGGAGCAGGAGCTCTTCTTCAAAATCGCCCATAAAGTCACAATTTCCTTTGACGACTTTGTATCCTTCGAGTGCTGGGTGGTTCGTTTCGAGTTCTGAATCTCCGCAGTGAATCATCATGTCAACTTCAGCCGCATGCCGTTTGGCAATGGTTTGAAGTTCGTCTGTGAGTCCATGACTGTCACTAATGATGAGTATCTTCATGGCTTCATTCCCCCTTATTCATTTGCGTCTAGCAGTGATGAAAGCTTTTGAAGCGCGACCGCTCGATGGCTGATCTTGTTTTTCTCCTCTGGTGATAATTCGGCCATCGTCTGGTCTTTGTCTTTGACGATGAAAATTGGGTCGTATCCGAAGCCATTTTCGCCGATTGGTTTTTCTGCGATGAAGCCTTCTACTGATCCTTCTACCGTCTTTGTTTCTTTTCCCGGTATGCTGACAGCAAGGGCACATCTGAATCTGGCTGTGCGGTCTTCTTTTTCAATGCCTTGAAGTTCGCTCAGCACTTTTTCCACATTCTCCGCATCGTCTTTATGCTCACCTGCGTATCTCGCTGAATACACGCCAGGTTTTCCGCCCAGATAATCAATCGACAGACCGGAATCGTCTGCAATGACCATTTCACCTGCTTTGGCTTGAATGGCCTCCGCTTTGATGATGGCATTTTCTTCGAAGGTTTGTCCTGTTTCTTCAATTTCTTCAGTAAAGCCAATGTCTGCTAGTGTTTTGACCGTGAATCCTTTTGGCTCAAGAATGGCTTTGAATTCTTTCGCTTTGCCCGCATTGTGCGTTGCAATGATGGCTGTTTTCATCCTGATCAAACCCTTCTCTTTATTCGATGACTTCTCCTGTTACTGCTTTTTGCTTTTCGATTAATTCTTTGATGCCCTTTTCGGCTAAATCAAGCAGTCCGTTTAGCTGTTCTCTTGAGAATGTCGCTTCTTCGCCTGTTCCTTGAAGTTCAACAAAGCGACCAGCGCCTGTCATGATGACATTCATATCTACTTCAGCAGAAGAATCTTCTTCATAGTTTAAATCTAACAGAAGACCTTGCTGAGAATCAATTCCGACGGATATCGCCGCTAAATAATCAGTAATCGGGTTTTCTTTGATGACTCCTTCAGCTCGCAGCTTTTGAATCGCAAGTGTCATGGCAACAAAAGCACCTGTGATGGATGCTGTGCGTGTGCCGCCGTCTGCTTGAATAACATCACAATCAATCCAAATGGTGCGTTCGCCAAGCTTTTCTAAGTCAACGACTGCGCGGAGTGCTCGTCCAATTAAACGCTGAATCTCCATGGTACGTCCTGTGACTTTTCCTTTAGATGATTCTCTTATCGTTCTTTGTGCAGTTGCTCTTGGAAGCATGCTATATTCTGCTGTAATCCAGCCTTTTCCTTCTCCTCTTAAAAAAGGAGGTACGCGGTCTTCGATCGATGCGTTACAAATCACCTTCGTATTTCCCGCTGAGATTAAGACAGAGCCTTCTGGATGCGTGATGTAGCCTGCCTCTATTTCAATTTTTCTCAATTCGTCATATTGTCTTTCATCTAATCTCATGTTTTACCTCCGTTACGATATACATTCCTCGCGAGTGCCAGCGGGGTTCTCCTACTAACTTTGACAACCTCAGCTCGTTCTAATCGCTTGGAATAAAAAAGAGGCAGCGAATATGCATGCCTCTTTTTCTCCATTATATCAATGTGTGACGTTAAAAACTACCTGTATTCACTTGTTCTGGTCGTGAAACCGGCTTTGTGAGCTCTGCTCCTTTTTCGTTCACAAGCTCAGCCTTGCCGTTCACCTTGACAGATACGCTTTTGACGTCCGGCAGCTCGGTTAATGTGAGCACAATGCTATCAAGAACTTTTTGTGAAATAACCTTTTTCTTTTCATCCGCACTGCCAAAAATAGATTCGTTGAAATCAAGTGTCACATGGCCATCTTTTACTTTTGGTACATCATTCAGCTTCACATCTTGATCAAAGTCTGTAAGCAGATGGCTTTTTTTGCTTGGTCCAGAGACGAGCTCATCAATTGCTGCTGTAATCGGATCATCCTCGTCTTTTGGCGCTCTTTTGGTCACCGGAACGTAGTACGTCTGTTCATCAGATTCAGCTAAATAGTAAACCGTCACTGGCTTTGTCGCTGTCATATCAGCAGCAGCCTCGTGCTGGATATTAATACCGTCTTCTCTGCTTAAATCATCTGAGATAGGTGTACCGTTCACTGGCATTTCTTTTAGTTCATGTCCATTCATCTTCAATTTGACTTTGGCTATGGAATCAAACTGAGTTAACGTCCAAGTGACAGATTGCAAAATGCGCTGCTCGTCTTCTTTTTTATAGTTTTTAAATTCATTTGAAAAATCGACAACCGCCGTTCCGTCTTTAATATCGACAGATACGCGCGTATCCGCTGGCAGCACTGCTCTGAAGCCATTCGGCATTAAGTTAGAAATAGGTCCCCCGTCCACGAGATATTCAAGGGTTTGTTTGGCACTTCCTTCATTTTTCGGCAGTGGAATGGATTGAGATACGACATACCCGTTTTTATCAATTAAATATAATTCTCTCATGACCGTATCTGCCTGCTTCTCTTCTTTTCCTTCTTTGGCTGTTTGTTTATCTTCTTTATTTTCTTTCACATATGTGACGTTTTGTGGTGGATCAATCTCTGTTTTCGCTTGGTCTGTTTGAAACAATCCGCATCCTGACAAAAGCATGGCTGACGCGATACACGTAACAGCTGCTGTAGATCCTTTTTTCAGCATACTTCACCCTCCTCTAGTAGTTTGTACTACTATGTATACGAGCTCCCCCAGAGGATTAGACCCTTTTCATAAAAAAATAACCCACTTCAAATAGAAGCGGGTTATTGCTGGTAGATGTGTTCAAGTGACACGGTTTCGACCTTCCCTGGCAGGTAGCCAAACCAGTCACGAGCGATGTTTTGAAAATTTTGCTGCTGCCCTGTTGTGTAAAATGTATGGACAGGCGTTTCTTTAGAGGTATTTAATAGCCCTTTATATGAAAGAATCGTACTTGCTTCTCTCGCTGTCTCATCTCCTGATGAAATAATGCTGACATCACTGCCCATAAAGCGCTGAATCGGCTCTTTTAAAATCGGATAGTGTGTGCAGCCAAGAATAAGAGTGTCAATTCCTGTTTCTTTCATCGGTTCAAGGGAATCTTTGACCACTGCCTCTGCTGTCTGATCTAAAAACGTACCGCTTTCCACAAATGGAACAAGGAGCGGACACGCCAGACTTTGAACCGTTAGACCTGCTTTTAGTGACAGCAGCGCTTCTTTGTATGCCTCGCTTTTGATCGTATTGATTGTGCCAATAACGCCAATATGCTGGTTGTTTGTCACCTTGATCGCTGTACGGGCGCCAGGCTGAATGACGCCAATGACCGGAATATCAAGCGTTGCTTTGATTTCATCCAGTGCGATCGCCGTTGCTGTGTTGCATGCAATGACGAGCATTTTAATATGGTGGTGTTTTAGTAAGTAGTGTGCCATTTCCCACGTATATTGAAGAACTTCTTCTTCTTTCCGCGGGCCATATGGACATCGTTTTGTATCGCCTACATAAATGATTTTTTCTTTTGGCAGTTGTCTCATGATTTCCTTTGCAACGGTTAAACCGCCGACGCCGGAATCAATGACGCCGATTGGTTGATCCAACAAAATCGCCTCATTTTCTTTTCATTTGCTGCTGTAGTTTCGTTAAGGATTGGTTGAAAACGATGGCTTCTTCTTCTGAGAAAGCCCCTAGAAGTTCACTGACGTATTCTTGGCGTTTAGCAATCACTTCTTGAATGATCCGCTCGCCTTCAGGCAATAAATGAATGCGAACCACGCGGCGGTCAGATGGATCTTTCACCCGTTCGACAAGTTCACTTTTTTCCATTCTATCAATTAAATCAGTGGTTGTGCTGCAAGCCAAGTACATCTTTTGTGACAGCTCACCTATTGTCATATCTCCGAATTCATAAAGCCACTGAAGCCCGATGAATTGTGGAGGTGTAATCGTATATTGATTGAGGATTTCTCTGCCTTTTTGCTTAATAATTGCGGCAATGTGGCGTAATGATTTTTCAATCTCTGCAACATGGCCTGATTCATTCGTTTCCATTTTATTGATACCTCACTATAGCATCTCACTTTGATTAAAACGTATATGTCTATTTTCCTCGTTTTTTAAAGAAAATGCAAGAAGAGACTCATGGAAACCATATAGAAATAACCGGTTCCTCCCCAATATGGAAGGAAAACCGGCTGACTTTAGAGCTCTAGCTCACCCATACGCAGAAGCTCGACTACGGCCTGTGAACGGCCTTTGACTCCTAGCTTTTGCATGGCATTCGAAATGTGATTTCGAACAGTCTTTTCGCTAATAAAAAGCTCGCTTGCAATTTCTTTTGTTGTTTTATCTTGGACGAGCAATTCGAATACTTCTCTTTCTCTTTTGGTTAATAGCGGCTTGGATTGAAACTCTTTCTCCTTCAAGTATTGTAACCCTCCTTGCTAAGGTGAGAGCTCTAGTCTCTATAGAATGGGATTCTGTATAGTCGAGATATCATATGCCGGGTGCCTGAGGTAGGTGACGTTAAAATCAAGAAATCCCGCATATCAGCGTCCAATTTCTGCGCTTTCCTCCACGCAAAAAAGGACGAGTCTCCTCCCCGAGACATCGTCCTTTTTTGCGTGGTATTTAAAAGATTGAAATGGCGCCTGTTAACAATGCAATAAGTGTTGTAAAAAGGGCAGTTAACACGGTCCATAGTAGTGCATATTTTTGCAAATCACCAATATCTTTGTTCAGCATACTGACAAGCAGCAGTGTTGAAGCTACAAGCGGACTCAGTAAGTGAACAGGCTGCCCTATGATAGAGGCACGTGCAATTTCCACCGGATCAATCCCATAAGCTGCGCCGGCTTCAGCCAGGATTGGCAGCACTCCGAAATAGTAAGCATCGTTTGAGAGCACAAATGTAAATGGCATACTCGTCAAAGCAACAATCAGCGGGAAAAATGAGCTGTAGGAATCCGGAATCATGTAAATGACCAAATTGGCAATGGACTCAACCATTTTTGTTCCAGAAAAAATCCCTGTGAAAATCCCTGCGGCAAATACAAGTGTGATAACCGTTAATGCGTTTCCTGCATGAGATAAAATTCGCTCGCGCTGATCTTCAACCTTTGGATAGTTGATCATCAGAGCGATGACAAATCCAATTAAGAAGAGTACAGGAATTGGTATGATATCCATGACGAGAGTGACCATGACCGCAATTGTTAAGAAGAAGTTAATCCAAATCAGATTCGGTCTCTTGATATCGGCTACTCCATCTTCAATTGACGCAGCCAATTCAGGAGAAATGGACGGCTCTTCTTTGTACTGAATCTCTGCAATTCCAATCCGTTTTCTTTCTTTTTTCCCAAGTACATAAGCAGTAAAAAGTATAAAAAGACCGCCTCCAACCATCGTTGGGAGTAATGGAATGAAAAATTCGCCTGCATCTAATCCAAGCGCCGCGATTGCACGAGTAGCTGGACCGCCCCATGGCGTCATTCCGCTCATAATTCCTAATGATAATAATGAAATTGTTCCTAAAATTAATGGGTTCATCCCAATTCTTAAGAAAAGTGGCAGCATAGCTGATACGGTAATCATGTACGTTGTTGTTCCATCACCATCTAATGCAACAAGCATAGACAAAATCGCTACCCCAAAAGCAATTTTGACAGGATCACCTTTTACAATACGTAGAATGAGTTTAATCAGAGGATCAAACAATCCAGCATCCAGCATGACACCGAAGAATAAAATCGCAAATAACAATAAAGCAGCTGATGGTGCAACAGTTTTCAGTCCATCAAGCATCATGTCCCCTAACCCTTTGTTAAAGCCGCCGATCAATGCAAATATGATAGGTACAACGGTTAGAGCCACCACCGGATGCATACGTTTTGTCATAATGAGAAATGTAAATGTCAAGACCATCAAGATCCCTAAAATAGCTAGCACTTTATATCCCTCCATCCTCTTCTTTACATGATCTGCAAGCGCCCCCTTGCACTTGCGATCTATATGTTAGCGCTTTCTATTTCAAGGATATAATAGCTTTTTTTATAATGAAAATATCGATTTTTTCGTATATTCAATAAATTTCTTTTATAATCAACCTTGCTGATTTCTTAAAAACTCAATGAACGCTTTCACCACAGACAAATGAAGTGAGTCTGGCTGGTACATGAGCCATGTATCTCTTAAAACAGGCTGTCCATCTTTATACGAAAGTCCTTTTACAAATAACTCATCACTTGGTCTGAGGCAAATTTCTGGGACAATGGCATAGCCTAAACCACGCTTCACCATCTCTTTCGATGTATCCTGACGGTCTGTCTCCATCGTCACAAGCGGAGGCATTGTGAATGTTTCCTGCCACCATCTGTTAATCAGCCGTTTTAATGAACTGTCTGTATGATAGTCAATGAGCGGCAGATTCGGGAGATCCTTTAGCTGAATTTCTGATTTTGAAATAATGCAAAGACGCTCTTTATCAAGCAAAAAACGCTCTCCATTCCAGTCATAATCGCCTCTTAAAATCCCTAAATGCACACTTGATGTTCCTAATAAATCCATTACCTTTGTGCTCCAGCCTGTGTTGACCATAAATTGAACATGTGGATACTGCTTAGAAAATTCTTTTAATATTTCTGGCAGTTTATACTGGGCAAAGTTACTTGAGACCCCTAACCGGATCGTTCCTTTGACCTTTTTTTGCATATTGAGCATGCCATCTTTCGTTTGCTGCAGCTGTTTGAGCATGTCATTTGCGTATTTAGCCAAGTATTCGCCCTCTGATGTAAATTCAATTCCTCGTTTTCTTTTAAAGAAAAGTTTCATATCAAACTCCTCTTCAAGCTGTTTCAATCGATAGCTTAAGGCAGGCTGAGAGACAAATAATTTTTCTGCCGCTTTTGTGATGTTCTTTTCTTCATAAAGTACCTTTAAAAACCGCCAATCTTTTTCATCCATTGTATGCCCTCCTTTTTTACTAATTATAAAATATTTTTATTGATTTCTCTTAAAATAATGTATTTAACTTATTTCTTATTATACTTTACCATTTTGGTTAGATAAACAGTTCATTAAAAATTGAGGGTGAGAGTCATGAGAAAAGTTCCAATCACAATCATGCGAGGCGGTACAAGCAAAGGAGTATTCATTCACGCTGACAATGCACCATATGAACACGATGAGCTCGAGGCATTTCTATTAGACATTATGGGCAGTCCTGACCGGCTGCAGGTCGATGGGATCGGCGGCGGTAATTCTTTAACAAGTAAAGTGGCCATTATCGATAAAGCCACACGCCCGGATGTGGATGTGAACTATACATTTGCACAGGTCAGTATTAATGAGAGATATGTCGACTTTAAAGGAAACTGCGGGAACATCTCATCAGCCGTTGGACCATATGCGATCATTAAAGGACTTGTTCAAGCAGTTGAGCCCATTACGACTGTACGTATCCTCAATACCAATACAAATAAAGTCATTACGGCAGAGGTCGAAGTTGAAAATGGGGAAGTAAAATTTGAAGGACAGGCAGAAATTCCAGGCGTAAAAGGAACTGGTTCTCCCATTTATTTATCCTTTGAGAAACCTGAAGGAGCTGTCACAGGTAAAACCTATCCGACTGGAAACAAAATTGATACGATTCAAACAAAGTTTGGGGAGATTCCAATCTCGATCGTTGACATTGCAAATCCAATTGCCTTTATTCGCGCGAAAGATATTCAATTAAAAGGAACTGAATTACCTGAAGAGTTTACAGACGAATTACTGGATGATTTAGAAGAAATTCGTTCCCTCGCTGCTGAAATGTGTCACTTTGCACCAAAAGAAATGGCCACATTACAGTCTCCAGCTGTTCCAAAGCTTGCGCTCATCAGCGAGCCTGCTGATTATGTAGATACAAATGGAATCTTGAGACGAGCAGAAGATATGGACATCATCGTTCGTATGCTATCGATGCAAAGGCCACACCAAGCACTTGCCATTACCGGTTCTGTCTGTGTGACGGCCAGCTGTTTCTTGGATGAAACGCTTCCTTCTCAGCTGTTCCAAGGTCAAGATGACACCCTTCGTATTGGGCATCCTGCCGGGATTATGCAAACGGAAATTGACATCTCTCAAAACAGAGTCAAAGTCATTCGAACTGCAAGAGAAATTCTAGACGGAGTTGTTTTCACAAAACAAGACTATGTGATTCAGCCTCATATTAAAAGAGAAGCTTAAGCAGACGAGAACATCGTCTGCTTTTTTTAATGCTGTAGCGGTGCATCGATATCTCCGGCAGAATGAGCTTTTATTTGCCCTTTCTCATCTTTGAGCTGGAGATGACCGTAGCGGTTGACTCCGCAGCAAATGCCCTCTTCCCATGTTTGTTTTTCACGGTCTAACGAGATCCGCAGCGGTTTATGAAGACGATATAACCGTTTGTTATAGAGGGAAGTGAGTGCTTCAAACCCTTCATTCTTCCAGCGTGTATGATATTTTTCAAAAGCGGCGGCAAGTTCCTTCACAAGCTGATCGGCTTTTACCTCTGTAAGCTCTGATAGGCAAATGGTTTTGTACGGAACATGCTCCGGCTTTGTCTTCACATTGATGCCAACCCCGATATAAATGGCGGTACGGTCCGCTTCAATCAATGTGCCTGATACCTTTGCTTCATTGATGAGAATATCATTTGGCCATTTGATCGCAAGCTGATCCTCAGCCCTTATGAGAGGTTTGAGTACATCGTAGATCGCTAGTGCCGTCAGCGGAGCAATCGTTGACTGGGTGGAGAGTTCTTCTGGCGGCAAAACCGTCATGGTCAAAGCGACATTCCCTGCTGGCGTTTCCCACGGCCTGCCTAGCCTGCCTCTCCCTTCTGTCTGCTGATGTGCATAGACAGCAAATGAAGGTTTTTCTCCTTGCTGAATGAGCCTTTTCGCTTCATTATTTGTACTATCAATGGTGTCATATTGAAAAATCTTCATGTGTTCTCCTTTTGTTCTTCTTAATATGCTCTTTTTATTATAACAAAATGAAGCTTACACGTTGCTGAGGCTGCATGCTACCCATTTCGCTGAGCTTGAAATGTCTCTTTTTCTTCTTCTGTAAATGGGACTGCTGCGCCTGTTTCTTTATTAATTTGCACCATGGTAACTGAGCCTGTAAAGCATGGTTCCTGCTGCTCGTTTTCTCCTAAATAATGAAGGATAAGTGAGCTTGATCCGACTTTTTCCGGCTTTACATACACACGAAGCCTCTCCCCAATCTCCACCTGTTTGATGTAGTCACATTGCAGGTTTGCCACGACTGTAATTGTCTCTTTCACACGTTTTATTCGTTTATCCACAATTCCTGTTTTTTGAAAAAAGGCAATCCGTGCTTCTTCAAAATACACAAAAGGGGTGACATTGTTCATATGGCCGAACATATCCGTTTCTGAAAAACGGACAGTCGTTTCGACATAAAATCGAAAGGATGCCCTCCATTCTTCAAATGGTTCCTCAATATATGATGGAAGTCTCACTTCATCATCTCCTTATTCATCAATAAACGCCTCTCCCATATTGGAAGAGGCGTTTATTTTGTGTTCCATCCAGCCTCTTGTAAACACTCATCATGATTGGCAAAGAGGACTGAATGTGATGTTATTCTGCGTGATCGCTTCCGAAGAAGTTACGGAAAGCTTGTAATGTTGTATCTCGGTTAAGTGCTGCAATTGACGTTGTCAGCGGGATTCCTTTCGGACAAGCCTGCACACAGTTTTGAGAGTTCCCGCAGTTCGCAAGACCGCCGTCACCCATAATTTCTTCTAGACGGTCAGACTTATTCATCGCACCTGTCGGATGTGCGTTAAATAGACGAACTTGCGAAAGCGGAGCAGGGCCCATAAAGGAAGACTTATCATTTACGTTTGGACAAGCTTCAAGGCAGACACCACATGTCATACATTTAGAAAGCTCATACGCCCATTGACGTTTTTTCTCAGGCATTCTTGGTCCAGGTCCAAGATCATATGTGCCATCGATCGGCACCCATGCTTTTACTTTTTTCAAGGAGTTGAACATGCGGCTTCTATCAACCTGCAAGTCTCTCACCACCGGGAATGTCTTCATCGGCTGGAGACGGATCGGCTGATCTAACTGGTCAATCAAGGCTGTACATGACTGGCGTGGTTTTCCATTAATAACCATAGAACAAGCACCGCACACCTCTTCAAGACAGTTCATGTCCCAGTTGATCGCTGTTGTTTTTTCACCTTGTTTATTGACCGGGTTACGTCTAATTTCCATGAGTGCAGAAATGACGTTCATATTCGGACGGTAAGGGATTTCAAATTCCTCATCATAAGACTTTCCATCTGCTGTATCTTGACGTGTGATTATGAAATGAATTGTGTTTTTTTCACTCATCTTATTTCTCCACCTTTTTCTTCGAGTAATCTCGTTTACGAGGTGCAATTAACGATACATCGACGTCCTCATAGTGGAATGCAGGCTTTTGATTTTTCCCTTTGAACGTAGCCATCGTTGTTTTAAGGAATTCTTCATCGTTTCTTTCTGGGAATTCCGGTTTATAGTGTGCGCCTCGGCTTTCATTCCGGTTATATGCCCCAATCGTAATGACTCTTGCCAGTTGAAGCATGTTGTCAAGCTGACGTGTGAAGGCAGCGCCTTGGTTGCTCCATGATGCGGTATCATTGATGTTGATCTTCTTGTAGCGTTCCATTAGTTCTTCGATCTTCTGATCTGTTTTTAAGAGTTTGTCATTGTAACGAACCACTGTAACGTTATCCGTCATCCATTCTCCAAGCTCTTTATGAAGCACGTACGCATTTTCAGTACCATCCATGCTGAGGATGTTGTCCCATTTCTCCTGCTCTTTCTTCACGGCGCTGTCAAATAGTGCAGAAGAAAGGTCTTCCGCAGATTTTTCCAGACCGTTAATGTACTTCACCGCATTTGGTCCAGCGACCATTCCGCCGTAAATCGCAGAAAGAAGTGAGTTTGCACCAAGTCTGTTTCCGCCGTGCATTGAGTAATCACATTCTCCGGCAGCGAATAGACCTTTGATATTCGTCATTTGATCATAATCGACCCATAATCCGCCCATAGAGTAATGAACAGCCGGGAAGATTTTCATCGGCAGCTTACGCGGGTCGTCACCCATGAATTTTTCATAGATTTCAATGATTCCGCCAAGCTTAATATCAAGCTCTTTTGGATCTTTGTGAGAAAGATCAAGATATACCATGTTCTCTCCGTTGATGCCAAGCTTTTGCTCGACACATACGTCAAAGATTTCACGCGTTGCGATGTCACGCGGTACAAGGTTCCCGTATGCTGGGTATTTTTCTTCAAGGAAGTACCAAGGCTTCCCGTCTTTATATGTCCAAACACGTCCGCCCTCACCACGAGCTGATTCACTCATAAGACGAAGCTTGTCATCTCCTGGGATCGCTGTCGGGTGAATTTGAATGAATTCTCCATTTGCATAATGCGCACCTTGCTGATAGACGATAGATGCTGCAGATCCAGTGTTAATCATAGAGTTTGTTGATTTACCGAACACGATTCCAGGACCGCCTGTTGCCATGATGACTGCATCTGATCGGAAGGATTCAATTTCCATTGTCGTCAAGTTTTGCGCGACAATCCCGCGGCATACTTCCTCGTCATCTAAAACAGCGCCAAGGAATTCCCAGCCTTCATATTTCGTGACAAGTCCTGCTACTTCATAGCGGCGAACCTGCTCATCCAGTGCGTATAATAGCTGCTGGCCTGTTGTAGCTCCAGCAAACGCTGTACGGTGGTGCTGTGTTCCCCCGAAGCGGCGGAAGTCCAATAATCCCTCTGGTGTTCTATTAAACATAACACCCATACGATCAAGTAAGTGGATAATGGACGGCGCTGCTTCACACATTGCCTTTACTGGCGGCTGGTTGGCTAAGAAATCTCCGCCGTATACCGTGTCATCAAAATGCTCATAAGGTGAATCCCCTTCACCCTTTGTATTGACCGCTCCGTTGATTCCGCCCTGTGCACATACAGAATGCGAACGTTTCACAGGTACGATTGAAAATAGTTGAACAGCTGTTCCCGCTTCTGCTGCTTTAATAGTTGCCATGAGACCAGCTAAGCCGCCTCCGACAACGATGATGCTAGAATTACTCATTGTAGCCCCTCTCCCTCTTCTACTAATCTATTTCCTCTTAAACAAAAGCGAAAATTGCTCTTAGCCCTACATATGAAAGCGCTATAAATATACCTAATGTCACATATGTGGAGATTCGTTGTGAGCGTGGTGAAACGGTAATTCCCCAGCTGACAGCAAATGACCACAAGCCATTAGCAAAGTGGAAAATAGTAGATAAAACGCCGACAATATAGAAGCCTAGCATAAATGGAGAGCTTAAAATATTCGCCATCATGTCATAGTTGACTTCAGCTCCAAGCTGAGCTTGAATTCGTGTTTCCCATACGTGCCAAGAGACAAAAATCAATGTGATAATACCTGAAATTCTTTGCAATCTGAACAGCCAGTTTCTTAAGTAACTGAAGCGAGACGTGTTGTTTTGTGCCGTAAAGGCTATGTACACCCCATAAACAGCATGATAGATCAGTGGTAAGAAAATCACGAACAGCTCAAGTGCATATCTGAAAGGAAGCTGTTCCATAAAGTGTGCAGCTTTGTTAAACGCCTCTGGTCCATTTGTCGCAAAGTGGTTAACCACTAAGTGCTGTATTAAAAATAGACCGACCGGAATGACGCCAAGCAAAGAATGCAATCTCCGATAAAAAAATTCTTTGTTCCCCGACATTACTTTACCCCCTAGTAAAAAAAGTGCAATTGCTTGAAAATTGTCTTACCCCCGCTTCTTTCAATTGTAAGCACTTTATTCAAATTTATTGACAATTTCATTTTACTCCTATGTCAAAAAAGCGTCAAGAAACCGCGTACATAAATTAAAATTTTCCGAAATTTAAAAGTTTTAAATCAAAATTCGTTTTACTACAATAAGAATTTCTTAGACTTCAGGGAAAACTCTGTCATCATATGCCCACATAAGCTATAATAAATTGTTGAAAGAGGGGAGCCGTACAATGAATAAATTCGAATCTAACTTAGAACAGCTAAAAGAAATTGAAGTCAATGGATTTGCCTACGAGCTGATACGCGAAGTTCTGCTGCCTGATATTCTTGGTCAGGACCATTCATCTATGATGTATTTTGCGGGTAAACTGCTTGCTCGTAAATTTCCTCAAGAGTCATGGGAGAAGATCCCCGAATTTTTCCATGATGCCGGATGGGGGACTCTCACGATGGTCCATTCGAAAAAACAGGAAATTGAGTTTGAGCTCGAAGGTCCACTAGTATCAAATCGACTCACCTATCAAAAGGAGCCATGCTTTCAGATGGAAGCGGGTTTTATTGCTGAACAAATTCAGCTTCTGAATGAGCACGTGGCTGAATCCTACGAACAAGTGAAAAAGCGTGCTGAGAAAGTCATTTTAACCGTTAAATGGGATTTAAGAGACCCTAGCTAATACTCTTGATAAAAGGCGCGGACTTCAGGTCACGCCTTTTTTATATGTCTACATCTATCATAGCATACTTAATGAATGGGTTTACGCCCGTTTCAGCCGTTTCCATATAGAAAAAAGAGGCGACCCTCTTTCATGAGATCACCTCTTTACCTTTTTAAGAGTGAGCAGCGGCGCTCACCTTTGATAAATCAAACGCGTCATGCAGCGCTTCAACCGCTTTGACCATATCATCACGGCCAACGACCGTTGAGACTTTGATTTCAGACGTACTGACCATTTTCACTTGAATGTCTTTTTGCGCTAACACAGCAAACATTTCAGCAGCTACCCCTGGATTTGAGACCATTCCAGATCCCACGATGGATACTTTCGCTAATTTGCTTTCTGTCTCAATCTGCTCGTAGCCAAGCGCCCCTTTATATTCTTCTAATACTTCAACTGTTTTGGACAAATCATCCGTTTTGACAGAGAAAGAGATGGAAGTCTGGTTAGTGCTTGTGACGGACTGAATGATGATATCCACATTGATATTCTGTTTCGCAAGCGTCGTAAAAATGGTCGATAATGTTGTTAAACCACTTGAAAGCCCGCACACTGTCACACGTGTAATCTGATCTTCAAATGCAATGCCTCTGACGACTAAGTTTTGTTCCATGGACGATTCCTCCTCAATTAATGTACCCGATTCATTTTCAATACTAGAACGGACTTCTAGCGGGACTTGATAATTTTTCGCAAATTCAACAGCTCTTGGATGCAGAACCCCAGCTCCTAAATTAGCCAGCTCAAGCATCTCATCGTATGAAATGCCCGCAAGTTTCCGCGCAGATGATACATAACGCGGATCTGTCGTAAACACTCCTGGTACATCTGTGTATATATCACATTTATCAGCTTTTAGTGCGGCAGCTAGTGCCACAGCTGTTGTATCTGATCCGCCGCGGCCAAGAGTTGTGATATGTAAGTCATCTGCAATTCCTTGGAAGCCTGCCACAACAACGACTTTCCCCGCACTTAATTCCTCTTTTATTCTTGATTCATCAATGTCCACGATTCTTGCATTTCCGTGTACGTGCTCTGTTTTCATACCAGCCTGCCAGCCTGTAAAGGAAATGGCATCATAACCTCTTGTTTGTAGCGCCATCGATAATAATGAAATGGTCACTTGCTCACCAGTTGCGAGCAGCATATCCATTTCTCTTTTGCTTGGATCGTCTGTGAGTTCTTTCGCTAGGTCTACTAGAACATCCGTTGATTTGCCCATCGCTGATACAACCACAACCACATCGTGTCCTGCCTCGCGTTCAGCGATCACTCTCTCTGCGGCATTGCGAATTTTTTCTGTCGACCCAACGGAAGTTCCGCCAAATTTTTGTACAATTAATCCCATGTCTACCACCCTTTTTCAAAAGTTCACGTGTGAGAGAAGAGGCAGCTTGGAGACTGTCCGCTCACTGCAAATAAAAAAGCAATGAGAGAACAAATCTCCCATTGCTTTAAAATCATCATTAAACGATGCAAACAATGAGATAGCCCTCCAAGAAATGAATTCTTGACAGCCCTACATTTCTTCAATGTACAGCCAGCGAATAAAATGAGTGGATTTTATTCACTTCGGCGACGCTCCCCTTTCAGCCCTCTTCTTAGATCCCATCGATCTCCGAAGGCTTACTCTTGAAGTTCGCACCTCTATCTTCAACAAACAACACGTTCATTTATTAAATTAGTCACATCTTAACAGACTTTTAATAAAAGTACAATCTATTTTTTTAATGCTTCCATTAAAAGTTCAGCCGTCTGTTTCGGAATGCCAGCCTCCTGAAAGTCTTGGATAGAGGCTTCCTTCATCTTTTTCACAGAGCCAAAATGTTTAAGGAGCTGCTTTTTACGCTTTTCTCCGATACCTGGTACATCGTCTAAAATAGACTGGAATGCATTTTTTCCGCGGAGCTGCCGGTGAAAGCTAATGGCGAAGCGGTGCACTTCATCTTGAATGCGCTGCAATAAGTAAAAGGCCTGGCTATTCCGCTCCAGCGCAACAATTTCAAGTGTATCTCCCATCATGAGATTCGATGTCCTGTGTTTTTCATCTTTTACAAGACCTGCGACTGGGACAGACAGATTCAATTCATTTTCAAGCACATCGATGGCTGCGTTGATCTGTCCTTTTCCTCCGTCAATTAAAATTAAATCTGGCAGCGGCAGTTCATCCTTTAACACACGGGTATATCGTCTTCTAATGACTTCACGCATGGATGCATAATCATCTGGCCCTGAGACGGTTTTTATTTTGTATTTTCGGTATTCCTTTTTATAGGGCTTCCCGTCCTGAAAGACGACCATGGCAGAAACCGGGTCTGCTCCTTGAATATTTGAGTTATCAAATGCCTCGATTCTGTATGGCATATAAATATTAAGTGCATCCCCGAGTTGCTTCACCGCACCAATTGTCCGCTCTTCATCACGCTCAATGAGCGAAAATTTTTCTTTTAAGGCGATTTTGGCATTTTGATGCGCAAGTAAAAGCAGATCCTTTTTCTTTCCTTTTTTCGGCTGGTGAACGTTCGTCTCAAGCAATTGCTCAATCATCTCTTGATCAACACTGTCCGGCACCAGAATTTCCTTCGGCAGAAAATGATTGTTCTTTTCATAAAATTGCCCCATAAACGTGAGGAACTCTTCCTCAGGGTCCTGATACATAGGGAACAGGCTGACATCACGTTCAATCAATTTCCCCTGTCTGATAAAGAAAACTTGGACACACATCCAGCCTTTATCATAGGCATAGGCAAAGACATCTCGATCTGATAAATCACTCATCGTCATTAACTGTTTTTCCATCGTTGAGTCGATATATGCGATTTGGTCTCTCAGTTCTTTTGCCCGTTCAAACTCTAAATTTTCAGCGGCTTCCTGCATCTTTTCGGTGAGTTCTTTTTTGATTTGCTGATGTCCCCCGTTTAGAAACCTTGTGATTTCGTCCACGAGCTGCTTATTCGTTTCCTCGGAAATGTCATACACACATGGCGCAAGACATTGTCCAAGATGATAATAAAGACAGACGCGGTCAGGAAGGGTGGCGCATTTTCTCAGTGGATATAGGCGGTCGAGCAGCTTTTTTGTTTCTCGAGCTGCTTGTACGTTTGGGTATGGACCGAAATATTTTCCTTTGTCCTTTTTTACATTGCGGGTGACGATCAGCTTAGGATGGCGTTCATTCGTAATTTTTATAAAAGGATACGTCTTGTCATCCTTGAGCATGACATTGTATTTTGGGTCATATTTTTTGATTAAATTCAGTTCTAAAATGAGCGCTTCGATATTAGAAGAGGTGACAATGTATTCAAAATCTTCAATTTCACTGACAAGCCGCTGCGTTTTGGCGTCATGTGATCCAGTGAAATAAGAGCGCACCCTGTTTTTTAAAACCTTTGCTTTTCCTACATAAATGATCGTATTTTGTCTATCTTTCATTAAGTAACAGCCTGGTTGATCCGGCAGGACTGACAGCTTTTCTTTGATTAGTTTGTTCATCTTTTCATCCGTCCTTGTTTTCCTCTTTCACTCCTTCTAGTGTATCACGAACATTTGTTTTATACCATGTTGAAAGAAAAGCGGCTCTCGTCTTTACGAGAACCGCTTCAATGATTATGCCGCTTGAGCATAGATTGGTTTATAGATGTTTGTTGACAAGCTCAGCAAGTGCTTCTTTTGGTTTGAAACCAACAGAAGTTTCTACAACTTCACCGTCTTTTAAAACAAGAAGTGTTGGGATACTCATAACGCCGTATTTACCAGCAGTTTCTTGGTTATCGTCTACATCAATTTTTACAATTTTCATTTTGTCGCCCATTTCTTGATCAAGTTCTTCAAGAACTGGAGCAATCATTTTACAAGGTCCACACCATGGTGCCCAAAAGTCTGCAAGAACAACACCTTCTGCAGTTTCTTGTGAAAATGTTGCGTCAGTAGCTTTTACGATTGCCATTATTCATTCCTCCAATGTAAATTATGCTTTTTAGTATAGCATCTACCAATGTGACTTGCGAATGAAATGCTTACGAATCATTTTTTAGGAAATGAATTAAAAAACAAACCGTATAATCGCACCAATAACAACAATCGCACCGATGATCATAAGAATGGTTCTAAGCATATGACATGACACCCTTTCCGCTTCATTTACAATGTATGATGCCCCAACATTCTTCTCATCAAACATCGAAATATGCAATTAAGCGAGGTCGACAGTTATCATGACCACTGACATTGGCGGCAGCTCCACCGTTAAATCGCCGGACTTTACAGCCATTTGCTGAAAGTCTTTTGGCTGAACAGAATGAGGATCATCGAATGTATTATGGGCATTCATGCGATCAGCCGTCAGTACACGTCCAGTGACTTTCGTTTGTTCTTCAATCCCTGCAATGGCAAGGGATATCTCTGTTTGTTCATGCGGATTCAAGTGACAGTAGCTAATATGCATCTTACCTGATGAACGCGAGGCTGACACACTGACCTGAGGAATTTTTTCACCTCTTCGTTCATACGGCGGTGAAACGAACTCCACTTCAAGCGCTTCTTCCTCTTGATGCACTTGAAACATGTGAAATACATGATACGTAGGTGTCAGAAGCATCTTTTCGTCCTTTGTTAATACCATCGCTTGCAGCACATTGACCGTCTGAGCAATATTTGCCATATGAATCCGCTCGCAATGGCGATGAAAAATATGAAAATGGAGTGCGGCCACAAGGGCGTCTCTTAGTGTGTTTTGCTGATATAAAAACCCAGGATTTGTCCCTGGCTCTGGGTCATACCATGTCCCCCATTCATCAATAATCATCCCGATTCGCTTGTCTGGGTCATAACGATCCATGATTTCTCCATGGTCTTCGACAAGCCGTTCCATCTCATAGGCCTTTTTCAGCGTGATAAACCATTCATCCTCATCGAATTCAGTCGCTGATCCTTTCTTCTCCCATGTACCCGGTACGGTGTAATAATGTAAACTGAGCCCATCCATCCACGGTGCGGCCCGCTCCATCAATACCTTCGTCCAATTCACGTCATTAGAGTTCGCGCCGCAGGCGATTTTATAAATACGCTGCCCTGCAAACTCTCTTACGTACGTTTGATAGCGTTTATATAAATCTGCATAGTATTCAGGCGTCATATTCCCGCCGCAGCCCCAGCTTTCATTGCCTACACCAACATAGGTCAGCTTCCAAGGTTCTTGTTTTCCATTTTTAATGCGCCAATCTGACATAGGTGTCCCTTTTGGAAATGTCATGTATTCGATCCAATCGGCTAATTCTTGAACAGACCCGCTTCCCACATTGCCGCAAATGTAAGGTTCACATTCAAGCAGCTCACACAATGCCATAAATTCATGCGTACCAAATGCATTGGATTCAACCGTACCACCCCAATGGGTATTGACCATCGGCTTTCGTTCACTCAGATCACCTACACCATTTGCCCAGTGATACTCGTCTGCGAAGCAGCCCCCCGGCCACCTCAGCACCGGAATATGTAATGCTTGAAGGGCCTTCAGTACATCAGTACGAATCCCCTCAATATGATCAATCTCTGAGTCTTTTCCTACCCAAATCCCGTCATAAATCCCTCTTCCTAAATGCTCTTGAAAGTGCCCGTAAATGTGTTTAGAAATGCGTCCGATCACGTCATTGACTTTTACTGTCCCCTTCACTTGTCAACCGCTCCTTTTCTTCTTAATAACATACAAAAAAACCCAGAATACCTAGGCATTCTGAGTGTATGAGCGTTACGAGTGGATATTCATCTTTTTTAACTCTTCATTCAAAAGCGGTACCACTTCAAACAAGTCACCAACAATTCCATAATCGGCGATTTTGAAGATTTCCGCTTCTGGGTCTTTGTTGATGGCCACAATGACTTTACTGTTAGACATTCCCGCTAAATGCTGAATCGCTCCTGATATCCCGCATGCAATATAAAGGTCTGGTGTGACGACTTTTCCTGTCTGGCCAATTTGCAGGGCATAATCACAGTAGTCGGCGTCACAGGCGCCGCGCGAGGCTCCGACTGCTGCACCCAGCGTCTCAGCGAGTTCATTCAGCGGTTCAAAGCCTTCCTTGCTCTTAACCCCGCGCCCTCCAGCAACAATGACCTTTGCTTCTGATAAATCTACACCTTCTGACGTTTTTTTAATGACTTCCTTCACGATCGTCCGAAGGTTTTGAATGTCGACAGAAACTGGTGTGACTTCTCCGCCTCGTGACGTATCCCGCTCAAGTGGTGCCACGTTATTTGGCCGGATGGTTGCTAGAAGCAGACGGTCTGTCGAAATGACTTTTTCGAAGGCTTTTCCAGAGTAAATCGGTCTAGTGAAAACAAGATGTTCACCGGTAACGCTTACATCAATCGCATCTGAAATCAAGCCAGTCTGGAGACGTGCGGCTATTTTCGGCGACAAGTCTTTTCCGATAGATGTATGGCCAAAGAGTACAGCATCTGGATCAACCTGATCTAATATGGCTTGAAGCGCCTGCGCAAAACCATCTGACGTATAATATGAAAGGTGCGGATGCTCCACAATCATGACATGATCCGCTCCATAGTAAAGCAGTTCATCCGCTAGGCCTTTGACGTCATCCCCTATTAACACGCCAATGACCTCACCGCCCTCTGCCACTTTGTGAGCGGCAGCAATGGCTTCAAATGTCACATTTCTTAATTTACCGTCACGACTTTCTCCAAGTACAACAACTTTTTTACTCATCTTCAAGCTCCCCCTTGTTCTCGTGATATCGTAAAGTGGATGTTTAGATGACTTTTGCTTCATTTCTGAGTAGATCTGTCAGTTCTTTGACTTGATCCTGAAGCTCGCCGCTCAGCACCTTGCCACCCTCTTTTTTCTCCGGTAAGAAACGTTCAATTGTTTTGATTTTATATGGTACATCGTCTTCATCCAGATCTAAATCATCAAGTTCCAATTCTTCTAAAGGCTTTTTCTTTGCCTTCATAATGCCTGGTAATGATGGATAGCGAGGCTCATTGAGTCCTTGCTGAGCTGTGACGACAAGCGGGAGTTCGGCAGAAATGACTTCCACATCCCCCTCTGCATCTCGTTCAATCGATACAGAGCCGCCGTCAATTTGAATACTTGTTATCGTAGTCACATATGAAAAACCGAGTAATTCAGCAAGACGCGGGGCTACCTGTCCAGAGCCGCCGTCAATTGCTACATTCCCTGCTAAGATCAAGGAAGCCTCTTTGTCTTTTAAATAGTGATAAAGAATGGTAGAAGCTGAATATTGGTCCCACTCTTCTAAGTCATCTTCGACGTTTAACAAGACAGCTTGATCACAGCCCATAGCAAGCGCTGTTCTCAGCTGTTTCTCTGCATCCTCACCGCCAACTGTCACAACGGTCACTTCTCCCCCGTGCTCATCACGAAGCTGAATGGCTTCTTCAATGGCATACTCGTCATAAGGATTAATAATGAACTCTGCTCCATCTTCTTGAATTGCACCAGACTGAATCAAAATTTTCTCTTCCGTGTCAAACGTACGCTTCATCAAAACAAATATATTCATTTATTTCTCCCCCTTGTGTCGTACTTATCCCTTATTCCCCTTTAAAGTTCGGTTTGCGCTTTTCAATAAAGGCCTGGATGCCTTCTTTGGCGTCATTTGATTGGAAAACCTCACCAAATTTTTTGGCTTCCAGTTTCATTCCGCCGTCATATGAATACAGTTTTGTTGCGTTCAATAAATCAAGCACATATTCAAGTGATTTAGGGCTTTTTGCCGCAAATTTCCCCGCAAGTGTTTTGGCCGCTTCGAGCGCTTCTTCCTCTGTTTCTGCCAGCTTTGTAACAAGGCCGCACGTAAATGCTTCTTCACCTGTAATCGGTTCAGCTGTTCCCATCATTTCAAGTGCTTTAGCAGAACCAACGTAGCGCGGGAGGCGCTGCGTGCCGCCGAATCCTGGAATAATGCCAAGGTTTAGTTCTGGCAGTCCAAGCTTTGCATCTTTTGTTGCGATTCGGATATCACAAGACATAGCAAGCTCAAGGCCTCCGCCTAATGCTGCTCCGTGAATCGAGGCAATGACTGGCTTTGGACACTGTTCAATCCGTTCAAAGACTTGCTGTCCTCTATCAGCGAGGCTTGCATAATCAGACTCTTCCTGTAAAGTCGTAAATTCTTTAATATCAGCACCTGCTGAGAAGAATCTGCCTTCCCCGTGGATCACAATCGCTCTTACTTCTTCATTCTGTTCGATCTCTTCGAACATGTCATTAAGCTCAGTGAGCAGCTGAGAGGATAAGGCATTTGCAGGCGGGTTCTGAATCGTGATGAGCGCTGTCTGTCCTTCATGATGTAAGCTGAGTATTTTTTCCATGTCAATCATCCTTTTTCACATTGTCTTTAGGATTGATGTATTCCGTTTAACAGCAGATCATGTACATTTTCTGCGAGTGCAGGCAGATCATACTTTTGATCATTCATGACCCATGTTGTTGCGGTTTCATCAATCGTCCCAAATACCATTTGTCTCGCTAAGCGGACATCTAAATTTTGTCTAAATTCTCCTGTTTTCTTTCCTTCTGTTAAAATAGACTCGAGCATATTTAAATACCCTTTTAGCACCTCATTGATTTTTTGCCGCAGCTCAAGGTTTGACTGCCTGAGTTCAAGCTGTGTCACAAGAGCCAAATGATGATTCTGCGCCAGCATGCGAAAATGCTCCTCAATCAACAGTAGAAGCTTTTCTTTGGCAGATGGCTTCTTTTGGATATCTGTTTCCATCCGTTCGATGAATTGTCCCATTTTTTCTTTGAACAATGAGATGAGAATATCCTCTTTGTTTTTGAAATAAAGATAAATGGTTCCGTCTGCCACCCCTGCTTGTTTCGCAATCTTTGAAACTTGTGATTGATGATAGCCGTTCTCCGCAATCACCACAACTGCTGCATCAATAATTTGCATGTACTTCGGTCTTTTCTGCTTCAATGTGCTTCGTCCCTTTCTAAATTGAATGAGCATTCATTCATAACTTTATGTTAAAAAGAAACGGGTGATTTGTCAAGAGATCTTCTTCTTTCTTTTCAACCTTTATCATACCAGAGCAGACTGTCATCATTCAAATCATCCGGCCGCTCGACCGGATGATGAAGGTCGTTATTTCTTCAATTGATCGACAGGTGTCTCAGATGATGAAGCTTGCTTTCTTTTTTCTTCTTCAATTAATACTCTGCGCAAAATTTTTCCGACAGCCGTTTTAGGCAGTGATTCTTTAAATTCATACACGCGCGGTACTTTAAATGAAGCAATTCTCGTTCTGACAAAGCGATCGAGTTCATCCTCTGTTAAATAAGCATCCTTTTTCGGCACAACAAACGCTTTTACTGTTTCTCCTCTATAAGGATCTGGTATGCCTGCGACAACGGCTTCTTGTACAAGCTCATGCTCATAAAGGGCTTCTTCGACCTCTCTTGGGTAAATATTATAACCGCTCGCAATAATGACATCTTTTTTCCGGTCAACGATATAGAAAAAACCGTCCTCATCCATATACCCAATATCTCCGGTGAAAAACCATCCATCCCTTAATACAGCTGCTGTCTCCTCTGGCTGATTCCAGTAGCCTTTCATAATTTGCGGCCCTTTGACGATAATTTCTCCGTGCTCATACGGCTCTTTAAGGCCACCCGTTTCCTCGCAATAAATGCCTGCGTCTGTCCCAGGCCACGGGCAGCCAATGCTGCCTGTTTTGTTCGCTCCCCATAAAAAGTTAGAATGGGTCACTGGCGAAGTTTCTGAAAGACCATACCCCTCTACTAAACGCCCTCCTGTTAATTTCTCAAAGCTCTGTTTGACTTCAACAGGAAGAGCCGCCGAGCCGCTTAAACATGCAGTGATGGACGACAGGTCATACTTTTCAATGTTCGGATGATGCAGCAAGGCAATATACATGGTGGGTGCACCTGGAAAGAGCGTCGGTTTCTGTTTTTCAATCGTTTTGAGGGTATCAGCTGCGTCAAATCGCGGAAGGAGAATCATTGAATGCCCTTCTTTGACAGCAAGATTTAATACGGTCGTCATTCCGTATACATGAAAAAACGGAATGATGCCAAGGATTCGTTCTTTGCCTCTTGTTGTTTTATACATCCAAGAAGCGCACATTTCAGTATTCGCTAAAATATTTTCATGCGTCAGCATGACCCCTTTTGGTAAACCAGTCGTTCCGCCTGTATATTGCAAAACAGCGACATCCTCTTTCGGTTCAAAGGCAAGCGCCGGAATCTGTTCTTCTGACGATTCTTTCATAATTTGTGAGAAGTGATGAATGGTCTCGCTTTTCTCTACTTGGATGACCATTTTATTTTTTCTTTTTTGGACGATAGGAAACAGAATGTTTTTCGGAAATGGTAAATAATCCTGCAGTTTGGTGATGATCAAGTGCTCCATACTTGTCAGCGCTTTCATTTTATAGGCCTTTGGATACAATAAATCCAGTGTAATCAGCACTTTTGAGCCACTGTCCTCCATTTGATATGCCAGTTCTTTCTCCGTATAAAGCGGGTTCGTTTGAACAACGATGCCGCCTGCAATTAAAACAGCATAATATGAAATGACAGATTGAGGACAGTTTGGCAGCATGATTGCTACTCTGTCGCCTTTTTTCACGCCAATTTTCATCAGGTGACCAGCTAGTTTCAATGCTTCTTCCTGGAGCTGTTCATAGGTGATGTTTTTTCCTAGAAAATGAATGGCTGTATGCTCAGGTGCAGCCTCTGCGGAGCTGAATAAGTAAGATTGTAACGTCTCATTTGGAATGGTGAGTTCGTGGGGAATTTGATTCGGGTAATGCAGAAGCCAACGTTTATCTGACTGCATAAAAACCCTCCTTCCTGAACTTTCGTACTATTTTATTATAGCAAACTTTTCCTTAAGGCAGTTTTCTTTTTTCAAATAGAGCTTGGTTCCATGGCATCTTTACTTCTTTGCCGGTGTTTCGATCGATGCTCTTTTTCCTTCATGATGCCAATGTTCATATAATCCACCGATTGCACGAAATGACTCATTTACTCTCTCCACGATCTGTTGATGGATACTCGGGTCATTAGGTAAATGCGTCTGGATGTTGTCGACTTGATACTGCCTCATCATATCTATGTAGACTGTAAGAAAGATTGTGTCTTCTAAAATCCAGTAAATGACTTCATCCGCCGCTTTTGTTCTTTTATGCAGCATTTGGATTCCTCGTTCATATTGAATAAGAATATAGCCACTCGGATCGATTTGAATATAAGGGCTCAAATCATCAAAAAATCCAGTCGTTTGAAATGGACGTGCAATATACGGTTCGTATATGTCTCTTGGCAGGGAAGTCATTTGGAGACAAGTATCAATTCGCTTTATGAGTTCGTCTTTTTGCAGAATTTGCTTCATGTGATTCACCGCCTTCTGGTGAGATAAAAGCTGCCAAGGAATCCCTGACAGCTTTCTCACTTTGTCTTCTTCATTTCACAGGAACATGTAAACGGCACCAATGACCGCAAAAGTGCAGGCAACTACGATTAATACTTTTGCTAGCTTTTCCATGTCGTCTCCTTAAATGCCGGCTGCTACTACATAAGACAGCCCAACTGAAATAATGAGTGAAATAAACCCGACCGCTCTATTATCATTCTCAATTTCTTTGTCTACTTTAAATCGTGGTGTTAAAAATTCAAAAATGAAATAGCTGACAAGCAGCATCACAAAGCCGTATACGCCCCATCCAATCATTTGCAGAAGGGAATTGTGCTGTGCGATAGAATGCTGAAACACATTCGCAATCCCAAAAATCTTTCCGCCTGTTGCCATGGCAACAGCTAAGTTCCCCCGCTGGATCTCTTCCCAGTTTTTATAGGAGGTAACGAGTTCAAAAATGGTTAGAAATAAGACAAGACATAGGACGGCCACGCTGTAATAGGCGGCAATTTCCACAAGTTCATTTTCCCAAAAGGCTTTCATGCGTTTTCTCCTTTTTACTTTAATTCGACGATGGTAACGCCTGATCCTCCCTCGCCTTGTTCCCCAAAACGAGCATTTTTCACACTTCGGTGCTGTTTCAGTAATTCCTGAACCCCTTTTCTAAGGGCGCCAGTTCCTTTTCCGTGAATGATTGACACACGCGGATAACCAGCTAAGACAGCATCATCTAAATATTTCTCGACTCTGCTTAAGGCATTTTCATAACGCTCTCCCCTTAAGTCAAGCTCAAGCGATACATGATAGTCTTTTCCTTTGACTGCCGTAATGGCTTTCTCCTGCTTAAATTCAGGTGCTGATTTGATAAATTCCATGTCTTTTTCTTTTACTTTCATTTTCAGAATGCCCATTTGGACACTCCATTCTTTGTCACCTGTTTGTTCAAGCAGCGTTCCTTTTTGCCCGAAGGTGAGCACTTTCACTTCGTCGCCTGATTTTAGCTGTCTTGCTGCTTTTTTCACCGGCTCTGGCTTTTTCTTCCGGTCAAACTCAGGGACTGCTTCTTCAAGACGCTTTCTCGCATCGATGAGTTCATGTTCTTTAAATGATCGATGCTCATTTTTTATCGAACGAAGCTCTTGAATGATGTCTTCTGCTTCTTTTGAGGCTTGTTCAATTTTTTCTGCCGCTTTTTTTTCAGCTTCTTCAAGCAGTTTGTCCTTTTGCTCATTCCATTCAAGAATTTGTCTCTGCAATTCTTTATGAAGCTTTTCTGCTTCTTTTCTATAGACTTCTGTCTCATGCAGCTCTTCTTCTGCTTGTTTCTTGCTGTCTTCTAATGAAGCAATCATTTGGTCTACTTCATTATGCTCGGCATGCATATCCGCTTTTGCACGGTCAATGAGGTGATCTGGCAACCCAAGACGTTTAGAAATTTCAAATGCATTACTTCGTCCGGGCACACCGATGAGCAAGCGGTACGTTGGTGATAAGGTTTCAATGTCAAACTCCACGCTCGCATTTGTGACACCTTCCCGGTTATATCCGTAAGCCTTCAGCTCAGGATAATGGGTCGTTGCGATGACGCGTGCATTTGTTTGATGCACTTCATCTAAGATACTCATGGCCAGCGCGGCACCTTCTGCAGGGTCTGTTCCTGCCCCTAATTCATCAAATAACACGAGTGAGTTAGATGTCAAATTCTTTAAGATATCTACAATATTGACCATATGAGATGAGAACGTACTCAAGCTTTGCTCAATAGATTGTTCATCTCCAATATCAGCAAAGACTTGGTCGAATACAGCCACTTCCGAGCCTTCTTCAACTGGAATATGAAGGCCTGCCTGCGTCATCAGCGTAAGAAGACCAAGCGTTTTCAAGGTAACTGTCTTACCCCCTGTATTTGGGCCAGTAATAACGATGGTTGAAAAATCTTTGCCGAGCTCAATGTCATTTGCCACAACCTGATCCCTAGGCAATAGAGGATGTCTTGCCCGCTTTAAATAAATCTCCCCTTGATCGTTCACAGCAGGCTTTGTGGCTTTTTCAGCCTTTGCATATTTGGCTTTAGCAAAAATAAAATCTAACGTCTGAAGCTCCTTTACATTGTGAAGCAGTTCTTCAATGTGTTCTGACACGCTCGCTGTCAGCATTTGGAGGATCTTTTCGACCTCTTGTTTTTCTTTTAAACGGGTTTGCTGCAAGGTGTTATTTAAATCCACGACCACTTGCGGCTCAATAAAAAGGGTTGCCCCAGATGATGATTGATCGTGAACAATTCCGCCGTAATTCGAGCGGTACTCCTGCTTTACCGGAATCACAAACCGATCATTACGAATGGTGACAATCGTGTCTGACAGCATTTTTGAAGCAGATTGTGAGCGAATCATGGATTCTAATTTATCTCGAACTTTTGATTCTAATGAACGTAATTGCGTACGTATTGTTCGTAGCGCCGGAGTTGCGTGATCAAGCACTTCTCCATTATCACCAATACAGCTTTCGATTTCTTTTCTGACTTCAGGCAGTAATATCAGCGTCTCTGCATATGTATGAAGGCGAGGTATGTCTACACCATCTTCATACAGGGACGTGAGAAAGTGCTTCATATTTTTCGCAGTGTATAACAGCGCTGCAATTTCCATGAGCTCAGATGGGCTTAATGTACTGCCGATTTCTGCCCGTTTGACCCCGCGTCTAATATCCGTCAGCCCGCCAAATGGCGCCGATCCCTTTAAGCGGATGACATCCTGTGCTTCTGCTACCTCTTCCAGCAAATGCTGAATGGTTTCTATATCCGTCAGCGGCGTTAAATCCTGCGCTCTTTCTTTTCCTAATGAGGATGCGGTATAGGACATGACTTTTTCTTTTACTTTATGAAATTCTAATGATGCTAACACTTTTTGTTGCAGCATGGTCCAGCCTCCTAACGACTACCTGTCACGCGTTAAAAACTTTTTGATCTCGTTTAGAGAAAAAGTATTCACGACATTTGCTTTTGGTGTCCAGCCTTTTCTTGCAGCTGTTACACCAACTTCCATATGATCCAGCATGGTGATATTGTGTGCATCTGTATTGATCATGATGTTCACACCTGCTTCGTTTGCTTTCATTAAATGCTCTGCTTTTAAATCAAGTCTTGACGGGTTGCTGTTGAGCTCTAGTGCAGTTCCCGTTTTCTTCGCAAGCTCTATGAGCTGATCTATATTTAAGGCATAACCGTCCCGTCTGCCGATCAAACGGCCTGTTGGATGTGCAATTAAATCCACATGCTGATTCCGCAGGGCATTTTCAAGGCGCTCCATAATGACTTCTTCCGGCTGAGAAAAGCTCGAGTGGATAGACGCAATGACAAAATCCATGTCTGCTAAAAAGTCATCATCATAATCTAATGATCCATCCGGGAGAATATCCATTTCGACCCCTTTGAAAATGTGAAAATGCTCGAATTCTTGATTCAGCTTGTCAATTTCTTTTGCTTGCAGACGTAAACGTTCTTTTGTTAAACCGTTTGCTACTTTTAAATATTGCGAGTGGTCTGTAATCGCCATGTATTCATAGCCTTTTGCGATACATGCCTCTGCCATTTCGCGAATAGAAAATGCGCCGTCACTCCATGTTGAGTGCATATGAAGGTCGCCTTTGATATCTTTTAACTCTACAAATTGCATACTTTCTTTATACGTATCAATCTCCGCTCCGGTTTCACGAATTTCTGGCGGGATGAGCGGAAGTTGAAAATGCGCATAAAAAGCGGCCTCGTCTTCAAACGTTTTGACTTCTCCAGTTTCAATTGTTTCCACACCATATTCACTAATACGCTCTCCGCGTTCCTTCGCCAGCTGTCGCATGCGAATATTGTGATCTTTTGAGCCAGTGAAATGGTGCAGCGTTGTTGCAAATTGGTCTGTTGTCACAAGCCGGAAGTCTACACTGATCTCAAAATCAAGGGCAAGAATGACAGATACCTTCGTATCACCGCTTGCGATGACGTCTTTGACATCATCAAGTGCAACGAGCTGCTCTCTGACTTGTTCAGGATCGCTGGTCGCAATGATATAATCTAAATCTTTGACAGTTTCTCGTGCACGTCTTAGACTGCCAGCTCTAGAAAAACGAAGAATCCCCTTCATCTGTTCAAGCGCATGATCAATCCGCTCTGCCACATCTAATGCAAAGCCAATTGGCAGTCGTTCTGGCTGTTTTCCAGCCTCCTCAAGAGCGGCGAGTATCTTTTCTTCGGTTTTTTTACCGAAGCCTGCAAGCGCTTGTACTTTTTCCGCTTCGCATGCTTCTTTTAATGACTGTGCATCATGGACGCCAAGCTCTTGGTAAAGCTTCGCAATCTTCTTCCCGCCAAGCCCTTGCAATTTTAAGAGCGGGACAAGCCCTTCAGGCACTTCCTTTTTTAATTGTTCGAGTGTTTCTGATTGTCCTTTTTCGATATACTCTGTGATCACAGCAAAGGTTCCTTTTCCAATGCCGGGTAATGCTAATAAATCATCTATTTGAGAAAGGCTGCGGTCGTCTTGTTCCAGTGCCGCTGCTGCTTTACGAAAGGCAGAAATTTTAAAAGGATTATCTCCTTTTAGTTCCATATATACTGCAATTGTTTCAAGAAGTTTGATAATATCTTTTTTATTCATCTCTCATCCTCCAGCCGCTTTGGCATCTTCCTATATAAATATACAAACTTTCCCTTCATCCTACAACTTTCTGTCATGTAATGAGAAAAAACTTCTCCAGAAAAGGAGAAGTTTTTAAACTCCATACGTCGACCATAGGTCTTTGACAAGACCGGACAGGTAAGGGGTGTTGTTTACGATCACATCTGCTAACATTGATTTGCTCATCATTGTTTGCAGCGCATCTACTGGAAGTAGTGCAGCCACAAACAATAGAATAAACACAAATAAATAGGTTTCAAGAAATCCTAAAACACCGCCAAGCAGTTTGTTCACCTGTTTAATCACAGGTATACTTGCAATGGTTGTGAGCAATCCGCCAATGATGGCGAGCAGGATTTTGGTCAAGATAAACAGAATGATAAACGCAATGGTATTATAATAAGCTGTTTCTAAATTCCCGCTAAAGAAAGCGAGCTGCGGTTGACCGCCGCTAAAATTAGGTGCCGGAATCCACGTAAGCTGTGGTGCAAGTGACTGATAAAACATAGAAGCCACTAAGATAGAAACAACAAAGCTGATCAATTTAATAAATTGAAGAATAAACCCGCGCTTTAGACCGACAAGCGTTCCCATAAGAAGCAAAAACAAAATGATGATATCGATCACGGTAATTTCATTCCTTTTCTTTTAGCTGAATCTCTAATTTTTCGTATTGCTCTTTTAATTTCAAGTAGTCGTGGACGACATTGACTGCTGTCAGTACAGCTAATTTGTTTATATCAAGGTATGGATTTTTTTCATTTATTTCTCTCATTTTATCATCAACAATTGACGCAACATGTCGCATATGCATCTTCGTTTCTTGTCCGATGATCGTATAGGACTGTCCGTAAATCTCAACTGTTGTTTTCGTTTTACCGCCGTCAGACAACGTTTCTCCTCCATTCCACGAGAATCCTAGTCTCTATCATAACATGTTTAGACATTGAATGGAAAGACGAGCCCTTCCCTGTTATGGTACACTTTAGAAATCAATGATATCAAGGTAAAAAGGAGTTATCCACTGTGCCCCAATCCGTTTTAAAAGCAACATCAGAAGACCTTAAAAAAATGAAGAGCGCGTATGCGCAGCATTTAACAGACAATTTGCCACCAGGCGCCCTCTTTCAAGCAAAAGTCCCTGGCTGTACGATTACAGCCTATCGATCTGGAAAAGTATTGTTTCAAGGACAAAAGGCAGAAGCTGAAGCCAGTCAATTCAGCCACTTGCAAGCAGCTGATACGAAAAGTCAAAAATCACCTGCTGTTACAAAATACAGTCCGCCGCCCGGCATTGCTTCCATGTCGGTCATCGGTTCAGATGAAGTAGGTACAGGTGATTATTTCGGACCGATCACAGTCTGTGCGGCCTATGTTGATGCCAGCCAGCTTGCTTTAATGAAAGAGCTTGGCGTAAAAGACTCAAAAGGGCTAAAGGACCCGCAAATTATCAACATTGCCAAGGATCTCATCAAAACCATTCCGTTCAGCCTTCTCGTTCTCCGAAATGAAAAGTACAATACGATGCAGGAAAAGGGCATGAGTCAAGGAAAAATGAAGGCACTGCTTCATAACCAAGTCATCACCTCTGTGCTAGAAAAACTGGACGGACAGCAGCCTGAAGCCATTTTGATTGACCAATTTGCAGAACCAGGGATTTATTTCAAGCATCTTGCCGGGAAAAAAATCATCCGGGAGCGGACGTATTTTAGTACAAAAGCAGAAGGCATCCATTTGTCAGTCGCTGCAGCTTCCATTATCGCAAGGTACGCCTTTTTAATTGAAATGGACAAATTATCACAGGCTGCAGGCTTTGACATCCCAAAAGGAGCCGGTCCTCATGTAGACAAGGCCGCCGCCAAGCTCATCAAGCTGCACGGTGAAGATGCTTTACGTCAATTTACAAAGCTGCATTTTGCCAACACACAAAAAGCGAAAAAAATGCTATAAAAAAAGCTAGAGCCCATGAGGCCCTAGCTTTTTTCCTTTAACCGCGTAAGACGGCTTGATACGTATCTTCTAGTGCTTTCAAAACTTTTGTGTGAACAGCTGTGACTTCTTCCTCGGTCAACGTTTGTTCAGGATTTAAATATTGAAGAGAGAATGCAACAGATTTTTTGCCTTCTTCCATATGTTCCCCTTCGTACACATCAAATACAGATAGGTCTGTGAGTAATTGACCGCCTGCTTCATAGATCACACGCTCCAGCTGTCCGCTTGAGATATGCTGATCAACAACAAGTGCAATATCTCTTGTCACAGCAGGGAATCTCGGAATCGCCGTATATTTCATATCCTTCGTTTCAGATGTCATCACATCTGTTAAATCAAACTCGAAGACATACGTTTCTTTTAAATCCAATTCCTTTTCAACGACTGGATGCAGTGCGGCAACAAAGCCAATGACTTGACCATTTAAGTGAACATCTGCAGTTCGCCCTGGGTGAAGACCCTCACGCTCTGCTTGAACATAAGTGATTTGGTCTGACACACCAAGCTTTTCGAACAATCCTTCAGCAATTCCTTTCGCTACATAAAAATCGACGGCTTTTTTCTCGCCCTGCCAAAGATTTTTATGCCATAAGCCTGTCAGCGCACCAGCGACATGTTCTTTTTCCACTGGTTTTGCCCCTTCAGCTTCTGCTAAGAAAACAGAGCCCGTTTCATAAAATCCAAATGAATCAGCTTGTCTTGCCAAGTTATATGCAACAGAATCAAGTAAGTTTGGCAGAAGACTTTGTCTCAGCACACTGCGTTCCTCACTCATTGGCAGAGAAAGCCTTGTTTCATAGGCTGGATGCAGTGCAAAAGCTGTGGACTTATGCTGATTCGTCAATGAATACGTAATCGCTTGAGAAAGTCCTGCCCCCTCTAAGAAACGTCTCACCTTTCTGCGCTTTACTTGATATGGCGTGAGGCCGCCAACGGTGCCAGCTGTCCTAGGCAGTGTAGATGGAATATTATCGTAGCCATATAATCTTGCCACTTCTTCAATGAGGTCTTCTTCAATCGTAATATCCATTCTGCGGGAAGGAACTGTTACGACAAGAACATCATTTGATTCGCCCACTGTGAAGCCTAGTTTGTTGAAAATCTGAATCATATCTTCTTTTGAAATGCTCATTCCAAGCACCTTGTTCACACGCTCAGTTGATACGTGGATGACATTCATACTTGCTTCAAGGTGATTTTCCTCAACTGTACCGCTTAGCACTTCACCGCCTGCATACATGCTGATCAATTGAGCTGCTCTTTCTGCTGCCGGTTTCGTACGCTGCGGATCGAGGCCTTTTTCAAATCGTGTGCTTGATTCACTGCGAAGCCCTAAGTCTCTAGATGCTTGACGGACTGTTTGACCGTTGAAATATGCCGCTTCTAAAAGAATCGTCGTCGTCTCATCCCGTACCTCTGATTCAAAGTCGCCCATGACGCCTGCTACCGCGTGCGCTTTCGTTCCATTCGTGATGACAAGGTGCTTTGATGACAATGTACGCTCTTGCTCATCGAGTGTTTGAATGATTTCGCTGTCAGACGCTTTACGAACGACCACCTGCTTTGAACCAAAGCGGTCATAATCAAAGGCATGAAGCGGCTGGCCGTATTCAAGCAGTACAAAGTTTGTAATATCCACGACGTTGTTAATTGGACGGATACCTGCATTCATCAACCTTGTTTGCATCCAAAGCGGTGCTGGTCCAACCTTTACATTTTTAATGATCTTCGCTGCATAAAGTGGATTCGCTTCTTGATCCTCAATTTTAACAGAAATATAGTCTGCTGCTTTTTCGGAAGAAGTGTCATGTGCTGTATCAGGAAGCTTGATGTCTCTTCCTAAAATGGCGGCAACCTCATAAGCGACACCCAGCATATTCAGGGCATCGGCACGGTTTGGTGTTAAGCCAAGCTCAAGCACCGCATCATCTAATTGAAGTGCTTGAAGGGCATCATCTCCTGGTTTCACGTCGTTCGGGAAAACAAAGATGCCTTCTGCATATTCTTTTGGTACGAGCTTGCTCTCTACGCCTAATTCTTGCAGAGAACAAATCATGCCATGAGACTCTTCACCGCGCAGTTTTGCTTTTTTAATTTTAAAGTTGCCAGGAAGGACTGCGCCCACCGTTGCGACGGCCACATACTGTCCTTTCTCCACATTCGGAGCCCCGCAAATAATTTGCACTGGTGCTTCTTCGCCGATATCAACAAGACATTTGTTTAATTTATCTGCATTCGGATGCTGTTCACGTTCAATGACGTGTCCAACGACAACTCCTTTGATGCCTTCGCCTTTATATTCAACGGCTTCCACTTCAATTCCGCTTCTTGTGATTTTTTCTGCTAATTCAGCCGGCTTGATGCCTTCTAAATCGACATAGTCTTCTAACCATTTATATGAAACAAACATGTTGATTTCCTCCTCTTAGTCCTGCTTGAATTGCTTTGTGAATCTAATGTCGTTTGTGTAGAAATGGCGAATATCATCAATGCCGTATTTCAGCATCGCGATCCGTTCCACACCCATTCCAAAAGCAAAGCCTTGGTAAGTCTCTGGATCAAACCCGCTCATTTTCAGGACATTCGGATGAACCATTCCTGCACCTAAAATCTCAATCCAGCCTGTTCCTTTACATACAGAGCAGCCCTTCCCGCCGCATTTAAAGCAAGACACATCGACTTCGACAGATGGTTCTGTGAATGGGAAAAAGCTTGGACGCAGTCTAATTTCACGATCTTCACCAAACATTTTTCTTGCGACTGTCTCCAGTGTTCCTTTTAAATCACTCATGCTAATATTGTGATCGACGACAAGCCCTTCAATTTGCATAAATTGATGTGAATGAGTCGCGTCATCACTGTCACGTCTATATACTTTCCCAGGACAGATGATCTTCACAGGACCTTGTCCTTTATATTTCTCAAGTGTACGTGCTTGTACTGGTGATGTTTGTGTTCTCAACAGTGTATCTTCAGTAATATAGAAGCTGTCCTGCATATCACGTGCCGGATGCTCCTTTGGAAGATTCAGCGCTTCAAAGTTATAATAATCCGTTTCTACCTCAGGACCTTCCTCAACGGTATAGCCCATGCCAATAAATAAATCTTCAATATCTTCGACAACTATCGTTAATGGATGTCTTGCTCCCATTTTGATCGGACTTGCCGGTAAAGTAACATCGATCGTTTGAGACGCAAGTTTTTTCTTCACTTCTTCTTTTTCCAGCTGTTCATTTTTTTCAGCAATGGCACTAGCAATCTGCTCTCTTACTTCGTTTGCGAGTGCACCCATTTTCGGTCTTTCTTCTGCGGAGAGCTTGCCCATTCCGCGAAGTACTTCTGTAATCGGTCCTTTTTTCCCTAAGTATTGAACACGAATGTCATTGACCTCTTTGAGCGAGCTAGCTGCTTCAACCTTCGCTATCGCCTCTGTTTCAAGCTGTTTTAACGTTTCTTGCATGAGTGTAATCCTCCTTTTGATATACAAAACCCCTCGGATAAACGGCTGTTTGATCGTTTGAAGACAATAAAAAAACTCGTTCCTCCATAAAAGAAGGGACGAGTTGTGGTCGCGGTACCACCCTTGTTAAGCACAAATGCATGTGCGAATAAGCTTCATTGACATAACGGAATCAAACGAATCCGGTTCACCTTTACGCAAAGCCTGCGGTCCCGGTGACAACTCCAGAGGTGAATTCCTGTTTCAGCATTCCTTAAATGCACTTTCAGTCTACGATGCATTCTCCCTAAAAGGCCGCTTCTTGAAACAATCTTCCTCTATCATGGTTTTTAAAATATTAGTTTCATTATAGTGAAAATGAGCACTTGATGCAACACTATCCGCGCAAATGATAGACAAGAACAGCTGCTGCAACAGCGACATTTAATGATTCTGCCTGCCCATACATTGGCACATATAAATTTTGATCTGTCATTTGCAGAATCGCTGGATCAATACCTGCTCCCTCATTTCCAACAATTAATGCAAACGGACCTTCTGCCGTTACGCTTCTATACTCTTTCGCATCTTTTAAGGCACTCCCGTATACAGGTATGCCTCGTTCTTTCAGTTCGGTGATCGCCTGTTGAAGGGTTTGCTTTAAGATAGGCAGGTGAAAATGAGACCCTTGTGCCGAACGGAGCGTTTTTCCGTTAAACGCATCAACTGTTCCTTCTCCTAAGATCACAGCATCAAGACCAGCGGCATCTGCTGTTCGAATGAGTGTGCCTAAATTCCCCGGGTCCTGCACTGCGTCTAATAGAAGAATTCGTTCAACCTTCTTTTCTTCAAAAACAGGAACTGTACAGACTGCGGCAATGTGCTGAGGCGTTTCTGTTTCTGTCATGGCAGAAAAGGCCTCTTCGCTCAGTTCATAAAGCTCAATGTCAGGCTGGATATGAGAAGGAAGCATATCGGGCGAGGTGACCATTAATTCCTTCACGAACCCGCTCTTTAATGCTTCTTCGACTAAATGTATTCCCTCAACGAGAAATAGCCCCGTTTTCGTTCGTTCTTTTTTCGTATGGAGCT
Organism: Bacillus safensis; assembly: GCF_039619585.1. Taxonomy (NCBI): domain Bacteria; kingdom Bacillati; phylum Bacillota; class Bacilli; order Caryophanales; family Bacillaceae; genus Bacillus; species Bacillus safensis. Next base: position 2,529,068 of record NZ_CP154909.1, read on the forward strand.
TCTTCCACTGTTTAATGTTTGTGTTTTTAGCTGATTCTATATATTTCAAGCGACGTTAACTCCTTTAATTATCATGAATTTATTATATCTCATGCACACTACATAATAAACCTGTCTTTGAGACAGAATAGGGCTATTACCATCAAAAAAGGAGTGTGGGCAATGGATTTTAATTTAAGAGGCGCAGTCATTCAAAACATTACTGGCCATAATCAAGAACAGCTTGAACATACGATTTTAGATGCGATTCAAAGCGGCGAGGAAAAAATGCTGCCAGGCCTTGGCGTGTTGTTCGAGGTGCTTTGGCAAGAAGCATCAGAAAACGAGAAAAATGAGATCCTTGAAACATTAGAGCAAGGCTTAAAGCCTCAACAGCAGCAATAAAAAAAGCCGGTTTGCTTATAAAAGCAAGCCGGCCTTTTTCATTTAGCCAGTGATAGGCGTTTCCATTCGAAGCGCTGGATCACGCCAGATTTCGACCCATTTTTTTATCGCAAACACAATAATCACAAAACCTAAGATCAGCATGATGATCGACAGCACCGCATTCAGCACGCTGTAACCGGATGCTTCAGGATTGAGATATACATTTGCTACCATCCAATAGCCTGCATAATTCACCGTCACATATAAGTAAGCAAGCGGAATTAAACAAGTCAGCATATATCGTCTTTTATCTGCAATTTTTAATACAACGGTTGCCCCGATGATCAACCCAACCGAGGCCATTAACTGATTTGAAACCCCAAACAGCGCCCAAATAGACCCGATGTCCCCTGAGTAAAGTAAGTATCCCCACATAAAACAAGCAAGCGCACTTGCAAACACCGAACCAGGTATCCAGTCAGTTCGTTTAAGCGGTTTATATGCTTCACCTAAGAAGTCTTGAATCAAATAGCGTGCCACACGTGTCCCCGCATCAATAGCAGTTAAAATAAAGACAGCCTCAAACATAATGACGAACTGGAAGAAGTAAGAAGCCAAATGACTAAAGAACGGAATCCCCGTAAAGATATACGCCATCCCTACCGCTAATGTTACGGCACCACCCGTTCTTCCTTCTAAGTCAAGGCCGATTTCCTTACTCAGCTGCGGAAGGTTTTCGACACTCATACCGAGTGTACGGAACACTTCGGGTGTACTGTTTATCGCAAAATAATCTCCTGGATGCAGAGCAGTAGCTGCAATTAAAGCCATAATCCCAACTAAGCATTCCACAAGCATTGCGCCAAACGCAACAGGCTTCATATCACTCCATCGGTCCAGCATCTTAGGTGTTGTCCCTGAACCAACAAATGCGTGGAAACCAGAAATGGCACCGCAAGCAATGGTAATCGAAATAAATGGCCAGACAGGACCAGCTAATACAGGTCCTCCTCCATTCACAAACTCTGTAAACGCGGGGAATTGAATGGACGGATTCACGACAAAGATACCAGCAATCAGCGCAATGAATACACCAATTTTCATAAAACTACTTAAATAGTCCCTCGGTGCAAGCAGCAGCCAAACTGGCAGAGCCGCAGCAAAAAAGGCATAGATCGGCAGGGCAAGAGCAAGCGTTTTTGTATCAAGTGTTAAAAAATCACCTAGTGCCGTTCCTTGAATATTTGGACCAAGGAATACCCCAAACATCAGCAAAATAAATCCCGCAGATGTCGCCAGCTTTAAATTGCCTGTTTTTTTATAATACAGACCAACCCCCATCGCAATCGGAATCGTGATTCCAACTGCAAATGTCCCCCAAGGGTTACGTTCTAAAGCATGAAGCACAACCATAGACAAACCTGCCATTGTGATTGTAATAATAAACAGCATCGCAAGCCCTGTACAAAACCCGGCAACAGGTCCCAGCTCTTCCTTCGCTACCTCTGATAATGATTTCCCCTTTTTTCGCATCGATGCAAATAAGACGACTAGATCATGTACAGCTCCGCCTATGACTGCTCCAATTAAAAGCCAAAGGAGACCAGGTAAATACCCAAATTGAGCGGCTAAAATCGGACCCACTAACGGACCAGCAGCTGCAATGGCAGCAAAGTGATGCCCAAATGTGACCCATTTATTTGTCGGCACATAATCTTTCCCGTCCTCTAGCGTGTGAGCCGGTGTAGGATGATCATCTGTGACCTTTAATACCTTGACCATCATAAATGTGCCATAAAGACGATAGGCAATCGCTAAAATACACATAGATCCTATTACAATTGTAACCGCATTCATTTAACCATCCCCTTTGCATAAACAATTTGTTACAAATATAACATAAATTGATTGATCTTTCTTTCTTTTAAAACCAAGTTGACAAATAAGAATAATATGTTTATTCTTAAGGTAGCTTCACCTACTTCCATAAACTCTCTTTTGACAGGGCATTCTATGGCTCTGTCCTTTTTATTGCTTTCATCTTACAAAAATAAACGCTCGATCACACGTGCCTTATTCACTAGGAAACATTCTCTTCTTTTACCAAAAATAGTTCTTTCGACTCACTTCAAACACACCGTTCATTTCCTGGGAAATTCAATAAAAAAGCCTTTCCCCTGTACTGAGGAAAGGCTTTCTTACTTAAGAACCGTACGTAATCTGTTCAACGGTTTTTTGATCAAGTCTTTTGATCACTTCTGTTAAAAGCTTCACTGCATTTTCATAATCATCTCGGTGAATCATTGCGGCATGGGTATGAATATATCTGCTAGGAATTCCGATAGATAGTGATGGAACACCATGGCCTGTTAAATGAATACCGCCAGCATCTGTCCCGCCGCCAGGCATTGAGTCATATTGATAAGGAATGTTCAGTTCATCAGCTGTTTGGACAACAAAATCACGAAGTCCTTTATGAGAGACCATTGAAGCATCAAATACAACAATCGTTGGGCCTTTGCCAAGTTTGCTAGTTGCTTCTTTCTCAGTGATGCCCGGTGTATCTCCTGCTACACCTACATCAATGGCAAATCCAATATCAGGCTGAATCGTAGCCGCTGCTGTTTTAGCTCCGCGCAGGCCTACTTCCTCTTGGACAGTTGCGACGCTGTAAGCAATATTCTCATGCTGAGCATTGTGCAAATTTTTCATGACATCAATGGCGACTGCACAGCCAATGCGGTTGTCCCATGCTTTTGCAAGGAGCATTTTTTCATCATTCATGACTGTAAACTCAAAGTAAGGAACGATTTGATCTCCAGGCAGCACGCCCCACTCCATTGCCTGTTCTTTGCTTGACGCCCCAATATCAATAAACATATCCGTAATCTCAATTGACTTTTTACGAGCTTCAGGTGACAAGACGTGTGGTGGCTTTGAACCAATTACCCCTGTGATCTCTCCCTTTTTCGTCACAATGGTGACACGCTGGGCGAGCATGACTTGTGACCACCAGCCGCCGACTGTTTGAAAACGAATGTAGCCTTTGTCATCAATTTTTGTCACCATGAATCCTACTTCATCTAGGTGACCAGCGAGCATAATTTTAGGTCCGTTAGCGTTTCCTTCCTTTTTAGCGATCAAGCTGCCAAGGCGGTCTGTAGAGACTTCATCTGCATATGATTCTATGTATGTCTGCATGACTTTTTTGACATCACGTTCATTTCCTGGAATCCCTTTTGCATCCGTTAGGTCTTTGAGCATAGTTAATGTTTGATCGAGCTTTGTCATTCCATTTATCCTCCTTTATCTTCATGGTGCATTCTTATTATACAAAACCTCTTTCGTTCAATACGATCTTTTTATGAATATTTTTTCGTTTTACGAAATATTTTTTTAAAAAAAGTTGAAACCTTTTGGCGTTTTCATTCGTAGTACATCAGATAACGGTATTGGAGGTGCATCCTGTCATGTTTGTAATCCTCATGAGACTAGCTCTTGTTGCACTGCTTGTCTACATCTTCTACATGGCGGTAAAATTCTTCTCAAATCCGAGAAGAAAGCTGAAACAAGCACAATTAAAAGAAGGCTTTTATTTTATGGATGAACAGCAAAATGCGCGCAAAAATTTTAATTTCGTCTATAAAGGTGTCTTGTTTGAAGGGGAGAAGCATGTTCCTTCTAAGGATCATCCTCTGTTTGTCCACTCCATTTACGTTTGGACGGAGTCACCTGAGAAGCTGAGTGAATTTACATTAGAAGACTTTGAAAAACTGGAGGAAAACATTATCGAGCGTTATCCTCAAACAAAAATTGATTGGGATCAGCCCATAAAAAAAATCAAACAAAAAAAAGGAGCAGACACGCCGTCCTAATGGCGTCTGCTCCTTTTTCAAATAACTTGGATATATCCCAATAGGATCAACTGCAAAATAATTAATAAAGGCATGCCGATTTGAAAGGCAGGATGCTTTGTTTTATGCCGGAAATACTGCATTCCTAGATACGACCCGGCAGCGCCAAAAAGAACCGCAGCACTCCATAAATGCGCCTCTGAAATTCTCCATTTATGTGCTTTGGCCCGGCGTTTGTCTTCACCCATGAGAAAAAAGCCATAGCCATTCACCAAAATAAGCAGCAGGATCAAAGCCATATTCATTCATTTCACCTCACATGATGAGAAAAAAAGATCACCCCTCGAAGGAATGATCTTTTATAGAACTTACTTGTCTAGTTGTGCTTTTGCAGCATCAGCAAGCTGATTGAATGCATTTAGGTCATTCACAGCAAGGTCAGCAAGCATTTTGCGGTTTACTTCGATACCAGAAAGCTTTAAGCCATGCATTAAACGGCTGTAAGAAAGACCGTTCATACGAGCTGCAGCGTTGATACGAGTGATCCATAGTTTACGGAAGTCACGTTTTTTCTGACGACGGTCACGGAAAGCGTAGTTTCCAGATTTCATCACCTGTTGGTTTGCTACTTTGTATAATCTATGTTTTGAACCGAAATAACCTTTTGCTAATTTAAGAACCTTTTTACGACGCTGACGCGACACAGTTCCGCCTTTTACTCTTGGCATTGTAATTCCCTCCTATGATTCCTATTCCAAATTACTTAATGTTTGCAAGTTGTTGTTTGATACGTTTGAAATCTCCAGCACTTACGATTGCACTCTTACGCAATTTACGTTTTTGCTTTGTAGATTTGTTAGCGAACAAGTGACTTGTGTACGCATGAGAACGTTTAAGTTTACCAGAACCTGTTTTTTTGAAACGTTTAGCAGATCCGCGGTGAGTTTTCATTTTTGGCATTGGATGTTTCCTCCCTCTGTTACTTTACTTTTCGACTTTTGGTGCAAGCATGAGGAACATGCTGCGTCCGTCCATCTTAGGTTTTGTTTCTACTGTTGCTACTTCAGCGCAGGCTTCAGAGAAACGGTCTAACACGCGCTGTCCGATTTCTTTATGCGTAATCGCACGGCCTTTAAAGCGGATAGAAGCTTTCACTTTATCTCCCTTTTCAAGGAATTTGATTGCATTACGGAGCTTCGTGTTAAAATCATGTTCATCGATTGTCGGGCTCAACCGAACTTCTTTTAAGCTAATGATTTTTTGATTCTTACGTGCCTCTTTTTCCTTCTTCTGCTGTTCGAATCGGAACTTACCATAGTCCATGATTCGGCAAACAGGTGGTTTTGCATTTGCAGCAACTAACACAAGGTCAAGATTAGCTTTAGCAGCAATTTCCAGAGCTTCCTGGCGGGTTTTAATCCCAAGCTGATCGCCATTTTGTCCGATCAAACGAACTTCACGCGCACGAATACCTTCATTAACTAATTGATCTTTGCTAATAGTGAGCCACCTCCATGAGATTTTGAATTGAGTTCACAATTCATTTGACCATTTCGTTGTATGTTTTACAGGCAAACAAAAAGTGTGGGCATATAAAACACCCACACTGCGAACATTTGCATGAAAAAATAAATGTACGGTCAACCTGTCAACTACAAACATGTGTCAATCAGGTGAGAAGCGGGTGCTTCTGCTTGTGATATCTATTCAATTCGTTAATTATTCTACACAATTTTCATTCGTCCGTCAAGTAACCGAACTCTTGAAACAACTTTTTCAGTTTAACATGATGAGACGAATTGGGCAAGACTTTTTCACACAATGACACCATCAAAGAATCAACTGCATAAAGATTGGGATGACGATAACGGTCACAACTCCTACGACCACAACGGCGATACTTGCCATCGCTGCTTCTACTTCTCCCATCTCAATTCCAACAGAAACCCCAAGTGCATGTCCTGATGTACCAAGTGCAAGACCTTTTGCCACTGGGTTTTTAATGCGAAATAATTTTAAGAAGAAGGCACCTAGTGCATAGACAATGACTGCGTTAAATATGACCGCAAAGGCTGTGATATCTGCGATTCCGCCAATATCCTTTGCAATCGGAAGAGCAATCGCTGTTGTCGCTGCTTGTGGAAGCATGCTTTTCATCACAGCCGCATCTAAATGAATCCCTTTCGCTACGAGATATACGATCGTAATGGAACAAAGTGAACCTACAAAAATAGCGGATAAAATTTGCCACCAATATTTTTTAAGCAAGGCTCTCTGCTTATAAAGCGGGATAGCGAAAGCAATCGTGGCAGGCTCTAAGAAAAATTTGATAATCTTGCCGCCCTCATTATAATCTGCGTAGGAAAAACCGCCAACTTTCAAAAATAAAATGCCTAGTACCATCGCCACAAACAGCGGGGTGAACAAGAAGAAACCTTTTGATTTTTTAAATAAGAATGTCCCTATCCCAAAGGCGACTAATGAGACGACAATGCCAAAATAAGGACTCATTGTACTTGTACCCATTTTGCATCTCTCCTTTAATGCGTACTTGAAGCTGGTTTATTTGAATGAGAAGGAGCAGATTTACTCTCCTTTGTCTCTTTACGTTTCTGCGGTCTTTCTGATAATTGCATGAGAAGCTGCGAAAACAGCCCTGTCGCTGCAAGTAGCATAATGGTTGCAATGATAATGACGCCGACTACTTGCACACCTACTTCTTGCATGACACCTAGTGATTGAATGACTGAGATTCCAGAGGGAACAAATAGAAAGCTAATGAGTCCTGTCAATGATGTTCCTAATTGCTCCACCTGCTCCAGTTTAACGATTTTCGTTGTTAACAAAACAAATAATAGAACCAAACCAATGACAGATGCGGGCATCGGAATCGGTAAATACATTGAAATGAGATTAGAAACAAACATTACGGTTGCAAAAATAAATGCTTGAGATAGAAATCCATATACTTTCGTGGCACTCATGCCGCTTCACCTCTTTCTTCGACTGCCCTCAGTATAAGGCATGAAATAAACGAATGAAGCGTTTACAATAAAACTCGCTGGATTCAATGACTGAAATGCAAAATACGAGTATTGAAATACAAACAAAAAAAGCCCTCCTACTCTAGCAGGAGTGACTTCTTTAATTCTTTGGCATATGTGCGGCTGACAGGAATGATCGACCCGTCTGTCATATGCAGATTATACGTCGAATTAAACCAAGGCTGTACTTCTTTCATATGAGAGGTATTCACGATATAGCTGCGATGGACCCTCATAAAGTAAGCCTCAGGAAGTTTCTTTTCAATGACCACCAGCGGTTCTGAGACCTCATACATGTGATCCTTTGTTTTCACGACCTTTTTCCCCTCGCTGAGTCCTACATACATGATCTCTTCAACTCGCAGGATCACAATTGAGTCATCGACTGAGATCGCTAATTTTTGCTGGTGGGGCGCTTTCTCATCTGACAGCTGGTGCTCTTGCGTCTCAACAGATTTCCACTTTTTAAACTTTTGAATGGTCTGGAGCAGCCGCTCTTCATCAAATGGTTTTGTTAAGTAATCAAGGGCACTTACCTCAAACGCCTTCAGCGCATATTGATCAAAGGCTGTCGCAAATACAACCGCTGGCGGATCAGACATCCGGTTGAGCCTTTTCGCAATATCAAATCCGTTCTCACCAGATAAATCAATGTCTAAAAAGAGCAGATCCGGTTTATGATCGACCATCCGGTCAAAAGCAGATTCTATATTTTCTGCTTCCTGTATTTGAACATCCTCTTTCGTTCTTCGTAATAAGTATTTTAATTCATCTCTTGCTAACACTTCATCATCTACGATTAATACTTTCATCAACGAGAATCATCCTTTTTTACATAGTCCATCGGAATGCGAAATGAGATGTCAGTGCCTTTGTCACTATGAATGGATAAAGCGGCTTGTCTGCCAAAAATCCCTCTTAACCGCTGATCTAAATTAAAAAGGGCTGTCCCTGTTCCTTCTAGTGATTCGACAGGCGCTTTTAATAGCTGAGCCATCTTGTCATCATCGATCCCTTGTCCATTATCTGTCACTTTCATATAAACATGCCCATCTTTCATCAAAGCAGATACGATGACTTCACAATTCTTTTGATGTTTAGGAAAAGCATGTCTCACTGCGTTTTCAACAAGCACCTGAAGCACAAAGGGCGGAATCATCACCTGCTCCAGCTCCTTTTCGATTTGAAAGGTCACATGGTACCTATTTGGAAACCTTGCTTGTTCGAGTGATAAATATGCCTCCACATGCTGAATCTCTTTCTGCATTGGAATCAGCAGCTGGCGGGCGCCTTGCATATTTGAACGAAAATAAATACTTAGCTGAAGCAGCAGCTTCCTTGCCATCTCCACATTGGTTCTGCATAAAACAGAGATGGTATTAATAGCGTTAAATAAAAAGTGCGGGTTCACTTGTGCTTGAAGTGCTTTGATCTCTGCATCTTTTAAGAGGCGGCTTTGAGTTTCCGCCTCCCCCAGCTCAAGCTGTGTGGAAAACAGCATCGCCAAACCTTCTGCAAGCTCCTCTTCCACCCTGCTTAATCCGACCGGAGAATTGAAATACATTTTTAACGTTCCAATCGTTTGACCGTTAGAAGTGAGCGGCAGCACGATGGCCGCTTCAAGAGGGCAATGGGCGACTGAACAATTGATTTCGCCCTTCGAATGTGCCTTCATAATCTTGCCGCTCATCAAGACCTGTTTCGACAGCCCTGTAATCAGGCTTTTAGATGGAATATGATGATCTGTTCCATCTCCGACATGCGCTAAAATCTTTTCTGTGTCTGTTAAGGAGACTGCATCTGTTTCAGTCAACCGATGAATGATCTCCGCCACACTTTTACATGACTGTTCATTTAACCCTTGGCGGAAAAAAGGCAGTGTTTGATCGGCGATCGAAAATACACGATGTGTCTGCATCGCTTTTGCCTGCTCTTCTTGCCGAATGACTGACTGTAAAATAGATAAAAAGATAAAGCTGCCGATTCCATTCACAAAGATCATCGGCAGGGCGATGATACTGACAAGCCCCCATGCATCCGCAAATGGCTTTGCAAACAGAAGGATAATGATCATCTGTAATGATTCCATCGCCACCCCAAAAAGAGCTGCTTGGCGAGGTGTCACCATTCGATTCCTCCGCTTAAACCTGCTGCCGACATAGCCTGCAATGACACCCGCTAAAATGGAAGAAATCGCACAGCTGAGCGCGGTGCTTCCTCCTAAGGAATAGCGATGAATTCCAGCTAAAAGCCCTGCGCCAATCCCTACAAACGGCCCCCCGATTAAACCACCCATTTCGATCCCCATAATTCTCGTATTGGCGATAGAGCTTGACGAGCCAAGGTGATAAGAAAACTCATGATTCATGACAATTTGCTGCTGAATTTCAATTCCTGTGTAATTGCTGATAATACTAAAAGAAGCAAAAATGAAGACAAGAATTGCCTTTTTCCGAACCCCTTGATTATGTAGCAATAGATTGCGAAAACCCTTCACATGGGCAAGCACAAATCCTAAAATAACGATGATCCCCACACGCTCGATCATCATGATAATTAAATGAAGCAAACTGGCCACCTCAAATGATGTATGTCATATCTACTGTCTTTCTATTCTATCATGTGCGGTCAATGATCAAATATCTCTCAAATCTTTTCTTTATTGCCCTCTTCTTCTATTGTAAAATGAACATGAGCCTGTCACTTGCAATTGAAGGTAACACATACATAACAAGGGAGAAGATCATGAAAGCCGTATTTTTCGATTTAGATGATACTTTGCTTTGGGATGAAAAAAGCATTCACGCAACTTTTCAGGAAACTTGCCGGGAAGCGGAAAAGAAATATGGACTTGATCCAGAATCGTTTGAACAGCTTGTACGTGAAGAAGCAAGAAAGCTGTACTCTTCCTATGAAACATATGATTATACTGTCATGATCGGCATTAATCCTTTCGAAGGACTGTGGTCGAATTTTAGTGAACCGATTAGCGAAGGCTTTCAAAAGCTGAACGCCCTTGCACCTGAGTATCGCAAAAACGCTTGGACCAATGGCTTAAGGGCAGCGGGAATTGACGATGAGGCATTTGGACAATATTTGGCTGATTTCTTTGCAGCAGAGCGCAGAAAACGCCCATATGTCTATGAAGAAACATACCCTGTTTTAAACCGCCTGAAAGGCAGCTACGAATTGCTCCTTTTAACAAACGGAGATCCTAGCCTTCAAAAGGAAAAACTGGCAGGTGTTCCTGAGCTTGCCCCTTATTTTAACGAAATTGTGATTTCAGGAGACTACGGGAAAGGCAAACCTGATCCGGGTATCTTTGAGCACTGCCTTCAGCTGTTAAACTTAACAAAAGACGAAGTGATCATGGTTGGAGATAATCCGAAAACAGATATTCTCGGCGCATCTCGCGCTGGCATCCAAACCGTTTGGATCAATCGCCATGGCAAGAAAAACGAAACAGATGTGACGCCTGATTATGAAATCAAAGACTTACATGAATTGTTTGATATATTAAAATAGAACAAAAAAACACCCTTCTCCTGACGACGAGATTGGGTGTTTTTGTAGTCTTAGAGCTATATGATTGCCGCTAGACTTTGCGCTTGCCGGTCTAAGCCGCGTGCTGCTTCTCCTACAATGATGAATTCCTCACTTGCCTGCTTTACAAGATCCCGGTTAGTAAACACGGTTGTCTTTGCCCGGCTTGTTCCGCTGCTGACTTTCTCTACTTCTGCATGAATCGCCTTCACGTATTGATCTACCTTGACGATCGCTTCTTTTGAATTTGTCGCTAGCTTTCGAATTTCTGCTGCCACTACACTAAAGCCATTTCCATAGGAACCCGCATGTGCCGCTTCTATTGCCGCATTTAAGGCGAGCAGCTGGGTTTGTGAAGAAATGCTGTTAATGCTTGCAGCAATGGAGCTGATGGACTCTACCCGCTCGGTTAATCCTTTTAGCAAGCTCATATTTTGATCGGTTTCGTTTGCTATATGATCAAAGGAGGCATTGACACTTTGACTATGCTGAATGCCAACTTCTGCTCGTTCCATTAATTTTGCAGACATCTCCTTTAAGTCTTCTACGACTTGCTTCATTGTATGTTCTCTCTCCGTAATATCTGTCGCCACTTTCACAACACCTACTACAGTTCCTTCTTCATCTCGAACAGGTGAATATGTCGCTTCAAGCCATAAGCTGCTGCCGTTTTTCGTGATCCGCTGCACTTTTTCTTGAAAAACTTGACCTTCTCTCAAACGCTTCCAAAACATGTGATAGCTCGTGTGTTCTGTAATATGCGGAGGACAGAACTGTCTATGTTGAAGACCGATCATCTCTTCTTTAGAATATCCCATGGCTTTTGCAAAAATATTGTTCACCCATAGAACTTCACCTGTCACATTAAATTCAATCATTGCCAGCGAGTGCTCTAATGCACGAAGAACAGCTGATTGCTCCAATACATGTGACGATAAATTGTTTGTTGTTTGCATCATCGCTTTCATTCCCCCAATTTGTCTCGAACCAATAGTACATACTTACCCTTACTTTTGTACTATCTAAACGTCTCTTTTTAGGAATTGGATCACTAGTGGAGGTGTTTTCCAAAAAGAAAAAAGCCAGTGACCTAAAGAGAATCACTGGCTGTGCTTATTATTTCTTTGCTTCTGCTACTGCATGTTTCACAAAGGCTTCAAGATCCATTGTTTCTGAATCTTGTTCCCCGTACTTTCTTACATTGACAGCGCCATTTTCTGCTTCTTGATCTCCGACGACAAGCATGTACGGAATCTTTTGCATTTGCGCTTCTCTAATTTTGTACCCAATTTTTTCATCGCGGCTGTCAAGCTCTACACGAAGACCTTTAAGCTGCAAACGTTCTTGTACTTTTTTCGCATAGTCTAAATGAACAGACGGTGAAACTGGGATGACTTGGAATTGTACAGGTGCCAGCCATGTTGGAAGGGCTCCTTTGTATTCTTCAATTAAGAAGGCAACGAAACGTTCCATTGTAGAAACAACGCCTCTATGAATCACGACTGGACGATGGTGCTTTCCATCTTCTCCGATATATGTGAGATCAAAGCGTTCTGGAAGTAAGAAATCAAGCTGTACAGTGGATAATGTCTCTTCTTTTCCAAGAGCTGTCTTCACTTGTACATCAAGCTTCGGCCCATAAAATGCCGCTTCGCCTTCTGCTTCATAGTAGTCGTGACCAAGCTCGTCCATTGCATCCTTCAGCATCGATTGTGCTTTATTCCACATCGCATCGTCATCGAAATACTTCTCAGTATCTTCTGGATCACGATAAGATAAGCGGAATGTGTAGTCATTCAAGCCAAAGTCTTGATACACTTCTTCAATTAAACGAACTGTACGGATGAACTCGTCTTTGATTTGATCTGGACGAACAAAGATGTGTGCATCGTTTAATGTCATACCGCGAACACGCTGAAGGCCGGATAAGGCACCTGACATTTCATAGCGGTGCATTGTACCAAGCTCTGCAATACGAATTGGCAATTCGCGATAGCTGTGCGGCTCGTTTTTGTAAATCATCATATGGTGCGGACAGTTCATCGGACGAAGAACAAGATCTTCGTTGTCCATTTCCATTACTGGGAACATGTCTTCTTGATAATGCGCCCAGTGTCCTGATGTTTTATACAATTCAACACTTGCAAGAACTGGTGTGTACACATGTTCATAGCCAAGACGCACTTCTTTATCGACAATGTAACGCTCAATGACGCGGCGGATTGTAGCGCCTTTTGGCAGCCAAAGCGGAAGTCCTTGACCAACCTTTTGAGAATTCGCAAACAGTTTCAGCTCTTTTCCAAGCTTACGGTGATCGCGTTCTTTCGCTTCTTCCAGCAGACGTAAGTGCTCATTTAAATCTTCTTTGCTGAAGAAAGCTGTTCCGTAAATACGCTGAAGCATTTGGTTGTTACTGTCGCCTCTCCAGTATGCACCGGCAAGGCTTAACAGTTTAAACTCTTTGATTTTTCCTGTAGACGGCAAATGAATCCCGCGGCAGAGGTCAAAGAATTCCCCCTGCTCATAAATCGTCACAGCTTCACCTTCTGGAATCGCCTCTAACAGTTCAAGCTTTAATTCATCACCAATCGCTTCAAAGCGCTTTTTCGCTTCTTCTCTTGATACTTCAATTCGCTCAATTGGCAGATTGCTGTTAATGATTTTCTTCATTTCTTTTTCAATCTTTGGTAAGTCTTCAGGTGTGATTGCAACATCGATGTCCACATCGTAGTAGAAGCCATTTTCGATGACAGGACCTACGCCAAACTGAACGTGATGCTCTTTTCCATACAGACGTTTGATCGCCTGCGCTAGCAAATGAGCTGTGCTGTGGCGCATAATGTCGAGTGCTTCTTCACTTTTATCTGTGATGATCTCGATTGTTCCACTTTCTAATAGCGGCGTACGCAGATCTATTTCTTTACCGTTCAATTTACCGGCAAGTGCTTTTTTCTTTAGGCCCGGGCTAATTGATGCCGCGATGTCTTCTGTTGTAGCTGTTTTGTCAAACTCCTTGACTGCTCCATCTGGAAATGTAAGTTGAATTTGTTCTGACATCTCTGGTCACTCCTTTTTTTGGCAATATAAAAACCCCGCCCCCTGGAAAGGGACGAGGTTGAATAAACGGAATCGTGGTTCCACCCTTTTTCCCGTATTTGCAGCTTGCTTTTTCATAAGCAAATACGGCTTGCGGTTCGATAACGGGAATTCCCGTCAGCCATTACTAAAAAGTTCACAGCTGATGTTCAAAGGTGGTAAAGCAAATGGTCCTCTGCTAGGAAGCTTTCAGCCGCGGCTTCCCTCTCTTTAAGCGGGTGTTCATTTGTTCATGTCCTTATCAATACGGTCTCTGTATGAAGTTACACCGTATTATAAAACGTTTTTTCGTGAAAATCAAGAAAGCTTTTCACTTTTCTTGTTGAAATGAGCATGTACAAATTGAACATTCTGCTCTTGGAATGAATGAGACGGGAACACCTCGACCCTTTCTTGAAAAATATTTTGAATGGTTTGCACCATCGAGTGACCTGTATCATTTGTAAATAGGTCAATTTTTTGCGGTGCAATGGAGACAAGCGGTGCAATCAGCTGCGAATCAATATACATTGGATGCTCTCTTACAAACTGTCTGTCTATGTATTGTTTTTGATCACGCTCAGAAGCGTAGCGAAATTCCCAAATCACCAGGCGGTCCTGATGCACAACATGTACTTTTTCGAGCCTAGGCTCTCTTGCCATCACATAGTCTCGAAGTGATTGAATGAAATTTTGATACTCTTGCTCCATTTTGTATTCTTCAATGGACACTTCAACATAGTTCTTCAGCCTTCGGTCATACTCTGACAGTCTAAATGTCATAAATGAACCAATTGAAAAAACGCCTTGCTGTAAAGAAATCGCTTCAAGCTCCTTTCTTAAAAGGGCTTCTCTTGACGGGTCTTGCTGAATGCCGGGAATATCATCTAAGTCCCCGTTCATGATACTGTGTGCGATGGAAAGAATTTGGTGCTGCTCTTCAGGATCTTTAAACAAATAGGTGTTTTCAAGGATGCTGCGCATGCGCTCATTTTCTTTGCATTCCAAAAAAAAGTGAACCAGTAATGGCCGCACAATGTGCTCAAGTGCTTCTTCGGATTCCTTCGCCTCTATGAGAAGCCGGTCTTTCCCTTGTTGAATTGACATGTGATGCCGACTGTCTAAGTGTTCAGCAAGATGTAAAAAAGCGGCGGTATCATATTCATCTTCAAAGATTATTTCAAGCATGTTTGTCCCCCCTAACGACATCTGTTACATATATATGGGGGGAACATAAAAAATAGACGCCTAAAATAAATCAGGCATCTTTCTTTTTAAAATGAGTGGAACAGAGATAAAGATCAAATAAATCAAACAAACAACCACTAAGGCGGCATAATTTCCGCTGACAAAGCTTGAGCCGAGAACATTTAACGCAATTGTCCCCGGTATTAAGCCTAAAAAGGTGGCTGTCACAAATGCACGATAATTTGCACGTGAAGCAGCTGCCGCATAGCTGACAAAATCAAAGTGAATCGGTGCAATACGCAATAACAAAATATAAAGAAATCCATGCTCCTGAATGCGGGACGTCACCGCTTTCAGCTTTCGGCTGTTTGATTCCGTTTCCTTCTTTTTTGCACGAAAGGTTGAAGCAATCATGAAAGAGCCTGTTGCCCCGGCTGTCGCTCCAATGAGGGCATAAATCGTCCCAAGGACACTGCCGAATGCCAAACCTGCCGCCAAAGAAAAGACCGTAATCGGGACGAGAACAAACGGGCGGAAAAGAGATAAGAAAAGAAAAACAAAGGGAGCCAGCATTCCAAATTGAAGCACCCAATTCTTCACATCTTTTGGCGCCAGCTGAAGATGCTGTTTATTCAGCCACCACAGCGCAGCAGCAAGAATGCCAATCACAAGAAAAAGCAGCCATTTTCTTTTGTTCATTTCATTTGCTCCTCCTTCAGGTGACATACGCTTTTATAAATGACGGCGGTTTTCTCCTTCGAGCAACACTGGCTCTGCTAAATAGAGAATCCGTTCCATTAAACGAGCGGCTTTGACCTCTTCTTTTTCTCCCCGCTGTGAGTACGTAAAGTGATGCTTCAGCTCGTTTGGTGAGAAATTAGAAGAGAAAAATGTCGGCAGCTGCTCTGCCATACGGTATTGTAAGATCGTACCGAGCAGTTCATCCCGCACCCAGCTTGTCATCGATTCTGCCCCAATATCATCAAGCATTAAAATAGGAGTGGACTTGACCATATTCAGCTTTTCTTCTAGCGTATGATCGGCTAATGAATTTTTTAACTCTCTTACAAATTCAGGCACGTAAACAAGGAGAGATGGGTATTCTTTCTCCGCTAGCTGCTGCGCAATAGCTGCCAGTATATACGTTTTTCCTACTCCAAACTTTCCGTGTAAATACAAGCCTTTTCCTTTTCCAGTCTCATCATAGCTTTGGAGGAATTGACCTACTTTTTGAATGACCTCTTGTCTCCCCACAACGTTCAGATCAGCGAACGTCGCTTGAAGGACATTTTGCGGAATATACATGCTTTTCATCAGCTCTTGCTGTTTCTTCTGTCTATCGAGCCGCAGCTTGACTGGGCAAGGAGAATATTCAATATCAATACTCTGACCTTTGATCACAAGCTTCGGGTGATACCCATCTAAAATCGCATTAACGTTTTCGTCATCTAAGCAGTAAGAGCAGCCCTTCGACTGCTGCACATATTCAAAGAGCCGGTTCAAGCTGCGATTGATCATGTCTTCATGTATCTCTTCTTGATGCTTCTGTAAAAAAGCCTTCACATCTTCATCAGATAACACACTTTCTTTAATCTGATTGTATCTCACGCGAAAATCTACTCGTCCTTTTAGCTGTTCAAATGAACGACCGATCGGTTTCATCCCATCTCACCTCACCTTAATGTGCATTGTACTTTTTCATATTTTTAAACTGATCTAACAGTTTTTCTTTTTCTCGTTCGAGGTCTTCTGTAGACAGATTGTCCGTTTGCTCTTTTGCCGGCTGTTCTTTTGTTTCGGTTTCTTTCATCCAGTCAGGCAGTTTCTCTTCCCGGACAACTTTTCCTGTACCATATGGGCTGCGCTGCTTTTTCTGCTGCGCCCACTCTGTCATTTGTCTGTTCTCTTCTTTGGCAATTTTCATGGCCGCTGCTACGGTTTTGATTTTCTTCCTCACCCAATGAGCGGCGATTTTTTGCATATATGTTTTTGACAGCTTCATATCTGTTTTGAGTAATGTATAGTAGATGAGAACATTCATGACACCTGGCTCTAGCTGCTGCTCGAGCATGATATCTTCGACAATTCTTAAGTCGGCATACGTTGGCTCAATACCATCTGCCATGTCTTTTAGCAGCTCTCTAGGCGAAATATGATCCAGTTTTTCAATCAATTTTGCATCTGGAGTATCAGCCGCCGGCGTCTTTGAAGCATCTTGGCGCAAGTGTCTTGGCTGTTTTTGATCAATCAGCTTTGGCTGTTCGCCTCTGTATTCAATTTGGTACCAGTCTCTTGCTGCTTTTCTCAGCTCTTCTGTTGAGATCATTTGATCCGAACCGCATGCACCTGCTACAATATTTTGCATTTGAAGCGGGGTGATGCCGTATACAACAGCTAACTTCTTAATTGTTTCTTTTACCTGCTTTGTCAAAGCCTTTCTTGGAATCATCATGTCAGACATACCTGCTAATAATAGATCGAAATCAAAGGATTCGTCTGAGAGCGGTGCCGGCTGACTCGATCCAACGGTCACATATTCATAGCCTTGATCAAGCGATGACGCCTGATGAATTTCTTCTGTCATCTTGCGCTCGCCTGGCTGCAATACGTGAAAGACTTCTTCAAACGACCGTGAAATGTTCTTTGCTTCTGCAGGAACACCTGGATAGGAGAAATAATCACGCAGCTGCATATATTTTGCTTTCTCAACCCGATGGTACAGCAGGACATTCAGCATACCATCTTGGAAAAACTCATCTGGTCTTAGCGGCGGTACAAGCTCATATGTAAACAGTCTGCCTTCTTCCGTTTCCTGTTCATATGTGCGGAGTAAGCCGATCGCTTCAAGCTTTAAACGTTCCTCAAAAATATCATTTAAATTCGTCTGCAGCATGACCATGAGCTGCCGATGAGGTGCAGGTTTCCCCCACATACGATTTTGTTCCAGCTCACCCCACAGCGTCATGTATAAGCTGAAAGCGGACATGCCAATAAGCGGCTGATATAAAAGAGTGATGAGCTGTCTATCGATGTCACCGAGCAATGAAGCGCTTTTGACGACATACGGATCGACGGCTAGCACTTCCTTCCAATGCTCTGTCATATGCTGATCCTCCCCATGAATTGCGATTGTTTCCATTGTACACTCTTTTTACGTTTTACGCTTTACGCAGGAAAAAGAGCATGAAGAATCTCCAGCTCTTTTTAGCGTTCTTTCTTTAATAGATCTTTTAATTCATCAATAAAAACATTGATGTCTTTAAACTGCCGATAAACCGAGGCAAACCTGACGTAAGACACTTCATCAATTTTCGCCAGCTCGTCCATGACCATTTCACCTACAAGCTCGCTTTTCACCTCTGACATGCCTTGATTGCGCAGTTCTTTTTCGATATTAAAGCAGACATCCTCCAGCTGCTTTAAAGCGACAGGACGCTTTTCACACGCTTTGATGAGTCCTCTCAGCATTTTTTCCCGGCTGAATTCTTCTCGAATCCCTTCTTTTTTCACCACAATCAGCGGTAATTCTTCTAATTTTTCAAACGTCGTAAAGCGATATTGGCAGCTTTCGCACTCTCTTCTACGACGGATGGATTTCCCTTCATCTACTGGTCTTGAATCAAGCACCCTTGTGCCAAGGTGCTGACATGTGGGACATTTCATTTCATCAGCTCCGATCTATTCTTGGAAGTTGTTTGTCTAGTTCATCATAAAGGGACAGAACGGTCTTTTGACTATAGCCGAAATCTGTTGGCAGGGCCGTTTCTGTTGTCACATTAAAATCGACAGCTGTTTCAAAAGGACGAATTGAAATGACAGTCGCCACGAGAAAGGCTTTTTTCGGCAATCGTATGTTTGCGCTGATTTCACCTCGTTCTGCTGAAACAGATGTCACTTGATAAGAATCGCTTCGGGAAAGAATGGTTTCCACCGCTTGAAAAACTTGTGCATTCGTCGATTTGTAGTAATGGCTTTTCAGTTCTGACACTGGATGCTCGTCAGATGTTTCTGTATGGTTTGACATGAATCGCTTAAACTTTTGTCTTAAAGTCATACACGTATCCCCTTTGCCATAATGCCTCTTTCTTTATTTTATAAAAAAAACCTTTGTTTTCCTAGAACAAAAGTATAGACAAGCTGGGGAATGTTGGATTTTTTATCAAAAAAATATAAAAAGGAGCATAACACAAAGGCATTCAATGCTTTTGGCCAGCTCCCATTGCAATCTTTTTTATGTTTACAGTGCTTTGGCTTGTGCCTGTTTTACTTGTACAGGTCCCATGCCTCGAGGAATTTCGATGTTTTCTCTTGTTTCAGCACCTAATTCATCTCCGATATGATCTGCTGCAATATTCGGATCTAGGTCACCGCAAGTATAAACATCTATGCTCGCATAACCATGTTCAGGAAAGCTGTGAATTGTCAGATGAGATTCAGAAATAATGACAACTCCACTTACTCCTTGAGGTGCAAATTTGTGAAAAGCAACCTCTCTTACCTCAGCTCCTGATTTCAAAGCTGCATTTACAAACGTTTTTTCAATAAAATCCATGTCGTTCAGTTTATCACAGTCGCATCCCCATAGCTCGGAGATAACGTGACGTCCGATTGTTTCCATCATGGACCCCCCTTTAAACAAGAATGAAAGAGTGAAGTTCTAAGCAGCCGGACCGGACATATACCACGGGGGAAAGTTAGTCCTAAGAGGTCCTAACCCTTTAAGTATACCCGAATGAGTCTGCGAACAAGAAGTTCACGAAAAATAGTATACTTTGTTTAGACCCATTTTGCAAGCTGTGTTTTTAGTGGGATTTTCTCTCATTTCTTGAAAAGGGACGATCGTCTTCTTCATTTCAAACAGCAGACAGCTCTTTCATCTGTGCGCCGACAAACTTTACAAGGTCAACCACTCGGCATGAATAACCCCATTCATTGTCATACCATGCAAGAACTTTCACTTTTCTCCCTTCCATTACCATCGTTGTCAGTCCATCAACGACTGCTGAATAAGGATTTGTGTTAAAGTCCGTAGAGACAAGCGGCTCATCTGTGTAATCTAAAATACCGGCAAGAGATGTTTTAGATGCATTCGAGAAGGCTGCATTGACTTCTTCTGCTGTGACATCTTTTTTCAAGTCAACGACAAGATCAACCATCGACACATTGGAAACTGGTACGCGGAGTGCAAGTCCGTGTAATTTCCCTTTCATGTGCGGAAGCACTAAAGAAAGCGCTTTAGCGGCACCCGTCGTAGTTGGAATAATGGACTGAGCACATGCTCTTGCCCGGCGCAGATCCTTATGCGGGTTATCGATATTTTTTTGATCATTTGTATAAGCATGAACCGTTGTCATTAAACCATTGTCGATGCCAAATTCATCATCTAACAGTTTCACAACTGGTGCTAAACAGTTTGTTGTACAAGATGCGTTTGAAATAATGACGTGCTTTTCAGGATCAAGATCATCCTCATTGACACCCATCACAATCGTAATGTCTTCATTTTTACCTGGAGCTGTTAGAACGACTTTTTTCGCTCCGGCATCTATATGGCCCATCGCTTGTTCTTTTGAATTAAATTTACCTGTTGCTTCAATGACGATATCAATCCCAAGCTCTCCCCATGGAAGCTGCTTCGGGTCTCTATTATTAAGCAAAAGAACTCTTTTGCCATTCACAATCAAGGCGTCATCTTCTGCTGTCACATCACATTCGTAACGTCCATGATTTGTGTCATATTTAATTAAATGTGCTAGCGTTTCGGCAGGATAGCTTGCGTTCACCGCTACAATTTGAATTTGATCATCAAGCATTGCTTTTCTGAAGACCATGCGTCCAATTCTGCCAAACCCATTGATCGCTGCTTTTACCTTCATGAACAGGTCACTCCTCTATTATGTGTTATACTCAATAAATTTATTTATGAAATTAGTATATCACATTAGAATGTAATTGCCAGTATATAAACGTATATTTTCTAAAAAGGGCTGTTCTTTTCAAAGGAAATCAGAATAAAGCATAAAAAAAGAAGAGTACGTGTATGTACTCTTACTTATCTGTATGTTCCCATTCATTTAATATGTTCTGCAATTGCTTTCTAATAAACGCGAGATCTTGTGTGTTCTCTATCACGCGGTCTGCTTTTTTACATTTCTCCTCAAGAGGCTGCTGAGAGTGAATACGATTCAGCGCTTCTTCCTCGCTGAGGTCATTTCGATTCATGAGCCGCGACAGCTGCAATTCGGGCGTTGTATACACCACAATGATGCGGTCGACGAGACTTTCAAGCTGACTTTCAAATAAAAGCGGGATATCGAGGACAACGAAGGTTTCCTTCTGACTAACCCCTTCATCTCTCTGTTTGAGCATTTCTTTTCTCACTTCAGGATGAACAATCGCATTCAGCTGCTTTCTTTTCTCTTCATCAGAAAAAATGACGGCTCCTAGCTGCTGCCGGTTCAGCTCCCCATTCGGCAGGAGAACATCCTCACCAAAGGTTTGAACGATTTGTTGAAGAGCTGGTGTTCCTTTGGCAACTGCTTCTTTTGCAATGACATCTGCGTCCACGACCCGGATGCCCTGCTCTTTTATCATTTGCGAGACGGTGCTTTTTCCACTAGCAATCCCGCCTGTTAATCCAATGACAAGCGTCAATTGATTTCCTCCTTTACAGCTTCCACACCCCAATTAAAATGAGCAGAAGCCCTGGTAAGCATGCAAGTTTATCGATCCAGCGCCAATTGGCCAAGTAATGACCGGAACGGAGCCCGATACACACAAAAAGTGAGCTCATCACGGCCACAGTGATACTCATGACAATTGGAGAAAAGCCTAGAATCGCAGCGCCAATCCCTGCGCCAAATGCATCAATGGATAAAGCAATCCCAAGAAGCACCGCTTCTATTCCATTGATCGTCCCAGAACGGTCAATATCTGCACTTGTCGGCTTTCGCAAAATTTGAATGACAAGACCAAGCGATTGCACTTCCACATTGAGCAATGTCTTTTCATGAAGAAGCAAATCACGCTCTTTCGCTGGTTTGTAAAATTGATAAAGGACCCAAAGTCCAATGGCGATTAAAATGCCTCCACCAAGTTTATCTGTCACTGAGACAGGGAGGAATGTCGTCAGCAGGCTGCCAATCAGCATGGAAATGAGCAGCACAATCCCTGAACAGCACGCAATAATGACAATCGCTTTAAATGGAATCTTCATTTTACGAAGTCCATACGTAAATCCTACAGAAAAGCTGTCAATGCTGACTGCAATAGCTAAAAACAGGAGCGAAATCGAAATCATACCTGAACTCTTCCTTTCTGTTCATGCAACGATGATCAAGAGTCTCTAGGCGTCCTTAGACTCTTCTTCACTATATGAAGAGCAGGTGGGCTGTGTGTCAGTCTACACCTTGCTGAAAAATGAATGTTTTTTATCGTATGCACAGCAAAAAGGAAGCATGCTGATGGCTGATTTTTATTGAGGACGCTTTTGGCAGGTCACACAAAAATGAGTGCCGCGCCCTCCGACTACTGTTTTCTCAATGATGCTTCCGCATGTTTGACAAGGCTCTCCCCGCCGGTCATACACAAGAAGCTGCAGCTGAAATGTTCCAATATCACCTTGTGAATTGATATATGAGCGAATCGTGCTTCCTCCTGCATCTACCGCTACTTGAAGTGTATCGATAATATGCCTGTGAAGCACTTTGCACGATTCAAGGCTGAGCTGATTCGCTTTTGTTTCTGGATGAATGCCTGCTTTAAACAAAACCTCATCTACATAAATATTACCTAGTCCCACGACAATCTTTTGATCAAGCAGCGCTGTTTTAACCACACGGGATGTTTTTTTCAATTGCTCCCATAAATATTCCGGAGTGAATTGATCATCAAAAGGCTCATATCCCAGCTGTGAGAGCGGGAGTTCCTTTTCTTCTTCACCCGGCTGAAATAAATGCATCGTGCCAAATTTACGCACATCATGATACCGAAGCTCAGTACCGTCTGTAAACGTAAAGACGACGTGTACATGTTTATCGTATGGCTCATGCGCTTCATGTACACGGTATTTCCCTTCCATCCTTAAATGGGAGACCATTACGTAGTGGTCTAAATGAAAGAGCAGGAACTTTCCTCTTCTTTCAATGGTTTGTATCGTTTCTCCTACCATCCTTCTTGCGAACTCTTCCGGCTCCCCAGGACGTTTGATGATATTTGGCCATTTGATATTGACCGTTTCAATCGTCTTTCCTTCGACTAACCGCTTGAGTGTGCGCCGGACGGTTTCAACTTCTGGTAATTCCGGCATGCTCCTCGCTCCTTTTTCTCTCTCTATTATTTTGCGTCGTACCAAGATGGCCCTGAAGCAAAATCAACTTTTAGCGGCACATCTAGCTGAAGTGCATTTTCCATGACTTCAGGAACAATTTTTTCGAGTATGGCAATTTCTTCTTTCGGCGCTTCGAAAATCAATTCATCGTGCACCTGTAATAAAAGATTTGCCTGCAAGTTTTCTTCTTTTAATTTACGCGCCATATCAATCATGGCCTTTTTAATAATATCAGCTGCACTTCCTTGGATCGGTGTGTTCATGGCTGTTCGTTCGGCAAAGCTTTTGATATTAAAATTACGGCTTGTGATATCCGGGATATACCGTCTGCGTTTGAGAAGCGTCGTGACATATCCTTTTTGTTTCGCTTCCTGCACGATCTCTTCCATATAGGTTTTCACGCCTTTAAAGCTTGTTAAATAGCGTTCGATAAAGGCAGCTGCTTCTTTTCTTGTGATCCCAAGGTTTTGAGATAACCCATAATCACTGATCCCATATACAATACCGAAGTTGACAGCCTTGGCTTGTCTTCTCATAGAGGAAGTCACTTCTTCTTCTGAGACATGGAACACGTCCATCGCTGTCTTCGTGTGAATATCCATATCTTTCGTAAACGCTTCGATTAAATTCTCATCCTGAGAAATATGAGCGAGTACACGCAGCTCAATTTGAGAATAGTCAGCAGCAAACATGAGCCAGCCTTCTTTTGATGGAACGAATGCTTGTCGAATCTTTCGTCCTTCTTCTAAACGAATTGGGATGTTTTGCAGGTTTGGGTCTGTCGAGCTTAGTCTTCCTGTTTGCGTGAGCGCTTGATTAAATCGTGTATGCACTTTATGGGTATCCTTGCGCGTTACTTTCATTAAGCCTTCCACATAGGTCGATTGGAGCTTTCCAATTTGGCGGTAATGCAGAATAGACCGAATGATCTCGTGCTTATCTTCAAGCTTTTCAAGAACATCCGCAGATGTCGAGTAGCCCGTCTTTGTCTTTTTAATAATCGGCAGTCCTAATTTTTCAAAAAGAATCACGCCAAGCTGTTTAGGAGAATTGATGTTAAATGTTTCACCTGCTAAGCGGTGAATGGTTTCTTCATATTCTTTCAGCTTTTTCGTTAACTCTTCACCCATCTTCTCTAGGCGCTCAATATCTACCTTTACCCCAAGGGATTCCATTTCACCTAGGATGAGGGCAAGCGGCAGCTCTAAGTCTTCATATAGTTCATGCTGATCATTTTTTTCTAACGCTTCAAGTGTTAAATCATGCAGAGCAGAGATCGCCGCTGCTTTTCGTCCAAGATGTTCCTTCAGTTCATCTTCAGGTGGAATCGCCTGCTTTGCTCCTTTTCCGTACACTTTTTCATCAGAAAGAGCGATGTTAAGACCATATTCCTTCGCCACACTTGCGACGTCCTCATACGATTTCTGAGGGTTGACGACATAGGAAGCGAGCAGGACATCGTTATCGACACCTTTTAGATCGACATCATGCCATCTGAGGGCGACAACTGCTCTTTTTGAATCAAAGACCCATTTCTTCTTCGTTTCATCCTGTACCCACTGTTTAAATGCGTCTGATTGAAGCGCATCTTCTTTCGTGATAAAAAACGCACCATTTTCATTATGGATCGCAAAACCAATCAAATCTGCTTCATGATAATTATCTCCAAGCTGCTCTACCACAAGAGCAGCTTGATCTGTCAGCATCTCATCCGTTACTTCGGTCATTTTTTTCACTTCTAATGCTTCTACTTCGACCTGTTCACCTGTTTCTGGTGCTTCTCCTAGACGCTCTAGCAGCGTTTGAAAGCCTAGTTCTTTATAAAGAGAGATCACTTGATCCATATGAGGACCTTCATATGCGAGATCCTTGCTTGATACATCAATTGGCGCTTCTACAAGAATCGTTGCGAGTTTTTTACTCATCACCGCCTGCTCTTTATATTCTTCAAGCTTTTCTTTGAGTTTTTTACCGCTGACTTCGTCAATATGTTCAAGCAGGTTTTCAACCGTTTCAAACTGCTTTAACAATTTAATCGCTGTTTTTTCGCCTACACCCGGCACCCCTGGGATATTATCTGAGGAATCTCCCATCAAACCTTTCATATCGATGATTTGATCTGGGCGCAGGCCATATTTCTCTTCAATATGAGCCGGTGTGTAATATTCTACTTCTGTAATGCCTTTTTTCGTAATTGCCACCGTCGTATGGTCTGTTGAGAGCTGCGTTAAGTCCTTATCTCCTGAGAAAATTTTGACTTCAAAGCCGTCTTTTTCTGCCTCCACAGCCAATGTCCCGATAATATCGTCTGCCTCGTATTGAGGAAGCTCGTACCTTTTCACCTGATAGGCATCTAATAACTCACGGATGAACGGCATTTGTTCTGATAGCTCTGGCGGCGTTTTTTGTCTTCCGCCTTTATATTCTTTAAATGTCTCGTGGCGGAACGTTGTTTTTCCCGCATCAAATGCGACGAGCATATGGGTTGGCTTCTCGTCCTCGAGCATCTTCATTAAGATCATCGCAAAGCCGTAAATGGCATTTGTGTGGACGCCTTTATCATTTGATAATAACGGCAAAGCAAAAAAGGCTCGATAAGCGAGACTGTTTCCATCCACTAGTACTAATTTCTTTTTGTCTGTCATGTTTTAATCCTCCATCGGCTGAGCCATTTCAGCCGTCTCTTTCACACATTGTATCATCATTTTATCAAAGTTTATTTTGAAAAGAAAATAGTCGAGCCTGCATAAAAAAAGGGACGAAAACAACAAGTGTTTTCGTCCTTACAAAATTGGCTCCTTGGATGAAGGGGTTCCTATTCATCCTACCAATGATTGTTTAACTAAACATGAATCCATTGTAAAGATCATGTAAATTTTAACGCGACTTTCCTTTTTTCCCTATTTTGATTTCAGGCTCACTGTAAAAGTCGTTCCTTTACCTTGTTTGCTATGGACCGAAATCGTCCCTTCATGCGCCTCCACAAGGTGTTTGACGATGGCAAGACCAAGTCCTGTACCGCCTGAATTTCTACTTCTATCTTTATCAATTCGATAAAATCTCTCAAATATTCTTGGAATCTCGCTTTTCTTCATGCCGATTCCTGTATCTGCTACATCAAATTCATAGGCGCCTTTCCGCGGTCTTGCCGAAATGGTGACACTCCCTCCCTCTGGTGTATAGGTAAGGGCATTGTTCACGAGATTGAGGAAGATTTGTTTTAACCTCAGCGGATCTGCCATCACATAGACAGGCTCTTTCGGGATACGCACTTGTAGTTGAATGCCTTTTTCTGCGGCCTTTTGTTTTAAAAGGACTTCAATCTCTTGAATGATTTCTGTCGCATTGGCGTCTTGAATATTCAGTTTGAAATGCTGTTGCTCGATTTTGGAAAGATCGAGTAAATCTTGAATGAGTGTTTCGAGACGGACACTCTCTTTTAGAATGATGGAAAGGAATTGTGTCAGCGCTTCTTTGTCATCAATCGCTCCATCAAGAAGAGTTTCAGAGAATCCTTTAATCGACGTAATCGGTGTCTTTAACTCGTGAGACACATTGGCGACAAAATCTTTTCGCATCTGCTCCAGCTGCTTTGTTTCTGTCACGTCATGAAACACAAGGACTATTCCTTTCCATTCATCGTCTGTACTTAAAATGGGAACACCATCCACCTGGAAGTAGCGCCGTTCAATGTCAACGGCCAGGCGTAAAAACTTCCGCACCTTCGTTTCTGTCATGAAAATTTCGTCAATCAGCTCAATAATTTCTTCATGTGTAAATGCTTCATGATACAGCTTGTGCATGTAAATGTGCTTTTGCACCTTAAACTGCTTGCGGAAAGTTCGATTGACTAGGTTAATATACCCCATCTTATCAATCAAAATAATCCCTGCTCCGATGTTTTCAATGACTGTTTGCAGACGGTCTCGCTGCATCTCCCCAGTGCTTGTCATTTCTTGAAGGCTTTCTGCCAGGCGCTTCATTGATGTATTAAGCTCACTTGTTTCAATGATGAGCTCTTCATAATGATTGGTATCATAGTTCCCTCGTTCCAGCTGTTTGGCTACCTTTGTGGCATAATCTATCGGTTTTACATATTTCATCGACATGCGGTATCCAAAGAAAACGATAATAATAATCGCCGTTCCAAGACAAACGGCTAATGCGAGCCAAAGCTGGCCGTCAATTTCATTTAAAGGCTGGAATGACGCATGGAGAAATAAATAGCCTGCCGGTTCATTTTGTTTCAGGATAGGGACTGCGTAATGAAACAGCGCATCCTTTTCATCCTCAATGACGACTCCTTTTGTTTGAAGGCGTTCATTGTTCAGTGTGTTTTGAATGATGCCCCTTTGCTCCGCTTGACCTGTTGTATGTATGATATTCCCCTTCAGGTCCACAATTGACGCATTCATATCGAGATGCTGCTTTGCCTGATTGAGGATCTCCTTGTTTTGCTTCGCCTGCAGATCATCACCATCCATGGAAGAAAGAAGAAAGCTCGATTCATTTTCCATTCGTTCCGTTAATTTAGTTTCATAAAAAACATGGAACATGTGATCCAAAAAAAGGCCAAGTGCAACAAACACAATAAAAAGGAGAAAAATAAGTCCCGAAAACAGGCGGGTTCGAATTTTACTCATTTGGCTTTGGCTCCTCCAATTTGTAGCCTAAGCCGCGAATGGTTTTAATGTATGTTGGTTTTTTCGTATTCTTTTCAATTTTGTCCCGCAAGTGGCTGATATGTACATCCACAATACGAGTGTCACCTGCAAAGTCATAATTCCAAACGGCACTTAGCAGCAGATCACGTGTGAGGACACGTCCTTTATGCTTGGCCAAATAAAGCAGCAGTTCAAATTCCTTCGGCGTAAGCTCTAGGCGTTCTTCTTGGAAGTAGACTTCATAGTGTTCTGGTAAAATGCGCAGTTCACCAATTTTAATTTGGTCTGCAATGACCTCTTCCCTCTCCTCTTGCGCGGGGACAGGCTGAGATTGCTGCGCTCTTCTCAAGATGGCTTTTACCCGAGCACCCACTTCTCTAGGACTGAATGGCTTTGTCATGTAATCATCGGCTCCAAGTTCAAGACCGAGCACCTTATCAAATTCATCGTCCTTTGCTGTCAGCATTAAAATAGGGAACATCATTTTTTGAATTCTCAGTTGTTTGCACACTTCAATACCGTCCATTTTCGGAAGCATTAAATCTAATACAATGAGATCAGGCTGTTCACTTGCTGCTT
Source organism: Bacillus safensis (assembly GCF_039619585.1). Taxonomy (NCBI): domain Bacteria; kingdom Bacillati; phylum Bacillota; class Bacilli; order Caryophanales; family Bacillaceae; genus Bacillus; species Bacillus safensis. Next base: position 2,557,710 of record NZ_CP154909.1, read on the forward strand.
TTTCAAGCGCTTCTTCCCCATCTCTTGCTGTGACGACATCATAGCCCGCCCTTTCAAGGTTATAGCTTAGAAGTGTTACAATCGATTCTTCATCATCCACAACTAATATTTTTTTATTCATGTTGTGCCTCCAATTAGTGATTTCCCCTGCATCCTTTTTTTTGTATCTTATGTGAAAAGCGAGAAGTCATGCTTTCTCTTTCATTTTAACGAAAGCTTAACAAGAGGACAATTTAAAATTTCGACAAGATTGGTTTTGTAAACAAAAAGAAGGCCCCTCATAAGAGAAGCCTTCTTTTTTTCATATTAAGACAATACTTTCATGACGTTCTTAACAGATTCAACAGAACGGTCAAGCTGACTTCTTTCTTCTTCTGTCAGCTCAAGCTCAATGATCTGCTCAAGGCCGTTTCCACCTACGATTGTTGGTACACCAAGGTAAATGCCTTCGTAGCCATATTCACCTTCAAGGTATGCAATCGTTGGGATCACGCGGCGCTGATCTTTTAGAATCGCCTCAACCATTTCTACTAGTGAAGCAGCAGGTGCATAATAGGCACTACCGTTACCTAATAGGTTTACGATTTCGCCGCCGCCTTTTCTTGTTCTTTCAACAATCGCATCAATACGATCTTTTGGAATCAATGTTTCTAGCGGGATACCGCCTGCGTAAGAGTAACGAACAAGCGGAACCATGTCATCGCCATGTCCACCAAGCACAAAGCCCGTCACATCTTTTACAGATAGGTTTAATTCTTGAGCAACAAACGTACGGAAGCGTGCTGTATCAAGAATGCCCGATTGTCCAATGACTTTTTCTTTTGGTAATCCTGATTCTTTATAAACGGCATATGTCATTGCATCAACAGGGTTTGTTAACACAACAATAATGGCTTCTGGAGAATATTTAACGATTTCGCGTGTCACGCTGCGCATGATTTTTTCATTTGTTGACACGAGATCGTCACGGCTCATTCCCGGCTTTCTTGCAATTCCTGCCGTAATGACCACGACATCAGAACCGGCTGTATCTTCGTAGTTAGAAGTGCCTGTAATGTTCGCATCGAAGCCTTGAACAGGGCTTGCTTCCAGCATATCAAGAGCTTTCCCTTTTGTTGGGTTCTCAAGCTGCGGGATATCAACTAATACGACATCCGCTAATTCTTTTTGAGCCGTTAGAAATGCTGTAGTTGCTCCTGTAAAACCTGCTCCGATGACAGATACTTTTTTACGCTTGTTTGCCATTTCCTTTTTCCCCTTTAACTTTAAAGTTTAAGAATCAAGACAAGTTTTTGATGAGCTCGTCAGCAAACTCAGAACATTTCACTTCTGTTGCGCCATCCATTAATCTAGCAAAATCGTATGTGACGACTTTAGATGCAATTGTTTTTTCAACAGATTGAATCACTAGATCAGCTGCTTCCTGCCAGCCAAGGTGCTCAAGTAAAAGCACGCCTGATAGAAGAACAGAAGATGGATTCACTTTATCAAGACCAGCATATTTTGGTGCTGTTCCGTGAGTCGCTTCAAAAATAGCGTGTCCTGTTTCGTAGTTGATGTTTGCACCTGGTGCGATACCAATTCCACCAACTTGAGCTGCAAGTGCATCAGAGATGTAATCTCCATTTAAGTTCATTGTAGCCACAACATCGAACTCAGCTGGACGAGTTAGGATTTGTTGAAGGAAAATATCTGCAATGCTGTCTTTGACAATGATTTTGCCAGCAGCTTCTGCTTCACTTTGCGCTTTGTTTGCCGCATCTTTTCCATCTTGTTCTACAATACGATCATATTGTGCCCATGTAAAGACTTTGTCGCCAAACTCTTTTTCAGCCACTTCGTAGCCCCAGTTTTTGAAGGCACCTTCTGTAAATTTCATGATGTTTCCTTTGTGAACAAGCGTCACAGATTTACGGCCTTGGTCAATTGCATATTGGATAGCCGCTCTGACAAGACGGGATGTTCCCTCTTCAGAAACTGGCTTGATTCCGATACCTGACGTTTCTGGGAAACGGATTTTATTCACACCTAATTCGTTTTTCAAGAAGTCAATTAACTTCTTCACTTCGTCTGAACCTTTTGCATACTCGATACCAGCATAGATATCTTCTGTGTTCTCACGGAAGATCACCATATCTGTGTCTTCTGGACGTTTCACAGGAGAAGGTACCCCTTTGAACCAGCGAACAGGACGCAAGCATGTGAATAAATCAAGCTCTTGTCTAAGTGCCACGTTTAATGAACGGATTCCTCCGCCAATTGGTGTTGTTAGTGGCCCTTTAATCGCAATTAAGTATTCGCGAATGTCTTCAAGCGTTTGCTCAGGAAGCCACTCTCCAGTTTTATTGTAAGCTTTCTCACCTGCATATACTTCTTTCCAAGTGATTTGCTTTTCACCTTTATATGCTTTTTCTACAGCTGCTTCAAGTACTCTTGATGCTGCTTTCCAAATGTCAGGACCGATTCCGTCCCCTTCAATAAACGGGATAATTGGATTATTTGGTACATTCAATACGCCGCCAGTAACTGTAATTTTTTCGCCTTGTGACAATGATATTACCTCCCAGGTTATGTAGTGAATATTTGAAACTTCTTGGCTTGATGTCTGCAAACAAAGAAGTTTTTCACGTGATTCGTTTTTTTGTTGATATGGAGGCTGATTGGCCTTTTGAAATCAGCCCCCGCTTATTCTATAAACATTAGTCTCTTTCACTGATCGGAACAAAGGTTTGAAGATCAGGTCCAATGTAGTCAGCTCTTGGACGGATAAGACGGTTGTTGTCATATTGCTCTAGAATGTGAGCAATCCATCCAGAGAATCGGCTGATCACGAAAATTGGTGTAAACAAGTCATGATCAATCCCAAGACTGTGATATACAGATGCAGAATAAAAATCAACATTTGGTGGAAGATTTTTCTCTGATGTCACGATTTCCTCTGCGCGAACAGACATTTCATACCATTTCGGCTCGCCAGTGAGGTTTGTTAAACGCTGGCTCATTTCTTTTAGATGCTTTGCACGCGGGTCACCTTGACGGTATACACGGTGGCCAAAGCCCATAATTTTTTCTTTCTTCTCTAGCTTACCATGAATATAGGAATCTACGTTTTCAACTTCGCCAATTTCTGAAAGCATCTTCATCACGCCTTCATTAGCGCCGCCATGAAGCGGTCCCTTCAGCGCACCGATAGCCGCTGTCACACCAGAGTAGATATCTGATAGTGTAGCAACACATACACGTGCTGTAAATGTCGATGCGTTTAATTCATGATCCGCATGCAGAATAAGTGCCTTATCAATGGCTTCAATTTCTACTGGTGACGGCTCTTCGCCATTTAGCATATACAAGAAGTTTGCAGCATAGCTGTATTCTTCTTTTGGCTGTACAGGCTCAAGCCCTTTGCGGATGCGTGAAAACGCAGCGACTAGTCCAGAAATTTTCGCCTGTAAGCGAATCGCCTTTCTGTAATTCGCTTCTTTGTCCATAATCTCTGATTCGTCATCAAGTAAACCTAGTAAAGATACTGCTGTACGAATCGCAGACATTGGATGAACCCCATCAAGCGAATAAGATTTAAAATGCTCAATGATTTCTTGCGGAATCTGAGCATTTTCATTGAGCTGCTGTTTTAATTCACTCAGCTCCTGCTCATTCGGCAGCTTTAAGTGCCATAACAGGTAGACAATTTCTTCGAATGTAGCTTTTTCAGTTAAATCATCGATATTGTACCCTACATAAGTAAGAGTATCATCAATAATTGAGCTTACGGATGAAGTTGTTGCCACGATACCTTCAAGACCTCTTGTTGCTGTCATGTTCAATCTCCCCTTTTTAAAAAGATTCCCCTTCGTTGCAGAATTCTCACTTTTTGAAAGCGCTATCCAATCCGGATAAGATAGCAGGCTCAGAAAAGAAAATGCTTACATTTACCTATACGGTTAGAGCGCTTTTAGCCTCATATCTCTTGTGTGATCAATGAGTTCAAAATTAAGCCTATTCCCATTATAAACAATAATCAGACATTTGTTAAATGTTTAACTATAATTTTTTTTGATATTTTTTTTTCCAGTCTCCCATATCAGGCATGGAATAAAGGGATTTTGCTTCTTTTAATATATTTAATTATGTTTTTTTGCAAAAGCTCACGCAAGAAAAAATTTAAAAAAGAAAGTGGCAGGAACCACTCTCTTTTCACCCGCTGAAAAATTTCACAGCCTGCATCGCCAAATAAGCAATTCCAGCCCCGATAAGCGGTCCAACTGCCACACCTTTAAATAAGCTGACTGCCAAAATGGTACCGAACACAAGCGCTGCCGTAATATGCGGATCATTTTCGAGTAGCACAATCCCGTTTTTTGCAATTAATGCTACTAATATACCCGCTCCAAGAGCTATCCAAGCATAGGAAGATTTCATCGCTTCTCCAAGCTGCTTAAATCCAATGTCACCTGTTGCAATCGGGACCAGAACTGCAATGGTAATAACGGTGACCCCCCAATTAATGCCTTTAGATTGGAGAACCGGGAAAATTTTTTGATCCAGGCCAATCAGCTTAATCGCGATCAGCACAGAGACTGCTACAATTAACGAATTGTTTTTTGCAATAAGTGCAATAACGAGTAAAAGAACCAAAAACAAATTTGCTTGAGTAAACATACGCCGCTCCTTTCTTTCTTTTTATTGCGACCTTTTCATATTACTAATCTTTTTGAATAAAATGAAGTATCGGACATGCTTGTTTTTTGGAGGGGATTGTGTGAATCACGCCTATGTGGCCATTTTTCTTCGAAGTTTGATGATGATCAGCATTGCTGTTTTTGCGGTTGTCTTTTTATATCAGTCTTTTCCGTTTTTATATCCTTTTTGGATCGCCCTTATCGTGTCTTGTTTAATTCATCCTGCCGTCTGCAAAATCGAAGAGATCACCGGGATGCCAAGAGGATTTGTTGTGGTCATTGTGCTCTTGCTCTTTTTAGTCGCAGCCGCCGGCTTAATGACGCTTTTAGTTGCGGAAATCATTTCAGGAAGTGCTTATTTGGCAAAGGTGCTGCCCCGTCATCTTGATCAAATGATTGGGATTGTAGAGCAATTTTTCACAGACAAGATTCTGCCTTTATATCATGATGTGACGGCCCAATTTAATACGCTTCAAGCAGGTCAAAAGGAATCGATTTTGGGACAAATTCAAGCACTTGGTGATGAAGCGGCCGCAAAAATCGGGTCTTTTCTTTCAAAAACATTCGAGCTTATTCCGGCTTTTTTAGGTCTTTTGCCTGATGCAGCAGCCACACTGTTATTTTCTGCTCTGGCGACTTTTTTTATCACGAAAGATTGGTTTACGTTAAAAACATATGGCTCACGTATCTTTCCCGCAAAATGGATGCAGCATACACGCGCTATTTTATCTGAAATCAAAAAAGCCATTACCGGCTTTATGAAGGCTCAGCTTCTGCTTGTTGCCATGACGATTGGTATTGTATTGATTGGACTCATCATTTTAAAGGTCAAGCATGCCTTCGTTATCGCTCTATGTATCGGGCTCGTCGATTTACTTCCATATATCGGGAGCGGCACTGTTTTTCTACCGTGGATCATTTATTCTGCTATGACAGGAAATCTTTCCCTCGCCATTGGACTGGGCATTTTGTATATTGTCGTCCTCATTCAAAGACAAATATCAGAGCCAAAAGTCTTAAGCAAATCCATCGGACTTAATCCTTTAGCAACGCTTGTGGCGCTATTTGTCGGGTTAAAATGGTTAGGTTTTCTAGGACTTGTGATTGGCCCTGCTGCCCTTGTCGTGTGGCAGGCATTCCGTAATGCAGGAGTTTTCAGAGATATTTATGAGTACATTCGGTATGGATTGCAAAAATAAAAGAGACCTTCAGCTGAAGGTCTCTTTAACGAATGATCGTGTAGCGGTTGCGATTAGACATGTTTCTAAGCCAGCGTTCAAAGAGTGGCTTGATTCCCTTTCTCGTCACCGGAATGAGCAGCAAAGCCCCAATGAGATCCGATAAGAAGCCTGGAATGAGCAGCAGCAGACCGCCGATTAGAATACAAAAACCATCGACAATCGCTCCCCCTGGCATCTTGCCATATTGTAAATCTCGCTGCACTTTTTGGAAGGCTTCTATACCTTGTTTTCTTGCAAAATAAGCACCTAAGGCACTTGTCAGCACGATGAGCAGCATGGTTGGCAAAATGCCAATGATTTTACTTGAGATTAAAAATAAACTAATTTCCACCGCAGGGAACAGAATTAATAATAGTAGAAAATATTTCTTCAACCATATCACCTCATGGGGTATCTTTCATCGAAAGCTGTTTACTTTTTTTAGTGTAACATAAAAAAAGAGAGGAGTCAGACAACTCCCCTCTTGGATGATTTAAAGGACGCTCGCACGGCCTTTGTAGATCGCTCCGCGTGCTGGATCTACTGTAATCTCTTCGCCTTCTTTTAATAGTGTCGTTGCGCTGTCAAGACCAACAATCACTGGAATGCCGAGGCTTAGTCCAACAACTGCTGCATGGCTTGTTAAACCGCCTTCTTCTGTGATAAGGGCAGATGCTTTTTCTAAAGCTCCCATCATATCACGATCTGTGCAGTTTGCAACCAGGATCGCACCATCGTACATTTTTTCTTCTGCTTCTTTTCCGCTTTGTGCAATGACAACCGGTCCAAATGCAGATTTACGGCCAATACCTTGACCTTTCGCAATGATGTCACCGACAACATATACTTTCATTAAGTTCGTCGTACCTGTTTCACCAACTGGCACACCTGCTGTAATCACGATTAAATCGCCGTGTCTTACATAGCCTGTTTCAATTGACTTTTCTACTGCATTCTCAAGCATTTCATCAGTAGACGTCGTTTTTGATCCGCTCTTTGCAAATACACCGAATACGAGTGAAAGCTTTCTCGCCACTGATTCGTTTGCAGTAACTGCTACGATTGGTGCTTTTGGTCTATATTTTGAAATCATTCTTGCTGTGTGTCCGCTTTCTGTCGGTGTCACAATGGCTGCTACATCAAGCTTCATTGCTGTATGGGCAACAGATTGACCAATCGCGTCTGTAATGCTGACTTCTACTTCTTCGCTTCTGCGAGAAAGAATGGCTTTATAGTTTAGTGCTTCTTCTGAACGTGATGCAATGTTATGCATTGTTTGTACGGCTTCTACTGGATATGTTCCTGCTGCTGTTTCACCAGAAAGCATAATCGCATCTGTGCCGTCAAAAATAGCATTTGCCACGTCACTTGCTTCCGCACGGGTAGGACGTGGGTTACGCTGCATGCTGTCCAGCATTTGAGTCGCTGTGATGACAGGCTTGCCTAAACGATTGCATTTTTTGATCAGCATTTTTTGAACAAGCGGTACTTCTTCTGCCGGGATCTCTACACCAAGATCTCCACGCGCAACCATTAAACCGTCAGATACCTCAAGGATCTCGTCGATGTTATCAACACCCTCTTGGTTTTCAATCTTAGGGATGATTTGAATATCAGTCGCATTGTTCTTTTCAAGAAGCTCACGAATTTCAAGAACATCAGAAGCTCGTCTCACAAAAGAAGCTGCGATGAAATCGACGCCTTGTTCAATTCCAAACAGAATATCATTGGCATCTTTTTCTGTAATACCTGGCAGGTTCACACTGACGCCAGGTATGTTGACGCCTTTTTTGTTTTTGAGCGTGCCTGTATTCATGACTTTAGTGAGGATTTCTTTGCGGTCCTTGTTAATTTCTTTTACTTCTAAACCAATCAGACCATCATCTAATAGAATCGTTGAGCCTACTTCTACATCATGAATTAAATCTTCGTATGTCACACTAATTTTTTCCGTATTTCCAACAATGTCTTCCATACTCACGATAAGATCAGCACCAGCGACTAGCTCAATTGAGCCGTTTTCAACTGTACGTGTACGGATCTCTGGACCTTTTGTATCTAGAAGGATCGCAATGTCCTTGCCTAATGTTTTACCTGCTTTACGTATGTTTTCAATGCGTGCACCATGCTCTTCAAAATCTCCATGGGAGAAGTTTAGTCTGGCTACATTCATTCCTGCTTCAATCAATTCAGTCAGCTTTTCAATGCTTTCACTTGCTGGACCGATTGTACAAACGATTTTTGTCTTTCTCATTACTGTTCCTCCTAAGGTCTTCTCGTTTTATATAGAGAGCTCTTGTGAAAGTCGGTACATATTTTTATCGACTGTATGTTTTTTATCTAAGATTTCTAAAATATCGTGATGAACGAGTTCATTGCTTTGAATGCCTACACAGCGTCCGCCTTGTCCTTCAAGAAGAAGCTCAACTGCATATGCTCCTAAACGGCTTGCCAGTACACGGTCAAACGCACTCGGAGAACCTCCGCGCTGAATATGCCCTAAGACAGATACACGTGTTTCAAGGCTTGTCTCCTCTTCAATCCGCTTACCAAATTCAACACCGCTGCCTACGCCTTCTGCAACGATGATGATACTATGCTTCTTGCCGCGTTCGTGACCTCTTCTTAACCTAGCAATAATTTCGTCCATGTCATAGTCTGCTTCAGGAATCAAAATAGATTCGGCTCCGCCCGCAAGACCTGACCAAAGGGCAATATCACCAGCATGTCTTCCCATTACTTCCACTACGTATGTACGTTCATGAGATGTGGCTGTATCACGAATTTTATCAATGGCATCAATGACAGTATTCAGTGCTGTATCAAAGCCAATAGTGAAATCAGTACCTGGAATATCGTTGTCAATCGTGCCTGGAACACCTACACATGGAAAACCGAGCTCTGTTAATTTCTTCGCTCCCATAAATGACCCGTCTCCACCAATGACTACAAGTCCTTCAATACCGAATTTTTTTAAGTTTTCAATTCCTTTTTCACGACCTTCAACTGTCTTGAATTCAGGACATCTTGCCGTGTAAAGTTTTGTTCCTCCACGATGAATGATATCGCCTACTGAACCTATTTCGAGTTTCTCAATTTTACCGTTAATTAGACCTGAGTATCCATTATAAATACCGTAAACTTCAACATTATGGTAAATTGCTTTCCTTACAACTGCGCGCACAGCTGCATTCATTCCTGGGGAATCCCCACCGCTTGTTAAAACTCCTATACGCTTCATCTTTTTCACCTCAGAGACCATATATGAATTAAACATACCATTTCCACTGCTTGAAAACAATCATGAGCAAATTTGGATGTTTTCAATACGAATTTCTAAAACCGTACTTATTATACAATTAAATAAACCGTTTTTAAACAAAAGTTAAGAACGTCATGAAAGCAAATCTCTCTGAAATCTGTGAAGGGAGGTGCTATAAACCTTATCATATCAAGGTTTTCAGACGTTTCAAATTTTATGAAAACAAAAGAAAATTATTTTCAAATAGCGCTTACATGAAGTCGGTTTTCATGAAAAAAGATGAAAAAAAATAAACGCCAGCCAAAATGGCTGTACGTTTATTTAGTTTACCCCAATATATTGATTTTCAATCGATACTTTCCCGATTGCTTTATATTTTTCATATCTTTGTTCGACTAGTTCTTCAGGTGTTAGTTTGAGCAAAGATGTAAGTGACTTTTTTAATGTTTTTTCCATGTAAGCTGCTTGTTGTTTCACGTCTCGATGTGCTCCACCTTGCACTTCTTTAATAACATCATCTATAATATCTAATTCTTTTAGGTCTGGAGCGGTAATTTTCATTGATTCTGCAGCTTTTTTCGCAAGTGATGAGTCCTTCCAGAGCAGCGCTGCTGCACCTTCAGGTGAAATCACTGAATACGTTGAGTTTTCTAGCATGAATAGGTGGTTTCCTACGCCTAAGCCTAGTGCGCCGCCGCTTCCGCCTTCTCCAATGACAATACAGACAACTGGTACACGAAGTCCTGCCATTTCGAATAGGTTTTTCGCAATTGCTTCACTTTGTCCGCGCTCTTCAGCTGCTTTACCAGGATAAGCTCCTTTTGTATCAATAAAGCAAATGATCGGGCGATTAAATTTATCTGCTTGTTTCATCAAGCGCAGCGCTTTACGATAGCCTTCTGGATGAGGCATTCCGAAATTACGGCGCAAGTTTTCTTTTGTATCTTTACCGCGCTGATGGCCAATAACAGTGACAGGAAGGCCTTTAAACGTGGCAATTCCTCCAACGATCGCTTCATCATCACCATAAAAACGGTCACCGTGACATTCGAAAAAGTTGTCAAACAGCTCTTGAATGTAATCGAGAGTTGTTGGGCGCATCGCATGCCGAGCAATCTGCACTCTGTCCCACGGCTTTAAATTTGTATAAATGTCTGCTTCAAGCTTGCTCAGACGTGTTTCAAGGCGCTCAATTTCTGCACTTAAATCCATTTCTGAGTTTTGTGTGAACTTTTTCAGTTCATCAATTTTCGCTCGAAGTTCAATGACAGGTTTTTCAAATTCTAGTTCTCCAGCCACTCTCGTTCACCTCCTGTGCTGTGTAGTGCTAAGATTCGGCCTAGTGTTTCTTTCATTTCTGCACGATGGATGACAGCATCAAGCTGTCCATGCTTCATTAAAAATTCAGCCGTCTGGAAGTCCTCTGGCAGGTCTTCACGAATCGTTTGTTCAATGATTCTTCGTCCTGCAAAACCAATTAAAGCACCAGGTTCTGCAAAATTGTAATCACCGAGAGACGCAAAACTAGCTGATACACCGCCAGTTGTTGGGTTCGTCATCACAGAGATAATCAAACCTTGATCCTCGCTGAACAGTTTTAATGCTGAACTTGTTTTTGCCATCTGCATGAGACTAAGAATTCCCTCTTGCATTCTCGCTCCGCCAGATGCAGTAAAGATAATAAAAGGCACCTTGTCCGCTTTTGCTTTCTCGATCGCCAGCGTGATCTTTTCACCAACAACGGATCCCATGCTGCCCATACGGAACGTGGCATCCATGACAGCAATCACAGCACTTTGGCCTTCAATTTCACCTTTACCTGTGACAATGGCTTCATTCAAAGATGTCTTTTCTCTGTCTTTCTCAAGCTTTTCTTCGTAGCCTGGGAAACCGAGCGGGTTTGCTGAAATGAGGTGCCCGTTAAATTCTTCAAATGTGCCTTCATCTACAAGGCTTTCAATACGCTGTTTTGCATTCATTTGCAAATGTCTGCCGCAATTCATACAAACACGTAAATTTTTATCTAGTTCTTTGGTGAGCATTATTTTTTTACATTGCGGACATTTGGTCATGATGCCTTCAGGCACATCTTGACTTGCCTGTTCAGAGGGTACAGATGCATATTTTTTCTTTTTACTGAAAATATTCTTGATTGACAAATGACTACCTCCCTTTTTGAAGGGTTTTTTCTTTACACGCACATCCACTATTATAGGACATGTCATAACTGTACCGAAACTATTGTACTTTTTTTGTCAAACGCTGTCATCCTTCATTCAATTTTTTCAGTGGGGAATTGATGAGAAATGAGTATGTGTTTGGGGCGCTGAGCAGTTGATATGTTTGAATTGTGAACGTCTACAAAAAAATCTCATTCCGGATGAAAAATTTTTCGCATAAGAGAGGAAATGGTGCACGTTTTTCCTCCAGTTTCAGAAAGAACGTGCACACTTTTCCAGTTGATTATTCGCCGATAATCGTTAATTTTCTTGTTTTTTCAGCGACAGCTTCTGGGTCGACCTTGATTCTTGCAACGCCAGTTTCCATTGCTGCTTTTGCCACCGCTTTTGCTACCGCTGGTGCTACGCGTGCATCAAATGGTGCAGGGATGACATATTCAGCTGACAATTCTTCATCTGAAACAAGAGACGCAATCGCTTCAACAGCTGCGATTTTCATTTCTTCGTTAATGTGAGTCGCACGTACATCTAATGCTCCGCGGAAAATTCCTGGGAATGCCAGTACGTTGTTCACTTGGTTCGGGAAGTCAGAACGGCCAGTTCCTACAACACTTGCACCTGCTGCATGTGCATCTTCTGGCATGATCTCTGGATTTGGATTAGCCATAGCAAAGATGACAGGATCTTTTGCCATTTTTCCAACCATTTCTTTTGTTAAAGCGCCTGCTACAGAAACCCCGATAAAGACGTCTGCACCTTCAATGACTTCTTCTAATGAACCTTCTTTGCGGTCTTGGTTCGTGAATTTAGCTACTTCGTTTTTCACTGCATTCATACCGTTCGGGCGGCCTTCGTAAATAGCACCTTTCGTATCACACATAATGATATCACGTACACCGAAATGATAAAGAAGTTTGATAATCGCAATTCCTGCTGCCCCGGCGCCGTTTGCCACTACTTTGATTGAAGACATGGATTTTCCAGATAGCTTCAGTGCATTCACAAGTCCTGCTACTGTCACAATGGCTGTTCCGTGCTGATCATCGTGGAAAACTGGAATGTTTGTCTCTTTTTTCAAGCGCTCTTCGATGATAAAGCAGTTAGGTGCTGCAATATCTTCAAGGTTCACACCGCCAAAAGTCGGCTCAAGAAGCTTCACTGTTTCAACGATTTTGTCAACATCGTTCGTTGCAAGCGCGATTGGGAAAGCATCCACGCCTGCAAAACTTTTGAATAATACAGCTTTCCCTTCCATTACTGGAAGAGATGCTTCTGCACCAATATTTCCAAGCCCTAAAACAGCGCTTCCGTCTGTGACAACAGCGACCATATTGCCTTTCATTGTATAATCATACACTTTGCTTGTGTCGTCATAAATATCTTTACATGGTTCTGCAACACCAGGTGAATAAGCCAAGCTCAAGTCTTTCGCATTTTTCACTTGTACTTTTGATTTTGATTCGAGTTTGCCTTGATTCTCTTTGTGCATATGTAATGCTTCTTCTCTTAATGACATGTGATGAACACTCCTTCAAGTGGAAAATGATTTAATGATTTGCTAAGTTGATAAGCACATACTGGCAGTTTTAAATACACAGAATCTTTAAAATGATAACACAATAGGTGAATTTGTAAAACATATTCAGGCGATTTGTCATCATTTAATCACAACGTTTTGTTCACCGAGCAGCTCTTTTAACTGGAAAATCACAGCATGATTTGCATGAACTTTGTATGCATCTGGAAGTCTCATCGTCTTTTTTTGCTTCTCATAATACAAATAGACATCTGCTTCTCCGCTGTGCATCGAGAGGACTCGTTTTACTTGCTCTAGCAGCTCCTGCGTATGATTCTCTTCTTTGACCCGAATGTAGACAGACTCTTTTCTTTTTGCGTCCATCTCTTCCAGCAAAGCAGCTTCTTGCACGATGATTTGACTGCTGTCATTTCTGACCTCTACTCTGCCTTCAACATAAAGCATGGTGCCCTCCTCAAGTAAGGGGGACAGCTTTCTAAATTGCTCTGGAAAGACGACGCCTTCCATTTCTCCCGTTTCATCCCCAAATGTAACAAATGCCATCGATTGTCCATTTTTTGTCCGAATCGATTTCACTTTTGTCAAAAGACCACCCATTGAGATTTTACGCTTTATATAGGAAGAAAGTCTGATGATTTCCACTGCACCATTCTCTCTTAAGCGGTCTCGGTACGCTTGTACTGGATGATTTGATAAATATAAACCGAGTGCCTCTTTTTCAAATTGCAGGAGGTCAACAAGCGGCATTTCTTCTATCTCCGCATATTTTGGCTTAATGGAGAAGGTTGTATCCCCAAGAAAGTCCAGCTGATCCTCTGGATTTAAAAATGACACGTGGTCTAACGCAATATCTATCGATGCTAATAACGAAGCACGATTGGGATAAAATTCATCCATCGCCCCTGAAAAAATGAGCGCTTCAATCGTTTTTCGGTTGACACTCTTTGGTGATACTCTTGCGCAAAAATCAAATAAATCTTCAAACGGCTTTTCCTGTCTTGCTCTGTATATATCCTTTACAGCTGACACTCCGACATTTTTGATCGCTCTTAAGCTGTAGCGGATCTCCCCTTTTTCAACCGTAAATGGAAACTCACTCTTATTAATAGAAGGCTTCAACACAGATATCCCTTTTTCCTTCGCCTCATAGAAATATTGAGCAACTTTGTCTTCATTTCCAATTACACTCGTTAAAAGACCGCACATAAAATATAACGGATAATGCGCTTTTAAATAAGCAAGCTGAAAGCCAATCATGCTATATGCAACAGCATGGCTTCTATTAAAACCATAGTTTGCAAATTTGACGATTAAGTCATAAACGTCATTTGCAATGTTAACAGGATACTCCTTTTTTAGGCATCCTTCAACAAAATGGCTTCGCTCTTCATCAAGGACCTTTTTATCCTTCTTCGAAACAGCTCTTCTTAATAGATCTGCCTCGCCCAGCTGAAAACCAGCCATCTTCGCTGCAATCAGCATGATTTGCTCCTGATAGACGATGACCCCATATGTATCCTTTAATATGTCATACAAATCAGGATGAGGATAGGAGACCTTGACTCTGCCATGCTTTCGGTCGATAAAAAGCGGGATATTTTCCATTGGACCTGGACGATAGAGGGCATTGACCGCCACGATATCTTCTAAACTAGACGGCTTCAGGCGTCTCAGCACCTGTCGCATTCCCTGTGATTCAAGCTGGAATATTCCAGTTGTATCTCCGGCGGATAACAATTCAAACGTTTTCTGATCCTCGTATGAAATGTCACTAAAGTTAATGTGGACGTTTTCCTGTCTTTCAATCTGGTTTTTAATGGATTCAATTAATGTTAAGTTTCTGAGCCCTAAGAAATCCATCTTTAAAAGTCCAAGGTCTTCTAAATAATTCATGGCGTACTGCGTTAAATACACACCTTCATGGCCGTCTTGAATCGGAACGACCTCTGTCAGCGGCTCTTCGCTCAGCACCACGCCGGCTGCATGTGTCGAGGTGTGTCTTGGCAAGCCCTCTACTTTTAAAGCAGTTTGGAAGACCTTTCGAAGCTCTTCGGATTGCTGAAGCATCGTTTTTAATTCAGAAGATGCAGTCACCGCTTCTTTCAGCGTCGTTCCTGGCTTTGATGGAATCAGCTTGGCAAGACGGTCCGCTGCTTTTGAATCAATTCCCATCACACGTCCAACATCCCTTAAAGCAGCTTTTGCTGCAAGTGTTCCAAACGTGACAATTTGCGCCACATGCATGTCTCCGTATTTGTCTTTTACATAAGAAATGATTTCATCTCTTCTCGTATCGGGGAAATCAATATCTATATCTGGCATACTGATCCGCTCTGGATTTAAGAAACGCTCAAATAAAAGACCGTGACGGATCGGATCGACATCCGTAATAAACAGAACATAAGCAACAAGTGAACCCGCTGCTGATCCCCGTCCAGGGCCTGTGACAATCCCTTTGTCATGCGCATACTTCATAAAATCCCACACAATGAGAAAATAATCACTGAAATTCATTTTTTGGATAATGCTCAGCTCATATTCAAGCCTTTTAACATACATGTCATTTGAAGCAATCTTTCTTTGCTTCATCCCTTCTGCGCACACTCTGCGTAAAAACTGATCTGCTGTTGATTGATCAGGAGTTGGATAGGATGGAAGTTTTGTCTGCCCAAGATTTAAATCGACTTCACAGCGGTCTGCAATCTCCACCGTTCTTGTCAGCAGCTCTCGATCATCTCTATACCATTCCAACATTTCATCAAAAGATTTGAAATGCTTTTCTCCTCGGTCTTCCTCTATCTCTGAAAGCTGCTTACCTGCTTTAATCGCCTTTAAGCACGTATAAGCCATTTTGTCTTCTCGATTGATATAGTGAACATCACCCGTCGCAACAAGAGGAATGTCCGTACTTTGTGAGACGTCCCGCAGTTTGCCGGCGAGCGATTCGTCCTGCTGAAATGGCTGAAGTGCGATATACACATGTCCCTCGCCGAATATATGCTTCAATTGTTTGGCGGCTTCACGCGCTTCTTCTAACTGATCATGCTGCAAAAGCGTTTCAATATACCCAGATGCGCCTGGTGTGATGGCAATGAGCCCGCGGTGATAGCTTTTGAGCCATTTCTCTTTCAATCCGGCTTTTGATTTTGATTTCAGCACACTGCTGATTTTGATCAGGTTTTGATAGCCTTCATTGTTTTTTGCAAGGAGTACCAAGGGATAAGCCTCTGTCTCTTGTTCATCTATGAAGACAGAAGCTGTTAAACCGATAACCGGCTTGATGCCATGTTTTTTACATTCCTTATAAAATTCAACCGTGCCATACATCACATGGTCATCGGTAAGAGCAAGCGCCTTGCAGCCAAGTTCTTTTGCTTTCAGCACAAGCTCCTTTACTTTAGCTGCACTGCTTAACAAGCTGTATCCACTGTGGACCTGAAGATGAACATAAGACATGCTTAATCCACTCCTTTCGTCTAAAGTCATTCTTTCATTATAAAACGCGATGCGATGAGAAACAAATGTTCTTTCTTTTCTGTCCGTTCATACTTGTCCAGCACACGCCATATATTGAATAGAGTGAGGTGGACAAAATGGATGTGAAGGAAGCTTTTATTCCGAATTTTATCAGCTGTTATTTTATCGCCCTTGGGGTCATTTTGGGTGGTGCTATCATAGGCGGTGTTGGTGCGTATTTATCTGGTCAGCCGCCTTTATCCATTATTACTAGTCTTGCCAACCGTTTAAAGATTTGGGCGCTTGTCGCCGCTATCGGCGGAACATTCGATGCTGTTTATAGCTTTGAACGAGGCATTTTCGAAGGAAACACGCGTGATATTTTCAAGCAGATTTTATTAATTATCTCTGCCATGGGCGGTGCACAAACGGGGTATCTCATTATTACGTGGCTCACCCAGGAGCATGTGTCATCATGAGGGTGCCGGAGCTGTATAAACGCCCAGGCTGGCAGCGTTTTTTTGCAGGAATGATGTTTGGTGCGATTGTAAGCTGGCTCATTTTTCTCTTTACATACGGAACCTTTCAGGAAAAGCAAGTGACACTGCTGAGAAGCCAGCAGCATCATATGGACAGTCTGAAAGAACAAATCACACTCTATCGGGAAGATTTGCATAAGTTAAATGAGGATAATAAGAAGCGGCTGCTGATTCAAAGCGTAGATGTTCATCTCGTGAATCGTGAGCAGTATAAAATCCCAGAGCCAGATACGCTAAAGTTTGAAGATCAGGTCAAGGAGGATATCTCAGAAGTCATTACAAAGGATATTGAAAGTGTCTATAAAACAAAGGAATTACTAAAACGGACAGTGGAAAATAAAGAATATACCATTCGGGAAAAGGCATATCGCGCGAAAGTGACAGAGCTGACAATTTATACGAAGCTTTCACTTGAAGTACGTATTTCATTTGCTGAATAAGGAGGTTGTGGAATTTTTATGAATTTCTGCCCTCAATGATCGCTTTTCACGCTTCATTTTTATACACTAAAAGTAGAACGAAATCTTAAATAGAAAGAGGTGAGGACAATGGAGGTTTACAGCTATCGTCAAATGGCACGAGACAAAGCAAGCCGGATCAAAGACGGCATGTGCGCCTATGCTGAGACAGAAATGATGGCTCATTTAATTAAAAAAGAATTAAAGCATCAAAATCTCCAAGCCTATGAAGATTCAACAGACATCGGCTGCTGGTTTATCCCTGTATGCAAGTAACCCTTTTCTCCATGACAAAAAAGAGAGAAGGGACTTAAGTATCCCTCCTCTCTTATGATGATGATTTACATACTTCCTCTAAATCACGCAAAATCTCATCTGCTACTGCCCAATCATAAATGGACGCACCGGCTGCAAGCGGGTGGCCGCCGCCATGATATTTTTTCGCAATGGTGTTAATGACGACTCCTTTAGAGCGGAATCTAACACGAATCTGATCGTTTTCTTCCACAAAAAAGACCCATGCCTTAATGCCTGCAATATTTCCTAGTGTCCCAACAAGCTGTGAGGCTTGCTGCGCTGTTGTTTGGAACGATTCCAAAATTTCACGCTTAATGAAAACAGATGCAACCCCGTTCTCTGACAAAGAAATATGTTGAAAAATATAACCATTTAATTTCACGACATTCAAATCTGTCTCATACAATTGATTGAAAAGATCTGAAGATGAAAATGGATATTCGATGAGTTCACCTGCATATTTGAGTGTCTTTTTCGTTGTGTTTGGGAAAAGGAAGCGGCCTGTGTCTCCTACAATGCCGGCATAGATCAATTCAGCCGCCTTTGTATTCAGCTGATATCCTTCTTCTTTCCCCTCTAAGTACAATTCATAAATCATCTCGCTCACAGAGCTTGCCTCTGTATCCACCCAAAGCAAATCACCATAAGGATCTTCATTTGGGTGATGGTCGATTTTCATCAGCTTATCGCCCATTAAATAGCGCTGATCATCGATTCTTGCTTGATTGGCCGTATCACAGACAATGACAAGGGCCCCTTTATACACGTCGTCTGGTACCTCATCGAGTTCATATAAAAATGAAAGGGATGGCTCAGGCGTTCCTGTCGCATAAATATTTTTTTCTGGATAGGTGGCACGCAAGATTTCCGTAAGGCCGCACTGCGATCCATACGCATCAGGATCTGGTCTTACATGTCTATGGATGATGATGGTGTCATATAATGATATGGTTCTAATCAGTTCTTTTTTCATAAAAACTCCTTCTCATGCGATACTCTTTTTATTATTAAATCATAATCTATCGTGACGGAAAAGTGAGGAATAGACAATTTATTCTAGTAAGCAAGCCTATTTACGTTTAAAATAGGGTTGTAACCACTTACAATGGAGGCTTGGCACATGCTTGTTTTGATTGTGTTTATTATTTGTTCTGCCATGTTTTATTTATACTACAAAGCAAAAAATGTCCGTACGAACCGGCCAGTCGAGAAAAAATTCTGGTCGGCGAAATCCAGTATGGCACTTGGCTGCTTTGTCCTGCTCTTCGGTGTGAATCAATTATTTTTAAACCGCTCGTCACTCGCATTTGTCATCGGATTTATTTTTGTTGCCGTCGGTATCGGCAGTACGTGGGCTGGGTATAAAGCCTACAAGCATTACCTTCCGCTCTTCTTAAAGGAAGGCGAAAAAGATCACGCGTAATAAGGAAAGGGGCGACATAAGTTCGCCCTTTTTATCATTATCCCCTCTCCATCAGCTGCACCATCAGCATCGCTTTGCCTACGATATTCGATTGGTGATAAACCTCCACTTCCAGCTTTCCAAACTTGCGCCCTACTTCTAAAATATTCGGCTTAATCTGGATTGTGGATTCCATTTGGACCGGTTTTAAGAAATAGACAGAGAGACTCTCGACGATCAGTTCGCCCTTTTTATGAGATTTTAAGAAGCGGTTGGCAGATTCGATTAAAATTTGTGTGAACACCCCATATGAAATGTTTCCAAGCTGATTCGTCATTTGCGGGGTAACCTCGTATTGATAAACCGCATCCGCTTTTGGTTTCTCTGTATCGGTTTCTTTAAACCCTCTTGAGACAACATCATCCAGCTTTTCTCCGACCTGCGGCTGCTTTTGAATCATTTGGAGCGCCTTGAGCACATCCTGACGGCTGATCATACCGATCAGCTTCGCATGATCATCCACAACTGGCAGCACCTCAATGCCTTCCCACACCATCATTTGTGCAGCTGAGGCGACAGATGTTTTGCCAATGACCGTCAGTGGATTTTTCGTCATCACTTTTTCAATCGGTGTGGAGCGGTCATGCCCCGCAATATCCTTTGAGGTGAGGATTCCGTGAATCTTCATTTGATCATCTGCGACCGGGAAACGGCCGTGGCCAGTTTCATAATTCTTTTCATACCATTTTTCAAGCTTATCCTCTGGTGATAAATACACGGTGCGTTCAATCGGCGTTAAAATATCTTCTACAAGCACAATTTCTTTTTTAATTAATTGGTCATAAATGGCTCTGTTAATGAGGGCCGCTACGGTAAATGTATCGTAGCTTGTCGATAAAATCGGCAGCTCCAGCTCATCTGCGAGCTGAATGATTTCATCATCTGTTGAGAATCCGCCTGTGACCAGCACAGCCGCCCCTGCCTCTAATGCCTGTCTGTGGGCATTGATTCGGTTTCCGACGATGAGCAGGTTGCCAGCAGCCGTATAGCGCATCATTGCGTCCAGCTCCATCGCTCCAATGACAAATTTGTTTAACGTTTTATGTAATCCGGCGCGTCCTCCAAGGACCTGGCCATCAATGACATTGACCACTTCTGCATATGTCAGTTTTTCAATATTTTCTTTTTTCTTTTGTTCAATTCGAATGGTGCCGACTCGTTCAATGGTACTGACGAATCCTTTATTTTCAGCATCTTTGATGGCCCGGTAAGCGGTGCCTTCACTCACTTTCATTTCTTTCGCTATGCGCCGGACAGAGATTTTCTCCCCGACATCTAATGAATCAATATACGATAAAATTTGCTCATGCTTTGTCGCCAATCCCGTTCACCCTTTTTGTTTTCAGCGTTTTCATCTATGTTTCATTATAAGGGCAGGAGGCTTTTAATAGCAATTTGTCTTTTCTTTCAGCAGATGAAGGCAAATAAAAAAAGCCGGCATTTGTGTGCCAGCTTTATTCATATGAGGATTAAATCTCGATTGATTCCCCGCTGTTTAACACATGACCGACGCCGCCATGCAGGCTGTCTGCAAATGCATGCGGATCCTGTTCAATTGGCGGGAATGTGCTGTAGTGAATCGGAACGACCTGTTTTGCCCGCAGCCATTCTGCTGCGATTCTTGCATCCTCCGGTCCCATCGTGAAGTTATCACCAATTGGAAGGAATGCGAGCTCAATATGATTCAGTTCACCAATCAGCTTCATATCTGAAAAGAGTGCAGTGTCTCCAGCATGATAAATGGTTTTGCCCTCTGCGGTAAATAAAATACCTGATGGCATCCCTGTATACGTAATCGTCTGTGCCTCTTCATCAATGACAGCTGAACCATGGAACGCTTGCGTGAGCTTCACTTTACCAAATTCAAACTCACGGCCGCCTCCAATAGAAAGCGGGTGCGTTTTCACCCCTTGCCAGCTTAAATACGTGGCAAGTTCGAAAGGCGCGACAACAAGTGCATCATTGTTCTTAGCCATTTCAATGGTGTCGCCGATGTGATCTCCATGTCCATGTGTCAGTAAAATGACATTCGCTTTCACATCTTGCGGTTTGATCTCTGTGTGCTTATTTCCATTTAAAAATGGATCAATCCAAATATGGTATCCGTTTGTTTCAATGTGTACAACTGAATGTCCATGATATGTAGCTTTCATGTGAGTATATCCACCTTTCAATTTTTGATCTCATATCATTTATTCCCTCTATAAAAAGCTGAAAAACTTAATGCCTGTGAATCACGTTAAGACCACCTGTTGCTTCAATGACGGTCCCTGTAATAAGATCTGAACGGTCATCGCATAGAAATGAGATGATACGTCCTATATCCTCTCCAGTGCCAGACCTGCCTATCGGCGTTTCATCGTCTTTGATTTGACGGGCTTCCTCTATTGTCGATTCTTTCATGTCTCCAACGATTTTGCCTGGACACACCATATTGGCCGTGATACCATTTTCGGCTTCTTCAATCGCAATGGTTTTCGTCAATGACGCAAGGCCCACTTTTGCCGCTCCAAAGGCTGATCTGTGCATCCAGCCTGGCGCATGGTCTGCACCTTGGAAGCCATAAGTGATAATGCGGCCAAAGCCTTGTTTTCTCATCATTGGGATGACCATTCGGAACAAATGGAATACTGCTGATAGGTTGCCTTCCATCATTTGATACCATTCATCCTCAGAATAATCCGCCAGTTTTTTTCGTTCAAAAATATAAGGGCCAGCATTGTTAATCAGGGCATCAATCCGCCCAAATCGCTCTGCTGCCAGCTCTACCATGTTTTTTAAATCTTCTTTTTTTGTCACATCACCTTGGACAAATTGAAGCTTATCTTCGTACTGCTGTAGTTCTTCTTTCATCTGCCGGACAGCTTCATCATCACTTCGATAATTCACTGTCACAGAATACCCCATATTCAGTAAAGACTCGGTGACTTTCCGGCCAAGTCCTTTAGAACCCGCTGTTATTAATGCGTGTCGCACACAATCTCCTCCTAAAGCAAAGGTTGCAAGTTCACGTGTTTCTTTTGTTATCTTTACTTTACTATAAACCGGCATCTGGCGCACTTATGAACCCTTTATCGATATGAGTCAAACAGTATAGGGTGATTCATCCACTTTTTCAAATCCCAAGAGCCATGGATATCGAGCAGCAGCGAAACAAAACGATAGCATTCTCTCACCTCATGAAGATCGCGAGGAAGCGGGCAAATCTTTTCATAACCCAATTGAACATTGCGGGCAGCTTCTTTCGTCAAAAGGTATTCCAATGCAATAAAATCAAACGCAGCTGGTCCATATACGACATATTCTGTATCAACTAAACTCGTCACTTGATCATCATTTTCAATATATTGAGACGGATCTAAATCAATTAAAATAAGACTGGCTGAATCAGGCGTCCTTAGCTTTTCGATCTTTTGCAGCACAATTTCTGCATAACAGTGAAATTCAGGCTGATCAGCGTAATAGCGGTCTATGAGTTTGGATACAGCCTTTTTTAACACAGCATGGAATTCTCTCAAATGCTTCTTTTCAGCTCCGTAGACTGCACCAAAAAAGTCAATACGATATGAATGAAGTTGTGCTAGTTTCCTCCCATAATCCTTATAAAAGTCTGATGAACGTCCCTCAAAAGATGTACAAGTTGTTCCTTCTACTTTTTCCATTA
The DNA here is from genome assembly GCF_039619585.1 of Bacillus safensis. Lineage (NCBI taxonomy): Bacteria > Bacillati > Bacillota > Bacilli > Caryophanales > Bacillaceae > Bacillus > Bacillus safensis. The sequence goes on from NZ_CP154909.1 coordinate 2,580,464, forward strand.
CATAAAAATGTCTCCCTGCCTTCTTCACTTTACGAACAACTTCTGGAATATGAAAGGAAGAATTCATATGAGACAACTTTTGATTGATTTGATCGATATGCTCTTGTACAGTACGGTCATCTACTCCATAGATCATCTTGATCCCAAACACAAATTCACTTTCTTCTCTTGCAGTTTTAGGAGATTTGACTACATATTCCGTTTTATCTTGTAAGGAGATCAGCCACACATCATTAACCCGTCCGTCATATTGTTCTCCTAACGTTTTCACTGATACGATTGGTTGATGAAACAAAGCCTCAAGCGTTTTCTTCATGATCTGCTGTCACTCCCTCTTCTGCTTGACGCAGGTATGCTTTCATTTCTCCAATGATCATCAATCTCCTTTTTCCATGACAAAAAAACCATCCGTATAAACGAATGGTTTTGATAAGTTATGCCAGGCAGGCTTTTGCTTTTTCTAAAGCGAGCTGAATTTGTTTGAATCCAGTTCCGCCTGCACTTGTTCTTTTTTCAACAGCAACATATGGGTCAAGAACTGTGTAAATGTCTTGTTCAAAAAGTTCGCTTGCTTCTGTAAATGTTTCAAAAGGAAGATCACTTAGATAGATGCCTTTTTGAATACATGTATACACAAGCTTGCCAACGATTTCGTGTGCTTCACGGAATGGCATGCCTTTTTTCGCAAGGTAGTCTGCCACTTCTGTTGCGTTTGAGAAATCTTCTTTTGTTGCCTTTTTCATGACATCTTCGTTCACTGTCATCGTTTGAATCATGCCTGTGAAAATTTGCAGGCTGCCAGCGATGGTTTTCACTGTATCAAACATGCCTTCTTTATCTTCTTGCAGGTCTTTGTTATACGTAAGCGGCAAGCCTTTCATAATCGTGAGAAGCCCCATCAGATTGCCATACACGCGGCCTGTTTTCCCGCGGATTAATTCAGCCATATCCGGGTTTTTCTTCTGCGGCATCATGCTGCTGCCTGTTGCATACGTGTCATCGAGTTCAATGAATTTGAATTCTTGCGAGCACCATAAAATGATTTCCTCACAAAAACGTGAGAGATGCATCATCACAAGGCTGCTATTAGATAAAAACTCTAAAATGAAGTCCCGGTCACTCACACCATCGAGGCTGTTTTCGTAAATGTGGTCAAAGCCAAGCTGCTCTGCTGTATATTCACGATCAATCGGGAATGTCGTTCCTGCTAACGCTCCGCATCCAAGTGGAGACACGTTAATTCGCTTCAATGAATCTTGAAAGCGCGCTTTGTCACGCTCAAGCATCCAAAAATAGGCGAGCATATGATGGGCAAACGAAATAGGCTGTGCACGCTGCAGGTGCGTATATCCTGGAAAAATTGTTTCAACGTGCTGTTCTGCCTTTTCTACAAGCACCGTTTGAAAGGAAGAGATCAGCTCAATAATATGCTCGACTTGGTTATTCAAATATAAGTGCATATCGGTTGCAACCTGATCATTCCGGCTTCTCGCTGTGTGCAATTTGCCGCCAAGCGGACCAATCTCATCAATGAGCATTTTTTCAAGGTTTAAATGAATGTCTTCATAATCGACTGAGAATTCCAGTTCATCCGCCTCTGCCTTTTTCATGAGCGTATTTAGTCCGTCTTTGATGGCAGCGGCCTCCTCATCGCCGAGGATACCGCATTTATTCAGCATACTTGCATGAGCAAGGGAGCCGGTCAAATCTTCTTTGACTAATTGTTTGTCGAAATGAATGGACGCGCCAAACTCATCGACCCATTTTTCTGGTGTTTTTTGAAATCGGCCTCCCCAAAGCTTTTTCATGCTTTAACCTGCTCCTTTTTATTCACGATGCTGTTTACTTTTGTCGGTAAGCCCCAAAGGTTAATAAATCCTACAGCTGCATCATGATCGAATTCGTCTGCTTTTGTATAAGTTGCTAGATTTTCATCATAAAGTGAATATGGTGATTTACGTCCTTCTACAATGGCATGACCTTTAAATAGTTTCACACGTACAACACCCGTTACGTTCTGCTGTGTTTCTTGTAAGAATGCATCTAGTGCTTCTTTAAGCGGTGAGAACCATAAGCCGTTGTATATTAATTCAGCCATTTTTTGTTCAACGATTGGTTTAAAGTGTGCCACTTCCTTGACAAGCGTTAAGTCTTCAAGCTCTTTATGTGCTTTAAGAAGTGTGACAGCACCTGGGCACTCGTACACTTCACGGGATTTGATGCCAACAAGACGGTTTTCAACGTGATCGATTCTGCCTACACCATGCTGACCAGCGACTTCATTTAAATGAAGGATGAGATCAGATAATGAATATTGGATACCATCAATCGCAGTCGGTTTTCCTTTTTCAAACGTGATCTCAATGATTTCAGGTGTGTCAGGCGTTTTTTCAAGTGGATTTGTCAGATCGTATGCACCCTCTGGCGGCGCAGCCCAAGGATCTTCTAAAATGCCACATTCGTTACTTCTGCCCCAAAGGTTTTGGTCGATTGAATATGGGCTGTCTAAGTTAATCGGAATTGGAATACCGTGTTTTTGTGCATAATCGATTTCTTCATCACGAGACCATTTCCATTCACGCACTGGTGCAAGAACTTCTAGGTCTGGATTCAATGCTTTAATGGATACTTCGAAACGAACTTGGTCGTTCCCTTTTCCAGTACATCCATGAGCAACTGCTACTGCATTTTCTTTTTCTGCCACTTCCACTAATTTTTTTGCAATAAGCGGGCGGGATAGTGCAGATACTAGTGGATATTTTCCTTCATACATTGTGTGTGCTTGTAATGCAGTGAGCGCAAACTCTTCAGCAAATTCTTCTTTTGCGTCAATCATGTATGATTGAACAGCTCCGACTTGAAGTGCTTTTTGTTGAACGAATGCTAAATCTTTTCCTTCACCTACGTCCAAGCAGCAAGCAACGACTTCGTATCCTTGCTCTTGTAACCATTTAACTGCAACAGAGGTATCAAGACCTCCGGAATATGCTAATACGACTTTTTTATTTTGTGACATGATTGAAAAGCTCCTCTCGCTTGTTTTGATTCTGTGAATGTTTTTGCATAAAAATAAGTTTTAATTTATAAACATGCATTTAGTATGTATACACTGTAACAAGGAAAAATTGTTTTTTCAACCCCTTTATGAAAAAAACTCTGCCAAATTTTCTTGGCAGAGTCATTTTGGGCTATTTTTGATCCTTTTCAAGCTCTCGTAAGACATGAGGAAGCTCTGGAATCACGAGTTTGGTCATGGCTAAACGAACGGCTCCGGTAGATCCCGGCGTGGCAAAGACAGCCTTTTGATTGACGACCCCTGCCGTTGCCCTGGATAAAATAGCAGCTGAACCTATGTCTTCTGTATAACTGAGCATGCGGAAGATTTCGCCAAAGCCAGGCAGTTCCTTGGAAAAAAGAGGGGTGATTGCTTCAATGGTCACATCCCTTGCAGCAATTCCTGTGCCGCCATTTAACAAGACGGCATCTATTTTCGGTTCGCTTGTTCCCTCCAGCACAGCGTCTTGAATCGATCCTATATCATCTTTTACAATATCGTATGCAAGAACAAGATGTCCCTGTTCTTTGAGCAAATCAATCATCAGACGGCCGCTTTTATCTGTATCTTTCGTTCTTGTATCACTGACCGTAATGACTTTCACATAAAGCCTTTCTTTCGCCTCACGTTTATGTTCTGTCACGCTCATCTTTCGCACCGCTCCCTTTTGCTTCATATTGGACAACATTATAGCATGCTGCTTTTAACAGAAAAAAGCTCTTTTCCTTATTGGAAAAGAGCTTCTCAAACTTGATTACGCTAAACGCATAACGTCTCTTGCAATCATTACTTCTTCGTTTGTTGGGATGACGATTACTTTTACAGGTGAGTGCGGGTAGCTGATGAATGCTTCTTCGCCTCTCATGTTGTTTAGGGATGGATCCCAGTAAACGCCCATGAATTCTAGACCACGAAGTACACGTGCTCTTACTTCTGAACTGTTTTCACCGATTCCAGCTGTGAAGATGATCGCATCTACGCCATTCATTCTAGCTGCATAAGAGCCGATGTATTTATGAATACGGCTCGCAAAAATATCAAGAGCAACTTCTGCACGGTCGTTTCCTTCTTCTGTTGCTTCTTCGATATCACGAAGGTCACTTGACAGACCAGACACACCTAAAAGACCACTCTTCTTATTCAAAGTAGAAAGCACTTCTTCAGCAGTATGTCCTGTTTTTTCCATAATAAATGGAATAAGGGCAGGGTCAATGTTACCAGAACGTGTACCCATTGCAACACCAGCAAGTGGTGTAAAGCCCATAGATGTATCGATTGATTTTCCGCCTTCAACTGCTGCGATACTCGCACCATTTCCAAGGTGGCAAGAAATCAGACGAAGCTCTTCTAGTGGACGGCCTAATAGCTCTGCTGCACGCTCTGTAACGAACTTGTGGCTTGTCCCGTGGAATCCGTATTTACGAATACCAAAGTTTTTGTAGTAGTCGTACGGAAGGCTGTATAGGTAAGACTGCTCTGGCATAGTTTGGTGGAATGCTGTATCGAACACAGCAACCGCTGGTACGTCAGGCAGAATTTGTTTGAATGCTTTGATTCCTACAACGTTTGCAGGGTTGTGAAGTGGTGCAAGCTCTGAAAGCTGATCAATGTCATTGATCACTTCATCAGTTAAAAGAACAGAATCGCTGAATTTCTCTCCGCCGTGAACAACGCGGTGTCCTACGCCATCAATTTCATTAAAGTCTTTGATGATGTGAAATTCAGTTAGTTTTTCAAGCAGCATTTTGACCGCTACTGCGTGATCTGGAATATCTGTCACTTCTGTTTTCTTTTCTCCATCTACAGAGATCGTGAAGATACTGTTGTCCATTCCGATTCTTTCAACAAGCCCTTTTGTTAAAACGGTTTCTTCTGGCATGTCGAACAATTGGAATTTAAGAGATGAGCTTCCTGCGTTGATTGCAATAATTTTGGACATTACTGTCGCTCCTTTTACTCAGTTGTTATATAAGGTTTCACGTTTTTTCCGGTGCTATATTCAACCTGTTTGACGGGTCTTTTATAGTTTAACGATAAGTCCGAAAAATATCTGACTTTTTCATTTAAACATTGAAAACTTTGCATTTCAAGTGCACCTTCAAACTGTTATCGCTTACATCAATAAGTCGTTATTTTCTGAATAGTAAAATAGCCAGAAATCACTCTGGCTATTCTTTCGTTTCTTTTTCTTCTATAAACCACTGGTCTAGTTTTCTCATCACACCGACCATTGCTTCCTTCTGTGAGAAAGATGGAAGATTGGCAAACAGCATTCGTTTTGGTGCTTCCAGCCCTTCTTTTTTCTTCTGCATCACAAATAAGCTTTTGGCGTGTTTTTTATCCTTAAACATGGACACTGGCAGCTGAATTAACGCATTCATATACGCATGATCTTTGATGAAATCCTTTAATTGTACGCTCTCTTTTCCTTCAAACAAATCATTTGGAATGATGAAGAATAGGAAGCCGCCTTCTTTTGTGTAGCGAAGGCTTTGTTCAATGAATAAATAATGGGCAAAAGCATGTCCTTCTTTTGCCTTTAATTCAAAGTCTGCTGCACGCTCATCATTTGGATAATAGCCGACTGGGAGACTGCATACAGTGACATCTGCCGGTGAGATCAGAAGCGGCTCAAGACTGTCCTGGTGGAAAAGCTCAACTTCTTTCTCCTCTAAATTCGCCTGCGCCCAAGCAATTTTAATGAGCACATCATCAATTTCAGACGCAAAGCCGCGTTTTGTTTCTGCAGTGAGATTATTTAAAACAGCAAGAAGTAAGTTTCCTGTTCCCGCTGCTGGATCAAAGACTACAAGCTCTTTTTGACCATCTAAAAATTTGTTCACCAAATAGCTGACAAACAGTCCAATCGTATCTGGTGTCATCTGGCGATTTGGATGAGAAATATCCTTTTGACCTTTCAATACGGCGAGCTGAAACGCTTTACGAATCTGCTCATGATCATAAGAAGCAAAATCTGCTTTCTCTATCAAATCCTTTAATAAACCGTTTCGATCATTTGCTTGGAAAAAGGCTTCTCCTGCTTCTGCCAATGCTTCAATATAAGAAATGCTCTGTTCCTTTTTTAATCGAATAGAAGCTGTATCGAGCAGTTCAAAAATCGTACTTACTTGATCTTTCTGCAATGCTTTTCTCTCCTCGCTTTGTAAAAGCTATATGTTCTCATTGAAAAGAGCCCCAGGATGAAGCCGGAGCTCTTGTCGATGCTGCTTTTATAACAGTGATTTTGCAGCTTCAATGGCTTTTTCATAATTTGGGTGATTCGTTGCTTCACTTACGTATTCAGTGTAAACCACTTTTCCGTTAGGGTCTAATACGAAGACTGCGCGCGCCAATAAACGCAATTCTTTCATATACACACCGAATGCTTCACCAAATGACATATCTCTGTGATCAGATAATGTTTCGACATTTTCAATTCCGTTTGCTCCGCACCAGCGTGCTTGTGCAAATGGAAGGTCTGCACTAATCGTATAAATATTGACAGGACCTAAACCCGCTGCCTCTTCATTGAAACGTCTTGTTTGTGCGTCACACACACCTGTATCAATAGAAGGAATCACTGAGATGATCGTCACTTTTCCTGCTAAATCAGAAAGTGAAACTTCTCCAAGTGAGTTCGTTAATACCGTAAAATCAGGAGCCTGCTCGCCTACTTTTACTTCATTTCCTACAAGCGTGACAGGACTTCCTTTAAATGTGATCGATGCCAAAACAATTCCTCCCTTTTCAAATGTATGGTTCTATCATAGTAGAGAAAGCAAAAAACTGCAAAGCCTAATCGTCCATTTTGCAAAAAAAGTTAACTGCAGCGCAGCTAACTTTTTAAAGGTCTATGTCATCTAGTTTTCGTTCTTTGTGACGGTGCTCCCGCTCATCCTTCTTAAACATGTGCTGAAGACGTTCAATTGCTTGAGGAGCAGAATCCAATATTTTATCGAGCAGATGGGTGTGTTCATCCAAATGAAGCATTCGAACTCCGTTTGTTCCTACAATTAAGAAGGCGATTGGTGTAATCGACACCCCGCCGCCGCTTCCGCCGCCAAATGGGAGTCTCGGCTCTTTTCGTTCCTGTTCATCAGAACGCTTTTCTTTCTTTTGGTTCCCGTTAAATTCACTGCCGCCGGCTGCAAACCCAAAACCAACCTTTGACACAGTGAGAATGACACTGCCGTCAGGGGTTTCGACTGGATCGCCGATGATTGTATTCACATCTATCATTTCTTTTAAGTTTTCCATCGCTGTCTTCATGAGACCTTGGATTGGATGATCTGCCATTTTCGGGTTCCTCCTTAAACAGATGATTCATTCTTCGTTGCTTGAAGAGAGGCATTTTTTCTCGCCTTTCTTCCTTTTAACCAATGGACAAGTAAACGAATGGCTGCAAGCATAGCATGTCCAATACGGAAATAAGCTATACATGCAAACTGAGTCTGTGACACATTGTGCTGAAAGGCCGGAATGACTTCATATATCGGTTTATGCTTAAAGGTGAGATGCTCCTGCATAAAAGCAAGCAGTGCTCCTTTAACTGACCATACACCGCCGGCTGCTACACCTGTTAATGCGGCGTCTTGAAAGCCGATCCATGTCGACCAGTGAAACGAGACAATCTTTACGTGGATGAAGAACTTGCGCATGATCCGGTTTAAATCGACAATCTCTTTTGTGATGCGCTCCATTTGATGAAGGATCTGCTTCATATCACGTTTTCCTACTTTTTTATGCATCGATTCTTTTTCGTGATCAGGCGTTTTGGCGCTCTTCATTTTCTTCTCACAAATATCAATCGTTTGGTCTTCTGGATTGACCCTCACCATCGGAATCTCTTTTTTGAGTCTGACCAATCCATATAAGGTGATGACCTTCAGTGCAATGTGGTCATTGTCGTTTGTATGCGAATAGTCCAGCGAAATGGTTACTTTCATGAAAATCAACAAGATCACAAGAAACAAAAACGCTGCGATCCAAACGTACAGCACTGTGCTCACTTCCTCCATAACAAATGATGCTTCCCCTACGATTATGGCTCTCATTCTGGATTTTATACCCAATCAACAAAAAAGAGTTTGACCGTTACGGCCAAACTCCCTCTGATTATACGTTTGATTCTGTTTTTTCATATAAATGTTCATGGACGACCACCGTATCGGCAAAGTAATCATGAACCCCTTGCTTTTTCGGTGAGAACCCAACGATAGCATAGAGAATAAAGATCGTATTAATGTAGCGTCCCACAATCTCTCTAAAGAAAATAACATCCCATGCCAGCTTCTTCTCAGGCTGAAGTGAGACCACTTTAATCCCAAACACCATCTTGCCAAGTGTTTGTTGAAAGATTTTCGTCATGATGGCGAAATAAAGGAGGAATACAATCGTCGTTGTGACGGAAAATGGAGAAAACCATCCCCCTCCTTTGGACCAGCCAAACAGACTAAAGATTGGAGAAACCGTCAAATGGTTTACACCCCAGACGACGAGCCAATCAAGAATAAATGCCCAAAATCTAATCCAAAAACCTGCAAACGCCTGTGCTTCAATTGAAGCGCGCTTCACAAAGGCCGGCTTCGATTCTTCCTCTTGGCTGCGGCTTTCGCTTACTTCATCGAATGTAGAATCCATCTATGATCCCTCCTTTATTTTGAATAGAGATACATCGGTTTAGACCCATTTGAGCCAGCCAGTGTTTCTTTTAAATTCAGAAAATCAATTTCGCTTTTAAAGAGCTTGCTTGCACTCATGTTGAAAAGAGAGTTCCAGCCAAAGCTTTGAGAATAGCTGACCACTGTTGCTCCTTTTAAGCCTTTTTCATTTTTCTTCATCGCTTTTAATGCATCTTCATAATACCCAAGCTCATCGACTAATCCGTTCGATTTTGCCTGTGTCCCGTCATATACCCGGCCGTCAGCGATTTTCTTGACTTCCTGTTTTGACATACCGCGTCCTTCAGAGATCACTTTGACAAATCCTTCATAAGAGCTGTCGACCATGCTTTGCATGATGTTGCGCTCATCTTTTGTCATATCACGGTTTGGAGACATGATATCTTTGAATTTCCCGCTCTTAATCGTTTCATATTTAATACCCAGATTATCTGCGAGCTTTGAATAATTCAAGCTTTGCATGATGACACCTAACGATCCTGTTAATGTTTCAGGTGAAGCAAAGATTTTCTTCGCTGGAGTTGACACGTAGTAGCCGCCTGAAGCTGCCATGGATCCCATAGATACGTAAATCGGCTTCTTCGCTTTTTTCACTTCTTCTAATTTTTTATGTATTTCAGCACTTTCATAGACACCGCCGCCAGGAGAGTTTACGCGCAGAAGTACACCTTTTACCGAAGCATCCTCTTTCGCTTTATCTAGTTCCTTGAGGAATGCACGATGATCATAACCTTCTCCGCCTAATAGGCTCGATGCGCCGCCATTATCTTGAATGGTTCCATTAATCTCAAGAACAGCAATCTTGCCTGCACCGCTGCCATTCTCTAGTACCTTCTCTTCTATTTCATCCCCGAATTGATAGCTTATTTTATTGTCATTGAAGCTATCGAACAAGGCCATCGTGACACTAATCACAATTGAAAATCCGAAAACACCAAGTGCAATAATTAGTGCTACCCATCTTTTCGCATTCATCTTTTTCTCCTCCTTTTTATCTCACTTCATTCATACGAATGCCCACACGAAATGTTTCACAGGAATTGTGGTTTTTTTACATTTCATGTAGGCATATGATAGCACCTCTCTTAAATAACGATCAACTTTACATCGTCTACTTAGACATGCGCATGACGAAAAATTGGCTTTTTTATCCTCTCCCTGCACCTAATAGGCTAGATCATCACCGCAACGAAACACCTAAACCATTCTTTCATGAGAAAACGGCTATTCAATTATGCTCAGAATTCAGCCATTTCAAATCACTCACATCGACTCATTTCTCATAAAGCAATCCGATCATCAGATGGTTCTTTCTAAAATTTTTACTTTCATATGAAAAAAGTGTAAAATGTGAGCAAGGGTTTTCATGTAAGCCCTTTATCATTGAAAATTATTTTTGACAGCAAAGGGGAGAACGTCAATGACAGACAATCGTCGCAATGTATTTTTCTTTTACAAAAAAGATCATGAATTGGATGGACACATTTCTTCTCTCGAGAAGCTCGCTACTGATCAAGGCTTTCACGTCGTCAAGCGTGCAGAGGATGCCCACATTATTGCTTCAATTGGCGGGGATGGCACATTTCTTCAAGCAGTACGTAAAACAAAATTCCGGGATGACTGCTTGTATGTAGGGGTATCAAAATCAGAGAATACGCACCTATACTGCGATTTCTCGTTAGAACATTTTGATAAAATGATTGATGCCATGAATACTGAACAGCTTGAAGTGAGAAAATATCCGATCATCGATGTAAGCGTTGACAGCACAAACCAGTTCCATTGCTTAAATGAACTGTCAATCCGCTCCAGCATTATTAAAACATTTGTGATCGATGTGTATATAGATGATTTCCACTTTGAAACTTTTAGAGGCGACGGCATGATTATTTCCACTCCGACTGGCTCAACGGCCTACAATAAATCCGTGAGCGGCGCCGTGGTTGATCCGATGCTTCCTTGTATGCAGGTCACAGAACTTGCATCGCTGAATAACAACTCTTACCGTACATTAGGCGCTCCTTTCATCTTGAGCAGTGACCGCAAGCTGACGCTGAAAGTAGTGCAGGATGGAAACGATCATCCAATTATCGGGCTTGATAACGAAGCACTCGGCACAAAACACGTCAAACAAATTGACATTGGCCTTTCAGGAAAAGTCATTAAAACGGTGAAATTAAAAGACAACTCTTACTGGGAAAAAGTAAAACGCAGATTCCTTTGAGAATTTGTCCGCACGCTGAAAGCTCCTTTACGGGGCTTTTTTCTATGTCTTTTCATTCACGGTCATGGTTATGGTATGATGTCACAAGTATGAATGTACGAAAAGGAGAACACGATGACATTACAACATTTTGATCAATATCCATTAAGTGATGAATTGAAACAAGCGTTAGAAGCGCTTCACTTCCATACACCTACACCTGTTCAGCACGAGACATTATCAATTGCTTTTTCAAAGCAGGATTTAATCGTCAAATCTCAGACTGGGAGCGGCAAGACTGCAGCCTATGGTCTGCCGATTTGTGAAATGGTTGATTGGGCTGAAAATAAACCTCAAGCCCTCATCCTCGTTCCAACACGAGAGCTCGCCATGCAGGTCAAACAAGACCTCACAAGCCTCGGGCGATTCAAACGAATCAAAGCCGCAGCCATTTATGGAAAAGCCCCTTTTCAAGCGCAGAAAGTAGAGCTTTCACAGAAAAACCATATTGTGTGCGGGACACCAGGCCGCATTTTGGATCACCTTGAGAAAGGCACCCTTTCTTTAGAAAATCTCAAATTTTTCGTGTTAGATGAAGCGGATGAAATGCTGAACATGGGATTTATCGATCAAGTCTCTTCTATTATTCAATATCTGCCTCCAAAGCGCATGTCGATGCTGTTTTCAGCGACAATGTCTGATGACATGAAGAAATTGAGCGAACAGTTTTTACAATCACCCAAAGTCATTGAGATCGCACGTGAAGAAACGTCTGTACAGCAAATCACTCACACCGTGATTGAAACAGAAGAAGAATCGAAATTCTCCCTTCTTCAGCGTACGATCGTCATTGAAAATCCAGATAGCTGCATTATTTTCTGTAATACACAAGACCGGGTGAATGAACTCACGCTGAAGCTGGACGAATGGGATGTGCCCTGTGACAAAATTCATGGCGGCATGAGACAGGAAGACCGCTTTGATGTGATGGATGAATTTAAAAAAGGTGAATTCCGATATCTGATCGCAACAGATATAGCAGCCAGGGGAATTGATGTGAGTGATATGACGCATGTCATTCATTATGATCTTCCTTATGAAAAAGAGCGCTATATTCACCGGACTGGCAGAACAGGCAGAGCGGGAAAAAGCGGGAAAACGATTGCGTTTATGACAAAGAATGCAAAACCGCTTATTGATGAATTAAAGCAGGATGCCGGCATAGACTTTCAAACTCAGCCTTATCCGACAAAGGAAGAAGCAGAAAAGCATGTAGAAAGCTTTGAAGAAAAGATTGAAACGCCTATTCAAAAGGAAAATAAACAGGCTGGCGTTGAGAAGGATATTATGAAGCTTTATTTTAACGGCGGAAAGAAAAAGAAACTGCGGGCTGTTGATTTCGTTGGGACCATTGCCAAAATAGAAGGCGTTGCATTCGATGACATTGGGATTATTACGATTCAAGACACGAAAACATATGTCGATATTTTAAACGGCAAAGGCCCTCTTGTGCTGAATGCTATGCGCCACACAACCATTAAAGGCAAGCAGTTAAAAGTACATGAAGCTCGTTCATAAAAAGTAAAGGCCCAGCGCCTTTACTTTTTTTATTGATGAGAAATAAACTCAAAACCGTGATCCCATCAGCCTTTTTGAGGTCAAACATGACAAATGTCATATTGAATACATGATGGGTGCTACTATGAGTATGACACCTTTCCTTCTATACTTTGAAGTAGAAAGAAACGGAAAGGACTTGAACGTTCATGACGACTTCAACAAACACACAGCAGCAAGCCTCTTTAAGAAAACAAGTTGGCCAATTCTCTGGTGCTGATTCAAAAAAAAGTATCATTCAACTCTTTAATACATTCATCCCATTTTTGGGGCTTTGGTTTCTTGCCTATTATAGCCTGAACATCTCCTACCTTTTAACCCTCTTCTTTGCGGTTATTGCAGCTGGTTTTTTAGTACGTGTCTTTATTATTTTTCACGACTGCTGCCATCAATCCTTTTTCAAACAGAAGCCGCTGAATCACCTGTTCGGTTTTTTAACGGGCGTACTCACCCTTTTCCCTTATCTTCAATGGCAAAGAGATCATTCAATTCACCATGCCACAAGTAGTAATTTAGACAAACGAGGTACTGGCGACATTTGGCTCCTGACAGTCAAAGAATATCAAGAAGCATCAGCATGGACAAAATTTCGCTACAGATTTTACCGTAACCCTTTTGTGATGTTTATTTTAGGTCCGATCTTTGTCTTTCTCTTAAAAAACCGTTTCAACGTCAAAAATGCTCGTAAAAAAGAGCGCTGGAACACGTATTTCACAAACGTGAGCATCATTGCGCTAGCAGCTGCAACGTGTCTTCTTTTTGGCTGGCAGGAGTTCCTGCTTGTCCAAGGTCCAATCTTCCTGATCTCAGGATCAATCGGTGTATGGCTGTTTTATGTTCAGCATACGTTTGAGGATTCTTACTTTGAAGCAGATGAACATTGGAATTATGTGCAGGCAGCGGTAGAAGGCAGTTCTTTTTACAAATTGCCAAAGCTTCTTCAGTGGTTAACAGGCAATATCGGTTATCACCATGTCCATCATTTAAGTCCGAGGGTACCGAATTATCACTTGGAGCATGCACATGATCATAGTGAGCCGCTTCAAAATGTTCCAACCATCACTTTAAAAACAAGTATTGAATCAATGAAATTTAGACTTTGGGATGAAGAAACGAAAGCATTCGTTACCTTTAAAGAAGCACGGCAATCTAAGAAGATGCCCGCACCTGTCATTAAAGGAGACATTCTAAAGAAAAATGCATAATTGGTGCAAGCTCTTTCTTACACTAGAAGGAGCTTGTTGTCATTTACAGGATGCAACCATAAGTTGAATTTGATAAAGTAAGGAAAAAGAACGAAAACGGAAAAGGTGGCACACGGATGAAAAAACAGTTTAAAATTCAAAAGTTGCATGGGATTTCTCCCTATATATGGGCCATTTTTTTCATCCTGCCCTTCTATTTTATCTTTAAGACACCTTCGACTTTAGGTATTGTGATCGGCATTATTTTGAACGTCGTCTTTTTCGCTGTGTATCGTTTTGCCTTTGTCGCAAAAGGCTGGTCTTTATATGTCTTCGGTCTTTTATTGATCGGTATTTCAACTGGTTATGTGATGCTCTACAGCTATATTTATTTCGCTTTTTGCATCGCCTATTTCAATGGGCATATTAAAAGAAAAGTACCTTTTTATATCTTATACTATATTCATCTAGGGAGCGCTGCTATAGCGGTGAACTTTAGTTTGATCTTAAAAAAGGGCTGGTTTCTCACACAAATTCCTTTTGTCGTGATCACCCTGATTAGTGCCATTCTTCTTCCTCTCAGCATTCGGAGCAGGAAGGAACGTGAACGGCTTGAGGAGAAATTAGAATATGCCAATGAACGGATTGCTGATCTTGTGAAGCTTGAAGAAAGGCAGCGCATTGCACGCGACCTGCATGACACCCTTGGACAAAAGCTTTCTTTGATCGGGTTAAAAAGTGATCTTGCCCGTAAACTCGTGTATAAAGACCCTGAACAGGCCCGTGCCGAACTCAAAAGCGTCCAGCAGACCGCCAGAACGTCTCTCAATGAAGTACGGAAGATTGTTTCCTCCATGAAGGGGATCCGAATCAAAGAGGAAATGTCGAACATCGAGCAAATTCTCGATGCAGCCGGAATTGAATTGATCTATGATGAAAAGGAAGCACCGAAACACATCTCACTTCTGAACGAAAACATTGTGAGCATGTGCATCAAAGAGGCGGTGACAAATGTCGTCAAACATAGTGACGCGACTGTTTGTAAAATCACCATTCACCAAAAATCAAAGGAAGCCATCATCACCGTTGAGGACGACGGAACATTTAAAGGCGACTATCCGCCCTCTCAAACGAAGGGTCACGGCCTTTTAGGAATAAGAGAAAGATTGGAATTTGCAAATGGCCGCCTGCGTATTGAAACAAAAGACGGGACAAAGCTCATTATGAGCATTCCAAATGATTCAGCAGCAAAAGAAAAGGAGGGGATGAAATGATCAACATCTTTATCGCAGAAGATCAGCAAATGCTGCTTGGTGCACTCGGTTCACTTCTCGATTTAGAAGACGATATGACGGTTGTTGGGAAAGGTACGAACGGCCAAGATGCCATCGATTTTGCCAAAACACACCCTGTTGATATTTGCTTAATGGATATTGAAATGCCGGGAAAAACCGGGCTTGATGCAGCGGAAGAGCTTAAAGGATCAGATGTGAAAATCATCATTTTAACGACCTTTGCCCGCTCCGGTTATTTCCAAAGGGCGCTAAAAGCTGGCGTCAGCGGCTACATGCTGAAAGACAGCCCAAGCGAGGAGCTGGCAAGTGCCATTCGCAGTGTGATGAAAGGGAAAAAGGTGTACGCACCTGAATTGATGGAAGACTTATATAGTGACGAAAACCCTTTAACGGAGCGAGAGAAATCGGTTCTTGAACTCGTCGCAGATGGTAAAAACACAAAAGAAATTGCAAAAGAACTCAGCATTAAAAGCGGCACTGTCCGGAACTACATTTCCATTATTTTAGATAAGCTGGAAGTGAAAAACCGCATCGAAGCCATTACACGATCAAAAGAAAAAGGCTGGTTTAAATAGAAAAAAGATCAGGACACATGCTGCCTTGATCTTTTTTTTATCGAAAATCCCCTCTTTATTTTTTATCACCAGCTATCAAAATGTCATTGACAACAGCCCACAGTTCTATGATATGATATCCAAGTGATAATAATTATCATTATCACTAATACCACCAATATCCGGCTTATGTGCCGATTTCAAAGGAGTCTACATTCATGAAGAAAATATTGTTCCCTCTGATGCTCATCTTTGTACTTGCATTGAGCGCATGTGGCAATAGCAGCAGCTCTTCCTCAAATAAAGGAAATCAATCCACATCATCAGACAAAATTACATATCAATCTGAAAATGGGCCTGTGAAGCTGCCAGCGCATCCAAAACGTGTTGTTGTGCTCGGTTCTTACACAGGGAATGTCATGTCACTTGGTGTGAACCTTGTCGGCGTTGACTCTTGGTCCAAAAAGAATCCGCGTTTCCAAAAGAAATTAAAAAATGTGGAAGAAGTATCTGATGCAAATGTAGAGAAAATCATGAAGCTAAAGCCTGATGTCATCATTGGCTTAAGCAATACTAAAAATGTAGAAAAGCTCAAAAAAATCGCACCAACCGTTTTATTTACGTATAACAAAGTTGATTACCTTCAGCAGCACATTGAAATTGGAAAAGTTTTAAACAAAGAAAAAGAAGCAAAAGCTTGGGTAAAAGATTTCAAAAAACGCGCAGCTGAAGCTGGAAAAGAAATCAAAGCAAAAATCGGCGAAGATGCAACCGTTTCTGTCTTTGAAAGTGGCACAAAAGATCTTTACGTCTTTGGAGATGCATGGGGCCGCGGAACAGAAATTCTCTATCAAGCCATGAAACTGAAAATGCCTGAGAAAGTGAAAGAAAAAGCATTAAAAGCCGGCTACTACGCAGTTTCACAGGAGGTCATCCCTGAATTTGCAGGAGACTATATGATCATTAGTAAAAACAGCGAAATGGACAATTCCTATCAAAACAGTGAAATTTACAAGTCCATCCCGGCTGTCAAAAAACATCGTGTGTATGAAGCCAATGCAGAGGAATTCTATTTTAATGACCCACTCACACTTGAATTCCAACTATCATTCTTTAAAAAGCACTTTTTAGGTAAATAAGCTGAAGCAAGGGACCTCTTCCCTTGCTTTTTTCTTGTCTGCTTCTAGCGGCAGGGACTTTTTTCCGCTACAATGACAACAAGCGAATACAAAAAGTGTGGTGCTGATTTTGTTTAAGATTCTACTGATTGAAGATGATACAACCCTCTTCCAAGAAATCAAAGAACGTCTAGTCAACTGGTCCTATGATGTCTATGGGATTCAAGATTTTCATCAGGTGCTGCAGGAATTCACGTCTGTCCAGCCTGATCTCGTCATTATTGATATACAGCTGCCAAAATACGATGGCTTTCACTGGTGCCGGATGATTCGGCATCATTCAAATGTTCCGATTATCTTCCTCTCCTCAAGAGACCACCCTGCTGATATGGTCATGTCGATGCAGCTCGGAGCCGATGATTTTGTGCAAAAGCCCTTCCACTTTGACGTACTCATTGCCAAAATTAGTGCTGTTCTTCGCCGTGTGCATGATTATAATGCAGAACCGGCCAGCCTAAAGGTATGGTGCGGCGCTACGATTGACCTAGAAAAAAACACCGTAACAAATGATCACGGTGAGGTTGAATTAACGAAAAATGAGTTATTTATTCTCAAGGAATTGATTCAGCATAAAAATCATATCGTCAGCCGTGAATCACTCATTCAAGCATTGTGGGAGGATGAACGGTTTGTCAGTGATAATACACTGACTGTAAACGTCAACCGCCTCAGAAAAAAACTAGACGAGATCTCCCTTGGCGCCTTCATTGAGACAAAAGTGGGTCAAGGCTATCTTGCAAAGGAAAAGGATGATCAATGATGCTGCAAGCATTTTTAAAAGAACGAAGAAGCTGGATTCTTTTCTTTCTTAGTTTGCAGCTCCTCATTCTGTTTGTTGCTTATTTGGATACGACCATTCCAATCGCTTCTCTTTTTTATATTGTGCTATTGTCTACATTTCTCATGATTGTCTTTCTCTTTTTTCGATATCGAAAAGAAACGGCTTATTATGAGAGGCTCAAAGAATGGGATGATGACATTGAACATCAAATGCGGTTAATCCCCTCTTCCCCATTTGAGCAGCTCATCCATGATGCGACGTCAGAGCAAATTGCACGCTACCGGCGGATGGCAGCAGAGCAGAAAATCGCTCTTGAAGAAGAAAAAGATGAATTGCTCTCTTGGATACATGAGGTCAAAACACCGCTTACAGCGATGCGCTTAATGATTGACCGTTTAACAGATCAGCAGCTGAAATCAAATATGACGTATGAGTGGCTCAGAATCCATTTATTACTTGATGCCCAGCTGCACCAAAGCAGAGTACGTCATATCGAAAATGATTTATTCATTGAAAAGCTGGACCTGCAAAGCATCATAGCGAAAGAAATCAAGGCTCTCCAATCATGGTGTATGCAAAAAGGAATCGGCTTTGAGCTGACGCTGGAGGAACGTACCGTATTAAGTGATATAAAATGGTTATCCTTTATGATCAGACAGGTACTCACAAATGCAGTCAAATACAGCCATTCTTCCGATATTGTCATTGAAAGCAAGCAAATAAATGATCAAGTCATGCTGACGATTACAGATCAAGGCAGAGGAATTGATCCAAGAGACATCTCTCGTATTTTTGAAAAAGGCTTTACCTCAACAAGACATCACAATGACACCGCCTCAACGGGAATGGGGCTCTATTTAACGAAAAAAGGAGCAGACGCTCTTCATATCACGATCGAGGTCAACTCCACGATAGATGAAGGTACAACCTTCACCTTCATCTTTCCGAAAAAGAATGATTTTGTTCATATTGCGAGCATGTAGCAACCGCAATCTCTTCGCGGCTGTCAAAACTTGCGCGAAGAGATTGCGGTGGTTTACTTAGGAAATACTCCCCGCTTCTTGGCGAAAAACATCTCCCATCTGTCTCCGTCTATAAATACTTAAGATCAGCCCAACAGCCATCATTTCTAGAAGAATATGTGAACCTCCATAACTCATGAAAGGCATAGACACTCCAGATAAAGGCAGAAAGCCAAAGTTTGTGAAAATGCTTAAGAGACATTTTGCTGCAAACACAGCGGCTAAACCTGTCATGACCATTTTGCCATAAGCCATTTTCACTCGTTTTGCTGTATGAAATACTCTGTGAATAAAGATGACAAACAACAGGAGCGCAATCAGCCCTGCCAACCAGCCAAATGAATAAATGATATATGTAAACATCCAATCCGTGTGAACTTCAGACATGGCATAAGGTGTGATCTGAAGCCCGTTTGAGCTGAATTCATGAATTCTATAAAAGGAAAGGTGCCCATCTGCTTGAAAAAGAGAAAATAATTCAACCATCAGATATAAAATGCCTGCTGCTGTCAGCATAATGATTTGCCATAAACTTGCGCTAGACACATACATCACGGTTAAGCACATGACCAGACAAATAACGGTCGCAGGAAGAAAACCAATCGTACTGATTAAAATAATCGGTAAAGCCATCATCCCTACTCCAAGCCAAGCTTTGAGCCCATTCTCCCAACTCCAATTGTGAAAGATACCTGCTAAAGAAATAGCTAGAAGAAAAGGCATAATCTCAGTCAAATTTATTGATACATCACTTATTCTTAAAAAAAGTATACCGTTCACTCTTGCCCCGAACATCATCGAAAAAATCAGCATTCCGAGTGTCCCAATGTATAAATGCCAAGAGTATTTCAATAAGCGCCGATAATCGAATGAAAACAAACCAAACATAAGTACTAGACCAACTAGATTAAAGGCAAGACTCTTATAAAAAATATTCATGTTTTGAAAATTTGTAAATTCTGAATGAAACTGCAAAAAGTACATCACAAGCAGCCCGCAAGAACAAGTGGCTAATACTAGAAGAATCATTTTAAAATCGATTTGGGTTTTATGTGTTTCATGAAGCTGCGTTCCGAGGATTTCCGCATCACCAATTTGGTTCAACGCTTGATCTACCGCCTCTTCTTCAGACTTCCCTGCATTCATCGCTTCCTCTTTTAATGTGTATAGATGATCCATCAGTTCAAGCTTTACACTTGAATGAACATCTTTATTTTTAATTCGTTTACATACACTTTTGACATACTTCTCGAACTTTTTATCTAATCCCATGCGATTTTCTCTCCATTCAAAACGCCATCAACTGCATGTTTAAATACTTTCCATTCTTCTTTCTTTTCCTGCATCAATGCTTTCCCTTGTTCATTGATTTTGTAATACTTTCTTTTCCGGTTGCCACTCCCTTCGCCCCAGTAAGAGATAATGAATTCTTTCGCCTCCAAATTGTGCAGTATAGGATAGATTGTCCCTTCTTTAAAACTGAAAATCCCTTCCGACTTCGCCTCCAATTCTTTAATCATTTCATATCCATACATTGGTCTTTCATTTAATAAGCTTAATATAAGGGTAGCTGTACTTCCCTTTAGAAGCTCTTTACTCACTTTCATTCTTAGTTACCTCCAATACATAGATTTACTATGCATATCATACATGAATAAAATGACCATGTAAAGCTTCCAAACAACATCATGACATGAAAAATCAGAGAAGATTGATCCATAAGAGTAAAAAACAGATAAAATAAATGGGGAAAGAAAACTCACCCTGATAAGAAACTGGTATACATACAATTTGTTTAAAAAACAAGCATGTGACAACAATGTCACATGCTCGTCTATTTTGTTCGCCAAATCGAAGGACGTCTAGCAGGCTTCTTTTTATACTAGAGATATCAATTAAAAGAAAAAGGGGTTCAGCAAATGAACATTTTAGAAGCTCGCAAAATTTATAAAAGCTATGGAAATAAATTCAACAAACAAGAGGTACTGAGCGGTATTGATTTGACCATTGAAGCCGGGGAATTTGTCAGTATCATGGGGCCATCAGGCTCGGGGAAAACAACCCTTCTGAACGTATTGTCCTCTATCGATCATGTGTCCAGCGGATCCATTCGTATTGCAGATGCTGAGATGACGCAAATGAAGGATCAGCAGCTTGCGGAATTTAGAAAAAAGCAGCTTGGCTTTGTTTTTCAAGATTATAATTTACTTGATACACTCACGGTCAAAGAAAATATTCTTTTGCCTTTATCCATCTCCAAAACACCAAAAAAAGAAGCTTTTGAACGTTTTCAACAGCTTGCAGAAGACATGGGGATTTATGAACTAAGAGACAAATACCCGAACGAACTCTCTGGCGGACAAAAGCAGCGGACATCGGCGGTTCGTGCCTTCATTCATGAACCAAGTCTTATTTTCGCTGATGAACCTACAGGGGCACTTGATTCCAAATCTGCATCTGACCTGCTCAACAAGCTGCAAGATTTCAATCGTAAACGAAAAGCGACCATTGTGATGGTGACACATGATCCTGTCGCAGCCAGCTATTCAAGCCGCGTCATTTTTATCAAGGATGGACAGATTTATACACAGTTGAATAAAGGCACTTTAGAAAGAAAAATGTTTTTCGAGGATATTATGAAAACGCAAGGTGTCTTAGGCGGTGTGAAGCATGAACATTAATCAGCTCATCTTCCGTAACCTGAAGAAAAATTTGAAGAATTACTATTTATACGTGTTTGCTCTCGTGTTTAGTGTCGCGCTCTATTTTTCCTTTGTCACCTTGCAGTACTCACCAGCACTTGATGATGTAAAAGGCTCCATTAAGGGCGGTGCGGCGATCAAAGCCGCTTCTGTACTACTCATTGCCATTGTTGGGATCTTCCTGTTATATGCGAACAGCATTTTTATTAAACGCAGAGGAAGAGAAATAGGCCTCCTTCAGCTCATTGGCATGACGAAACAAAAAATTGCCAAACTGCTTAATGCAGAAAATTTTATTCTATACGTATTCTCCATGGGTGTTGGCATCATAGCTGGATTTATCGGTTCAAAACTCATGCTGATGGTGCTATTTAAAGTAACCGGCGTCAGCGCCATCGCCAACCTGCACTTTTCAGGCATGGCCCTTTTACAGACACTTATCGTCTTTTTCATCATCTATGGATTAATCATGTTAAGAAATAGATGGTTTATTAATAGACAGACCATTTTATCTTTGTTTAGAACAACATCTTCGACAGAACAGCGTGTGAAAAAGATCTCTGTGTTTGAAATCATCATTGGGGTTTTCGGTATTGTCTTGATCAGCTCAGGCTATTATATTTCTTCTAAGCTTTTTACCGGCTCATATAAGTCGATGCTTGAGTTACTTTTAGCCATGATTTATATTTTAGCCTCTGTCATCATCGGTACCTTTCTTTTTTACAAAGGCTCTGTTTCTTTCATTGCCAATATCGTACGTAAAAGAAAAAATGGCTATCTCGCCATTCATGAAGTGTTATCTTTGTCATCCATTATGTTCCGGCTAAAATCAAATGCACTGCTTTTAACGATTATTACAACCGTATCTGCACTTGCCATCGGTTTGCTGGCTCTTAGCTACATTTCCTATTACTCAGCAGAAAAAACCGCTGAGCAGCAAATTCCAGCTCATTTCGTCATGGGCTCAGAAAAAGAAGCAGCAACCTTCACTCGTGCACTTTCTGACAAACATATTGCTTATGATCAAAAGCAGGTCAAAGTGATTCAAGCAAAATTTGATGCGAAAAAAATCATGGATTCAGAGTTGAAAAATATGAATAATGATCCAGGCGTATTGACACTGCCTGTGATCAGTGAGAAAAACGCACCAAATATTCATGTGGAGAACAATGAAGTGATTTTAAGCGGCTACAGTGATCTATTAAAGAAATTCATGCCGATTCAAAGCTCAGGCGATGTGAAGCTTCTCATCAAGGAGCCTGTTGATTTGAAAGTCATGGATATGAAGAAAGATTATCTCATTTCTTACAACTTCACTTTTGGCGGTCTGCCTGTTGCCGT
Source organism: Bacillus safensis (assembly GCF_039619585.1). Lineage (NCBI taxonomy): Bacteria > Bacillati > Bacillota > Bacilli > Caryophanales > Bacillaceae > Bacillus > Bacillus safensis. Next base: position 2,603,077 of record NZ_CP154909.1, read on the forward strand.
CGTGAGTCAAAATGTTTTTGAGGAGCTCGACAAGCAGAAAGATCCAAAGCTGCAGCTTGAGAATAGCCAATATAACGCAGTTAATATAAAAGATGATAAAAATCTTGAACAAGCAAATAGCGTGTTTACATCTTTAAAACTAAGTGACAAAAGCATGTCTCAATTAGCTTCAGCTCAGCAGCAAAAACAAACAATAGGACTGATGATGTTTGTGGTCGGATTTTTAGGTCTCAGCTTCCTTGTCACATCAGGCTGTATTTTATACTTTAAACAAATGAATGAAAGTGAAGAGGAACAAAGCTCCTACACGATCTTGCGTAAGCTTGGTTTTACTGAGAAGGATCTATTAAAAGGCATCCGGCTTAAACAGCTGTTTAACTTTGGGATTCCGCTCATCATCGGATTGCTGCACAGCTACTTTGCTGTACAATCAGGCTGGTTTTTGTTCGGCGGAGAATTGTGGACTCCAATGCTCATCGTCATGTCGATTTACACTGCCCTCTATTCTGTCTTCGGATTTCTGTCTGTCCAATATTATAAAAAGGTCATTAAAGAATCCTTGTAATCAATTCCCCATAGGCATCGCCTATGGGGTTATTTTATTTACGAAGGTGTTGATTCAAACTTGTGTGATAAAATATGGTCTCTTGCTGCATAAGCTTTTCGTTTGACCTCTTCTAGATTCACACCGACAAGCTTTCCGTTTTGTTTCACGGCTTTTCCAGCCACATAAACAGAATCAACATTTGAAGGGTGTGCCGTTTGGACAACCGCGCCAGCCGGATCTGTCATCGGCAGAAGATTCATGCTTGTCCGGTCGATTAGGATGAAATCAGCTTCTTTTCCAGGTGTAAGCGACCCAATTTTATGATCGAGCTGTAATGCACGAGCGCCATTGATCGTCGCAGCCTCAAGCATTTGATAAGCAGACAGCCCAAGTTCAGGCCCCGGCATGATCCCATCCATTAACAACGATTGATTTTGGATCGCGCGCTCTGCCTGAAGTCCGAATTTCATTTGGGCAAATAAATCTCCTCCTGTCGCTGTCACTACGTCAACACCGAGCGTTGGAAGAACACCTTGTGCAATCGCAAGTCCTGTGACAGGATAACCGTGACCCATCATCATTTCAATTTCAGGGGTAATGGATATGGAGCTTCCGCTGTCTGCCAGCATCTTCATTTGATCCGCATCGATTGCATTAATATGCACCATGTTCAAATCCGGCCCGAGTAACCCTGCTTTGTGAAGCCGCTCAATCGATCGATCCTCCGCTCCCCAATTCCCAAAGCCAATGTGCATACTGCATAGAGCATCTAGAGACCGGGCTGTTTCAATTTCAAATACCGACGTCTCCCATGAAGAAAACTCTGGACCACGAATCGCAAGTCCCATTGTTAAAAGCTGATCTGATGATTGAAAATGCGCTTTTTTCACACGTGCTGCGTCCTCCATATTGGTGAGCGTACTCTCTCTATCCCAATATTCAGCATCTCCAGAGGAACCAAAAGCAAAAACAGCTCGAATACCCGCATCTTTTAATCCTTCAATGAGCTCTTCTGTATGATCCATTGAATTGATCATCGTCCAGTCTAGAAATGTGGTCACGCCTGCATCTAAAGCCTCTAATGCCCCTAAATAATTGGCGATTCGATCGTCGGATGGGCGTCTCATCGATCCATAGTTGCCATAATAGATTTTGCTCAAATATGTCTGCAAAGACCAATCTGTTCCTATGCCCCGGATGACAGACTGCCACACATGCCGATGTGTATCTACAAGACCTGGCATGATGACCATATCAGATGCATCAACAATGTCAGCATCACTTACTTCAATTGAAGGTCCAACTTCTAAAATATGTTTCCCTTCAATTAATAAATCTCCCTTTTCAAGAAAACCTAAAGATGGATCCAGTGTTAAAAGAGCTGCATCTTTAAACAATGTTTTTTTCATCCATATCCCCCTTTTCAAATGACGAGGATGAGTGACCCCGTCTCAATGTCATTTTAAAACAGAAAAGGATCAAATTAGAAGAAAAGTGACTTATCTCAACATATGAAGAGCAGACGTTTCTGAAATAGTTCTTTCGATCATCCCAAACTCAAAGAATTTCATAGGTTTGATTCCGATATATTGTAAGACTGCTACACTTCCAACATAAAAAAAGCGCAGGATCATTACGTCCAAACGCTTCTTTGTTTGATTCTCTATGTACCTTTACACAATCAATTGATACGCAATGTATAACGCAACCAGCCAGATCATGACCGCTGAAGCCTTATTAATACGGTTCATCCATTTGCCGTTTGTATCTAACTTTCCTAACATCTTCCCTAAAAGGGCGAGCCCAATAAACCATAACCAGGACACGATGATACAGGCAAGTGTAAACGCCAGCTTTTCTGCTCCGCTATATTGCAGCGAATTCGTACCAATGACACCAATCGTATCGAGAATCGCGTGGGGATTTAAAAGAGAAACTGAACAAGCAAATAAAATTTGTTTTCTTGCAGGCATTAATTTCTGCTTCTCTTGATCCCCTGCTGATGAGCTTGTGTTCCATACAGACCATCCCATATAAACTAAAAAACAGAAACCAATGATATAAAGACCGATTTGCAGCACTGGAATGGTAAACACCACAACAGAAACACCTATGACAGCTAAAGCAATTAAAAGTGTGTCACAAAGAGCAGCCGTGATGACGACAGGCAATGCTCGATATAATCGAGGCTGCAGCGCTCCTTGTTGAAATACAAATACATTTTGTGCGCCCAAAGGTAAAATGAGACCAAAGGCAAGTACAATTCCATGAATGATCGCAATGGACATCTACTAACATTCTCCTTTTTCAGAAATTCCTACATATTTTAACATAAAGCACCCTGCCTGCTTTCAATAAATTTCATTTTCCGTACAAAAAAAGCGCTGGATGCTTCCATCCAAACGCTTCTCATTTATTCATTATTTATTTTTTCGTGCAAGCTCTCTTTCTCTCAGCTCTACACGGCGAATTTTCGCTGACGGTGTTTTTGGCAGTTCGTCAATGAATTCGATTTCTCTTGGGTATTTGTATGGTGCTGTTGTGTTTTTCACATGTGTTTGCAGCTCTTTGATCAATTCATCACTTTGCACAGTTCCATCACGAAGGACGACGTATGCTTTCACGATTGATCCTCTGATTTCATCCGGGCTTGCCACAACTGCACATTCCTTCACTGCTGGATGCTTGATCAGCGCATCCTCTACTTCAAACGGTCCAATTGTATAGCCTGAGCTGACAATGATGTCATCTCTGCGGCTTTCAAACCAGAAGTACCCATCTTCGTCTTTTTTCGCGCGGTCACCCGTAATAAAGTAATTTCCGCGGCGCTGCGCCTTTGTACGCTCTTCGTCTTTATAGTATTCCTTAAATAAAGCCGGCGTTTCAAGATGGACCGCAATGTCACCAATTTCTCCAGGTGCGCAGACGTTTCCATCCTCATCAATGATATCTACTTCGTTGCCAGGGGTTGGTTTTCCCATACTGCCTGGCTTGATGTCCATTCCTTTTAGCACCCCTACGAGCAGTGTGCTTTCAGTTTGGCCATAGCCGTCTCGTACTTCTATATCGAAATGCTTTTTGAATGTATCAATGACTTCACGGTTCAGCGGCTCTCCCGCAGAAACAGCACTATGCAGCTTTGGCAGCTCGTACTGACTTAAATCATCTACTTTTGCCATAAAGCGGTATTCTGTCGGTGTACAGCATAGGACATTGATTTCATTTTTTTGAAGCAGCTCTAAGTATGTATTTGGATTGAATTTCCCTCCATACACAAAGCCTTCTGCTCCACTTCCTAACACAGATAAGAGGGGGCTCCACACCCATTTTTGCCAGCCTGGTCCTGCTGTTGCCCATACTTTATCTCCTTCACTAATGGAGAGCCATGCTTTTGCAGCTGTGCGTAAATGTGCATACGCCCATCCGTGTGTATGAACAACCCCTTTTGGGTTCCCTGTTGTACCTGATGTGTAGGATAAAAACGCCATGTCTGTGCGCTTTGTATCTGCCAATTCAAGTTCGTTTGATTGCTCTTCTTTTTGCGCTAGAATGTTTCTCCAGCCATGATCGTTTTCACCGATTGAGAATGTTTTAAAATCGTTTGGCTGTTTGGTTCCGTCGAACGATTGAATGAATGAAGAGTAAACGATCGCTCCCTTTGCTTCTGCATGTTCAATTCGATAATCTATATCTTTTGCACGCAGCATTTCTGAACAAGGAATCACGACCATTCCTGTTTTCAAAATCGCTAAATAAATGCTGTATGCCTCGAGCATGCGCGGCACCATCACAATGATTTTATCGCCTTTTTTGAAGCCTGCTTTTAATAAAACATGTCCAATTTTATTTGCCTCTTCCACTAATGCTGCATACGTCACATGTGCTTCGTGGCCATTGCCGTCCTGCCAGTGCAGGGCCATTTTCTCCTTGTCATGACTGAACGCTTCAATCTCGCTGACTAAGTTATATTGTTCTGGTGCAATTAAGTCTTCTCTTTTCATGGTACAGCTCCTTTTAGCCTCTTTCTTATGAAACGAAACATGTTTCAATTTACCTATTTTAACACTCATAACTGAAAAATGCTTGAATTAGGACCTACTCCTAGTATTATGCCATAATTTTTTTCATCCGTCTCCTTTTTTAAAAATATTCTAACTATTTATATGTACAAAAAGAAAAGAGCGGGAAGGATCCCGCTCATAAGCCATAGCTTTTAAATTGTGTGTCTTAGAAAGATCCGCCACCCATATGTTGTTGAGCGTAAGATACAAGACGCTTAGTGATTTCTCCACCAACTGATCCGTTAGCGCGAGATGTAGTTTCTGCACCAAGGTTTACACCAAATTCAGAAGCGATTTCGTACTTCATTTGGTCGATAGCTTGTGCAGCGCCTGGTACTAGTAATTGGTTAGAACTGCTTTGTCTGTTTTGTTGAGCCATGTGTTCTCACCTCCTTGTGAATATAGAATGTGTAGAAACACATGACTTCATGCGATTGATTTTATGGTAATTATTATGAAATTTTCGTTTTAGAATAAATTAGCGAATTCGTCTGCCGCTTTCTTTTCATTTGTCACAATAATTGTTTCAATTTGCTCTACTGCCTCGTCCAGCATCGGCTCGAAATCAGCAAAGCTTTCGTAGCGTTCTACCTTCTCAAGCTTTGGTTTTGTTTTAGGGGACGGCGGCGTAAAGATCGTACAGCAATCCTCGAAAGGCTGAATGCTTGTATCGTATGTGCCAATTCTTCTCGCTTCATCAATAATGTCATTTTTATCGACAGCAATGAGCGGGCGGATGATTGGTGTATTGGTCACATGGTTAATGGCATACATGCTTTCAAGTGTCTGACTTGCCACTTGACCAAGGCTTTCTCCGGTAATAATCGCAAGGGCATCGCGCTTTTCTCTTATTTTGTCAGCTATTTTCAGCATCATTCTTCTTGTTGATGTCATCGTATAGTTTTCAGGTACTTGTTTGTGAATCAGCTCTTGAATTTTTGTAAAAGGTACGATGTGAAGCTTCACTTCGCCTCCATATGCTGCCAGGCATTCTGCAAGATCAATGACCTTTTGTTTGGCACGTTCACTTGTATACGGCGGACTAAAGAAATGCACAGCTTCAATTTCAATTCCGCGTTTCATTGCTTGATAGCCGGCAACCGGGCTGTCAAAGCCGCCGGAAAGCATGAGCATCGCTCTTCCGCTAGAACCGACCGGCAGGCCGCCTGCACCTTTAACATCTTTAAATGTAATGTACGTTGCGTTCTCTCTGATTTCTATGCGTAAATGCACATCCGGCTGTTTCACATTGACCGTTAAGTTTTCCGTATTCCTTAGAACATGTCCGCCAATTTCACGGTTCATTTCATTTGAATCAAGTTCAAATTGTTTATAAGAGCGTTTCGTTGAGACTTTAAATGTATTTCCTTGTTCATACACTTCCTGTACCGCTGTTAGTGCCGCTTCTTTAATCGCATCTAGATTCGTCTCACATTTAACCGCAAGACTAAAACTCTGAATGCCAAATACACTTTTGAGCTGTTCTGAAATTGGTTCAGGGTCTTCTCCGTTCAGCATAATCGTGATGCGGTCTCTATCAGATGCAACCTTTAATGCTCCAAAATCCTTTAAGACGAATCGAATGTGCTGTCTTAGTTTTTCAATAAATTTCTTTCTATTCTTCCCTTTTGTTGAGATCTCACCAAAACGGACTAAAATATGATCATATTTCATGCTGTTATCTCATTCCTTTTAATTTTTTCACACTTTGTGCGATCGATGTGATGATTTGCGGCGTTAGCTCTGGTCCTTGTCCATACGTTAAGCTGATTCTCATACTGCTTTTGGCTACTTCCTCTGGTTTTCCCATTGCCAGCAGGACACGGCTTGGCTCTTTTTTCTTAGCTGAGCAGGCAGAGGTTGTAGAAACATATATGCCTTCTTTTTCAAGCATATGGAGGAGGACCTCAATTTGAATACCCGGCACTGAAAAATTCACAATGTGCGGCGCACTTAGCGCCTGCGGTGTGTTCATCACAATACCTTCTATGTCTCCAAGCTGTTTTTGCAGCTGCGTTTTTAAGTTCAGCATCTCATCATGATACTTGTCAAGCTGTTCAAATGATTGTTTCATGGCTTTTGCTAAGCTGACAGCTCCAGCAGGGTTTTCAGTACCTGAACGAAGCCCTAATTCCTGCTCTCCCCCAGTAATGAAAGGGGCGAGAGTGACATCTTTCTTTAAAAAGAGTGCTCCAGTGCCTTTTAAACCATGAATTTTATGGCCTGACATCGTCAAAAGGTCTACATCCAGCTGTTTATTGAGTGCTACCTTGCACATTCCCTGCACCCCGTCGACATGAAAAAGTGCGTTTTCGGCATGCTCGCGAATAATGCCAGCAGCTTCTTCAATTGGCTGGATGGCACCGGTTTCGTTATTGACGTGCATCATGCTGACAAGCACTGTATCAGGGCGAAGCACTTCTTTTAAATGAGTCATATCTGCATGGCCATGCTCATTTACTTGAATATAGGAGATGTCAAAGCCAAATAACGCCTTCAGCTGTTCAAACGATTCAATAACAGAAGGATGCTCTATTTCTGTGGTCACAATATGCTTGCCCCGGTTCATTTTGGCAAGTGCTGCCCCTTTAATGGCAATGTTATTCGCTTCTGTTGCACCAGAAGTAAAAATAATCTCATATTGTTTCAAGCCCGTGTAGTGAAGCATTTGTTTTCTCGTTTCATTTAACAGCCGGCTTGCATCAATTCCGAGCTGATGAAGCGAAGATGGATTTCCAAAATAACGTTCACTCACTTGCTGATATACTTGTAAAACCTCAGGGTACGGTTTTGTGGTTGCACTATTATCAAGATACATCATGGCGAAACTCCTTATCCTCTTGCGTTTAACTAATATGATCCGAATTCCTTTTATTTCAATATAAAGCGGTATATTGACAACCTCATCAATTCACTATATCATGCATAGTGCCATTGTCATATTTTTTCCTAAATTGACAGAATATTTAAACATGGCGGAAAAATAAAATAATAGGGGGATAACCTTATGAATAATAAGTTAAGTCAAACAGACACATTAGCCATCGGCTTAATGTTGTTTGCACTCTTTTTCGGCGCAGGCAATATGATATTCCCTCCTGTACTTGGACAGTACGCAGGTGAAAACGTATGGCTTGCGATCGGTGGATTTTTACTGACAGGAGTTGGACTTCCGCTCTTAGGTGTCATCGCCGTTGCCCTGACAGGAACTGGAGCAAAAGGGCTTGCTGACAAAGCTCATCCTACATTCGGTACCATTTTCACCGTCATTTTATATTTATCCATTGGGCCTTTCTTTGCGATCCCTCGTACTGGAACGGTTTCTTATGAAATTGGGCTGGCGCCGTTTCTGACTGAAGCGCAGTCTGAATCATGGATTCCATTATTCTTGTTTTCGATTGCTTTTTTCGGCATTACTTATGCTCTTGCTTTAAATCCATCGAAACTCGTTGACCGAATCGGTAAAATTTTAACACCAATTTTACTCGCTGTCATTGCTTTAATTGTGATAAAAGCCATCGCGACACCAATGGGTGGAATTGGCAGTCCGCATCCAACTTATGAAGGAAGCCCGCTCTTTACCGGGTTTTTAGAAGGCTACAAAACGATGGATGCTCTTGCTTCAATCGTTTTCGGAATTGTCGTTGTCACGGCTGTGAAAGAACGCGGTATTACAGAACGAAAATCGATTGCCGCAGCCTGTATTAAAGCAGGGCTTGTCGCAGCTGCTGGACTAGCTCTTGTGTACATATCACTCGCTTATGTCGGAGCGTCAAGTCCTGAGGCTACAGGCATGGTCGGGGCAAATGAAGGCGGAAAACTCCTTTCGCTTGCGGCGAACTTTTTATTTGGTTCTGCTGGTAATATTGTGCTAGGGGCTGCGATTTTATTTGCATGTTTGACCACAAGTATTGGACTGGTTTCATCCTGCGGGGAATATTTTTCTTCACTATTTCCACGCTTTTCTTATCGTACAGTTGTTTTAGTTGTATCTTTATTCAGTACAGTTGTAGCAAACCTTGGACTGGCACAAATTATTTCGCTCTCTGTTCCGGTTCTTGTTGCGATTTATCCGTTAGCCATCGTGATCATTCTCTTATCTTTTCTTGATCGCTGGATCAACGGAAGACGGATTATTTATATCGCTTCACTCATTTTTACAGGTATCTTTGCCGTAATCGACGGGTTAGTGGCAGCGAAGATTCCTCTTGGCGGATTAAATAAAATTTTAGAAGCTACTGTTCCTTTATACAAACTTGGGATCGGCTGGGCCATCCCTGCCGTACTTGGAGCCATTATTGGTCTTCTTATTTCTTTGTTTACGAGTCCACCTAAACAGCCTGCTTAATCAAGCATCAAAACTAAAAACATCCCTTTCCATAAGAGAAAGGGATGTTTTTTTATGTTCTTCATATACTAAAATAGAAAAATTCATGACTTTTGTATGAAAACACATGTTGACATCAGGCGTACATCCTTTATAATTAGTGAATGTTAATGAAGAACCGTTTTAGCAGCTAATTAACAGAATATTTCAACATAATATTGGAGGCTTTATATTCAATGAAGGCAACATTGTCGACGAAAGATACGATTATTATAGGTTTTATGTTATTTGCTTTATTCTTCGGCGCCGGAAATATGATTTATCCACCAGAGCTTGGGCAATATGCCGGAACAAATGTATGGAAAGCAATGGGCGGATTTTTATTAACAGGTGTCGGTTTACCTCTACTCGGGATTATTGCAATTGCTTTAACAGGGCGTGATGCAAAAGGACTTGCAGATAAGGCTCACCCAGTGTTTGGAACAGCATTCACCGTCATTTTATATTTATCCATTGGACCGCTTTTCGCTATTCCGCGTACAGGAACAGTTTCGTATGAGATTGGGGCATTACCATTTTTATCAAGTGTACCAGCTTGGCTGTCCCTTCTTTTATTTACACTCGTCTTTTTTGGTATTACGTATTACCTTGCTTTAAATCCAACGAAAATCGTGGATCGTGTAGGGAAAATTTTAACACCGATTAAATTTACGATTATTTTTATTATCATTGTAAAAGCCATTTTGACGCCGATGGGCGTGATTGGTACACCAGATGTATCTTATAGCAACGGATCGTTTTTCAAAGGATTTTTAGAGGGCTATAAAACAATGGATGCTCTTGCTTCTATTGTGTTTGGAATTGTTGTCATCAACGCGATTAAAGGACGCGGTGTGACAAGCAAAAAGGCACTGGCTTCTGCTTGTATCAAAGCGGGTTTGATTGCAGCTGCTGGATTAACCTTCGTTTACTTATCGCTTGCGTATCTAGGCGCTTCTAGTACACATGCCATTGGATTCGTTGGAGATGGAAGCAAAATCTTAGCTCAGTCTTCTCAGTTCCTTTTCGGCAGTCTAGGAAATATTGTGTTAGGTGCTGCCATCACAGTCGCTTGTTTAACAACAAGTATCGGTCTTGTCACATCATGCGGAGAGTATTTCTCAAAGTTACTTCCTAAACTTTCTTATAAAATGGTCGTGACACTTGTTACATTATTTAGTTTCATCATTTCTAACTTTGGACTTGCTCATATTGTTGCTTTCTCTGTTCCAGTCTTAACAGCGATTTATCCGCTGGCGATTGTGATCATCGTTCTATCACTTGCTGATAAATGGCTTGGACATAGAAGACCTGTGTATGTCCTCTCGTTAATTTTAACAGGGTGCGTCAGCTTATTTGACGGCTTAGCAGCAGCAAAGCTTCCAATCGGTCCAGTAAAAGACATTTTACAAACAGTGCTGCCTTTTTATGACCTTGGCATTGGCTGGCTTGTCCCTGCGATACTTGGGGTCGCCATTGGGTTCGTGATCTCACTTTTCACTTCTTCTGCTTCAGAAGAACGCCAGAAACAGGCATCATAATACAAAAAAAGCTGAAGTCCTATCAATGGACTTCAGCTTTTTTATTGATGCTGATATTCTTTTTCGTGCTGAGCTAATAGCTTCTGAACGGCTCCAGGTGATGCTTTTTCCACAGCTGATGCTGCTACATCAAATGAACCATTATAATCATACGCATAAAATCTTCGCTCTGCCTCTTTTAATTGTTCTGAAAGAATATGATTTTGGCTTCTAAAACGATTGCCATATTGAATGATTCGTTCAATTTGATCCACTTTAGTGAGCATTTCTTCCGTCTCATTCACAGCATGTCTCACTGTGTCGGAGGCTTCTTTTAATTGCCCATTCACAGCTGGCATGTTGAGCGGCAGGTTCTCCAGCTGCTCGTGCACTTGCTGAATCATCTCCTGCGCTTTTTCAGCCTGCTCTTTCATATCAGCAGGTATACCTGGAATATTGCTTTTTTGCAGCTGACGCACTGTATCTGTCAGCATCGTTTTGAGCTCAGCCAGTGTTTCTCTCGCTTGCAGCTCTTCTTTTCTTAATGATTGAAGATGATCCTTAAATGTATCATGCAATGTTTTTGCATCATCGATAAAGGTCTCAAGCTGATTGATTTCATTCATTAATAGTGAATATGCAACATGATCACGATCAAGCTTCTCGCGAATTTGTTTCATGAGCTTTTCAATTTCTTCTAAGCGTTTCTCGAACGCCTTCTGTTGATCAAGCTCTCCGGCTGTCAGTTTGTAGCTTTCTTTTACAAGAGCTGTTTCTGCCTTTGTTTGGGTGTGATCCTGCTCGAGCTTTTCAAATGCTTCCGTCAGCTCAGGCATTTTACTTTTGATTTCCTGACCTGCTTCTACTTCCGCTTCCAGCTGATCATACAGTGTCTGAATGGCATCATCAATCATTTGCAAAACGCTTGATGCTTCTACCAGATTGAGTTCATCAATCAGTAGTTTTTCCGCACGGGTCAGCTGTTTGTTTAAGTTCTCAAGCTCTTTAGTGATCTGGATGTGCTCGAGCTTGTAGCCTTTGTCTGTCATTTCTTTATATCCGTCTTTCAGCTTCGTCAGCTGGCCTGGTACGGTTTGTTTACAGTCTGCAATGAGCTTCGGTACATCATTGATATACAGCTGAAGCTGATCGAGTCTGCGGTCTTGCTCAAGCAAAATCTTTCTTGCTTTCATATAGTTGCCGTTTTCTGTCTCTTCTTCGTACTGCTTGATCCCTTCCCAGGCTTCATCTAAGTCCTGCTCCATTTTGTCATAAAGGGTGCCGTATAAATGGCTGTACGCAAGCAGATTTTTTCGAACTGTTTGATATTGTTCTTTGACCTTTTCAATGTCCTTGCGATTTTGCTCCTCGCTTGTGACAAGGTCTGCAATCTCTTTTAAAATGTCTTCAATGTTCGAATCAGCAGCACTCAGCAAGTCCTCAATGTGCGTAAGAACCTGCTTGGCTTTGGAGAATCGATATTTATCAGAATACTCTTCTGCATCATATAATAGCTCTTCTACCTTTGGAAGATGGGCTGTGACGATATCGTCCCACTCTGCACGCCATCTTTCAAAAAATTGCTCTGTTTCTCCGGTCATTTTTAAATGTTTGATCTTTGAAATTTCTTCTACAATTGATCTGTTTAAAATTTCAATTTTCCATGCTTCCAATCGGTCAATCTCTTTATATATATTTTTTCGCAGGAAATAACCGACTGAAAACAAAGCAAGCAAAATGACAATTAAACCGATGATTAACTCCATAATGAGCCCCCTTGTTGTGATCTAAGTGATGTCAGGGTAAAAGTGTCCCGAGTAGACCTGAGAACCCTTTCGTGTCCGCTTTGCATTTGTTTTTTTATAAGCAGGATCGTATGTTTTCCAATACCATCCATTCACGGTTTTATGTATGTTTTTTCAAGAAAGTATTTGTGCGCTTTCTATCATTTGATCACACGTATCAATGTGACCTGCTTTTATGTATGCGGAAGCTGTCGTTTTCATTGTTATTATGATACCATGTAACCAGCATTTTTGGTCATGATTTTTCATTATTTTCGCTGATAAACATCACGTTTTTCAAAATATCGACAAGAGGTGACGACATGCTGAAACAAGATGCACATCTACATACACCGTTTTGCCCGCACGGTTCGCTTGATTCTTTTCATTCTTATATTGAAAAAGCCATTAAAAAGGGATTTGATTCCATAACCTTTACCGAGCATGCCCCGCTGCCTCCATCGTTTCAAGATCCAACACCTGAGCAGGATAGTGCCATGAAGCTCCAAGACCTTGAAGCGTATATAACGAAACTGGCTCAGCTGAAACAAGAATACAAAGGACAATTAATAGTAAAAACTGGGCTTGAGGTTGACTTTATCAAAGAGTATGAAGAGGAAACAAGAACCTTTTTAGACTGCTACGGTCCAGAACTAGACGACGCCATTTTATCTGTTCACTTTCTTCCTGCTGGCGATGATTATATTTGCCTTGATTTTGACGAGCATGCCTTCCAGCAGCTAATAAGCATCTATGGCAGCATCGAACAGGTCTATCAAAGCTACTATGACCAAATTCATTCTTCTATTCTATCATCTTTAGGCCAATATAAGCCAAAGAGAATCGGTCATATCACCCTTGTCCAGAAATTCAAACAGCTTTTTCCATATGAAATGTCACCTGAACTTTGTCAAAAGGTCACCCTCTGCCTTGAAGAAACGGCAAAAAAAGGCATGTCCTTAGATTTTAATACATCAGGTCTTCGTAAAACATATGCCAGAAGTATCTATTTAGATCAATGGATGATTGAGCTTGCAAAAAAGAAAAAAATTCCGCTCATATTCGGCTCTGATGCCCATCAAGCGGAAGATCTCGGATATGCGTATGATCAATTCGAGGACATCATGAGGTTCAGATGAGAATCTAGTGCCGGCTCTTTTGGTTCTAACAGATAATGAAGCGAGCGGCTCAGCTCCTTAAAGTACATTTGATAGAAATACGGCTCACTTGGGTTCAAATAAAGCACCTCTGTTAAATATTGCGGCTGTAAATATGGCATCATGAGAAGTGATTTTAGCTGAATCATAAAGGATGCGAGTGAAAGCTGCTCACAAATGACATGGGTGCTTTTTCCTTTTTCAATGATAAGCTGAAACAAATACTTTTCTTTTGTTAAATATGTCGACATGATTTCTCTGATGAGTGTCGAATCAATCGTCACCTCCCGATAAACGAAACGGGTTAATTGACGGTGCTTGTGCTGATAAGATAAAATATCAAAAACCACATGTAGTAAGCATTCTTTTGCATGACGGGTTTCCATGTGATGGAGATGTGATTCAATCATGTGAATGTAACCTTCATAAAAATCGGATACGAGCTGCTCAAGCAGCCCTCCTTTTCCTTGAAAGTAATAAGAAATGTGGGCAACGTTGACGTTTGCTTCCTTCGCAATCTCACGGACAGAGGTTCCAGAAAATCCTTTTTGGTTAAAAAGTCTGATGGCAGCATCCATAATACGGTCTTTTGTTTGCACGGTTGTTGATGTTTTCATCCGCTCACCCCTCTTCATGTGTACATACTTCAAGATGAAGGCGGAAGTTCCTTTTACAATTGCTCGACAAATCCCACATGCGAGACGCAAGTTATGTATTTTTAAGATAGAAAGTAGGAGATTTTCATGTTTCATGTCGAAAAACAGTCTGGCGATCCTTCAAAAGACTATCAATTGCTTGTCAAACAGGTAGAAGCCATTACAGATGGTGAACCTGATCTGATTGCCAACTTGGCAAATGCAGCTGCGCTGCTCTATCACTCACTTCCTGAAGTCAATTGGGCAGGGTTTTATTTAGCAAAGGGCGGCGAGCTTGTGCTTGGACCGTTTAACGGACTGCCTGCATGTGTGCGCATCCCTTCTGGAAAAGGCGTTTGCGGTACAGCGTTTGCGACAGGTGAAGTGCAGCGTATCGCTGATGTCCATGCATTCCCTGGACATATTGCCTGTGACGCAGCATCGCAATCTGAAATAGTCATTCCGCTCAAGGTCAATGGACAGATCATTGGGGTGCTCGATATTGACAGCCCTGTGAAAGACCGCTTCAGTGAAGTAGATGAGTCCTACCTTATTCAATTTACAGAAATTCTCCAACAGGCGTTATCCGTCTCTACGGATGCGTAATCATGAAGAAAAAGCAGGCACATTGTCTGCTTTTTTATGTTTCTTTATATAATGGAGAACGTCACCTCTGTCTCTAAATAGGTTGACTTCTCCTACCCAGCGTCATATAATAGAGTTTGTGTGAAATATGGCAGCCTTTTTGTTCGGCTTTTTTGTATCATTTTGTTCCTTCTATATTATGAAGGTGTATCTTGTAACTCCCTGCTGCTGGAGCGAGGATGCATGAAAACATAATGACGAAAAAGAGGAAGAACAGACGGTTTTTATTTTTCACAAATAAAAACAATAAGGAGGAGTCACATTATGGCTCGCTATACAGGTCCAAGTTGGAAGATTTCCCGCCGTTTAGGCATTTCATTAAGCGGAACAGGTAAGGAACTTGAAAAACGCCCTTACGCTCCAGGCCCACATGGTCCAGGACAACGCAAAAAACTATCTGAATACGGTTTACAATTACAAGAGAAGCAAAAGCTTCGTCACATGTACGGTGTCAACGAACGTCAATTCCGTACACTATATGACAAAGCTGCTAAACTTCCTGGTAAACAAGGTGAAAACTTCATGATCCTTCTTGAAACTCGCCTTGACAACCTAGTATACCGTCTTGGCCTTGCTCGTACTCGCCGCCAAGCTCGTCAGCTAGTAAACCATGGTCACATCCTTGTTGATGGAAGCCGTGTAGACATCCCATCTTTCTCTGTGAAACCAGGTCAAACGATTGCTCTTCGTGAGAAATCTCAAAACCTTGCAGTAGTGAAAGAATCAGTTGAAGTAAACAACTTCGTTCCTGAATACCTTTCTTTCGATGCTGAAAAGCTTGAAGGAACTTTCACTCGTCTTCCAGAGCGTTCTGAATTAGCGCCTGAAATCAGCGAACAACTAATCGTTGAGTTCTACTCTCGTTAATTTCATTACTTCTCTAAGAGAGAGCAAACAAACCCTAGATCCCTTGATTGTTCAAGGATTTCTAGGGTTTTTTGTATGTTCTCAATTATACATGAAATCATTTGAAGTCATCTTCCATTTTCAACACTTATTTTCCCCGGCTGCCTGCTCCATTCTTACTTCAATCAAACCTGTCTCTATTTTTATATACAAATATAGGAAACATTTCATTGAAGTGTCTTTTTTCTATTGGTACAATCATGATAGATGACACATCAGTCGTATGGTCTTCTATAGTACTTAGATGGAGGAGTTCCATGTATAGTATCACGATTATTCTATTCTTACTTTTAACCTTATCAGTGATTGCCTATTCTCTTCTAAGAAAAAAACAGATTATCGATGAGCCGCCCAATAGATTTGCTGCAAGTCTGTTTATCTTTCTGCTCTTTTTTTCTATCTGCTTTGTGATCGCGGTTCCAAGTGTATTGCTATACATCACCGTTTTAGGCGTGAATTTTCTTTTTGGAGAAACCATCACGTATGATTCTTTTTTTTCTTTGATCTCTTTCTCTTTGTTAGTGAGTGTTATCGTCGTTTTTTGGTCACCTGTCCTTCTATTCATAGGAAAAGGACTGGCTTATCTCCTTAAACTTCCTATATGGCTCACTTATACTTTGGAATGGGTGAGTTCTTGGATCGTTTTACATCTCTCTATCAAGTATGTCCTTTACTTAAACTTAATGAATGTATCGATAGAGGATTCCGGCGTATTGATTTTATCATTCTTTGTCAGTTTTTTATTTATTGAGATTGATCTCGTTTACTCACGTAAGAAACAACGAAAACAATCGCTGGACACATATACTTAGCATAAAAAAAGCTCCTAGATCTCTTCCTAGGAGCTTTCAAACGTTCATTCTGGACTTGTCCATTTTGCGATGAGCTGCTCTGTTGTCATGACAGTCGCAAATTCATCATGCAGGGTTGCAAGTGAGAGCCGGTGGATCGTTTCTGGGTCAAAATATGTACCATTTTGATCTGTTAGTCCAAAGGCGGCTGTTGCATCTGAGATCAGATACGTATCAAAGCCAAGATTTCCGCTCATTCTTGTGGTCGTTGATACGCAGTAAGGGGTTGTTAATCCTGCGATCACGACCGTGTCAACCTGGTTTGATCTTAGATGTTCCTCTAAGTTAGTACCAATAAAGCTGCTGTTGACTTTCTTTTGTATCACCATTTCTTCCTCTAGCGGTTTAGCCATATCTTTGAAAAGGTGCCCTTCATTTGCTGGATGAAATACAGAGTCCGGATTGTCGGATGTATGCTGAATATGAATCACTTTCCAGCCTTTCTCTCTCCAAAACGTTAATAGCCGGCTAATATTCTCCTCTGCCTCTAGGTTATTGCGTTCTCCCCATTTTTCATGCTCGAACGCCTTTTGTACATCGACAATGATCAAAGCCTTTTGATTCGTTTTCACAAACGTCCACCTCCGAATATTCACATTCACTACATGTAGTGTAAGGAATGGCGATCGTTTTGTACATGTTTTTATTCAGCTATGTACGATGGTCTGTTTGTGTATCATCGTTTTGCCACCCTTTTCAATATCTCTAGCTGCCATATGCCAGCTGACATCAAAAAAGACAGCATATGCCGCTGTCTTTTTTCGTTTTTTAATTCGTATTTTGTCCTCCGCCGTTCAGTCCTTCTTTAATATACCCTTTCACTTGGCTTGAGGTTAATAGACCGATATGACCAACGCCATGGATCAGGATGTTTCTTGCGCCAATTAAACGAGAGAGGCTGTTGACGACAATAAGATCTGCTGAGCTATAGACGGATGTGTAAAGAATTTTTTGATTTGGATCTGTGCCTGGTAATGCTCTGCTTGAAACGAGTCCGTTTGCTCCACCAATTGTGACAACGTTCTCAATTTTATCGCCGCCATCTAGATTCTTAATATAGTATAGCGTGTTCGCCCCGCCCATACTATGAGCCACAATATCTACTTTTTTGGCACCCGTTTTGTCTAACACATCTTTGACGAATCTCGATAGACGCGGACCATTGTTGCGGTTATTTCCTGTTTTGTCTATGAAATCAATAGCATATAATTGGTTTCGATCCCAGCCTTGTGTGGCCAAATAACTTTTAATAGAAAAAAAGTTATAAGAGGCACCGCCAATGCCGTGCACCATCACAACCGGATTATGCTCAGCCGCCTTCGCCTCTTTCGGCTGGATAAACGCCATTGAACCAATCACCAATGCAAGCGCAATGAGAATTTGCAAACTCCTTTTCTTAACAAACATCACTTTCATTCCCCCTTATTCATCTTATACGACTCTATTTTATACAAGAAAAATATGTCAGAAAAGTGAACAAGGTAATGTTTATGAGATGATTTTACAAAAATATAAATAATCAAAAAGCACCTTGGACTTTTTTAAATTAAAACAAAAAGACTACGAGACCTTCTTTCTTTCATATATAATATCAATAGACTAAGGAGGTTCTACTAGATGCTATTTACTCAAACACCTGCACCACCCTACTACGCCGCGATTTTCACATCAAAACGAACAAATGTCGAGCAGAAAGAATACGCTGCTGCTGCTCAAAAAATGGAAGAATTAGCGAAAGATCTAGATGGGTTTCTTGGAATGGAAAGTGTACGAGATGAACATGGTGTTGGAATCACTGTCTCTTACTGGGATTCATTAGAAGCCATCAAAGAATGGAAAGCACATACAGCACATCAGCGTGTTCAAAAAAAGGGAAAAAAAGATTGGTATGAATCCTATACAACCCGAATTTGTAAGGTAGAACATGCTTATACAAACAAAGATTCACTCCTTGAACAAGAAGCAGACGAATGAGCTACTTCTACATAAAAAAGAAAAGCACCTCAATGTATACGAACATTTGAGGTGCTTTTCCATGATGCTTACTGTTTCATAAAGATTTATTTATACGTCACGAGGAAGTATTTCTTTTTCCCTCTTCTTAAAACGGTAAATTGGTTTTCAATTCGGTCGTCAGCGGAAAGAACATAATCTTTATCTGTTTGTCTCTCTCCGTTGATGGAGACAGCACCATTTGTGATATCTTCACGCGCTTGACGCTTTGATGGAGACAGCTTTGATTCCACAAGGATATCGACTAGTGTTAATTCTTCTGTGCTGCTTTTCTCCATTGATGGAACATCCTTAAAGCCTACTTTCACTTCTTCAGCTGTAAGAGATTTGATCTCACCTTTAAATAGCGCATTTGAGATGTTAACAGCCTGTTCTAGTGATTCACGGCCATGTACAAGTGTTGTCACTTCCTCTGCTAAACGGCGCTGCGCTTCACGCTTTTCAGGTGCTGTTTGCACTTTTTCTTCGTACGATGCGATCTCTTCTTTTGATAAGAACGTAAAGTATTTTAAGTATTTCACGACATCACGGTCATCTGTGTTGATCCAGAATTGGTAGAACTCGTATGGAGACGTTTTTTCTTTATCTAACCAGATGGCGCCGCCTTCTGTTTTACCAAACTTTGTGCCGTCTGCTTTTGTGACAAGCGGCATCGTCAGACCAAATGCTTTTGCCCCTTCTGCTTCAGACTTACGGATCAGCTCAAGTCCAGATGTGATATTTCCCCACTGGTCACTTCCGCCGATTTGCAGCTTACAATTTTCATTTCTGTAAAGATTTAAGAAGTCTAAAGACTGAAGGATAACGTAGCTGAATTCTGTGTAAGAAATCCCTGTTTCGATACGTGAGCTCACGATATCTTTTGCCAGCATGAAGTTTACACCAAAGTTCTTTCCAACATCACGAAGGAACGTGATGACATTCATTTGGCTGATCCAGTCGTAGTTATTCACGATAACGGCTGGATTCTCCCCTGCTTCAAAATCAAGAAATTGAGACAGCTGTCCTTTGATTTTTTCTGACCACTGTTCGACGATTTCTGCTGGGTTGAGTGAACGTTCTGCTTTTTTGAAGCTAGGGTCGCCGATTAGTCCAGTTGCGCCGCCAACAAGAGCAATCGGATGATGACCTGCTTCTTGGAATCTGCGTAATGTTAAAATTGGCAATAGATGACCAATGTGTAAGCTGTCAGCTGTCGGATCAAAGCCGGAGTATAGTTTGATTTTTTCTTCTGCTAATAATTTTGTTAAACCTTCTTCATCTGTTTGCTGCTGAATTAATCCTCTGAACGATAGCTCTTCCATCAATTGACTCATTTCCAAATCTCCTTTTTTTACAATTCAACAAAAAAACGCCCCTTCGAATGAACGAAGGGACGATATATATCGCGGTACCACCCTGCTTAAAAGACAAAAAATCTCGTCTTTTCACTTACACTGATAACGGACAGATCCGTTCTTTCACTAATCAGGGCATGCTCCTTTTCGTAAAAGCGGTTCGTGAGGGTAATTCGAATATCTCTTTGTACTGACTCGCACCAGCCGTCAGCTCTCTTCAACAGGGAAAGATCATTCTACTGAATCTCAGTCAAAACCTTTTCATATTCAACTAATGTCATTTTTAACACACTTTTGATATCAAGTCAACTGATGAAAAAATTTAATCTTCCATTGTCGAAAGGTCGCCAGCAGGTAAATTCAGCTCCCACGCCTTTAGCACACGTCTCATAATTTTTCCGCTTCTCGTTTTCGGCAGTTTGTCTTTGAACTCAATTTCTCGCGGTGCCGCATGTGCTGCGAGTCCTTTTTTCACAAATGTACGAATCTCTTCTTTCAGCTCATCTGTCGGCTCATATCCGCTTCTAAGCGCTATAAATGCTTTAATAATTTCACCGCGGACCGGATCTGGCTTTCCAATGACACCAGCCTCCGCAATAGCTGGATGTTCGACCAGTTTACTTTCCACCTCAAATGGACCGACCCGCTCTCCTGACGTCATGATGACATCATCGACACGTCCCTGGAACCAAAAGTATCCGTCTTCGTCCATATAAGCTGAATCTCCTGAAACATACCAATCTCCCGGCATAAAGTAAGATTCATATTTTTCAGGATTGTTCCAGATCGTATGCATCATAGAAGGCCAGCCTTTTTTAATCGCAAGGTTGCCCATCCGGTATGGCGGAAGTTCATTTCCTGCATTATCAACAATTGCCGCTTCTACGCCTGGAATTGGTTTTCCCATCGAGCCTGGCTTGATGTCCATGCATGGATAATTACAAATCAGCTGTGCACCCGTTTCTGTCATCCACCAAGTGTCGTGAATTCTCTTGCCAAAAACAGCATCTCCCCAGCGGATGACTTCTGGATTAAGCGGCTCTCCCACACTTAAAACATGGCGGAGCGAGCTGAGGTCATATTTTTGAATGAGATCATCCCCTGCCCCCATGAGCATTCTAAAGGCGGTCGGGGCACTGTACCAAACAGTTACACCGAGTGATTCAATGGTTTCATACCACGTATCAGGATTAAACCGGCCGCCTAAAATCACATTCGTCGCCCCATTTAACCACGGTGAAAAAATACCGTACACTGTGCCTGTAACCCAGCCTGGATCAGCTGTACACCAGTAAACGTCATCCTCTTTCAAGTCAAGCACCCATTTACCAGTCTGGCCTTGCTGGACCAT
Organism: Bacillus safensis; assembly: GCF_039619585.1. NCBI lineage: Bacteria > Bacillati > Bacillota > Bacilli > Caryophanales > Bacillaceae > Bacillus > Bacillus safensis. Next base: position 2,624,250 of record NZ_CP154909.1, read on the forward strand.
TGCACCATGGACATGAAGCACACCTTTTGGCGTACCAGTAGATCCTGATGTGTAATGAAGCAGGAAGCCGTCTTTTTCATCCATCCATTCAATCTCAAGCTCCTTTGCTGCCTCCTCAAACGCCTTTTCATAGTGAATTGTCCGCACACCATCGACGTCTTCGTTTTCACCGCCGACAATGACGACAGATTCAAGCTTCGGAAGCTCTGCAAATGGAATTCGCTCAAGCAGATCAGGTGTTGTCACGATCACCTTTGCCTCGCTATTCTCTAAACGGTCTTTGACAGCACCTTCCATAAATGCCTCAAATAACGGGCCAACGATCGCTCCAATTTTAACCGCACCAAGCAGAAGAAAATAGAGCTCAGGTGATCTTGGCATAAAGATAAACACGCGATCCCCTTTTTCTACATGTGCCTTTTCTCTGAATAGATTTCCCGCTTTATTTGTGTTGATTTTCATATCCCTGAACGTATACTTTTCATCCCGCTGTGAATCTTTGTAGTGAAGCGCCACCTTGTTCTGACGAAACGAGTCCGCATGTCTGTCAATCGCTTCATAGGCTGCATTTATTTTTCCTGTTTCATACCAGGAGAAGTTTTTTCTAGCTTCCTCCCATGAAAAATCTTTGTATGCCTGCTCATAATCATTTAAATGATAATCCCCTTTTACTGATGGTAGCGTTTCCAATTTCATCAAACAGTCCCCCTTTGCATACGTTTACAATGACCATTATAGTATAGATGACTTTTTTTCTCAATTTTTAAAAAACTTCTGATGAAACCGTTTTAATTATTGCAAGTTTTAAGATAGAATAGAGACGACTCACTAGAATTAGGGGCGGTGGATACGTGGAGCATCCTAAAACTTATTATTCAAAAACCATTGAGCGAGAAACAGGTTCCATCCTGGTTGAAGGACCGGTACCTGCATCAGAGCTTGCGAACTATACGTTTCATGAAGGACTAACGGCATTTCGCACGCCTGAGGAACAGAAACAAGCACTTGTTGAAATAGCAGATCTTCCAGAAGGACGTATTATCATTGCAAGAGCGAATGAGCTTGTCGTAGGCTATGTCACGTATTTGTATCCTGATCCACTTGAGCGCTGGTCAGAGGGCAAAATGGACAATTTAATTGAGCTTGGCGCGATTGAGGTCGCTCCTCCATTTAGAGGATGCTCACTTGGCAAGCATTTGCTTGATGTGAGCATGATGGATGAGCAAATGGAGAATTACATCATCATTACAACTGAATATTACTGGCATTGGGATTTAAAGGGGACAAAGAAAAACGTTTGGGAGTACCGCAAAATGATGGAGAAAATGATGAACGCAGGCGGTCTTGTCTGGTTTGCAACAGACGAGCCAGAAATCAGCTCACATCCAGCCAATTGTTTAATGGCCAGAATTGGGAAACATGTGAGTCCTGATTCGATCGAGCGTTTCGATCGTCTTCGCTTCCATCAGCGTTTTATGTATTAACGTTCAATTCGTTTTTTTGGCAAAGGGGATTGGTAAACAATGATGATTGAACAAATTATGGAGCGTGATGTGATCACGCTGCGAAAAACCGATACGATTGAAGAAGCCATTCAAAAAATGAGTGCACACCACATCCGGCATATCCCGATCGTATCTGATCAAGGGTCTGTCATTGGGATGGTGACAGATCGGGATATTAAAAATGCCAGTCCAAGTATTTTTGAAACAGAGAAAAGGAAGCTCTTTATTCAGCGGCCAGTAGAAGAGATCATGGTATTAGAGACGATCACGGCTCACCCGCTTGATTTCGTTGAGGAGATATCAAGTGTCTTTTTTGAGCACGGAATTGGCTGTCTTCCAGTGGTGAGACGCGGCAAGCTTGTAGGCATTATCACAAAAACAGATCTGCTTCGTACGTTTGTAAGACTGACAGGTGCAGATCAGCCTGGGTCGCACTTAGAGGTTGAAGTGGAGCAGATGACAGAAAGCCTCGCAGATATTACAGCCATTTTAAAGGAGCAGCATATTCAAATGCTGAGTGTGCTCGTGTACCCGCATGCCAATGAGGCATCTAAAGTGCTCGTATTCCGCCTTCAAACCATTCATGCAGATCATGTGACGAAGCTGATTCGCGCAAAAGGCTATAAAGTGCTCTGGCCTATGGAGCAGACGATCAAATGAAGGAAGCGACCTTTGTTTTTTCACCATCTTTTCAAACGTACCAATTTAACCAAGATCATCCCTTCAATCAGCTTCGTGTCTACTTAACTTATGATCTTCTTCAAAAAATGAAGGCGTTAACAGAGGATGAAATCGTTGCACCGCGTATGGCTACTCTGGAGGAATTAAAGCTCGTCCATACAGCAGATTATATCCAGGCTGTGCAGCGGGCAAGTGAAGGAAAGCTGTCTACGGCAGAGGGTGAACGATACGGTCTTGGCACTGAAGATACACCGATGTTCGCAGGCATGCATGAGGCGGCATCTCTCCTTGTTGGCGGAACATTAACAGCGGTTGACCAAGTGATGCTCGGTCATTCGCAGCATGCCCTCAATCTTGGTGGCGGGCTTCACCACGGATTCAAAGGGCGTGCATCTGGCTTTTGTATTTATAATGACAGCTCTGTGGCGATTCAATATATTCAAAAGACATATGGCGCTAGAATTTTATATATTGATACGGATGCTCATCACGGCGATGGTGTCCAGTTCAGCTTCTATGACGACCCAGAGGTATGTACAGTCTCCATTCATGAAACGGGACGCTACTTGTTCCCAGGAACCGGACAAGTACAGGAAAGAGGCCACGATAAAGGCTATGGCTATGCTTATAATATTCCACTAGATGCATTTACGGAAGATGAATCGTTTCTCGAAGCATACCGAACAGCAGTGACTGAGATTGCTGCTTTTTTTAAACCAGATGTGATTTTGACGCAAAACGGGGCAGATGCACACTACTATGACCCGTTAACTCATTTATCTGCCACCATGAAAATATATGAAGAAATTCCTAGACTTGCTCATGAGCTTGCGCATCAATATTGTGACGGCAAGTGGATCGCTGTTGGCGGAGGGGGATATGATATTTGGCGAGTCGTTCCAAGAGCGTGGAGCCGTATTTGGCTTGAGATGAAAGGCATTACACCGCCAGATGAGCTCCCTCAGGGCTGGATTCAGGCATGGAATAAGCAATCGCCTGTTGCCCTTCCACCTACATGGAAAGATCCTGACGATTTATATCCACCGATCCCAAGAAAAGCAGAAATCACAGAAAAAAATGCACAAACAGTAGAAAAAGCACTTATGCCTGTTAGAAGAGAAAAGAAAAAGGCATAAGAAAAGCAGGCTATCCCTCATAAGGTAGCCTGCTTTTTTTGCTTTATTTCGTTGATTGTCTTTCTTCAATTCTGTGCGGAAGCTCAACAATTTGATCGTCCACTTGTTCTTTGTTCATCAGCTTTGTGAGCAATCTCATCGCAACAGCACCAATATCATATGTCGGCTGTACAACTGTTGTCAGCTGAGGACGCACCATGAGAGAAAGTCTTGTGTTATCAAAGCCAATCACTTCTAAGTCTTCAGGAATAGATACCCCTCTGTCTTGTGCTCCATGAATGACACCTAGAGCCATTTCATCTGTAGCTGCGATAACAGCTGTCGGCTTGTCAGACTGCTCAAGCAGATGAGCAAGTGATTCAATTCCAGAATCATACGAGTAATCGCCTTCAGCGACGAGCGTATCGTCAAACGCTATGCCCGCTTCTTCAAGTGCTCGCTTATAACCTGCAAGCTTTCTCACGGAATTAATTGGTTCTGACATTGGACCAGAAACAAACGCAATTCGTTTATGTCCTTTTTCAACTAACAGCTGAACTGAGTCATAAATGGCCTGCTCATAGTTGATGTTGACGGATGGTGTTTGAGCCTGCTCTTCAACAGATGCTGCAAGAACAATCGGCACAGGAGAGCGCTTAAATTCTTCCACATGCACATCTGTGATATTTCCGCCCATAAAGACAATTCCGTCTACTTGTTTGCCGAGCATCGTATTTAACAAATGAAGCTCTTTATCTGTATTTTGATCTGAGTTGCTCAAAATAATGTTGTATTTATACATCGTAGCGATGTCTTCAATACCGCGTGCTAATTCCGAATAGAAGATACTAGAAATATCAGGGATGATGACTCCGACTGTCGTTGTTTTTTTACTTGCTAGGCCTCGAGCCACTGCATTCGGACGATAGCCAAGGCGGTCAATTGCTTCAAGCACCTTTTTTCTTGTTGTTGGTTTTACGTTTGGATTACCATTTACTACGCGTGATACCGTTGCCATACTTACATTTGCTTCTCTTGCTACATCATATATTGTAACATTATTCACATAAATCACTCCTTCAAATACACTTCATATCTATAGCATTCACCAATTGGATAGAGACATGTCAGATACGAGGAAAATAATATCCTATTTGTCATTAAAACGATGAAAAGAGACACATAATTTTTCAATCTACATCAAAATGACATTCTTTTATGAAATTATACACGTTTTTTTGTCATATGAAAACGTTCCCTTTCTTTTTATAACTAAATTAAACAAACTTTAATCAGCTTGTTACCTGTAAATTGAATCATATTTCATAAAAAAACATTGAGAACGCCAGCTATGACAATGATCTTAGCAGATTCTATCGAATTTTAAAAATGAAAACATTGTGAACAAGCACTTTTTAGGGTTGCAATGTGCTTTCTTCCTTTCATTCCCAAACTTCATGGTATTTCTCCATCAAAAAACCGCCGGGCAGTTATCCGGCGGCTATTTCTATCTATGATTACGCGTGAATATTCACAAGTGGTCTTAATGCATCTAACCATTTTTCGAATTGTGGAATGTCCATTTGCTGCGCTGAGTCAGACAGTGCAACAGATGGATCTGGATGTACTTCTGCCATGACACCGTCTGCTCCAATCGCAAGAGCTGCTTTTGCTGTTGGAAGGAGGAGATCTCTACGTCCAGTTGAGTGCGTCACATCAACGAAGACTGGTAGATGTGTCTCTTGTTTTAAGATTGGCACTGCCGAGATATCTAGTGTATTTCTTGTCGCTGTTTCGTATGTGCGGATACCGCGCTCGCAAAGGATGATTTGATCATTTCCTTGGGCGATGATGTATTCAGCTGCATTGATGAATTCTGAAATGGTCGCTGCAAGACCGCGTTTTAAAAGAACTGGTTTCTTCACGGAACCGGCTTCTTTTAATAGCTCGAAGTTTTGCATGTTACGTGTCCCAATTTGGATGACATCGATATGCTCAATCGCTTCTTCAATATGAGCAGGATTGACAATTTCACTAATGACAGCAAGACCGTATTCATCCGCTACACGCTTTAGAATCTTTAGACCGTCTACACCAAGTCCTTGGAAGTCGTATGGACTTGTGCGAGGTTTAAATGCGCCACCGCGAAGTAGTTTTAATCCCTGCTGTTTCGCTGCTGCCGCTACTTCTGCGACTTGCTCGTAGCTTTCAACGGCACATGGTCCAACGATGAAACGCTGCTTTCCATCACCGATCGCTTCCCCATTGATATTCACGATTGTGTTTTCTGGCTTTTTCTTACGAGAAACAAGAAGTGCTTTGCTGTGGTCATCTTCTTGAAGCTCTAGACCTGCTTTGAAAATCTCTTTGAAAATATGCTGAATCGTTGAGTTTTCAAATGGCCCATCATTTTCTTCAAGAATTTGGTTCAGCATTGTGCGCTCTCTGACAGGATCATAACGGTTGACACCTTGCGCTTCTTTTGCTTTTCCAATTTCTTTGACAATGTTTCCTCTTTCATTGATCAGTTTTAGAATTTGAAGATTTAGTTCATCTGCTTGCTGCCTCAATTTTTCTAGTTCATTGTTGCTCATTTTTGTCATCCTTTCCTCTGCCTGCTCTCGCTTTTTATTTTTTCATTCTTGCATGATAGGGTTTATTATAAACAAAGATTTCGGAATTGTCACGAAAATTTTCTTTATTACCCAAACGCTTTTAAGCGATAAAGTATTGTATGTAAGATTATAGCATACTTTTTGTTCAAGTAAACCTTTTTTATAAAAAAAACGTCAGCCGCTGCTGACGTTTCTTTCTTTTACAGATTATGTTCAAGCGCTTCTTTTGTAATGCTTGAGTGAGAAGCATGCCATTTTACTTTTCCACCGCTAAAGACGAGTGCCTGCGGACTTTCGTGCTTTACACCTGATTTTTCAGCCACGTAGGATGAAAGCTCTCTCGTGTTTTGAATTTGCAAGAAATACGTTGGCACGTCTTCATGTGCAGACGCAAATGCTTCAAACTCTTGAAAAGCCGCTTGGCTGATCGGACATGTCAAACTGTGCTTAAAAAAGACAAAGGTCCCATCTTGATTCGTTAGTTGATCAAACTGTTCTTCTGTTTCAATGAGTTGTTTTGACATGATGTTCTCCTTCTTCACTTCGAGCAGTGAGAGTTAGCCTTTAGTAGATTGTTCTACTTTTTCTTTGACATCTTTGATGCCGTCTTCAATTTCTGATTTTGCTTCTTGTGCTCTTACTTTTGCTTCATCTGCTACATCAGATGCTTCGCTTGCCAAATCCGCTGCCGCATCTTCTGCTTCATTTTTCACATGATTAGCTTTTCCAGCCGCACGCTCTTTTATGTCTTTCACTTTGTCTAAAATCTGGTTTGACTGCTCTGCTACAAGCTGAGACAATTCAGACGTTTTATCTTTTGCAATCGTCACATATTCAGTGCCTTTTTCTTTTGCATCTGTTGTGAGCCGGTCTGTTTTTTCTTTTAACGCATTCGCTTGGGTGTTCAAATCATCGCGAAGCTCTTTCCCTGACTTCGGTGCTAAAAATAATGCTGTTGTTGCACCAACAATTCCACCAATAAGTGTTCCGATCAAAAAGTCTTTGCTATTGATTCCGTCTTTGCTCATGATTATTCCTCCTATGCGAATATGGTTTATTTTTGATGTTTACGCTGTTTCCATTTTTTATAAATTTCAAGTGCTGCGTTACTCCAGCTTACCACATCCGTCACTTTTTCTTGATTTCTTTCAACGGATGAAGAAACCGCACCAGCTGCCTGCTTTATGCTTGTATTAAATTGGTTGATCGAGCCGCCAATTCCCTGCACCGCATCCACAACTGTGTTAAGTTTTGCTGATTTGTCTTGAATATCTTCAGCAAGCTGATTCGTCTTATGTAGCAACTGTGCTGTCTCTGTGGTGATGCCTTGCATCTGACCTTCAAGACCTTCTAAAGTTGATGCAACATTCTTTAATGTCAGCTGTAAGGATTTTAATGTTTTGGACAAATAGATGACAAGAATGAGGAAAGCAATTGCGATCAGTGCAACGCTTAGATATAGAATAATAATCATCTGATACCTCCTTTGCTGCGGGCATATTCAATTCATTACCCTCTCGTTGTATCATTCAAACATCGCCTAGAATGACCGATTGAATAATAATTCTACACTTATTCGCTAATTCCTGTCCACAGCGAACGAAAAAAAGCGCCGCATGTTGACACATTTAGCCCTTTTGTCACATTTTATTCAAAATAAAAAAAGTGCCGTGTGAAACGGCACTTTTTTAAAGCATTTATACAGCGACTTTTTCATAAGCACGCAAATACTTCTGAATGTCTCCTGCTCCCATAAAGATCAGAATCGCATCTTCGTGCGTTTTCAGCACAGATGTATCTTCTTCCTCAATTAATTGGGCCTGCGGGATTTTTTCTCGTAAATCTTCAATGCTCAGCTTCCCAATGTTTTCACGGGCTGAACCGAAAATATCACAAAGGTAGACATAGTCGGCTTTCTTTAGACTGTCAGCAAATTCACTTAAGAATTGCTGTGTACGTGTGAACGTATGCGGCTGGAAGACAGCCACAATATCACGGTCCGGATATTTTTGGCGAGCTGCTTCAATCGTGACTTCAATTTCAGTTGGATGATGTGCATAATCGTCAATTAAGACCTGCTCACCGACCACTTTTTCATTAAAGCGTCGTTTCACACCGCCAAATGTCGTTAATGCGCCTTTGATAAGCTCTACATCAATGGACTCATAGTGACATAATGCAATGACAGCTAACGAGTTGAGGACATTATGATTTCCGTAGGCAGGAATGTAGAAGGTATCATAAAACGTATTGCGTACAAATACATCAAATGTGGTACCTTCCGTATTTTTCACAACATTGCGTGCTTGGAAATCATTTTCTTCGTTGAAACCGTAGTACACAACAGGTACCTTCGCTTGAATCTTTGGCAGATGCTCATCATCACCGCAGGCAATAATGGCTTTTTTCACTTGAAGCGCCATGTTTTGAAACGCATCAAACACGTCATCAATATCCGAGAAATAATCAGGATGATCAAAATCAATATTGGTCATGATCGCATAATCTGGATGATAGCTGAGGAAGTGTCTGCGGTATTCGCATGCTTCAAAAACAAAATACTCGCTGTTTTCTTTCCCCATTCCAGATCCATCACCGATTAAGTACGAAGTAGGTTTGGCTGACTGCATGACGTGAGCAAGCAGTCCTGTTGTCGATGTTTTGCCATGAGCACCAGTAATCGCAACGTTTGTGAATGAATCCATGTATTCTCCAAGGAATTTATGGTAACGAATGACAGGAATCCCTTCAGAAAGGGCGCGTTCAATCTCAGGGTGTGTATCAGGGAATGCATTTCCTGCGATGACCGTCATCCCTGGCTGAATATTATCTGGGTCAAATGGTAGAATTTTAATATTTCGTTCTTCTAATGCTTTTTGTGTAAAGATATGTTTTTCGATATCCGATCCTTGGACAGTATACCCAGTATCATGAAGAATTTGGGCCAGTGGACTCATACCTGTCCCTTTTATTCCAACAAAATGATAAACAGTCATAATTGTACCTCCAACAAACGTCTATCTGACTTACAGTATATGACGCTCATTTCAATTTGCAACTTGTGATTTTGCCTCTAGCTGATCACAGATCGCAGCTCCAAATAAAGATTTTTTCCGATCTTCCTATTCTAATCAATATTAACTATGATTAGTATCCGACAACTTTCCCATTTCTAACACCTGTTTCCGCTTATTTTACATAAAAAAGCGCTCTGACAGACATGCGAAAAGCGTCCAATTACAAAATTGCACCTATGTGCTATCATACCATGTTTATGAAAAAAATGAAGTGGTTTGTTTAGATCAACTGTTCTAAGTCACTCAGTGTCATGAGCACTTCTCTTGGCTTACTGCCTTTCGCACCAGAGATCATCCCCTCGCGCTCCATCATGTCAATCAACCTGGCTGCACGGTTGTAGCCAATTCTAAATCTTCGCTGCAAACTTGATGTACTAGCGCTATTCTGCTCGATGGCAAAACGGCAGGCATCCATAAACAATTCATCTTCGTCTGTAATCGCAGAGCCCTGCAGCATGAGTTCCTCCTGTTCAAAAAGGAACACTGGCTTGCGCTGCTTTCTCACATGTGCCACCACTTGATCAATCTCACGGTCTGATACAAAGTTCCCTTGCAGCCTTGTCGGTTTGCCGGAGCCATTTTCTAAGAAGAGCATGTCTCCTTTTCCGAGAAGCTTTTCTGCACCTGCCATGTCAATGATCGTTCTTGAATCCACCTGACTTGAAACAGAAAACGCAATTCTTGTTGGAATATTAGCTTTAATGAGACCTGTAATGACATCAACAGAAGGTCTTTGTGTCGCAATCAATAAGTGAATGCCGCATGCTCTTGCTTTCTGTGCAATTCGGCAGATGCTTTCTTCGACTTCATTTGGTGCGACCATCATTAAATCAGCCAGCTCATCGATCACCACGACGAGATAAGGCAGTTTTTCTCCCATTTGTTTTTCTTTCACAAGCTCATTGAATCGTTTAATTTCTCTCACGCCAGAGTGTGCAAATAGTTCATAGCGTCTTTCCATTTCATCCACTACCCATTTCAGAGCAGCAGTTGCTGTCTTGGCATCGGTGATGACTGGACTCACAAGATGCGGAATGTGGTTATACGGCGCTAATTCAACCATTTTAGGATCAATTAAGAGCATTTTCACTTCATCTGGTGATGCTTTAAACATGAGGCTCACTAAAATCGTATTAATGCAGACGCTTTTTCCTGAACCAGTGGCTCCGGCAATTAAGCCATGCGGCATTTTTTGCAGATCAACCACGACAGGCTGGCCTGAAATATCTAATCCGAGTGCCGCTGTTAAAGGAGATGGATTGTCTCTAAACGCACTGCTTCTGATCATTTCTCTTAAGAACACCATTTTACTATGCAGATTTGGCACTTCGATCCCGATCGTGTTTTTCCCTGGAATCGGGGCTTCAATTCGAATATCCTTTGCGGACAAACTAAGTTTAATATCATCTGACAGGTTCGTGATTTTGTTCACTTTGACACCTGGTTCTGGATGTACTTCAAACCTTGTCACAGAAGGTCCCTGTGTGACGTGAACAACACTAGCTCTTACGTTGAAATTTTTAAGTGTCGCATTGAGCAGCTCAGCCCGCTCTTTCACCCATGTGCCGTCCTCTTCTTTTTGAGCTGGCGGTACGTCTAAAAGGGCGAGACTTGGAAAAACATACCCTTGTGTATCGGCTGCTTTCTTTTGTCCTTGCACGCGCTGATCGCTTTTTAACATCATGACATTAAACGGAACCGTAGAGGTTTGCCCGCTTGTGCGTTGTGGCTGCGGGGATGTCTGTTTTGGTTCTTCTTTCTTGACTTCATGCGTTTGTTCTTGCTGCTCTGTCTGCTCTATAACCGTTTCTGCCGCTTCAGATGCAGTTTGTTCCTCTGTTACTTGTTCTACTGGCATCACTTGATCTTCTTCAATTTCAGCTTCTTGGACCAGCTGATCTTCCTGCAGGTCATGTTTGACTGGCTCAGCTTCTTCAAATGCTGCCGCAGGCGCTTCTTCTTGTTTGTCTTCTATTGGATCAGCCGCTAGTTCTTCCACCGGTTCTGCTGAAATGTTTTCTGTTAACGCCGCTTCTTCTGATGGCATGTCTACTTCCATTTCAATCGCTGGCTGCGAAGGTTCCGGTGTTTCGAAGGTCAACATGTCTATTTCCTCAGTATGATCTTCAAACTGATGGACAGGCTCGTCCTTTATTTCTTCTTCATCACCGGAGACAGTCTGTTCCGGCTCAGACTCAACGGGCTGCTTCTGATAGACTTCTGCTTGCTGCTTATGTACATCAGCTTCATGATGATCTTCTGGCTCGTTTTCTTCTTGCTGGACGAACGGCTCGTCAGTTAAACGTTCCATCGTCGTTTGAACATGATCTTGATAAGCGAGTTCTTCTTGCAATGTATGCGGGGTTACTGCTGGCTCTTTGTCCGTTCTCTCTTCTGCTGACGCTGAAGCCATTTCCTCGATACGTTTTTCTTTCTGTATAGACGGGATGTTCATTTGCTGTCTGACATTCCGTTCACGCTCTGCCTCTTCTGATAACAGTGTGACACGCTGCGCCGTTTCTTCTGCTGATTTCCTTTGAACTGAAGCTGTTTCTTCTTTTGCATCTGCCCGTTTTGGACGCATATCCTGATGATAGCCATAGATCGGTGATGGAATTTGCTCTGGCTTGAATGGCTTTTTATTTATATCAGGCTGAAGCGTTTGTTTAGGCTGATAGGTTTTCTGCTTTGCCTTTGGCTGGCTTGGTTTCACGCGTCTTCTCTCCTGCTTCACTCCATCACGCTGGGGTTCATCTGGAACGAGCGGAAAGCGAAAGTTCCCTTTTGGATATTCATAATACACTTTCGTATCTTCGATTTTTTTATATTCTTTATGCGGTTCAAAAGCTGGCTGCTTTGGTGCAGCTAGATCTTCTTCAGGTCTTGCAGCTTTTTCTTCTTTCTTTTCTTCTCCTAAAAATACACTGAAAAATTTATCTAACCAACTCATCATTTATCACTCACTTTAACTCCCCTTACGTTTTCTTGGGCGATTTTTAGTATACCATTGCTTTTTCATGCAGAAAAGCGAGAAAAGTGCCGCTTTATGCTGTTCATGCTGTTGTAGATGAAAAAAAGTCACTAAGTACGTACTTAGTGACTTTTGGTATAACACATTCTTCGCTCCTATGTGCCCGTTTATGGGAGGTTACGCTTTAAAGGGTTCGCCAGCTTGATGGCTTCCATCTAAAACAAGAATCCCTTTTTCAGCAGGTGCGTCTGGAAGATCTAACTCTTTTGCAGAACAAATCATACCGCTTGATGGAACGCCTCTTAGCTCAGCATCTTTGATGACCATACCGCTTGGCATCACTGCACCGACCTTCGCCACCACAACATATTGACCTTGGTCAACGTTTGGTGCACCGCACACGATTTGTAAGGTTTCATCGCCCACATCAACTTGGCAAATGTTTAATTTATCTGCATTCGGATGCTTTTCTTTTTCCTTTACATAGCCGACAACAAATTTTGGTGATAGATCCACAGTCAACGTTTCACTGACACCGTTACGGTTTAAAATTTCATTGATATCTTGAACAATGGTTTCAGAAAGCGGAACAGATCCGTTTTCTTCAATTTTCATGTAAGTGGATGCATTGAAGATATTAAAGCCTGTTGTTTCTTTTGTTTCTTGATTGAAGATTCGTACAACATCTCCAAACGTCTCATGACCTACTTCTTCTCTCGTCACATCTTTCAATGAAATAAGGAGTGTGTCGCCTACACCTTCTGCATTATAAAAAACGTTCATTCTTCAAAATTCCCTTCTACTGCTGTTTTGGTCTGCTTTTTGCAAGTATAAAGATCGGTTCAAGCTTACCCTCGTCATATAAAAATGACAATGCGGTAATCGGAACCGTGCCGCTGGCGAAGAAGCTCATCGACATCTGTCCTAAAATATCATAGCCTGAATCATTGCGAACATCAGCAATGATGAATACATCTTGATGGGGAACAGAAATTGCCATCTGCCCTTCTATTTTTTGCGCGTATTCTTGTAATAACGATTCATTTAAAAGTCTGCTGGCGTCATACCCGTCATTTGCACGGAAGAAATAAAACCGGTTGCCTGCCACTTCATCCATTTTCACTACTGTTTCTAGAGAACGGACGTTGAAGCTTGCAGTTTCTCTGATTCGCTCTTTTGTCCAGTTTTCCTTTTGGAGCATCTTTTCATCAATTAATCGGTAGGTGCTTCCAAGGTCAAGCGCATAGTAGATTCTCGTTTCTGCTGTATGCTCATCAAACACAAGCGGAATCCCATCACTTGATGCCTCAGGAAAGGAAGTGGAACGAATGACCGGATAGATCTGCTTTTCTTTTCCTGAGATGTGCTGCGCTTCGCCTTTCATGGCACTCAGCGCTTCTTTCACATAATAGACGATCTCATCGATGGTTTCATCAGGCTTTACTTCCCACTTTGCAATAATTGGCGGGAGCTCTAGTGTGATGCCTTTGCCTGTTTGTTTATCTTCAATACGAAGCGTATCTTTTTCCCGGTCAAACTCGTGTGACCAGCTGTCGTTCGTCAGACGGCTTTTGAGTTCATTCGCAAGCTGTCTTGATGTCATTTTTGCCATCGTTTTAGACTCTCCTTTCGTTATTTAGAAAGAGAATCTGTTAAAAATGCTTCAATCTCTTCCTTTGTCTTACGATCTTTGCTGACAAAGCGGTTAATCTCTTGTCCGTTTTTAAAGACTAAAAAGCTTGGAATACCGTAAATTTCCCACTCTGCACAAGTGTCAATGAACTTGTCTCTATCGACATAGAAGTACTCAAATTCTGGGTAGTTTGCTTCAAGCTCTGGCAAGAATGGCTCAATAAATGTGCAGTCCGGGCACCAGTCAGCTGAAAATAGCAATACCGTTAAGTCTTCTTGAATCACTTTTTGTAATTCTTCGTTTGATTCAATTTTTTTCATGTTTCATTCCTCCAGTTTGTATGGTTAAATCTCCGAATTGTATATAGCCTTTCTTTCTCATCCATTCTGATACTACCAAACTAATCACTGCCGGGCCAACGATATGCAAGAGAGCGATCGCCAGAAATACAGATGGATGAAATCCCATGACGGTCAGGGTCATGAGCTGTCCAACAAGGCCGCTCGTTCCCATTCCCGCTCCTGCCGCATTATTGACCATCCCAAAGCCAATAATACCAATTGGCGCGAGAATCAGACCAGCAATCGTCGGCGGAATCAGGATGAGGGGGTTTTTCACAATGTTCGAAAGCTGCAACTTTGACGTTCCAATGCCGACAGCCGCAAGACCGCCAAAGCGATTTTCTCTAAAGCCTGCAGCAGCAAAGCCGACCATTTGAGCACAGCAGCCAATCGTTGCAGCACCAGCAGCTGTCCCGCTTAAGTCAAGCATGAGCGCAAGTGCAGCACTTGAGATCGGAGAACTGAGAGCAAGTCCAACAATGGTCGCTACCAGCATGCCCATGAGCAGCGGGCTTTGATCTGTCCCCCACATGATGAGCCTGCCGAGCCCTGTCATCATGGCTTCAATTCCAGGTCCGATTAGGGCAGCGGTGAAAAAGCCAGTGATAATGGTGACAAGCGGCGTTAAAATAATATCAATTTTTGTCTCACCACTGACCAGCTTGCCTAGTTCCACACCAATTAATGCTGCGGCAAAGCTTCCAGCAGGCCCCCCAAGCTCTGCTCCTGCAGCGCCTGAGACAACACTTGCAAAAATGATCAAAGGAGATGCATGTAAACGGTACGCAACCGCTACGCCGATCGCCGGTCCCATGAGCCCCATGGAAAGGGTTCCCATTTTAATGATGAGTGGAAGTGATAACAGACCGCCTGCTGTTTTTAAAATCAGTCCTACCACTAATGTAGCAAATAGACCTAAAGCCATATAAGAAAGTGCATCAATGAAATACACCTTTGGCGAAAGGGAGATCCCCTTTCTTTTTAAATAAGTCATCAACGTCGTCTTCCTGCTTTCTCATAGGAAAGACGAAGAGGCCTGTCCTTCCCATTATATGTAGTATTCTTGCGATGAAAAATAGTCTCTACCATGAATATCATAATCATATTTTTTTTGCTTTATCAAGCACTTCTTGTGTAACATGAAAAGAAACAGGACAAACCTTTACTAAGTTTGTACAAAAGGAGGAGATCGTTATGCAATTAACTGTCTATTTAGCTGGAGAAATTCATAGCCAGTGGCGTGATGAAATCAAGGAGAAAAGCCAATCTTTGAAGCTGCCGGTGACATTTGTCGGTCCAATGGAAAATCATGACCGCTCAGATAACATCGGTGAGGATATTTTAGGTGAGCAGCCGAATGCCATTTTCAAAGATGATGCTGCTTCTGATTTGAACAATTTCCGCACTGAAATTTTATTAAACAAAGCAGATGTCGTCATTGCGCGCTTTGGTGAGAAATATAAGCAGTGGAACACAGCCATGGATGCATCTGCTGCGATTGCAAAAGGTAAACCTCTTATTTTAATCCGTCCAAAAGAGCTGCACCATCCGTTAAAGGAACTATCAAACAAAGCGAATATCACTGTGGAAACCGTAAACCAAGCGATCAAGGCGTTATCTTATGTGTTTGAACAGCAATAAGAAAAAAGGCTGCTCTCATTGAAGAAGCAGCCTTTTTCTATTCTATTTATACTTGTTGGTAAATAGAATCAACTGTACTTTGATCACAATTTTTGACAAGGCGGACAATTAACTCTTTTGCCGCTGCGTAATCGTCCACATGCAAAACAGAATGACTTGTATGAATGTAGCGTGCGCAAACCCCAATGACAGCAGAAGGCACACCTTGGTTTGAAATATGAACACGTCCAGCGTCCGTACCACCCGGTGATACGAAATATTGATATGGAATGTTGTTTGTCTCAGCAGTATCAAGCACAAAGTCTCTCATTCCGCGGTGCGTAATCATTGTCCGATCAAAAATACGCAGAAGTGCACCTTTTCCAAGCTGGCCGAACTGTGTTTTGTCACCTGTCACATCGTTTGCAGGACTCGCATCTAAAGCGAAGAAAAGATCTGGCTGAATCATATTCGCAGCTACCTCAGCTCCTCTAAGCCCTACTTCCTCTTGAACAGTTGCTCCTGAGTACAGCTGACATGAAAGTGATTCGTCTTTTAATTCTTTTAATAATTCAATTGCAAGGCCGCAGCCATAGCGGTTATCCCAAGCCTTCGCTAAAATCTTTTTTGGATTCGCCATTGGGGTAAAAACCGTTGCAGGAACGATTTGCTGTCCTGGACGAACGCCAAGCTCTTTTGCCTCTTCTTCACTGTCTGCACCAATATCAATGAGCATATCTGACGGCTTCACAGGTTTGCTTTTTTGTTCTGGCGTGAGAAGGTGAGGAGGTGTACTAGAGACGACACCAGGAATTGGCCCGTGATCGGTATGGACGTCCACACGCTGCGCCAGCATGACTTGACTCCACCAGCCGCCAAGTGTTTGAAAACGAATCATCCCGTTTTTCGTAATCGATGAGACCATGAATCCGACTTCATCCATATGACCCGCTACCATAATTTTCGGTGCGTTTTCCGGTCCCTTGCGTACGCCAAACACTCCGCCAAGACGGTCTTGAATGAGTTCATCAGAATATTTCTCAAGTTCCTTTTTCATAAAAGCACGCACATGGTGCTCATTTCCTGGAGTTCCCTGTAATTCTGTTAAATTTCGGAAAAGCGACAATGTTTCTTCGTTCATTCTACAGTTTACCTCGTTTCTATGTAATGACCATATATATTCCTATAAAAATAACACTCACTTTATACTATAAGAATTCTTTCGGTTTTCCAAGTATCTCTCCAGAAATTTTGAATATGCTTTCAAGTATTCGGATTCCTTAACATCGTTGGACAAGTTTTGTATAATGGAAAAAACAGCAATACGGAGGTGCAGCACGTTGAAGTTAAAACATGTTCTGATTGGTGCGAGTATTGGCGTAGCCGCTGCAATTGTTGCAAAGAAAGTATTTTTCCCTACGTATATCTCATCTGAAAAAGCATTAAAAATTGTGAAATCTGCTTTTAAACAGCGCGGCCCGATTGATGGCTCTTGGATTTATACTGTACCAGAACCGTATACCGTAAATGGCGAAACGATTGATGTATACAAATCTGGCATTACCCGCTCTGCCTTTGGTGAGCTTGAACAGTATGAAGTGATGATTGATGCCAAAACTGGCATGATCGTGGATGTAATTGATTCTGTTGCTTGATCAAGAAAGCTTCGCAAAGACATGTCCTTGCGAAGCTTTTTTTATATGGCTTTGATTTTTTTGTAAACAGGATGCCACATAGCGTCCTGCACAGCCTGAATGAGATCATCAGGCGTTTCTTCTGCAATTCCTTCATCAATTGCTGCCTGCGCCACACGGACGGCTACTGTCGCTGAAACGGTTCGAAGCTGATCGACACTTGGCAGCATCGCTGCACCCGGCTTCCCAACATTGACCATGCTTGCAATGGCTTCAGCACTCGCAACAAACATACTGTCTGTCATGAGGCGTGCTTTTGACACAATTGTGCCTAGACCAAGGCCTGGGAAGACAAGGGCATTATTCGCTTGTCCAATTTCATATGTGACACCGCCATATTCGACAGGATCAAATGGACTTCCCGTTGTCACAAGGGCACGTCCTTCAGTCCACTCGATCAGATCTTGCGGCTTTGCTTCTGAAAGAGGTGTCGGATTCGACATCGGTAAAATCGCAGGACGCTCCACGTGTGACGCCATTTCTTTTACAATTTCCTCTGTAAATGCTCCTCCGACCGTCGAAGTGCCAATTAAGATTGTTGGTTTCGCCTGCTTGACGACCTCTAATAGATCAATCGAATGCTTTGGACCATTACGGGCATAATTCTTTACTTCGTCAGAGCGCCTTGCATACGGCTTTTGAAATGGCTGAATGTCAGGTGAATCATCTGTGAGCAGCCCCGTTTTATCAATACACCAGAAATGATCGTAGGACTCCTCTTCATTGACTCCATCTCTGACAATGGCATCACGGATTTGCTCGGCTATGCCAATACCTGCCGTACCCGCTCCAAAAATGACAATACGGTGATCTTTCAGCGGAACCTTCGAAGCTTTTGCACATGCCAGAACTGCAGCAAGTGAAACGGCGCCAGTCCCTTGAATGTCATCGTTAAATGTACAAATACGGTCCTTATATTTTTCCAATATCGCACGGGCATTCTTTGTCCCAAAGTCTTCCCAGTGAAGGAGTGCATTTGGGAAAGTAGCGCGGGCAAGCTCGACATATTGATCAATGAACTGATCATAGCGCTCTCCTCGAACGCGGGAGTGCTGGTTTCCAACATAAAGCGGATCATTCAAGAGACTTTCTTGGTTCGTTCCGGCATCAAGCACTACTGCCAGCACGCGGCTGGGATCAATGCCTGCTGCAGCTGTATAAACAGCAAGTTTTCCAACTGAAATGGCAATCCCGCCAACGCCCCAGTCTCCAATGCCTAAAATGCCTTCTGCATCCGTTGCAACGATTAAGTCGATTGATTCATCGACACCATAAGAGGCAAAAATCTCTTCCATGCCTTCCAGATCATCAATCGATAAATACAGCCCTCTTGGCTTTCGATATTCATGGCTATAACGCTGAATAGCCGTTCCTACAGTCGGCGTGTAGACAATCGGAAGCATTTCCGCCAAGTGCTCATTTAGCAGTTTGTAAAAAAGCACTTCATTTCTGTCATGAAGCGCTGTTAAATACACATTTTTCCCCAGTTCATCAGGCTGTGCCTTGAACTGTTCATATGCACGCTTTGCCTGATCCTCTAAGGTTAAGACCTTAGGCGGAAGAAATCCCTTTAACCCGAGCTCCTCCCGCTCTTCCTTTGTAAATGCAACCCCTTTGTTTAAATAAGGGACTGACATGACTTCCATTCCTCTTAATGGTGTTTCGATCACATCACCATGTACACGATAAAATTGGTTCACCTGCACTCTTCCTTTCACAAGTTCATTTTGTCGTTATTTTGTGTGAAAGGTGAAAAAAACATACAGATGATCTTTTATCTTCCTGTTTCTCTTTTGATTTCGTGTGTGATCTGCCCGTCTTCGTCCCATTTTACAGCACGATAAATGGCATCATGATAAAACAAGTACCACGCATTTTTTTCTTCTGCAAATGTCTGCCACTTTTGCTTGGCTGGAATCGAGGTCATTGGGTAATCATCATATGCCAAAACCCAAAGTGGATTTTTATGAGCATGTGTTGGCATGATATCAGCTAAATGAATCGCTGTTTCGCCCTCACTTGTGAGCGTTAAAATGCTATGACCATTGCTATGGCCGCCTGTATGATGTAGCTCGATTCCTTCTGTCACTTCGATGCTTTCTTCAAATGTGACCACTTGGTCTGCCACAGGCTCCCAGTTTTCTTTCCAATATGTATTTCTTGAGCGAATGTTTGGCGCTCTCATTTCATCCCATTCGATTTTCGATGTGATGATTTTTGCCTGCTGAAAAACAGACACGAGCTTATCGCCTTCACGTTTTGTTAATCCGCTGGCATGATCAAAGTGCAGATGTGTCATCAATACGTAATCAATATCTGCTGGGCGCAGGCCAAGCGCCGCTAGAGATTCTTCCAATTTGGTTTCCTCTGTCACGCCGTAATTGCGTTTTTGTTTATCTGTCAGCTTCCCTGATCCGATGCCGGAATCCACTAACAGGTGAAGACCCTTCCACCGAATGAGAATTGGATCACATCGTAATTCAATTTGATTGCGGTCATTTACCGGGTATTTTTTTGACCATAATGGCTTTGGCACGACACCAAACATCGCTCCGCCGTCCATGTGCGTATCTCCCCCGTTTAACCAAAACAGTTCCATTTCACCTATTTTCATTGTCTCCATTGCTGTCATCCCTCCTTTTTCTATCGTAGCAAATACAGCCAAAAATCGCATGCACCAATCTTTTCATAAAAAAAGCTGACTGCCATTTTTCTTTGCAGCCAGCTTGATATCACTTGTTATTCTGGGAATTTGACTTCTGATCGATAGATGGGTTGTCCCATAGACGAGAATTTCTCTTCATATTCAGTCATCACGTTTCCTTCTAAGCCGTCCTCATGTAAATCTAGGCTGACATACGTTAAAAGAAGGCCATATGCAGAAAAACTTTTTAAGGAATATTCAAATAACCCGCGGTTATCTGTTTTGAAATGTAACTCACCGCCTGGACGGAGTATATGTTCATATCGCTCTAAAAAGGTTTTAAACGTCAATCTGCGCTTTTCGTGTCTTGCTTTTGGCCACGGATCAGAGAAATTCAAATACACCCGGTCAATCTCATTTTCCGCAAACACATCTGTCAGCGTCTCAGCATTGATGTTCAAAAGCTTTACATTTTCAACATCTGTCTCTTTGATTTTATCTACTGCCGTCACAATAACACTTTTAAATAATTCAATGCCAATATAGTTGATATCAGGATGAAGCTTGCCCATTCCAGCAATAAAGCTCCCTTTTCCTGTCCCAACTTCGATATGGATTGGATGATCATTTCCAAACAGCTCATGCCATTTCCCTTTATATTGCTCGGGACTTGCTAAAGCAATATGAGCATTCTCAGCTAAGTAATCATCCGCCCATGGTTTATGTCGCATTCTCAATTTGATACACCTCTATTTTCTTTACATTTTATCAAGATACCATGAAACATAAAGACCCGCAAGACAGCATCTTCTATGTCCATATAAAAAGACCAGCCCTTCGCTTGAGCTGGTCTGCCGCATGTATAAATTGGACGCTGAATGCACAGTTTAACCTCATAAATGACACGCAGGAAAGGAGCATTTGTATGGGTTTAAACCGTCAACATCAGCTTCAATTAATCAAAGATATTTTAACCGATCACCAGCTGGATTGCTGCGGGACTGTTGCAGAATATGAACAGGTGGGACGCGTGATTCAATTAATGCTGGCAAAAGAAGATCTGGATGCCGACATTCGTCAGCTGTTAACAGATATTTATGATTACAGCCAAAAGGGCACCTCTGTCAGTTCAATTGATGCACATATTGAGGAGCATCAATCACATCTGTCTGAGTGGGTCGAGAACATTCCACTGTCTTAATGGATGTTTAACCGTTTTAAGAGTGCATTTAGCTCCGCTTGCACTTCTTTTTGCGCCTTTTCATTCCCTTTTCGTTTATGCCAAACGACAAACGATACGGTTTCAGCGAGCACGTACCACGCCATGCGCTTTCGCAAATTGTCCGTCAGCGGGGCGCCGTACATAGAGAGCCAGCTTTCCCAGTTCTCTTCCTCAACATAATGGTATAAAAGCGGTCCAAGATCAATCGCTGGGTCTGCAATCATCGCCCCATCCCAATCGATCAAATAGAGCTGGTTTTCATCTGTCAGCAGCCAATTATTATGATTGAGATCGCAATGACAGACGACCTTGTCCTCAAAATGGACAGCCTCCACATGCTTCTCTAAATACTGGATGGCACGCGAAATGTCTTGTGAATCAATTTGCTCGTTTAATATGGACTGTTTCAGATGCATCAGAATGGATTCTGGGTCTAGAGAGTGCTTCTCTAATCGTTTCAGCATATCGAGCAATTCTTTTGATGTATGAATTTTTCTTAGCTGCTCTGCTACAGGACGATCATTCATGTCCTTTGGCTTCAGCTCTCTGCCGCTCAGCCAGTGCTGTGCAGTAATCACATCTCCATTTTCCATCCGTTTTGTCCAGACAAGCTTCGGCACAATGCCTTCAGCTGACAAAACCGCAAGAAACGGTGACGTATTGCGTTTTAAAAATAGCTTTTGGTCATTGTGTGTTGCGAAGTACGCATCTCCCGTAGCGCCTCCAGCCGGAGAGATGTGCCATTCGCTACCTAATATTTGTCCCAACCAGTTCATATCAATTTTCAACCCATCATTTCTTAAAATATTTTAAATCTTGCTTTTTTAGTCGACAAAATTCAGCCGATTGAGGATCAATTGGCTGTTTCTTTTTTTATTTATATGATCATAAAAACAAAAAGGACAGCTATTGAGAATGAGATGCTAAACAATAGCCGTCCTATAGATTTTATCGTTACCTTCTTATACTCGTCAAGCAAAACTAAAAAATCAGGACAAGAACCTTACGAAAAAGAAGGCTTTTTTCATGGTTCTTTGACTAAGGATATACCGCAAGTTATTTAAGCACGTAATTTTAAGGATCGTTCACTTGCCTTTACAAAGACAGGCGTTGCGCCGATCACTTCTCCATCTGCGTGAAATAAGATTTTTTCATCTGCTTCTAAAAACGCTTCCTCATGCTGAAACAGGGTAACCCCCTTCATCCCAAGGTGCTTTCGGAACACCATCGCGCTTAGAAACAAGAGGACTTTGAATGGATTCAAATCTGTGACAACCAACGTTTGAAAACCTGGCTGCCTCGCACTCACTTCCGGTGCCGCTTCCAGCCCTCCCCCATAATACGGGTGATTGCAGACGATCACAAACCACACTTGGCGAAAAACTTTCTTCTCATTTTCAATAAATAACGCAAGATCAAACGGCTTAAACGACCATAAAGAATGGAGAAATGACAGAGGGTAGATGATAAAGCCAAGCCCCAGCCGTTTCAGCCACTTTTTCCCTCTAAAATGCACCGTTTTCCTCAGTACATGTGCGTCAAACCCCGCACCGATATGATTGAGAAAGAGAACAGATTGCGGACTTTCGGCATGATCTTGAAAGGAGCCGAGAGAAAATGTTTTGGTGAGCATTCTCTTTTGCTTTCTCACTTCTTTTAGGACATCATGACGATGGATACCGAGACCCTTCGCAGCATCATTCCAATGACCAGCAGGGACAAAACTAAGCTGCACATGATCGATTTCCTTTAAGCCATTCAGTACTTCATGAATGGTGCCGTCACCGCCAATAACAATCAAGCGCTTCAGCCTGTCATCCTGCATGGCACTGATTTGTCTTGCCAAAACTTCTGCATGGCCTTCATGCTGGGTGAGAAATGATCGATAAGAGACCTCCACCTTTTGTAATTCTTTCTCTATGCTCCTCCATGTGCGGAGTCCTTTTCCATGTCCTGCTTCTGGATTAACGATAAAGTACCATTCATTCATATATTAGCTCCACTCAGGTCTCATTTTTCGTGACCTTCCATCATGCCTTTAATCGAGCCATTCCTGTCTTCTTTTGCTGTCTGATTCACCATAAGCAAGCAATGCCTTTGTCGCCTTAAATTGCTGATGCTTTGTCGGCGCCGTATTTTTCCGCTGCTTTTCAAACCACTCTTCTGCCTTCTTCTTATCGATAACCTCCATCCCATATGGAACTTCAGGTAAATCAATATAAGAGGTTCGGCTGATGAGGATTTTTTTCACAGGAAGGTCTACATCACTTTGCTGTAAGATCTTTGACACGACGGTGCCAGATCGCAAAAGGCTTGCACAAGGATTCAAGACGGACTGAACAGCTTTCCCAGTCGCCCGTTTTTCCCAAAAACGTTCCTTCGTTCCGATATAGACGCTGTCTGGCTCGGCTTCTAAGAAGGATAAACAGATCACTTCGAGCGGCGTGATGAGTATCGGACATAATTCCATCTCAGCTTTTTGAATAAGAAGCACCGGTTTGTACATCACAAAATAAGAATCCGGAAGCTGCCTTGCAAGCATCCGCAGCTTTTCATCATACCGAATATGATGGGAAACGGTTGAAATATGTGAAATCGTCGAACTCGCCCATTTTAATTGCACTTCAAAGAGATGATCCTTAAAAAAGTGAATCAGCTTCGTTTCATCGGTAGGAACGTTTCTGAAAACCCCTTGCTCTATATCTGTCGGCTCGTTAAAAAGACTCAGGTCCCGTTCCTTTTTCATATCGGCTTCTTTTTGCTTTCTCTTTAAGGAGAATTTCTTTCTCTTTTCTTCCTCTTGTTCTGGCGCTTGTTGAGGAATTTGATCAAACGGTTGCTGCGCCTCCTCTCTTGAAGCCTTTTTTAACTCGTCCCATCTTTGTTTTTTCAACCGATTGAATTGATTGATGTAGTGATGCGGGTCTTGTTCATATCGTGATATATAATCTTGAATTTTGATAATTTGCGCCATCTGCTGCTCACTCCAACTTCTAGAATCATTTATGTAGTGTAAATTGTTTGATTGCGTGATAACGAGGGGTTTCCTTCGGACGTATTTCAAATAAAGTGATACGAGAAACCTCCATCACATATGGCTCTTTGCGTAAAGGTGCTTGCTTTTCATAAGGGTCATCCGCATTCCATTTGCGCGCAATCGTCATATGCGGATGAAACGGTCTCTTTTCAACAGGGTGTCCTGCTGACAAAACGGCTTCCTTTACCTTTTCTCTTAAATGCATGAGCGGCTCACTTTCATGAGGCTTTGCAAAAAAGACTCTTGGGCGTTCTTTCGCACCAAACTGCCCTACCTCATTCAGCTCTAGTGGAAATGCAGACGCTTCATTTGAAAGGATGTCAAGCAGCTGGATGATCTTTTTTAAACGCTCTTCTGGAATGGCGCCTAAAAAGATAAGGGTCACATGATAATCATGTGGTGCTGTCCATTTTTGAAAGAACAATCCGCTCCTTTGATCAATGTCTTGTTTGATTTGATGCGCAAGTTGTTCAGGGATGTGAATCCCTATAAAATAATGACGGTTTTCTGACACAATATCACCTGTCCTTTTTTAACAAACTTTACGAATCCCCATTGATGATAGTATAACTAAAGAAATGCGGAATGAGAAGAAAGGGTGTCATCTGATGAAAGTAGCACAAAATATAGCTGAGCTGATTGGCGATACACCGCTTGTCAAATTACAGCGGCTCCAGCCAGAACATGCGGCGGCTGTTTACTTAAAGCTGGAATCATTTAATCCGAGCGGAAGTGTAAAAGACCGCGCGGCTTACAATATGATCATTGAAGCAGAAAAACAAGGGAAGCTCACAAAAGGAGCAACCATTATTGAGCCTACGAGCGGGAATACAGGGATTGGTTTAGCCATGAATGCCGCCGCAAGAGGCTACAAAGCCATCCTTGTCATGCCTGATACGATGACAAAGGAAAGAATCAATATTTTGAAGGCATACGGGGCGCAGGTCGTCTTAACCCCAGGAGAAGAAAAAATGCCGGGCTGCATCCGCAAGGCTGAGGAACTGGCAGCTCAAATTCCTCACAGCTTTATTCCCATGCAATTTGACAACAGAGCGAATCCAGATGCACATAGAGGAACAACAGCAGTCGAAATCATGGAAGCTGTGAAACAACTTGGACAGCCTCTTGGAGCCTTTGTCGCAACAGCTGGAACTGGCGGTACTATTACAGGAACTGGAGAGGAATTAAAAAAGGCATTCCCTCATTTAACCATCCGTGTGGCAGAGCCTAAGGGCTCCCCTGTCTTATCTGGCGGGAAACCTGGGAAGCATAAACTCGTTGGTACAAGCCCAGGATTTATCCCCCATATTTTAAACGAGCACGTCTATGATGACATCGTTCAGGTAAGTGACGAAGATGCGTACCACATCACACGGCAGCTCGCTCAGCTTGAAGGAATTTTAGTAGGCCCATCCTCTGGGGCGGCTTGCTATGCAGCCATTGAAACAGCCAAGCAATTGCCGGCAGATCAAATTGTGATCTGTATGACAGCAGATACGGGCGAACGATACTTATCAAGTGATGTTTTTCAAGATTAAAAAAGGAACAGGGCGATGAATCCCTATTCCTTTTTCTTCATTTCACGGTTAAGATGTTTTGACAGATTTCACTTCAGCCTGTTCCCCTCTGATAAGTAAAGCCTGTTCATCAGTAAGCGGACATAAATCAAGCGTCTGCTGATGCTTCTCTGTGATTTGCTGCGCAGCCTCGCCTAAATAGGTATTGTGCATATGCGGTACTGGATAGCGGCTTATTTCATTGAAAGCTTGATATGATGAAAGCTCCGGTGCCTTCTTTTGATCATCCATCAGAGAGATATATTCAATGCTTGGTGCCATGATAATACTCCCAGCAGACTCTCCGATGTACAGCTTGCCGTTGTTGATTTCTTCTTTCAACACGTCATCGAGACGATGCTTTCTTAACTCCTGCAATAAATAAAACGTGTTGCCTCCTGACACGTAGATCACATCATTTTGTTTGATCATCTGCGAGATCTCTTCAGCGGACTGTTCATCTATCTGCACAGTCTCAAGCTGCATCCCTAATTGCTGAAAGGCTTCCTTCGCTGCCTCTACATAGTGCGTGACTTCTTCTACAGCACTTGCCGTTGGAAAGAAAGTCACGTGCTTTCCTTTTAATGATTCACCCGCAAAGTCAGATAAGAGAGAATAGCTGTCTTTGAATGAAGAGCATAAGAACATTTTTTTCACTATGAATCCCCTCTTCTCTTTTCCATTTCTATTTTGCTAATTCATACATAGCTTGTGCGTAAAGAGCTGCTGCTCTCAGTAAGTCATCAATTTCAATATATTCATCCTTTTGATGGGCGCAGTCTGGTCTGCCAGGAAATAAAGGTCCGAAGGCAACGCCTGCTTCTAAAGATCTCGCATACGTTCCTCCCCCAATGGCAATAAGGTTTGCAGGATCTCCTGTTTGTTCCTCATATACCCGCTGCAAGGTTTTCACAAGCGGATGATCTTTTGAGACGTGATGCGGAGGACTGTCTTCGAATTTTAGAAGAGCCGCCCCTTTGATGCTTTCAATTCCTTTTTTGACGTCCTTGCCGTCTGCTGTTACTGGATAGCGGACATTTATCCCTAGCTTTGCTTGCTCATTCTGTTTATAGCGGATTGTCCCAACATTCAACGTCAAATCTCCACTAATCTCATCTTTGCAAGCAATTCCCAGCTTTTGTCCTCTTGTATCCTGATCAAATAAAGCGTTGATTTGGGAAGTAAAGGCAAGTCCCTGCTCATCTAATTCGTGTCCGCATAAGAAATTCGCCATATGAATGCCCGCATTTGTCCCATGCGCCGGCTCCATGGCATGTACGGACACCCCTTTTAATGTAAAATGCAGTCCATCTGCTGCGCTTTTTACCTCGCCAGATAATTGATGATCAGCAAGATAGGCTTCGAAGGCTGTTTTTAATGATTCAGCATCGTGTTCCTGTGCAGCAGTCACAGTAGCAGCTGCCTCATCCGGTACCATATTGAGCCTCATACCCGATGTAAATTGCTTCAGCGTATAGCGCTGATGATTCGCTGTTTGTTGATATGTAAATGACACAACCGCATCAATGATCCCTTTTTCCGCATGAATAATCGGAAAATCGGCATCTGGTGCAAATCCAATTTGCGGCATTGGCTCATGCTTGAAATAATGATCCACACAGCGCCAATCACTTTCTTCATCTGTTCCAATGATCATGCGGATTTTTTTCGACAGCTGCAGACCAGAATCTTTTAAGATCTTCAGCGCATAAAATGCCGCCATGGTTGGGCCTTTGTCATCAATAGCCCCGCGTGCAAAGATTTTATTTTCTCTGATGTCAGCTGAAAATGGCGGGGTTGTCCAGCCGTCACCAGCAGGCACCACGTCCACATGGCACAGCACACCTACAATGTCATCGCCTTCCCCATATTCAATATGACCCGCATAGCCGTCGACATTCTTGACTGTGAAACCTTCGTTTTCCCCTTTTTTCAGCATATACTGCAGGGCATCATCGACTTTTTCACCAAATGGCTTTCCTTCTTTGCCGCCTTCTTCATCAAGGACACTTTCAATTTGTAAAAAAGATTGTGTGTCCTTGATCAAATCGTCTTTTTTTCGTATTACTTCAGCTTCCCAATTCATTTTTCCATTCCTCCTTGAAAAAAGGTTGCAATCCACCCTTAAAACGAATATTATATTAATTGTTTTGTAATAATGTTCGTAAATGGAGGATTTTATGTTTCAGTTAAAAGAAAATCAAACCAACATAAAGAAAGAAATAATCGCTGGTATGACGACATTCTTTACTATGGTCTATATTGTTGCCGTCAACCCGGGAATTCTTTCAAAAGCAGGTATTCCTTTTGACCAAGTCTTTACTGCAACAATCATCGCTGCTGTTGTCGGTACGCTCTGGATGGCACTATTTGCAAACTATCCGATTGCCATTGCACCAGGCATGGGACTGAATGTCTATTTCACCTTTACCGTTGTCGGCGGTGGCGGCATCAGCTATCAAACAGCGTTTAGTGCGGTATTTGTTGCTGGTATACTCTTTATTATTTTATCGTTAACATCCCTTAGAAAACAACTGATTCAAGCCATTCCAGACAATTTAAAGTACGGCATTACAGCAGGAATTGGGCTTTTCATTGCATTCATCGGCCTCCGTCAGTCTGGGATCATCGCTGCTGATCCAGAAAACCTTGTGAAGCTTGGCAATTTAAGCTCGCCTGTTGTCATTTTAACGCTTGTCGGCTTAATGATTTCGGTTATTTTAATGGTTCTGCAAATAAATGGTGCACTGTTTATCGGTATGTTAGCGACCACATTGATTGCGCTCGCAACTGGCCAGCTTCATTTCCCTAAAACACTGATGGACATCCCTGCACTGCCTGAAGGCATGCTGATTACAAATCCAATCTCTGCCTTTGGTGACGTGTTCTCTCATCATTTGTATGCCGTCGTCTTCTCCTTCTTACTGGTGACGATTTTTGATACAACAGGCACGATGATCGGCGTTGCAGAACAAGCCGGATTAATGAAAAATGGCCAGCTGCCAAAAGTGCGCAGAGCCCTGCTCGCTGACTCGGCTGCAACGACGGTTGGTTCTATGTTTGGTACAAGCCCAACCACTGCTTATATTGAATCATCATCAGGTGTTGCTGCTGGCGGAAGAACTGGGCTGACGTCTCTAACGGTCGCTGCACTGTTTATTGTGGCATTATTTTTTGGCCCGCTCGTTCAAGCGATTTCTTCTTTACCATCCATCACATCACCTGTTTTAATCATTGTTGGCTGTTTGATGATGAACTCAGTGTCACGCATTCGCTGGAACGAACTAGACGAAGCATTCCCTGCTTTTCTTGTCATTCTTTCGATGCCGCTGACTTCTAGTATTTCTACAGGGATTTCACTTGGATTTATTTCATATCCGCTTGTGAAATTGGCGAAAGGGAAATGGAGAGAAGTACATGTGCTTGTTCTCATCTTTGCGGTCTTATTTTTCATTCAGCTCTTTTTCTTAGAAGGATAACAGAAACAAAAAAGGCACATCCTCACATGGAATGTGTCTTTTTGCTTTTCACTGAATTTTTTATTTTGTAAATTTTCTGTGTTTATTTTTCGGACATTTGAAAATGTCAGCTCCAATCGCATCCCTTATCATTATTGGGTTGTAACCGGATTCAAATCATGATATATACCATATTTCATTTCATGAAGACAAGTTTAAAAACACGTAAAGTTGACTTTTTGGTGGAACTAGATGCATAATAACGTGTATAATAGAATAAAACATTAACAAACACGAACATTTACCATTGTTGCATGTCCTTATTTCGCAGTTTTAGTGTAGTAAGTTGTGGTTAGTCAAGTCCATCCGATCTTATTGATAGGGAGTGGTTTTTTGAAACCTTCAACAAACCGTATGATGACTCGAATCAAATCAGTCTATATGTTCATTCAAGAGAAAGGTCTTGTGACGACACAAGAGCTGGTTGATGAATTCGGGATCACACCTAGAACCATTCAAAGAGACTTAAACGTGCTTGCCTATAACGATCTTGTTCATAGTCCAAGCAGAGGCAAATGGGAAACAACGAGAAAAAAAGTAAAAATATCATCTTAAGCGTATAATGAATTGTCCATATAACAAAAAGAACCGGCGATATGCCGGTTCTTTTCTTTTACAAATTGTTGACGAAGGGCTAAAATGATTTTTATTTTAGCCCTTTGTCTTCTTTACAGCGTGATAGAAAACCTTTGAAGTCTAGGAAGAACGAGCACTGGCGCGGAGCGAATTTAACATTCGTGAGCACCAGCGCGCAGGACTGACAAAGAATGCGAGGGTTTGTCTACACGCTGAAGAACCGGCGATATGCCGGTTCTTTTCTTTTGTTCTTACGTTATTCACGATTCATTAAGCTGTCTAATTCTTCATCCGTCAATTCACGGTACTCTCCAGGTGCTAGATCTTCATCTAAAGAGACAGCCCCCATCGAGAGCCTTTTTAAAAAGATCACTTCATTTCCCACCGCTTGCGCCATCAGCTTCACTTGATGGTACTTCCCTTCAGTAATCGTTAGACGGATGCGTGTATCTTCGTCTTCATTCGCATCTACTTCCACCTTCGCCGGCTTCGTGTGATAATCATCTAAGATGACAACGCCCTCTTCAAGACGCTTAATGTCTTGATCTCCTAAAGGATATTTCAAATGAACCTCATACGTTTTTGGCACATGCTTTTTTGGAGAAAGTAATTGATGAGCAAGCTGTCCATCATTTGTGAGGAGAAGGAGACCGACCGTATCCTTATCCAGTCTCCCCACAGGGAATGGCTCCCTTGCGATATCCTCCGGCTCAAGTAAATCGACAACCGTTTCATCCCGCAGATCTTCAGTTGCTGAGATCACCCCGTCTGGCTTGTTCATCATTAAGTAAATGAATTCTTTATATTCTACACGCTCTCCGTGTACGAGCACTTCATCATTTGATGGATCAACATGATCTTTCACCTGCTTTGCCACTTCTCCATTCACTGTGACCGCCCGGGCCTTGACAAGCTTTTTCACATCTTTTCTTGAACCAAAGCCGCTGTTAGCAAGTAATTTATCAAGCCTCATGAATATCTACCTCTTCTTAACTCTTTTTTCTTAAAAATTTCGGCATACGGCTGCCCAGTACACGCTCTAGTAATCCCACCTTATAAGACAAGAACATATACACACCGCCGCCAGTGATCATGGAAATCAAAATGACGATACCCGCTTGTACAATTCCGCCTTCATAAGAAATCACTTGGCTCACAAGTTGACTTGTCACATATGCCACGACAGCCATGATCGCCGTTAAAATACCAATGAGAATAAAACGTTTGAAAATTCTACGGAACGAATAGCCGGCATGGCGTTTAATCATGATAAACATATACAAGATGGACGCACTGTAGCCTAATGCTGTTGCAAGTACAGAACCATTTCCTTGCAGCCAGCTGATCAGCGGGATGTTCAGAACCGTTTTAATAATGATCCCTAACAAAAGACTGACGATGGCAAATTTTTGTTTGTTAATCCCTTGCAGAATCGCTGCATTAATGGTGAATAAAGAAAACAATAATGCAACAAGTGCATACCAGAACAAAATGGAGATCCCAATCTCAGGGTGAACCGATGGATAGAAAAACCAATAAACCGGTCCAGCCAATGCTGAGATACCAAATGATGCAGGCAGCACGAAAAATAAAATGACTTGCATCGTCTGATCAATTTGTCTATTGAGCAGCTTGTAATTACGTGCTGTAAATGATTCCGTTATCGTCGGAATCAAGGTTAAGCCAAACGCTGTTGCAAGTGACACAGGAATCATCACGAGCTTCGGTAAATATAACGTCACAATGGACAATACCGCTGTGCTAATATCCTGATGTCCTGATGCAATCATGGCTCTGTTAATTGTGTTTGTATCGATATAAGAATAAATTGGAATCGCAAGTCCAACAAATACATACGGCGCTGCATAGCTAAACAGCTCTGTAAACATTTGCTTATAAGATAATTCAGAGTGAGCGCCTGTATTCGGCTGCATAGATAAGAGCCGGTCTTTCCGCTTCAGCCAATATAAATAAAGCGTGAATAAACCACCAAATGCACCGATCAGTGCGGCAAATGTTGCATATCCGACAGCAATGACAAGCCCGCCGTCAAGCACCTTTAAAATAATAAACGTCGCCGTTAATAGGAAGATGATTCTGACAAGCTGTTCAATCACTTGGGAAACAGCTGTCGGTCCCATCATGGAGTGTCCTTGGAAGAACCCGCGTACAAGACTCATGATCGGTACAACCAAAAGACCTAAGCTGACCATTCGAATCACATATACTACTTGATCGACAGTCAAACCGCCTGTTTCATTTGATCCGCCAAGCTGAATTTTGGCAAAAATCGGTGCGGACAAATATAAAATAGAAAAGGCGATCATCCCGGTGACAAGCATGACCGACATACCCGCCCTGAACATTTTTCTTGTTGTCTCATAATCGCCGATCGCATTATATTTGGAAACAAATTTTGATACCGCTGTTGGAAAACCAAGCGTAGCAATACTTAAAAAGATCGTATATTGATTGTATCCATATTGGAATAACGCTCCACCAGTTGCTCCAACCATTGCGCTAAATGGAATTAAATAAATCATACCCAGAATACGAGAGAGATACGTCCCTATCGTTAAAACCAACGTACCACGAAGCAGTTTATTAGACATGCGCTTAACCACCATTTTTCTAATGAATATTCAACTTAACTATTTTACCACATCAATTCAACACACAGGTAACAAATCCAATACGGAAGTCACAAAACCAATCAATTCATATTTCAGCCTTCCCTAATCTTCGTTATAATAGAAAAATGACTGAAAGTAGAAAGAGGAATGTAACATGAAACATTATGATGTCATTGTCATTGGCGGCGGACCTTCTGGGCTGATGGCCGCGATTGCATCAGCAGAGCACGGTGCGACTGTTTTGTTAATTGACAAAGGAAACAAACTTGGCAGAAAGCTGGCCATTTCTGGCGGCGGACGCTGTAACGTCACCAACCGCCTTCCAGTAGAAGAAATCATCAAACATATACCCGGAAACGGCCGTTTTCTATATAGTGCATTTTCTGAGTTCAACAACGAGGATATTATTTCGTTTTTTGAAAACCTTGGCATTGAACTAAAAGAAGAAGACCATGGACGTATGTTCCCTGTCTCAAACAAAGCACAATCTGTTGTGGATGCCCTTCTAGACAGGCTCCGAGCCCTCAATGTCACCATTCGAACGAACGAAAAAATTAAAACAGTTCTGTATCAAGACGGACAAGCAGCTGGAATTGTTACAAATAATGATGAAAAAATTTCAAGTAAGTCTGTCGTCATTGCTGTCGGCGGAAAAAGTGTGCCGCATACCGGCTCTACTGGTGACGGCTATGCATGGGCAGAAGCAGCCGGTCATACCATTACAGAGCTCTTCCCAACAGAGGTACCGGTCACATCCGATGAACGATTTATTAAAGAAAAAGTGCTTAAAGGTCTTTCTTTAAGAAGTGTGGCTGTCAGTGTCTTAAATAAAAAAGGGAAACCCGTCGTCACACACGTCATGGATATGATCTTTACTCACTTTGGTTTATCAGGTCCAGCTGTTCTTAGATGCAGCGGATTTGTTGTGAAGGAATTGAAAAAACAGCCGAGTGTACGTCTTCAAATTGACTTATATCCGAAGCTGAATGACGAGGAGCTGTTCCAAAAGCTTCATCGTGACCTAAAAGATGAATCAAAGAAAGCCATTAAAAACGTCCTCAAGTCTTGGATGCAAGAACGCTATTTATTGTTTCTGTTAGAACGGAACGGGATTGATCCACAAGACACATTCTCTGGTCTAGCCAAGGATAAACTGCGTGCATTTGCCCATGATTGCAAACATTTTATTGTTCATGCAAATGGTACGCTATCCTTGGACAAAGCGTTTGTGACAGGAGGCGGCGTTTCTGTGAAGGAAATTGAACCGAAGAAAATGGCGTCTAAAAAAATGCCCGGTCTTTATTTCTGCGGAGAAATTTTAGACATCCATGGCTACACAGGCGGCTACAATATCACATCAGCACTTGTGACAGGCAGGCTTGCCGGCATGAATGCTGCACTAGAAGCAAAGGAGAGAGATCAATGATCAGACGTGCATTACCGATTGTTCTTGCGGTCGTTATCAGTTTGACAGCTGCTGTTTTCTTGAAGCTGTCCATTACCCCGTTAAAAGTCGCCATTGTTTTGGCGTTTACCATTTTCGCCGTATGTTTAAAAGAATATGTCTACCGTCTTCGTAAACGAATTGAGGAAAAATCGTCTTCCCATATCGATAGTTGATAAATGGAAGCAAAACATGTTACGGTAAAGTAGAGGTCGAGTGAGAAGCTCGCCTCTTTTTGTTTGAAATAAGTTGAGTTAGGGGATATTAAGCGAAGTCCTCTGCTTAAACGTGTAGAACAACAGGAGAGTGAGATGGTGTGAAAAACGTATCAAGTGTATTTTGGATTGTGATTGCGATCACATTTGTTGCCGTGATGTGGGGAGCGTTTTCTCCAGACACATTGCAAAATGTCACAGATCAAATTCAAACATACATTACAAATGACTTTGGCTGGTATTACTTGTTAGTGGTATCACTGCTTGTCGGCTTTTGTCTATTCTTTATCTTTAGCCCAATCGGTAAGATTACGCTAGGAAAACCGGGGGAAGAGCCTGAATTTGGTTTATTTTCTTGGTTTGCTATGCTATTTAGTGCCGGTATGGGAATTGGTCTTGTTTTTTACGGAGCAGCTGAACCGATCAGCCACTATGCTATTCAGTCACCAACAGGGGAGACTGAAACAGCTCAGGCCTTCCGCGATTCCCTTCGCTATACATTTTTCCACTGGGGGCTTCATGCATGGGCTATTTATGCCATTGTTGCACTTTGCATTGCTTACTTTAAATTTAGAAAAGATGCACCTGGCTTAATCAGTGCAACGCTGCAGCCCGTTTTAGGAAATAAAATTCACGGATGGATCGGTAAAACCATCGATTGTATTGCGGTATTTGCAACTGTGGTTGGTGTTGCAACAAGCCTAGGATTAGGCGCGGCACAAATAAATGGTGGATTGAATTACCTTTTTCATATTCCAATTGCCTTTAGCACACAATTGATCATTATTATCATTGTGACAGTGCTTTTCCTTGCATCTGCTTTAAGCGGGATTGGAAAAGGCATTAAATACTTAAGTAATATCAATATGGTATTAGCAGCTGTTCTGATGTTTTTCTTACTTTTGGTAGGTCCAACTGTTTTTATCTTAAATTCTTTTACTGATTCGATTGGACAATACTTATCCAATATCGTTCAAATGAGCTTTCGTCTATCTCCCAATGATCCTGAAAAGAGAGAATGGATTAATGGATGGACGATCTTTTATTGGGCATGGTGGATTTCTTGGGCTCCATTTGTCGGGATCTTTATCGCTAGAGTGTCACGCGGGCGAACAATTCGCGAATTTTTAGTGGGTGTCTTAGTCGCTCCTTCCATCCTAGTATTCCTATGGTTCTCGATTTTCGGTGTATCTGCAATGGACTTACAGCAAAAGAATATTGTCGATGTTGCAGGTCTTTCAACTGAAACGATGCTCTTCGGTGTACTGAATGAATATCCGCTGGCGATGATTACATCGATACTGGCACTCATTTTAATCGCCGTATTCTTTATTACATCGGCTGATTCAGCTACATTTGTGCTTGGAATGCAGACAACCTACGGATCATTGAACCCTTCTGGCAGTGTCAAAGTCAGCTGGGGCATTATCCAATCGGCTGTTGCTGCTGTGCTTTTATTTTCAGGGGGACTTGAAGCCCTGCAAAATACAGCCAAGCTCGCAGCCTTACCGTTCTCCGTTGTCATTATATTGATGATTGTCTCGCTGTATAAATCACTAAATGATGAACGAAGAATCATCAAACAAACCAATCAAGTCAATAAACCAAGAAGTCCAAGAGTAAAAAAAGCATAATCGCAAGCGAGAAAAAGCCGTTCCTTATCCGAACGGCTTTTTTCTATATATACAATTTAAGATTGTCGCGAGCTTGAGGATTCCTTTAAAATAGTGATGAATCATCACTTTCTACATAATGGAGGTTTATATGACGTTACCTACGTTCAAGTACAACCCAGATCCAGTTTCGTTAAACGTGATCAAAAAAGAGCATACGACATGTCCTATTTGTGAGAAAGAAAGAGATTATGTGTACCATGGCCCTTTTTATACTGTGGAAGATGTGGAGGGAATTTGTCCTTGGTGCATTAAAGATGGATCAGCGGCGAAAAAATACAATGGAACCTTTCAAGACGATGCGAGCTGTGATGATGTCGATCAAGAGGAATATATAGATGAGCTGATCTTCAGAACGCCAGGCTATCACGGATGGCAGCAAGAATATTGGTTAAGTCATTGCGGAGATTTTTGCGCAATCGTCCAGTATGTCGGCTGGAAAGAGATTGAACATCTAGAGGAAGAACTCGCCAAGGATATCGAAGACATTTGCAGCGGCGAAGGATTAACAAAAGAGAACCTAAAGCAATGGCTCGTCAACGGAGGAGACTTACAAGGCTACCTCTTTCAATGTGTTCACTGCCACAAGCATCGTTTATATATTGACGCCAGCTAACCAAAGAAAAAGGACCCTTCAAGCAGGTCCTTTTTTGAAGCCGTCTATTTTTTATATAAAATGAGTGCAGAAAAACAGTAGAGCTGTTCCCCTCCCTGCTCACAGATCACCGCTACATTGTACTTGATGTCAATGATTTGGTCGTCATCCATTCCTTTTAAAAAATGATTGATTTCACTCTGCAAATCTTTCTCATGCTCTTCATCAAATACAGCTACCTTTAGCACCTATGCCACTCTCCCTTCTCTCGCTACTCTATCTTTATGCAAATAGAAAGAGGCATATGAACAAAAAAACCTTTCATCGTTAAGATGAAAGGCCTTCTATTTACAGCTTCGGTTTTGTTTCTCCTGTCCAAGCAAGCATCCCGCCAACTACATTTGTCGCTTGGTAGCCTTGATCTTCTAGGTAATAGCAGACATTTTCACTACGTTTACCAGAACGGCAAATAATATAATATTCCTGCGTTTGATTGAATGCATCCAGCTTCTCAGGGATATCGCCCATTCGAATGTGGATGGCTTCCGGGATCATCCCTTCTGCTACCTCTTCATCCTCACGTACATCGATAAGCTGAATGGCGTCTTCCTGCTCCAGCTTTTGTTTTAATTCTTCTATTGAAATTTCTTTCACTGACACGACTCTCATCTCTCCTTTTCATTACGGTGACACCATTATAGCAAATGATTCACTTCACTGCGTATTCACCCGCTTTGATTGAAGGAAAGACGGCAGCCGCTTCTTTACTTCGGCTGTCTCGTACTCAATTTCAAACTCTACCTTTTTAAAGACTTGATAGGCCAGCCACATATGACCATAGGCGATTATGCTCACACTAAAAAACGGCACGATTCCCGGTAAATAAGCAAACAGAACAAACAGCACAGCCGAGAAAACAAGCATAGAGAGTGTATATTGCAAATATGAGATACCAAGCAGAAGAGAGAATTTCAGATAGAGACGTTTTTTCCAATCGTAATGCGCAAGCAGCGGAAAAATATAAAATAAGCTCACAATAAACAGAAAACCGAAAATATATATAGCAAAGCGAAGCACATGTAAGAGCCAGCTCGCCGGATAGATATAAGCAAGGTCGACATAAATAATCGTTCCAATGATGCATAGCACCACTCCAATGATGTTAGAGCGTATAAACTCCTCCCTGAATACCTTCCAAAAAGTGCGGAATACATTGACCTGCTCATGCCCTTGAATCCACTTTCTCATCACGGAAAATAACGCAGTGGTCGCAGGCATCAAGCCAAATACGCCAAGCCCCAGGATGGTGAACAAAAGCCATAACAAATTCGTATAGGCGAGCCTCATCACCCACTCACACATCCTCAGCATTCTGCTCATTGAACCATCATGATCCATCTCTTTCCCCTCCTCTCTTTCTCTTTACACCGTCTCTTTATGAAACAATTCATCGATTTCAATTGGGCGCTTTTCTGCGACAGAGCGCCACATGCCTTCCCCAAGAGCAATCGAATAAGCACCAGCCTCTGCTCCTGCTAAGATGTCATAGTGAATCAAGGGATCTTTTCCTATAAATAAATCAGCCAAAAGCAGAGGATCTCCTCCGCCATGTCCGCCTGGCTGCTTTACGACTTCAATCGTCTCCTTTGATCCAAACATCGGGTAATAAGAAATTGTTTGTTCTGGGAATTGAAAAGGAATTCTTGATGGCACATGAAACTCATTTGTTTCAATACGCCCCTTCGTCCCATTAATGGCCAGACGATAGCCTTCATATGGGGCTGAGAATTGAATCGAATAACTGAGCAAAGCCCCTTGGTCATAAGCGACTGACGCCACATATGTATCCTCAATATCAATTTCCTGATCAAAAATGCAGGCATCAGGGCGATAATTTGAGTACTGCTGCGTTTGCTCCTGACCGGATTCAATATGGTCGTCCTCCACCTTCGAGCGCTCAACCCGCGGATTCCACCTTGCTTCATAACGACATATATCCTTCACATGGCATGTTCCGCAAAATCTATTTTCCTCCCCCTGCAAGGGATTCCAAGGGCTTTCGCTGCCGTAATAGTTCAGCGCCCCGTAAGCAAATACTTGCTTCGGCTTTTGATCAATCCACCAGTTGACCAAATCAAAATGATGCGTCGACTTATGAATGGACAGCCCGCCAGAAAATTGACGTGTGCGGTTCCACCTCTTGAAATAACTAGCACCATGGTACGTATCAATGAGCCAGCTCAGTTCAACAGATGTGACCCTTCCAATTTTCCCGTCTAAAATAAGTTCTTTTACTTTTCGATGGAAAGGATTGTAGCGATAATTAAAGGTGACCGTGACCTTCCCTTTACTTTCCGCCTCTTTTTCCATCACTTTTTTGGCGTCTTTTGCTGTTGTCACCATCGGCTTTTCAGTGATGACATCTAGATCATGGTCAAGTGCCTGCATGATATATGTGACATGTGTGTCATCCCTGCCTGCCACAATGACGATATCTGGCTTTGTTTCCTTGACCATCTGATCAAATGCATCTTCATGAAAAAACGAAACGCCCCGGAGTGATGGAAAACGCTCCTGACAAAGTGTATACCGCTGATGATCTATATCTAGGAGTCCTGTAATCCGATAATGCTCATTGAAATCCTCTGTGAGCGGTTTAATAAACATATTGAACGCACGATGGCTCAGCCCGCAAATCACGACCCGTTTCACATTCCCCACCCCATTTTCTATTGGTTTTCACGAAGCTGTTTCATAAGAGACAGCGCCTCTTCCGTCTTATCAGCATACACGGGAATGAAAGCGACCATATCCCGGTGTAATTGAAAGGTATAGCCGTTGAGTTTTTTCTTTCCTTTATTGATTTGAACCGCATAATCGACCGTTTTCCCTGTCTTTTTGTCATCGACCGTATATGGTCCTGCTGCTTGACCGCCTATTTCCATCTCTTCAAGCAGCTGAAAGCTTTCAGGATCATCATATGTTCTAAACATTTCTTCTGGAACAAGCATCACGTCCCCCTCTTTTGAGGTAATTTCAACAAGAAGCTTTTCAGGAATCGCCGGAAAGATGTGGACGCTATACGTCTCTTGTTCCGGCTGAAAAGCCTTCTCCACTAATTGATCCTTCATCCCCTTTGACATATCAGAAAAGATCAGAACATCGATCCCGTTTGTTTTCCCCTGACAGGCAGATAAACAAAGGGCAGAGATGATACTGATGAGCCATACGGCGGCTCTTTTTTGCCTCCTCATGCCTTTTGAAAAACAGACAGCTTTTCTAGCTCAGTTAACGCCATAATAAAAGCGCCTGCCCCGTGCAAGTCATTAGTGCTCCGCTCTCTTCCAACGTAGTAATCATAAAATCCCGCAGATGTTCCAATACAAATATCATTGATGGTAAAATCACCATTTTCTTTCTCAGCCGTCTTATGCTGAATCAAGCCTTGATATGCTCTGACCACATGATCAACATAACGGAGGCTCACATACCCTTCATTCATGGCCTTTGCCATGGCATACATGAATAAACACGATCCCGAGCTTTCAAGCCAATTGTCACTGTGATTTCCTTTATCAATGATTTGATGCCAGAGACCTGTCTTTTGATCCTGGTACTTTGCCACACTTTCCAGCATGTCTGTCAGCGTTTCCTTCCACACCTTCCGCCTTTCATGATGCTCGGGCAAGTCCTCGATCATATCTGCTAATGCAAGGACATACCAGCCAAACGATCTTGCCCAAAACTCTGGG
Organism: Bacillus safensis; assembly: GCF_039619585.1. Classification (NCBI taxonomy): domain Bacteria; kingdom Bacillati; phylum Bacillota; class Bacilli; order Caryophanales; family Bacillaceae; genus Bacillus; species Bacillus safensis. The sequence continues at coordinate 2,664,367 of NZ_CP154909.1, forward strand.
GAACAGCCTGTCTTTTGATCAGCCCATGGCATCGTTTTTCGTTCATCCCACGCGTGATAATACAGACCTGTTTGTTCATCTTTCGTATGCTTTCTCATGAGATGCTCTTGATGGATGACCATATCCACTAGTGACTCTTCACCTTTAAGCTGAGCATACTTTAAGGCAAAAGGACCGCCCATGTAGAGACCATCGAGCCACATTTGATAAGCATAATTGTCTTTATGCCAAAATCCGCCCTCAGACGTGCGGTTTAGCGTACGATATAGTCCGCGCAGCTTCTCCGCCGCCAGCACATACCGCTTCTCTCTCGTTCGTTCGTAAAGAGGGAATAAAATGAGTCCTGCTTGAATGGCATCAAGCTCATCCCTGCGAAATAACAGATTACCGTACTCATCAATGAGGGAGTCCGCATAGTTTTTCACATAATCGAAATACGCCTCGTTCCCTGTTGCCTCATATAGCTTCATGACGCCGCAAAGGAAAACGCCTTGATGATAATGCCACCTTCCAGCTGGCGGCAGCTCAATTGGTGTATACGCCTTCATAATGGTTTGTGCTAATTTCTCTGCATGCTCAAGCGGTGATCCCTTTTCAATCGATAAAGTCATTCTTCCTCATCTCCCTTTTTAATAAATACCTTCTTCCCCGAATTTCTTCGCTAAACGGTTTGCCAGCATGACCAAAATAAGTCCAACAGCTGCTTTAAATAAACCAACAGCGGTACTATAGCTGAATTGTCCTTGCTTAAGACCTGCTGTATAGACGTACGTATCAAAAATCTCCGCTACTTCCCGGTTCGTTGCGTTCAGTAATAGATAGACATGCTCAAAGCCAAGCTCAAGCGTATCACCGATTTTTAAAATAAGCAGAACCACAATGACACTTTTAATGGCAGGAAGTGTGATGTGCCACATTTGTCTCAGTCTCCCGGCCCCATCCATTTTTGCTGCTTCATATAGCTGCGGATCTACCGCTGTAATCGCCGCAAGGTAAATGATTGTTGACCATCCTGCTTCCCGCCAGATGACCTGTAAAATATACATCGGTCTAAACCATTCCTGACTAAGAAGGAAGTTAATCTTTTCTCCACCAAAGAAAGCAATCAATTCATTCATTAACCCGCCATCTACTGTTAACAAAACAAAAGATAAGGACACGACAATCACCCATGACATGAAGTGAGGAATATAAATCATCGTCTGTACAAATTTCTTAAACAATGCCAATCTCACTTCGTTTAAAAGAAGCGCTAATAAGATCGGAATTGGAAAGAAAATCACGACATTCATGGCAAATAAAATCAGTGTATTTTTTAATAAGATGAAAAATGTTGGTTCTGTAAACAATCGAATAAAGTGTTTGAAGCCAACCCACTCACTGCCAAGAATGCCGAGAAACGGCTGGTAATCTTGAAAGGCAATGATGAGCCCCCACATTGGCACATATTTAAAAACAATAAAATAAATGAGCCCCGGCAAAATCATTAAATACAAAAACTTTTGACTTAGCAATTGATTAAGTAAGCGCTTTCTTTTTTCACTTTTCAAAGCTGCCGCAGGCACACCCTTGGCAGTGACATCCTCTGTTTTCATTGATAAAGCCTCCCCTCATGCTAATGCATGTGTTAACTGTATCTTAAGGATGAAAAATTCGTCTACAATCATATCAACAGATCATATTTTCATAGGTGATGCTGATCAAAACGTTACATAAAACATAAGAAAATGATCCTAATCTCAGAAAATGATTATTGACAAACCTACCAGATTTTTGGATTAATAAATTAAGGGGAAAAGATTGTTTTGTTTGAAATGGGGGGTTTTATGAAAAGAAGGCAGTACAAATTTTATTACAAGCTAGTGACGTTTTTTTTCATACTTAGTACGATTCCTGTTATCATTGTCGGCATTTTTTCTTATCAGCATTCGCAAAAAACAGCACTTGAAAATATCTCAAATGAAAAGCTCGACAGCGTTAAACAAACGCAATCCAATATTGAGCATATTTTAAAAACTGTTGATCATTCTCTCACTCACTATGTCAGTTCGCCGCCTCTCCTTCAAACACTGGCAGAACCTTTAAATCCAGAACAATTTCAGCTATATAATCAAGTACAGCAGGAACTGAACTACCTGCAAACCTTTGACACCGACCTTTCCAATATTACACTCGTCAGTAAAATGGAAGACTGGTACATGAACAATTCGGGGCTTTATCATGTCACAAGCGAAGACCAAGAAAAAGCGCTGACCTCTTACCTCAATATACCAAGTCACTCCAGCTGGGCACTTGAAGAGAATAATCCACTTGTTGCGACAAAAGAAGGAAAAGCATCCTTTTGTAAGTACAATGTGAATTTAATCAAACAACTGCCTATGAACAGCGTTCAAAAAAAGGGAATCGCTGTCGCCAGCATTCCAAGCTGCGTAATTGCTGATAACATGCCTGACTTCTCTCAATCGGATAGTATGTTTGTGATCGATACCAACGGAAAAGTGCTGCTACATAACCGCAAAGAACAAATTGGTGAATCGCTGAAACATCAGGATTTCGTCAAGCATGTGCTCTCACTTGAAAAACGATCAGGGCAATTTGATATGAAGATCGACGAACTCAACTATCAAATCACATTTCAAAAATCAGATTATAATGAATGGACGTACCTATCCTTTGTTTCTATTCCAGAACTTAAGCAGCAAACGAAATCAATTGGGTGGATTACCTTTATTATCTGCACTATTTTGTTAGCGCTTTCATTACTATTTTCATGGTTTGGTTCCAGACACTTTTATAAACCAATCCGCTTATTATACGAGTCATTTGCACGTAATGAATCATTTTTGCAAAAACAGCCTTTTCAAAATGAATTTGAGTTGATTGAATCGAGTATTAAACAAATGAAAGATCAAAACAATGATTTAGAGGAACGGATTGAGCAGCAAGTGACACACTTACAGCAATACTTTATGGTACGGCTGCTGCTTGGAAAGCTGACAGATGAAGAAGTTAACAACCGGTTCCAAAGCTTAGGCTTTCCTCAGGGCTGGTCTCATTTGTCTATGCTTGTGACCCAAATCGATACGTTAAAAGGAACACCTTATGAAAAAAAAGATGCTGACTTGCTTTTATTTGCGATCAATGGATTGATCGAGCAGATTATTCCGCAAGAGGAGCACCTTCAGCCAACCGTTGTCAATCAGCATCAAGCAACGATTATCCTCAACCACTCAAAGTCAGATGAAGAGTTTACTGAATATTTAAATCAATTAGCAGAAAGCATTCAGCAGCGTATTGAAGAAGAGCTCGGTTTATCGATCAGCATTGGGATCAGCCGCCAGTTTAAGGAACTCACGATGGCAAAACATGCTTACATTGAAGGAAAAGAAGCCTTAAAATACAGACTCAAAGCAGAGAAAAAGTCCATTATCTTATATGAGCATATCCAGCAAGGAAAGACGTTCAAAACCCATTTTCCAAAGCAGCTGCAGCATGATTTATTTGATGCGATGAAAGCTGGCGATCAAGGCAAAGCGGATCACTATTTACATGTGCTCCTGCAATCCATTTTTTCTAAAAATGCAGGACCGCACGAATACCATATCGCCCTCGCTCGTTTCTTAAACAATTTAATTGAGCTGATGCATTTGCTGGGCATTGAATTATTTGAGGTTGAAGATAACAAAATGCTCTATGATACGATTTTTGAATTTAAAACCTTTGAAGATACGGAAGCATGGCTGAAACATGAAATCATTCGGCCAATTATTGACCAGCTTGCTGCACGTGAAGACTCACAATACAAAAACATCTCAGAAAAAATCATTCATATCATTCATCAAGAATTCGACTCAGATCTCACATTGGATGAAATCGCCACCCGCCTGCATTACAATCCCAATTATTTAAGCAGCATTTTCAGAAAGGAAATGGATATCTCCTTTAGTGAATATCTCTCTTCCTACAGACACCATGTCGCTAAAAACTGGCTTGTAGAAACCGATATGTCCGTCAAAGAAATTTCGGAAAAACTGAAATATAAAAACCCGCAAAATTTCATCCGATCCTTTAAAAAGCTGGAAGGTACAACTCCTGGGAAATACCGCGACCAGAAAAAAGGCATGTAAGACAAAGAGTCCCGCTCTCACAAGAAAGCGGGACTCTTTTATTTAAACTGTTCATTTAAGATGCTGTCTTCCAGCACGGAAAGCGGCTCTCCATACACACGTTCAATATGAGCTGCTCCCCAATCGCATAGCGCATTGAGAATTCTTTCGAGCGACTGTCCGTATTCACTTAATTCATATTCCACTTTAGGCGGCACCTGTTCATAGACAATCCGGTTAATGACCCCATCACTTTCAAGCTCTCTCAGCTGCTGCGTGAGCATTTTTTGTGTGATGTTTGGCATGAGCCGCTTCAATTCGCTCGTCCGTTTTTTCCCGTGTGTCAAATGACATAAAATCACACACTTCCACTTCCCGCCTATGACCTCAAGCGTTGCTTCCACAGAGATATTATATTTTTTCTTTTCCATCGAATGTTCACTCCTCTTTGTACGAACAGGCACTTTTTAGTACCTATATTACAAAAAAGTACGTACTTTTTTTTCGTCATCTATGTTAGATAATAACTCTTGCCGATCGGCTTCGTCTATCAAAATGTCATCACAGAAGGATGTGAACTTACTTATGAAGAAAAAGCAAAACCATTTTGCTCTTCTCGCACTAGCGATTAGTGCTTTTGCTATAGGAACAACTGAGTTCATTAGTGTCGGTCTTTTGCCAATGATCTCAGAGGACTTTGGAATGAGCGTCAGTCAGGCAGGCTGGACTGTCTCTTTATATGCACTTGGTGTGACATTTGGCGCGCCTATATTGACTTCTCTTACTTCCACGATGAAAAGAAAGACATTGCTTTTGCTCATTATGCTCGTCTTTTTGATTGGTAATACACTTGCCACCATTGCCCCGACTTTTTCAGTGCTGTTAATCGGCCGGGTGATTTCAGCCTTGTCCCATGGAATCTTCATGTCCATCGGTTCTACGATTGCTGCAAGCCTTGTCGTGAAAGAAAAACGGGCAAGCGCGATTGCCTTTATGTTCACTGGTTTAACAGTAGCGACTGTGACAGGTGTGCCATTCGGGACATTTCTTGGTCACGAGCTCGGCTGGCGGACATCATTTGGTGTGATTGTGATCATTGGTCTGATCGCACTGATATCCAACTATTTTCTTGTGCCGTCTCAACTAAAGCAGGGGGTGAAAACATCTTTTAAAGATCAAGCTGTCCTATTAAAAACAAAAAGAATTTTGCTTTTATTCGTCATTACAGCCACAGGGTATGGAGGAACCTTTGTCGTCTTCACGTATTTATCTCCTCTCTTGCAGCATGTGACGGGTCTTGCGCCTGGGGCTGTGGCCTTGATCCTGCTTTTATACGGAATCACGATCGCAGCCGGAAATGTCATTGGCGGAAAAGCTGCTAATGAACAGCCAATGAAAGCACTGATCTATATGTTTATCATCCAAAGCATTATCTTGTTTATCCTTAGCTTCACTGCTGGATTCACAGTGTTAGGCATTGGAACCGTCATGCTGATGGGACTGTTTGCTTTCATGAATGTACCTGGGCTGCAAGTAGCCGTCGTTGATTTTGCAGAAAGATACACACCCGGAGCGGTCGACGTCGCATCTGCTATGAATATCGCTGCCTTTAATGCCGGTATTGCCATTGGCTCATTTTTAGGAGGCATCGTCACAGATACACTTGGTCTTGTGCATACAGGCTGGGTCGGCGGCATCATGGTCCTCATCGCAGCCATTCTTACGATGATCAGTTATCAAATGGAACAAAAAGAACAAACACAAACCATTTAAAGGAGTTTTTATGATGGAACATTTACAAAGTACAAAAACATTAAACAATGGGGTCCTCATGCCAGGCTTTGGCCTTGGTGTATTCAAGGTGGAAGAAGGAGCAGAATTAGTTGATGCTGTCAAAACAGCCATTCAATTAGGCTATCGCAGTATTGATACAGCGGCTATTTATGGAAATGAAGAAGGTGTTGGACGAGGCATACAGCTTGGTTTAGCAGAAACAGGACTGCGCCGCGAGGATATCTTTGTCACATCAAAAGTGTGGAATGCCGATTTAGGATATGAATCTACCCTAAATGCATACGAAGAAAGCTTAAAAAAGCTTCAGCTTGACTACCTTGATCTGTATTTAATCCATTGGCCGGTTGAAGGAAAATACAAAGAAGCTTGGCGTGCACTGGAAACCTTGTATCGTGAAGGAAAGGTCAGAGCCATCGGAGTGAGCAACTTCCAGCCGCATCACCTAGACGAACTATTAAAAGATGCAGACATCAAACCAGCGATCAACCAAGTAGAATTTCATCCAAAACTAACGCAGGAAACACTCTCTACGTATTTGAACTCTCATGGCATTCAAATGGAAGCTTGGTCACCGCTGATGCAGGGTGAACTGCTGCATCACCCGCTGATTACAGAGCTCGCAGACACATACGGTAAAACACCTGCTCAAATTATTTTGCGCTGGGATGTACAAAAAGGTGTCATCACCATCCCAAAATCAACGAAAGCACATCGTTTAAAGGAAAACGCTGATATATTTGATTTTGTCTTATCTGATGAAGATATGAAACGTCTTTCTGACTTAAATGAAAACAAACGTATCGGTCCAGATCCAGATAACTTCGACTTTTAATGAAAACACCCCCGCTTTTTTGCTTTGCGGGGGTGTTCCTATTGGTCATTTTGATTTTTTAAAGGAAGCTTCATATTCTTCTATGATTTTATTCCCACCATTGGATTTCCACTTCTCTACATCCTTCTGAAATTGATCTTCACTGATGTCTCCAAGAATGAACTTATACGTCGCATCATCGATGATTTTCTTCAATTCGTTTCCACGCTCTGATGCTGTTTCTGAATACAGGCTTTCAGCAGGATTGGCAACGATGATGTTTTGATTGTCTTCTTCTAGCTCTTCATATTTAGAACGAACTGCATCCCCTTTATTTTTCAAGTAACGTTTATCAATTCCTACAAGACTGACAAGCGGCTGTACATCTGTCTGCCAGCTTTTCACTTGGCTTTCTTCCCTGACAAATGTATTTCCTTCTTCTTTCTTATAATGCTGGCCATCTATACCGTACGTCATGAGACCATATACATCTTCTTCGGCAATGCGGTCAAAGAAGGCCAAAATCCGCTTTAATTCTGCCTCTGATTTCACGCTTGTTTTAGGGAATGCGAAGATGCCATTATGCCCCCCTGATGCCCACACACGTTCTTTGCCATCTGGGCCTTTGATTCGGTTGATAATATCTACTTTCATGTTTTTATCTGTCGCATCATCTCTCAGGTTCACGGCATCTACCATATTTCCAACATAGATGCCTGCTTTTCCTTGTGAGAATAATTCCTGCTGCTGTGTTTTGCTTGTCACTGGGAAGTCTTTGTTAATATAGCCATTGTCGCGCAGCTTTTTCATGTATTTCATTGTATTCATGTACTCATCTGTCATAAAGTCTGGCGTGAATTTCCCGTTTTCTTCTTTCCAGTCTGTGGGCATTCCTTCATATGAACCAAGTGTTTTAAATGCGCCATAAATTAAATCGTTCCGATCCGTAAAGCCAATTGTATCCGCTTTTCCATTTTGATTCGGGTCTTTTTCAGTAAAGGCTTTGGCTACTTCATATAGATCATCCAATGTTTTTGGTGTATCCAAATTTAAATTTTCAAGCCAATCCTTTCGAATGACAATCCCTTGTCTTGAAAGTGGTCTCTCTCTATAGATGCCATAAAGCTTCCCGTCTATAGAGGCGTTTTTATTAATCAATTCGTTCATCTTACTTAAATTTGGATAATCCTTTAAATACGGACCGACTTCCCAAAACATGCCTGATCTGAACGCATTAATCGCAGACGAATTTTTAATGTCTTGAATCGTCACAATTTGCGGCAAATTCCCTGCTGCAAGTGCGGAATTTAACCGATCTTCCTTCACAGCATCAGGCACCCATGTAATATCAAGCTCTGTATTTGTGAGCTTCTCAATCTCTTTTAAAACGGAATCCTTCGGCGGCTGCTGATGATATAAAATCGCCATCCATGTCAGCTTTACCTTTTTGTCTAAATCAACCTTCTCATCTGATGAGTTTGCCCCTTTACTTGAACACGCTGACAGAATACCGCTTGCTGCAAATAACAGGACAAACGCAAGCAGCCATAATTTCTTTCTCCCCATAAGATCCCTCCGTTGTTCCATCTTTTTAACCCTTTACAGAACCTAGTAATGCCCCTTTGTTGAAATGCTTTTGAATAAATGGATAGACAAGCAGAACCGGAATGGTTGCCACAACGATCACAGCCATTTTAATCGTCTGGTCTGGCGGTGGTGTGGATGAGCCCATATCCGACATATCTCCCTGCATTCCGCTTGAGACAATGACAATCTGTCTCAGCAGCACCTGAATCGGCCACTTCACTGAATCATTTAAATACAGAATGGCAGTCATATACGTATTCCAATACGTCACGGCATAAAAAAGTGAAATGGTTGCAATGGCTGGCAAAGAAAGTGGCAGCACAATTTTAAAGAAAATCCCTAAATCGTTACAGCCGTCCATCTTCGCTGATTCCTCAAGACTTGCTGGTATGTTTTGAAAAAAGTTTTTCAAAATGATTAAATTGAACGCATTGATTGCAACCGGTAGAATAAGTGACCAATACGTATCAAGCAGACCAAGTGTTTTCACCACAATAAACGTCGGAATCATCCCTCCGCTAAACAGCATCGTGAAAACAACGAGAAACATCAGTGTTCTCCGGCCTTTTAGCTCCTGGCGAGACAGACCGTATGCCATAAGCGAGGACAAAAACATGCTGACAGCTGTTCCAACGAGCGTCACAAGAATGGACACAATGAGGCTGCGATACACAATATCTGTAGAAAAAATATACCGATATGCCTCTAAAGAAAACGTCGTCGGGAACAAGATAAACTTCTTCGTGATGACCTCTTCTACTGTTGCAAAAGAGGCGGCAATGACATGGATGAACGGAAGCACACATATTAATGCGAACATGAGTAGAAAAGAGTAATTAAATAAATTGAACAATCGGCCTTTAATAGAACGATCTATGTTCATCACGCCCTTTCTTTGAAAGCGTTATCATTTCATCTGAAAGTAAGCTGCAGCCTGTGACGATATCGTGATTAAAATGTAACAAACGGGGGAAGAAAGCGTCTATAATCATTTTGACAGACCAACTGGATAGATCATATCAGCCGTGCTTTTATGCTCATGAAACAAAAGAATAAGATCATTAGCTCATGACATGATTATGCCCTATGCTTGATCATTTTCTTCGAGGATTTCCGTCGTATTGACATCTGGTTCATAGCCTAACTCCTGCTTCGTTTTCTCAATAGACCACGGCTTTTCTTCATTCTCTGATACAGCATAATAGGTCCCAAAGGAGATATTCGTTTCAATCGCTGCCTTTATCATACCTGCAAGATCTTCATGTGACAGCAGTGTTCTTTTTGTTCTTTGTTTTTTGTGCAATGCCGTCATCTCATCTGTTACAACTGTTCCAATTCTTAAATTGATGACAGACATTCCCGATTGATCGTGGAACAAACGTCCCAGCTGTTCGGAAGCAAACTTTAATATGCCATAGACATTTTTAGTCGCAGGCACATCGTCAGTTGTAATCTGCCGTCCAAGTAAGGAGCGTCCATCCTCTTCATAACGATCTGTCACATGGTTGCTGCTTGCAAAAATGACTTTTCGTATGCCATGCCGCGCGGCTGAACGAAACATATAATAGGTACTCCTCCAAAAAATATCAGTCATTTTTGCAAATTCTTCATGATCCATCACATCATGCGTCATGTCCATGTTTAGAAGATGCAAGATGACATCTGTATCCCGCGGAATTGCCTCATATACATTCTGTTCATTCGCTGCATCGGCTAAAATGACTCCTTCTACACAGCTTGTTAGATCAATAATCGTGACGCTGTACTCATCAGAGAGCGCTTTTGTTAAAAGACGTCCAATCACACCGCATCCGCCAATGATGGTGATTCTTTTCATCTGTCTCCTCCTTTCTTTTGACGTAGTATGTCCAAGCGTTTCTTGATTACAGCCACTTTTTCAAAAATCGTGTCGCCTCGTGACGCATAGCGGCTGTTTCAAAATGACCTGCATGAAGACGGGTAAGCTGATATCGTTCTTTCAATGAAGCAGCTTCATAGGTTTGACTCAATACCTTTTGAATCCTTCCAACGCCTTCAGCAGGCGTGAGCTGATCAAGTTTTCCAACTAAGCTTAAATGCGGTCTTGGAAAAATCATTTCTTGAATGTCCGCTGCTGTAAAATGCTTCGCCAAGCTCGGTACATAGTAATAAAAGCCATGTCTGTCCAAATTGTTCGTTTCAATTAATGTATGATGGTCCACCTGTGCACAAAGATCAATACACACACTGACCCTCTCATCAAGTGCAGCCGTCCACCAGGAAAGAAGACCGCCCATTGACATCCCAAAGACAGCTAACCTGTCCGCCAGCACATCAGATCGAGACAGCAAATAATCAATCGCACACATACTTTCATACAGCATCATGCCCCACATCATTTTTCCTGTTAAAAGCATTTCCTTAAAAATTTCACTTTCTGTTCTTCCTCTTCTCTCGCCGAACCCTGCATGATCAATGGCCAGTACACTATAGCCTTTAGACGTAAACTCTTTTGCATATGAAGGCGTTTGCAAATAATGAGCACCTTTTAACAGCTCGTCCTTCCCATTCACGTAATTCCCGCCATGTGAATGCTGGAACAGTACAACGGGTCTTTTTTTCACCGTATCCTTCGGTTTCACGAAATAAGCAGGGACTTCCTCTTCACCATTCATGGAGAGAATGAGCGTTTCCACTACATATGATTCACGTTCTTCCATTTTTAACGTATAAGCCTCCACGCGATGACGTTCTGGCATTTCTCCTAACAGACTGAGCAGTTGTTCACGTTTGCTTTCCTTTTCCATTGACGTCACTCCTCATTTTCTTGATCACCTGTTAAAATACGAGACCGATGCGGGAATCACCTTGTTTTCGACAAAATTATGTCCCGGGAAATAAAGAACACCCACCGGTTCATACCGATGGGTGTCATCATTAGTTTGCAACAATATTGACAAGCTTCCCAGGAACTGCAATCACTTTACGAATGGTTTTCCCTTCAAGTTGTTCTTTTACACGTACATCATTTTTCGCGAGCTCTTCTAACTGCTCCCTTGTTGCATCAGCAGGAACGGTTAATTTTGCTTTTACTTTACCGTTAAGCTGTACGACAATTTCTACTTCATCGTCGACAAGTTTTGACTCATCATATTGAGGCCATGCTTCATAAGAAATAGATCCTTCATGACCAAGTTTATTCCAAAGCTCTTCTGCTAAATGCGGTGCAATTGGAGAAAGAAGCTTTACAAAGCCTTCTGCATATTCTTTCGGCAGTGTATCAGCTTTATAGGCATCGTTGATAAACACCATTAATTGTGAAATTCCTGTATTGAAACGCAAGCCTTCATAATGATCCGTTACCTTCATGACTGTTTCATGATAGCTGCGTTCTAATGCGCCGCCAGATTGCTCTGTCACTTTATCACTGAGTGAGCCATCTTCATTTGTAAAGAGACGCCATACACGATCAAGGAAACGACGAGCGCCATCAAGTCCTGTTTCAGACCAAGCAATTGACGCATCTAAAGGTCCCATGAACATTTCATAAAGTCGTAATGTATCCGCACCATGAGATTCTACGATATCATCCGGGTTGACCACATTTCCTTTTGATTTACTCATTTTTTCATTGTTTTCCCCAAGAATCATACCTTGATTGAACAATTTCATGAAAGGTTCTTTTGTTGGAACAACACCGATATCATACAAGAACTTATGCCAGAAGCGTGCATATAGAAGATGCAGTACAGCGTGTTCTGCTCCGCCGATATACACATCAACTGGAAGCCATTTCTTCAGCTTCTCAGGAGAGGCAAGCTCTTCTGTGTTATGAGGATCAATATAACGTAAGAAATACCAGCAGCTGCCTGCCCATTGCGGCATTGTATTCGTTTCGCGTCGGCCTTTCTTACCTGTAACAGGATCTACAACCTCAACCCAGTCTTTAATATTGGCTAATGGTGATTCACCTGTACCACTTGGCTTAATCTCTGTCGTCTTAGGCAAGATCAGTGGAAGCTCTTCTTCTGAAACAGCTGAAGATGTTCCGTCCTCCCAATGAATGATTGGAATCGGCTCACCCCAGTAGCGCTGACGGCTGAACAGCCAGTCTCTTAAACGATATGTGACTTTCTTTTCACCTTTTTGATGTTCTTCAAGCCATGCAATCGCTTTTTCAATCGCTTCTTCTTTTCCTAAGCCATTTAGGAAATCAGAGTTAATGTGCTTTCCATCACCTGTGTAGGCTTCTTTTTCAATGTCTCCGCCTTCTACAACTTCTTTAATTGGAAGATCAAAGGTTTTGGCGAATTCATAGTCACGTTCATCATGGGCAGGAACTGCCATAATGGCTCCAGTTCCATAAGTCGCCAGCACGTAATCGGCAATCCAGATCGGCATCTTTTCACCATTTAAAGGATTGATGGCATACGCTCCTGTGAAAATACCTGTCTTCGTTTTAGCAAGATCTGTCCGCTCTAAGTCACTCTTTGATTGAATCTCTTTGATATACGCTTTGACAGCTTCTTTTTGAGCATCTGATGTAATTTTTTCAACAAGGGCATGCTCTGGTGCAAGCACTGCATATGTTGCGCCAAATAGTGTATCAGGACGCGTTGTGAAAACCGTAAACTGTTCGTCATGTCCTTCTACTTCAAAATGAACGTGCGCACCTTCAGAGCGTCCGATCCAGTTACGCTGCATATCTTTGATGCTTTCAGGCCAATCAATGTCCTCTAAATCTTCTAACAGCCTGTCCGCATATGCTGTAATCTTTAGCATCCACTGCTTCATAGGACGTCTTTCAACAGGATGCCCTCCGCGTTCACTTTTTCCATCAATGACTTCTTCATTTGCAAGCACTGTGCCAAGCGCTGGGCACCAGTTCACTGGTACTTCATCGATATAGGCCAATCCTTTTTCGTACAATTTTAAGAAAATCCATTGTGTCCATTTGTAGTAATTCGGGTCTGTCGTGTTGATTTCTCGATCCCAATCATACGAGAACCCTAGTGATTGAATTTGGCGGCGGAAGTTGTTGATGTTCTCTTCTGTAAAAGCCGCCGGATCATTTCCTGTATCAAGTGCATACTGTTCTGCTGGGAGACCAAATGCGTCCCATCCCATTGGATGAAGAACATCATATCCCTGCATGCGTTTCATGCGTGATAAAATATCCGTTGCTGTATAGCCCTCAGGGTGCCCGACATGAAGCCCTGCTCCTGATGGATATGGAAACATATCAAGTGCATAAAACTTCGGTTTATCTTCCGAGTCAGATGTGGCGAATGTTTTATGTGTCAGCCAATAATCCTGCCACTTCTTTTCAATTTCCCGATGCTGAAAACTCAATGTGAAAACCTCCTTTAATATGTACGGCTTTATCTGCTTAGATGACCACTGCAAGAATTCAGATTTTTCTAAAATCAACAAAAAACCCTCATCCCTGGAAAGGGACGAGAGATTTTTTGGTTCCCGCGGTACCACCCTTGTTAGCGTAACATGCTGTTCGTACGCTCACTTAATATCTTTAACGCAGACATGCGACAGAAGCTTTAACGCAACTGCAACTCTGAGGCGAGTTCAGAAGCAGATTTGATTGACTTTCACCAGCCGTCAATTCTCTAAAGACAAATACTGCTTTCCTACTACTCCTCTTCACTGTTCTTATCGTAACCGTCATCTAAGTAGTATTTTATAGAATTATGATCATAAGTGCAAGCAGGTTTGTATACAATGGGAATGTACCCTAGACTAGGGTAAAGTGAGGATATTATTCGTGTGGAGATCGGTTATGACGGTTGGAGCCTGCATCCTGTGAACGTTCTTCTCTCACAAAATCGAAGCTTCGCAGAACTGCTTCTCCTCCGTAACCTGAAATAATGGATAAGATGATCAAGTGCAGACTAGATTCGGGATTTGAGGATAAGACAAGCAGTGTAGCGGCAATCATCCCAACGAGCCAATCTTCAATAAACCCTAAGTAAATAAACTTTTTTGTCATTCTGGGCTTCTCTAGCCTGCCTTTTTTCTTTACGTGACCGAGAATGCCCATGACCCCTCCAATGGCGCAAGCAATAATGACTTGTTGCAGCATTTTCATCACCTTCCTAAAGCCCTTAGAATAGTAAAGCGACTTCAGGCTGTCCAGCCCCCTGTAATGCCATTCTGCTGTTCCGTCATAATCCATGTAAAAGGTCTATTCTCTCTAACGAAGAAAAAAAGCTTGTTTCTTCCATTATATGTGAATGACCTAAAAACAATCTTGATGCATTGGAATCATTTTTACCTAATCCATATTAACTATTTTTGTCATTTTATGAATGATGAGTAATTGATTCCTTCTTTTTCTAATGAAAAGTCTCCTTACTTACTCTATTCTAATGGAGGACAAACTATGATGACAAATTTAACAAAGCGTTTGCAATCGTTGAAACAGAACATATGTTATGTTACGTTTAAAAGGATTCATTTGGTTGAAAAGACAACCATTTGATATGTCTTATAGCAGCAAAGGAGGGTAATATGGTCAGCTCGAACATTTTCGGCTTGCAAAAACAGCTTGAACTCATCAAAAAAGCGCTGGATCATGCGCGGATCGGTGTTGTCATTACAGACCCTTCCTTAGAGGATAACCCTATCGTTTATGTGAATCACGGCTTTACACAAATGACTGGATACAAACCAGATGAAATTCTTGGTCGTAATTGTCGATTCCTTCAAGGAAAAGACACGGATCAAAAGCAGCTTGCTTTAATTCGTCATGGAATTCAAAACAAAACACCTATTACCACACAGCTAAAAAATTATAAAAAAGACGGCACTTTTTTTTGGAATGAACTCAATATAGATCCTCTATACATTGAACAAGATGACAAAACATTTTTCATTGGTTTTCAAAAGGATATTACGAAACAGAAAGAATATGAACAGCTCCTAGAAGATTCCTTACAGGAAGTCACCTCTCTTTCGACGCCAATCGTCCCAATCAAAAATGGTGTATCTGCTCTTCCGCTTATCGGAAAATTATCTGAAGAACGCTTTGATGCCATTGTCGCTAAGTTAACCTGTATATTAGATGATTCAAAGGATGATTATTTAATTGTCGACCTTTCTGGTTTAATCGAAGTCGATGATTCCGTCGCAGCACGTATTTTCAAACTGCATCATCTTCTCAATCTTACTGGAACCGAACTGATCATCACTGGGATTAAGCCGCAGCTTGCGCTGAAAATGAAAGACCTCGATACAGATTTCCAGAATACGATCACTTATTTGACAGTAAAAGAAGCCATAAAAGGATTACCATTAGCTGAAAACCCTGTGTAAACAGGTTTTTTTTAATTGAACCGCTCCCCAAAATGGAAAAATGAGGTATGATAGATGTAAATAGCAATTTAGGGGGCTGTTAGATATGCTGTTACTCATATTAGGTCTTTTATGTGTTTGTTTTGCCATCGGATATGCTGTCAATTTCTTCTTACTCAAACACAAGAACGAGCTGATTTTTTCAAAGAAACTTTTTTATCCTTTTTTGATCATTGGTCTCTTCTTTTCCATTATGTCATTACCGCTTACTGCTGGAAATGCGCCAAAGGCACAAGCCGATCCATCTTCCGAACAGCTGTTAAAGGATCAAAAGGAACTCTCCTCTGACATTTCGAGCTTAAAAGCTGATAAAGAGTCGCTTACCTCCTCTTTAGAAGATGCGGAGAAGGAAAAAGAAAAGCTGGAAAAAAAGCTAGAAACCATCACCTCGGAAAAAGAAACGGTCAAACAGCAAGAAAAGACCATTCAATCGCTTGAAGAGAAAATAGACAAGCTCACCTCCAGCAATGAAACACTCAAACAAGAAATCAAGAATAGTAGCAGCGATACGAGTTCTTCCACCGTCCAGCGCTCCGCACCTAAAGATGAAGGAAAAAGCACAGGCGGTCATGAATCACAAAAGGAAACAAAAAAAGAATCGGCTGCCTGTAACATTAAAGGGAGTGTCAACGGTATTTACCACACACCAAGCAGCAGATACTACTCTAGAACAAAGAATGTAACCAAAATGTTCTGCTCAGTAGAAGAAGCAGAGCGTGCCGGATACAGGGCACCTAAGCAATAGCGATGTTTAATTAAGATAAAAAAGAACCTCCTGAGCACCCAATCGGGTTTACAGGAGGTTCTTTTTTAGATTTCTCTTCTTAAAGCTGCTAATACATTCGTTTTTGTTGCCTTACGTGCCGGGTTAAGCCCTGAGATGATCGCTACCCCTGCGCTGATCACTGTCGCTGTAATGACAAGGCTGAGTGGAATATAGGAAAAAGTAATCGAGAATTGATCGCTTGATCCTCCCTCAGACATGGACGACAAAATGGCTGGGATGATTAAATTAACGGCGAAACTAATCAAATATGAGATGATAATACCGATGATTGATCCGATTACTCCAATATAAGCACTTTCCATTAGGAACATCCGCTTGATAATGGATGGATTCGCGCCAATGGCTTTCATAATCCCAATCTCTTGTGTTCGCTCTGTTACCGCCATGGTCATCGTATTGAAAATTCCGATGGCAGAAATAATGACTGCAATACATCCGACAAAAATGAGTCCAATTTTGAAGACCGTAAAGAACATATCCATTCCTTCAAGCTGGTTCGTCACAGAGATGACTTGATAGCCCTCATCTGTCAGTTTATTCGTGAGCGTACCGACATTGTCGAATTTATCTGCATAAACAGAGGTCATTTTCTCGACATTTCCTGCTTCAGGAGACAGGTCGAGTATTTGACCAAATTCTTTTTCATAAGCATTCGGAATCAGAATTTTATGATCCTCCTGCCACTCCAAATTCGGCTTTTTCAAAACGCCTACTACACGGAAATCAAATGTTTTTTCTTTAACGACTTCACCTTCTTCATTTAGTTTTGGCACTTTGATTTGAATCACTTTATTTAAAATATCCTTCGTGTAGCCTTTTGGCTCCTTCGGTGTTTCTTCCCCATTTGACGTCTGGTTTAATTCTTTTTCATAGGCTTCGCGTTCTTTTTTTGTCCACAGTTGCTGCGCCATATGATACCCAACCACAATTTCGTTCGCTGATGTTGGGACTTTTCCTCGGTCTAGTTCAAGACCTGCTTCTTTTTCTTCTTTCATATCAGTCAAAGCAGCCTGCGTTTCACTTGAACGGTTATCGAGCTCGACGTTAACCGAAGGATTGATTGCCGTTCTTGAGACGACAGATTTCACATGATCATATTTCTTTAAATCATCAATCTTAACGTCTCCTTTTTCTTTTCCTAACACTTTAATTTCTGTGATGATTTGCTGCTTCATAATTTCATCTTGAGCTGATTTTTGCAAACCAAAACCGACAGACGCTAGAACGATTAAGAAAGAGCATGCCATTGTCGTCGCAAGAATGGTCATAAACACACGCAATCTATTTTTCTTCATATTTCTTCTAATGAATTTGACCTGATCTCTAAATTTCAATGGATTGTTCCCCTTTCTTTAATACACCGTCGTGAAGCTGGAACGTTGTGTCTGCGATTGAAGCGACTTCATCGTCATGTGTAATGATGACAAATGTAATTCCTTTTTCGCGATTGAGCTGCTGGATAAAGGCTAAAATTTCTCCTTCAGTTTCTGAATCCAGACTGCCTGTTGGTTCATCTGCTAAAATAATTGATGGATTTAAAATCAAGGCTCTTGCAATACTCACACGCTGCTGCTGTCCGCCTGACAGCTCATTTGGGTAATGTCCTGCGTGATGTTCAAGTCCTACTCGTTTCAGCATTTCTTTTACTTTCGCCTTTCGTTCAGACGGCTTCACCCCTTTTAAAGTGAGCGGAAGTTCAACATTCTCATACGTTGTTAAGCTCCCGATCAATTGAAAGCTTTGAAAGATAAAGCCAAAGTGATCTAAGCGAAAGTCTGCCCATTCTTTTTCATTAAAGCCGGTCACATCGGTGCCATCAATGACAATTTTTCCGCTCGTTGGCGTAATATAGCCTGATATTAAGTTCAATAAAGTCGATTTCCCCGAACCACTTCGTCCAACAATACAAGCAATATCGCCTCTTTTGATGGACAGGTCAATCCTTTTCAGCACAGGAATTTCATTTTCCCTGCCCTTTTTACCAATTTTAAATACATGATCTAATGCTTGAATCTGAATCATCTCTACTCCCCTGCTCTCTGTTTATCTTTTTCGATAGATTAAGAAATAACTCGTTAGTGCGCCCACAGCTCCACCGATGAGCATGCCAACGATATAACCAAATATGGAATTATCTGAAGAAAAACCAAACCATCCAAACCCTAGAACACCGAAGACAATGACCATAATCTGAATAGGTCTATTCAGATTTGAATAAAGAAAGAAGCGGCCATTTCGTTCAATTGGATGTTTTATAAAGCTAATTAAGCCAATTAGATAAAACAGAACCACCATAACAATAGGTATAATGATTTTTTCGCCTGAGAACCAAAGAGGATAATCAGATTGGAAAGAATCATTTATAATATAAGTGATTGGAGATATAGGCGATATCAAATGAGCCAAGCTCTTATCTACCCAGCTCCCACTTGTCTTTATAATAAAATCTACATGAACAAGCGGTAATCCGATCACTAAAAAGGGTAAAATAGCTGTGCTGAATCCAACGATTGCTTGCGAAATGGAACTTCCGGTTAAAGTACCCGCTGCAAAAAATAAACTATAAAACATCAAGGAGGACACAAGCGAAATGACATAACCGCTATGAAAACTAGGTATCTCTAGTGGATTAAGTCCTAATATAAGTAAATAAGTAAGAACATAAGAAACGGCATGAACGACTGCTATGATTCCAGCACCTAAGAAAAACTTTGTGTGATAGATTGTACTTCTGCTAAATGGTAAGGATAAGGTAAAATCCATCTGCCCTTTATTTCTCTCAAATCCAAGCTGCATGACAGCAAAGAAAATTCCCATTAGCCATGAAAGGGAGAGGAAAGGATCCGTCTTAAAGATATAAGAAAAACGTGGTGCATCCGTAATACATTCTGTATCGTTTAGGCACGTTTGAAAAGACGAATATTCCATTAAGAATGCAAAGGGCGTCGCAAGCGCAGCAACAATCATCACTAAAATGAATGTCAGCTCTGATTGCTTCCACTCCTTATATAATAATTGCCGCTTTACCATCTGCGTTTCCCTCCAAACTTCGCAATGAATACTTCTTCTAAATTCACAGGCAGTTCATGCCATACTTTTGGCTTCAGTGACTTCAAGTACTCTTTAGCTTCTTCGTCGGTTTTTAGAACAAGCGCTGTATAGAAAACGCCCGCTTGGTCCAAAATCGCCACGCCATTTTTTCGAATACTTAAGTTCATATCTTCTTCAAAGGCCATTTGGATTTTGACATAGTCATTCTTTAATTCATCTAAATCCATGACACTTGTGAGCTGATTTCCTTCTAAAAATCCAATTCGATTACACATGCGTTCAATGTCCTCTAAGCGGTGAGATGTAATTAAAATCGTTGTTTGTCGTTCTGCCACCTCGTCAATCATCAGCTGAAGAACGTCATTTCTTGTGACGGCATCAATTCCATCAGTTGGCTCATCTAATAAAATGACAGCTGGTTTGATGGCAAAGCTTAAAATTAATGACAGCTGTTTCTTTAACCCTGTCGACAATTCACGATACTTTACCTTTTCCGGAATTTCATAGCGGTTCACAAGCTCATTTGCATAGGTCACATCAAACTTTGGATATATATGCTTTAACAGCTGGACAAGCTGTCCGTAATTGTATCTGTCAAAGTAAGGATTCACGACCGGCATGAATACAATATTTTGCTTTACTAAAGGGTGGTCTTTCACCAGTACGTCTTTAAAATAAATCTCTCCTTCATCTGGAAGAAGAATTTGCTGAATCAATCTGAGAAGTGTTGTTTTCCCAGAGCCATTACGGCCAAGCAGACCGAAGATCTCACCTTCGCCTATTTTGAAGGAAACGTCGCTGAGTACTTCGCGTCCATTTAATTTCTTTGATACATTTCTAACCTCAATCAACTTGTTTTCCTCCTTTTAGACTTGAGCCGATCTCTTCCAGCCATTCCTTGAGCTGATGAATATCAATACCAGCATGATGAGCTTCTATGATGAGTTGTCTTAACTGTTCTTTCATCTGGAGCACCTTCCCTTCATTCAGCTTTAACTGAGCACCTTCTGTTACATACGTACCGCGGCCCCGCAGAGTTTCAATAATCCCTTCCCGCTCTAGCTCTTTATACGCTTTACTGACGGTGTTTGGGTTGGCAATGATAATGGTGGCGAGCTCTCTGACAGAGGGCAGTTTGTCACCTGGCTTCATCACGCCTTTTAAACATAAAATTTTGAGCTGCTCAATGATTTGTTCATATATTGGCGCAGCGCTTCTTGGATCTATTTGAATCATGATGACTCCCTCTTTCCTCATTCATGCTTTTGCAGTCCTATCGCTTGTTCATGTCCTTGCATTAAAGGAACTGAATTGGGTATCAAATCTTTTTGAACTTCAAAACCAATGAAAACAAGAACGAAAAAAAATGTACATGCTAACGCAACAGCCAGCACCATCCACTTCAAATTAATTGGGTTTTTTTCTTTTTTCATGGTTGAACACCTTTCTTCACTTTAAGTGTCTATAGTGTATTAGTTGATGTAGTACACTTAATACAATATAGACACCCAGCATAAAAGTCAATAACTTATTAAGAAAATAAAAAACAGACCCTTAAAAGAAGGATCTGTTCATCATTCATTATCGTAAGAAATCCCTAAAATCATTTGATTTTGTAAGCTCTGAATTTGAACACGTGCCCTGTCTAATCGTTCTCTTTGCTGGTCATTGGCGACATCTTTTAATTTTTCTAATTCGTTGACCGTATTCTCAAGCATGAGCTGTGCTTTAGAAAACTCTTCCTCATTATAATGTTCTTGACGTGAGCTCAAATCAAATTGTTCACTTGCAAACTCAAGGGTTTCCGTACTTTTTTGAATAAATTCATCGATCGATTGCCTTGTTGCCATCTTACATTCCCTCCATTTCATCATCGCTCCCGCCTATTTTGCCCATGTAAAGCTTTTTCACTAAAGAAAATGTTGGACAGATTCAATTGTCCTCCTTCGTGATTTTTGTTAAACTTTAAGGATGCCTATTATTATGCAAGGAGGTTACTGACTTGGATCAGCATAACCCTTTTTTATATTCAAACAGCGAAAAACGTTATCACACGTGGAACTACCATTTGCGTGAACACTTTGGTCATAAAGTATTTAAAGTAGCCTTAGACGGCGGCTTTGACTGCCCAAACCGTGATGGTACTGTAGCCCACGGTGGCTGTACATTTTGCAGTGCCGCTGGATCTGGTGATTTTGCAGGAAACCGGGCTGATGATCTCATCACTCAATTTAACGAAATCAAAGACCGGATGCATACAAAATGGAAAGACGGAAAATACATGGCGTATTTCCAGGCGTATACAAACACACACGCGCCGCTTCCTGTCCTAAAAGAAAAATATGAAACCGTCATGAATCTAGATGGTGTCGTAGGTCTATCCATTGCAACAAGACCTGACTGTCTGCCGGATGACGTAGTGGAGTATTTAGCCGAATTAAACGAACGCACTTACCTATGGGTAGAGCTTGGTCTTCAAACGGTACACGAACGGACAGCTATGCTCATTAACCGTGCTCATGATTATGAATGCTACGTTGAAGGTGTAGAAAAACTGAGAAAACACGGAATTCGTGTCTGCTCACATATCATCAATGGATTGCCTCTTGAAAACCGAGACATGATGATGGAAACAGCAAAAGCTGTTGCGGATTTAGATGTGCAGGGAATTAAAATTCATTTGCTTCACCTTTTAAAAGGGACTCCAATGGTCAAGCAATATGAAAAAGGAAAGCTTGAGTTTTTAAGCCAGGAGGAATATGTTCAGCTTGTTTGTGATCAGCTGGAGATTCTGCCGCCAGAAATGATTATTCACCGTATTACAGGGGACGGCCCAATTGAATTAATGGTTGGTCCAATGTGGAGTGTTAACAAGTGGGAAGTGCTCAATGCCATTAATGCTGAGCTCGAAAGGCGTAACAGCTACCAAGGAAAACGTTTCGTCAGATTGGAAGAAGCAGCTAAATGATTTTGAAACGCATGCTTCCTTTTAGTAAAGAGCTGTTAGAACGCGCTTGTCAAAAAGGCGACATCGTCATAGATGCAACAATGGGAAACGGCCATGATACACTCTATTTAGCGGACCTTGTAGGAACTGAAGGACAAGTGTTTGCATTCGACGTGCAAGAGGAAGCCTTGCAGCAGACAAGCAAAAGGCTTGGCGGTCAATATCCTTACGTTCACCTCATCCATGATGGACATGAAAAACTGGCGGATCATCTTCCGAAGGATGTTTATGGACATATATCTGGTGCAGTGTTTAACCTTGGGTATCTGCCAGGAGGCGATAAAGCCGTCACCACTCAGGCTCATACAACCATTGAAGCCATCAAGCAGCTCCTCGAATGGCTCAAACCCGGAGGACTGATCGTCCTTGTGATCTACCATGGACATCCCGAAGGTAAAAGAGAAAAAGAAGTGCTTCTCGACTATTGCAGATCACTCCCTCATGAAGAGGTACAAGTTTTATCATATCAATACATGAATATTCAAAACGACCCGCCTTTTGTGGTCGCCATTGAAAAAAAGCTAAAATGATGTGCATTTTAGCTTTTTTCTTCTTTTCAGCGTGATAGAAAACCTTTGCAGTCTAGGAACGGGTGAGCACCGGAACGGAGCGAATTCGACATTCGTGAGTACCGGCGCGCAGACCTGACACCGAATGCGAGGGTTTGTCTACACGCTGAAGCTCAAATCCTAATGGATTTGAGCTTTTTTATGATGATTTCATCCAAGGCATTTTCTGATAGGTCCGATAGGCTCTTCCGTTAATATAGAAAAAGAACGATGTTTTCCCGCTTGATTTGATCAGCCTTTTTGCCAGCTTGTTCATCTCTTTTTGGGCTGTCACTTTTTCATCGGACAAATAGACCGCCAGTAATCCTCTGTTAATCAATTTGTGAAAGTTTTCATGCGGAATGCCTTTCAGCTGCTCATCCGCTTTTTCGATAAAATGCTGAAGTCTATCCATCATCTCATGATGAGAATCATAGTATGAGCAAAAGTTCAGATCTCCCCCAAGCCTGTCCTCTTCTTGGTCTATTAAATAATCGAGTAAAATGTGCAGACCTTGAATATAAGGGAAATAGCTTTCGTAAATTTGCTTCGCCTGCTTTTCTGTAAAATCAGGCTGCAGCGCATACGCCACAAGACAGAAAATCCCTAACGTTGATCCCGCACAAGCTGAAAACTCATACCATTCCATCTTCGGCAAATCTTTTTCGTATTGGCGGAACCATGACTCTAGCCGTGGTACACGCTCATGGGGAACAACGTGCTTATGTACTTGCAGGTCACTATAGTAATCACACAGCGTGTGTAAATATGGCTGAATGATCGGATAATGCCGAACACGCGTAAGCACATCTTGACATGTGCGGACAAGCGCATGTAAATATCCATGATCCTCTTGATCATCACGGAATTGATAGTATGGCTTGAGCTCAGCATGAATATCAAGCGCATCTCTCATCGCTTGATGCAGCATATGGAAATCCTTTGGATCAAGCGACGTGCTGCGGTCACAAAGGTTATCTAAGTAATCACTAATGGTTTGATACGCCACAATGAATTCAATACACGTTTCTTTCTTTTCACCTGCCAGAAGAGATAAAATGCCTCCGCCTTCACAGTGAAACGTTTTACTCGATATGCTCGCTAGTGCCTGCGTTCTCAGTTCTTCATTTTCAATCATTTCGGCATGAGCCCGCCACTTTTTCAGCTCCTGATGAACAAGCGGAAAAATATCTTTATACACCTTTGTCATCAGTGCAAAAGGACGCTCTGGTACTGACAAATCACTCCACCCCCAAAACTTAAAGCTCACAATCAAATATATTGATCTGTAAAGGCTCTTGCCGCCTTAAACACATCTTCTCTTTCTGGTTCATTAAAAATTTCGTGATACAGTTCTTCCCATTCACGGTATGATTTATTAGTTGATTCTATGCCATTGAACCATTTTATCACCCTCGTTTTATCCACGATCTTATCATCGCCCGCCTGCATTAAAAGGAGCGGGATCGATTTAAAGACATTCGTCGGCTGCATCGCCGCATCGATATTTTTGATCAGCTCTCGATACCAGCGAACCGACACCTTTGTCACGTAAAGAGAATCATTTGAGTCTGCCTCAATGACCGCCTGATTTCGTGTGGCTAGTTCAATCGACAGCCCTGACTCCACTTTAAAAGACGGTGCGAGCACATTTAGACCTTTTGACGCAAAATCCATCAGCTTCTTCGGTTTAAATTGCAGACCTAAACAAGGTGATGATAAAATAAGGCCATTCAACTTCGTATGGGTATACTGCTTCATCCACTCAATTGAAATGAGTCCACCCATACTGTGTCCAAGTAAAAAAGTAGGAAGCCTGAATGATTTCGCATGCTCGATCCATTCATCGACTGTATCAATGTATTCTTGAAAAGAACGAATGTGGCCTCGCGCACGTGTCGATGTGCCTTGCCCAGGCAAATCACCCATGACGACGTGATAGCCTGCATTCCGCCACATTTCAATCAGCCATTTATATCGGCCGTGATATTCACTCGCACCATGTACAATGACAATTGTACCAACTGGTCTTTCAGCATGCCAAGTCCACAAAGTAAACACCTCACAAATGTTGTATTAAGAAAGGAAGTCGAAAAAGTGATTTATCCATATCATCAGTTTACACCTGAGATTCATGAATCGGTCTTTGTCGCAGATAACGCCACCATTACCGGTGATGTCACAATTGGAGAATATTCGAGCGTGTGGTTCCAAACCGTCATCAGAGGCGATGTTGCACCTGTGAGAATTGGAAAGAACGTCAACATTCAAGATTTATCGTGCCTGCATCAAAGTCCTGGAAAAACACTTCTTATTGAAGATGGTGCTACCATTGGACACCAAGTCACATTACATAGCTCAATCATTCGAAAAAATGCCCTCATTGGCATGGGGTCTATCATTCTCGATGGTGCGGAGATTGGCGAAGGCGCCTTTATCGGTGCAGGAAGTCTTGTCCCTCAAGGAAAGGTCATCCCAAAAGGATCACTCGCTTTTGGCCGTCCAGCCAAAGTCGTTCGGCTGTTAACAGATGAAGATATCCAAGACATGGACCGAATCCGCAGAGAATATGTAGAAAAAGGACAATACTATCGTTCCCTTTTACCTCGTTAACATCATACGTGTATCTTCACTTTATCATGTTTTTTTCAGGATATTAAGCAATAACTATGAACCGCTTGTTATTTTACCCTTTTCCGCCACTTTCTATCATGACAAAAAAGGTTTTCAGCACAAAGCTGAAAACCTTTTTTCATTAACTGAAGATGACTTCTTTCGGTTGATGATTCAATTGCTCTGGATCAATACTGCGCTCGACATAAATGCTGTGCCAAATCATAAAAATCAGGACGGTCCAAATCTTACGGCTATGATCTGCTTTACCAGCACAATGTTCATTTAATAAATCAAGCACATACGCTTTGTTAATATATTCGTCAGTTTGACTGTTTTTAATGATGTCTTTCGCCCAAGCGTTCATCTCATTTTTCAGCCAATGACGAATTGGAACAGGGAAGCCAAGCTTCTTGCGGTTTAACACATGGTCAGGCACAATGCCTTCTGCTGCTTTACGCAATAAATATTTCGTTGTGCCATCTTTTGTTTTCAGCTCTTCTGGAATTTTAGAAGCCGCTTCAAATACGACCTTATCAAGGAAAGGAACGCGAAGCTCAAGAGAATTCGCCATTGTCATCTTATCTGCTTTCAGTAAGATGTCCCCGCGCATCCACGTATGAATATCAACATATTGCATTTTGTTAATATCACTGTAGCCTGCACTTTCCTCGAAGTATGTCTTCGTCACATCACGATACGTAATGTTCGGATCATACTGCTTTAAGAGGTTTTTCTTTACTGGCTCTTCAAAGATTTTCGCATTACCGATATAACGTTCCTCTAATGGTGTACAGCCGCGGACGATAAAACTTTTTCCTTTCATTCCTTCTGGCATTAAGCGCGCCAGACGAAGAAGAAGCTTTTTCAGCATAGATGGAACAGATTCAAATGGTTTAAGAGAAAGCGGTTCACGGTAAATATTATATCCACCGAACAGCTCGTCTGCTCCCTCACCAGAAAGAACGACCGTCACTTGTTTCTTCGCTTCCTTTGCCACGAAATACAATGGAATCGCCGCCGGATCAGCTAAAGGATCATCTAAATGCCAAACAATTTTCGGAAGCTCATTCATATATTCCTCAGGAGAAATTACCGCGCTGAAGTTTTGTAAGCCCAGCTTATCAGCCGTTTCCTTCGCTACATCAACTTCACTAAAGCCATCCTGCTGGAAACCAACAGAAAACGTCTTCAGCTCAGGATGAAATTCCTTTGCAACAGATACGATGAAAGAAGAATCGATACCACCTGATAGGAATGAACCAACAGGAACATCACTTCTCATATGAACTTTCACAGAATCATAGATTGCATCGCGGACTTCTTCAATCAGCTTTTGTTCTTGAGTTTGCTCAGGCTTGAATTGAACTTTCCAGTAAGTCTTAAATTCAATCTCCTGTCCTGGGCGTAAAGTAAACTGATGACCTGGCTCTACTTTGTGCACCTTTTGATCAAGTGTATTTGGCTCAGGTACGAACTGGAATGACATGTATTGCTGCAAAGCAGTCTCATCAAATAAAATGTTCTCGTTCACTGCCATCAAGCTTTTGCGTTCAGATGCAAAGTACACTTGCTCATCCAATTGTGTAAAATAAAGCGGTTTGATGCCGAAAGGATCTCTTGCGCCATATAATAATTGCGCTTCTTTATCCCAAATTAAAAATGCAAACATGCCGCGAAGCTTAGAAGCCGCTTCTTCTTTATAATGACGGTATGTAGCAAGAAGTACTTCCGTATCAGAATCTGTGCTGAACGTATAGCCTTTTTTCACAAGCTCTTCCTTCAGCTCCACATAGTTATAAATTTCTCCGTTGAAAATAATCCAATACTTTTCATCTTCATAAGAAAGCGGCTGCTTTCCGTGCTCAACATCTATAATACTTAAACGTCTAAATCCAAATCCTACATGCTCATCATGAAAGTAACCCTCATCATCCGGACCACGATGAACGATGAGACGATTCATTTGTTTAATTAGCTCTTCCTGTTCAGTAGTTTCGGACAATGGACGGTGATTAAATACACCAACAAACCCACACATATTATTGCCTCCACGTTATGTTATTTCTTAAAAGTAGACCTATAATTAGACAGTATTTTGTCCGATTTTGTTTCACATTTTTTCGCTTTTTGAAGATTTTTTTTTAATCAAAAGGAAAACCGCTTAAAATAAGCGGTTTTTTATGTTGTTATTGTCCCAATGCTTCTTTGCGAAGTGTATCGGCTTTATCCGTTTTTTCCCACGGAAGATCTAAGTCGTGACGGCCGAAATGTCCGTATGCAGCTGTTTGTTTGTAGATCGGACGGCGCAGGTCTAGCATTTTAATAATGCCAGCTGGACGAAGATCAAAGTTTGCACGAACCACTTCAATTAATTTTTCTTCTGAAGCTTTTCCTGTCCCGAATGTATCAATTGAAATCGATACAGGCTGTGCAACCCCAATTGCATAAGCAAGCTGTACTTCACAAGAATCTGCAAGGCCGGCAGCTACGATATTTTTCGCTACGTAACGAGCAGCGTATGCCGCAGAACGGTCAACCTTCGTTGCATCCTTACCTGAGAAAGCACCGCCTCCATGACGAGCGTATCCGCCATACGTATCAACGATGATTTTACGTCCAGTTAAACCAGCATCCCCTTGAGGTCCACCGATCACGAAACGGCCAGTTGGGTTAATGAAGTACTTTGTCTGTTCATCAATCAGTTCACTTGGAACGACAGGACTGATGACATGCTCTTTTAAGTCACTTTGAATTTGTTCAAGCGTCACTTCTGGTGCATGCTGCGTAGAAATAACCACTGTGTCAATACGAACTGGTTTGTTTTGCTCATCATATTCAACTGTGACTTGTGTTTTTCCGTCTGGACGAAGGTATGCAAGTGTTTCATCCTTACGTACTTCTGTTAAACGGCGAGATAATTTATGCGCTAGTGAAATCGGCAGCGGCATGAGCTCTTCGGTTTCGTTATTGGCAAAACCAAACATCAATCCTTGGTCACCTGCACCAATCGCATCAATTTCTTCTTCCGTCATTGTTCCTTCACGTGCTTCAAGTGCTTTGTCTACACCTTGCGCAATATCAGCAGACTGTTCATCAATTGATGTAAGTACAGCACATGTTTCCGCATCAAAACCATATTTCGCACGTGTGTAGCCAATTTCCTTAATTGTGTCACGCACCGTCTTTGGAATATCGACATAAGTAGACGTTGTAATTTCACCGCTTACTAATACGAGACCGGTTGTAACAGAAGTTTCACAGGCAACACGTGCATTTGGATCTTTCTTTAAAATTTCATCCAAAATGCTGTCTGAAATTTGATCACAGATTTTATCCGGATGTCCTTCTGTCACTGATTCTGAAGTAAATAAACGACGATTTTGACTCATAATGGCTATTTCCTCCTGTACAAGACCACATCATCCCAAGATGAGGCCTCCAATATGATACGGAACTCGTTCCCTCTTATATTTGAAAACGTTTATATTAGAGATGTTATTGGCAATTTGTTCATATGATATCCCAAAAATAAAAAAACCATTTCCTTCATTGCGAGGAAAGGGTCTGAGATCGCATGCCTTTCACTCTTATCGCTCAAGGTGTTCTTGTACCTTGCATCAGGTTAGCACCTTGGTTTCTCAGCATTTTCATGCCTTTTAAATAAGAAACCGGTTGCTGGGCTTCATCGGGCCTGTCCCTCCACCAACTCGGGATAAGAGTATCCGTTCAATAAGATATCTTATCTTAAACCCTTGCGTCATGTCAATGCTTCATAAGAATTATCTCCCTCTTTTTTCTCCTCACCATTAGCATCACCAAAAAGCATATTTTCATAGCAGAAATGAAAAAACACACACAAAAATTTTTAAATAGTATAGACTATTATTATTAATGTGTTATACTAATCGAAACAAACAAATTCAACGGTAAAGGAAGGGTTTTTTTATGAACTCAGTGGATTTAAAAGAAGATTTGCAGTCATTGCTCTCATTAGAAAATACGCACCAAAATTTATCTGTTCCGAAACTTGTTGAAAAGATTTTGGCACGTAATGAAGGCGTTTTAACATCAACTGGAGCTGTCCGCGCCACAACTGGAGCCTACACAGGACGTTCGCCTAAAGATAAATTTATCGTCAAAGAAGAAAGCTCTGAACATAAAATCGATTGGGGTCAAGTAAACCAGCCGATCTCCAAAGAAGCATTTGACCGTTTATATACAAAGGTTGTGTCATACTTAAAAGAACGTGATGAACTGTTCGTCTTTGAAGGGTTTGCAGGCGCTGACGAAAGATATCGTATGCCGATTACAGTTGTAAACGAATTCGCATGGCACAATCTTTTTGCCAAGCAGCTATTTATCAGACCTGACGGGTCAACACCTTCTTCAAACGAAAAACCTTTCACCATCTTATCTGCACCGCACTTTAAAGCAGATCCTGCAACAGATGGCACAAACTCTGAAACGTTTATCATCGTTTCTTTTGAAAAACGCACGATTCTTATCGGTGGAACAGAATATGCAGGAGAAATGAAAAAGTCCATTTTCTCTGTGATGAACTACCTGCTTCCTGAGCAAGATATTTTATCCATGCACTGCTCAGCAAACGTAGGTCAAGAAGGCGATGTCGCCTTATTCTTCGGGCTTTCAGGTACTGGGAAAACGACGCTTTCTGCAAGCGCAAGCCGCAAGCTGATCGGAGACGATGAACACGGCTGGTCTGGCACAGGGGTCTTCAATATCGAGGGCGGATGCTATGCGAAATGTGTGAACTTAAGTGAAGAAAAAGAACCTCAGATCTACAAAGCGATCAGCTTCGGATCAGTTCTTGAGAACGTTGTGCTTGATGAAGAAACACGTGAAGCGGATTACGATGATACTTTCTTTACTGAAAATACACGCGCTGCTTACCCAATCGAAATGATTGATAACATCGTGAAACCAAGTATCGCAGGACATCCATCTGCCATTGTCTTCTTAACAGCTGATGCGTTTGGCGTCTTACCTCCAATCAGCCGTTTAACAAAAGAGCAGGCAATGTACCATTTCTTGAGCGGGTACACAAGTAAATTAGCTGGAACTGAGCGCGGTGTCACATCACCAGAAACGACATTCTCTACTTGCTTCGGTTCACCATTCCTTCCGCTTCCAGCTCACGTCTATGCTGAAATGCTTGGCAAAAAGATTGATGAGCACGGTGCAAAAGTATTCCTTGTGAATACAGGCTGGACTGGCGGAGGCTACGGTACAGGCAAACGAATGAATCTCGCTCATACAAGAGCAATGGTGCAGGCAGCAATCGAAGGTGACCTTGACAATGCCGAGATGATTACTGATGACATCTTTGGCTTACACATCCCGCTTCATATTCCTGGTGTACCAGATGAAGTGCTTCAACCTGCTAAAACATGGGATGACCAAGAGGCTTATCAAGAAAAAGCACACTTCCTTGCCAATGAATTTAAAAAGAACTTCCAAAAATTCAGCCACGCGGCAAGTGACATTGAAGCCAAAGGCGGTCCACTCGTATAACCAAATGAAAAAAGCTGAGGAGAATAAAATCCCTCAGCTTTTTTAGTTTGTTGAATGCAAGGACACAAGACGGTACGTCACCTTCGTGACATTGTCTGTCAGCTCCAGCTTTTCAACATGTGCTGTCCCTGTTTTTTCTCCTTCTTTCGTTTTGCGCACCTCAAGTGGAATATTTAATGGATAAATGCGGTATCCATCCTTCATGAGTTCAAATACATTTTCTTCAATTCTTGTCTCTTTTCCCTTTGTGACAATCATTGTATTAAATTCAACAGGCATTCCCATAATGAAAATCCCCCTACTTTCTATATTTCGTTATACTGCTTATTTTACCACATTTCCGCTTTTTCGGCTGTGCATCCATGTGGTCAGCCTTCTCACAATTTCTCGATTATGCTGCGGCGGGAAATAGTGGTTGTATCCGTGGAAATACCATGTCTCCACGGATTTCCCGTGCTGGCGCAGCGCATCTTCTAACAAATACGCATGCTCAATCGATACATTTTGGTCCTCTTCTCCGTGGATGATAAGGACAGGTGCTTCAATTTTGTCCACATCATTTAAAGGGGTTCTGTTCTCATATGCCTCTGGCACCTTATGCGGCGGGCCGCCAATCACACGCTTCATCATCCGTCTCATATCCACACGCTCTTCATAAGTCAGTTTCATATCACTGACGCCTCCCCATGTGACAAAGGAAGCTGCCTCCTGTTTCATTTCAACAGCGGTCCAGATGCCCATAATACCGCCTCGCGAAAAACCAAAGATATGAATGCGGTCCTTCTTCACTTTTTTGTGCTGTTTTAACAGTTGAAAGGCAGCGAACGCATCTTTTCGATCTTCTCCGGCAAAATCTTCGTTCCCTTCGCCTCCTTGGTTTCCCCGGTAAAAGGGAGCAAAGACGACAAAGCCCTGCGCGGCAAATTGCACAATCCGGCCCGGTCTGACCATCCCCACATTTTTAATGCCGCCTCGTAAATACAAAAAGCCGTCGTAGAAACCTTCTCCGGCCGGTTCAGCGAGCAGCCCTTTCATCCGAAGTCCATCTGCCTCATAGGTCACTGTATATAAGTGAATATGCGGATGGGGCGACGGAAACCTTCTTTTTTCCACAATCACTCGATTTCTCTCCTTTTCATCTTTGATTACGTCCATTGCTTCAGTATCGCTTCTGCGACAAGCTGGCCTGATTTTGTCACCATCGGCGTGCCGCCGCCTGGATGACTTGTTCCTCCAACAAACCAAAGTCCTTCAATGTCCTTTGACTGATTATTGATGCGAAAAAATGCCTGTTTGAACGAGTTTGAAGACATACCATAAATGGCTCCACGATATGCCCCCGTTTTCTGCTGCAGATCGAGCGGGGTTTGAACTGCTTCATATTCGATAAGCTCATCCAAATCAAAAAGACCTTTTTCCATTAATTTGTTTTTTACATGCTGACGATATGTCTCCTTTAGCATGTCCCAATCTTGCTCTTTTGTCACATAAGGTGCATTGGCCAGTACAAACAGGTTGCTTCTTCCTGGTCCTCCGCTTAAAGCTGGTTCTGAATGACCTGAATAGCATATGTATAGCGCCGGGTCTTGAGGCAGCTGTTTTTTCTGAAAAATATCCTTGAATTCTTGCTCATAATCCTCAGGGAAAAACACATTGTGATGGGCCAGCTGTTCATAGACTTTAGGTACACCTAATAAGAGAACAAAGCCCGACAACGACGGTTCAATGCCAGACAGTTTTTGATTTAAATAACGAGGACGGTTTTTTTCATCTATGAGATGACGGTATACAGTCAGCGCATCTGCTCCTGCAATGACTTGATCTGCCTCATACATCTGCTGATCCGTTTCCACTCCTTTGACCTGCCGATCCTTCACATGAATCTTGTTCACTTGTTCATTGAGGTGAATCTGAACACCTAATTCTTTTGCCAGTGTCTCAAATGCCTCAACTAAACGATATGTACCGCCCTGTATTCCATAAATCCCTTTCTCCCCTTCTAAATACGCCATCATATTAAAAATAGCCGGCGCCTCGTAGGGAGAGGAGCCAATATAAGTAGCATACCGTCCAAACATCGCCAATGTATGGGGGTGACGGAAATATTGACGCAGCAGGCGCTGAACGGATGTGAACGGTTTGACAGCGAGAAGTGCTTTCATCAGCTTTAAATCCGCCTTATCCTTCCAGCTCAATAACAGACGATTTAAAAACTGCTCCTCTGCCTTTTGAAAAAGCGCCTTTGATTCCTGCAAAAATGCACGGTATTGCTTCGCATCTTCAGGACTGAATGCAGCAATTTGTGATTCCATTTGCTCCATATTCGGCGTAAACTCGACCGTATGTCCATCTGGAAAAAAATTTTTGGTAAGCGGAGAAATCGGATAAAAGGTCACATAATCCTCCATCCGTCTATGACAGGCTGTAAACACTTCTTCAAAATATGTCTTCATTGTAATGGTACTCGGTCCTAAATCAAAAGAGTAGCCTGCTCCGTGATGGCGCTGCAATTTCCCGCCTAAAGCCGCTTCTTTTTCTAAAATGGTGACCTGAACCCCGCGTGACTGTAGACGGATCGCGGCTGATAATCCGCCAAATCCGCCGCCGATGATGATCACTTTTTTCATTCGTACCTTCTCCCTTTCCATTCATACCCTTCTTTTTTCAGCCCGATTTTCATAGAAGCAAAGCCAATGGCGATCAGGCTTAAAATACTGAGCGGCAATAAAAAAGCCATTGCAGAGGTCCGCCCGTTTTCAATATCAATTGCCGCTTTAATCGATACACCCAGCCCATAGCAAAGAATCGCTAAGCATATGCTCAAAACATCCAGCTGAAACAATGCGATCATGAAACAAATGACAGGAACCAAATAAAGGAGGGTGTATAAACAAAAGACACTGCTTAACAGAGGAATGCTTCGATTCACACCCGGGAACAAATTTTTCCGGTAACCTTCCCAAACCTCTTGTCCACTTTCATACATTCTCATATACACAAATGGATGAATGCTTGCAAGTGTGAACGGAAAGCCTTTTTCCTTCACCCGTTTAGCCAAAGCCATATCATCAACGAGTGAATCCTTGATCGCTTTATGCCCGCCAATGTCGTGATAACAATTCTTTTCAATGGCAATAAAACCGCCATGTGCTGCGGCAAAAGCGGGGTTCTTAGATTTTCTTATCCATTTCACTGGCAGATGACAGCCAATGGTAAACATCATCATAGGAACCACAAGATGCTCAAACAATGTGCCTGTTTTTTGTTCTGGAAAACCTGACAGCATGCCCGTTTTTTGCATGCATAACTGCTTGTATACTGATTCAACTGCCCCTTTTTTTAATCGGACATCCGCATCTAAAAATAGCAGCCAGTCAGAAGCTGCTGCCTCAGCGAGCTGAGAGCAGGCATATGATTTACCAAGCCAGCCCCGCTTTAATGGCTGACCTGAAAGGAGACGGATCCACGGATATGTTTCTGCGAAGCGCTCCACCATCGCTCTTGTCTGATCTGTCGAATGGTCATCAAGTACGATAAGCTCTTTCGGGTAAAGACGTTGATCAACGATCGACTGAAGACAGGCTTCTATCCTTTTTTCCTCATTTCTCGCTGGAATCAGAATCGATAACGAAATAGGTTCACCCGGCGAAAAGGATGCTGGCTTTAAAACAGGAAGCTGCCTCATATTCCATATGGTGAAAATAAACTGACAGAGCAAGAGTACGCTGATCACGGTTAAGAAGACCGCCATGTTTTCACCCACTTTTTAAAGGAATCAAACGCATCACTTGTTGATTGACTTGTCCTTGTCATCTGTCTAAATTCTTGATTGGTTGAAAAATCAGGGTCAGCGATGACCTGTGCTTGATGTGCGTTTAACTGCGTTTCAAGGAGATCCCTAAGCAGATGCGTCACGTCCTTGCTTCGAAGTTCTCCGCCAGATACAAAGGTATCTTCACCAAACACAGCAGATACTGTCGGCTTTTGAAATTGATTAAATGTATAATGCAAGGTCACAGGCTTCACCACGACTTGCTCAAATTGTCTCACTAAAAAAGAAGCCCCGCCCTCCAATTCAAGCGGCCGCACATCCTGATGCATGATTTTCCCCTGTGGAAAAAGCCATACAGCCCTGCCAGCCTGCATGTTCTCTTTTGCCATCATTAATGCTTGCTTCACACTTTTCAGATTCTCTTTCTGAACCGGAAAGGCACCAAGCTTTCGGAAAAAGGCATATTGCTTCAGCTGTTTCTCCTCCATCATCATATAGTGATCGAGTTCGGACGCTTTTTCTGTTAAAAGAAAGATGATCAGTCCATCCCACCAGGAGCTATGATTAGCGAGATAAAGAACAGGCAGCTTCTCGTTTGGGTCTACAGCGCCTTTCATCATCACGCAGCGGAAATGTTTATGAAGTAAATACCGCTCAAGATAAAGAGAAAATATACGTCTAAACGATCGGCTTTTGTCGCTTTCTTTCAAATTGAACCCTTCCTTCACATAAAATAACAATGATTAGCGCTAAATAAAAAATGACATCGAGCCCGCCCTTTAATGCCAGCACACCAAAAAAGAACACCATTGCCTGATAAATACGGCTCGTCCAGCTGAGGGCCTTTTGACCAACCTGAACAAGCGGGAAGAGAAAGGAAAGTCCTGCTCCAATCATACCCCAGCTCACAAAATTCTCAAAAGGAATACCATAAAAACCACCGCCGTCATACCACACCCAAAATTTCCGTTCAGCCGCTACTGGGTCTAATATGAGGTCAAGCAAGACAATCCATATCCCCGTTTCGACAGCTCGTTTCCATTTCGACTGCTGAGTGGATAAAAAAAGGCTGTTTAAAAACACACCAACCCATGCAAAAGCAATGGTTAAAGGCACTCCTGCCACTAGAAAACCTAACGTCGGATAATAGTCATAGGCCCCGAAAGGAAAACCAGTTGTGATCCCTATCCATTCAACCGTAAATGTCATCACACCGACAATGGCTGCCCTTTTGATCACACCAACCCATGCCCCATAAATATTTCGCCCAATCTCTATCACACAGCAGGCATACAGCACAAGGAAAATGCCATTTGCAAACTGAAGCCATGCTGGCACTTCAAAAGAGACCATTAATATGAGCCCTACTAAATACCATCCAAGAAATACCCAACTCACTCTATACACGAAACCGCCCCTTTATTTCTTCCAAATTCAAGAAAGTATTCATGCTTCTAGTATAGAAAAAAAGACACGTTCTATAAATAAACAATGCGCTTCTTATTTTCATCTAGGCACTCACCAAAAATCCCTTTTGACATACTTTAATTAGTGATCTAGAACAAAGGAGGCGAATTACTCTTGAATCGTTCCATCAAAGTCAGACTGGCATTCATCGTCGTTGTCCTGCTCTTTATTCCATTTGTCGCCTGTAAAAAAGAACAAGAGCAGACCGTACAAGTAGCCGAGGTGACCCATTCGGTTTTTTATGCTCCGCTCTATGTTGCCTTATCTGAGGATTTCTTCAAAGAAGAAGGGCTAGAGGTTGAATTAAAAACGACCTGGGGCGGCGATAAAACGATGACAGCTCTCTTATCCGGCGGTGCAGATATCGCCCTGACCGGATCTGAATCCTCTATCTATGTAGAGGCTCAAGACACAAAAGACTCTGTCATCAACTTTGCACAGCTGACACAAACAGACGGTACATTTCTTGTTTCAAGGGAGAAAGTGAGCGAATTCTCTTGGGATCAATTAAAAGGAAAAGACTTTCTTGGACAGCGGAAAGGCGGCATGCCGCAAATGGTCGGTGAATATGTCCTGAAAAAGGAAGGCATTGATGTAAAAAAGGATCTCCGCATGATTCAAAATATTGATTTTGCCAACATTTCAGGTGCTTTCTCCTCTGGAACTGGCGATTTTGTGCAGTTATTCGAACCGACAGCATCCTTAATTGAAAAAGAAGGCAAAGGGTACATTACCGCCTCCTTTGGAGAGGCTTCCGGAAAGGTGCCGTATACCACCTTCATGGCAAAGAAGAGTTACTTAGAGGAAAACAAAGAGACAGCTGAAGCCTTCACTCGCGCCATTTACAAAGCGCAGAAATGGGTAGAAGCCAAGCCGCCGGAGGAGATTGCCAAAACCATTCAATCTCATTTTCCTGACACAGAACTTGATGTTTTATCAACTGCCATTAAGCGCTACAAACAGCAGGACTCCTATGCAGCAGATCCCCTTCTGAATGAAGAGGAATGGAACAAATTGCAGGAAATCATGAAAGAGAGCGATGAATTGCCGAAATTTATCCCGTACAAACAACTTGTCGATTCATCCATTGCAAAGAAGGTCACAGAACACAAATAGAATAGGAGGTAGCACATGTCTTTCCTTCAAATTGACCATGTGACCCACACGTACTTCTCTTTAAAAGAAAAAACAACGGCCATACAGCATATCAATATGGAGATAGACCAAGGAGAATTTATCTCATTTATTGGTCCCAGCGGCTGCGGAAAAACCACCCTGCTGTCTATCATTGCAGGAATAACGCCGCCCTCTGAAGGCCGAATTTTAATCGAAGGAAAAGAGCCGAATCAAAAGGAGCATCAAATCGGCTACATGCTCCAGCAAGATTATTTGTTCCCTTGGAAAACCATCAAGGAAAATATCATTCTCGGGTTAAAAATTACCAAGCAAGATTCACATGAAGCCACCTCCGCCGCTCTTGGCTTACTGCCTAAGCTTGGCCTTCATGATGTAGAGGAAAAATACCCGAAGGAGCTGTCAGGCGGTATGAGGCAGCGTGCGGCTCTCGCCCGAACGCTTGCAGTGAATCCCGGTCTGCTTTTACTAGATGAGCCCTTTTCAGCTCTAGACTACCAAACCAAACTCACTTTAGAGGATCTCGTCTTTCATACACTCAAAAACTATCAAAAAACAGCGGTTCTTGTGACACATGACATCGGCGAAGCCATTGCGATGAGTGACCGCATTTTCTTATTCTCAAAGCATCCTGGCTCGATACAGCGAATCTTTACCGTTCCAGATGATCTGAGGACTCTTTCTCCTTTCAAAGCGAGACAGACCCAGAGTTTCCAAGAGCTCTTTCAAACGATTTGGAAGGAGCTGAAAACAGTTGAAACACAGTGACCTTTTACATGAAGCCTATCGCAAAAAATACCGAATGGAAAAACGCATGACCCGAATCTATCAGTTCATTATTTTCGCCAGCTTCTTTTCGCTTTGGGAGCTTGCCAGTCATTTTCGCCTTATCGATCCACTGATATTTAGTTCACCTTCAGCAGTCTGCCAATTGTTTGTACAAAAAATATCCGATGGGTCTTTAGTGAATCATATGAGTATTACATTATTTGAAACGGTGCTCGGATTTCTACTTGGTACCTTTTGCGGCATTTTGCTCGCTGCCGCCTTATGGTGGTCCACCCGCCTGGCAAACGTTCTTGATCCTTATTTAGTCATTTTAAATGCCATGCCAAAAGTTGCCCTCGCCCCGATTTTAATTGTTGCCCTTGGGCCTGGCATGATCAGCATCGTTGCCATGGGCGCAATCATTAGTGTGATCATTACGACAATCGTCATTTATACAGCCTTTCAAGAGGTCGATGAGAATTATTTAAAGGTGATGAAAACCTTTGGTGCGAAAAAAAGCGTCGTCTTTCGCGAGGTCATTTTGCCAGCTAGTATTCCAACGATGATTTCTGCGATCAAAGTCAATGTCGGTCTTTCTTGGGTTGGGGTTATCGTAGGGGAATTTCTTGTTTCCTCAAAAGGGCTCGGCTACATGATCATTTACGGTTTTCAAGTCTTCAACTTTACACTCGTGTTCTTAAGTCTTTTCATTATTGCCGTATTTGCGACCATCATGTACCAGCTTGTGGAATGGCTCGAACGCCGTTTTCTTCAAAAATAAAAAGCACAGGGATTGTCACCCTGCGCTTTTTTTAACGAATCAAACCGTTCTTTTCTAAATAAGCAAGACTTTGTCTTAACACATCATCTTTCATAATAAAACTGAAATTCTTATTTTTTGCGATGGATCTTGGCAAGTCTGCGAAAAGAACGGGTCCTTTCGTTTCAAAATACGTGTCTTGCTTCACTAGCTTTTCAATATCAGCGAAATAAATATTCTTGACAATGACCTTTTCTCTGCCCAGCACCTGATATTGACCAATATACGTTAATTCACGAACAACAGCACCCGTCTCTTCTTGAATCTCCCGTATAGCGGCTTGGTCTGCTTCTTCATCCGGCTCAACTTTCCCTCCTGGAAACTCATAGCCCCGATCCTCATGTTCAGTGAGCAGCCATTTCCCTTGGTAGCGGCAGATGGCCCAAACATGCTTAGGATGAGTTGAAAAAGGCTTCTCCTCAAAAGAGAGCTTGACCGTATTATGATAATAGTCTTTAAATACATGCATGTGAAATCCCTCATATCCTGTCCTTGCTTCTTGTAAAACATCATACCACAGATCACATTTATCTGAAGAATTTTTATCAAAAGTGAAACAAACGAGTGGTTCCAACTCGTCTGTATCTAAAATGAGGTATTGTTTCTAAAA
Organism: Bacillus safensis; assembly: GCF_039619585.1. Classification (NCBI taxonomy): domain Bacteria; kingdom Bacillati; phylum Bacillota; class Bacilli; order Caryophanales; family Bacillaceae; genus Bacillus; species Bacillus safensis. Next base: position 2,704,124 of record NZ_CP154909.1, read on the forward strand.
CCTTTTTATCATCTCCAACTTCACCCAATTTTAATCATGAAACCTTTTATCCCTATATGACGTAAATGAATCAGTGTTTGTCCTATGACAACGAGGAGGAAATCAGCATGAGTATAAAAAATGGGTCAAAACAAAACGCACCCCATGAGGTGATCAAGAAACACCTCGTGAAAGGGCAAAAGTTAGATTTAACAAAAGACAATCCAGCGGTCGACCAAATTCATATCGGGCTTGGCTGGGACCTTGCTGGTCAGCCAATTGATTTAGATACGCAAGTGTTTCTTTTAAATGAAGAGGACAAGCTGTTGTCTCCTAAGCATCTGATCTATTATCACCAGCAGCAAAGCTTAGATGGAGCTGTGCGTCATCTTGGGGATCATCAATTTGGCGGAGGGTATCGAGACAATGAAATGATTATTATGCAATTAAGCAGAGTCTCACCTGACATTCATAAAATTGTTGTCACAGCCACAATACATGATGCACACGAACGCCAGCATCATTTTGGACAAGTCACCAATGCCTACGTGCGACTTACGGATCAAATCTCGCAGCAAGAGATTTGTACCTTTCAGTTAACAGAGGATTATTCGTATTGTACATCCATTATATGCGCTGAACTCACGAGAGATCAGGAGGAATGGAAAATCACCGCGACCGGGCAAGGGACTACTCTAGATTTAAATGATTTATGCCGCATCTACGGATTTACATCTTGACGCAGGAAAGGAGCCGGCACCTATGGGATTTCATTTCAACACAATAGAAGAACTTACCTTACAAGCAGAAGGCAGCGGAATCTTTTTTGCCAAAAAAGGCGCCATGATTGCGGATCAAGGAAGTTTCCAATACCGCAAGCGATTACTTGGAACGAATAAAGGAAATATGGTCAGCCAAGTATTTAACCATATCAGCAGGAAATTCACAGGTGAAAACCTTGAGATGATGGAAGTGAGTGGACAAGGTACTTGCTACTTGGCGGATGCAAGCGAGCATGTAACTGTGATTAACCTTGAGCCAAGCGGACCTTGGCAGCATGTAAGTGTAGAAAGTGAAAATTTACTTGCCTTTACTGAGGAATGCCATTACGGCGTCACACCAGTAGGCGTTGGTATTTTATCACAGAAAGGTCTGTTTACATCAAAACTCTCTTATCAAGGGCACGGAGCGCAGGTCGCCATCAAAACGAATGGAAATCCGCTCATTTTAAAAGCCCCCTGCCGTGTAGACCCTGACGCAATTGTTGCTTGGACAGGCAAAGCACCGAAGGTCAAACTAGATGTGAACTGGAAGACTTTCATTGGACAAACATCTGGTGAATCCTACTTATTTGAGTTCCAGAAACAAGATCAAATCGTCATTATCCAGCCATCTGAGCGCACATCTGGGTTACGGGTGGGTTTAGATGATAATCGCTACAAACCTCAGAGCCAGAGCTCCTCTCATGAGTTCACCAATTCACAGCAGGAAAATAGAGGCGGCGGGATCAGCGATTTGATCGGAGGCATTTTACAACCGCGAAAATAAAGCATGTAGAGATTCTCTACATGCTTTTTCAATTCATCAAACCATTTGTCTCAATAAAGCTCCTTGTCTCTTCATTGCCGAGCTCATAAATCATTGTGTAAATCTCTTTACTTTTTCTATCCATTTCATCATTTGGACTATCATAATGATATTCAAGAAACGGAACATGCGCCCGAAAGAAGCCTTTCCAATCTGTCATATACTGTTCATCGAAATAGTCTCTCAGCTGCAAAATTTGATCATCATCTGCTTCTATTTGAAATTGCCAAGCCGCTGCATCTCTATGCTGCGATATCGATCCATCTTGTACGGATACATAGTACGTGTGTCTCGCCATCTGAATCATCCTTTTTCCTTTAGTATGACCAGATATGAGGAAATTACGGCTTTTTGCGCAATTTATTTTTCAACATGTCCAATACATCAATAAACAACTGTGGAATGGGAACTCCAAGGGCTCTGGCTGTCGAGACGATTTGGTAAGATTCATAAATAATATAAAAGATGATCGCTAAATCCTTAATCGTCCCATTTGTCTTCAGCATGACATCGAAGAAATGCGCCATCGATATTAAGGAAACTGTCACGATCTTTCGAACAAGCCGCGTAAAAAACCGCTTCATTGTAAGCTGCCCAGTCAAAGATTCTCTTAGGCTTGAACAAATTAATTCAATAGCCATCAACGTCACTAAAATCATCAGTAAATATCCTGCTCCACCAAACAGAAAGCCCATCGCCGACAAACTCACTGTAACCAACGAAAAGATGCCTAAATCCTTGCTCACTTGGCATCAACATCCTTTCAAAGTGGAACTCCTTACCTCAATAGTATATGCCGAATTCTCGCAATAGCTTGGACGACAAAAAATAAAGGCGCTGTTATGTCCTCAGGGAGACGAATGAAACCAAAAAAGCCGCCCCATGAGGCGGCTTCTCTTTTTAGACTCTGACATCAATAAATGAAGCATCTGAATCCTTTGGCTGAACAGCTTGAGGCTGCTGCTGCACTTGATCCAGCATCACCATAGCTTGTGCTGTATTCGTAGCAAGCTGTGAATTCAACAAACTAATATTGAGTGTCTTTTGAATGCTCGCTACTTGCTGACTCATCATTCCTGCAATAGAAGACATCTTCTTCCCTCCCTTCTCTTTTCTCTTCGGCTGAAAGCCCTATGATTTCAATGGGCTGTCTGTCCCGATTCCAATAAAAAAGAATGTCGGTCTATTTATGACCGACATTCTTTTCACATACGTGTATTATCCTAAATATGCTTTAAGCATCCAGTTGTGTTTTTCAATGGATTGATGAATCGCAAGCAGCATATCACCTGTAGTTTCATCGCCAACCTCTGCAGCCAGCTCCATTCCTTGCTTTAATTCCTCAGCGATATTGGAGAAATCATCATATAGATTTTTCACCATTTGCTCCGCTGATTCTTTGCCCTCTGCTTCTTGAATGCTGGAAATTTCTAAGCACTCTTTCATTGTCGCAACAGGCTGTCCATTTAAAGCAAGCATACGCTCAGCCAAATCATCAATATATGTAGCTGTTTCTGTATATAGTTCCTCAAATTTCTCATGGAGTGTAAAGAAATCTTTCCCCTTTACATACCAATGATAGTTATGTAATTTCACGTAAAGCACAGTCCAATCAGCTACTTGTTTATTGACGACGTTTAATAATTGTTCAGACATATTTATTCCTCCTTATGTAATTGCGTTTAGTATGAGAATACCCTTTTCTTATTATACTGAAACCTGCCGTCAATTTCTTCTATTTTGACTGCATGAAATATATGTTAATATGGAAATAAGGAGGGAGTTAGATGCTGTTACTTGGGATTATCAGCTTTATCATTATCTCAATCGTTGTCTTTTTATCATTGTGGACGACATCGAAGGCTTATGAATATAAGCATAAAGTCGATTCACCACAGGATGCAGAACCAAATCAACGTCCTAACCCAAAATAAATCCGCTTTTAATGATGTGAGGTTTCTTCTTCTTCAGTAGATGAACTCTCTTTTTTCACCTCACCTACGTGGATGTTCGTTTTCGGCATATTATGCTGCTGTTTAGCTGTCACATGGACTTGTATGATATAAAGGCCATTTTTTTTGAAGGCTGTGTGCAATTCGTATACACCCTTGTTTTCTTTCTTTGGCTGAATCATCTTGCTGTTATCCTTGTCGCCATCTTTCCACACTTCAAATTGAACATCATCTGCATCATCAACAGGCGTATCACCGTATGTGACAGCTGCTTTTACTATAACGCTTTCATTTTTCTCCACTTGCTCAGGTCCTGTGAGCTTTACTTCTAATAGCTCAGGCACTTCCCCTTTGCCGCTATTTGCTGCAGAGTTTCCACATGCACTCAATAACGTGAGCATCAGAATCATTCCCAACATTTTTCGCATCCTGCGTTTCCCCCTTCTTTTACTGACATGTCCATTTTAACAAATATCCCCTATTTTGACATCTCTGATTGAATTCAAATAAAAAAACCGGACATCTAAATGTCCGGTTCATCCTTCTATTAACCAAATACTTTTAAAAGCTCTTCTTGATCCTGAGAAAGCCAGAAACGCATTAAACGTTTTGCTCCTTCAAGATCATGAAGCTTCGCTTGTCCGCATTGCTCTTCGTTTGCAGCAGGAATTTCTGTTACTTCAACCGCATCCTTGAATGTTGCATCAAGAAGTTCAACGATCTCTTTTGGAGTTGGTGCACCACTGACAACTAAATAGTAGCCTGTCTGGCAGCCCATTGGAGAAATATCAATGATATCAAAATGATCATATTTCTCTGAGTGTGTTCTAATATTAAACGCAAGCAAATGCTCTAATGTATGAATCGTATCAGGTTTCATCGCCTGCTTGTTGGGCTGACAAAAACGAATATCAAATTTATTTACTTCCCCATCTGATCCCACTTTATGAACGCCGCAATGACGAACATATGGCGCTTTTACAGCATTATGATCAAGTTCAAAACTTTCGACTGAAGGCATAATCACCACTCCTATAATTGCAATTTCCTATATTATAACATATTTCTCCGACCAATTTAGTTTATAAAACTTTCCTTCCTTGTCCTTTTTTCTTATACTGTGGAAGACAGACAAGGAGGAACCTCTATGAAACAAATTTTTATCGGCATGATACGCTTTTATCAAAAATGTATTTCCCCTCTTACACCGCCAAGCTGCCGGTTTTATCCAACATGCTCAAACTATGGACTAGAGGCGATCAAAACGCATGGCGCGATCAAGGGCGGCTGGCTCACCATAAAACGGATTTTGAAATGTCATCCGCTTCATCCTGGCGGCATCGATCCTGTTCCGCCTAAAAAGGAAAAATAACTTACTTTTCTTCATATCCGTTGACAACTAAGTCAAGCTTCCCTGTTCCAGGATCAATGACAAGCCCGTGTACAGGTACACCTGATGGAAGAAGCGGGTGATTTCTCACTACGGACACACTGTCCTTCACGCTCTCTTCGACTGAACTAAAGCTTTTGAGCCACTGTTTAAAATCAATTCCTGAGTATTCCAGTACTTCAATACGTTTTTCTGGAATACCGCGCTCAACGGCTTTATTTAAAAGTGTCTGGCTGTCTATTTTGCTCATCCCGCAATCATGATGCCCAATGACATATACCTCGTCAGCATTTAATTCGTAAACAGCAACTAAAATGCTTCGCATAATACTTCCAAATGGATGAGAAACAAGCGCCCCAGCACTTTTGACAATCTTAATATCACCATTTTTCATGTTCATGGCACGCGGAAGCAGTTCAACAAGTCTTGTATCCATACACGATAGAATGACAGCTTTTTTCTGTGGAAACTTTGTTGTTGTAAATTCTTCGTATTTCTTTTCTTCAATAAATTGTTGATTATATTCGATGATTTCATCTAAAAGTTTCATACGTTTGTCCATTCCTTTATCTTTTTTTAAAAATAAATATAGCACAATGTAAGAAATTTCGTCACGTTTTGCAGCTTATTTTTTTAGAGGAAACATCTGCTGACGAAAATTTTTTATTTTCCTCTTTTCAAATCGTAATTATTACGATACAATAACTCAGGACATTAAATCGTAATCATTTCTATCTATTAGATTGAGAGGAGACATTTTCTACATGAAAAAAATCTTTTTTATTTTAACAGCTGCTTTATTCGCGATCGGTCTTGCCGCTTGCTCAAGCAGTGCGAGCACGAATGCTTCAAAAGGTAAGGCAGACGGGAAACTAACCATTTACACCACGATCTTCCCAATCCAAGATTTTACTGAAAAAATTGGCGGCTCTCACGTTCATGCCCAAAGCGTGTATCCTGCAAATGCAGATGCACACAGCTTTGAACCAAGTTCAAAAACAATGGTTGAAATGGCTGAAGGTGATGCCTTTATCTACAGCGGCACAGGGGCTGAAGCATTCGCAGCCAAAACAGCTGCCACTTTAAAAGACCAAGGTGTGAAAACAGTCAAAGCAGCCGAAGGCATCAAATTGTTATCGACAAATGAAGAACATGCACATGAAGAAGGCGAAGATCATGACCATGAAGGTGAAGACCATGATCATGACGGGCACGATCACGGAGATAAGGACCCTCATGCATGGTTAGACCCGGTTTATGCGCAGCAAATGGCGAAAAACATTAAAGACACACTCGTCTCATTAGATCCAGATCATAAAGATGAATACACAAAAAACTATGAACATCTAAAAAAAGATTTACAATCATTAGATCAAGAATTCAAAACAACGTTATCTAAAGCGAAACATAAAGAAATCCTTGTTTCTCACGCAGCTTATGGTTATTGGGAAAAGCGCTATGGCATTGAGCAAATCAGTGTTTTAGGATTATCCGCTTCTGAAGAGCCATCACAAAAACAGCTCGAAAACATTGTACAAAAAGCGGAAAAGCATCACATTCAATACGTTATTTTTGAAAACAACGTCAGTAGCAAAGTATCAGATACAATCCGCAGTGAAATTGGGGCAAAAAGCTTGACCCTTAAAAATCTAGAATCCATTACTGAAGATGATGCCAAAAACGGCGAAAGCTACGTCAGCTTAATGAAACAAAACTTAAAGACCTTAAACACCGCTTTAAATGATTAATGCTTTGAACCCCGGCTGATCACCCGGGGTTTTTTACTGTCAAAAAAAGCACACCGTTATCAGGCGTGCTTTTTTGATTACATTTGATATTTTTTCTTAAACTGCTCGGCTCTTCCGCCTTTTTCTCCGAATTTTTGGCGCCCTGTATAAAAAGGATGCGTATCAGAGCTTGTTTCTACTTTAATGACAGGATACGTTTTCCCATCTTCCCACTCTACTGTCTCGTTTGATGTCTTTGTTGATCTACTCAAGAAGCGGTAACCGCTGTTTACGTCCATAAATACAACTTCATGTGAGGTTGGATGAATATCTCTTTTCAATGTCAAAACTCCTTTCGTTAATAAAACGTAATGGTTACGTTTTATATTTATATTCTACTCCCTCTTTTACAACTTGTCAAAAAACAAGCTTTCTTAGTCAGGAAGAATAATCTAAAAATGGTGGAGAATAATAAGCATCATGAAAAAGAGAAGCGATAAGAAAGGCGGAGAAAAAATTGACTGATCTCGTTTTAGCTAGAAGCCTGTTCGGCACAACCATGGGCTTTCATATTATTTATGCCTCGCTTGGCGTTGGCATCCCGCTAATGATTTTGTTAGCTGAACTCATCTTTCAAAAAACGAAGGACCCTCATTATGCCATCATGGCCAAGCGGTGGACAAAAGCACAGGCTGTTCTGTTAGGGGTCGCCATTCCAACAGGTACAATTGCTGGTACGCAGCTTGCCCTTTTATGGCCAGGTTTTATGGAGGTCATCGGAAAGGTCATGTCACTGCCATTCCAGATTGAAATTTATGCGTTCTTTATAGAAGCATTATTTATGTCTATTTATGTGTACGCAGCGGATCGCCTATCAAATGCAATGCGCATCATTACCGTTATTTTTATCGTCATTGGTGCAGCTGCATCAGCGATTCTAATTACAAACGTACATGCTTTTGAAGGGACACCTGCTGGCTTTCAGATGGTGAATGGAGAAATCACAAATATCGAGCCTTGGAAGGCCTTTTTCAATCCAAGCTTTGCTGTAACTGCTACACATGTTGTGCTGTCTGCTTTTACAACAGGTGCTTTTGTGATTGCTTCAGTTGCAGCTTTTAAAATGCTCAAAACGAGAAAAAATGAGAAGCTCTATACATTTCATCGAAAAGCCCTTTTTCTTGGACTCATTGTAGGAGGACTTTTCTCCTTTCTAACAGCCTTAAATGGCCACGAATCCGCTCAGCTTCTGTATGAATATCAGCCTGAAAAGCTGGCTGGAGCTGAAGGTTTATTTGAAACGCAATCACATGCGCCTCTTGCAATAGGTGGTTTTACGGATGCTGATTCGCAGGAAATTAAAGGTGCGATCGAAATTCCTTGGGCGCTCAGTTTTCTGGCAGGAAATAGCTTTGATACAGTGGTCAAAGGCTTAAATGATTTTCCTCGTGACGAGTGGCCGCCTTTATTTATACACACATTATTTAACGGCATGGTCATTATTGGATCGGTGCTCATTCTATTTGCGGTATTAGCCCTGCTTTACCGTAAAATTTTAAAACGGGACAAATTTCCGAAGTGGCTTCTTTTTCTTTACTTATTCGGCGGGCCTCTTAGTCTTTTGGCTATTGAATTTGGCTGGATCTTTGCTTGTACAGGCCGCCAGCCATGGGTCATTTATCGAATGCTCAAAACCTCCGAGGTTGTCACATCATCTGGCTCGATCGGAACACTTTTTATCCTTTTTGCCATTGTCTATCTCATCTTAGGCATAGCAACCGTTATTGTGCTGACGTACTACTTTAGAAAAAATACGATTGAAGAAGACCTACGGTTAACAGAATCTTAAAAAAGGAGCGATCTTGATGCAAATGGATGTTACAACTGATGCGCTCATTGCAATCACCATCTTATGGGGATTCGTTTTTATCTATGCAGTGATGGCATCAATGGATTTCGGAGCAGGATTTTGGTCGATGATTTATATGAATAGAGAACAAACAAAAGCCGCTAATATCGCAAATAAGTACCTTTCTCCAACATGGGAAGTGACAAACGTCTTTATTGTCGCCATCGTTGTCGCATTGTTCAGCCTGTTTCCAGGTGCGACCTTTGTACTTGGCACCGTTTTATTAATACCCGGCAGCATCATATTATTACTTCTTGCACTGCGAAGCGGGTTTCTCGTGTTTTCTCATTCACTGCCTAAGAAATACCGAAAAGCGGTGACGTATATTTCAGGGATCAGCGGCTTTATCATTCCGTCCATCCTGATCATGGTTCTCCCAATCACCCATGGTGGCTTTATCTTTCAGGAGAACAACGCCTACTCATTAGATCTTGGACTGGTCTTTACAAGTGCAAATGTCTATTCTTTTGTCGGCTTTGCCATTTTCAGCACCCTTTTCCTTTCGTCCTTGCTTTTAGCTGATTTCTCTAATGTAGCTGATGAAGATGAAGCTTACAGCATTTATAGAAGAGGAGCGCTCATTACGGGTCCACTTTCACTTATGATGGCCTTTTTTATCATGCTGACATTACGAAGCGAGGCCAATTGGCTGTTCACAAAAATGATGCAGAACATCCCTATTCTTCTTGTATCTCTCCTAATGTTTCTGCTCGCAGGACTGGCTCTATTTTTACCAAACAGCCGGTTTAAGCACCGGAAAGGAAGACCACGCCTTGCCGTCATTGCGATTACCATTCAATATTTCTTAGCAAGCTATGTGTATGGACGTGCCCATTTGCCTTACATGGCTTATCCAGATATTACAATCATGTCTGGATTTACAGACCCTGTCACATTTAGGGCATTATTTATCACCTATATTGTAGGTTTTATCATCTTGTTTCCCGGATTTTATTTCTTCTGGAAATTATTTATGAAGGATAAGCGCTATATTCGTCAGGAAGATTAACATGAATGGACGAGCTTCATTTCGGTTACATTATAGATGAAAGACATACTCAAAAGGAGGTCATCTGTATGAGTCAAAAAATCCTTTGTGAAGTCAATAACTGTTCCTATTGGAATGCTGGAAACCGCTGTGGTGCAGATGCAATCTATGTCGTCAGCCACACAGGAAATACGGCTGAGAAAAGCGAAGAAACGGATTGTAAAACGTTTAAACCACAAGACCTTTAAGTCTCATTAAAGGAGGCGCTTCATTTTGAAACATGATCGGCTGCTTCAAACGTTTTTTGACGAAATTCATGACGCGGATGAAGACGCATTCCACCAAGCCGCTCACTCCTTTTTAAATCTTTGGGATTATGAATATGGACATGCATCAAACATGCCAAATGAAATTCATCAGTATATCGGACAGCTTGCTTATGACAGCGAGCTGGTTGAAGAGTAAGAAAGAGCGGATCATCGCTCTTTCTTTTTTGTTCAGACAGGAAGGAAAAACTTTCTCTCACTATACCTAGATTCTATTGTGGATACAAAAGGTGATTCCTTCGTTTTTATCTCACAAAATCATGTTTTGTAAACACGTCGATTTTATCTGAAAACGAACGGAGCGCTTGGTAATCAACTTCCACGCCCATTCCTGGGGAGCGAGGCACCTCAATAAACCCATTTTCAACCTTAATTTCAGGAAAAATGATATCCTGCTCCCAAAATTTTGACGAAGCTGAAATATCACCGGGAATCGTAAATTGAGGAAGCGAAGCAAGTGCCACGTTCTGCGCTCGGGAAATACCTGTTTCAATCATCCCTCCGCACCATAACGGAATTTGATTCTCCTTACTGAACGTATGAATTTTAAGAGCCTCTGTCAGTCCGCCAACTCGTGAAGGCTTCACATTAATAATTTGACAGCTGCCAAGCTCTACAGCTTTTCTAGCATCATCTAAAGAACAAATACTTTCATCTAAACAAATCGGCGTTTTTAAATGCTTTTGCAAATGGCGGTGGTCCACAATATCATCTGCAGCTAGAGGCTGTTCAATCATTAATAAACGAATATCATCGAGCTGCTTAAGCTTGCTAATATCTTTTAATTCATAAGCAGAGTTTGCATCTGCCATTAATGGCAGATCAGGAAAAGACTCTCTGATCTTTTGAAGAAGTCCAATATCTTGTCCCGGTTTAATTTTCACCTTCACCCGCTGATAGCCTTGATCAACAAATTGCTGAATTTGCTCAAGCATATCGTCAATTGGGCCTAACCCCGCCACAACACCAGATGGTATTCTATCTTTTGTACCGCCTAATACATCGCGTAAAGACTTATTCTCACGCTTCGCATAAATATCCCAAACAGCCGCTTCAATGCCTGCTTTCGCCATCCTATTGCCTTTAAAATGATACAGACTGTCAGGGATTTCTGAAGGATGTGTAAAGGTGCGCGTCAGCACGTTCGGGATAAAGAAAGCCCTCAGCATATGATAGCAAGTCTCAATTGTTTCTTCTGTATACCACGGAGAAGAAAAAGCAGATACTTCTCCCCATCCAGTCAATCCTGTCTGATCTTTTACTTCAACAATAATAAACTCACGCTCTGAAATGGTTCCAAGACTTGTTGTAAATGGCTGTTTAAGCTTCATCGTGACATGATATAAAATTACTCGTTCAATTTGAATCATTTGAAAACCCCTTTGATCTGAGTCTGTGCCTTTGCAATTTATTCGACGCATTTCTTGGCAGCTCGTCCACAAAGTGAAAAGCGGCGGGCCATTTATATTTGGCTAAATGCGACCCACATAAAGCATAGAGCTCATTCTCCGGTATCTTATCATCTGTTACAAGGAAAGCAGCAGGTACCTCTCCCCACCTATCATCATACATACCCGTTACTCCGGCTTCCTTTACATGCGGATGTGTTAGCAGAACCGCTTCAATTTCCGCAGGATAAATATTTTCTCCGCCAGAAATAATTAAATCTGAACGGCGGTCAAGCACAAATAAGAACCCTTCCTCATCCACATAGCCAATATCACCCGTTTTCAGCCAGCCCTCATCAAAGGCAGCCGCGGTCGCTTCTTCACGGTAAAGGTATCCTTTCATCACATTTGCACCTTTCACTATAATTTCGCCATGCTCAAAAGGACGGCAAATGCGATCACCATCTTGAATTTTCAGCTCACACCCAAAAAGAGGTTTTCCCGCTGAACCAAGCTTCTCTACACTAAATTCGGGCGCAAGGGTCACAATTTGTGAACAGGTTTCCGTCATCCCGTACGATTGAAAGACAGGAAAGCCCTTTTCTTTGCTTTCTTGGAGCATCGCATAAGGCGCAGGGCCTCCTCCTAATAAAAGACAGCGCAAAGAAGATGGACATTCTGCCAATCTGCTTAATAAACGAGATAACATCGTCTGCACAACGGAAATCATCGTCACACGATGCCGTTCAATAGAATCCTTTACTTCATCGACGTCAAACTTCTGATGAAGCACGACTGTCATTCCATATATCACAGACTTAAATAAAGCAGATAAGCCGCTAATATGAAAAAGAGGCAGGGCAATGAGCCAGCGGTCATCCTCTCTGAGACCCAGATTCAGTGCAGAAGAAACAGCACTATGAAAATGATTGCCATACGTTTGCTCTACCCCTTTTGGACGTCCTGTTGTCCCAGATGTATACATGATGGTCGCTGTTTCATTCAAATCAAATTCACTCTCGATCTTGTTGATATGGCCTTGCCCTGGTTCAGGTAAAGTTTCCATTGTATAAACGGGTAAATCACCCTCATGATCGCTTGCATAACTAGATTCTGTTAATAACGCCGCGGCTTTTGCATCTTCTAGCTGATAGCGCCTTTCAGCTTTTGTCAGCTTATTATTCAATAGCACAATTTTTAACCCTAATAAAAAACAGGCATGTACAAGCATCACCATATGAGGATGATTGTTCATCAAAAGCGCAACCGTTTCCCCTTTTTTCAATGATGCCTGAGCAAGTCTATTTGAAAGCACTTCCGCTTCTTGAGCTAATTCGTGAAATGTCCACTCCTTCTCTTGATAAATGAGTGCGACTCGATCTGGCGTTAAATAGGCACGGTGCAGCAGCCAATTAGGTTGCTTCATCATGACACCTCCTTTTTGTAAAAGAAAACAGCTTAGTCTGATGCACTAAGCTGTTGTTCATTGATATCATTGAATCAAGGGAAACGCGGGAACTGGCCGAAGTCCGGCTTGCGTTTTTCCTTAAAGGAATCGCGTCCTTCTTTTGCTTCATCTGTTGTGTAATAAAGAAGTGTCGCATCTCCTGCAAATTGTTGAATTCCAGCTAATCCATCCGTATCTGCGTTAAATGCAGCCTTCAAGAATCGTAAAGCAGTCGGGCTCTTTTCTAGCATCTCCTCACACCACTTCACCGTTTCCTCTTCAAGCTGATCTAATGGGACAACTGTGTTAACAAGTCCCATATCAAGCGCTTCTTGTGCATTGTATTGACGGCATAAGTACCAGATTTCTCTTGCTTTCTTATGACCAACAATACGTGCAAGGTAGCCTGAACCATAACCAGCATCAAAGCTGCCTACTTTTGGACCTGTTTGTCCAAAAATCGCATTATCTGCTGCAATCGTCAGGTCACACACAACGTGAAGAACGTGTCCTCCGCCAATCGCGTAACCTGCTACCATTGCGATAACTGGTTTTGGAATGACACGAATCAAACGCTGCAAATCTAATACATTTAGACGTGGAATTTGATCGTCTCCTACATAACCGCCATGGCCGCGAACTTTTTGGTCTCCACCAGAACAGAATGCTTTTCCGCCAGCACCTGCAAGAACAATTACACCAACTTCTGAATTATCACGAGCCCGTGAAAATGCATCAATTAATTCACTAACAGTCTTTGGGGTAAACGCGTTATGTACGTGTGGACGATTAATCGTAATCTTTGCGATCCCATTGTACGTTTCATATAAAATTTCGTCATACTGACGCTCTGTTTGCCATTCAATAGCCATCAATATTTCCTCCTCTAATCTTGCTCTAAAATAAACTCACTTACTATTTTACCAAAAAAATGTGGTTGTTCCACATGAACTGTATGCCCGGCATGCTCAGCCAAAATGAATTGACTTCCTTTCAGCTCCTGCTGCATACGTTTGCCGATATGGCAGAACTTTTCATCAAGCGTTCCGCAAATGAACAAAGCAGGCAAATGAATATGCTTTAACGCCTTCCAAACAGACGGCTGTGAACCTGTTCCAATTCCTTCTAAGCTGCGAGCCAGTCCAAGAGGATTGGCTTTGAGTCTTCCCTCTCTCAGCTCAGTCTGCCTTTCAGCTGATAAAGTTTTCTGAGACGCAAACAAAGGAATGCTTTCCCAAAAATCCACAAACTTCACTAAGCCTTCATGTCTAATCTTTTGAGCAAGCTGATGATCATGCTTTAGTCTTGCCATCCGCTCTTTAAAAGTGCGAAGCCCAGGAGACGTACTCTCAAGGATCAATTTATTGACACGATCTGGATAACGAGCGGCAAATGATAAAGCAATACGTCCTCCCATAGAATATCCGAGAATATTCACTTTGTGAAGCTTCAATTGGTTTAAAATCTCTACAAGATCTGCCAGCTGCTGAGACATTGCATATCTTCTCACACTTTCTGGCGAGTCCGTACGCCCATGTCCGAGCAAGCTGACCTGAATCAGTCTTGTATTCTCCAAATAAGCATTCAAGAACGTCCAAGACGCTGCACTTCCAGTGAATCCGTGTAAGCATAGTGTAGCATTTGCTGCCGAAGGGTTCTGGTCCACCACTTCGTACGCTACCCCATCACGCATTCTTATGATGAGAGAAGGCATTCTTTTTTCACTTCTTCCAATATGTCATCCATCATTTGACGATGCTTGTCTACACGGGAATGACGATCTGTTTCAATTTCAATTAAATGAAGACCAGGTTCATCGATATGCGCCATGTACACATCATGTAACTCTTGTTTCGTTGCCGGTTTCGAATAGGTTCCCCCATATAACTTCGATGCATACTCAAAATTCAGTCCTGTCGGCGTACCGAAGAGCTTTTCATAATACGGTTCATCAGACGCCTGCGGAAGGAAAGAAAAGATACCTCCCCCATCATTGTTTATCAAAACAACTGTCAGCGGAATGTCCATCAGCTTAGCTGCAAGCAGACCGTTCATATCATGGTAAAATGATAAATCTCCAATGACTAAAGTGACTGGCTGCTTCAATGCTGCATACGTGCCAAGTGCTGTGGACACAACGCCGTCAATGCCATTTGCTCCGCGATTGGCCATCATTCGAAAAGGCTTGGACTGAGTTTCAAAAAATGTATCTACATCACGTATCGGCATACTATTTCCGATAAAAAGGACACTCTCCTTTGGCAAGAGGTGCTGAAGCTGACGATACACATTCCCTTCAAAGGACAAATCCTCATCTGAATAGCGGGCTGCATGCGTTCTGAATGAAGAATTAACATTCTGCCAGCAGTTTAAGAAACTTGTCTCTTTACGTTGTACTGCTTGATTTAATGCTGCTTCTACAAAAGCAGACACAGTACTTTCAATGACGTATGAAGCACTTAACCCAGGATCACGAAAACCTCCGGCTGCATCTACAACAATCTGCTTCACTTCCGCATGTTTTTCCAGCCACTTGAATAAGGGCTTAGATACAGGCATCGGTCCAAAACGAATGATCATATCCGGTAATAGATGCTGCTGCAATGCTTCATCTTTCAATAAAGAATCATAAGCGTCGATAATTAGCTCTTTATTCTCATGTCCGTTGCGCAAAAGAGACAGCGGGTCAGCTAAAATAGGTAAATGCAGAGCTTTCGAAAGGCGTAAAACTGCCTCTATTTCTTCCTGTGTATGAAGTTCACCAGCCACAATCAGTCCCTTTTTGGAATGGTTCATGACGGTTACGATTTCAGACATCACTCGATCATTTGGGAATGTCTGACCTGATGCTAATACCTTTTTCGTGTCTGATTCTTCTCTCGCGAAAGGATCAATAGACAGATCAGGAAGCAATGGTTCTCTCAGAGGTACATTAATCTGAACAGGCCCCTTTGGCTCCTGCATCGACATGTGATTTGCTCTCGCAGCTGCTGTCTGAACATATCGCAGCATTGTTTGACTTTCCTCTGGCAATGCTAAGTCTGTGAACCATTTAACAAACTTACCGAATAAGAATTGCTGATCAATCGCTTGAGGTGCTCCAACTTCCCTCAATTCGTGCGGCCGATCAGCAGTTAAAACAATAAGAGGTACACGAGAATAATGCGCCTCTACAATGGCTGGATAAAAGTTAGCAGCTGCTGTACCTGATGTACAAATAAGCAGCACTGGTGATTGACTTGCTTTTGCAAGACCAAGCGCATAAAAAGCAGCAGACCGTTCGTCCACTAAAACATGGACATGGATGTCTTGATGAGCAAGAGCCAGCATCGCAAGCGGAGTTGAACGAGAACCTGGACAGACAACTGCCTCTTTCACACCACCTTGGACGAATTCATCCATCAATCTGCCTATATATGTTGTCATGATGTGATTATTCAATAGGATGACCTCCAAGAGCAGACAGCATTGGTCTTAACTTCACTTGTGTTTCCTCATACTCCTGCTTTGCAAGGGAATCCTCTACAATTCCGCAGCCAGCGAATAAACGAACATGATCTTCCTCAATAAGACCTGACCGAATGGCTACAGCAAATTCTCCATTATCCTGAGAATCAATCCAGCCTACCGGCGCTGCATACCAGCCGCGCTTAAGCGGTTCGATTTCACGAATCACTTCTATAGCCTTTTCCTTCGGATATCCGCCTAGTGCCGGCGTCGGATGAAGCTGCTCAATTAATGAAAAAAGGGAACAGCTGCTTTTAATTTCTCCCACAATCGGTGTAAACAAATGCTGAATGTTTTTTGTTTTATAAAGACTTGGTTGATTTGGTTTATGCACATGAAGGCAATTCGCTTTAAATGCTTGCTCAATCATATTGACGACAATTTGATGTTCAATCAAATTCTTCTCATCATGCAGCAGTTCCTCGCCTAATGCGTGATCCTCCGCTTCATCTTTTCCGCGAACAATGGAACCTGCTAAACAGGATGAAAAGACCTCTCCGCCGCTTTTTTTCACTAAGCGTTCCGGCGTTGCTCCGACAAATGCTTGTCTTCCCTGTTCAACTGCAAATACATAACTCGTTGTTTGATGCTTTAATAATTCTGCTAATAGTGGAGCAAGTTCAATTTGATTTTTATAGTGAAGCAAGACTTCTCTTGCTAAAACAACCTTTTCATATTCGTTTGCACGAATGTGGTCTGTCGCTTCTTGGATCGCCTTCATCCATTCGTTCACATCCAGCTCTTCCATATGAACAAGTTCAGCTTGTCCACCAGTTCGTACTGGCAATGTCTCGAAACGAGAGGCCTTTTGTTCTAATTCTTGAATAAGCTGATGAACATTCCCGTCCACCTGCTTCCACTCATTGATCGTAAGAAAGCTGCCTTCTTTTGAAACAGTCAGCATGATCGATGGCACAAAAAAATGAGCCTCGCCAAATGCTTCCCAATGACGCGCCTTCTCTTCGTGCGGATCAAACGAGAATCCTCCAAATAAAAGCGGACCAACAGCCGCTTGCTTTAACTCCTTCTCATCATGAAAATGGAACATGTGCTGCTTTAGCTGTTCCCATTCTTGATGGACTATATCGAATCGTTCCTTGCCTTGCTCAGATGATTTAATGACGGCCGCTCTGCCAAGTCCAGAAAATATCATTTGGCTTTCTGGATCAGACCAAAAAAACCGCTCGCCTAAAAAATCCGCTTCGCCGCTTTGGAAAAAGGCAAGAGGATCCAGATCGTCAACTCTTCTGGAGTAGCTTATCAAAACAGCATGGTTGACGTTATTCGCTTCTTCTAATGTCGCGAGCGCTTCCTGCCGGAAAGTACTTTGCACTGTTGTCACCATGATACATTCCTCCAAAATCCATGAAATAACATAAAAAAATAAAACCCATAATGAAAAAATACATGAACATTCGAATATGTCGAATGACCTGCTTTTCTATTATAAACCTTAACAGATGAACTTAGTAAAGAAAACAGCTTTTAAAACCTCGAATCCTTATTATATCACGCTTTCAAGATTTTTTCGCTCCTGCTTATTGAAACGAGAGCATCTAAGGTAAAATGGCAGGACCTGTTTCTAAAATCAAGCTTTCCTTCGATATGGCAACGATTAGCAAACATCTTTTTCCCGATTCATCGCATCAATATATTGACACCTTTTTGAACTTTGCTAAACTGGAATTTGGACGTGTACGTATTTTTTTATTTAAAGGAGTATATTTTATGCAGCATCAATCGATATCAGATCAGCTTTCACCAATAAAGCCTGATAAAAACTGGCGAATTTGGTGGAATTTACTACGACCGCATACACTAACAGCGGCATTTATTCCCGTTACTTTAGGAACTGTTTTAGCACTTCCAAGTGGTCAAATACATGGTGGGCTATTTTTAGCCATGCTGTTCGCATCTATGTTTATCCAAATCGCAACAAACATGTTTAATGAGTACTTTGATTATGTTCGCGGGCTGGACAACGAGAAATCTGTCGGCATCGGCGGAGCCATTGTAAGAAACGGTGTGAAGCCAAAGACAGTCCTCACCCTTGCTTATGCACTATTTGCGGTTTCTTTATTACTTGGGGTATATATTTGCATGATGTCTAGCTGGTGGATTGCACTAATAGGTCTTATTTGTATGGCAGCAGGCTATTTCTATACTGGCGGCCCTGTACCAATTGCATATACACCGTTTGGAGAACTTGTTTCAGGTGCTTTTATGGGATTAGGAATCATCCTGATTAGTTTCTATATCCAAACAGGCACACTGACGTCTAAAGCTGTTCTCGTCTCACTACCAATTTCTATTTTAGTTGGTGCCATCTTACTGTCAAACAATATCCGTGATTTAGACGGGGACAAGGAAAATGGACGAAGAACACTTGCCATTCTTGCTGGACGCAAAGCTGCAGTGAACATTTTACTTTCCATGTTTTTGGTATCATATGTACTCATTTTTGTTTATATCTTCACAGATATCGTCGGCCTTTGGAGTCTTCTTGTATTACTCAGTGTGCCAAAAGCCTATACAGCCATTAAAGAGTTTAAACAAAAAGAAAAACCGATTGAATTAATGAATGCCATGAAATCTACAGCTCAAACCAATACATTTTTTGGTTTTCTGCTGACGATCGCTTTGATCTTACAATACTATATCGCGTAACAAAGAACGCCTGCAGCCGCAGGCGTTTTTTAATAAGGAATTGCTTCAAATTGGAACTAGTCTTACATACAAAATTGCTCATACTAACAATATGTTTGATATGAAAGGATGATCGCTTTGTTGTCTAAAGACGAATTACATCATTTGAAGCAGCGCCTTCTCGATGAAAAGAAAGAACTTGAAGCCAAAAGCCATGACGATGAACAGAAAGTATCCTTTCCTTACGATTCGATCGGTGAATTGTCTGCCTATGATAACCACCCGGGTGATCAAGGGACAGAGCTGTTCGAGCGGGGGAAAGATATTGCTTTAAACAGCTTGGATCATGAACATATGTTAGACATCAATGAAGCACTCCAAGCCATTGCAGACGGCTCTTATGGTCTGTGCAAGGTCTGTAAAGCCCCTATTCCAAAGGAACGCTTAGAAGCCCTGCCTACTGCCGTCACATGCACAGAGCATTCAAAAGAACAGACCGTTTCACAAAACCGTCCGATTGAAGAGGATTTATTAAGTCCTCCCGCGGGACAATTTGAAAATGAAGAAAGTGCTGCGTACGATGGAGAGGATGCCTACCAAGACGTAGAACGCTACGGAAACTCTGAGACCCCCTCTGATATGGAATTCCCTCCTCTAACATACGATGATGTGTATACACAATCAGAAGATGAAGATTATGTGGAGGACTACGAAGGATTCGCAGCTGCTGATATTGAAGGAAAAGCCAGCAAGGTGTATCCGAACAAAGCACACGAGGCCTATGAAGAAGCATTAGACGAAGAAGGTGTCATGACGGTATTTGGTGACTTGAAACCGTACGAGGAAGAACCTTATACAGAAGAAAATCATTAGTCCCCTCATATTGGGGGCTTTATGTTTATATCATGTAATTATTGGGAAATCATTTTAAGAGTGAATTTGATTGGAGGAGATTCTTGATGGCTAGAAAAAGTATCATTTGGGCGATTGTCGTCTTCTTTATTACATACGCACTATTCTCTATTGCCGGATTCTTGTTCCCCATCGACAGAGAATGGTATGACGCATTGAATAAACCAGAATGGACGCCTGGTGGCGGTGTCATTGCTGCTGTGTGGGCTGTCTTATTTGCACTCATCTCATTGTCCGCAGCGATCATTTATGGAAAGTATGGATTTCAAAAAATTACATTACCATTTTGGATTCTTTTTCTTTTAAATTATGTATTCAATCAAGCCTTTAGCTTTTTTCAATTTACACAAAAGGATTTGTTTGCAGCTACAATCGACTGCCTGCTCGTCGCACTGACAGCACTTGCACTTGTCATCGTCTCACGTAAACTAAGCAAAGTCGTTCCAATTTTACTGATTCCTTATGTCTTATGGGGCTTCTTTGCCACATACTTGTCTTATACGATCTATTCCATGAATATGTAAAAAAAGACCGCCATGATGCGGTCTTTCGTTTGGAGAAAATAAAAAAGAGATCTTTGACAAGATCTCTTTTAAAAATGACCCGTACGGGATTCGAACCCGTGTTACCGCCGTGAAAGGGCGGTGTCTTAACCGCTTGACCAACGGGCCAGATCAATGGCGGAGAAGGAGGGATTTGAACCCTCGCGCCGCTTACGCGACCTACACCCTTAGCAGGGGCGCCTCTTCAGCCACTTGAGTACTTCTCCATTTGGCTCCGCAGGTAGGATTCGAACCTACGACCGATCGGTTAACAGCCGATAGCTCTACCACTGAGCTACTGCGGAAGGTCATGGTGGGCCTGAGTGGACTCGAACCACCGACCTCACGCTTATCAGGCGTGCGCTCTAACCAGCTGAGCTACAGGCCCATGAACAGATATACAAATGGAGCGGGTGATGGGAATCGAACCCACGACATCAGCTTGGAAGGCTGAGGTTTTACCACTAAACTACACCCGCAAAAATATGTATGGGGCGATTGATGGGAATCGAACCCACGAGTGCCAGAGCCACAATCTGGTGCGTTAACCACTTCGCCACAACCGCCATACTATGAATATTTTGATAAAAGTGGCTCGGGACGGAATCGAACCGCCGACACACGGATTTTCAGTCCGTTGCTCTACCAACTGAGCTACCGAGCCAAGTATTCTTTTGAAAAATGGCGGTCCGGACGGGACTCGAACCCGCGACCTCCTGCGTGACAGGCAGGCATTCTAACCAACTGAACTACCGGACCATTTTGGTTGCGGGGGCAGGATTTGAACCTGCGACCTTCGGGTTATGAGCCCGACGAGCTACCGAACTGCTCCACCCCGCGATGATATGGGTTTTAAAAAATATGGCGGAGGAAGAGGGATTCGAACCCCCGCGGGCTTTGACACCCCTGTCGGTTTTCAAGACCGATCCCTTCAGCCGGACTTGGGTATTCCTCCGTATAGATGGTGGACCTTGTAGGACTCGAACCTACGACCGGACGGTTATGAGCCGTCTGCTCTAACCAACTGAGCTAAAGGTCCTTTATAGCGGCGGAGGGGATCGAACCCCCGACCTCACGGGTATGAACCGTACGCTCTAGCCAGCTGAGCTACACCGCCATGATCAAAATAATCTTTTAAAAAGTGGAGCCTAGCGGGATCGAACCGCTGACCTCCTGCGTGCAAGGCAGGCGCTCTCCCAGCTGAGCTAAGGCCCCATAAAAGATGGTCGGGAAGACAGGATTCGAACCTGCGACCCCTTGGTCCCAAACCAAGTGCTCTACCAAGCTGAGCTACTTCCCGATCTTAATGGCGCGCCCGAGAGGAGTCGAACCCCTAACCTTTTGATCCGTAGTCAAACGCTCTATCCAATTGAGCTACGGGCGCTTATTTATAATGCCGAGGGCCGGACTTGAACCGGCACGGTAGTCACCTACCGCAGGATTTTAAGTCCTGTGTGTCTGCCAATTCCACCACCCCGGCGTGGATGGTATAAGCGGAAGACGGGATTCGAACCCGCGACCCCCACCTTGGCAAGGTGGTGTTCTACCACTGAACTACTTCCGCATTACAGGATTTCTTTATTTTATTTGGCAATGCGGGTGAAGGGACTTGAACCCCCACGTCATAAAGACACTAGATCCTAAGTCTAGCGCGTCTGCCAATTCCGCCACACCCGCATGAAACATGGTGAGCCATGAAGGACTCGAACCTTCGACCCTCTGATTAAAAGTCAGATGCTCTACCAACTGAGCTAATGGCTCGCTTTAAAAGCGACTTGTCTATCTTACCATATGAAAGTGGTGCCGGCAAGAGGACTTGAACCCCCAACC
This sequence comes from Bacillus safensis, assembly GCF_039619585.1. Lineage (NCBI taxonomy): Bacteria > Bacillati > Bacillota > Bacilli > Caryophanales > Bacillaceae > Bacillus > Bacillus safensis. The sequence goes on from NZ_CP154909.1 coordinate 2,726,254, forward strand.
TACTGATTACAAGTCAGTTGCTCTACCAGTTGAGCTACACCGGCTTTATCTATCCTAACATTATGTAAGAATAAATATGGTGGAGGATGACGGGCTCGAACCGCCGACCCTCTGCTTGTAAGGCAGATGCTCTCCCAGCTGAGCTAATCCTCCACTATGTAGGAATCTCTCGATCCGACAAAGATTATTATATACAGGTTTTAATCATTTGTAAAGGCTATATTAAAAAAATTTTATTTCAATTTTCATTGCGTATTTCTTTTAACAAATGATCGTCATTTCTCCTATTCAAACAGCTGCTGTTCCACGTTTTGCAGCTGAACTTCTCTCTTCTATATTCTCTTTTAAAACGTTCGATTCCTTCAGAAATATTAGCAGTCCCTCATTTTTATACTTTAATGATATATGTATCTCTTTAGCCGTAAGCATTTATAAAAAATCATAGAGGCTTATACATTTTTAATTTCCCTATATAAGCTGATACTCTGTCTCTCTATTGTTTTTTTATAGATAATGGTTTATGCGATAGACTCTTTTTCTCTTTATATCCAAGTATTTCACACGCTGCTTGTGGACATAAAATGAAGCCACGATCTTTTATCAAACAAGTGAATGTATGTACCCTCAACTTGCACAAAAAAGACCAGTTCCGACTGGAACTGATCCTAATAGAAGCTTGGCGGCGTCCTACTCTCACAGGGGGAAACCCCCAACTACCATCGGCGCTGAAGAGCTTAACTTCCGTGTTCGGTATGGGAACGGGTGTGACCTCTTCGCTATCGCCACCAAACCTGATGGAGAGAATGTTCTCTCAAAACTAGATAACAATGTTCATGCTTCACATTAGAATATAGGTTAAGTCCTCGATCTATTAGTATCTGTCAGCTCCACGTGTCACCACGCTTCCACCTCAGACCTATCAACCTGATCATCTTTCAGGGATCTTACTTCCTTGCGGAATGGGAAATCTCATCTTGAGGGGGGCTTCATGCTTAGATGCTTTCAGCACTTATCCCGTCCGCACATAGCTACCCAGCGATGCCCTTGGCAGAACAACTGGTACACCAGCGGTGCGTCCATCCCGGTCCTCTCGTACTAAGGACAGCTCCTCTCAAATTTCCTGCGCCCGCGACGGATAGGGACCGAACTGTCTCACGACGTTCTGAACCCAGCTCGCGTACCGCTTTAATGGGCGAACAGCCCAACCCTTGGGACCGACTACAGCCCCAGGATGCGATGAGCCGACATCGAGGTGCCAAACCTCCCCGTCGATGTGGACTCTTGGGGGAGATAAGCCTGTTATCCCCGGGGTAGCTTTTATCCGTTGAGCGATGGCCCTTCCATGCGGAACCACCGGATCACTAAGCCCGACTTTCGTCCCTGCTCGACTTGTAGGTCTCGCAGTCAAGCTCCCTTGTGCCTTTACACTCTGCGAATGATTTCCAACCATTCTGAGGGAACCTTTGGGCGCCTCCGTTACATTTTAGGAGGCGACCGCCCCAGTCAAACTGCCCACCTGACACTGTCTCCCTGCCCGATAAGGGCAGCGGGTTAGAAGGTCAATACAGCCAGGGTAGTATCCCACCAATGCCTCCACCGAAGCTAGCGCTCCGGTTTCCAAGGCTCCTACCTATCCTGTACAAGCTGTACCAACATTCAATATCAGGCTGCAGTAAAGCTCCACGGGGTCTTTCCGTCCTGTCGCGGGTAACCTGCATCTTCACAGGTACTATAATTTCACCGAGTCTCTCGTTGAGACAGTGCCCAGATCGTTGCGCCTTTCGTGCGGGTCGGAACTTACCCGACAAGGAATTTCGCTACCTTAGGACCGTTATAGTTACGGCCGCCGTTTACTGGGGCTTCAATTCGCACCTTCGCTTACGCTAAGCGCTCCTCTTAACCTTCCAGCACCGGGCAGGCGTCAGCCCCTATACTTCGCCTTACGGCTTCGCAGAGACCTGTGTTTTTGCTAAACAGTCGCCTGGGCCTATTCACTGCGGCTTCTCGGGGCTTTAACACCCTAAGAAGCACCCCTTCTCCCGAAGTTACGGGGTCATTTTGCCGAGTTCCTTAACGAGAGTTCTCTCGATCACCTTAGGATTCTCTCCTCGCCTACCTGTGTCGGTTTGCGGTACGGGCACCTCTCACCTCGCTAGAGGCTTTTCTTGGCAGTGTGGAATCAGGAACTTCGCTACTAAATTTCGCTCGCCATCACAGCTCAGCCTTTACGGGAAACGGATTTGCCTATTTCCCAGCCTAACTGCTTGGACGCGGATATCCAATACCGCGCTTACCCTATCCTCCTGCGTCCCCCCATTGCTCAAATGGTGAGGAGGTGGTACAGGAATATCAACCTGTTGTCCATCGCCTACGCCTTTCGGCCTCGGCTTAGGTCCCGACTAACCCTGAGCGGACGAGCCTTCCTCAGGAAACCTTAGGCATTCGGTGGACGGGATTCTCACCCGTCTTTCGCTACTCATACCGGCATTCTCACTTCTAAGCGCTCCACCAGTCCTTCCGGTCTGGCTTCACAGCCCTTAGAACGCTCTCCTACCACTGTTCGTAAGAACAGTCCGCAGCTTCGGTGATACGTTTAGCCCCGGTACATTTTCGGCGCAGAGTCACTCGACCAGTGAGCTATTACGCACTCTTTAAATGGTGGCTGCTTCTAAGCCAACATCCTGGTTGTCTAAGCAACTCCACATCCTTTTCCACTTAACGTATACTTTGGGACCTTAGCTGGCGGTCTGGGCTGTTTCCCTTTCGACTACGGATCTTATCACTCGCAGTCTGACTCCCAAGGATAAGTCGTCGGCATTCGGAGTTTGACTGAATTCGGTAACCCGGTAGGGGCCCCTAGTCCAATCAGTGCTCTACCTCCGAGACTCTTACCTTGAGGCTAGCCCTAAAGCTATTTCGGAGAGAACCAGCTATCTCCAGGTTCGATTGGCATTTCACCCCTACCCACACCTCATCCCCGCACTTTTCAACGTGCGTGGGTTCGGGCCTCCATTCAGTGTTACCTGAACTTCACCCTGGACATGGGTAGATCACCTGGTTTCGGGTCTACGACCACGTACTCATGCGCCCTATTCAGACTCGCTTTCGCTGCGGCTCCGCATCTTCTGCTTAACCTTGCACGGGATCGTAACTCGCCGGTTCATTCTACAAAAGGCACGCCATCACCCGTTAACGGGCTCTGACTACTTGTAGGCACACGGTTTCAGGATCTATTTCACTCCCCTTCCGGGGTGCTTTTCACCTTTCCCTCACGGTACTGGTTCACTATCGGTCACTAGGGAGTATTTAGCCTTGGGAGATGGTCCTCCCGGATTCCGACGGAATTTCACGTGTTCCGCCGTACTCAGGATCCACTCTGGAGAGAACGACATTTCAGTTACAGGGCTGTTACCTTCTTTGGCGGGCCTTTCCAGACCTCTTCGCTTATATCGTTCCTTTGTAACTCCGTATAGAGTGTCCTACAACCCCAAGAGGCAAGCCTCTTGGTTTGGGCTGTTCCCGTTTCGCTCGCCGCTACTCAGGGAATCGCATTTGCTTTCTCTTCCTCCGGGTACTTAGATGTTTCAGTTCCCCGGGTATGCCTTCTCATACTCTATGTATTCAAGTATGGATACTACTCCATTACGAGCAGTGGGTTTCCCCATTCGGAAATCTCCGGATCAAAGCTTGCTTACAGCTCCCCGAAGCATATCGGTGTTCGTCCCGTCCTTCATCGGCTCCTAGTGCCAAGGCATCCACCGTGCGCCCTTTCTAACTTAACCATTTCTTACTTTAGAAAGAATCACTATGTGTGATGAACTTTGCATTGCATTCAATGTGAATGTATTACTTATTGTTATCTAGTTTTCAAAGAACAATCCTGTCTCGCTAGAGACATGTTTTGAAGGAATGATCCTTCAAAACTAAACAAGACGAAAACGTACGCTGCTCCATATATCCTTAGAAAGGAGGTGATCCAGCCGCACCTTCCGATACGGCTACCTTGTTACGACTTCACCCCAATCATCTGCCCCACCTTCGGCGGCTGGCTCCATAAAGGTTACCTCACCGACTTCGGGTGTTGCAAACTCTCGTGGTGTGACGGGCGGTGTGTACAAGGCCCGGGAACGTATTCACCGCGGCATGCTGATCCGCGATTACTAGCGATTCCAGCTTCACGCAGTCGAGTTGCAGACTGCGATCCGAACTGAGAACAGATTTATGGGATTGGCTAAACCTTGCGGTCTTGCAGCCCTTTGTTCTGTCCATTGTAGCACGTGTGTAGCCCAGGTCATAAGGGGCATGATGATTTGACGTCATCCCCACCTTCCTCCGGTTTGTCACCGGCAGTCACCTTAGAGTGCCCAACTGAATGCTGGCAACTAAGATCAAGGGTTGCGCTCGTTGCGGGACTTAACCCAACATCTCACGACACGAGCTGACGACAACCATGCACCACCTGTCACTCTGTCCCCGAAGGGAAAGCCCTATCTCTAGGGTTGTCAGAGGATGTCAAGACCTGGTAAGGTTCTTCGCGTTGCTTCGAATTAAACCACATGCTCCACCGCTTGTGCGGGCCCCCGTCAATTCCTTTGAGTTTCAGTCTTGCGACCGTACTCCCCAGGCGGAGTGCTTAATGCGTTAGCTGCAGCACTAAGGGGCGGAAACCCCCTAACACTTAGCACTCATCGTTTACGGCGTGGACTACCAGGGTATCTAATCCTGTTCGCTCCCCACGCTTTCGCTCCTCAGCGTCAGTTACAGACCAGAGAGTCGCCTTCGCCACTGGTGTTCCTCCACATCTCTACGCATTTCACCGCTACACGTGGAATTCCACTCTCCTCTTCTGCACTCAAGTTTCCCAGTTTCCAATGACCCTCCCCGGTTGAGCCGGGGGCTTTCACATCAGACTTAAGAAACCGCCTGCGAGCCCTTTACGCCCAATAATTCCGGACAACGCTTGCCACCTACGTATTACCGCGGCTGCTGGCACGTAGTTAGCCGTGGCTTTCTGGTTAGGTACCGTCAAGGTGCGAGCAGTTACTCTCGCACTTGTTCTTCCCTAACAACAGAGCTTTACGATCCGAAAACCTTCATCACTCACGCGGCGTTGCTCCGTCAGACTTTCGTCCATTGCGGAAGATTCCCTACTGCTGCCTCCCGTAGGAGTCTGGGCCGTGTCTCAGTCCCAGTGTGGCCGATCACCCTCTCAGGTCGGCTACGCATCGTCGCCTTGGTGAGCCATTACCCCACCAACTAGCTAATGCGCCGCGGGTCCATCTGTAAGTGACAGCCGAAACCGTCTTTCATCCTTGAACCATGCGGTTCAAGGAACTATCCGGTATTAGCTCCGGTTTCCCGGAGTTATCCCAGTCTTACAGGCAGGTTACCCACGTGTTACTCACCCGTCCGCCGCTAACATCCGGGAGCAAGCTCCCTTCTGTCCGCTCGACTTGCATGTATTAGGCACGCCGCCAGCGTTCGTCCTGAGCCAGGATCAAACTCTCCGAGGTATGCAGGATGCATATCACACATGCGTTGCTACACGATGTAGCGAACTTAGCATGTGATCATTTCCTGCCTCGCCAGTTTGACTGACTACCTATGAAGTTTCATAGGATTTTTTTATAAAAACTCGAATTAACAGGTACGTTTTGTCTTGTTTAGTTTTCAAAGATCATCTTCGTCGTCTCTCAGAGGCGACTTTATTAATATAACATTCTATCAAGATAAAGTCAACAACTTTTTTCTTAATGTTATTTATCAACCGCGCTGTTTCAGCGGCGAATACAAATATAACACCTTTTGAAAGAAGAAACAAGTATTTTTTCTAAATAATTTATTTTTCCTTATCTCTTCCTATATATTGATACAAATGCTGCTTATCTCGGGAATTGTCTATTGTTGATCCTGCAGGTCTTTAGTATATTTATAATAGATTGAAACTAAATAACCGCAGGGGGAGCTTTGTGCTGAGAGTGAACATTCGTTGTTCTGACCCTTTGAACCTGTCAGTTAATACTGAAGTAGGAATGTGGAATCACTTGAATACATACGGTGTATTCAAATCGATATGTTTTTCTATGAATAACATACTCATCCTTACACGGTCTCTCCTTGCTCAATTCATGAAAAAGGAGATTTTTTTATGCAGCAATCAAATCAATTGGTACGACTGATGGAAATCGCGATTATGACTTCACTTGCTCTTGTATTAGATTACTTATCAGGTCTCTTTTTAAGAATGCCCAATGGCGGTTCTCTTGCGCTGATTATGATTCCCGTTATTCTCATGTCTATTAGATGGGGAATATCTACCGGATTTATCATCGGTGTGTTAATCGCAGGTCTTCAGCTGATGAATAGCCCGATCATCGCTACACCTGTTCAAGGATTCCTCGATTACTTCGTTGCATCCGTTGTCATTTCTTTAAGCGGCCTGTTTTCTGGACTGATCAAAAAAGCCATTCAGGATCAAAAGCGAAAACAGCAATTCTTCTATATTACCTTAGCTGTTTTTGTTGCTAGTTTATTCAGACTGCTGACGTTCTTTATTTCTGGCGTCGTTTTCTTCTCTCAATATGCACCGAAAGGAACACCAGGATGGGTCTACTCTTTAATTTATAACAGCACATATATGGTTCCTTCATTTATTATTTGCAGTATCGTTCTTTGTATACTCATCCCAAGTGCATCTCGTTTGGTTTTTCCTCGTCAAAAATAACCGGCTGATTTCAGCTGGTTATTTTTTTATGCATAATTTGCTGCTCTATGGAATCTATTAATAATAGAAGATTTCATGCTGGAGGTACGACAATGAGCCCTTACTCCATTATGCTGTGCTGCTATATTCTCAGTCTTGCTTATTTTTTGGCAGGTTTCTATGAAGCTTTAAAAATAGCAGGCGTGAAAGGAAAAGTAGAAGCTTCACCGTTTATTTCTTACATGCTGCTTGCTGTGCTCTTCACTTTTTTCTCTCATTATTACTGGAAGCTGACGATTTAATCCGCTGTACATGGTTATTCAATATAGAGAGCTCCCATCCATACCCTATTTCATTATGGTTCTCGCCAGCCAGCTCGAACTGGCTGGTAACGACAAAACTAGGTTGAAGTTTTTGATAAAATTGTTTTGCCGAATTTTGCTCAAACACCCATAGCATCAACCTCTGATACCCTTTTTCTATTAAATAATCGACACCTTTAGCAATTAAAGCAATACCCGCACCTGATTTCTGTTTCTGTTGTAATAAATAGATGGCATACAGCTCTCCATCATATGTAGAATAACGTTCGTCACGTTGTTTTCCGAAAGAAGCAAAACCAAATACGCCATCCGCATCTTCTGCGACAAACGTGCCTTCAAGCGATCTTTTTCTCCAGCTCTCTTTCCGATCTTTTATATTTAAACCATCCAAATAATCCTGATTAATAATGCCTTGATAAGTCGTTTGCCAGCTCTTCACATGTATTTCGGCGATTTTAGGAATATCTTGATGTACAGCATGTCTCACCTTCATCCGCACCACTCCTTTTAGTTTTTTACACCCTATCTTCATTATCATAAATTCCTATTACGTAGAATTCAATGGTCTGTATTTCAATGGTTAAAACTTCTTCTATAAAAAATAGACACCTTCTGCTGGAAGGTGTCTATTGATTTTATTCTTCTATTTGAGTATCAGCGATCTCTTTTTTTCTTGGCTGTTTGATTTCGTTTGTCAGCTCTTGAATGCTTTGCTTCACATTTCCTTTGCCGGAAAAGTTCTCAATAATTTCTTTCACATCTATTCCAGAGGATGCTTTCAGACTTTCTTGCAGACTGGACATGAGGTTTGTGGCATAGCCTGTAACTTTATTGGCACCGCTGCCTTCCCCGTTACCGCCCGTATCCACAACAGTAATTTTATCAATGTTAGAAAGTGGTGCAGATACTTGCTTCGCATATTCAGGTAGCATTTTCACAATCATATCAAGGATCGCTGCCTGACCATACTGTTCGAATGCTTCAGCGATTTTCTCTTTCGCTTCCGCTTCTGCAAGTCCTTTTAGTCTAATGACTTCTGCTTCTGTTTCCCCTTTTGCACGATCCGCTTCCGCTTTGGCAAGTCCGTCAATACGAACTTTCTCAGCTTCTGCTTTGGCCATTGCTTCAATGCTGTATTTCTTCGCATCTGCTTCAGCAAGGCGTTTCGCTTTTTCCGCAGCAGCCGACTGCTCAACAGCATAACGGTCCGCATCTGCTTTCTTTTTCACTTCAGAATCGTATTGACGTTCACGACGCTGAATCTCTTTTTCTTCTAATTCAATTTGTTTCTGACGCTCAATGATTTTGACTTGCATTTCTTGTTCAGTTACGTGCTGACGGTTACGAGCTGTTTCTAGATCGTACGCTTGGTCAGCACTTGCTTTCGCCGTATCCTGTTCACGTCTAAATTCTGCTCTTTTCAGCTCATTGATCTTTTCTGCTTCAGCGATTTCAGTAGCACGCTCAAGCTCAGATTTCTTCGCATCTTTATCTGCTTCGGCACGTTTGATACGTGTTTCTTTATCTGCTTCAGCTGTTGCAATATCTGCATCGCGTTTTACTTGGGCAATTCTTGGTTTACCTAGAGATTCTAAATAGCCATTTTTATCACGAACATCTTTAATCGTAAACGATACAATGACAAGACCCATTTTCGCTAAATCTTGAGAAGCGACACGTTGTACTTCTTGAGAAAATTTCTCTCTGTTTTTATAAATCTCTTCAACTGTCATTGATCCTAAGATGGAACGAAGGTGACCTTCTAATACTTCTCTCGCTTCGTTTTCGCGGTCTTCTTTTGTTTTCCCTAAAAATTGCTCTGCAGCAGTCGCGATTTCTTCAATCGATCCGCCAATTTTTATGATGGCCGTTCCATCCGCCATGACTGGTACACCTTGTTCGGTATAGACTTCAGGTGTTGAAACATCTAGCTTGCTAGATAGTAAGCTGAGCGGCTCTGCTTGTTGAAAGACTGGAAGTACAAAGGTACCGCCGCCTCTTACAATCTTAATCTTGTTTCCACCTTCATCCACGTGGACATTTTTACTTCCTAGGTAACTTCCTGTAACAATTAATGCTTCATCTGGACCTGCTGTCCGGTATTTAGAAACAAATACACCAATAAGTGCAATAAGAATCACAAGCACAATTCCAATGATCACTAAAATAGTTGTTCCTGGCATAGCATTCCCTCCTAGATTTCTTCATTTGGTATAACAGATAAGACGCCTTTGTTCACTTCGACAACTAGCACACGGGTTCCATATGGAATCTCCTCTTGGTCGAAACTGACAGCTGGCTTTGAGATTTTCCCGCTATTACTGATTAACAGCACTTCTCCAAATCCGTCTTTTGGAACAGATACAATGATCTCCCCAGTTCTTCCTTTTAAATCGGCCTCCGTATAAGAGAGAGATTCTTCAGCAGAGGAAAGCGGGACTAATACAAATACATTTAAACAGGTCACAAGAATCACTGCGAGGATGGCAGATAATACTGCGCCAAGTCCACTTCCTACAATTGCTGTTTTTTCAGAGATAAACCCTCCAGCTGAGAAAAAGGTAAGAAATGCGAGGATCAATGTTGGTTGAAGGAATGGAACAGGGATCGCTTCAAATAATCCATCAAATACATCGCCGAAAAAGACGAAAACAAGTGTCAGGATTCCTGATATCATTAATATGTATAAATACAGCGTCTGAAGAGGCAGCCCGAACACATCCATCTTCCTCATCCTTTCTTCATGAAATGAACATCTTTTGTTTCATTTAGACCACACCCACCTCCAATGTATTCCTTCTAACAGGTAATACGAACCACTTTTGTAAAGGTTTCATATTTCATCACAATTCTTCAAAGGGATTTTCGGATAGCTCAAGAATGATTGTCATGTACCATTATGTTAAAATTTGATCTTGAGGTGATGAGAAAATGAGTATATTACATGAAGCGAGACAAGAATTGTGGCACGAGCTGCAAGGTTTGAGCGAAGAACAATTGAACCAAAAATTATCTGATGATACTTGGAGTATTCAAGAGGTAGCAGATCATTTAAAGAAAATGGACCTAGTTGCAGCAAAACATCTAGCTGCTGAGGGTAAAAAAGCACCGATTAAAGAATATGAACCAAAGCCGGTAGAAATGGCAGAGGACCGTTCGAAAAAAGCCACTGCGCCTAGTATTGTTGAGCCTGAACGCAAGCATGTAACACCTACACATTTAAAGGATGAGCTCGATACTGCACGTGAGCAGCTCAATCAAATTTTATCCACATTTACTGAGGAAGATTTCAAACGCGTCATTGCACATCCTGTGTTTAAAGAGCTATCCCTTAAGCAATACCTTGATTTTATCGGCGCACACGAAAAACGCCATATTCATCAAATCAAAGAAATTAAAGAACAACTATAGGCATAAAAAAGACTCCCTTTTGGGAGCCTTTTTTCATTGTTACACCGTTTTAGGTGTTAACTCAAAGCAGCGAGCATAAATCCATTTGTACGCTTTTTCGTTTAAATCTCTTGGGTTTCCAACTGTTTGCGGATCTTTCATTGCTTCTTTAGATAAACGATCAATCATATCTTTTGATACACCTTGTTCTTCTAATGAAGGAACTTCTAAATCCTCTACTAAATCATACATCCAGTTCACAGCTGCTTTGGCTGCTTCCTCTGTTGTCATTCTGCTTGTATCAATCCCAAACGCTTGCGCAATTCGAGCGAATTTTTCCGGATACCCTTTCCAGTTATACTCCATCACTGGTCCCATCATCGCTGCAACACACTGACCGTGAGCGACAGGAATAATACCTCCGAGTGTTTGACTCATCGCATGTGCAGCTCCAGCTGATTCACTTCCATAAGAAAGCCCGGCAAGCATCGCAGCTTGTGCCATTCCATATCTTGCTTCTAAGTCCTCGCCATCAGCAAAGGCACGGCGAATATAATGAGCTGCATATTCAATTGCCATGAGCGCTACCGCATCTGTAATCGGCTGAGCAAATTTCATCGTATAGCATTCAATCGCGTGAGCAAGCGCGTCAATTCCAGTCATTGCTGTCACATGAGGCGGCATGGACACATGAAGCTCTGGATCAATGACTGTTAGATGAGCTGCAATGAGAGGTCCACCAGTATTGAATTTGAATTCTCTTTCTTCATCAGTAATGACCGCCCACTGCGTTACCTCTGAACCTGTACCAGCTGTTGTCGGAATAGTGGTTAAAGGAGGGATTCTGTTTTCTAGCGGTTTTTTTCCCTCTGCCGCTTCGTAATCAAGGACTGAGCCTTCATGAGTCGCCTCTACTCCGATTGCCTTTGCTGTATCCATTGAACTGCCGCCGCCTACTGCGACTAATCCATTACAGCCTTCTTTTTCATATAAAGCAGATCCTTCGTTCACTAGACGGACTGGCGGATTTGGCTCTACTTTATCAAATAGAACGACATCGATTTGTGCTTCTTTTAATGAAGCAATTACTGGGTCCACCACGCCGGCTTGATAAATACCAGGGTCTGTTACAAGCAATACCTTTGAAACGCCGTATGCTTTTACTTCTTCCCCAACATGTTTCACTGCACCAATGCCGTGTTTGATAACAGTCGGAATTTCAAATGTGTGGAATTTCTGCATGCTTTCAATTTTCATATTTAGTGTCATAAAGAATCTCCTCCAAATGCTTAATTTTTATTTAAACCAATGAACCGCTTCAGGTTTTGTATTTCGATATAAATGCTTCAGTTCGGTATATTCTTCAAGCCCCGTGCGTCCTAATTCGCGCCCAATGCCTGATTGCTTGTAGCCACCCCAAGGTGCTTGAGCGAAATAAGGATGGAAGTCATTGATCCAAACCGTGCCCAATCTTAATTGTCGAGCCACTCTTTCGGCCTTGCTGATATCAGAAGACCACACAGCTCCTGCTAATCCATAAATCGTATCATTTGCCAGCTTGATGACTTCTTCCTCTGTACGGAAGGATTCGACTGTCAGGACAGGTCCAAAGACTTCTTCCTGTACAATCCGCATATCTGACGTGCAGCCTGAGAAAATGGTCGGCAAGTAGAAGAACCCATTTTGCAGCGCCTCTGCGTCAGGTCTTTTTCCGCCTGTCTCTAACTTAGCGCCTTCTTCTAAACCGATGCTGACGTATTTTTCTACTTTTTCTCGATGCTCAGCTGAGATGAGCGGCCCGCTCTGGGTGTGTTCATCAAAGCCGCTACCTAGCTTGATTTTTTTCGTACGCTTCACCAGTTCTTCTAAAAATTCATCATGAATGGATTCTTCCACCAGCAAACGTGAACCTGCTGAACACACTTGCCCTGCATGGAAAAATACAGCATTCATTGCCTGGTCAACCGCTACGTCTAAATCAGCATCTTGAAACACAATATTCGGATTCTTTCCACCAAGCTCAAGGGCTATTTTTTTCACATTCCCGCTGGCTCCCTGCATAATTTTCTTCCCTGTTTCAATACCGCCTGTAAATGAAATCAAATCTACTTGATCATTTACAGCAAGCTCATCACCAACGGTTGCCCCAGGTCCAAGCACTAGGTTTGCAACGCCTGCTGGAACGCCCGCTTCTTCCATGAGTTTAAATATTTTTATTGTGGTGAGTGGTGTGATTTCACTTGGCTTTAGAACGATTGTATTTCCCGCCGCAAGTGCAGGAGCGATTTTCCAGCTTGCTTGAAGCAATGGATAGTTCCAAGGAGTGATTTGTCCGCATACACCGACAGGCTCTCTGACTAATTCACTTTTCGAGTTTGGAATTGGTGATGCAATGATTTCCCCGCCATCTTTATCAGCCAGACCTGCGTAATATTGGAACACGTTCGCAATATCGTCCATATCTGCCTTGCTTTCCTCTAATGTTTTGCCTGTATCAAGCGATTCCAATTTGGCTAGTTCATCAAGATCACGTCTAATCAATTCAGCTATCTTAAACACAATATTTCCTCTTTCAAGTCCAGGCAGGTTTGCCCAGTCCCCTTGATCGAAGGCTTTTCTCGCTGCTTTAATGGCTAGCTGCGCGTCATTTCTAGATCCTTCGCTGACTGTCGCGATCACTTCTTGATTGAACGGATTGATGATATCCCGTGTGTCGCTACTTTTAGCGCCAACCCATTGTCCGTCTATAAATAGCGTTTGACTCATAGAAGGAACCTCCTCTGATTCTCTTTGGTAAGTTTGTTAAATAAAAATTTAACGTTTTGAACATAATTAACTTATCATGTTCAAATTTTTCTGTCAAAGGGAGATATGCTTCATTTATTTTGACATTTTGTATTCTTTCGTTAACATATAGTCCATAAAGATTTTTTTGAACGGATTGAATTTTCTTAATAGAAAGCAGGGACAAAATGAAAAAGCAGGAAAAGCCGCAAGCAGAAGATCGTATATTAGCTGCTAAAGATCTAGTCATTGATTCCATAGCTGAAACGATGGATCTCTATGGCATTACAAGAAGTGCAGGTATTCTATATGGAACGATGTATTTAAATGAGGAAATGACACTGGATGAAATGCGTGAAGAGCTGCAAATGAGTAAGCCGAGTATGAGTACGGGTGTGAAAAAGCTGCAAGACATGAATATTGTCAAAAAGACGTTTCACCGTGGCCGAAGAAAACACAGCTTTGTTGCGGAAAAAGACTTTTTTAAGTTTTTCACGAACTTCTTTCCGCAAAAATGGGAACGTGAGGTCGAGGTCAATTTAGCGGCAATTGAAGAAGCGCAAGAGCGGCTTCAAGAGGTGTCGCGTGATGATCAGCTGGAGGAACATGTAAGAGAGGAAGCGCAGCAGCTCATTGAGCAGCTTGAAAGCTCAAAAGCCTATTATGACTGGCTGAGACGATTAGCCCATTCTGTTCATTCTGGCGAAATTTTTGACTATATTCCAATTGAGCAGAAAGAAAAATAGACGATGTGTTTACGTTTTACAGCTTGAATTTCAGAGGAGGATTGATTATAATAAATTATGTCGTCATACATCGGGGCATTAGCTCAGCTGGGAGAGCGCTACGCTGGCAGCGTAGAGGTCAGCGGTTCGATCCCGCTATGCTCCATACGAAAAACCATTCTTGTAAAATCAAGGATGGTTTTTTTATGTACATATCTCTTACAGTTCTGTTTGTTCATTGTTTTTTCTTAATAACCTTATGATGCGATATGTAATCACAGAAAGATAAGTTAGGATGAGAATGATTGTGTAGGACACAGGGAAATCGCTCGTCATTCCGTGATAAATGAAATAGATGAGCAGCACTGACAGCATGATGATCTGGAACAGTCCTTTTTTCATTTTTCTCCCCTCTTATGATATTGATTTGGTTGATTATATCACAAAAGATGTTATTTTTTGTTAGCTATCAGCAAGGTGGCATTTCCTCACTTGCTGATAGCTCTTTTTACCAAATCATTACTTCTTCAGCAATTGTTCGATTTTGTTCTTCGTCTTCGGTCCGTAAATTCCGTCTGCAGTTAAGCCATTCATGAGCTGGAACCGCTTGACCGCATTCGCCGTTTTCGGTCCATAATAGCCGTCAATCCCGTTGTTTTTTGCCCCTTTGTCTGGGTAAAAATAGAGAGAAGATAAGGCTTTTTGCACAGCTGTGACTTGAGGGCCTTTTGTTAAGGGCTTGGAGACTTTTAAAATGCCAGATGGCAGATTTGACGATTTCTGTTTTGAAACGGGTGCTTTGTGGTTCAAGTTTTCTGCCTGAACTGTTTTTCTTGTACTTTTGCTGCCGGTATGCGCTGTGGCTATTCCAGCTTTAAACTGATCCCACCGTCCGAGAAGTTTCCTTGGACATTCTTTCCCGCTCCAATGTTTATGAGGCACTACATTTGATAAAGGAATTCCGAAATCTCCTATCAGCTTGCGAATGAGCCATTGGGCATTTTCGACTGCTTGTTCAAAATTACCGTCTGCATTTTCACAAATTTCAATTCCAATTGACTTCATATTGCCGGTGCCTCTGCCATCCCCTGCGTGCCAGCCGTTTTCGTTTAACGGTAAATGCTGATAAATCACCTGATCATCAACAGTGTAATGCCAGCTGACACCGGTACTTGAACGTGCAACAAACGCTGCATGACTGGCCGCATTAGCACCTTTT
Source organism: Bacillus safensis (assembly GCF_039619585.1). Taxonomy (NCBI): domain Bacteria; kingdom Bacillati; phylum Bacillota; class Bacilli; order Caryophanales; family Bacillaceae; genus Bacillus; species Bacillus safensis. The sequence goes on from NZ_CP154909.1 coordinate 2,741,398, forward strand.
GCACTGTTTGACGTATTATGCACTGTAATATAGAGCGGCTTCATCGTGTTTCCTGGTCTGTTGCGATGTTGTTTTGGAATCAATGCTTGAATGATTTTTACCATGTCGTTTCTCCTTCAAGTATTATTTTGTTAGCCCTCTTTGTTTCAGAGCATCTTTTTGTAATTTGCCTTTGTAGGTCACATAATTGTTTTTAAACCAAGCTATTACCGCTGTGACCATAGTGAAAATTGTAGAACCTGCCACATATAGTGCCTCACCTGCGGTTTGTACTTGCTCCTCACTAATCGGAAGCACCGTCTGTCCAAACATGATAAACGTTTGATTGATCAGAGCAATAAAAAGAAGCACTGTGCGAATCACAGTGCCTTTGTCGAATGTTTTCATGAGTTTTCCTCCTATTTTAAATTTCGTTCTATTTTGTCGAGTTTGTCGATCACGACGTCATACTTTTCACTAAACTTGGCTAGCACATCATTTTGCGCCTCGATTTGCTCATTGAGTTTGTTTTCTCGTTCTTTTGTTGTGTTGAGAACATAGAACAGAATCCAGCAAAAGAGAACGGCAAATGGGCCTTGGGTCATTAAGTTTTGAACAACATCTACTTCCATTGGAATCACCTTCTTTCCGGCAAAAAAATAAAGCCATTAGGCTTCGTATTTGTCTCCTGTTATGTCTTGGTAGTGATCTGTGAGTATCCATATTAACTACACAAAAAAGCTTTAGTAGTTTCATTATATGATGACTACCATAGTGGAATTTCCTCATTAATTTCAATACGTGTTACCTTTGACGGATCGTTTGCAATTAATCCATCAAATTTTAGACTACCATCTTTAGATAAAGACATCCTTGCAGACCCGTATGAACCAACCGTCGCACAAGTGAAAACAGTTAAAGAGGAAGGTACATGCGTTAAACGTGCAATTTCTGTTTCATTAGCCGAAACTATTTCAAATGATCCTCTCAAATATAAAATATTTTGTCTGACAGAATATTTCAATGGGTTGGCTGAATATTGTTTTATATTACTATTGAGATTTACATTATACCAGGCAGCATTTAAATCTGAAGACGTGAGATGTTTTTCCCATTCAGTCCATGTATAGTCAGTCTTCCTAATTCTATAAAAAGAGTTCAGACCATTCACTGCATCATATATAGTTTGTAACAGGGTATTCCCATAACTGATAACAATCATAAATGCCCTTTTGATCTCTTTTGGACCATTAAGGCCCGCATTATAAATGAGATACATTCCTGTTTCTATAATTTCGTTATAGTCGGTGGTCTCACCTATACTTTTATAAAAGGGTTGACCGTTATCCCTTGTTATTTTATGAATCTGACTGTTATTCCACTTATCTTTTTCAGCTGCTGTCGGAAGCTGCGTCCAAGTGATAGATATGTGACTAGAATAATAGTAGAAGTAATATGCATTTCCGAATGTATCTATTGCAAAACCTGTTCCAATATTATTTTGTCCCACTGTCTGTATCCCTCTAATGGCATATTGTGAAGGGCTATCCTCTATTCCACTGGGAGCATAGAATGTACATGTCCCTTTGTCTTTAATTGAGTCATAAATTTTTGTGCCGGCAGGAATATTTATAAGATGTACTCCGTCATCACCTGTAATTTTATACAGCTGCGACTCATTCCATTTCTTTTTTTCTACTTCTGAAGAGTGCTGTCTCGAATCATCGATATGATTAGTTAATTGTTCTGATATACCAGTGTCGTTATGAATCAGTATTTTCAACATATCGTTGAATAGATCAGCATGAGCTTTATCACTCGTTTCAAAAGAACGAGGAGTTTTTATATCCAATGTGTTCTCTCCTTTGTACCATTACGTAAGCTGTTTCAACTAGATTGACGAGGCTTTATAGACTTAAAAGTTTTTTAACGTTTTAAAATCTTTGTTATCTTGTTCTAAATCTGAAACCAAACGTGATAAATTCATTAGGGTTCAGATCATTAGAACAATATTGAACGCAGACTTTTCCATCAGTACCTATATATGTTCTATGAATTTGTGGCGTGTTACCTTTTCCCATGCTTGATGCTACACCAATAAAGTGAGTCGATTGCATTGGTCTGAATCCTTCTTTTAAGGTAAAAACAACAGAGTCAAAACCAACCTTACCACCGGCAATTGATCCAATAATTTCAACAACACCAAATGAATCTATACTATATTGCAAGGTATGGGGGTTACCATCAACAGAATTATATATTTTCCAACCATTTTCGAGTTGCGAAAGGTCTACCTTGTTCCACTTCACCTCTGCATCTGCATCGGACAGTAATCTACGCCAGCCTTGCCAGCCCAAATTTAAATCAAGATAATTTGTAAAGACGTTATTACGATAATCCACAGCAATCACCCATCCAAAAGTTCCCTTGTTATTATTATCAGCAGATGTAAAGTGATAAAAACCGCGTGCAGATAAAGCAGAAGGATTGTCTAGTACTCCAACTGGTGAATAAAATGTACCGAATGTTTTCCCTGCTTGAATAATTTTATCGAGTAAGCTTTCTGTAGCTGCTACAGATACACGAACGCCACCCGTATCATTTGTAATTTTAATGAGCTGACTGCCATTCCATTTATTTTGATCAGACATGTTTGGCAGAGGCGTCCACGTTATAGAAAGATCACTGGAACCATATAGAAAAGTATAAGCATTTCCCGCTGTATCGATCGCTAAGCCTGTTCCTGCATTCGCTTGGCCAACCGTTTGGATACCTCTTAATGCATTGGTTGTTGGACTATCTTCCGTGCCACGAGGAGCGTAAAATGTACATGTTCCTTTATCCTTAATAGCATCATAGATCTTACTAGCAGCTGGGATGCTGATTAAATGTGTGCCGTTGTCTGCCGTTATTTTATAACTTTGAGAATCATTCCATTTTTGTCTCTCTGCTTCAGTTACATGTTGTTTCGTATCATTTTTATGGCGAGTGAACTGTTCCAACAGTTCAGTGTCATTTTCAAGTAAGACTTTAACCATTTCATTAAACAGGTCCGCATGGGCCTTATCACTAATTTCAAATGTTTTCGGTGTTTTCAAATCCATTTTGGACTCCCTCCATTAATAAATATCATCAATCTCAAAAACAAATTCGATGTCGCCATCTTTTTGTTTGTCTGTCATGGTGCGGATGGCGGTGAATTTACCGTCTTCGTCGACAAGTGCTAGTTCGTTGATCACTTCTCCTGCCAGTTCTCCCTCGGCGATCGTGCAGGTGTAGCGGATTTTTGCTGGTTCCATGAAAGTAAACGAATCAATATTTTTTTGAACTAGTTCTTTTTTGAGTTTTTGTTCAGTGCCGTCTAGAGAGATCGGTTTTCCATCCTTCGTTCCCCCATTTCCAAAGGCCATTTTGACGACTTTTGTGAGTTTTGTTCCTTCGGCTCTTGCCTTTGCCATTTGTTGACGTGCATACAGTGTTGTTACGGTTAATTGATCAGCCATTGTGATCCTCCTTATAACTCTATTTTTTTAGAAGTTGCTGCTAGCATTTTTGATCCGTCCAGCGGAACAGATCCATCGAGAATCCAGTAATGATCCTTGATCAGTAAGCTTCCACCCTGCTCAGTTTGGACATGTACTGGCAGACGGAACGTCATCTTCTTCTTGGTTTGATGCTGGAGCTGATTTTTTGTGCGTAAAGTTAATGCCGCTCCTTGCTTCGTTTCATGTACCGCTCCAGTCATGACATAGTTCATGCGATGTGCTGTTTCTGAATGATGTTGGAGCCGCATTCTCATGTTTAATGAATGCCGAAAACGAGCAGGCACATCCGTTGTACCTCGTGTTCCGCTGAGATAGAACGTACCATTTAAAACAAACTCACCATTGAGTAAAATCGGAATATGATCGAAAAAACCCACCCTGCTTCGCAGTGTGAGCCTTTGATGATGTTCATTTTTTTCATGTACATCAGTATGATGCAAAGCCGTAAACGTATAAACCAAGTGTGCAGGTTTTAACGTTTCAAGTATTTCTACAATATATCTCGTGTTTTGCAGATCATCTAAGTTCACACGTAAGGCGAAATGATAGCGATTGGTTGTGAGACGGATGATAGCACTTGGATTTTTGAGAAAGCGATTGACTGATTTCTCTAATGAAAGATACGTGATTGGCGGAATATTTGACATCATATTGAGTAAGCGTGCCCTGCGCAGTTCAATTGAATCATCTGATTCCCGCTGCACCTTCAGCATTCTTTCCCATCTGTTTAATCCCCATGTCGCAGTTAAAGGAAAGAACTGATCCGTTAAGTCGAAAATGGATTCGTCCAATTCCTCAAATTCCGGTGCCTCTGTCTTGAGTAGATGATCCACTTCATAAATCTCTGTAAAATATGGCGGCAGGTAGTTTTTCATTTCATCCTGTTTGCTCAATAACCTTCACCTGCCTAAGACGCGGAATCTCAATGTCCTGTAATACTAAGTTTTTCGACTCTCCATTCAATAACACATCTGCATAATCTGACACACTTTCTGAATGGTACAGAATATCATTTAAGGCGGACATTCGAATGGTACTCTTTTCAAATGCGATTGATTTCAACAGTGTCTTGACCTTTTCTTCTATTTCTTTCTGAGCGCCTTCAAGGGTCCAGTCCATTTGAAGTTCGACAGCCACTTCTATGTCGATATCCAGCCATTTGGCGCTTTCAACGGTTGCTTTCGAGCCTATAGGCGCTTGTCCTTCTCCTTCACCTGGCACTGGGTCGATATATTCCTGTACTCTTTTGACAAGAAGGTCTGATGCAACATCTAGATTGCCATCTGTGATGACAATTTTGACTGTCCCTTCTCCGTTCCAAAGCGGGAACACTTTTGCTCTGCCAACACCGGGCACTTCCTCAGCCCATTTTTTATAATGCGCCCTGTTGGCACTGACAGCCTCCCGCCTCGCACGTATTAAATATCGATCATATAAAGAAGCGTCATCTTCCTCCTCTTGACCTGGTATCACCAGTTCTTTCATCTTAATCGATTCAAGTCCTGGAATTGTATCAAGTGACAGCAGCGGCTGATCTGTTAATTGAACATTGCCGGCTTTACCAGGTGTCTCGCATTCTAGCGTACCATCCTTCGAATACTGGAAATAAACGTCTTCAATAAAAAAACGTGAGCCAGCTGGAATGTTGATATTGTTTGGCTGAATGACCGCTGACCAAACCGCTTTAGTGGCTGGTTTTCTTTCAATTCCTACTTCAGCAGCCCGCCGATCTAGAAACTCTCCTTGTGCTGTATCTGCAAAGACCAGCTCAAACACTTGGTCAAGCCAAATATAGGACTGGGCCAGTTCAGCGGCAGCAGGTGCCAAGGCATTCCAAATGACGCTGTTTTCTCTTTTATCTATATCATCTGGCAGTCTGTCCAGCATTCTTTCCATTAATGCTTCGTACGTCTGTTCCTCAAACATCGCCCTCCATCACCTCCTCTATTTCTAATGTGCCCTCATCTGTGACAATCGCTAGTTTGACATGAAACGAGTCATTTTGTTTTGTGACCTCTAACTCTTCAATATGATCAATCCGTTCGTCAACGAGCAGTGCTTCCTCTAGCAGCCTTGGAATCTCCATTTCTTTGTATTCATCCGTAGCTTCTGTATCCGTCAACAGCTCCTGAATTTCAGTGCCAATGTCGTGACTGTAGATAGGATGTGCATACCGCTCTGTCCTAAGTGTCATATAAATGAATTGCCGGATTGCCTCAATACCTGAAATGGTTTCGCCTGTCAGTCTGCCAGTTTCAAAATCTATTCGATACGTCGTTGAGGTTTCGACCTCTTCATCTTCTTCTATTTCCTCGATTTCTTCCTCTGGTGAAAGTGCCACGTTCATCACCTCCCTTACAATTTGTCGATGATGTAAAAGGACTGGCCTCCTGCCATTGCAAGCACCATAATACTGTCTCCCCTTTTCAGCTCATCATCCTCACCCTTATTTAAGCGCTTCGGCCAAATCAGTAATTCTTCTGGAATGATCAGCTTATGATTTTCATTTAATCGGATGCTCAGAGGGGAAACTGCCGTGACTTCTCCGATGACAAGATCAATTGGCGATTCTGCGTCTACTGCATTCACTGCTAATCGTTTAATCGCTTCACTTAATCTCACGCTTGATCACCCTTTGGCATGGAATTTTTCTCAACAACATCAATGGTCATGGTGTGTTTCACCCCACTGAATTCATGTTTGTCTTGATCGATCCAGTAAGTTTTTTTTACGTTGATTTCAGGAATTTTCAAATAGATCGGGAGACCGCTTTGCAGCTCAGGAATTCCTAGGGCTTGTATGCTTTTGACTTCTTGTTTGACGCCTTTTTTCTCTGCCAGCCGTACTTTGGCTCTTTTTTGCAATTGCGGCTGGTTGATTTGCCCAGTGACTGTCTCAACATGCTGTAAAATACCGTATTTATTCTGACTGGCTTTATCCTGTTCAATCACCACAATCTCGGATTTACTGCCTTTTTTCTTATTCTTCCCCTGTTCATCAGCAGACGTACGCATCTTGACACGAGTGGCTGTCCCTTCGATCGAGGTGCTGTATTGATAGCTGATGAGATTGACGCCTGATTCAATGACCCAGACGTCCTCTGGATCAGGCCAGGCTCTCAGCCCCATCTTGCCTTTAGCAGAATAGATTTGATAGTTTCTTCCTGTTTGCCGCTTCGTTTCTTTCAATGCTTTCAATATCATGTCATACAAGCTTGTATCATTTTTAAACACTAGTGATTTTATGACATGTCCTGTATTGGAGATGGAGGTCATTGGAATTTGAAAGTCAGCTCCAATCCGCCTTAAGATTTGATCTGCTCTTTGATTTGAAAAAACATAGACATCTTGGTTTTTCACCAAATATTGAAGCATATCGTATGCAGTAAAGGTCAGCTTTCCTTCAACCGGCGTCCGGGAAAAAACGATACCCCTGAACAGCTCTTTCCCTTTCCATTTAAAAAGAACCGTGTCCCCTTCTGAGACACGGTAATATGTTTGACTGCCTTGCTTTGTGATAATATTTGCCTGAATTGAGCGAGGGGCTTGATACCTTTGCCCCTGAAGTGTCACACTCTCTGTGACAAGCTCATACATGGTGCCGCTTCTGATGGCAAAAAGCTCAATCAATGCCAGCCCCCCTTATTGTGGTATTTTTAATTTTTGTCCAGGAAAAATCCAATGCCCTGGCTGCTTAATATTGCGTTTACTTCGTTTAATCATCGCTGCTTTATTGGCATTCCAAATACGCCGCCATTTTGTACTGTCACCATAAAATCGGCCTGAAATGGCCCACAACGTATCACCTTTTTTGACGGTATACAATTTTGGTGGTGTTTTTGATGGCCGTTTCTTTTTCGTTTGTTTTGCTTTTTTCTTTCGCTTGATTTTCCTAGGCGATGCGGTTTTATATTCCTTTAACTCGATCGTAAATTCACGATCTCCAATATCATATGACCCTTCCTTGTGGGTAAAGCTTTCAATGCTGCACGTCATATTGATTTTTGTTCCAGTTACAATCAACCGCACGGATTTCTTTGAACGCATCATTCGTTCAATTTTCGCGATCGCATTCTCTGGTGATGGAATGCTTTTATATTCAGCAATCGGCGAATATTTCTTAGGAAATAATGAGGTGAATGATACTTGTTTCGCCGATGGTACGTCAATAAAGGTCAGTTCTCCAAAAGAGGCGACCTTTACCGTTTCATTTTGTACGTTATTTGTGATTTCGAGTTCGGATGGAAGGACAGGGAATCGCAACTTGTCCTTTCCTTGGGAAATCCACAATTGATACACTGATTTACCCATCAATTACGACCCCCTTCGTTCCTGTATGAATCTCTACTTCTAGTTCATCAACAAGCATTTGTTTAATTTTTTCGACTAGCGATTGCTGATCTTGTCCATTATGGAAATGCTGATCTCCATTGAATTGAATCGTGATTTGTTTATTACCTGGCGATGTTGTACTGCCAGTAGACTGAACTGAGGTAACTTGCTGCATCTGTGCTTCTGGTAAAGGAGCAGATGCATTTGATGGATCATATACTTGCATCCCAAGTGCTTTAGCTGCCTGCGTCAATAAATACCTTCCGCGAATGCCTCTTTCCTCAGGAATAATCCATTCGCGCTTGTTTCCTTCACCGACTCTAGCAACCTGCTCTTGAGTAATCAATCCGCCATTTGCATAGCCTTTATAAGGGCCGCCTCTTCTCATACTTCGTAATCCCGGTGTGTTGAAGACTGTTCCATATCTTCCCTTAATGTAGTTAATGGCTGCTACGGCATTATGAATTGGGTTCCAAATGTCATTCATGCCTTTGCCTTTATTGGCGTTAAACGTCGTTCCAATGGTTTGCATTAAGCCTTTAGAAGGGGTTCCCTTTTTGGCGTTGGAATCCCATAAGTTGATCGCTCTCGGATTTCCATTTGATTCATGCTGCGCGATGGTCATCAGACCTGGAAGCCAGTTCATAGATGTGCCAGTTGCCATCAGAGCTGCCATCAGCCATTGCTGAACACTAAGACCTGAAGCCCCCATCCCGCTGAAGGCACCAATCAATGAACCAGCCTGATTTTCAGCAAATTTTTTCACATCAACTGAGTCAAGCCCTTTGACGACACCGATTGATGCAAATTTCCCAAGACTCATCATGACGCGTGAAGGGGAATGAATGTCTAATTCCTCTCTAAACGCCTGTTCTACTTTCTTCGCCATTTCTTTGGCCGCTTGCGTGACTTCGCTTCCTTTGGAACGCATGCCGCTGTTAAAGGCGTCAATCATTCCAGAACCCCAGCCTGGTGATTCTTGTTTTGCTTGCAGGAATGGTTGTTTGATGTTTTGATCTACGTATTGGCTCGTGCCAATTGATGTGGCATTTTGGCCTGCTGCAAAACCACTAACCGTTCCAGAACCCCAAGTGGGTGATGCTGTCATCACTTGTTGGTAGGGTGCTTTTACACGACTTTGTAAAAAGCTATCTGTTCCAGTTGGTGTCATCTGCTGACCGTTTGCAAAGGCAGAAACCGTTTGCTGACCATACTTTCCTGAGTCTGATGTCAATTGACCAAAAGGCTGCTGAATATTCTTTTGTTTCCATTGATCAAGAGAGATGACTTTACGATTTAATCCTTGTTCAAAATCGTTATTAAATTGCTCGCCAATGCTAGAGGCTTGAATGTTCGCATTCAATGAGACTGATCCGCCTCCGCTCATTGAACCTACAGAAGATGATGGAGTTGTAGGATCTGGGGAGCTTGAAACTTGAGTTCCTGCCGCTCCGCTCGGTACAACAGACATTCCAAGTTGAGAAGCAGCCTGAGCAAGCAGCATCTTTCCGCGTCCTCGGTTATTTTGAGTTGGAATAACAAATTCGTTACCTGCTTCACCGACCCATGATAAGGTTGGCTGGGTGATATAGCCGCCTGTGGCTTTTTTACCAGGTTTAAAATCCTTTTTCCCGTTTTCTCGACCTTTTTCAAATTTCACAATATGCCTACCAACGAGTTTTGCGCCTTCACTTTTGAGTAAATCCCATGAATCTCCTAAAATATTTTTACCCCAAGATTGAACATTACTCCACTTACTTGACCACCAGTCTTTATTAAATAAAGTTGAAGAAATAGTTGTTTTTGCAGTTGACCAAATTGTTTTTGATTGTTCCCATTTACTTTTTGACCAACTTTTTACGTTATCCCACTTTTCCCCCCACCAATCTTTGTTAAAGACCGTTTCACGAATTTTCCCTTTAATTGAATTCCATATGTCGACTGCGCCATCCCATTTTTCTCTGGTCCATTTTTTTACATTATCCCACTTCTCTCCCCACCAATCTCCGTTAAAAACAGTCTCACTAAGTTTCCCCTTAATAGAATCCCATATTTCGACTGCACCATCCCATTTTTCTTTGGTCCATTCCTTTACATTATCCCACTTCTCTCCCCACCAATCTCCGTTGAAAACGGTCTCACTAAGTTTCCCCTTAATAGAATCCCATATTTCGACTGCACTATCCCACTTTTCTTGAGTCCAGTCTTTGATAGCATCCCATTTTTCACTCCACCATTCGCCATTAAAGACAGTAGATTCTAAAACTCCTGTAACGTATCCAGCTTGTTCTGCCCACCATTCTGAATTGAACAGTGTATTCGATGCTGTAGTTTTTATATCTTCCCATTTCTCACTTAAGTTTCCTAAAGACGTTTCTGCAGAAGTTTTAACACTCCCCCACTTTTCACTCCACCATTCGCCATTAAATAAAGTGTTTGAAATATTCTCTTTAAGTTTTGAAGTATCAAATATCTCCCCTAATTTTGATCCACCATAAGTGCCAGCCATGCTTCCAGCAACACCACCAATTGCAGCTCCTACAAATGGTATTGGAATTAGAGCCTGACCAATTGCAGCTCCACTAACTCCTCCTGCAAGACCTCCAGAGAAACCACCTACTTTTTCCCCAACGTTTTCTTTGGTTGTTCCTATTAAATCTGTTGCACTTAATAAGTTCCCCAATACAGGCACTCTTTTTAATAACTTACTACTTCCTCTACCTATATTTTTTAATGAATCGCCTAAACTACTTAACCCGCCGCTACCTTTCATCAGTCCAGCAAGTCCCGCAACTGAGGCTACTATGCCTGTAGTTTTCTTCAATCCACTAGGGATTTTTTCAAAAATCTTACCTGCATTTGTTTTCAGTTTTCCTAGTCTACCTGAAGGTCTTCTATTTCTTTCAGCTCTAGAAATGGCGGTAGGATTTGTGGGCTGCCTTTGAGCACGGCCATTTCTATTTCTAGTTCTATTAGAACCACGCCTGCTTAACCCTCGAGCACAACAAGGGCAACAGCTATTACGAAACAAACCTTTTCCTTTTTGTTTATTTTGCTGCGTATTAGGAGTTGGATTTGTTGATGCTTCAGTCGTTGGACTTTGAGCTGAAGAGTTACTGTTGTTCTCGCTTGATGGATTTTTCGGGCCAAGGATCAAATCTAAGCCTTTGTTAAACCATTTATCTAAATACTCCTCAGGATTGATTTTAATCTTCTCACTAATTCGTCCGATCACTTCTTGTTTGTAAGCGTCGATTTTCGTTTCAATCCAAGGGAGTGCATTATTATCCCAAAAGTTTCTAGGACTCAATTTTTCTTTCAATTTATCTGAAACGTCACCTGCATATTTTTCAATTTCTTTTAGGGCCTTATTTCCCAAATTACCTAACCAGCTCTGTTTGTTTTCATTCGTTTTTGTAGCAGCAGTTGCATTAGGTTGCTTTTTTACTTTCTTTTCTTTCACAACAGACTCTGCCTGATCTCGTTTTTTCAGCTTACTTTTTGCATTGTCTTGAACAGACACTCTGATTTCGTGTTTGGACATCGTCAAGCTTTTGAGTGTCTTTTTGATTCGTTGAATTGCAGCGGTGGCTTGGTCAACCATGTTTAATCTCATATAGTACGTTCTGTTGATGAGCTGAAGGATTGATTTTTTGATCGATGACATTTTCGCTGACAATTGATCGTTTAGTTTAAACGTCAGCATAATGGGACTTGTCCCCATTTGTTTCAAACGATCTATGTTGGATTTAATGACATTCAGCCCCTTCGCTTGAAAGGATATGACCAGATGATTTGGAATCATATTTAACTGATTGTTCAATGCTTTTAGATCCCGATAGATTCCTTGATCCAGCCTCATAGAAAATACTGAAACTTTCCGCAGCGATAAAGTGAGGTTTCTTAATTTCTTTTCATCCATTTCCAGACTTATTTTCACTGGTTTTCTAAATGGTTTGAGCTGCTTCTCAAACGTTTGAAATCGTTTTTGAATGCGTAATAACTTCTTCGACACCCGGTCTTCTAATTCAAATCGTGCTGTAAGTTTCGCCAATTATTTACCTCCTTTCTTTGCTTCTTTTTCTAGCATGTCTAGCTTGTAGCTGATGAGTCCGAAAAGGAATGCTTTGAACGGTCTTGGGGATTCGTATAATTCCAGGAGTTCAGATGGGGAGTAGTGAAGCTCGTGCATTGCGTAATATAAAAACACCGCTTCTTTATCCCCATCTTTTATTAGTTTTTTGCTGCTTCTTCTAAATCTTCAATTTCATCTTCGAATCCGTTGATTTCGATCGCTTTGTTTAACCAGTTCGCATATTCACCGCCGACTGACAGGACCCGTTTTGCTACTTCAACTGGATCTTGTGTGCTGTAGGCTTCTCTTAATTCCTTTGAGCGGAAATCTGGGTAAATCGTCGATTCAATCGCAATACGTGCGTAGAAGCGCTGGCTGTCTAAGTCTTTCACACGTCCTCTGCCTTTGACATTTTTGAAGGTTGTGTTTTCTTTTTCCAATTCATCAATACGTTCAGTTGTAATGGCTTTAAAGACAAAAGGAATGACATTCCCTTTTTTATCAACAAAACGCTTAGAAATCGGTACTTTGACTTCTTCCGCTTCTACTGTTTGTCCTGGCATAAAAAATGAAAGATCAAATGTTTGTTTTTCACTCATGTTTAAAAACTCCCTTTGTTATGTTTTTTTGAATGCAAAAAAGCACATCCATTTTTTGAATGTGCTTTCCAATCTTTTCATGTATAATTTAAATTGTACAATTGAACGGCTTGCTCAAGGGCGTCTGGCTCATCCCCGATAGGAAGGGGGTGATGCATATGTCAACATTTGAAGCGATTTCCCTTATGCTTTTATTCGGGATGTTTATCTTTACTTTGTTGACGTATATAGACAAAAAATAGACTCCCCTTGAGCTGTGGAAGGTTAAAGGGAAGTCTACCTAAAGAACCTATTCGAAAAGCCAGCCCCTTGAAGGGCCTCATTGTACATTGCCGGGATGTTAGAGCATCCTGGCTTCTTTTTATTTTATGCAAATCGCTTTGCATGTAAACATATTTTAATGAATCGAATACAAGACGTCACCAGACGAAATTTAGACGGCTTCAAGACGGTTGTATTACAACTGCATTATAGCATATTCAGTTATTATTTTGCTAATTAATTAGCTAATTTCCTCCACTTTTCTTAGAATGTATTCTTCAGCTTTTCAGGCAGATCAAAGTCCTCGAATGTGAAAGGAACTTCTTCTTCAAGCGCCTCTGAATCAACATCCAATCCAGCGATTTTAGCAGAATCAAAGTTGACATCAAATAATGTGACACGCTCAGTGCCACGGCCTGATGATTTATCGTCAATGACAGCTTGAAGAGTGAAATATGGATCTTCTCCTTTTTTCACATAATTGAGCATTAATTGAACGAAACGGGACGTAACTTTATAGAATGTTGCCGTTCCTGTTCCGTTTGCTCCCGTTGTTTTATGTCCAGTCATTCGGCGGCCCATGACGTTGACTTCTGATTTGTTTTTCTCCACGTTTGCTTCGAAGGTTTTGATAAATGCAAGCTCCTCACCTTCTAAGAAAAGACGACCTTCTTTACCTGAAATTGTATTTTGCGCTTTAAAAGCCATCTTACTTCACCTCCACATTGAAATAGAATTTTTCTGCTGCATCTACTGGTTGAACCGCTAAATCGATGATAAATCCATCACGATCTTCATTGAGCCCGATTACGATATCTGTTTCTGAATTAAAGCCTGTAATGCCGCTGCCATCTTGAAGCTGTGTGAGATACTGGGTAATCAGTGTTTTCACAAGCTGTACTCCATCATCTGATGCTGGAATGTCATTGCCATTGGCTTTGCGTAATTTAATCAGATTTTTTAATTCGAATGTTAAATCATTGTTGATCGCATCAAGCACACGAATGATTTTGTTTTTCGCCATTTGCTGGTTCTTTTCAGCTGTGAAGCTTGTCAAGGAGTTAATATCTTTTTCAACACTCACGGTACGATCTCTCGCATCAAAGGTGAAAAGGAACTCCCCTTGCGATAATCGGTATTCTACTTGATCATTGTCAAGACGTTCTAATGTATCGACCGCTCCTTCGTATTCAACAAAGGTCAGTGACTGATTGAAATTTGCTCCGGCACTTGCACCTGCGACCCATGCTGTTGTTTGAGCAGGTGTTAGTTCGGTTCCATCTTCGAGTACAACGCCGCTTGTCACATTGATGATTCCTTCTTGGTCCGCTGCATAATTCGCCACAACTCCTTGCACCTTACGTCCTTGCTTATCACGTAAACGTTCGATAAATGAAGCGAAGGTTGCTTTTAATTGCTCACTATTATCGACTGGAAGGGCAATGACATCGAAGTATTCTGTTTCTGCTGCTTCTAGGAAAGCTGTATAATCTGCGACACTTGCCACCCCGTTTTTACCGCCGCTTAGTGCCACACCAGCTGTGATGACAGCTTCACCTTCACCAGAAAATTGAACGTATTTGTTTTTCACAAGATCTTTGACATCAGTGACAACCTGTTTATCCACAATGTCTGTTCCAAGATAAGTGATCACATCGCGTTTTGTGCTATCAAGTACATTTTCGGCGACTTGTACTGTGATCTCATTTCCTTTTTGGCCGCCATAATTTGCTGTGACGACAAAATTTTCAGCAATTTCGACTTTGGCCGGCTCTCCTTCATTGAGGCGGTAAAGCAAGACTGTTTGCGCTTTTTTCTTTGCTTCACGGAAAAGAAGAAGTGACTTATCATCAATGTTGAGTCCAACCTTTTTATTTAAATCTTCCATATTTGAAACGGAAATAAAGGTTTTTGGTTCTCCCCAGCTCATCACAAGGGGAAGTGCCACCGTACCTCGATCGCCTAAAGTAATTCGCTGCTCTGCTGTTGTTTTAAAATTAAAGTAAATACCAGGACGCTTTTTCTCTGTACCTGGTGTAAAAGTGCCTCCGTTCATCCTTTAAACCTCCTTGGACAAAAAAGCATTAATGTGCTTTTTCGCTTCTGTTTTTGTAATTGGTTGATGTTTGATATAAAAAAGAGCACCTTCAAGGATTTCTGGTTTGACCCCAAAAAGATCCTTACTGTGCTCCTTTAAGGCTTCAAATGAAAAGCCAAATTCTTTTTCTTCGCCGGCTGTTTGAGCGGGCTGTGCATGTTTAGTCTTGCTCACGTTTGATCACCCCATCTGAAAAGTTGATATCTTCAAGGCTTGCCTGTTTGTCACGGTTGTACCAATAGCTGCTATCCCACGTCAGGACAATCGCTGCTACGCCTTGATCTATCATTCTTGTTTCCACTCTCTTTATGCGGACATAATCATCAAGCACCTCTCCGTCTTCACTCATCATCTGAATGATTTGACGATCAGCAAGCAATGCATCAACGATTGTTTCTGCCGCATCATGTGCTTTTTCTGTATCAATATGAAAGACTTTCACTTGCAGCGAATAAGATTTCATAAAGGTAGAGACCGTATCTGGACCACTGATTACTGTCACAGGTGGCACATAAACGGATGGCACTTGAAAGCGTTCTGGCAAAAGACGATCATACATTGTCACAGGAAAGTGTGTGTAGATATAATGCATGATTGCCCCGACTTCTTGATTCATTCCATCACCTCCCAAAATGTCGATCGAACCAGCTTTGGAGCTTTCGATCCAGCGACTGTTCAAACATTTGCTCATAGAGCATGACAGCATGATCCCAGTAGCCATTGCCATCAATCCATTGAGAGGCAAGCATCATTCCGGTACTTGCATTCGGATCATATTCAAATCGGCTGCCAGTCCATCTGCCAGGCACCCATCTTCGCTCTCCACTTGAAGAAGTGGCATGTCCGTCATTGACATAGGAGGCATATTCAAGCTGCGTTCCCACTTCAAGTGTGAGACCGCCTTTTGAAATGAGAAAATGATTCTCCTTATCGCCTTGTGTAAAGGATCTAAGAAGCCGGCCTGTATCGACAGCATTCTCCTTGATTAATTCATCCTGAATGATGTCTAAAAACTGCAGGCCCATGTCCTCCAGCCAATCTTGATATTCTGCCTTTAAGCCGCCATCACCCGCTGTCTGCAGCTGTGAAATCAGCCGGTCAAGTCCATCAATTTTCATAGATTTTCCTTCCTGACTGCTATCACTTCGATGTGATGATTTTTCACTTTTTTAGGCTGCTGTAATTTGAGTGACACGCCATTCCACACCATTTTGTCATGCAAGCGAATATCACTTCCTAAAGGAAAATGAACAAGATAGGATTGATAAATGACTGTATTCGGCTCTTCTTGCACAAGTGACTGGTTCTTTTCTATGACATAACAAGCTAGATCAGTCAGGCTGGGAGCATCGGGATAGGAAAGTGTTATTTGTAAATCATCAGCTGGAATTCCAAATTTCCCGCGGGCGGACTCCTGCTGTTCAAGGTGAAAAAGATCACAGCGGTCTGTTAATAGAGATTGATAGCTCATAATGACCTCACCTTTAACTTGGCACTGCCGCCGGTCAATGTTGGTTCAATGTAATCTACAAGCAGGGCATATACATAGGGTCTGCCTTTGACTTGATCAGCTGCCTTCGCATATGAATAATCGCCCATTTTCTCTGACGTAAAGCCTTTCATCATAGATTCATCATCATTCAGCATGGCAAAATATTGGGCCATTTTTAATAATGCGATTCTTGCTTTTTCAGGGAGGGGCTGATATTTTTCGCTTGAGAAATCGTGACCTACGATCTGAAATACCGCAGCTTCTGCTTCGATAATATCTGCTGTCAGTCTTTCCACAGATCGATTTTTCACACGATCAAAGACAGAATAGGCTTGCAGTTCTTCAGCAGAAATGATCATGGCCTGCCGTCACCTACTCTTTCACTTTCATCACTTTTGCTACAGCATCCTCTTCCTCAAATTTGCTGTCTAGCTTCGCTGTGAGGACAATAATAAATTTACGGCTGCGAATATCTTTTTCTACTTCAATTCGAATATTACGAGAGAAACCTACGATAATATTTTTAGGGTGTGTCAACAAAATATCTGATACGTCTGTTCCCGCTTCGTCATATGGCTGCATATTGGCAAGACCTTTGACCGGCACACCAAATGCAGAAGAGAGTCCGCCTTGAATGGCCGCATCTCCAAGGCCTGTCTGGCGGTTTGCTACTTGATCCTTCCATTCAACTTCTAAGCTTGGGGATGTGTAGAAACGGAAATCCTGAGGTACACGTAAATATTTTGACGGCATCGCTTTATAGGCTTGCTTAAACATTTGGCGGCTGATTTCCGCTCCGTTTGCATCTACGATATGAGAGACTGCTTGTTTTCTCACGCCATCCATTTGAGCTAAAAATGGATCTGCTGAAGTCGTATCGCCATTGACGATGAGCTCTTCAATGTCAACGGCTGCTCGTTCAGCGAGCATTTGCATAATCGTCTGCTGAATTCCGTCTTTCTCAATATTGTTTTCAATGCTGTCATAGGTCATATGAATCTCTGCGATGACCTCTTTCGCATTTAGCTGGACAGTGCTTGTCGCTGGGACAACACGGTCTTTCGCATCAAGTGCTTTGCCTTCTTCTGCTGGGCGCAAAATACGCTGGCCAAAGCCAATTTTTTCGATTTTTTGTGAATCACTTTCCATTGGAATGATACGTGCATCATTTAAAACGGTTGGTGTATTTTGCATCATTCTAATGAATGTGTTGGATTGGGTTGCGTTCATGAGACCGCCGGTTTTTAAGCTGGCAAGTGTCATTTCGGCCTTGCGAATCAACTCTTGATTTCTCACACTGTTTCCTCCTTATTTAGGCTTATAGTAAGCCATCCCATATGGGCTTTGTACTGTCGTTTTGTGTATCGTGGATTGTTTGTTTTGACATACCGCGCGCTTTTTCAAGCATGTGAATCCGCTCTGAAATAGGCAAAAGCTGCTGCTGAAGCACTTGCTCAAGCGCTGCTTTTTCTCTGCTGGCTGATTTCTCTAAGGAAGAAAGCTGATGACGAATCGGTGCAACGACTTGCTCAAGCACCTTTTGGACAGGTTCTTCCTCTGTTTGATCTGTTTCCTGCTGTTCTGCCTGCTGTAAGACGTGTTCAATGGCCATTTTTGCTTTTTCAAGCTCTTGTACTTGCTCCGTTGTCAGAGCGGCATCTTGTTTTTGTACGGAGGCTGGCCTTTCACCAATCGTTTGAAGCACATCCTCTGTCTTCAAAATGTCCTGCACGATTGGCAGCAATTGCTCAAGCGCTGATCTTACACCCGCCTCATCACCATCACTTGACTGTAAGGCTTCCAGCAGATGGTCTAAAACGCTCCAAAATTGTTGTGACATGTTTGCACCTTCCTCTTTCAAAAAGAAATTTTTCAGCAAAGAAAAAAGCCCTCTCTCATTTGTGCTTTGAGATAGGAGCTGATCTTGTTCTTCTATTGCTACGATGTCCGCCGTTCCAGCCATTGAATACCCTGTAATGTGGCCTTTCTGAATTTGATCCCAAATCTCTTGGGAAGCCTTTGTTACAAGTACCCAAGATCCTTTTCGAATCAGCTCACCGCCTACCTCAAAATCAGCGGGGGCAATGTATGATTCAACAACCTCGCCCACACCATGTTGAAAATCATGCTGCTTGTCAATGTGGCGGGCATCCTTCATAAAACCATGTGCCGCTCTTTCAATTTCTTTGGCAGACATAAAGTCTTGATGTGCATCAGGTGTATTCGGTTCATACACGACACCATACACAAGGCGATGAGCATCTTCTGCCTTTGTCAGCACACTAACCTCCTTTTGAAAGTCAGGCTGGCTTTTCTTTGCCTTCATCAAAAAGAATTTCTTTTTGTTTGCGGCTCTGTCCACATAGGAAACATGCGTAATTTTTGCGTTTTTTAATTCTCTTGGCATATGTTCACCCCCTTTCAAAAAAGCGCATGCGCTTCGGTTTATTTCTTCAACTGATTGGCCTCTCGTTGAGGCTCTTGTTCGGCTGATGTCATGCGGCTTTCTAAAGGTCTGTGATAGAGATCCTCCGGCCATTCCTCTAACGTTTTCCCAAGGATACGTCCTGCTAGATCTCGCAAATCGTTTGGTGACACTGCCCCAGCCTGAATAAACGGTGTCAGAACCTTGGCAATCTCTAATGGATCTCTAAAGTCAGGACCATTTAATAGGAAACGAACATGCCAAATATCAAGATCCGGCAAGAAAAGGGTATTGAGCTTTCCTGTGATGAGATGCCGTTCAGGCTGAAATACCTGTTCTTCTGTTGTTTTTCGCGCCGTATCGGCTGTCGCTTTGTTATAGTCTTGAGACTCACCTGTGTAAATAGGCGGCAGGCGAAAAGCAGATCGGATTTTGTTTCTTGTTTTTTCATCGTATTCTAAAAAGAGTGCATCTTCTTGCAAGATCTCTGCTAGGGATTTGAAGTTCACTTTGACATTTGAGACATCTTCTTCTCCAGTTAACCCTTTTTCCGTCGGGAGACCTTCGACTTCAAGCAATAGAAATTTATGTGCATGATCAGAGCCTTCAATATCGTCCATATAATCCTGAAGCTGCTGATAGGAAGACTCAGACAGCATTCCATTTTCGACAATGATGGCACCAGGTACATGCCGCCCTTGTTTAAAATAAAGATAGTTCAATTCTTCTGCCTTGCGTGCCCCATACATATTGACGATGTTGCCAATCCAGCGGGGAATCCCATACGTTCCACTGCCTATTTTAAAATGAATCACTTCTGTTGCGCGCAGCGGCTCTGGGGTGGTGTCATCGTATTTGCCTGTTTCACAATGTAAAATGCGCGGATCACCATACTCCTTGAAGAAGACTTTCTTTTCATTGATCACCTGCACATATTTACGGAATCGTTTCTTTCGATTCATTGTTTTCAATTCGCCGTTTTCTGTATGCCGGAATTCAACGTCAACTGGCTCACTAAGCTTGCAAATACGGATATGGAGCGCATCTAAATACTCGATTCCTGCCGGCTTTCCCTGACCATCTCGGAGAACCTCTAAAAAACCATTCCCCGTTTTCTCCCGGTCTTCGATGACATAGCCAAGCACCACATCAGCAGACTCATCATAGTTCATGTATTTCGTAAACTCTTCAAGCCTTGTCCATTCCTTCTCTGCTGCTTTCTTTTTTGCCGGTTTCACACCTTCTGCATTAAAGTCAAAGGCATATTCTACACCAAAACCAAAGCCTAAAATATTGGTCTTATACGCATCAATACATTGCTGAAGAATGGTTGAATATTCTGCCATGCTTTTTAATTCATTGATATTGTAAGGCGGGGGAACAATGTCATCTTTTTCGTAGGAAAATTCATCTGCATACATTTGTTTTGTATGATCAGACATGTTTGCCTTCATAATGGTTGCTTTCAATTGTTTCATTGTATGGACCTCCTCTCTCTGTGTGGACGGACACGCTCTGAGGCGGTCTGCTTCAAATCTGTCACTTCATAATCATCCAGCGCATACCAGATGGCTGATAAAGTGTGCGGATCGATTTGAAATTCATCTTCCTCTAGACGTCCATCCTTATCTGCCTTATAGGTTAGTGATTGAAGTTCATAGATGGTATATGGACAAGCATCAGAACAAATAATTTTCTTAAACCGTTTGATTTTTTTTGTATACTGCAAACGTGAGCCTTGGAACTTATGTGCCGCTACCATTTGAAAGCCGCGCTGCCGAAAATAGTGAATGGTTTTAGGTTCGGCTGCGTCGGCTTTAATCAGTTCCTTTGATTCAATGAACTCTTTCAAGTCAGTGGCTGTTTCATCATCTGTTTTCCCGCGGTCGTAATATTCCCAATAAATATATAAGTACTTTTTTTCATGATCGACAGCTAACCGAATGAGCGCATTGTATGATTCAACAAATCCAAAATCCATGCCTGCTCGTTTCAGCGGTCTGTCAATCTGCTGAATGGCTTCTAATACATCAGAATGGCTTCTCACCTCAAATTGAGGAAAAACCTTTGTGCCATTAATGCCGAAATACCCCTTCCTCGCAATGCGATAGAGATCTGGATCATACTCTTTCAGCTCATCCAGCTGCTTCACGTAGCTTTTAGGAAGGAATAGGTTATCTTCCGCCGTGGAGTGATGGTAATACGTATCCTTGATGACAACGGTTCGCTTTTTGTATAATGTTTCGTCATCTAAAACAAATCGCTTCAGCTGTTCATCTCGAAAAAAATGTCTGTACGTCCAATTATCCTGACCAACAGGATTCGTCGATAACATCATATAAAGCGGTAAGGATGGATGCCTCAGCCTTCCAAGCAGCTCTTTAAAGCCTTCATAAGAAACCTCTGAACATTCCTCAATCCAAATGATCGAAATGTTGTTGATCGATTTCAATTTTTCAGGCTTGTCCAGTCCTTTAAATAGGATGCTGCTGCCGTTTCGAAATGTTAGTGCAAGCGGCGAACTTCGGCACTTTACCACGTGGTCGATGCCGAGGTCGCTGACGATCTCTTGTAATAAAGAAAAGGTTGATTCGCGGTGCGTATCATACACCTCTCGAATGACAAGTGCTGTCCGCTTTTCTTCCAGCAGTTTTAAGACAAGCTTTAAAGCAATGTGATAGCTTTTGGATGAGCCATAGCCTCCTACTAAAAATTGAAACTTTTGATTCCAATCGAATAGAAAGTGTTCAAAATGAGGATTGACTTCTTTTTCAATCAATGGCGTCATGAGTCGTCCTCTTTTCGCTTGATCATGATTTGAAGATCTTCCTCTTTTTCTTCACGCACTGCTTTTTTCGTTTTTTCGATTGTCAGTTCAATTTGCTTCAGCCTTAATCTTCGTTCATCCTTCGCATGTGCGAGCTCTTCAAACTGTTTTATTAAACGCCTGAGTTCACCCATTGCACGGGATTGTGCATTTAAAAACGTCGCATGCCGATCCCATGAAAATTGAAACGAATATTCTTCTGAGGTGATGTCTAGTTCTGTCTGAATGCCTTCTCCTGTTTCTTCTAATGAAGAAGGCATGTATGCCGCCTTTTTCAGCTCTTTGATCATGTCCTCTTGATCTGCTACATACATGATTCGCTGCGCCCGAATAATGGCTGCATATTGAATTTGAATTTGATCCCAGATTAAATCAAGCGATGTGCGTCCATCCATTTTCTCCATGATTTCAATCGTTTCATCTGAAAGAAATTGATTGAAAATCGAGTGTGCTTGCTTTGACGAAGTTTTTTGTCTTTGCCATCCGTATCGCCTTTTCCACGATTTGACGGTATGGATCGAGACATTGTAATGATCAGCAATTTGCTGGTACGTCATCCCCTTCATATAATCCTGCTTGGCCTCTATCCGTTTATCTTTCATTTACATTCACCTGCCGCCTCCTTTTAATTCGAATGATTCCCTCTGAAGGAATCATTTGTGTAGGGCTAGCAAACATTCGTTTGGTCTTTCTAACTATAGGTGGCAACTGTAAGACAAGCTTTCACTGATTTATTTTCGGATAGAAAAAACGCCTATTCAGCAGCTCTGAATAGGCGTTCTTGTACTTTTTTGGACATCTTCGTCCGCGCTCTTTCCATATGTTTTTGGACAGTTCCTTTTTTGACATCCAGCATAACCGCAATCTCGCTAAACGATAACCCTTGTGTTGTGTGCATAAAGAATACGTCCTTTTCTCGATCTGTTAAAACAGACAAAGCTTCATCAATTCGTCTTTTGTCTCTCTCACTGACTTCTCTTTCTTTCTCTTGAATAAGGGTATATTCATGTGATAAAGCCTCTAACACTTCTGGATTTGCGAGAATGGTACGCTGATAGACTGAACGTCTGTCTAATCCTCTGCGCGCACCTGGCTCTCTTCCGATTTGAAGCCATTCTACTACGTATTCCAGATCGCTTACCATACTGGCGATCATTTTTTTATCATGCTTGTCTTGAACGGACAGCTGATGTTCTTCTTTTTCTTTAAATGGTTCATATTGTTTTCTAGCATTCTTTAAAGCTCTTTTATATTCAATGAGTAAATCTTGCATATTGGCTCTCTCCCTTTTTTTAAGAAAATAAAAAACGGACACCAATCAGGCCCCCTTTTAGCAGGGTCTTGATCAGTGTCCGCAGGCTTTCCGTCTTGGACATAATATTGTGCTTTGATGTGTTCAGTCAGTTAGCTGATTTTAAAACCAATCTCGTGATCTACTCTTGCAAAATGACCTTTTGCCGTTTGAATAATGGTTTTTCCATGTTCAGGTACATCCATTTTATAAGCCGTTCCTACATTCCCATCTAACACGATGACTTGAATTTTTCCTTTTTCCATCTCACCGACAAATGTTTGGTTTTCTTGAATGAATAGTTGTTTTGGCTCGTTCATCTGCTTGTCTCCTTTTTTGGTGATGGCCTCGTGCCACCACCTACCGTATTGATAATGATTTCAACTCTTGGACACATACTATAAAACTGGGAAACTCTTAAATCGACCATCTGCAGAGGGACTTCATCAGCTATAGAATGAAGTGCTTCTTGAATATGCTGTAGATTCGGCTGAAAGATGCTGACGTGTACTGGGCGTATCAACCCTTTTTCTGCGTATGTACGCTTTTTTTGGCAGTCAGCTATGTCAAATGGCATGTGATCAAATAAACGAATTTCAAGTGATAGTGCGCCTTTTAATTTTTGCGGGCATTGCCCTTTTGCAGCTGATCGTAATCTTTTCATCAATGTCTCTTTTGTTAACAAATGCTCATGTTCAATAATTAAATGGATGACCATGTTATGATCTCCCGTCATCCTTTGACCACTGGCGGATGTCTTGTTCGTTTTTACTCGCTTTGAGCAAGCATTTCAAAAATGTCATGATTTGCTTCCATCGTTTCACGTTGCCCTGATTCCTCCTTTTTTGTATCATCGACCTTAGCCTCCAGGAGGGTCATATATGTCTCTTTCTCTTCTGCTGTGGCAAAAACAAACATTGGTTTCTGACGATGAAAGGCGATACAGCCGCCAGCTTGGTCTAAACAAAGCTGCGCTTCTTTTCTAGCATCAAACGTCAGCTGATGTCTCATCTTCTTCAGCTCCCTCCAAGCTGTCCTCAATTTCTGTTTGGTATCCATATCGTTTCATGTCATATAACCAATAGCTTTTTGGATAACCAAAGTCACTCATCTGAGTCACCATTGGATGTTCAATATTCATTCTGCTCGTCTCCCCTTTTCTAAGAACCGATCTTCTTTTAAAGGATTACTCTTTTCGTGTAACTTTTGGCCAAAAAAAAAGCTCTTGAACCCCGGTATTCAGCAGATCTGCAATATGCTTTGCTATTTCTAAGCTAGGCTTCGTTCTGCCCATTTCGATATTCGCATAGCCGCTTGTGTACTTATATCCCAATTTTTTCGCCATATAGGTTTGTGTTTTTCCTTGCAATATGCGCTCTTCTCGTAAATTTTCAAGTTTCATCTTTCCACCTCTTACTCAATATGTGTAAGTTATATTCATTATGATAATATACACGAAACGAGTAAGTCAACCGCATTTTTATTCTTTTTGTGTATTTATTTATCTTTTCCGTGTAATTCATGATAAAATTTATTCATAACATGAAAAAAGGTGTTTCTGATGGATAATTTGACTGGGAAGATTCTAACTGAATTAAGAGAGAAGCATGGATGGAGCAAGTCAACAGTTGCTAAAAAACTCGGATTAAAGGCAATGTCCACTTATGCAAACTGGGAATACGGCTTGAGAAAACCCGACGGTGAAATGATTGTGAAAATTGCCGAGTTATATGGGGTCTCAACCGATTATCTTCTCACAGGTAAGGACAAAGGCAGACCCGATGACGATCTTGCAGACGATCCTGATTTGCAAATTGCGTTTAAAGCAGCCTCAGATTTTTCCGAAGAAGCACGAAGACAAACCATCGATTTTATTAACTACATTAGAGAGAAAGAGAAGCAAAAAGGTCGTCAGCCAAAAAAGCGTGACGACAATTGATCATCTCTTTTCATCTGCTTTACGCTGGGACAAACCCAGCTTTTTTTATACCTCTTTTTCCCTTAAAAAAGAAATAGCATATGAATAAAAAATCATGTCTTTTCCAACAAATATGTGACAATTTTCACCATAATTACTCTTTTTTTCATATATATTAATTGACAAATAATTCTATTATTATTAATATATGTATATACCAAAAAAAGGAGTGTTACCGATGAAAAAATTCATGAAAATCTGTACATTGTCTTTAGCTGCTGTAGGTGCTCTTACGTTCTCTCAAACTGAAGGTGCTCATGCAGCTGCACAGCCAAAAGAACCAGTCATAGCAAAAGCTCCTATTATGAATAAAGTAATTACGGTGAACCGTACACTTTCTGTAGGTTCTTCAATCGCCGTCTCTCTTCCAGCAAACCAAATTTCTGTGTCGGGTGCAACGTATGCGATTCAATTAGATCAAACAGCTCCAAACTTCACTTGGATTCGCGCTGTACAACGCGGTTCTGTAACAGTTTCCTACTATAATTCACTAGGCGAGCTTGTGATTAACTATATTACTGTTCGATAAACAATCTAGCTTTACATATCTAAAGGCGATGACATGAAGTCATCGCCTTTTGGTGTTTAGAGTTGGTTTCATCTGAATCATGATTGCCAACATCCGCCCAATATGTTAACTTTTAATAAATATAAGTTAACATATTAAGGGGGCATTCATGATGAGAGAGCAGCTGTCTTTGTCTTGGGAAGCAATAGCGGAGAAGGCGATGAAAAATGAACCGATCACGGCGCAAGAGGGTCTAGACATTCTTGAAGCTGACGATAGAGAATTGTTACCTATTATGCATGCAGCCTATCAAGTGCGATTTCATTTTTTTCAAAAAAAGGTGAAATTAAATATGATTTTTAACGCGAAAAGTGGATATTGCCCTGAGAACTGTGGATATTGTTCACAGTCGATGATTTCAAAAGCACCAGTTGAAAGATATACAATGCTTGATCAAAAGACCATTGTAGCTGGTGCGCGTGAAGCTCTCAAAAGAAAAGCCGGGACTTATTGTATTGTGGCAAGCGGGAGAGCGCCTTCTCATAGGGAATTAGATGAAGTCACAGCAGCAGTCAAGGAGATCACTGAAACAATGCCTTTGAAGGTGTGTGCCTGTCTTGGGTTATTAAATGAAGAAAAAGCGAAGCGGCTGAAGGAAGCGGGTGTTCATCGGTATAATCACAATATCAATACACATCATGATCATCATGCTCACATTACGACAACTCATACATACGATGACCGCGTGTCGACCATTGAGCAGGTCAAACAATCTGGCATGTCACCTTGCTCAGGGGTCATTATTGGAATGGGTGAAACCAATCAGCAAATTGTTGAAATGGCTTTTGCGCTCAGAGCACTTGATGCGGATTCAATTCCAGTCAACTTTCTTCATGCCATCGAAGGAACACCGCTTGAGCATCAAAAACGAACACACCCGATCAAAGCATTGAAAGTGCTGGCAATGATGAGATTTGTCAACCCAACAAAAGAAATTCGGGTATCCGGAGGCAGAGAGTTTAATTTACGGACACTCCAGCCGCTCGCACTGTATGCCGCAAATTCCATTTTTGTTGGTGATTATTTAACAACAAAAGGCCAGCAAGTCCAAACGGATCATCACATCATTGAGGATTTAGGGTTTGAAATAGAAGAATGTGCGTTATAAAAGAAGTCTGCCGATTCACCGGCAGACTTTTAAGATTAGAATCTTTTATGAAAATCGACAGTTCCGCTTCCATCTTCTCGGTCAAAGCTGCCAACAAACGTCCAGTTAATATATCCACCGTCACCATTGTTGACAAACGTACCATCTTCAAATACCCAAATACCAAACGTAATACCGTCATATTCAACACTATCATAGTAGACAACATTGTTCAGACCGCTAAAGTCGTGGTCTTGGCTTAAGTTTTGGACAACTACGTTGTAGTTTTGACCTGCTTCATAGAACGCACTGTATGCCGCATTTTTTACGAATCCATCACGATTTTGAGATGATTTTACTGCTTGTTCAATTTTATCGGCAATGGCTACTGGATCAATTGAGACACTTCCATCAACACCTGTTGTTGTAGCAGCTTCAGCCGTTTGACCAAAAGTCGTAAGAGATAGAGGGGCAGCAATCATTGACGTAGCGATGACAGAACCAACAAACATTTTGCTTGTTTTTCTCATTATTTCTAACTCCTCCTTTAATTGGTATGTTTATGTACTACCCCCTCATCTGTCTCTTAAACACTAATTTATGAAAAAAATTCTTATTCTACCAATTAAGAGGGTATTTTTACTGTTTAATTAGGCGAAATCACAAAAAAACTACTCTTATAAAAGAGTAGTTTTTTCAGATTGTTGACAAAGGGCTAAAATGATGTTTATTTTAGCTCTTTGTCTTTTTTTCAGCATGATAGAAAACCTTTGCAGTCTAGGAAGGATGAGCACTGGCGCGGAGCGAATTTGACATTCGTGAGCACCAGCGCGCAGGACTGACAAAGAATGCGAGGGTTTGTCTACACGCTGAAACTACTCTTATAAAAGAGTAGTTTACAGTATTACATGAACAGGATAAATAAAATCACACCTAGGATAATTCGGTATATCGCAAAAGGCACCAGTTTGATTTTATTGATCAGTTTTAGGAAGAATCGAACAACAAAGAGAGCCACAACAAACGCACTCACAAAGCCGACGATAAAGAATGGCAGCATATCCGGTGTTAAATATTCGGCATTTTTCACAAGGGTTAACAAGCTTGCTCCTGCCATAATCGGCATCGCCATGATAAATGTAAAGTCTGCCGCAGCACGGTGATTCAAACCAAGAATAACCCCGCCTGCGATCGTTGAACCTGAGCGCGAAAATCCTGGCCATAATGCTAAACATTGAAACAGTCCAATATAAAGCGCCTGTCTGTAAGTCATGTTATCGACAGAGCTTGTTTCTGTTTTCCGTTTATTGATCCAGTCAGCGACAAGCATCAGAACTGCCCCTAAAATCAAACCGACAGCGACTGTTCTGACGTCAAATAAGTATTTATCAATATAATCTTCAAATAAGAATCCTAAAATGACGGCTGGAACAAGTCCAACTGCAATTTGGGCGATAGTCAGTTTATGCCCGCTGCGCTTTTGCTCTTCGGTGATATTTTTCTTTAAGCCCAATAAGTTTAAAATACGATCTTTAAACACGATCATGACAGCTAAAATTGAGCCTAACTGAATCACGACTTTAAATGTGTTGGCCGCTTCTGGCGTAATAATTTCCTTTGATTTTAACCAAAGATCATCGACAATGATCATGTGACCTGTAGATGAAACAGGTGCGTACTCTGTTAATCCTTCGACAATTCCTAAAACCAGTGCCACGAATAAATCCCATAGATTCATGATTTTCTTTCCTTTCAATTCTGATCTTTTGAACACGCCAAACATCTATGTCCACATAAAGACAAGCTTCCTTCATCGAAAGCTCGTCTTTATGATACTATATTTTTTTCAAAAAAAGATTATGACATCAAACCTTTTCTTCTTTATACAAATTAGACCGCATTTTGAACCAATCAAATAAGTGAGTCGTGATGACCTTCAGAACGGCATACGTCGGAATAGCGACAATGATGCCGACCACGTTGAACAATTTACCAGCTGTTAATATAACAAAAATAATCGTAATGGGATGAATATGAAGGTTTTTCCCCATCACCTGAGGAGAAATGAATTTCCCTTCAACGAGCTGAACCACTGTCCAGACTATAATGAGTTTTAGCAGCATTACTGGTGACGTCACAAGTGCAATCACAATCGCTGGTGTAATCGCAATTGTTGGACCAAGGTAAGGCACTATGCTTGTACATGCAGCAATGATAGCGAGCAGCAGCGCATAGTCAAGTCCAATGATCATATAACCGATTAACAGAAGAACACCGATACAGAAGCTGACAATGATCTGTCCGCGAATATACGAGCTTAGACGGTGGTTCATTTCGTGAAGCATGATATGTGTATGTTCCCTCATTTTACTTGGGAAAAATTTCAATAGATAGTCAGGCAGCTTTTTACCGTCTTTTAATAGATAAAACAGAATAAACGGCACAGTCACGATCGAGATGATGACTTCTGTGAGCGCCCCTAAGAATGTTCCTACACCGGTAAAGGTGCTTTCCAAAATCTTCGTCGCTTGACTGGATGCTTTACTTACTAATTCAGACACGTTAAAGTTCATCGAGTTTTGCACTTGATTAATAAAGTTACTTCCTGTTAATTGTCTAATTTGATCTTCTACTGTATCGACGTATTTCGGAAGATTATGAAAGAGACTCATGGTTTGAGCTTGTAAAAAAGGAATAATGGACACGATGGTCACTGTAATAATCCCAATAATGACAATATATAAAAGCAAAATGGAATAGATCCGCTTGATTCTTGCTTTCTCTAGCAAGTTGACAATTGGATTTAATAAATAATACACGACCCCCGTTAAAATAATCGGTAAGGCAATGGTTTTGACGAGTACAATGAGCGGTGTGAAAATAAATGATGTTTTCATGAAAACAAGGATATTCAATCCAATTAATAACAGGACGAGTAAAAAGAGAACAAACTTGTTATCAAGAAAAAATTTTCTAAATCGACTGCTCCACATTTGCATAGAGTTCATATCGTTCCTCCAAACACGGGCTATTTTATGAGTAAATTGTACACTACTTGATCATGATATGGTGGTCATTGTTTCAGCTTTTTTTCCCATTTTGCAATAGACATCACCCATACAATGAGAATCGGCTGTCCAACAAGCCTTATCCATAGCAAGGCTTGTTCTGTATTTTCTTGACCTGGAAATGGTATTCCCTCACGAGCAGCAAATAAGTTTGCAGGGAAAATGAGTACAAGATAGACAGCAATGGATTTTGCCGCTGTAATCCTGACATTTGGCAAAAGCAGCAGCACGGCCAGCAGCCATTCAAAACATGCAGTCGCATAGACCATTACATATGGAAATGGCCAGCCTGGCATCATGCGGGCAAAGCCGCTCGGCTCTATCACATGAAAAATACCAGCCGCTATGAATAAAAGCGCAAAGATGTATGTACTTCCTATATGCAGGACGCGCTTCATGTTTCCTTCTCTCCCTTCTATCCTGAGTATTACCCGAAGAAGGAAGAAACTACCCACTTTTCGTACATTTATATCCTTTATGTAAGACGTTTCAGCCTATATAAAGGTTTCATCCGCTTATCAATAAAAAGAATATTCTTTCATACAAACGCTTTCAAAGCATGTATAATCAGAGAAAAGCAGAAGGAGGGAATCACATGATTCGATTTGCTGTCATCGGAACGAACTGGATTACAGATCGGTTCTTACAAGCTGGTGAAGAACTAGCTGATTTTACATGTACAGCCGTCTATTCACGGTCCGCTGAAAAAGGACAGGCCTTTGCCGAAAAATATGGGATTGATACGGTTTTTACGAACTTACAACAAATGGCGGAAAGTGATACGTTTGATGCCGTGTATATTGCGAGTCCAAATGCCCTTCATAAAGAGCAAGCCATGTTGATGATGGAGCATCAAAAGCATGTTTTATGCGAAAAACCATTCGCCTCTCATCGAAAAGAAGTGGAAGAAATGATTGCCACAGCGAAAAAACATCACGTTTGTTTGATGGAAGCGATGAAAACGACATTTCTGCCTAACTTCCTTCAAATCAAACAGCATCTTGATCAGCTTGGACCTATCAGGCAAGTGGTCGCGCATTACTGTAAATATTCTTCAAGATACGATGCCTATCGAAGCGGCGAGCTTCCAAATGCCTTTAAGCCTGAGCTATCCAATGGTTCTTTAATGGATATCGGGGTGTACCTCGTTTACCCAGTCATATCCTTATTTGGTCTGCCGAATCAAATCACCGCGAGAGGCTATAAGCTTTCTTCTGGTGTGGATGGGAACGGTTCAGTCCTTTTACAGTATGACGGGCATCAAGCACTTCTTTTTCATTCTAAGATTTCAACGTCTCATTTATCGGCTGAAATTCAAGGCGAGGATGCTACAATGGTGATTGATCAATTCCACCGTCCTTCACAAATTACGATATATGACCGTGACGGACATCAAACTGACATCTCTCTCAAAGATGATCAGCCAGCTATGTCTTATGAAATGAATCATTTTATTGAGTGTATTCAGCAGGGAATGGGGCAGTCTCCGGTCAATACATTTGCCTTATCTGTTCAAACCATGTCCGTCATGGACGAAGCGAGAAGACAAATGGGCGTGATGTATCCTGCCGACAGACAAAATGTATAGGGCATGGTAGGGCATGAAATGATGAACAAAGGGCGAATGATTGATTTGTTCGCCCTTTGTTTTTTTACGTTTTGTGTCAGTTATTTATTTTGCCGCTAACACATCCGCAAATGCTTTCACATACGGCGGAAGGTCAGGAGGGCGTCTGCTGGAGATGAGGTGGCCATCTGTGACGACTGCCTCATCGAACCAGTCCGCACCAGCATTTGTCATATCATCTTTAATACCAGGTGTACTTGTCACTTGTCTGCCTTTCAGGATTCCTGCTGATATCAGCACCCAGCCGGCATGACAAATCTGACCGATTGGTTTTGCCTTCGCATCAAATGTACGGACGATGTCTAATACTTCTGGATAACGGCGCAGTTTATCAGGCGCCCATCCACCAGGGACAAGCACAGCATCATAATCATCAGCTTGAATGGAATAAAAATCTGCATCGGATACCGCCGGCACACCATACTTCCCGATGTACTCATGATTTGCTTTTTCACCTACAAGATGGACAGTTGCTCCCTCTTCTCTTAATCGCAGAACCGGATACCACAGCTCTAAATCTTCAAAATCATCGCTGACAAACGCAATGACCTTCTTATCTGATAAACGCATACTATCTCTCCTCTTCTTTCGATTTCCTCTATTGTACGAGATGTCCTGTTAAAAAGAAAAGCGGTTCCCCTTGAGGAGAACCACTTAACCTTATTCACTAATCTTGAATTTTTTAATTAAATCACGTAATTCTTCCGCCATTTGGGAAAGAGTCGTAGATGAAGAACTAATCTCTTCCATAGAAGCAAGCTGCTCTTCAGCAGATGCTGCGATATCTTGGATGCTTGCTGAACTCTCTCTTGATACATCTGCAATTTCATTCACTGCTTTAGAAATTTGCTCAGATCCTTTCGACAGCTCGCGCACCGTTGTATTCATTTCATTCATTCTTGCTGCGATTTCCGCTGTTTGTTCATTTATTTGTGAGAAGCTTTCTTTCGTTTGATCTGTAATTGTAAGACCATTCTTCACTTCTTCATTCACTGCTTTGAACATATTTTGAGATGTTTCAATTTCAGTGACGATTTCATTTACAAGCTTTTCAATTTCTTTTGCTGAATCCGATGATTGAACCGCTAGTTTACGCACTTCTTCGGCAACAACAGAGAATCCTCTGCCTGACTCGCCTGCGCGTGCTGCTTCAATGGCGGCATTTAGTGCAAGTAAATTCGTTTGATCCGCAATACCGTTAATCACGCCTAAGATGTTTGTGATATCTTTTGATTTATGCTCTAGCCCGTTGATCACGCCTTCAGCTTCTTTCACTGAATGGTCAATCGTCTTCATTTGGCCAACAGTTTGCTCCACAAGCTGTCCGCCTGTTTCCGCAACTGTTTTTGATTGAATAGATGACGATGTGATAACATCAGACGTTTCGGCAACTTCGTTCAGACCCTCATTCATTTGTTTTAAATGAGCCGCGCTTTGCTCCACCATTTCGCTTTGATTTTCGTTGCCGTTTGAGAATGTTTCAATAGATGATGTAATATGTTCGGTTGCTTTTGTTGTTTGACCTGCGCTCGCCGTCAGTTCTTCAGATGATGAAGCGACATTCTCAACAGATGTTTGTACAGCTTGAATGACATCTCTTAGGGACTCACTCATTTCATTAAAGCTTGTGCCAAGCTGTCCAATTTCATCTTTTGAGCGAACATCAATTTTTTCTGTCAAATCTCCCTGACTGATCTTCTTCGAAGAAGAGACAAGAGTGGAAAGTGGTTTTGTAATGGAACGGATGATAAAGAAGATTAGAATCCCGCCAATGATAAGCGCGCCTGTTAAAATAATAGCGGCCATGTTAAAGACTGGCTGTGCAGCTTCTTCTACTTCACTGACAAACATCGTCCCGACAATCTTCCAGCCAGTCGCCTTGTTTGTGGTGAACTCCATTTGCTTTTCTTTTCCTTCAAACATGTAGCTCATAGCTCCGTTATCTTGTGAATACAGTTTTTCTAACCATTCACCACCAGATATTTTTGTTCCTGCTTTTTTCTTTGGATGCGCCACATATGTGCGATCTGGACTTCCAATAAAGGCAAAGCCTTGTTTCCCAATGTTAATGCTATTGGACTCTTTAACTAGATTCGCAATGTCTAGGTTCATCGCGATGACGCCTGATCCATCCTCTAATTTTTTAGAGATGGTCACCACAAGTGTACCGGTTGAAGCCGTTGCATATGGTGCTGAAACAGACAGCTCACCGTTTTTCGCCCAGCCGTCTTTATACCAATCACGCTCAGTTGCGACATAATCGGCAGGCATTTTTTGATTAGGATATCTTGAAAACACTTTACCGTCACTTGAAGCGACAAAAATGCCTTCTGTGTCATCATTCATGCTCATGAACTGCTCAAAGCGTCCTTGAATATCGGTCGTTCCTTTTTGCTTGAGCTTTTTCTCCGTGATCCATTTGCTAAAGAAATCGGCTGCGTCTGTTTTCACTTTTACAACCTTCGTAATATTTTTATCTAGCTGCTCTACGTTTTCCTTAGCGCTTTGCATAATTTGATCATTTAAGGAGGTGCTTGCCGTATGGTATGAAGAGAATGCCAATACGATGATTGGGCATAAAAGAATAAATAAGAAAGAGAATACGAGCTTTTTTGAAATAGATGGCTTTCTGAAATACTGTATGAATTTCATAAAAAAGAAAACTCCTTTTAGTAAGATAGTATATATATCGGAAGTACTACTAGGTTCTTTACTTTTTTAACTTATTAAAGTCTAAATAAGTCCAAATTACCCAATTTATATGCATCGAATGGAAAAACACCTGACGTTTTGACGTCAGGTGTTTCGCTACTCTCCTCTTACATTTTAAATTGTTTAATGAGCTCCCTTAGTTCTTCTGCCATCTGAGATAAAGTGGCAGAGGATGAGCTGATCTCTTCCATAGATGCAAGCTGTTCTTCTGCTGATGCCGCGATATCTTGGAAGCCTGCTGAGCTTTCTCTTGAGAGCTCTTTGATTTGATTCACCGCATGAGAAATATCATTTGAGCCATGCGATAGCTCTTTGGCTGATCCGTTCATTTGTTTCATTTGTTCTGTCATTTCTGATGTTTTATCAGTGATTTTCTCAAAACTCACTTTCGTTTCATCTGTAATGTTTAATCCAGATTGTACTTCACCTGCTACTTGTTTAAACATTTTCTGCGATTTTTCTATTTCCTCCACAATTTCGTTCGTCAGGCTTTCAATTTCTTTTGAAGAGCTTCCTGACTGCTCTGCCAATTTGCGGACTTCTTCTGCGACAACAGAGAAACCTCTGCCTGCTTCACCTGCTCGTGCGGCTTCGATCGCAGCGTTTAAAGCAAGGAGATTCGTTTGATCCGCAATACCGTTGATGACCCCAAGAATGTTTGTAATATCCTTTGATTTCTGCTCCAAGCCTGCAATGACAAGCTCTGCTTCTTTTACTGCCTGCTCTATGGTTTGCATTTGACCTGCTGTTTTTTGAACGAGTTCTCCTCCAGCCTGAGCGGTTCTGCTCGATTCGATCGACGATTCCATCATATGAGAGGTTGTGTCGACCATATGCGATAAGCTCCGATCCATTTCGTTTAACTGGACTGAGCTTTTTTCGATCATATCATTTTGATGTTCAGTGCTGTTTGAGAACTGTTCAATAGATGATGTGATATGCTCAGTCGCTTGAGCTGTCTGTCCTGCACTTGCCGTTAACTCTTCAGACGAAGCAGCCACATTTTCAATGGAATTTTGGACAGCTTGAATGACTTGCTTCAGCTTTGCTGACATGTCGTTAAAGCTCTGCGCTAGCTTACCAATTTCATCGTGCGTACGAACTTCAATATGCTGGGTCAAATCACCTTGACTGATTTTCTCAGCCGATTCAGAGAGCTCTATCAGTGGCTTTCGAATCGATTTAATAATAAAATAAATCGCGATTCCGCCAATGGCAATCGCAGCCGCAAGGATAATCATTGTTAAGTCGAGCACTGGCTGTGCGGCTTCTTTTACTTCATTCACATACATCGTTCCAGCTAGCTTCCAGCCGGTTGCTTCATTTGTGGCAAAAAACATTTGCTTCGGCTGGCCATTGTATTCATATTCAAAGCTGCCTTCTTTTTTATCATATAGTTTTGAGATGAAGTCACCAGTCAGCTTTGTCCCCGCCTTATCGGTTTTATGGGCCACATAACGCTGATCTGATGTGGCGATAAACGCATAGCCTTCTTGGCCAATTTTGATGCTGTTTGTATCTTTTACAACCGTATTTAAGCGTACATTCACCCCGATCACACCAGATCCATCTGCTAGCTGTTCTGATATTGTGATGAACAGGTCATCTGATGACTTATCGGCAAAAGGATCTGAAATGATGAGTTTCTTCTCTTCCATCGATTTCTGAAACCAAGTTTCATTTTTTGCGCTCTTTGCATTACCTTTGTGAATCTCCGAATATTCAGTTAGTTTACCATTTTGATCTGCAACAAATACTTCTACTACATCGTCATCTGTTTCCGATAATTGCTCTAATTTCACTTTGAGTAAATCTTTGTTTTTAGCAGTCAATTCACCCTTTTTGATCGATTTAGATAAGTATGAAACCATGTCAATTTTAGGCTGTATATCTTTATTAATGAGTTCGTTTAATTGTTGAACACCATTTGCAGCACTAGACATAATCTCATCATTAAGAGACTTTGATGCCACTTCATAAGAAAATGCAGCCAATACGAGAATTGGCACTAGGAGAATCGCTAAGAATGCAGTAATTAATTTCTTCGACATCGTAAAGTGCTTAAAAAAGTTGATTTTTTTCATGACTCTACTCCTTTTGATTTATGATTTGTGGTCTTCCTCTTCTATTCTTAGGTAATATGAATTATTTTTCAAGGAATAATGTTCAAAAAATCCAAAAAATAAGTATAATTACCCATTTCTTTTGATTTACTCAATGAAAAAGAGCCTCTATCTGGAGGCTCTTTTCTTCCTGTCTATTCAACCTTAAATTTGCTAATTAAATCGCGTAATTCTTCTGCCATAGAAGAGAGTGTGGCAGAGGACGAGCTGATTTCTTCCATTGATGCCAGCTGTTCTTCTGCTGAAGCAGCAATGTCTTGAATATTTGCCGAGCTTTCACGTGATACGTCTGCGATCTCACGAACAGCCTCTGACACATGTGCCGAGCCTTTTGAAAGCTGAACAACGGTTTGATTCATTGTTTGAAGCTGGTCAGAAATTTCTTTTGTCATTTCGAAAATATTGTGGAAGCTTACTTTCGTTTGTTCAGTGAAGCTTAGGCCTGATTGAACTTCTCGATTCACCGCAGTGAATACTTCCTGTGATACGTCGATGTCTTGCACGATTTCTTTAATCAAATTCTCAATTTCTTTTGCCGAGTTGGCAGATTGAACCGCCAGTTTTCTTACTTCTTCTGCTACAACGGAGAAGCCTCTGCCAGATTCACCAGCTCTTGCTGCCTCAATCGCTGCATTTAGCGCAAGTAAATTCGTTTGATCGGCAATTCCATTGATGACACCCAGAATTTGGGTAATGTCTTTCGATTTACTTTCAAGTGCACTGATGACATTTTCTGCTTTTTTCACGGACTGATCAATGACATTCATTTGAGAAGCGGTTTTTTCAACAAGCTGGCCGCCTTCCCCTGCGATATCTGTTGATTTGATCGATGAAGCAGTAATGGATTCAGCCGATTCATTCATATTCTGAAGACCGCGGTTCATTTCCTCTAACTCTTCTGAGCTCAATTCGACTTTATCATTTTGGCTTTCATTTCCGCTGGAGAATTGTTCAATGGCTAGTGTAATATGCTCTGTTGCTTTACTTGTTTGTCCTGCGCTGGCAGTCAGTTCTTCTGATGAAGATGCGACATTCTCGACTGAAGTTTGAACGGCTCCAATGAGAGATCGCAATGAGTCAATCATCGTATTAAAGCCTTTACCAACTTGTCCAATTTCGTCATCTGACTGGATCTGAAGCTTATCGCGTAAATCACCTTCGCTGACTTTTTTCGAGAAGCGGGCAAGATTGGATAATCTTTTTGAAATAGAGCGGACGATAAAGAAAATGAGGGTTCCTGCAACAATGAGTGTGACACTGAATACGATAATGGCTGTATTGAAAACGGGCTTTGCCGCTTCTTCTACTTCAGATACGAGCATCGTTCCACCAATTTTCCAGCCAGTTAATTCATTGGTGACATATGCAACCTTTTTATCTGTTCCTTTGAGGGTATAGCTGCCGCTTCCTTCTTTATTTTTAAAAATAATACTGGCTAGATTTTCATTGACTTGACTTCCTGGCTTTTGGGTTGGATCTGCTAAAACTGTTTTATCTTTCTCCATGATGAAAGCATAGCCTTTTTGCCCAATTTTGATTTCTTTTAGTTTTTGGAGCAGGCTGTCAATTTCCATATCAAGACCAATGACACCTGAACCATCTTTCATTTTTTGGGCAATTGTGATAACCATTTTGCCTGTGGATGCTGCTACATATGGTTTTGTGATGACTTGTTTGCCGTTTTCTGCTTTCAATGCCTCTTGATACCATGGACGTTCTCTTGGATCGTAGCCATCTGGCATCTTTTGAACTGGATATTGCATAAACAATCCCTTTTCAGAGCCTGCATAGATTGCGGATACATCTTTTTCATTAATTTTTCCAAATTGCTGTAATTCTTTAATGGTCGCATTTCTATTTTTTTCTTGAAGATTAGACGCTTTGAGCGAGTCTGAAAACAGTGTCACAGCATCTGATTTGTTGCCAATATTCTCATTGATTAAGGTATCAAATGCATTAACCTGACTCATCGCACTGCCCATAATCTGTTTGTCTAGCTCTGTCTTTGATGTAAAAAACGCACTAATTGTCAGTGCCACAGTTGGCAGAATAAGGACGACCAAAAAGGCAATGATTAATTTCTTTGAAATGGATGGTTTTTTGAACCATTGGATCATTTTTCCCATTTTAACTTTCCCCCTTTACTTCTCTAAAGTTATTATCGGATGAAAGGTGTATTTTTAGAGGCTGGAAATGACGTTTAAAAATAAAAAAAATACCCAGACAATTCTGGATACTTTTTCATCATTATTTAATTAATTTTAAATTGATTTGTGAGCTCTTTTAGTTCCTCTGCCATGTTGGCAAGTGTCACAGAAGAAGACGTAATTTCTTCCATAGATGCTAGCTGCTCTTCTGCAGAAGCCGCAATGTCCTGAATGTTTGCTGCGCTTTCTCTCGAGACTTGGCGCATCTCCTGCATCGCTTGTGAAACAAGCTTTGAACCGCTTGATAGGTCAATGGCTGTATCGTTTAATTGCGACAGTTTTTTCGACATTCCTTCTGCTGCCTCATAAATGTGCTGGAAGCTTTCTTTTGCTTCCTCTGTCATACCGAGTCCTGCGTTTACTTCTCGATTGACTGCTTTGAACATATCTTGAGATTTAGCAATTTCTAGTACAATTTCTTGGATGAGCTTCTCAATTTCTTTCGCTGAATCTGCGGATTGGACTGCTAGTTTTCTCACTTCTTCTGCAACGACGGAGAATCCGCGTCCTGATTCACCTGCTCTTGCTGCTTCAATTGCTGCATTAAGCGCAAGTAAATTCGTTTGATCCGCGATGCCATTAATGACATTTAAAATACTCGTAATATCTTTAGACTTGTATTCTAATTCTTTCATGACCTGCTCTGCTTCTTGTACAGATGTATCAATATGTTTCATTTGGCTTGCTGTGCTTTCAACAATTCGGCCGCCTTGACCAGCAGCTTCTGTTGATTGAATAGAGACAGCAGCCACTTCAGATGAGGTTTGTGACATATCTTGTAATCCTTCGTTCATTGCCACAAGCTGATTCGTACTAGATTCGACTTTCTCGTTTTGTGCTTCATTTCCATTTGAAAATTGTTCAATTGACATCGTGATATGCTCTGTTGCTTGACTCGTTTGGCTGGCACTTGCCGTCAGCTCCTCTGAAGCCGAAGCCACGTTGTCGACAGATTGCTGTACAGCGCGAATGACGTCACGAAGAGATTCACTCATCTTGCTGAAGCTTCTTGTGAGATCTCCTATTTCATCCTTCGATTTGGTTTCGAGGGTTTCTGTTAAATCCCCTTCACTCACTTTTTCTGAGAAATCAACAAGCCTTCTCAGTCCAATGGTAATCGAGCGAACAATGAAGAAGATAGCGACACCGCCAAAGATAAATGAAGAAATTAAAAGAATAATGGCAGAATTCCAAACTGGCTGTGCTGCTTCTTCTGTTTCTGATACAAACATCGTTCCAGCAATTTTCCAACCTGTTAAATCATTTGTGACAAAAACGATACGTTTTTGTTCTCCTTTATTCTCATAAGTTGATGTTCCTTCTTTGCCGCTGTAAAGGATTGATGAAATATTTCCTGTGACCTCAGATCCTGACTTTTCTTCTGGATGGGCTACAATTTGTTTGCTTTTATTTGCAATAATTGGATATCCTTCTCGTCCAATTTTAATTTCTTTGATTTTATCAACAATGTCTTGCACATCAATGTCGATTCCGATCGCTCCCGACCCGTCCTTCAGGCGCTGGGCAATCGTGACCACCATGCCGTTTGTTGTAGCAGAAATGTATGGATTGGTGACAACTGGCTCACCTTTTTCATCCTGCATCGCTTGCTGATACCAATCGCGTGTTGTTGGGTCGTAGCCTTTTGGCATGTCTACTTTAGGAAACTGAATGAAATCACGATTTTTACTTGCTGCATAAAATCCAACTACATCATCTTCGTTGATTTTGCTGTATATTTCAAAATGCTCATACAGTTCGTCCTGGTTTTTCTTTTTAAAGTCTGCAGCAGTAGTTGTTTGAGTAAAAAGTTTCACCGCGTTTTCTTTATTCAAAAGCTTTTGCTCGATCATGTCATTCATATCATTGACTCTTGCTTTTGCTCCGTACATGATTTCATGATCTAATTCTTCTTTGGCAATCTGATATGAAATCGTACTGAGTGTAATGATTGGCAAGACGAGAACAAGTGTGAATGAAATAATCAGTCTTTTGGAAATCGATGGTTTTTTCAACCATTTTATTGCACTTTTCATGTTTTTCCTCCTTTTAAACGATATGTTTTATATCGGACATCTTCATAGTATTTTCATGTTTTTCAAATAAAAAGGATGCTATTTTGTTTATTTTCACAAATTGATTCCTTGCCCAAGCACCCTGCATACGCTAATACAAAAGGGGGCGCTTTTCATATGATTATCCTTTCAGGACAGCCAGTGACAAATGAGCAGCTGGCATCGTTTCAGCTAGAGGGACAAAAGCGGATCATTTTGATGCAGTTACAGGCCTCGAATGATACGTTCCGCTATAGGCAAGCATCTGATTTGTTATTTGAGGTCACTTTAAGATCGAACATTATGAATGCTGCAAGAGATTTGAATAAAAGCGGTGCCTCATTCGCCATCTTTCAAAGGTCGCGTGCAAATGATGCGTTTTGGCGTGTGTCGGAAGCAGGAGCACTAGAGCTGCGTTATCAAGTGGAGCCATCAAGAGGTATTCAAGACATTTTTGAAAATGGTTCAAAATATGCATTTGAATGCGCAACAGCGATTGTCATTGTGTTTTATATGGGAGTTTTGCAAACAGTAGGAGAGGAGAAGTTTAATCGAAGACTTCGCAGTTTAACACTGTATGACTGGCACTATGATACTTTGTCGATTTATACAGAGCGCGGGAATGATTTTATCTATGGGGATTGTTTATATTTCGAAAATCCAGAGTTTAGCTATCAGCAGTCGCAATGGCGCGGGGAAAATGTGATTTACTTAGGAGAAGATCAATATTACGGTCATGGACTTGGAATTTTAACAGCAGCAGAAATTATCGACAAACTGAATAAGAGAAGACGGCCAGGTGCGGTTCAATCCGCTTATTTATTACCGCAGACTACCCGGATGGATGTAATTTATCTCAGGCAAATGTTTGGCAGCTAAAAAAAGCCTCTTGTCTATTGGTTATGACAAGGGGCTTCTGTATGCCTTGCGTTTACGATAATTTTGGAGTGTGCCAAGCATCGTGTTCGCAAGGACCTCCATTTCTTCTAAATCTTTTCTTGTGACCGGCGAGTCGTGCCGGCTCCATTTCACGTATCGAACAAAATAGTAATGACGAATGGGCGTAAGGACAGCAGGAGAATGAGGGAAATCATCAAACCAAAATTCAATCTGGCCTTTTTTTCGGTAGGAATGTTTTAAGATGTCCATCCTGTCACACCACCCATCATGATTTTATGTCTGCGTCAGTTCGTGCATGATGTCTTCAACGCTTAAAATCGAGTGAATACGTCCAACGCCCTGTCCTGCCCACAGAGCCATTTGATCAGGGTTACCTCCGGCAGCAGCTGCTTTTCGCATCGGTGTTGTGCATACATGCTGAACTGGGTAAGGAAGAACCCTATCTTCATGCAGACTTTCATCCTCCATCCACTGATTCACAATACCTCTCGCTCTTTTCCCAGAAAAAAGCCTTGTCACCCTCGTTTCACTGCCTTCTGCCTGTAAAATGGCTTTCTTGTATACCTCTGCCGCAGCACTTTCCTGGCTGGCTAAAAATCGTGTGCCGATTTGAACCGCATCCGCTCCAAGCGCTAGCGCTGCTTTCATACCTAATCGGTCCGTGATGCCTCCTGCTGCTATCAAAGGCACACGGCAGAGCGGTTTGACGTCAGAGATCAGACTGATCAGCCCCACCAAGGCGTCTCCTTTTGCATGTAAAAATGTGCCGCGATGTCCCCCTGCTTCACTTCCTTGCAGCACAATGGCATCCATTCCTTTTTCCTCTAGAAGCAGTGCTTCCTCTTTTGTTGTCGCCGTTCCGATTAAAAAGATTCCCTTTTGTTTTAGGTGGTGAATCGTTTGTTCATTTGGACAGGCGAATGTAAAGGAAACGATCGGAACGTCTTCTTCCAGAAGAATGTTGATTTTCCGTTCAAAATCATCCCACAACTCTTCTTCGCTTGGCATCCTATGAGCTTCGGGCCATACAGGCAGTCTCTTCTCCCAAAACGCCACATCCTCTTTTTTCACATCTGGAATTGGCTCTGGTACAAACACATTGACCTGAAACAGGCGAGATGTCAGCTGTTTGACCTGTCTAATCTGCTGTCTCAAATCGTCAGGCTGCACATATCCACTTGCCAAGCTGCCAAGCCCTCCGTAATTTGAAACAGCGGCTGCCAGCTGCGGTGTCACAGCTCCTCCTGCCATTGGTGCTTGGATGATTCCATGTTCGATTTGCAGTAACTTTTTGATGTCCCCCATTTATTTCCCCCATCTCTTACTCGTTTGACGACACTTGTACATAAAAATGACGATGCCTCGGCCCGTCAAACTCACAGAAATAGATTCCCTGCCACGTGCCAAGCACAAGATCTCCATCATGAATGAGAACATGCTGAGACGCCCCCATATAACTCGCTTTCATATGTGCAGCCGTATTTCCTTCCATATGGCGATCCTTTGGATGTTCCCACGGAAAAACTTCATCAAGCCGGCGAAGCATATCTCGTTTCACATCTGGATCCGCATTTTCATTAATGGTGATCCCTGCTGTCGTATGTGGACAATAGACGATGACAGTTCCGTTTTGTATGCCTGTTTCCCTGACATATTGGAGAACCTCATGTGTGACGTCGATCATATCATCGCGTCTGTCTGTTTGTAGATTGATTTTTTTCATATGAGCTGCTCCTTTTTCACGTTTCTATAAAAACCTTACCCTTTTTATGTGAAACAAATCTTCTTATCTAAAGTTTACCAAGCAAAAAAACCTCGTCAAGCAATGCGAGGTTTTTAAGAAAAGTGAACCTTTTTGACTTCAATGGTTCGAATATGGTGGTCTTCAGCATCAATGATCGTAAATTCACAGCCTTCTGCTTCAATCGTATCCCCAATGTCAAAATCAAATTTATGCGTCATCATCCAGCCAGCAATTGTATCAACATCATCATTCTCAATGGCTAAATCCAATAAATCATTTACTTCATCAATCAATGCTTTCCCATCCATCACATAATGAAAATCACCTTTTTTAACGATGTGAGGTGTTTCATCCTGATCATATTCATCTCGAATCTCTCCGACAATTTCCTCTAATATGTCCTCCACTGTGACAAGTCCCGCTGTACCTCCGTATTCGTCTACGAGCACTGACATATGAATCCGTTCCTTTTGCATCAAAATGAGCAATTCTTGAACAGGGGTGCTTTCAATCACTCGGATCACCGGACGCATTAAGTCTTCAATCGATACATCTTGATTTAGAAAGCTGGCCTTAAATACATCTTTGCTGTTAATAACACCAATCACATGATCTTTGTCTTCTTTAATAACAGGGTAGCGTGTGTACCTTTCGTTCAGCATATAATGGGTCACGTCTTCTAATGTCTGTTCAATCTCTATAGCTGAAATTTCTGTACGCGGAATCATGATCTCTCTTGCCACTCGGTTATCAAATTCAAAGATTTTATTCACATATTTGTACTCAGATTGGTTAATCTCACCCTTCTCATAGCTTTCAGATAAAATGAGACGCAATTCTTCCTCACTGATCGCCACTTCATGTTCTTTGACAGAATGATAACCAAATAATTTCACGATGCTTCGTGCAGCCCCATTTAATGCCTTAATAAACGGGTACATGACTTTATAGAAAAAGATGAGTGGTTTTGCTGTCACAAGGCTGACCGCCTCTGCCTTTTGAATGGCAATTGTTTTAGGCGCGAGTTCTCCCACAACGACATGTAAAAATGTAATGATCACAAATGCGATGATAAACGAAAGGATGTCAGTCAATGCAGAATGAAGCCCGATTTTTTCAAACAGCGGATGCAGAAAATGCTCCACCGTCGGCTCACCCAGCCACCCTAGACCTAAAGCCGTGATGGTAATGCCAAGTTGGCAGGCGGATAAATACTCGTCAAGATTTGATATCAGCTTTTGAACATGAATGGCTCTCTTATCCCCGCTTTCGATCAGCTGGTTGATTTTAGAGCCTCTAATTTTCACAATCGCAAATTCAGTGACAACAAAAAATGCTGTCGCAGCAATGAGTAATATGACTAAAAATACGTTTAAAATGTACAAAAAAACCCTTACCTAACAATGGTAAGGGCTCACCTCCTCTGGCATCAATTAATCATTACGGCCATTTAGGAAGATCATTACAAAACGGAGCAATTCAAACAGGGAGACAAGGGCCGCTGCTACGTATGTCAGAGCTGCAGCATTTAACACCTTGTTCACGCCTCTTTCTTCACTGCTTCTAATGATTCCTTCTGAAACAATGATATCTTTTGCACGAGAACTTGCATTAAACTCGACAGGCAATGTCACAAGCTGAAAGAATACAGCTGCTGAGAACAAAATGATCCCAAGCCCGATTAAGTTAAGGCTGCTGAGCAAAATTCCACCAAGGAAAAGAAGCGGAGCAACACCAGATGCAAAGTTCACGACAGGAAAGATCTTATGTCTCAAAACAAGCGCACCATAGGATTCCTGATGCTGCAAGGCATGTCCAACCTCGTGTGATGCGACTGAAATGGCCGAAATGGAGTGGCCGTAGTACACAGGTTCAGATAAACGAACCACACGCTGCGTCGGGTCGTAATGATCAGTCAAAGTTCCTCTTACCGGTTCAACGGGCACGTCATATAACCCGT
The DNA here is from genome assembly GCF_039619585.1 of Bacillus safensis. Classification (NCBI taxonomy): domain Bacteria; kingdom Bacillati; phylum Bacillota; class Bacilli; order Caryophanales; family Bacillaceae; genus Bacillus; species Bacillus safensis. The sequence goes on from NZ_CP154909.1 coordinate 2,786,349, forward strand.
TGCGATCTAAAATATATCGAGCGGTTTCAGCACCTGTTTTCATACTGGATGCTTCCACCTTTGAATACTTTTCAAAATTATTCTTCACTTTAAATTGTGCCCAAAATGATAATCCCAATGCGGCAAACGTTAAAAAATAAAAAAACAGCATGCTCATCAGCTTCCTTTTATTTTATATATTTATTTACAATTTTAATGACTTTTATGTACCATGTACAGCAAAAAGCACTAGGTCTTTTTCAGGGGGATAACCGCACCAACGAAAAAGAAGAACACACCTAAGCAAGCTGTATAAAAGGTTCCCGTACCATAAAGGTCTTGAAAAAAGTGCAGCCATGAAAAATCATTCATAAAATGATTCACAGCATTTAAATCAAACACGAGTAAGATGACAGCTGATGATAAAAAGTGCACACCAATAAAAAGAAGTACGGTCTTTTGAACAAACGACATTCGAATTCCCTCCTTCTTCTCCCTTATTTTAAGATATGGGTTCTATTTCAATACATGACGAAGATGAAAAAATGTTTCCTCAATCGGGCATACTGACATTAGCAGCCTCCTGAAAGGAAGAGTCCGATGAAATCAAACCGTATCTTTATCGCTTGGCTAAGGTGGCCACTTTATCTTCGAATTGCCATTATCATCTGTTTCTTGCTTCTCTTTTTTGGACAATTAATCGTTTTACTTGAACCGAAGCAATATCATACGATCTTTGATGGGATCTGGTGGGCGCTTATTACAGTCTCTACGGTTGGTTACGGTGATTTTGTGCCGCAAACCATGCCAGGGCAGGTGGCAGGTATGGCGCTCATTTTTATCGGAGCCAGCTTTGTCACCGCTTATTTCGCCACACTTGCCGCCGCTGTATTCAGCAAGCAGCACCATTATGTTGAGGGCAAGGTAGCCTTTAAGGGGAATGGACACCTCATTATCGTCGGCTGGAATGAGAAGACAAACAAACTGCTTCAGTCGTTTCAAACGATTGATCCAGCCATGCCGATTGTGCTGATTGATGACTCCTTGAAAGAAGGGCCTCTTTTGGAAAATGTTCATTTTATTAAAGGACATGGGACCGAAGATGTCACACTTCGTAAAGCCAACATTACCGGTGCAGATGCAATCATGATTACCGCGGATCAGCATGAAAATGAAGTGACAGCCGATATGCAGAGTGTTTTAACCTTACTTGCAGCAAAAGGATTAAACCCTTCTCTATATTGTTTAATTGAAATCTTAACAGATCGTTACGTGAAGAATGCCGAGCGTGCTGGCGCCAACCAAGTCATTCATACCTCTGATGCTGTCAATCATTTAATGGTTGAACATTTTCTGATAAAGGAACAGCTTACGGCGTTTAAGAAAAAACGACATATGACGCTGCATAAACACGTCACCATCATACCTGTACCGGCTTCATTGGCTGGAGAAACATTCTTAACGGCGCTCCATCACTTTCTAGAGCATCATGTAATTATCGTTGGCGTACAAAAAAAAGAAGGACCCATGATGAATCCTCCCTTTGGCTATGAGCTTCATCCAGAGGATGAATTGATCAGCCTTTAAAGCAGTGCGTCTTCTAATTCCTTGACGAGCGAAAAGCCAATCTCAGCATAAGCCTTTGATACATCCCCATCTTTCTCTTTTGGTTCTTGGAATTGATTAAAGGATGCACCCACATTTCCAACCATCGCATGATCATCTAACTTATCTTGATAGACATGCTTTAAGAGAAATGGATGTCCCATTTTCACCACAACACCTGGCTGATCGAGCTGGCCTTTCTCGGCTGTAAAAGGAACTCTGAGAAAGGTATAGCCATCACGGTTATCAATTTTATAATCAAAATACCCGTGATCATAATCCCAGTTGCCATTAATGACATAACCGAGCGGCTTCATCGTTTCTTCTAAATGGTAAAGTGAAAAGCTTTCACCAGGCAACCTGGATGGTACATGAATCATACGAAACCCTCCTTTTTGTATAGGGTTCGTTAAAGAGAGGAATTCATACATTTCCCCCTCGTGATTTGTACATTGTTTGTAAAAGCGGCATCAAACAGGCTTTGATTGGATGATTGATTCGTCTCGTTATCACTGCCGGAACCCGCTGTTTCCTTCGTAGCACTCTTAGAACAAATGCGTCCGACATTGCCAAAGTTAACGATCGCCTGCCCAGAAATATCATGAATATATATATGATTCGTCCTCATTTTTCACCCTCCTCCATTCATTATTCTATGTACAGCACACAGGAAAGCTTGCACAGGAACCTGAAGAAAACAAAAAAGGCACACCTTTATGAAAAGGTGTGCTTTTTGTTCTTATGATTGTTTTAAACGGCTTTCAAGCTCTGCTTTTTTCTCTTCGAAGCCTGGTTTTCCTAGTAAAGCAAACATATTCACTTTATAAGCTTCTACTCCAGGCTGATCAAATGGATTGACGCCTAGTAAATATCCTGACATCGCACATGCTTTCTCAAAGAAGTACACGAGGTATCCGAATGTATAAGCATCCATCTCAGGAATTGTCACGATAAGGTTCGGTACTTTTCCATCTGTATGGGCAAGCATCGTTCCTTCAAATGCTTTTTTATTGACGAAATCAACCGTTTTTCCTGACAGATAGTTCAAGCCATCAAGGTCTTGTTCTTCTGCTTCAATTACAAGCTCATGTCGAGGCTTGTCTACACTCACGATTGTTTCAAACAAGTCTCTTCTTCCTTCTTGAACATATTGGCCAAGTGAATGAAGATCTGTTGAGAAGTTAGCAGATGAAGGATAGATTCCTTTTTCATCTTTCCCTTCACTTTCACCGAATAATTGCTTCCACCATTCTGCGAAATATTGCAGACCTGGCTCATAGTTAATCAGCATTTCAATCGTTCTGCCTTTATTGTAAAGGACATTGCGGACGACAGCATATTGGTAAGCCGCATTTTCAGAAAGCTCCGATGAAGCGAAGTCTTCGCTTGCTTTTGCTGCACCTTCCATCATCTGATCAATATCTGCACCGCTCACAGCGATTGGCAAAAGACCGACTGCTGTTAATACTGAATAGCGTCCACCAACATCATCCGGGATGATAAATGATTCGTAGCCTTCTTCAGTTGCTAATGTTTTAAGTGCACCGCGTGCCTTGTCAGTTGTCGCATAAATACGTTTTTTCGCTTCTTCAGCACCGTATTTTTCAATGAGGAGCTTTTTAAAGATGCGGAACGCAATGGCTGGCTCTGTTGTTGTACCAGATTTTGAAATCACGTTAATGGAGAAATCTGCATCTTCCAATAGATCCATTACATCTGTTAAATAAGAAGAACTGATGTTGTTTCCAATAAAAATGATTTGCGGTGTCTTGCGCTTGCCTTTTGGCAAAGTGTTATAGAAAGAATGGTTCAAAAATTCAATCGCGGCACGTGCCCCTAGATATGACCCGCCGATTCCGACAACGAGCAGGACGTCAGAGTCAGATTTAATTTTGTCTGCACTTTTTTTAATGCGGGCAAATTCTTCGCGGTCATATTGCTTCGGCAAGTCCACCCAGCCTAAATAGTCACTGCCTGCACCCGTTTGTTCATGAATATTATGATGGGCTACCTTCACAAAATCTTTTAAATATGTAAGCTCATGTTCTTGAAAGAAAGGTAACGCTTTCGAGTAGTCAAATTGAATATGTGTCATCGCTTGTAAGCCCTCCATTACGTTAGTTCTGTCCCTTTCACTTTAGCGGAACTAGCTTTTGAAATCAAGTGATCGTCACTGGCATGGCAAAAAGCCGCTTCTCTTGATGAGAAGCGGCAATCTGGATTATAAAGAAGCTTTCAAAATCGATAGAATATCATCACGGTTAAGTTTCATAAAGTTACCAAAACCACCGTATTCCATTTCTTTTGCTGCAATGTCGGCAATTTTGTCCAGCTGATCTTCACCAATATCATAATCCGCTAAACGGCTTGGTGCACCGAGACTTGTCCAGAACGCTGACAGTTTGTCGATCCCTTCTAATGCGATGTCACGATCTGACTTTCCTTCTGTTTCGATGTCAAACATGTTCAGCATAAGGTTTTTAAAACGTTCTACATTATGATCGAGCGTGTGGCGCATCCAGTTTGGGAAGAGGATAGCAAGCCCGCCTGCATGCGGAATGTCATAGACAGCCGATACAGCATGCTCAATCGTATGAGACGCCCAGTCGCCAAAGTAACCCATTTGCAGCGTGCCATTTAAAGCAATCGTTCCTGCATATAGAATCGTTTCACGATGCTCATAGTTTTGTAAGTCTTCCAGCAGTTTTGGTGCTGTCTCGATGACTGTTTGAAGAACAGCAAAACACATCCGGTCCTGTAAAGGCGTGTTTTTCACATTATGGAAGTATTGCTCAAAAACGTGGCTCATCATATCGACCATACCATACACCGTCTGGTTTTCTGGCACAGAATACGTATGCTCAGGGTCTAGAATTGAAAAAGCTGGGTGAGTGACAGAGCTGCCCCACACATATTTTTCATTCGTTTCCCAGTTTGTGATGACAGAGTCTGGATTCATTTCTGAACCAGTTGCTGCAAGTGTCAGTACTGTGCCAAACGGCAATGCTTTTTGAGCGGTTGTTTTCTTTGAAATAATATCCCACACATCACCGTCATACTCTGCTCCGGCTGCAATCGCTTTTGTACAGTCGATCACACTTCCGCCGCCGACGGCTAATAAGAAATCAATGTTCTCCTTTTGGCAGATATCGATTCCCTTTTTCACTGTTGTGAGGCGCGGGTTTGGTTCAACGCCAGACAGCTCAAACACTTCAGCATCTGCTTCATTTAACGCTCTGATGACATTGTCATAAAGACCATTTTTCTTAATACTGCCTCCGCCATATACAAGTAACACTCGTTTTCCATAACGAGCGAGTTCGCTTTTGAGTCCTTCTAGCTGTCCTTTTCCAAACATCAATTTTGTTGGATTATAGTAAATAAAATTTTCCATCTGTTCTACATCTCCTTAAAACATTTATATCCAAAAACATGAAAGACTACTGTAACATATGTACACGATGAACTCAAAAAAAGATAACTGCCCGCAAGCAGCTATCCCTTTGGTGTTCAATTATAAAGAAGCGTTTAAAATAGCTAATACATCTTCTTTGTTTAGCTTTTTAAATTGACCAAATTCACCGCGTGCCATTGCACGGTCTGCAATTAAATCAATTTTCTCATCGTTGATGTCATAATCCGCTAAACGGCTTGGTGCACCAAGACTTGTCCAGAAAGCTGACAGCTTGTCGATTCCTTCTAAGCCAACTTCTTCGTCTGTTTTGCCCGCAGGGTCTACATCGAATACACGCACCGCTAATTGTTTAAAACGGCCTGGGTTTTCTTGAATCACATGTTTCATCCAGTTCGGGAACAAGATCGCAAGTCCGCCTGCATGAGGAATATCATAGACAGCAGATACTGCATGCTCAATGTTATGGGAAGCCCAGTCACCACGTGCCCCCATTGAAAGCATTCCATTAAGCGCAATTGTGCCAGTGAATAAAATCGTTTCACGGAGCTCATAGTTCTCTAGATCGTTGATCAACTTCGGTGCCGTTTCAATGACAGTGCGAAGAAGTCCTTCACACATACGATCTTGGTAAGGTGTATTTTCTGTGTGATGGAAATATTGTTCGAACACATGTGACATCATGTCAACCATACCATAAATCGTATGGTTTTTAGGCACAGTGAATGTGTTGACTGGATCAAGAATAGAGAATTTCGGGAAAACTGCTGGACTTCCCCAGCCATACTTCTCATTTGTTTCCCAGTTTGTGATGACTGATCCAGAGTTCATTTCAGAGCCTGTTGCGGCAAGTGTTAACACAGTACCGAACGGAATAGCTTCCATTGGGACGTGCTTGCGTGTCACGATATCCCAAGCATCTCCATCGTACTTCGCACCAGCTGCGATTGCTTTCGTCGCATCAATGACACTGCCGCCGCCAACTGCCAAAATAAAATCAATGTCGTTCTCTTTGCAAAGTTCGACCCCTTTTCTTACTGTTGTTAAGCGCGGGTTAGGCTCCACACCAGCAAGTTCAGTGATTGCAGCTCCTGATTCTTTTAGGATGCTGACAACTTGGTCATAAAGGCCGTTTCGTTTAATACTGCCTCCACCATATACAAGTAATACGTTTTTTCCGTAGTGTTTGAGTTCATCTGAAAGGGCTGATACTTCTCCCTTTCCAAAAATTAATTTCGTTGGGTTCCAATAAGTAAATCGATCCATGTGATCTCCTCCTCGCGCTACATTATGCGCCTCATTCATTCCAAAAGTAAAGTAATTTGCTTTCATCCATTTTCTTACGCATAGTTTGGCTAAAAATCTGCAAAATATAAATGTATTGATGCTGTAGCGAAAGGAGGAATCACGATGAGTGCTATTCAGCGTATTGCCCTCGTGCTCACGATTATCGGTGCTATTAACTGGGGACTAATCGGCTTTTTTCAATTTGACTTAGTAGCAGCGATCTTTGGCGGACAAGGTTCTGCATTATCACGTATTATTTATGGTCTTGTTGGAATTGCAGGTCTTGTCAACCTTGGTCTGTTGTTCAAACCAAACGAAGAAGCTGTTCGCCGTGACGAGCCGAACCCAGAAGTTCGTTAAATAAAAAGACATAAAAAAGGCTGCCTACATGAGGCAGCCTCAGCATGTAGACAAACCCTCGCATTCTTTGTCAGGTCTGCGCGCTGGTGCTCACGAATTCTAAATTCGTCCGCAAAAGTAGCCGCTCTTCCTTGACTTCAAAGGTTTTCTATCACGCTGAAAAAGAAGACAAAGGGCTAAAATTTTAGCCCTTTGTCAACAATCTAAGGCACCGTTTGAAGCGGTGCTTTTTTATTATTTCTTGATAAGGTCTTTACGGTTTGATTGCTCAATCCACTCTTCAAGTTTATCTTTAAGCGTATTGAAACCTTGTGGTGCAGCAGCTTCTTCTTTCACTTGCTGTGGTCTTTGTTTCTTTGGTTTGCTTTCTTTTCTTTCAGGTGCATCTTGTGTCGCACGGATAGAAAGGCTGATTTTACCTGCATTTTCATCAACAGAAAGAACTTTTACTTGTACTTCGTCACCAATTGAAAGGTGCTCGTTGATGTCTTTTACAAAGCCATGTGTTACTTCAGAAATATGCACAAGTCCTTGAGTTTCTTCATCTAATGCAACAAACGCACCATACGCTTGTAATCCTGTTACTTTACCAGTGTAAACACTGCCTACTTCAAACTTTGTCGCCATGATAACAACTCCTAAATAAATGTTTTAATATTCGTTTATACGCAATTAAAAACTATATCACAGAACAGGCAGTTACGCAAAATATTTTTTAAATGGGTTTAAATGAGATCAAAAGGGGGAATACCTGAAAACAAGAATGCTTTCTAGTATTCCCCCCTAATTTGTGAGGCATGAGTCCATTTGGATTGATGCCTTTTTTTATTTTAAGATGGCTGATGCTTCTTCCTTTACTTGTCGAGCCTGTAAAAAGCGCTGAATTCTTGAAAGTGATTCCTGAAGATGATCAAGTGACGAAGCATATGAACAGCGTATATGACCTTCACCGCTCGGTCCGAATACATTCCCAGGAACAACGGCCACTTTTTCGCTTAGGAGCAGCTCCTCAGCAAATTGTTCTGACGTCATGCCTGTGCTTTTAATCGATGGGAACGCGTAAAACGCTCCATTTGGCTGATGGCATGTAAGTCCTAGTTCATTAAGGGAGCCGACAAACAAATTACGGCGTCTTCTATAGCTTTTCTTCATTTTCTCTACATCTTCAAGCCCATTTTTTAATGCTTCTTCTGCCGCATATTGTGCCATCGCCGGCGCGCACATCATAGAATATTGATGTATTTTCAGCATGGCATCGCGCAGTACAGGTGGTGCTGCCACATATCCTAAACGCCAACCCGTCATGGCAAACCCTTTAGAAAAGCCTGAGATCAAGATCGTTCTTTCCTTCATATCTTGAATAGCCGCCACGCTTGTAAAAGCTTCATCGTATGTCAGCTCTGCATAAATCTCATCCGTAATAATGAGCAGGTCATGCTCTTTCGCAAATTGAGCAATATCTTCAAGCTCTTCCTTTGAATAAACAGACCCAGTCGGATTTGATGGCGAGCAAAGCAAAATGGCTTTTGTCTTCGGCGTCAGCTTTGTGCGAAGATCAGCAGAATCTGCTTTGAAATCTTTTTCAGCGGTTGTACTTAAATAGACAGGCACGCCGCCTGCAAGTGTCGTAAGTGCCCCGTATGCTACGAAACAAGGCTCTGGAATGATCACTTCATCCCCGCTGTTTAAAATCGCACGAAAGGCCAAATCAAGTGCCTGGCTTCCGCCAACTGTGATAATGAGTTCTTCTTCTGGACTGTAGTTAATGTGAAACCGCTTATATAAATAGTGGCTCAGTTCTTTTCGCAAAGAAATTAAACCTGCATTCGCCGTATAAGAGGTCAGCCCTTGTTCTAATGACATAATACTTGCCTCTCTGACATTCCAAGCTGTCACGAAATCTGGCTCGCCGACACCAAGGGAGATTACCCCCTCCATTGTGGCAGCCAAATCAAAGAATTTCCGAATACCTGACGGCTGAATGCTTTGTACCGTTTCAGATAAATAAGACTTTTTCATTTAAGGAGACACCACGATTCTTTTGTCATCGTCTCCTGTTTCAAACACTTTCCCATCATGTTTATATCTTTTCAAAATAAAGTGGGTAGTTGTTGAAACAACGGAATCAAGTGTCGATAATTTTTCAGATACGAAGCGGGCAATATCAGACATTGATCTTCCGCGGATCACAACGGAAAGATCGTAAACACCTGACATGAGATAGACAGACTCCACTTCCTGAAACCGATAAATCCGTTCAGCAATTTCATCAAATCCGACGCCTCTTTTTGGTGTCACTTTTACATCAATCATTGCTGTAACGCCTTCATGACCATCCACTTTTCGCCAGTCAATCATGGTTGAATAATCAATAATGACTTTTTGATCTTCAAGTTTTTGAATGATGGCTTCGGCTTCTTCTGTTGTCACGCCTGCCATTTTTGCAATTGTATTTAAATCGGCGCGGCTGTTTTCATCTAAAATCTCTAATATTTCAGTTTCTTTTTCTGTTAGTTTCATTTGATTTCACACCTCAGATTATAAAAGCTAGTTTTAAAAAATCTTCTGAACATTATAGCACGTTTTTCCCATTATGCTAAGCAGGGAAAAGATTCTATTAATAGCTTAAAATCCACTTTTTAGGGTACAATACAGTCACCTAACAGAGAGAGTATCAAGTATCGGAGTGAAGAATGTGGACATTGTTCAGCCAGCTTATATGAAAAGTACATTCGGTTTAGATATCTATTACGAGCACTATCCAAATGAAGGCAAAAAGACATTGATCTTAATTCACGGTCTCTTCTCTTCTACCTTCAGCTATCGAAAGCTCATCCCGCTTCTGAAACAGGATTTCAATTTAATTGCAATGGATCTGCCGCCATTTGGACAGTCCGAGAAGTCGAATACGTTTATTTACAGCTATCGCAACATGGGAAAAATTATTATAGAGCTAGCTGGTTATTTACAGATTCGGCATGCGATTCTAGTGGGTCATTCAATGGGTGGACAAATCGCCTTATACGCTGCATCTGAACGGCCGGACCTATTTGAAAAGGCGGTTCTATTGTGCAGCTCTGGCTATTTGAATAAGTCAAAAAGATCACTTGTTTACAGCACATATATTCCTTATTTTTATCTGTATCTAAAAAGAAAGCTTTTAAAACAGGGCATTATGAAAAATTTAACGGCTGTTGTGCATGATCATTCCATCATTGATCAAGAGATGGTCGACGGCTATTTAAAGCCGTTTTCAGATGATCAAATCTTTCGGGGGATATTTCGTTTGATTCGGCACCGGGAAGGAGATTTGACCTCGGACGTTTTAAAGAAAATGGAAACACCCGTGCTGCTCATTTGGGGCGAGGAAGATCGAATCGTTCCCATTCAAATAGGCGAAAGACTGCACAAAGATCTGCCAAATTCAACCTTGCATGCATTAAAAAAAACCGGGCACCTCATTCCTGAGGAAAATCCGGTCCTTGTGTCTGATCAAATCGGACAGTTCAGCCTGTCTTAGCGTGAACAGGAGCTGCTGTCTCTTATGGCAAAAAGCTGATTCGCTGTATGCTGACAGCTCTCTAGCGGAAGAAGCTGTTCAAATGAGTGATGGTAGATGGCTTGAATCTCTTTTGCTAAAGATAACGGGTCTTCTGCGTCGTATAATGCACTGATGACGTCAGCAGGCTCCGTTTCATAAAAATCCTCTCCATAATGAAAAGGGTCCCATGCCTTAATGAATTGAATCATCTCTTCTACAGCTTGACTATCTTTCATCGGTATCACCGCTTATAATAAATTTTGTGATGTTTATTTTAGCACAACCAAGAATGGTTGAAAAACAGCTAGAGGTGGGTTTCATGAATTTCGACGAACAGATCATACGTAAAGGTTCAAAATCAGTGAAATGGGATCAAGCAGAGTCTTTGTTCCTGACAACAGATGCCCTCCCGATGTGGGTGGCTGATATGGATTTTAAAGCGCCGCAGGTCGTCCTTGATGCATTGAAAGAGCGATTAGACCACGGTGTATTTGGCTATGCATTTCAAGATCAGGATACGCAGCAGGCAGTCGCTGGCTGGCTCAAAAGAAGACATGGATGGACAATTCAGACAGATGCCGTCACCTTCACACCAGGAATTGTAACGGCACTTAGTTTTGCTGTTCAAGCCTTTACAGCACCGCACGACGAAGTAGTTATACAGTCACCAGTGTATACACCTTTTTATCAAATGATTGAACGAAATGGACGTACAGTCTCAACCAATCCTTTAAAAATAGAAAACAACCGCTATATGATGGATTTTGATGATTTAGAGAAAAAACTGAGCAGACCACAAGCAAAGCTCATGTTCCTTTGCCATCCGCATAATCCGTCCGGAAGAGCATGGTCAAAAGAGGAATTAAAGCGAGTCGGAGACCTATGTGTGAAGCATGGAGTCACAGTCGTTTCAGATGAGATTCACTCGGATTTGATGCTTTACGGGAAGCAGCATGTGCCCTTCGCCAGCCTTTCTGACGACATTGCACATATCACGGTAACGTGTATTGCGCCGAGTAAAACCTTTAATCTAGCAGGGCTCCAGGCATCTGCTATTATCATTTCAGATGAAGAAAAAAGAACCCTTTTCACGAATGAAGTGCAAAGAAACGGACTGTCCAAACTGAATGCCTTTGCGATTCCAGCGATGGAAGCAGCATACCGCCACGGGGATGAGTGGCTTGATGCCCTTGTTCTTTATCTCGAAGGCAATATGAAAACGGCGATGGACTATATCGACGAAAATCTTCCAAATATGCGTTATATGAAACCAGATGCTTCGTATTTATTGTGGCTGGACATTCGGAATTATCAATTCAGTCAAGCGGAATTGAAACGGAATCTGCTAAAAAAAGGGAAAGTGATCCTAGAGCTTGGCCACGTGTACGGACACGTAGGAGACGGCTTTATTCGGATGAATCTCGGCTGTCCTGCTGAAACAGTCAAAGAAGGACTGAAACGTCTCCACCAAGCGTTCACGCTATCAGCTGAATAAGACCTATACGATAGAAAGAACATCCTAACGGGTGTTCTCAGCGCGTAGACAACCCCTCGCATTCTTTGTCAGTCCTGCGTGCTGGTGCCCACGAATGTCAAATTCGCTCCGCGCCAGTACTCGTCCTTCCTAGACTTCAAAGGTTTTCTATCACGCTGAAAAGAAGACAAAGGGCTAAAATCAAGATCATTTTAGCCCTTTGTCAACAATCTGAGAACATCCTAACGGGTGTTCTTTTTAAAGAAAAAAACCCTTCTTTTATCATATCTACTTTGTACATGAAATGATATAATGAGAGGAATTACAATTATTTACGAGGAGAGCATTTAAATGGAAATGTTCAAGGATTTTCTGCTCCATGTATCTTTTATTCTATTTCCAATCTTTTTATATCATGCGCTATGGTTAAGCCGGACCCCTGCTCATTTCCCAAAAACGAATAAACTGCTCATCACAGTATTCGCATCCATCTCTTCAGCACTATGTATTATGTATCCAGTTGGTTCGATTTTAGATTTGCAGACTGGGCTTCAATCCATTCCCCTTGTACTTGCTATTTTATACGGAGGATATATGGCGGGGATCGTTGCCATCTTGATAAGCATCATTGTCAAATTCGTGATGTACGGCTCTTTCTTATGGATTGGACTCATCGTTGTCCCAATTTACTTTTTTATCCCATTCCTGTTCTACCGAAAATGGCATCAATATTCGAAGCCAAATAAGCTGTTTTACGGAGTGCTTATCGGTTTATCCAAAGGATTCTTTATTTACATTGGACTTTTTGTGGTCAGCTTAATGGCATACAGCCCAGCTTTTATTATGCAGCAAAAGCTCCTTGAGTTATTTTTCTCAACTCTTTACTACATATTCTTTCTTGTGCTCAGTATCTATTCCATTGAATTCGTTAAGGAAAATGCGGAAATGAGATCACAGCTTGTCCAGTCAGAAAAACTGACCATTGTAAGTGAACTTGCTGCAAGCGTTGCCCATGAAGTACGCAATCCGCTGACAGTTGTGAGAGGCTTTATTCAATTGCTCTTTTCGAATGATAATACAAAAGAGCCACCTGCCAATAAAGATTATAAAAATCTTGTTCTGTCCGAGTTAGACCGGGCGCAGGACATTATCACGAGCTATCTTGACATTGCAAAACAAAACTATTATCAAATTGAATCTCTTAATCTCTCTAAATTACTTGAGGAATGTGCATCACTGATGACATCCTATGCGAATTTTAAATCGGTCACGATTCATCAATCCATTGAACCTGACTTATACATTCAAGGTGACGTAACGAAGATCAAGCAAGTCATGATTAATTTAATCAAAAATGCAATTGAAGCAGCTCCTGAACATGAAGGGAAAATTGAACTTTTTGCTTCAAAAGAAAATCATAAAATCTGCCTTTATTTCGTTGATAACGGTGTAGGTATGACAGAAAGTCAGATGAAAAAACTTGGCGAACCCTATTACACCTTGAAAAATAAAGGGACTGGACTTGGGCTGACAGTGACTTTTTCAATTATTGAAAATCACCATGGAACGATTCGTTTCAAAAGCTCGCTGCAGTCTGGAACAACCGTCACCGTGAAATTTCCTGAAGATACAAGAAGAAAATGATTAATCCATTTTTTTTGTTCTTTTTTCATCTATCCGCTCCTGCTTCTTAGACGCACGAACGATGAGACGAAAACAAATAAACGCAGCAATAAAGAAAATCACCGTGGTGATAGCCGCTGGGATGTACTCCCTTTTATCTTCAGGAAAATATAGTAGAAAAAGTACGATGAATGACATCTCGCCATTCCCCCTTTTGCTCGTTTACTTCACTATATTGGCTAAAAGAAATGAAATACCTTCCTATGAGAAGGAAATGGAGGAATTTCACATGACAGACATTCAAATTGGACAAGTTGTGAAAGGTTTTTATAAAACAGGTGTATACGTTGGGGAAGTGACAGCAGTGAAACCATCGACCTATCTCGTTCAAGTAAAAGCCGTTCTGACACATCCCACTCAAGGCGACCTGCATCATCCGAAAGAAGCAGACGTGCCTTTTTTCCAAGAGAGGCGGGCTTTGGCCTATAGAGAACAGACAAATATCCCTCATCATATGGTGAAGCCTTATGATGGCGATATCCCTGATTATGAAGAGTCACTGAAAGAAGCTGTAGATAAATTGAAACAAGCACTCCGTGCGGATGATTCCAAATGGGCTGAAAAATCAAGAGCGTGCCTATCTTCTCTTGAGAAAGATTATTTTCCAGAAGACGTCCGCTAATCAGCCGAATCAAAAAAATGTGAGAAATCGATCAGCTCACCAATTTTGGTTGTTTGCGGATTTTCCACATAGGCTCTGTCTTTTTCAAAAAGGGTTAACAGCTGATAAGTCGTCATGGCATCATCGAGTGCTTTATGATGCTTACCAGCTCCTTCACTGCCGTATTCCTTTGCTGCTTTTCGAAGCCCTGTCAGTGTGCGGTCACCAAAAAAGGTTTTATATTCAAAGGCCAGGTCCCTCAGCTTCCCCTTAAAAGGAAAGGCAATGTGATTGAGCATACAATTTTGCTTCAATACCTTCATGTCCATGTTGCCCCACGTAATAATTGCACAATTCTCTCCCCCATCAAGTGACACGAGCTTCTCGATAAATTCCTCAAATGAAATTCCGCTCTCTACATCCTCCTGCGTAATTCCGAGGAAAGATTTACAGCGCTTCGTCAGCTTCGGGAACTTTTTCGGTTTGACGTAGCTAGAGAATGTGTCTATGATCGTTTCATCTGCTGCTTTCACTACCCCAGCTTCAATAATTTCAGGAAAAAAATTTTGCGGATGATATTTTCCATCAGGCATCGTAAATTCAAAATCGACCACAAGCACCGTCTTCTGTTCCACCAGTTTCACCTCACTTTTTCGTCAGCTTTTCATTCTCATACCATTATATTAAGACGGACCTTGAAATCACTTCATTTTCGTGAAAATAATGCAGATTCACTATGCCCAACCTATTCATCTGATGAAAGATCGTTTATTTTCCTTTATAATTATTAAGGAACACGAAATAAATAAAGAAGGTGGTCTCTATCACAAACAGGAAGAAAAACTTGTACATCATGTGGTTTGTGAACTTTTTTGTATCTGCGAGCATTACAATGATCGTCCCTTTTTTATCACTTTACATAGAATCTCTTGATAGCAGCTATTCAAATGAATTTGTTCAAAGATGGAGCGGCTATGTCTTTGGGGTCACGTTTTTAACGGCCTTCCTGATTTCTCCGATTTGGGGGCGGATTGGCGACCGGCATGGCTATAAAAAGATTTTATTAATTAACGGAATTGGCATCGCCACAAGTATTCTATTAATGGGGCTTGTGCACACTGTGTATCAGCTATTCGCACTAAGGCTCTTCATGGGGCTTGTCACAGGCTTTATCTCGACTTCAATGGCACTGATTTCTGCACAGACCGAAAAGGCAACTGCCGGTAAAACCCTTGGAACGATGCAGATGAGTAATGTTGCCGGAGGATTGTTTGGTCCATTAATGGGTGGATTCATGGCAGACAGCGTCGGATTTATTTATACGTTTTTCCTGACAGCGGCTGTCATTTATGTGTCAGCTATTGTGATTATCTTCGGAGTGAAAGAACAGCCGATCCGGTCAAAAGAAGCAAAGCGTGTTTCTTACTCACGGAAGGATGTACTCTTTCACATTTTCAAACAGCCTTTGCTTGTCGTCACGATGCTTTTAACGTTTATTACACAAGTAGGGAACTTTAGCATTCAGCCGCTTTTGGCTTTATACATTCATGATTTACATGGTCCTGTCAATCTCGCTTTTTATGCGGGGCTTGCTTTTTCTGCAACTGGACTTGGCAATTTGCTGTTTACGCGAAAATGGGGAGATCTCGGAGATCGAATTGGTCATGACAAGGTGCTCCTTGCCCTTCTCATCCTCTCCTCTATTTTATTCATCCCGCAAGCGATGGCGGATTCGTACGTCATGTTAGTCATTTTCCGTTTCCTATACGGGATGGCACTTGGCGGAATTATTCCGTGTACGACGGCGTATATCCGGATTAAAGCACCTGCTTCTATGCAAGGAGAAGTGCTCGGATACAATGTCAGCTTCCGCTTTCTTGGAAATGTCGTCGGTCCGGTGATCGGCGGCATTGTGGCGAGTCATTACGGGATTCCAGCTGTCTTTTATGTCACTGCCGGCATTTTTCTGTTTGGCGCATTATTCTTATGGGCGGTGCGCTCGCATGCGAAGACAAAGGAAAGGAGTGTCTGATCATCTTCAGATACTCTTTTTTCTTGCGTAAAAGCCTTATTCACTAGACTTCACGCCCATTCTTTTCTAAAAATAACCTTCTCGTATTCGCAAAAGAATGGTACGATATGGCTAGAAAATTGAAGAAAGTGAGTGACCTCATGTTTCGTGCAATTATTGGTTGGTTATTACTTGCTGCCCTCATCCCATTATTTGTTCTGACTTTTTATCTATCAAAGGAAGAAGCTGCAAGTGTAAAGCCTGTTAACGAAGTGCTTGATCAAAAAATCAAGCTGGAAAAGATAGATTTTTCCCAAAACAGTTATATGTATGACCGGGATGGTTCTCTTATCTCCGAGATCGTCTCAAATGATGAGAACCGGGTGTTCGTGAAATACGATAAAATCCCTGAACCTGTGAAGGAGCTGTTCCTTCGTTCAGAGGACCGCAACTTTTATGACCATAAGGGAATTGACTTTATGGGGGTTGTTCGTGCCCTTGCTGCAAACGTCAAAAACCATGGCATCAGCCAAGGAGCGAGTACGATCACACAGCAGCTGTCCCGCAACTTATATTTAAGCCATGAACGTTCATTCAGCCGAAAGTTTACAGAGCTGCTCTATTCCTATGAACTTGAGCGGAAATTCTCGAAGGATGAAATTCTCGAAAGCTATTTAAATACGATTTATTTCAGTAATGGTGTTTACGGTGTCGGTTCTGCGGCTAATTACTATTTTGATAAGCCGCTTAGTTCTTTAACACTTGCACAAATGGCATTTATCTCTGCTATTCCAAACAACCCAACACTGTATGACCCATTAAAGCAGTTCAAGCACACAAAGAAACGCCAAGAACGACTGCTTGGTATTTTGAAGAAAGATGGCGTCATCACCAAAAAGCAATACAAAAAAGCCGTCAAAGAAAAAATCAGCCTTTCTTTAAGTGAAAAGAAAAACCTATACCCTGACTATGTGACATATGCCAATGAAGAGTTTACCGATCTTGTGTCTGATCAGGAGGGCTTTACAAAACGATTGAAGAAAGCCAAAACAACTGAAGCGAAAAAGGCGATTCAAAAGGAATTATCTGAAAAGGTCAGTGCCCTGCTCCAGGATGGTGTGAAAATTTATACGGCGCTTGATCCTTCCTTACAGCAAAGAGCCGTCTATCAGCTCAATGCTCAATTGCCTTACCAAGGTGTGGAAGGCGGATCAGCCGTCATTAATCATGAAACGCATCAAATTGTTGCACTTGCTGGCGGGAAAAACTATAAGAAATTTGATTTTAACTACGCTTATCAAGCGCAAAGACAGCCTGGTTCTGCAATTAAACCGCTTTTAGACTATGCACCTTATATTGATCAAACCGGCGCAACGGCTTCAAGCACCATCAGTGCCGGCAAGTTTTGCAGCAGCGGATACTGTCCTCAGAACTATAATCATAAAACGTATGGAACAGTCACACTTGAAACAGCCTTTAAACATTCTTACAATACCCCTGCGATCCGAATGCTGGATACAGTAGGTGTCAAAAAAGGCTTCAGCTATTTAGAGAAGTTCTCATTTGAGCATATTGTAGCGGATGATTACCGCCTTCCTTCTGCACTTGGCGGATTTACGAAAGGCTTCTCACCGCTAGAAATAACAGATGCATATACCGTCTTTGGCAACCAAGGAGCCTACACACAAAGTCATTCGATCACAAAAGTGACAGACTTAAACGGTAAGACCCTTTACAAGTGGAAAGAGTCGCCAAAGCAAGTATATTCTCAGCGTACAAATGAAACGATGCGTAAGCTGCTTACCTCCGTTGTGAAAAGTGGGACAGGGAAAAAAGCGAATTTCAATGCCCCTTACATCGGTGGTAAAACAGGGACATCCAATGACTACAAAGATATTTGGTTTGTGGGACTGACAGATCAGTACACAATGGGTGTCTGGGTCGGAAGAGATAGAGGAACGGTCGAATCGATTTACAATTCAAGCCCGCACTTACGTATTTGGAAAAATACGATGCAATACGCCAGATAAACAGGAGGTTTGATTGCGATGCATTCAACACATCCACCCCATTTAATTTTATTTGACGGTGTCTGCAACGTGTGCAGCGGCGCTGTTCAGTTTGTGATTAAGCGCGATCCGAATGAACGGATGATGTTCGCTTCATTACAATCAGATACAGGGCAGCGTATTTTAAAGGAAAACGGTTTGCCTTTAGATGAGTTCAATTCATTCATTTATATCGAAAAAGGGACCCTTTATACGAAATCGACAGGCATCTTAAAAGCCGCGCGGCATTTAAAAGGAATCTACAGATGGAGCTTTTTACTCCTTGCCATACCTCGCCCAATCCGTGATTGGTTTTATCAGCTGATGGCAAAAAATCGCTATAAATGGTTTGGTCAAAAAACATCTTGTATGATGCCTACACCCGATATTCAAAAGCGGTTTCTTTCATAAAAAAAGCATCCTCATCATTGGAGGATGCTTTCTTTGTCTGCTTATGAAGGCAGACTTGCCATCACACTGTTATAAAGCTTAATAAATAAGTACAAAATACCGATCAAAAACGTCGCCCAAAACAGCAGAATAAACATCATAAACCCAATCAAATTCAGCATAGAAAGCGATTGATAAATGCGAACCACAACCCAGATAAAATAGACAAGACTTGCTAATGCAAAAAGTCCAACAAGCAGAATGAGCTGCTGCGTCAACAGAAATGCTAGCAAGCTGGCAAATAAATAAACAACGGATGCAATCCGAATTTTCTTTAAGTTCTCCCCTTCAGGGTCCTTAGCGAAAAAGAGCAGCGCCAGCTCTAATACCGTATCTGCAATCAGTTTTAAGGCAGATAAGATCATAAAATAAACAAGTGCAAAAGCAGCAAAGAGAGCAAGACGAATGCCCTGTTCAGAGAAAAATTCCAGCATTCCTTTTAAAATACCTGCTTGAGTCAAGAAATCAGTCGTGATACCTACTGTGAAAATCGAAAAAGCAGAGCTGAATAGTAAAATTGAAATCAGCGGAAAATATCCAGTCAAATATGTATTTTTCATAAATAGATCCTTTCTCATAAGCTCACATTTATTATGGCTCACTTAAAACGGATTGACAAGATGCTTTCAAAGTAAACTGACAGCAAAATCAAATTTATGATTTTGCACGTACATTCCTTCACAAACTTACATTTTCCCGTTAAAGTATTACTGTTACGAAAAAAATCGTGCGTTAGGGGTATACTCGTGAAAAAAACTTTAAGACTGCAAACACGGCTGACGATCTTTGTGTGCATCGTTGTCCTGATCTCCCTTTGTATCACATTCTTTACGATATGGTCGGAAACAGCCAAGAACATCCATCAGCAGGAACGTGACATTGCTCTCTCTACTGCCAAAATGGTCGCAGAGGCACCGATCACCGCACAATCATTAGAAAATCATTCATATTCCGCATTACGAAAATATACAACAAGTGTTCAGCAAATCACCAAAACCGAATTCGTTGTCGTCATGGATATGAACGGTATCCGCAAAACACACCCGAATCCGCAGAAGATTGGAAAGCGGTTTGCCGGCGGTGATGAAAAAGCAGCATTACAGGGGAAAGAACATATAAGTACGGCTTCTGGAACACTCGGCAGATCCATGCGTGCTTTTGTTCCTGTTTATGATCAAAATGGAAAGCAGCTTGGGGCTGTGGCCGTCGGGATTACGTTAAAGGAAATTGACTTGATTATTCATCAAAGCTTACTTCCACTCTACTTCGTCACATCACTCAGCCTTCTATCTGGCATCATTGGAGCACTCATTGTGGCAAGAAAAGTGAAGAAGATTATGTTTGGACTTGAGCCGGATGAGATCGCCACATTGTTAAAAGAACGAAGCGCCATGCTAGAATCAACAAAAGAAGGGATTCTTGCCGTCGATCAGCACGGTAAAATCAAACTGGCCAATGCAGAGGCAAAACGGCTCTTTCATAATATGGGCATTATGGTTGATCCTAGAGAACAAGATGTTCAAACTCTCCTCCCTTCAAGCGGCTTAAAACAGGTCATTGAAACACGCAAGCCGCTGCTTGATCGTGACGTGAGAATGAATGGACTGGAGCTCGTCTTTAATGAAGTGCCAATTACGGTAAAAGGTGAAATTGTCGGAGCCATCGCCACCTTCCGTGACAAAACAGAAGTGAAACATCTGGCTGAACAGCTTAGCGGGGTCAAAATGTATGCGAATGCGCTCCGTGCCCAGTCACATGAATTTATGAACAAGCTGCATGTCATTTTAGGATTGGTTCAGCTCAAAAACTACGATGATCTTGGCACCTATATCAAAGATATTGCGATCTATCAGCAAACGGAAACAAATGAAATCATCAACCATGTGAAAAACTCTGTTTTAGCAGGATTTTTACTAGGAAAACAAAGCTATATCAGGGAACAAGGCGCTGCCTTGGAGGTTATTTGCAGCACACAAGTGCCAAATACGGAGGACCCGGCAGTGACGCATGATCTCATTACCGTGATTGGCAACTTGTTAAATAACGCACTCGATGCTGTTTCACATACTGACACGAAAAACATCTCGATCTCCTTCAGATACGTCCATGAGCAGCTTCACATTGAAATCACGGACACAGGTGTTGGTCTCACGAAAGAAGAACAAGACATCATGTTTGATCAAGGCTTTTCAACTAAAGGAGAAGACCGAGGGTTCGGACTCTACTTCGTTGACCAAAGCATCAAGAAATTGAACGGACATATGATTGTCACGAGTGAAAAAGGAGAAGGAACGACCTTTAGTCTCCGCATTCCATATAAACAAAAGGAGGATTCACATGATTAATGTGTTAATAGTAGAAGATGATCCAATGGTTGGGGAGCTGAACAAACGCTACCTGACCCAAATCGACGGTTTTGAGTTAAAGGGGATTGCCACCTCCTTTCAGCAGGCACTTGAAGTGTTAAAAACAGAAGTCATACACCTCGTCCTGCTCGATATTTATATGCCTGGTCAAAATGGACTGGCATTACTAACAGAAATTCGCCAGCAAAATCATGCCGTTGATGTCATTGTCATTTCGGCTGCAAATGAAGTCGATGTTGTACAGCAAACGATGCGAAACGGAGCAGTTGATTATTTAATTAAGCCTTTTGAGTTCGAACGATTCCAATCAGCACTGGCAGAGTACAAACGGAAACACGCCCTGTATCAATCCATGAACAGCATTTCGCAAAATGATTTAGATGCGAAGCTTTTTCATAAAAAAGCAGAGGCGGAAAAAGTCCTCTTGCCAAAAGGACTGACCAAAAGCACACTTAAACTCATCTGGACAAGCATTCAATCATTTGGCCAGCAGGCTTTCACAACTGAAGACCTAGCCAATCATACAGAAATCTCTCAAGTCTCCATTAGAAAATACTTGAAGTTCCTTGAGGATATCGAAGTGGTGGATGTTGAAATGGCATATGGGACAATTGGACGTCCTGTTTTCCAATATAAACTGAACACGAGCAATATGAATTTGATTCAGCAATATCTTTAAAATACTACATCTGACCTTTCACAAAGGCCAGATGTTTTTTTATGGCATACGATGTAACAAACCCCTTGATATCAGTAGTTCTGCTGTAGCGGAGCACATCACAAAAGCGGCATTATATCATATTTCAGCAGATAAAAAGACATCAAATAAAGCCATTTAACATTTTTTTAAAAATAAAACAAATTTCTATTTATTTATTCGATCGGAAATGATAAATTATGATTGATTAGTTCAACGAGATATAAGTCTGATGTCTTACATCTTCTCTCCTGCCCTCCATAAGTTTCATGAGAAAGCAGGATAAAATACCCTCTTCAGAAGGGTGAGAAGAGATAGAACGGTCTTTTTTCGCGAGACTTTTCTGAAACTTTTAAATTTTATAGGGGGTTATGTTTTGAAGAAGCGGAAAATTGGACTAGCATTGTCCTTAGTCGTAGCAGCAGGAACCATCCTTGGAGCATGCGGCAACTCTGGCTCAAACAGCGGTGAAAGCAAAAAAGATAAAGATCAATTCACTGTTGCAATGGTAACTGATGTCGGTGGTGTCGATGACAAATCGTTTAACCAATCAGCTTGGGAAGGTTTACAAGCATTTGGGAAAGACAACAATCTAAAAAAAGGTAAAAACGGCTTTGATTATCTACTGTCCAAAACCGATGCGGATTATCCAACAAATTTAAATACACTTGTTAGGCAAAAATTTAACCTCATTTATGGTATCGGTTATAAAATGGAGAGCGCCATTTCAAAAATAGCCGATCAACGTAACAAAAACCACTTTGCGATCGTTGATGCAGTCGTGAAAAAAGACAATGTAGCAAGCATTATGTTTAACGAAAACGAAGGATCATTCCTTGTGGGTGTTGCGGCTGCTCTTACAACAAAATCGAACAAAATTGGTTTTGTTGGCGGAGTTGATTCTGAATTAGTCAGAAAATTCGAAGTTGGTTTCCGCGCAGGCGTTGAAGCAACTAATCCGAAAGCAAAAGTTGAAGTCAAATATGCTGGAGCATTCGATAAGGCTGACATCGGAAAAGCAACAGCTGAAAGTATGTACAAATCCGGCGTCGACATCATCTATCATGCTGCTGGGGGCACTGGAAATGGCGTCTTCACAGAAGCAACTAATTTAAAAAAGGCAGATCCAAATCGAAATGTCTGGGTCATCGGTGTTGATAAAGATCAGTATGACGAAGGAAAAGTATCTGGAACAAAACAAAGTGTCACCCTTACCTCTATGATTAAGAAAGTTGACACAGCAGTACAAGACTTAACAACGAAAGCAAAAGAAGGTAAATTCCCTGGCGGTGAAGTGATCACATACGGTCTGAAAGAAGGCGGCGTTGACATCTCTCCATCTCAGGACAACCTTAATAAAGATGTATTAAAGAAAATTGAAGAATGGAAACAAAAAATCATCAAGGGAGAAGTGAAAATCCCTGCAACACTTGATGAACTAAAAGATTTTAAAGCTTAATTTGAGCAGCGGGATAAGCGCACCTTATCCCCTTGCCTCTCCTTTACCTCCTCTTTATTTGTAAAAGGTGGTAAAAGAAAAGCTGCAGCCTCGTTTTGCAGCTTTTCTTTTGCTAGTTTTTATCTTCATCAGCACCCTAAAAAAGGAGCGGTTAAACCTGTGGATTATGTCATTGAAATGTTGAATATACGCAAAGAATTCCCTGGCATTGTAGCAAACGACAACATTACGCTGCAGCTAAAAAAGGGCGAAATTCATGCGCTGCTTGGTGAAAACGGCGCTGGAAAATCAACGCTCATGAACGTGCTTTTCGGACTGTACCAGCCTGAAAAAGGTGAAATCAAGGTACACGGAAAACCTGTGACCATCTCTAGTCCAAATGATGCTAGTGATTTAGGCATCGGAATGGTGCATCAGCACTTTATGCTGGTCGATACCTTCACTGTCGCTGAAAACATCATTTTAGGTAAAGAGCCCAAGAAGTTTGGAAAGATTGACAAAGAACAAGCCATACAGCAAGTACAAGAGCTTTCTGACCGCTATGGTTTGAAAATAGATCCTGCCGCAAAAGTATCTGACATCTCTGTCGGCATGCAGCAGCGTGCAGAAATCTTAAAAACACTTTACCGCGGCGCTGACATTTTGATCTTCGACGAACCAACGGCCGTTTTAACACCTCAAGAAATCAAAGAACTCATACAAATTATGAAAAACTTAATCAATGAAGGCAAATCCATTATTTTAATCACCCATAAGCTGAAAGAAATTATGGATGCCTGTCATCGCGTGACCATTATCCGAAAAGGCCAAGGCATTCGTACACTTGATGTGGCAAGCACCAATAAAGACGAACTTGCAAGCCTCATGGTTGGCCGTGAAGTGTCATTTAAAACAGATAAAAAAGCTGCTTCTCCAGCTGAGGAAGTTCTTCAAATTCAAGACCTCACAGTAAAAGACGCCAGAGGAATTGAAGCGGTCAAACAGTTGAACCTCTCAGTGAAGGCTGGCGAAATTGTCGGAATTGCTGGGGTAGATGGCAATGGCCAGTCTGAATTAATTGAAGCCATTACCGGTCTAAAAAAATCAGAATCTGGCACAATCATGCTAAACGGGAAAGCCATTCAAAATCTCCCGCCTCGTAAAGTGACCGAATCTGGGATTGGACATATTCCTCAGGATCGTCATAAACATGGACTTGTACTCGATTTTTCAATTGGAGAAAACATTTCCTTACAAACGTATTATCAGCGTCCTTATTCAAAATTCGGCTTATTGAATATGAAAAATATTTATCAAAAAGCAAAACGAATCATTGCGGAATATGACGTCAGAACACCGAGTGAATATACAGAAGCGCGCGCTCTGTCAGGCGGTAACCAGCAAAAAGCCATTATCGGCCGTGAAGTTGACCGCAATCCTGATTTATTAATTGCCGCTCAGCCGACACGAGGACTTGATGTTGGTGCGATTGAATTTGTTCATAAACGTCTAATTGAGCAAAGAGACACAGGTAAAGCTGTTTTGCTCATCTCCTTTGAGCTTGATGAAATTATCAATGTCAGTGATAAGATCGCTGTTATTTTCGAAGGCAGCATTGTCGCCATTGTTGATCCAAAAGAAACAACAGAGCAAGAGCTTGGTCTATTAATGGCTGGAAGTACGCAACAGGAAGTGGGGAAAGAAGCAAATGTCTAATCGCTTAACAAATCTGCTGATTCCGCTTATAGCCATTGTACTTGGTCTTTTGGTTGGGGCCATTATTATGCTGGCAAGCGGTTATAGTGTCATCGAAGGCTATAGCGCCCTTTGGAATGGCGTTTTCGGTGAAACTTATTATATGGGAGAAACCATCAGGCAAGTGACACCTTATATATTATCAGGTCTTGCTGTTGCCTTTGCATTTCGGACAGGCCTGTTTAATATCGGTGTAGAAGGTCAAATGCTTGTTGGCTGGGTAGCTGCTGTATGGATTGGAACAACTGTCCATGCACCTCTATATATTCATCTGCCGCTTGCACTCATCACCGCAGCTGCTGCTGGTGCATTATGGGGCTTTATTCCTGGTTTTTTAAAAGCTCGTTTTTATGTTCATGAAGTAATTGTCACCATTATGATGAACTATATTGCCCTTCATGTGACAAATTTTATTATTACAAATGTTCTTACAGATCATAAAGATAAAACAGATAATATCAAATCCACAGCCTCTTTGCACTCTGACTTCTTTGAAAAAATAACGGATTTTTCAAGCATGCATAACGGCATTATTGTAGCCATTATATCTGCCGTTATTATGTGGATCATTATTCAAAAAACTTCTAAAGGTTTTGAATTGCGAGCTGTTGGTATGAATCAACACGCCTCCCATTATGCAGGAATGAATGTGAGAAAAAATATTATATATTCAATGCTAATTTCTGGTGCTTTTGCAGGTTTAGCAGGGGCAATGGAGGGATTAGGAACCTTCGAATATGCTTCAATAAAAGATGCCTTCACAGGCGTAGGTTTTGATGGAATTGCCGTCGCTTTATTAGGTGGAAATACGGCTGTTGGTGTTGTCCTTGCTGCATTATTGCTTGGTGGATTGAAGGTCGGTGCATTAAATATGCCGCTTGAATCAGGCGTACCGACTGAGGTTGTTGATATTGTCATTGCGATCATCATTCTTTTCGTCGCCTCAAGCTATATTATCCGTCTTGTGATTCAACAAATGAAGAAAAAGGGGGGAAAATAAGTGGGATTTCTGCAAATACTTGAAATCATCGTCCCAGCTACACTTGTTTATGCTGCACCACTTATTTTAACCGCTCTTGGAGGCGTCTTTTCAGAAAGATCAGGTGTTGTCAATATCGGTCTTGAAGGGTTGATGGTCGTCGGAGCATTTTCCAGTATTATCTTTAACTTATTTTTTGCTGATACGTTTGGAGCCTTGACCCCGTGGCTTGGGCTTCTCGTCGGAATGGCCGTTGGCGGTTTGTTCTCACTGATTCATGCAGTGGCGACCATTACCTTCCGAGCTGATCAAACGGTCAGTGGTGTGGCGATTAACATGCTGGCACTTGGCGCAACATTGTTTGTCGTCAAACTGATTTATGGGAAAGCACAAACTGATAAAATTACAGAGCCTTTCTATAAAGGAGATATCCCCCTTTTAAGTGACATTCCGATCATTGGTGATATTTTCTTTAAAGATGTTTATTATACGTCTATACTCGCCTTAGCTCTTGCGGTTGTTGCTTGGTTTGTTTTATTTAAAATGCCGTTTGGTCTTCGTCTTCGTGCAGTCGGAGAGCACCCAATGGCAGCTGATACAATGGGTATCAAAGTGTATCGGATGCGTTATATCGCTGTTTTCATTAGTGGACTGTTTGGCGGTCTTGGCGGAGCTGTTTATGCCTCAACGATCGCGCTTGATTTCTCACATGCCACCATTACTGGACAAGGCTTCATCGCACTAGCTGCGCTTGTATTCGGTAAATGGCATCCATTTGGCGCAATGGGCGCCGCTTTATTCTTTGGATTTGCTCAAAGTTTAAGCATCATTGGCTCTCTCCTGCCGCTGTTCCAAGATATACCGAATGTGTATATGCTCATAGCACCATATGTGCTCACCATTTTAGCACTTACTGGCTTCATCGGACGTGCCGATGCACCGAAAGCACTTGGTACGCCTTATCTAAAAGGAAAACGATAAATACGATGTATGATCAATCCCCTGAAGGACAAACTACCTTCAGGGGATTTTTGTATGATAAAAAACTCAAAAACCCCTGTTTATTTTACTTTTATTACACTTATTTTAGTTTAATAAATAGAAGAGTGTCATTGAATCTTCTACAATTGAGACAAATAGCATTTGGGGGTGTTTATGTGGCTAATGCACAACAATTGAAATCGATTACAGACGATTCTGACAATAATAAAAGCGTTTTCCGTAAGATCATGTCTTGGAAAATTGGTGTTATTGATCTACCTGTGTATTTAGTACTTGCAGCGATTATTTTAACTGCCGCTTATTTTAATAAAATTCCAGCAAATATGCTTGGTGGTTTCGCTGTTATTATGATTTTGGGGATTTTCCTTGGAGATGTAGGACAACGTATTCCAATCTTAAAAGATATTGGTGGACCGGCGATTCTTTCTTTATTCGTACCATCGTTCCTGGTCTTTTTTAATGTTCTGAATCCGAACTCATTGGAAGCGGTTACGTCTCTTATGAAAACGTCGAACTTCCTTTACTTCTATATTTCTGCTCTTGTAGTAGGTAGTATTCTTGGGATGCAGCGAACTGTTTTAGTACAAGGCCTTATTCGTATGTTTGTTCCTCTAGTTGCAGGTACAATTGCAGCTGTGAGTGCTGGTATCCTTGTTGGCCTTTTAGTTGGTTACACACCGCATCATTCATTCTTCTTTATTATTGTACCGATTATTGCCGGTGGTGTTGGTGAAGGGATTTTGCCATTATCTATCGCTTATTCACAAATTCTTGATGTGTCAGCAGAGTCATTAATTTCTCAATTAATTCCTGCAGCTGTCATTGGGAACGTCATTGCCATTATCTGTGCTGGCGCAATGAAGAAGCTTGGTGAGAAACGTCCTGAACTAAACGGAAATGGCCGTCTTGTGAAATCAAAAGAAGCAAACGAAATATTTGAACAGCCAGATCTGGATGCAAAAGTTGATTTCGGGTTAATGGGTGCTGGTGTACTCGTTGCTTGTACAACCTTCATCTTTGGTGGTTTGTTAGAAAGCTTTGTTCATATTCCAGGTCCAATCTTGATGATTGTTCTTGCCGCTTTAATCAAATACTTAAACGTGATGCCTCAGCATCTTCAAAATGGCTCACAGCAGTTCTACAAGTTTGTATCAAGAAGCTTTACATGGCCGCTAATGGTTGGTCTTGGTATTCTGTACATTCCACTTGATGATGTAGCAACTGTCATCTCCATTCCATTCGTATGCGTATGTATCGCTGTTGTACTCGCAATGGTTGGTTCTGGTTACTTCGTTGGAAAACTAATGAACATGTATCCAGTAGAATCAGCTATTGTCACTGGCTGTCACAGCGGACTTGGCGGTACTGGTGACGTTGCCATTCTTTCAGCTTCTGGAAGAATGGGTCTTATGCCTTTCGCACAAGTATCTACACGACTTGGCGGAGCAGCAACAGTCATCTGTGCAACGATCTTACTCAGAATGTTTAGTTAAACATTCACACATAAAAAGCATGGGCTCTCACATGGACCCATGCTTTTTTTATATTTCTTTTCTCCTATAGGATCTTATTCATCAGCTAATACAATTCGTAAATATTCCCTGGGCTGAAAAGGATACAGCTTGGTTTCTTGATAGCTCATGTGAAGAAGATGCTCAGAAAACAGCGGCCATTCACTCCCGGCCTGCCACCTTTTTTGATCATTTCGGTCGATCAAGAATGCTCCTCCTAAAATCGTGCAGAATAGGCTTAAGCTGATGGCGATCTTTCGTTTCATTTGATCAGCTCCTTTAAGAAAAGCATGTACGAAAAACAAAACAATATACAATGAGTATCATTTTTGATAAAATTATTTTGTGGTCAAAAGAACCTAAAACAAATACAGTTTGCTTGAAATCGTTTCAAACCAATGCACTATGGCTGTATTTACGCTATAATTTTAATTACCAGTTCTTTAGAACGTGAATTTATATTGATCAAAGGAGGTTCATTTTCTTGCAGCTTATTCACTTCGCCATCCTATCACCTTTTTTACTCGCTTTTGTTGTACCTTTCCTTTACAAATATGTGAGACGTATACATACAGGATGGTTTGTTCTCATCTTGCCGATTCTTTTATTTACCTATTTCATCCAAATGTTACACATCACTTCGAATGGACGAACGCTTTTCTCACAGGCTGAATGGATTCCATCTTTAGGGATGAATTTCACTGTGTATGTCGATGGTCTCAGCCTGTTATTTGCTTTATTAATTACAGGTATCGGCTCACTAGTGGTGCTGTACAGTATTTTCTACTTATCAAAGGAAAAAGAACAGCTTGGCTCTTTCTACACGTATTTGCTCATGTTTATGACCGCGATGCTGGGTGTCGTTCTTTCTGACAACATGGTCGTTCTATACTTGTTTTGGGAGTTAACGAGTATCTCTTCCTTCCTCTTAATTGGGTATTGGTATAAGCGGGACCGCTCTAGGTATGGAGCAACAAAATCACTGCTTATTACTGTTTTTGGCGGATTAGCTATGCTTGGCGGCTTCATCCTCATTTACCTGATTACTGATTCATTCAGTATTCGTGAAGCAGTGAATCAGCTTCAGCTCATTATGGCATCACCTTACTTTATCCCTGCCATGATCCTAATCTTACTAGGTGCCTTTACGAAATCAGCGCAGTTCCCATTCTATATCTGGCTGCCTGATGCAATGGAAGCACCGACCCCTGTGAGCAGTTATCTGCATTCTGCTACGATGGTGAAAGCCGGTATTTATCTTGTTGCCCGCTTCAGTCCAATCTTTGCTATATCAGAGGTATGGTTCTGGACCATTTCCATCGTGGGACTTGTCACATTATTCTGGGGATCATTCCACGCCGTCCGGCAAAACGATTTGAAAGCCATTCTGGCCTATTCGACAGTGAGTCAGCTCGGCATGATTATGCTCATGCTTGGTGTCGGCGCAGCTGCGATTCATGAAAACAATCCTGCCTTTTTTGGTGCAGCGGTTCTTGCAGCTATTTTTCACCTCATTAACCATGCTACGTTTAAAGGCAGTCTCTTTATGGCAGCTGGTATTATCGATCATGAAACAGGAACTCGTGACATTCGGAAATTAGGCGGATTAATGACGATCATGCCGATTACCTTCACCATTACGTTAATCGGTACATTTTCAATGGCCGGATTACCGCCATTTAACGGTTTCTTAAGTAAAGAGCTATTTTTCACAAGTATGATACGGATTTCCGATATCAGCTTTACGGACGTTTCAACATGGGGTGCCATCTTCCCAGCACTCGCTTGGCTCGCTAGTGTCTTTACGTTCATTTATAGTATGATGCTCCTCTTTAAAACTTTTAGAGGCCGTCTGAATATAGACCAATTGGAGAAAAAACCGCATGAAGCACCGATCGGCATGCTCATTCCGCCCATCATTCTAGCTGCACTTGTGGTCACCTTCTTCTTTTTCCCTAATATTCTTGCCTATTCTGTCATTGAACCTGCAATTGCGGCGATCATTCCTGAAGCGATTGAAACAGGAAGCCGTTTTTCTGTGAAAATTGAAGCATGGCATGGCTTCCAGCCAGAACTCTATATGACAATAGGTGTTGTTGTACTCGGCACAATCGGCTACTTGACGCTTGCAAAATGGCGTCCAATGTACAACATCTTTAAGGAAAAGTGGTCATTTAACGCTTTATACGACCGCTCTCTTATCGGTTTAGAAAAAGGTTCATACCGCCTGACAAACAGTTATATGACTGGTTTTCTTCGTGACTATCTTGTCTATGTGTTTGGGTTCATGATTATCGTTATTGGCGGCGTGATGTTTTATCAGCAGGCCTTTTCATTTCAAACTGATCAGGCTGCCTCAATTGGCACGTATGAGGTGATTCTTTCACTTGTGATGGTGGCGGCGACGATTGCCACAGTATTCGCAAGTTCACGATTAACAGCTATTATTGCACTAGGTGTCATGGGCTACACGCTGTCATTATTCTTCGTGATTTTCAGAGCACCTGACCTTGCGCTGACGCAGCTGATTATTGAAACGATTTCTGTCGCACTGTTTTTGCTTTGCTTCTATCATTTGCCGAAGCTGAGCTTAAAGCAAAAAACAAGAAGATTCAAAATGACCAATTTCATCATTTCATTAGGCGTTGGGGTTGTTGTCACTTGTCTAGCTTTCGCTTCCACAAGTCAGCAGTCACTTGACACCATCTCAACTTACTTTATTGAAAACAGCTACAAACTTGCTGGCGGTGACAATATTGTCAATGTCATTCTAGTAGATTTCAGGGGCTTTGATACCCTTTTTGAAATTACCGTGCTCGCCATTGCGGCACTTGGTATTTATGGGTTATTAAAAACGCAGGCAAAACGGAAGAGAGGTGTGCGGCGATGAGAAAGATTGATACGAATGATATGCTTTTGCAAGTCACAACAAAAATCACAGCATTCATCATCTTGCTTTTCTCCCTTCACCTATTTCTTGCGGGACATAACAATCCTGGCGGCGGATTCATTGGCGGCCTGATGAGTGCTGCGGCTGTCGTTCTTCTACTTTTAGCCTATGATCTGAAGACAGTAAGACGCATTTTGCCATTTGACTTTATTTATGTAACTGGAGCCGGTTTGCTCGTTGCGATCCTGACAGGTATGGGATCCTTTCTATTCGGTGCACCTTTTCTATCCCATGCATTTGATTATTTTCAATTACCGTTTTTAGGGAAAACAGAACTGGCGACAGCTGTCCTGTTTGATATCGGTGTGTATTTGGTTGTTGTCGGTGTCACCATGACCATTATTCAAATGATTGGAGAGAAGGAATAATGGAATTTCTAATGTCTATTATCGTCGGAATTATTTTTATGGCGGCGACCTATTTGATGCTGTCAAAGAGCCTTCTGCGGGTCATCGTCGGTACTGCTGTTTTGAGTCACGGCGTCCACTTGCTTCTTTTAACAATGGGCGGTTTAAAAAAAGGAGCGCCTCCCGTTCTAAAAGAGGGGCTCACATCCTATGTGGATCCATTGCCACAAGCATTAATTTTAACAGCCATTGTCATTGCTTTTGGTGTGACATCCTTATTACTTGTCATGGCCTTCCGTGCCTTCCAAGAGCTGCGAACAGATGACATGGATCAAATGAGAGGAAATGATCAGCATGAATAATCTCGTGATCCTGCCTATATTAATTCCATTACTAGCTGCTACACTGTTGATCTTTATGAATAAAAACATCATGCTGTCAAGAGTCTTTAGTGTCTTGGCATCTCTTTCAGCCATTATATGTAATGCATATTTGGTTCAAACGATTTTCACAAATGGGATACAAACCCTTTATTTGGGCGGCTGGAAAGCGCCATTTGGGATTGCCCTTGTGGCCGATCAATTTGCTGCACTCCTTGTGCTGACCGCTTCCGTTGTCGGGCTTGTGACAGTCCTCTTCTCCTTTCAAACGATTGGGAAAGAAAGAGAGCGGCTCTTCTATTATTCTGGCGTACAGTTTTTGTTAGCTGGCGTGAGCGGAGCCTTTTTAACGGGAGATATTTTCAACCTGTTTGTATTCTTTGAATTACTGCTGATGGCATCTTATATGCTTATTGTATTAGGCGGATCAAAGCCTCAGCTTCGTGAATCACTCAAATATATTGTGTTTAATATCATCTCGTCGGCATTATTTATTGTCGGAGTCGCCTGTTTATATGCAGTGACGGGTACGCTCAATATGGCTGATTTAAGTGTGAAAATAGCTGAATCAGGGCAAACAGGATTAATCACTGTTATTTCCATCCTGTTCCTCATTGTATTCGGCTTAAAAGCTGGGATCTTCCCGCTTTATTTCTGGCTGCCAGGATCGTATCATGCGCCGCCAGCAGCGATTTCAGCTCTATTTGGGGCTTTGCTGACAAAGGTTGGCTTATATGCGATTGCAAGAGTCTTTACATTAATTTTTATACACGATACAGGCTTCACCCATACACTCATGGCGTGGCTTGCCGCACTGACGGTGATATTCGGTGTGATAGGCTCGATCGCCTATTCTGATGTGCAGAAGATCGTGATTTATAACATTGTCACAGCTGTTGGGGTCATTTTGTTTGGATTTGCAGCCAACACACCTGCATCACTCCAAGGGGCCATTTATTATCTCATTCACGACATGGTGATCAAAGGGGCTTTATTTATGCTGGCAGGTGCCCTCTTTGTGTATGCTGGTACAAATCAACTGAAAAAAATGGGCGGACTGATTCAATCCCAGCCTCTATTAGGATGGATGTTCTTCATATCGGCTTTATCGCTTGCAGGAATTCCGCCGCTGAGCGGCTTTGTTGGAAAACTAAAAATTGTGGAAGGTGGATTTTCTGCTGGACACATGACGTTTTCTATCCTGGTCTTACTGTCCAGTCTTCTTGTCCTCTACTCTATTATGAAGATTTTCATGTCCGCATTTTGGGGCGAGGAACAGGATATGCGAAGAAGAAAGCCGTCAATTAAAGGAATGGTGTACCCTGGCGTACTGCTTGTCGTCTTATCGCTTGCCATTGGGTTAGGGACAGAGTTCATTGCCCCTTATATCAATCAAGCAGCGGAAATGCTTTCTACACCAGAAAAATATATTCAAGCTGTGCTGAAGGAGTAGATGAACATGGCCTTTCAAATATTACTAAACGCACTCCTCGCCTTTACATGGATGTTTATGAATGATACATACAGAGCCGCAGACTTTGTATCAGGTTTTGCATTAGGGATGATCGCCATTTTTATGCTGCGTCGATTTTTCCCGCAGCGTTTTTACGGCTATGCCCTTTATGCGATTTTCAAGCTGATCATCATTTTTATTCGCGAGCTGCTTCTTGCCAATTTAAGTGTATTAAAGACCGTATTATCTCCAAAGCTCACGATTAAGCCCGGTATTTTCGCCTTTCGTACGGACTTGAAAACAGATTGGGAAATCACCATACTGGCAAATATGATTACATTGACACCAGGTACACTAGTGATTGATATTTCCGATGATCGGTCCATTTTATACATTCATGCGATGGATATTGAAGATGCTGAAAAAGCCATTCACGATATCCGGGTTTCATTTGAAAAAGCGATTCAGGAGGTGAGCGGTAAGTAATGGAACTCATTTTGCAAATGTCACTTGGCATTCTTGCGCTGTCTACTTTGCTTTTTGTGATACGAGTGATCAAAGGTCCCTCTATTCCTGATCGCGTGAGTGCACTTGATGCGATAGGAATCAATTTAATTGGGATGACAGCCATCGTTTCAATTTTACTGAAAACCACTGCATTCTTTGAGATTATTTTACTGCTCGGCATCCTTGCCTTTATCGGTACTGTCGCTTTTTCCAAATTCCTTGAGAAAGGGGAAGTGATTGAAAATGATCGTCATCGCTAAAGCCATCGTGATTTTCTTTATCCTGCTAGGCGCTATCCTCTGTTTGATTTCAGCCATTGGTGTCCTTCGCCTGCCGGATGTTTACACACGTATGCATGCTGCATCAAAAGCATCGACCCTTGGCGTTGTTCTGATTTTAGTAGGTGTGTTTTTTCACGAATGGTTTCTTGCAGGCGTTATTTCTGCAAAAATCCTTCTCGGGATCGTATTCATCTTCCTGACAGCACCAGTCGGCGCGCACTTGATCGGAAGAGCCGCGTACAATACTGGTGTTAAGCTCGACAAGCGCAGTGTCCAAGATGATTATGGCGGTTTCCGTAACTTTGTGATTAAGCGAAAAGAAGATTCTTATTTATAAAAAGTAAAAAAGAATGGCCTGCCATGTTGGGCCATTCTTTTTTTATCGCGCAACAGCATACAAAAAAAGCTTCCGCTGCACCGGGAGCTTTTTTATATGCGATCAATGACAGCAAGTGTGCATCTTGACGTACAAATGTGCCGGTCTCGATCATCTTTTATATCGATTTGAAATACCATTGTACGCCGTCCTACATGTACTGGAACAGCTGTCGCTGTCACCACTCCATCGCGTACAGATTTTAAATGATTGGCATTGATTTCAATACCTGAGCAAACTTGCTGCGTTAAGTCCAAATGAGCAGCAGCCCCCATGCTCGCCACTGTTTCTGCTAGAGCAGCAGATGCTCCCCCGTGCAGCAGTCCAAATGGCTGTTTTGTTCTGTGATCGACTGGCATTGTTGCAACGCATCGTGATTTATTGCACTCTACAATCTCAATGCCTAGTGCCTCAAGCAGTGTATTTGATCCGCTCACATCCATTAAGGCCCTCTCCCTTCACACGTTTACAGCACACTTTCAGACTTGGCAATTAACACCGCTTCTGTACGAGATCCAACATTCAGTTTATTAAAGATGGATGTCAAACTGTACTCAATTGACCGTTTGCTCAAATGAAGCACATCGGCAATCTCCTGGTTCGTGTATCCTTTTTCCACTTCTCTAAGGATCAAACACTCCCGTTCGGTTAAGAGCTCGTGATCAGTCTGCTGCGCCTGTTCTGGCTTTTCTTGCTGCTGTGAAATTAATTTCTTTAAATAGGACAGCTGAATGACAACTTCCCCTTGCAATGTGCGGTGTATGTATTCAATAATTTTGTCTTTCGTCTCTGTTTTACTAATTGCACCGTGTAATCCAGCCCGAATAGCCTCTTCAAAATAATCATCTACTTCATACCCTGTATAAATGATAATTTTCACTTGATGGTTGGTTTCTAAAATTTGTTTCGCAATGTCCATTCCATTGATATCCCCGAGATTTAAATCCATTAAAATCACATCATAGATGGAAAAGTCATGCGTCTTTAAAAAGGCGGCTTCTGCATCAGGACTTAAACAATCGACTGATAGCTGCTGGTCTGATTCTAATATGCTTTTTGTCCCTTCCATGACAGCCGGATGATCATCAATGACCAATATCTTCTTCATGTCTTCCTCCCTTTAAATCACTCACTTCCATTTTATATAAAAGACTTGGCTGATGCCAAGTCTTAATCCTTAATAAATCGTTACAATTCCATTTCAATTTTCACCTTGAGCCCTTTTTCCGGGGCTGTGTGAATTTGAAGCTTTCCATTTAACGCTTTCACTCGTTCTCTAATTCCCGACAGACCCATGCTCATTGTATGCTGATCAAGATGACTGGCATCAAAACCGACTCCATCATCCTCATAGTGAAGAACAACCTGATCTTTAATACAAATCAGCATCACTAACACTTGAGTGGCTTTTGAGTGCTTCAGGGCGTTGGATAACAGCTCCTGAACAATTCGGTAAATATTCAGCTGTGAATCAATATCAATGTCCAATTCTTTATCAAAGCGTGTCGTATTCAGCCTAATATGAAACGGTGCTTCCTCCTGGATTTGAGAAGTCAGCTTCGATATCGCCTTTACTAAACCTAAATCATACAGCAGCTGCGGCCGAAGCTCATGACACGTTTCTCTCGTCGTTTGAATCACTTTGGACATTTGATCATTCCATGAGATAAGCGAATTTTCAATAGATGTCGGGCATTGGTTGTTTTGGAAATTCGTTAAAAACATCTCCGACTGCCTTTTTAGTGATATCAAGTCCTGCAGCACGGAATCATGAAGATCTCTCGCTAAATCTGAACGCTGCTTTTCTTCCATAGCAAACATGATTTTCTTCAGCCAGGCAGGATTGGCCTCACGCTGTTTCAAATCGTCAAGGTGCTCCATCAATTCTTCGATTTTAACGACATTTTCCAAACTGACACTTGTATAAAAGGCCAATGTTTTCAGCCAAGAAATCTCATCGCGCGACAATTTCGGTGTCCGTAAATTAGATAAACAGCAAATCACAAAAGAGTGACCGCCCCGCTCACCAATTTTCATCATGAACCCTTTATCAAGCGCAATGATTTTCCCGACTTCATCTAATATATCTTGAAATTGATCCACATACTCTTTCCATAGCTCGCTATCTCCTGTTGACTCATCAATTTCAACAATTTGCCCATCAGCCTTCACCTCAAGTACAAAGGCTTTATTAACAACAAGCACTTCTAAAATGGTGTATTTCAAATGGTATAACACTTGGTGAAGTGATGACGCCTCACGAATGAGCTGCGTGAATTTAAACACACTGTCCTGGTAATTATGCTTCTCTGAAAAACGCTTCAGACGAAAACGGAAATCTAGAATTTCTTTGAAATAAAAAACAGCCAGCATGAGAGTATAAGTGATTAATGCGAGCTTCAATGTGTACTTCAAATCTTCTGGTTTCTGCAAAATGTAAAACGTGACTACAACGAAAATGGTTGGTGTGATGGCTAGAAAGCCATAGTATCTCAGTCTACTAATTAGAAAATCCATATTGTAAAGTTTGTTCGTCATAAATTGGTACACGAGTGAAAAAGGAATTAACAAAACGATAGATGTCAGGATAAAAGGATTAATCAAATACTTATCAAAAAATACATAGGGAATAACGAAAAATAAAATAAATGGACTGAACGACAAAACATTTATAATAGCAAAAAACTTTAAAACTGAACCATGTGCTGTTTTTTTATATCTCTTCATCCCTCTGACTATTAAATAAAGTGCTACTAAAACTGTTCCGAAAAAAAACAGCAAACTGATGCTTGGAACATATTTTCTCAATTCAGATGACACCGAAACTCCACTATGTACTGCAAGATTAAAAATAGGTATCAAGTATAAGCATCTGATTAGTTTTGGGTTCGTTAAGTGCACATCAAATTCTTTGAAGTATTGATAGATAAAATGAATATATAAGATGGATACACTCGATAAACACAATAAGAGAACATAATGGCTAAATCTATCACCAATTCCTGAAGTACCTGCACTCAGATATCCAACACAAATTGACAATAAGAATAAAATTAATAAAAATGCAGATTTTCGTTGCGGCTCTTTGTTGATTTTAATAATAAAAAAGATACAGAATAAGCATATTGAATATAGAAGAAGAGGGATTAAATAGATAAATAAGCTTTCTCGACCAATCAATGTTTTATTTTTAAGTGATATAATTTGGTTTCCTCTTTGAATATCAATTCTTTGTACATTTCTAAGCTTACCATTAATCATATGATCTTGAATTAAATTAGATTGTCCGTTTATTTTTAAAATAATATCTCCTTCTTTTAACCCTGACGAATAAGCTAAAGAAAGATATTCAACGTCAACAACTTCCGTTTGACCATTTTCATTCTTTTCTACACGTGCACCATTAAAAATATCAAATACATAGATATATGAAATATAGATCACAAATAAAAAAGACAAAAACACAAGAAATGTGGACAATTTTGTATAGGTAAGCTTCATGTTTAAAACATCCTTAAGAAAAGATCATTAAATAATCATACAGGTTGGATCTTAAAATTAATACTCCCAGATGTATTTCGCACTCATGTATCCTTTTTCTACACCTTTTATAATGGCTGCGGTTGTTTGTGCATCTGCATGAATTAAACTTGCATTTCCAGATTTCAATTCATCGATCACAACTGGGTTCTTCATTAGATGTGCAATGATATTTTGAATGTTCAATCATTGCCCTCCTTTGTCATAAATGCATATAATTGTTCCTTCTTCGTTTTAGGTAAATCAAGTTGTTCAATTCCTCGCTTCATTTTTAACAGCATAATCTCTCTCATCGATACCATGTACTGAGTCAAACCAGCTTCAAGTAACTTCTGCTTCAATTGAAACGACTTTTGCTCTGACTCATCCAGCCGCTTAGAAAAGAAGGAAAGAAGCTCTTGACTGGCATCGTTAAAACGTCTTTGTAAATAACTGAATGCCAGCGTTTGTTTTTTTTGAAAATCTCCGTTTGATTTTGAAAATAACGCAAAAAAATCGTTACTGATCTGTTCAGCAACACCATAATATATCGAATAAGATTCCACAGTAGCGTTTATTTTTCCTGTCGCTAAATAAACACCCAGTACGCTAGAAAGAGCTGTTAAAGATCCTGATTTTTTCCTTAAAACCTCTACACACTCTTCTTCTGTTCCATGCAAATGTCGCAAATCCTCATGCTGACCTTCCATTGACATTTTGATGAAATGGAACAGTTTCTCTACTAGTTGAGAATTATTTTCACATATTGACGTGATGAATTGAATACTCACCGTATACAAATACGTAGAAGCATTGATGGCCACTCCTTGGTCGACGTTCATCCAAGGATACGAATCATTGTCCTGATCTTCAATATCATCTAATATATCGGCAGCTAAGATGAGAAGTTCAATCCCTGCTGCCAGTTTTGTAATCGCTTGCTTGTCTTGTCCGTCAAATGCCTCATAATGCTGATAAGCTAATTGACCAAGAGGAAATTCTTTTTTTCTATCTGTAAATTTCAAAAGCAGCTTTTGTAAATCATTCTGCCTGACTGCATGTTGAATAAAATCAGACATATTCTGCTTGATTTTTGTATTCTCTAGATAGTTTAGCATACTCGATCTTGTACCTCACCCTTCCGCCTTTTATTTTACTAAAAAGACATGAGCAAATGTCCACTGACATCACTATTTAACAATTATATAATAATATATCCTTTTTTTGTATGTATTTGGATAAAAAAAAGACTTGATGATTATCAAGTCTTTAAGAAATTTTCACATATTCATATTTGTCGTATTGATCAATGCTTTTGTTAATGTTATGAAGAGAAGCCGTTGTTTCTCTGATTTCGTTTTCAAGTTTCCATAATAATTGTTTAAGTTCTTCGATTTCATACTTTTCCATCGATTCCACTCTCCTTTTTTGGAAGATCAATGTATTTGTGTATGGTGATTGGGTCATAAGTATTTGATCTGTTACTAACAGTGTAAATGTAATTGAGTATTTTTTCACCGAAAAGTATACACAAAACGTGTGCGCGATACCGCAAAATTCAATAGGTCTTTTTTCATCATTTTCTGACTTTTCAAATCATACTTTTATCTCAATTTCAAAGGAATTGCGTCATTTTTGCGACAGGAATAAGCATCATTCGTCACACTTCTCTCCCGATAGAACGTACGATCCCCTCTGTATCTTCGGTTTTGCGTGTCATAGGTCAGACGACAGATGCTATTGTGGACACCGCAATTTTTTGGCGACATTCACCGAAATTGACCGCAAAAGTACCTATTTTTATGCTGGAATTACAAAGATAGAAAGATCATTTTGATTCTTTATTCTGATTTTCTACATACATTTAGAACAGATATCCGTCCAATTTCACGTCAATGAGAGAAGAGGTGACCATGTGTTTTACTATGTTCCTTATCCTGCTTTGCAGGTTCCCGCAATGAGCCGCGCATACCCGCCGCGCACGCCAATGACTTTTCCTCCAGTAGATGCCCACTCATTTCAACGAGCCGCAAAAGAATCAGCCCGCCTCGTTGCTGATGCTTCACTCATTACACAGCAAATTTCAAGCTCCCTTCCGTTTGCGCAGCGCATCATGGAGGCTGCTGAGCGCTCTGATTCAACAAGTGTCGTCCGAATGCTGAAGCAAATCGGTGTGAAAAGCGGCATTGATATCCGCTTTAGTCCAGAAGGGATTCGAATCTACTTGTCTCTTGCCTCCAGCAGACTTTTCCTTCTTTTAAAGTGGGCATGACAAAGAAAAAGCCGCTCTCACGCGAGCGGCTTTTCTTAAGATTCAAACATTTTATGGCACCATTCAATGGCTTCTATATAACAGCCATAGGCTTCCTGTTTCGGGAGATTTCCATCTAATATCTCATCATCCCATTCATTTCGTTCAATACGTTTGGCCACACCTAGTACAAAAGAATAATCATTTTCATAGCCAAGCAGTGCCTCGCCAACTTCATCAGAAAGCGGCAGTTCCTTCACAAGTTCTGTGATATCTGCCCTGACAAGCGTATCAATGAGAGAAAACATACCTGTCAGCATATAAGAGGCGGGGTGCTCTCGTTCAGTACGAGAAGCAATCAGTTCACACGTTTTGGCACGAATGAATGACATTTTGATGATTTCTTTTTGGCTTGAATTAGCTTGGACATTCAGTTCTTTAAATGAAAGGATAAAGATCCAGCGCCGAATTTCATTAAACCCAAGCAGAATAATCGCCTGCCGGATACTTTTAATTTGATAAAGACGTCTCATGCCGCCTGAATTCAGCATTTTTAATAATTGATATGATAGCGAAAGGTCACTTTCAATAAAATGGGTCACGGTCTGGATATTCGGCTGGTCCTTGCTTAACTCATTTAAAAGCTGATGGTACGCATGGAAGCTGGTCGATAATGCTCGTCCCGATATCACATGCGGCTCACTAAAGAAATACCCTTGAAACAAGTGGAAGCCCGCTTCAAGCGCCTCTTCATATTCTCTTCTCGTTTCTACCTTTTCTGCTAGGAATCGAAGGCGATACTTTTTATACGAATGCAGAATATCTCTTCGTTCTTGCGTTGTGGTTTTCAGAAAGTCAATTTTTAAAATATCTATGCAGTAGAGGAGTTCCTCAAGCAGCTTGTCACTATAATGTGTTCCGTTTAGGAAGAAATCATCGAGTGCAATCGTATATCCCCATTTTTTTAACTGCTTACATCTCATAATAAGTGCCGGGGTAATCGGTACATTTTCTAATATCTCGATCACAAGCTGATGCGGATCAAAATAGGTGAGCAGATCAGATGAAAGCAAGCTTTCGGTGAAATTAATGTAGCATCGTTTTCCTTCTGTCAGTGTTTCGATGCCGATATTTAGAAAACTGTTGATAATGAGGTCCGTTGTCGCTTGATCACCGTCTTCAGCGCTATATGTATTGGTTTCACTATCTCTATAAAGCAGCTCATATGATACGACTTGTTCTTTTCTGTTAAAAATAGGCTGTCTCGCAACAAACACCCTCAACTGCTCCAATCCTCCTTTATGCCATGACAAACAAGATGTGCTTTCAGTATACCAAATGATTGCGGTTTTAGTTCAATTTCAATCGGTCAAAATAAAAAAAAGAGACCACCTGGCTTGATGGTCTCCCTTTCTTCAAATCATTCGCTTTCATAAAGCTCTTTTTTGATTTTATTTTTCACATCATGGATAAACTGCATTTTATTATCCCAGCATTTTTGACTCAAATCGACTGGATATTCTTCTGGTTTGCTGATTCGTTTGTATTCCTCCCAGAAGAGTCCAAGACTGTCCTGCACGTAGGCTTGAATCGTTTGAATATCTGGATTGTCATAGACAAGTTTTCCTTGATCAAAAATCGGGACGTGAAGATCTTTCGCCACAAAGTTTGTCACGAATTTACTAATAAACGTATGCACAGGATGGAACATTTTTAGTTTATCCTCACTATGAACATCTTCCTCTTCAAGTGCAATGTAGTCGCCCTCAGAATGATGATTCAATTGATTGATAATCCGGTACACACGTTTACGGCCTGGTGTTGTCACTTTCTCTGGGTTGGATGAAATTTTGATGGTATCATTCATTTTGCCGTTTTCTTCAATGGACACCAGCTTATATACTGCACCTAGGGCTGGCTGATCGAATGCTGTGATCAGTTTTGTCCCAACACCCCACACATCAATTTTGGCGCCCTGTGCCTTTAAATTCATAATGGTGTGTTCATCAAGATCGCTTGATGCAATGACTTTAGCATCATGGAAACCTGCTTCATCAAGCATTGTTCTAGCTTTTTTAGACAAGTATGCAAGGTCTCCGCTATCAAGTCTGACACCAATGAAGTTGATTTTATCTCCAAATTCTTTCGCTACCTTAATCGCATTCGGAATACCTGATCTGACGGTATCATACGTATCGACTAAAAAGACGCAGTCTGTATGTGTTTCAGCATATTTTTTAAATGCCGTATATTCATCGCGGTATGCTTGTACAAGTGCGTGGGCATGCGTTCCTGATACTGGTATGTTGAAGCGTTTCCCAGCACGAACATTACTTGTCGCCTGAAAGCCGCCGATGAGTGCCGCTCTTGCTCCCCACATCGCTGCATCCATTTCATGCGCACGTCTTGTTCCGAATTCTAATGCTGTCTCATCTTCTATGATTCCTTTAATCCGGGCCGCTTTTGTTGCAATCAGCGTCTGGAAATTCACGATATTGAGCAATGCCGTTTCGATTAACTGAGCTTCAACAAGCGTTGCCTCGATGCGCATAATCGGTTCATTCGCAAAGACAATTTCCCCTTCTCGCATTGAATGAAGTGTACCTGTAAAGGACAATCCGCTTAAATAGTCAATGAAATCGCTTTTATAACCGAGTTCATCTTTTAAATACGCTAGATCGCTTTCGGTGAAGGAAAAGTCCGATAAATATTCAATCGCTTTCTCTAAGCCAGCAAATACAGCGAAGCCATTGTCAAATGGAAGCTTTCTAAAGAAGAGTTCAAAGACTGCCTTCTTCTCATGAATGCCGTCTCTCCAATACGTTTCTGCCATGTTAATTTGATAAAGATCTGTATGTAGTGATAAACTGTCGTCATTAAACCGATGCTCCAACTTCCATTCTCCTTCCCTTACTTAACCACTTTCGCACCAAGCGACTGCTCAAAGTGAGAAAGTGCCCACTCGTGCCCCGCTTCATTAAAACTCGCCACAGCATTTTGGTGAATCACAAGTTCAAAGCCTTTATTGTACGCATCAACAGCTGTATGAAGTACACAAATATCGGTACATACGCCGGCTAAGTGAAGTTCCGTGATGCCGCGCTCGCGCAGTTTCATTTCTAATTGAGTGCCTGCAAAAGCAGAGTATCTTGTTTTTTCCATATAGTAGACATGTTTTAAATGTTTTGACGTGTGAAATAGTGAACTTAGTTGTCCATAAAGTTCAATACCCTCTGTTC
Source organism: Bacillus safensis (assembly GCF_039619585.1). NCBI lineage: Bacteria > Bacillati > Bacillota > Bacilli > Caryophanales > Bacillaceae > Bacillus > Bacillus safensis. The sequence continues at coordinate 2,829,851 of NZ_CP154909.1, forward strand.
CGCGAATATTATGGGGCGGAAATAACTTTGTCTCTGGATGATAAGGGTCCTCTTCTTCATGATGATCGACAGCAAAGACGACAAAGTGGCCTTCATCAATAAATGAAGAAGTGATTTCTGTGATCTTAGACTCAATCGCCTGTCCAGGCTTTCCGCATGTCAGTTTTCCATCGTCTGCAACAAAATCAACTGTATAATCTATACAAATCAACGCTTTGCCCATCCGCATCTCTCCCATATGCTCTTTTGAATCATTATAGCTTATTCATTTCACTAGGGAAACCTATTCAACAGATTCATGAGAAAAAGCTTTTTGAAACAGCTCATCCTCTATATAGATATGCTCCTGATTGACCGCATCAGGCATCTCTATGACAAGACCAAAAGGAGAGTGCGCTTCGTGATGATTCACCACTTTAAAGGAACATCCAGCGGCATTTGCCATTTTGACATATTGAGAATAAGAAGCATAGGAAAGTTCACCATTTAATAGAACTGTGGCCTGGCGATTGGCCTTCAATATTTGTTCGACTTCTTGATACGGTTTATTTCTTGATACTTGTCCCTTTGTCAGGGCGAGAAGCGCTCGTTCCCTTAATGAACCAAGAAACATTCTTCGTTCATCAGGTTTTGTTTCAGCATGTCCAAATATCCCTTGCTGCAAATAAAAGTCTACGGATTCTTCTTTCATCGCTGTGTTCACTCCTGGTTTCTAAATTTACATTTCTGTGACCCAGTGCACAATCTTGAGTGCGAGGTCACGGGCTTCGTCTGTTTCTACTCTTTCCATTAAGGATTGTTCAAGCGTATGGTTGAGCTGCTCCTTTTCGTCCTCATACGCAATGGACATACTCCATTCAATGTCAGGTACGGCTACAAGCGTTTTATATTCTTTTTTATTTTCATGTAAATATACATTGTAGGTCTTTGGTTGTCCGCTTGTGATGTGTGCTTTTCTAATTTTCATTTGACTCAGTTCACACCTCTTTTTTCTTCTTACATCCATATCCATTGTACCATAAAAAAAGACAGCTTCTGAAAAGGAATTCTCTTTCAAAGCTGGCTATGCATTAAAGCTCTTTTGCTGGCTGATCAGGTCTATATCCCACATAAACGTAACGTTTGGACTGCTAAAAAATTGGACAAAGTCCCCTGCATTATAGGTACCTGATCCACCGGCGGAGTGATCGACACTTTTTGGCGAAATGGCAAAAACATCACCGAAATGTGCAGAACCATTTCCAATCACACGGTCAATATGAATAGGCCCAACAATCGCTGGCATCTTTCCACCACCTTTTCTCCCCACATCATATGCCCAGCTCAAAAATACGTGTATGAAAAATAAAAAAGACAGCTGATCTGTGACCATCAGCTGCCTTTCTATGCGTTAAATGATTGAGGCTGGCCAAACAATGTAAAGTCCCAAAGCATCGTGGCATTCGGATCACTTGTAAGTGACATATAATCACCTGAATTAAAGGCTCCCGCACCGCCAGTAGAGTGGTCTACAGCCAAAGGAGCAATGGCCAGGACATCACCGAAAGTAGCTGCACCGTTTCCTCCTAACGACTCGATATGAATAGGTCCAACGATTGCAGGCATCAGAATCTCCCCCTATCTGCTTATCTCAATCATCTTATGCAAGAAGGGAAAAGGTGTGCATCTGTCCTAGACGTTTAAATGCTGTTCTTTGCGAGATCGCTGACGCAGCTGCACCAATCTGACAATATTCAAGGTGATGGCTTTGAGCAGTGCATAGACAGGGACCGCAAAAATCATGCCAAGGATTCCGCCAAAGCTTCCTGCCCCAATTAATAGCAGGATGATGGTCAAAGGATGTGTGTTGAGGCGTTTCCCAATGATCAATGGAGAAATGACATTTCCGTCAATTTGCTGAACGACAAGAATGACAATGACTGTCACCACCGCTTTTCCAGGCGAATCAAGAAACGCAATAAGCACAGCTGGTGCCGCGCCAAGATATGGCCCAAGGTACGGAATCACATTTGTGACCGCAATGATAATGCCGAGAATGAGCGCATATTTCACACCGATTAATAAGTATCCGATAAAACAAGCCACTCCAACAAACAAACAGACAACAATCTGCCCTTGTATGTAAGCTGCAAGCGTATCGTTTAATTCTTTAAAGATTTTCAATCCTTCCTTACGGTAAGGCATTGGCAAAAATTGAACGAGCTTGTCCGGAAACTTATGTCCGTCTTTCAACATATAAAACAAAATGAACGGAACTGTGATCACAGCTAAAGCAATATTGGCAATCACACCAAACACAGCAGACATACTTGAAGCAATATTTTCCGGCAAACCTTTTAATGTCGAAACAATTGTCTGTTCAAACTTCGAGACGGAGACATAATCTTGGTTCATCATCCAAGTAAATGTTTTAGAATGCGAGAAGTCGTTGATAAATTTCTGCATATCCGTCACATAACCAGGGAAGCTTTTGACAAGTCCACCAACCTGCGTGACAATAACCGGTCCCGCAGCATTCACAATGAACGTGATGAGTCCGATGAACAAAAGATAAATGATCAGGATAGCAAGTGTCCTAGGAATTTTCCTGGACAAAAATCGAACAATTGGATTAAAGATGAAAAAGAGAATTCCAGCCAGCAAGATGGGAACAAACAAGGTAGATGCAAATAAAATAATTGGCTGAAATAAAAACGAAACCTTTGTAGATACATAAACAATGAGTAAAACAAGTAATATTTGGAATGTCCAAAAATGAACTTTAGATTTTAACAAAGATGCTCCTCCTGTTACGTATTGATCTTATTAAAAAACTACTATTCCACCCACCTTCTGTCAACTGCTTCTTGTTTTAGAACCTTATTTTTTGTAAAAAAAAGAACAATTGGTATATCATGCACTTTTTCCAGATATACATTCTATAAGCGTGAAAAAAGCAGACACCTTTGCGTCTGCTTGTTACACTCTTTCACTGTGATCAGGCATCACCGATACAATTTGCTGGATCCGCACATAAAAAACTGATTTTGTCCCCGCCTCAATGACAATATGATCCGGCATGACTTCCTTCAATTTTCCGCGCACTGTATCTTTCACTGTTTGAACAATCAATCTCATACCGATCACTTTCTGCAATGTTTGATAAACATATGGATCAACTAATGAAACAAGCTGCGGACTTCCTTGTTGTGCCATCCTACCTGCCCCTTTACTTGTGTATTTACCCACATCGTATGCAATGACCCATGTGAATGTCACTCAGGCAAACCTACAACTCAAATACCATATTTTAACATTTTATTTAATCTTACATCTTTTGGAAGTATAATAGATTGGTGCTGCCAACAACTTAAATCATTTGAAGAGGTGAATGATCTTGAAAAAACTCATCTGTCTCGCTGCTGTCATGCTCTTTTTTTCCTTTGCAAGTTATGCGTATGCAGGATCAATTGGAGATGAACCTGGGACACCAGGAAAGTGGTTTAAAGGAGAAGAGCCGGTTCAAAAAGACGAGTCAAAACCACCACTTGTTTTTGTTCACGGCATTAACAGCTCCTCCTCCACATGGTTCGACCGAAACGACATGGCAAAGCAAGCTGTTCTGAACGGATACGAAAGCGCATTCATAGATTTGTATCCAGATCAGGATACGAAAAAGAATGGCAAACTATTAGCAGAAAAGCTAAAAGAAATTTATGATGTGTTCGGTCGAAAACTTATTGTGATTGGTCATAGTAAAGGCGGGGTGGATACCCAGTCCGCACTCGTGTATCACGATGCCCATCCATATGTAGAGAAAGTCATCACACTCGGCTCCCCTCATTACGGGACGCCGCTGGCAGATTTAGCGTATAGCAAGGGCGGAAGCTGGCTCGCAGAAATTCTTGGACAAAAAAGCGACGCGCTCTATTCTTTGCAAACGGGGCTCATGGCGGCTTTTCGAAGTGAAACCGACAAGCTGGAGAAGTTTCCTCAAAAATACATCACGTATTCGGGATCGGAATGGGGAACATTTGGCGGGGTGCTGTACTTAGGCGGCATGTATTTAAAGAGCTTTGGCGCAAACGATGGCGCCGTCACAGTAAGCAGCACAAGACTATCATATGCAAACAATATTTTAACAGGGAAATGGGATCACAACTCCATTAAAAACGGCACAAGCATGTTCCCTGTGTTTCAGCATCAGCTGCTGGCAAATGCCGCAAGCGCTGAAAAAGAAAATAAAGAGAGCCCGAACTCTACTGAGCTGAATACAGATGTTTATGTGAAAGGCGGTGAAAGTGAAAAGGATAAAACAGAAGCGTTCTATGTAGAGGAAGGAACGAATGGCTTATCGATTCAGTGGTTAAATGAAAGGCATGAGGCGCGGCCGGAAATCATCGCCCCAAATGGAGACGTCTTAACAAATCTGAAGACATCGGAAGCATCTTTCCCATATGAAGGCGCATTTTCGCACCATGTGCAAATCAATAAACCCGTTCCTGGAAAATGGACGATTCGATCAAATTCAGGAAAAAAGGCTCCTTATTTGCTGCTCGTATCCTTTGATTCACCATTAAATGACGAAATCAAAGCAGAGGCAGCGAAATCAGGGGATGATGCATCGACCCATTCAAGCGGTCTGATTAAACGATTAAGCAAGAAAGTAGAAACCTTTTACTTTAAGGATGCCCAAAAAGATCATCCACTCAAAACAACTGCTTCATCCGCTGTTGAATTGAAAAAAGAAGGTGCTTATTCTGTCACGGTTCATTACACCGGACTCACTGCATCAGGTACATCTGCATTTAACCGTACCGTTATTCGCACATTGTATGTCGATCAGGATGGAAATATTCATGGAGACATTCCATACTAAACAGAGCGTTTCATAGGCTGAAGTGCCTGCTGCACTTTTTGATCCAATTCCGTGATTTTTTTCATTGCAAGTGACTCGTCTATTTGTCTGTAATGGTGATGTCCGCCAGGCTCTTCATCCATTTCATCTGCCTTCTTGACGATTTGCTGAAGTGTGTCTTTATGAAGGTCGCCCTCTGGCAAATATGAATCTGTATGAAGCAGAATCGCAAGCGCAATATCTTTGGCTGCCTTTGGTTCCTCACCGAGGCGTATGAGCAGTTTGTGAGCCCGCTCTGCGCCTTTAATGGCATGGATATCATTCCGTCTATATGTCTCGTAATCCCATTCTCCGCCAGCTGTATACCATTCATAGTGGCCGATGTCATGCAAGAGGGCTGCTTTCACAGCGAGATCTGGATTAATCCCAGCCTGCACCGCCAGTTTGAATGCGTGATAAGCACAAGCAATCGCATGGGCTTTTCCTGAACGATTTAAATATTTTTGAGCGACTGGATGGGTGTAAACATCCATTAATGTAACCTTTCTCATGGAAACCCCTCCTTATCTATATTTTTAGCATCCTAACATATTCTGAAAAGAAACTCAAATGTTCTGTTATATTTTCTATGAGTCTCAAGAACAGCTTATGTCAAATGAGCTGTTTTTGCTTGTACAATACGAAAAAAGCAGTCGTTATGACTGCTTTTTCACATACTCACGTGCATCGTAGACACATCCGCCAGCTGGATCATCCGCTAAAAGTTCGAGCAAAATACCTGCGACTTCATCTGGGCTCTTCAGCGTGCCTGTTTCATATAATTGCTGAAAACGGTCTATTTGTTCAAAGTCTTGTTTTGATGACTTCCGAATTTCCCCCTGCATATCTGTATCGATCGTGCCGGGTGAAAAGGAAAACGTGTTGATCGGATGCGCCTCGTCCTGCTGTTCCTCATGAAAAGTCCTCATAAACATATCGAGTCCTGCCTTTGAACTGCAATACGCACTCCAGCCTTTATATGGGTTTTTCGCCGCTCCAGAAGAAAGATGAACGATCGTTTTCTTTCCGTTAAATGATTGAGTCTGCTTAGCAAACATATGGCTCAGTAAAATAGGAATGACAAGATTCAGCTTGTAATGCTGATGAAGCGTATCCTGTCCGCCTTGTCCAACGCGCTTGATAGGTGTGACCATTCCTGCATTGTTGACAAGTAAGATGTCATCAGCATCTGCCAGAGTTTGCGGCGTGAGACTATCTTGAATCCATTTGGCCGCTGCTTCTTCATCGGTCAGATCAACCTGGGTATGTGTAAGCTTCGGATGGGATATCGGCGATGCACTTCTTGCTGCTGTGTACACATGATCCCCGCGTGAAAGCAGCCTGTTCACAAGTGCTAAGCCAAAGCCTTTTGATCCGCCTGTAACGATTGAAATTCGAATGACAATCTCCTCCCTTGATATCACTATTTTACGTAGTGAAACGGTATGACATCAAGCAATCTGCATAAAGAAAAGCCTGCCTCTATTAAAAGAGACAGACTATTTCTTTTCAGCCTTCACATTCACCTTTGGAATCAGGATAATCATCACAACGAGACCAAGGGCTATCAAGAAACCAAAGATCATCGGAAGCAGTGCCGATGTCTGCTTCTCATGATCATCCTCAGAAGGTGCTGATACAGCCGAATCACTAAAAGAGATATTCATCTCTTTCATCATACGAGCCGGTGTTTTGGGCGGGTTCTCCTTTAGATCACTAAAAAGCTGCGGAGAAAGAGATCCCCCCGGGGCTTTGGGCGGTTCAGCAAAATGAATGTCTGTTTTGATTTTTGACGTCGTTTTGCTTTGTTCGTATTTTGTTTGATCCCTCAATATACTCGAGTTAATATTAAGTTCCTTTTCCTGATATTCATTCGGCTTGACATTCGTATCCGTATCTTCACCAGCAGCGAAAGCAGCAGGGATGAGGAGAAAAAGGGAAACGGCAACGAGTGCCGCCCCTTTCACGAATAGATTAAGCTTCATGAGTCACATCACGTTCCTCTGTTTTATCTTTCCATAGCTTTTTCACAAGCGGTACGACCATGAAAAGGACAGTTAAAATCACTAACCCTGTGACGCCCATTCCAAAGGTGTCTCCATTTCCATATTGGATCGACAGGTACACGTCTGTCACTGGATTGGTAAAGTGGAAATTCGGCATCACCAAATCAATTAACGGTGCGACAAAGAAGAAAATCAGTGCCGTTGCTGCCATCCATCCGGCAATGGAACCGAAAAGGAAGGCCGTGCGAATAAAGGCAGAGCACGCCACTAACAACAAAATGGTGAAGATCGACCATTGAATGGCTTGATCATCTGCAAGTTTGTAAATGTTCAGTCCAAACAAGCTGATCATGAGTCCGACTAATAGATTCAAGATGCCAAACAGTGCACCTTTGACCAGCATCGGAGCTGACGCATAATACGAGCTGAAAAAGCCAATTAACAAACTGCTGATCATCACAATGACCAAAATGACGACCGGCGGTACAGTCTGCGTTTTTTCTTCCGGCACATCGCCGCTGATTTTCAGCGGATTGGCTAAATGGTTATACACATAGTTGCTGTTGCCTTGATCACTTAATGTATTTCCTAAAATACCCTTTAAATCTTGCTGAACAAGTTTCGTAGAATCGACATTCTTGCTCCAGTTTTCATTCAGCGTATCTGCTTTATCTTGAACTGTTGTGACACTCTCTTCAATGTTATTCGTATAATCCGCCACCCCTTTTTGGCGGTCGGTTAACGAACTCATATTTTCAGAAAGACGAAGCACTTCCTGACCAATTGAATCCTGTGCACTGACAACAATTGAACTGCCTGCAAGGTCTGCTGTATACACCGCATCTCCTTGATCAGCCATTTGCTCAGCTACATTGTCCGCACTTTCAGAAATTGTTTGTAATTCCTGTTCCATGCTTGCCTGCTGAGTCGTAATGTACTCCGCATAACCATCTGAAAATTTCTGCATCTCATCAATAAAAGTAGACACATCATCGTTTGATGTCAGCATTTGGTTTTTGAGCTTATCCCAGTTTTCTGTTTCTTCTTTTTTGATGGAGAGGATGGATTTAATCTCATCTCCTTTTGTGTCTATTAGAGAAGAGTTATTTGGTGGTTCGTATAAGTCACCAAGCATCATTTCTAGTTGAGAGAGTTGATTGGAATACTCCATTAAATTCTTAGTGTTTATTGTCTTCACTTCAAATTTCTTCTTAAAAAGATCATCATCTAAGAGATTACTAATCGGTGAATTTCTTTGCTGCAGATTTTTCACTTTGCTTAAAATAGCCGCTTCCTGATTTTTGATTTCGTTCGGCATCACATTATATCGATTTATGATCTTTTCAAGTTTATCTATTTTATCAGAAAGGTCCTTAAGCTCTTTATTTATCTGACTCACTTTGTCTTTCAATTCGTCATTATGAGCGGCAGCTTTTTCTTGAATTTTCTTTTTCACTTCATCTAAACGAGTCGAGAGTGCTTTTAGATCTTCTTGCGACTGATTCGTGTTTCCGGAATCCGGCTGAGCAGGATTTTCACCGTTGTCCACCTCTTTATCACCTTCAATAGAAGGTGGCGTCTCCTGATCTGCTAATTGATCGGCGAGATCGTTCATTTCTGTTGAAATTTGCGAGAGTTCATTTGTTTCTTCATCTAAATTAATCCCAATCTCTTCAGGGTTTTCCTTATCTTGATCTGATGGTCCGTCATTGCTGGAGTCATCTGGCTTTTCAGTTTCAGCTAAAATCTGCTCCCTTTTTTCTTTTAAATTATTTTGCAAGGTTTTCATCTTATTTTTATAGTAGTCCAGATACCGCTCTTCATAGTTTTTAATCAGTTCCTTCTGAGACGCTATCACAAGTTCCTTTAACCCCGTGGATTGCTTAGGAATAACGTCTTCTCTCGACTTTTGAACAGATTGGATGGCGCTGTCCGTTGTTTTCAGCTGACTTTGTACCCCGTTGATGTCTGTTTTGAGTCCGCCCATTTGATCACTAAAGCTGCGGGCATTTTGGTTTTGAATGTCAGCGAGCTGTTTGAGCCCTTGCTGGATTTGCTTTTGGCTTGCTGATTGCGCTTTGATCAAGAGATCCTTTTGTTTATCTTGATACTGCTGGTATTGATCGACTGCTTTCACAAAGTCCTTTAATTGGTTCTTTGCTTCTTCTGTTGTACTCAAGCCGTCTTTATATTGTTTCTGTGAATCGGCCATCGCATTTTTTAATTCTTCTATTTGTTTCTTCTGCTGCTGGACGGCATCTGATAGTTTGTTTGAGTTCGGTTTATAGAAGTTGTACATCGTGTTTTGGAATTCGACTTCTTTGCCGACAATATGCTCAAACTCTTCTCTTACATTGCCGATTTCCTGTGATACAAAACTCCAGTATAGCGTCGACATCTGTTCATTCATTTTCTTTTGTGCATTTTCCAGCTCTCTTTGCACTTTCTCTTTATTGACTGCATTGAGCTGGTCTTGAATTGAAAATTGAATGGACGCCTTTTCAGGATGGTCTTTATCATAGCTCAGCACATTTTTAGAGAAATCAGACGGAATATAAAGGACAGCGTCATATTTTCTGTTTTTCAGTCCATTTTCCGCCGCACTGCGATTCACTACAGTCCATGTATAATCAGGACGCTCTGACAATGCTGCCACAACATCCTGTCCGAAACGAGCCGTGTTTTCACTTTCGCTCGCTCCCATATCCTCATTGACCACTGCAATATTTCGTGTGGCATTCTTCTTCTGTTTTGCCGGGTCATCTCCAATCAGATGGAAAAATAAAACCGGCAGCACAAGAATCAATATCATGGTGGATACGATTTTGATGGAGCTTTTTAGCTGCTCTGTCATTGAACACTCTTCCTTTCTACCGCACATAAAGGAACCTGGATTTTCTTCTCTTTTCCGTTTTCAACCAAATACCCGAAGCCTGGCTGAATCTCTGGTTCTTGTCTTGCATACGGAAGCGGTATGATGTTTTGCTCTGATTTTTTCATGAGTAACATAGCATGACGAACTTGTTTGATTTCGTTTGTGAGTGCATCATAGCCCTTACTGAACTCGGTATGATTCCCTGATGCAATCAGGCTGAAGCCTAAGTGTGCATATGACTTCATGAAATCAGCTAATTGATCTTGAAGACGCGGATCGATCGTCTGCTGAAAACGCGTAATGCCATCAATCACAAGCACAATTTGAGGAAATGACAGCTGATCGGTCTCCCCTTGGCGCACAGCTTCGACATACATTTCTTCCCGCACCTTGAATATGCGGTCCATTTCTTCTGCCCATTCGGTGATATCATCTTTTGTTTCAAGGTAATCAATGTTCTCTTCTTTTGCATAATGGGATAGACCTCGATCAATTGAATCAAAGACAGCCAGCTTTTCAGGCTTTGCCACTAAAAGCTGATCGAGCATCAGTTTTGTCACATTTGTTTTCCCGCGCTGCGTTTGACCGATGATGAGACAATGTTTATTCTTTTTCAAGTCAAAATAAACAGGTGCCACAGATTCCTCATCTAATCCGACTGGAATGTCATAAGGCGGTTTTTGTTCATCTAAACGACTCTCAAGCTCCCAAACTGTCAGCTTATCAGGAAGCATTGGCACAGGCTTTGGTTTTTCGGATGCTTCAAAGCGGTCATGAAGAAGCTGTATCTCTTGTTTCAAATGCTCAAACAATTCGAGATCGTTCTCTCCTTCAACTGGCAGAAACATTTGCGCAAAATAAAGCTCTTCTTTGTTAATAATGACTCGTCCTGGGATCGGCTCTAAGCTGAATTTCGGTCTGCCAATAATCGAGTACGCCTCTCCTTGATCCATTAAGTAATGGACAATCTTTGTTTTCAAATTGTTCATCAGCGATTGACGCACTGCATTTACCCGGGTTGCTGTAATCAAGAAGTATATACCTAGTGATTGTCCGTCACGGCTCAGCTGAATAAATTCAGATTCGAGATCATGCATTTCGTCTTTGACAATGTCAAAGTTGTCAATCACGATAAAAATGAATGGAAGCTTTTTCTCATTTAAGGCGTTGTACATTTTGATATGACTCATTTCTTGCTGTCTAAATAACCGCTTGCGATATTCAACCTCTTCCCGCAGACGCTTCATTGATTTTTGGATCTTTCTCATCTGATCCATTAAGAAATAATCCGCCGTATGCGGCAGTTTGGCTAACGGAAGCAATGTTCCGTTTCCGAAATCATAAATATATGCGTGCCATTCTTCAGGTGAATACCTCTCCGCAAAGCTCATCAGCAGTGTTGTAGCAGCAAGTGATTTGCCGTAGCCGGAGGAACCGAAGATGCCAATGTTCCCATCTTCCATCATTTGATAAGAAAGTGGATGCTGGCTTTGCTGATCTGGTTCATCAACAAGCGCAAAATGGAAGACATGCTCTTCACTCGACGCATAACGCGTTTTTGGAATCCGTTCTTCAAGCGGTGGAAGCCATGGACTTGGCAGCTTCTCAATTCCAAGCTCCTGCTGCATACGTTCAATTTCATCCACGACAGCGGAAATCTCCGTCACTGTCTCTTTTTTCACTGCTGGCTCTGTGCTTACCCCTGATAACGGAATAAGACCAGTATCTGTCACAATGGCAATGTCATCTTCTGAGCCGTAGCCATCTTCCATATATGGTGCACCGCTCCAAGCCGATTGGAACAATTCATAAATTTCATTGTTGCCCACTTGTAAATAACCGCGGCCTGTGACCGTAATGGACGCTGCATCACTATTTTTCAAAATTTCCTTACTGTCTGACGCATCTTGTACTTTTAGTGCGACCTTAAAACGGGAGTTACTCCAAATCTGGTCATCAATGACCCCGCCTGGCTTTTGGGTAGCCAAAATGAGATGGACCCCAAGGCTTCGGCCGATACGTGCAGCGCTGACAAGCTCCCTAATAAAGTCTGGCTCTTCACTTTTTAATTCAGCAAACTCATCAGAGATTAAGAACAAGTGAGGCATTGCCTGCTCAGCCTTTTTCTCCTTGTAGAGCTTCGTATAATCATTGATGTGATTCACATGATACTGATCAAACAGCCGCTGCCTTTTCTTCAATTCACTTTTAATTGAGGCAAGCGCTCTTTCACTAAAGTTCTTGCTGCCTTCAATATTGGTGATCGTTCCAAGTAAATGAGGAATATTTCGAAACGGCTGCGCCATTCCGCCTCCTTTATAGTCAATCAACAGAAAAGCAACTTCATGCGGGTGAAAATGTACAGCGAGCGATAAAATATACGTCTGTAAAAATTCACTTTTCCCTGATCCCGTTGTCCCCGCCAACAGTCCGTGCGGGCCGTGCGCTTTTTCATGCAGGTTCAGATCGACAATGTCGTTTTTCCCCTTATAACCAATTGGCACTGATAATGATTTGGCCGTTTCTGAAGTCAGCCATTTTTCACGAATGCCAATGTCATCTACCTGTTTAGCATGGAAAAGATCAAGGAATGAGACCGTCTCAGGAATCGAATTGGTCATACCAACTTGATGATCCAATGTTCTCAGTGTTCTGGCAAACAGTTCATTGTCGCCGCGCTGATGTGTATCAAGCTGAAACGGAATTCGTACTGCCTTCTTGTGCTGAATGAGAATATCTCCTTCTTCTTCGTTAATATAACGGACAAGCGTCGAAATATTTTCAGCTAAGCTTTCCTTTGTTTCTGCTGCAAAGATGATGGAGATACCAAGATCTGTCCGGCTGCCTTCTAGGTATTCTAAAATCACATGCTCGGCAATGAGCTCATGATTTGTCACAATGAACACAAAATGAGGCGTAAAGATTTTCTTCTCTTTTTCTTCTTCTAAATCACGCTCGCGTAAAATTTCATAAATCGAGGACAACAGCTGATCGCGTGTTTGTTCGTTGTAAATAAACCCTTTGCCATATGTATGAGGCAGCTGGAAGTGCGGAAGCCATTTCATCCATTCCCAATTCTCATACTCCTGCTCATGAAAGATAAAGACAAATCTTAAATCGTGATAGCTGTGCGAGAAAGCAAGCTGTCCGACAAGCTGATGAAGCTCATTTTTCACAATCGCAGGCTTCCCAATTAATCCTGTTGGACCATCCGCAAGACCGAATGTAATTGGGACATTCTTCACTTCACGATATACTTTTTGCATGTGCTGCGTTTGTTCCATTAAGTCATCAACATCTCGATTGGCCATATCGCCGCCGCTCATCGATAATTCATAGCTTGATGGGACTGCGCCTGTTCCAAGACGCAGGTGCAAGAAGTCGTCACTCACAAGCGTCTTTTCCCAAATGCGTCCGCTGATTTCTGATGTTAAATACTTCATTTGTTCAAATGACGGATAATGATACGTCAAAATATATTGCTGGCGGTCATACAGCTCCTGCAGCTCTTTCCGCTTATTTTCTAAATAAAGAGAGTAGACTCGCTGCCGCTTCTCTTCTCGTCTTTTGCGCTGTGATTTTTCCTTAAAGTATTGAACGGACGATGTAATTAACGTCATGATAAACATCGCCATCGACACGATAATAAAGATTCCGCGCGGCTGGATTAGGGCAACAATCCCCATCACAAGGAGCATCACAAGCGGCGGAAGGACAACAAGCCAAAGCCCTCTGCTGTTATTTTCACTCTCCTGCGAAGGAAAGCTAAAGGATACCCTGTCATCTGGCAAATCATAAATCAAACGCGGTGTACGTCTGTATGAAGGGTATTTTTGTTTTGTTTCCGTACTTGGCGGTCTTGTTTTTTCCAAACGTGTATGAAAAGGTTCGTAAGCTGTCACCTGTAATAAATCATCGTCTTTAAATGTCACCGTCAGAAAGTTCCAGAACAGCTCATCTCCTGCATATACCTTCTCTGGACCGTGAATTTTCTTTCCGTTCACGTAAATCTTCTCGTCTTGAGGCATGACATACCATGTTCCTTCAATTTTCTCTAAAGTGAACTGGCTGGCATCTTGAAACATGGAATGGGCTTGTTCTTTCCACACATCTATCTCATCTTTCTCTTCACGTGAAAAAGACAGCTCCACTCTATTTCCTAGGTAATAAATATGTTGATCATGATGTGCATCCATTAAAATAAGTGTAAGTGAACCAAGCTGATATGGTTCATGTGGAAGTAATTTGCCCTTTTTCTCATCTCCCTGATAAATATAAAAACCATCATTCGGTTCTTCAGGAGATAAACGAATGACCCCTTCATCAAACGAAAGTGAAGGGATTGTCACCGTATGCTCTATTTCAGGTCCTATCAGAGCTTCTCGATTGAACTGCTCATCTAAACGGACAGTTTGATAATCCTCCTCATAAAAAACCCAAAGAAGACTCAAACGCTCCACCTCCTCATGGGACAGCACCAACTGTCAGTTGTATCGAAAGAATTATTTTTTCTCATCTTTTTTCGTCTGAGAGGTTTTCTTTTTCGCTTCAGATTCTTTCTCTTTTTTCTCTTGATCGGCTTTTGACTCTTTTTGTTCAGCTGTTTCATCTGTTTGGCTTGCGTCTGAGGAGTCACTTGTGCTTGTCTCGGTTGTTTCTTTTTCTTCATATTTCGCCATTTCCTTAATGATCGGATCTAGCTGTTTTTGTTTTTCTTCAGCAGAAAGGCTGTCATCGTTTTGAATTTCATTGCGGTAGGCGACAAGTGCCGTAAATATGTACCTGTCGTCTCCAAGTACCCGTGCAATATCAAGTGCTTCCTTGCTATTCCCTTGTCCAATATGAATCCAAAAAAGGAAATATTGCGGATCTGTCTGCAATGTGTACGTTTCTGTGATTTCTTTTTTATGCTGATCAAGCAACAGACTGCCTTGGTTCGTTTGTACATACGAAATGGCCAGTTCATATTGAAGAGAGACTGGCATTTGATTGGCTGGATATTTCTCTAACGTATCCACCACTTGACTGTACTGCTTGTTGAGATAATATTTGTTTGCCTCGACGTACGCTTCTTGTTTTGGCATGGCAAAAAAGAAGGTGTAAATGGTGTACACCAATGCAGGGATTAACAGGACAAGCAGACCTAGTCCGATGTATCGCTCGATCTTCCATTTCTTTTTAGGTATGGTTAAGAGCGTTTTTTCTTTCGCATCGATTGCTTTGATCTTTTGCTCAATCAAAGCTGACAATTCTTCCAGCGACTTCGTTTCACTAATTTCTTTTGCCAGCTCAGATAATTTCAACGTTTCATTGTAAGCCGCATATTCTTGAAATTGATATTCATGGTCGACCACTCGAAGAACAACAGCCTTGACCTCTTTTAACAGGCGATACTCATCGGTTTCATATGGCGGAATGCTTTCTTTAACCCCATAATGCAAAAATGCAGGAGCTAAGCCTTGATGAAAAACAATGTTTTCAGGAGAAACAATAGGATGCAGCCGTTTCACATCGTGTTTAAGAACTGCATCGACAAGCTGGTATGAAAAAATCCATTTGCTTTTTTCATCCTTTGCATGGATGAAACGAAATTCCTGATAGGCAGGAGGCGGTTGTATAGAAATGATGACCTCATCTTCAGTTAATTGAATCTCTTTCTGAAATGAAGGATTGATGTCTTTGATCGGTGCCGCTTCTAAACCGTCTAAGAGTTTAATCGTCTCTTTTTGAAAAATAAAGGTATAGGTGCCTCCCTCTTTTTTCATGACTGCTTCTAATTGTTCTTCTAAATAGGAACTCTTTTTATCTGCCATTTACAAAAGTCCTTTCATAGTATTTCCAGCCTGTCTCCTGTGGTAATTCCACAGTCTGACAGCTTATATTCGCCTGAAAACACAGCTTTCTTATTGACTACTCGCACCCATCCGCCTTCCCTCTTTGGAAGTGAGATTTGTTTTGCCTGCCAGGCGATATGGATGACTTGTTTAATATGTAAATAATTTGATAGTCTCAAATCAAACACACTGCCATCATAATTTTTTAAGTCGATGGTAATATCGATATACACAAATTTCCACCTCACAAAATAGAAAGAGCGCCGGCATCCATTGACAGACTCGGCGCTTTTTCTGCATTTCACACTTAGAAAGGAAATCCCTTTGATTAGCCGCGGATTTGGCTTGCGATGTCTTGGTCAGTGCTTTCAAGTGTATTTGCCGTTTGATCAAGCTGATTGCTGACATCTGTTAATAGATCAGACATTTTGATAAATGAAGGCTTAAGCTGCTCGTACTGATCAGCAAATGCTTCACTAGAAGCACCTTCCCACATTCCTTTTAAATCAGAGATCATTCTATTTAGACGATCAACTTGGTTTAACACTTCTTGACTTTCAACACCATATTGCTTAGCGGTCGCTCTTAGTTCTTCTGGGGTTACGCGAATAATTCCTGACATATTCCTCATTACCTCCCGTGCATAGCCGCCATATAATGGGCTAATCCACTTATTTTTTGACGTTATTATTATAAAAACAGAAATGATACACAGTCAAACAAATCTGTTTTTATTTTACAAAATGAGTCTATAGAATTACTGTTTTTTCGCTTTTTATCTAGTATTTAACAGTTTTTTGGTCATATATTCTTAATAAGTATGCACCTGCTTCGGTGGACCTTTCCGCCTATTGATTTTTTACTACGTTATTATTGTACTATTTCTTTTTCAGCGTGCTTCAACATCCATTTGCTTGCTTCTCACACTTTTTGTTTTTTTAAGTTTATGGCAGTTTTTTGTTGATTTACGTACCTCATTCTCTTCATAATGTAAGTACGTGAAATATTCGAAAAAGCAGGGGTTTTTTATGACAAAAAAGACAGATCCGTTTAAGTATAGTCTTGATCGTTTAGAGGATGTGGCAGACCAAATTAGTGATGTGCTCAATTGCCCTATTACTATAGAAGATACTCATCATCGATTATTGGCATATAGCACACACAATGATTTTACTGATCCCGCCAGAACTTCAACCATTATCTCCCGCCGAGTACCGGAAAAAGTCATTAATCGGCTTTGGAAGGACGGCATCATTCCTACACTCCTTAAAACAGACGAACCGCTTCGTGTCCCTCAAATTGCAGAGGTGGGTTTATCTAGCAGGGTCGCCATTTCGATCTGGAAGGACAAAGAAGTGCTCGGATTTATTTGGGCGATTGAATCCGCACAGCCTTTTTCAGAAGAAGAAATGGACCTTCTCAAAATGGCAGCGCATGCCGTGAAAAACAAATTACTCAATTTACAAATTCGAAAAACGAAAACAGAAGAACGTAATCAGGAGCTTTTCTGGAAGATGCTCACGGGTCATATTCATGAAAAGGATGAGATGCTTGACCTATTTTTAAGGCTTGGCATCAGATGTCCAGACACATATGCCATCATCATCTTCCGTCTTCGTGACGAACTCACAGAGGAGACAGAAAAAAAGCTGTCCTATCTGCTTGAAACAACACAGCAAGTACAGGTACTGTTAACGACTGTTGATTTTCACGAATTCATTATTCTTGTCTCACCAAAAACAGAACATCCGCTTCAAGATATTAAGCAATTCACAAGCGGCATGCTGCAGCAGCTTGCGGACCGGTATCATATTCAGCATGTTCAGGCAGCAATTGGAGGAATTTACGATAACATCTCTCATATTCAGCCTTCCTATAAAGAAGCACTGGCTGTATTAAAAACGAAAGAACGCTTTCCAGTTGAAACAGAACGTTTAAACAGCTTTTCTGAACTAGGCATTTATCAATATCTTGATGTGCTTGCTGAGAAGCGAAAGGGATCTTCTTACTCTAGTTACTCTTTATCAAAGCTGGAGGATTACGACCTAAGGCATCATTCCAACCTTGTCGAAACCCTTGAGCGGTTTATTGACTGTGACAGCAATGCCAATATTGCCGCAAAGCAATTAAACATCCACATCAATACCTTAAATTATCGATTAAAACGGATTACAGACATCGCAGAAATTGATTTAAAAAACATGAATGAGAAAATGACCATCTACCTTGATATGAAGCTAAAAAACGTCCATTTGTGAAATTTCACAAAGAGGCGTTTTTTTATTTTTTATTTCAACCGAAGAATTTTCTAAACTTTCCGGATACACTAGACATACAATATCAATAGATAAGCATAGGAGGAATAAACATGATCATCGGCATTCCGAAAGAAATTAAGAACAATGAAAACCGAGTGGCTTTAACACCAGGAGCAGCTTCTCAATTGCTTTCAGCTGGACATCAGATTTTAATTGAAACAAACGCTGGTTTTGGAAGCGGATTCACTGATGACGATTATGTATCTGTTGGTGCAGAGATTCTTGATCAAGCGAAAGATGTATGGGCATCTTCTGATATGATCATGAAAGTAAAAGAACCATTACCTGAGGAATATCCTTATTTCAGAGAAGGACTCATCTTATTTACGTACCTGCATCTAGCCGCAGAGCCCTCCTTGGCTGAAGCATTAAAACAAAAAGGCGTTACAGCCATTGCTTACGAAACAGTAACGGACGGAAAATCACTCCCTCTTCTCACACCTATGTCTGAAGTAGCAGGCAGAATGGCCGCTCAAATTGGTGCACAATTTTTAGAAAAGCCAAAAGGCGGAAAAGGTATTTTACTTGCAGGGGTACCAGGGGTATCAAGAGGAAAGGTCACCATTATTGGCGGCGGTGTTGTTGGAACAAACGCAGCGAAAATGGCGATCGGACTTGGCGCAGATGTCACCCTGATTGATGTAAACGCAGAACGCCTGCGTCAGCTGGACGACCAATTTGGCCATCAAATGAAAACGTTAATGTCCAATCCTGTCAACATTGCAGATTCAGTCAGTGAAGCTGATCTTCTCATTTGTGCTGTGCTGATTCCTGGTGCCAAAGCACCGACGCTAGTGACAGAAGAAATGGTGAAACAAATGAAGCCTGGTTCTGTCATTGTGGATGTAGCGATTGATCAAGGCGGCATTGTCGAAACCATTGATCATATCACAACCCATGACCAGCCTACTTATGAAAAACATGGCATATTACACTATGCTGTCGCCAACATGCCAGGCGCCGTTCCGCGGACATCAACTGTTGCGTTAACGAATGTCACTGTTCCATATGCGCTGCAAATTGCGAATAAAGGCGCTGCAAAAGCCATTAGAGAAAACAATGCCATCGCAGAAGGTGTCAATGTCATGAACGGACATATCACGTACGAAGCGGTCGCTCGTGATCTCGGCTATAATTACGTACCTGTCAGCAAAGCCATCGATGCCACTTTTATGACCGAAGCTTAATCAGCTACCCGCCCTATTGATGGGCGGGTTTTATTGTTAACCTAAAATAAAAACAAGTTGACAAAAATCCTTCTTCCCCTTAATCTATTTGTACAGATAAGACAGGGGGAAACATCATGCAAAAGAAGACAAGAACTGCTGACTTTGTGCTAGTGGGAATGTTTGCTGCACTCATGGCTATCGGAGCCAATATCACATCCATTGTGCCGTTTTTACAGGTCGGCGGAATTCCACTTACGATGCAACCGTTTTTTTGTGTGCTTGCTGGTCTCTTACTCGGCAGACGGCTTGGCGCATTAGCTATGATTGTCTATGCCTTGGTCGGAATTGCTGGTGCACCTGTATTCGCCCAGTTCTCTGCGGGCTTTGGGGTCATTTTAGGCAAAAGCGGCGGCTTTGTATTATCGTACATCCCTGCTGCCTGGCTTGCTGGATTCATTCTAGAGAAAAGAAAAAACCCTGGCTTTGGCCGCTTTTTGCTTGCAGGCATTGCTGGTACGACCGTGATGTATGTGATCGGAACCACCTATACATACCTCGCATTAAATGTATGGCTCAATGCACCGATTTCCTATCAAACCACGTGGTTCTTTATGATCTGGTTTATGGTAAAAGACTACGCATTGACGATATTACTTGCGATGCTGGCACCTAAAATTTATCGCTCTGTATCCAAAGCCACATCCTTTCGAAAACAAGAAGCTGTATCATAGAAAAAAGAGCCTGTCTTCATTCAGGCTCTTTTTCATCATTACTCAGCGTATTGGTCTATGATTTCTTCCAGCATTCCTTCAAGCACTTCTACATTTTCAAGATCTGATGGACTGAAGCGGTAGCGTACAAGCTGTTCTCCATCATTATACATCTCCTCAAGCCAGCCTCGCAGGCCTCTTGCTCTACGGTCGACTTCGAAAACAATGTCTAATCCGCCTTCATCTATCAGAAAAATCAGTTCTAACTCATCAAGCATATAGCGATAGTAGTCTGATGTCGGAATGAACTCGAATTCTTGGACGAATGGCAGGCGCCGCTGGAAGTAAGGTGCTTGCTCACAGTCTGCTTCGTTCAGGTGGAAACCTAGATTGCTAGTGGCTTCCAGCACATTTTTCACCCAAGGATGTGCTTCAACGAAAATGCGGTCATAGTCAGATTTATCGATTCCGCCTTGGATATCAAGGTCTGTCATTACTGCAATTTCTACTTTTCCGATCGTCATCGGGGTATCAATAGGAAGAATAAATGAAAACGGAAATTCATGCTTTTCTCCAGGCTGGATGGTAAAAGAATCCGTCACCCGTAAAGTAAAGATATTCACATATTTTCTATGCTCTTCATCATCTTTCACAATCACATACTGTGTTTGAATCTTGACATTGATATAACGGATGTCCTGAGCAATTTTTCCGCCCTTTACATGGACAGTTCCCGTTACTTCTTGTCCTGGATAATAAGCGTTTTTCTCTAAAATGGTATCTACTTTTGCCGCACCAATTCCTGCACTTGCCGCTAGCTTTTTAAAAAATGACATGTCCCATCTTCCCCTTTTCATTTTTATCAGCATATATACGTAAGATAGAGGAAGAAAGATTCATTTAATTCATACTTTTGTCCTAATTATTTTTTCATCTGCGAACAACAAAAAAGCTTATAGAAAAAACATCATCGTTTTCTCTACAAGCTTTTCATCTTACAGAATAATCGCCGCCAGCCAGCCGAACAGAACAAGCGGAATATTATAATAGATAAAAGTTGGGACACAAGTTCCCCAAATGTGGTGATGCTGTCCATCCATATTCAATCCAGATGTTGGTCCAAGTGTACTGTCACTTGCAGGTGAACCTGCATCTCCAACAGCCGCAGCAGAGCCAATAATGGCAATGGTGGCCATTGGACTAAATCCTAAGTGTAAGCAAAGTGGAACAAAGATGGTTGTAATAATCGGAATCGTTGCAAATGATGATCCGATTCCCATTGTCACAAGCAGACCAACGAGCAGCATTAAAATCGCCGCAAGACTCTGGCTGTTTCCGATAAATTGGGAAGATGCTTTGACAAGGGATTCAATGTCTCCTGTTTTTGTTAACACGTTGGCAAATCCAGCCGCAACAAGCATGACAAAACCGATAAATGCCATCATATTCATTCCAGATGTAATCAGTTCATCTGCTTCATCACGTTTCATCATTCCTGTCACAAACAAGACAAGCAGTCCTGAGAGTGCACCGAAGATCATTCCTTCCACACCAAGGCTTTGCGATAGATAAAGCTGGACAATCAACGAAACAAGAATAGCAAGACCGGCAAAGAATAAGCTTTTTTTCGTATAAGCCGATTTTTCTACATCTGTAATTTCACGGTCCTCATATACCTTCGGCTTTCGATACACAAAAATGGAAACGATCAAACCAAGAACCATACCCGCAACAGGAATCAGCATGGCATATGGAATATCTGCTAAGTTTACAGTCAGCCCCGCTTCCTTCATATTGTCACGAAGCATTCCGTGGAAAATCTGTCCGAAACCGACTGGAAGTAATATATATGGTGCAGTGAGTCCGAAGGTCATGACACACGCTAGCAGTCTGCGGTCAATCTGAAGCTCGTTAAACACCTTTAATAACGGCGGAATTAAGACTGGGATAAAGGCAATATGAACAGGGACGACGTTCTGTGAAAAACAGGACACGATCAAAATGACAAGAACGATGAGCACTTTTGATAGTGTTTTCCGTCTTGAATCGCCTTCTTTTCCTAGAAGTTTCACTGCTCCTTCAACCATAGCATCTGGTAGACCTGTTTTCGTCAGTGCCGCAGCAAATGCCCCTAATAACGCATAACTAATCGCCACTGTTGCATTTCCTCCGAGTCCGTCCGTAAAGGCGTCCACTGTTCCTCCCAAGCCTAATCCACCTGCAAGTCCGCCAGCTAAAGCGCCTATAGCCAGCGCAATCACGACATTGACCCGCAGCAAGCTTAATATCAACATTAAAACAACCGCTAAAACAACTGCATTCATGGTGAAACCCCCGAAATCCTTTAGTTTACTAATGTAGTAGATAATTAAAGTACCAACGTATGTTACCATAGAAAAAAAACTTCGTCAAATGGCGTATGTCCTACATAAAAAAGCTCTGCCACTTGGCAGAGCCTTCTCCTTTATTTCTTTCCTTCAAATCGTTCCACAAATGTTGCGAGTGATCTTACCATTACACCTGTTGCCCCTGTTGGTCCAAAGCATGAAGGTTTTTCTGTTGTAGCTGTTCCTGCAATATCTAAGTGAACCCAAGGGGTATCCTCTGAGAATTCGCCAATGAAAGCACCTGCCATGATCGCATGACCATCACGGCCTGGCGAGTTATTGAGATCCGCCATTTTGCTGTTTCGTACTCGTTTCTTATCTTTTTCCGTGATGGGCAGCTGCCAGATCATTTCACCGCATTCTTCTGATGCTTCTTTAAACTGAGCGTACAGCTCATCGTTATTGGTCATCGCGCCTGTTGTCTCATTTCCAAGCGCCACAATGACACCGCCTGTTAATGTGGCCACATCTACAAGGACAGAGGCACCGTGCTGCTTCGCATATGTCACCCCATCTGCTAAAACAAGACGGCCTTCTGCATCCGTATTGAGCACTTCGATTGTTTTACCGCTTAGTGACACAATCACGTCGTCCGGCTTCATAGCGTCTGCCGAAATCATATTATCGGTTGAGGCAATGACCGCAATGACATTTTGCTCTGGACGAAGTTCGCCGATGATTTCCATTGCACCTAAAACAGACGCTGAGCCGCCCATATCTGTTTTCATGCCAACCATACTCGCTCTTGGCTTTAAAGAATAGCCGCCGGTATCATACGTGATGCCTTTACCGACAAGGCCGATGACGTCTGTCCATTCTTCCTTGCCTTGATATTTCAATACGATGAGTTTTGGCGGTTCTGTTGAGCCTCTATTGACGGCTAAAATACCGCCCATTCCGAGCTCTTCCATTTGTTCTTTATCTAAGATTTCAATCTCAAATTCATATTTATATGCAAGCTCTGCCGCATACGAAGCCAGATCAGAGGATGTGAGCATGTTTGGCGGCATATTCACAAGGGTACGAGCTGAATTGACTGACTGTCCGTACACTTCGCCGACTTTCAAACTTGCCTGAATTTCAGCTTGATCATGCTCTGTCGTTGCATAAACAAACTCGATAAAACGATCCGGTTCATTTGTTTTATGTTTAAAATCCTGTAATTCATATGTAGCTAAAAGGCAGCTTTCAGAAAGGGCATGAGCTGCATCTTGAGCAGGCAGATCCTTTCCAATAAACGTATCCAGCAAGACAGAAACCGCTTGCTTTTTATCTTGATGAAGCTTTTTGAATAAATGGGCAAACACTTCTTTTGCCTCTTCAAACGTGTAATCTGATTCCTTCCCAAGCCCGACAAAATAAATGCGTTTGATGCCTGTTTCAGGGGATGGGAAAAATTTCGAAAGCTGATTTCGTTTGGATGAAATGTCGCCTTCTTTTAATAATTCAGTGATTCTTCCTTCAAGTAATTCATCCATTTCTTTTGCTTTTCCTGATAATTGGCTCTTTTGAAAAAGTCCGATCGCCAGTGTATCTTTATGCTGCAATTCATTTGTCGAGAAAAACATATTTATCACACGCTCCTTAATGAACTCCATTTTTCACATTGGAACTTCTATTATATCAAAATTTGCGTTCCTATACGATCATTGCCAGTCTGTCTTTACTTGATGAACATTTATATTTTCACACGCGGAAGGGCATCATGAAAAAGCGGCGAAAACCTGAGCAGCCTGTCCGTGTTCTCCTCGTTCCACATCTACTTTCTTTAATGTTATAATGAACATGGACTTGGCAGCTTTTTTTACTGCTATCATTTTTTCATCATACTAGGATTTTTAGTTCATCATTTCGCACGATATTTTTTCTTAAAGAGAGGATGTTTCTTGTTCATGAGCGTACTGACGAATTTTCCGCTGCTTGCCAGCCTAGCAGCCATCTTTTTTGCACAATTTGTAAAAGTACCGATTCAATTTATCATTTCTAGACGACTAGATTGGTCGCTCATTACAAGCACAGGCGGAATGCCAAGTTCACACTCCGCAGCAGTAACAGCACTCTCCACAGCAGTGGCTTTAGAGCACGGGCTAGATACATCGATCTTTGCCATTTCCGCCATCTTTGCCATTATTACCATGTTTGATGCGACAGGCGTTCGCAGACAGGCAGGAGAACAGGCGACTGTTCTCAACAAGCTCGTAACAGATTTTAACCGATTTGTTTCCGAAGCAAAGAATTTCCCAAATGCGGAAGAAAAAGAAAAGCAAAAGAAATTAAAAGAGCTTCTTGGTCATAAGCCGATTGAAGTCTTCTTCGGCGGCTTAACAGGGATCTTGCTGACACTCATCTTAGATTATTACTTTATGTAGAAGCGAAAAAGCTTTGGACCTTAAACGGCCCAAAGCTTTTTTATTCTTTATTGGCTTGAAACTGCTGACGGAATACTTGCATCGATTCTGCTTCATTGAGCTGATTTAAGTCTTTTTCCGTTAACGTCCCTTCACCCTTTTTGATGATATACACATCGAGCACTTTTTTACCCCATTCTCTATACACATCATCAACGGTTTCATAGTATAAATCAAGCTTATGACCTTTAATGGCTTTCCCGGTATCTGCAACCACACCGTAGCCATAGTTCGGGATAAACAGCACCGTTCCAATCGGAAAAACAGATGGGTCGGCTGCCACTGTTGAATATAAATCACGTTTCACTTTAACGCCTGAATATGTAATGCCATATGCATGATGTTCCTTCGTTTTGCCTGTTGATTCCACACCTGCTGTATAGCCGGTTGCCACAACCTTCTGTTTCGGGTAATCGTTCCAATTAAACGCCTCTTCGAGAGAAACAGACCTCGCATCTTCACTTTTGAGTGCCATCGTTTCCCTTTTTGGTTGCTGAAAAAAAGAAGATACTTGCCTGCCCGCATCGGTCTCTTTCACCCACGCAGCTAAATCACTTGGTTCGACTCCAGATATGCCCGTAAAGCTTGTCAAAAGTGCAAGCATGAATAGGGCTGTCATGAACAATCGTTTCATCCATGTTTTCATCTCTATTTGTCACTCCTCTACCCATCTATTTGTTTCCAAACAAAATGGAAACTATGCAAAGGAGAAACAAAAAAACCCACTTGCGTGTCCACAAGTGAGTTAAAACATTTGATACCCTCTTTTTCGAAGTGCATTAATGACAAAACCTGATGTGATTGCACCGATCAGGCCGCTTAATAAGATGATGATATCTGCCGCAGCGAGTGAGACGATCCGGTCTCCTATTCCTGAAAAAGCGGTGCCAGGCTCTCTTACATAAGCGATCATCTTTTGATTGTTGATAATGAAAAGGCATACAATTGGATATAAAATAGCCATAATCCATGACATTCTCAGCAGCATATTGAGCAAAAAGCCAATGCCGAAGAATAACACGAAAAATAAAATAACTGAAATGATAACGACTGGTAAACTGATCACTTCATCTCCACCCCCAAATATCCCATCATTAGTTTAACTTGGAAATAGAGATGAAGTCAATCAATGGAAAAAGCAGATCGATTAACGCTTCTTTCCTGTCCCTTTACATTCCTCACACGTTTCAGATCCGCCGAGCAATAGCTGAAAGTACCCTTTTCCTGAACAATATTGACAGGTTGATGTTTTTTCCTTTGTTTGTGCATTCATATTGCTCACCCCTTAATCTAAATTTTCTGATAATTTATCATAACATATTTTGCTGCCGATGACCAAGTGAGAAAATATACCACAACTTATAAAAAAACGTGTATCACGAGGATACACGTTTTTGTCTATAATGGTTTAGAAGAACTTGAATTTTCCTTTTTTCAGAACAAGTCCTGGTCCGCCAACCATGAATAAAGAACGGTTGTCGATGATTTTCTTCATTGCAGAAGCTTTTGTTCCTTGAAGTTTTTTACCAAACGCAACACCTACAGCGTCGTGTTCACCAAGAGAAGCAACTGTTCCTTTGATGTCTGGCTTAAAGCTTTCAAGAGAACCGCCTTTTACTAGTGCTGCAAGGTTTTTCGCTACTGTTTCACCTTGCTGCATAGCGATTTGTGCAGTTGGTGGGTATGGACGGTTGATTTCTTCATTGATAATCAATGAACAGTCACCAATGATGAAGACATCATCATTTTCTGGTACACGAAGATCTGGAGACACTTTTACGCGGCCGCGCATGTTTTCAAAACCGGCTTCTTCAACGATTGGGTTACCGCGTACACCTGCAGCCCAAACAACAGTTGCAGCTTTGATTTCTTCTGTATCATCGTCTTTTCCAACAATGATCCCCTCAGGCGTACATTCTTTGATCGCTGTACCGATTTTGAACTCAACACCTTTACCTTGAAGGTAGTTCATCGCATAGTCGATCAATTCTGGATCGAATCCAGGAAGAGCTGTTGGCGCAGCTTCTACACAGATGATACGCACGTCTTTTTGATCAATGTCATACTCTTTGCAAAGCTCAGGCACACGGTTTCCAAGCTCACCAAGGAACTCAATACCTGTGAATCCTGCGCC
Organism: Bacillus safensis; assembly: GCF_039619585.1. Lineage (NCBI taxonomy): Bacteria > Bacillati > Bacillota > Bacilli > Caryophanales > Bacillaceae > Bacillus > Bacillus safensis. The sequence goes on from NZ_CP154909.1 coordinate 2,856,568, forward strand.
GCCGACAACGATTGTCAAACGCTCTGGACGTTTTTCAGCATCCGTATTATACGTCGCAAATTGAAGCTCAATGTGCTCACGAAGCTGACGAGCAGAGTTGATGTTAGAGATTGAGAATGCGTATTCTTTCAGTCCTGCAATACCAAATGTTTCAGGAACAGCACCAAGTGCAACAACAAGGTAGTCATAAGAAAGTTCGCCATCTGATGTCACAACTTTCTTCGCTTCCTTATCAATGCTTTCAACTGTTGCTTGTACAAAGTTGACACGGGAACTGTTAATCACATCTTTGATTTGATAACGACAGCGGTCATGATGAAGAGTACCTGCACTTGCTTCATGAAGCCATGTTGTTTCGTAATGATAATTATGCTTGTTCACAAGAGTAATGTCCGCATCATTTGTGCCAAGCTGTTTTGTTAATCTTGTTACAGTCATTAATCCGCCATAACCTGCACCTAATACAACGATTTTCGGTTTATTCACTGGAATCACATCCACCTTTTTTAAATTTGCTGTAAAACGGATAAAGAATTACATATCGTTATTCTCAACCGCTTTGCGGCATTTTATGAAATTTAAACAAAAAAATAAGTATGTGAAAATCTGAACTTTCACCTACATAAAACGAAAGCATTTGACCGTATCCGACAAAAATTCATAAAAAATTAATATTTAGTTCCCTTAACAATAATAGCGAGTTCTGCTCCAATTTTCAAGGCTTTAAACTGAAAATCCTTATGATAAACGGTCTTTCTCACTTTTTCCTCCTTTTCAAAGCTTCAGCATCAAAAAACGACAAGTTTTTCAAAACAAGTCAAACGACGATATGTGGTATGATATGATATAGTGATAACAATTTTCATTTGGGAGGATTAAAGGAATGCAAGAAGATTCTAAGGTATATGACATTACCGTTATCGGGGGCGGCCCAGTTGGATTGTTTACTGCGTTTTACGGAGGCATGAGACAGGCAAGTGTGAAAATCATTGAAAGCCTTCCTCAGCTCGGCGGTCAACTATCCGCTCTTTACCCTGAAAAATATATTTATGATGTGGCTGGATTCCCAAAAATCCGCGCACAAGAATTAGTTGATAACTTAAAGGAACAAATGGATAAATTTGATCAAACCATTTGCTTAGAGCAGGCAGTTGAAACGGTTGAAAAACAGGCAGATGGGATCTTTAAACTTGTGACAAATCAAGAGATTCATTATTCTAAAACAATCATCATCACAGCTGGTAACGGTGCATTCCAACCGAGAAAGCTTGAACTAGATGCAGCAGAATCATTTGAAGGAAGCAACCTGCATTACTTCATTAATGACTTGAACCAATTTGCCGGCAGACGTGTTGCCGTTCTTGGGGGCGGAGACTCTGCGGTGGACTGGGCACTTATGCTTGAACCAATCGCAAAAGAAGTATCCATTATTCACCGCCGCGATAAATTCCGCGCGCATGAGCACAGTGTAGAAAACCTGCACAACTCGAAAGTCAATGTACTGACACCATTTGTACCAACTGAGCTCATTGGTGAAGACCGCATTGAACAAATCGTGCTCGAAGAAGTCAAAGGCGACAAAAAACAAGTGCTTGATGTGGACGACGTGATCGTCAACTTCGGTTTTGTTTCCTCCCTTGGACCAATCAAACAATGGGGCCTTGAAATCGAAAAGAACTCCATCGTGGTGAAATCTACAATGGAAACAAACATTGAAGGCTTCTATGCGGCAGGAGACATCTGTACGTATGAAGGAAAAGTCAAATTGATTGCAAGCGGATTTGGTGAAGCACCAACTGCTGTCAACAATGCGAAAGCTTACATGGACCCGAAAGCCCGTGTACAGCCTCTCCATTCCACAAGCTTATTTGAAAACAAATAAGAGCGGATCAAAAAAGGAGTTCCCACTCGCGGAACTCCTTTTTCGTTTATTTAAAAATCCCAATATAGGCATTTGCCATCCCAAGTACCATTGCAGCAAGCAGCACCACAACAATCCCTGCCACAACCAAAATCACCCGATCCTTCACACGTTCCTTTTTCGGAAGCGGCTTCTCAATCCCGCAAGACGGACACGTTTTGGAACGATACGGAATCAGTTCATGACAGTTCCTGCAATTGATTTGTTCACTCAAACCTCAGCAACCTCTTTTCTGACTACAGTTTATGTTTGGTTCTCATGATACTCTTTTCGAGGTGAAATAGCCAGTTGTTCGGCCAAGCTGTAACAAAATTGAGCGATTTATACATTGTTGAAGAGAAAATGAAGATTTCATCTGATCAACCCGATATAGGAAATGAAGAAGTTCATAATGAAGGATAGGTGTAAAGATGTTAAAGCGTTTAATGATCAGTTTGAGCTTATTACTGATGATTGGAGGCTCAGTTGAACTGTTTGCAAAGGACTTTAACAAACGTAATGCTGAGTTCGCAGCAGGGTTGAATATTGATATTAATCAATTAGAACCTTTTTTAAGACATGTCTCCTCTTCGATTTTGGATTCTGGTTTGAATGATCAAGACATCAAACAGATACAGTCTGAAATAAAGAAAATGCAAAAGGACAATGAAACGAAAGAAATCGGTACGTTTGAAGTCATGTATCGCGGAGAACCAGCAAAGATTCGAGTTGAGGTTGAAGTACATGTGGAAGATGTCAATAAAGAAGTCTTGATCTATTTGTTTAGTACACGTGAGTTGATCTATGTCCTCGACAAAGAACTGTTAAAAATCGAAGAAGAAATATGAGAAAAAGATGCTGAGTGAGTGTCTTTTATCTTTGCTCTCAGTTCGATTAAAAAAGCCTGCTTGATCGTGTTGTTTACAAAACAAACGAACAAGCAGGCTTATCTTTATCCATGATCAGTTGTTAACACTCTTCCGGCGTACCGGTATTCGTCGCTGTTCTGAAAGAAGAACCGCATCCGCATGATGCAATGGCGTTCGGATTGTCAATCGTGAAACCGCCGCCCATGAGTGATTGTTTGAAATCAATGATGGTTCCGTTCATGATATCAAGGCTTTCGGAATCGACAAGGACATTGATGCCGTGCTGTTCGAACTGCGTGTCTTTCTCTGAGACTTCATGGTCAAAGCCCATGCCGTATGAGAGACCGCTGCAGCCGCCGCCTTTTACGCCCACTCGAAGGAACGCATTTTCTTCTTCATGTTCTTTCATCATATCTTTAATCTGCAGTGCAGCAGCTTCTGTAATGGTTACTGGTGTACTCATGATCATCCCTCCTTTTGACTGGATGTTTCTTTTCAATTATAAACGTGATGATGCCTTTTCTCAAATAAATGGTTTAGAGATAAAATGTGCCGTCACAAATCGTTTCAGCAGGTCCTGTCATGAACACGTGGTCATTGTCTTTCCAGCGAATGATGAGGTCTCCGCCTGCTAAATGAACGGTCATGTCTGTTTCTTTTTTCGCCTGACCATTCACAATTGTGGATACAGCCGCAGCACAGGCCCCTGTTCCGCAGGCCTGTGTAATCCCTGAACCTCTTTCCCACACACGAAAATGCAGTTCTGTTTCACTGACAACTTCAACAAATTCTACATTGACGCCTTCTGGGAACATGTGGTGTTTTTCGATGATTGGTCCAAGTGTATGAAGCGGTGCTTTTTCAATGTCCTCTAAATAAAAAACGATGTGCGGGTTTCCCATTGAAACGGCCGTTCCATTTAAAACTGCCTTGCCAAAATCAAGTGCCTCATTAATCGTTGTGCTGTCCGGTTCACCAAGCATTGGCATCGCTTCTTTTTCAAAACGTGGTTTTCCCATATCTACTGTGACTAGCTGAACGTGACCATCCTGAGCGTGAACGGTCGCTTCAACGAGTCCTGACAATGTCTCAATCTGGAACGTTGTGTCCGTCACAATTTGATGCTCATACACATACTTTGCAACGCAGCGCAGCCCGTTACCGCAGTTTTTGCCCTCTGATCCATCATTGTTGAAAATGCGCATCTTCACAGGTGCAACATCTGATGGACAAATAAGGATCATCCCGTCAGAACCGATTCCTGTATAAACAGAAGAAACGCGGATCGCTATCTCTGATAGCTGCTCTTCTGGAAGCTGTTCCTTCATCTGATTGACGTAAATATAATTATTTCCTAATCCGTGCATTTTCGTGAATTGAAATGATGTCATGAGCTTCCTCCAAAAATGTTGTTTCTTTATAGTATAAAAGGAGTCGATTCAGGAGACAATCTTATCATCCCCCGTTTTTCATACATAGAAGCTCTTTGCTGTCATGGCAAAGGGCTTTTATTATGCATATGCCTCTTTTTCTCTCGTGTGATGCTTCATATTGATGATATTTTATTAGCATAACATATTGGATGCGCTTTCTATTAATTCTCCTTAAAAATGGAAGATGAAAATGTGAAAAAAATGCACCTCATGACCCATGTGGTGCATTTAAAACATGTCGTTTTCCTCTATAAAAGCATAAATACGCTCGACTAGCTGCTCTGCATTTTCTCCTGAAACAAATTCTCCATTCACAAGTGCAAATGGGGAGTCCATACATTTGCCGCAATAGCTTAAACAGCCGTATTCCATTACGTCTAGGTTTGGGTCTTTTTCAAGCTTCTCTTTTGCTTCTTGAGACCCTTGTGCAAGATTACTTACACAAAATTCGATCAGTGGAAACACTGTGCTTCACCTCACATTGCCTTACCATCCTACCGAAATTCCTTGTATTAGTCAAAATATGAGCTTCATCTGTATCGTTACGCCTATTCCTCGTAAAATGTTTTACTATTTAGGATTAACTGATGAATATGTAGGTTATTTTGAAACAATTATTGTGGTTTCACAGTAAATTCGATATAATTTTATTTGGTATTTTAACTTAAAGTTTTTTAGTATAAGTGTTTTTCAATGTCTACGGGGAAAAGGAGAATCGTCATGAAAAATTTAGTCTTGATCGGCGGAGGTTACGGGAATATGCGGGTTCTCCACCGCTTATTGCCAAATCAATTACCTGATGATGTCACTATCACATTAATTGATCGAAATCCTTACCACTGTTTAAAAACAGAATATTATGCACTTGCTGCTGGAACGATCTCTGATCATCACATTCGAGTATCTTTTCCAGAGCATCCGAAGCTGGATATTCAATACGGGGAAGTAGAAAAAATTGATATTGAAAACAAACAGATTTTATTCAGCGACCGTGAACCGATTCCGTATGATGACACGGTGATTGGACTCGGCTGTGAGGACAAGTATCATAATGTCCCTGGTGCGAAAGAACATACATACAGCATTCAAACCATTGATCAGTCAAGACATGCGTATAACAAATTAAACAATTTGAGCGCAGGTGCAACGGTTGGCATCGTCGGTGCTGGACTTAGCGGGGTAGAGCTGGCCAGTGAACTAAGAGAAAGCCGCGCTGATTTAAACATTATTCTTTTCGACCGCGGAGAGCTGATTCTATCGAGCTTTCCAAAAAGATTAAGTTTGTATGTGCAAAAGTGGTTTGAAGAAAATGACGTAAAGATCATTAACTGTGCCAATATTACAAAGGTTGAAGAAGGTGTCGTTTACAACCATGATGACGCGATTGAAGCAGATGTCATCGTGTGGACAGCAGGAATACAGCCAAGCAAAGTGGTACGTGAGATGGATGTTGAAAAAGACGCACAAGGCCGCGTCGTATTAACTCCTCATCACAACCTCCCAGGGGATGAGCATGTATATGTTGTAGGTGACTGCGCAAGTCTGCCGCATGCCCCAAGTGCACAGCTTGCTGAGGCGCAGGCAGAACAAATTGTCCAATCGCTGCAAAAACGCTGGAAAAATGAGCCGCTTCCTGAGGCTTATCCACAGTTTAAGCTAAAAGGTGTTTTAGGTTCTTTAGGGAAAAAAGCCGGCTTTGGCTTAGTGGCTGATCGTCCGCTTGTTGGGCGGGTGCCAAGACTTCTGAAATCTGGACTCCTTTGGATGTACAAACATCACAACGGCTAAAATTATGTGAATTTTTTCTCAAAGCTCCTTCGTGACGAGGGAGCTTTTTTCTATGAAACGGCATGTGCCGATGAGTTGGTCCATTTGATCGGAGCAAGGGCAAGAATGCAGTCTTTACGAAAGGTTCTCATCGTCTTTTTCGATAAACAATATGCTTGGATGAGCTGATCCGTTTGACGGTGGACAATGATTTTTCTCTTTGTGCACTCTCCATTTTTCTTCATATAAATCATCTCAATCGGTATTTGCTGATGAAGAGATTGTTTCAGTAAATAATTCATGATGCTCACGCTCCTTTCATTTCATTATAAACGAACAAACGTTCTTTTTCAACCTAAAAGAGGAACGCTTGTTCGTTTATATTTCTCAAAAAAAGAACAGCTTATTCACTGCTCTCCCTGTACCCGTATTTCTCCATTTCTTGATAAATGTCTTTTAATTTTGGATTGCCCTCTCCAACGATTTGATCCTCTACTAAGACAAGCGGATAAAAGAATTCATCATCAAGAATTCGTTCAGACAATTCCTTTTGTTGTTCATTTTCTGGCGGGTGCTCAATATCAATATATGTGATGCGAAATGGCTGATTCGGATATTTTCGTTTTAATGCTGCATCTAACCATTCAAACGTATCTTTTGAAGAAGGCAGATTCACGCAGCTGGCGCACAGTACATCTCTTCCATAAACATAAAGATCGACGGTTTTGTTCATTTGACAAGCCCCCTATTCTTACTTCATTTTAGCTGAATTTTCTGGATGAAAAAAGCAAAAATCACTTTTTGTTTCAAGATGAGATTGTGCTATAATGAAAAGGAAACTTTGAAACCAATCAATAGATTTTTATCGTCCAGATGAATATAATGGTGATATGTTGTGAAAGGAGCGATTATATCTAATGACTGAAGTCGAAATGAAAGACCAAGTACAGGAAGTACTGGACAAACTTCGTCCATTTCTATTACGTGATGGTGGAGACTGTGAGCTTGTAGACATTGAAGATGGCATTGTGAAATTACGTCTTCTTGGTGCATGCGGCAGCTGCCCAAGTTCAACCATTACATTGAAAGCCGGTATTGAGCGCGCATTATTAGAAGAAGTGCCTGGCGTTGTAGAAGTTGAACAGGTTTTCTAATTCATATATGACATGAAAACGACCCGATTTGGGTCGTTTTTTTCATGATTGACAAAGGCTTTAGCCCTTTGTCTTCTTTTCAGCGTGATATGAAAACCCTTGAAGTCTAGGAAGGACGAGTACTGGTGCGGAGCGAATTTTCTATTCGTGAGCTCCAGCACGCAGGACTGACACCGAATGCGAGGGTTTGTCAGCACGCTGAAGGGTCGTTTTTTATTAGGCTAGCTTTTCTCTAAACCATTCCTTTATAAAAGTCAGTCTTTGAATACGCTGCCCCGGGTGGCCGCTTCTGGATAAATCATGAGATGCCTTCGGGAATTTGACCAATCTTGTGTCTTTCCCAAGCTCCTTCAAGGCCACAAAAAGCTGCTCTGCTTGATCAACTGGACAGCGATAATCTTCATCACTGTGCAAGATGAGCAGCGGCGTGTTCATCTGCTTCACATATTTTAGCGGCGAACGATCCCATAGCTTATCGACGGAATCATAAATATCCCCATCAATCTGCCACCTTGTAAAGAAATAACCGATATCACTGATGCCGTAAAAGCTAATCCAGTTTGAAATGGAGCGCTGTGTGACAGCTGCGCGAAAGCGGTCGGTCTGACCGACAATCCAGTTGGTCATAAATCCCCCATAGCTGCCGCCTGTCACGCCAAGTCTTGTTTCATCAAGGAAATCATAGACTGTGAGCACATGATCAACAGCCTGCATGACATCGTCATAATCAACGTCACCATAGCTTCCTCTCACGCGATCGGTAAACATCTGTCCATACCCATGACTGCCGTGCGGATTGATATACACGATGGCATAGCCTTCAGAAGCGAGCATTTGAAATTCATGAAAATACGTATGACCATACATCGCATGCGGTCCGCCATGAACCTCTAGAATGAGCGGATATTTCTTTCCCTCTTCCATCTTGGAAGGCTTCATAAACCAGCCATGCACCTCGTCTCCATCTTTTGACTGAAAAGAAAATGGTTCAGGTTCCGATACGATATGCTCCTTTAGAAAATCATGATGCTCGAATGTGATTTGCTTTAGTTCTGTCTCCCCTAATGTCATCTCATACAGCTCACTTGGTGAGACAGGTGAAAGCCGGCTGAGCAGCAGTTTGGATTCATCTGGATGAAGGCTGAAATTGGTGATATGTTCCGCCTCTAGTCGAACAGGATAGGCTAAACCTTCAATAGAGAAATAATAAATCCCTGTACTGCCTTGATCAGAAACAAGCGCATAAAACCCTTGGCTGTCCTTTGTCCACTGCGGAAGCTGATAGACCTCTCCCATCACGCTATCTCCTGCCATACAGTTTCCAACATACATATCGAGCATTTCTGACAGCTGAACCGCCTTGTCTTCCTTCAGATCATACAGCCATAATGATGGAAAGGTGGCATTTTGAAATTCGCGCTCATGTCCAATATACAAAAGGCTCTCTCCATTTGGAGAAAAAGATACGGTGGAATAAGCGCCGTTTGCTTGTGTGATCTTTTTTGTCTGACCATCTTCTAATGACAGAAGACACACGTCACTTATGTAAGGTATCTGTGGATTTAATTGAATAAAGGCAAGCCATTTGCCGCAAGGAGAAATCGTATGATTCATATGATGAACCTGCTCGCTCGTGACAGGCTCTATCTCTCCTGAATCGATATCCACCTTCACGATCTGCGTGACACGCCCATCTAAAAAGCCTCTTCCATCTGCTTTATAGGTCAAATCATCATATACCGCTGGAGCAAAGTCATCTTGCTCTTCCTTTTTTTCATCATGAACAGATTCTGATTGTTTCAATGACACAGCCGCATAAAGAAAAGCACCATCTGGAGAAAAGACAGGATGAGATACTCCGTAAGGAATCGTCGTTAAAGTTCGCACGCCGCCTCCTTCGCTCTTCATGAGCGCCAGCTGAGGAACTTCCTTTGGCTTTTGTAAAATAAAAGCAAGCTGCCTGCCGTCTTTTGACCAAACTGGCTGATGATGCTTTCCATCCTCAAATGTCCATTGTGCCAGCTCCTCTGTCTCTTCATCTCGAACCCATAAGTGGATGTTGTAATCGTCTTTTTTCTCATTCACAGTGACTTTTGTAAAGACTGCCTTTTTTCCATCTGGTGAATAAACCGGATGGGAAACAGAAACAATCTTCGTTAAATCTTCTGCCGTCATCAATTTCTTCATGAACGTATCTCCCCCTTTTATGCTTAAAAAATAGTTCGATCCTCTAAATAATAATCCCTGCTTCTTCCCATAAAAACAAGCATAAAAAAAGAACGTGCAGATTCACAGCACGTTCTTTACTTGATTAACAGGATAATGCTGCACGACAACACCTTCTACTGGCACCGTCAGCAAATCGACTTCGCAATGCGGGAAGTTTTGGGCAAGCTGCTCTTTCAGCGATTCTCCCTTCCCTTTTTCCACTAAGGTGAGGATCGTCGGACCAGCACCGCTCAAAGCCGTACCATACGCTCCTTTTAGAGAAGCGACATGCTCTACCTTCGACAGCTCTGGAACGAGCATTGTGCGGTAAGGCTGATGAAATAAATCCTTATTCATCATTTCTCCAACAAGCGGCCAGTTTTGCGTCATTAAGGCGGCCACAAGGACGTTGCTCACAGCACTCGCACTGACGGCATGCTTATAGGAGAAATCCTCTGGCAGGACATCGCGGGCATCCTTTGTCAGCACTTCATAAAAAGGAATCACCACGACGACATCTACATCCACATGCTGCACTTTCACGGCATGTGTTTTGTCTTCTTCATGGAGTCCAATTAGTAAACCACCAAATAAAGAAGCACCCGCATTATCTGGATGACCTTCTACCTCACTTGCATAAAAGAGCTTCTGATCATCTGTCATATTTAATTCAAGAAGCTGATTGGCGAGTTCAATGGCGGCCACGATGGCAGCAGCACTGCTGCCAAGCCCCCGTGCCAATGGAATGTCACTCCACACTTTGACATGAACAGGCGGGAGTGTTTTTCCAAAGTCATCTGCGACCTTTTTGGCTGTTTGATAAATCAGGTTGTCGGTGCCTGATGGAATCCCAGACACGACATCTGTTTCTGCTTCAAACAGCCAGCTATCATGGTCATAGACCGATAGCTTTAAATAGCGACTGAGCGCCATTCCAACTGAATCAAAGCCTGGTCCTAAATTGGCAGTGCTTCCCGGTACTGTGATTGAAAAAAGCATGGAGGCTTCACTCATACGCGTGCGGCCTTTTCTAAGTGTTCAAGAATTTGATCTTCATCTGCATCGAGTGTGACCGGCTTGATTTGTGAAATATCGATAGCCGTATTTGGATCTTTCAGCCCATTGCCTGTTAGTACCGCAACAACTTTACTGCCTGGCTTGATTTCTCCAGATTTCACCTGCTTTAGAACGCCCGCAATCGACGCACATGAGCCCGGCTCTGCAAACACACCTTCTTCACGTGCAATCAATTGATATGCATGAAGAATTTCTTCATCAGTCACTTCATCAATCTTTCCGTTTGATTCATCTGCGGCTGCCACAGCTTGTTTCCAGCTCGCTGGATTTCCGATACGGATAGCCGTTGCCACTGTTTCTGGCTGCTCAATCACTTCATTTCGAACGATTGCCGCTGCACCTTCTGCTTCAAAACCGCGCATGACAGGCAGTCCTGTTCCCTTTTTCTCATGATATTCCTTGAAGCCTTTCCAGTAGGCCGTGATGTTCCCGGCATTTCCAACAGGAATCGCCAGTACATCCGGGGCAGAGCCTAGCTGCTCACAGATTTCAAATGCCGCTGTCTTTTGTCCTTCAATTCTATAAGGGTTGACCGAGTTCACAAGGGCAATCGGCGCTTTTTCACAGATGCTGCGGACGATTTTCAGTGCATCATCAAAGTTGCCGTCAATGGCAATGATTTCTGCTCCGTACATGACGGCCTGTGCAAGCTTACCGAAGGCAATTTTCCCGTCTGGAATGATGACAATACATTTCATATCAGCACGAGCTGCATAAGCCGCTGCTGCTGCAGAGGTATTCCCTGTTGAGGCGCACATGATCGTATCATTGCCTTCTTCTTTCGCCTTTGCAACGGCCATGACCATTCCTCGATCCTTGAAAGAGCCTGTTGGATTGACGCCTTCTGTTTTCACATGAAGCTCAATCCCCAGCTTTTCTGAAAGCTTGGCGAGGTGGACCAGCGGTGTATTCCCTTCATTTAATGTTAGTTTAGGTGTAGATTCGTTTACTGGTAAGAATTCTTGAAATTCTTCAATGAGTCCATTCCATTTCATCGGCTTAAACCGTTCCCTTCTACTCGGTACGTGCTCTTCACTTGAACCACCACGTCGAGGTCGTTTAATTTTTGCAGGATATTTGAGAAATCTTCTTCTGAGGTCTGATGTGTAATAATCACAATTTCAGCCAGCTCATCATGTCCTTTCACAGGAAGCTGAAGGATCTTTTCAAAGCTGATGCCTCTTTCAGAAAAAATAGATGTAATGCGGGAGAATGCCCCGACTTGATCTCTAACATGAATTCTTAAAAATTGCTGAGCAAATATTTCTGATGAGGATTTGATCTTCTTCTCAAACTGCGGTGCGATAAATCCGCTTCCGTTCACGCCAAGGCGCATGTTTTTCATTACTGCGACTAAGTCTGATACAACAGCTGTTGCCGTTGGCAGACTTCCTGCTCCAGGTCCGTAAAACATCGTTTCTCCTACAGCACTTCCGTAGACATACACCGCATTGAATTCATTGTTGACAGATGATAATGGATGATGATCAGGAAGTAAGGTTGGCTGAACGCTGACCTCTACTTTCTCTCCGTCCCGCTGAGCAATTCCGATCAGCTTCATTGTATAGCCAAACCGCTTACTGAAATTAATATCCTCATCAGAGATATCAGAAATACCTTTCACCTTGACATCCTCTAAATCTACATTCATGGAAAAGCCGAGCCTTGCAAGAATCGCCATTTTCCTTGCTGCATCCAGTCCTTCTACATCAGCTGTCGGATCTGCTTCTGCAAAGCCTAGATCCTGTGCTTCTTTTAAGACATCCTCATATGCGCTTTTATCGACATTCATTTTCGTTAAAATAAAATTCGTTGTACCGTTCACAATCCCCATCATCTTCGTGATTCGGTCAGAGGCCAGCCCTTCCTCCAGCGTACGCAGAATCGGAATTCCTCCGGCGACACTTGCTTCATAATAAAGATCACAGCCATTTTCTTTCGCTACATGTAAAAGCTCCGTACCGTAAAGCGCCATTAAATCTTTATTGGCTGTAATGACATGCTTCTTCTCATTCAACGCATCTATTAAATATTGTTTTGTCTCTTCAATGCCGCCCATCACTTCAATGATGACGTCGACCTCTGGATCTCTAATCACATCGTATACTTCAGTTGTGAAGACCTCTCTTGCGACATCCACATCTCTTTTTTTATCGGGATTGCTCACAAGCACTTTTTGTATTAATACCGGACAGCCGATTTGGTGCATTAATTTATCCTGATGGTCTTGGATAATTTTTACGACACCGCTTCCCACTGTTCCTAATCCTAATAGCCCAACTCGAATTGCCTTCACCTGAAATTCCACCTTTCTACGTAAATGTCCTCTCTAAAAAGACATTTGTTAACCTTACACAGACATTCAATGTACACACATTATAAAGGGGTATCCTCATTTTGACAAGGTAATAAAATAAGAGATTGTCAGAATGAAACCGCTTAACAGCTATTTATATCAAGATTCTATATTTTCGAAATATTTTTGTTAGAAAAGCTCCCGAACACCGGGAAGCCTTATATTATAAACGAACCGGCGTTTTGGCTGGCTCGTCTTGTAAGACAAGCGCAATATTTTCAGCACATAAACGCATCATTGTTTTTCTTGTTTCGACACTAGCACTTCCAATATGAGGAAGTACTGTGACGTTAGGTAATGTCGTTAACGGATGAGACGGACTGACAGGTTCCTGTCTAAATACATCCAGACCAGCGCCGGCAATTTTTCCTGTTGTGACAGCCTCGTATAAAGCATCCTCATCCACAGTCTGTCCTCTTGATACGTTAATGAAATAAGCAGAGTTCTTCATCAGATCAAATGCTTTTTCATTAAACATGTCTTTCGTTTCCGGGGTTAACGGCGTCAGACAGACGATGAAATCAGACTGCTTGAGCAGTTCCTCAAAAGCCGCATAGGTCACGCCAAGCTGCGCTTCTGCTTCGGGTTTTCTTGAACGATTATGATAAAGGACATTCATATTAAAGCCTTTGGCCCGCTTGGCAAGTGCTGTTCCAATGCTGCCCATTCCGACAATCCCGAGCGTTTTGTGATGAACATCAGCACCGGCAAGAAGAAGCGGCCCCCAGCCTGTCCAGTTTCCATCCTTAATCCAATCACTCGCCTCGACAATGCGTCTAGCTGACGCCATCAGAAGAGCAAAGGCTAAATCCGCCGTCGATTCTGTTAAGACGTCTGGTGTATGACATACGGTGATTCCGTGCTTTTTGGCTGCTTCAAGATCAATATTGTCATAGCCAACAGCAAGGTTTGCGACCACCTTGATATTTGGAGCCTTTGATATTAGCGGCTCATCTATTTGATCTGACAGCATGGTGAGAAGCGCATCCGCTTTAGCAGCTTGTGTTTCTAACTCTTCTCTTGGACACGGCTCATCCTCGCTTTGCCACATCTCAACATGAGCGACTTCTTTTAATGGTGTAAGTGATGCTTCATCCAGCTTTCTTGTGATATAGACATAAGGTTTTGGCAAGAAGAACACTCCTTTAATTGATTTCTTTAAGCATAACGAAAAACGCCTCAAGAGAAAAGAGACGTTTCGTCTGTTCACTGAAACTTCAAATCAGCTGCAGGCTGAATCCAGCCAACAGCCGGAATGGGGCTCCCGCCGCTTCGCATGGCACTCATTTCTTGAAAGACCTTTAGAAAGTATTCATAGCGATTGGCATCATTTAAGACGTAATCTAACCGCTCTTCATAGTATGACTTTTCATTTTCTCCTGACATATAGTAGCCTTCCACAATTTCAAAGTAATGAAGCGGAAACAGCAGGCGGCTGTATAACAAACGCTTTGAAAAGGAGGAAAGAGGTGTCACCTCCTCATATTGCTGAAGAAAGGAAAAGCCTTCTTCAATTAAATCTTCCTTATGCTGTACAAAGGTCTCTCTTAAGTATTCGGCAATATCACGGGTTGGATGATCAAAGACCCAATCCACAGGTAAACGCAGCGGCTGCTCATGCGGCCATGTCATACGTGAAAAGCGCTGATGACAGACAGTGCCTGAGTCACCTTCTTTCGGTTCATCATCAAGCTCAGTATCGACTAAATATTGAATGGCATTTTCCGTTAATCCAAGATAATACGGAAACGATTCAATGAATTTTTGTTCAAACCGTTCCAGCGGTTTTTGATGCATTTGCTGCATCCAAAAGCCTTCGAGCTGATCTAATCGTTTTGCCCATAATTCCTTCCAGGCACCGACACGTTTTGTTTCGGATACTTCATATGGAAAGCCTCTTCCCCTGACATGAAAGGCTGCCAGCTCTGACGCTTGCTGAAACGAGCGGCTTGAGATCGGTGGCGCCGCTTTTAATAAAGCGTACTGCTCCTTTCCATGAGTAAAGGTGGGCTTCTCTTCATTTGTTAATTCAAACACAGCGACGTATGGGTCTCCAGCATTCAGTAAATACTGACTGATATGATACAACTCCGAGAGTTCTTCTTCTCGCAAATGAGACACAGGAACAATGAGGAAGAGAGCCTCCGCCGTTTGAAAGCTCTGATAACTGCCATATGGCGTAAATTGACGAACATCAATACCAAATGTGTGATAAATGGTTTCTTTCATGTTTTCACCTGCGTTCCTATGATCAATCTCTTATCATATCGTAGTCGCAGGTTGAGGGATTTATGAATACTATTTACTATCCGAAGCTTTTTACACGTTGTGGACAAATTACGAGGATTGGGTGAGGAATACATGCCGCATCATCATGAGATGAACGAAGTAGAAAAAACAGCAAGACGCCGTTTACAAGAACGAGGCGTAACCATTCAAGATATAGCAGACCTTGTCTACTTTTTACAGGAAAAATATCATCCTGGCTTAGACATGACAGAGTGCATCCACAATGTGGAGCGTGTCATCGCAAAACGTGAAGTCCAAAATGCGATATTAACGGGCGTTGAACTAGACGTACTCGCCGAACAAAAAAAGCTGACTGAGCCGCTTCAATCAATACTTGAAACGGACGAAAGCTTGTATGGCGTTGATGAAATTTTATCCTTTGCTATCGTCAATATTTATGGTTCAATCGGCTTTACAAATTACGGATATATCGATAAAGAAAAACCAGGTATTCTGGGGAAACTCAACGATAAATCCACAGGCGAATGCCACACCTTTTTAGATGACATTGTTGGCGCTATTGCTGCTGCCGCATCAAGCAGGTTGGCACATAGTGCAAGAAATGCGGAATAAAGAAAAAGAGGACGCGCGCATAACGCTTGTCCTCTTTTTTTATGATAATCGCTCAATCCACTCGGATAATGAATCAATGACAAAGGTTGGCTGCTTTTCATACTTCTGAAGCAGCTCTTTTGTTGTCACACCTGTATGGACGAGTAATGTGTCCATTCCTGCATTCATTCCTGCCATAATATCCGTATCATAGTTATCACCCACCATGAGCGTCTCAGATACATCTGTCCCAAGTACACGCATCGCTTGTTCCATAATAATGGATTCCGGCTTTCCGATAAATGTTGGCTGAACCGTTGTCGTCACGGTCAGTACGGATGTTAACGAGCCGTTCCCTGGCAAAAGCCCTCTTTCTGTTGGAATAGCTATATCTCCATTTGTTGAGACAAATTGTGCGCCTTGACGAATGGCAATCGCACCTACTGCTAATTTTTCATATGTAATGCCTCGATCAATTCCAACAACAACGAAATCTGCGTCTTCCTGACCAAACGTCAGCCCCTTTTCTTCAATGGCCTGCTTGATTCCTTCTTCACCGATCACGTAAACTGACGCATCTTTCTTTTGTTCAGCAATATAATTGGCCGTCGCCATACTTGTTGTAAACACTTGTTCTTCTGTTGCTGGGATATCAAATGAAACGAGTTTTTCCGCTACCTGCTTTGGCGTACGTGATGAGTTATTCGTGACAAACAAGTAAGGGATGTTCAACTCATTTAACTTTTGAACAAATTGACCTGCTTCCTCGATCTTTTCTGTTCCTTTATACATGGTCCCGTCTAAATCAATTAAATAGCCTTTGTATTTCATGATGCTCACAACTCCAATGGTTTATTTAAACGCTGATACTGGGCCAAGCTCCTGTTCCAAGTAGGTACGGATGCGGCTTGGAAAGACCTCTAGCGCCTGCTCTACTTCGCTGATCACCTGCAATAAGTCATGATGAACCACTTCCTGATATTGCTGCACAAGTGTTTTGCGGGATGAGACAAGCTTTTTCAGCTGACTTCCTTCCACTTCTGGTACAACCTTTTCATCAACAAGTATATCCATGATGTCATCATAGCTTCCTGGGTCACGCATAATAAAGCCATCAATCATGTCATTTCCAGTATCAAGAATACATTCGACGAGCAAATGAACAATTCGTTCCAGCGCTTTTTTCTCTAGAGGACTTGTCCATGTTTGATGACTCTGCATCAATCCATATTGCTCCTCGAAAAAACGTAATGTCTCTTCAATCTTTTTTCTGTCTACGAAATACATTATGACGCTCCCCTTTGCGTTATTTTCTGATTCGCTTTAAGACAAAATAGGCACAGCCAAAATTACAGTATTCATAAATGTATTCATCGAGTGTGCTGATTTTAGTATCAAATGTGGCCTTTTGGTTTTGGTCATCAAAGAACCCTTTCAGCCTGAGCTGATTATAGCCCCAGTCCCCCACAATATAATCATACTTATTTAAAATATCTGAGTACCTTGCTTTAAACGCTTCTTCATTAAAGCCGTCTTTGATATCTCTTACAAGATCAAAGGTAGCATTCTGAACGACGATCATCTTCTCACCTCTTTTTAAACGATCCATCTTTAATGATAATTCATTGGAAGAACTCCATCAATTGCTAAAGCATGTTTTTTCCGATTTAGACGAAGCTAAAGGAAAAAGGAGGTCACATTTATGAAGAAACAACTAACAGCCGCGATTCTCCTCAGCATGCTTTTAGGCGGGTGCGGCTTTCAATCAGGTATGAACCGGCAAGTGGATGAAGATTCTTCAAGTAAAACCATCCGTCTGTCGGATCGTCATGAAGGAAATAATTCCAACATGCCAGAAGCAGATACAAACAGAGCAGGATATGTTCGTTATCAGCGCCAGCAAGTAACGGATCAAAAAGAAAGAACCCCTGCTTTAAATCGTGAGCATCTTGCCCACGTGATTACAAGTTTAACGGTGCAGCTGCCAAACATCAAAGATGCAGCCACACTTGTGACAGATGAGGATGCACTCATCGTGTATCGAACAGGAAACAAAAACCGTGATGAATCTGCCGATCAAGTAAAGAAAACGGCGGTTTCTGTTCTCCCTCGTTATTATCATGTATACGTCTCTGATAATCCAGAGCACTTTCAATCCATTGCCAATTTTTCACGTCTTCAAACCAATTCACGTGATTTTGACCAAATTTTAACCAAAACGATTCAGCAAATGAAGTATTCCCCTCAAGGCGGGAACATATCGAATCAAGAAGATGCAAATGGGATGACGAATTCCGACCGTACGATGAGAAGAGACGCCCCTTACGGCCAAAATTAATACGAGAAAAACGCCAGAGAGCTCTGGCGTTTTCTTTGTTATGCTTGCGCCTGACGTTTTTTAGACGCTTCGTTTACTTGTTCATCTGCATGGTAGGAAGAGCGCACAAGCGGCCCAGCTTCACAGTGGCTAAAACCTTTTGACATCGCAATTTCCTTCAGCTCTGCAAACTCATCCGGATGGTAGTATTTTTGAACTTTCAAATGCTTTTTCGAAGGCTGTAAATACTGGCCAATCGCCATAATATCCACATTATTGGCAAGAAGATCATCCATGACTTCAATGATTTCTTCCTTCGTTTCACCGAGTCCAATCATAATGCTTGATTTTGTTGGAATGTCGGGCTGCATTTCTTTTGCACGACGCAAGAATTCTAATGAACGTTCATATGTAGCACGCGCACGAACTCTTGGCGTTAATCTGCGAACTGTTTCAATGTTGTGATTTAAAATGTCAGGACGAGTGTCCATTAACGTCTTCAAGTTATCATAATTACCGCCCATATCTGAAGGGAGAACTTCAATGGTCGTGAATGGGCTTTTTCTTCTAATCGCACGAACGGTTTCAGCGAACACACCTGCTCCGCCATCCTTTTGATCATCCCTTGCAACCGCTGTTATGACAGCGTGCTTTAAATTCATTAAGGCTACTGAATCTGCCACGCGTTCTGGCTCTTGCAGGTCAAGCTCAGTCGGAAGTCCAGTTTTCACCGCACAGAAACGGCATGCGCGCGTACAAACAGATCCAAGGATCATAAATGTAGCGGTTCTTCTCACTGCCCAGCATTCATGAATATTCGGACATTTTGCTTCCTCACAAACGGTATGCAGGTTGTTTTCCCGCATCATTTTCTTTAAACCGGTATAGTTTTCATTCGTATTCAGCTTAATTTTAAGCCAGTCCGGTTTTTTTACGTGCTCTTCCTTCTTTGCCAATTCCATCATCTCCATATGAATTCGTTAAAGGTGCATCTACAAAAATCTTCCTGCTATATACGATGGATGCAGCCAAGAAGCTGCAAAAAATTGAATCTTCGGCCTAAAGCCTTTTCTTTAGACACTTTAACATAGTACAGATTGAACAACAAGGGAATGAGCTGCAAAAATACCCAAAAGCCTCCTAAAAAAACAGAAGAAAATTACTAACATTTTCTTCTTATGAAATAGAGTGATCTAACCACACTAAACGGTAGAAGACAATGCTCGATGAAAGGAGATGAACGTTTGTGAAAGTGGTCTTAGCCATCATGATTGCTCTTTCAATGCTCCCTTTACCTGTTCATGCAAAAGGGACGGGCAAGCAGCCAGATGAATTGAAGCAAAGAATGGCCCTATATGAAAAAGTCTCCATCACAACACAGGTTCCATGGTATGTACTTGCTGCAGTTGATCAGTATGAACACAATATTCGAAAAAGCAGAAGAGATTTACCGAAACAAAAAGGCGTCATTGGCATCTACATCCCCCGGGAAATGTGGATTGGACCAGAAAACCCGAATAAACAGGATACCTCTCCTTTAAGCATTAAAGTGTTTGACGGAATTGGTCTTGATGGAAATGGGGATGGCAAAGCAAGCAGCGATGACGATGAGGATGTATTGTTCACGTTTGCTCAATACTTGCTTCACTACGGCAGCAGCATTGATCAATTAAAAATTGGCTTATGGGACTATTATGGACGTGATCAAACCGTTGGAATCATTTCATCTTTTATGAAGCTATATAAGCACTACGGCCATCTTGATCTTGGAAAGCATGCTTTTCCTCTTCCAGTTGGAGCTGACTACAGCTACCGAAGTACATGGGGAGATGCGAGAGGGTTTGGAGGCAGAAGAATTCATGAGGGAACCGATTTATTTGCCCATTATGGACTTCCCGTTCGTGCGACATCGTATGGCGTGATTGAAATGAAAGGCTGGAACCGTTTTGGCGGCTGGCGGATAGGTATTCGAGATATTCATAATCATTATCATTACTTCGCTCACTTAAATGGCTTTGCGAAAGGACTCAAGACAGGTCAAATTGTTGAACCTGGCCAGGTGATTGGGTCTGTCGGAAGCTCCGGTTACGGCCCTCCTGGCACTGCAGGAAAGTTTCCGCCGCATCTTCACTATGGCATGTACAAAGACAACGGCAGAACGGAATGGTCATTTGATCCATATCCTTATTTGAGGGCGTGGGAAAGAGCTGAACGGAAACGAAAGTAAATAACAGCCCAATCTTTGTTGGGCTGTTATTCCTTTTTCTCCTTTTTCTCTGGGAGAACAATTGATGGAGCACCTGAGTTTGTTCCACTGCCATTATAATAATCTGGTACGTCTCCTTGAACGGCTTGTATGGAGACAGGAACAGAGTTTTTAACTACGATTGTTTCAGAAGCAAATGGGATAATGACTCTTACCTTGACCTCGATCAGAACACTAATATCAATCAAGGCATTGTTGATACCATAAGGCTTAATGTTTTTTTCAACGTCCGTATGCGGATCACCAATCACACTAAAGCGCACAGGCACTTTTGGTCCGAGGTTGGCGATGAGTGCATTTCCGGATGCTTGCCCAAGCGGAATGTTATATATAATGCCGTCATGTCCATCTGTTTGATCCTTTAATGCTTCTTTTGCCTCTTTTTGAAAGTTCCCCTTTTCAATGTCCTCTAAATTTTTTTGAAGATGACGCGAGAGGTCAGCCATTGCTTTCGATGTTGCTTGCGCATTAAAATCGATGGTCGTCACTTTTCCGTTCTCACTTGTATTCATGACCACCATATCCTTCATATTCTCCTGATCATCTGCAAAGTCTTGCACTGAATATTGTATGAGGTGATTGGCGATGCGCTCTGTTTCGAGTTCAGCAATGTGAATAAGGGTAGGTTTAATGGATCGGTTGATAAAAAATAAACTAATCACGGTTGAGAGCACAAAGAATAAGATCGCAAGCAGCATGACGTAACGAAATGGCAAAGGGCCCTTCTTGTAGGGGCGATAACGGCGGTTCATTCTCAATAAAAAATCCCCCCTTCTCCATTACATGTGTATGCAGACAGGCGGGGGGATAGGAATCATCTCTCTATTTTATTTCACCATTTTTAATAATGCATCTCTTCCAATTGTTCCAGCTGAGATGCCCAGCGCTTCTGCGGCGTATGTCACAGATTCTAAAGGAGCATCGAGCAATTGCTCAATGGTTCTTACACCAACTGCTCTTCCTGCAATAATTCCTCTATCTGCAAGCTTTTCATTCAAGAGCCCGACATCCAGTGCACCGCACATAATATACCCATGTTCATTTGATACTGCCATAAAATTTGTCTTCGGCAGCTTGACGGTGACCGCTGTAAAGGAATGGCCATCAATTGTAATAGGTGTTAAATTCACCAAATCCCTTCACTCCTCTCATCACAATCTATGTGAAAAGAGGGCGCGTGTTGTTAGGCTGAAGCGGATTTCAAGTGGCTTCCTTCAAGCGCCATGTCAGAACATCACGTAAAAATTCAGGCATGAAATATTCAATGTGTTCGTGATCACGGATATGAGGAAAAAGAGAGCCTAATGTATACATATCGACTGTGCCAACTGTATAGGAGGCGTCTTTTTTGATCAATTGACCATGTACAAAGACATCCTTCACCCGTTTGGCATCGCCTTCCTCTAACGTATAGCTGAGTCCGCTATATAGCATTTTCCCCATTAGCTCACCTCTAAATCCGAAGCCTTTGATGCGCAGCTGTTCCATTTTTTCTTCACAGCCCCGTCGAACTGTTTCGATCAGCTGTTGACCGGTAAGCGTCACCCGAATGGGATTAATGGGATGCGGACATATCCGGTGGATTTCTTCTCTTGTGACGATCCCTGCCTCTAATGAATCAAGCACCATTCCTGCATTCATCATGCCAATATCTGCTCCGCACCAATCTTTAATGGCATCTGTTAAGAGCTGCGGAAGCGGAGATTCGTCGAACCACTTCGTTTCTAGCTTCGACTCAATCGTTGTCACTTTTTCCTGCATGAGTGCTTTCGCTCTTCTTTCTGCTTGCTGTAAGGTGGTGATGGCTTCATCTGATTCACTGATGAGCTGATCTACTGACTGTACTGTCGCTTTTTTCTCTATCAGCTCTTTGCGCGCTGTATCGATCGTCAGCTCAACACAGCCAATATAATGCCCATACTTTTCAGCGCATGCAAGCAGCACACCATTGTCCATTTCACCTTGTTCTAACAGATGATGCGTGTGTGACCCTAGGATGATGTCGATGTCAGGGAAATCACGGGCGACCTCTCGATCATGGATGATACCGAGATGGGATAAAAGCACAATGACATCTGCCTGTCCCTTCACTTCCTGCAGCATGTCCCGTATGCTGTCAAACGGATCAGTAATGTTCCAGCCCAGCTTTTCATATACAGGTGTATACGCAATGGTCACGCCTAAGAGACATATCTTCAGTCCGTTTTCCATTGTGATCATATGATAGGGCTTTGCCCATGATGGCCTTTTGCCTTTCTCAAATAAATTAGACAGGACCACTGGAAATTGTGCATTCTCATACAAGTGATCCAGCTGATCATGGGGCAGCGTAATGCCTTCATTATTCCCGATCGTGACTCCATCATAGCCAAGCTGATTGAGGAGCTTGACGTTTACCTTTCCATAATCCGCTTCGGATACGAGGTTCACTCGATCCATATGGTCGCCAATATCAAACAAGAGCATCTGATCGTGAACTTGACGCTTTTCTTCAATATAAGCTGCAATTTTTGGCCAGTTCTCAAAGTGGCTGTGCAAGTCGTTTGTATGATATAACCATAGCTTCTGCAGCATGTTGATCTCTCCCTCAAGTTGTCACTGACCGTCTCATTCAGGTTGAAAGCTTCAGTCAGCTCTCGGTTAACTAAATAAATCTAACTGCTTCGGAGACAGGTTTGAATAGGTGATATCCAGCAAATCAATCATCTGCTGGCCATTCGCCGCTGCATCTCCGCCAGAGTTATTATTAAACACGACATAGACATCTTTCGATTGCTGATGCAGGATGTCGAGATTCTTTTTCCACTCTTTTAATTCAGCTTCATTATATAAATATAAGTATCTTACTTCACGCCAATTCTCATGGTCTGCCGGGTGAAGCCAGCCCTGTTTATTCCTCCCGTGAAATCGGACCAAGGTTTTATCACGGTGTGTAGCTTGTATGACTGGCGGAATGGAGCCTTCTCCGACTTGCGGTTCATCACAGACGGAATGAATCCATCCTTCCTTTTCCATAAAGGACAAAGTCTGCTCATAGAATTCCTCTGAAAACCATGTACGGTTTCGGAATTCGAGTGCACATGGAATATCGCCCATCTTCTCCTTACACCATCTTAAATAGTGAACGTGCTCTTTTTTGCAATCAAACCAAGGTGGAAATTGAAAGAGCACCATGGCCAGTTTCCCTTCACGAATGAGCGGAGTCAGCGAAAGAATAAATGCATCAAACATGTCCTCCTTCGAAGCAAACGGAATCTCGCCCCTTTGATGTCCAGTCATTCCTTGGTATGCTTTCACAACAAATTGAAAGTCATCTGGCGTATCCTTTATCCACTTTTCATGATTACGCTCAGGCTGAACCGCATAAAAGCTGGCATCCAGTTCCACAATCGGAAACGTTGATGCGTAGTGAAACAGCTTTTGCGCGCTGCCGATTCTCGGCGGATAAAGACTGTCATGATCTCCCCAGCCAGTTAATCCGATATAAATCATGTTTCTCACCTCTTGCCACTCTCATGTATAGACGGCTTCCTCACATCAAAGCCTTTATTCCTTGTGATACCCATATTTCTGAAAGAAATTCTTCTGTCTACAACATATCATATTTGCTCGTAATTCTGAATGAAGATGACTGGCGGCACGTGATTTTGTCCTGACGCTCTGTTTGTTTGTTATATGAATTGACAACTTTCTATCTAAAATGATTTTAGCTGATAACATAAAATGCATATCAGAGATGTTGACAGTGATTGTCCATTTTTTTATTCATCTTCACCAATAAAGGAGACCCAGTGGATATGAACATAGACGATAATCAGTTTGAAATTTTACAAGAATTGGCCAAAAAGATTCACAAGCCCATCTATTTGTTTAACCAGCATGGACGTATTCTCTATACCTCGCACCCCATGATCACGAGCCCAGAATGGATGCACATTCTCCCCTTTTTCCAAAGCAGGACAACTCATTCTTTTTCAATGATACATGCAAAACAAACCTTTTCCATCTTTCCAATTGATCTAAACGAACAAACATGTGATTATCTGGTCATCCCTTCTTTCATTCACCCGCAGAATAAAACTTTGCATGGGATCATTGCAAAAGCAGTAAACGAAATGTCAATTGCACGTATGAGACAATATGCCGCCGTGCAAACGGCCAAGCGTGCTAGAAATGAGGGCTTTCGTAGATGGATAGAGAGGACACCGTCTTCTCAGCAAGATCCCTTACATTTCGCTCAGACGTTTGAATTAAACGCCGAATGCCGCTATCTATGTATGATCTGTCAGCTTGACGAGCGCAGTGATTCCACATGTTTTATGAAGCAGCAAATGGTTTTAGATCAAATGGTTGATCTGCTCGAAAGTGCACTTCCAAGCTGCCCATTTCCTGCCTTTCTGTTTTTAAAAGGTGATATGGGTGTTGTATTGATGGAGGAGACTGGCAGTTGGCCGGAGGTTAGCGGCAGGCTCAGCTCTTTTTTAAAACAGTTGCAGATGCTTGTTAAACTGCAAGTGAATCATACTATTTCTTTTGGGGTGAGCTTGACAGGCTGCCTCATCTCCCATCTGTCTGAAGGCTACAATGAAGCATTAGAGGCTCTTCAAACAGGACATCTCTCATCGCGTACTGAATATATTCAATTTTATCAAGCGAAGGATGTGCCAGATTTACTAAGGCTCATTCCAAGAAAGGATATGATCACGTTTCACCAGCTCCACCTTCACCCGTTATCTGAACCATCACAAGTCGATCAAAGCCTTCTTCACACCTTATCTGTCTATTTAGAAACCCATTGCCACATTTCAGAAACAGCCAAACGATTGTCCATTCATCGCAACACGGTCATTTATCGCCTCGAGAAGTGTGAAGAATTGCTTCGAATCAGCTTAAAAGATTCTGACGCAACATTGCGGCTGCGCTTAGCATTCCGTATTCAAATGTTTCTCTCATCCCATCCTGATTGAATTTTTTCTTCTGAAACTTCATATAGTTTGGAGGAGAAAAATGAGACTCAAGGAGGGATGATAAATGGATGATGAGCTCCGTCACATCCCGCAGCCCATTCGAAAGGATGGCGCGGGTGCCACCGACTTAGGCCCGCGCGATGTCCTTCGAGATATAGAGAACCCAGATATGCTCGTTCCCCCTAAAACCGATGCCGGAACAATCCCCAATTTAAAATTTTCATTTTCTGATACACACATGCATTTGAATCACGGCGGCTGGTCGAGGGAAATTACAAAGCGGGAGCTGCCGGTTTCAACAACGATTGCAGGTGTCAACATGCGGCTCACACGCGGAGGTGTTCGTGAGCTTCATTGGCATAAGCAGGCGGAATGGGCGTATATGATTTTAGGCAAAGCCCGCATCACATCTGTAGATGCAGAAGGGCGAAATATGATCGCTGATATAGAAGAAGGTGATTTGTGGTATTTTCCACCTGGTATCCCGCACTCTATTCAAGGACTTGAGGATGGTTGTGAGTTCCTTCTTGTATTTGATGATGGCGATTTTTCTGAATTTGATACATTCACGATCACAGACTGGTTTGCCCATACACCGAAAGAGATTCTCTCCGCCAATTTTGGTGTTCCTAAGAAATTGTTTGACCATATTCCGAAAAAGCAGCGCTATATGTTTCAAGGCTCGCCGCCGTCATCCTTAGAAAGCCAAATGGTATCTGACCCATACGGCAGCATTAAGCCGCCATTTACGCACCAGCTTCTTCGTCAAAAACCGATAACGACCTCTGGCGGAACCGTCCGAATTGTCGATTCACGGAATTTCCCGATTTCAAAAACTATTGCGGCTGCACTTGTTGAAGTAAAACCTGGCGGCATGAGAGAAATGCACTGGCACCCTAATAATGATGAGTGGCAATACTATTTAACAGGTACAGCTAAAATGACGGTCTTTGGAGCAGGAGGTACTGCCCGCACCTTTAATTACAGAGCAGGTGATGTTGGATATGTTCCTTTTGGCATGGGGCATTACATCCAAAATATCGGCCAAACGAGCCTTTGGTTTTTAGAGATTTTTAAAAGTGACCGGTTTGCAGATATTTCGTTGAATCAGTGGATGGCCTTAACCCCGCCTCAATTAGTGAAAGAGCATTTACACGTAGATGAAGCGATGATTCGTGCGCTTCATAAAGAAAAATCACCTGTCGTGAAATATGAGAGATGAAGCGATTTTGTTTATAAAAAAACCGATCATTTTTAGATGATCGGTTTTTAATCATGGTTAACCCTTATCGATACCACGCTTTTGCTAAATTGTTTTTAAAGTTACTATCTTTGAAAGGTACGTTTGCACTACCAAAGTCTGTTGTATTCAGTGCATGTCTTGCAGCCGGCGTTAGATCATCCCAGCCAATTATAGGCTGCATTCCTTTTCCGCTCACATTGCCGCTTACATTCAACTCATGATTTAATGGCCAGTTGCTATCATAACCTACTAAAGGATTTGTCCCTAAAATACTTGCTGCACTCGGTGCTACTTTCTTATATTGTCCATGACCTGAGTAAGCAATCGATTGAACACGCGGATTGACTACAGCTGGATTGTCAATCCAAACGACAATGGATTCCCAATCATGACGATGACCTAAGCCTGGTGAAGGATTATCTTTTGGGAAATACCAAGCATACATAATCGCCCAGCTGCCATTGTACCAATCTGAACGTGAATATACTTGACCGATATTACTGCTGCATCCACCATTATGTGAACCGCTCGTTTTTAACCCTCTGCTTGTGTTTCCAGCAGCATCTACAGCTGGGAATGGTACACATCCATGCCATACTTTCAAATAAGGCTGAAATTTTTTCGCCGCTTTTTGTGTAACAGTTGTTGGGTTGACTTCTCTAAAACCAACTACCTTGTCATGATCAATTTCTGCCGCATGAACTGCTGAAGGCACGGCTGTACTAGACATGGTGACGATAAAAAATATAATGGCAAACATAAAATTCTTCATTTTCTATCCCCTTTTCTCTTGATTATCTCAGTTACCTCATGCTGTCGAGATTGATGTTACCATTGCGGAAAAAACCAATCAATCACTTTTTACACAAAATGTATAATTTAGTATTTTATTAACAAGTTTTTATTGATCTCAAAGACCTAAATATATGGATTCCCTCTTAGAAATATTGATAAACTCTACTATTCATTTAGATAAAATATATACTATTTCTAATTGAAATTTTTCTAAATACATTTCATTCAATAAAAAAAGACTGTAGATCAACTACAATCTTCCTTGCGCTGCATGAGCATGCTGCACTTTTTTCCCCCACATGATGGATGCAGCGAAGCTTACGCAAAGCACCAGTGTTCCAAACATAAAAGGAAACTCAATATTCATATCAAATAATATACCCGCAAGACTCGGTCCGATGATATTGGCAAGGCTCATAAAGGATGTATTGAGACCGCCTGCTACCCCTTGCTGATTGCCTGCCATCTTGGACAGCAATGTATTGAGGGCTGGACGGACGAATGACGTAGCCGATAAAAATAAAATCGAACCTGTAAAAATCAACCAAAAGGACGGCGCAAAACGGCAGGCGATCAGCATGAAAGCCGCACCTAACAGCGCATAACGCACGACTCTCATCTCCCCAAATCGTTTCACACAAACATTCACTAACGCACCCTGGACAAGCACCCCGGCAAGACCTGCAACCGTAATCACAAACGCAATATCTTTAGGTGAAAATCCGTGTTTTTGGTCTACATATAAGCCGAAAATCGATTCAAAATGAATGATTCCGAAATTGAGGACAAAGGCCAAGATAAACAAAAAGCCGTACGATGTCCTTAGAGCCTCGATCATTTGTACAAAAGGATTGAAATGAATATCCTTGTTGAGCCGCGCCTCTTCCTGTTTTTCCTTTGTTAATGTTTCAGGTAAGAAGAGGATGGATAACAAAGTAGAAAGAGCAGCCAAGGAACCGGCAATCAGAAATGGAAATGCGATCCCGTACTCAACCAAATAGCCGCCTACGCCCGGTCCAATGACAAAACCTAGTGTCATCGCTGCACTGAATAGACCCATTCCTTTCCCTCGATCCTTTTCACTTGTGATATCAGCGATGTATGCAAACATGGCCGGCATAAGCAAAGCCCCAGCAGCACCGCCTAAAAACCGAGACACGAACAGCATCCAAAGCTGATCAGCAAAAGCAAAAATAAACTGAGCAATCGTAAAACCCGCAATCCCCGCAATGATCAATTTTCTTCGTCCAAATCGATCGGTCAGTGCCCCGGCAACCGGCGATAACGCAAATTGTGTAAAACCTGTTGCAGCGACAAGAAAACCGAGTGTTTTCCCTGTTGCACCAAAGGCTTCGATGTAACTCGGCATAACAGGTACAATGAGGCCAAAGCCAAGCATGGCAATAAAAATATTGAGCATCAAAATGTATAATCTGCCCATCTTCTTCATATAAAAACCTCTTTCTGCAAAATAAATGAAAATGATGACAAAAATGGTGAGAACTTCTCCAGTATAGCGATAACCTCATCTATAAGTCTAGTTTTTCAAAAATTAGCGTTCTTTTCCAAAATAAAAATACCCGCCAATGGCGGGTATTTTAGATATCGTTATTCAGCTTGTTCATAGATAGAAAGAGCCGCCTGAAGCCCTGCTCCGCAATGGATAGACGCACCATGTTTGATGAGGATCGCTTCAAGCCCTGCTAACACAAACAGCACATTTTCCTTTCGGCAGCTGTAGCCCATTGTCCCAATTCTCCATATACGGCCGGCAAGCGGTCCAAAGGAGCTTGCAATCTCAACCCCAAAATGATGGAGCAGGTCGGTACGGACCGCTTCTCCGTCAATACCACTTGGAATGACAATACAAGTCACAACCGGCATTTTACAATCTGGATCACCAAATAATTCAAGCCCCATTGCTTCAAGACCTTTCATCAAGGCTTTCTCATGAAATGCGTGCCTTTGAAAACGTTCAGACAGCCCTTCTTCCAGCACAAGACGAACCCCTTCTCGCAGTGCATAGAGCATCGTTGTCGCTTCTGTATGATGATTTAATCGTCTTGGGCTCCAATAATCCTGAAGCTGGCTTAAATCAAAATAATTGCTTTTGATTGGAGAAATGTCCATTTGTTTTTGTAATTCATCCTGTGTCGCAATGCCTTTTTCTACTTTCTTTCTCGATTCAATGACAGCTGCGACCCGGTCATTATACGTAATAGGTGACATACCTGATGGAACAGATAAACATTTCTGCGTGCCGCCAACCGCCGCATCAATTTTCCATTCATCCACTTTTACCTCGACACCGCCAATGGTTGCCACAGCGTCTACAATGAACAGCGCATCAAGAGCCCGGCATGCTTGCCCGATTTGCTTGAGCGGCTGTAATCGCCCGGTGGATGTTTCCCCATGAACCATGGCAACGATTTTAGGCTTGACCTGCTTTATTTCTTTGATGATGTCGTCAGGATCAAAAACCGTCCCCCATTCACATTCCATTGTATGTACCTCAGCACCGTAGCGCTGTCCTATTTCAATGAGCAGGTGACCGAAACGGCCAAAGACAGGCACAAGCATTGAATCTCCCGGCTCAATCATACTGGCGAGCACAGCTTCAAGCCCTGAACGTGACGTACCGTCGATTGGATAAGCCCATTTGTTTTCTGTTTGGAAAAGTGACCGCAATAAGGTCATTGTTTCATTCATAATGTGTGTAAATGCTGGATCAAATTGACCGAGAATAGGCGTGCTCATTACACGGAGTACTCTCGGGTCTACTTCTACGGGTCCCGGTGTCATAATCGTTCTTGAAGGTGTTTGCAGTTCTTTCACGTGATCCATCCTCTCCCTTGCTGTCCATTCTTATAAGCCCACTTATACAGGAATGCGCTTAAAATAGCAATCTCTTTTCCTACGAACTTATTACATAAAATTTACGAGGAATCCATTTATTTCTTCATGGTAATATGATAGAAATAAAGAGAATACATTCCCTATCAAGGAGGAAATCGAATGAAAAGAACTTTATTTGGAACTGTGGCCGCCGGAATCATGATATTCGGCACATTCGCCGCCCCGCTGCCTCCAGCTGCTAATGCTCAAGGTTTCAATCTGAGTGAACCTAGTCAAACGATCACCTTTTCCCCGTTACAGCTTCAAAACGAAACATCTGCACAACAAACGCAAACTGCCGCCACAAGTCAAATCGATTCCTATTACCAATCTGCTGCTGGCAAGTCAGGACCCGCTCTTAAGAAAGCCTTACACGATATCATTGATGATCATACGCAGCTCTCCTACAGCCAGGTTTGGAATGCATTAAAGGAAACAGATGAAGACCCCAATAACCCAAACAATGTGCTGCTGCTTTATAGTGGTGCCTCCCGCTCAAAGCAGTCGAATGGCGGAAATGTGGGCCAGTGGAACCGGGAGCATGTCTGGGCCAAGTCTCACGGCAATTTCGGGACAAGCCAAGGGCCTGGGACAGATCTCCATCACCTTCGTGCGACAGATGTGCAAACGAACAGCACACGCGGAAATTTAGATTTTGACACGGGTGGTAATGAATACAAAGGAGCGCCGGGCAACTTCTACGACAGCGACTCATTCGAACCTCACAGCCGGGTCAAAGGAGATGTCGCGAGAATGCTCTTTTATATGGCGGTTCGCTACGAAGGCGATGACCGCTTTCCAGATTTAGAATTGAACGACAAAGTGAATAATGGAAGCTCTCCCCTTCACGGCAAAATGTCTGTACTTCTCAAATGGCACAAGCAGGACCCAGTCGATCAAATCGAACGGAACCGCAATGAGATTATCTATCAAACGTATCAGCACAACCGCAACCCTTTTATTGATCATCCTGAATGGGCAGGCGAGATTTGGGAATAAAAAAAGGGCACTGCTACGAGCAAGCAGTGCCTTTCTTTTGTTCAAGCGGACAAACAAGACAATAATCGAGACTCTCCGATTTTTTCTCAAGCTTATAATACATACAGCAGGTCTTCCGGTTGGATGTTTCTAGTAAACTGTCGTCTAGGTTTAGGCTGTGCTGAAATGGATTTTGCTGAGCTCCGAATACATCACCAGCCGCTTGCTTCAGATACAGATAATCCTCCCGCACACGCTGCTTCACCGCAGGTTCTTCCGCTTCCCGCATCATGCTTCGATAAAGAGAGTTGATTCGAACCGCTACATTTTCCCATAAAATACGATAAGAGAGTTTTGATGTGCGGTTCAGCACGTCTAAAAGAGGCGTGACACACTCCGTAAACAGTGCACGCACGACCTTCTCTCTCCACTCATGCCTGTCTCCTTCTAGTGGAACAAACGAAGACGCCGTCTCATCCAATTCAATTTTCCGATCCTCTCTAAATGCACATGCTGCTGGTGGAAACTGATAGACACCGTCATACAGCGTCATCAAGTATAAAGAGGAACTGACAGCTAAGTAGGCGTACCGCTTTGAAAACATAGAGGCTGCTACCGCCAGATTCGGTGCATGCATCGCTTCCTTTTCAGCTTCTAATAAACGCATGACGGCTGCTTCTGAAAAAAGCGCAGCAAGTGTGCGATCAGATGTCATTGGTCCATTTGTGATGTGTACCCCAAAATCAAGTAATTCTCTCTCAACCCACTCTGGCCTCATATCAAAACCCCCATCTTCTGTTTATCGATTTCGCTGTTGATATAACAAATAAATAAAGAATGGTGCACCAATGGCCGCCGTAAATACACCTGCTGGGACGTCTAACGGTAGAAATGCGGTTCTAGCCACAAGATCAGCCAGCATCACGAGAATACTTCCAACAAGCGCAGATGCTGGGACAAGTGCTATGAAAGAACGGCCAATAATCATCCGTGCAACGTGCGGCGCCATGAGTCCAACAAATTCAATGCCTCCTGCAAATGCGACTGCAACACCAGCCAATGTCACACTCATCAGGAGAAAGAATAATCGTTTCGCCTGCACTTTTACCCCGAGACCTGTTGCAAGATCATCGCCAAGTTCTTTTACATTCATCGTTCTTGCTAACACCATGACAATCGGTAAAATGATCATCACCCAAGGAAGCATCGCAGTGACGTCTTTCATCGTAGAACCATATAAGCTGCCCGTCAGCCAGATGTATGACTTTGTCGTTGTCATCGTATCACTAAGTACAAGCGTAAACGTCACACATGCCTTCATAATGGCAGAAATCCCGATTCCCATCAGGACAAGTGTGATCGGCTTGACCCCTTTTTTCCATGAAAGCAAATAGATCAGGCACGATACTGCAAAAGCACCCGCAATCGCCCATAAGGATTGATAAGCAATGGGCACAGTGCCCATCCAAAAGACGATGAACATAATCGCACCAAACGAAGCACCACTTGTAATTCCAATGATATCAGGTGATGCCAGCGGGTTGCGGATCAATCCTTGCAAAATAAGCCCTGATACCGCAAGCGCGGCTCCGACTAAGACAGCCAGCAGCGTTCGTGGAATCCTCAGCGTATTTAACACAAAGGAATTCCCCTCTCCCTGACCGATTAAATGAAGCAGCACATCGACCGGCTGAATGAACCGGCTTCCCATACTGAGACTGAGAATAAATAAGCCAAAGGCAATGGCCGTCAATAAAAGTAAAATCAAAAACGTCCGCTTTGAAAATTGAAATGAAATGCGCCCGCCTTTAGAACGCACTGTATATGTTTTAGCCACCTGTCTTCAACCCCTTGCGCACGAGATAAACAAATAGAGGCGCTCCTGCTACCGCCGTCATGACACCAATCGGCACTTCCTGCGGCATGATCAGAAAACGAGCCGCCAGATCCGCGGCAAGTAAAAGCGACGCCCCCACTACGGCACAATACGGCAGTACCCAGCGGTGGTCAGGCCCGACAAGCTTTTTCACAATATGCGGCACAAGAAAACCAACAAAACCAATTGAACCAGCAACAGCGACAGAACCACCTGCTAAAAAGACAACGAGTACACCCATCGTTATTTTCAGCAGCAGTGTACGCTGGCCAAGTCCTTTGGCAATATCGTCTCCCGACAAAAGAACATTAATAGAACGTCCCAGAAGCAGCGCCACAATAGTCGCACCTAAAATATAAGGCAAAACAGGGATTAACATATCAATGCTTCTTCCAGACACTGAACCAGCCATCCAGAACAGAATACTTTGAATCGACTGTTCATTCACGATTAAAAGACCTTGTGTAAAAGACGCAAACAGTGCAGATATTGCCGCACCTGCAAGGACAATTTTGACCGGCGTCAATCCATCTCTTCCAATGGAGCCCAATAGAAAAACGAGCATCCCAGCAATCGCTGCGCCTAGAAAGGCTGTCCACATATAGCCTGTTAACGACTCTGTTGAAAAGAAAACAATCGAAATCACGATAAAAAATAGCCCGCCTGCATTAATTCCTAATAAATCAGGCGCCGCAAGCGGATTTCTTGTCAATGCCTGCATGAGTGCACCTGAAATCGCCAGGCTAGATCCAACGACCGTTGCGATTAAAGCTCTTGATAATCTGGATGTCATGACAATGACACTGTTTGGATCCGATTCATCAAATTGAAGAAAAGCATGGATGGTGGCTTTGAGGGAAATAGAGGTTTGCCCAAGGGAAATACTGAGCATAAAAAAGACCAACATCAACACAATGAATCCAGCAAAAAGCAGTGCCTTGCTTGAATCCTTTTTTAATAAACTTCTCATCTGATTCCCGCTTTCAATCTGTTATGGAAAAAAGGAGAAAATGGTATGTTCACATTTTCTCCTCTGTTATGTCTTATTTATCAATTACTAGACGATCGTAAATATCATCAAGCATCATGTTTGCTGCGATAATACCGCCGCCCATGTTCCAAGTGATTTCATCTACTTTATGCACTTGTTTCGCTTTCACTGCGTCAAGCTGCTTCCATAAAGGATGACTCGTCCACTCTTTATATGCTTTTTCAACTGCTTTATCCTGATCATCCATAAAGTAATAGATCACATCTGCATCCATTTGCGGAATGCTCTCTTTGTCTGTAAGTGTAATGATGTCTTGCTTTTTATCTTTGACATTCTTAGGTCCTTCAAAGCCTAGCTCTGTTAAAATGGACCCTGCGAAACCAGTTTGATAGATTCTAGCATGATCTGCACGGAAGTTCACCACAGATACACTCATCGGCCAGTTTTTGATGTCTTTTTTCGCTTTTTCTTTGAAATCAGCGACGCGGTCATCCCACTTCGTCAGCAATTCTTTTGATTTGTCTTGCTTGTTTAATGCTTCACCCATTAATTTCACTGTGTCTTTAAAGGTGAACACTGTTTCTGTTGCAACAGTTGGAGCGATTTCTTTCAGCTGATCAAAAATTTGCTCGTGGCGGATTTTCGATGCAATGATCAAATCAGGCTTGAGCTTTTCAATTTCCTCTAAGTTTGGCTGTGTTTCCTGCCCAACAATTTTAACATCCTTTAAGTCATCTCTTAAATATTTATACGTAGGTGCTTCAAGCCATGATTCAACAACACCTACTGGTTTAATGCCCATAGCGACTGCTGCATCCGTTGCTCCTTGGTACAGTGTCACCACACGTTTAGGCGATCCTTTAATTTCAGTTGAACCGATAGCGCTTTCAACAGTTCTTGTTTTCTCTTTACTATCTGACTTGCCGTTACTGCTATTGCTGCCGCAAGCTGCAAGTAAAACGATGGAGAGCACAACTAAAAGCGACCAAAAAGATTTCTTGAACATGTACCTCACCTATCCATTCTATATGTAGTCATATCGTTTGATAACGATTCTCATTATCACACTATGATTTTATCATAGAAAAGGATGGTGTCAATGTAAATTTTTAAGAAAACGGGAGAGTGTTGACTAGTTGTTCATGCTAAATAGAACGATTCCACACTTGGATAGTTCCTCCAATCTGTTTTCCCACTTCTAGTAGAATCGACAAATGAGTGTGTCCATCCAGCACTTGATAGACTGATTGTTGTTGGATCGCTTCATTTGGCAGCTCATGATAGGCAGGAAATTTTTCTATATCAAACAGTTCATCCTCGCTGCCTACTAACATCGCATATGGCCGATCCATTCTCGCAAATTGTTTTTTAGGTGCTGATGGGGTTAAGGCAAGTGATAGTTTGACGGTGATGGCTGTCAATAAAAGCGGATCCTGCTCGACTGCCCATTTTGGATAATGAAAACGTACGGCTTCAGAATGACTCATCAACATTCCTTTTGTCATGGCAGACAGAACGAATTTCCATACTTGAACGGCCGCAAAAGGAATTTGATCTGGCCTCGCAGTATCTGATTGATGGCCAAATTCAGGTGCAATAAAAAAGTAGCCATCAACCTCTCTTTTTTCCATCCGAATGGCCGTGACCTCTTAGATCGAGCAAAAACGTATTCACATGAAATTCATGCTGCAGCGTATGGGCGATATGCTCATAACCAGCCAAACTATGAGCACCACCGCCATGAATTAAGATCACATTGGCCTGCGTCTTCTTTTCTGATAAAAATGGATAATACGCAAGGCTTGTACCATCATGTGATGAAATGTATTGTCTTTCTGGAATATGTACAGGGACTGCCTGCTGCATACTTGCAAACGAGAATGGTTCGGTCTTGATATCTGTCAATTTTTTTGCTCCTTCAAACAGAAACGAGAATGGCCAGCCGCGCTAGTCATCCTCATTCTTATATCTTATTCATTGAATTCTTTCAAAGGGAAGGTATTACTTTCAATAATCGCGACAATTTGATTTAACGCTTTTTTTGCTTCTGGTATAGGGAAGACAGGAAACACGTGATTCATTTTAGGATATTCTATATAGTTTATTGGAACCCCCTGCTTATCTGCCATCTCTTTGAATTTACGAGCATCTGGGAGAAAGAATTCGTGAGTGCCTATAAAAACAGAAATTCGTCCCAATGATTTGATCTCTCCATAAATTGGACTGACTAAGTGGTGTGTTTCATCCATTTCACCCGCATATCTTTTTCCTGCTTCAATTAATAAGGCTAGATTGAGCATTGGTTCTTTTGGAACCATAGCAGCGATATCTGGGTTGCTTAATGTGACATCTAGCCATGGTGATAAAAGAATGATATTTCCTGGCTGCGGCAAGCCCTTTTTTGCCAAGTATTGAGCAAAAGCTAACGATAAACCGCCGCCAGCAGAATCGCCCATGATGACGATATTTTCAGGTGTTCCTTTCTCTAAAAGACCTTGGTACACAGGGAAGACACTCTCGATCACATCCATATACTGATGGTTCGGTGCTTTTGGATAAACCGGCACATACACCGTACTATTTAATTGCTTCGTCAATCGGTCTAAAAAACGCCAATGCCAAGTCAAAGGCTGTTCAATATAGCCGCCACCGTGTATAAACAACACTTGATGGTCATCCGGCTGGACATTTGATTTCAGCATATACGTATCGACTGGAAACGAGTGATTTTGAGTGATATTGTACTTATTCTTAAGTTTTTCAGGCAATTCATAAGGTAATTGATTTGCCCTTCTTCGTTCTTCTAGATAATCATTTACGTTGAGTTTCTTTTTCGTCAAAATAAGCAGCTGTTCTACTAAAAAACTTTGAATACTTCGCATATGATCGACCCCTGTTCATAGAATCATGATGATCGATGCCGATGGAAAGATAAGGCTTCTAAAGCATACCATATGAAGACGTACATCAGGAAAAAACCTTTTATCCAGCTGATCACTCACCACAACAAACACTTATTCATTAATGAACAACTGTTTATTTATTGTTACTCATATTCTACTTTTTAGACGCATGACAATCAATTGTCAATCTGACCCTAACCGTTCATTAATAGACAGATAACGACTAAGTGTTCATCTCGTCAATGTCCAGACATGAAAAAAGACGAACTGGACAAGTTCGTCTTCTTAATTGAGTACGATTAAGGCTGCAATCTTAGGATTTTTTGAATCGTATGCATGACCCCGCTCTCTTCATTTGAAAGCGTAATAAAATGAGCAGCATCTTTTACCTCTTGGATGGCATTTCTTACAGCAAAACTGTATTGAGCGGATTCCATCAGTTCTAGATCATTACGACCATCACCGAATGCCATCGTTTCCTCTTCTGTCACACCCAATATGTGCTGAAGCTGTTTCACGGTGGTTCCTTTGTGAACGCCAATATTGGCAATGTCGATCCACGTATCCTCTGAAGCAACAACATATACTTGTTCAAAGAATTCACTTATTCTCTCCCTTGTCTGTACGCATTTTGCCTCAGGATCATGAACGGTAATTTTCACAAAGTCATCTTGTATATCTGCAAAGTTTGATACCTTGAGTACATTTGTATAAGAGCCCGTCACAAATCTCATTTCACTCTCAGATAAATGCTCATTGACCACTGCACCATCTTTCGTACATGCAATGATCGTCTGCTCTTTGCTTATCTCCTCCAGCTTATGGATGATCGATAAACCTAGATCATTTTTTATTAATGATTCATAAACAAATTGCCCATCCTTTTTAATTCGCGTTGCACTATCCCCTGAAATCCAAAAATCCTTTGCATCATCACCAAACAATGCCTCTACTCGTTCACACTGCTTACCCGTACAAGGAGCGAACGCCACATTTTTCTCTTCCATTAATGCTTTTATTTTCTGAAATAAAGCTTGATCAAATGATCCTTGGCGGTTTAAAAAGGTGCCGTCTAAATCCGTAATTATTAATTTAATCATGTTCTTCCTCCAATTCCTTAGCTGAACAAACACTATACGATGAAAATTGTATATGTGTACGTGTCAGTAAGTAAATAAGCCAGGAACATGTTGTTTGTCATCACACATAAAGGCACTTGTTACAGGTACGTCACAAGGCGTTTCATGAATCAACATATAAAAAATAGACGAACGGTCATCGTTCGTCTTCTTCCCTCACTTCACTTCTTCATGCTCCTGAACCGCATGTCGTTTACTAGCGATAAAGAGTGCAACCGTCATGGCTAAGATAGTCAACGCCCACCAGAACGTCGATACAGCCTCCTTATGATCGATAATAATCAAACGGATGACGGCTGTGATGCCAATATATATAAAATAGCGAAGCGGAAAATGAAAGTTTGATTTAAAGTACTTAATAATTAAGGCAATAAACTCAAAGTACATAAAGAAGATTAACAGTTCACCAAGCATTTCATAGTAGCTTTCTCCTTTGTTGACCACATTCTTGTAGACAAATTGGACAATATACCAAGTTTCACTAATTAAGAGGACGCTTAAAGCAATGGCCAGAAAGAATAAACAAATATTCAGAAGGCCTTGCAAGAGATCCGGTACCTTTTGGAAGTTGTTGAATCGTTTCATTAGATTGTCTCTCCATTCCATGTTATTCATTTGCCAGCTATATTTTGATGTGCCAGAATCGCAGCACGATGTAGTAAACGCCGTTCTTTTCCATCCTTTCAAACTGCCCGTGCATGCGGGACATCATTCGTTTTATGCTTCGTTCACCAAGTCCTGTGCTTTCCTGGGTGTCATTTGTCTCGTTTATCGCATTGCTGATATGGATCTCAAAGATTTCTTGGTCGGATAGAAACGTGAGATTGATATCTTTTTTCGGGTCAGCGTATTTCAGTATGTTCGACATCAGATTATCAAACACTCGGCCAAGCTCCTCGACATTCACATTGATATAGCTGTCTGGCAGCTCTCCTAAAAGATGAACCTTAAATGTCTCTTGCTGCAAAATCGCCACCTGATCTGATAAGAGATCGTAAATGACCTCTTTGACTGCAACTGTCTCAAGCTCAGGTTCATGTTCTTTATCAAGTAGAAAATAGGCGAACAGATTATCAGATAGATTTTTCAATTGCAGTGCTTTTTCATAAGCACTTGCTATATATTGATCCTTACGGGTATCCGCTCCAGCCTCCTCTTTTTTCGCAAACTCCAAATTCATCATCAGCGACGTCAGCGGTGTCCTCATATCATGGGACATTTCAGTAACCAAGCTGCGGCTCTCTTCTTGCAGCTCATCAATGGCTTGAAGCTTGTCCAAAAAAGCTTTACGAAGGTCCTCAATACTTTTGGCAATCATCGCTAATTCGTCATGCCCTTTCACCGTCATCTCATAGTCCAGCTCTCCGCCTTCAAGAATATGTATCTCTTGGTGAATCGTTTGCAGGTAGCGCAGACTTTTGCGAATCCCGAGAAGAACAATGAGGAGAAAAATAAGCGTTGCTCCGAGCAGCTCGAGTGTAAAGGCAAGATCGTGGTAGCGAGATGAATAGAACCCGTCCACCATGACGCGGCCTTTACCGTCGCTAAACTGAACCGGATACGAATGTTGCTCAGCGTACTGAGTCATCCTTTCTTTTCCGTACGCCGATTCATCCGCAGCCGAATAGATGGAGTCATATTGTAGCACCTCATCCTTGAAGATAGTCAAATTAATGTAATTCTCTTTTTTCACCCACTCACCAAACGCTTGTCGATCCGTTGAAGACAGCTCATTCTCAGACACATAGCGGCTGAATTTTTGAATGTACTTGGCTGACTCCTGATCGTAATACTCGTCCGAACTCAAATATCCATCGATCAAATCATTGGTGATCTTTTGCAGCGTCAAAAAGACAATACCACTCACAATTGCAGCCGCCAAAATCAGCAGTGCAAGCTTTTTGGCCAGTGTATATTTACGATGTGCCAAATCGATATCCTCTTCCCCATTCAGTTTTGATATATACAGGACGCGCAGGATCATCCTCAATTTTGGCACGCAGCTTTCGAATATGCACCATCACCGTATTGTTGGAACAATAGAAATAAGGCTGTCCCCACACGCTTTCATAAATATTTTGGGCTGAAAAGATTTTGTTTCGCCTGCTCATAAGCAGTTTTAACATCCGATATTCTAGATCAGACAGCTTAATTTGCTGGTTTTCTTTCCATACTTCATTAAATTCTTCACTTACCTTCAGTTTGCCCCCAACAAGAAAGGTCTCTTCCTGTTCCTTCTTTTCCTGATAGACAGTATACCTGCGTAATTGTGCAATCACTCTAGCATGAAGCTCCTCTTGTGAAAAAGGTTTTGTCATATAATCATCCCCGCCCGCAAGTAAGCCTTCGGTTTTATCGAATGTACTTGATTTGGCTGTTAGAAATAGAATCGGGACATTAGAAGAGGCTCTTATCTGCTGGCACGTTTCGATGCCTGAGAGCCCCGGCATCATCACATCCAAAATCACCAAATCGAGCGAATCGTCCACAAACTTCAATGCTTGCTCGCCATTCATCGCTCTTAGCACCTCATATCCTGCACGTGAAAGGGATTCCTGCAGAAGGTCACCAATATCCTGATCATCTTCTACGACTAATATTCGATGGGTCATGTCTCTCACCTCATGTAATGTGTTGCTCTTTCTTTTATGTCTTTACTATATATCATCTAGTTATGTGAAAAGATACAGCATAAACCTTAACAGTTTATGAATTTGGCCATCTGCCATCAATTTGTCACATTTATTTCCAAA
Source organism: Bacillus safensis (assembly GCF_039619585.1). Classification (NCBI taxonomy): domain Bacteria; kingdom Bacillati; phylum Bacillota; class Bacilli; order Caryophanales; family Bacillaceae; genus Bacillus; species Bacillus safensis. The sequence goes on from NZ_CP154909.1 coordinate 2,897,296, forward strand.
AAATTGGATCTTCATAAATTGTTAAGAATTGGGCCGTATATTGATTCATTGTAAGGATCGATGAATTGATCCGAATCACATTATCATAACAAGAAAAGGAGCATGGATATGAATGCAAACAAAGTAGCACACGGACAACCGATGAGTCTGCGGGAACGGGTTCATTTCTTGGACATTGTACGAGGGTTCGCCTTAATGGGGATTATTCTAGTCAATTACTTTTTGATCGTGGATTCGGCCAAGGGATTTGACATGCTGTCAAATGATGTCTTTCACAATTTGGTGAATTGGTTTGCCTCAGGGAAATTCATTACGTTGTTCTCCTTTCTATTCGGGGTTGGTTTTATGATTTTTATGGATCGAGCTGCTCAGAAGGTGGACAGTCCGAACAAGCTGTTTGCCCGCAGATTAACCATTCTCTTAGGATTTGGCCTTCTGCATTTGACCTTTGTTTGGATTGGTGACATTTTGGCCTATTATGCAGTCGCTGGCTTTTTATTGCTTTTCTTTTACAAACGCACAGCCAAAACCATCCTATACTGGCTCATCACACTTTTTGTGATTCAATTGCTCACGCCTTTTTTCACGATGCTGCTCAATACCATCAGTTCAGGATCATCAGGCAAGCCGGACTTTGCTGATTTTGAATTAATCAGCCACAACAGTCTGACTTATTTAGCATCGATTGGTGATCGGTGGACAGATATGGTGACAATGGCTTCCGGTTCTTTTTCTACTGTCTATTCTATGTTTTTCATGTTTTTACTTGGTGTGTATTTTGTGAAAATGGAGTTTTTCAAAAACATGGAGGCGAAAAAAGCGATTTGGAATCGCATTTGGATCATTTTTGCCATCGCTTTTCTCATCACCCAAGGCAGTACGATCATAACAGCGGTCAATCCTTTTGAAAATACACTCTGGATGAACATAGCCTCTGCCCTTGAACAAAACGGCGGATTAACAGGCAGTATGTTCTATATGAGTACACTTGCGATGCTGTTTCTTCACGTCCCTCAGCTGCGTGGTGCTTTGATGGTCTTTACCAAAGTTGGACGGATGTCATTGACCTGCTATTTGCTTCACTCCATCATTGGCACAATGCTATTTCTGAAATATGGAGCCGGACTTGCCGATCATCTTCAGCCGGCTGGCACGTTCATGATTGGACTCGGGGTTTATGTCTTCCTCTTGCTCTTTAGTACATTATGGTTAAAGCGGTTTAAATACGGTCCGATGGAGTTTATCTGGCGTCAGCTGACGTATGGGAAGGTTGATGATCAACCGAAAACAAATACCTTTCATGCGGCGAAGTAAAAAAAAGAGGCGAATTGCTATAATTCGCCTCTTTTAATATGTGGAGTTTTTTGTGATTCAGAGACAATTCGTTTACTTTCAATACTGATCAATCACTTCTCGTAATTGATTCAAATAACTTTCTTTCAATTCCTCTGGGTATTCAATTTTCACATGTTTCCCAAATGACATCAAATAGTGAGTCATATACGATAATTCTTCTTGGTTGTATCCACCCATAATATAAGGAATCTGATCAATGATCTCCAATCTCATATTTGGGTAATGATGCTTCAAAAACTTTTCTTTTCCTTGTTCCGTTAATCGACATTTAAATGAGATATCATGATAAGTTTTTTCGTATTCGAGCTGCAGTTCTTTTAATTCTTCCTTTGTAAATGTGTCTCTGATTTCTTCTTCAATCACCATGTCCTTCATAAAGTCACATCTATAGATGCCCCACTTTTTATTTTGAACATCATATGCTTGAGAAAACCAAATGCCATTTCGATAAAACAACTCAAGAAATTGCAGCCTGATCCATTTATTTTCATATTGAGTGTACGTCATCTTCACGATTTGATCTTTCATCATTGCCTGTAAAATCAATTCCAAATGATTTTGTTCACTAACTGGTGCGACATTATAGTAATGAATCACATCCAAAGTCTCCGTAATCATTTGCTTTTTCTCATCAGACATTGTGGCAAACAACTTTTGCCGAATTTGTGAGTAGGATTTTTTAAATGGTGTTGCTGACACCAGGTCTAGCGCTTTAAGAGCGAAAAAAATAGCTTGGACTTCTTCTATATTGAAATAAATAGGAACCAATGGAGATTGATTCACCAGTCGATATCCTCCATGTCTTCCATTTTCAACGTAAAAAGCTAAACCCATTGACTCTAGCTCTTCTATATCTCTTAAAGCCGTCCTTTTAGAAATGCCAAATTCGGATTGTAAGTCCTTTAACCGAAAAGAGTGTTTATCGCTTAAAAAAATAAGTTCTTGGTTTAATCGTTCTGATTTTTTCATTTGTTTTCCCTCTTAAAAAGGTGCCTTCTTTTGTCACCTTTATCATTTATACTCAGCTTATCAAAAGAAAAGGAGCATGTACATGCAAACATTAATCATTAACGCGCACCCAGATTTCACTCATCGAGAAAGTTATTCAAACAAACTGCAAACACTATTTTTAAAACAGTTTAAAGAAAGGTTTCCTCATGAAGAACCAACCATTTTACATTTATATGGAACTGAAATTCCTCGTATCGAAAAAGAACAGCTGCTAGGAATTTGGGATAAGCAAGCATCCGAACAAGCATTAACGGCTGACGAGGAAAAAATCGCCGCTGCTTCATCTGCTTTATTGGCCCAATTCAAAGCACATCATCGAATTGTGATCGTGTCACCTGTTCATAATTTCAATGTGACTTCACGAATGAAAGATTATATAGATAATATCTTTATTGCGAGAGAAACGTTCAAATATACAGAAAATGGTTCTGTTGGTCTGATGACTGACGATTATCGTGTACTTTTACTTCAAGCAAGCGGCTCAATTTTCACAAATAACGATCGATATACACCTCTAGAATTTTCACATTATTACCTAAAAGAAATATTTCAAAACTTGATGGGGTTTCATCAATTTCATATTGTCCGAGCACAAGGCACAGCGGTTTTACAGCAAGATGCGATCTTACAATCTGCATCTGATGATATGACGAAAACCTTAGAGGAGTTTTATGCTCCTCATTAACCTCTATTTAATCAAAAAGACCCAAAACGAAAAATCGTGCTTTTTTTAATAAAAATCACCTTTTTCGTTTTAGGGTGCTATATAATCTTTCAGTTGATGCGGGCATCGGCGGGACCACAAGCAATGCGATTTTTCAATTACGACATACTTTATTTATCCCACATTCTCAACTGCTAATAAGACTATTTTTTATAACCAATGCTGCCGTTTCACTCGGATGGCTAAGAGGGAAATGATGACCATATGGGACAACATCAACTTTTCCAAAATGCGATGGAGCAGAATATCCTCTGTCATACTCCCCCCAAATCATGTGAAGATTATCCTTTGTTATTTCATTGAAATCACCGTGATCGTTTTTCAGTAGTAAATGGTTAAGCTGAACCGTCGTATTTAAAATTCTAGGAGAAGTAAAGCTGTTTCTGATTTTTTCAATATAATGTTCAGGGATGCTCTCCATCCTTTCAAACAAACCATTACTTAATAAATAACGCTCTATCATTTTAGGAGTTGCTAATTTTAAAGACCATTTGTTCATCCATTGTGGAACATTTAGCGATTTAGCATTTTTTTTAGTAACAGGCGGCTGAAGTAAAGTGATTGAATACTTCTTATCTATGTACCCTTGTCCCAAAGCTTCTAGTAAAATAAACGCACCAAATGAATGGCCAATGAGATGTGCACCATTAGCCGCTTTCTCCAATACCTTTTTCACTACATTCAAATAGAGATCTAGAAGATGTTTCTCTCGTTTAAATGGAGAACGTCCCAAACCTGGAAGATCCAAGATCCATACCGGTTGACCCGTTTTTTCATGAAGCTCTTGTGCTAAAGGAAATAAATCCTCTCCATCACTCAATAAACCATGTAATAAAATAAATGGTTTCCCCTCTCCTTTTAGTTGGTAAAGGGTATTGTTATCGCATAATGTTCGCTCAAATACATGATGATGCTCACCATGTTGATCCATCATTCGATAATCTAGATCAGCTGCTACGGCAGGGAAAAAGTTCATGACACTCGTCTTCTTAAACCAAACGTCTCCCATTATTTTTTTCGCTGAAACATTTGAGAATGTTCGTTTTGTCATAAAATTCAGTCCGTCAGAAGGAATTTTAGTGATTTTGCTTACGCCACTATTCATAACAGCTTTCATTAGTGGCATTGGGACAGAGATTTTTGGTGCCCTCATATTCATACTTTCCGACATCACACTTAATAATTCAGCAATGTTCTGATCATGCTCTTTGTCTTCAACAAGTGTAAATGTTTGAATAGCCGGCTGCTCCATCCTGAAAACCTGCACAATAAACTTCGCAAACATATCGTTTGAAATCAGTGGCAGCCTATATCCTTTACCTCCAGGAATCACTGGCATGAGCCCTCTTCGCATACTCTTTACAAGCAAACCTAATCCTGCTATCTGCTCTGTACTCCCTGTTTTACTACTACCGACCACAGTTGGCGGATTAATGACAGACAGCGGATAACCTATTGCTGATGCCTGTTGACGGATATAAAGATCTGCTAAAAATTTTGTTCTCTCATATGGATTTTTTATTTTCAAATAGTTGTTTCCTTCTTTAAACACATCAATTGTAACCTTGCTATTTTGATCATCAAAGGGACTCATATAACCGACAACATGAATAAATTGATGCAAGCCCTTCGATTGATGAATACTTTTAGCTAATTCACTCATATGTTTAGCGCCATTTAAAAAGACGGAAGCTGCCTCATTACTTGTCGCTTGAATATCCATGGGGCCTCCTGCGTGAATGATCACATCCGTTTTCAATACCCTTTCCTTATCTTCAGCACTTAGACCTAAATCTATTTTCGTCAAATCACCTTCAACAAAGTGCATCACTGACTCTTTTAAAATGCCTCTTTCTTGAAAAATGCGTGTCGCTTTACTTTTCGACCTCACTAAAAGAAGAATGTTCACATCCTCTTTGGCTAATTCTTCGACTAATTGCTTTCCGATAAAGCCTGTTCCACCAATTAAAAATACTGTTTTCATATGAAGGCTCCTTTTTAGTACTACATAGTACTAATTTGATGTAAAAAAAATGCTTCTTTATCGAAGCAAGTTAAATAAATGATCTGCTGTTTTTGTGATGACAGTGGCATCCTTCAGTGTTTCTGAAATAAATAACGCCCCTTCAAGATTTGTAATAAAAAGTGATGCCACCTCATCAATCTGAATCGTATCTCTGAATTCCCCGTTCTCTACACCTTGTTTCAGTAATAGAGAAACTTTCTTTTGTAATCCTGTAAAAAAAAGACCTATTTTTTCTTTTATTTGCGTGGCCTGTGCAGGACTTTGAATATAAAGAGTAATAAATGGACAGCCTCCCTGATACTCTCTCGACTGAACGCCTTGTGATAATTGCTTTAAAAACATTTGGATACGATCTTCAACTGAAAATTGGGTCTGAGACATTACGTCGTCTATTGCAGCTTGATACATATCAATCCAATAATCAACGACCCCTTCTAATAATTCTTCCTTATTAGAAAAGTGATAATACACATTCGACTTTGACACTTTGCTTACACGTACCAATTCATCCATACTGGTATAAGCAAACCCTTTTTCCAAAAATAATGTTGCAGCTACTTCAAGTACACGCTTTTGATTCATTAATTTTGCCTTTGTCATAATTAGAACTATACAGTACTAATTTAAATGTTGCAAGTATTTATGTTCATTTGGAGGGATGGATCTGGCTTCTCGAACTAAAGCCATAAAAAAACACAACGCCATGAAGGATTAATTAACAAGTGGTATCACTCGAAATTAAAAGCCTTCAAAAAGCGTTGTGTATCAATGTTTTTTATTAACCAATAGAACCTTCCATTTCAAACTTAATCAAACGGTTCATTTCAACGGCGTATTCCATTGGTAGTTCTTTTGTGAATGGCTCGATGAAGCCCATGACGATCATTTCTGTTGCTTCTTCTTCAGAAATTCCGCGGCTCATCAAGTAGAATAGCTGTTCTTCTGATACTTTTGATACTTTTGCTTCGTGCTCTAATGAAATGTTGTCGTTTAAGATTTCATTGTAAGGGATCGTATCAGACGTTGATTTGTTATCCATGATGAGTGTATCACACTCGATGTTTGAGCGTGCACCTTCTGCTTTGCGTCCGAAGTGAACGATTCCTCGGTATGTGACTTTACCGCCTTGTTTGGAAATCGATTTCGATACGATCGTTGAAGATGTGTTTGGTGCAAGGTGAATCATTTTCGCACCTGCATCTTGGTGCTGACCTTTACCTGCTAGGGCAATACTTAATGTCATACCACGAGCGCCTTCACCTTTTAGGATGACTGCTGGGTATTTCATTGTCAGCTTAGAACCGATGTTTCCATCAATCCATTCCATTGTTGCATTCTCTTCACATACTGTACGTTTTGTCACAAGGTTGAAGACGTTGTTTGCCCAGTTTTGAATCGTTGTATAACGGCAGTAGCCGCCTTTTTTGACGATGATTTCAACAACCGCACTGTGAAGTGAGTTTGTTGTGTAAACTGGAGCTGTACAGCCTTCTACGTAATGCACATGTGCGCCTTCGTCAACGATGATCAGTGTACGTTCGAACTGACCCATGTTTTCAGAGTTGATACGGAAGTATGCTTGAAGTGGAGTATCTACTTTTACGCCTTTTGGTACGTAGATAAATGAACCACCAGACCATACAGCCGAGTTAAGCGCAGCAAATTTGTTGTCAGTCGGAGGAATGACTTTTGCCCAGTGCTCACGGAAGATGTCTTCGTTCTCTTTTAATGCGCTGTCTGTATCTTTAAACACAATTCCTAAATCTTCAAGGTCTTGCTTCATGTTGTGATACACAACTTCAGATTCATACTGAGCAGATACACCAGCTAAATATTTTTGCTCTGCTTCTGGGATACCAAGCTTATCAAAGGTTTGTTTGATTTCTTCTGGTACTTCATCCCAAGAACGCTCAGAGCGCTCTGATGGCTTTACGTAGTACGTAATTTCATCAAAGTTTAATGCATTTAAATCTCCGCCCCATTGTGGCATCGGCATGTTGTAAAAGTGCTCAAGAGATTTCAAACGGAAGTCGAGCATCCACTGAGGCTCTTCTTTCATACGAGAAATTTCTTCAACGATCTCTTTTGTCAGTCCGCGCTCTGAACGGAAAATGGAAACGTCTTTATCAGAAAAGCCGTATTTATATTCACCAACATCTGGCATTTTTTTAGCCATCCATTTTCACTCCAATCTTATGATTTGCCGTTATCTTCGGCAGATGCGCCTTTTTCAAGCGCCTTCCATGATAATGTTGCACATTTGATGCGGGCAGGGAATTTTGCCACTCCCTGCAGCGCCTCAATGTCACCAAGATCAATGGAATCGTCGTATTCTTTTCCTAGCATCATATCGGAGAAAATCTGAGACATTTTCAATGCTGTTTCAATATCTTTCCCTTTAATCGCCTGCGTCATCATCGAGGCAGATGCCATCGAAATCGAGCATCCTTCTCCTTCAAATTTCGCATCCGTGACTTTATCGTCTTCGATTTTCATCGTAAGACGAATGCGGTCACCACACGTTGGGTTGTTCATATCGACGACAATGCTGTCGTTTAGCACACCTTTGTTTCTCGGATTTTTATAATGATCCATAATCACTTGTCTGTACAGTGTGTCTAAGTTTACATTAAAAGACATTCGTAAAATACTCCTTTGTCTTACGGAGCGCTGCAATGAGCCTGTCAATCTCTTCTTCTGTATTATACAGATAGAAGCTTGCTCTTGCAGTCGCTGATACACCAAGCCATTTCATAAGCGGCTGTGCACAGTGGTGTCCAGCACGAATGGCGACACCTTCCGTATCCAGAACAGTTGATGCATCATGCGGATGGACATCGTCTAAGTTAAACGTCACAAGCCCAGCTCGGTGCTGCGGTCCATAAACAGTCGCACCGTCAAGCTCCTTAAAGCGCTCAAGCGCGTAAGTCGCAAGCTGATGCTCGTAACGGCTGACTTCCTCCATACCAATGTCATTTAAGAAGTCAATTGCTTTTCCTAGTCCAACTGCTCCAGCAATAATCGGTGTTCCCGCTTCAAATTTCCACGGCAGCTCTTTCCATGTGGAATCATATAGATCCACAAAGTCGATCATTTCACCGCCAAACTCAGCAGGCTCCATATTATTCAAAAGGTCCTTCTTCCCGTAAAGCACACCGATGCCAGTCGGTCCACACATTTTATGCCCAGAGAATGCGAAAAAGTCACAATCTAGATCCTGAACATCAATTTGCATGTGCGGAGTGCTTTGCGCACCGTCGACGACAATGATTGCCCCATGATCGTGGGCAATTTTGGCGATTTCTTTAATCGGGTTGATGGTTCCTAATACGTTTGAGACATGTGTGACAGCGACGATTTTCGTTTGATGTGTGATCGTTTGCTTCACATCTTCAAGCGATAGCGTGCCGTCTTCCTGTAACGGAATGTATTTCAATGTGGCGCCAGTTGCTTTTGCTGCTTGCTGCCAAGGGATGATATTCGCATGATGCTCCATATGCGTAATGACAATCTCATCGCCTTCTTTGAGGTTGGCTCTAGCATAGCTGATCGCCACTGTGTTTAGCGCAGTTGTTGTACCTCTAGTAAAAATAATCTCCTGAACAGATGAAGCACGGATGAATGCACGAACTTTCTCTCTCGCACCCTCGTATGCGTCCGTTGCTCTTGTGCCAAGGGTATGAACACCCCTGTGGACGTTCGAGTTGTAAGACCGGTAATACTCATTCATTGCATCAATGACCACTCTTGGTTTTTGAGAAGTCGCTGCACTGTCCAAATACACCAAATCATGTCCGTTCACTTGCTGATGAAGGATTGGAAATTGCTCACGAACGTCTTTGATATTCATTATTTTACTTTCCTTTCAATCACAGAAACAAGCTGCTTTTTAACTCCTTCAATCGGCAGTTCTTTTACAACTGGATTTAAGAAGCCGTAAATCACAAGTCTTTCTGCATCTTCTTTGGAAATCCCGCGGCTCATGAGGTAGTACAATTGAATTGGATCGACACGTCCAACAGAAGCGGCGTGCCCTGCTGTCACATCATCTTCATCAATTAAAAGAATGGGGTTTGCGTCACCGCGTGCTTTCTCACTCAGCATGAGGACACGTGATTCCTGCTCTGCATTTGACTTCGTTGCGCCATGCTCGATTTTACCAATTCCGTTAAAGATAGAGGATGCTTGATCCTTCATCACACCATGCTTCAAGATATATCCTTCAGAGTTTTTACCGAAGTGGATGATGCTTGTTGTGAAGTTTTCTGTTTGGTTTCCTCGGCCGACAACAACTGATTTCGTATCACCGAATGTACCGTCGCCCATCAGTTTTGTGATGTTTTCAGATACGACGTCTCCATCATTCATCAGGCCAAGCGCCCATTCGATTTTACTGTCACGACCATTTGCCATACCGCGTCTGTTTACATATACTGTGACTCCTTCTGCAAGGTTATCTACAGCACCGTATGTGACGCGGGCGTTAGCGCCTGTGAACACTTCAGAAACGATATTGAAGATCGCTTCTTCCGGTTTTGCTGTACTGATGTAGTTTTCTACATATGTCACAGCACTATGATCGTCTGCTACAACGATGACATGGTTGAACAAAGTCGTTTCGTCATTTTCATGAAGATAAACAGCTTGAATTGGTGCTTCAAGCTCTACGTTTTTCGGTACATAGAGGAAAGCTCCGCCATTCACTAAAGCAGCATGTAAAGCTGTTAGTTTATGCTCATCCACTTTCACTGCATCTGTCATGAAGTATTGTTTCACTAAATCTCCATGCTCACGAATCGCTGTATGAAGATCAGTGAAGATCACACCTTTGTCTTTTGCTTCAGCTGAAAGAGACAAATAGGCCGGCGTTTGATCACGCTGAATGTAAACTGTCTTATCTGTGTCCTCTAAATCAATCAGAGATTTCACTTCTTCTGGAAGCTCTTCTAATGATCCAAATGGCGCACTTTCGACTGTATGCTGTTTGAAATTCGTTAAATTCCATTTTGAAATATTCGTTTTGTCAGGCTTTGGCATTGGGAGGTCTTCTGCTTTTTCAAGAGCCTGTAAGCGAAGGGAGCTCATCCATGCCGGTTCCTGATGCTTCTCGGAGAAGCTTTTGACATAATCTTGATCTACTGATAATTTCGTTTCTAATGTCATCAATAATCCTCCTAACGCTTACGCTTCTTGACCAACAGTTTCGTCTTCAATTCCTAACTCTTTTTTAATCCAGTCATAGCCTTCTGCTTCTAGACGCTGCGCAAGTTCTGGTCCGCCAGATTTCACAATACGGCCTTGCATCATGACATGAACGTGATCTGGTGTGATGTAGTTCAGCAGGCGCTGATAGTGAGTGATCATTAAGCAGCCGAAGCTTTCGCCGCGCATTTTGTTAATTCCTTTAGAAACAACTTTCAGGGCATCGATATCAAGACCAGAATCGATTTCGTCAAGGATGGCGATCTTTGGTTCAATCATCATTAATTGAAGAATTTCGTTGCGTTTTTTCTCCCCGCCTGAGAAACCTTCATTTAAGTAGCGTTGTGCCATATCTGGGTCCATTTCAAGGAACTCCATGTTTTCGTCCATTTTGCGGATGAATTTCATAAGAGAGATTTCATCGCCTTCTTCTCTGCGTGCGTTAATTGCAGAACGAAGGAAGTCAGCATTTGTAACACCGCTGATTTCAGACGGGTATTGCATTGCAAGGAAAAGACCAGCTTGAGCGCGCTCATCTACTTCCATTTCAAGGACATCTTCGCCATCAAGCAAGATGCTGCCTTGTGTTACTTCATATTTTGGGTGACCCATAATGGCAGCAGATAAAGTAGATTTACCTGTTCCGTTAGGTCCCATTACTGCGTGGAATTCTCCACCTTTTATCTCGAGGTTTACACCCTTTAAGATTTCTTTCCCTTCAATCTCAACGTGCAAGTCCTTAATTGTTAATGTCGAAGCAGTCATATATCGATACCTCCAAAATAATCATTATTCTCAATTTATTCTCATTCTAATTTTATAACAAATTAAAACTGAATACAACACATTCACGATAAGCGTGAGAGGATGCTCTCAAAATTCTAACAAAAAAAGCAGGTAGATAAAAGGATTTATGTCGAAAAGACTGTTTTCATAAAGAAAGGGCGGGAAACTGTTCTCCCCGCCCCTCAGCTATTATTAGCCTCGTATATTCATTTTTGCGAGCTGTCTTTTCTCATCTCGGTAGGACTGCTCTCGTTTATATTCCACTTTCATCCGTAAGTCATGGTCTCTTTCGTACTCTGCATAGCTCATGCCATGAGCTTGATGCATGGCCTTTTCCATCTCGGCGGTATAATCCAATCCTAGTGTACTATGGTCCGAACAAATAATAAACCATTCCCTTCCTTGAGTGTAGCTTTATTGTAGCAAACGTATGCGGCTTCACTCAAAAGGGATATGACACCCTATGCTGGCATATTTTCTCACACAAACGGATGAGAAGCGCTCAACTCCCTGAGATGGAAAAATACCGTGTTATGCTTCCCTTAATGCGTCTGTCCTCCAAATTCATCAATACATTGCTGAACGACAGTGATTCCTTGGCTTAGTGCTGCTCCGCCGCCAAAAGCTGCCGCCACGCTGACAACCTCCAGCAAATTCTCTTCTGTCGCCCCTTGATCGAGCGCTCCCTTTGTATGATAAATCATGCAGTATTCATCCTGCGCATGAATACTGATACCGAGGGCAATCATTTGTTTTTCCTTTTGCGTTAATGAATCGCTTTGGAAGCACTGCTCCGTAAATTCATTGAATTTCTTTCCAAACACCGGCATTTTCTTCTGGAATTCACCCATTGCGGTTTTATAATCAGTCAGTGATTGCTGCATGGATCCGCTCATATGCTGTTCATTCATCTTGATTCCATCCCTTCAGGTCATTTGTACGTTTTTATTATGAGCGAGATTTGAAAAAATACACAAAAAACCTCGCTTTGGTAGAAGCGAGGTTGCAGATTGTTGATTAAGGGCTAAAATGATCTTTATTTTAGCCCTTTATCTTCCTTTCAGCGTGATAGAAAACCTTTGCAGCCCTAGGAAGGGCGAGTACCGGAGCGGAGCGAATTTGACATTCGTGAGCACCGGAGCGCAGAACTGACAAAGAATGCGAGGGTTTGTCTACATGCTGAAACCTCGCTTTGATAGAAGCGAGGTTGAAATGTTGTTATTCAGATACAGGCAATACTGCACCGTCATATTTTTTGTCGATGAATTCTTTGATTTTATCAGAGTGAAGAACTTCCATTAGTGCCTTGATCTTATCTGATTTTTCGTCACCTTTGCGAACCGCAACGATGTTTGCATATGGGTTGTTCTTTGTTTGCTCAAGTTCAATTGAATCTTTTTTCGGATTCAATTTATTTTGGATCGCATAGTTGACGTTGATGAATACAGCATCGCCTTCACTGTTTTCATAAGCTTTCGCAGTTAATTCAGGCGCGATTTTTTTGAATTTTAGGTTCTTTGGGTTTTCTTTAATGTTTTTTACTGTTGCGTTGATTGTATCAACCTTTGGATCAAGCTTGATGACACCAGCATTTTGCAGCAGGGCAAGCATACGGCCTTGTTCAGCTACGTTGTTTGTCATGATGATTGTGCCGCCGTTTGGAATATCTTTTACAGATTTGTATTTCTTAGAGTAGATACCGAAAGGCTCAAGGTGAACCGCACCAGCACTCACTAGGTTATAATCTTTGTTTGATTTATTTTCTTCGTTTAAGTAAGGGATATGTTGGAAAAAGTTCGCATCCACTTCTTTTTCAGCTAACGCTTTGTTGTACATTTTATAATCGCTAAGCACTTTCACTTTTAAATCGTAGCCTTTTTCTTTTAGAAGTGGTTTTGCTTCTTCAAGAATTTCGGCATGAGGCGTTTTTGAAGCGGCAACCGTAATGGTTTTGCTTTCACTTGCGTTATTTGATGAACCGCACGCAGCTAAAATACCTGCAAATGCTAGAAATAGTGCACTTAATATCAATTTCTTCATGAATAAATCCTCCCTTAACGTTTATCAATTTTATTTGTAATCAAATCACCGATTATTTGAATAATAAAGACGATGATGAGAATAAACACAGTAGCTACAAGTGTGACATCTGTATTACCAGATTGGTACCCTTCCACATAGGCGAGGTCACCAAGTCCGCCTGCTCCAATTGCACCTGCAATCGCAGTAGAGCCAATCAGAGCAATTGCTGTTACGGTAATACCTGAAATAAGGGCTGGCAATGATTCTGGCAGCAATACTTTGAAAATGATTGTCGACGTTTTCGCTCCCATTGATCGTGCTGCTTCAATGACTCCTTTGTCTACCTCACGCAGTGCAATTTCGACAAGACGTGCATAGAATGGAGCTGACCCTATGACAAGGGCAGGGAGTGCTGCATTTGGGCCTAGAATCGTATGCATTAAGAATTTCGTGAACCCTAGTAATAGAATAATTAAAATGATAAAAGGAATCGATCTGAAAATGTTGACGACAGCGCCGATGACAGCATTAATCGGTTTATTTTCCCAAAGACCGCCTTTACTCGTTAGAAAGAGTAATAGTCCAAGGATGATACCAATGGCAAAAGCAAATGCCAATGAAATGAGTGTCATATACACTGTTTCACCTGTTGCACTCCAGATGACGTCTAAATCAACGTTCGGAAACCATTTCTCAAACATGTGTCATCACCTCGATTTCAACCTGTTTGCTTTGGATATAGGCGATGGCTTTTTCTACCTCGGTCTCTTCTCCATTAATGTGGATAAAGAGTGTTCCAAACGCGCCTTCCTGCGTTTGAGAAATCTTCCCTTGAAGGATATTCACATCGACGTTGAAGGATCGAATGATTTCAGTGATCAGCGGCTGCTCGGCAGAATCTCCGATAAAGGACAATCGTACGACCTGACCTTCTTTTACTCGCTCTAGCACATGCTCAATTGTTTCTTTCGCTTCCTCTGGTTCTGCAAGCTGTTGCACAAATCGTTTCGTCATTTCTTCCTTCGGTTGTCTGAAGACGCGTAATACTTCGCCTTCTTCGACAATGCGTCCATTTTCCATGACCGCAACGCGATGACAAATTTTGCGAATGACGTGCATTTCGTGTGTAATGAGCACAATCGTGAGCCCTAATCGTTTATTGATATCCGCCAAAAGCTCAAGGATCGAATCGGTCGTTTGCGGATCTAGCGCAGATGTCGCTTCGTCACATAGAAGAACCTTTGGATCATTCGCTAATGCTCTCGCAATGCCGACACGCTGTTTTTGCCCGCCGCTCAGCTGAGACGGATACGCATTTTCTTTTCCTTCTAAACCGACCAATTTAATCAGTTCATTCGCACGCTCTCTCCGTTTTGATGTCGGTACACCTGCGATCTCAAGCGGGAACATAATATTTTGTCTCACCGTTCTTGACCAAAGCAAATTAAAGTGCTGGAAGATCATGCTGATTTCTTGTCTTGCTTTCCGAAGTTTCGCATTCGATACTTCATTGATCCGGTTGCCTGCCACTTCAACAATTCCTTCTGTTGGCAGCTCCAGACCGTTTAATAGGCGAATAAGCGAGCTTTTCCCTGCACCGCTATACCCGATAATTCCGAATATTTCACCTTTATCAATATCTAGGTTGACGTCTTTCACGGCATCAACATTTCCGCTTTTTGAATGGTACGTTTTTGATACATTCTGTAAATAAATCACAGTCTGATCACCTGCTTTCTTGCTGAATCTATAGGTTGCCATCACATACATTATTTATTCTTCTTTCTGTCATGACTCTAGCCTGACGCCAGGTCAGTAAAAAAGACCTAACTGCAACGCAAGCAGAAAGGCCTTTTATGTCAATTACGCCTTTCTCTCATCTTTCAAAGCGCTGCGGCTTTGAGTGAATTGGCACCAATTTCAGCTATGCTGACGGTTGCCGGGTTTCATAGGGCACGTCCCTCCACCTCTCTTAATAAGAGAAAATATGTTGTTTTATGTGATGTTCATGTTTTTACTAACGTAGAATATCATGCTACCCGAGATATGTCAACGCTGTAAATCGTTAATTTCCAAGTAAACAACTACGTTATCATTTTTCGGAAAAAACCGTTCGTCAGCCAAAGCACTGCCTCTAGTCTAAGGAGCGCACGGAATGACCCTTTGACTTTGACTTGTCCCCTGCTGATTAACTGCTGTAAGGACATATCTCCGTCTAATAATTGAAGAATTTCTTTCCTCTCACCATAAAAGATGAGATCCGATAACTCAATTGCAGGTAGTTTCTTCACTTCACCACGTTCATCCACAATCAATGTACAAGAGTCAGTTTCCGCCTCAAATGTAATCTTCAAGGATGATGATGAGAGCAGCGGCTTTAATAATAAACGCTGCCCTGTGTTACCATGGGCTTTCACATTTTCCACATGTATAACCTCCCTGTCATTTGGTTATACATAACATTTCTCTACAAACATCTTCTTGTCCTTTATAAATAACTCGACAAATTTTCAAATGAATTTCTTGAAATATGACAAAAAACCGCTTTATTTAGCGGTTTCAATCATTTCATGAAGATATGGAACTGAGTGAAAGGCATAGCCTTTTTGCACCAATTCACCTTTTTTAAACAGGAGAAAGCAAGGAACACTCTCAATTTCAAATGCTTTCGCAAAGCCTGGTGAATAGTTTAAATTGTTTTCGTAAAATGGTACATCCGGCTGCATGGCGTCTACGACTGCCAGCATTTTCTTTGCCAGCTGGCATGTTCCGCAAAACGGTGTATATAAGTATAAAAGAAATAAATCGTCCTCTATCTCCTTGAATTCGTGTTCTTCAATCTCTTTCATATACGTCCACCCTCATAAATATTTCGAATGAACATCAATGTTTGCAGCTAATAGGATAGATGCAATGTGGGCTGACGGTGAAGCGGCCACTTCGCGGTACGTTCTGTCGACAAAAAGATGAAGTGCTTCAGGGAATTCTTTTCGAAATTGCTTCCGCAGTTTGTCGCCTGCATCGTCACTGTCAGCTAATATGTAAACGTCTTTCCCCAATAAATCGTCCACAAGCTGATCCAGCTTCGATGTACTGATCGTGCCATTGGTGCAAATGATGGTAACAGGTTCACTTATGACTTCTTTTAACTTTTGTTTGTCTGTTTTACCTTCTACAATGATGACCTTTTCTATCTCGACATTCATCACGATCACCCGGCCCTTTTGACGTTGATTCACTTCTTCCTTAGATTACAATCTTTCATTCAGGTTGTAAAGATTGGGCGCCTCGTCATCAAAAAGACTGCAGCTTCTGTTCACTGCAGTCTCATCTGTGATTAGCACCAGCCATTTTCATCGTCACAGTCAACATATTTTTCTGTCCCATCGGTTAATGTGTCCGTTAAACGATAAAAACGATTTTGATCATAGGAATATCCCGATTTCAGCTCATATTGGTTTTCACTAATCATCGTGCCAATCTCTTCATTTTGATGATAAAGCACCATGCCGCTTTCTTTGAATCGTCCAGTGACATGCTCTGTTATATCCACGTGTTCTTTTTGAAAAGACAAATTGGACACCCCCCATAAAGGTAGAGTGTCCAATTTCTCATGAATTAGTCTTCTTTTGTCATTTCTTCATATTGCTCAGCTGTCATTAAGTTCTCAATTTCAGATGCATCAGCTGGTTCTACCACGATCATCCATGCTTTTTCGTATGGAGAGTCGTTGACGAATTCTGGGCTGTCATCCAGCTCATCGTTCACTTCAACAATTGTGCCATTGATCGGTGCATAAAGTTCAGAAACTGTTTTCACTGATTCTACACTTCCGAAAGGCTCGTCCGCTGTGATTTTGTCTCCTACTTCAGGAAGCTCAACGAACACGATATCGCCCAGCTCAGATTGAGCAAAATGCGTAATACCGATACGCACCTTATCTCCTTCTACTTTGACCCATTCATGTTCTTCTGAATAACGTAAATCTTTTGGTGTGCTCATTCAATACCCCTCCAGTCTTTTCTTACAATCTATATTGAAGATACCACAATCTGAATGAAAGTTACATCATTTCCAGACGCTTTTAAATGTATCTTCATTAAATCCTACCGTGACTCGTTTTCCGTCTGTTGTAATCGGGCGCTTGATCAGCATTCCGTTAGACGCGAGTAATTCTAGCTGCTCGTCCTCTGACATTGCAGGAAGTTGATCTTTCAGCTGCAGCTCCCGGTATTTTTGCCCGCTTGTATTAAAGAATTTCTTCAGCTCTAAACCGCTTTTTTCGTAAAGGGCTTTTAATGTTTCTTTATCAGGCGTCTCTTCGACGATATGTATGCTGTTGATGTCTTTATTGTGTGCTTCCAGCCACTTTTTTGCTTTTCGGCATGTACCACAAGATGGGTATTCGTAAAAATCTAAAGCCACCATTTTCACCTCCTGCAAATTGTGACAACATTTTATCACAAAATATTTTAAAAACCTAAATGTATGCTTACAAAAAGGTGCGGAGTGATATCCGCACCTTTAACCCGCCCTTATACGATATATTTCTCTGCTTCAAAGATTCGTTTTGCCACTTCGCGCTTTTTAGCGATGACATTGATCGGCGTAAATCTTGTCAGCTTGCGAAGGGCTGACAGGCTCATGCGGAGTGAATCTCCTTCCTCCATCGCAATCAAGGATTCTTTTGCATGGGCTTCAATCTTTAAGAAAGCTTCCTGCGTGAAAATTTGTGTGTAAGCAAGCTTTTGTTCATTCTTTTCTGCCCCTGTTGCAGCGATTGCCTTTTCTGTACGCAGAACCGCTGATTCAGCAGCAAAAATTTCATTGACGATATCGGCTATGTTCACAAGAATTTCTTGCTCTTTGTCTAAGGCTTTCCCGTATTTCATGGCTGCCATACCAGCCACCATTAAGGCGATCTTTTTCGCATGGGCGAGCAAATATTTTTCTTGATCGAGCGGCTGATCGCCTGGCTCTTCCGGCATCATCATCATTAGCTCTTCCTGTAAGGTTTGCGCTTTTTGAAGCAGCGGAAGCTCTCCTTTCATCGCTTTCTTCAAGAATGTACCTGGTACAAGCAAACGGTTGATTTCGTTTGTCCCTTCAAAAATCCGGTTAATTCGTGAGTCGCGATAGGCTCTTTCGACCTCGTATTCTTGCATGAATCCATATCCGCCGTGAATCTGCACGCCTTCATCCACAATATAATCTAACGTTTCAGAGCCGAGCACTTTACAGAGAGAACATTCAATCGCATATTCCGCAATGGATTGGGCAATTTGTTTGCCGTCTTTTTGCTCTTCATCACTTAAGAGCCCCATCCGCTGTTCAAATAATCCAACCGTACGGTAAACAGCACTTTCCATCGCATAGAGCTTTGCTGACATATTGGCTGCTTTTTCACCAATTAAGCTGAATTGAGAAATTGGTGTTTTGAACTGCTTACGCTGGTTCGCATATTCTGCCGACAATTGAATGACGCGCTTTGATGCACCGATTGTGCCGACTGCCAGCTTATAGCGCCCAATATTCAAAATGTTAAACGCAATCACATGACCTCTGCCAGCTTCACCGAGCAAATTCTCCTTCGGTACTTGGGCATCTTCAAGAATCAATGTTCTTGTCGATGATCCTTTAATACCCATTTTTTTCTCTTCAGGCCCCGTTTTGACACCTGGAAAATCCTTTTCGACGATAAAAGCAGAGAAGTGTTCACCATCAATCTTCGCATACACAACAAAGACATCGGCAAATGCGGAGTTTGTGATCCACTGCTTTTCTCCATTGAGGACATAATGGGTACCTGCTTCATTCAGAACTGCCGTTGTTTTTGCTCCAAGAGCGTCAGAGCCTGATCCTGGCTCAGTGAGTGCGTACGCTGCAATGGTTTCACCAGAGGCGAGTCCAGGCAGGTACGCTTCCTTTTGCGCTTGATTTCCGAAGAGCACGATCGGCAGAGAACCAATACCAACATGAGCGCCATAGGAAAGTGAGAAGCTTCCTGCTCTAGCGAATTTTTCAGTAATGATCGCTGAACTGATTTTATCTAATCCAAGCCCGCCGAATTCCTCAGGCACATCAGCTCCAAGCAGCCCAAGCTCACCAGCCTTTTTGAGAAGCCTGACCGAATGCTCGAACTCATGGTTTTCAATTTGATCAATATGCGGAACAACATCTTGTAAAATATAATCCTCTGTTGTTTTTCCAATCATTTGATGTTCATCAGAGAAATCCTCCGGTGTAAAAATATGCTCATAATTCGTCTCATCAATTAAAAAGCTTCCACCCTTTTTTACATCTTCCAATGCTTTCATCCTGATTTCCCCCTTTAGATCAATTCAAAAATGCCTGCTGCTCCCATGCCCCCGCCGATACACATTGTGACAATGCCAAATTGCTCGTTTCGCCGTTTCATTTCATGAATCAGTGACAGCGTTAGTTTCGTTCCTGTACAGCCGAGCGGATGTCCGAGCGCAATGGCCCCGCCATTGACATTCACCTTTTCCTCATCAATTCCTAAATGGCGAATGACTTGAATTGCCTGAGAAGCAAACGCTTCGTTTAATTCAAACAGGCCAATATCCTTCAGCTCAAGTCCAGCGATTTTCAGCGCACGCGGAATGGCTTCAACCGGACCGATTCCCATCACTTCAGGCGGTACACCGCCAACAGCAAATGCTCTGAATTTAGCGAGCGGCTGAAGAGAAAGTGAGGATGCTTTCTCGCGGTCCATCATCATCACACACGCAGCCCCGTCACTTGTCTGCGAAGAGTTCCCTGCGGTCACCGTGCCTTTTGTTGAGAAGGCTGGACGCAATGTGGAAAGAATCTCCTCCGTTGTACCTGCTCTCACACCTTCATCCTGTGAGAACGTGAATTGATGCTCTTCTAATTGATATTGCTCTCCTACTCGTCGCTCTGTTACATCAACAGGCACAATTTCATCTGAAAATTTCCCTTCTTGAAGTGCCTTTGCTGCCTTTTGATGACTCCTCACCGCAAAGGCGTCCTGATCTTGACGTGTGACCTGATACTTTTGCGCCACTTGCTCTGCCGTGTGCCCCATGCTCATGTAGTATTCAGGCGCTTGCTCTGCCAAGAGAGCATTTGGACGAATGGAATGCCCCATCATCGGCACCTGCGACATCGATTCGACTCCTCCGGCTAAAATCGTGTCTGCCTGCCCGAGCATAATACGTTCACCCGCATAAGCGATAGATTGAAGACCAGACGAGCAGTAACGGTTTATGGTGATGGCAGGTACTGTATAAGGCAGTCCCGCTAATGCTCCAATATTCCGGGCCACATTTAACCCCTGCTCTGCTTCTGGCGTTGCACAGCCAATGATTAAATCATCTATCTGTCCGTCGTATTCACCGGCACGCTTTAACGTTTCTTTTACACATAATGCGCCCATATCATCAGGCCGGACATGTTTTAACGATCCTTTTTTCGCCTTTCCTACTGGTGTTCTTGCGCCAGCGACAATGACTGCTTCTCTCATTTTGACTCCCCCTTAGTTACGTAAAGGTTTTCCTTTGACGAGCATGTGCTGCATACGTGCCTGTGATTTCACTTCTCCTACAAGACTTAAAAAGGCTTCTCTTTCAAGCTCTAATAAATATTGCTCCTCTACCTCGGTTCCAAATGGCAGTTTCCCGCCGGAAATGACATGAGCTAATTTTTTTACAATGGTCATGTCATGCTCTGAAATGTATCCAGACAGTCTCATATTTTCAGCAGCCAAAATCATCGCTGCATAGCCTGTTTCTCCCATGACCGGCACCTTTTGCTTGAGCGGCGCACGATAACCGGCTTCATCAAGAGAGAGCACCAGTTGTTTTGCATCATAGATCAGGTGATCCCCGTTCATACTGATCCGGTCGTTCACGCGGAGCATGTTCATATCCCGCGCTTCCTCAGCTGAAGTTGATACTTTTGCCATCGCAATTGTTTCAAATGTTTTCAGCGTGGCATCCTGTATAGCCGTCTGCGACGGCTTCATTGACCCTTGCAGGTGACGAAGATATAACTCTTTGTTTCCGCCGCCTCCTGGAATCAGTCCTACTCCCGCTTCCACAAGTCCCATGTACGTTTCGCTGGACGCCTGTATAGCTGCTGCCGGCAGACAAACTTCTGTTCCGCCTCCTAATGTCATCCCAAACGGTGCGGCTACGACTGGGCGCTCGCTATATTTGACCTTCATCATCGCCTGCTGGAAGCGCCTGATCACAAAGTCAATCTCAAAGAAATTATCGTCCTGTGCTTCCATTAAAATCAGGGCAAGGTTTGCGCCAACACAGAAGTTCTTCCCTTGGTTTCCGATGACAAGCCCTTTATAATTCTTTTCCGTCTCATCAACAGCGCGATTGATCATATCAATGACATCTAGTCCAATGGCATTGCTTTTAGAATGAAATTCGAGCAAGGCGACATCATCACCAATATCGATCAGGCTCGCACCAGAATTTTTGAAGATGACGTCATGTTTCTTTTTCAATCTAGCTAAAGAAATATGTTTGTCGTTTCCTTTTTCCTGTTCATAAGCCCCGTTATGATAAAACGCTCGCACTCCATCAGCATTCTCTTGATAGAATGTCTCGTGTCCTTTTGACAGCATGTCTTGCACCCATGCTGGAATAATGCGGCCTTCTGCTTCCATGCGTTCGGCGGCTTTTTTGACACCTATTGCATCCCACAGCTCAAATGGGCCGTGCTGCCAGCCGAATCCCCATTTCATGGCGTTATCGATAGACTGAATATCATCCGCAATTTCACCTTTTAGATGAGCTGAATAAAGAAGTACGGGCGCTGTCATATTCCAAAGTAGTTGCCCTGCACGACCATCCTGATAAATAAGCGCTTTCAACTTTGCTTTTGCACCCTTTTGCTGTTTCGCCATTTCAATGCCTGGATCTTTTAGCTTTGTGCGTTCACCATATGTGAGCGTCACTGGGTCAAGCTCTAAAATGACCTTCCCATTTTTTTGATAAAAACCTTGGCCTGCCTTGCTGCCAATCCATCCTTTTTCGAGCATTCTTTCAATAAACTCAGGCAGCTGAAAAATCTCTTTTTCCTTTCCTTCTACCTGTTCATATACGTTTCGTGCCACATGAGAAAACGTGTCGAGCCCCACGACATCAAGTGTACGGAAGGTCGCACTTTTCGGTCTTCCAATGAGGGGCCCTGTGACAGAATCCACTTCTCCGATGGTGTATTTGTTCTCAAGCATTTCACGCACTGTGACAAGAAGTCCATAAGTGCCAATGCGGTTTGCAATAAAGTTCGGTGTGTCTTTTGCTTCAACCACCCCTTTGCCGAGTACATCCTCGCCAAATGTTTTCATAAATGACAGTACTTCTGGATCTGTTTCTTGAATAGGAATGATTTCTAAGAGCTTTAGATAACGAGCTGGGTTAAAAAAATGTGTGCCTAAAAAGTGGCGTTTAAAATCATCTGATCGGCCTTCTGCCATTTTTTCAACTGAAATACCGGATGTATTGCTTGATACGATGCTTCCTTCTTTGCGGTGTTCGTCGATGAGAGAGAATACGTGTTGTTTGATGCTGAGCTTTTCAGTGACGACTTCAATGATCCAGTCAGCATCGTGTAATAAGGAAAGGTGGTCTGTGAGATTTCCCGGTGTGATGTATGATAGGTTTTTTGCTGAAGTAAGAGGTGCTGGCTTTTGCTTTAATAATTTTTTCATCGCTTCTTGACTTAATCGATTCCGAACACTAGGGTGATCAAGCGTCCGCTTTTTCGCCGTTTCTTCCTTTGTCAGTTCATTTGGCACAATATCTAGCAGTGTAACTGGTATCCCAATATTGGCTAAATGTGCAGCAATGCCTGAGCCCATGACACCTGAACCAATGACAGCCGCCTTGCGAATATGTTTGCCCATAAATATCCCCCTAAACATTTTGAATGAACAGTCATTCATTTTTTGTCCAAAAAAAAGCAATGCCTCTTTCTTTATCTTAAAAGATTTTCCGAAACAGTTCAATAGCAGATTTCAAAAATTTACACATTCTCGTGTGCCTCCGTTTGCGGCGTATGAATTACAGATGAGAGGGAATTGTAAGAATGGAGGTGATGTCCACATGTCTCGTTTGAAGAAAAACCCATCGAAAGCAGGCGTAAGTGCTGCAAGTGTAAAAGGAAACGCAGGTCCATCACAGGAAGCAGACCTTGGCGGGAAAAAAACCAGTCAAAATCAGCAATATAAAAAGAATCAGTAAGGAAACAAATTCGTAAGGAGGAACACAAGTTGAACAATCAGCAAATGAATATGCCCCCAGAAGTCATTTCAGTGAAGGATTCCTTGTACTTAGAGGATATGCTCAACTGGAACTTGATCGCCATGAAAAAGGCTCATTTTATGGCCGAGCATTGCCAGGACCAAACCTTGAAACAAGAATTGAATCAAGTTGGGCAAATGCATCATCAGCATTACACACAAATTCTTCAGCATTTAGGCAGCTCAGGGCAAGGCCAGTCTACTGGCTTTATGCAATAGGAGGAAAAAACATGGAACAGCAAAACCAACAAAAAATCGGGAATCCACAAACTCCCGTTCCCACAACAACCAACATGAACGATCGTGATTTTGTCACAGATCTCTTGTCGACTGAAAAATATATGACAAGTGGATACAACACAGCGCTCAATGAATTCAGTCATGAATCTCTTTATCAGGATATTCAGCGAATTGCACTGGAAACACAGAAAACACAAAGACATTTATATGATGTCATGTTCCGATATGGCTGGTATTCTGTTGAAGCCGCTGATCAGCAAAAGCTCCAGCAGGCACACCAGAAATTCCAGCAAACACTGACAGATCAATCGCCGTACGGTTCATCACAAATGTCATAAGAAAAAAACTGCCAGTCTAGTGCTGGCAGTTTTTTAACGGTCTTTATTGGCGCGATGAGCTTCGTTCAACTGTTTGATCCGTTGAATCGTGTGTTTGATTTCTTCTTTTGCTTCTGGATACGTTTCATTGAAATGCTTTGCTAGCGGCGGCATGCTTTTTGCAATATGAGAGTAGATCACCCACTGTTTCACATCTTGTTTCAGCTCGTCTGTTGATTCACCAAGCAGCAGCTCTGTATATTTATCAAGCAAGCCTTCCAGCTTTTCATCTAATTCATTTCCCATTGATATTCCGCTCCTTTTTCAGAAAAAAGCCTGACTCTGTGAGATACAGATGTCAGGCTTTTGACATACGATTATCTTGCAGCAAGAAATGTTTCAGCTTGCGCTTGCTGCACAATACAGCGTCCTCTACCGTGCGGAATACATAATGGTGTTCCAAATAAAGGATCTGTTGTCACTTGGCAATTCATATCAAAGACATTTTTCACGAGATCACAATTAATCACTGTTTCTGGTCTGCCTTCTGCATAGATTGACTTGTCTTTAATCGCCACAAGATGATGAGCATATCTGCATGCAAGATTGAGGTCATGAAGAACCATCACAATTGTGCGCTGCTCTTTCTCATTTAAATCAAACAGAAGGTCCAAAATTTCGATTTGATGTGTCATGTCTAAATATGTCGTCGGCTCATCTAACAAAATAATATCGGTCTCTTGGGCCAGCGTCATCGCAATCCATGCACGCTGCCTTTGTCCACCTGATAATGAATCAACGGTCCGATCAGCAAGGTCTTCCATCTTTGTTGACTTTAATGCGCGGTTCACTGCTTCTTCATCTTGCTTCGACCACTGCTTCAGCCAATTTTGATAAGGATATCTGCCTTGCTTCACTAACTGATGCACGGTTAATCCTTCTGGCGCTTCTGGTCCTTGTGGAAGAATGGCGAGTTGTTTTGCTACTTCTTTTGTAGGTAATTTTGCAATGGAATGACCTTCAAGCAGGACAGAACCACCCATTGGCTTCATGAGACGGGCCAAAGAGCGAAGTAGCGTGGATTTACCGCATCCATTACTGCCAATAAATACTGTGATTTCACCCTTAGGGATTGATACATTTAGTTCATCGATGATCATTGTTTCTCCGTAGCCTAAGCTTAAACCTTCAGTAGAAATGGCACTCATTCCGCTCAAACGCTCCTTTTCTCATCCAAATTTTTATATGAAATATCGTCTATGTACAGACGTAAAAGATCACTTATCTCAATTTAGTGTATCAGATTTAAGTGATCTTGAAAATCATTTTCAATTAAAAAATGAGAAACTCTCGTTTATTTCTTCCTTTGGAATGTACGTTTGGTCCCATCTTCTAGCTTCAGATCGATCTGTATCCGCTGATAATCATCATCTAAATTAAAAGCAGCTAATAGTTCCTTTACATACACTTCATTGATCTTTTCACTAGGAATCGACATATCATTCAGCTTCATCTTCATTTCGCGCAAGGCTTCTTCTCCTTCATAGCGGACCCCATTCATATGATCACGGATGATCGCTTCCTCTTTGCCTCTTGCCTGACGATAAGTCGCTTCGTATAATTCGTTTTTCTGTCCATATTGTACATGCAGATGCACATGCTGAAATGGCAGTTCCTTCATTTGAACAGCTGACAGACTTTCTGCTTCTGCTTCATGTGTTTGTTGTAACGGTTCAACTGATTGACAGCCGGACAGCATAAAGAGCAGCACTCCTATTCGTCCCGCCTTCTTCCAACACATCATGTGTTTCCTCCTATTTCACAGCATCGCTTTTTATTCTTCTCCAAGCTCCTTTTCGTTATTCAATAAAACATCGCACTATGATAAATTGAAACAAAAAGGAGAATGGGATGATGAAAAGAACAGCCATTGTAACTGGTGCCAATAGCGGCTTTGGCAAGCTCATCACGATGCGTCTCGCCAAGCGGGGCTATACAGTGATTGCCGGCGTCAGACAGGAAACCAATGCCAAAAAGCTCGCTGAAGAAATTGATCAAGACTCTTTATCTGGCATGATACATATTGAAGCGTTAGATGTGACCGATACGCAGTCGATTCAAGCATTTCAGAAGAAGCTTCATGCCTATGCACCCATTACCCTGCTTGTGAACAATGCGGGAACAGCCTTTGCTGGTTTTGCGGAGGAGGTTCCTGTCGACACGTACCGCCAGCAATTTGAAGTGAATGTCTTCGGTGTGATGGAAATGACCCAAGCAGTGCTGCCGTTTATGACGAGTGGTGCAAAGATTTTCAATATGAGCAGCATCAGCGGATTAATGGGGATGCCTGCACTTTCTCCATATGTATCGTCTAAGTTTGCGTTGGAAGGCTATACAGAAAGCTTGCGGATTGAACTGGCTTCGTTCGGTATACAGGCGGCCTTGATCGAGCCGGGCTCTTTCCAGACGAATATTTGGAACACCTCCATGAAAGAGCAAATGATTCAGCCAGCAGAAGGATCGAAATACACAAAACTCTATCAAAAGATGATGGCCCATATTGATGCCCAGAAATCCAACTATGGAGATCCTCGTGAAGTGGCAGAGCTTGTTGTACGATTAGCAGAAAAGAAGCGGCTGAAACGGCTGAGATATCTTGTTGGAAAAGGCGTACGGCTTTCATTCACAGCAAAGCAGCTTCTGCCTTGGAACATGTGGGAACGGATCATACTACGTACACTCTCTTCAAAAAAATAAGCACAAAAAAACAGGTGGATATGTTGACATCCACCTGTTTTTTTATTTATTCGCTATCTGACTGTCCAAGGGTAATATCTAGATTTTTGTTCTTTCCTTCACGGATGACAGTCATTGTGGTTTTATCGCCGACTTTTGTTTCTTTGTAAAGAATTTCTTTCAGCTGAGAGCTGTTCACTACGTCTTTCCCTTTGAACTTGATGATGACATCTCCAGATTTCAAGCCTGCTTTTTGTGCAGGTGAACCTTTTGAAACATCCTTTACGTAAATGCCTTTGCCGATTTGTTTATCAAATAAGCCGAGCGTATTTTCCTGATATGTCTCAGGCACTTGCTCAAGGTCAATCATTTGTACGCCAAGGTATGGACGTTCAACTTTTCCATTTTTCAACAGCTCATCTACAATCGGTTTGACATCGTTACTTGGGATCGCAAATCCGAGTGATTCCACACCGCTTTCGCTGATTTTCAAGCTGTTGATGCCAATGACTTGACCGTCAGTATTGATCAGTGGCCCCCCGCTGTTTCCTGGGTTAATCGCTGCATCTGTTTGCAGCACATTCATCTCCACCGTACCAGATGACGTATTTGCTTCTACAGTACGATCAAGACCACTAATAATTCCTTCTGTCACAGTACCTGAGAACTGTGCACCGAGCGGATTCCCAATGGCAATGACTTTATCTCCAGCACGAAGCTTAGAAGAATCACCAAAGCTCGCCACTTTATCAATACCGTCTGCGTTCATTTCAACAACGGCTAAATCTGTCATGACATCACTGCCGACAAGCTTTGCGTCTTTCGTTTTTCCATCATAAAGGGTGACCTTGATTTTATTGGCACCTTCGACAACATGGTTATTTGTAATAATGTACGCTTTTTTGCCATCTTTTTTGAAGATGACACCAGAGCCTGTTCCAGCTTCAGCTTCTGTTTGATCACCGCTCAGGCCAAACGAATTTTGTGTAGATTGATAGTTTGAGACCCCAACAATGGTTGGCTCTAAATCTTCTACCATATCAGCCACATTTGTGGCATTGGTGATTTGTTTTGTCGAGAAATTATCTGAGGCTGCCGGCTCGCTTGATGCTGTCTGCGTTTGCGTGTTGGCAGCTGTATCCTGTGACTGCGGCAAAAGCGGTGTAATGCCAAGTACAAGACCACCGCCAATAATTCCTCCAAGAATCGGGCTCAGCCATGCCGCCTTCCGCTTTTTCTCTTTTTTCGACGCACGGTCATCCACCATTTGAGGAGAATGATTTGTCACACTCTCCTGAGTGGCAGATGCTTCGTTTTCATGCTGGTGAAAAACAAGTTCCTTCTCTTTTTCTGGTGCGTCTATTTGTTTCTCATTCTCTGGATAGGTATCTTTTTGCTGATTCATTTCATTGTCTTGATTCGCGTTTTCATGATGATTCATCTTATTCTCTTCATCTTCTCTTCGGAAATCCATCGCTTGCACTCCTTTACATCATGTTTCATTCATATGTCTAGATAGGACTTCAGGTCCTCTTAATGGAAAGATCATTGAAAAATACTTTATGGCAATATGTCAAATTATATAATACTTATTCATAGAAAAAAAGCAAGGTGCGCACATTGATGAAAAGCACCTATTCATCCGCCTTTTGTCTATGCCCTTTTTTCCCTTGACCTTATCATAATCAAACATTATGGGATAATGATGAGAAGAATATGTGAAATTGTGAAAAAAGCGTGTGATTGTTGACATGCCGCCTTCGTATCCCGTTATAATGACGTTGAGAGGATGTGGAAGACTTTGTCGTACACCATTTATTTAGTTGAAGATGAACAAAATTTAAATGAACTGTTAACCAAATATTTAGAGAGTGAAGGTTGGAATGTCTCCTCTTTTTTAACCGGAGAAGCGGCACGCGAGGCAATGAACAAGCCGCCGCATCTATGGATTTTAGATATCATGCTGCCTGATACAGACGGCTATACCCTCATTAAAGAAATTAAAGCCGCATCACCTGACGTACCGGTCATTTTCATTTCAGCCCGGGATGCAGATATCGACCGTGTCCTCGGTTTAGAGCTGGGAAGCAGTGATTATATTGCGAAGCCGTTTCTTCCGCGTGAGCTGATCATTCGGGTTCAAAAGCTGCTGGAGCTTGTGTATAAAAACAGCGATACACCGCAGCAAAGCGTCACTTCAGTTTCTTCTTATGTCATTCATGAGGATGTAAGAGAGGTCTATGAAGAGGGACAGCTCATTAACTTAACTTCTAAGGAATTTGACTTGCTGCTTTTATTTACACATCACCAGGGACATGCTTTTTCTCGTGAAGATATCCTCGTCAAGATTTGGGGACACGATTACTTCGGGACAGATCGTGTGGTGGATGACCTTGTCAGACGGCTGCGCAAAAAAATGCCCGACTTAAAGGTCGAGACCATCTATGGATTTGGCTATAGGATGCTGAAAGGATGAAGAACAAACCGCTCGCTTTTCAAATTTGGGTCGTGATCTCTGGCATTTTGCTCACCATTTCCATTGTCCTGATTATTCTATTTTCCAATACATTACGTGACTTCTTCACAAATGAAATTTATAAAAATATCGAAAATGAACAGCAAGTGCTGACAGAATATCCATTGAACCGAGACGGCTCGCCAAAATCGACACCGGAAAACCGCTCCGTGCAGCACATTTTGATCCCATCAGATGAATTAGATCAAATGGCGCAGTTTTTTCCGCATGCTTTTATTGAGAAAATCCAATCGTTTGTGAAAAAACAGAAAAGCGCAACGAAACGGTATTCTGAAGAGGTGAACGGCCAGCATATCTTTTTTGTCATCAAAAAGGTATCATCAGGCAATACACAATATATTCTTCTGTCCTATGCACCAGATTCTTATCGAGATGACCTGTCCTTTACGCTGTTTAAACAGCTGATCTTTATCTTAGGCACCGTTATTTTACTAAGCTGGATTCCATCGATTTGGCTTGCCCGCTATTTATCCCGACCAATCGTTGCGTTTGAAAAGCACGTCAAACGGATTGCACAAGAGGACTGGGACGATCCTGTCATCGTTGACCGGCAAGATGAAATTGGCAAACTTGGTCATACCATTGAAGAAATGAGACAAAAACTCATTCAAAAAGATGAAACAGAACGGACACTTTTGCAGAATATTTCACATGACTTAAAGACACCTGTCATGGTCATCCGCGGCTACACTCAGTCCATTAAAGATGGTATTTTTCCTAAGGGAGATCTTGAACAAACGGTGGAAGTCATTGAAGGTGAAGCGGAAAAGCTTGAGAAGAAAATCAAGGATCTGCTGTACTTAACAAAGCTTGATTATTTATCAAAACAACATCCCGCACATTCTTCCTTCCTACTCAGTAATACGATGCTGGAAGTGGTCGACCGAATACGCTGGTCGAAAAATGAATTGCAGTGGAACGTGGACTTAGATGATGAGGCTGCTCTTGAAGGCGATCCAGAACAATGGAGTAAATTATTTGAGAATGTACTAGAAAATCAACTTCGGTACGCAAAAAGTAAGATTGATATTCAGATGAAACAGGAAGAGGATCAAATCCGCATTGTCATTCGTAATGACGGTCCTCCAATTGAAGAACATATGCTGTCCAACCTATACGAGCCTTTTAGTAAGGGAAAAAAGGGCGAATTCGGTATTGGATTAAGCATTGTCAAAAGAATTCTTTCAATGCATCAAGCGTCCATATTTATTGAAAATGATGATCTAGGTGTACGTTATACAATTATGGTTCCAAAGAAGAGACTGTAGGTTTTTGACCGCAGTCTTTTTTAGATGAATGAATACCCATTGAAATCACGGTATGTGGCTTTGATCTTTTTGCCAGCTTGATACATCCATTTCTTTTCAATGGTTGTCTCTTTCGGCATTTTGACTTTTTCTACTTGAATCCCTTTTGTTCGCAGGCGTCTAATCATATCATCGATTTCTCTCATGGAACATCATCCTTTCACATATTTTGACCAGTTGGTCACCTTACTTTATAATATAAAGAATTACACTGTAAAAAACAAGTTACAATCTGATTAATTTTTGAAAACTTTCGTCGTTTATGACCGATAAGTCACATCTCTTTGCGCACGTTTCCTAAGACATTTGTCTCTCGGTAAGAAAGGATGACATTCATTTTGAAAAAGAAAGAAAAAATGATCATTGAGGCTGGCATGAAATTATTTGCCAGCAAAGGCTATAACACAACGTCTGTTCAGGAAATTGCAGATGAATGCCACATGTCAAAGGGTGCTTTTTATCTTTATTTTAAATCAAAGGAAGCACTGCTCATTTCGATCCTTCATTACTATTATGATAAGGTATTTACCCGGATTCATGAGGTTCAAACAGAGGGCGGCACACCAAAAGAAGCCTACCGCAAACAGCTCACTGTCTATTACGATAATATTTTGCAGCAAAAGGATTTTATTAAAATGCAGCTGAGCGACAGGGCGCTTCCATTGAATGAAGAAACGCAGCAGCTCGCAAAACAAATTAGGCTTGCAACCATCCAGCTTCACATCGATAACATTAAACAAGTGTATGGAGACGCTGCTATTCCATATATGGCTGATTTATGTTTGACGATTGAGGGCATGAGCCACGTTTATTTCGAGCTTGCCATTTTATATGATTTTCAGCTGGAAGCAGAAGAGCTTGCCAAAACCATGATTCATCGTATCGATGATTTGATGGGCGGTATGATGAAGCGAAATGATCTTCCTCTCATTTCTGTAGATCAAGCGAGCGATTGGTTTGGCCCAATTTATGAACGGTCATTCGATCCGCTCACAGAATCTCTTTTAAAGGAATTAAGAGAGATTGCTGAAGCACACTATGAAGTGAAAGACGAGCCTGAGTTATTTGAAGCGCTTGGCATCCTGGAAAATGAATTAAACAAACAAAAACCAAGACAAGTCATCGTGAAAGGCATGCTGTACCAATTGAAATTATATGCACCGCTTCAAACCAATTCTGATTCACTTTTGCGTATTTTGAAAGAGGATCATTTGTAAAACCCAGGGGATGCCCTGGGTTTATTGTTGTGATAAAAAATCAAAATCCTTATGTGTCAGTTCAGGAAGTTTGCTGGCTTGAACTCTATTTAGTAAGTCATCTACATATCTTTGAACAGCAAGCATGTCACAAGGAAAATCAAATTCAAATTCTTCCTCTATCGACAGTGTGTCCATACAATACGAACAGGTTGGTTTAAAGCCTAGCATATCGTTATTGAAACTTAGAACATCTTCATACGACTATTCTGACAGCTCAAAATGAGAGATCAAAAATATATCAATATGATTCACACCCTCGGGCCGTCTTTGATCAATATATAACAAAAAAGCTGACTCCTCCGTATCTGGGGACATTACTTGAAAGAATTCAACATCACGTGTCCGCAGCCATCTAATAAATCTTGTCTTTATTGTTCTCACAACTATTCACCTCAAATATCTTCCCACATAAAAACCAGGGGCAGCCGCCCCTGGTTTCTTATTTTGCTTTCGGTGTCACCATTTCCTCTGGTTTCACAAATTGCTCGAATTGCTCTTCAGTTAACAGCTCTAATTGAAGTGCTGCTTCTTTTAGTGTTAATCCTTCTTTGTGCGCAAGCTTTGCAATTTTCGCTGCATTTTCATATCCGATGTGCGGGTTTAGTGCCGTCACAAGCATCAATGAATTGTTCAAGTTTTCCTCAATCGTTTCAAGGTTTGGTTCGATTCCAACTGCACACTTGTCATGGAATGAGTTCATACCGTCAGCAAGTAGTTCAACTGATTGCAGGAAGTTATAAATGATGACTGGCTTAAATACGTTCAGCTCAAAGTTTCCTTGGCTTGCCGCAAAACCGATTGTGGCATCATTCCCCATGATTTGCGCTGCAATCATAGTTAATGCTTCACTTTGGGTTGGGTTGACTTTTCCTGGCATAATGGAGCTTCCCGGCTCATTTTCAGGAATGATCAATTCGCCAATTCCGCAGCGAGGACCACTTGCAAGCCATCTTACATCATTGGCAATTTTCATTAAATCAGCTGCAAGTGCTTTTAAGGCACCGTGTGCATACGTAATTTCATCATGGCTTGTCAGCGCATGGAATTTGTTTGGTGAAGAATTGAAAGTTTGACCTGTCAGCTGGCTGATTTCCTCAGCAACATATTGACCGAACTCAGGATGTGCGTTAATTCCTGTACCAACAGCAGTTCCGCCAATGGCTAATTCTCTCATTTTTTCAGTTGATTCTAGAATCATTTCTTTTGAACGATCCAGCATGTATACCCAGCCGCTAATCTCTTGACCAACTGTCAGCGGTGTTGCATCCTGCAAGTGCGTACGGCCGATTTTCACAATCTCTTGATACGCTTTTGCTTTCTCATCAAGAGTTGTTCTTAACTGGTCAATTGCAGGCAGCAATTTTTTGTACACAGCTAAAACAGCTGCCACGTGCATAGCCGTTGGGAATGTATCATTTGAGCTTTGGCTGCGGTTAACGTCATCATTCGGGTGAATGCTGAACTCGCTATTTTTATCTTTCAAGTAAGCAGTTGCTCTGTTTGCAACGACTTCGTTCATGTTCATGTTACTTTGTGTTCCACTGCCTGTCTGCCAAACAACAAGCGGGAAATGCTCGTCATACTTTCCGCTGATGATATCATCACATACAGCAGCAATTGCTTCTGCTTTTTCGCTTTCAAGGTTGCCAAGTCGTTCGTTCGCAATCGCTGTGCTACGTTTCAAAATTGCAAACGCATTCACAACTTCCTTTGGCATTTTCTCAGAACCGATTTTGAAATTTTCTTTGCTTCGTTGTGTTTGTGCACCCCAGAACTTGTCCTTTGGCACTTTGATTTCGCCCATTGTATCTTTTTCGATTCTAAATTCTGTCATTATGTATCCCTCCATAGCTTCTCATCACTCAACTCTATTCTATACAAAAAACGAAAATCCTTTAAGCGTTTTCAATTAAAATTTTATCTTTATTTTAATTTTAGTTCAATATAAACGCGAACATCCTTCGAATATTTGTATTTTGGGTTCGTTTTTCCGTAATCCTTTGATGTATAGGTCACCTCATAATGCTTGTCAAATGACTGTAGAATACGGTCGATCTCCTCTTTTGTTCCTGCTAAACGAATCTGTGCCATCTTGTTTCCTCCAAAACCCTCATTCTTTCTTTTACCACAAAATAATGTAACACAGAATATTGTTTTTTCAAGCAGGTAATGCTAAGAAAAAGATTTGAGGCGGGTGACCAGAATGAATCAGACTCCATTAAAAGAGCACTTATACGATAATCTCTCCGTCATCCTTCCACAATTAAAAGAAATGGACGATTTGGTCCATGAGAAAAAAACACTGCCTCACGGACAGGTGGTTTACTATTTATACATAAAAGAAATGAACGAAACGATGGAGATTCAAACCTTTTTAAAGCTGCTTCTCCAAGATCATACGTCTCTCACAAAAGAGAAGCTGGAATCCAATTTATCGATGATGACCACCCGTTCGGTGAAGACCTCCGAGGAATTGGTCGATGCGATTTTTGAAGGGCATTGTGTGGTACTGATTAACGGATTTCAGCATGCGTATATTTTAGAAACGCATGGAACGAAGAAACGCAGTATAGGTGATGCTACCTCTGAAACAATTGTGAGAGGCCCGAAAATTGGCTTTATTGAAGATTTAGATACGAACTTAGCTCTTGTGAGGCAGCGCTTGAAAAACCCCGATCTTAAAACCGTCGACATGAAAATTGGTCAAAAAAAGTACACCCAAGTGACCATCATGTACATTGACGGTATGGCTCAATCGTCTGTTTTAAAAGAAGTGAAAAAAAGGCTCAAACAGGTCACGATTGATGATATACAAGATTCTGGTGTTCTTGAGGAACTGATTGAGGACAATGTGTACTCGCCTTTCCCGCAAATCCAAAACACAGAACGGCCGGATAAAGTGGCATCTGCTTTAAATAATGGACGTGTCGCCATTTTTGTTGATCATTCACCTTTTGTGTTAATTGTACCTGCTTCTCTCGCGACGATTATGCAATCACCTGATGATTATTATGAAAGGTGGATCGCCGCCTCTCTCATTCGTATGCTGCGGTTTACCTCTATCTTTCTGACATTATTTTTATCAGCCATTTATATTGCGCTTGTGTCCTTCCATCAAGGACTTTTACCAACAACACTGGCTATTTCGATCTCAAGTACAAGAGAAAATGTCCCCTTTCCGCCTATTGTGGAGGCACTCATCATGGAGATAACGATTGAGCTGCTGCGGGAAGCTGGTTTAAGGCTGCCAAATCCGCTCGGTCAAACGATTGGACTTGTAGGCGGAGTCGTCATTGGGCAGGCGGCCGTTCAGGCTCATATTGTGAGCTCGATTATGGTGATAATCGTCAGTGTGATTGCCCTTGCTTCCTTTACTGTGCCTCAATACGGGATGGGCATGTCGTTTCGCGTGCTCCGCTTTGTGTCCATGTTTACGGCAGCTACTTTGGGTTTATATGGGATTGTGCTGTTCATGCTCGTTCTCCTTACCCATTTAACACGGCAAAAAAGTTTTGGTACGCCTTATTTTTCGCCAGACTTTGTGTTCAGCTATAAAAATGAAGACAATTCCATCATTCGATTGCCTTTGAAAAATCAAAAGAAAGGAGAACGATATGGTCAATCATAAAGAGTCGATCACCAGCTATCAGGCAAGTGCCATTATTGCCAATACAACATTAGGTGCAAGTATGATGATTCTGCCCAGAGCAATGGCACAGGCTGCAACTACACCTGATGGCTGGATTGCACTCTTACTCATGAGCGTCATTTACATTGTATTTATTTTTGTGAATGTCCTTATGATGAAAAAAGTCCCCTTCTCCTCTTACTATGATTATACAAATGAGGGGCTTGGAAAGTGGATTGGTGCTCTTGCTAACCTGCTCATTATTGTTTATTTTCTTGGCGTTGCCAGCTATGAAGTACGGGCTATGTCAGAAATGGTGAAGTTCTTTCTGCTTCAAAACACACCTGTAGCGGTGACAATGATCAGCTTTATTTTGGTTGGTCTTTATCTCGTAGTCGGCGGGATTGGTGATTTTGCCAGACTGTGCCCTTTTTTCCTCATTGTGACCTTGATTATCTTATTTGTTGCATATGGACTCAGTGTTCAAGAATTTAAGTTAGATAACCTCCGGCCTGTTTTAGGAGAGGGATTCTCCCCTGTCTTCAAATCCCTTAACGCATCAGCCATTTCGTTTGTCGGCATTGAAATGATGCTGTTTATGCCTGTCTATATGAACACGCAAAAACACACCTTTGCTTATGGCGCAATCGGCTTTTTGATTCCTGCGATCATCTATATTTTCACTTATATTCTTGTGGTTGGTGCGTTCACGGTGAAAGAAACTGCGACGTTGACTTGGCCGACGATTGCTTTATTTCAATCGTTCGATATACAGGGGATTTTTATTGAGCGAATTGAATCTTTTTTGCTTATCGTTTGGCTTGTTCAGCTTTATACGAGCTTTGTAGGATATACGTTTTTTGCTGCAATGGGGGTATCCAAACTAACAAAATTACCCAAAAAAGTCGTACTCACGTTGATGGGAATTGTCATCTACTTTGCCGCCGTTTTCCCAAAGGATGTTGATACAGTGCGTGATTATTTAACCTATGTGAACCATTTATTTTTCCTTTTATTCGGCATCCTCCCGTTTCTCTTATTTATCATCGTGTTTTTTAAAAGGAGGCGGAAAGCAGCATGAAAAAAAAGGCGGCCTTTGCATACCTGGCCCTTGTTCTATTAAGTGGATGCTGGGATAGTACCAATATTGAGGAGCTCAACATGGCGATTGGTTTTGGCTTAGATAAAGGAGATGACGGTCATAAGCTTAAAATATCTATGCAAGTCCTTGTTCCTCAAAAAATTGAGCAAGAATCCAGCGTAAAAGACCCAACAAAGATTATTGAAACTAGTGGTGATTCCGTACATCAAATATTCCGAACAACAACGCTCAAGAGTCACCGGATTTTCGCCCAGCAGCTGAGGGTGTATTTATTTTCTGAGGAGCTCATCAATGAGAATAATTTCGACCTCGTCATTAATCAATTTATTCGCGACAATGAAACACGGAGAGGAAGCCTTGTCTTTATGACTTCTGAGAAGCCTGGGGACTTGCTGAAAATCAATGACGATGGACAGCCAGCTTCTTCTACATTATATGATATTTCTAGGAATACTAAATCGACTATACGTATGCTCAAGCCCGCTTCATTAGGAGATATTTCTTCTGCTATGCAAAACAACGTATCTTTTGCTGTTCCGAAAGTCGGTGTGGATCAAGGGAAATTAATGCTGGACGGAGCCTCTATTATAAAGAACAGACGATTTCTCACCAACATCTCTCCGTTAGCCGTGCAGTCGTATAACCTGTTGACCGGAGACGGAGAAGGCGGAGTCATTGAATTTGAATATGATCACAGCATCTATTCTTTTGAGATTTTTAAACTGAAACACAACATTGAAACGAATAAAACAGCCAGCGGAAAATATCAATTTAATGTGTCAGTGGCGCTTGAAGGAAGATTATCTGAGGATTGGAATGAGCGGGAAAATGCATTTAATGAAAAGTATCTCCAAGAGATTGAAGGTGTTGTGGAGCGTCGATTAGAGAAAAACGTAAAAGATTTCATTGGGGAATTACAGCATGAGATCAAAGCAGATATTTGCAGGTTTTATCAAAAAGCGAGTATTGCGTATCCAAAGGACTTTCGAAAAGAAGCGAAGCATTGGGATGAAATATTTAGTGAATCGGACATTCGTTACAAAGCAAATGTGAAAATCCGTGACTTCGGGACTAAGGGCGCAACACAATCTTTATAGAGTATGTTAAAATGGTAAGAAAAAAAGGGTGTCAATCATGAAACGAGCTTTACTTTCGGCCGGCATTCTATTTTTGATTCTAGGGATACTTCTGTTAATCGTTGTATTCACGCAATCAAAAGAAGATTTCTTCATTGAAGCCGACAGCTTTTCAAGCACATTTTTGATCGTGGTTTATTATGGACAAACCCCTGCGCTCCTTCTGTTGGGAGGCGGATTATTCGTCGGACTTTCACAGATCATTGATTTGCAGGAAAAAAAAGCGGCAGCAGCAAAGGAGAGCGTAAAGCTTTTATCCGAAATGAAGAAAACCCTGGAAGAAAAACCGGCCAAGGAGCAGGAGGCTTTTCCAGTTCCTGAGCTCCATCAACTATCCGAACGTCCGATCACAGGACAGAAGGACTAATTTTACGCATGTTCTAGCAGCTTTCACTTGAAAGCTGTTTTTTTATTGAATCAGCTTATGACGGTGCGCATACACAGCCGCCTGCGTTCGATCTTCCACATCAAGTTTGGAAAGAATGTTGGTAATATGGGTCTTCACCGTTTTAATTGTAATAAATAATTCCTCGGCAATGACCTTATTCGATTTCCCATCCGCAATCAGCTTCAAGATCTCCATTTCTCTTGCCGTTAATGAATCGTGAAGGATGGACCCATTTGATGAATGACGGAGTTTATTCATGACCTTTCCAGCCACTTTTGATTCAAGTCTTGGTTCGCCGATACTTGCAGATCTGATGGCATCAGCAATTTCTCCTGCCTTGGATGTTTTTAATAAATAGCTTAAAGCACCCGCCTCAATCACTGGATAGACTTTATCATCGTCAATAAAGCTCGTCAGAACGATAATCTTGGCATCTTCAATTTCCTGACAAATTCTTTTCGTTGCTTCGATGCCATCCATCCCCTCCATGACAAGATCCATTAAAATCACATCTGGCTTTAATTCAACGGCTAGCTCTACACCTTTTTGTCCATCTGACGCTTCACCAATGACTTCAATATCAGCCTGCGCCTCTAAAAAGGCCGCAAGACCCATTCTCACCATTTCGTGATCGTCGATTAAAAGCACTCGAATCATCGAACGTTCTCTCCTTTTCCTTCATCAAAAATGGGAACCTTCACATCAATTTGTGTGCCTTTTCCCTCAAATGACATAATCTCTGCGACACCGCCTACTTCACTTGTTCTCTCTCGAATCGATTCAAGTCCGTAGGAGGCTGTCTTCACATGGTCTGTTTGAAAGCCGATACCATTATCAATAATCTTTAGCTGCACTTGCCGGTTTCTTATGAGCAGGCGCACAGTTACCTTTGTCGCCTTTGCATGCCTAAATACATTAGACAGGGCTTCTTGCACAATTCGGAAGAGGTGGTCCTCTACTCCTTTAGATAACGGAACATCATCTTCGATTTCCCAATCAATATCAATCGGCTGCTTTGCTTGAAATTCATTTAGCAGTTCAATTAAGCCTTTTTTCAGGTCTTTTCCTTCTAGCGTGATCGGTCTTAGATGAAGCAGAAGAGCACGCATCTCATTTTGTGCATCGCCAGCCATTCGTTCGACAAGCTGCATTTGCTTTAATATCTTTTCATCCTTTTCCTTCATGCCTTCAAGAATAGCTGAAGTCATCATCGAAATCGCAAATAACTGCTGACTGACCGCATCATGGAGCTCTCGTGCAAGCCGCTGCCGCTCTTCTGAGACGACCGATTTCTTCATTTGAACCTGCCATTCAGCCCGTTCATTTGAAAGCTTTTGCAGAGAGGCTACTTGCCCTTCCACCCGCTTCGCCATTTCATTTAATTGATCGGCGGCTAAGCCAATTTCATCGTCGCCAAGAGACGGCAGTCTGTATGCAAAGTTTCCATTTTCAAATTTCAAAATCGACTCTACAAGCTGATCGAGGCGCTTCTTATGCTGATAGCCAAATACACTCCCGGCAGAAATCCCAATCGCAAGACTAACGATGAGTAAAATACAAAAAAACGGTATGCCAAACCAGCGGGTAGAAAGCAGGATCATCGGATCAAGCTGATAATAAAAAAACATCGGCAGTGTCGTCATCGTCACAACACCGAGCGAGATACCGACGCCAAGACGAACAGATTGCCACTGGAGGCCTAAATGGAATTTCCTCATAAGTATCTCACATCCACATCTCCGATCAATAGAGAGATGGAGATTTTCACTTTTCGTTTGCTCTCATCGTAATCGTTGGTCATCACGTACACTTTACTGCCGAACCCGCTTCTTTTTTCATCTATGATTTTCATATCACCAATCGCGGCGGAAGCACTCACACACACTTCAATATCCTGCGGTACGTAAATATCCACATCTCCGATCAGCCCGCTAATCACGATCGTACTCTCTTCTTCTGCGATGATCGCCTTTGATAAATCGATTTTAACATCGCCAATAAAACCTGAAATCGTCAAATCACTTAATTGAAACGGCTTTTTCATCAGCCTGACTTCACCGATAAAAAAGTCATGCTCTTTGCGCGGCTTTGTCTGGCTTTTTGTTTTTTTCTGATCGTCCTTTTTTTCAAGATTGACTTTCAGTGAAGGCTTCCCGTCGTCTGATGTTTCTTTTTTATCGACATCAAAAACAGGTTTATTTTTCAATAAGCGATAGCCGGCATAAATCAAGAAGGCCGCAAATAAGTAACCTGTTAAACTAAATGTAATATTGAGCAGAAATTTTAAGAAGAGAAAGCCGGCAAAAATATAGGAAACTGAACCGAGCCAACGTTTGGATCGTGAGTGCAGCCAATAACCTGCCAGCGCAAAAAACACAGGCCAAAACAAATCTGCTCCGATCCCAATAATTTTGAGAAATAAATTAATACCAAATATCACGACAATGATGCCTAAAATTTGATTCCTTGTAAAACGCAGTTGACTCGCCTCCTTCCTTTCTTTCATTCATTACCGCAGCTTGAGGTTACCACTTGTCATTTCAATATCGACTAAATGTGTCCCTTTCCCCCGCGTACCTGTAAAGCCTCGACCTTCACTATCCACTTGATCAAAGTCATACGAGTGATCGACGCTTCCACTTGTTTTTTTCACCTGAACGTTGAAATCTCCGTCATCTGGCAAATTAAATTTCGCGCTCCCTGATGTCATATGAAAGGAGACAGGTGACTCAATTGTATCAAAACTTGCTGTCAACCGGCCGCTTGTCATGCCCAATTGCAGCTCGCCTTTGACATCATTAATATCGGCACGCCCTGAAGTTGCCCCAATATCACTATCCTTCGCATCGATGTGCGACACTGCCAGCCTGCCAGAGGTTGCTTTGATTTCCACATTTTTGGCTGAGAAATTCTCAGCTGTGAGGTTTCCGCTCGTTGATTTGAGTATCACATCTTGAAGGGACAGCTTTCCTTCTCCGTTCATCTCGCTGACTCCGCTTCCACCCGTAATCTTCACATTTTTATGATAATCTGTTGGGATTTTAACTAAAAGCTCTCCTTTTTCAAATTGAGTGAAAAACAAGAAGCTTTTATTTTCAGCGCGAATTTTAAAGGTACCGCCTGTTTGCTCCGCATACATTTTCCCTTTTCCATTGACAGCAGTCACGGAAATATCGGAACGATTTTCAGGTTTTACCTTCACGCGAAACCCAGAAAGAGAAATATCTAATTGATCAATCTCCTCTTTTTTCGCTGAAGCTTTTGTCACTGGTTTTTCACGGGAAAAACTTAAATGAAAGAGATCTTCATTTTTAAAAAGCATGCCAATCATTAAAAAGATACCTACAAGTATACAAATTAGACCGATTAATCGCTTCATTCATACCATCCCTTTATCTTCTGACCTTTTCATTATAAGGAAAAGCGAAACAGAAAGAAATCAAATATCGGAAGAAAAAGCCTGCTTTTCTTCCGATGTGATCTCTATACGTTCGCTTGCTGTTGTTCAGGCTTTTTCTCGAGCTTCAGCTTCTGCCATTCTTTTTCAACCTCGTCGGCATAATCTAAATGAGCATATGCACCTTGATCCGCAAATTGTGCATAGCTGCCTGCTTTTGTTTCCATTTCTTCAATACGGTTCTCCATTCGGAGAAACTCTTTATATGCACTTTCACTGTCTACTTTATTGATGGAATCATTCATATGCTGCTTTGCCTGTGCGGCATTGGCTCTTGCAATCAGTGCCTGCTTCTTGTCTTTTATATCACGCAGCTTCGTTTCTAAGTGCTGCAATTGCTCTTTCAGCTCTTTCAATTGTTTCACAGATTGCTGGTAGGCTTCCTGATATTCGTTGTGCTTTTCTTCAAAATACTTCATTTCTGTGAGCGCTTTTCGTGCAAGCTCCTCTTCTCCCGCATGATATGCCAGCTCGGCCTGCTTCTTTCGCTTTTCAGCAAATGCTTCCGTCTCTTCTGCTTTGCGCAGGAAGCCTTGCTGAATCGTTTGCTGTTTGATGATGGCATGTTTCGCTTTCGCAACATCATCCTCCATATCACGAACGTATT
Source organism: Bacillus safensis (assembly GCF_039619585.1). Taxonomy (NCBI): domain Bacteria; kingdom Bacillati; phylum Bacillota; class Bacilli; order Caryophanales; family Bacillaceae; genus Bacillus; species Bacillus safensis. The sequence goes on from NZ_CP154909.1 coordinate 2,939,439, forward strand.
GATTCAGCATGACACGCGGATTCTCCAATTTATCTAAGCCTTCATTGACAGTTGCAACAAACATATCTCTTACTCTTTTTAATACCATTTGATGTTCCTCCTTTTATTTTTTCTTTAAAAAGTCTTCCCATTCTTGATCAAAAGACGTGTGAAGCGGTTCTTCCGTATTAGGTGCCGTGTTTGGCTCCATATATGCTCTGCTTGATGATTTTTTGGTAGATTCACCATTGATCATCGACCAGCCAAAATAAAGAAGTACCCCTGCAAATGCGATGCCAAGTATAAACGGCAAAAATTGCACGACGATCAATACACCAATGACTGCTAGAATGACACCTAAGGTTTTACTGCCTTTTTCGTATTTTTTAACACCTACATAGATGAGGCCTGCCCCAATCAAAACCGGGATCAGTCCACCAAATGAACCACCAAAGAAGATGGATAAACCGACAAACAATAAAATTGAACCGATAATGGTTTTACTTGTTATTTTCATCTTCATGCCTCCTTTCTTGCTCCTTGCTTTAACTATAGTCAAAAAAGAAAGCCGGCAAAACGTGTCACAGATTGATCTTTGATTGCGACTAGAGTCGTAACAATGCTCAGACTGAGCGGCAGAACCTAATAAAAAAGCACTCTTCTATGAAGAGTGCTTTCCTTATTTAGAACGAAACACGTCGGCACTTCGTTCATATTCAACATCAGCTTCACCAAGCCGATAATTCACGATTCGAGCGGCTGCAAATAAATAATCGGATAGACGGTTTACGTATATGAGCGCAGCGGCTGGAATCTCCTCCTGTTTTGCAAGCGTCACAATATGCCTCTCGGCTCTTCTGACGACTGTCCGCGCCACATGTAAGAGAGCAGCGCCTTCCTGACCGCCTGGTAAAATAAACTTGGTGAGTGGCGCGGCCTCTTCTACATAGACATCCATCCTTTTCTCAAGGGCTGTCACAGAGGCTTCTGTTAATTTGCCTTCTTTACGTGGTTTGACTGCTGCCAAATCACCGCCGCAGTCAAACAGCTCATGCTGAATAACAATCAGCTCTGACAAAAGATCCTGAAACAATTCGCCATGCTGCCGTAAATTTGCATGCGCGAGTCCAATAAAGCTATTCGCCTCATCTAGCGTTCCATACGCCTCTACTCTCACATCATCTTTATCAGCTCTTCCGCCGATCAAACCTGTTTGACCCTGATCCCCGGTTTTCGTATAAAGTTTCAACGGTTTGCCCCCTTTTCTACTGCTTTGTCCTTTTAGTATAACCTGAAGTTGAAAGGAAGTATTTGTTTAATTATGAAACACATTAACTGAAAATTACCATAATCCCCTTATATATGTTGAATGATGAAACATACCGTTTTATAATGAATGAAAGCGCTTTTTAAAATGAGAGATGGGTGGGATGTACGTGAGTTTACAAAATAAAGTAGCGATCATTACAGGTGCAAGCAGAGGGATTGGCCGCGCCATTGCGGAGGCACTTGTCTGCGAAGGAGCGCACGTCGTTCTCAATGGAACGAACGACATGCTGCTGCAAGAGGTTTGCTCCTCACTGAATAAAAAAGAGAAACGAGCCGTTTATGTTGCTGGTGATGCTAGTTTACCAGAGACAGCCTCTTCACTCGTAGAGCAAGCGAAAACACATTTTGGACAGATTGATCTGCTGGTCAACAATGCTGGGATCAATTTACGAAAATCCACAGTCGAGACATCCCTTGATGAGTGGAAACGATTGATTGATATTAATTTGACCGGCACATTCCTCATGTGCCAAGCGGTCATTCCTGACATGATCAAACAACAAGGCGGAAAGATTATCAATATGAGTTCTACAACTGGCAAAACCCCTCACCACAATGCATCACCTGCATACGGTGCATCAAAGGCAGGCATCAATTATTTAACGATGCATCTTGCCAAAGAATTAGCAGAGCACCACATTCATGTGAATGCTGTCTGCCCTGGTCCAATCGAAACAGACATGAGCAAACAGTGGAGCGATGAATACCGGCGTTCGGTTTTAGATAGAATTCCTTTGAAAACGATTGGAACACCAGAACAAGTCGCAAATGTTGTGACATTTTTAGCTTCTGACCAGTCGGATTTTATCACAGGAGAAACCATCAATATGAATGGCGGAACGTATATGAACTAGAAAAAAAGAGCCTCCTCTTAAAGGCTCTTTTTCTTCTCATATTGATTTTCTCTCGTACCAGAAAGCATGATGGCCTGTCTAATAGCTTCTTCCATGCTCGCAGAATCGGCTTTTCCTGTTCCTGCGATATCAAATGCCGTCCCATGATCGACACTTGTACGAATAATCGGCAGCCCAACTGTAATGTTTACACCCGATTCTAAGCCAAGCACCTTAATCGGTCCGTGCCCTTGATCATGATACATCGCCACAACGATATCAAAGTCACCTCTTGCTGCCCTAAAGAACAAGGTATCAGCAGGCAGCGGCCCAAATACTTGAATCCCTTCTTCCTGTGCTAGTTCAACCGCTGGGATGATCTTCTCCTCTTCTTCTCCGTTCCCAAACAACCCATTCTCCCCAGCATGCGGGTTAATCCCGCATACAGCAATTTTAGGGTCAGAGATTCCAGAACGGACGAGTGTATCATGTGCCAGCTTAATCGTCGTGTATACACGCTCAGGATTAATTTTTAAAATGGCATCCATTAATCCAATATGTGTGGTGACATGAACTACCTTTAAGTTAGGGGCCGCCAGCATCATCGCATAATCTTCTGTACCCGTCAGGTCAGCTAAAATTTCTGTATGTCCTGGATACATATGACCTGCCTTATGAAGTGCCTCTTTGTTTAGCGGCGCTGTGCAAATGCCGTCAATTCTACGGTCATTTGCAAGACTAATGGCTTTTTCAAGATATCGGAAAGCAGCATTTCCTGCTTCTTTTGATATGTCCCCAATCGGCATCTCGTTCGTTAAGAGCTTAAGGTCTAAGCAGGGAACAGCTCCGGCTTTCACCTGCTCCGCTTCCTCTGGTTCTATGATACTTACAATCTCCACATCTGTATTCACAAAGTCTTTCGCCCTATTTAATATACTGGTGTCTCCGATCACAAATAGAACGGCTTCTTCATGTAAACGCGTTTGCTGAAAAGCTTTTAAAATAATTTCAGGACCAACACCAGCCGCATCTCCCATCGTTACAGCAATGATTGGTTTTGACATTCGACTTCCCCCTCTATCTTTTTCAGCACTTCTACCGCGTGGAGTACTGAATTTTTTTGACCGTAAGCTCCTGCTTTCGTAACCGCATATAAATTCGTATCAACGAGCTGGCCGAGCGGGATGCCAGGTTCAATTTCTTTCAGCAGCCGAATACCTCCTGCTCCAAGCTCCTGGCAAATCGCCCGCGCTGTATCTCCGCCAGTTAGGAAAAGTCGTCTCATTCCTGATAATGTGACAATGTCTTTTGTGATCATTCCAAGAAAGACGGACAAAGCACTTCCAACCTCTTGTCTTGACAGCCCTTTCTTTTCTCCGTAAACCAGCATCTTTTCAACCATCTCTGGCCGTGCATCTGTATAAAGGAGAATATCTTCGTTCTGACGCTTACGCAGTTGATCGAGAACTGATTTTCGTTCCCATGCTTCACGGCCGTTTAATACATTCAGTGGGTTCACTTTTATCTCAAAACAATCGTGAGTTTCTCTTAAATAAGCAAACTGCTCATTTGTTTTTTGAGAGGCACTTCCAGATACGATGAGGACAGGTCTCTGTTTTTTAAGACGAGAAGTATTTCTATTTTTAGCGACATATGCAGATAATGCACCAGCTAGTCCCGCTGAACCGACCCATAGTATTCTTTTATCCATCTTCATAAACACTTCCACAATCCGCCCTAAATCATCACTTGTTTCTGCATCACACACAAACCATTGGTGACCATGCTTCAATAACGATGATACCTCATCATTCATTCCTTTGAGCTCTTCGCCGATTGTTTGTTGAGAAAGGTTTTTTGGTCTGACGTTCGTCTGCTCCTCAATTAAACCTGATATGCTGGATGTCAAAACTGGTGTTTTCGGATCCTTTGCTGCCTCTGACAGATGAACAGGCACTCCTTCCACATAATGTATGCCATTATTGGTTGCTCTTTGTGCATCTGGGTAGGCAGGAGCGATAACCGCCGCATCAAATGGGCCAATATCCATTAGTGCTTGCAGTTCAATTCCTATATTGCCTCTTAACGTTGAATCTATTTTTTTAAAGAAAAGGTGCGATTCATCTTGGAGAAATGGCTGCACCATTTGGCTGACCTCATGGTAGGCGTTCTCTGAAGACATACTTCGTGAATCGGTATCCACTATCAGCACATCCTCTTTATACCTGTCAATGCCTTCAAATGACGGCTGAAACAGGACAGAGGCTGTTAAGCCCGCTTTGACAAATTGAACACCTGTATCGTTGGCACCTGTCAAATCATCCGCCACAATGATTACCTTTTGCTCTAATTTCGCTCCTTTTTTTAATAGATCGTTTGTCATTTAGACACCTCGGCCTCATTACATATTATTCCTTTAGCTTTCTCCATAGCGTCGTACGGTTGATATTCAACCGCTTTGCCGCCTTTGATTGATTCATATTTTCTTCTTCCAGCACCGTTTTGATAATCCGTCTTTCAATCTCATCAAGCGTTCCATTCAAATAGCTGGACAGCTGTTTTTCTTCATTTTCAAAGGCAAGCTGATCAATTGCTGCCTTTGCCCTATTCAACGTGATATATCCACTTTTTGTTGTCAGTACCAGTTCCTCAATGATCCGCTTGAACTGCCTGACATTTTCTCTGAATTTCTGGTGTTGAAAGGCTTCAATCACATCTGCTGACAGCCCAACCACCTGCGTCCCGTAAAGAGAATTCAGTTCCGCAATAAATAACCTGCTCATGTCCTCAATATCTTCCGGCCGTTCAGACAACGCAGGGACATGAATTGTGAGCTCCTGTAAGCCTGTATATAATTCCTCACTAAACGCTCCAGATTGCATCAATTTGAACAAATCCACTTGAGACGCAGCCATCCAGCGAATATTCTGATGATGATGCAGCTGCTCGGCAATGAGCTGCTGTATATCCATTGGAACGCTCTCAATATCCTTTAGAAACATCGTCCCTTTTTGATGCAGAGGGATTGATTTTATATCTTCCGGTTCTGTCAAACGTCTGCAATGTACTGTCGTAAAGCTCTCATTTTTCCTCTCGCTCATTTGATGGATAGCAAATGCAAGGCATGATTTACCAGTTCCTTGTTCACCATACAGGCAAATCGAGCGCTCCGTTTGACTAAACGCTTTTGCCCTATTGATCACATCTTTCATTTTTGGGCTTTGATCTGTAAAAAGAGCAAATGGATGTTCTGAATGAATAGGCGACGCAAGCGTCCAAATACGATGACCTTCTTGATTCATCACAGCCGAAGGCTTTTCAATCGTGACAAGCAACTCGCCTTTCGATAGCATGCTTCCTTTGACATGCCACACTTGCTGCTGATGGGATATTTGAGAATAGCCATTTTGTTTCCCTTCTCGAATCGCCTTTAGTGCCGGTTCAAGTGCTGGACACCACGCAATCACATCAGCATGAGAAGTAGACGGTGCAAATAATCCTTTTTCTGTCCATTGTTTCATTTGTTGATTCATAAAATGTAGCTGGTTGTGCGGATCAATGATGAGCATCCCTTTCGGCTCTTGATCAATCATTTCACGAAAGAGACGCTGTTCAGCTGTCGCCTCTTTATATAAACGATACATTTGTTTTGCTTGATGAAATGCTTCTTTGACCGATTCACGACCTGATGTAATGAGCATACTCTGCATTCCCAGCTCTTTAGCCGCTTTATCAGTAATGACATCTCCAAGCACGACCTGAGTCCCTTGTTCTTGTAATTGTTTTAAGAGATCCCATACCTCTTCCTCTTGCTGCACTGTGTAAATATCAATTTTAATCCCGTATAATTCCCCAATGGTGCGTACACCTTGTGTAATATTTTCAAAACCCACGACCGCTTTTTTACCTTGATAATCTTTTATCAGTGTTAAGGCACGAAGCAAGTCATACCCTGACACAGGGATATCAACTACTGGGATGTTCACATGTTTTTGAATGAGCGCAGCTGTTCCGCCCCGGCTCATAATGATATCCATTCCTTGAGCTTCTGCTTGTTCTGCAAGAGCAACACCAGACCGGAGATCTCCGACTACAAGCTGGAATGTCATATTTTCTTCTTCTTTGGCAAGGTCGATTAACACATCGCCCAACCCTTTATACGGCGCAACACCTAACACTTTGATATTCATGAAAAGGACCCCCATTTTTTATCTCTTCATCACGAGACATAGCTTGAGGGAGTCCAGCCGATAGAAAATGGGGACAACCCTCCAAACATCAATTATAAATGAAGCAAATGAGGGTTACAATTCACCAGAAGCAGGGCCCTCTTGCAGTTAAGAAGTGCGATTGACCCATTCTTCTGTCACACACACATATTTGATCGCCTGCCGATAATACGTAAACGCAATATGCAGCTTCCCGTCTTTTCCTTCCGTGATGGATGGATAAGAATACTCTCGATTTAGTTTATCCTTTGAATTGTTTGTCATCGCATATCCATCACCCACTTCAAGATTACGTCTGATAGGCCATGTATCACCATTATCCTCAGAGAGCGCCAAAGTCATCGGTGCACGCGGTGTTCCCCAAAAGGCTGGACGTGCTTCTGTATCAACCGCCGTGCGCGTATCGCCTTCATCCTCAATTTCATCATATAAAGAAGCTCTTCGTTCTGTTTGCTCATCCGCATTGATATGATTATAGACGAGGGCAAGATGCCCATTTTGGAGCACGGTAAATTGAATGGATGAATTATTATTGGGCAGCTCCGTCGCCTTTGGCTCAGACCATGTCCGCCCATGATCGACGGAACGGCTGATATAAATCGAATCAGCAAACCGGCTTCTAAAGAGGGCTATGAGGGAGCCGTCTGCACACTTTCCAATATTCATATGAACACAGCCCGTGCTGTTTGGTACAATGACCTCATCCCATGTCTTTCCTTGGTCGGATGAAATCTTCACAGCACTGACATCCCGGTTCCCCGTCCATTTGACGCCTGGAATGGTCTTACAATAGAAGACCGGCAGCAGCCAATCTTGATTATCCAGTACAACAATCGGCTGACGTATAAACGTACCCGGCTGTTCAAACAAAGTATCAATCTCACCCCATGTCTCACCTCTATCCTCTGATAGCCGGTATCTCACGATGGCCGTATCTTGATTCCCAGATAGCTGTGCGGTATACAGCAGCCATAGCCTGCCATTTTCCTCTTGAAACAGAACTGGATTTTGTTCAGAGCGTGCAGGATCGTTAGATAACTTCACTGCCTCTGTCCACTTGTTACTTCCCCGTTTGAGTCTCGACATATAGATTGAGATATCAGGTATTCCCTCCTGCGTTCCGCCAAACCAAACACATAATACATCTCCATTATCCAGCTCAAGTAGATTGGCCGCATGATTCTGCACACAGTCTGTTGGCAGAAAGGCTTCTTTTCTCTCTGTATCTTGTTCATTTTGTCGCAAAATTCCATCTATTTTTATCACAGTCTCTTCATTTTTCATGACAATTCTCCTTTCAATGGTTGATCCTTTTTAGCAGGCGGACTGAAAAGTCGGTCGATTACCAGCACAAGGAAAGGAATGATAATGGCAATATACATATTATCGATTCCGAATGGATTATCGAGTAAATACCAAACCGTCGTGGTAACACCTGAAGCAGCAAGGCCAATGGTCGCCCCTCTATTTGAATTAAAGTACGGCAAGTAAAAGCCCATTGCTGCTACAACAGCGATCGATGTTCGAAGCGCCCTTGTAAAAAAGGAAAGGGACAGCAGCTCCGGCGCAAGTGCTACTCCTACAAGAGGCACAATTCCAACGAGTACAGCCACATACCTCGTGACTTTCATTCTCTGCTCCGGTGTTGGTTTCATTTTCGGTACATAAAAATCATCCATAATTAAGGTTGTTGTCGCAAGCGCAACCGTCGACACACCGACAAAGATGGATGCCACAAGCGATGTTGCCACAATGGCACTCAAAATTGGATTCATATGCTGTAAAAAGACAGGGAAGGCATAAATAGGATCAATGTCTGGATACAAATAATGTGCAGCTACGCCGATCACACCGATTGCAATGGCGAGCGGCAAACAAAGCAAAGCCGCATAAAGCGTTGATTTCTTTGCCTCACGCTCACTTTTCGACGAAGTGATTGCTTGAATGATAAACTGCGTAGCAAAGATGGCACCCATGTTTCCTATAAACCAAGCTCCTATCGTCCCCCATCCAATTGTCCCGTCCCATGTAAAGAAATGATCAGGCATCGTTTGTTTCATTGGTTCAAAGCCTTTTGTTAAGTAAAGAGCTACCCCTAGTGTAATTAAAATCCCCGCATACTTCACGATCGAATGAAGGATCGTGACCCATGCAACCCCTTTCATTCCTCCAAATGTAAAATAAAATGTACTCACAACGGCCGTAATGATCGCACAGGTCATTAAAGGAAGCCCCAAAATGGATGCAATAGCAGCTGACCCACTTAAATAGTTTCCTAGATTCACAAGCAGTAATGCAGCAATCATAATAACAGAAACAACTAGCTTCGTTGATTTTCCAAACTTCTGATCGATAATACCTGAAATGGTGTACTGTCCTGTTCGATAAAACTTGCCTACTAAGAAAAAGGAAAAGATAAAAAAGGCGATAGCGACAGTCACAATAGACCATGAAGCAGAAAGCCCATGCGTAAAGGCAGATTCTGCAGTTCCAACAGTGGATTTCGTTCCAATGAATTCACTCATGAGCAAAATACCGACTACAATGGCTGGAAGTGACTTAGCAGCATTGTTAAATTCTGAATTGGATTTACTGCGGAAACGCATCGTCAGCCAAGTCGTAAAGAGTATATAGAGAATAATGACGATCAAAATAAATGTGATGACAGAACTGCTTAAGACATTCATTTAAAATCCCCCTTTGTGTGCAAGCCGTGTGAAGCAACTTCTCATTCCCATCCCAATGAAGCGTTAAGCGTCGAGCAGTTTCATGTATACCTGTTCAATATCAGAAACAGACATTGGCTTTGGATTGTTGTCCATTAATCTCTTCACCTCTGAAGCTGCTTGAGCAAGTGCCGGTACATCCTCCTTGGACACTCCAAAAGCTTTGAGCTGCTGTGGAATGTGTAAATCCGCTGTCCATTCTTCAATTTGATGAATCACACGCTCTGCAAGCTCCTGCTTTGTGTGAGCTCCCGCTAGTCCTATTGCTCTTGCCACATGTTCAAGCCGACCAATAATATGATCTGCATTAAAAGCAGTGACATGCGGAAGCAGCATGGAATTAGCAACACCATGAGAAATCTTGTATTTCCCCCCTAATGGATAAGCCATAGCGTGAACAGCAGCAGTACCGGCACTTGTAAGCGCCATTCCTCCATACATTGCACCAACAAGCATATTTTCTCTTGCCTTCATGTTCTCCCCGTGATGATATGCCTCCTGAATACTTCCTGAAATCAGCCGCATCGATTCCAGTGCAAACATATCACTGAATGGATTGGCTTTATTTGAAATATAAGATTCAAGCGCATGCGTAAAAGCATCCATACCTGTAGCTGCGGTAATAGATTTCGGCAAGTTGAGAGTAAGTGCTGGATCTAAGATGACAAGGTCTGGCAAAAGATGCGGACTAACCATTCCAATTTTCAATTCCTTTTCTGGAAAAGTCACAATTGCATTTGGTGTCACCTCAGATCCCGTACCAGAGGTTGTCGGAATGAGAATCGTTGGCACTCCCCTTTTTTCCACAAGATTTGTGCCAACGAGAGCAGAAATCGGCTGATCGTTTGTCTTAAGAACAGCTAAAATTTTTGCAGCATCAAGCACACTCCCGCCACCAATTCCAATAATGGCGTCATGCTCTCCTCTTAAAAAGGTGTGGAATACATCCTCGATATTTTCTTCTGTTGGTTCAGGTTTGATTTCTGTACTTATCTCACTTGCTATCCCCTTTTTCGCAAGTTCTCTTTTGATGTGATCTGCATAACCAAGTGATACGATAGATGGCTGCGTTAATATAAAAATGGATGTGAGTCTGCTAAGCCCTAAACTATCTAATTTCTCCCCAAGAAGGTCTAAAGAACCTGCGCCAGATACAATGTGTGATGCCGTCTGAAAGTGATAATGCGTGATCGTCATCTCTTCACTACTCCTTTGCCGCTTTTCCTTGTTTGCGATAGTCTTCAACCATTTGTGCCACAGCTTCCAATGCCTCACCTGACAGCTCTTTTACAGGGCTTTTGGGCGGGCCAACCGGAATTCCATAAAGCTCTGCTGCCTTTTTCAAAGGTGCTGGTAATGTCCCTAAACCGAATGTTGCTCTTAATGGCTGCAGCTGCTTCTGGAAGTGCTCACTTTCGTCAAGCTTCCCTTTTCGAAAAGATTCATAGAGTCCAACGACAGTTTCAGGAAGTACATTTGCAGTTGCTGCGACCGCCCCTGCTCCGCCGAGTTTCAATGTCTCCAAAATGAGTGAGTCCGTACCTGCAAGGACAACAAAATCTTCATCTTTTGTGACATCCAGATATGCCTTGATATTTTCAATGTTTCCACTGCTATCTTTAATGCCTAGCACATTCGGCAGTGCACTGAGCCGAGCAACCGTCTCTGGTGCTAGCGACACTCCTGTTCTAGATGGAATGTTATAAAGCAGAATCGGAATATCTACATTCTCAGATATGTGGCGAAAGTGCTCATACAGCTCTTCTTGGGTTGGTGCAACAAAGTAAGGTGTAATGATAGACAGAACATCTACCCCTCGATCTGCCAGTTTGTTTGACAGCCTGATGGTTGCCTCCGTACTATTTTCACCTGCTCCAATGAATACCGGCACTCGTCTGCCAACAGCATTCACGACAGTTTCAGCAATTTGAAGCTTTTCTTCCTCTGAAAACAAATGAAACTCTCCATTTGTGCCTAAAGCAAAGATGCCGTGTACACCTGAGTCGATCAAACGATTCACTAATTGCGTTGCCACTTCGGGATGAAAATGTTCTTTCTCAGTAAGCGGTGTCAAAATAGCTGGTATAATTCCTTGAATGTTCAAATAATCCTCCCTTTCTAACACGTTGCATTTTTAAACATATTATATTTTAAGCGCTTTCATATTTTTTATTATAAAAGGATTATGATTTAATTAGCAACACTTTTTTGATTTTTCGCTATATCCCGTTCATTTCTTATGCAGCTGTTGATGTTTTCAACAAAAAAAGCGAACCATTTTGGTTCACTTTTGAATGGCATTCAACTTTTGAAGAAGCCCATGCACCTTTTGTCCTAATCTTTCGTGTAAAAGGTCAGCATCTTCCGTTTCATGCGTATTGGGTGTAGCAATACAAAGATGATGGATTGGAATGCTTGTTTCTTGCTTCATGATGTGCATAAGCTGCCCCATGAGCTGAACAGCTGCTCCGTCTGATAAAGATCGTTTCAGGATAAGCCAAATGGCCAACTCTTCTTGCTGAAGCATGCCGCAAAGGATCATATCGTCTTCGGCGTCTTCTGCGGCAAATTGTGCTAATCCGTTAGCTTGCTCGAAAAACAGCATATCTTCAGATGACTCTAGCTGCTCATGAAGCGTCTTCTTTCCCGTTCCAATAGACCTTTTCCAAAAGAACCCGCCGTTTTTCTTATGTGAGGAAAGGATGCGAAGAGGCTGATTAATGGAAAACGTCATTCCTTCTGAGCTATAAGTCCTCCAGCCATCCGCTATGTTTACAATTGATGCTTTTGAAGGGGCTGCAGGCTCAACCATCAGCTGGGGGTTAGCCCTAAATGGATGCTGGAGCGGCGTCACATTTGTTTCATACACACAGTTGATTCGTTCAGTGGTCAAGACGTGATGCGGCAGTCCTAACATGTCTGTCTTTCCTTCATGTAGTAGCAGCAGGCGATCACAATATAAACTAGCAATGTTCACATCATGGAATACGCCAATGACCGTTAACTTAGAGGAAGTCGTTTCTTCTTTAATTAAATCAAGCAAATCTTTTTGATAGGCTAAATCAAGGAAACTCGTTGGTTCATCCAGCAATAAATATTCAGGCTGCTGCGCCAATGCCTGTGCTAAATATACACGCTGCTGTTCTCCTCCGCTTAACTCATGGATGGATTGATTCTTAAACTGTGCAACACCCGTTTGTTCCATTACTTTGCTGACGACCTGCACATCTTCTCGCGTGACAGATTGCAGCCACCCTTTTTGATATGGATAACGACCGAATTGGACGGTTTCTTCCACCGTAAATGAAAAAGCTTGGTCCGTTTTCTGCGGCAGAACTGCCATCTTTTGCGCAAGCGCCTTTGGCTGATAGGATTGAATAAGGTGACCGCCGAGACGCACCTCTCCGCTCATAGGTGCTAAAATCCCTGCCATCATTTTAAGAAGGGTCGTCTTACCGCTCCCGTTTGGACCGAGTATACCGAGAAATTCTCCTTGCTTCACTTCAAGATTAATGCCTCGAATGACCTCTTTCTCTCCATATCCACCTCTGATTTCCTTCACTTGAATCATACGTGCGTCCCCCCTCTATATTTACGAATGAGGATGATGCCAAATACAGGTGCACCAATTAACGCAGTAATGATGCCAATCGGTAATTCAGTCGGCTCAATGATGGTACGGGATAACACATCTGCTAATACAAGAAAGGAAGCACCGTTCAGCATAGATAAAGGCAGCAGATGCCGATGATCTGTGATAGTTAAGAGGCGGATAAAATGAGGAATCACAAGTCCTACAAAACCGATCGTCCCTGATACCGCTACTGCACTTCCGGTCAGGATCGAGCCCGCCAGCAGCACAATATATTTGCTCCTTTTCACATGTACACCTAATAGCTTTGCCTTCTCCTCGCCATACGTCATCACATTCAAATCCCGCCCCATCAACATTAACGCAAAGGTCCCAATAAGAAAGAAAGGAAGAAAAAGCACAATATAACGCCAGCCCCTCATGGACACACTGCCAAGCAGCCAATGAATGATCTCTTTTAGATCATCACCTGTTAAAGCAATCATCAATGAAATGAGCGCACCCAAAAAAGAGCTGAAAATCACTCCTGTCAAAATTAAAGAAGAAATGCTCATCCCCCGATGAACAAGACGCGCAAAAAAGAGAACGAGGCAAAGGGTCACAAGCGCTGTTGTCATACTGAATAATGGCAGTGTGAAACTGCCAAAAAGCGGGAGCTGCAAGCTGAAAAACAGGGTCGCTACGGCTCCAACTGATGCCCCTTGAGATACCCCCAGCGTATAAGGGTCAGCGAGAGGATTTTTTAATAAACCTTGAAAAGCTGCACCAGATAACGCAAGTGCTGCTCCGACTAATGCCGCTAATATGACTCTTGGCAGCCGAATGTTCATCATAATATTGCGATCGATGGAATCAATGGTTCCAAACTGCACTCCGAATAATTCATGAACAAATATACGAAGAATAGAAGGAATGGGAATCCCTAAGCTTCCAAAGGAGATTCCCATTCCAACGCTCATCACAAGAAGTAAAACACTTAGTGTATATGCGATGATCAATTTATTTGAACGTGTCAGGATAGACGTTTTTCGCAAGAGCCTCGACTCCTTCAACCAATCGCGGTCCCGGTCTTGATGCGAGATCCGTATTCAATTGAAAGACTTGTTTTTCTTTCACTGCTTTCATTGCGTTCCAGCCGTCTCTTTTTTTCAAATCAGCTAAGCCTGATCCATCAATTGTAACGATGACATCAGGATTTCGCTTGATGATCGATTCTTCCGTCATTTGCACCCAGCCAGTTTGATCACCTGCAGCATTTTTGGCATGGATAACAGAAAGCATTTCATCCATAAATGTATTTTTACCAGTTGTATAGATTTCAGGTGCACCTGATACTTCAACAAAGACTGTTTTTTGCTTGTCTTTCGAAATCCCCTCTGCTTGTTTCTTGATGTCATTCAGCTTTGTTTTCATTTCGTCTACAAGCTTTGTTGATGCTTCTTTCACGCCGGCTGCTTCACCGATCATATTGATTGATTTGTACACATCCTTAAAGGACGTTGCATCATTTACAGTCAGCACTTGGATCCCTGCATCTTCAAGCTGTTTAAATCCATTTTTTGATCCCATCTGAGATGCATGTGCTAAGACAAGATCTGGCTTTAAGGAAATGACCTTCTCGACATTGAATTCCAGTCCCCCAATCTTCTCTACCTTTTCGACTTCCTTTGGATAATTGTCAAAGTCTGATCGTCCAACCATTTTATCTTCAAGACCGAGTGCATAAGCAATCTCCGTATTACTTGGAATTAACGAAACAATTCGTTTAGGCTGTTCTTTGATTTCGACTGTTTTGCCAGCTGCATCTTTTATCGATACGGGAAATGCCGCAGTGGCCGTTTCTTTATTTTGTGACCCTTTTGCTTTGTGATCTGTCTCAGCGCCTGCACATCCTGCTAAAACACCCATCACAAGCAATAACGATAGCCAAATAGCTGTTAACTTTTTCATGAGTAACCCCCTGGTTTATGTACTGCTTAACGAAATCTCTTTCGTCAATTCTTTTCTAATTTCGGGAATATTATACTACAGTGCAGATAGGTTGTATATGTGATTTCTAAAAGCGTCTTTTCTGTTCATAAAACAAAAAAACAGCCTCTAAAAAGACTGTTTTTCACTCTTCAATGAATTGATTTGTTCTCCATTGATGACGACTTTCTGAAAAGCAGGAGAAACGGCATGCTCTAAAGATAATGGATACGCCACATCATCTATGGCACAATCTTTCATTTTAAAGTGAGTCACAGGAGAATGTGCGTATGCGGCTATTTTCACACCATATCGTCCGCCGCTGCTTTTGAGTCCTTCCACTTTAATATGACGTACAACAGGACGATGCGGACCAGCATCTCCTTCCTCATACATCATATCGATACAGACCACTTCATGCTTTAGACTTTTGACTGTATTGTTTTTAAAATAAATATGTTCAATGGTGCCGCCTCTGACAGAGTTGGTTTTAATACGCAGTGCCCGGTCAAGGTTCGGACTGTCCATGACATTATCTTCTGCATAAACATGCCTTACTCCGCCAGAGATTTCGCTCCCGATCGTCACACCGCCGTGTCCATCCCGCATCTCATTTCTACGAATGACAATGTTTTCAGATGGAATCCCTATTCTCCGTCCATCCTCGTTTCTGCCCGATTTGATGGCAATACAATCATCTCCGTTATCAAAATAACAATCTTCAATGAGCACATTCCGGCAAGATTCCGGATTGACACCATCTGTGTTTGGTCCATGCCCAATGATTTTAACGCCGCGGACGATGACGTTATCACTTAACACAGGATGAATTTGCCACATCGGTGAATCCTTCACTGTCACTCCTTCGATTAGCACATGCTGACATTGGTATGGCTGAATAAAGCTCGACCTTAAATAATGACCTTCTCCAAATACCCTTTCTTCTACCGGTATTCTCTTTTCCGCCATTTCAAACAAAAGCTGGCGATCCCGATCCTGAGAGGGCTGGCCATTTGTCCCATACTTCCAAGGCCACCAATGATGCTCATCCCCTCTGCCATCAAGGGTTCCGGCTCCCGTTATAGCGATGTTTTCTGCATGGTGTGCATAAATAAGAGGTGAATAATTATAAAGTTCAACCCCTTCATATCTTGTCAGTACAAGAGGCAAGTAATCCTTTGGGTCTTGGCTGAATGTCACATAGGCTTTCTCATGCAGATGAAGTTCTACATTGCTTTTCAATTCTAAAGCACCTGTCATAAATGTCCCTGCTGGGATCAGCACCCGTCCCCCTTTCAACCGATGCGCATCATCAATGGCAGACTGAATAGCATTTGTTGAAAGCTCTTGCCCTTCCGCATCTGCTCCATAATGCACCACATTCAATTCACGATCTTGGAACTGCGGTGCTTTTATCTGCTTTAGCACTTGATCAATTCCGTTTGCTTTCTTATTTTTCTTCACTTGCTTTGCTAAACGAGCAATTCCGACTCCAGTTAGTACCGTTCCTGCTGTGATATACATCAAATCCCGTTTTTTAGACACTTTCTCATCCCCCAGTCGCCTTAAAGTGTGACACCTGTTTTGAAAATAGCCAGCTCTCTAAAATTGTTTTTTTCATGATTTAACAGCTTCCCGCTCGCCACATCAATGACAGTTGAAATGAATTTTTCTAATACAACATCTTCCGGTACATCTTCAAGCAGTTCTCCGGCATTAAAGTCAATCCAGTGCTTTTTTGTTTCATATAAGGCTGTGTTGGTCGAGATTTTCATTGTTGGCACAAACGTACCAAAGGGTGTCCCCCTGCCTGTTGTAAAAAGCACCATTTGACAGCCAGAAGCAGCAAGTGCAGATGAAGCAACCAAATCATTACCAGGTGCACTTAATAGGTTCAATCCCTTTTGTTTCAGCAGCTCTCCATATTTCAATACATCTTTAATATCAGAAGTACCTGCTTTTTGTGTACAGCCAAGAGATTTATCCTCTAATGTCGAAATTCCACCTGCTTTATTTCCCGGGGAAGGATTTTCATATACCGGCTGTCGATGATCCATGAAGTATTGTTTAAAGTCATTGATCATTTGCACAATATTGTCGAAAGTCGCTTCTGATGCTGCTCTCTCCATTAAAATCGTTTCAGCACCAAACATTTCGGGCACTTCTGTCAGCACAGTTGTTCCGCCTTGCGCGACAAGAAAATCGGACAGTCTGCCTAAAAGCGGATTTGCGGTAATACCAGAGAATCCATCTGATCCTCCGCACTTCAAGCCAATTTTCAGCTCAGATAACGGAATGTCTTCACGATGATCTTCTTTCGCCGCATCATAAATTTCCTTGAGTAAAGCGACTCCCGTCTCAATCTCATCTCCTACTTCTTGGCTTCTTAAAAATTTCACTCTCGTACGGTCATATTCACCTAATGTGGACTGAAAATCCTCAATGTCATTGTTTTCACAGCCAAGTCCAAGAACGAGTACTCCTCCAGCGTTAGGGTGCTTCACCGCATTTTGTAAAATGGTTTTGGTATTTTCATGATCGTCCCCAAGCTGTGAGCAGCCATAATTGTGCTTTAATACAAGGGCTGTTTCAAAAGGATGGATGTTTCCACCCATTTCAGCGGTGAATATTTGGATCATTTGATCGGCGATGCCATTCACGCATCCAACGGTAGGAACAATCCAAAGCTCATTGCGGATTCCGCTTCCGCCATTTTTTCGTTTATACCCTTTAAATGTAAGATTCGTTTTTTCATAGGGGTTTTCTGATAATGAAGGCTGGTATTCGTATTCCAGCTTGCCAGATAGATTGGTTTTGATATTATGCGTATGCACCCATTCTCCAGCAGAAATAGCAGTCACTGCATGACCAATGGGATAGCCATATTTGATAATATTCTCTCTTTGCTTGATTTCAGCCAATGCAAACTTATGACCTTTGGCGACGGTCTCTTTTAAGATAATCGTATGTCCTTGATGCTGCAGCTCCTCCCCTTGCTCAAGTCCTTTTAAAGCAATACCGACATTATCTGAAGGGTGGATGACAATAAAGTCTTTCATGCTTTCTCCCCCTGACTTTCATATTGATGAAGCATCATTCGATGAACAGCTGCTCTCATCCCATGCGTCTGTATGAGGGTAAGCTGATCAGCTAAAGCTTGACTCAATCCATTTATATCTGTTAAATCTCTGCCCCATAATGACTCGCATGAAAGAATTTTCGCTGCAACTCCTTCATTAGAATGGTTTTCCTCGTCCCATGCTTCCTTCATGAGCGTTAGCACAGTTTCATCATCCTTTACCCTTCCTGCATGTGCTCTGTAGAAATAAATGAGACTGCTAAGTGAAAACACAAGTTTCATTGGCAGCTGTTTCTTTCGCTCGACATAATCAAGCAATGACGGAAGATTACGGGTTCGGAATTTGGATACCCCATTCAGCGCAATATCCAGCAATTGATGCTTTACAAATGGATTGCAAAAACGATCCCAAACGGATTGTGTATAAAGAAGAAGCTCATCTTCAGGGAGTTCAAGCCCTGGCAATACTTCCTCCTTCAGCATACGCCGGATGAACGGACCAACATGCTCATCATCCACAGCTTCCTTTACAGTTTCTAAACCGCATGAATAGGCAATCGGCACCATCGCCGTATGTGCACCATTTAAAATTCGTACCTTGCTCATACGATAAGGCGCAATATCCTCTACAAAAAGTACATTTAATCCTGCTTCTTGAAAGGGGAGCTCCTTTTTCACAAAAGCGGGCGCTTCAATGACAAAAAGATGATAATATTCTGCCGTGACAAGCAATTCGTCGATATACCCTTCTTCCTTTCGTACGATGTCAGCCGCTTTCTTAGAGAATCCAGGGACAATCCGGTCCACAAGCGTATTACAAAACGTGTTGGCTTCCTTAATCCATGTAAAAAACGCAGGCGGCAGTTCCCACTCAGCTGCCATACGGATCACATATTCCTTCAATCGATCACCATTTTGTTCAACCAATTCACAAGGCAGAATGATCAGTCCTTTCTGCTCATCTCCAGCAAATGCTTTAAACCGGTGATACAAGAACGCTGTCAGCTTTCCTGGAAAACTGGCTTGCGGCCGATCCTCCAAACGATCCTCCTTTCTGAGCACAAGT
This sequence comes from Bacillus safensis, assembly GCF_039619585.1. Classification (NCBI taxonomy): domain Bacteria; kingdom Bacillati; phylum Bacillota; class Bacilli; order Caryophanales; family Bacillaceae; genus Bacillus; species Bacillus safensis. The sequence continues at coordinate 2,958,240 of NZ_CP154909.1, forward strand.
CCTGCCTCTGTCGTGTTTGAGAAAACAAAGCGGAGATCCGGGTTTTCCGCTACGTGTAAAAATTCCTCGTAATCCGTATACGTACTAATTCCTCTGCTAATCGATTGGATGATCATACGTTCATTCATTTCTTGCTGGTCATGATATCCCTGAATACATAATGTGTACAAGCCATCTTGTTCATTTAATGCTGCTACCGATCCTTTTCGAGGAGGAACAACAACCGCTCTTCCTTTAAAATCTGTGCAGTCGTTCAGCTTCTGGATGTGCCAATTGATAAATCCTCGCATAAAATTTCCTTCACCAATCTGCAAAATCGTTTCCGGATACTCAGGTGCCGGGTATATGGCTTTTGATAATCGTTTCAAATGGATTCCCCTCTCCAAGTATTATGCACACGTGAACATTTATCTAAGAAGGTGCAGATTACTGCACCTTTTTGACTGAATCTCTGATCATCAGCTCTGTGTGGACATACACTTTTTCCATATGATCCTCTTCTTGCTCTTCACCGTTTATCACTGAAAGGATAGCTTCTGCTCCAAGTGCACACATTTTTTCAATCGGTTTTTTCACCGTTGTCAATGCAGGTGTGGTATAGGATGAAAAGGCAATATCATCAAAACCAATAATAGAAATATCACCTGGACACGTTTTGCCTTTTGCAAATAATGCATTCATTGCACCAATCGCCATGTCATCGTTTGAGCAAAAGAGCGCTGTTGGCGGATCATCAAGGGCCAGCAGCGATTCCATTGATTCATAGCCGCTTTTCATATGATAGTCGCCTTTCATCATATATTCTTTCTTCATAGGTATTTGGTGATCAATTAACGCTTGCAGGAAACCAGCTTTTCTTTCTTGAGTTGATTTAAAGCCTTTTTTCCCTTCAATGATGGCGATTTGTTCATGACCTTGCTGAATGAAATGGTGTGCAGCCTGGTAAGCTCCTTGACTATCATCTGCTAATATATTCATGACCTCATGACTTTCTACACGGCGATTCAGCACAATGATGGGAATGCCCTGTTTCTTCACATGATGGATAAATGCTTCATCGTGTTCGCTTTGACTCATGAGCAAAATGCCATCGTAGCGTTGTTTATGAATGGTTGTGTAATCGTGAAAGTCGTCAATTCCTCTTACAAAGAGATTATAATACTCTGTCATGACGCTGTTGACACCTTTTAACGCATCCACAAAGAAGCTTGAAGATGTGCCTTCTGTTAAACTCGTAAAAAACAGACCAATTGTGAATGATTTTTGTGATACTAGGCCTCTCGCATGGACATTCGGTGAATAATTCAGCTGTTTTGCAATCGACAAAATCTTTTGTTTTGTCTTCTCTTTAATAAAAGGACTGTTATTCAAAGCCCTTGATACCGTGGTATGAGAGACGTTTGCCAATTTTGCTATGTCTTTAATTGTGACTGTCATGCTATTCCGCCTTTTATGATTTTTACCATCTTATCATAAAACCGCTTTCATTTTCTTCATGTCATTTTGTTTGGTTGGTGCTTGAGCTGATTTGCCCGGTCAAATTGGAAATACTGTCTGGCATTTTCATAGCTGATTCCTTTCACGATTCCCCCTAACAGCTCAAGATCATAAGGGGCTTCTCCTTTTTCTACCCAATCTCCAATGATATCGCAAAGCAGTCTTCGAAAATATTCATGCCTTGTATACGACAAAAAGCTTCGTGAATCTGTCAGCATCCCAATGAAACGGCTGATCAGCCCAATACTGGATAGAGCCATCATCTGTTCTGTCATCCCTTGTTTCGTATCATTAAACCACCAAGCTGTGCCGTGCTGGATCTTCCCAGGTGTCGTCCCGTCTTGAAAGCTTCCAGCCAATGTGGAAATCACAACATGATCCCTAGGATTCAAGGAATAAAGAATGGTTTTTGGCAGTGCCTGTTCTTGTTCTAAACGGTCCAATATTCTGCAAAGCGGCTTGGCAATGTCTTCATCATTCATCGCATCATACCCTGTATCTGGCCCAAGCCGCTCAAACATTTTCGTATTGTTGTTCCTAAGCGCATTGATATGAAGCTGCATCGCCCAGCCCCGCTCATAGTAAGCCTGACCTAGCTTTATGAATGTTTGTGTTTTAAATTTGATCTTCTCTTTTTCCGTCAATGAATGCCCCGACATTTTTTTATAAAAGATGGCTTCCACTTCTTCTTCCGTCGTTTCTTCAAACGTCATTTCGTTAATGGCATGATCTGAGATCAGGCAGCCCTGTTCATGGAAAAAATCAATTCTTGTACGGAGTGCTTTCAAAAAGTCTTGGTAGGATTGGATTGGAGTAGATGAAGCCTCTGCCAGTTCGTGAACATACGCTGTAAATAGGTGATTCGTTATATCAAGTGCCTTATCAGGCCGAAATCCGGGCAGTACTTGCACAGTGAATCCTTCTTCCCGCAGTTTTTGATGATAGCAAAGCGAGTCGACTGGATCATCTGTTGTCACGACTGTTTCAACGTTCGATTTCACAATGAAGTCTCTTGCACCAAAACCCTCTCCTTGCAGCTTTTCATTTACTTTTTGCCAGATGATGTGTGCGGTTTTTTCGTTTAAAAGTTCTTCAACTCCAAAATATCGTCTCAGCTCTAAATGAGTCCAGTGATAGAGCGGGTTTCCAATGGTCATGGGAACGGTCTTCGCCCACGCCAGAAATTTCTCATAGTCTGAGGCATCCCCTGTGACGTGCGATTCGGGTATGCCATTTGCTCTCATGGCACGCCATTTGTAATGATCTCCGTAAAGCCATGCTTCGGTGATATTATGGAAGGTTTTATTTTCATAGATTTCTTTGGGGCTTAAATGACAATGGTAATCTATAATTGGAAGGTCCTTAGCAAACTCATGGTATAGCTTTTCCGCCGTCTGACTGTTGAGTAAAAACTGTTCATCTAAAAAGGCTTTCATCAAACTCCCCCATTTCTCATATAGATAAAAATAATTTGTTCACGTTAACAATTTTATTGTAATCGTTTACAAAATTGATTTCAATCCTAAAACAGGAAAAAACGATCTCCTTTAGAAAAGAAAATCGTTTTTTGGCTATTTTACAGGTGATGATTTTTTTAGGATAATCGCAATAGTTGTTCCAGTGCCTAGTTCACTTTCAACTTGAATATCACCGTCATGCAGCAAGACGAGCTCTTTTGCTATCGCAAGCCCGAGACCTGTTCCGTTCGTTGGATCATTTGTATTTGTTCCTCTGTAATAGCGGTTAAATAGGTGATCCACCGTTTCCTGTGCCATTCCGCGGCCATTGTCTTTCATTTCGATCCGAACTTCTTCCTCTGTTTCAGATAAAACTGCTGTAATATGAGTGCCTTTTTCGTTATGCTTCACTGCATTCGCCAGCAGGTTCTCAATCACTCGTCTGAACCATGCTTTATCGATCTCAAATATGACACCATCTGTTTGATCTTCAAAGGAGCATGGATAATCCTCAGATGAAGAGCTTCTTGAAAACTCGTCCATAATGGAAGTTAAAAATTCACTGAGTTCAACCGGTTTCCGATTAATAGGCAGGGCACCATTCTTCAATCGGTATGTGAGGTTTAAATCCTCAATCAGTGTCGACATGTATTCTGATTTCTCACGAATCACCTGTCCCATTTCCATGACTTCTTCTTTGGACCATTGATATTGATCGGATTCAAGCATGAGTCCATAGCCGTAAATCGTACTTAGAGGCGTTTTCAAATCATGAGACAATCCTGCAATCCATTCTTCCCTTGTGGTTTGAATTTTTCTTCGGTTTGCTTCATTCTCTTTTAATGTAAGCGTGAGCTGATCCATTGTTTTTAGGATATCCTCAAATAATCGGTATTCCCGCTTAATACGGCCCTTTTTATTTTTACTGACTGGAATTCCCTTTCTATTTGTTGGTTCCTGCAATTTATTTTTTGATAAGAAAATCAGCCAGCGAATAATGTGATAAATTGGCAGCCCATAACGATACGAATACCACAATGTCATGACAATAATAATAGTGAGTGCAAGACCTGCAATTAAGATGGTTGTATATTGATTTAAAGCGTCTCTCTCTTTATCGTAAAGCTCGTCTGGGCTGTATACTTTATTTGGTACCGAGACGATGATATACAGGTTTTTATTCACCTTCATATAAGTGAGGTCACTTCTAAACTCCCAAGGCTTCGATTGATACTTGAGCAATTCAACATCTGTTACGTTATGTTTCAAACTAGTGTTGGCCCGAATGCCTTTTAAATATTTTCCTTCTTCATTGAACAAATGAACCGATCCATTCATTCTCTTCAAGAATTCTTTCGTTTCAACCGAATATTGAGATAATGCAGCCAAATTTTTCTCGTGCTGTTTCAGATAATTGGCTACCTTTGTGCTGTTCGTTTTGAACCCATATAACACAGTAAAACTTTCTTGATCAATCTCAATTGGCCAGAAGTACATCTTGTAATCTTTAAATTCTCTTTTTTCAAAGATCTTGATCATTTCATCCTTTTGATAAGACGTTGGAATTGATTTAGGGCGGTGATAGCTATAAACGGTATTCTTCTTTGAATCAATCACTTGCAGCCAGCCGTCTCTTTTTTCCACTGCTTGCTTGAGCTGATCGTCGGCTTCCATTTTTCCATCCTCGTTAAAATAAAGCCAGCTCATGAGTGTATCTCCATCAGCTTTTGTTAAACCAGTTTCGGTCATGTTCTCATAGTATTTATTTAAATATAAGTTCTCAGAGAACGTATTGCCGATCGTCAGAATGGCAATCACAATAAACATTTGTCCGACAAAGTGAAAGAAAAGTTTTGCTCGTAAATTCATAAATTATTGAAGGACCTTTGCAGGGTGCGGTATAAATTTATATCCCATACCACGGATCGTCACAATATATTCTGGCTGACTCGGATCTAATTCAATCTTTTCCCTCAGCTTTCGAATATGAACCATGACAGTGTTGTTATCACCATATGATGGGACGCCCCATACTTTCTCATAGATTTGATCTTTTGAGAGAACCACATTCGGATGGTCACAAAAGTACTTCAGCAAAGAAAGAAGCTGAGCAGAACATGCCGTCACCTCTCCTCTTACTTTCAATTCGGCTGCATGAGGATGATAGGAGAAATGGGCATAATGATATTGGCTTTGAGTGTCTTCTTGCTCCTCCTGTAAGGAGATATATGTTCGGTTTAGGTGAGCCTTAATTCTAGCCACTAGCTCAAGCGGGTTAAATGGCTTTGTGATGTAATCATCTGCCCCCTGTGCAAAGCCCGTCAGTTTATCGACATCAGACGTTCTTGCAGTTAAATAGAAAATAGGCACTTTCGTTAACTTTCTGATTTCAGGCAGAACGTCAAAACCAGACTTACCGGGCATCATTACATCTAGAAGTAAGAGGTGGATGTCCTCGTTTTTGACAATATCTAATGCTTCATCTGCATGGTAGGCTTTATAAATATGCTTGAATCCTTCTTTTTTTAATACGCGTTCAACCATTTTCACAATTGCTTCTTCGTCATCTGCAATCAATATTTTTGCTGTTTCCACGCATCTCTTTCCTTTCTAGCTATGATCTCTAACCGTATATTACCATTGTCTAAAGTAAAAAAGTACCTCTTTTCCGCATAAAAGCGAAAAAATATCAACTGGAGAAAATGGCAGCACGAGGAAGTTTCAAACATGCAAAAAAACCCGGCAGCTGCACCGGGTTCCTTTACATCTATTATCCATTCACAGCTTCTAGCTTTCGTTCATGATTCATTAAGTCATAGGTTAAACAGATCGGCTTATTCGTTCTAGGATCAAGCACAATTTCTGCATCAATATGGAATACCCGACTGAGTACATCTTTGGTCATGACCTCATGAGGCGTACCATCTTTTATGACTTTCCCTTGATTGAGGGCAATCATGTAATGTGAAAAACGCGCCGCATGATTCAAATCATGGATGACCATCAACACAGTTCGGCCCTGCTCTCTATTTAAGCGTTCTAACAGCTGAAGAATCTCGAGCTGATGTGCAAGATCCAAATACGTCGTAGGTTCATCTAATAGGAGCAGCTCTGTTTCCTGGGCAAGTGCCATCGCAATCCATACACGCTGACGCTGTCCGCCGGAAAGTGCTTCAATTGGCCGATCATGAAAAGCAATCATTCCCGTTTCCTCAAGTGCCCACCTAATGATTCGTTTATCTTCATTTGATAAACGGCCAAACCCATTTTGATGCGGGAAACGTCCATATGACACGAGCTCATACACTGTCAATCCACTTGGTGCTTCGGGCGTTTGCGGTAAGATCGCCATTTGTTTTGAAATTTCTTTTGTCGGCGTCTCATGGATAGCCTTGCCATTTAAGTAAACAGCTCCTCGATTGGACTTCATAATACGAGACATCGTTTTTAAAATGGTTGATTTCCCGCAGCCATTCGGTCCAATCAGTGTTGTCACCTTGCCTTTTGGGATGCTGACATTCAAATCTTCTACAATCAAACGGTCTTGATAACCGATACAAAGCTTTTCTGTTTCGAGCGATTTCATATGTTGTCTCTCCTTCCTCATTAGTTCGATTTCATCAATAAGTAAATGAAGTAAGGTGCGCCTAAAGCAGAAACGACAAGGCCAACTGGCACTTCTGATGGTGCAAGGATGACGCGGCCAATTGTATCTGCCAGTAATAATAACAGCGCGCCAATCAGCGCGGAGGCCGGTATCATTCCTTGATGCTTTGGCCCAACAAGCTTTCTAGCTAAGTGCGGTGCGGCTAATCCTAGGAAAGAGATACTTCCTGCAACAGCAACACTCGCACCTGCTAATGCAACGGCAATCAGCATGAGAAGACTTCTTTCTTTATGAACAGAAATGCCCAATCCATAGGACAGCTGATCACCTAAATTCATAATGTTTAAGTAGCGTGATCTGACAAGCGCTAATATAAGGAAAATCAGCATCCATGGCAGAACAGATAGGACATACGTCCAGCTCGAGCCATAAATGCTTCCAGATAACCACACGATAGCTTGGTTAAAATCATTTGGGCTCATTTTCAACTGGATGACCACAATTGCTGCTGAAAACGCAGCATTCACACCAATACCAGTTAAAATCAATCGAACAGGTGTGATGCCTTTTTTCCACGCTAACACATAGATGAGAAATGCAGCAAAGCCTGCACCTACGAACGCGAAAAGCGGCAGTATAAAAATTGTAAGATCACCTGAATTTGTCATCGTGCCTTGAAATGCAAAGATAAATAGCACAACGGCAAAGCCTGCACCGGCATTGACACCAAGAATACCTGGGTCAGCTAAACCATTTTGAGAAACACCTTGCCAAATCGCTCCTGATACAGCGATAGAAGCGCCGACAAGTAAAGCGATGACCATTCTTGGAAGCCTGAACTCGAATAATACGAGTTCATCCATTTCACTTCCGAATCCAAAAAGTGTTTTCAATGTATCCATCGGAGAGATCCGAATTTCTCCGGTATTTAAACTAATGAGAAACACAGCTACGATCGCGAAAAAAATCATGAGCATCGTTCGTTGATATTTCTTTTTCTTTGCTTGCTGCACCATTTCCATTTAAATCCCGCTCCTTTCACGTCTAGCTAAGTATAAGAAGAAAGGAACGCCTATAATCGCCGTAATGGCACCGACTGGCGTTTCAAACGGAGCATTGACCAGCCTTGCAGCAATGTCTGCATAAATTAACAATGTGGCCCCTAAGATAGCGGAGCATGGGATAATCCAGCGATAGTCCACTCCGACCAAGAACCGAGTGACATGAGGGATCACAAGCCCAATAAAACCAATAGAGCCTGCTACCGACACGGCAGCACCCGTTAAAAGAATAACAACCACTATACCAAGCACCTTGACCGTTTTCGTATACTGTCCAAGCCCTTTCGCCAGTTCTTCACCTAAGCTTAAAACCGTGATCGAACGAGCAAGGATCATTGCAATGATTAGTCCTGCAATGGCAACTGGAATGATGATATGAATGTTACTCCAATTCACACCTGCCACTCCGCCAGCATACCAAAAGCTCATATCTTGAGCGACGTCAAAACGGATGGCAATGGCTGAGGAGATGGAGCTCAAAAGTGCTCCAACCGCTGTACCAGCTAGTGCGAGCTTTACAGGAGTCAGCCCCCCTTTTGACATAGTACCAACACCAAATACAATAGAGGCACCGAGTGCGGCTCCAACAAATGACCAAAGAATTAATGTAAAAGAAGATTGGCCAGGGAAAAATGCTAGTGCAATGGCAATCGCAAATGCGGAACCATTTGTCACACCCATAATCTCAGGTGACGCAAGCGCATTTCTCGTCATTCCTTGCATAATGGCACCTGATACGGCTAAAAAGGCACCGACGAGAGCAGCTCCAACTGTACGCGGCAGCCTCAATTCCCGAATGATTTGATGTGAAGTTTGATGTGGATCAAAATGAAAAACGGCTTCCCATACAGTCTGTAGATGAATGTTTGCCGCTCCTAATGATACTGATAAAAAAAGACCAAATGCTAAAGCGATCATTCCTATGATGATAACAGCTGCTGTTCCAAAAGGCTTCGTGACAATATCGATCGTATCATCGCTGGCTGGCAGCTGTTTATTCGATTGTGAGCCCAAAACCAGTCTCTTCCTTTCCGTTCATGTCTATTCTCTATTAGTGATAATGATTATCAATCTCGAAGTCTAGTATATCACTTTCTTTTCTTTTTGAAATCACTGTTCTGATAAATTTCTTTATTTTTGTGAGAATTTCATCATTTTTCTTTTGGTTCTAAATTAGCCGATGCATTTTTATACCTATCATGGTACGATAAAATTGAAAATGAGAATCATTATCAAAGGAAAGTGAATAGGAGAGAATTTTTGTGAAAAAACGAACTGGATTTCTTTTGATTTCTTTATCCATCCTTATGATCTTTACAGCCGCTTGCGGCAGCACTTCAAATAAACAATCTGCAACGAAAAAGAAAGACATGATCACATATCAGGATGCCAAAGGAGAAGTGAAGCTTCCGAAAAATCCGAAGCGAATAGTGCTTCTTGCAGAAAGCTATTACGGGGACCTCGTCACACTCGGCAAGACGCCGGTTGCTACGACATCACCCATCTTTAAAAACCCTTTTTATAAAGGGAAAACAGATGGAGTGAAGAATCTCGGAAGGACCCCATCAGTCGAAAAGGTAGCCGCTTTGAAGCCAGATATGATTATTGCATGGGGAGAAGACGAGAAGTTTGATCAATACAAAAAAATCGCCCCAACTGTAGCGGTTAAATACAACCAATATTCCTTCAAAGACCAGCTAAAAGAATTCGGTAAAATGACAGGTACACCAAAAAAAGCAACAGAATGGATCACGAAATGGGATACTAAAATTGCTGAGGTGAAACCAAAGGTAACAAAAGCTGTCGGCAGCAAAACGGTTTCGATCGTATCGCCATTTGATAAAGGTATTTATATCTTTGGAAACACCTTTGGCCGCGGGGGAGAAATCATTTATGACGAGCTGAAATTAAAAGCACCGAAAGTCGTCAAAAAAGAAGCGATCGACAGCGGTGTCGGCTATGCAAACATTTCTCTTGAGAAGCTGCCAGAATTCGCAGGCGACTATATTTTCACAGGTCCATGGAGCGGCTCAAAAAGTAATGGTGACCAAGTCTATCAAAGCAGCATTTGGTCATCACTTCCTGCCGTCAAAAATAAACGTGTATTTGAAATAGATCCAGTCGGTTACTTCTTTAATGACCCAGTGTCACTAGAAGGTCAGCTAGAGTTCATTGTGGACCGATTGACATCTGCGTCATAAAAAAACGTTTCTCCATCTCTGGAGAAACGTCTTCCTTATCTTATACCGTTTCTTTGGCAAATCCTTTTGACATGAATGGATAAAGCAAAATACCCACTAAGAATAGACCGATTCCAAGACCAAAAGTTTTCAAGTCGGCTGTTCCTGAAATAATGACCCAAGCCGAATACCCCATCGCAACAAGTGCAATGATGCCGTCTCTTGTTCGATTTCCTTTTTGAAGCTCATATGTGTCACCTTGCATGATGACCTTAAAGCTGTAGATGGAAGACACAATATACGGAATAAGATACGCAAGTGTCGCTGATGTGGTTAAAAAGGTAAAAGCTTCATTAATCGTACGTGACATCACAGAGAAGATAAACAGCTGTGACATAATATTTGTAACAGTCAAAGCGAAAGCAGGGCTTCCTTTTTTGTTTGTTTTTGCAAATACTGCTGGAAAATCACCAGCCTTTGCTGCTTGATACGGTACTTCTGAACCAAGTAAAATCCAGCCAAGCATCGAACCAAACAAACAAATAATCGCCAGCAGTGCCATGACAATTCCGCCAGCCGGCCCAATAATAAGCTGAAGCACATCCACGAATGGTTTGTCAGAGCCTTGCAGTTGATCATGCGGCAGAACGCCCATTGTAATCAATGTGATAATCATGTAGATCGAAAGTGCGATTAAAAGACCTGTAATCGTCGCACGTTTCACATCACGCTGTGAGGATGCTCTTCCTGATAAAATGACAGCTGATTCAATCCCAATAAATGCCCATAGTGTGGAAATAGCCGCATGATGAATTTGGCCTCCAAGTCCGAGCACTCCTTCCCCGCCTGTTTCAACCGGGAAGTAATAATGTTCAAATAATGCCGTTTGAAAAGCAAATAATCCCGCAACAATAAAAAGGACAAATCCAAGCACCTTCGAAAAGGTTGTAATAAAATTCAATTTACTCGCAGCACTTAAGCTTGTGATTAAAATGGTATGTGTTCCCCATAGAAGAAGAGTACATACGATAAACGTCATGAGCTGGCCAAGTGTGACCGCTTCTTTTCCAAAGGTAAAAACCTCAGTCTTCACGGTGAGAATAGGGAAAAAAGTCGTTAAATAACCAGCAAGGCTTGTAATAATCGCGACATTACTAATCCAGCTTGCCACCCAATATCCCCAAACCATTGTAAAACCGGCCGCTTTCCCTTTTTTCGGATCTTTAAAAAGCGCCCTTGCATAACTTTGTGGTCCAGCCGTCAGCTGCGGCTTATGAATGGACAAATGCCCAAATACAAGCGCAATCATCAGCACACCGCCGCCTGTGACAAGCCATGCCATCGTCACACCTAAAGGACTGGCGTGCTGGGCAAGCGTACTTGGCAGCATAAAGATGCCTGAACCTACCATATTTCCGACGACAAAGGCCGTCAATAACCAAAAACCCCATTTTTTTGTCTGTTCCATTTCCGTACCTCCGTTTTATTCACTTTGGACCAGACCCGGCAGTATCTTCATTGATATATTTGTGAAGCAATGACTTGCATTCTTTATGTTCATCATGGATTACCTTTTTAACAGCATACCCTTATTTTTGTTACTCAGAACATAAAAAAAAGCCTGAACAAAAGTCCATGCTTTTCAAAACATACACCTTGATCTCCGGATAGCCCTCCACGCTTTAAAGACGTGGCAGTCCTGCATTTATTCAATGCAGACCCAGCATAAAGAAAGTTGGAGCTCTCTTTACACTTCGGCGCTGATGCCTTTTTTCTCATGATCTACGATTCCATCTCTCCTATGAGTGACTCATCATCCGCGCAACCTCTACCTCACTGAGACATAGCGTGAGGATTTCTATTCATTTTTACTACACGAAGGTTATCAAACATTCTCACATCTGTCAAAGGGAAAAACATAGAAAAAAGGCAGAGAAGTGTTTCTCTGCTCTTTACCTGCTTATTGTTGGTTGTTTTTCTTCTTTTGTACAGCTTCCTGAAGCGGGTCGCCTGCTAGCTCTTTACTTGCTTCCTCTAACAGCTGATCTACCTGCTGATGGTCTTTCTCACTTTTCGCCTTTTTATCCTTTTGGAAAAATGACATCGCTGTTTCCTCCCTTTTCATAAAATGCGATTGCCTGTTTAATTTGTGCTACAGCGCTCAGACTTATTCAAGGGAAGAGGCTCAATCATCATGAAAGGTCTGTCTCATTTTTTGCAAGTACGACAGAAAGGTTTTTAAATCTTCCTTTGTGAAGTCTGACATCATATGCTGAATCACTTTTCCGAAAAGACGTGTATGCTTTTCATAAATCGCCATCCCTTTTTCCGTGACTTCTAAACGAACAAGTGATGAATCGTCCTTGTCCCGTTCTCTCTGAATATAACCCTGCTCACATAATTTATTGAGCGCAATAGAGGCTGCACCAGGGTTTAAGGAGAGTCTTTGCTTCAGCTCTTCAGCATGTGATACTTTTCCTTGTATCAAAATAGAAAGAGCATATATCTGCGGAGGCGTGATGTCTTTCTCTAACTCAAGTAACTTGCGGTTTAATTTACGGCTGACTTCATAATGTACAAGAACAATTTCTTTTAAAATGTCTGCATTACCCATCCGAATCGCATCCTTATCGTTAGTATCAACATGACTTCCCCCTTATTATAGAATGTTTTTCCATTCAGCCAACCCTTTTGGCCTCTTTTTCTTTAGAAATAAGCCTTGCTGAATGAATCCACCCTTGATATAGTGAGTACTTGAACTAAGATAGAACAGGAGTACGCATCATGACAGGAAAAACACACATCATGGGCGGAATTGCCGCCTCCACTGCCGTTGCCTACTATTATGGATTCGACCCAGTGATAATGGCTGCCGCTGGATCAGCAGGTGCCCTGATCCCTGACCTTTGCCATACAAAAAGTAAGATCGGCAGAAAATTCCCGCTGCTCTCGGCGCTGATCAGCAGTGTGTTCGGTCATCGCACGTTTACACACAGTTTATTATTTTTGCTGATCATTTATTTTCTAGCGACAACATACATTCCAAATGACAGCCTAAGTATCGGTTTACTAGTCGGGATGGCAAGCCATCTCATCCTGGATGCAGGAACAGTGAACGGGATTAAATTTTTATTTCCAGCTTCTATTAAAGTGCGTCTTCCCTTCTATGTCAAAACAGGCAGCGCAGGAGAACAAGTCGTACTGGCTGCTCTTACCGTCGTTACCTGCTATTACATCGCTGTCATCTGCGGCATATCCATCCCATTCTAATGAATCAAAAAGAGATTTCCAAAAAACACAGGATATGAATTGATCATTCCTCATTTTTTTAGTAGGTTTAAGATAAGTGTTTTTGCCTTGCAGCTGAATACAGAATGGTGAGGAGCTACATAAATGAAAGCGTTTTTCAAAGATCACTGGTTTTTAGTGTACTCCATCCTCTTCATGTGGATGAAAACATACATCATTTATCAATTCGGATTTCACATACGAACAGCCAATCTGTTTCATGAATGGCTGCTTTTGATCAATCCACTTAGCTTTTTGCTCCCTTTGTTTGGGATTGCTCTTTTTTTAAATGAAACGAAGCAAAAGTTTTTTTTATTGACCGCAAATTTGATTTTGACGGCGATTCTCATATCGAATACGATTTTTTATGGATTTTATATTGATTTCATTACGATCCCTGTATTATTCCAAGCGAAAAACATGGGAGATATGGGCAGCAGTATGACAGAATTATTCCACCCGCTGTTCTTGCTGATGCTCATTGATTTCGTGGTGCTGGCTTGGCTGTTAAAGCGCAAACCTTTAGCGCCAAAAGCCTCCTTCAAGACGATCAAAACATATTATGCCGTGTGCTGCAGCTTTCTATTGTTTCATGTCAGTTCAGCCATGCTGGATCACCCTCGCTTTCTGACAAGCTCTTATGATCGAGAAGTGATTGTTCGAAACCTTGGGCTGTTCCAGTTCCACCTGTATGACGGCGCTGCCCAAACAGCGCGTATTGGACAAAAAGCCTTTGCAGATGAAGATACACTTTCAACCGTAGCAAACTACACAAAAGCTGATTACAGTGCACCAAACGAAGAGTATTTTGGACTTGCTAAAGGCAAGAACGTTGTGTTCATTTCACTCGAATCAACCCAGCAATTTGTCGTTGATCAAAAGGTGAATGGACAATACATCACCCCCTTTTTAAATCAACTCGCTAAAAAGAGTTTTTATTTTGATGAATTTTATCAGCAGACTGAGCAAGGGAAGACGTCGGATTCAGAGTTTATTGTCGCAAATTCCCTCTATCCATCTAGCAGCGGCGCTGTCTTTTTCACAGCTAGTGACAACGAATACGACACGTTATACAAGCAGTTGAAAAAAGAGAACTATCAATCCGTCCAATTTCATGCGAATAATAAAACGTTTTGGAATCGTGATGTGATGTATGAAGCGTTTGGGATTGACCGCTTTTATGATGTCGATTCGTATCAGGTCAATGAACAGAATTCAACTGGCTGGGGCTTAAAGGATATCGACTTCTTTGACCAATCCATTGATTATTTAAAAAAGTTGAAGGCGCCTTATTACAGCACGTTCATTACCTTGACCAATCACTTTCCATTTGAAATTGATCCAAAGGATCAATTGATTGATGAATATGATTCGTCCAGCGCCATTTTAAACCGCTATGTGACGACCGTCCGCTATCAGGATGAAGCCATTAAGAACTTTTTTGACCGCATGAAAGAAGAAGGACTTTATGACAATACAATGTTTGTTCTCATGGGAGATCACTATGGCATCTCCGAGGCACATCATCAGGCAATGGCAGAGCTGCTCAAAAAAGATGAGATTACACCGTATGATGCTGTGAAATTGCAGCGTGTTCCATTTTTGATTTACATTCCGGGAGTCACAGATCAAGCACCGCAGACAATCTCTGAAACAGCTGGGCAAATCGACGTGAAGCCGACACTCCTGCACTTACTCGGTATTGAAACGAAGGATGCCATTCAATTTGGCAATGACTTATTTTCAAACGAACGGACGCCTTTTGCTGTTTTGAGAAACGGGAACTTTATTACAGATGATTATCTCTATACAAAGAACACCTGCTATGATCAAAAAACAAAAGAACCTGTTGAACAGGATGAGGTGTGTCAGCCTTATATCGAAAAAGCCAATAAAGAGCTTTCCTTATCAGACAAAGTGATCAATGGGAATTTGCTCCGTTTTTATCAGCAATAAAAGCCGCCTTCTGGCGGCTTTTTCTTTTCTCTTTTTACTGAAAGCCTATGAATGGTCAAATAAGTTTGCTTATAATAAAGGATACAGATGATATTGAATAATAAGAGGTGTGAACATGAAGTATACGTTCTTCGCCTTCATCGCCATCTGTTTGCTCCTGAGCGGGTGTCAAACAGAGATGAAGTCATCGGATACAACAACCAAAAAAACAGAGCTTGTCATTTCAGCTGCGGCAAGTCTTCAGGATGCACTTAAAGAAATTGAATCTGCCTTTAACGATGAGCATCCGAATGTGACATTAACAAATAATTTCGGGTCATCCGGCGCATTGAAGCAGCAAATTGCGCAAGGGGCAAAGGCGGATCTCTTTTTCTCTGCAGCTGAAGCGCCCTTTGATGAGCTTGTGAAATCTGGAGACATCGATCAACATTTTATCAAGGATGCCATCCAAAATGAGCTTGTACTCATTGTGCCAAAAGATCACTCTTCCTCTATTAAAAGCTTTCAAGATGTCGAGCACATAAAAGGAAAGGTTGCTCTTGGCACACCTGAATCCGTTCCTGCTGGTACATACGGCAAAGAGATTTTTACAAAACTGAACATCTGGGATCAAGTGAAAAAGAATACTGTGTACGGCAAGGATGTACGGCAGGTTTTAAGCTACGTAGAAACAGGAAATGTGGAAGCAGGTGTTGTGTATAAGACAGATGCCCTCGTTTCCAAAAAAGTAAAGATTGCGGCTGAAGCCAATCAGGACATGCATTCCCCGATCATTTACCCGATAGGGATCGTAAAAGGGACAGAACATTTAGAGGAAGCCAAGTCCTTTTTTCAATTTCTACAATCAAAAGCAGCCAAATCCATTTTTAAAAAGTACGGCTTTCAAGTGACATAATGCCCATGCTGACTGAAGAATTTCTATCTCCCATCTGGCTGTCCGTGCAAGTTGCCGTTGTGAGCGGGCTGCTGGCAACTGTTTTTGGTACAATGATTGGCTATTGGATGGCGCGAACATCATTTAAAGGGAAAATGATCGTAGAAACACTCTTGATGATGCCGCTTGTCCTCCCGCCAACGGTTGTAGGGTTTTTATTGCTCGTCATATTCGGAAGGCATAGCATGATCGGGGAAGCAATTGAATGGATCTTCCACCAGCCGGTCATTTTCACATGGTGGGCGGCGGTAATTGCATCAACGGTTGTGGCATTCCCGCTTATGTATCAATCAGCAAAAGCTGGATTTTCTACGATTGAGTCAGATATTGAAGGGGCTGCAAAAGTAGATGGTGCTCATTCATTCCAAGTCTTTGCCTATATTACAGTACCACTTGCCCTGCCTTCCCTCTTGTCAGGCAGCGTCCTCAGCTTTGCCAGAGCCCTTGGGGAATTCGGGGCGACCTTAATGTTTGCCGGCAACATCCCGGGAAAAACGCAAACTCTTCCAACCGCTATCTATGTGGCGATTGATTCTGGACGAATGGAGCTCGCTTGGGCCTGGACGATTTGTATTGTGATCTTATCTTTTATCATGCTCTTGGCTGTGCGCCGAAGCAGTACGTAAAAAATCCTCTTTCTCATATAAGAAAGAGGATTTTATTATTTATTCAAAACCAACCGTCATTGTCTCTGGATTTGAGCCGACGCGTTCGTTATTGTTTAATGCATCGATTTTTTCCATGTCTTCTTTGGAAAGCTCGAAGTCAAAGATGTCTGCATTTTGTTTAATGCGTTCTTCATTGATTGATTTAGGAATTGTCACAACACCGCTTTGCAGATCCCAGCGCAAGATGACTTGAGCAACAGATTTGTTGTAGCGTGCAGCAATGTCTTTCAATACGTCATGATCTAATAGCTTCCCTTGCATCAGCGGAGACCATGCCTCAATTTGAATGCCTTTTTCCTTTGCATATTGACGCAGTTCAACAAGTGTCAGTTTCGGATGAAATTCAACTTGGTTCACAGCTGGAACAACCTCAGCATCTTTTAACAGCTCTTCTAAATGCTGAATGTAGAAATTGCTGACTCCAATGGCTCTGACTTTCCCGTCTTTATAAAGCTTCTCAAGTGCGCGCCATGTGTCTTTAAATGTATCTGCATTTGGTCCAGGCCAATGAATCAAATAGAGGTCTAAGTAATCAAGACCTAATCGGTTTAAGCTTGCGTCAAACGCTTCAAGCGCTTTGTCATAGCCTTGATCTGTGTTCCATACTTTAGATGTGATAAATAAGTCTTCTCGTTTCACGCCAGATTCTTTAATCGCTTTTCCTACGCCTGTCTCATTTTTATAAACAGCTGCCGTATCAATGCTGCGATATCCGTTTCGTATGGCTGCTTTTACGGCATCTACCACTTGATTGCCGTCCTCCACTTTGAATACACCTAAACCAAACCAAGGCATTTCGACTCCGTTATTCAATGTTACGGTTTCATTCAAGCTTTTGACCATTTTAACAACCACCTTTTTTATAGATTCCATCTCTTTCATTATCTCATGTTGTGCTTCAAAACTCTATTATCAGGCGTTTCTCTTCGCTTCGATGGCTAAGAGCAGCGCACCTGTCATGCCAGCCTTGTCCTCAAGTCCTGGGGAGACAATGTATGTATCAAGCGGCGGCAGGTCCACATAATCATTGACATAAGCAGCCAGCTTCTCACGAATTAGTGGGAATAACTGCTTTTGCTTCATGACGCCTCCGCCCATGATGATGCGCTCTGAGCTTAAAATGAGCGAGTACTGCATAAGCGCCTGCGCTAAATAATCCGCCTCAAGTGACCAAACCGCTTCTTCCTTCGTAAGCTCTTTGGCAGGTTTCCCCCACCTTTTCTCAATCGCTGGTCCAGCTGCCAGTCCTTCTAAACAATTTCCATGTGCCGGACAGATACCTGCAAACGAATCCAATTCATCCTGTCTGATAAGGATATGTCCCATCTCAGGATGTGAATGGCCATGTAGAAGCTCATTTTTCACAACAGCTCCCGCACCAATGCCTGTACCGACCGTGATATACAAACAGCTGCTTAGCCCTTTGGCTGCCCCCTTTGTTAATTCACCTAGTGCTGCGGCATTGACATCTGTTGTAAAGGATACTGGGACACCTAATTGCTTCTCAAGCTCAGGAATGAACGGATAATGCTTCCACTCCACTTTTGGCGTGTTCATGATATAACCGTATGAAGGATCATCCTTTTGAACACAAATGGGTCCAAAGGAGCCAACCCCTAATGCTGCAATGTCATGCTGCTCAAAAAATGGAATGAGCTTTTGTATTGTTTTCTCCGGGTGCTCTGTCGGAATCGTCATTTCCTCTAAGATGTCTCCATGCTCATTGCCGATTGCACAACAAAATTTTGTACCCCCAGCTTCAATTGCTCCATAATACGCCATCATTGATCCCCCCTGCTTGTTCTCTTTCTTCATCATAAAACATGGGGGAGAAGATGACAACATCACGTATTGGTGAGCAGAACAGCTTCCATGTCATTGATATACTCCCTTAAATGATGGGCAATATCACGATTGATCTCACCGTCTTCATATAAGGTTTGAATTTCATTTCGAATCGTCTGTACAGCTTGGAAGTTCAGCTCTTTTTTCTTCCGGTCAAATGAACGGTCTTTTTGCTGGAAGAAGCTTGGACCGTGTTCACAGCGGAAAATCACTTGATTGTAAAAACCAATGACTTGGTGGCACGTTTGTTGGTTTTCATCTGTCATATGATGTTTGATCGAATCTACTGCAGCTTCAGCGGTTTTCTTACGGATTTGTTTGTACGATTCCTCGTTTTCTAAAATGCCGCTTGAAATGTGCTGATTCGGCCGCCATAATTGCAGCCATTGAAGCAAGCGCAGAAACTTCACCTTTGAAAAGCGAATTTTGAAGGAGTTTGAATACAGCATTTCCAGCTCATGAAATCTTTCTTGCAGTTCATAGGCTTCTTCCTTGTCAATTTTCTCTTCCTCAATTAATTGTTGAAGTTTCATCTGTTCTGCTTTGATACCGTGCAGTCTGATTTTTCGCTCTTGTTTTCTCATCCCGAATTGGTATGGTTCACGCTGGATATTTCTCAGCTTCATTCTATAATCATTGATGAGTGAAAGAGACACTTCCCTGTTGTCCTCATTCATTCCTTCTTTTAAGGTTTTAATGGCACTTCTCAGCAGCTTTCGTTTTGCATGCTGAATCTTTGTATCCAAGTCCACGTCGACTTGCTTGTCTTTTTTCTCTGATAAAAGAGGCAGTAACACACTGGCTAAAATGAGCGTACATAAAATCACACCAGCTGCGAGGAAAATAATCAAGTGCCGCTCTGGAAATGGCGATCCGTCCGCAAGCGTAAATGGAATAGAGAAGGCACCGGCCAATGTCACAGCCCCGCGGACACCAGAGAATGTCATGAGCATCGAGGCGCGAAGCTTCGGCTTTTTCACATTTTGCTTTTTCGTTGCACTCCATTTTCCTGCCCAGAACAGCCATACCCATAAGAACCGCAGCACCATGAGACATAGTGTAATAATTAAGATGTAGCCAATCACCTGCATGTTGTTAAAGGCTTCATCCTGGAAAATAACTGTGGAAACATCCGGAATCTGCAGTCCAAGTATGACGAAAACAAGGCCGTTTAAAATAAATAAAATAATATTCCAGGTGTTTGATGAAGCAATTTGCAGCTTGGCTAAATTCGCTTCCATTCGGTCTTGCTCAATGGCATGTGTCACACCGCCAGCCACAACAGCTAAAATGCCGGATACACCGATTTCTTCCGCTACTAAATAAATCACAAATGGTGTAAGGATTTGCAGGATGATATGCATTGTGACATCGTCCATTCCTAAACGGCGGAGGAAATAGCGAAAACGAATGATAAAAAAGGATAGAATAAATCCAGTCAATAACCCGCCTGCTGCAATCAGTACAAAACTAAAGGATGCCTGAGCAATTGAAAAAGCTCCCGTCACCGTTGCAGCAATGGCAAATTTAAAGGCGACAAGTCCTGATGCATCGTTCATCAGCCCTTCGCCTTCCAGCAGTCTCATGATGCCCTTTGGCATATTCACACGGCTGGATAAAGCACTTACTGCCACCACATCTGTCGGTGATAAAATTGCTGCAAGCGCAAATGCGGCTGGAAGCGGTATGCTTGGAATCATCCAATGAATGGTATATCCCGCTACAATGACGGTCGCAAACACTAAACCAAGCGCTAAAAGAAGAATCGGTGCTCTTAATTTCCATAGCTCGTCCCTTGGGGTACGCTTCCCGTCATTAAATAACAGCGGCGCAATAAATAGAACGAAGAAGAGTTCAGGATTTAAAGAAATATGTAAACCTGAAGGAAAAGCTGCCACCAATATTCCTAAGCCCACTTGAATTAACGGAACGGGAATAAAGGGGACAAAACGATTGATAATATTAGATGCTGCAATGAGTGCCAGTAGTACGAGCACTGCCAAAAAAATCTCCACTAGTACATGTCCCTCCTATGTATATTTTTCGTCAAGTTTTGCTTACATGCAAAGATGTGTTCATTACATCCGTCCGCTCAGAAGTGCTTCTTTAGTATTCCGCAAAAAGTGAAACCAACACATAACAATCCATCTAGGCAAAAAAAGGCTGAATCCAGATATTCAGCCTGCTGACAAAATTTTCATCATATGTATTGTTCAAATGATGAACAAAAGACCCTGCTTTTATTTTACACGAAAACTCCATCATCTGCTGATATTCAGCTCTTATTAAACACAAAAAAAAAGAGCGGAATCGCCCTTTTTCGTTTTACCCTTTATTTAAAAAATAAGACCTGGCGGGAAGGCGCCATTTGAATAAGTAGGAACAAACCCTGCATACGACGAGGATGACAAACAGCAAATATAAAGCAAGCTCTCCTTGCGCTAAGCCGAGTCCAACGAATAAGCCGCCAAGGGCTGCCCATACGGCGTAAATCTCTGCTTTTAGCACAAGCGGCTTTCGCCCTGCTAATAAATCACGCACAATTCCGCCGCCGCTTCCAGTCAATATGGCTGCCACAATGACTGCACTGAGCGGGAGTTCTCTTTGCACAGCAAATAATGCGCCTTGAATCGCAAACGCTGCTAAACCGATCGCATCCGAGAAATTTCCCCATGTGCTCCAGTGCTTGAGCAAAAGCTTTGGAAAAAGAAACACAATCGTAATGGATACAAGGGCAATCGTAAACATTTTGCCTTGTGACCATAAAGCAGACACCGGAAGACCAATTAATAGATTCCGAATCGCTCCACCGCCAAATGCTGTCACAATCCCTAAAATGTATACACCAAGAATATCGTACTCTTCCTCCATTGCCACAATCGCACCACTAATAGCGAATGCGACAATGCCAATGATACTTAAGACTTCCCATGCCATTTTCCGCTTATCTCCTTACCTTTATCTGATCATCTAACACTACTCTCTTAATGTATATCTGACACAGGTGAAAAGCAATACAAATTTTCTTTAAATTTTATCTTTTTGCAAAAATAAAAAATAGCCCGCTTATAAGCAGGCTATCTCTTTCAATCTTCTTTTGCATTTAACAGCAGCATACTAATGATGATGAGAATAAATGCAATAAGAGCTAGCAGTGGAATGGTGATAAAACCAAACCAGTTCAAATAATCAACAGAACAAGGAATACCGCTCAGGCAAGGGCGAATCGATGCAAAGCCAGGTATCTTTTGTTCCATATAATGATAGATAGAAAAACAAGCGCCAATAACAGCCAGAGGCAGAACGTAATATTTCACTTTCACATCGCCTCTGAATGTCGCAATTCCAAGTAAAAGCACGAGCGGGTACATGAAAATGCGCTGAAACCAGCACATATCACATGGGATAAACTTCTTTACTTCACTTAAATACAGGCTGCTCATCGTCGCAACGATAGAAACGATCCAAGCACTGTATAAGTAAACAAGCTTATTCTTCATGATTTTTTCCCTTTGAGCTCTTGATCAATTAATTCTTTGATTTCATCGTAGTCATAAAAGTTTTCGACTTGTTTATTGTTAATGAAAAGAGTTGGTGTTGCATTCACTTTATATTGGTTCACAAGCTGATCGTCTGTGTTCAGCTGCGGCTGATATGTTTTCTTTGATAGATGATCTTTAAGCTTGTCCGTATCTATTTTTGTTGTCTTTTTCGCTAGCTCTGTCAGCTTAGCAGGCGTGACCCATTCTGCTTCACTATCTGGCTGTGCTTGATAGACAGCTTCATGAAATGCCCAAAAGTTTTTCGGATCTTCTTTCCACACTTCTTCAGAAGCTAGTGCTGCCAGCACTGCGCCATCTCCATGAACAGGAAGTGGCAAGTTAATAAACGAAAATGATACATCGCCTTTATCTATGTAGTCCGCTTTCAGCTTTGGGAAAATGTCTGTTTCAAATGATTTACATGATGGACATTTATAATCCCCAAACTCGACAATTTGTACGGCTGCGTTTTTATCTCCCATGACAGGCTGTCCTTTAATAGAAGGCTTACTGTCAACCGTTTGTGCTTCTTTGCTGTTGTTATTTCCAATGACGACGAATAATCCGATGAGAAGAGCTGCGATAATGGTTAAAATGACAGCAAATTTAATGGATGATGATTGATTATTTTTTTTACTCACATAAGCACCTACCTTATCTTTTTCATTCCTTCAAAAGAAAAAGGATAATAGCTTAGAATAATGCCATTATCCAACTTCTTCTATTTTAACAAGAGGGGGTTCATTATGAAAGATGGTATTCATGAATTTTTCCTAACAATTTTATTTCATTACCCTCATGGCATTTAAAACAGCGAGTACAGTCACACCGACATCCGAGAAGACGGCTTCCCACATGGTCGCAATACCAAATGCTCCGAGTAATAGGAAAACCCCTTTAACTCCAAGAGCAAATGCAATGTTCTGCCATACAATTCTTCTTGTTCGTTTAGCGACAGCGATGGCTTCTGCTACTTTTGACGGCTGGTCTGTCATAATGACGATATCAGCCGCTTCTACCGCTGCATCTGAACCAAGTCCGCCCATCGCAATTCCTATGTCTGCTCTTGCTAATACCGGTGTATCATTAATGCCGTCCCCAACAAATAATAATTTTTCTTGAGGCGCTTTTTTCTGATCAATTTCTTCTAATTTCGTTACTTTATCCTGCGGTAATAATTCGGCATGTACTTCATCAATGCCAATTTGCTGGGCGACCGCTGTTCCAACTTGCTTGGCATCACCAGTCAGCATGACTGTTTGAATGCCAGATGCTTTTAGAGCTGAGACCGCTTCAATTGCATCATCCTTTAATTCATCTGCAATCAAGATCGATCCGGCAAACTCACCGTTAATGGCCATGTACACAACTGTTCCGCTTCGTTTTTCTTTTTCATACGAAATGCCTTCTCGTTCCATCAAGCGATGATTACCCGCTAACACTTGTGAACCACTGATGGTCGCTTTAATTCCATGTCCAGCAATATCCTCATAGGCTTCGATCTGGCTTTCATCAAGCGGCGAACCATATGCCGCTTTAATCGATTCAGCAATCGGATGTGAGGAGTGAGCTTCTGCTAAAGCTGCAAAAGAAAGCAGTTCCTCTTCTGACCACTTGTCGCTCGTTGTCACGATATTGGTCACCGTAAAGTTCCCTTTTGTGAGTGTGCCCGTCTTATCAAATACAGCATAACTCACAGAGTTCAATGCTTCTAAATAGTTACTGCCCTTTACTAAGATGCCTCGTTTAGAAGCTGCCCCAATTCCCCCGAAGAACCCTAATGGGATAGACACGACAAGCGCACAAGGACAAGAAATCACTAGGAAAACGAGTGCCCGGTAAACCCAGTCAGACAATTGTGCTGATGGAATGAGAAGCGGCGGCACAAAGGCAAGCAGCAATGCTAATACAACGACAGCCGGTGTATAGTATTTTGCAAACTTTGTGATAAAGTTTTCTGTCTGTGCTTTTCGGCTGCTCGCATTTTCAACCAAATCTAAAATTTTCGTCACGGCCGATTCACTTAGCCCTTTTTGCACTTCAATTTCAAGAATACCGTTTTGATTCACAAATCCTGCAAGAACTTCTTTCCCTGCTTCTACATCCCGCGGCACAGACTCACCTGTTAATGCAGAGGTATCCACAAGTGAAAATCCTTCAATGACAAGACCATCAAGTGGAATTTTTTCGCCCGGTTTTACGACGATACGGTCACCGACTTTTACTTCTTCCGGCTTCACTTTTTTTGTTTCATTTCCTACTTTGAGATTTGCATATTCAGGGCGAATATTCATTAATTCACTAATGGATCGTCTTGAACGATTCACTGCTGCCCCTTGGAACAGCTCTCCAATTTGGTAAAACAGCATCACTGCCAGTGCCTCTGGATATTGCTGAATCACAAAAGCGCCAGCAGTTGCAATGGTCATTAAGAAGTTCTCATCAAATACTTGGCCGCGCACGATATTTTTCAGCGCTTTAAAAACCACATCACCGCCGACTAGTAAATACGCTGCGAAAAACATGATAAATTTCAGTAAGCCATCTTCTGGTATAAAATAAGCTGCTGTTCCTATAACTGCACCGCCAATTAATTTCAGCACAATCGCTTTTAAATTCTTTGTCCCATGATCATGATCGTGGTGATGTCCCTCTTCTTTTGGTGATACACTCACATGAGGTTCGATGGACTGAACTGTTTTTTCAATACGCTTTGACATCGTTTCTTGCTTATCTGCATGTGTGACAGTCAATGTCCCTGTCGCAAAATTAACGGAACAAGCTTCAACGCCATCCATTTTGCTGACACCTGTTTCAATTTTACGTGCACAGTTTCCACAATCAAGACCGCTTAATACGTATTCATCCTTCATTTTTTTCATGTTCTCACCTTTTTTCTATATGATAAGTAACGTTCCCTGGATCGATGAAACCTATTAAAAATCAAAAACTTTATATATGAGCATATATTCATATATTAGATTACCTTTATTATATGAGGAGTTCTTGTCTTCTGTCAATCAATTCTGAAGAAATCATTGGTTTTTTGTGTCCAATTCTGTCACACGGATTTTCAATAAACCAAGCTCATGTCCCCCGCTCCTCGCATAACATAAAAACGATCATTTGCAGTTTTTCTCTTTACAAAAGAAGGACATAAGCTTAGAATAAAATAAAAGTTTCCCTAAGGAAACAAATTAGCATTAGTGAATCATTTCATCCTTTAGTCAAAATTATTTAATGTATGCATATATCTTTAGGAAGTGCAATGATGATTGAAAGGGGCCGCAAGAGATGTCAAATGCTTTAACAATCGACCGTCTTCATGTCTCATATCACGGACAGGATGCATTAGAGAATGTCTCTCTTTCCATACAGGAAGGGACAATGACAGGAATCATCGGTCCAAATGGTGCTGGTAAATCGACGTTACTCAAGGCATGTTTGGATCTCATTGAAAAAGACCAAGGGGATATTCGTTTTTTTGAGCAGCCCTTTAAACAAGTCAGAAAACAAATCGCCTATGTACCGCAGAGAAATGATTTAGATTGGACGTTTCCGATTCATGTACTGGATACCGTACTACTTGGAACATATCCGAAGCTCGGACTAATCAAACGTCCAAAAAAAGAAGACCGGGCATATGCGTATCACTGTTTAGAAAAAGTCGGGATGCAGGACTTTGCCAAAAGACAAATCGGTGAGTTATCCGGCGGACAGCAGCAGCGTGTCTTCCTTGCAAGGGCACTTGCTCAAAACGCACAGCTCTTCTGTTTGGATGAACCATTTGTCGGGATTGATATGGCAAGTGAAGAAACGATGGTTCGCATTTTGAAGGAATTACGAGATGAAGGGAAAACCATTTTGGTTGTCCATCATGATTTGAGTAAGGCAGATGATTATTTCAGCCATCTTGTTCTGTTAAATAAAAAACTCATCAAAGCAGGGCCTGTACACGACATCCTTCGCCCAGAAATCATGCTGGAAGCATATGAAACACAGCTGCCATTCTTAAAATCAGCAGGAGGAGACGTGTAATGGAATTTTTAACCGGACTCTTTGAATATGCTTTTTTACAAAAAGCGCTATTTACATCTGTCATGGTAGGCATCATTTGCGGCGTTATCGGCTGCTTTATCATTTTACGCGGCATGGCCCTGATGGGAGACGCCATTTCACACGCCGTACTGCCAGGTGTCGCCATCTCTTATATGCTGGGAATTAACTTTTTCTTCGGGGCCGTTTTAACTGGGGTGTTAACAGCGATTGGGATCGGTTATGTAAGTCAAAACAGCCGCATAAAAAATGATTCTGCCATCGGCATTGTCTTCACAGCCTTTTTCTCAATCGGAATTATTTTGATCACATTTTTGAAAAGTTCAAGTGATCTATATCATATTCTATTTGGAAACGTTCTAGCTGTTCGATCATCTGATATGTGGATTACACTGGGAATCGGTATTTTTATTTTGCTAGCCGTCATTGTTTTCTACAAGGAACTGCTCATTAGTTCATTTGATCCGGTGATTTCTTCGGTTTACGGTTTGCCGAATCGGATGATTCATTATTTTCTCATGACCTTATTGACCCTTGTGACTGTTGCATCACTGCAAACCGTTGGGATTATTCTTGTTGTTGCCATGTTGATTACGCCGGCAGCCACCGCTTATCTCTTAACGGACCGGCTCTGGATCATGATTTATTTATCTGCTTTTTTCGGTGCTGTTTCTGCTGTCGTAGGTCTTGGGCTTAGTTTTACGTATAACTTGTCATCTGGCGCTTCCATCGTGCTGGTCGCGACTATTTTATTCGGCAGTGCCTTTATCTTTTCACCAAAGCAAGGCATTCTATGGAGATCATTAAAATCTAAACGAAAACGAACGCACTTAAAAAAGGAAGCGTCTATGTAAAAGGAGGACATATATGAAGAAGGTATTTGCTATCCGTTTGACCGCAGTATTCATTGCCCTTATGATCATCGCAGGCTGTTCGACCAAGCAAAGTAATTCCGGTAAAGATGACGGCACATTAAAAGTTGTCACGACCTACTCTATTCTTTATGACATTGTGAAGGAAGTAGGCGGGCAGCATGTCTCTATTCACAGCATTGTTCCCATTGGTACAGATCCGCACGAATTTGACCCACTGCCAAAGGATGTTCAGTATACGACGGATGCAGACCTTGTTCTATATAATGGCTTGAACCTTGAAACAGGAAACGGCTGGTTTCAAAAGCTGCTTGAATCGAGCGGCAAGGACGGGGATGATGCACCTGTAGCCGAGCTGAGTAAAGGCGTCAAAGTGAAGCATTTGTCATCAAAAGGCCTTGAAAGCCAGCAGGATCCGCACGCATGGCTGAATGTCGAGAACGGGATCATTTATGCCCAAAATGCCCGAGATGCGCTCATTCAAGCAGACCCAGAGCATAAAGAGGATTACGAAAAAAATGCAGAAGTCTACATCAAAAAGCTTCAAGCGCTTCACGATGAAGCAAAAGACAAGTTTGATCAGCTGCCAAAAGATAAAAAGCTCCTTGTCACAAGTGAAGGTGCATTCAAGTATTTTGCAGAAGCGTATGGATTGAAAGCCGGCTATATTTGGGAGATCAACACAGAAAGTGAAGGAACACCAGGACAAATGAAGCGCATTATTCATTTTGTCAAAGATCATCAAGTTCCTGCGCTCTTTCTTGAAACAAGTGTTGATAAACGCAGCCTTGAAAGCCTCTCTGAGGAAACCGGGGTTCCGATCAAAGGAAAAGTCTTCACTGACTCTATTGGAAAAGAAGGGGAAGATGGAGACAGCTACTATAAGATGATGAAATGGAATATCGACACCATTTACAAAGGGCTGTCATCATAAGAAAAGACAGGTGGAGTGAATCCGCCTGTCTTTTTTGTCAGCCTGTTATATTTTCTGGATGTTTTTTCGGCCAAATGACGTAGCTGATGCTAATGATGAAATCAATAGTTAAGATCATCCCCCATGTATTGACAAGCTGCATCAGTGCTTCCGTCCGCTCTGGTGCTTGGATGAGATAGGTTAATCCATATAACAGCCCCGCTCCAATAACATAAGAAATGAAATGCCGCGCCCAGCCGACCATTTCATACACAGACCGCTCTTTCCCGTACTTTGGTTTTCCCTTTGGCTTAGGACCTCCTGCAAATCGATAGGCAAACCTAGCATCTGCCCATTTCACCATTTGATGTCCGAAGGCAAGGCTCACACCAATATAAACAGCCGCAAGCCCGTGGATGACACTCGCCACAGCCCCTTGCTTTAAATCTATATAAGTTGCAGCAAGAAGGATTAAATCCAAAATCGGCGTACAGACAAGAAAGAAAGCACCCAACTTTTTCTGTTTAAACACATAACGCAGCGTTAAGCCCATTAGAATAAACAGCCAAAAACCAATTTCACATGCCACAATCAATAAACCGACCAATTTCTCCACATCCTTTTTAATACGATTGTATTAAATAAAAAATAACACAGATGTGTTAAAAAAACAACAGCTATGCTAAAATCAATGTATGCCAAAAATCGTCGATCACCATAAACAAAAACAAAAGGTCGCTCAAGCTGCAATGAGAGTGATTAAACAAGAGGGATTGGAAAGCGCTTCTGTACGAAAAATAGCAGTCGAAGCTGGAATTTCAGCCGGCTCTATGCGTCATTATTTTTCCACACAGCAAGAGTTATTTCTATTCTCTATGAATTTAATTCAAGAAAGAGTCAAGGAGCGGATTACAGGGCTTTCATTAAACGGTTCAACGGAGGAAAATGTCCTCACTTTATTGGAGCAGCTTCTTCCACTTGATGAAGAAAGAAAATTTGAAATGGAGGTGTGGCAGGCTTTTGCAGTCAAGGCGCTGACTGAACCAGATTTACAGCCGCTCAATGCAAAGATGTATGACGAGCTTTTCCAAACGGTCCAATATTGTTTAATGAAATTGAAAGAGGATGGGCTGCTGCTAAATGATATCGATCTTTTATTAGAAACCGAACGGCTTTATGCGGTCATCAATGGGCTTGCATTGAATGGAATCGTGCAGCCCGAACGTATACCGCCTCAGCTCATACGCTCCGTACTGCAGATGCACTTGCAATCCATCACAAAAAAAGACATGTCTCCTTAATTGGAGAGCATGTCTTTTTTTAATCTTCCATAAAAATACGTTTCGCTTCGTAGTAAAGCACCTGCACAAATTTCTTCACATTGATGCGGGTGTGTTCTTCTCTTCCGCTCATCTCTTTCGTCAATTCACTCATTTTCTTTCGTACGATGGTGAAATCGAAAAATTTAGATGCGTAATTTTCAAACGTTGGATGAGAAAAATCGGTTAGCCCAAGTGATGCGATGTGCTTTAATGATTGGTTGATCGCACGTCTTACCCGCTGTTCGGCTGCCTTTGCTTCTCTTGCGATGTCTGCCGATGTGTAGGGCTCACTTAACTTATCCTCCGTAATCCCAGTAAAAATGATCTTTAAAGAAGGAAAGGAATCATGATGATCAGCATGCAGCGCTAAATACTGGTCTGTAAACAGAATCATATCTAATAAATCTTTAGATCCCTTCTCACCAACAATACCAAGCTCCGCCAGCAAAAACTGACCTGCCTCTGCAAGACTTTTCCCCCGCTGCTTCGTTTTCGTCTGACCGCGCTGCTGAAATTGCATGACCGATTTGAGTGAGTGCTGAATATTTTCAATTGAATGCTCTAAATGAAGACGTTCAATCATCAGATGAAGGACACTTAAGACCTCTACACGATTGATCGGCTTTGTCACGTAATATTCGACGCCAAGCGTATACGCCTGTCCGATTAATTCCTTTGTTTCAACCTGTGACAGCATTAAGTATTTCCCATGAAACTCATCCTTGATCGCTCGAATCGTTTCAAGCCCGTCCCTTTCCGGCATCAATAGATCAATACATAAGATATCAATGTGCAAATCATTTAAGTAGCTGGCTGTTAACTCTGCGCCATCCTCTGCTTCCCCGGCCACAATGCCAAGCTCTTCATCTTCAATGAGCTGAGCCAGTGAAGAACGAACGGCTTCATCATCATCAACTATAAAAAATCTCATCTCCCAATCCCCTCTTTTCTACTGACTTGATCTACTGGTATCGTTAATGTGAAAATCGTTTGTTTATTTGGGATACTCTTCATCTCAACACTTCCGCCAAGCTTCTCCGCTGTATCCTTTACATAGGCAAGCCCGATACCGCTAGATGGATTCCCAGCCTGGTCGTATTTCAAAGTGAAGCCCGGTTTAAAAATCACATGATGATTACGTTCTTTTATGCCAGGCCCGTTGTCGCTGATCTGAAAAATCACGTGGTTTTCTTTCTGTGAAATAGAAAGTGACACCTCTCCATCTACAGGAATGGCTTCAACAGCGTTGGATACGATGTTATTTAACAAAGATAGAATGGTATACACGTGATAGGCGGGATGCTTCCCATCTTCATCATAATGAAAGACGATGTTTTTTTTAAGAGATTCTGCGTAATTTTCATGAATGCGAATGACAAGCCCAGCGATATGAGAAGGACTCTCATAAGCCTGGAAGTTTTCCTCATGAATCAGCTTTGATAAGGCAGAAAAAATCCGCTGGTTATCCTTTTTGATTTCATGCACCTCTCCTGCAATTTGCAAGGCGGTTTTACCGAGCTTTTTCAAATCCAATGATTCCGCATCCTTTGCGTGGTGAAGGGATTGATACAATTGATAGGATGTAGCCGTAATATGCTCAGCATGTGCGAGTGTTTTATGAAAATATGTAGATTCTGTGTAAAGGTTGGACAGGAGCATCAGCAGATGTTCCTTTTCCTTTTTCATCTGACGCTCTCTCGCCTGCTCTTCATATAAGCGAATCATTGTATAACAAGCCAACACGAAAAAGCTTCTGAATATCGCCAAAACAAATAATTGAAACAGCGTCCGCACCGTTAACATTTCATCCATCGTGCCTCGAAGTGCGATGATCTCAACAACGCTTGCGCACAGCTCCATGACAATGCCTGTTGCGCCAATCAGCCATGGCTGATCGCGGAAACGTCTGACCTTCAATAAATAAAAGAGTGTGCCATAGACAACATAATAAAGCAGGGAAGGAAATCTTAATGAAACTGCCTCTTCAAGCGGAAGATGCCCTGTCACAGCTGTATCAACCAGCACACGAAACGCAAAAACAGATATCCCAGCGATGATGCCGCTTGCCCATGCCGGAAATCTTTTCATTTGAAGCAGGATAAAGAAAAAGACAACGGTTCCAAAGCTGACCCGAAAGCTGTCCTCAAATGGATAAAATTTAAACTCTCCGCCAATCGGCGTCAGTACAATGAGCAGCACAATTAAATAAGGCTCTGTATTCAGCCATTTTTTCAGTAGATTCAAACGCAGTCACATCCCTAATAATTGACGATAGTATACTATGTGAGCTAAAGAAAAACAAACCTCCATGAAAAAGCGCACACCGGAACTTTGCCGGTGTGCGCTTCTCATGATGCCGCTTAATCTTCTAAACGATCCTTTTCTAAAAGTGATGCACCAGCAATACCTGGTTTTGTCATTTCAAAAGGATTTAAGATGACATCAAGCTCTTCCTCTGTTAACACATCATTTTGCAGACAAAGCTCACGTACAGATGCACCTGTAAGGATGGCTTCTCTTGCAATTCGTGCAGCCGCTTCATAACCAATGTGCGGGTTCACCGCCGTCATGACACCGGCACTCTTTTCTACATATTCTTTTAATCTAGATTCATCTGCTTTTAGGTCACGCAAGCAGTTGTCCACGAAGGACTCGAATACATTTTTCATCATGCTGAGAGATTGAAGCAGGTTGAACACTAACACTGGTTCCATAACGTTTAGTTCAAGCTGACCAGCCTCTGATGCAAGACAGATTGTGTGATCGTTCCCAATAACTTGGAATGCCACTTGGTTCATGACCTCAGGCATAACTGGGTTGACTTTTCCTGGCATGATGGATGAACCTGGCTGTCTCGGCGGCAGGTGCAGCTCACCAAAGCCCGCTCTTGGACCTGAAGCCATTAGACGAATATCGTTCGCCATTTTGGACATGTTCATCATACATACTTTAAGCGCAGCCGATACTTCTGTATAAGCATCCGTATTTTGCGTTGCATCGACTAAGTCTTCAGCACCAACTAACGGTAATCCGCTAATGTCAGATAGGTAGCCAACCACTTGGCGAATATACTTAGGATCTGCATTCAATCCAGTTCCGACTGCTGTTGCACCCATATTGACTTCATATAAATGCTGTCTAGACTGCTTGATACGTTTAATATCACGAGCAAGAACTTTTGCATAAGCACTAAACTCTTGTCCAAGTCTGATTGGAACAGCGTCCTGAAGATGCGTGCGTCCCATTTTGATGACATGATCGAATTCCTGCGCTTTTTCGGTCATGACTTGATGCATGTTTTCCATCGTATAAAGTAGTTTTTCAATCATATTCAATGTTGAAATATGAATCGCTGTTGGGAAAACGTCGTTTGTTGACTGCGACATGTTCACATGCGTGTTTGGACTTAACTCAGTATAAGCGCCTTTTTCCTTTCCTAGTAGTTCAAGCGCTCTGTTTGCAATGACTTCATTGGCATTCATATTCATTGAAGTGCCAGCCCCGCCTTGAATTGGATCGACAATAAATTGATTGTTCCATTTTCCTTCGATGACCTCATCTGCGGCTTGAACAATTTTTTCTCCAAGACCAGAATATAGTCGCTGTGTATCCATATTTGCAAGTGCGGCTGCCTTTTTGACAATCCCTAATGCTTTGATGAGTTCCTCATGAATACGGTAGCCTGTAATTGGAAAGTTCTCCACTGCACGTAATGTTTGAATTCCATAATATGCTTGAGTGTCTACTTCCTTTTCACCTAGAAAGTCTCGTTCGATTCGAACTTGCTTGTCCTGTAGCTTCGTCATTTGAAAAGATCTCCTTTTTTACGCTGCTTTTGTTTGTTGTTTTAATTCCTCAATATACTTCTTCGATTTCTCTTGATCAAATACTTTTTCCCACTTAGACATGACAATGGCTGCAAGTGAGTTACCAAATACGTTCACTGTTGTACGAACCATGTCAAGAAGTCGGTCGATCCCAACGATGAAGGCAAGTCCTTCAAGCGGCAGTCCCATGGCACCAAGAGTTGTGATGACAACAACGATCGATGCACCTGGTACACCAGCCATTCCTTTAGATGTCAGCATTAAAATTAATAGTAACGTAATTTGCTCATAGATGGAAAGCGGCATGCCGTACATTTGTGCAACAAATATCGCAGCAATGGATTGATAGATGGCACTTCCATCTAAGTTAAAGGTGTAGCCTGTTGGAATAACGAACGACGTGATCGCTTTCGGGCAGCCGAACTTCTCCATTTTGTCCATTAATCTAGGCAGTACAGCTTCTGAACTTGCTGTTGAGAATGCAAGAATGATTTCTTCTTTTAATACTTTAAATAGTGTAAAGACGCTTGTTCCAGCCATTTTCGCAATAATGCCAAGTACAACAATGACGAAGAATGCCATTGTACCGTAAACGACAAGTACCAGTTTGCCTAGCGGGAGAAGCGCTCCGACCCCGAATTTGATCACCGTCACACTGATGAGCGCGAATACACCAAATGGTGCAAACTTCATCACTTTATTGGTTACCCAGAACATGGCTTCGAGTATACCCTCAAAGAATCCTAATACTGGTTTTCCTTTGTCTCCAACTGCGGCAATTCCTAATCCGAATAAGACTGTAAAGAAGATGGTTGGTAATAGATCACCTTCTGCAATGGATTGGAAAACGTTTGTCGGTACAAGATGCACCAACGTTTCTGAGAAAGTCGCTTTTTCAGAAGAAGCCTTAGATGTCTCTTCATATTTAGAGATATCGCCTTTCTCCATGTTGCTCATATCAATTCCTGTACCAGGATGGAACAAGTTTGCTGCAAGCAGTCCAACTGCTAATGCAATCGTTGTCACAATCTCGAAGTACAGAATGGTTTTTCCGCCGAGTCTTCCGATCGTTTTCATATCTCCAACACCTGCAACTGCTACAATCAATGCAGCAATAACAATTGGAAGAACGATCATTTTAATTAAATGGATGAATATATCGCCAATCGGCGTTAACACATTAATAACGGTTTCATTTTGATAAAACAGCGCTCCCACGACAACACCCAGAACAAGTGCAATGAGTATTTGAGAAGCTAACCCTAACTTTTTCATACGTGAACCCCCTTTTATTGATAACGCTTTCTTTGTTGCTTAATCGCATCTTAACGACGAACCTACAAAAAACGACAAAAAAGAACAAAAAGAAGTGAATTTTTTATGAAAAATCTTTAAAAAGGTGGGTTTTTCCACAATATTGTTAAAAAAAGACTTCGCTTTTGGCGAAGTCTTAATGATTTTGCATCTGTTCACTTGGTGTAAGTTGATTTGAAAAAAATTCATCATAAATCGTATATCCAATGAGCACAAGAGCAACATAGAGCAATGCACTAACGGTCCAAACCCATTTGACATTCATCTTCATTCTGCCACTCCCTCTCTGACTGGCTTCAATCGCTGCAATCTGAGTGCATTCAGCACAACGGACACGGAGCTAAAGGCCATTGCTGCTCCTGCAAGCCATGGTGCAAGGAAACCAAATGCAGCGATCGGTATCCCAATACAGTTATAGGCAAGCGCCCAAAATAGGTTTTGTTTAATGTTTCTCATTGTTTTTTTACTAAATTCCAGCGCATCTGCAACGGCATGGAGATCTCCCGTCATGAGCGTAATATCTGCTGCTTCCATGGCAACGTCTGTCCCTGTTCCCACAGCCATCCCAATATTCGCTGTTGCAAGAGCTGGGGCATCATTGATACCGTCTCCGACCATGGCGACTTTTTTTCCTTGTTCCTTAAGTGCCGTAATGTGAGCCGCTTTTTCTGCAGGAAGCACTTCAGCAATGACATGATCAATGCCTGCCTGTTTCGCAATCGCCTCTGCTGTTAGTTTATTATCACCTGTCATCATCACAACGTGAATCCCCTGCTCTTTCAGACGAGCGATGGCTTGAGGAGAGGATACTTTGATTGTATCTGCGACCGCGACAATGCCGGCGACTTCGCCGTCAATCGCAACAAGCATAGCCGTTTTTCCTTGCTCCTCCAGCGTTGTGACAGATGCTTCTATTTGCTCATATTGGATATGATGTTTCTGTAATAGCTTACGCGTTCCAATCAAAAGCTTGTGTCCTGCTGCCTTTGCTTCAATTCCATGACCTGGATCTGCTTGGAAGGCTTCAATTTCGACTGCTTCAAGACCTTGTTCTTTCATACCGTCTGTGATCGCCCGGGCAAGCGGGTGTTCCGACTGCTGTTCTGCCGATCCTGCTAGCTGAAGCAGCGTATCTTCTGTCCAGTTGGCATATGCCAGTACATCTGTCAGACTAGGCTCTCCTTTTGTTACAGTCCCTGTTTTATCTAACACGACCGTGTCGAGTGATTGAGTCACTTCTAAATGCTCTCCGCCTTTAAACAGAATGCCTGATTCAGCCGCACGGCCGCTGCCAGCCATAATAGAGGTTGGTGTCGCAAGGCCGAGCGCACACGGACATGCAATGACAATGACGGCTATAAAGGTTTCAAGTGCTGACGTCACATTTCCTGGGTCAACAAAGAAAAACCATATGAGGAATGTGAGCACAGCAATTCCTACAACAATGGGAACAAATATTCCTGATATTTGATCTGCCATTCTTTGAATTGGTGCTTTTGAGCCCTGCGCTTGTTCTACAACTCGGATAATCTGTGAAAGAGCGGTCTCTTTCCCGACTTTAGTCGCTTTTATTTTGATGAATCCATTTTTATTGATCGTTGCCCCGATGACCATATCTCCTGCTGTTTTATCAACAGGCAGACTTTCTCCTGTAATCATGGACTCATCTATTGCGGATGTCCCCTCCATGATCTCCCCATCTACCGGTACTTTTTCCCCGGGTTTGACAAACACAAGGTCATTCACTTTCACGTCAGAAATAGGCACAGTCATCTGTTTGCCATCTCGCTCGATAACCGCTTCTTTCGCTTGTAAGCCCATGAGCTTTTGAATCGCTTCTGATGATCTTCCTTTTGCTCTTGCTTCCATTAATTTTCCGAGCACGATCAACGTAATGAGGACAGCACTTGTTTCATAATAGAGGGCTGCCTCATGTGTGCCTTGAACCGCTGACTGAATGCTTTCATATAAACTATAGAAAAACGCGGCAGATGTCCCAAGAGCGACAAGAACATCCATATTGGCACTTTTATTTCTTAAAGCCTTATACGCCCCTACATAAAAGGGCCAGCCGACAATGAACTGCACAGGCGCTGCTAACGCCAGCTGTACCCATGGATTCATAAACGCTTCAGGCAGCCAAATAAAGGACGTAAAAGAAAAATGGCTGACCATTGCCCAAAGAAGCGGCAGTGACAAAATCATCGAGAATAAAAAGCGTGCCGTTTGCTTCTCTATTGCTGCTTGGCGGTGATCTTTCTTTCCTTCCTCTGCTTGATCTGCAGCTGGTTCAATTAAAGAATACCCAATAGACTGCACCGCATCTTTTATGTCATTTGTAGACGTTTGGCCCGGATGATATGTGACCTGAAGTGTCTCAAGCGCAAAATTTACAGACCCGTGATCGACACCGTCCATTCGGTTAATTTTTTTCTCGATTCGGTTTGCACAAGCCGCACACGTCATTCCCTCTATATCAAATTCTGCTTGCTCCATCACCACATCATAGCCAAGCGATTGAACTTTTCGCTTTAAATCATCTGGTGTTAGTTTCTCTGTTTCATAGACAATATGGGAAGTGTCAAGCGCCAAATTCACACTGGCATCCTCCACACCTTCCAGCCTGTTCAATCCCTTTTCGATACGGCCTGCACAAGCAGCACAGGTCATCCCCGTAATTTGAAAGTCAATTTCCTTTTTCATTGATCTCACCTCTCCACATACTCCATGGGGGTATTATTTTTTGAAAAAAATACGTGCTGTACTGCAGCACGTATACTTATTTATACGACATCATATCCCTGTTCTTCAATCACATCAGAAATACGGTGTAACGTGACTTGATCCGGATGAAATGAAACCTCCACCTGTCCTTTGTCTAAATGGACTTTCACAGATTCCACACCTGCTAATTCTCCTACATTTCCTTCGACTGCTTTCACGCAATGTCCGCAAGACATGCCCTGCACTTGAAGTGTTGCTTGTTCCACTTCTCATCGCCTCCATCAATCATTTTCTACAATTTACTATACCCTAGTAGGGTATCGATGTAAACATAAATGCTACGATTTTGTCAGTTTCGTAAAGACCGTCATTAACTCTTCAATGGCTTCATCCCCATTGCCGCTCTTGATAGCATCTGCAACACAATGATGTGTATGCTTTTCCATCAAATGAAGACTGACTTTTTTCAAAGCCGCATTGACTGCAGAGATTTGATTCACAACATCTATACAGTAACGATCGTTTTCAATCATTTGCTGGATCCCGCGAACTTGTCCTTCCACTCGTTTCAAGCGATTGATCAATTGGTCCTTTTCCTTTTCGGCTCTAGGCGAAGCCATATGTCTTTCTTCATGTTCTGTCATGTGATCACCTTTTTTTCATTATGACTTGTCTTTACCTAAATTAAAGCATATCTCCACCGAAAAAGGCAAAGATATGCTGAGCACCGCATATAAAGCTGTGTTTGTCCTAATTTGTTAATTGTTCGATATCCTGCAAAAGATTGACGGATTGCTGAAGCTGTTTCATCAATCCCTGCTGATCCTCCAGTATGGCGGCAACATCGATATCGCCTGCTTTCAATTGCTGTATATATGTTTGGATCTCCTCTGACAGCACTTTATTTTTTTCAATGATTTGTGCATGAAGGTCTTCTGCCATTTTTGGCGCTGTGACTTCATTAAAATCTTGAATGTCTGCCTTCAACGATTCTAGCTGCTGCGTTAATTCTGCCTTTTTGGCGGCGTTTTGCACAGCTTCTTCAGCGAGCTTTGGAAATTCCTCTGTAAATTGCTGAATGTCCGTCACATAGTCATTTGCCTCAGTGACATATGTCGTTGTATCGTTGACCTGATCAAGCAAGCCGGAGCAACCGCTTAATACAAGCGTTCCGGAAAATAGACAAGCCATCACGTATTTTTTCAAGATCGATCATCCTTTCATCTGTAGGATTAAAAGCATCATTTGTTCCGCTTCCCTATCACACAGATGCAAAAAGACCTTAAAAATAGCCAGACCTTTGCCTCATGTGTGATAGGCAAAGGTCTGGCTAACATTGTTCATGCCGGAATGGCCGAGAAACAACGAATGTTTCTGTAGTGACGACCAAAACCGTAAAAGCTACTCCCCTTTAGGAAACCGTTCAAATGTTATGTTTATCATATCGAATGTCAGGACAACAGTCAATGCGGAAGATCCTGCTCTTGATACAGCACATGGCCCTTACCAGTGGATGCATAAATCCGGTTCCGTCCTTGGCGTTTTGACATATACAAGGCCTGGTCCGCTTCAAATAGAAGTGTCTCTAATACACAAGGATCATTGGCTGTGTGAGCAATTCCAAAGCTCGCTGTCACTCGCACTTTTTCCTTATCATTCGTAAAGAAACTTGCTTCAAACGAATGTCTTATTTGTTCCGCGATATGACATGCCTCTTTAAATGACTGATGAGGCAGACAAATGGCAAACTCTTCTCCCCCATATCGTCCAAATAAATCATCCATTTGTAAATGCTCCTGACAAATAGAGACAACATGACGCAGCGCTTCATCCCCGATATGATGTCCGTGTGTGTCATTGATTTGTTTAAAGAAATCAATATCAAACAGCATAACAGCGGTATCCTGCGCATCCTCTTCAAGGATCAACTGCGTTCGTTCGATGAAAGAAGATCGATTGAAAATATTCGTCAAACCATCGATATACGCACGACGCTCCAGCTCTTCCTGCAGCAAACGCTGCTCTGTAACATCACTGATCACTATTTGCCTGCCCTCAATCTCTCCTCTTCTATTAAATAGAGAGGAAGCGGTCAGATGATAATAATAGGACTGGTCTTTTTCTTTTTTCCACATTAAATCATATTGCGAATGATCCTGCGGAGAGCGCAGCCATTGAATGAACGCTGAATCTTTGATGATTGCTGAGATAATATCGTCGATCTTATAGCCAATTCCCTTTTTATTCGCAAGTGCTGGAATGATCGATGCAGCAGCGGGATTGTAATCAATGAGTGTTCGATATCGATCTAAAATCAAAACCCCTTCAGACATATGCTCAAACACACGCTCCATTGCAATGGGAGACAGCTTAAACAGCTGGAACGACATAATTGCCCATAAATAGAGTGCGTTGGTAATAAACATCACCACAGGAACAGGATCAATATGCAGGGGTGTAACGCCTAATAAATAAATAAAAGAAGTCAAAATTGGTAAGGACATTCCCACTAACAGTATCAGAATCTGCTTTAAATATTCTTTTTTTGTGACACGTAAAAACCAAAGCAGCATAAAAATAGCAAGCATCGAACAGCCAAACGTATAAACGCCATGAATGATATACCAATAGCCAATCGTAAAATCAGCCAATAAAAACCCATCTACTGGATTCATCGTGATGCTTCGATAAAAGAGTGAATGTAAAGAGTTGGTGAACACCATAATGGTTGTGAGAGTTGGAATCAATAAGATGAGAAGCACGCGGCGCTTTGTGAAATATTGATGGAACCCCGTAAATTGCAGCACAATCAGCAGACTGAGCGGTGCGATAAACGGAAGACCTATGTATTGAAAACAAACCCAGAACATGATTTCTTCAGGGGTACGAGCCAATAATTCAAACGTATGCCCAAAGATATAAATCGCAGTTGCTCCAGACATGTACATAAACAATTGACAGCCAATATACCGGTGGCGGTTCGCATGAGCAATGATTGATAATATCACGGACAGAATGCCAGAAACACTCATGATCACAATAAAATGTAAAACAATCGAATCCATGTAAACGCCCCAATTTCAGTTATTTAGAACTAGTCTAATCTTACTATATATGAGGAAGTCACAAATGGGAAGATGTGATTTTGAATTGGTTGGAGGTTTTTTGTAAAATTTCAGGCGTTATCTGTTTGTGATCCCTTATATTTTCACTACTTTTTGCTTAATTTGAGGGAGAAGTATGTTGCGTCTGGAGAAATATCTGTACAATGTGGAGATCAATGGAGAGGAGACTCGAAAGGAATATGACTTTTTGGATGATTATGACGGGGCTGTTTATGTTGATTCTTTTAGAAAAACCGTTTGAAAAGAGAAGTTCTGGATTGTTATTTTTGATCAGTTATTTACTGCTGATTGCGGTTTATGTGATTCAGACAACGTTTGTGGAACTTGTGCCGGATGGATTTTTGATGATGATTGCGGTGGTTGTCGTTTCTCCTTTGTTTGTTCGGTTGGTGCAGTCTTCTCAAAGGAGTATTTAACTTCACTCCATAAAAAACCTCTACTTGTTTCTATACCAAGTAGAGGTAATCATCTGATTTAAATTTATTTACTCGTAAATACTTTCTTCACAACCCGCTCACTTGCCCTACCATCTTCTAATGAACAGAATCTTTCATGGAATACATCATATTTTTCCTTGTAAGCATCTTTTACGCTTTCGATGTTTTGTATGCTATTTAGAACTTCTTCAGACGTATACAATAATGGACCTGGTAGATCTTTTTCAACATCTATATAAAAACCTCTCAGCACATCTTTGTATTTATCAATATCATACGTAAAGAAAAGAATTGGCTGCCTTAAGTTTGCAAAATCAAAGAATACAGACGAGTAATCAGTGATTAGGATGTCGCTTGAAATATATAAATCATTTATATCGTTATATTTGGAATAATCAAAGGCAAATCCTTCAAATCCAGTTAAATCAATATTATCTGAAATAAAATAGTGCATCCGTAATATAATGACATATTCTTCGCCTAACTTTTCTTTTAGTAAATTTAAATCTAAGGTAAGATTAAATTTATACTGACCTGCTTTATGAAATTCATCATCTCTCCATGTTGGTGCATATAAAATAACTTTTTTATCAGCAGGTATACCAAGTTTCGATTTAATTTTGACTTTATCCTCATCAGTAAAGTTTTTCAAAATATCATTTCTTGGATATCCATAAGTTAATATTTTTTCTTTCGGATACATAAATGCACTTTCAAAGATTTTTTCGGAATATCGGTTTGCTGCAATTAAGTAATCCCATTTACGTGACTGCAAGTAAAATTCCTTTTTATAATCGGGATTAGCAGATACTACATTTTCCATATCAAATACTAATTTCTTCAGTGGTGTTCCATGCCAAGTGGATAAAATAATTTGTTCATCTTTTTTATAAAGCCACTTTGGCTGTCTCATGTTTAAAACAAAGTATTTGGCGACGGTGACATAATAAAAATATTTCCAGCTAAATCGCTTAATCACTTTGACGTTCTTATGCCGAAATTCTTCTTCATTTGATACCATTTCTTTATCATTAAGAATCCAAACATGCTTCCATTTGTTTGGTTCATTTTTCAGCAAATATTTAAAAATCGCTTTTGGACTATCCGAGTAGTTTCTTCCTAAAAAGCTTTCATAAACAATTGTGTGGTGTTTGATAGGTAATCTAGAAAAAAACATTTGTTGAACTGTTCTTTGTCTCGCTCTCTTCTTTTTCGGTTTTATACTCTGATATAGAGTATAATAAAGAACGCGTTTTTTACTTAGACGATATGCCTTATTGTAATTCCCATTCTTAATAGCATCAATCTCTTTTGTATGTCTTCTCTTCAATTTGAATGGATTTGACTCTGCATTCAAAATGGTTTGAAAGTACTGATAAATAGGCGTTAATCGTTCAGTTCCTACTTTAAATATTGGGCTTTTTACAACTTTATACAAATATTGACTAATTGCTTCAACCTTTACTTGCTTAACCAAAGCCAAATCATCACATTGTTCAATTGACTTGCTTAATGTTCGAAACAATTCTTCGAATCGATGATCATGATCTTCTTGAGAAAGTGATGCATAATTGATAGGATCATTATGAATCAGCTTATAGTATAAGCAAATTGAAGTCTCCAAAATAGAGAAAGCATCTTGGTAAATTTTCATTAAGAAAGGAATATCACTATACAATGGTGCGCTTTCATCAAACTGTATTTGTTTGTTCAGCAAATATTTTTTTTGCACAACGAATCCGTGTGATTTAAATTGGTAGGATATCTTTTTAAAGAATTTTTCTTTTGCAATTTCATGATAATGTGCCGAAACCACATTCTCCTCAAAAAGCATTTGCATGACTTTGTTTTCATCCGCATTAACATTTAATTTTTTCAAAACATGGCTTAAATTATCTAAAGTATCATGCTGATACAAGGCCTGCTTCTTTTCTTTTAATGTTGTTTTTCTATCTACGATTGTCTTTTTAACTTTTAGTTTGAATACATTCACTTGTTCTTGATCAATAATTTGCTTCGCATATATAAGTGCATTAGGATGTAAGAAATCATCTGCATCTAAAAACAAGATGTATTCTCCTTGGGCTTCTAATATGCCTTTATTTCTACTAATGCCTGGATTAGTATGAAGTCCCATATTGATGGTTCTATAGTTAAAGGAATAAGACTCTAATATTTCTTCTAAATGTTGACTATCTTGATGAATAAAAAGCACTTCGAAATCTTTAAAAATTTGATCATCTAAACTTTTGATGCAGTTATCAGTATACTTTTTATTGGTATCCTTATAAGGAATAACAATAGTAAATAACATAAGATCCCTCTTCCGAATTTTGTATAAAAATATAGTGATGTTTCAATTTCTCCATCACTTAAGTTAAATTCAAAAACAATAAATATTATAACAAAAACATGTTTTTATTCAAAAAAAAGATTCGTCTATAAAGACGACTCAATAGAATAATTTGTTGATTTAATAATGCCTTACCTTTTCACTTCTATGATACAACAATTTATCATACTTAACATAAAAAAACCACATTTCTTACCGACTTGAAATAAAAATAACAAGAATACATTTTGCATTCTTACTTTTGCTAATATAATCTTATAAAAAATAAAAAAATGACGCTATAACAAGCGTCATTTTTAATTATTCATGTTGCCAGACCCGCATCAAGGGCTTTCAAACCCTTGATGCGACTGCATTCTAAAAGTTTTGATGGAGACGGTGGGAGTCGAACCCACGTCCAGAGACATCGATTACTTAAGCGTCTACGAGCGTAGTCAACATATTTACGTGTTCACTCATCCTCATGCCTGCTGACGGGCGCTTGGAGAGCTAGTCTGATGAATCTCTTCTTACGTCCTCAGACGGAAACGTAAGCGTAGCCTACTTCATTGGGCTCCTCACAGACACATAGGCGATGTCAGGAAGAGCTCGCTGCGCTTATTAGGCAGCTAGTGCTAAGTTTTGGTTAAAACTTTTAGTTTTGCCAGTTACATTTAAGTGCGTGTTAACGAGATCGCCTCTCGGCTCGCAGCCTAAGCTCGAACCATCCCTGTCGAATCCGTAACGTCCCCTTGTAAAAGGGATATACGGGATGGAAACGTTCAGCTTAACTGCTTCCGTATATAACTATTATAACAATCTCATCGCTCGAAACAACTGGTGGTTTCTGTAAAAACAGCGATGGTTGTTTACTGCATAACATATTGTAGCATAATGCTTCCGCTCTCAGCAAGCCATCTGCATTAGGCTAGAATTGCTTTTGACGA
This sequence comes from Bacillus safensis, assembly GCF_039619585.1. Lineage (NCBI taxonomy): Bacteria > Bacillati > Bacillota > Bacilli > Caryophanales > Bacillaceae > Bacillus > Bacillus safensis. The sequence goes on from NZ_CP154909.1 coordinate 3,002,144, forward strand.
TCGCGGAAGGCACGTTCGATTTCACGTTTTGCATCTTTTTTCTTCAGATCTTCACGTTTATCGTATTTCTTCTTCCCTTTTCCGATTCCGATCAGCACTTTGGCAAAGCCATTTTTCAAATAAAGTTTCAGAGGCACAAGTGAGTAGCCTTCTTCCTTTGTCGCACCAATCAATTTGCTGATTTGCTTGCGATGAAGCAGCAGTTTTCTCGTTCTCAGCGGATCATGGTTATAACGGTTCCCCTGTTCGTATGGGCTCACGTGCATGTTATGAAGAAACACTTCTCCTCGCTCGATTTTGGCAAAGGAATCTTTTAAATTCACTTTTCCAGCACGAATCGATTTGATTTCAGTTCCTTGTAATACTAGGCCGGCTTCGTATGTTTCTTCTATAAAGTAATCATGATTTGCTTTTTTGTTTTGGGAAACAACTTTTCCCTCTCCCTTTGGCATTGGCGTACACCCTCCTTTTGACACAAACACGGTCCAAATCGTACGGATTATTTTATCAAACAATCCAGCTTTCGACAATGCTGATGCCATGTGGTCAAAAAGCAAATAGAGCGGGATGCCCTATTTGCTTTTTGGCACGTTACTTTTTCTTTTTGCGTTTTTGTTTCGGTGCGTTTTCAAATACGCGTTTTTTCTTTTTCTTCTTTTTACGGTTTGTGAACCAGTCACTTCCGCTTTTATCCTCTTTGCCTTTTTCCCCAGAGGCTTTTTGACCTCCACGGCCTTTTTTCGCTGGTGGATCTGTCCGTTTTTTGAACTTGAAATCTTTTGGTGATTTACGGCGAGTGCCCTTCATCCCGACGATTTCAAAATCAATTGAGTGCTCATCTTTATTAACATTAACAACTTTGACAGTGATTTCGTCACCGATACGGTAGACGTTCCCTGTACGTTCACCGATCATGGCAAAGTGCTGTTCATCAAAGCGATAATAGTCGTCTGTCATGTAGCTGACATGGACAAGACCTTCTATCGTATTCGGCAGTTCAACGAATAGTCCAAAGTTCGTCACGGAACTAATCATGCCATCAAACTCTTCACCGATTTTATCAAGCATAAATTCTGCCTTTTTCAGATCATCTGTTTCACGCTCTGCATCGACTGAGCGGCGCTCCATCGTGGACGCATGATCTGCGATTTCAGGAAGCAGCTGGCCCCACTTTTCTAGGGTCGCTTCATCTGTCTTTTTCTGAATCAAATAGGTTCTAATCAGTCTATGCACGATTAAATCCGGATAACGGCGAATCGGTGATGTGAAGTGTGTATAGAATTCCGTTGATAATCCAAAATGGCCAATGCTTTCTGGATCATACTTCGCCTGTTTCATAGAACGAAGCATCACAGTTTGAATGACAACTTCTTCCGGTTGATCCCTGACAGCATCGAGGACACTTTGAAGTGCGCGCGGGTGAATGTTCGTTGACGTCCCTTTCACAATGTAACCAAACGTCGTTACGAACTCTAAAAAGCGCTGAAGCTTCTCAGGGTTTGGTTCTTCGTGAATTCGGTAAATGAACGGAACATTCATCCAGTGGAAATGCTCTGCAACCGTTTCGTTTGCAACAAGCATGAATTCTTCAATTAATTTCTCTGCAACGGAACGCTCACGAATGACAACGTCTTTCGCTGCGCCTTCATCATCTACAAGTACTTTTGCTTCCTTGAAATCAAAGTCTACAGCTCCGCGCTCCATTCGTTTGTCACGAAGAATCTCTGCAAGCTTCTCCATCTCTTGAAACATCGGCACTAGCGGCTCATATTTGTTTAAAAGCTCTTCGTCTTGGTCGACTAAAATTTTATTCACATCAGAATAGGTCATTCTCTCCGTCGTTTTGATCACACTTTGGAAAATCTCGTGTTTGACGACTTTTCCGTTTCGATCAATGACCATTTCACAAGACAGTGTGAGACGATCGACCTTTGGATTTAATGAACAAATACCGTTTGACAAACGATGCGGAATCATTGGGATGACGCGGTCGACGAGATACACACTCGTTCCACGTTCATAAGCTTCCTGATCAATCGGCGAATTCTCTGTGACATAATGAGAAACGTCTGCAATGTGCACGCCAAGCTTATATTTGCCATCATCCAGCTTTTGCACAGTTACAGCATCATCTAAGTCCTTCGCATCTGCACCGTCAATCGTCACAATCGTTTCATTGCGCAAGTCGCGTCTGCCTTCAAGGTCTTTTTCATCAATCGTTTCAGGTGTGTCTGCTGCCTGCTGAAGTGCTTCTTCTGGGAACTCACCTGGCAGACCGTGTTTATGAATGATCGACAAAATATCAATGCCAGGGTCATTTTTATGACCGAGGATTTCAGTCACTTCACCTTCTGCACTCATTCTTCCTTCAGGGTAGCTTGTCAGCGTCACAACGACTTTATGACCTTCGACCGCACCGTTTTTAGCGGATTTCGGAATGAAGATATCGTTTGTGATTTTTTTATCATCAGGAATGACAAAGCCAAAGCTTTTCGTTTCTGTGTAGGTACCGACAACCGTCTGAGTATTACGCTCGAGAATGCGGATAACAGTTCCTTCTTTTTTCGTGCCATTTGATTTGTGGCTGACACGAACCATGACGGTATCTCCATTCATCGCTGTGCCTAACTCATTTGGCGGAATGAAAATATCATCCTGTCCAAACTCTTCAGGCGTTACAAATGCAAATCCTTTTGCATGAGCAGACAGCTTTCCTTTTACCAAATTCATTTTTTCTGGTACACCGTAACGGTCGCTGCGCGTGCGAACGATGAGTCCTTGATCCTCCAGCGTCACAAGTGCTTTGACGAGCTCTTTATAATCATCAGGATTGGTAATCTCCATCATGACTTCCAGCTCTTGAACGGTTAACGGTTTATACGCTTCTTCTTTCATAAAAGCGAGTAATTCATCCATAAATTCTTCTTTTTGCACACTCTAACCCCCTATATATTTAAATTGACCAATCAAGTGATTCTAAGAATGCATAGACATCCTGATGAACCTTCTCCCGCTCTTTATCAAGCGTGATAACATGGCCTGATTCTTCATACCATTTCAAATGCTTATCATCTGTCTCTACTTCGTTATAAATGATATTCGCACTGTCTGTATTAATCATATGATCGTGACGTGCCTGCACAACAAAAGTAGGTGAATAGATCATGTCGACATTGTTTCTAACATCTGCAATCAGTTCTTGCAGGCTCCTCAGTGTATCCATTGGTGTTTTCTTGAACGATTCCATTTCTTGTTCAATTTGGTCCTCTGACTTACCCTCAAATTTCTTATAGTTACGGGCATAATCTAGTACACCCTGGTACATGACTTCTTCACTTTTTATGTACATAGGTGCACACATAGGTACAATTCCCTTTACAGGTACAGTGTAACCTAATTTCAATGAAAAAACTCCTCCGAGGGATAGTCCGCAAACTGCAATCTCCTCATAACCCTCATCTTTTAAGAATTGATAGCCTTCTTCAACGTCTTTCCACCAGTCAGCCGGGCCTGTATGGACAAGCTCTTCTGGCGGCACACCGTGTCCTTTATATTGAGGTGCATGGCATGTATATCCTCTATCGTTCAAATAACGGCCAAGCATTCGAACATCGGCTGTATTCCCAGTAAAACCGTGAAGAAGAAGCACCGCCTTTTCTCCACCTTTAAACGTAAATGGTTTTGGTGTAACAACTTTCATGATGTGACTTCCTTTCCTTCTGGTATGGTTTATATTTTCCACTTGTATGTATGAAACAAACACAAAAGAGTGCTGATAATAAAAAAAGGTCTGAAAAAAGATCAGACCTTCTGTTACTCGCGCTTTACACGCCTAAATATGCCAATGCAAGTGTTAAGATGAAGAAAAGCACTGACAAAATAACCGTTAAACGGTGAAGAATCAAGTCAAGGCCTCTCGCTTTTTGCTTACCGAAAAGCTGCTCGGCTCCACCTGAAATAGCGCCTGACAGTCCAGCACTTTTACTTGATTGTAGTAATACAACGATGATAAGTGCGATACTGACAATTACGAGTAATGTGATAACAAATGCGTGCATGAAAACACCTCCAGACAAACTGGTACACATAACTTTATTTTACATGAAAACAAGGTGCATGTCACGAAACATCAAAATAAAGATTTCCTATATATTGTCGACTTGATTCGTTATTTTGATACAATTTCGTTCCAAAGTGCTGGCTGCAGCATTTTTATATGCAATTTTTCGGTTAAAAACACATTTTTAATGAGTTGCTTCTTCCTTCAATAGCTGTTTTAATTCTACTAACAAACGTTCAGCTCCTTCAGGACTCAGCATCACGTTCCCATTTCCATAGCTTTTGTTGTACTTCGTCACTTGTCCCGTCAGCAGGCAGCTCTTATCTGCATCATATTTTTTCAGCATAATGGTTTGATCTTCAATGAAAATTTCTAACAGCTGCTCTTCTTTAATATTGAGTACCTTGCGCATTTCTGAAGGCAGAACAATTCTGCCGAGAGAATCAATGTGTCTGACCATTCCAGTCCTTTTCAATGACATTTCCTCCTTGATGATGATATGATGATTTCGTTTATTGACTTTTGTCAACGTTTTCATAGTAAAATAGATCTTCAAATTTTTTATCAAAGTAATGAATCATTTTGCCAATGACTAGCTGTCCTGGTTTCCGGTGACCATTTAATACTCTGCTAAGTGTGGCAGGAGAGATGCCAATTTCATCAGCGAGCTGATTTAACGACATATCGTTCTCGATCATATACTGCATGACAAAAGCCCGCCTGATCTGAATCTTTTCGACCATCATTACAACCTCCTATGGAATCATTATGTACAACATGTAAGACTCTCACATCAAGCAGATTCATTAACTTATGTCAACACTTTTGCCCCTCTGCTATTTCCTTTGGTCAATGATCATACTAAAATAAGTCATATACTGAAATGTGAGGTTCGATGTCATGAATCACTTTGGTGAACAATTACGCATTTTAAGAGAAAATAGAAAAATGTCGGTCAATCAGCTTGCCATGTATTCAGGTGTAAGCGCTGCTGGTATTTCTCGTATTGAAAATGGAAAGCGCGGTGTGCCAAAGCCTTTAACCATAAAAAAATTAGCACACGCCTTGAAGGTGCCTTATGAGGATTTAATGCTGCTTGCCGGTCATATTGAACAGGAACAAGTTCATGAAATGAAACCGAAATATGAGTCCATGTTAAAAATCTATCAAACGGCGCTTCAAAAGGATGTAGAACATCTCCCCATTTTTGACGGGGACAAATGGGAAAGGCTCTCCGCACAAGACATCAGCCAGCTGAATGAATACTTTCTCACGCTCATCAACCAAAAAAGGTGAACAAATAGCGGGGCATAAACCTAATGTACATCCACCATTAACTAATGTCAATATTTTCATGGTGTACTTATTGCCAATAGTCAACAAATCAAGTAAAATAGACATATCTAATCTATAACCATGTGAGGTTTTGCGTTAATGAACTTTGGTGCATATTTAAGAGCATTACGAGAGGAAAAGAAGCTGTCGGTGAACCAATTAGCGATGTATTCTGAGGTCAGCGCTGCCGGTATATCTCGTATTGAAAACGGGAAACGCGGCATTCCGAAACCTCCTACGATTAAAAAGCTAGCTGGTGCGTTAAAGGTACCTTATGAAGACCTGATGCAGGCTGCGGGCTATATTGAGGAAGCCGCTTCTGTCCAACAGCTTAGGGAAGATGATCTTGCTTTATCCAAAATAAAGGAAGCCGCAGCGCAATATGAACTTGGTGATCTCGAAATATTTGATGGTGACATATGGTCGACCCTTTCGAAAAAAGAAATAGAGGACCTCAACCGCTATTTGTTATTTATGTTAAACAGCCGTTCGTCCTCATAAATGTTTAAGCTTTTTGCGCCGATTTATAACAGATTTACGGTATAATGGGTTCAGATTGGAGTGAAGAAAGATGAATCAATCTGACATGTGCCCGCGGTTTGAAAAAGCAGTTGAGTTATTGAGTAAACGCTGGGTGGCACTGATTGTTTTTCAGCTTCTCTCAGGTCAGCAGCGCTTTAGTGAAATTGAGGCGGCTCTAACAAACTTAAGCGGAAGAGTATTATCTGAGAGATTAAAAGAGCTGGAAGCAGCAGGTATTGTAAAACGGGAGGTTTTTGCTGAAACACCCGTGCGCATTGAGTATTCTTTAACAGATATGGGGCGTTCACTTGCACCCGTTTTTGAGGAAATTGCGAAGTGGTCCTCTGAATGGATCACGCTTGAATCATAAACCAGCATTCGAACCGCCTGATCTTCATAAAACAACCTCCCATACAGATGTAAGGGAGGTTTTGTCTTTTCAACCGCTTAAGCAGATGTGATGTTTTTTTCAGCTAACGCTTTTCTTTCTTTTTTCTTGTTTGTCGGGCTTAAATAGCGTTCGAGCCAGCCCATGACAAGGTCAGCCATAATAGCCATAAGTGCAGTTGGAATCGCACCTGCTAAAATGATGGCTGTTCCGTTTGTGGCGTTTGACCCTCTGATGATGATATCACCAAGACCTCCCGCGCCCACAAATGTTCCAATCGCTGTAATTCCGATGGCAATGACCAGTGCGGTTCTTAAACCAGCCATAATGACTGATAAAGCAAGCGGTAGTTCAACCATTCTCAGCACTTGCCATTTCGTCATGCCCATCGCTTTACCTGATTCTAAATAGGCATGTTCAATGCTGACAATGCCTGTATACGTGTTTCTGATGATCGGCAGAAGCGAATACAGAAAGAGTGATAGGATGACTGTATTTGCGCCAAGTCCTAATACAAGCATCAACACGGAAAGCATCGCTAATGCCGGTATCGTTTGGATGACGTTGGTAATGGCAAAGACCCAATTGCTCAGCTTGCGGTAATGCGCGACAAAGATGCCTACTGGAATCCCGACAATCGCCGCAAACAACACCCCATACGCCGACATGAGAAAATGCCGATAAAATTCTTCTAACACATATGACCCGTTCTGCTGATAATACGTCCATAATTGCTGCAGTGTGTCCATCAGCCGTGACACCTCCCCATCTTACTCAAAGTAATTGTGTTTTTTCAAGAAATTCTTCGCAACGGTTGCTGGTTCTTGAAGCTCTCCGTCGACTTGATAGTTCAGCTCTTGCATTTGTTCTGTATCGATTTTTCCGATCAGCCTGTTGATCACCTTATCAAGCCCTGGATTTTCTTTTAAGACTTTCTCCGGGACTACTGGTGATGCATCATATGGCGGGAAGAACCGTTTATCATCTTTTAAGATTTTGAGATTATAGGCTTTGATTCGTCCATCTGTTGAATAGGCAAGTACAATATCCATTTTTTCATTTTTTAATGCATCATAGACTAAACCAATCTGCATCGGATATGTGCTGCCAAATTTGATTCCGTATGTTTTCACAAATCCGTCATAGCCGTCGCCTTTCTTTTTGAGCCATATGTTATCGACCCCAAATCGGTAATTGGTCGCATTCTTTTTCAAATCAGAGACCGTTTCTAAATTATTTTCCTTCGCCATCTTCTGCGTCACGGCAAAGGCATACGTATTATCAAATCCATAAGAATCAAACCATTTGTAATCATAGCGTTTTTTAAATTCTTTTTGGACGATCTCCATCGCCCGCTCCGGGTCTTTTTCCGCATCCATTCCAAGCGTGCTTGTTAAATCTGTGCCTGAATATCTTGTGGCAGAAATGTCGACATCTCCGTTTTCCATTGCTTTCTGCTGCACAGTGTTGGAACCTAAGTTTTTCACAATGGTCGTCTTTTTATCTGTGTAATGTTCAATCATATCGCCAACCATATAGGCCATAATTTCTGATTCGGTAAAGTTTTGTGCTCCAATTCGCAGTGTGCCCCCTGAGGAGCCGGCTAGTCCAGGAAGTGAACAGCCGCTTATCAATAGCAAGCATCCGGCAAGCAGTGCACTGATCCATTTTGTTTTTCGATTCTTCACATAAGCCAACTCCTTATGAAACTTCCTTCAATCCTTTTAAGCCTTCAGGTGTTACTTTTTTCTCCAGCTTCATTAATGATAGGTCGATGATGACTGCTAAAATTGTGACTGGGATCGCACCCGCAATAATGAATTCCGGCTGATACAGCTGAAGTCCAATCAAAATGTAGTCACCTAGACCGCCTCCACCGATAAAGGCTGCAAGTGTTGTCCAGCCAATCAAATAAATCGTTGACGTTCTGACACCTGCCATAATGACCGGTACAGCAAGCGGGAGTTCAACAAGACGAATTTGTTCCCATGTTGTCATCCCGATTCCTTTACCGGATTCAAGCAAGTTTTTGTTCACACCTTGTACCCCGGCATACGTATTTCTTAAAATAGGTAAAACCGAATAGAAAAAGAGAGCAACGATTGCAGGTATTTTCCCAACCCCCAAAATAGGAATAAAAAAGGCAAGAATCGCTAAACTAGGGAGTGTTTGAAAGATATTCACGATACCGATGATAAAACCTGCGCCTCGCTTCATTCGTGTGAGTACCACGCCTAAAGGAACGGCAACAAGAATACCGAGCACAACAGCAATTAAGGAAATATATAAATGCTCCCACATTTTTGTGAGGAGTTCCCCGCCATTTTTCTCTAGAAAGTCGATGATTTGATCCATGTGTACACCTCCCTTACTTCATTTCAGTGACAGCTGCCGGCGTATCGTCTCCCCAAATGGAGTCGTACACAACATCTACAAGACTTGCACGTGTCACAATGCCTTTTAAGTGCCCTTCTGCATCCACAACCGGTACATATTTAATGCCGCGTATTAAGATTTTCCGGACAGTGTCTCTTAGAAGTGCGCCTTCTTGTACGGTATAGAACTCTGTATTTAAAATATCACCAACAAAAGCTGCTTTTCTGCGGTTCGCATCGATTGTTTCAATATCGATATAGCCTTTTAGCACATGATGTTCATCTACTACAAGCAAAGAATCGACCCGCTTTTCTCTCATGATGTAGATGGCATCTGTTAATGTTTTTTCAACTGTAACGGTGACTGGTGACGTGTTCATCATTTGTTCTACACGTTCCATATTCGGATTTGATTGAAGCAGACGTTCTTTGCCGATGAATTCTTCTACGAATTCATTGGCTGGGTTTCGCAGAATATCGTCAGGCGTACCTACTTGGACAATCTCTCCATCTTTTAAAATCACAATTCGATCAGCTAGTTTAATAGCTTCGTCCATGTCATGTGTGACGAATACGATGGTTTTATTTAACGTTTTTTGCAGTTTCTTAAATTCTTCCTGCAATGAATCTCGTGTGATTGGATCAAGTGCGCCAAACGGTTCATCCATGAGGATCAGAGGGGGTTCCGCTGCTAGTGCGCGAAGAACACCAATACGCTGCTGCTGTCCTCCGCTGAGTTCATGAGGATAGCGCTCTAAATATTCCGGTCCCATGTCGACAAGCTTCAGCAGTTCACGCGCCCGTTCTTTTCGTTTTTCTTCCGGCCATTTTAACAGCTTCGGAACAAGTGAAATGTTTTGTGCGATGGTCATATGGGGGAACAGTCCAATTTGCTGAATCACATAGCCAATTTCTCTTCTTAATTGAACTGGATCTTTTTTCATAATGTTTTCTCCCTCGATGAAGATTTTTCCTGAGGAAGGTTCGATGAGTCGGTTGATCATCTTCATGGTTGTTGTCTTACCACAGCCACTCGGTCCAATAAAACAAATAAATTCTCCTTTTGCTATTTCTAAATCAATATTTTTGACAGCTTTTTTTCCGCCTTTATACGTCTTAGATACATTCTCTAGTTTCAGCAAATGAGACACCTCCAATTAGTCGGATCAATATTTTCAGAAAATTTACACCTTATTTATTATAGTGCAAACTTTATAAAATAAAAAGTTTATGATGTGTTTGTATTGCATAACATTTATTTAAAATTTTCAGTTAACGGCCTGATAGATAGAGATCTCTCCTTTTTCCTCCAAATTACGAGCAAATACTCAATATTTATTGTTTTCATCAACAAACAGGTATATGATATATTGTGTTACAAATTGTCAGTCGTGAAGGGATGAATCGGGGAGTGGACAAGCTAGCGTTAGGCGCCATTCAAAAAGCACAGGATCATTATATTGAAAAAGCTGCCGAGAACATGAATGCCTTTGGTCTTTCTTCTACAGTGGGTAGAGTGCTTGGTATCATTCACATGAACCGTAAACCAATGACGCTTGGGGAGCTATCAGAGGCGACAGGCATGAGCAAAACGAGAATGAGTCAAGTCGTTCGAGAAATGCTTGATTTGAATATTGCGGAAAAGGTTTATGAAAAAGGAATACGTAAAGATCTATATGACGTTGAGCAAGATCAATACCAAACGTTTATTTCCTTGTTTGCAGCCAATTGGTCCCGAGTTGTCAGCAAAAACCGCAAGGCACATAAGAAAACGTGCAAGGAATTGCTGGAGCTGCTTGAACAGGACGACCTGCCAGAAGAGACAGAGGATAAAATCAATCTGCTTCTTTCAGAAATCAAGGAAAGTCTTGATTACTATGATTGGATTAGCCGCTTAATTGAATTCTTTGAAAGTGAAGAAGTGTTTAAGCATGTGCCGAAACCTTAAAAAAAGCTGTTTTATTTTACATCATTGTAGAAAAAACAGCTTTTTTATATACACTTATTGCATAAACATTGGAAACATCCCTTTTAAGCCTGCGCCGATCATCTCAACTGCCACTACAGCAAGAATTAATCCCATTAACCGCGTCACGACATTCATCTCTGTTTTCCCCATTTTCCGCATAATGAAACTTGAATAATGAAAGGCATAAAAGGTCATTGCCAGAACGATGACAATGCCAATTACAATGGCAAACATGTGAAGCATCACTTGACTTCCCGGGGTTAAGCTCATCACTGTAGCGATTGTACCAGGACCAGCGATGATCGGGATCGCCAGCGGCGTAACGGAGACATCCGCTTTCTCTTTGCTTTCTGCCTTTTCTTCAGAATGTGGATTTTGGACATGTGACTCCTTTGCATTCAGTAAATTGTAAGCGATACCAAAAATAAAAATACCTCCAGCGATGCGGAGTGCATGAATATCGATCCCAAACAATTTGAAAATAAGCCTTCCTGCCAATAGAAAGGCAATCAGAATGATGAAAGAGACCACAATGGCTTTTTTGGCTGTCTGGGAGCGTTCTTTCTCTGTATATCCCTCTGTTAAGGTGATAAAAAGAGGCACGTTTCCAATGGGATTTGATACAGCAAATAATGAGACCACGACATGAATCATAAAGGAAATCAACAGACACCCTCCTTTTTTCATAGTGTCTGCCAATCTGATGTGAATATTCCCTTGTGATGTTAAAACCTGTATATATTTAACCGATGTTATTAGAGGTTTTATTGAAAGGGGAATCACACATGAAGAAAACAATCACTATCGTCCTTCTATCTGTTGCGGTTTTAGGCGCAGCCGGCTGGATGGTTTGGCAGCAGCAGACCATCAAAGCAGCAGAGGAAAAACATCAGCAAGAAAGCAAAACGAACACTGAGCAGCTTTCGCAGTTGAAATCAGATCAAGCGGATATGAAGCATGAAAACGAAGATCAAAAAAAGAAACTGTCGACCATGTCGAAAAAGCTCAAAAACGAAAAGAAAGCCTATCAAAAAGAAGTCAAGCAGCGTAAAGCGCTTGAGGCAAAAATTGACCAGCTTCAAAAAGAGCTGACAGCAGCGAAAGCCACTGCTCAAGCGAATAAGCAGAGAGCACAGGCTGCAAGGAAACCAACTGTCAAAAAAGACCCAAATGTCACCCACAATCCGCCCTCACAATGGGTACAGGATCAATATGATTGGGGTGTGAAACAAGGGTATATTAAAGAATAGAAAGGATGAAAAACATGATACACATTCAGCCATTGTCAGGTGATCAATCTGTTCCTATGGATCTTTTACTCTTAGCTGATCCTTCCAAGGAAAAGGTTCTTACTTATGTGCAATCCGGCTCTTGTTATGCCGCGTATCATGATCAGGACGTGATTGGCGTCTATGTGCTTTTATCTCTGTCTCAGCAGACAGTCGAAATCATTAATGTCGCCGTGAAGGAATCATGGCAAGGAAAAGGAATTGGGAAGCAGCTGATCCGCCATGCCATTGCTGAAGCGAAAGCCGCCGGATTTCACACAGTTGAAATCGGCACAGGCAACTCGAGCATTCAGCAGCTCGCACTTTATCAGAAATGCGGCTTCCGCATGACATCTATTGACCACGATTTCTTTCTAAAGCATTATGATGAACCGATTTTTGAAAATGGCATTCAGTGTATGGATATGGTACGGCTGTCACTCACTTTGCAAGCAGACTGATGTTTTGTTCCGTCTGCTTTTTTATGTTCTGCGCTTTTTTACCACATGCTTCACATATTGAATGAAGAAATAAAGGACGGCGCCAGCTAAAAAACAGACCACACATCCAAAGAGCGTCGCCTCTGAGCTGAATTGATACTCTTCAATTTTCATGATATAAAATGGCATGCCAAACAATGTTGGGCTTGATTCAACATGATTGACCTCTAGCAGCAGTAAAAAAACAGGGGTCATAAACACAGCAAATACATACAGCATCGCAAGTGTTATACCGCTGGAAAACGAATGAAATACTTTGATCATCTCTTTCTCTCCTTCATCTCTTTTAAACTGGCTGTGATATTTTTCCCGTCTGGACAAGCTGGATGCAGCATCACCGTATTTAGTAAAGAAAAAAACAGCAGCTGATGACTGACCGGATGCTTCCATATCATAAAAAGCAAAATCGAACAAAGCACCGGAAAGAGCGGCCCTGCAAGTGCCACCATCATATTGAAGCTCGGCCGGCCAAACGTTTCATGGACAACCGCCACATGCTTCCGATCAATCGTTATCACAAAATCAAAGAGCGGCCTTTTTTCGAATTTGTTACACACCATGACCATTAGTATATGACCGAGTTCATGTATCACCACAACCGCTAGGAAACTGCACACAAGTTCTATCATCGCAAGACAGGCCTCTTTAACATGACAGCATATATACAGATAAAGAATGCAAGTGAACCTAGCAGATAGGCGGTGGCGAGAAGATACACATCTGATGAAAGCCACTTCAATAAAAGCATATCGATGAAGCTGAATACAGCAATCATCATCACGATGACAAACAGTTTATTGAACTCACTGATCTTCACGATAAACCCTGTACAGGCCGCCATGGCAGTGATCAACAAAATGGACAAACTTGCGAGGCCATGCCCTTCACTTTCAATGCCTATCACCATAGATGCAAGCCAAATAAACACAAAATATGTCAACAAATTAATAGCGTAATAAAATAAAATTCTAGACAATAAATAAGCACTCTTTGATGTATTTAACATAAAAATAGCCCTTTGATTCATATGATATTCTCTGCCAATCATCAGCGGAAGCATGATCAATATTTCCTTTAATGCATACTGCACAATAAAGGCATACAGCCAGCCGGTTTCTACCGGTGTAAAAACAAATGGCAGCCCCGCCGTCAAACAAACGAGAAATAAAAACAAAATGCCCTGTTCTTTAAAAACAGCTGACCGGCTGAAATAGACCAATTCCTGCCGCAGGTGCGTCAGAAAGGAAGATTGCGTTCTGATTTTCTTGTAAGAAAACGACTTTACCTCTGTTTTCAGCTGCAAAAACATCCGATGGACATAAGAAGCCGCTAACCCCTTCAGCCATAGCCAGCCAGCGCTTAGAAGGATCACCAGAAATATGAGATAGACTGATGGCCATACACGGATCATCTCCATTGCTTTTTTCAAAAGGAGAAACACCAATAGATTCAGCACCGCAAAGCCTAGCGTTTGCAGCAGCAAATGCTCTTTTGTTTTAGATACGAAATGGCTCACAGCAATCCGCATCACCATCCAAGAAGCAAGTGCAAGCAGCGCCAGTACACAGCAAGTCATGCATACAGCCGTTATCCAATACAAAGATGGCGTAACACCGCTGATCAAAAGGCCTAAGACAATCGGTAAAAAAAGCAGTCCTACCATGAGAAAACAAAAGAGCATCGGAAAGAAATACACATAAAGGACAAATGGCACACTTTGTATCGCACTATTCAAAAAGTAGAATTGATATTCCTGTCGCTTTAATTTATTGCGGGATAACAAAATAGCTGCGCCTAAAAGTAAAAGCGTCATTTTCATCAATTGGAGGTATAGAGCAGCCGGCTCACTTTCTCCTGCCTGCATGAAAAAGCGCAGGCTGATGACGACGTATATCGCATACATGAGCAAGAAAAAAACCGCGGCTGCGAGAAGCTGGATAGGGTACTTTTTTGCGAGCTGCTTTCCTTTTGTAGTCAGCATCCCCCATTCTATTTTATGAAGAACGTGTCGTGTCCAGATCATTGAGTAACCTCTCCACCTGCATATAGTAATCTCGATTCACTTCTTTATAAATCTCTTCAAGTGCCTGATGAGGAAATGTCTGATTCGTTTCTTGGCGGGACATATCCAGCTTGACGTCACCATTTCTTAAGATCATGAGATGGTCATAAAGCGTATCACCAAAGCTCAAATGATGGGTTGAAATGAGAATGCCAGCGCCTTGATCTCTCAGCTTCATGAGCACCTTTTTTAAGATGATCATCATATCTGGATCAAGTCCGTTCGTTGGCTCGTCGAACACATAATAATCACATGGCCTGAGGAGCTGGGAAATGATCTGCGTTTTCTTTTGATTGCCATGAGACAGCTGAGCGATAGGCTGATCCATATATGAACCCAGCTCAAACAGTTCGATGAACGTCTCCTCCCGTGTGACATCTTGCTCATTTGGCAGCTGAAGTAATTGAAAGTATTCCCTCGGTGATAAATAATCGAACAACGAATGCTCGTCAGGAATATAGGAAACATGTTTTTTCAACAAGGAGATGTGTTCTGAGGATTGAAGGTTCAGCTGTTTACCGTGTAAAGTGACGCATCCTATAAATGGTGTCAGCCCAAACATGGATTGGATTATCGTCGTCTTTCCCGCACCATTATGCCCCAAAAGCAGCAGCATCTGCCCTTTCTCGACATTCATTTGAATATTACGGAGAGAGAAGGTGCGGCTATATGTTTTTTCTTTTAATTGTAATGTCAGCATCCTATCCCTCCGTTTGTTTCAGATAAAACAGATGACCTTGCATCTGTTCTCATCCCTGTTAAAAACCGCACTGGATTTTAACGTACATGCCTAATAATTTGAACTCTCCTAAAAATTTCGAGCCCCGTCCAAAGGTCTTGCATGCCCAAATCAATGCTCCAAGTGAAATAATGCCTAATATAGCGGCAAGGACATAAATCCAAAATGCGTTTTTCTGTACATTCTTAGAAGTTAAAATTCGTTGCTTCCTTTCATTATATGCCGCCAATAGGTGAAGGACATACATATACACACCTACTGGAAAACGAAGGCTAAAAGGATTCAGCATCTCATCACCCCCTAATATATGTAAAATGATACCACCTCCTTACAGAAAGCATAAGTTCATTTCAGATCATATTTTTAGTCGATTTTTCATGATTTAGTGCTTATAAATGGAGGGGATTTTGGCTTCTTCTCTAACTGAAGGAGGATTTTTTACAGAAATAGGATAAGCCAAATGAATTAGCCACCGGATTTTCGCTCAACACAAAAAAACGCTGCGTCCCGCTCTCATGAAAGAACGGAACGCAGCGCATAGCTGACATTATTTATTCAAGTTATAGAATGTTGCAATGCCGTGATATTGTGCTGTTTCAGCCAATTGATCTTCGATGCGAAGTAATTGGTTGTATTTCGCCACACGGTCTGTACGAGACGGAGCACCTGTTTTGATTTGTCCAGCGTTTGTTGCAACAGCGATGTCTGCAATCGTGCTGTCTTCAGTTTCACCAGAACGGTGAGAGATAACAGCTGTATATCCTGCGCGTTTTGCCATTTCGATTGCATCAAATGTTTCAGTTAATGTACCGATTTGGTTTACTTTGATCAGGATTGAGTTACCAACGCCGTTTTTGATTCCTTCAGATAGCTTCTTCGTATTTGTAACGAACAAGTCATCTCCTACTAGCTGAACCTTGCTGCCAAGGCGCTCAGTTAATAGTTTGTGACCTTCCCAGTCGTTTTCATCAAGGCCGTCTTCAATAGAGATGATTGGGTATTTCGATACCATATCTTCATACCAGTTAACCATTTCAGCAGATGTTTTCACAACACCTTCGCCTGATAAATGATATTTACCGTCTTCTTTGTTGTAGAACTCAGAAGATGCAGCATCCATTGCAAGTTTCACTTCTTCACCTGGTTTGAAGCCAGCTTTTTCGATCGCTTCAACGATTGTTTGAAGTGCTTCTTCGTTAGAACCAAGGTTTGGAGCGAATCCACCTTCGTCACCTACAGCTGTGTTTAAGCCTTTTGCGCTTAATACAGATTTCAGGCTATGGAAGATTTGAGCGCCCATGCGAAGTGCTTCACGGAAGTTCGGTGCACCTACAGGCATGATCATGAATTCTTGAATGTCTACGTTGTTATCCGCATGCTCTCCGCCGTTGACGATGTTCATCATCGGTACTGGAAGCGTTTTGGAGTTGAATCCACCAAGGTATTGATACAGTGGAATTTGTAAGAAATCAGCAGCCGCACGTGCTACAGCGATAGATACACCAAGGATTGCGTTTGCGCCTAATTTCCCTTTGTTTTCTGTTCCGTCAAGTTCGATTAACATTTTGTCAATCGCTACTTGTTCTGTTACATCAAAGCCTAAAAGCTCTGGTGCAATGATTTCGTTTACGTTGTTTACAGCTGTCAGAACACCTTTTCCAAGGTAACGGTCTTTGTCTCCGTCACGTAGTTCTACTGCTTCATATTCACCAGTAGAAGCACCACTTGGAACAAGCGCACGGCCAAAGCCGCCAGATTCTGTGTAAACTTCTACTTCAACTGTTGGGTTACCGCGAGAGTCTAATACTTCGCGTGCATATACGTCAACAATGTATGGCATGTTTAATTTCTCTCCTTTTGAATCAATTTTTTTATTTCTGAATTAATGATGTTCCTGTCATCTCTTTTGGTTTTTCAAGACCAAGTAAGTCTAAAAGCGTTGGAGATAGATCGGCTAAAATACCGCCTTCTCTAAGCGTCGCACCTTTTTTCGTCACGATGACTGGTACAGGATTCGTTGTATGTGCAGTATGCGGCTTTCCTTCTTCGGTAATGAGCACGTCTGCGTTACCGTGGTCTGCCGTGATGATGGCATGTCCGCCTTTTGCCAGGATTGCGTCGACTACAGCTCCTAAGCACTCATCTACTGCTTCAATAGCTTTGATTGTTGGCTCAAGCATACCTGAATGACCAACCATATCCGGGTTAGCAAAGTTCAGAATGATCGCATCATGCTTGTCAGCATTGATGTCTGCAACAAGTGCATCCTTTACCTCATAAGCACTCATTTCCGGCTTGAGGTCATAGGTTGCCACATCTGGTGAATTGATTAAGATGCGGTCTTCTCCAGGAAATTCTTCTTCACGTCCACCACTCATAAAGAACGTCACGTGAGGATATTTCTCTGTTTCAGCAATCCGCAGCTGTTTCAATCCATTTTGAGAAAGCACTTCTCCTACTGTGTTATCCAAATTCACTGGTTTGAAGGCAACATAACCATCAACCGTTTCACTGAAGTGTGTGAAGCAGACGAAGTGTAAATTCTTCGGATGAGCTTCTCCGCGGTCAAACGAACGGAAATCTTCATTTGTGAAAGTGTTCGAGATTTGGATGGCACGGTCTGGACGGAAGTTATAGAAAATCACAGAGTCACCGTCGTTTACTTTGGCAACCGGCTCACCATTTTCTCTCGTAATGACAGATGGAATAACGAATTCATCGTAGATTCCATTTTCATAGGAGTCATCAACGACATCATAAATGTTTTGATAACTTGGACCTTCACCATATGCCATCGCACGGTACGCTTTCTCCACACGATCCCAGCGTTTGTCACGGTCCATTGAGTAATAGCGTCCAGAAAGTGTTGCCACTTCACCGACACCGATTTCTTTAATTTGTTCTTCCAGCTGTTTTAAGTATACTTTGGCTGTCTTCTGACCAACATCACGTCCGTCCAAGAAGCCATGAATGTATACCTTTGTTAAGCCTTCTTTTTTCGCCAGCTTCAGCAGGGCAAAAAGATGCTGGATGTGACTGTGCACACCGCCGTCTGACAAGAGTCCAAATAAATGAAGCGCCTTGTCATTCTCTTTTGCATAAGTCATTGCATCTAGGAACGTTTCGTTTTTCTCAAATTCCCCTTCACGGATGGCAACATTCACCCTTGTTAAGCTTTGATACACAATACGTCCTGCACCGATGTTCAAATGCCCAACTTCAGAGTTTCCCATTTGACCTTCTGGGAGGCCTACTGCCTCACCTGAAGCCGTTAAGGTTTGATGCGGAAATTCGTTCCAGTAGCGGTCAAAGTTCGGTTTTTTTGCTTGTGCGACAGCGTTACCGACTGTTTCGCCTCTTAAACCGAACCCGTCTAAGATGATTAATGCAGCTGGTTTCTTACTCATATTGACCTTCCTCCAATAATTGAACGAAAGACTGAGGTTCTAAGCTTGCGCCGCCTACCAAAGCACCGTCAATATCGGATTCTGCCATATATTCTTTAATATTTGCCGGCTTCACGCTTCCGCCATATTGAATGCGAAGGCTGTCTGCCGCTTCTTGACCAAATTCGCTTGCAACGGTTTGGCGGATGTGTGCGCAAACGTCGTTTGCATCTTTCGCTGTAGAAGATTTTCCTGTACCGATCGCCCAGATTGGCTCATATGCAATCACAGATTCAGCGACTTGCTGCTTCGTTAAACCAGCTAGTGCTTTCTTCACTTGATCAGCGACAAGTTCATTTGTTTTGCCAGCTTCACGCTCTTCAAGCGTTTCACCTACACAAATGATTGGAACGATGCCATGCTTGAATGCAGCATGTGCTTTTTTGTTCACTGTTTCATCTGTTTCAGCAAAGAATTCACGGCGCTCTGAATGCCCAATCACTGAATAGCCGATGCCTAAATCTTTTAGAGCAGCAGGGCTGATTTCACCAGTGAATGCACCATTTTCTTCAAAGTGCATGTTTTGTGCACCAATTTTAAGGTCTGTTCCGTTTGAAAGGCTGTTTAACTTTTCAAGGAAAAGAGCTGGCGCACAGACAATGGATTCCACTTTGTCAGGAGATGGAATAGATGACTTGACTTCTTCAACGAAGCTGACTGCTTCGCCAAGTGTTTTGTTCATTTTCCAGTTCCCAGCTATAATTGGTTTTCTCATGATTGACACTTCCTTATAGCAGTTTTGGTCTTATTTATCGTTTAATGCAGTAACACCAGGAAGTTCTTTGCCTTCCATAAATTCAAGTGAAGCGCCGCCGCCTGTAGAAATATGGCTCATCTGATCGGCAAGACCAAATTTCTCAACAGCTGCTGCTGAATCTCCACCGCCAATGACAGAATATGTATCTTTTGCTTCTGCCAGTGCTTCTGCGATAGCTTTTGTTCCTTTAGCGAATGCATCGATTTCAAATACACCCATTGGTCCGTTCCAGACAACAAGTTTGCTGTTTTTAATAACGTCAGCATACTTTTCTCTTGTCTCTGTTCCAATATCAAGTGCTTCTAGATCACTTGGAATTTCAGAGATTGGCACAATGCTTGTATTCGCATCATTTGAAAAGTCGTCGGCTACCAGAACATCTGTTGGAATCAGGAAGTTCACGCCTTTTTCCTTTGCACGGTCCATAAAGGATTTCGCTAAATCGACTTTATCTTCTTCTAGTAGAGATTTCCCTACCTCGTGGCCAAGTGCTTTCACAAATGTGTAAGCAAGTCCGCCGCCGATGATGAGGTTGTCCACTTTATCAAGAAGACTTTCAATCACACCGATTTTATCCTTTACCTTTGCGCCGCCGATAATCGCTGTAAATGGGCGATCAGGATTTGAAATGGCTTTCCCTAGAACCTCAAGCTCTTTTTGCATGAGGAAGCCTGAAACAGCCGGAAGATAAGCTGCAATACCAGCTGTCGATGCATGTGCACGGTGTGCAGCACCGAACGCATCATTGACATACACATCGGCTAAATCAGCAAATGCTTTTGATAATTCAGGATCGTTCTTTTCTTCACCAGGATAGAAACGAACGTTTTCAAGCACTAGCACATCTCCTTCTTTTAAGTCAGAGATTTGCTTTTTCACGTTGTCGCCGTAAGCTTCATCTGCTTTTTTCACTTCTTTTCCAAGAAGCTCTTGCAGACGTTTTGCCACAGGTGTCAGACGCAGTTCTTCAGTAACTTGACCCTTCGGACGACCCAAATGACTAGCTAGCAGTACCTTTGCGCCTTGTCCTGTTAAATACTCAATTGTTGGTAATGCTGCACGGATACGAGTATCATCCGTCACTTCTCCGTCCTTCATCGGAACGTTAAAATCTACGCGGCAGAACACAACTTTACCTTTTACGTCAATGTCTTTTACTGATTTCTTATTCATGCTCGTCAGGAGATCCTCCTTTATTCTGGTTTCCTTACGCATTGGACAAGACTCTCTTTATCCTTTTCCCATTTTGCCCTCATCAAAACGAGAAATCGTGCAGAACGGATAAAAACAGAGAAAAAGGGAAAGGGATGCTTCCCCTTCCCTTGTCCGTCTTCATTATATCGTGTCTCTAGGAAAGAACCAAGTGAGTTCCTTCAGTGTGAGAAATTAAAGACCTTGTTTTGCAATGTAAGCTGCAAGGTCAACAACACGGTGAGAATATCCGCTCTCGTTATCGTACCAAGAAATCACTTTCACCATGCTGCCTTCCATTACCATTGTAGAAAGAGCATCGATTGTTGAAGAGTTTGCATTACCATTGTAGTCACCAGATACTAATGGCTCTTCGCTGTAGCCAAGGATTCCTTTAAGTTCTCCTTCAGCTGCTTCTTTAAGTGCTGCATTTACGTCTTCAGCTGTTACATCTTGGTTTAATTCAGCCACAAGGTCAACTAAAGAAACGTTAGGTGTTGGAACACGCATAGCGCCGCCGTTTAATTTACCTTTAAGTTCAGGCAATACAAGTGAAACGGCTTTCGCAGCACCTGTAGAAGTTGGGATGATGTTTTCCGCAGCTGCACGAGCACGACGGTAGTCTTTGTGCGGAAGATCAAGAATTTGCTGGTCATTTGTGTATGAGTGAACAGTTGTCATCATACCGCGTTTGATACCAAATTTATCGTTAAGTACTTTTGCAAATGGAGCTAAGCAGTTTGTCGTACAAGATGCATTAGAGATGACATCGTGGCTAGCTGCATCGTATTTGTCTTCGTTTACACCCATAACGATTGTGATATCTTCTTCGTTAGCAGGAGCAGAGATGATGACTTTTTTAGCGCCAGCTTCTAAGTGTTTCGCAGCGTCTGCACGTTTTGTGAAGAATCCAGTAGATTCAACAACGATTTCTACGCCTTGTTTACCCCAGCTTAATTTCGCAGGGTCACGCTCAGCTGATACTTCGATTGTTTTACCGTTCACTACTAAGTTTGTACCGTCTACAGAAACCTCTGCATCTAGTTTTCCGTGAACAGAGTCATATTGTAAAAGGTGTGCAAGCATGTTAGCATCTGTTAGATCGTTAACCGCTACTACCTCAACTTCAGGATTATTTAATGCTGCACGAAATACGTTACGTCCAATACGTCCAAATCCGTTAATACCGACTTTTACTGCCATGATGTTTCCTCCTTTTATAGGTCACAATGTTTTATATTGAGGGATCAATTGACTCCCTTAATAACTCTTTTGCGGCTCCTTCGTCTGTGACGAGAACCGTTCGGCGCGGTTTCTTGAAATAAGCTTCAATCGCCCCCGCCTTTGATGATCCACCTGCAACAGCAATGATGTGTGGAATGCTTTCTAGATCATCTAGCTGCATACCGACGGAGTGCACTTTGTGTACGACCTCACCATCACGATTAAAGTAATAGCCAAAGGCCTCTGTCACTGCGTCATGCTCATCAATCTTTTTTAAATCTTCAGCTGGTGTATTTCGTCTCATCGCCATTGTTTTTGCTTCACCAATACCATGAATAAGCATCGTGGACGATTTAATCGTTTGAAGCACTTCTTTGACGGACGGCTCTTCAATAATGGAAGAGTAAGCACCTTCAGACAGCTGCCCTGGAACAAACAGCAGTTTGTAAGTACCGGAAGCTTTTTCAGCCATGTGGGCACAAATGGTGTTTGCCTGATTTTTTACATTCTCCCCAAGACCGCCTCTCGCAGGGACAAACATCATATCGCGGTTTTTGGCATCAGGGGTCATCATTTCGGCAACGGCTTCCATCGTCGTTCCGCCAGTGACGGCGACGATATTATTTCCAGTAAACCTTTTTTTCATGCATTGGACAGCAGCTCTTCCCATTTCTTGCTTCACCCACGGGGATTCGTCACTGTCACCAGAAACGATCATGACTTCTTCCAGGCCTAACTTTCTCTTTAATGTATTTTCCAAAAAGGTTAAACCTAAAACGTCCTTCATCATTCCTTCAAGCATTTCAAGTAAAGAGTGACCCTCACTCGTCAGCATCATGCCGCTCGTTTTGACATCCAGCAGATTTTGTTCTTTTAAAAACTGAACTTCAGCACGTAAGATGCGCTCGCTGAGACCAAGACTCGTCGCAAGGCTTCTGCGGCCAATTGGTTCAGCTAATCTGATGTACTGCAAAATGTCGTAGCGTTTTTGCATAACAATGAGAAGATCTGGCAATAATTTTTTTTGAGCTTCCAATAAATGATTCATGGCTAACGACCCTTTCTTTTCACGTTGGACCAAAAACGTCCCACTGTGACAAAAAACGTCCCGCCACAGCCAAAAAAAATCAATCCCTGCTTTCTTTAATTATTTTAACAGGATAATCTTGCATTTTCAACTCTTACAAACACATTTAGACAAAAAATAGACACATTTTCACCGATAACCTGCTTGTCATCAAGGTTCTTGCTATGATATTTCTTTTCAAAATATTTATTTTCTTTTATATAGAATGTATTCACGATGCAAAATGTGCATGCTGGTGAGATCAGCATGCACATTTTTTTCAGGATTTGCTTATGTTTTTGTGATGGTTCCAAACTGTTTTGCCTCTTCTTTCGGTTTGATTTTGAGATAATAAATGATGTAACAGGCAGCCATGAACGGAATTCCGCAATAAAGACCGATCCGCTGATCCTCGATAAAAAACAAGCTGATGAGGACAATGCCAAATGCGATAAAGCCTGCTAATGGGACAAATGGATAGAGCGGTGTTCGGAAGACGAGATCCTTTACATCTCCGCCCGCCTTTATGAATTGTTTTCTAAAGAAATACTGGGACAAACAAATAGACATCCACACCACAACAAGAACCATACCAGAAATAGAAATGAGCCACACATACACCGTTTTTGGTGCCACAACACTTGTAAGCAGAGATAGTGCAGATACGCCCATTGTGACCAATAGTGCATTGATCGGAATTTTACGCTTGGACAGCTTTTTCGTAAAGTCAGGTCCTTTCCCGTCTTTCGACAGCGCCCAAAGCATACGTGATGATGCATATAATCCAGAGTTTGCTACAGATAAGACCGCTGTGATGATGATAAAATTCATGATATCTGCAGCATACGGTATACCGACCTTGTCCAGCACGACGACAAACGGGCTGTCGACGGTGCCTGCTGTCTGCCACGGAAGAAGTGCGGCCAGAACCGCAATGGATAAAACGAAAAAGACCATCGTTCTCCAAATAATATTTCGTATAGATCGCGGCAATGTTTTTTCAGGGCTTTCACTCTCTCCTGCGGCAATCCCTACAAGTTCTGTTCCTTGAAAGGAGAAATTGACCGTGACCATGGTTAATAAAATAGCAAAAACGCCGTTAGGAAATAGTCCGCCATGATCCGTCAAATGACGAAATAGAGGGGCTGGTTCTCCATCTTTTAGATCAATCATTCCGAAAATTGCGCCAATTCCAATGATAATAAATAATAGGATGGCAGCGACCTTAATAGCTGAAAACCAAAACTCGGTTTCAGCGAAGCTGCGAGCTGAGATGGCATTCACGGCAAATAAAATTACGCTAAATGCAAGACACCACAGCCAAACAGGGATATCTGGGAACCATCTTTGGAGCAAAATGCCTGCTGACGTAAACTCCAGTCCTATTGTACATGCCCAGCTAAACCAATAAAGCCAGCCGATCATAAAGCCTGTGGACGGACCTATATATTTGGTTGCATACTCCTGAAAGGAACCCGCTGTCGGCATTGCCACCGCTAATTCTCCAAGACAGAGCATCACCAAATACATTAACAATCCGCCAATGATAAAGGATAGAATGGCTCCCCCGGGTCCAGCCTGATGGATAATGAGTCCTGACCCAAGGAAAAGACCAGTACCAATGACGCCGCCTAAGGCAATCATAAAGAGATGCCTGCTTTTCATGGAACGTTCTAGTTCATTATGCTGTTCTTGGTTCAAATCCGCTTCCCCACTTTCACTCTTCTATTCATCATCCTTTGACAAAATTCGCTGTTCGTTGAAAGAGAAAGGGAGAAAGTGAAGGTTTCTCCCCCTTTGACATTTATGCTTGAAATAATGCTTCAATATGACCAATCGCCCAGTCTAAATCTTCTTTAGATATCGTGAGAGGCGGTGCAAAGCGGATGACGGTCTCATGGGTTTCCTTACATAACAGCCCTGCTTGTTTCAGCTTTTCACAATAAGGTCTCGCTGCCTCTGTCAGCTCCATGCCGATAAATAATCCGCGGCCGCGCACTTCCTTGATGACAGGACTTTGAATGCGCGTGAGTTTGTCTTTTAAGTATTCGCCAAGCTCCATAGAACGCGCTGCAAGGTTTTCGTCGATTAAGACATCCAGTGCAGCCAGTGATACCGCACACGCAAGAGGATTTCCACCGAAGGTAGAGCCGTGAGATCCAGGGTTAAACACACCTAATATATCACGGTTTGCGACCACACACGAGATTGGGAATACACCGCCGCCTAAAGCTTTCCCAAGAATCAGCATATCTGGCTCAATGTCTTCCCAGTCACATGCAAACATCTTGCCTGTTCGCGCTAATCCGACCTGAATTTCATCCGCAATGAACAGCACATGTTCCTTTTCACAAAGCGCCTTCGCTTCCTTCAAGAAGCCTTCTGGCGGCATGACAATTCCCGCTTCTCCTTGAATAGGTTCGATCAGAAAAGCCGCTGTTTGTGGTGTGATGGCTTCACGTAACGCTTCAATATCTCCGTAAGGAATCAGTTTAATGCCTGGAAGCATTGGACCGAAACCTCTTTGATATTCTGCTTCAGAAGAAAGGGAAACAGCCGTCATCGTTCTGCCATGGAAGTTACCGACGCACGCAATGATTTCTGCGCGATTGTCTTCGATTCCCTTGACGTCATAGCCCCAGCGTCTTGCTGCTTTGACAGCTGTTTCTACAGCCTCAGCTCCAGTATTCATCGGGAGTGCCATCTCTTTATTCGTCAGTTGACAAATTTTTTCATACCAAGGACCAAGCTGATCATTGTGAAAAGCTCTTGAGGTCAGTGTTACCCGGTCTGCCTGTTTTTTGAGCGCTTCAATAATGCGGGGATGGCGATGCCCTTGGTTCACTGCGGAATATGCACTCAGCATATCCATATATCGATTGCCTTCAGGGTCTGTCACCCAAACTCCTTCAGCCTCTGAAATCACAATTGGCAGTGGATGATAGTTTGCCGCACCGTATTGTTCGGTTTGTTGAATCAATTCATTTGTCTGTGTCATCGTCTATTCCTCCTTCTATAAGCTAGCCTCTTTTTCATTGGGTTCATCTACACACATATGATATGCAAGGATCGTGCCAACTTTCTGCCTGCATTATGGCGGTGATTGATCTGGTTTTTTATGCAAAATATTTTTGCATCTGCCAAATTTTTTAGAGGAAACCGCAAAATTTTTCATGTAAAATAGAGGTAACGTCTGGAGGTGGCGCAATGAAAGAAGATTCGTATACTGCAAAGCTCGAAAATGAGATTGATCTGTATAAACAAATGCTCGATTTAATAGATGTCGGGGTTCATGCAATTGACGAGAATGGCAACACTGTTGTCTATAATAAAAAAATGATGGAGATTGAGTCTTTGAAACGCTCTGATGTTCTCCATAAAAATGTATTAGACCTCTTCGTCTTCCAAGACGACATGCACAGTACGCTTGTCCAAGCGCTGCGTACTGGGAAACAAACCGTTCATGCAAAGCAGACGTATCATAATTACAACGGAAAAGAAATCACAACGATTAATCATACATACCCGCTCGTTCGAGACGGCCTCATCCAAGGAGCGGTTGAAATTTCGAATGATGTGACCAAGCTGGAACGGCTGATCCACCACAATATGAAGAAAAAAGGAAGCACACGCTTTACCTTTGATTCCATTATTGGACAAAGTCCTGCGTTTTTAGAGGTGATTGAGCATGCAAAACGAGCGACACGCACCTCTTCCTATGTGCTCATTGTTGGAGAAACAGGGACAGGAAAAGAACTATTTGCGCAAAGCATTCATAACGGCAGCAGCCGGTCATCTGGACCATTTATTACCCAGAATTGCGCGGCACTGCCTGATAATCTCATTGAAAGTCTGCTCTTTGGTACACAAAAAGGGGCTTTTACAGGTGCAGCTGATCAGCCCGGCTTATTTGAACAGGCGCAGGGAGGTACACTGCTGCTTGATGAGATCAACTCATTAAATCCTGGTCTTCAAGCAAAACTGCTGCGTGTTTTACAGGAGAAGCGTGTGAGGAGGCTTGGCAGCACAAAAGAAATCGCTGTTGATGTAAGAGTCATTGCCAATATGAATGAGGATCCTGTAGATGCAATCGCAGGCGGACGCATGCGCAAGGATTTATTTTATCGGCTGGGTATTGTCACATTATTTATTCCGCCGCTTTCTGAGCGAAAAGAAGACATTCCTACGTTTGTCAGTCATTTTATTCAAAAATATAATGAGCTGTTTCAAATGAAGGTGAAAGCGGCTGACGAAGAGGTACTAGCCCTTTTTCAAGCGTATGATTGGCCGGGTAATGTACGAGAACTGGAGCATGTGATTGAAGCGGGGATGAATATGATGATGGATGAGGATTACTTAAGCCTGCATCACCTTCCATATCATTTTAGATTTAAGCATGGGGAAGGGCGTCCTGCAGCGCAATTACAGACGAATCCTTTGCAGCATACCGCAGCAGCTGACACGTTTATTTATACAAGCCAAGAACATACGACTGATTTTCAAACCCAAATGGAACGATTCGAAAAACAATACATCGTCCATTACTTAGAAAAAATGGACGATAATATTTCACAGACTGCAAAGATACTGGGCATGAGCAGGCAAAGTCTGCAATATCGCATGAAAAAACTGCATATTTCTCGTTAATAATAGAGCTGTGCCCTTATTCGGCACAGCTTACTGTGGTTCTGACTCTTCTGCCGGTTCTTGAATCACGTCACTCAGCAGTTTTTCTACATTTTTTAAATGCGTGAGCATCGCTCTTTCTGCTTCTTCTGGCTGTCTTGCCAAGACGGCTTTGTAAATGTGTTCATGTTCTTTGTAAAGCTGCCGAATGGAGGCTTTTTTTGAAAACAAGACGGCTTTTCTCGTCTCACGCATCGTTTCTACCAGCAAGGTGGAGACATGATTCATTAATGCTTTTAATAAATCATTCTTTGAGGCTGTGGCTATGGCGAGATGGAAGGAGAGGTCTGCCTCTTCACCAGTTTCTTTATGTGCTTCTGCGAGTTTCATTTGTTCGAGTGCCTCACGCAGCTGATGAAGGTCATCGTCCGTTCGGAGCAGCGCTGCCTTTTTGACAGCACCCGTCTCAATAATGGTCCTTAATTCAAGGAGCTGCGTGACATCATGCTGCTTCATCAAAAATGCAGGAGACAGACTAAATGTGAGCTGTTCAGGATCGAACTGCTTCACATATGTACCTTCCCCTTGCTTCATCTCTATTAATCCGATCGCTTTGAGAGCAGACAGTGCCTCTCTTACAGCGGAACGGCTGACTTGAAAGCTTTCTGAAAGCGCTTGAACCGAATCTAATTTTTCCCCTGGAAGAAGCTCACCTGTACGAATGGATTCAATTAATGCATCCGCAATTTCTTCATATATTTTTTTCGTTTTGATTTGTTTATATTTCAATTGGTCTCACCTCATCACTGTTGTCTATCCCTATCGGCTCATGCCCTATCTTATACTTTACCCCAAAATTTCCGATCACACGTCTCCCCTCTTTAATTTTCAAGAAATCTTCGGGCTGCCTTGCTTTCAACAAAAAAAGAAGCACGTGCCATGTTCTGGCAAGTACTTCTTTTTAATCGTATCGCTTCCGCAGCGTAGAGGACGGAAGATTCATTTGTTCGCGATATTTTGCAATGGTTCTGCGTGACGCCCGGATGCCAAAGGTTTGCTGAAGCAGCGTCATGATTTGCTGATCTGAATACGGTTTTTTCTTATTTTCCGTTTGGATGAGTTCTGCAATGTGCGTTTTGACAGTGTAGCTGGACGCCTCTTCTAGTGAATGCCCTTCTAATTTTGCTTGGAAAAATTGTTTCATTTCCATGAGACCATAAGGGGTTTGCACCATTTTCCCTTTTACAGTCCGGCTGACTGTTGACTCATGCACTTGCAGTATATCTGCGATCCGCTTCATCGTAAGCGGTTTCATTTTATGTTTCCCTGTTAGGAAAAAATCTGTCTGATGTGAGATAATCTCACGAACGACATGAGTCATCGTTTGCTTTCTTTGCTTCAGCGCTTGGACAAGCCAATTGTACTGCTGCTCTTTTTCCTTTAAATACGTGTATGCTTCATGCCGCTTTTGTTCTTGAATCATGGCGAAGTAGCCTTCATTCATTTCAACGTCTGGAAAAGCGCGCTGATTCAGCTCAAATGTGATGTGATCCTGCATCACAGTAATCGTCACATCAGGCTCTATATACAGATGCTCTTCATCATATGAGAAATGAAGGCCTGGTCTTGGTTCAAGCTGAGACACTACATCTTGTACCGCTTGGAGTGTTTTCATTGAAACACTTGTTTTCGCCGCAATTTCCTTCCAAGCCTTTCTGGCAAAAAGAAAGAAATGCTCTTCGATGATCAGCTCGGCTTCATACCAGCGTTCCTTTTTTCTTCTCAGTTGAAGGAGGATACATTCCTGCAATGATCTTGCGCCAATACCGGCAGGCTCTAGGGATTGCAGCTGATGAAGGACGGCTTCTACTTCTTCAGCTGGGACCTCTAAGACAGATGCCATTGCGTCAATCGGTTCATTTAGATAGCCATTGGAATCAATGGACTCAATCATAAAGTAAAAGATTCTTTGATTCTTTTCACTTAAATTTAAATCAATCGCCTGTCTCTTTAAAAACATTTGCAGGCTTTCTTTTTGATGCGTTCGATACGGCTCTGTCATTCGATCGTGTGATTTTTTATGATAAACTGGTTGGTAGCTGTCCGTGTCTTTCCGCTCAATCAGAGGGTTCTCAAGTGCTAACTGGTCAAGATACTCGCCGAGCTCTGTGCAATTCAGCTGCAGCAGCGTAATGGCCTGCCTGAGTTCTGGTGTGAGCACCTGCTTTAATACCTGTTCTTGTTGCAGTTTAAGGCTCATTGTCTCCCCTCCCTCTCATCATTTTACATGAAGATTGACGGACCGTATATACGAAATAGGAGTGATTTCTATGTCTGAACTTTTTTCCGTTCCATACTTTGTCGACAACTTGAAGCAGCACATCGCCATGAACCAAAATGAAGACAAGGTTCATGCCATGAATGCCTATTACCGCTCAGTGGTGTCAACGCTTGTTCAAGACCAGCTGACCAAAAATGCGGTTGTATTGAAGCGAATTCAGCATCTTGATGAAGCCTATCAAAAGGTGAAAAAAGAAAGCGAATGAACGAAAAAGAACACCCTTTGTCAAGATGGCAAAGGGTGTTTATCATATGCGAAAAGTTTCTGATCCAGCCTCGATTTATACATCATCAAAAAACCAGACCGCCCGACAGTATAAATGATAAAGGCAAACCATAGGCCATGATTGTGCCAAAGGGGCGTGACTGCGGTTTGAACGACGATAAACAAAATCATCGCAAACATCATCGAATTTCTAACAGGGGCAATTTCTGTCGCACCTGTAAATACGCCGTAAATGACCAAACCGAAACAAGCCGCAAATGGATAAAGAACGAGCCAGTCTGCATAGCGTAATGTCACATCAAGCAGATGAGGGAGATTCGTAAACAAGCTCAATATCGGCTCTTTTAATAGAAAATAAACCGCCGCAATGACACATGCCATGACAAGTGCCCACTGCCTTGAAAGGGTTAAGGTTCTTTCATAGAGGGTGCGGTCATTTGCACCAACTGATCGGCCAACAAGGATGCTGGACGCATTGGCAAAACCATCGAACAAATAAGCCATGATGTAGTGAATTTGAAATAAGATGGCATTGGCTGCCAGCAGCTCTGTACCAAAAGAAGCACCTTTTGCGGTAAACATGTTGATGACCACTAGCAGACAGATCGTACGAATAAACAAATCCTTATTCACATGAAACATTTTCTGCACTGCCTGTGTATCCATGATTTTCTTAATGGAAGGCATCTGGAATCCGTTTGACGAATGCTTCATGATGATCCATGCCCCTAACACAAAAGCGGTTAGTTCAGATATCAATGTCGCAGCCGCAACTCCTTTGACTGCAAACGAAAACACATGAACAAGCAGAAATGCGAGCGCCATATTCATGACATTGATCAAGATTTGTAATGAAAGAGCTTCTTTCATTTTTGCCATCCCCATCAGCCAGCCCAATATGACATAATTCATTAAAGTAAATGGCGCTCCCCAAATGCGAATATGAAAATAGTCTGCGGCAAATTGACGGACATCAGCATCAGGAGAGATCACTAGAAAAGCAGATTGAATGATCGGCCATTGCAGAGCAATAAAACAAAGTCCGACGATGACGGCGACGAAAAAAGGTCTTAGAAAAGCAAGAACGCCTAGTTCCTCATTCTGCGCTCCGTTTGCCTGGGCGGCAAAAGCAGATGTACTGACCCGCAAAAAACCAAACAGCCAATATAATGTACTGAAAATGAGACTGCCGACCGCAACGCCTCCAATGTAAGCGGGATTTGCGAGCTGACCGACAACCGCTGTATCAACAGCTCCAAGTAATGGAGTGGTCATCGTTGAAATTGTTAAAGGAATGGCCAAAGCCAAATACGCTCGATGGTTCATCGCTGCCGCCTGCCTTTCATGAAAAATAGCCTCTTTCCTAAAAGAGGCGCAGATTGCCTGCAAAGGGCTAAAATCTTTCTTTTCGCCCTTTGTCTTTTTTTCAGCTTGAGACCTACACGCTGAGGTATTGATAAAATGAAGTTTACCGAACCGGTCTGCCAATCGTTCGTGACAAAGGATGGTCTGCGAGCATTGCATTTCTCATTTTCCGCACCGCTTCCTTTTCTGATGAAAAAAAATCATCCTTTGATTGAAACTGGGCAGCAAGCTCTCCTTGATCAAGAATCGCCAATTGATCACATAAGTGATAGGCTGCTGTTATATCATGTGTAATAAATAAGTAAGCCACACCCAGCTCCTTCTTTAATTCTACTAATAAATCTAAAATGACAGCCTGCGTCACCATGTCTAAGCTGCTGACAGATTCATCAAGCACAATGAGCTTTGGCTGGAGCAATAAGGCTCTAGCGATGTTGATCCTTTGCAGCTGGCCGCCGCTGAATTGGTGCGGATATTTAGACAAATCCTTTTCACCGAGCCCGACTCTTTCCAGCCAGTGAATCAGTATGTTTTTACGTTCCTTCCGGCTCATAGATTCATAGTTTTCAAGCGGCTCAGATAAAATTTGTTCGACTGTCCACCTTGGATTTACCGCCGAATAGGAATCCTGAAACACCGCTTGCACATGCCGGCGAAAATGCTTACGTGTTGGCTGATCTGCACGATAGACATCCTGACCTTCAAAAAGAACCTGTCCAGCTCTTGGTTTCTCTAAACCAAGTATGATGCGGCCAAGTGTACTTTTTCCTGCACCGCTTTGTCCCAGCAGCCCAAGGCAGGTGCCTTCTTCAATAGTTAAATCGACGCTTTTCAGAACAGGGGCTGCGCCTTTTTTTCTCACTAGAAATGACCGGCTGTTGTATGCATGACTGACTGCTTTCACTTCTAATAAATGCAAGGGACTTCTCACCTCAAATCGGACAAACAGCTGGGATGGATGGACGAGCTGCTAATAGTTTTTTTGTATAATCATGCTTTGGTTGTTCAAAAAGTTCAAGAACTCCCGCCTTTTCAACTATTTCTCCTTGTTTCATGACGACAACTTGATCTGCCATTTCAGCAATGACACCAAGATCGTGGGTAATGAGTAAAATGGCCGTTCCATGTTCATGACGAATTTGGTTCAGATGCTGAAGCACCCGTTTCTGATTGTGTACATCTAATGCGGTTGTCGGCTCATCTGCAATGATGAGGGGCGGGTGCATACAGGCAGCCATGGCAATCATGACACGCTGCAGCATCCCTCCGCTTAATTCAAAAGGATACTTATTGAACAGCTGGTCTGGCTGCGGCAGATTCATTTTCGCTAACGCATCTATTGCCTGTGATCGTGCCTTCCTTTTACTGACAGCAGTATGCCGGCGGATGGTTTCAACCAGCTGATGGCCGATTGTCCATACCGGCGTAAAGCTGTTCATTGGATTTTGCATAATATACGAGATGTCTTTGCCCCGAATGGAACGCATATCCTTTTCACTTATACCGATCAATTCTCGTCCCTGTAATGTGATACTGCCAGTGACTTCAGTTGTTTTTCGATCAAGCATCCGTAAGATCGACATACTTGTTACTGTTTTCCCGCAGCCGCTCTCACCGATTAATCCAAGAATTTGACCACGCCCTACTTCAAACGAGACTTCTTGAATAAGAGGGGTTGTCCCTTGAGGTGTTTTCGTCTGCACATGCAGGTTCTCTATTTGTAAAATGGACTCTTGCACATTGATCATTCCTTTACACACGGCGTTTGATGCCATATTTCTCTGAAAGGGCTTCTCCTAGTAAATTAAACAGAACCACCACAGCCATGATCACAAGACCTGGGTACAGCATTAACTGAGGATTCGTTTGAATGTACGACTTTCCTTCATGAATCATCGCTCCCCATTCAGGCATAGGAGGCTGAACGCCTAATCCGAGAAAGGACATCGCTGATATGTCCATAATCGCCCAGCCCATTTCAAGTGTTCCAATGACTGCTAATGGCGGCAGAACATTGGGAATCATATGCTTTCTCATAATGTTCCAGTGCGAGGTTCCACTGATCTTCGCAGCTGCAATAAAGTTCTGTTCTTTTAAACTGAGCACCATTCCTCGGAAGACGCGGGCATAATACACCCATTGCACAAGCATCAAGGCAAGTACGACTTGAGAAAGTCCCGGACCGAAGATGCCGACTAATCCAAGGATCAGCACAAGGTTTGGAAATGCCATGACGCCGTCACAGATTCTCATCAATACGTGATCGATCCAGCCGCCTTTGTATCCTGAAAACAGGCCGACAATTAAACCAATGAATAACGAAGAAAGAAAGATTAATAGCGCACAGCCGAGCGAAACGCGCGCACCATATAAAATACGAGATAAATTGCACCGCCCTAATTGATCTGTCCCAAGAGGATACTCCCACGAAGACCCCTTTAGCTTCATCGCTAGATTGACAGCTGCCGGATCATGTGGAGCGATCCATGGTGCACATATTGTCACAATCAGCAGGAGACCGAGCAGCAAAGCGCAGATCGAGATCATCTTTTGATGAGAGAAGAGATGTTTTACTTTTGTCATCATTGCTGGCGGCCTTCCTTTCTAGAAATACGGGGGTCAATGATCAGCTGAACTAAGTCAACGATCAAGCTGCTCAAGATAAAAATACAGGCTGACATGAGGACATAAAATTGAATGACAGGCAGATCCCGGTTAAAGATCGCTTCAATAAAAAAGCGGCCAAACCCCGGCCATGAGAAAACAGCCTCTACAATAATGGTTCCGGTCAAGAGCTTGCCAAGGTTCACACCAAGTCCGGTCAGCATCGGCGATATCGCCATTCTGAACACATGCTTGAACATGATCGATTGTTCCTTCAATCCTCTAATTCTCGCATATTGAACGAAAGGCTCTTGAAGCGCCTCACTCACACTTGACCGTAACAGCCTTGTATACGTAGCAATTAAAGGAACTGCCAGTGTGATCGACGGCAGAATGAGATGCTCCCATGTTCCAATCCCTTCAACTGGTAAGAGGTCAAGCTTCACTGAAAAAAAGAAGATGAGCAAATACCCCAAGACAAACGTCGGGATAGATGCTCCTAAGAAAGAAATGAGCCGGCTCACATGATCCACGGCACCATTTTTCCTCATGCCGCTGAAAAAGCCGAGCGGAATGCTGACACAAATAGCGATCAGCAGACTGGTAAGCGCCAATTGAATTGTCGCCGATATTCGATAAATCACCTCATCAACGACAGGCTGATTGGACATATACGACTGGCCGAAATCAAGGTGAATGACTTTTTCAATGGTATGAAGATACTGCATATAAAATGGCTCATCTAAGCCGAATTCACTTCGTTTTTGCGCTAATATTTCATCCGTAGGCTGAATATGAGCCGCTGCTAAATATGCCTCAGCCGGGTCAACTGGCGAGAGGTGAATCATACCAGTTGTGAGCAGTGTGGCTAATAAAAATACAGGAATAATTGATAGCACTCGTTTGACGATATAGCGGCCCATTTCCTTACCTTCCTTCTGTTACTTCAGCTTAATGCCTGTGAAAGGATGTTCATCACGATTTGCAGGGAATTCAAAGTCCTTCACAGCTTTTTGATAAACGGCTGTCTTTTTAAAATAAGAGATTGGCACAATTGCCCCTTGATCCTGTAAAGAGGATAAGACAGACGAATACAGTGCTTTGCGTTTCTTTTCATTTGTTGTGGATGGAATTTCCGTCATTTCTTTGATCAGCTTTTCCTTATTTGGGTAGGCTGAAATGGCTTCTTTGAATCCAAAACCATCTGATGAGAGAACGTTCATAAATGTATGCGGATCATACGGCGCTCCGTAGTTGCTAAAGAAGTTCATATCAAACTTATTGGCTTTAAAGCGCTGAACCTGTGTTGCCAAATCCACACCCTCAAGCTTAACGCCGACACCAACGGCTGCCCATTCTGCTTGCAGCGTTTCCGCCATCGCTTTTTGAATCGATTCCGCTGAGTCATACATCATACTAAACTCAAGCTTTTTCCCATCTTTTTCACGAACGGATTTTCCTTTTGGAAGTGTCCAGCCCGCTTCATCCAGCAATGCTTTTGCTTTGTCCACATCATATTTGAAAGACTTCACTTGAATGTGTGACGTATACGGCATGTTAGTCGGCAGGATGTGATCTGCTTCATCCTCTAAACCTGAGGTGACCCCTTCTACCATTGATTTTTTATTGAAGGCATATTGAAGGGCATGACGCACTTTCTCATCTGACAGCTGATCCACTTTTGTGTTCATAACAAGCTGTCTCGTTGCAACAGGCTCTGACATTTTCGTTTCATACTTGCCGCTTGCCTCAAGCTGTTTGTAGGAATCAAGGCTAATGGTTCCTTCTCCGTAAAGTAAATCCACATCACCTTTTTCAAATGCCATGACTCTCGTTTCCGCATCTGGGATGACCTTTACCTTGATTTCTTTTACCTTTGGTTTTTCTCCCCAATAATGATTGTTTCGTTCGAAAATGGCATAATCATCTTTCTTATATGTTTTTAAAACCCAAGGGCCTGTCCCCACTGGTTTTTCAATTCCTTTTGACGTATCTCCATTTTTAGGGAAACCTGCTTCACCTAAGAAACGAACTGGACGAACAACGGCTAATTCTTGCACAGTTGGATAATATGGTGCTGTTAATGTGAGTTTAAATGTCTTTTTATCAACGGCTTCTGTCTTTTTGATTTTCTTAATGACACCTAACCAGCTATGTAAATCTTTATTTTTTAAAATCGTATCGAAGTTCTTTTTGACAATGTCCGCATTAAATTTAGAGCCGTCTGAGAATGTCACTCCGTCTCTTAAATGGAACGTATACACTTTGCCATCCTTTGAAACATCCCATGATTTCGCTAATTCAGGTTTCAGCTTACCATTCTTTTGATAGCTGACCAATGGCTCATAAATCATTGATTGCGCAAATAATTGTGATGGGTTGTATACGTGTGGATTCATTTCACCAATATCTCTTGGCCACGCCATTGTGATCATATCAGGATGATCCTTATTGCCTTCTGCTCCATTGTTTGTTTGAGAGCATCCTACAAGTAAAAAGAAAATAAGCAGAAATGGTAATGCTGAATTTATTTTAATTTTCGGAAAATTTCTCCAAATAGACATAAGTTGTTCCTCCTAATTGATGCTGATAATCATTTTCATTTTAAGGAGGAAGGCACCTGTTGTCAATATCATATTTGATACGAAATGACAACACTTATTCCTATTTATTCCATAAATTGAGGAATTTGATAGAAAGAGAGGCAGGCTGCTTACGAATGAGCAGCCTGTGAAGAGGTAAATG
The DNA here is from genome assembly GCF_039619585.1 of Bacillus safensis. Lineage (NCBI taxonomy): Bacteria > Bacillati > Bacillota > Bacilli > Caryophanales > Bacillaceae > Bacillus > Bacillus safensis. The sequence continues at coordinate 3,038,952 of NZ_CP154909.1, forward strand.
TTTTTTCTCGCAGCATGTCATGGAGTATATGGATGATACGCTCCTGATCTGCATCTGTCATGCTCGTTCCAGACGGAAGACAAAGCCCGCGCTCAAATAACAGCTCAGATACAGGAGTGCCTTTTTCCGCAGTATAAAAAGGGCAATGACGAAAGAGCGGCTGCTGGTGCAGCGGCTTCCATACACGCCTTGCTTCGATTTGTTCTTTTTCTAAAGCACCAATGATATCTGCTGGAGACAATTGTGTGTCACGTTCAATGGTCAAGGCCGTCAGCCAGCGGTTGGATTTCGTTTCTTGATATTCTGGCATCAAATGAAGACCCTCTGATTTTGATAAAGCGTCCTGATAACGCTGGAAAATGCGGCGCTTTTGTTCAACACGCTCGTCCAGCACTTCCATTTGAGCAATCCCGACCCCTGCTAAGAGGTTGCTCATGCGATAGTTGTATCCCATCTCTTGATGCTCATAGTGCATCGCTTGTTCTCTGGCCTGTGAAGCAAGAAAGCGGCATCGTTCAATCGCAGCTTCATCATCACTCACAAGCATTCCGCCCCCTGATGTTGTAATGATTTTATTTCCATTAAAAGAATAGATACCGAACCTGCCCATTGAGCCGCTTTTTCTTCCTTTATAAAGCGCGCCTAACGATTCAGCCGCATCCTCAATGACTGGTACATCATATGCTTCACACAAAGCCATGATCTCGTCCATTTTTGCACTTTGCCCATATAAATGGACAACGATGACCGCGCGAGGTTTTTTACCAAGACGTTTTGATTCAACAAAGGCTTTCTCTAAAGCAAGCGGGCACATATTCCATGTCTCCCTTTCAGAATCAATAAAAACGGGCTCCGCTTGTTCATATAAAATCGGATTTGCCGTTGCAACAAACGTGAGGGTGGAACAAAAGACAATGTCTCCTTTTTGTACACCTATCAGCTTTAAAGCAAGGTGAATCGCTGCTGTTCCTGAGGATAAAGCCGCTCCTGACTTCACTCCTGCATAGTCCGCCACTGCCTGTTCAAATTCATTCACAAGCGGTCCAAGCGGCGCAATCCAGTTGCTCTTGAAGGCTTCCTCTATTTTGAGAGACTCTTTTCCGCTCATATGCGGAGGAGATAAGTAAATTCGTTTCCTTTCTTTCATCACTTCCCACCTTCTCTCCGGTCTTTGATTTCAATTGCAGGAATTCCTACAGCGACCTTATGATCATGTATATCTCTTGTCACAGCCGCTCCAGCGCCAATGACCGTCCAGCTTCCGATCGTTGTACCGGGTGTCACCACGGCACCAGCCCCAATATGGGCACCTTCCCGCACGGAAACACCGCCAGTCAGCACCGCGCCTGGTGACAGGTGCACAAACGATTCGAGTTTGCAGTCATGCTCGACGATAGACCCTGTATTTATAATCGTATGCTCACCGATGGCTGCATCTGCTTGAACCACTGCCCTTGCCATCACGACAGTCCCCCTTCCAATGACAGCTGACGGACTCATCACCGCCTCTGGGTGAATGAGTGTGGCAAATGCTGTATTTTCAAATGAGAGGCGTTCCTTGATGAGCTGTCTGATCTCATTTTGTCCGATCGCAATCAGCCATTTCATATGAGGCATTGTCTCTCTCAGCTGCTCACTCATGGAGATCGGTCCATACAAAATCCCGCTTTGAGTGACCGCCTCTTCAAATTGATCATCTAACACCGCACATAATGAGTAATCAGCATGTGCAAAAATGAGATCTTGGATGACTTTGCTATGTCCTCCGGCCCCAATTAAACCAATGGTTTTCTTCTTATATATCGGTTCCTTTGAATTTTTCAGCTGTGGCATGATCCGGCTGCTGCACCCCCTCTGTTTTCATGACCTTCAGCAAGGTCATCCATAAAATTTTCATATCGAGCCAAAACGATTGATGCTCGACATACCAAAGATCATAGGTGAATTTCTCCTCCCAGGTAAGCTTGTTCCGGCCGTTCACCTGTGCCCATCCTGTTATGCCTGGCTTCACAAGATGACGCCTTGCTTGTTCTTCTGTATACATAGGCAAATACTCCATCAAAAGCGGTCTTGGCCCTACAAGACTAAGCTCTCCTTTGAGTACATTGACAAGCTGCGGCAATTCATCAAGACTAAGCTTTCGAATCAAGGCGCCGGTTTTTGTTAATCGCAGATGATCTGGCAGCAGCACCCCATGTTCATCGCGTTCATCGGTCATCGTCCGAAATTTATATAGCATAAAAGGCCGGCCATACAGACCAGGCCGCTTCTGCCGAAACACCACAGGCGTTCCAATTTTCCATCTAATCAGTCCATAGATGAGAAGAAAAAGAAGACTGCCTGCGATGAGCAGCGTCAATGCCACCGTCACATCTATCATTCTTTTCATCATTGCATCTCCTTTTCATATTAGCGGGAGACCGCATGTTTTACCTTACGCATCAGCTGCATCCGCTCTCGTTTCGTTCCTGCAAACAGATACAAGTAGCCCATATAGAGAATGAAACAAAGCCCGCCAATACAAAACAGCTCCCACCATGAAGTCACGTTATATACCGCCTGAATCCCCGCACAGATGCCCCAAATAAATAGCCCTCCAGCAAGTGGAACCAGTGTATGCTTGTAAAAGATAGTGCGTTTCTGATTCGTGATCCTGGCTGTATAAAATGGCAGAAACACAATATTTTTAATCAATAAAACCATTGCCCCCGCTGATGCAATGCCATATAAACCAAGCTGCAGCATATGAGTCAATCCATAGGCAAAAAGCACATTAGAGACACCTAATATAAGGGTGACAACCGCAGGAATTTTCAATCGATTAAACACAGTCGGCACATATGTGAGCGGTAAAAACATCAAGGTCAAACATAAATAAGCCGCATGAATCATAAGAAGCCATTTCAGCTCTTCAAAGTCAGGCCCAAGCCATAAAAGCATGAGCGGACCAGCGAGACCTCCTAGAAGTGCGGCTGGGAACGCAACAAATAAGCCGCTCCACTTAATGGCGTTTGCAGCATATTGAATGAGTCCCTCTTTGTCCTGATTCGAATAAAATTTCGTGATCGTTGGTGCAAACACAACGGCCAGTGTCCCTGCCAGTGTGCGTAATAATAATGGGAACTGTAAAATTGCCGCATACTGGCCCGTCGCTTCCGCTCCAATGAGCAAGTTGGTCATCAATAAATCAATTTGTAAAAACAACAATATCCCCATTTGCTCAAATGAATGCCAGACCCCTGATCGAACAAGAGTGAGACTAGACGATAATGAGACGTGCCGCCACTTGAACGAAAACCAAGGGATGAGTTTCTTAAAATAATAGATACCGATTCCCATAGCCGCTAAGCTTCCAATAACGGCCGCAAGCGGGATATGCCAAATGGCTGGTGTCGTCCATGTAAACAGGATGACAATCATCAGCGCCCTCAAAAACATTTGAATCGCCTGTCCAACACTTGATACATAGAGCTTATTTGCATAAAACGGTGCAGCCCCAATGCCAGACATGACGAAATTGAGCATAAATAAAAGACCCCCTAAAATAAAGGCGGTCTGTGTGTCTTTCGCGAGATGAACAGGCACATGAAGCCACTCAACCAGCTGTTGAGACATGAAAAGACAAAGCAAAAAGAGACTGATCGATAGTAAAAACGAACTGACGAAATAGGAAGCGAGATAGCGCTGCGCCTTCTCCATCTCTCCTTTATGAGCCGCCACAGAAAAAAATCGCACAACAACCGCACTTAACGAAGCCGTAATGACCGATAAATAGTTGATCATATTTTGCGTCAGATGGATTAAGCCGAATGCTTCCACCCCAAGCGTATGAACAATATAAGGTGTTAAACAAACAGACATGAGCATCATTAGAACAAACGTAATTAAGTTCGCACTGGCATTGTAAAGAAACGCCCGATTCATTGTGCTTTCACGCAGCGTTTAAGAGCCCTCATCCAGCTTCCTCTCCCTTTTGACCGCTTGTTTTCATCAGCTGATGAACGGCCTCTTTCACAGCTGCCTCATTTGGTTCTTTTAAAAGGGTCATAAACGGAAGGTGAGCCACCCACTCAAATCCCTCCATCACCTTATGATCAAACGATCTAAGGACAACACACGGTGTATGAGTGATCGCACAAAAGATCATGCCATGCAGACGATCTGTCACGACGACCTGCGCTTGTTTTAACTCCGTCCACAAAGACGTTAACTCCTCCAAGCGAGTCGTTCGATCGACTCGTCTGCCAATTGTCGTTGTGATCAAACCGACTTGATCATATGTCTCTTGGATATGCTGCTGCAGCTGCTGGCGCTCCTTCTTTGTGAGATACGCTTCTTGATCCTCACGCAGACAAAGCAGAACCCCTTCACGTGTTTCATCCTTTGATGATTCGTCTAATGACAGCACCATATCAGGCTGTTTCCACACATCTTGATCAGGAAAATGAAGCTTCATCCATTCATAGGTTGTTTGATCTCTTGCCATGAGAAGCATTCTTGGATGCTGACTATACGTGTGAATGGCGCGGCGCTCCTCTCGTTTCCCTCTCTTTGTTTCTGTAAAATGTACAGTAGCAGGCAGCTGGATCATGGGATAGGACTTGAAGGTCTTGATGATAAATTGTCTCGTCCATTCTTCGTACCGGTATAAATCCCCCATATTGCCCCCGCCGATCATACAGACGATGTCTTCTGGATGCCGGCTGCGCTTTAGCGGACGGGCAAGGCGATAGATCTCTTTCATGTCCACTTCTATGATGTCATAGGCTGGAAAGTGTTTCTTTAAAAAACAATAACTCGCATAGGCAATCGCATGATCCCCTAAATTATCATGGCCCGGCAGCAGCGTGAGAATGATTTTCTTCTGATGACTCAGCTCTGGCAGCCTTTGGCGGCTCAGTCTATACTCAAGCGGATATTTGACCTTTAAGAGCAGCCACTCTGCGGTTTTTGCCTTCAATTGCTGCACTGTCAATCCCATCACCCCTATTTCCTTGTCTGATATTCGATCCATTTTTGATAGCTAGAAGCCGCGGCAGAAAGCGGATAAACCAATCGGCACTTAGCAAGAAATAAAATCATTCGCTTTCGAACCGTGAGCTTCGATAGTTCCACCTGTTTGACGGCATGCTGAAAAGTATCGTGTGTCACCATTTCCCGCATGTGATCAAGCTTTTCCTGAATAGAGAGGGCATTTTGGCTCTTCCATTCGTTGAGCATACAATGAAGCGTATGATTGACGATAAAAAAGTCTAATGCTTTCTCATACAGATAGATGTCATCATGCTCTTTTAAAAAAGAGCGCTGTGCATGATAAAAGGTCAGTCCATGATGAAAATACTGCTTCTGATATCGCTGTACAATAGATGACAGATGAACCCTGTAATAATAAAGAGGCTCATGAACAAAGGCGATGCTGCGTGATAAAGAAAAACAGCGCAGCGTCACATATTGATCTTCAATGTTCTCAAGCTCACCCCGCAGCGGAAATCGAATGTGGTGTTCCTCCATAAAGGCACGCCGATACAGCTTATTCCATGAGAATCCAGTCAAGTCTCCGTGTAATAACGCTTTGATTAAATCCGTTTTTTCGGCTGAGCGCTTGTCTAACAGCGTCGTTCCTATCGTTCGCTTTGACTGTTCAAATTGAATCCAATACTCGCTCACAATAAGATCTGCCCCGGTCATTTCGGCTTTTTCATACATAGCTTCACAGTAATGAGGAGCGAGAATATCATCTGAATCCACAAAGGCGAGATACGTCCCCTTCGCTTCCTCGATGCCCCGGTTTCTCACAGCGCCTAACCCTTGATTGGGTTGATGGATTACCCGGAAACGCTCATCACGCTCAGCAAATGCTTCAAGCCATTCACCGCTGCGGTCGGTCGATCCATCATTGATAAGAATGACTTCTATATCAGAAAAGCTTTGATCTGCAATTGATTGAAGACATTGCTCCACATATTGACTCGTATTGTAAACTGCGACCAATAGACTGATAGCTGGCATTACAGCATGCCCCACCTTTCTTCAAATCTACTTTGTAAATATCGTTCTATACGGCAAAACCGAAGAATCAAACGGCATCAGCATGATGCTGTACAGAATATAGCAAACAGCAATCCCTACATACATAAACACATTAGACCGCTGATCAAAAATGCGTGTGAAATATGGCAGTAAAATGAGCTGATACAAGCCAAAATAAATATGAAATCTTGCATAAATGACATCCTTCGTTGCAAGGATGCCAAACAAGAAACCAAGCAAACAAAAATTCACAATGTAATCACTCTCAGGCGTCAGCTCACGAAGTCGTTTTCGATAAAAAAAAGCAAGCAGAAGCGGCAAAATCAAGACACCGATTTTTGTCACATTCATTCCATTCGTATTCGTTGTGAGCCACTCCTCGTAATGACCATATGAACTGCCTTGCAGCATCACGACAAACACCGAGACAAAACGGTCATAAAGAGCGGTTAAGCCTAAGAACACCAGGCATAAGACCAGCATCATCCAAGACCAAGCCTTTGTTCTCACAATAAAATACACAGGAATCATGATGAGAGCGGATGAATGAAACAATGAACATACAAGGACGAGCGGAAAATACAATTTCCACTGTCCATTGATCACCAACCGAATGGCGTAAAAGAGGATCGCTGCCACCATATACTGACGCATGCCATTAAATGACGCATAATAATGAAAGGTCCCAAGAAAAAGCAGCATACTCAGCTCAAATGGACGGCCATATTGAATAAGCGTCTTGATGATAAAAAAATAAGTAATGGCTCCGACTGAGATATACATGATTTGCGGATCATGAGACAGTTGATTAAGCATCCATAAAATAAACGTAAACCCTGGATCCGTTGCGGCCTTATCCACACCGAATCCAAATATATGCCAAGGCTTTTCGTAATTGATGGAGAACTCATACATCTGGCCATATGTGACAAAATCGGTTCCTACTTTATACCGAATACCAGCTACGATACAAAGAAACAGAAACGGAAAAAACACCAGAAGCTTATTAGGCCGCCATCCGCTTTGAATGGTATCATCACGCCTGCCGTAGAATGCGGCAAAGCTCGACCATAAATAGACCATGATCATGTTCACCAAATAAACCGCCATCTGCTCTTCCTTCCTTACAGTCCGTATAGATTCATCACACGTGTAATATTCTGTTTCACATCAAATCCTCTTTTTTCAAGCTGAGAGGTAATGGTCTCTTGAAGAGGAGGTTCTGCATGATATGCTTCAAGCACCGCCTTCATCCATTCATGCGCGGAATCTCGCAGCGACTTCCTTTTCACAAGCCCGCAGCCTAAATCTACTTCCTCTGTAATATGATCTGAAATCACACAAGGCAGACCAGACGCCTGTGCTTCCACTAATACAAGCGGAAGACCTTCAAACAAGGAAGGCATCACAAATACATCAAATGCTTTCATATACTGTGGAACGTCTGATACGACGCCTGTAAAGACAACGTCATCCATCAAGCCTGCCTTCTCCGCATACGATTCGACTACTTGCTTCAGCGGTCCATCCCCTACGAGGACAAGCTGAAATGAAACTCCTTGCTTCTTTAAGGTCTGTGCCAGCTCCATAAAAAAAACATGATTTTTTTGCTCATGGAACCGCCCAATATGACCGATGACCATGTTTTTTTCGCGAAGATGGAGGTGCTTTTTGATCTCCGCCTTTTCGTCTGGATCAGACCGAAAAAAAAGGGATAAATCTATCCCATTTGGAAGCACCTCAACTTGCCCGTTCTGCATTTTTTTCTGTCCAAATAAAAAGACACCGGCATCCTCGCCGCATGCAACAAGCTGTGTAGAGAATGTAAAGATCAGCTGGCGAAACCCTTTGAGCATCATATGATCCAGCCAGTTTGGCGACGGCTTCCACGCTGTATTATGTGAATGGCAAATGCGCACCTTCACCCCCGCTAGTTTGGCAGCAAGTGCGGAGAAGCCTGTCTGAAAATCCGTATGTGCATGCACTGCCTGATAGGGCCCTGTTTGCCTAATTGTCTTGGTCAATGTTTTCACAAAAGCAACCGGAGAGGACGCCCCAATACTTGGGACGTAAAAGATGCGTCCCCCAAGCCGGCGAATTTCCTCATCATAATCACAGACGTCCTGCCGGTGGGTAATGAAATCAAATTGAAGGACATTCCTGTCGAGTGCACGATAAATGTTCATAATCATCGTTTCAGCTCCGCCGCGGTTCATCCCGCCCACAATATGAAGCACGCGCTTTGGCTCACTCATCCCGAACCGCCCTCCTCTTCAGCATAGACGACGCCAGCTTCCGGCGATGATAAAGCTTCATGATCTTCGGTGACAAGAAGGCACGGACCACCGGCTTTAGAGCAAATAAATAGTCAAGCGGCGACAGCTTTAATAGCCAGCATGCTTTCAAAACGAGCCAGGCATTATCTATCGAATATCGAAACTTCCGCCGCTGAAAAGCCGCATCATCCTCTCTCACCAGATATAACGGCTCTTGTAAATTAAAGCCTTTTCTCCCAGCAGCAAAAAAGCGGATCCAAAGATCGATATCTTCCATCCGCCTTGTTGTTTTTACAGAACGATATCCATGTAAAGCCTTGTAAGCAGAAGCCCTCATCATAATGGTCCCATGACAAAAAGGAGTCCCTCTTGCCATTATCTTCCGATCAGGCTCTGACACAAGTGCCCGTACACCCTTTGTTCCAGATTCATCAAAAACCGTCATCGCCGTACCGACCACATCATATTCAGGATATGTATCGAGGAAATGAACCTGTTTTTCTAAACGAACAGGCACTGATAGATCGTCGCCATCCTGCCTTGCAATCAACTCTCCCCTCGCTTCAGCCAGGCAGCGATTGAGACTGGCAGCGAGTCTTTGATTTTGTTTATTGCGGATCAGGCGAATTCTTTCAGGATGTCGTTTTGTATAAGACAGCACTTTCTCATAAGTGCCATCTGTTGATGCGTCATCACATATGATGAGCTCCCAGTTTTCATATGTTTGATGAAGAATAGATTCAATGCTTTCTTCTACTGTCTCTTGGCAATTGTAGACGCCCATGATCATAGACACCTTTGGTTTATGCATGCTGTATCACCTTCTCTGCTTGATCCATATAGATTGTATAAATTTCTTCCATTGCACTGACCGTCTGCTCCTGTGCAAATGCATGAGCCATAGAGCGTCCCGCTTTTCCCATGAGGGGCAGCTGATCTTTTTTGTCGTAGAGCTGCTGCAAGTAATCAGCTAAACTATTCACATCTTGCGGTTTAACTAAAAAACCATTGACGCCATGTTTGACAAGCTCACAATGTCCTCTATTCTCCGTTGCGATCACAGGTTTTTCTGCAGACATCGCTTCAAGCAGGTTCATTCCGAGCCCTTCTCTCAAGCTGGTGGAAACACATACATCGCTCATATGCATCCATTCCTCTATTTGTTTGCAGAACCCAGCAAAGTGGATATGCTTTTCAAGATGGAGCTGGCGGGTAAGCTTTTCATAGTTCGGTCTCATTGTCCCTTCCCCCGCAAACACGATCTTTATATTTGGTATTTTCCTAGACAGCTGTGCACATGCTTTGATGAGCATCCCTTGATTTTTATTCGTATTTAATTCGCCAGCACACAGCACGATAAAATCTTCCGAGGAAAAGCCATAGGCTGCGCGAAGACGCTGCTTCTCATTTTCATCGACAGGTGCGAACCGCTTCATATCCACACCCATACCGGGCACATAATATACAGATGCCCGCTCTTTTGATAGACGGTCGGCTCTTTTAAAATCTTCTCCATTAATGGTGATCAGAGCGTCTGTATAGCGGGCTAGAAATCTCTCTATTGGATAATAGAGCAGCCAGTTTTGAAGCGGCGCCCCCTGCCAAAAGTGAAAGCCATGTGCCGTGTAGAGAACCTTCGTTCCTTTTTTGCGCGTACCTTTGGCTGCGAGCCTGCCAATGACACTTCCCATTGGTGTGTGGCAATGGATGAAATCATAGTGCTCTTTTGCTAACAGCTTCTTCAGTTCTACATACGCAAGCCGGTTGCGTACATGAAAAGGAGAGCGCTGAATCGGAATTGAGTGAGCTTGATTCACATAGGGCAGCTTCAGCTGGCCGTTTGCCGCTGTATGCACTTCCCATCCTTGTTCCTGAAACCACCGGAAATACGGAAGATGAAAGGCTTTAAAGTGATAATCAACCGTTGCGCAAAACAAGACTTTTTTCTTCATTGACAAGCGGCTCCTCCTCTCGTTTCATCTGTTCGGACAACATATCATGTGACTCAATGGCAGCAAATAATGCTTGTCTCATTTGCTCTTCGCTCATCATGTCAAATTCATGGATAAAGCGGTTCAGCACATATGGGTCACCATCCAGCGCATGGCCGATATGAATTTTCGGGAAGATTTGCTCCTGTGCTTTTTCATGCTGGTTGAGTAATTCCTCGTACATTTTCTCTCCAGGACGAATGCCTGTGAAAGTGATCGGAATCTGGTCTGTGGTGTAGCCTGAGAGGTGAATGAGGTTTTCTGCGAGGTCCACGATTTTCACTGGCTCCCCCATATCTAAAACAAAAATCTGTCTTCCTTCTGCCAGTGCACCTGCCTGAATCACAAGCCTTGATGCTTCTGGGATGGTCATAAAATATCTTGTCATGGCTGGGTGCGTGACCGTCACCGGCCCGCCTTGCTCGATTTGTTTCTTAAAAATAGGGATGACGCTCCCTCTGCTTCCGAGTACATTTCCAAATCGAACGGCGACAAATTTTGTTTCACTGCTTGCCCCCATTTGCATGATCAGCATTTCAGCAAACCGCTTAGTAGCTCCCATCACATTAGCAGGGTTGACCGCTTTGTCAGATGAGATGAGGACGAATGTTTCAATACCGTGCTCGTATGCGGCTTCTGCGACATTTTTTGTCCCGATAATATTGTTTTTCACGGCTTCTTTCGGACTGATCTCCATGAGCGGAACATGCTTATGTGCCGCAGCATGATAAATCATATCCGGCTGAAATTGACCAACGATTTCACTCATTTTCTGTTTATCTTGAATATCCGCAATTTGTGGATAGAGTCTGATGCTGCCTCCATACAATTCTTTCAGCTCTAGTAAAATAGAATGAATGCTAAATTCTCCATGTCCCACAAGTACAATCGCTTGAGGAGCAAACACACAAATTTGACGGCAGATTTCTGATCCAATCGATCCGCCTGCCCCTGTGACCATGATCGTTTTTCCCTTTAAATGAGCAGATAGACGGCTCGTATCTAATTGAATCGGTTCTCTCCCTAGTAAATCCTCTGGCTGTACATCCCGTAATTGATTCAGCGCATGGGTTCCTTTTAAAATCTGCTCCATTTCCGGCATGATCTGTGTTTTGACCCCGGTCGCGACACATTCCTTATACAGCCCTTTTAAGGTGTGGCTGCTTTTGGACGGAATGGCGATGATGATCTTCTGAATATCCATCATGACGACAGCCGTTTGAATTTGTTCTTTTCCTCCTATGACAGGCAGACCCATAATTTCAAGCCGATGTTTCGTCTTGTCATCATCGATGAAGGCGACTGGCTCAATATGTACATCACTCGATTGCTGAAGCTGACGAACGAGCATGGTCCCCGCTGATCCGGCGCCAATAATTAATGCCCGCTCTTTTTCTGCTTGAAGCCGTTTTGCCCCGTCATGAAATAGCCTAGAGGCCATACGAGATGCACCGATGAATAAGATATGAAAAAGCCACACGATGAATAAAAACCGAAATGGCCATGTCTGCACGAAAAGGTACAGCATCGTCATCGAAAATAAAAAAGAACACACAAAGGTCTTCATTAAAGAAAATAACTCTCTTACTCCTGTATAAGCCCATACTTGCTTGTACACATGAAACATGCAGGCAAATATATGGTGCCCAATGAGCAGACTGAGTGAAGAAATGGCGAGCATTTCAAATGTATAAACGGTTAAAGCCGCCTCTTGGACAAATTGAAAACCAAAAAAGACGGCAACTAAGATGAGATATGAATCTAGTGCTACGATGATTGATAATCTTTGGGCGTAAGTCAACGCTCCTCCCCCTTTTTAAAGCATCACTATTCTTACGTAACATGGGCATCAAACCCGTCCTCACATCCCACTACTGATGACGAGCATCTAAGGCACCGGTTATGCCCACAGCAGGATCGAGTGCCTCCATTGTTAAAGATTAGGAGACATCACCTATCAATCTTTTTAATACATATACAGCCTGCCCTTTTTCTCTTTCTTGCCATTTAGCATAGCTCCAAGCAGTTTACTTGTTGTTCCTTCTAATACTTCTTTTGATTTCTTCACAGCAGCAATCTTTGTTTTGCCGCTTAAGACAACGAGAATGCTCCCATCCGTCCGGTTCGCCAAGATCTTTGCATCTGCAACTGGCAGAAGCGGCGTGGAATCAACAATCACCATGTCATATTGCTGTTCAATCTCATAAAAGAGCTGCTTCATCACAGAAGAGGAGAGCAGCTCAGCTGGATTCGGCGGAATGGTTCCACTCGGAAGCAGCTCTAAATGCTCAATCGGTGTCGGTAAAATGGCTTCTTCCAAGCTGCAATTATTTAATAGCACATTCGTCAAACCGGTATGATGACTCAGGTCAAAATATTCATGGACGGCCGGCTTTCGCAAATCAGCGTCCATGAGCAGCACCCGCTTGTTCTGCTGTGCAAAAACAGCTGCTAAGTTTGCAGCCGTAAATGATTTCCCTTCCTTCGGTAAGGAGGAGGTCACTAATATCGATTTCAGCCTTGTTTGGATCGATGTGAATTCGATGTTTGTTCGGATCGTACGGAATTGTTCCGCAATGACAGAGTGAGGATTTAATACAGAAATACAGGATAAATCTCTCTTTTCTCTTTTCTTCCTCTTAAAGATCAATGTTCTGTCCTCCCGTTATGACGGACTGCTTGTCTTTTTTGGCCCTCCTGTCTGCCTGCATCTGATAGACACTGCCAAGCGACGGCAATCCGATCTCTTCTCTTATTTGATGTGTTCGTTTTACAGTATCATCGAGTAAATTCATTAAGAAAATGAGTGTCATGCCTCCTAATAAAGAGGCGCCTAGTGCCAGAACGATATGAACGAATTTCCTTGAATTCATCAGAATCGTGTTGGACAGCTTGGCTTCAGACAAAACATTAATGCGATCCATATTCATTGTTTTTTTGATTTCTTCTTGCAACACCTCTGTTGCGGTATTCGCAATGGCGACTGCCTTCGCGCGATCCTCATCTTGTACAGAAATATTGATGACCTCAGACTCATTTTCTGTACTTGTGGCAATTTTGTGTTTTAGTCCTTCAGCTGATTCTGTGAGATGGAGTGTTTCTTTTACTTTTTCAATGACGATTGGGCTTTTTAATAAAACTTGAAAGGTACGTGTATATTGAAGGTTCATCTGAATATCGTTTAAATCTGCTTGTGCGTCATTGCTGCGTTTATGAACAAGAATTTGAGTGGTTGCCTGATATACAGGAGTCGAGACATAGAACTGATAATAGGCTGAAATGCCCGTTACGATCAGGACAATCAGGATCAGAAGGGCCATTTTCTCTTTAATGACAGAAAACAGCTGCTTAAAACCTATATTCTCATTCATAGATACCTCCCGATTTCATCATAAAAAGGTTATATATGGTTTCTTTTTGTTAATGATTGGATTATAAAAGATAATACCCGCAAAGAAAAATGTCATAATAGGTCTTATAGTTCTTTTTAAAGAACGAAATCGTTCGTTTTCTTTTGTTTACTTCCTGATTCTTACGTTTTTGAATTTTATAAAGAACAATTTATTTCTTATAATGAACGAAAAGGTCGCAGAACTATTCGCCGGGGAGAAGGGAGATCATTGATCGAATGATAGGCAAGGTGATACGCATTTACCGAAAGAGAAAAGGATACTCGATTCAGCAGCTGGCTGAGGATGCTCATGTCTCTAAGTCATATTTGAGCAAAATTGAGCGTGGTGTCCACAGAAATCCATCTGTCCAGTTCTTAAAAAAGGTATCCTCTTCATTAGAGATCGATTTACAAGAGCTGTTTGATGCAGAGACGATGATGTTTCATTACGCTGAGGGTAGTGAACACGAATGGCGGGAGCATATTGTGAGTGCCGTCCAATCAGGCATGCCTAAAGAAGAGCTCTATCAGCTGCTCCAAACGTACCGAAAGGAGCAGGAAGAAAAGTCGTTACATGTCACCCATAGAAAGCTGACCGATTCAAATATCGCAGAGTGGAAGCGTCTAATGAGTGAAGCGAAGGCAATTGGTTTAAGCATTGAGGAAGTAAAAGCTTTCCTCAACAACATGGGAGAACGCCGGGCGTAAGCCTTTCAGGAAGAATGATTGCGGGGAGAGGCGTTTGACGCTTCGATGAAAAAGAGCCTTTGATTCATGAAAGGCTCTTTTTTCTTTTATTCTTCTTTTTTTGTTCGTGCTTTTTTCGTTATATCATTGTTTTTCCAATAGGCCCATAGTGATGTAATTCCCAGAAAAGCCAGCGTGATAAATTGCTGAACGCCTTCTTCATCAATAGGAATTGGGCTTTTTCCCGCAGCGGTTAGCGCACTGTTAACAAGCGCCAGTAAAAGCAGCACAAGCCTTGCAATTGTACCTGCACTAATTTTTTGAACCTCCAACTGTAACCCCTCCCTTTCCTCTTCTTACGGGCGGTATTGCTTGTTCTCTCTCATATGTATGCAGCCGCCGAATGAATAGAAGAACGAATCAAAAAAAAGAGACATCATTCCTATATGCAGAATGATGCCTGATTTCACTTGCTATTATTTAGAAAACATCTCTTTTGCTTCATCCAATGCCATTTTATTGCCTAGAGCTGAATAATCGAGCCACGGCTGATCAGCAATCGGATAGACTTGGTTTTTCTTCACTGCTTTTAGACCCTTCCAAATCGGAGTCTTTTCTAATTGCTTGAATGCCTGCTGCGCTTTATCATCACGGTTGACAACGACAAAGATCGCATCAGCATCATAATCAGGAAGAACCTCTTGAGAAATCACTTCAAATGGGCGCTTGCTGTCCAGCTTTTTCACACCATCGACAGGTGTCAGGCCTAAATCCTCGTATAAAATAGGACCCATTGGGCGCTTCATGCTAAATACACGAAGCTCCTTTGCTGTCACACGGATCGCCATGACTTTTCCGTTTCCAATCTTTTTCTTGATGAGCGATTTGACTTCTTTTGCTTCTTGATTGTAATTCTTAATATATTGATCCGCTTCTTTTTCTTTATTGACGTGTTTGGCGATTTTTTTCAAATGATCCCGCCATGTGCCATCATTTAAATTAAACACTTCTGTTTTAGCGATCTTTTTATATTTCGATAAGTCTTGTCCGGCTAATTCTTCATCAACATAAATGACATCTGGTTGTAACGCAAGCAGTGATTCCATATCTGGATCAGCTGCAATGCCGAGCTTCTTCGTCTGACTCAGCTGCTTTTTCGCATGTGGAAGGAAATCTTTTAAGTCTCCTCCTACAACAGAGCCCGCCGGCTTGATACCTAGTGCTAATAAGTCATTTGTTAAATGAATAGACAAGGAAGCTATCTTTGGTGTTCCATTGGTCTTTTCATTTGTTGTATTCTTTGTTTCCTGTTGTCCGCCGCAAGCGGCAAGCAGCAAGAAACAGAGCGTTAATCCAAACACTAGTAATTTTTTCATGATGAGTTCCTCTTTCGTGTTTATTTCGTTTTAGTTAATAAATAAAGAAAATATGGGGCACCGATAAAGGCCACGACCACACCCGCCGGTATCGCATTTGGAGCAAAGATGGAACGTCCGATTGTATCGGCACTGACCAAAATCAACAAGCCAAGCAGCGCACTAACTGGTAAAAAATACTGATGCAATGAACCGACAAGCCGTCTAGCCAAATGCGGGGCGACTAGGCCTATAAAGCCAATACCGCCTGTCATTGAAACACTTGCACTCGCGAGGCCTACCGCTAAGGTCAGCAAAAGGAGGCGTTTACGCTGGACACGTACACCTACACTTGAGGCGACAGCATCTCCTAATGTCAATGCATTGAGCGTGTTTGACTGCATCAGCGTAAGCGGCACAAGGCATACAATCCAAGGCAGAAGCGCCAGCACATGAATCCAGTCTCTCCCCCATACATTGCCCACAAGCCATCTTGAAGCAAACGTATATGTATCTTCATCCAGCTTCAATGACAAATATAAGGTGAGTGCACTAAATCCCGCAGCAACCGCAATGCCAACTAAGATCAGCCGGATAGGAACAAGCCCTTCATGCCGGTCATATGCAAGAAGCACGATGACCGCTGCCGCGAGCAGTCCGCCGCCAAACGTAAAGAGCGGAATAAGAAGAGACGGATTGCCTTCAAGTGCGTGAAAATATGTCACAAACACAATTAAGCCAAATGCCGCCCCTGCATTCAGTCCAATTATCCCAGGATCGGCCAGCGGGTTACGGGATAAGCTCTGCAAAATGCCGCCAGCAATGCCAAGACCAATACCAGCTAACATCGTCACCACAATTCGAGGCAGACGATAGTCAAACAGCACCGTTTCACTTTGGAAATCTCCAAAGCCAAATAACGTCTTGACGACCATGACAGGGCTTAGTTTCAGCGTACCGGTATTTAAACTATACAGCACCACAGCCGCACTCAGGCAAAGCAAAACGAGTGTCACGACAAGAGCACGCTGTTTCTCTCTCATGACAGGTTCCTCCCTTCTTTTCTGGCAATGTATAAGAAGAAAGGAACACCAACAAGTGCCACCATCACGCCAATGGCAAGTTCTCTTGGCGGATTGACTGTACGGCTGGCAAGGTCTGCAAAGACAAGCAGCATTGCGCCTAGTATCGCTGACATCGGAATAACGAAACGATAGTCTACACCAACAAGCTTTCGTGCAATATGCGGGATGACGAGACCGACAAACCCAATCGACCCGACTGCTGATACAGAAACCCCTGCTAATAACACAGCAGCGGTCATTCCTAGTATTCGCACTTGTCGTGTTTTCACCCCTAAATTTGCCGCTGTATCTTCACCGAGCGATAGTAAGGAAAGTGACCGGCCTAATAGCATTGCCCATACGATCACAATCAGAATAACCGGGGCGAGAATCGTCAGCTGCGGCCATTTCACACCAGCTACCCCGCCTGCATACCAAAAAGCCAGATCCTGACTCAGGTCAAAATAAATCGCGATCCCAGAGCTGAGCGCATGAAGCAATGCCGCTACAACCGCCCCTGCCACAGTGAGGCGCAGCGGTGTCAATACGCCGCCAGCCGCACCAATCGCAAAGATCAGCAGCGTACTGAGCACAGCACCAATAAAGGAAAAAAACATCAGTGCTGAATAAGGTATTCCTGGAAAAAAAGCAAAACAGAGAGCGACCACAAACATCGCACCTCCATTAATGCCCAAAATCCCCGCATCTGCCAGTGGATTTCTTGTGATGCCCTGCATAAGAGCACCCGCTACGGCAAACGCCGCTCCCACTAGAGCTGCCCCTAAAACACGGGGGAGTCTTAATTCATGGATGATCTGCTGCTCTGTAACATTTGACTGGTAGTCAAATACAGCTGTCCAAACCGTTTGCAGAGACAATGTTTTTGCACCGTATGACACAGCAAAAAACATGGCAGCCGCTAAACCAATAACGGCGAGAAAAAATATCAAAAAGAACAGAATATGTGATGATCGTTTTTGTTGAGGTTTTCGCTTATCCTGCAAAATCGGTGTCATCCTTTTCTTCATTAAAAGTCAGTTTGAAAATGAGAATCATAATCAACAAAATTATAGCCGCCAGCCTCTAAAAAATCAATGTACACCCTATTTTTTAATTAATGAAGGTATGTGCGGAGCAGAGAAAGGAGATTTCTTTTTGACGCTCAGAACGGCCTATCATTTTTTCTCATAGTTTAATAGGAAAATAGTTGACATTTCGCATGAATATCCCCTAAAATTACAAAAGTAAGTCAAATGTTATAAAAATATTACAAACAGATGTCAAACTAATAAAGAATGACCCGTCATGAGAGGAGATTTGAAAGTTGTGTCAGTAAAAGGAAAATGGAGTATCGTCCTATTTGCGCTTGCAGTCGTCATTGGAGCAGTTGCTTTCTTTCAAAATCAACAAGCAAGCGGTACAGAGAAGAAAAATGTAAAGCAGGATACGAACTATAAAAACGTAGAAATTGTCACTCTCGTAAATGACGGGAAATTTATGAGATATGCAGTCAACTATCCTCTTTTTCATCAAAAAGAGCTAGATGATAAGATTCAAAGCTATGCCAATTCGGCATTAGAGCATTTCAAAAAAACATTCAGTGAAGCAAAGGATATCGATGAACATAAACGCTATGAACTGAATATTGATTATGAAATGGTGCATTATGCGAAGCAGTCTGCTGCCATTCGTTTTACGACCTATACGTATACTGGCCAGCAAAATGGAACCACCAATCATCTCACGATTAACTTTGATTTTCAGAAAAAAACCTTTCTTGACACAAAAGATTTATTTCTGCCTAAAACCCATTATTTAAAGAAATTATCCTATATTACATATACAGAGCTTCGGAAGGACAAAACCTTATCTAAGGATCAGCCTCTCCTTCAAAAAGGAACAGCCCCTGATGCTCAAAACTTCAGTCAATTTGCCTTAAAAGACAAATATGTAGAATTTTATTTCCCTGCATCTCAAGTAGCCGCAGAGGATCTTGGTCCGCAAACACTAGCGATCAAAAAGACATTGCTGAAGGACATTTTAAAGCCAGAATATATGGATAAACTGAAAAATAAAAATGAAATGAAAGAACCGAATCCAAAAAGAAAAGCCGTCAAGCTGCCGCAAAAATCAAAGCTTGACCCGAATAAAAAAGCCATCGCACTCACATTTGATGATGGACCGAATCCAGCGACAACCTCAAAAATTTTAGATGCGCTGAAGGCAAATAAAGGACATGCTACCTTTTTCGTATTAGGCAGCAGGGTGCAATATTACCCTGGAATGCTTGCCGATATTTTAAAAGGCGGGAATGAGATCGGAAACCATTCCTACAATCACCCTTTATTAACAAGACTGCCTTTAGATGAAGCGGTGAAACAAGTGAAGGACACCCAGCAGCTGATTGAGAAAGCGAGCGGATATACACCTACGCACTTTAGACCGCCATATGGCGGTACAAATCAAGATATCAATCATGCAATTGGGATGAAGGTCACTTTGTGGGATGTTGATCCAGAGGATTGGAAAATCCGCAACAGCCAGCAAATCACAAACCGCGTTCTCTCACATGCAGCCGATGGCAGAACAGTGTTAATGCACGATATTTATGAAAGCTCAGCCCAAGCAGCAGTAAAGATCATCCATGAACTCACCAAACAAGGCTACCAGCTCGTCACAGTGAGTGAACTTGAACAATTAAAAAAAGAACGACATGAACAAACCCCTGTAGAGTAAACAGGGGTTTTAGATTGTTGACAAAGGGGTAAAATGATCTTTATTTTAGCTCTTTGTCTTCTTTTCAGCGTGATAGAAAACCTTTGAAGTCTAGGAAGGACGAGTACTGGAGCGGAGCGAATTGTACATTCGTGAGCACCGGCACGCAGGACTGACAAAGAATGCGAGGGTTTGTCCGCGCGCTGAAACCCCTGTAGAGTAAACAGGGGTTTTCTTTTACGACTCCAAAGACTTTTTTTGTTTCAATAATGCTTGAAATGTCTCTTCAAGCTCTTGCGACGGCTCAATACTTAAACGGCTGAGCACTTCAGACAGCTGCATATCAATTAACAGAAGCTCCTCTTCTCTATTTGTCACAGCTGGTTTTTCTTCCTTTTGTTTATAGGCTTCATATGTGCCGTCAAATCCTTCAATACGTTCCTCGTGAATATGGAAAATACGAGTGGCAACCTCTTCAATCAGCCTGCGATCGTGGGAAACAAACACAATGGTACCTGGGTAATCCTTCAATAGACCTTCAAGTGCTTCAACTGCCGCCAGATCTAAAAAGTTCGTCGGTTCATCCAGCATGAGAACATTGGCATCACTGACGAGTAAGGATGCAAGCATCGTCTTCACCCGTTCTCCCCCGCTTAAAACCTCAACAGGCTTATGCACATCATCCCCTCTAAATCCTAGTCTCGCCAAAACCGTTCGAACCACTGTCTCATCTTGAACTGCCTCTTTCAGCGCATTTTGTAAAATCGATTCATCTACCTTCAATCCTGACAGATCCTGACGAAAATAGGCTAGCTTGACAGTTTCTGAACGAGTAACGCCGGGGTCTCCATTCACTAACATACGGAGAAATGTCGTTTTGCCGCTCCCGTTTTTTCCGATAATGGCAACCTTGTCTCCGCCCCTCACTTCCACATTCGCCTGCCTCCATAGCACTTTATCTCCCGCCTTGCCATCTACATTTTCCACTCTCAAAATGGTACGGCTTGCTGTTTCCTTCATCGTATGCTGAGTCATTTGAATAGGCTGAATGTCCTTTACCTTCTCCACCTTTTCTAATTTCTCCATCCTTGTTTCAATGGATTTGGCTGTTTTTTGCAGTTTTTTTTGCTTATTTGCATAGTAGGGCTTTGCAATTTTAGGTCCTGAGGATTTCACCTTTTGGGAGGGCTTTGTCGCTTTGTCCGCCTTTTTCTTTTTCTTTTCCAGTGCATGCTCTAACTGTTTTTTCTTTTGTGTATAGGCTTCATACGCTTCCACCTGCTGACGATGTGCCAGCTCTTTTTGCTGTGCAAAATGTGTGTAATTGCCTTTGTAATGATGAAGCTTTCCATGATCCAGCTCCCAAATCTCCGTACATATTGCATCTAAAAAAGCACGATCATGTGAAACAACAATGAGAGCTCCTTGATAATGACGCAGCTTATCTTCCAGCCACTCAATATGCTCCGTATCCAAATGAGTGGTCGGTTCATCTGCTAATAAAAGGGCAGACGGCCGGCTTAATGCTCTTTCAATATAAGTCTGGGTCATTTCACCGCCACTCTGTCTGCCGTCTCCTTGTTTCAATTGAGGAAGCAGCGTACAGACCGCTGTGGCGGCAACCGTGCCGCTGTCTGGTGTTTTCTGTCCTGCCAGCACATGCAATAAAGTCGTTTTTCCGCTGCCATTTGTCCCTACAAGACCAATGCGATCACCTTGATGGATGGCGAGTTCCTCAATATTAAATAACAAGCGATCTTTTCGAAATACCTTTAACTGATTGGCTTTTAATAACATCCAATCCTCTCCTTTCATATCAGGAGACATGAAAAAGCCTCCCATTCTCAGAATAGGAGGCAAAATGGTGTACAAAAATAAGCGGATTGATCCAGTATGGTGTGCCGTTCATACTTGAACACACACATCCCACGTATCAATCACTTCATTTTTTGATTCCCAAGCTGTACCATCCTATTCCGAAGCTAAAAAATGAAAACGCAGCAAACATGGCAAACGGATCGTTTGCTCACTGCCTTCGTTCGTTCATTTTGCTTACAGGTCATAGGATTAGTACTTCATTGCATTGGGTCACCCTTCCGTTGTTTGTTACGTATACGATAAAAGATTGGTTATTTTTTGTCAAGCTGAAATGGCATAAGTGAGTCGATTAATTGGAGTGTAAATGGATGGGACACTTCAAACAGTTCGTCCTTTTTGCATTCTTCCACTAGGCTTCCTTCATGTAAAAATAGAAGGCGGTCACATAGATACACCGCTGCTTCTACATCATGAGTAATGAGAAGCATGGTCATGTCTAGCTCTTGTTTTAATGTCTCAAGCAGCTCCAATATTTGTACTTGAACAGAGACATCCAGTGAGCTCAAGACTTCATCTAGTATAAGAATGGCTGGATGCGTTGATATAGCTCGTGCGATGCACACTCGCTGGAGCTGACCACCGCTTAGCTGATGAGCATATTGATTCAGCACAGACGAGGGCAGCCTGACTTGCTCAAGTAATGACAAAACCTTCTGATCCATATTCTGATTCTGCTTTAACAAACGCATCGGTTCTGCTATGATCTCTTTCACCGTAAAGGAGGGATGAACAGAAGATAGATAATCTTGAAAGACAACACTCATTTTCCCCCGATTCACCCTCCGCCATTTGTCAGCTGTCATACCATCAATCTGTACCTCGCCTCCATCTATTTTTTCTAAACCGAGCAGGATACGTGCCAATGTACTTTTGCCACTGCCGCTCTCACCGACTAATCCGGCACATTGTCCTTTTTCGATTTGAAACGAAACATTTGATATGCGGTCTTTTGGTTTCTTTTGTTTTGAAAAAAGACCTTTCTTCTCACCGTGTTTGACTAGATCGAAAGCTGTGATCAACATGGAAACGCCTCCACTCTCTTCTGCTGTCGCAGTGCTTCAGTAGGGGCAGATAATCGAAGCCTCGTCTCAAGTAAATGCTTTGTTTGGGGATGCTCAGGTGATGTGAACACTTCCTTGGCTGACCCATGCTCAAGCATTACTCCTTGGTGCATAACCATCAATTCATCAGCGATTTCCTGAACGATGCCTAGATCATGCGTTATGACGATTAAGGAAACACCCGTTTCTTCCTTTAGACTGTGTAATTGTCTGATGACTTCACGCCGATTAAAGGCATCAAGTGATGCAGTTGGCTCGTCTGCAATGATCATGTCTGGAGAAAGCATCATCGTGATACCAATCATCACACGCTGAAGCATTCCTCCAGACAGTTCATACGGATATTTTTTCATCAAATCATATGGATTTTTTAAATGGACACGTGTAAG
Source organism: Bacillus safensis (assembly GCF_039619585.1). Lineage (NCBI taxonomy): Bacteria > Bacillati > Bacillota > Bacilli > Caryophanales > Bacillaceae > Bacillus > Bacillus safensis. The sequence continues at coordinate 3,061,789 of NZ_CP154909.1, forward strand.
CCCAGCCATAGCATGTGCTTTCCCTTCTTTCCCTCGTAAGCCCAAATGCTCCTGAAATGTTTCCACCATTTGATGACCTATCGTTTCGATAGGGTTGAATGCATTCATGACATCCTGTGAGATGAAACCTATTCGTTTACCCCGCCATTGATGCGCTTCTTGATTTGTTAATGTTTTGCCGTCAAAAATGATCGTTCCTTCCACTTCTAGCGAAGGGGCGACAAGATCAATTAACGCTTTGGCGACAGTTGATTTTCCACTGCCACTTTCTCCAATGACGGCTAAACAGCGTTGTTGATGTAAAGAAAATGTGATATTCGTCACTATATTCTTTTGCTGCTGTGGATCATGTACGGACAGATTTTTTACGTCGATTAAAGGCAAATGGCCTCACCCCTTTCTTTCTGGTATGATGCATGGCAGGATTCGCGGCATGCTGAAGGCTGTCTCCTAAAAAGCTCAACGCCATGACCACAAACAAGATGGCAAGTCCAGGCGCAAGCATATGGGCTGGATGTGTCACCATGACATTCTTCGCCTCATTGAGCATCATGCCCCATTCTGGTGTAGGTGCACTCACCCCTAATCCAAGAAAAGACAGTGCTGATATATTTAAGATCACCCAGCCCGCATCAAGTGTCGCAAAAACAGCCATTTCTCCTGAGATGCGAGGAAATAGATGTCTCCTCAATATGTAAAAGGGTTTGCCGCCAGTCACCTTTGCAAATTGAACAGAAGATTCATTCGCATATTGAAGGACAGACGAACGAATCATTCTTGTATACCAAGCCCATTTCGCTAGGACATTGGCCAAAATAATATTGAGTAGTCCAGGTCCGAGTATTCCCACAACCGCAAGAATCATCACCTCTGCTGGAAAGGACAGCATGACATCACACAGCCTCATCAAAACCCCGTCCGTCTTTCCTCGAAAGAAGCCTGCCATGAGTCCAAGTGCGCTGCCAATGAGCATCGTGATACACATCGTCAGCATAGCTGCAAGCATTGTTGTCCGAATGCCATATAAAAGCCTCGATAATACACATCTCCCTAGATGATCCGTTCCGAGTGGGTAAGTAAGACTGATACCGGCATATTTTTGAAGAATGTTCGTATTTGTTGGGTCATGTGGTGCTAACATTGGAGCAAACAGTCCAGCTAATGCGACAAGCGCTAACAGCCAGATTGAAAGAATCGCCATACGGTCTTTTCTTAATTGATGCCACCCTATCATTGTTGTCATACCTCCTTTCGCAATTGCGGATTCATGGTCATTTGCAGCATATCAGCGATGAGATTGCACATAACAAACAGGAACCCCATCACAAACAAATAGGCTTGAATAATAGGGAAGTCAGCATGGAAAATAGCAGTTATACACAACCGGCCAACCCCTGGCCAAGCAAAAAGGTTCTCAATAATGACAGTTCCCGCAATGAGCTTTGGAATAGACATGCCAAGTGCTGTTACCGCTAATTGCAGGGCATGCCTCATGACTTTCAGTTGAACAGTTCGTTCCTTTAAACCACGTGCTCTTGCATAAAAAACAAAGGGCTCGTGCTGAAATTTTAGAATTTGATTACGTATGAGTCTCACATAGGTCAATAAGTAGCCTAATGATAATGTGACAGCTGGAAGAAGAATCGATTTGAACCCTTCCATTCCACTCGTATTAACCCAATTGAATTTGACAGAAAAAAGCCAAATCAACAAAATCCCCAGCCAAAAACTAGGCATTGAAGCGGCGATAAACACAAAGGCTCTCAATAAACGGTCCACCCAAGTGTGAGCAGCATATGCACAGATCACCCCGAACAATAAACTGAGCACTATGATAAAAAAGAGCGCTGCTCCTGCAAGCTGCAATGTCGCAGGCAGCGCCTCCATGATAAGATCAAAAACGGGCTCCTGAGTGACATAGCTCCTGCCAAAATCACCTGTTAATCCATTTTTAAGCCATGTGGCATAGCGGATGAAAAATGGCTGGTCTAAGCCTAACTCCTGCCGCATCGATTCAATCATTTCTTCTGTTGGAGTGACTTGATTCACCCGCAAAGCGACCTCTGCTGGATCACTTGCCCGCATCGTCAGCAGTACAAAAGCAAAGAAGGTGATGAAGATCATAAGCGGAAAAAGCATCAGTATTCGTTTTAAGAGATAGCGAGTCATGTCTCTACCTCCGTTTTATGACACAAAATACATACGGTCAAATGGGATTTCGTACTGAGACACATGAAAACCTACGCCTTTTAGGCGCTTATTATAAACAGCCTTTGTCACAGAATAAGAGATTGGGAGGTAGACATTTTCATCATGGATATACGTCAATATTTCTTGATACATTTGTTTCCTCTTTTGCTCATCTGGTTCTACTAATACTTCCGTAATCGTCTCGTCCAGCCACTTTTTCTTTTTCAGTCCTAATTGAGCTTGATAATCAGCATGGGATGCTACACGGAATGAAGAGACATAAGTTTGTGGATCATAAGGAAGCCCCCAAGACAGCGAGTACATCAGATCGAACTTTCCTGTTTTTTGGCGATCTAAGAATGCCTGTTTTTCTTCTCCTCTAATATCCAGCTTGATCCCCACCTGCTTGAAATCTTGTTGAATCGATTCACTGATCGTTCTTTCCCCTGCATTATCGGAATTATAGTAAATAGCCACACTCAGCAGTTTGCCATTTTGATAGCGATACCCGTCTTCTTTCATCCTCCAGCCTGCCTCATCCAATATTTCCTCTGCTTTCTTCTTTTGATAAGTTTTCTTTTTCAGTGGAATATCTGCGTATGGGACAGAAGGAGCAAGCAATGTGTGTGCCACCTTTTCCGTTCCATTTAAAATGCCTTCAGTGATCATGTCCTTTTGAATGGCGTATTGAAAAGCTTCTCTTATTTTCGGATCTTTTGTGATTGGCTGGTTTGAATTAATCACAATCGATCTTGAACCAACAGGAGGGCTCACGGTGACACCATATTGCCCTGCTTCTTTTAAAGCCTGGAATGAGTCTCCATCAATCATGTCACCATCTGCTCCAAATAAAAGATCAATCTCTCCTTTTTGAAGCGCAAGTAAGATGGTTTGGTGATCCGGCATGACTTTCCATTTCACAGTTGAAATTTTCGGCTTTTGCCCCCAATAGTGATCATTCATTTCAAAAACGGCATATTGATTTTTCTTATGTTCCTTTAGCACATAAGGACCTGTACCTGCATAGCTTTTAACTCCTTTTGCAGTCGTTCCATCAATGAAGCTTTTTGGAGAAATAAAACGGAAGGGGCGTGTTAAGCCCAGCTCTTCTAACGTAGGATAATAAGGCTCTTTCAACGTGAGAACAAATGTATCGTCATCTACCGCCTTTGTGGATTTGATTTCAGATACGAGATTAAGCCAAGCGTTCTTTTCAATATTTTTGACGACAGCATCAATATTCAATTTCACTGCCTTTGCATTAAAAGGCTCACCATCTGAAAAAGTCACACCTTTTCGAAGATGAAAGGTATAGGTCCTTCCATCCTTTGATATGTCCCAGCTTTTCGCTAAGGCAGGCTGAACGCCCTTCTCTGTATTGACGACAAGCGATTCAAACACCATATTTTGAGCAGCCATCTCTCCACCGTATAGATGAGGATTGATGTCCCTGATATCTTTTGTGCTTGCATACACGAGCTCATCTTCTTCTCTATCATTGCTGGAGGATGCTTTGTTTTCAGAGCATGAGGCCAATAAAAAACAAGCCATCACTGAAAACAGCATCAAGGTGTATGTCACGTAGGGATGCCTTTTCTCATATTTCTTCTTTATGTAAACAGGTTGATCACTCATATGCACTTCCCCCAATTCAACATTATCGTAATCATTACGATTATTAATCGAAATGATTACGAATTGAATATTAGCATACAGAAATGGGAAATACAACGTCTTTTCATAAAAAAACAGACTCATGATTGAGTCTGTTTCGCTTGTATGAATTGGTCGATCACCTTTAATGCTTTTTCTGTTCCACCTGCTGCTTGGAAGCTTTCTTCAATTTTCTCAATCCCCGCACGGTACGTGTCACTGCCTAAAACCTTCTCAACAGATTCTCTTAGCTGCTTTGGTGTCAGCTGATCTTTATCAAGTGTACAGGCAGCAGATAATTCGGTCAGTCTTTGTGCCACCATCGGCTGATCTTTATCGACTGGAATGACGACCATCGGAACGTGGTAATGAATCCCTTCATTGACACTATTCATCCCGCCGTGCGTTACAAACACATCTGTCAGTTCGAGCACTTCAAGCTGCGGCACATAAGGCTCGATCAGAAAATGAGCAGGCGCCTCTTTTAAAAGAGAACGATCTACTTTTTCACCTGTTGCGATAATCACTTTTCCGTCAAAGTCTTCGAAAGCATCTATACACATATTAAAAAATGCTTCTGTATCCCCAAGAACGGTGCCCATGGAAATAAAAACGACTTTTTCTTGCTCAAGTGCTTCCAGCGGGAAATCATGCTGGTCGGCTCTTTTTAGAAAGCTCGGTCCAATGAAAACAAACGAATCGTTTAATGAATCAACAGAAGGCTGGAAATATTCACTTGTATAGACGATATTCAGTTCTCCACGGTTTTTCATAAATTGCATCAAACGCGTTGGCTGAACGCCAAAACGCTCTTGTATTTTTTCTAACAGATGATCGGCTTTCTCATCCTTTCTGTATAGCGGTGTATCAAAATGCGCCTCTTGCAGCACAAAAGATGGGTTGGAACCGATGCTTGGAATGTGCAAATAATCTCGAACAAGCTCCCCTGCCCCAAACATATCAAAGTAGACCAAATCAAATGAATGCTTCTCAGAAAGTGTTTCCACCACCTCTAAAATATCATAGGATGTTTGCAGCATGGCATGAAAGAACGGCTGCATAGAATCTAAATCTCCTTCTTCCACATGTAATGTCCGAATATAGTCTGGATGTATATGTACGTGAGCGCCTAAGCGTTTGATTCGTTCCTCATAATGTACAGTTGTGACCGCATGCACTTCATCGCCTCGATCCGCCCATGCTTTAATCATTCCTAACATAGGGTTCACATGTCCTTCAGCTGGAAACGTAATCAATAAAATCTTCGTCACAAGAAATTCCTCCTCATTGTCAATTCCCTTCCATGTTAATCATATACAGCAAGCCGGCTCAACAAATACGCCTGAAAAGGGAAGAAATGAGTCTTACGTCCAGTATTTCATAATGAAGTGGCATGAAAAAAGACAAAGTCTCCTAATGAGCACTTTGTCTTTTTCACATTATGGTTTGAGCAGCATTTTTTTAAATGCAGCAGACTGTTTTTCAATGGAGATCGGATCTGCATAGATAAATTCCTTGATTGAGTAGTACAAGACATGCCCTTGCTTCACCGCTTGATTTTTCTTCCATACACCGCTGTTCGTTATATCAAGATTTGGCTTTTTTCCATCCTTTGTTGGTACAAGTAAATAGTCCCCTGTATACTCGTTCATCTCTTCTAGTGAAATTCCGAGATAACCTTCCTTGGGAAGTGCCTTTTCTGCCTTTTCAGGCAAGCTGAACCCATAGCCTTGATAGATGACTTCCCCGCCGCGGCCAAAGTCCGTACCAAATAAATACACTTGCTTTGGCTGAACATCCATAATGGAGAATGTCTTGTCATCACCAATTTTCGCTTTCACTTCTTCCCCGTCTTTCTTCAGCTTCTCGTCCATTTCTTGTATTTGTTTTTTCGCTAACGCTTCTTTTCCAAGAATCTTTCCAATTTCAATATGCATCTCTTTGAAGCTGTGTTCACTTGTCGTAAACGTGATCGTTTTGGCAATCTTTTTATATTTTTCAATCTGTTCGTTTTGTGAATAAGCAATGATCAAATCAGGCTTCAGCTTTGCAATTGCCTCCACATTTTCAATCGGTACCCGCTTCACACCTGTTTCATCTAAAAATGATGATTTAGGATAAACATCCGTCATGCCAACAGGTGTCACACCTAACTTTTTAAAGTTCCCAAGCTGCGCTGTTAACACAACAATCCGCTTCGGTTTGGCAGGAATGGTGATCTTTTCACCCGTTTCCGTTGTATATGTACGCGTACTTGCTGCTTGCTCTTTATTCTCTTTCTGCCCGCATGCCACTAACAGCAGTGCCAGCAGACTGACCAGCCAGATCATTTTTTTCACTTACGAAACCACCTTTAATTGAGAATGATTATTAATTATAGCATAAATAATCATTCATAGATGAAAAGTTTTAAAAGTGAATTATACATGAGGCGGAACGAAAAAAATCCTCTCCAAAGGAGAGGATTTCGTGAGACCATTGTCTATCGTTAGCAAGGTCAAGTACGCGCTCGGAGAACGTACAATTTATGTCTATGATTACTGTTGTAACTATATTTTAAGATGATTTGGTGCAAAATTTGTGCAAAGAATATTTCTGTGTCTAATTAAAACAAGACAATATTTATTAAAATTTTTGTAATGATCCTTAAAATTATTTGTTTTGATTTCTTTCTTCTAATCAGAAATTTCATTTTAAAAAGATTTATATTGGCTTCAATTTCCTTGATGTTTTTTTGTAATTAATGCCAGACTGAAATCCTAATTTTTCCCGTTAAGCTTGTTCTCGCACAAGTCATTTTTCGAAATTTTAATTTAAATCTTAATTATGTGCAATTTTACCTTCAAGATATTTAACCCAATGTTATTTTTCAACTGTGTTATTTTTATTATTTCACATCAACAATCTACTCAATTACAAGATGGATAAAGCTGTATGTGAAATTATTGAAAGTGATAATAATAGAACAAATTTGATCCAAAATGATGGATGTTAGTTGAATACTTGTTTCCTAAAGCTTTCTTTTTGCCGTTTAAATTCTAAAAGGTCTATCATTTTCAGAAAATGTAACTGCAATATTTGATTTTTGTAAATCAATATCTTGAATTTTCTCTTTTAGAACTGCTACAATGTATTGACATTCTATAGAGTTCACGATAGTGATAATGGCATTTAGAGCTACCTTGTCGATAGTTTCTATTACATCATGAACTATAAAATTGGGGACTTTTTTCTCCAAATCCTTAGCTAGTTGTTGATAGGCTAAATCAAATGCAACAATAATGGATTTCCTCGTACCTGTACTTAAACCCCTTTTTACGTTATCAATACCAAAAGGGAAGCCTTTTTCTGTTTTATAGAGCATAAAGGATTCTCCATTAGTCTTTTCACTATATTGGGAAAAATATTTATTAAAGATAGACAAAGAATCTTCCTTAATAGTAGCTTCAGCTTCAGTTTCTTCTAATTGTTTAACAAGCTTCGCCACCCGACTCTCTAAAAGATTATAAATTGATCTAATGTTCTTATTACTCCCCAACTCTTCGTTATATTCCGCTAGTTTACTTTGCAATGAAGTATACTCATCAATTTTATTTTCTTCTATTAACATAATTACATTCTTATGTTTTTCAAACAGTTGATTCTTATCTTCTTCAAGAACACTAATTTTTTCTTCTAATTTTTCTAACTGAAAATTAAAATACCTTATTTTATTGTGCATAAGTTCATCATTAAACTTTACTAAATCTTCAAATTCCTTATGTAATTCACCCATTGCTTCCAGAGTTTCATTATATAAATTTCTTAGAACCTCTTTATCAATGGCATTTTTTATTTCCTGCTCAGCATCCTCAAGAATATCTATGATTCTCTTTCTTTTAAATAAAAGTTCATCAATCCGATCACTATAATCAGAATACATAATTTTTATTTCAGATATTTTTTCTTCATTTTCTTTGAATTTCCTTGAATTCACTAATATGTTCATTTGATCATTTAATTCATCAATAGTCGACTTTAGTAGATTTACCTTTTGATTGACACTATCTATAGATTTAAAATTGTTTATAGACATAAAGTTTTTTATTTCTTTATTTTTCTCTGCAATTTCTTTTCTTAAATCTAAAATTTGGTTACTTATTTCCTGATCTTGCATCTCAAAAAGATACGAATAAATATTCTCATAGGTTGCATCATTAGTTCTTTCCAAAAATTTAAGGAACTTATTATTGTCTGCCCGTTGATCTATTCTAACAAACATATTAATTAACTGTCTAAATGTAGGATGATTAGCGAGATTAGAAAAGAAAATCTCATTAAGTTGTGGCCAGTAATCAATTTGATTCACTTCTATACCATTGATATATCTTTTCCCCCGAGGATAAAGATCCACAGAAAGAATATGCACAGTTGAATCTTCCTCGTCGAAAGACTCAACAACCTCCAGTTCAACATTAATTTTGTTGTCAATAATATAGTTTTTTAGTATCTCATTTGTTTGCTTTGTTTCATCATCAAAGTAAATAAATTTCTTGTCTTTTGCACCCAAACATATATCTATCAACTTTAAAATAGTCGTTTTCCCAACACTATTTCCCTTTTCCTGATCTTTTCCAGCATCGACAATAAAATTCATTCCCTTAGCAAAACGAATGTTTCTAATGATTTTTTGAGCAGGTTTTGTTTCTTTAATAATCAAACGCTTTATGAACAATTTAGAAATCCCTCCTTACTAATTGAAATTTTATCAATAAGAAAAAGAAAATCCAATGAAAGTAAATAGATTGTGTATTCAAGAGAGTCATTGTATCGCTTCTTTAAAGTTTCGTATAAGTCCTCAACGTTGTGCTTGTTTAGAGAAATAATTTCTAAAATACATGCTGAGATGTAGTATACGGTATCTTTAGGATTTGAGTCTCTGTCAATTATCATCTTATTCAACATCCTTAGGCACTGGCTTTAAAAGTTTACATTTAGTAAATGCATAAAACATAATCAGATAAATGGCTTCATCGACTTCTTCATCTAATAAGTCAGATTCACTGATTAGTGCACTATAACAAACTTCTTCTTTAATACGATTAAACACTTGGTTAATCACATAATCACCATCAAATTTTTCTTCTTCTCTTACCTTTTCCACTTCTAAATAAACCGTCCGAATTTTTTTGACCATTATTGACTTTTTTAAATAGCCGTTTAAAACCTTAGAAACTTCATCATAACCGTCCGAATAATTATCAAAAATCTCCACATAAACTTTAACTTTATTGTGCTCAAACTTTTCCATCCAATCAGAATTGTTCTGAATAGAATATTCATCATCATAGTCGATATCAAGCTCTGCTATTATTTTACAGACATCAAAGATAGCACTTCGCTTTAATATTTTAGGGGGTTGGCTGCCAATATTAACAGTTGTAAGTTTATTCTCATTACCAACAATTGAAGTTCCATTATCTCCGCTTCTAGCACTATTACTTAACGCCATTACTTCCCTCCACGAATATTATTCCCGTTTCCTATTATGCTGTTCCCATTTTCACCCGAAATAGCCTTTTTACTAGACAATACATCTTTTTTAGATGAATCCAATGTAATATTTAACTCTTGTTTCAAATGTTGTTCAATTTCTTTATTTTTGGCAGATACCTTTTTTGAAAAAACAATTGAACAAATAGATAGGATTGAAGCAATAATTCCTAACACGAGATTTATAGTTACCATCATTACACCTCGTTACAATTTTTTTCTATTTTACCACAATACAGAAACTTATTTCATAAAGAACAATACAAATAAAACGAGATGTATAAATTAAAACTATCTCTTATCAAAGGGCCTGATTTTGTAACGTAAAATCAAGCCCTTTGATAAGAGGACGACAGTGGCGAAAGAAAAAGACTACCGGTTAAAGTAGTCTTTAAAAAATAATCATTTAGATATTGATCTCGCTTGGAAGATTGTTTTACTTCTCGCATTAGTTTCGCTAATGTGGGGTCTTCACTTTCAAAATCTAAAGAACTGAAAAATTCCGCTTCAGTCATTCCGAGACCACCTATGATCTTTTCTAAAGTTGAAAGAGTAATATTAATTTCGCCTCTTTCGACACGACCTAAATCTGTGAACATTGATCTATCAATGTTTCTATTAACGTTAACTGCGGCATACCTGTCTATTACACACAACACCGAACAGCTCTCAAAAGTTCACTCTCAAGCCTATAAAATCATAAAATTTCTTTGCACTTATATGATAAGTCCATTTAGAATTTAATTTAACAGTTGTGCCAAAAGGCAAGACAGAACGTTGCAATCCAATACGTACAAATTGTTCTGACTTCCCCAATAGCTTAGCCGCCTTTTTCAAAGACATTTTCCCACTAAAACCATCCGTACTTATTTTATCAATATGCTCTAAAGGACTCTTCCCCAGAACTTCAAATATCTTAATTTTCCTATTTCGATTAGGTTCATTCTTACCTGATACATATTGACTTATTGATGATTTCCCTATCCCCGTCAACTTTGACAATTCGGCCTGTGACATATTTGTTTCATCCATAGCTTTCCTTAAAATTTCTGCAAAACTCAATCCACCTATCTCCTCTCTGTTATTTGCTTTTTATCCATTCCATGTCCTCTCTTCTGGCAAACCATTCGGAAACGGATCATCTGCATACACTGGCTTCAAAAGAACCTCGTCATATTCCTTCGTTTCCGAATCCATATGAGCATACATATGAGCGTATAGCTCTAATTCCTGTTGCACATCCACCATAACGAGATTCACCCCCATAGGCTGTGATTTCAGTTTCATGCTATACTTCCCCATATAAGACCAAATAGGACTATAAAACTTACGACCTCCATCTACAAGTTCATACGTGATTCTTTTGTCTTTCTTCTCCACCTGTTCATCATTAAATAAGTGACCTGTATGGCGCTCAACGTTTATATGCGGAAGCTCATACGTAATGTCATACACTGATGTTTCACCCTTCATTTCACTGCTATGCTTCGTTTCTTCCATTTCAACTAAAGAACGGTTTCCGCTTTTCTTGTATGTCAAATAACTATCAACCATATTAGTCGGGACTTCAAAATCAAATGCAGGCGCAATCTTTCCTCAGATGTTATTTTTATTTAGATATTATGCTCATGTTATGAAGGAGTTTAGAGAAGAAGAGACTATAAGTACTTTAGATTTGTTCCAAAATGTTAGTACTCGAAAGTTACACAAGTGAAAAATTTGTGCAAAACCAATCGAATTAATAACGTTTACTTACATATTCAATCACATAAAAAACAAAGAAAAACCCTTTATTTAAAAGGGTTTTCTCATTTTTCACTATTTATTAATCGAATCCTATAAGATACTAAGTACGCGCTCGGAGGGATTCGAACCCCCGGCAGACGTGGTACCGGAAACCACCGCTCTATCCAACTGAGCTACGAGCGCACGATATGTTTTTTGAACGTCAGCATATCAAATTATAAGGGAAATGCTGCGAGAAAGCAATGATTAATCATTCGTCATGATGATGTATTTTATTACTTTGTATTCATACACTAATATGATGGTTTGAAGTGGAATGATTTTGGGGAAAATGGATAGGGGTATTTGAATTTAGGTCAGCGTTTTGTTTGACCTTTATTGACCAAAAATGTATCATTGAATTACATACTTACCTAAAAGGTGAAGGAGGAACATTATGAATTTAATACCTACAGTCATTGAGCAAACAAATCGTGGGGAAAGAGCTTACGACATTTATTCTCGTCTTTTAAAAGACCGTATTATCATGCTTGGTTCTGCGATCGATGACAATGTTGCCAACTCCATCGTGTCACAGCTGCTTTTCTTAGAAGCTGAAGATCCAGAAAAAGATATTTCTATCTACATTAACAGCCCTGGCGGTTCAATCACAGCTGGTATGGCCATTTACGATACGATGCAATTTATTAAACCAAAGGTATCAACTATTTGTATTGGTATGGCTGCATCTATGGGTGCGTTCCTGCTTGCTGCTGGTGAAAAAGGTAAGCGTTATGCTCTTCCAAACAGTGAAGTCATGATTCACCAACCACTAGGCGGTGCCCAAGGTCAAGCAACTGAAATTGAAATTGCGGCAAAACGAATCCTTTCTTTACGCGATAAACTGAACCAAGTACTTGCTGAACGTACTGGTCAGCCAATTGAAGTCATTGAGCGCGATACAGATCGTGACAACTTCAAAACAGCGGAAGAAGCACTTCAATACGGACTCATTGACAAAGTCTTGACCCGTAATACAGAAGACCAAAAATAATCATCACAACACAAACCGTCTGTTCCTGAACAGACGGTTTTTTGTTTTCATCATACTTTAAGACAGCTCCGTCCATTTCTGCTGAAGAGACGGTGTTTGATAAGAAGCCATCTGCGTGATTAATTCCTCCGGTTCACTCGAAGCATGTAACAATTGAAGGTGAGATTCATTCGAAAAACCTTCCTGTACACTGAATTTCACCATGTCTATGAGCGGGTTGAAGTAGTCATTCACTTGATACAATCCAATCGGCTTTTGATGGATGCCGATTTGTGCCCAGCACAGCACCTCAAATAATTCTTCATATGTACCAAAGCCGCCTGGCATCGCAATAAACCCATCGGCCAGCTCGCTCATTTTCGCTTTTCGTTCATGCATGCCTGTTACCTCAATTAGCTCTGTCAGCTCTTGATGCACGACTTCTCCTCTAAAAAGCCCCTTAGGCATGACCCCGATCACTTGCCCGCCATGTCTCATGACCTCATCGGCAATCGCGCCCATTAACCCAATACGCGATCCGCCGTAAACAAGACGAATGCCCTGCTTCGCCATATAAGCACCCAGCTCTACAGCCTTTTGTTTGTAGACATCATTTACACCTGGATTCGAACCAGCAAACACACAAATCGTTTTCATCAAAACAGCTCCATCTCTCTCTATGATTTCTTCACCCACTCATTCTACTATAATGATTTGTAAAGAAACAGCCGTTTCTTCTATATATAGTGTAAAATCAAAAGAGTGAACACCATATAAGGAGCTGTATAGAGAGAATGCAAACAACTGAGATGGAGAAGTGGATCAAGGATTTTTATCAAACGAGAAACTGGACAGAATACGGACCGTTTATCCGGTTAGGCTTCTTAATGGAAGAAACGGGTGAACTCGCTCGCGCTGTTAGAGCAATAGAAATCGGACGAGACCGGCCTGATGAGCAGAGACAGGAATCATCTGAGCTTAAGAAAGAACTCATTGAAGAAATGGGAGATGTTTTAGCAAATCTCCTCATTTTAGCGGATCAATATGATGTCACAGTAGAAGAGGTCTTCAGCGCTCATCAACAAAAACTCAACAAACGCTTTTCTGGAGAAAAAGAGCCAGTAAAAAACACGTGACTAAGCTGTCACGTGTTTTTTTACGCCTTAAAGATGCTGTGGTGAGATGTCATCCGTTCGTTCAAAGAAATGCTGTTTTCCGATATGATGGAATAGACCTGTTCGATGCAAAAGCTCCTTAGGCTGTGATTGAAGTCCAACGATCATCAGCTTCCCATTATGATGCTTTAACCGATTGGAGATATTCATTAGAACCGCTTCTGCCGATGTGTCCATGTAATTGACTTTATTCATAAGCAGAATGAGCGTTTTCGGTTTTGTTTGAACATGATCCAATATCGAATTTTCTAATGAATCTGTTGTTCCGAAAAAGAGCGGCCCTTCAATGGAATACATACTGATCCCTTTCTCCTCTGTCTGTTTTTCTAAAGCAGCTGCTGTTTCCATTTGAGGAACAGCGACATTGGTATGAATATTGGTCGTCTGGCTCATTTTTTTGATAAAGGCGATAAACGCTAAAATGAGACCAGCAGTGACGCCAATAATCAAATCACCGATGACCGTGAGCAGGAAGGTCACGACCAGTACAAGCGAATCAGCGTTTTTCACTTTCAAAATATTGATAAACTCTTTTCTCTCACTCATATTCCAAGCAACAAACATTAAAATCGGTGCCATTGCAGCAAGTGGAATCATCGACGCATACGGCGCAAATACCATTAAGATCAGCAAGACGACAACGCCATGTACAACACCAGAAATCGGACTAGCCCCGCCATTTTTTATGTTCGTGGCCGTTCGGGCAATAGCACCTGTCGCTGGAATTCCTCCGAAAAGCGGTGCCGCCATATTGGCAATTCCTTGCCCCACAAGCTCTTTATTGCTGTCATGCTTAGAGCCTTTCATATTATCAGCGACCATTGCGGATAAAATCGATTCCACGCCGCCTAAAAGCGCAATGACAATTGCTGGAGGCAGGAGGTATATCATTTTTTCAATCGTCAATTCAGGAAAAGCGAAGGTTGGCAGCTGACGAGGGATTTCACCATATGCAGAGCCAATCGTTTCAACTTGTCCTTGAAAAAAGAGAACGGCTAGAAACGTAGAAGCCAATAAACCTAATAGAGCACCAGGTATTTTGGGAATGTATTTTTGTGCCGCCAAAATCACGATGAGCCCGATGACGGCTGTGATAATGGCGAGACTGTTTGTGGTACCAAGATGGACCACGATTTCTCTCATATTGAGGAAAAAGCTTTCATGTTTTTCAACACCCTTTAATCCGAGGAAGTTGGCAATCTGTCCTGAAAAAATAATGACAGCAATGCCAGCAGTAAAACCGATGATAACCGGACGAGGAATAAATTTCATGAGCTTTCCTAGTTTGAATATTCCGAATAATACAAGCATACAGCCTGCCATAAAACCGGCAATGAGCAAGTTTTCAATACCGTACTGGCTGACGATCCCGAATAAAATTGGAACAAACGCCCCGGTCGGCCCGCCGATCTGATACTTTGAACCACCAAACAATGAAATCAAAATGCCGGCAACGATGACTGTGTATAATCCATATTCTGGTCCGACACCAGATGCAATGGCAAATGCCATGCCTAAAGGAATTGCCACAACGCCCACGACAAGCCCAGCGATTAAATCGCGTCTAAACTTTGATGAATTGTACCCTTCAAATCTTCCATAAAAACGCATGGTATGTGTTGGCCTCCTTCAAGTATGTGTAGATGATTTAGGTATACTGTGGGTCAATTTGTTTGTCTTTCACTACGACATCCAGCTTTCCTGTCGCTGGGTGAATCACCAGTCCATGAACTGCCACATCACTTGGCATCAGTGGATGCTCTTTCACTAATTTCACACTTTGGGCCACGCTTTCTTCAACTGAATCAAAGCCTGTCAGCCAGCCCTTTAAATCAACTCCTGAGTTTTTCACAATGCTTAAGCATTTCTCTTCGATTCCGCGTGCTTTCGCCTTTTCAATTAAAGGGTCCGCCGCAAGACCTGCCATTCCGCATTCATGATGCCCTACAATGCATACTTCCTCTGCCTTTAGCTCATAGATAGCTAGCAGGATACTCCGCATCACACTGCCGAACGGATGTGTCACGATGGCACCTGCATTCTTAATGATTTTTGCATCCCCGTTGCGCAGACCCATAGATTGCGGCAATAATTCCAAAAGACGGGTATCCATGCACGTTAAAATAACCAGTTTTTTCTCAGGAAATTTCCCCGCTTTGTAAGGCTCATAATGTCTCTCATTCACAAACTCTGAATTGTGCTGAAGAATCTGTTCTAATTTTGACTCCATTTTGCCATCTCCCATCTTTTTTTAAGTAACGTAAGCTCGTGCCTGTCCTCCTTTTCTTTCTTGTGTTCTCAAGAATAGAGAAGAAAAATGATAGAAAAAAAAGAAAAAAATGAGAAAACGATGAGAAGAAATATCATCATTTTCTCTATTTTACGCTGCATCCCAACGGCTTCGCGGGTTTGCTTTCAATTTATTGTTCTCATCACACCAAAAGACAATAAAATGGTTTAGTAGAAAATGATCATCCCGTTTAATACATTTCAAATATAATAAATTTTCTATCAAAAAGTCTCGATCTATTTTCCAGTTTGTCAGATAATCTCTCGTAAATTTTTGCAATTTCACATGTCTCATCTACTATCAGCTTATTTTTATATAGATAAAAAATGCATCAGATGGCATAAGAATCTACTTTTTCACTAAGAAAATGTCTTTCTTTACCGTTATTTCAGTATATTAAATATTGAGCTGCTAACATTCAAACGTGTTCTGCCGAAATGGTTGCTTTATAATAAAAGGAGTAAGATGACCATGTGAAAGGAGCGAATTGACTGTGACACCACACATTTTTGTCGCAAAACCCTTACCTGCCTCTTTTGAGGAAATGCTAAAGAAACATTGTACATACGAGGTTTGGCAATCCAAAGACCCTATTCCAAGAGACATGTTGTTTGAGAAGCTGCAGCACGCTGATGGTCTTTTAACGTCTGGAACAAAAATCGATCAAGAGCTGTTAGATCACGCACCAAAACTCAAGGTGGTGAGCAATAACTCTGTCGGCTATGACAATTTTGATATAGAAGCGATGAGGCAAAGAGGCGTGATTGGTACGCATACTCCTTATACGCTCGATCATACCGTGGCTGACCTTGCCTTTTCGCTCATTCTCTCCTCTGCGCGAAGAATCGCCGAGCTTGATCGTTTTATCCGTGAAGGAAAATGGACGAAATTCGTACAGGAAGAAGAGATCTTTGGCATCGACGTCCATCACCAAACGCTCGGTATTATTGGCATGGGACGTATCGGAGAACAAGTGGCCAAACGGGCAGCACATGGTTTTGATATGAACGTTCTTTATCATAACCGAAGCCGGAATGAAAAGGCTGAATCGGCATATGGCGCTGTCTATTGTGCACTTGATGATCTTTTAAAACAAGCTGATATCATCGTGTTGATTACACCGCTGACCGAGGAAACATATCATATGATTGGGGAACGAGAATTGAAGTTAATGAAGCAAACGGCTTTATTTGTAAACATTTCCCGCGGGAAAACAGTGGATGAAAAAAGCCTCATTCAAGCACTTCAGGAGGGATGGATCAAAGGCGCTGGTCTTGATGTGTATGAGCAGGAACCGCTTCAAGAGGATCATCCTTTCAAAGAGATGAATAATGTCACCTTAGCCCCTCACATCGGTTCCGCTACTGAAACAACAAGGGATCTCATGCTGAAACGAGCCATTCATAATGTGATTCATGGAATAGATGGGAAGGCGCCTGTTGATGTTGTGAAGGAGCTTGCTTCATCTTGAACAGATAAGACGCAGAAACTGCGTCTTTCAGATTGTTGACAAAGGGCTAAAATGATCTTTATTTTAGCTCTTTGTCTTCTTTTCAGCGTGATAGAAAACCTTTGCAGTCTAGGAAGGACGAGCACTGGCGCGGAGCGAATTTGACATTCGTGAGCACCAGCGCGCAGGACTGACAAAGAATGCGAGGGTTTGTCTACACGCTGAAAGACGCAGAAACTGCGTCTTTTTATTTATTTCTTTTAGGAGACATCAGGAGAAAAGACTCATTTTAGCAAATATCCTGATTCTTTACATTTCCTTTATGTTCGGGTGCTATAATATGAGCTAGACAAGCATCAAGAGGACGGCAACCGATTTCCTTAATAGGAGGATGAAGATGAAAAGATTAAGTTCGGTTTTTACTATGTTCGCTCTGATCGCTGCTATTCTGTTTTCTGGATTTGTCCCGCAGCAAGCTCATGCAGAAACACCTCTTACACCAACAGCCACAACTGAAACTGCTTCTATTCAGCTCACGCCGGATGTGCGTACCCTTGCCGTCATTAATACGTTTGATGGTGTAGCAGATTATTTAATTCGCTACAAACGACTGCCTGATAACTACATTACGAAATCACAAGCAAGTGCTCTCGGATGGGTGGCATCTAAGGGAAATCTAGCCGAGGTGGCGCCAGGTAAAAGCATTGGTGGAGATATTTTCTCAAACCGGGAGGGACGTCTTCCTTCAGCAAGCGGCCGAACATGGCGTGAGGCAGACATCAACTACGTTTCAGGCTTCCGCAATGCTGACCGTCTTGTGTATTCAAGCGACTGGCTCATTTACAAAACAACAGACCATTATGCGACTTTCACCCGTATTCGATAATCAAAAAAGACAGCCCTATTTGATCTGGGGCTGTCTTTTCGTATGGTGGTTTACGGTATCAGGTTTTTCACGTAATCCTCAAAAGGAATCGGCAGCGGCTTTTTCGACACTTCTTCATGCTCATGTGTGGTGACATGATCCTCAGTAACGACCACACGTCCTGTTGGCGTGAGCTTTGAGGCAAGCGGTCTTTTGTTAAATGGAGAGGATTCATTTTCATAAATCTCGTGTCTCATTTGGGCCAATACAGCCTCGTCCACCTCGTTCAATGTGAAAGCATAGCCTGTTTCAGCGCCATCTCCCTTATCTAATTGGAGCAGATGTGTCCCTTTTTCGGTTTCCTCAGCTTTGACGCGAAACCGCATTGACCCTCCTTCCACCCAATCTCCTGTAAAAGGCACAGGTTGAAGAGGTAAATTCACACCAAATCCCGCATCAATGAGGAAGCGTTCGTTGTGATGCTTCAACATGATGGCTACATGCGTGCCATCAATTGCCCACGTACCCGCTTCTTTGTTATACACTGTGCCTTGAAGAAGCTGTACAGAGAGCCCTGCCTCTTTTAACACATAGTATAAGAGAGGATTGAGATCGTAACAAAGACCTCCTCTGTTTCCTTCAAGTAGATGCTGCTTCAACCCTTCTTGATTCAAAGCGTAGGATTGTTTGTTCAGAACAGCTCTATTTTCAAACGGAAAGGTAAAGGCCATTTTTTTTAATACTACAGGCAAGTCATCAAAGGTGATGGACTGGCCTTCATATTCGATCTTCTGTAAAAAAGCTGATTGAATCATGACATTCCCTCCTAAAAAAACTGAGCCTTTGAAGAGACTCAGTTTTCTTGATTGATAAAATCCGTTAACGCCTCAATGGCTTCTTGCTCATCCGCACCATCTGCGATCAGTGTGACAGTAACCCCAGAGCTGATCGCAAGACTCATGAGACCCATAATGCTTTTCGCATTGACTTTTTTCCCATCTTTCTCTAGAAAAATATCAGCACCAAAGCGATTGGCTTCTTGTACGAACAAAGCAGCTGGACGTGCCTGCAAGCCTGTTTTCAGCTGGATGGTGACCGTTTTTTCCACCATATGATCTGCCTCCCTTTTTCATTCTCCTATTTGAGTGTAACAGCTTGTCCGTTTCGTAATTGTTCTGCGATTTGATCTAGCTTTCTTAAACGGTGGTTAATCCCTGACTTGCTGATCTTGCCGCTTTCTACCATTTCCCCAAGTTCCTTCAGCGTGACCTCTTGATAGTCGACTCGCAGTTTGGCAATTTCACGAAGCTTTTCCGGCAGGGCATCAAGTCCAATTTTTTCATCAATGAATTGAATGTTCTCGACCTGACGCAGTGATGCACCAATCGTTTTATTCAAGTTTGCTGTTTCACAATTGACGAGCCGGTTGACGGAGTTCCTCATATCTCGGACGATCCGCACATCTTCAAAGCGGAGCAGTGAGTTATGAGCGCCCACAACACTTAAGAATTCCGTGATTTTTTCTGCTTCCTTCATGTACGTAATGTACCCTTTTTTGCGCTCAAGTGTTTTACTATTGAGATGAAATTGATTCATCAGCTCACAAAGGGCATCATTATGTTCTTTATATAGTGAAAAAATTTCAAGGTGATAGGAGGACGTTTCTGGGTTATTCACAGAACCGCCTGCTAAAAAAGCACCTCTCATATAGGAGCGCTTGCAGCATCTTTTCTTCACAAGCTCTTCTGAAATATTGCGCTCAAATACAAATTGCTCACCTAATATTTTTAAATCCTCTAAAATGGTTCTCGCTCGTTCTACCAGTCTGACAATATACACGTTATTCTTTTTCAATCTCATTTTTTTACGGACGAGCAGTTCGACTGTCACATCGTATTTCTTCTTGAGCAGCGTATAAATCCGTCTTGCAATGGCTGCGTTCTCTGTCTGTATATCTAAAATCAATTTTCGATTAGAGAAAGATAATGAACCGTTCATACGGATGAGGGCAGAAAGCTCTGCTTTTGTGCAGCAGTCCTTCACGTCCAGATTAGTCAGCTCTTTTTTTGTTTCGGATGCAAATGACATCCTTGCCACCCCCATTCCTATTTTTTCTGATGCAGCAGGTCGACAAGCAGCGAGGCTACTTTCAGCGTGTCATGACGAATGACATGCTGGTCATATGTAATGATTTCTCCAGGAATCACTTCTAGTCCCATTGCTTTCAGTGCATCTGTGTCGAATTGGACAGGCTGTGCCTGTTCTTCTGCATATTTTGCTTTGATTTCTTCTGGAATTTCTTTATTGTTCACAAAAATCGTATCGATAAATGGACGATCCATATGATCATTTAATGCCTGAACATGATCAGCTGCACTGTAGGAAAGCGTTTCCCCCGGCTGCGTCATGACATTGCAAATATATACTTTTTTCGCCTTAGAGCGAATCACTTCTTCTCCAATATGCGGGACAAGCAAGTTTGGTAAAATACTTGTATACAGGCTGCCGGGCCCAATGACGATCAAATCCGCCTCACGAATGACTTGAATGGATTCTGGCAGCGGTTCAATCGTATCGGGTGTGAGGAACACTCGTTTGATTCGCTCACCATAGGTGGGAATTTTCGATTCTCCTGTCACCATTTGCCCATTTTCTAATTCAGCATGAAGAACAACACTTGAATTTGCTGCTGGCAATACTTTTCCTCTCACATTTAAAACCTTACTCATTTCAGTGACGGCATGAAAAAAATCACCGGTTATATTTGTCATGGCCGCAAGAATGAGGTTGCCGAGTGAGTGGCCTGTTAAGTCATTCCCTTTGTTAAAACGGTGCTGAAATAGATCTTCTACTAGCGGTTCCACATCAGAGAGAGCCGCAAGGACGTTTCGAATATCTCCTGGAGGGGGAATATTCAAATCATGCCGCAGTCTGCCTGAGCTGCCTCCGTCGTCAGCAACCGTTACAATAGCGGTAATGTCCACTGGCTTCGTTTTAAGCCCTCTGAGCAAAACAGATAAGCCAGTGCCCCCGCCAAGAATGACCACCTTTGGTAGTGTCGTCATCTATTTTCTGCTTCTCTTTTCAATGTCCCGGTGAGTGACATGTGTATAGTAATCGTTTTTAAAATACTCCGATAAATAGTTGGCCAGTGTCACAGATCGATGCTGTCCGCCTGTACAGCCGATGGCAATCACAAGCTGGCTTTTTCCTTCCCGTTTATAGGACGGAAGCATAAAGCTGAGGAGATCGATTAATTTCTCTGTGAATTTTTGCGTTTCACTCCATTTCATCACATAGGAGCGCACTTCTTCATCGTTTCCAGTCTGTGGACGCATGCTCTCAATATAGTAAGGATTCGGCAGGAATCTCACGTCAAAGACAAGATCAGCATCAATCGGCAGGCCGTATTTAAAACCAAAGGACATCACATTTACTGTAAACACCTGTCCTTGATTGGTGGCAAAATGCGTGACAATTTTTTCTCGCAGCTGTTTCGGTTTTAAATCCGATGTATCAAAAATCATTTGAGACCGGCCTTTTAACTCCTCTAACAGCTCGCGCTCCATTTCAATTCCTTCGAGCGGCAAACCTGTTGTCGCAAGGGGATGCGAACGTCTCGTTTCTTTGTATCTTGAGACAAGCACCTTATCATTTGCATCTAAAAATAGAATTCTTGGCGTGATCCAGTCAAGATCACTCATTTCATCTAAGGCGGCAATTAAGCTGTCAAAAAATTCGCGTCCGCGCAAATCCATCACAAGAGCGACCTTGCTCATCTTGGAATTCGATTCCTTCATGAGCTCTAAGAACTTCGGTAAAAGTGATGGCGGCAGGTTATCAACACAAAAGTAGCCTAAATCTTCAAAGCTTTGAATGGCGACGGTTTTCCCCGCACCTGACATTCCTGTAATAATCACAAGCTGAATATCTTCTTGTTTGTGTGTATTCATGCCTGCTTCCTCTCCTTCTTTATGAAAACGGTTCATGTATTATTCTCCCTGAGGATCTAACCGATAAGCAATCAGCTCAAAGTCGGGTGTATACGTAAAAGTGCCGTGCAGTAGTCCTTTTCCTTTAAGCATGAAATCAAGAATATGGGAATCTCCTGGGGCCATCGGCAAATCAGGCACATCCTTTACGTCATGCCATTTTAAAACGCCTTCCTCTGACTCTGTTACGTTTTTTCCGGTAAATGAATCTGCCATGAAGGTGAACATCATCCACTCTTGAACGATTTGATCGCCTTCTTTTATGATAAAGGTAAAAACACCTTTCAGCTGCGGATTTAAAATATAAATACCTGTTTCTTCTCTATATTCTCGAACGACTGAATCCTTGACCGATTCTCCGCTTTCCATTTTGCCGCCCGGTGCTACCCACCAGCCCCGCCTTGGCTTTTGCAGCAAGAGAACTTGATCTTCGTGATGCAGCACACAATTGGTTACTCGTTGCATCAGCTGTCACCTACTCTTTTATGTCTTTAACTTATTATACAGGTTCAACCTGACTCCCACAATGAACATGCCCGTTCTTCCCCGAAAACAGACCGGTTTTCGTTTGAATCGTGTAACGGGCAATTTCTCTACTCTTTATTTTACAGCATCTAATGGTTCTCCATGCGTCATTTGTGAACATCTCGTGAATTTCTGATTTCAGGCAAAAAAAAGGACACGGATTCACATCCGTGCCAAACATGTATTCCTTATAAAAGGGGGTCAATTACTAGTTTTATCATAACGGAAAATTATTTCACCCGTGTTACATTCCAGTTAAAAGCCCATGACGCTATATTAAGGATTTACGACAGCCTTTTATTTCGTTGCTTTGAGTTTTTCAGCAAGCTCTTCTACATAATGCTGTGCGCTTTGTGCTGCAATACTTCCGTCACCTGTTGCTGTCACAATTTGACGAAGTGTTTTTTCACGAATGTCACCAGCTGCGAAAATACCTTCCACTCTTGTTTCCATTCTTTCGTTTGTCTCGATGTAGCCTTCTTTATTTGTAATGCCGAGATTTTCAAATGGTTTAGACAGCGGCAGCATTCCGATATAGATGAAGGCACCGTCTGTTTTAAACTCTTCTTCTTCACCAGTCACCGTATCAACCAATGTCACACTGCCGACTTTCCCGTTTTCTTCATTGATCTGTTTGACGGTTTTGTTCCACTTGAAGTCAATTTTTTCATTATCAAAGGCACGCGCTTGTAAAATGCTTTGTGCACGAAGTTTATCGCGTCTATGGATAATCGTTACTTTAGAAGCGAAGCGTGTGAGATACACACCCTCTTCTACCGCAGAATCACCGCCGCCAATGACGACAAGCTCTTTGTTTTTAAAGAAAGCCCCGTCACATACTGCACAATATGATACGCCGCGGCCGCCAAGTTCTTTTTCACCTGGTGCCCCGATTTTTTTGTATTCAGCCCCTGCCGCGATAATGACAGAGCGTCCTTTGTATTCTTTTGAGCCGGCTTTGACGATTTTGTATTCTTCACCGTTCACGATTTCTTTAATATCGCCATATGCATACTCTGCACCGAATTTCTTCGCATGCTCAAACATTTTATTTGAAAGTTCCGGCCCTAAAATACTTTCAAAGCCAGGATAGTTCTCGACATCTTCCGTATTCGCCATTTGTCCGCCTGGAATTCCTCTTTCAATCATTAATGTTGAAAGATTTCCCCGTGATGTATAAACAGCGGCTGTCATTCCGGCAGGACCCGCTCCAATGATGATCGTATCGTAGATTTTTTCTTCTGACACAACTGTCACTCCCTCTTCAATTGCTGCTCGCATTTCTTATTAGAATGCCCTTGGGTGATGCTTCCATTCATGACAGAGAGCATCATTCCCACTCTTAGCTTTTATTCCTTACCCATATCCTATTAAATCTGCGGGGAATAAGCGAATCATTTGCTCATATCTTCAAAAAAAGAAAAAGCTTCCTTAAAATGCTGTTTAAGGAAGCCTGTTTACGGTTATATAAAAAGTAATGATTTATTCAACGACTCTTCTTACAACGCCATTGAAAGCTTTTTTCCAGTATACGTTGTTCATTGAGTCAACTGAAACACCGCGAGAGCTGTTATCGTTCAAGAATGAACCGTTTCCTAAGTAAATACCAACGTGTCCATTTACTTTATACGTATCAAAGAACACAAGGTCTCCGCGTTTCATGTCAGATGCACTTACAGCTCTTCCTTTACCTACAAGCGTATCTGTTGTTGTACCGCCAACTGGTCCAAGGTTGATGCCTGCTGATGCAAATGCCCAGCGAACGAATGAAGAACAGTCAAAACGACGTGCGTCAATATCGGCTTGTGATCTGCCGCCGCCCCATTTATATGGAGATTGTCCAACAATCGTAGAACCTGTGCTGATCGCACCTTCAATTCCGCCTACGTTACTGCTGACAGGTGATCCACCGCCAGAAGATGGCTTCTTGCTTGGTGAACTGCTGTTGCTGTTATTGTTGTCATTAGATGATCCACTGTTACTTGAAGACGGGCTGCTATCGTTATTTGAGCTGTTGTCTTCCGCTTGAACACTAGCTTGACGCTGCTGCTGTTGTCTTTGCGCTTTTTCTTCTTTTGCTTTTTGAGCTGCTTCTCTTGCTTCTTTTTCAGCTTGTTTTTGTGCAGCGATTGTTGCGTCTTTTTCAGATGCAATGCTGTTAGCCTCACTGTTTAACTCGCTGATTTCAGAAAAAGCACTTCCTTTTTGCTTTTTCACTTGCTTGAATAGCTTGTCTTTTTCATCAAGCTGTTTATTCAAGTCTGATTGAAGCGTTTCAAGCTTTGCAAGTGTGTTTTGCACATTTTCAAGCTTTGTGTTTAATTCGTTTTCAGACTTTTGAAGTTCTGCTTTGTCTTTTTCCTGCTCTTTAATGATTTCACTGTCTGCGTTGATCAGTGTAGATACTGCACCTGCACGGCTGATGAAATCGCTAAAGCTTTTTGCTCCTAGTAATACATCTATGTATTTCGTAGAACCGCCGCTCTCTTGAAGAGCACGTACACGCTTTTTCAAGAACTCGTTTCTTTCTTCAATACGTTTTTCTGTATCAGCAATTTCTTTTTTCAGTGCTTTGATTTCTTTTTTTGTTTTTTCATTTTCTTTTTGTTTTTCTTCGATTTGATCACTTGTTTTTAAAGCTTTCTCATCAATATCCTTAAGCTTTTGTGCAAGTGCCTCTTGTTTTGCTTCAAGCTTTGAAAGCTCTTCTTTTTTCTTTTGAAGATTCTTGTTTACCTCAGACTGCTTGCTGTCTAGTTCTTGTTTCTTTTGTTCAAAGTTCTGTGCGTTTGCTTCATGCGTAAATGGAATAAATAAACCGCTCGCTCCGATCACCGAAGCTAAACCGAAAGTAATAAACTTTTTCACGAATAGTTCCTCCTTTGACAATTTCCCAAGCGACATTAGAAAGCAGCAAATTCTCTGCGACCAATCTGTGCTCTCTATGTCTTTCTTCCTGATTGTTCAGTCAGATGTTGACCAGATTGTTTCTATCACTAGGTGTTTCATTATGTATAGTAAAATATTTAAATATCTATCTTTGTTTTAATCCACGATTTTCATTATACATGAGACATCGACAAAATGAGCTAATATTTTTATTACATTTATGTTTCAAAAACATGTCGTGATTGTCATACTTCGCCAATTCCTTGCAAATCACACCTTTTTATCCAAGAAAAAAGCATGACCTTTTCGGCCATGCTGGGATGTTCTGAATCTATTTACCTATTTAATCGATTAACGTACAGATCTCTCGTTCGTATTTAGACAGTGTTTGAACACTGATCTGAAAAGCGGACGCAACGTCTTTTTTGCTGACAGCTGCTTCTTCTTGTTCATTCATCCATAGATAATAAGATGCTGCTGCCCAGGCAGGCGCATTTTTCTTATCAATACCAGAAGCACGTGCCTGCTGAATAATATGGAATAACCAAAAATAAGGCATATGGCTGTCAGGCTGAACCGCTTCCTCCAGACTGGATGCCGCCTGTTTTGCAAAAACAGCATCTTCTGAAAAAGACTTTTCTTTCATTTCATCTTCATACAAAAGCAGTTCTATAAATTGCTGTTCAAAGGCCGTTTTCGCTGCGCGTGCATCAAGGACAGACTGCAGAACGTCACGTTCCCCTTTTTGTTTACTGACATAGTACGCAGTCAGCCGTTCCTCAATCGAGACCATTGGCTCAGTCTCCTCAGGTTTATCCTGCCACGGCTTGATTTCATCTGCGTCGATATCTTCTTCAACCATCTTATCCCAAACCGTTTGGGCGAGCGTTTTATGGCCTGTATGATAGGCTGCGCTTGCAAGCCAGTATAAAAATGTACTATCTCCCTGAAAACCTGTTTTGTACAAAGAATAAAGCCATTTAAAGGCCCATTCAAATTCTCCCACAAGGGCAAATGTTGCGCCAAGCTTATAACGCTGTTCACTTAGTATTGGATACACGTGCGTTAATTGCTTCGCTAACATGTTGACCTTCTCTTCTTCTTTCTCATAATGGTAGAAGACAAGCTGATTGCAAAGGGCATGCAGATTACCGGGATTTTCAAGAAGGACCCGGTTCAACATTTCTTTCGCCTGATGGATTCGGCCAGAATAAAAATAGGCCAAAGCAAGATTATTATACGCTGACCAAAATTCTGGATACTCAACAATCATCTGTTCCAGCATCTCAATGGCTTCATCGAGTCTGCCGCTTTCTAGCAAATGGTTTGCTTGATCCTGCTTCACAATCAGGTCATCCTGATCATAAGGAAAATCTTCGTCCTCTTCGTCGCTCATATCGAGCAGGTCAAGAAGGTCTTCATTTTCATCCGCAAATTCCCCGTTCTCTTCCAGCGCGGCATAAGCAGTAGCTGATTTATATGCCTCTTGAAACAGTCCGAGATTCGCATAATTATTGGCTTTAAAATAGTGGCACTCAGACATGTTTTCATCGATGTGTTCAAGGATAAAATCAAGCAGTTCGTTTGATTGCTGGTAATGACCCATTTCAGTATAGATAATGGCAAGCTGTGACAGCATTTCTACATTTTCAGGCTCAAGTACGATGGCCCGCTGTATCAGCTTACTTGCTCTGGACAGATTTCTTTCTCTATATGCTTTAAGACCTTTATGAAAAAAGTAATGCCCATCTTGAAATAGCTGGACGACTTGTGTGTGATTATTTTGAGAAGTGTATTTACTCACCGATACCCTCCATTTCGAACAGTGTACCGTGTGTAGTATAACATACTTCACCAGTCGTCACATAGAACAAAAAGAAAGGAAGGATTTGTTTTTCATTTAAAATAAAAAAGCCAGGGATATCCCCCGGCTTTTCATTCACCTTGATGACGTTTTTTTAATACCTTTAATACATCATCAAGCGGCAATTGCTGTTCACGTAATAATACAAGAAGATGATAGAGGAGGTCAGCAGTTTCCCATTTCAATTCTTCTTGATCCCGGTTTTTCGCTGCAATGATCACCTCGGATGCTTCTTCCCCTACCTTTTTCAGGATTTTATCAACCCCTTTTTCAAATAGATAGGTTGTATAAGCCCCTTCTGGCATTTCCGCCTGACGCTTTGCAATGACCTGTTCAAGTTCATTTAATATCGCAAAACGATCCTGCTCTTCGCTTTGGCGCTTCACGCCTTCTTCCGAAAAACAGCTATAGCTGCCAGTATGGCAGGCTGGGCCGCTTGGCGCGACAAGGACAAGCAGAGCGTCCTTGTCACAGTCATATCGAATAGAAATCACTTGCTGGGTATGTCCCGAGGTGGCGCCTTTGTGCCAAAGCTCGTTTCTCGACCGGCTATAAAACCATGTTTCACCTGTCTCCAGCGTTTTTTCATAGGATTCTTGATTCATATACGCAAGCGTCAATACTTCCTTACTTTGAGCATCCTGTACAATCGCAGGAATCAGGCCTGCCTCATTAAAGGTTAATTCATTTGCCTGTTTCATCTGACCTTCACCCCGTGTTCTCTCAAATATGTCTTCACCTCATGAATGGAGGTTTCTTTATAATGGAAAATAGATGCTGCTAATGCTGCATCAGCTTCTCCTTTTGTAAAGGCCTCGAGCATATGCTGGGCATTGCCAGCGCCGCCAGAAGCAATAACTGGCACATTGACTGCCTCTGATACAAGCTTTGTCAATCGATGATCAAAGCCTGTCTTTTCACCATCGGCATCCATACTTGTCAGCAAAATCTCTCCTGCCCCTCTTTGCACAGCTTCCTTCGCCCAGTCGCTGACCTCTAAATCTGTTTGACGGCGTCCTCCGTGTGTATAGACCATGTATGCTTTTTTCTCTTCATCGTATTTTGCATCAATTGCAACAACGATACACTGGGAGCCAAAAAAGTCAGCACCTTCTGAAATCAGTTCCGGCCTTAACACAGCTGCTGTGTTGACAGATACTTTGTCTGCACCCGCTCTTAATATACGCTTCATGTCATCAAGATGGTTAATCCCGCCTCCCACCGTAAATGGTATCGCAAGAGTGGACGCGACTTGTTTGACCACATCCACCATCGTTTTCCGGCCTTCATGAGAAGCGGAAATATCAAGGAAGACAAGTTCATCCGCCCCTTCCTCATCATAGATCTGCGCTAATTCGACCGGATCACCAGCATCCTTTAAGCCTAGGAATTGCACCCCTTTGACAACACGCCCTTCCTTCACATCAAGACATGGGATGATTCGTTTTGTCATCATATGCGGTCAAGCCCTTCAAATGCTTCTGCTAAAGTAAACTGCTTTGTGTAAAGTGCTTTTCCAACGATCGCACCAGACACACCAGACTGTTTTTGCGCTGACAGCTTTTGAAGATCAGCTACTGCGCTGACACCACCTGAAGCAATCACTTGTTTGCCGGTTGCTTCTGCTAAGCGAACCGTGCTTTCTACATTGGGACCAGACAGCATGCCATCCATTTGAATATCGGTGAAAATAAAGACCTCTGCGCCTTCCTTTGCCAATTCCCTGCCGAGTTCCTCTGCCTTCACTTTAGACGTTTCAAGCCATCCTTCAGTTGATACAAAGCCATTTCGCGCATCAATCCCAATTGCGATTTTCTCTCCATATTGCGCCAGCATTTTTTTCACAAAGACTGGGTTCGAAACAGCTGAGCTGCCGAGAATCACTCTATCTACGCCGCTCTTTAAATAAAAGGCAACGTCTTCTTCCGTCCGAATACCGCCGCCGATTTGTACCTTCACATCTAAGGAGGAAGCAATCGCCAGCACATGCTCATGATTGACACGTTTCCCTGCTTTTGCACCATCTAGATCGACAAGATGAATCCATTTAGCTCCTTCTTTTACAAATTGCGCGGCCATGTCGAGCGGTGAATCTCCATAAATGGTTTCTTGATCATAATCTCCTTGCACAAGACGTACACATTTGCCATTTCTCATATCAATCGCTGGATATAATGTAAACTCACTCATTTGTTCACCTTCTGTTCGTTTGCTAATTGAATAAATTGTTTGAGCAGCGCCATTCCCGTTGTACTGCTTTTTTCAGGGTGAAACTGTGCTCCAAGCACATTTCCCTTGCCAACAACAGCTGGTACTTGAACACCATAGTCCGCGCTTGCTAATTGCTCATCTGGATTCATAACACTCACATAATAAGAGTGAACAAAGTACGCAAATCCTTCTGGCACACCGTCAAACAATGGGGAGGGCTGATGAAACGTGAGCTCATTCCACCCCATATGAGGTACCTTCAGCCTTTGCCCGTCCTGATCACGAACCTTTAAAAGAACGACACGCCCTTTTAACAGACCCAATCCTTTTGTGTGTCCTGCCTCTTCGCTTTCTTCAAATAACAGCTGCATGCCAAGGCAAATGCCGAATAACAGCTTTCCTTCCTCTACGACTTGATGGATAAACGCCTCAAGTCCAGTCTCTTTTAACAGCTGCATTGCATCATGAAACGAACCGACCCCAGGCAAAATATAAGCATCTGCTTTTTTCAGCTCCTCTACATCAGAGGAGACGATATAGCGGGCACCCGCTCGTTCCAGTGCTTTTGATACGCTGAACAAATTTCCCATTCCGTAATCAATGACTCCGATCATTAGAGCATCCCCTTTGTTGAAGGAATTCCTTTCACACGTGGATCAATGGTTGTTGCTTCATCTAAGGCACGTGCCATCGCTTTAAAAATGGCTTCAATTATATGATGTGTATTGGTTCCGTAGTGAACAATGACATGAAGGTTGATCCGGGCTTCAAGTGCAAATTTCCACAGAAACTCATGCACTAGCTCTGTATCAAAGGTACCAACCTTTTGACTTGGAAAGGCCGCTCTCATTTCCAAATGAGGACGATTGCTTAAGTCGACCACGACCTGGGCAAGTGTTTCATCCATCGGAACAAAGCTTGATCCATACCGCTTAATTCCCTTTTTATCGCCTAACGCTTCCTTAAACATTTGCCCAAGTACAATGCCGATATCTTCTGTTGTGTGGTGATCATCAACATCCGTATCTCCTTTCGCATCGACGGTCAAATTAAAGTGTCCATGCTTCGTAAATAAATCGAGCATGTGCGTCATAAAAGGGACATCTGTTTGAATATCCGCTTTTCCTTCTCCATCAATTTCTAGCGCTAATGAAATGTTTGTTTCATTTGTTTTTCTCGATGTTTCCGCCTGTCTCATTACGATTCCTCCCGCTTTCTCGCTTCAATCGACCTTGCATGTGCTTCAAGCCCTTCTAATCTGGCAAAAGCCGCAATGCTTTCCCGGTGTGTTTCAAAGGCTTCTTGACTATATGAAATAATGCTCGTTTTCTTTTGAAAATCAGTCACACCAAGCGGACTGGAGAATCGAGCTGTTCCGTTTGTTGGCAGCACATGATTCGGCCCTGCAAAATAATCGCCCACCGGCTCTGGACTATATCGTCCCAAGAAAATTGCGCCAGCATGCTTGATTTGACCAAGAAGTGCTTCTGGGTATGCTGTCAGCACCTCTAAGTGCTCTGGTGCTAATTGATTGATGACGTCTACTGCACGATCGATTGATTCTGTCACGTAAATACGGCCATGATCTTGTATAGATTTTGCTGCGATTGATTTTCTCGGTAAACTATCAAGCTGCTTTCTTACTTCAGCCTGCACGCTTTCAGCAAGTGTCTTAGACGGTGTCACCAAAATACTAGATGCCAGCGCATCATGCTCTGCCTGCGAAAGTAAATCCGCCGCTACCTCATGCGCGACTGCTGTTTCGTCTGCTAGGACTGCAATTTCACTTGGCCCTGCAATCATATCAATGTCTACCTGACCAAATACTTCCCGCTTTGCCAGCGCGACATAAATGTTGCCTGGACCTGTGATTTTATCAACAGGTTTGATGCTTTCCGTTCCATAGGCAAGTGCCGCAACCGCCTGTGCACCGCCCATTTTATACATCTCAGAAATACCAAGCTCCTTCGCCGCAGCCAAGACAGCGTCAGAGAGACAGCCATCTTTCCCAGGGGGTGTCACAAGAACGATTCGTTCAACACCTGCGACTAGCGCAGGGATCACATTCATTAATACTGATGATGGATAGGCAGCTGTTCCACCGGGGACATACACACCTACCGCATCAAGCGGTGTTACTTTTTGACCAAGCATTGAGCCGTCCTTTTGGTGATAAAACCAAGAGGACGTCAGCTGGCGCTCGTGGTATGTGCGAATATGCTTGATAGCCGTTTGGATAATCTGAATCATCTCTTTGTCCAAGCGGTCACAGGCTTTTGCCATTTCCTCCTCTGTAACAAGTGGATCTTCAATCAACACCCCGTCAAATTGCTTTGTAAAAGACCGTACAGCTTCATCACCATTTGTTCTTACTTCTTGTATAATGCGCTGAACAGCCTGACGCTGCTCTTCTGTTCCAGTATCTAAAGACCGTTTGAGTGAGAGAGTATCTGTCTCACCTTCTTGTATGCAGGTGATGTTCATGATGATTCCTCCCCTTCTCCTTCAATGATTCTTGCAAGACGCTGCGCCATTTCATCGATCACCTTATCCTTCATCCTATAGCTCACAGGATTGACAATAAAACGTGACGTGATATCACAAATATGCTCCGTTTCCACAAGGCCATTTTCCTTTAGTGTTTGACCTGTGGAGACAATGTCCACAATGCGATCGGCAAGCCCAATGAGCGGTGCTAATTCAATGGAACCATTCAGCTTAATGATCTCCACCTGCTCCCCTTGCTCTCTAAAATAGGACGATGCAACATTTGGGTACTTTGTCGCCACACGCGGTGCGACACCACCCCAGCTCGCTCCTGGCAAGCCAGCAACAGCTAAATGACATTTACTGATGTTTAAATCGAGCACTTCGTACACATCACGAGCTTCTTCAAGCATGACATCCTTCCCTGCAATGCCAACATCCGCCACGCCGTGCTCTACGTAGGTGGTCACATCCATTGGCTTGGCTAAAATAAAGCGTAGGTTTTCTTCTGGTACATCAATGATTAATTTTCTTGAATCCTCGAATTCCTCTGGCAGCTGGTACCCCGCCTGTCTTAACAGCCCTGCTGCTTCTTCAAATATCCGGCCCTTTGGCATCGCCATCGTCAACACTTTACCCATTTTGCTCTTCCTTTCTAGCACCGATAAAATAAGTCACCTGCTCAAATGCCTTGGTCATCGCGTCAATATTTTCAATCCCCGCTAAGTCTTGCAGGACGATCTTTTTCCCTTTTGACCGCTCCTTTTCTGCAAAAGCAAAAGCTTCCAGTCTTTGTTCTTTGCTAAAAATCACAGCCTCCTGCGGCTCAACAATTTCTTTTGCATCGAGCGCTTCAAGAAGACGGTCTAGTCGAAGTCCGAACCCTGTAGCTGGTGCAGGTGCATCAAAATGAGCAAGCAATTGATCATATCTCCCGCCGCTTCCGATGACCGACCCAACATGATCTGCAAATACTTCAAACAAAATACCCGTATAATAGCTCATATGACTCACCATGCTTAAATCTAAACGGATATATTCTGTACAGCCGTAATCTTCAAGTGTCTCCCAAAGCGACTTTAACTGTGCGAGCACTTCTTTTCCTTCTTGTGAAACGACGATTTCCTCTGCCCGCCCTATAACCTCTTGGCCGCCTCTTAACTCTAAAAGCTGTAACAGCCTCGTTTTATCGATGGAGGAGAGCGGTAATTGTTTTACATGCTGACGGTATCCCACATAATTCTTTTCATATAAGAAGCGGCGAAGGACATTTGCACGCTCTGTATTTCCGAGTACATCGACAAATAACGTCTCTGCTAAAGCGACATGCCCGATCGCGATTTTGAAGGACCTTAGCCCGGCATTTTTTAAGGCAAATACGGCAAGCGCGATGACTTCAGCATCTGCACTAATCGAACCATCACCAATCAATTCAATTCCGACCTGCTCAAATTCTGACGGCCTTCCGCCTTCTCTTTCCTGGGCGCGGAACACATTGGCTGCATACCCAACACGAAGCGGATACGCCTGTTCATGAAGCTTAGAAGCCGCCACCCTTGCAATCGGACCTGTCATATCAGGTCTCAGTACAAGAGTTTGCCCGTTTTGATCAAGAAGCTTAAAAAGCTGTGTATCAGTAATCGCCGATTGAACACCGACTGTATCGTAAAATTCAAGCGTTGGTGTCTCCATCAAACGGAAACCCCAACCAGTCATGACCTCTGTTAAGGAATGCCTCACTTTTTTTTTCGCCTCATACAATTCAGGTAATGAATCCCGCATTCCATATGGTTTCTCAAACATAAACATGTTTCTTCCGCACCTCCAACACATTAAAACAAAAAATTCCGAATCCTTTAGTTCGCTAATATGATAATATGCTAACAAAATAAAGTGATTAAATCAATCATTTTTATTTCTCCCTATTTTCATCAACATATTCTTTTCATCAACATATTCTGGAATTATTACATTCAAGTGACACCTGTGCCTTTTCTGTATGTTCGATGAAGGAACGTGCTATAATACTTAAAAATATTGAATAACACAGGAGATTAACAGTGAAGTTCATCCAGACATTCATCTTAACTTTGTTGTGCGCATGTCTTGTTTATTTCGGCTTTATATACGTTTCACAAATCGATCAAGTCAAGAAAACAGCTTCGCCGCAAAAAGCAGCAAAAGAAAACGATACAGCACTTGCGGCTGAAGAAACTCGTTCAACGAAAAAAGCAGAAACCACACATCATTCATTAAAAGGAAGCAAAAAAGCCATGGACGTCATTCTCTACAATCAAATGGATGCGCCAAGGCTTTATAACGGATGCGAAGTCACGAGCTTAGCGATGCTGCTTCATTACAGCGGCTATGAGCAAGTAACGAAAAACACATTGGCAAATGAAATCAAACGCGTTCCGCTCAATTATGAAAATGGCTTAAAAGGAAACCCTCATGACGGGTTTGTAGGCGATATGGAGAATGGACCGGGTCTTGGGGTTTACCACGAACCGATTTATCAGCTTGCGAAAAAATACGCGGGCGATCAAGTAGTCGACTTAACCGGAAAGCCTGTTAAAAAGGCCATCTATCAATCCCTTGAAAAAGGCTATCCTGTCTGGGTGATTACGACATCCACCTTTGACAAAACAGATAACATCGAAACATGGAATACACCAAATGGCAAAATAGATGTAAGCTTTAATATGCATAGCGTGGTCATCACAGGCTATGACAGGGAGCATGTCTACTTAAATAACCCATACGGAGAAAAGAATCAAAAAGTCGACCGTGATCAGTTTGAAGATTCTTGGGAACAGATGGGTAGTCAAGCGATTATCATTAAAGCGTAAAAAAACAACCTCTATTCACGTAGAGGTTGTTTTTATTGCTTCATTTTCCTAGTAATTCCTTCAGGCGGTCTTCAAGCTTTTCAGCTGTCATCGCACCTCCGCCCAGGCTGAAGTATTCATCCCCTCTTTTTAATAAAAGTGTAGGATAGCCGTTCACATGAAGTTGATGAACCTTGGCAAAGTCGGCATACGCATCATTCATCGCTTCTTTTGTTTTCATGCGTTCTATGACTGCGTCAGGATCAAGATGATGCGCCAAAGCGATCTCCCGATACGTTTCTTCATCACTCAGGCTTTTTCCGTCTTGATAAAAAGCCTTTTGCATCGATGAAGCCAAGTACAATGCGTGCTCAGGTGCGATGGATCTTAATGCAGAAAAACCAATGGCCGCAGCCTCAGAGTCTAAAAGAAACGTTCCGTTTGCTAACAGCTTCTGATAACGTTCACCAAACTCGGCACCAGTCAGCTGACTAATACGCTGATTTGCTTCTGGAATGTGTGGATAATCCTTTATTGGAAGACTTCTTTCTCCTACAAATAAACCACCCGACACAAGTGTTAATGATATCTCCGGATGATTTTCATGCAAAGTGCGGATACTGTTTGAAAATCCATAACACCAGCCACAATACGCATCCCATACATAGATGAAAGACAATTCTTGCTCATTCATACGTTAGACTCCCTATTTATCATTTTTAGGCGGCCATGAAACTGCTTATTCAGCTTCAGATACAACGGTAAAACGTTCTCCAACATGGGCTGCCTGCTCCACCTCATCAACAAGCGCAATGGCGTAGTCAGCATAGCTCACATAGCTGTCACCTTTAGAATTGACAATCAGATGGTCTTTCCCTTTCACGTAAGAACCTGTACGTTTGCCAGCTGGATTAAAGAATGCAGCTGGGCTGAGGAAGGTCCATTTTAATCCCTCTGTCTGTTGAAGATCTTTTAGGTTTTCTCCTTGCTGTGAAGCCGTAGCAACAAATTCTTTAGGAAACTCTGGTGTGTCCACTAGTCTTGTTGTTTTCGCCTCATCTACAAATAGACTTCCTGCTCCGCCCACAACGATCAAACGAGTCTCAGGTGCCTCTTTTAAAATATCGATCAGCTTTTTCCCAGCTTCTACGTGAAGGTGCTCTTTTCCAGCAGGTGCGCCAAATGCATTTACAATCACATCAAAGCCTTTGATGTCTTCTGCTTGCAAGTGAAACACATCCTTCTCAAGAACAGCTAGTGATGAATCTGTCACCTTTTGTGCATCTCGGACGATCGCCGTTACTTCATGTCCTCTTGATTGAGCCTCTTTCACAATTTCTTGTCCTGCTTTACCTGTTGCGCCAATAATTCCAATTTTCATGTTAACTCCTCCTGCAATATGGTTTTATGTTGATAAAGAAAGGTGTAACTAATACGGTTACAACAGAGGTAAAAAAAATTGAATAGATCATCCAATTTTTTTGATTAGCACATGCGTTAGTTCACTTAATTTGATCTCAGCAAGTACTTGCTCCATCGCACTTTGAGCGCGGCATAAAATTAATTCAAGCACCGCTTGAATATTTGCACCGATCGGACAGTCAGGATTTGGGCTTTCATGAATTTGAAACAATTCTCCCTCATCCACGACTTCAACCGCTTTATACACATCGAGCAGTGTGATGTCGTCTTCACTGCGGTTCAGCTGAGAACCGCCTTTGCCAAGACTCGTTGAGATTAGGCCTGCTTTTTTTAATTTACTCATAATGCGGCGGATGACCACTGGGTTTGTATTCACACTTCCTGCGATATCCTCCGATGTCTGTAATGATCCTTTTTCAAGTGATAGCAAGGCCAGAATATGGACAGCGACAGTAAATCTGCTGCTGATTTTCATGTTTTCTCACCTCTGTTGTAATCATTATAGTTACACCATGTCACATTGTCAACAAAAAAGTCTGCCGAGCTACTCAGCAGACGTAGATTGACGTGCTTCCATTTCTTCTTTCGTATAAATCATGCGCATTGGATTTCCTCCAACAAATGAGCCTGCTGGCACATCCTTATGAACAAGTGTACCAGCCGATACGATCGCACCATCCCCAATGGTCACACCAGGTAAAATAGTTGAATTAGCTCCAATTAAAACGTCATCACCAATATAGACTTCCCCAAGTCTGTACTCTTTAATCAAATACTCATGGGACAAGATGGTCGTATTATAGCCGATCACACTATTTCGACCGACAGTGATTTTCTCAGGAAACATCAGATCAACCATCACCATTAAGGCGAACGCCGTATCCTCGCCGACCTTCATACGAAGAAAGGTTCGGTATATCCAATTTTTCATTCCCATAAAAGGCGTGTACCTTGCCATTTGAATAAAAATGAAGTTTTTCACCACTTTGAAAAAGGGAACTGTCCGATAGACTTGCCGCAGTGAATTGACCCCTTTTACAGGATAACGATCTGTTTTTCTCAACTTAATCAGCTCCAACAATCGCCAGGAGATCACTCATTTTCTTCAGCATGAAATCAGGGCGATGCTTTAAAAGCGCCTCTTCTCCCTTAATAGACCAAGCAACACCTGCCGTTTTTGTCCCTGCCGCTTGACCAGACAAAATATCGTGATAATTATCACCGACCATCACCGCTTCATGCGGATCACTGCCAAGCTTTGATAATGCCAGCTGAACAGGCTCCGGATGCGGCTTCTCATTTTGCACATCATCGAGCGTCACAATGACCTCAAAAAACGGCTCTAAACCGGTCAGCTTCAATCCCATTAAAACCGTATCCCGTATCTTCGTTGTGACAATACCGAGCTTAAATCCTCGATCCTGCAGGACTTTCAATGTGTCGATAACGGTCTCATATTCAGTCACAAGCAGATCATGCTGCTTATGATTAAACGTGCGGTACATCTGAATCATATCATCCGTCAAATCAGGGTCCATCGCAGAGAATGTATCAAACAAGGACGGACCAATGAAATGAAGAATATCCTCACGGCTGTACTGACCAGGGTAATAATGATCCAGCGTATGCTGAAATGAAGCAATAATTAATTCATTTGTATTGATTAATGTGCCATCTAAATCAAATAGCACTGTGTTGATCGTCGATTCGTTCATATGGCTTCCTTTCTAACAGCTGCAAGTTCCCGCTTCCGCCAAATATAGCTAATAGCAGCTGTCAATAAAATTGCAGAAATCAGGCGGATGACAAGAAGCGGCCATACTGGAATACCAAGTGGTATAAAAATCAGCGTATCTTCGACCACCGCATGGCAGGCAACGAGGAAAATAAAGGCAAGAGTTAAGTCCTTTTTACTCACACCGTCCTCTTCCACTGCCTTCATCATCACGCCGGCTCCGTACGCCAGACCAATCGTTAATCCAGCCACCATCGTCATAGATGTATTTTCTTTCATTCCAAGCATTCTAGTAAAAGGTGACAGCCACTTAGACAGTGTATGAAGCCACCCTAAATCTCTCATGAATTGAATGATGACCATGAGAGGGATGACGATACAGGCGAGCTGGAGCACACCGAGTACAGCTTTTTGTAAAGCAAGCAGGACGATCATGTACCAGCTGGAAGCCACATCAGCCGCCTGAGCTGCCGTCAGTAGTCCATATTGCGCCGGCTCCTCGCCTCCCTGCCAAACGAGATGAATGACAATAGCCGAAATAACAGCAAGACTGATTCTGACCAACAAAATCACAGACACTCTCAGTCCAACCTTTGCTGCCACTGTCGATTCGATGATCAGGTTATGGCAAAAGGACAGCATCACTGCCAAAATAAACACTTCCTTCACAGGAAGCTCTAATGTCAAAATGGCTGCAATCCCCGCATACAAGTTCAGCATATTTCCTAATACAAGCGGAATAGCCGCTTCTCCCGAAAGACCAAACACCCC
The DNA here is from genome assembly GCF_039619585.1 of Bacillus safensis. Lineage (NCBI taxonomy): Bacteria > Bacillati > Bacillota > Bacilli > Caryophanales > Bacillaceae > Bacillus > Bacillus safensis. The sequence goes on from NZ_CP154909.1 coordinate 3,100,426, forward strand.
CATAAATGGCCGAATGAATTGTATGATCCAACCCATTACAGGCGTATGCTGCAAGATACTGACGAGAATGGTAACTGGAAAGATGACTTTGCCAAGTGTCCAAGTTGTCGATAGCCCTGCCTTCAAGCCGTTTTTCCATGTCTCTCCCATCTCTTATGATCCCCCCTGCTTAATTCGTTGAGTTGTTCTCTTTATACGGAATCGATGCGTATCCTTTCATTCTTCTAAAGAAAATCAGTAGAACAGCCACTACGAATATCGCAATCGAAATCATCTGTGCGATTCGAAGATGCTCTGTCAGCATTAAACTGTCTGTTCTCATCCCTTCTATGAAGAAACGGCCGATTGAATACCAAATTAAATAAGACAAGAAGATTTCGCCTCTTCTCAGCGATGTTCTGCGTAGTAAAATCAATATGACAACACCGGCAAGATTCCATAATGATTCGTATAAGAACGTCGGGTGATAATAGGTCCCATCAATATACATTTGATTAATGATAAACTCAGGCAGATGCAAATTTTCTAAAAAGGTTCTTGAAACCGCCTCACCGTGCGCTTCTTGGTTAATAAAGTTCCCCCAGCGCCCAATTGCCTGCGCTAGTAAAATACTAGGTGCTGCGACGTCAGCTATTTTCCAAAAGGATACCTTTCTCACTTTTGTAAAAACGATGGCTGTCAGCACGGCACCGATCAGCCCGCCGTGAATCGCAATTCCACCATTCCAAATTTTAATGATTTCGTTTGGGTGCTGCTGATAGTAATCCCATTCGAAAGATACATAATAAATTCGTGCACAAATAATGGCTATTGGAATGGCAAATAAGATTAAGTCAATAAACATATCTTTATTGATTCCTCTTTTTTCACATTCTCTCAGTGCGAGCCAGAGTCCAAGCAAGGCCCCGATCCCAATAATCACACCATACCAATGAACCGAAATAGGTCCAAGCTGAAAAGCGATCGGATCAATTGGCTGAATTGCTTCGTTCATATAGTCAACTCCTATTCATCCTGGCCATTGTCTTCAATGACATCGGCAAGTTTACTTGTAAATTGTTCTGCTGCATTATGTCCCATACGTTTCAGCCTGAAGTTCATCGCAGCCACCTCAATGATGACAGCTAAGTTTCGACCTGGCCGTACAGGGATCGTCAGCTTCGGCACATCTGTATCGATGATGCGCATTTTCTCTTCTTCAAGTCCTAAACGATCATACTGTTTGCCTTGTTCCCAAAGCTCCAGGTTCATTACAATCGTAATTCTCTTATAGCTTCTAACAGCGCCTGCTCCAAATAAGGTCATCACATTAATAATACCTAACCCGCGGATTTCTAAAAGATGTTCAATCAGCTCTGGTGCGCTCCCGACTAATGTATCCTGATCCTCTTGACGGATTTCCACGCAATCGTCTGCGACAAGCCGATGTCCTCTCTTCACTAATTCTAAGGCTGTTTCACTTTTTCCTACTCCGCTTTTCCCAATTAATAATACACCTACACCATATACATCTACGAGCACACCATGAATAGCAGTCGTTGGTGCAAGCTTACTTTCTAAAAAGTTGGTCAATCGACTCGAAAGTCTTGTCGTTTTTAGGCTAGATCGTAAAACGGGCACGCCATTTTCATTTGACGCTTCGATTAATTCCTTCGGGACATCACGATCTCGTGACAAAATAATGGCAGGGGTAATATCTGTACAAAGAGAGATCATTCTCTGCTTTCGTTCGCGTTCTGGGAGCTGTTCAAAAAAAGAAAGCTCTGTTTTCCCTAAAAGTTGAACTCTTTCTTTTGGGTAATATGTAAAATAACCAGCCATTTCAATACCTGGTCTGGAAAGATCACTAATTGTAATGGGACGATTAATCCCTTCTTCCCCACTTACCAGTTCAAGATGAAATTGTTCCATTATGTCCTTCGTACGAACTTTCGGCACGCTTCTTCCTCCTTTTATCACAGGCGATTCAGAAATACAGCTCTATTTTATCACTTTCAATGATGAACCCAAAACAGTATTTTATCCTGTTCCTGTTTGACCGCCCTAACTGGTATAGACAACTATACTTAAAAAGAGTAAACTTAAAGTAAAGATAACGAATAAGGGGGCTCAAACATGAGCGGTTCTTTATTGCTCTCCAATATTCATATTGTGACAAAGACAAAGATCATTGAAAACGGTTTTGTCGGTTTACGCGATGGCAAGATTGACTATATTTCAACATCTCCACCGACAGGAAATTATGAAAAAGTATATATTTCCCGGGAAAACTTTTATTTACTCCCTGGAATGATTGATATTCACATCCATGGCGGATATGGTGCAGACATGATGGATGCGACAGCAGAAGCAATGAATACACTCGCTGACAACCTTCCGTCCGAAGGAACGACAAGTTTTTTAGCGACAACCATCACACAAAACCATCATGAGATTGAGCAGGCACTTAAAAATGTCGCTCAGTGGAAACAAAGTAATGAAGCACAAGCAGGAAGTCAAGCACAATGTATAGGAATCCACCTAGAAGGTCCATTTATTTCTAAAGATAAGGCAGGGGCACAGCCTGTTCAATGGATTAAACAGCCCGATATTCCGCTTTTTAAAAAATGGCTGGATGATTCTGAACAGCTCATTCGAATTGTCACGTTTGCGCCTGAGGAAGACACAGATTTTGCTTTCCTTTCCATGTTACAGGAAATGAACATGATCCCTTCTATTGGACATACGAATGCCCATCATGACATGATGAATTTAGCAGCTAAGCATGGTGCACGCCATGTAACACACCTTTATAATGCACTGAGTTCGTTTCAGCATCGTGAACCGAATGCTGTAGGTGCTGCTCTTACGAATGAGAACCTTTATACCGAGCTAATCACAGATGGAATTCACTCCCACCCTCTTTCCATCAAGCTTGCGTATTTGGCAAAAGGAAGTGATCGTTTGATCATGATCACAGACTCAATGCGTGCAAAAGGTCTTGGGGATGGAACATACGAATTTGGCGGTCAGACGGTCACAGTCAGCGGCGAAAAAGCATTGCTGGACGATGGTACACTTGCAGGATCAATTTTGCGAATGAAAGATGGCGTCAAACGGATGAAACAGCTCACAAATTGTGAATGGACAGAGATTGCGAAGATGACCTCAACTAATGCAGCCGCTCAACTGGGTCTTGACCAACAGCTCGGTTCCATCGAAATTGGAAAAATAGCAGATTTGGTGATTTGGGATGAATCTGGTGAACTGATGATGACGATCTGCCGTGGACAAATCGTCTTTGAAAAAAAGGAGGCCAACCACTCATGAACATCATCGAATTTGAAAGCAAAGATCAATTAGGAAAAGAAGCAGCTGCCATTATTGCAAGAACAATAGCTGCTAAACCCGATGCCGTACTCGGCCTAGCAACGGGCGGTACACCTATTGAAACTTACAAAGAGTTAATTCAACTTCATCAAGCGAATCAACTGTCTTTCAAGCAAACAAAAACAATCAATTTAGATGAATATGCAGGACTCAATCCAGAACACGAAAATAGTTATATGACCTACATGAAACGTCATTTATTTGACCATATTGATCTCCCTCAGGATCAGTATTTTCTTCCAAATGGCAAAGCAGCTCATTTAGAAAAGGAATGCTTAAGATATGACCAGCTCATTGAGGATGTAGGCGGCATCGATCTTCAGCTCCTTGGAATCGGTCAAAATGGGCATATCGGTTTTAACGAACCAGGTACCCCTTTCAACTCAAAAACTCATGTCGTGCAGTTAGATGAAAACACGAGACAGGCTAACGCAAGATACTTTTCTTCTATTGATGAGGTACCTACACATGCCATCACAATGGGAATCGCGAGCATTCTTTCAAGTAAAAAGATTCTCCTTCTTGCTTCGGGAAAATCAAAAGCGAAAGTGATACAATATTTAGAACGGGCAGAGATTCATCCGGACTTCCCAGCGTCTGCACTGAAACTTCATGAAGATGTAACGGTTATGATTGATCGAGAAGCTGGATCACTACGCTAAAAACGAGAGGATTTTCACATGTTTATTGATAAGCAGTCACCTATTCCGATGTACCATCAGATTATGGAGAACTTGAAAAAGCAGATTGAGGATGGAACATTAGCACCTGATACACTCATTCCTTCTGAAAGAGAATATGCCGAACGCTTTGGTATTAGTCGAATGACTGTCAGACAAGCCTTATCGAATCTTGTGAACGAAGGATATTTGTATCGTCAAAAAGGAAAAGGCACCTTTGTTAGCCGGAAAAAATTTGAACAGCCGCTTCAAGGCTTAACAAGCTTTTCAGAGGATATGCGCCAGCGTGGGCTCAAAGCATCAAGCCAGCTGATTGACTTTAAAAAAACCGCATGTCCAGAGCACTTGCTGCCCGTCTTACAGCTGACTAATAGTGATGCTGTATTTGAACTAAAACGGATACGCCTTGCAAATGATGAACCGATGGCGATTGAAACGAGCTATATACCTGAAAGATTTGCAGGAGATTTAACAAAGGAACATTTAACTGGCTCTTTATATGAATATATTGAAACTCACACTGGCCATGTCATTGCTCATGCCAAACAGGAGCTTGAAGCCAATGTTGCCTCAAAGGAAGAAGCACACTTGCTGTCTATTCTAGCAGGAGACCCTGTGCTGTCCATAACAAGAACGACTTTTTTTCAAAAAGACATTCCATTTGAGTATGTTGTTTCCGTTTATAGAGGGGATCGTTACAAGCTCATTCATACAATGGAAAGATAAACAGTGCCCCTGACACGGAGCACTGTTTTTTTATTTCCTAAGAAATTTTATTTCGTCATCATCTTTTGTATGAATTTTCCATATTGGAGAAATGGCTTTTCCTTGAAAACGATCTTTTGCTACAGTGTACCAATAATAATCTTCATTTGGCTTTAAGCCCTTCCACTCAAAGCTCGCTTTTTTGCCGCTTTTTATGCCTCGAGCCTCTCCTAGAAGAACATTCGTATACACATTGAGTTCAAAATAATTGGTTTTGACAGATTTCATTTTCGGTGTCAAATCCACATCGATTGAAAATTCATCTTGATCTCCATACGTTTTAGGATCATAAAAATGCTCTTGATTCAAGTAAGGTGAGTATGTCGTAAAGTGAAGCTGATTTTTTTCTTGATCGGCTGTTATCACCCTCATAAACCCTTGACCACCTTCAGGTCCTGACTGATAATCGGCGAGTATTTGATATACTTTCCTGTCTACTTTTCCATCATGGTCATCATCAAGCTCATCTACTTTCCTGCTTGCTCCATGATAATGGCCGCTAAATACGGCCACAATATTAGGATGGCGTTTCACCACTTGGTGGAAGATGAGGTCGCCAATCGGGCTTCGGTTGCCGCTCACTAACAAATACTCATGGAAATTTAAAATGACGATACGATCTGGATGCTCAGAAATGACACGGTTTAACCAATCAATTTCATCTTGCTTAATCCCCCAGCCCATGTACACCATCATATAATCATTGCCGCCGGCAGAGATGAGATCATAATGACCTTTATTGTTTCGATAGGATTCACCATAGTAAGGCTTATCCGCAAAGCGTTTTTCCCCGAAATATTTTCCGTATTCCGCATATAAACCATCCTTGTGTCTAACATCATGATTTCCTGCTAAAACACCATAGGGAATGTGATTCTCATCTAATACACGCATAAACGTATCAGCACGGTGCCATTGCTTATCCTTTGAATCATCCACAATATCGCCTGTATGGAACACATATTGAATGTTTAATTTTTCCCTTTGATCTCTGATCCATTCGACCATTTGTTTAAAGATATGAGGATAGCTCTTTGCATAATATTGAGTATCAGACATCCATATCATCTTATATGGCTTTTGCGATTTGCTGATTTCATCCTGTACTAGCAAATCAAACGTTTGATTCTTCATGTACTGTCTGACTGACAGCAGCCCTTTCAGGTAAAATTCCTTTTGATCCTTGGCAAAGTGATGAGTGATTTTATCCCACTTTTCCTGCTGGTGATTCCACGCGTACATTGTCACCTTTCTCCCTGACAATGAACTCCCTTTCCATACAGCTTCGACGACATTCTTTTCACGTACATCATGATGGACCTTAATTTGAAAACGATGATAAGGAAAGCGCTGTAAATCCTTCGTTTCAACTGACTTCCCATCAACAAATGCAATACGGTTCCTTTCTTGATCAGAAAAAATCATTTCTCCTTTTTGGAGATAACTCTTAGGCGGTTCTGTCTCTGCTGCATACTTAAAAATCTTCATTGATGGATGCAACGATGTATATTGATAGGCACGATAAAAAGAGTAATCTAACTTATCATTCGTTGGATCCTTGGTTAGCACAGTTTGTTTTGATGATTTCATTTTCGTCTTATCTGCCACCCGCTCTGGTGTTTCAGGATGCTCATGTACCGTCTTGAACTCTTTTTTCAACGTCGACATGTTCCCGGCAGCGTCTTTTGCTTTTATTGTAAACGTGTGCTTTCCAGGCTTTAATTCACTAGAGGACGTCTGATATGGTAAAGAAACTGGTTTGCCATCTACATATGCCTTCAACTCCTCTATGTCACTCCAGCGATCCGTTACTTTTGCTTTTAATGTAAAGGCGCCTTTATATTGATCCTTTGCTTGTACGTTGGTCTTAATTCTCGGCCCAGTGTTATCAACTTTCACACGTACTGAAGCGTACTCGTCTGAGGTTTTGGCCTCAATCAGGTGCGGCCCTTCTTTCAGCCTTTTTGTGTCCCACTTTATATAGGATGAGACATACGCCTCTTTTGGAATCTCAAATTGAAACGTTCTCACCTTTTTTGCGTTCCCGCTGTCTCCCATTCTCCATTCTTTTAGCGGCTTCGCATTGATTGGCGGAATTTGTGTTCCATTTGATAAGATCATCCTGACGTTTTTCAATTCAAAATCATCATGATTCTCTCCAGGCAGCCGGTCCACCGGAGAAGACTTTGTACCAGCGTGAAAAGAGATCGTTTGGAGACCTGCCTTTTTTATCTCTTCTTCGGGTATTGGCATTGTATAGGTACGGTACACTTTTGTCGAATCATCAAAAATAGAAAGTAAACGCCTACCTATAGACACACCATTTTTAAAATATAAATTTGTTCCTTTGACATCAAATGCGATATATGGATCTGCTTCAAGGGCAGAGGATACTTGCTGATTCCGTTTTCCATCTATCCGTAATTCGATGCTTTTTTTCTGATCAGACGTTGCCTTTAATGAAAATAAACCTGATACCGTATCTCCCTCTTCTACATTGAATCGCAGACCGTGGGCTTTACTGACCTGCTCCACATCAATCGTTTTTTTCAACGTCTTGGCTTCATTTTCGCCGTCTGACGCTTCAAGCTGATATTCCAATTGTTCTTTCCCAATCAACTCAGGTGAATAAATAATATGATGAAATAACCGGTCATTATGGTCTTTTTGCAGCAGTATTTCCTTAAACGGATCTTTTCGATTCGTTCGATAGCGCAGCTTGACGGTTTTTACAGCCTGATCATCTTGGACATCTGCTTTAATCTCTACACTTTCAGTGGGTTTCACCGGTTTCCTTACCGTCATATCTTCAATCACAGGTTTATGGATATCTTGAGAAATTTCCTTTTTTTCAGTTGGAATTTGTGCTTTTAGCACTTTACCTGGAGTGGGTTCTTCCTCAATTTTCGAAATCAGCTTCGTCTGCGTAGTACCATCCATTGGATACTTAAACAGCAAGGATTTATGCTCACTAAACCATGATGGCTTCAAACGAAATGCGGCAGAAGAAATCTCTTCACCTATATTTGTTGTGATCGAAACAAGACGAGATTTTGAGTTGGACAGCCCTTTGCTCTCGATAATGGATAGATGCTCGCCCTCTTTTAATTGGCTTTTGTACATGGCATTAAAGTCCGCTGCCGTTAAATGCTCCTGCCCTTTTTTTCTCAGCCAGAATACATAAGGTTTTCCAGGTGAAATGGTGACTGGATTTGTGTGAAAGGAATATACATCATCCATTTCAATTCCCTGTGCAGGATTGCGGTAGCGGAGCTGATAATGTTTAAGAGAGATAGGCGCCTGTGTCGTGTTATACACTTCGATAAACTCAAAAGCATCTTTGCCTTTTCGGTTTTTTGAATTGACGACAATTTCTGTGATGAATAAGTCCGGAATATGTGAAAGATCTTCTTCAAATCCATTTAAATGAACCGATTTCTCTGCCGTTTTGATGACTGATTTTTGCGTTAGGAACTCTGTATAGTAACGAACGGTTGGATTCCATAATTGATCTGGCGGAATTTTCGCTGTAAATTCTGGCTTCATCCCTGGCAGCCGTTCCATTGGAATCAAGCGGTACCCCAGTTCATCACTTTGTTTATAATACAAGTTCGCAGACAAAATCTGTTCTTGGTCACTAATGGACGCACGAAACTGTAGATCATGGCTTTTTCCTAGAACCGGGCGGACGTCCACATGAAATTGGTCAAAGATAAAAGGCGAAAAAGGCTTGTCCGGTACATTCACTTCTGTTTGAAGAAAAGGTCCTGCTGAAGCAGGCTGACTGAAACAAAAAAGAATGATAAAAAAACATAAAAGCATGATTTGTCTGCTCACGTTCACCATCTTGCACCGCCTCCCTTCGGATATTGTGTCTCCTGAAGGTCGTTTTTATGTCAGATGGAACGGAGAAACGATGCAAATTTGCACAAAAAAACCGTTAGCTTTTTTTCGCTAACGGCTCTACAATTCCTTTTTGTATCAACAGATGGAAAATGGATAAAATGACAGCCATCCAAATGGCCGTTCCGAATCCATCAATGTTAAAGCTATCTCCCATAAAGCTCGATGTCATCATGAGTGTAATCGCATTGATGACAAATAAGAACAATCCTAGTGAAAGAACGGTCACTGGAAGCGTTAAAATGATCAAAAACGGCTTCACTAAAATATTGAGCAAAGACAAAATGATACTTGCCACAATGGCTGCGCCAAAACCTTCAATATACACGCTCCCGAGCCCAGGCAGAATGCCCGAATCAAAATATCCAGCAATGACGATTAAAAGTAATGCATTTACTAAAATACTGACGATCCATCTAAGCATTTATTTAGTGCCTTCTTCCGGAACAACAAAATACCAGATGAAGTAGATCAGGAAGATCGGCATAAATGCTGTCAAAAATCCGATGATGACGGTTAAAATGCGAAGCAGGGATGCATCCACACTTAAATATTCCGCAAGTCCACCAACAACACCCGCTATTTTTTTATCTGTTGCTGAACGATAAAGCTTCTTCATGTAGAATCACTCCTTGTCTGATTGGTGCTTTACTTGTATTGAGCCTGTTTTTGTTTCTGCAAAAATGGATATACTGTGCACCGCTTGTTGATTGGCTTTGATCATTTTCTCTTTTTGTAATGTTTCATTTTTCTCTTTAATCATCTCTGCATCAAGTAAATCGTGAGAGATAGACCCGAGATTGCTTTTCAGCTCAGCGGTCACTGCACAAGCACGCGGGATTTGAACGTCCACACTGCCTGTTGTCGTTTTCGCATAGATGGAACGGCACTTTTCATCTGACAGCTGAACAGCAATATTTCCATTAAAGCTTTGGGCATCAATTGATTCACTTTTCCCACGCAGGTCTATGAGCCCATTGATGGTTTCTACTTCAATCATACCACACTCATGATCTGCCAGTTTGATTTGGCCGTTTGCTGTTTCAATTCCGACTTTTTCTGCTTGTAACGAAGCAAAAGAGACAACCCCATTTGTCGTTTTCGCGGCAAGTTCTTTTGTCTTTAGCTTTTCCCCGCGAATCGGTCCATTAAACAGCTTGACCTTAATCTTATCGTATTGGATACGAGGTACGTATAATGTAACATTGACTTTCATCGTCTTCTTTTCGGTTCGAATAAAAAATTTATCTCCTTCAAGCCCGCAGTCCAATTGATTGAGAAATTGCTGTCTTGCCTGCTCTCCATCCTCTGCACGGTAGATTTTCGCATGGCACTCAGCTCGAATATCTCGATCGTCCCAAGGCATCACGTTGAGACTGCCGTTCGCCAATTGAATATCTAAATGAGAAAGCGATGCATCTTTGAACTGAAAAATGTGCTCAACATCAACTGACTGTCCAAAGTTCAAATCAAGATCCACGTCTTTTACCTTTTTCACCGCAGAATCTAACCAGCCAAACAGCTTTGCACCAAGATTTTCGGTACCATTTCCTTTGCTCTCTGCTCCAGCTTTTTCTTCATGAAAGCTGTGATCAGCCGTAGACTTTTCTAATGAGACTGACTGACCTTCTTCTAGTTTTTCCAGCAGCGTAATTGCTTCTTTTGCTGATAATATCCCGTCTTCTACTAATTTTAAAATTCGTTCTTTTTCATTCATACAAAGCCCTCCTAAGATTTGATGGATTGAAGTACTTTAATCCCTTGAATGATATTCCAAATGACAGAGATCAAAAAGCCAATGACTACTAAAAAAGACAAGATGAACACCGTCATGACTGGAATGAGCGAGTCACCTGCCTGGGTCGTCAATAAAAATGGGATAGACCCAAAAATCAACAGAATGCACGCTGCGACCGGCAAAAGATGTGACCATAATGCCCGCAATGCGTGCCGCTTCGTTTCCTTTTGATCTACTACAAAAAACGCCACGATCGGTACGATAAACGGCATAAACAATACACTAAAATAACAAATAGAAGCAATAATCGACTGATCTCTATTCATATATATTCGCTCCTTCATAACGAAAATTCCTTTCTAACTCATACGTTTATTGCGTATAAAAAGTTTCAAAATCATTCGATTTACATATGACCTTAGACACAAATTATTTCTTTTTGCACCTAAGAGTAGATTCTTCACAGATTACCCTTTAAAATATGTTGAAAAGATGGTGATTATCATTATAGGGGGTAATTATTTTGACAGATCATCATAATTCAAACCACACGGCTCAAACGCTTTTAGACCTTATACAGAAACAAAAAAGCATGAACAGCGATATGATCAAGGAGCTTGAGACCATTCATCCGTCTCATCCAAAGTATGGTGATATCCGTTATTTAAAGGTACTGCTCGACAGCAGCAGCACCCATATTTTAAAGGATTTAACGCACCTCAGTAATTTAATGCCGAAGGAAGATGTGCAATAAAAGAAAACCCCTCTTATCGAGGGGTTTTCTTTATGAAGAAGTTACACTTTCCGTTTCTTTAACCAGTTGTTTCATGCGTTTACGGTCACGCTCTAAAATAGGCTTCAAGTATTTTCCTGTGTAAGATGCTTCTTCTTTTGCAATGTGCTCAGGAGTGCCAGAGGCAATGATCGTTCCGCCGCCTGCACCGCCTTCTGGTCCGAGATCAACAAGGTAATCAGCAGCCTTGATAATATCAAGGTTGTGCTCAATGACCAACACCGTATCTCCATTTTCAACCAAACGCTGAAGCACTTTTAATAAACGGGCAATATCATCCACATGCAAACCTGTTGTCGGCTCGTCCAAAATATAAAGAGACCTTCCGTTTGAACGGCGGTGAAGCTCAGATGCCAATTTCACGCGCTGCGCCTCTCCTCCGGACAATGTCGTTGCAGGCTGTCCAAGTGTAATGTATCCTAGCCCCACATCATAAATCGTTTGAAGCTTCCGCTTAATTTTCGGGATATTCTCGAAAAATTGGAGTGCATCCTCCACGGTCATTTCAAGCACATCAGCAATGTTTTTTCCTTTATATGTGACCTCGAGTGTTTCGCGGTTATAACGTTTCCCGTGACACACTTCACAAGGCACATACACATCTGGCAAAAAGTGCATTTCAATTTTAATGATGCCATCCCCGCGGCACGCCTCACAGCGGCCGCCTTTGACGTTAAAGCTGAATCTACCTTTTTTATAGCCTCGTACCTTTGCTTCGTTGGTTTGTGCAAACACATCCCGCACATCATCAAAGACACCTGTATACGTGGCAGGGTTGGATCTTGGTGTACGGCCAATTGGAGATTGATCAATATCAATGACCTTATCTAAATGATCCATTCCTTTAATTTCTTTGTGCTGCCCTGGCTTCGCTTTCGCTCTGTGCAATTTTTGCGAAAGTGATTTTAATAGAATTTCATTCACAAGCGTACTTTTCCCTGAGCCGGATACTCCGGTCACAGCTGTAAAAACGCCAAGAGGAAACTTCGCATTCACGTTTTTCAGGTTGTTTTCTTTTGCACCTTTTATCTCAATATAGCGGCCGTCAGGCTTTCTTCTCTCAATTGGCAGCGGGATAAATTTCTCACCAGATAAATATTGTCCTGTTAAGGATTTCGGGTCCTTCATGACTTCTTCTGGCGTTCCAGCTGAAATCACTTCTCCCCCATGAACTCCTGCTCCAGGTCCAATATCTATTAAATAATCAGCAGCTAGCATAGTATCTTCATCATGCTCCACGACAATTAGTGTGTTCCCGATGTCACGCATGTTTTTCAACGTCCCGATCAACCGGTCATTATCGCGTTGATGCAGACCAATGGATGGTTCATCTAATATATAAAGAACACCTGTCAGCCTTGAGCCGATTTGAGTCGCCAGGCGAATCCGCTGCGCCTCTCCGCCTGATAGTGTGCCAGCGGACCGGCTCAAATTCAGATAATCTAATCCCACATTATTTAAGAAGGACAAACGCTCTTTGATTTCACGTAAAATGAGCTGGGCAATCTGCAAATCTTTCTCAGACAACTCAATTTTTTCATAGAAATCAAGGGCATCAGAGACAGACAAATCGGTGATTTCTCCGATATGCTTGCCATTGATGAGAACCGCCAGCGTTTCTTTTTTCAGACGATATCCTTTACATGTCGGACATGGCTGATTGGCCATATATTTTTCCATTTGTTCACGAATATAATCAGAGCTGGTTTCCTTATAACGCCGTTCAATATTACGAAGAACGCCTTCAAACTCAATTTCATTTTCACGTACCTGGCCAAAATCATTTTCATATTTAAAATAAATCCGTTCAGATCCGCTTCCATATAAAATTTTATCAAATAAATGCGATGGGATATCTTTCACTGGAATGTCCATGTCGATGCCATAATGTGTACAAACAGCCTCAAGAAGCTGCGGATAGTATTGCGAGCTTTGCGGCTCCCATGGTGCAATGGCATGCTGCCGTAAAGTCAGATCCTTATTAGGAATGACAAGCTCAGGGTCGACTTCCAGTTTTGAACCGAGCCCATCACAGCTCGGGCAGGCACCAAAAGGACTATTAAATGAAAACATTCTCGGCTCAAGCTCACCAATAGAGAACCCGCAATGCGGACAAGCATGATGTTCGCTGAATAATAGCTCTTCTTGTCCAATCACATCAATCATCACTCGGCCTTCGCCCAGCCGCAGCGCAGTTTCAAGAGAGTCAGATAGCCGAGCAGCAACGCCTTCTTTGACCACAATTCGATCAATAACCACTTCAATGGAATGCTTCTTGTTCTTTTCAAGCTCGATATCTTCTGAAAGGTCTTCCATCTCTCCATCGACTCTCACTCGCACATAGCCCTGCTTCCGAATTTGATCAAGCACTTTCACATGTGTTCCTTTGCGGCCGGATACAACTGGCGCAAGCACTTGTAATTTCGTTCTTTCAGGATACTCTAAAATACGATCTGTCATCTGCTCAATCGTTTGTGACGTAATTTCAATCCCATGTATAGGACAAATAGGTTTTCCGACTCGAGCATACAAAAGACGCAAGTAATCATAAATTTCAGTGACAGTACCAACTGTTGATCTAGGGTTTCGGCTCGTCGTTTTCTGGTCAATACTAATCGCCGGAGAAAGACCTTCAATGGCATCTACATCCGGTTTATCCATCTGCCCAAGAAATTGGCGTGCATACGCTGAAAGAGATTCAACGTACCTGCGCTGACCTTCTGCATAAATCGTATCAAAGGCAAGCGACGATTTTCCTGAACCAGATAATCCCGTAATGACCACTAGCTGGTCACGCGGGATATTCACATCAATATTTTTAAGGTTGTGGGCTCTAGCACCTTTCACCTCTATTCGTTCCATAGCCATCAGGCAATCATCCTTCCGCTTTTAGCTCTAGCAATAGATCTCTTAATTCTGCTGCTTTTTCAAAATCAAGCGCTTTTGCTGCATCTTTCATTTCCATCTCGACTTTTTCGATCACTTTTTCTCGTTCTTTTTTGCTCATTTTCGACAGCTTTGGTGCTGCTTTTGTTTCGTATTCTTCTGAATCCTCATGTATCTTTGTTGCCTTAATGACATCTCGAATTTTCTTATGGATCGTTTGCGGTGTAATCCCGAATTTCTCGTTATATGCTTCTTGCTGTTCTCGTCTTCGCTTCGTTTCTTGAATCGCAATGTCCATCGATTTCGTCATATTGTCTGCATACATAATGACCCGGCCTTCTGCATTTCTCGCTGCACGGCCAATCGTCTGGATGAGGGATCTTTCAGAGCGTAAAAAGCCTTCTTTATCCGCATCTAAAATGGCCACAAGCGACACTTCTGGAATATCCAGTCCTTCACGAAGAAGGTTGATTCCAACAAGCACATCATATTTACCGAGACGCAGATCACGGATAATCTCAATCCGCTCAAGGGTCTTAATCTCTGAATGCAGGTAATTCACCTTGATTCCGATTTCTTTTAAGTAATCTGTGAGATCCTCAGACATTTTCTTCGTCAGTGTGGTCACGAGCACACGCTCATTTTTCTCAACTCGTGCATGAATTTCTCCAATTAAGTCATCAATTTGTCCTTCAATCGGACGAACTTCAATAATTGGATCAAGTAATCCTGTTGGACGGATAATTTGTTCCACAACCTCTGGTGTTTTCTCAAGCTCATACGGACCAGGCGTTGCTGATACATGGACAATATGATTGATATGCTTTTCAAACTCATCAAAGGTGAGCGGTCTGTTATCAAGTGCTGATGGCAGGCGGAATCCGTGATCAACCAACACTTGCTTTCTAGCTTGGTCACCGTTGTACATGGCGCGGATTTGCGGAATCGTCACATGCGACTCATCGACAACAATCATAAAATCATCTGGGAAATAATCAAGCAGTGTGTAAGGTGTTGAACCAGGAGGACGCAAGGTCAGATGTCTTGAATAGTTCTCAATTCCTGAACAAAAGCCCATCTCTCTCATCATCTCAAGGTCATATCTTGTCCGCTGCTCAAGGCGCTGCGCTTCAAGCAATTTTCCATTTTCACGAAGCTTTTCAAGCTGTTCTTCTAGCTCTTGTTCAATATTGATAATGGCTTTTTCCATTTTTTCTTCTCTTGTGACGAAGTGAGATGCTGGGAAAATCGCCACATGATCACGATCACCAAGTATTTCTCCAGTCAGCGCATCCACTTCACGAATACGTTCAATTTCATCACCGAAAAACTCCACTCTGATACAATGCTCATCTCGTGAAGCAGGAAAAATCTCAACGACGTCTCCTCGAACTCGGAAGGTTCCGCGCTGAAAATCTATATCATTACGAGAATACTGAATATCCACCAGCTTACGAAGAAGCTGATTGCGTTCAATCTCCATTTCAGTACGCAAAGACAGCACAAGCTCTCTGTATTCCTCTGGCGAACCTAAGCCATAAATACAGGACACACTGGCAATGATGATGACATCTCTTCTCTCAAATAACGAGGACGTAGCCGAGTGTCTCAGCTTATCAATCTCATCATTGATGCTGGCATCCTTCTCAATAAATGTATCGGTCTGAGGCACATATGCCTCTGGCTGATAATAATCATAGTAACTCACAAAATATTCAACAGCGTTATTCGGGAAAAATTCCTTGAATTCGCTGTATAACTGACCGGCAAGTGTCTTATTATGCGCAATGACAAGTGTCGGTTTGTTCACTTCTTTGATCAGGTTGGAGACAGTAAAGGTCTTTCCCGTACCTGTAGCACCTAACAGCGTTTGATGCTGTTTCCCCTGATGGATCCCCTCAACAAGCTTTTCAATCGCCTTTGGCTGATCTCCTTGGGGCTGATAGTTAGAAACTAATTCAAAGCGGTCACTCACATCAAAGCCTCCGTTTCGTTTACGAAATCTATCTAATGAATATATTATCATAAAAGAACACAAAAATACGAACTAAAGTTCGGCTCTTACTTGATTTTTATTTCCAATACAGTCATACCCTCTCTCCCATGGCAAATAACCCTCTTAAGAAAACCTTCCTTTCAGTATGGAACATTTTGGAGTGAGATATTCGATGAGCAGAAAAAGAAAGCTGCGCTTACTAGAAATCGTAAGCACAGCTCTTGTTTAAAACATGTCATTTTTCAGCCATCATGCTCTTGATGGCGATGACATCATTGATTTTTTTCAGCTTTCTCTCTTTTTTCGATTTCTTTCTTAGCCATAAACAAAGCCCCAGCTACTAAAGAAATAATATCTAATCCCACAATAAAGTAGGTTTCTGTATATCCCTTCATGTACGAAGCAAATAAAAGCGCTGCTGTTAACGCAATGCCCACGTAATGATTGTAAGTAACCTTTGAAAATAAAATAACGAGCAGGAAAGGAAAAACTAGTGCAAATATGGCTTTTGTAATCACAAAAACCCTCCCTCTTCATGGTCTACTTCCTTGATTATAGTAAAGATTGGCATATTGAACAATTCACAGTTTTCAATTTCGCCTTTTTTCTTCATGTTCGGAGACTTTTGTTGTAGAAGAAGAAGGAAATTAGTGAGATTGTCCCCTTTGTAAAGATAGGTCTTTCCGTCTTTGACAATAACATCCAATCAATTCTATGATTAAAATGATAGTGCGCACTATCATTTTGAAAAATAGAGAGACATACAAACCATTGGCTATTTGGATAAGGGGGCATTCCCATGTATTCAGTTTTATTTCATGCGGCTGAAGAATCCGCATCACTCGCAGGGGCAAAAGGCCTGAATTTAATCAAATTAAACAATCACGGCCTGCCAGTCCCAGATGGATTTATTATCAAAACCAACAGCTTTGCAAGCTTTCTTTCATATCACAATCTGCAGCCAGCAGAACAAAACCTTTCTCAAAAAATCAAAGAAGCATCGTTTCCTTTACAAATGGAAGCAGAGCTGCTTTCGTCCTTTCAATCCTTGCGGAAGACTTACCCCTCAGTTGCAGTCAGATCCTCTTCTGTTGCTGAAGATCTCGAAGGCGCCTCATTTGCAGGACAGTACGAGACCTATTTAAATATCAAAACAAATGAAGAGTTTTTACAGGCAGTCAAAGAATGCTGGTCTTCTTATTTTGCAGCGAGGGTCACAGAATATAAGGAAGAGATGAATGAAAACGAGGAAGAGATGCCGCTCATGGCCGTTGTCGTTCAAGGGTTGATCCATTCTGACGTCTCCGGTGTCATCTTTAGTGAGAATCCCGTATCGGGGAAAACAAATGAAATGATGCTGACCGCAAGCTACGGATTGGGAGAAGCAATTGTCTCCGGTCTTGTGACACCAGACACGTTTATTGTAGATAAAGAGAACTTTTCGATTGAAAAAACACTTGGGGCGAAAGAGCTGCAAATTGTTCCTTTCCAAGAGGGTGTCATCGAGGAGCCAGTATCGGAGGAAATGGCTGGCCAGTTTTGCCTGAACGATGATCAATTGAAAGAAATCACACAAATCACGAAACAAGTAGAAGAACTTTACGGACATGGAGTCGATATCGAATTTGGAATTGCAGGTGGGTCGTTTTATTTACTTCAAGCAAGGCCGATTACTACAGCTCTTCCAAAAGCAGTAAATGAAACAGCAGGTGCTTCTTTACAAATGAAACCAGAAGAGCTTCAGGATTTCTGGATTTCAATGGATGATCATATGCCTGGTCCAACGAGCCCTCTTTTCTCAAGTCTGATCATACCAGCCTTAAAAAGCGGGATGAAGAAAAATGGAGAAAAGTATCAAGTACCTGATATGAACATCAAAGATATTAAGCTTTACAGAGGCCACCTATACTCAGCACCGGATCTGCCACAAGCGGAAGAGGGAGCTGCACCCGTTTTTGATGAAAGTATATTTGAGTTATTTCCGCATTTAAGTGAACGGATGTATGAGATTCTAGAGAAAAATTTCTTTCCATTTTACGAAAAACTCGATCGCCGAATGAATGAACCTATGACCATTGAAAAAGCCATCATTGGCTTTGAAGAATTAAAGGATTTTTATATCCAAGCATATGATGATCATTTTGATATTGTCATACCACAAGTCATTCTATCAGCCATCATTGAAGACATGCTTGTCACGTATACTGGTGACCAAACCCAAGTCGTCTTGCTTCATGAAATGATGATAGGTGTGATGAACAAATCTCTTGAAACAGACAAGGTGCTATCTGATATCGCAAAGGATGTCCTTCAAGATCCAGAACTTCACCAAGCATTTATTCATCATGAAAAGAACTCGGAGCTGTTACATGCGCTCAATCACTCGGAAAAAGGAAGGCATTTCATTTCGAAATTGGAGGGTTTTCTCCAAGTTTACGGCTGGCGATCTATTAAAAGTCATGACCTTACAGATGAGACTTGGGCAGAAAACCCAGAGTTTATATTAGATATCATCAGAAATAATATCCATTGCCATTGTGATTTTGATGAAGAATTTGCAAAAGCAGTTATCAAAAGACAAGAGACGTATAAACATTTTATCAATCAAGTGAAGGATGAATCGTTTAAAACAAAATTTGAGACGCTGTATCAATTTGCCCTTCAAGCAGCGAATATCCGAGATGACCACCACTTCTACATTGATGCCATGTTAGATGCAAAGGCCCGGGTATATCTATTAAAAATTGGTGAACTTCTTGTACAAAAAGGAGCCATTCCTCATCAAGAAGATCTTTGGTATCTCTACGATGAAGAGGTACAAAAAGCGCTCACAACGTCTATCTCATTTAATTCGGTTATCCAGCAAAGAAAGATAAAAATGAAGGAAAATGAAGACATTCAACCACCGGCTTACATTGGCACACCAACTGAAGCTGAACTGCAACAAGTAGAAAGAATGCTTGGTTCATTAAGAGAAAATGAAAACAACACACACGATGTGATCCATGGAATTGGCGCATCCAGCGGTATTGTTTCTGGAAGAGTAAAAGTCATTACATGTGCTGACGAATTCTCACAATTTCAAAAGGATGATATTTTAGTTTGTAAAACGACCACACCTTTATGGACGAGCTTATTTAGAGATGCAAAAGCAGTCATCACCGATGCTGGAGGCATTTTATCTCATTCAGCTATTATCGCAAGAGAGTATATGATACCAGCTGTCTTAGGTACTAGAATAGCAACTGAAACACTTCAATCCGGTGACCTTGTGACAGTAGATGGCAGCAATGGACGCATTCAGATTTTAAAGCAGCATTCGCGTGTATAAACTTATCATTTTGGATGATATTGGCGGTCATAGGTTTTATCGGTATACTTACTTTGTTGCAAACACATTCATAACCTGAGGTGAGTATGCTTGTTAAAATCTACAAATCAACGAATCATTCGCGCAACAATGGATTTATTAACTGAAAAGGGCTATCAAAAAACAACAACCAAAGAAATAGCGACAAAAGCGAATGTGAGTGAAGCAACTATTTTTCGCAACTTTAAAAACAAACGCGGCGTCATTGCTGCCATTATGAAAATGAAATCAACACCGACAAAAATCCTAGAAGCAGAATTCAAAGGCGATTTATACACCGATTTGAAGTTTCTCGGTACCTATTTCCTTGAAGATTTGACTTCCAAAAAAGAATTTATTTATATCAGCATGCGAGAACCGGCTATGTTTAAGGATTTAACCAGTCATGAAAAGATTTACCCTCAAGAACTGAGAGAAATGCTCATACAATATTTCAAAAAGATGGGTGCCGAGCATCATGTATTAAAAGGAAATGAAGACATTTATGCAGACATCTTCATTAGTACGTATTTCGGATTTTTCATTCAGCAGCTAGAGCAAGATTTTCAACTCGTTCTCACACAAAAAGAAGATTTTATTGAAATATGCACACACATTTTCATGAGAGGAATTTCTCCCGCTTAAAGGGTGGAATTCTTCTTTTTTACAAAAGGTGGTATACACATTGAGGTTAAAAAAAGAGAGTTTCGTCATCTATTCTTTGTTGCTTGGAGCTATACTAGTTCCCGTCAATTCAACGATGATCGCTGTCGCTCTATCATCCATATCAACTTATTATGATCAATCTCTTGCAAACATCACTTGGGTTGTCACAATTTATCTTATTGTCATGGCAGTCACTCAACCTATCGCTGGTAAGTTAGGAGATATATACGGACACAGGCGAATGTATTTAATTGGGGTCATGCTCTTTTTAATTGGCTCAATTGGATGTGCTTTAGCTCCTAATCTAGCTTTTCTCATCACTTTTCGTTCCATTCAAGCAGCTGGCGGTGCTATTTTAACACCGAATAGCATTGCATTGATTCGTGCAACAGTATCCCCCGAAAAACTGTCTAAAACAATGGGGTATTTTGGATTTGGAGCCGGTATTGGTGCCGCACTTGGACCTTTTATTGGTTCGATTCTTATTCAGAGTTTTGATTGGCACTCTATATTCTTTGTCAATATCCCATTCTTGTTCCTTACACTTGTTACCGGCGTATTACTCATTCCGAAAACAAAGCATACACGCTTACAAGCAAATGTAGACATCACTGGTTCAATATACTTAACCATCGGGATTGCCACACTCATTCTATGCACTAAAAGCCAATTGCTAAATGAATACTTGATCTATGGAATTCTAGCGTTGATCGTCATTCCTTTATTCTTTAAACATGTACGAAAAGTAAAGAATCCGATCATCGATTTGTCGCTTTTTAAAAACAGTTCATTTACAAATGCAAACCTGTCGATCATGCTGAGTAATTTTGTGATGTATGCCATTCTTCTAATTATGCCGCTGTTTATGGAACAACAACTTGCACTTTCTCATACACAAAGCGGTATTATTCTATCAGTATTTTCTCTTTGCATGTCTATTAGCGGCTTGTTAGGGGCAAGACTCCATCCGAAAAAAGGCGCGAAAAAAATGATTGGCTTTTCATTTCTCTGTCTCACTTTATCAGGAA
This sequence comes from Bacillus safensis, assembly GCF_039619585.1. Lineage (NCBI taxonomy): Bacteria > Bacillati > Bacillota > Bacilli > Caryophanales > Bacillaceae > Bacillus > Bacillus safensis. Next base: position 3,121,599 of record NZ_CP154909.1, read on the forward strand.
TCATGTTAATCACACTCAGTCAGTTCCCTACCTTACCACTGCTTATCGTGACACTTGTCGCAGGTGGAATTTCATCAGGTATTGGGATGACCAGTATGCAGATGGCTTCTTTAACGTCTGTTGATCAAAGCTTATCTGGTTCAGCATCTGGCATTTTCTCTACCTTTCGATATTTTGGCAGTATCATTTCGTCTACATTGATTGGGATCATGAGTGGTTTTCAATCTTTATTTATTGTATTAATGGGTGCAGGCATTCTTGGTTTCTTTTTATCTCAACGTGTACGAACCAAATCCACCTCCCCATCATCCGAACATTCCGCCTAATGACTCCCTTGCTCTATGTTTCTTTAGAGCGGGGAGTTTTCGTCATTTGTATCACTGTAAACTATAGCGAGTGCATCCATCAAATCCTGAAAATCATCTTTTAAGAAAGAAAAAATGGCATATGATCCAGACAAAAAAGGAACTTCAGGTACAAATGGTCTCCCTCACTTACCTAAAAGCTTTTTTTCATTCTTTCAGCAAAGATAACTTCAATTTTTTTTCACAATTTTTGTGGTATGATTTTGAAAATAGAGAACGCAAAGGAGCGGAAGAATGGTACGTGTGAAATATGTTTTGATCTGTTTATCAGCTCTACTTTTATTCGTTACAGGCTGTGGAAAAGAACAGCAATTTACGCCGCCAGGCAGCTCTCAATCCATCGCTGTCATCTCTCAATTAAAAAAAGCCTCCTTTTCAATAGTTGATATACAAAAAAATAAAATGCTCTCTTCTGTGGATTTAAAACACCCACTCACTGATCTTATTCAAATCAATAAAGACGTCATCATCGCTACTAGTAAAGAGGGAGAATCCCTTATCGAAATTAATCTAAAACACGGGACAGCAGCAGATTATATGAATGTGGATAAAGGACTGACTTCCCTTACATATGATGCAGCTTCTCATACATTAATCGCTGCCAACTCACAGAAAAATGTCGTTTATTTTATTGATACGGAGCGCAAAAAAATAAAATCGACTGTAAAAACTGGAAAATTACCTTCTTCTATGACTCTTTCTTCGTCAGGTATTTTATTTGTTTTAAATGCAGAAAGTCATACTGTCTCCGTCATAGATATTGAAAAGGAAAAAAATATACGTACGTTTTCTGTACTTGAACGGCCTTCTGGGATTCATTTTGATGGACAGTCCATTTGGATCGGCGGTCATGGTAAACAAGGCACCTTAAATAAGAGTATTTTTGCTTATGACCCTAAAACAGGCAAGAAACAGCGAGAAATAAAGCTAGGCGTTATGCCTGTTGCATTTTTTCCAGAGAAAAATTCTTCTACTTTATATGTACTATGTCATGGAGATCATACGCTATACAAAGTAGATACCAAAACAAATAAACAGCTTGCTTCTGTTGAAACTGGTCAAAATCCGAATTATATCACTGCTGATACGTCATCAATTTATGTGAGTAACTTGGATGACAATTCAGTATCCATCATCGATAAACACTCATTTATCATGAAAAATCAACTGAATGTCCCATCAGGACCTTATGCTATCGTGTTGGAGGAAAAGAAATGAAGGAACAAATGCGTATTTTAATCGTAGATGATGAGCTTGATATGCTTGAGTTAATCGGATCTTTTTTAAAGAGACATGGCTTTCACATTATCACTGCGAATAATGGAAAAGATGCCTTGCATCAGCTTGAAAAGGAATCTGTTGATCTTGTTGTATTAGATATCATGATGCCTGACATGGATGGATTTGAAGTCTGTCAGCGTATTCGACAAACATCTCAAATACCGATTTTATTTTTAACAGCGAGGAGTTATGAAGAGGACCGAATTAGAGGACTTGAAATTGGAGCGGATGACTACATCATGAAGCCTTTCAGTCTGCGTGAGCTTGCAGCAAGAATTGAAACAACCCTGAGACGAATTAGAGGTCTTTCGCTAAAGCGCAGCCGAATACAGATTGGTGACATGGAGATTGATCAAGATGGCAGACAAGTTTACCTCCATCAACAGCCCGTTAATTTAACAAGAAGAGAATTTGATTTACTCATGTTTCTTTTGCTCAACCAAGGACAAGTGTTTTCACGAGAACACCTTTATCAAAAATTGTGGGAATCACATTCAATGAGCGGCTCTTTAAGAACAGTCGATACACATATCAAAACGCTGCGACTAAAGTTAAAGGAAGCAGAACGATATATTAAAACCGTTTGGGGTGTCGGCTATAAGTTTGAGGAGGAAGAATGAAGCCATTATCGATTAAAAAGAAAGTACTCTTCTTAATTCTTGCAGTGATCGGAATCGTTGCAGCCTCAGCGCTTGCCCTTACCTTTTACTTATACCAGCACTTATATATTGATAAACAGATTGATTCCTTAAGTTTGCAAGGTAAGAAGCTGGCAGAAATCTATCACACACACGGGAAAGACAAGTATTTTACCGACAGAATGAAATGGGCAAATGACTCAAGTCAGGCGAACGTTATTTTTACAGATGATCCAATGGAGCTTTCAAGTGGTCTTCCTTTTGATACGAACACAAATGATAATCTCATTACGTTCAAGGAACGCCAAAAGCTCCTTCAAGGTGAAACCGTCGTGTTAATTAGAGAACACCCACAGTTTCACCAAGATATTCTTGGCATCGCCATCCCTGTTTTCTCAAGCAATGATGATCTATCGGGAACTATTTTCCTCTCCATGCCATTATCAGATGTATATGAACCCTTTGTCCAAATTAGATTGACGCTGGGTATATCCATCTCATTGATTCTGCTCCTGATATTTTTAATCGGATATAAGAGCTCCAATCACATTGTACAGACAATAAATAAAATGAAAGAAATTGCAATGGAAATGGAATCTGGCGATTTCTCAAAACGAATGGCCGTAACTAAAAAAGGAGACGAGTTAAACCAGCTTAGCCGCTCCTTTAATAAACTGTCTTCAACCCTCGAAAAAGTTGAGCAGCACCGCAGGGAATTTCTTGCGAATGTCTCTCACGAACTTAGAACGCCTTTAAGTTATATGAAAGGCTATGCAGAAGGAATTGAAGAAGGGGTCATTGATCAAAAAAAGGGGATGCAAATCATCCAAGATGAGGCCACACGTTTAAGCCGGCTTGTGCACGACCTTTTAGATCTTGCACAGTTAGAAGGTGACTCTTATCCACTTACGATGGAGCCAGTCGTCTTTGCACAGCTCATCCACGATGTTCTTGATCAAATGGCATTCATCGCTGACAAAAAAAGCATTATTTTCAAACGAACGCTAGAAGAGGATTGTATTGTTTATGGTGATAGCGACCGTCTCCAACAAGTGATACGTAATTTACTGGACAATGCCATTCATTACACGCCATCTGGGAAATCAATATCGATTGAATTACAAGTTCACCAAGGTGTTGCTGAATTGAAAGTGACCGACGAAGGCAGCGGTATTCCAAAAGAAGATCTTCCACATGTTTCTGAGCGATTTTATCGTGTAAATAAAGCACGAACAAGAAAGGATGGCGGCTCTGGCCTTGGACTAGCCGTTGTCTATCAAATCATCAAAAAACATCATGGAACATTCGACATTCAATCTGAGCCTGGCATTGGTACGACAGCCATCATTCAGCTGCCAAATACTCCTTTCACTGAAGACGTGCCAACTAAATAACAAATGAGATGAAGACTATCTATGAGAATCAGCTGTCTACATTTGAACAGTCTTCTTAACAACCACTATTTTTAATCCCTTTTTCATCACATATTCTATTTTTCAAAAGGGAGAGCTGAATGCTTCATTCACGAAATACTATCTCAAAAAAAGCGTGCAAGACCTTCTTGAGAACGTCCTGCACGCTTTTAAATCAAACAGCTGTTTCAAACCGCTTTCTGTTGATGAAGAAAGAAAGAGTAATAATCAGATAAATGCCCATTGTGACCATCGTTTGGACAATTGGAGTTGTTGACACAACGCCGATGAAAATGGCAATGATCGCAATCACAGAAAACCATGTTGTGAAAGGATACAGCTTCACGCGATATCCTCCTGGTTCTGCTACACTTCGAGATTTTAAATGCCCGACAGCAATAATAAACCAAATGAATAAGACCGTATAGCTTAAAGATCCCATTAAATAATTAAAGGTTTGACTTCCTACAAAAAGAGAAATCAATACAGCAGCATACAATGTAGATGTACACACTAGGATCGCTCTGACAGGCACCTGCTGTTTTGATAGCTTTGAGAAGCCCTTCCATACACGCCCATCCATCGCTTGCGTATAAAGTACCCTTGAGGATGCGTACAGCCCAGAGTTCATAGAAGACAAGATCGCTAATAAAATGATACCGTTCATGATGTCACTTGCGTATGGCACGCCAATCGTTGCAAACACGGTGACGAATGGACTCACTTGCTCATTGTTTACTTGATTCCAGGGAATCAAGCTGACGATGATGAAGAACGGCAGTACATAGAAACCGATGATTCGTACAAATGTACTTTGAATGGCCTTTGGGATGACTTTTTCAGGGTTTTTTGTTTCTGCTAATGTGACCCCGATCATTTCAGTCCCGCCATATGAATACACCACCACAAGCATGGCCGCAATTAAGCCGCCTGTTCCATTCGGGAAAAATCCTCCGTGGTCGGTTAAGTTGGATAATCCCGGTGCAGCATGCTGACCAAATGAGACAAACAGCATGGTTAACCCAATGATAATAAATAAAATAATGACAGCAATTTTAATAGAAGCTAACCAGTACTCCGTCTCAGCAAACATTTTAACAGAACAAACATTGATCAATGTCACAACAAGTGAAATGATTAACACAAGTATCCAAATCGGCACCTGTGGGAACCAGTACTGAATAAAGATCGCAGATACGATTGCTTCTGCTGCAATGTTCAGCACCCACATTTTCCAGTATATCCAGTCTAAGAAATAAGCCGGATATTTCCCTAACACCGGTTCAATTAAATCACGGAATGTTCTTGCGCCAGGTCGTGCAACCGTCATTTCGGCAAGTCCTTGCATAATAAATAATAAAATAAGACCACCAATCATATATGCCAAAATGACAGCAGGACCTGCGATATCAATAGCGGAGCTGCTTCCTTTAAACAGACCAGCACCTATTGCACCACCAAGTGCGAGCATCATAATATGCCTTGACGTCATTGTTCGTTTTAACTGCACATGTTCCTTTTCCATTTTCTATAGCTCCTTTAAATTTGAATCTTCAGACAAATATAGGATAAAAACATATAAAAAGGCCAGTCATCTCCTTGAAGAGACGACTGACCTTGCAACCGCGTTACCACTCTAATTGATTCAGCCATAGCTGAATCCAACTTAAAACCCGTTAACGGAGGTCACACGTAAAGACTTACTATTCATTCAGTCTTACCGCTCTTTGAGCGAGTTCAATGATTCGTTTTACTGCGTTGCACCAACCCGCAGCTCTCTTAAAAAAACGGATGTTCATCTACTATTCTCAAGTCAAAGCGTTTATAGTCAATTTGTATATTCATCAAAGATTTTATTTTTTAAATATACTGACTAACCACGCAATTGTCAACATCCTTTTTCAGACATTCTCTTTTAACGAATCCAAACAGCTACTTCATCCATTGGACGGCGCGTTTTGCCGCGCTTTGGCTCGGTGACACGATAACCAAAGGCTGCCATGACAGAAATATCATACTGACCATCCTCAAGCAGCCCTTCTTCATCTAGAATGCGATGAATCTCATCGTAGCTGAATCCCTCGACTGGGCATGAATCAATGCCAATTTGTGCAGCAGCTGTCATCATGTTTCCAAGGGCAATATACGTTTGTTTTGAAGCCCAATCAAAGAGCGTACGTTCATTTTCTAACAAATGAAGATCATTCTCTTGGAATTCTTGGTAGCGTCCCTTCACCATCTCGAACGTTTCGTCTGACATTCCTTTGATTTGCTTGTTGATGTATTCTGCATATGCTGAATCATAACGGGCGTCTGTTCTTGCCAAGATGATCACAAAATGGCTGGCAGTAGGAAGCTGCTTTTGCGCTCCCCATGTATACTCTTTTAATTTTTCTCTAAATGCTTCATTTTGAACAACGAGGAACTTCCAAGGCTCAAACCCTACAGAGCTTGGGGAAAGTCTTCCTGTTTCTAAAATAAATGCAAAATCATCCTCTGGTATTTTTTTCGTTGGATCAAACTCTTTTGTCGCATGGCGGAACTCATACGCCTCAATGATTTCTTTTTTTAATTGCTCTTTGTCTCGCATTGTATTCATCCTTTCTATTAACCAATTAGGGCGTTAGTTTCATCAATCCAATTTCTTTCCATTCTCATTTAGAAATTGTTATGATAAAAAAACAACAGCCCGAATGTGTGATGTGATATCTCTATGGTATAAGAAAAGCTTCGAGTGATTCAAGTACGCACATTTTTGTTCGTTAGTTACCATCTTGTTCGTGTATCACCAAATTTGTCTTAGAAAGGAGTGTTAAGATGAGTGCACCATCCAATCCAGTCAGTATTGTCAATCATGGCTGTCCCGTTTCAGTGACGACAAGTGTCATCGGAGGGAAATGGAAAGGAGTGATCCTTTATCATTTGACTTGCGGACCAAAACGCTACAATGAATTGCGCCGGCTGCTGCCAAGAATTTCTCAGCGTGTCCTCACACTGCAATTGCGTGAGCTTGAACAAGACGGCGTTGTCCATAGAGAAGTCTATGAGGAGGTCCCCCCTCGTGTCGAATATTCCCTCACTTCTCTCGGAAATACATTAAAGCCTATCATCTTCGCCATGCGTGAATGGGGCGAATCCTACGGGAAAGAAGCGCGCCCAAAAGAAAAAAGCTGCCATCTCTAGCAGCTTTTTTTAAGATGAAATTGCCGTTGGTTCTTGCTGTGGATCATCCTTCACAAACAGGATGCCAAGCTGATGATGCTCCCCTTCGTAAGAAGCACGTTTCTCAAATCTTGTCTGACCATTTAAGCCAATGATCTCGAGCTTTGTTAGAGCACGATTGGTTTGAAGGGCTTCATAAAATTCCGAAACGGTTTTGACTTCAATTCCATTCACTTTTGTGATGACTTCTCCGATCTCAAGCTTTAAATCAGCCGCTGGTGTATTTGGAATAATCCCCAGCACCATCAGCCCTTGATTACGCTTAGAGAAGTAGAACGGAGCAGCATTGTCATTGACCCTCTGTTTCCATGAGAGAAAGGCTCTTCCTATCACCGCAATCAATACAGCTCCCCAAGCAATCGGTTCAAACCAAATACTTGCAGCACCTAATAAGGCGACAGCGAGTCCGAGCATGAGAATACGCCGCGCTGTAATTTGAATACTAACAATTGGCAGTGAGCCTTGAATTCTCTGACCGAATCCGATGATATATGGAATCAAAATAAATGAAAAGCTTTGATCATGTACTTGAAGCACCGGCCACCATGGCAGAGAAGAAGTGAATTCACCTGCCGGCATCAGCAAAACAAGCGGTAAAAGCCACAGACGGTTTGCCCGCTGCTGACCAATTAAAAGTCCTCTCGCACTCATCACCATAGCAGGCGATGTACGTAAATGCGCCGTTCGATAGGCTAGAATCCCCTCCGTCATTAATAGAAGTCCTAGCAGAATGACAACGGCTGATGCATTCATCATTGAGAGCTGCGGCAGCCAAGAATGACTCACTTGGAAATGCATCAGTCCAAGTGCCGCAATAAAACTGAAACCGAGTGTGTATGCAGACGAAAGCGCACTCGCCTTAAAGAATAAAGAGAAAACGATGGTCATCGCTGCAATCAGCACGATGAATCCAGGGGGGAGGGCAATCCCTAAGCCTACTGAAATAACGGATAGGCAAATCCCTAGAATCCATCCCTTTGAATATGTAAATTTAAGTTCATCGTATACATCTTCTATTCTTGTTTGAAACGCTTTTCTCTCCCGCTTTACGCGGATGTAGCCATGCAATAGGCTGATTAATATCATGAAATAAAAAAGAGGATGGATTAAAAACAGACCGACCGCTTTTAATCCAGCTCCCATCCACTCCGAGCTCATTATCGTTCACCGCCCAAGTCAAGCATTTTCTCTTATTCTATCAAATAAATCGATGCTTGACATCAGGTTTATTTCTCCTGATTCATCCAAAGTGTGACATTCGACAGTGAAAAATCTTTTAAGTAGTGATTGACATCTACATCTAGTATGCCGCCGAGCAGCTGCATCGACCTCTTGATGTCGGTTAAGTTTATACCAAGTCTCTTATGATTATCCATTAAATAATTGAAGTATATCTCAGCACAGTCTTCATCGATTTCGTCGACTGATTCTACCGTTGTGTAATTGACCAAGTACCTGCTTAACAGCATGAGCAGACTTAATGCCTTTGTAGCGGAAAACGTCACATCTTTCGTACGACTCTTAAGTTCCTCTACCAACTCGTAATATTTTTTCTCTCTCACAATACTTGCCCTTTTCAATTGTGTACCCCCATTTACTAGTTCTTTTAAGAAAAGCGCAAACCTCGGTACAGCTTCATGCTCAAGCTGAATATCCGCAAAAAATAAAATATTTAAAATGAGTGCTACTTTTTATTGTAAGAATTATTTATGTAACATACAACTTTCAAAAGTTTCATTTTCATGACATGTTTAAATCAACAGAAAGTCTCTTATATACATATGTTATCGGGTAAAATTGAAGGAATGTTATGTTTTTTGTAAAATAAATGAATATATTTCTCGATATAATTTATTTTTAATCATAAATTATTACATGTTCATGACACTTATGAACCAAAAAAAAGAGGCTATTATTCGCCTCTTTATTTTTTAAGATATAGTGCTTTTAGTGCAGTCTGTAATTGAAGATCATTTTTTTCGTATGATTTCACTTCATCCACCATTTTGTTCATCATTTCCGCTGTTTTCAAATCAATGACACCTGATTTATCGAGATTGTATGTGCTTTGGAAGGCAAGTACGGCCTTTTTCGTTTCTTCATCAAAGTATCCATCTACTCTGCCAGGGTCAAATGACAATCCCTTTAACAGCGTCTGCGCTTGTCTCACTTCTTCATTGTTCATATCACGCTGAAGCGGTTCTTTTAGCTGAAGCGGACCTGCGGTAAAGTAATCCGGCTGATGAATCGCAATTGTCGGTACGACGCCTTTTTTGTGAATCCAATTGCCTTTTGGCGTGAGCCATTTATACAGCGTTAATTTAATATTACTTCCATCTCCCATCGGAACCGCCTGCTGCACAGTTCCTTTTCCAAAGGAGACATCACCGACGACTTCATACTTTCCAGCTTCTTTCATGGCTCCAGCAAGTATTTCCGAAGCGGAAGCACTGCCTTTATCAATTAAGACATTGACTGGGTAAGGCTTTTTTTCTTTCAGTTTTGAAAAATATCGTTTCCGGTCGCCATTCCGTTCTGCGATTTGAATATAAGGCTGATCCTTCGTAATAAAATGCTTCAAAATATCTTCCACACTTTGCAGATAGCCGCCAGGGTTTCCTCTCACATCCAGTACAAGGCCTTCTATGCCCTTTTTCTCGAGCTGTTTCAAGCTTGAAGTGAAATCCTTCGCCGTATCTTCAGAGAAGCTGGAGATCGCAATATAGCCTGTTTTATGACCATTTACCTCTTTTACAGAGGAAGTCACTGTTTCAAGCGGGATTTCTTCTCGTTTGATATGGAACGTTAGCTCTTTTTCAATCCCGTTTCGTTTGATTGTTAAGGCGACAGACGTTCCTTTTTTTCCTCTTATTTTCAGTACAGCATCGTTTAAGCTTTTTTCTTTCATCGGCTCACCGTCTATGCTGATGACTTCATCTTTCGGCTTTAGACCTGCTTTTGCCGCAGGGGATTTTTTAAAGGCGGAGACAATAATGATCTTTCCTTCATCCATCCCCACTTCTGCCCCAATTCCCTCAAAGGAAGAATCAAGCGAATCAGAAAATTGCTTTGCGGTTTGCTTGTCCATGTATACTGAATACGGATCGTTTAAAGTCGAAAGCATTCCTTGGATCGCGCCTTCAAGCAGCTTTTGCCGATCCACTTCCTCTACATATTCATTTGAAATAAGGTCATAGGCTTTCTCGATCTTTTCCATCCCATTCTCTTTCGCCTTATCACTTGATTGAGCTTGTCCAGCCATTGCAGCTGCTGCTTGCGGTGACTCCGCATGAGTTCCCTCTTTATGCGTCATCACACCTGCACTTATTAAGAGAACGACACTTGCCATAATAGATGCGATTTGTTTTTTCATATTTGGCCTCCTTCTTCAACTCTTCCTGATGACCTGAGTTATTATATGCCAGAAGAAGGGATTTCATGTAAAGACATTCTCCCGTGAAGGCTTGACGAATCATTTTATTAGGTGTAATTTTTATTTTGTTATGATTGAGAAGGAGTCTTCGCTATGTATATTATCTTGACGATGCTTTTATTAGGAATTTTATTAGGTTTTGTAGGAGCAGGCGGGGCAGGATTTGTCATCGCATTGCTTACGTTAATTTTTGATATCCCTATCCATACAGCACTCGGGACGTCATTAGCCGCCATGGCATTTACGACACTATCAGGTGCATACAGCCACTACCGGGAAGGGAACATTCAGCTGAAATCTGGTTTGATTGTCGGGGCACTTGCTTGTATCGCTTCTTTTGCCGGGGCTAAGGTTGCTCCTTTTATTCCAGAAGAGAGTCTGCACTATTTAACAGCAGGGATGCTTTTTTTATCCGCTGTTTTTATGATGATCAAACTATTTGTTCTTAATGAAGAGGCTGAGCAGCAGCCGCTTTCTTCTCGTCAGCTGATGACAAGAGGCATTATTTTAGGCCTTGTGTCTGGGATGCTGTCAGGCATGTTTGGTATCGGGTCTGCACCATTCATTCAAGTAGGACTTTTGATTTTACTGAAGCTGTCGATTAGGCAAGCCGTTGGCACGACCATGCTTGTCATTATTCCGATTTCCATCGGCGGTGGAATTGGATATATTTCAGAGGGCTATGTTGATTTTATCCTGCTGATCCAAATATTAATTGGCACCGTATTAGGCGCATTTATCGGCGCGAAATTCACACGCCTTGCACCGAAGCTCTTATTGAAATCAGCTGTTCTGTTAACACCTATTATTGCCGGATTACTGCTGTTATTTTAATTCTAACTAGATCAAAAAAGCCGATAACATCATGTTATCGGCTTTTTGATTAGCGGATATATTGCGCTGGATTGACTGCATTTGATTTTGCGCCATTCCATAATCCTTTATGAATTTCAAAGTGAAGATGCTGACCATGCGATTGGCCGGTATTTCCCATATATCCAAGGAATTGTCCTTGTTCGACTCTCTGTCCTGTTGACACACTTCTTGTAGACAGGTGGGCGTATACAGTTTGATATGTCTGTCCATTGATATTGTGCGTAATGAACACAACATTTCCGTAGCTCGATGAGTAGCTGGAGTTCGTGACTGTTCCAGATGCTGCTGCATAGACAGGAACTGTGCCTTTTGCTGCAATATCTAATCCGAAGTGGTTTCCGCCAGAACGTCCGCCAAAGCCAGATGAGAAACGTCCTGCAGCTGGTTTAATAAAGCCAGAGCTGCTTGCTGGTGTATCAGACACTTGATCTGAGCCGCCGCTGTGAGGTGCAGGTCCATTTTTTTCAGCTGCTTGTTTTGCTTTCTTCGCTTCTTCCTTTTGTCGGTGTGCTTCCTCAGATTTCACAGCCGCTTTTTGATTCGCTAGGATTTCTTGTTCATTCTCAAGCTTGCCTAGTTCATCATGAGCATGATTTTTTTTATCTGTCACATCACCTAAAATGTGTTCTTTTTCTTTGTGCTTCTTAGATAAATCTTTTTTCAGTGCTTCTAGCTCTTTCAGAGATGTTTCAAGTCCGCTTAGCTGATTATTTAGCTCTGCTTCTTTTTGCTCCACCAGCTTTAAATCATTTTCATGTTCTGTAATCATGTCTTTGTCTGCTTCGACAATCGTTGTGACAGCCCCAACACGACCGACAAAATCACTAAAGCTGCGAGCACCTAGCAGCACATCTAAATAGTTGATCGTACCGCCGCTTTTTTGCATTGAACGAATTCGGTCTTTGAAAATGGCTTTTCTTTTTTCAATTCGCTCATTGATGACTTGAATGTCTTTTTTTAGCTTCTTGATCTCTTGCTTCGTTTTTTTAACTTCTTTCTCTTTTTCAGCGACTTTTTCAGTTGCAGTACTTACCTTTTGGTCAATTTGTTCAATTTCTTTCTTGAGCTTTGATTCTTTCTTTTCAAGCTTTGCCAGCTCTGACTTCTTCTTCTTCAAGCTTGATTCAGTCTTCGATGTTTTCTCTTCGATTTGTTGACGTTTTTGATCTAGGTCTTCGTATGCGAATGCACGATTCTCGTTCCCTGGAATGTATAGCCACGTTGTTCCAATAAACGCTGCCATTCCAGCCATCATCAGCTTTCTTTTCAAAACGATATTCCCCTCCCATGACAACTGTCGACATGAAGAGCCGACCGGATGAATCGGGTCAACCGGTCACATCTTCTATAGAATCCTCGAATGCTGCCATCAAAATATATTTATACTTTTAAGAATTTACGGATAGACGTTAAGCTTCCCCATACACCAATGATTGCACCGATCACTAGCAGGACCAGTGATACTTGATAGACAAACGGATTGTATGGAAGCATTGAAATAAATGAGCCTTGTACTCTCGGTGCGACCCAGCCAACTGCATATTGATACGTGCCAAGCAATAGGGCAATTGGTATAATGGAACCAAATACACCAAGCAATAATCCTTCAATGAAGAATGGCCAGCGGATAAACCAGTTCGTTGCACCTACCAGCTTCATAATCTCAATTTCTTTACGTCTAGCAAAAATCGTAATTTTGATCGTATTGGAGATTAAGAACATAGCTGTAAATAACAGCCCAATAATGAGCACAATGCCGACATTACGCGCTACTCCAACTACATTGAAGAGTCGGCTGACCTCTTCTTTCCCATAGGTTACTTTATATGTACCCTTTAGGTTTTCTAATTTCTTCGCTACTTTTGGTGTATCGTGAGGATCTGTTGTTTTCACAATAAACGCATCGTTTAATGGATTTTCTTGATCAACAAGTCCCATGGATTGTCCATTTTCTCCAAAGCTTTTAATCAGTGCTTTCAGTTCGTCATCCTTAGATGAGTACTTCACATTACTGATTTCAGGAATCTTTTCAATTTCTGCTTTTAATTCATCCTGCTGCTTTTGATTCGCCGTTAATTCGATTAATACTTTTACTTCTACTTCTTTTTCAGCGTTCGATGCCATGTTATTCAAGTTGAGCATAATCACAAGGAAAACCCCAACTAAAATCAATGTGACAGTAACCGCACTAATTGATGCAAATGTCATCCACGTGTTTCTTCCAAGTGAACGGAAGCTCTCACGTAAATGCCGCGAGAGAGTTTTAATCATAAATTCCGTACTCCCCTCTTGCTTCGTCACGCACAATCATTCCATCTTCGATTGCGATGACGCGTTTCTTCATGGTGTTTACAATTTCTTTGTTGTGTGTCGCCATAACCACTGTTGTTCCGCGGTTATTAATCTCTTCGAGCGTCTTCATGATTTCCCAAGAAGTGTCTGGATCAAGGTTTCCTGTCGGCTCATCTGCAATGACGACCTCAGGGCTATTAACAATCGAGCGGGCGATAGACACACGCTGCTGTTCACCGCCGGACAGCTGGTCAGGAAATTGACGCGCTCTGTGCTTTAGCTGAACCAGATCGAGAACATCAAGCACTTTTTTCTTAATGATATGAGGCTGTTCACCAATCACTTCAAGAGCAAATGCCACGTTCTCAAACACAGTAAGAGTTGGAAGCAGCTTGAAATCTTGGAATACTACGCCAATTTCTCTTCTTACGTAAGGAATTTCTTTTTCCTTCATTGATCCTAAATCTTTGTTATTAATTAAGATTTGCCCTTTGGTTGGCTTCTCTTCACGATACATCATTTTGATGAAAGTGGATTTACCAGCACCACTTGGACCAACAACATACACAAACTCTCCTGGATGGATAGAGACATTGATTCCATTGATCGCCTTTACGCCATTAGGATAGATCTTGTAGACTTCCTTCATTTGAATCATGTAATCACCTAATCTTTTCTTATTCGCTGACTAACAGCTTATCATGATGTTTTGACACTTCTCGTCAAAAAACGTTATGTATGGTCACGCACATACCCTTCGATACTTACTAACAATTTATGTCCTTTTCATCCAAAAAGATGAAAAAATTGAATCGTCTAAATTTCAACAACTCCAATTATACGTCATGAATCGACGCAATGGTATTACATTTATATTTCAAAACTTATAAATAAAAGGTAAATAGAACAATCAAAACCGAAAAACGTGCCTTTATACCCTTATTTTTTAAATAAAATTTAATATAATGCGTTTTCATACTATCTAAAAGTCTTTTTCTACATATAAAAAAACAAAAAAACCTTGTCGATTAGACAAAGGTTTTATTTTTTCTCTGCAAGCCATTTTGCTACTTCTTTTGCTTGCTTCTCATCTACCATACCGCTTGGCATAGAGCCTTTACCATTTTGCGCAATATCTGCGATTTGGCTTTCATTATATTTCTTCCCTACTTCTTTCAGGCTTGGTCCGCCTCCGCCAGATAGGTCTTTCCCATGACAGCCAATACAGTTTTGCTGATAGATCTCCTCACCACTGCTCACAGATGAAGCACTTTTGCTGCCTTCTTTGTCACTGCTGCTTGAATTTCCTCCACAAGCCGCGAGAACAAGAAGCATCGCTGCAAATAGCATCGTTAATCCGCTTTTTTTCATCTATTTCCCTCCCTTACAATCATTTGGTCAACGCTATTATATCCTTGTTTATGCCCTTTTAAAACCCTCACCAAGCACCTCTTTTGCATCCATCACGATGACAAATGCAGATGCATCGATTGCTTTCACCACTTGTTTCAACTTTGTGAATTGTGACTGCCCAACGACACACATCAAAATTGGGCGGTCATGATCGGTATATCCTCCGACTGCTGAGATCTTCGTCACACCGCGGTCAATTTGATCAAAAACCGCCTGTCTGACCTCATCTTCATGCCCTGTAATGATCATTGCCATTTTTGAATGACTGAAGCCAGCCTGTACCACATCAATCGTTTTACTAGAAATAAACACACCAATGACCGCGTACAGCCCCTCTTCAATTCCAAAGACCGTCATCGCAGCCAGAACAATCAAGCCATCCATCATCGCTAAACAGGTGCCTAGCGTGAGTCCTGTGTACTTATTGATGATTTTGGCAGCGAGTGCTGTTCCACCCGTTGATCCATTCCCAAGGAACACGAGCCCTATTCCGATCCCAATGACCACACCGCCAAATATAGCCGCCAGCAGTGCTTCATGTGTGACAGGTGCAATATGTCTTGTGACAAACACCATGAAAGGTAAAAAAATCGAGCCAACGAGTGTTTTCACTCCAAATGTACCGCCTAATAAATAAAAGCCAGCGATAAACAGGGGAATATTAAGCCCCCATTGCACATACGCCGCTTCAAAGCCGAATGACTGCATAATGGTACTAATGCCGCTCACACCGCCTGCTGCAATCTGATTCGGTAATAATAACGTATTAAAACCAATCGCCACGATGGCAGATCCGATTAAAATGAACAAATAATTTTTCACTTCGATCCAAAATTGTGAATGTCCCTGCTTCATGTCTTTCTTCCTCCGTTACTTCTGAATGCACACCTATTTTAATCCCTCTTAAAACGATTGTAAATAACAGCCAAATGCAGTGCTAATGGATTAATACTTTATCACACAGACGGAATAGCGTACTTGCCGGTTGGCATAGGATGAATTGATGGTATATTTAATATGTACATGAGAAAGAAGGGGCATGCGATGAAGAAAATACTGAAGATAACAGGTATGACATTACTTGCACTGATCATCTTAGCTTTTGGTGCTTTCTATACATGGAGCCGCTTTACATATGGACCATCAGAAGCATTAAAAAAACAAGTAAACATGGAGCAAGTGGAACATAAAAACAATGTTTATACATTTGAAGCATCAAAAAGTGATACTGGCATCATTCTCTATCCTGGGGCAAAGGTGGAACCACTTGCGTATGCCTATATCGGGGATACGCTGATGAAAAAAGGCTACTCTGTCTTTATCCCTGACATGCCATTTTCCTTTGCGATCTTCAATCCAAACAAAGCGCAGGACATCATCAAAGATCACCAATCGATCAAACACTGGTATATTGGCGGACATTCACTTGGCGGGGCAGCTGCCGCTATGTTTGCAGAAAAAAATCAGAGCAAGCTCGATGGACTCTTTTTCCTAGCATCTTATCCAGCATCAGATGACCTGAAACAATCGTCACTAAAAATCCTCTCTATTTCAGGTGAAAAGGATGGGCTGGCAACACAAGAAAAAATCAAAAAATCGAAAGCAAATCTGCCGTCTCAAACCGTTTTTCATGAAATAAAAGGCGGGAATCATGCGCAGTTTGGCATGTATGGCAAACAAAAAGGGGATCAGCCAGCGGACATTCCAGCCCTGTCGCAGCAAAATGATCTCATCCAGACAATGGTTGACTGGCTGAAGCCAGCAAAAAAGCTCCCATAATAGGAGCTTTTCATTTTTTATTTTTTTGTCACCTCTAAAAATTCTTCAGCATCTGCTACAGCCAAACGAATGGCTTCTTCCCAAAATGCTTTTTGGGTAAGGTCAACGCCTAGATGCTTTTTGGCTAAATCTTCTACTGTCATTGAAGCAGTATCCTTTAATAATGCAATGTATTTCTCTTCAAACGATGTACCAGCCTGCAATGCTTTTGCGTAAATTCCTAACGAGAACATGTATCCAAAGGTGTATGGAAAATTATAAAATGGAACATTCGTGATATGGAAATGCAGCTTAGAAGCCCAGAAATGCGGATGGTATTCATCTAATGAGTCACCGAACGCTTCCTTCTGCGCTTCGACCATCAATTCATTCAATCTGTCAGCCGGCACTTCTCCTTGTTTACGCTCTTCATAAAAGCGCTGTTCAAATAAGAAACGAGATTGAATGTTCATGAAGAAAGCTACACTGCGCTGCAGCTTATCCTCTAACAGGCTGAGCCGCTCCTCTTCATTTGCCGCTTCTTTTAATGAGGCATCAGCTACAATCATTTCTGCGAATGTCGACGCTGTTTCAGCTACATTCATTGCGTATTTGCGATTCAGAATGCGAACATCCTGCATCACTTCCTGATGAAACGAATGACCAAGCTCATGCGCTAGTGTCGCCACATTGGATGGACTTCCTGAGAAAGTCATAAAAATACGTGATTCTCCGCTGTCAGGGAAATTTGTACAAAAGCCGCCTACCCGTTTGTTTGGACGGTCCTCAGCTTCTACCCAGCGTTCATTAAAGGCTTTTTCTGTAAAAGCAGCGAGCTCTTCTCCAAATCCTGCGAAATGTTTCACAATAAAAGCAGCTGCTTCTTGATAAGGATAGATTTTGGTCTCACTGCCGATAGGAGCCCCAACATCGAACCAGCTCAGCTTATCCACTCCAAGCATGTCAGCTTTTCGGTGTAAATAATCAATGAATGGCTGCTTATGTTCATCAATCACAGACCACATTGCATCAAGGGTTTCTTGTTTCATCCGGCAAATTTCAAGCGGTTCTTTTAAAATGTGATCCCAGCCCCTTGCTTCATACACTTGCAAACGAAAACCAGCAAGGTGATTGAGCGTACTAGCAAATAAATGTTCATCCTGCTTCCATGCATGCTCTAGGTTGTGATAAACGGCCTTTCTGACTTCACGATCTGAATCATCCATAGCATTTTCTGCTTGGCCTACAGAGATCATCTGCGTTTCTCCATGCTGTTCAAACGGAATGGTGATTTTATTGACTAAGCTGGAATAAAGCTCATCCCACGCATGGTACCCATCTACAGCCAGCTTTTGAATCAGCGTTTCTTGTTCAACAGGTAATTGATCCTTCACACGGTCTCTTCGCTCATTTAATATGTAGCGGACATCTGAAAAGGCTGCTGAATTCATCAATTCTTCCCACTTGTTTGCAGGGATAGCAGCTAGCGCTTGATCAAACAGTGCAAGGATGGTTCCTAAATCAGCTTCTAGGTTGGCAATCGTACCTCGAAGGCTGCCTGCCTTCATATCCTTCGTATTTTGAGCTTGTAGACAGGATACAAATGAACCTGCTTGAGACAATTTTTTATATGTAGTTTCATACGCGTCAAGGACAGACGTTAATTGGCTTTCAATGTGTGTATCTTCTTTTGAAAAGGCATCCACCTTTTGTCGTAATTCATCTAGTAGCTGCTGAATGTTTTGCAGGTATGTCTTAAATTCTGGTGAAGAACTGCCTCCTTTAAAAAAGGCATCTAAATCCCACGTTTCTTGCAATGGTGTTAATCCCAAAATATTTCCCCCTTTATTTGCTAATTTCATCATACAAAGGATATAGAATCAGTATGTCGTATGCATACCTTTATATTCATTATATTTTCTCACAATTAAAAAAACCCGGCAAGAAGCCGAGTTTTTATGATAATTTCGAACGTAGGTACGCATCGATAAATGAATCTAAATCTCCATCCATCACCGCTTGAACATTTCCCATCTCCGTATTGGTTCGATGGTCTTTCACAAGAGAATAAGGGTGGAATACATAAGAGCGGATTTGGCTTCCCCAGCCAATTTCTTTCTGCTCTCCTCTGATTTCATCCAATTCTGCCTGCTGTTCTTCGATCCGTTTTTGATAAAGTTTCGATTTCAGCATTTTCATCGCACGTTCTCTGTTTTTAATTTGTGATCTTTCTGTTTGGCACGTCACGACGACATTCGTCGGAATGTGTGTGATACGAACAGCAGAGTCCGTCGTATTGACGTGCTGCCCGCCAGCTCCGCTTGCACGATACGTATCTACCTTGATATCCTCTGTCCGAATATCAATATCAATTTCTTCATTGAATTCCGGCATGACATCACAGGAAACGAAGGATGTATGTCTGCGGCCAGAAGAATCAAAAGGAGAAATACGAACCAAACGGTGGACACCTTTTTCAGCTTTTAAGTAACCGTACGCGTTATGCCCTTTGATAAGCAAAGTCACAGACTTAATTCCTGCTTCATCACCTGGAAGGTAATCAAGCGTTTCGACCTTAAAGCCTCTGCGCTCTGCCCAGCGAGTGTACATTCGCAGAAGCATAGAACCCCAGTCCTGAGATTCAGTTCCGCCTGCACCTGGGTGAAGTTCAAGAATGGCATTGTTTTTATCATAAGGTTCGCTTAAGAGAAGCTGCAGCTCAAATTCGTTAAACTGCTTCGTTAAGTTCTTCAGCTCTTTTTCAAGCTCTGCATGAAGCTCCTCGTCATAATCTTCCTTTAATAAGTCATGCGTCATTTGCAGCTCTTCATGTGATTCACTGAGCTCATGGTAGGAATTCACAGAATCCTTCAGTGCATTGGCTTCATTGATAACGCCTTGAGCCTTTTGCTGATCATTCCAAAAATCAGCCTCTGACATCGTCGCTTCAAGCTCTGCGATTTTGGCCTCTTTTGTTTCTAAGTCAAAGAGACCCCCTAAAATCAGCTAGCCTGCTAGCCATATTTTCAAGCTCTTGTCTAATTTCTACTAATTCCATATCCTTCACCTCATAGATGTATGGGGGCTGACATGAATAGAAAGAGGTTTTCACCTCTTTCCATTACTTATTCTGTCTTCCCATGACAATTTTTATATTTCTTGCCGCTTCCGCAGTGACATGGGGAGTTTCGTCCAATGTCTACGACTTTACGTACCGGCTTCTTCTTCACTGTCTTCTCCTCATCGCCCTCTTGCGGCTGATGAGCCGTTGTTTGACCTTGAACCACTTCTTCACGTTCTAGGTTGTTTTGGATTTCTGATTTCAAGACATACTTGGCCACGTCATCTTCAATTGAAGCAACCATATGCTCAAACATCGCAAATCCTTCCATTTGGTATTCACGAAGCGGATTCGTTTGTGCGTACGCACGTAAATGAATCCCTTGACGCAGCTGATCCATTGCATCGATATGGTCCATCCACTTCGAATCCACCGCACGAAGAACGATGACTTTTTCAAATTCACGCATT
This sequence comes from Bacillus safensis, assembly GCF_039619585.1. Lineage (NCBI taxonomy): Bacteria > Bacillati > Bacillota > Bacilli > Caryophanales > Bacillaceae > Bacillus > Bacillus safensis. Next base: position 3,141,820 of record NZ_CP154909.1, read on the forward strand.
TGTTCTTCGCCAAATGTTTCTTCTTTTGCATCGTATTTATCTTTAATACGATCCATGATGAAGGTTGTGATTTCATCTGCTTCTTTACCGAAGATATCTTTGACCGTAATGGCACCTTCGTCTAAATAGTTCGTGTTGATTAATTCAACAAGACCATCTAGTTTCCATTCTTCAGGCAGCTCTTCTTTTGGCGTATAAGATCCCACCGCACGCTCAATTGAAGATTGGATCATATTGATGACAATTGATTTTAAGTTGTCAGAATCGATCACTTCAAAACGCTGTTTGTAGATTACTTCACGCTGTTGACGAAGCACATCGTCATATTGCAGAAGCTGCTTACGGGAATCAAAGTTGTTCCCCTCTACACGTTTTTGAGATGATTCAACGGCTTTAGACACCATTTTACTTTGGATTGGTGTAGAATCATCCATGCCAAAGCGGTCAAGCATCGCCATCGTCCGCTCTGCACCAAATCGGCGCATCAATTCATCTTCCATTGAGAGATAGAATTGGGTAATCCCTGGGTCTCCTTGACGTCCAGAACGTCCGCGAAGCTGGTTATCAATACGACGGGATTCATGACGCTCTGTCCCGATAACAGCCAGACCTCCAAGTTCTTTTACACCTTCGCCAAGCTTGATGTCTGTACCACGTCCTGCCATGTTTGTCGCAATGGTCACAGCACCTTTTTGACCAGCCTCTTCAATAATTTGTGCTTCACGCTCATGGTTTTTTGCGTTTAACACTTGATGAGGAATGCCTTTATTTTTAAGCAGCTTAGAAATAAGCTCAGATGTCTCAACTGCAACTGTTCCGACAAGAACTGGCTGCCCTGTCATATAGCGCTGCGCAACATCCTCAGCCACTGCTTTAAATTTACCATCCATTGTGCGGTAAATTAAATCAGGTCTGTCATCACGAACAACTGGCTGGTTGGTCGGGATTGAGACAACCTGCATGTTGTAAATGTTACGGAATTCTTCTTCTTCCGTTTTTGCTGTACCAGTCATACCAGATAATTTTTCATACATACGGAAGTAGTTCTGGAACGTAATTGTTGCTAGTGTCATGCTTTCGTTCTGCACTTCAAGACCTTCTTTTGCCTCGATGGCTTGATGCAGACCTTCACTATAACGGCGTCCTTTCATTAAACGTCCTGTGAAGGAGTCAACGATGACTACTTGGCCTTCTTCTACTACATAATCCACGTCTTTTTGCATCGCAACATGTGCCTTCAGCGCCTGAGCGATGTGATGGTTCAGCGCGACATGTTTGACATCAAACAGGTTCTCAATGCCGAATGCTTTTTCCGCCTTCGTCATTCCGCTTTCAGTCAGCTGCACACTTTTTGTTTTAATATCATACGTGAAATCATCTTCGATTTTTAATGTGCGGACAAATGCATTGGCTTGTACATAAAGCTTTGTTGATTTCGCAGCTTGTCCAGAAATAATAAGAGGTGTTCTCGCTTCATCAATTAAAATGGAGTCAACCTCATCGATCACGGCATAATGCAGCGGTCTCTGAACCATTTGCTCTTTGTAAAGCACCATGTTATCCCGTAAATAGTCAAAGCCGAGTTCATTGTTTGTTGAATACGTGATATCAGCGGCATACGCTTCTCTTTTTTCATCTTTGTCTAAGCTGTTTAAGTTTAAGCCGACTGTTAAACCAAGAAACTCAAAAATTTTGCCCATTTCCTGCGCATCACGGCTTGCCAAATATTCGTTGACTGTCACGATGTGGACGCCTTTTCCAGAAAGAGCATTTAAATAAACAGGCATTGTTGATGTCAATGTTTTACCTTCACCTGTTTTCATTTCAGCGATGTTACCTTCGTGAAGCGCGATCCCCCCCATGAGCTGCACCTTAAATGGGAACATTCCTGTTACGCGGCGGGATGCCTCGCGAACCGTTGCAAATGCTTCAACCAGCAGGTCATCCACCGATTGTCCTTTTTCAAGTTTTTCTTTAAATTCAATCGTTTTATTTCGTAAAGCCTCGTCAGATAATTTTTCAAAATCTTGAGCGAGAGCTTCGATTTCATTTGCCTTTTTTTCATATCGGCTGATCGTACGTTTCGTAGGATCAAACACTTTGTTTAAGATTCCAAGCATATAATAACGCTCCTCTATTTCATGCAATTTTTCGGCATGTCCAAAAGTTTGACAGGTCCATATTTACCTGCATTTATCATACCATACCTTCTTTCATTTCCAAAGAATTTGCCATAATTTCGCACAAAAAACCCGCCCCTTATGAAGGGAACGGGTTTACTTTATTTAGGTTGTTTTTGAATCAGCATCAACTGATATTTAAGCGTTTGGCTCAATGAGTCCATATTTACCGTCATTTCGGCGATAAACCACATTGGTCAAATTCGTCTCAGCATTTGTGAAAACGAAGAAACTATGACCTAACATGTTCATTTGGAGAATGGCCTCTTCACTATCCATTGGCTTTAAGTTGAAACGTTTTTGTCTGACGATTTCTGTTTCATCAATCTCTTCGTCATCTTGAACTGCTACTTCAGCCGTACCATTTCCTCCAGCAAATAAGTGCTTTTTGGCACCTTGCTCGCGGAATTTACGGTTTACTTTTGTTTTGTGCTTTCTAATTTGACGTTCTAATTTACTGGCTGCTAGGTCTACTGCATTGTACATATCCTCATTATGCACCTCAGCTCGAAGTGCTAGATCAGTCATTGGAATGGTAACCTCAACTTTAGATTCTTGATCGTTGTAAAACTTCAAGTTCACGTTGACTGAAGCATCTACATCTGTCTCAAAATAACGCTCCAGCTTTCCAATTTTTTTCTCGACATGATCTCTTAGTGCAGGTGTTACGTCGATGTTTTCTCCTCTGACATTGTAATTCATGTAAAGAACGCCTCCTTTAAAATTAAGGATATGTAAACCTATTTCTACTTTTCCCTCCTTTTCTCCTGCTCAAACGTAAAAAAAATGTGAATATTTATTGAAATTTGTCGAATTTTGCGGTGCTTCAACTGTTGCTTGATAGGTGATGAATATATATTCGGCTGATTCTTGAAAAAGACCAGCGTACATTAAATGGTAAAAGATGAAATCGATGTTTTCAGCGATTGAGATAAGGATTTTAGATCCTCCGCAGCCGCTTTCATCTCTTCATTGGCCGCTAATGATTCTTCAACAGCAGCAGACATGTACTCTGTTTCTTCTGAGTTTCGTTTCGCACCTTCTTCAATGAAACCAACCGTTTGAGAAATTTCCTCTGTACTAGCAGAAATTTGTTCTGCAGTGGCTGACAGCTCTTCTGCTTTCATTGAAATATCACGAATAGATTCCAATATTTCATGGAAGCTTTGTTCAGATAATTGTGATACTTTTACACCCTCTGCTACATCCCGCTCAACCTTCGTCATCGATTGTGATGACCTTTCTGTATCTTTGTTCACGTTCTCGAGTAATTGACTAATTTGATCTGTCAACTGACTAGATTCTTCTGCCAGTTTCCTCACTTCATCTGCTACAACTGCAAAGCCTCTTCCATGTTCTCCCGCTCTTGCTGCTTCTATAGCTGCGTTTAAAGCAAGCAAATTCGTCTGGTCAGCAATGGCATGGATATGACCTAACAGATCTTGAATGCCTGTAAACTGCGCTTGCACATGGGCCATTGTGGAATGGTGTTCATTCACAGACTCTTTAATAGAACTCATTTGTTGCACAAATTGTTGAATAAGGGCGGCACCCTCTTCAGCCTTTTCAGTCACTGAAATTGAGTGACCCGAAACATCGGACGTGTGTACAGCTGCATTTTGCATGCCAGTCGACACTTCCTGAATGGCGGATGCCACTTTTCCGACCGCATCTGATTGTTCACGTGAAGCTTCACTGACCTGTTCAATCGAGCTAGATGTCTGCTCACTAGCCGATATCGTTTGACTGATGGTTTCCTCAAATTGAGCAGCAGAATCAGCAAGCTGTATTGATCCGCTTTGCACCTGCAAAATAAGCTGACGCAAATGAGCCGTCATTTGATTAAAGGCTGTGCCGAGTTGACCAATCTCATTTTTAGAGGTCACTTCAATCTCTTCAAGGGTAAGATCACCATCTGCCATCCTTTTTGCGGCATTTGTGACAGAAACAATTGGTTTTGTCATGCGATGAACAAATCTGATCCCAATCACCAAAAGGCCAACAATAATCGCTGCACTGACCAAAATGAGTGTAAGCAATAATTGATTACTATCTTGATTGAGCTGATTGATTTTTTGATCACGTTGTTTTAGCTGATTTTGAGCGAATTCTTTTGTAAAGGTATGTATTTCTTGTTCGATAGGTTGTAATTCTTGACTAAGGCGGGTGTTGAATTCTTTTTGGTTTTGCATATTTAATGAATTAAATAATCGATTTGTTGAGGTGTAGTAGAGATAATTTTTTTCTGAGATTTGATCTAATAGATTTTTTGCTTGTTTGACCGTACTCATTTTAGAAGCTTCTGCTGTTTTCTTATTAATATCTTCATATGTTTGCTCAATTTTCTGTAAATTTTCAGCATCTTGCACGACGACATATGTTTTAATCTGTGCTTCCTGCTTTTGCAGAAGAGTTTCTAATTCCAGCGATGTCTGATAAAGCTTCACTTCCTTGCTTAATAGCGCTTTATAGGATTGATCTGTTTTGTAATAGAGAAAGCTTGAGAATCCTAACATACTGACAAACAATACACATATGACAATAAGCCCAAATAAAAATTGATTTTTTAGTCTCATAATTTCCTCCGAATGGTCTGAATTGGACAAAAATTAATGAATGACATACGGCCTCATACAGGCATGTATTTCATCCATCCACTTTCTATATTCAGGTATAAAGTATGTTTTCAGGAATGATTGGAAGTGATTTGAAGGGAATGTATAGAAAGCTAGTACATCAAAACTTAAAAATATTTGATCAAACGAACGAATCGTTTTGGCAAAGTGTTCATTTTCAATAATTGAAAGCAGAAGAGGATGTGTTGTGTCTAAATGAAAGAAGGCATGGATCAGATCATTAAAGATCCGATCCCCTTCTGTTTTGTCAAAATCCTTCTCAATTTCATCTAAATAGTTTAGACTCTCTTCTATCGTGTATAGAAGTTCATAATATGTGGTTAATAAAATATAGTCATTTGAACGATACGCCACAGGTCTCACCTATTTATTTCCGTTTATCGTAGTATACGCCGTCACTTGTTATGGGCTGGTATGGATTTTGATAATTCAGCTGTTTTGTTTTCTTTTTTTGTATGGCTTGAATATCTGCCTTTATTCCATTTTGGATAACCGTTAATTGCTTCGCCATCTGTTGATCTGTTTGGATGATTTCGCGGATTTTCTCTTTTTCTTGATCCGTCAATTCATGCTGTATATCTCTCATTAATTCGTCTCTCTCAATTAAAAAGGCATCAAAGTCTTCAACAAGTGTCTCACTTTGCGGATTTTCCGCTATTTCGGCTGCCATTTTTAATGTTTGATCATGCAGCTGGTCCACAATACTCATAGAGAGCCCCCGATAGAGTGGTGACGGCCTTTTCGATCGGTTTGAATGACTTCCTTCCACGCATCACGAAAATCAGTTACGTACTCTTCTACTTCATTCAATATCTCTTCGTCATTTTGAAGATTGGCTTCTATCAGTCTGCGATAAATGTAATCATACATACTTGCCATACTCTTTGATACGTCATAGGAACGATTTAAGGTGACATTTAATTCTTGAATGATGTTTTGAGCCTTTTTCAGGTTCAAGTTTCTCGTTTCTGCATCCTCTTTTTGAATGGCATGCTTCGCTATTCTGATGAACTTTAAGCAGCCTTCATAAAGCATAAGCGTCAACTCGGCAGGTGTTGCGGTCTCAATAGAATTTTTTTGATAGGCGGCATAAGGGTTCTGTATTGCCATATGTTATAAACCTCCAATTATTGTCCAAGCAGTTGAGAAAGGTAGCCAGATTGGTTGTTTAGCTTTTGAATTGCACTATCCATGGCGTTAAACTTTTTGTAGTAACGGGCTTCAACCATTTTTAAACGATCTTGGAATGTACTCATTCGTTTTGTCAAAGAATCAAGGTCCTTACCAAGTCCGTATTCCTTTGATTCCATTGTTATGCTGCCAGCCTTTTTTTGAATGCTCTTCGAAAAGTCTGATAAGGAATTTTTGATACGATAGATGATTCCTTGTTCTTGATATTGCTGCTGCGCTTTGTCTTTATCCTTTGAATCCACATTTAAACTACCCGAGATGAACATTTGTCTGACCTTCTCCGGGTCTTCTTCAATGGCTTTTTTTAATTTCTCTACTCCATCACTATCCTTAATAAATTCAAGCTTCCCACCATCTTTATAGCTGGATGATGTCGAAATACCGATTTGTGTGAGTTGGATTTTATTCGCATCACTTGTCGTAATATTAGCATACAAATCACTTCTTATTTTAGAGGCACCAGATCGTAAAATGGAATCACTTCTCAGCAAGCCAGACTTCGCGGTCGTTTCCCATAGCTCTATTTCTTTTTCAGACATCGCTTTTTTCTCTTCAGCCGTTAATGGATGATAGTCTCTGTTTTTCTTTTCATTGACTTTTCCATTAATCTGCTCAACGAGTTCATTATATTTATCAACAAATTGTTTAATTTTATCATATATTGCATCCACATCTGTTGAAACGTTTAAGCTGACGGGCTTATCTGTGGTTGCTTTAAGCTCGTACGTAATATCAGCCTGCGTGAATGTATTGTTGTTATTTTCCATTTTCAGACCATTAATCTCGTATTGCGCCTTCTGTCCTTGAGTGGTCGCAACTAATTTGTTATCTCCATCTACTTGGAAGCCTAATTGCGTTAAAAATGAAGCCGAATTGCCATCAGCTGCTTTAATACTGACGCCTTCACCCGTTGTTCGAGAAGTAAGAGCAATTGTATCCACGTAGTTAGTGCCATCAGAGATTTGGCCTTTGTAAGCCGTCACACCTAATTGAGCGTTGTTTAGCTTTTTCACGATGTCATCGATTGTATCGGAATCAGAGGTATTGATCGTCACCATTTTCGGTTTTGTTGAATCTGGTGTCGTCACTTCAAACGTAAACGTGCCATTTGCTGGTGTAAATCCAGATGTACCAGAGGACTTGAAGACAGAAGCTGTCGCTAGTTGAGTGACATGAATAGAGCCAGAGGTCGCATTTGTTGATCCAGTTGCTGTGACAGCAGATTCATTAGAGCTTGTCACCTTTTTGGCGCCATATGTACTTGGACGCGTTAAGTTTAAACTGTTGATCAAATCATCTAATTCTTTAATTTTCGAATTAACCTCGCGATAGCTGTCTCTTTGCCATTCAAGTGTTTGTTTCTGACGCGTCATTGTATCAAGTGGTGCTTGCTCCGTTTTCATCAGCTTTGATACGATTTCATCAATATCGAACACATTTGAAAATCCAGTAATACGATTGACCATTATTTATGTTCTCCCTTCATTTACATTCTTTTATCTACAAATAAACCGACAATTTCTGTCATTGCTGCATAGAAATCAAGCCATTCCTTGGAAGGAATTTCTCTAATGACTTCATCTGTTTGGTTATCTACGACTTTGACATAATATTCGTTGAGTTTTTCATGTAATTCAAATTGAAGATGAAATTGAGTAGGTTCAATCAGCTTGTTTGCCCCTTGAAGCGTTTTTTCAATTTCTTCTTTTGAAACAGCCCTGCCATTTGCTTGTGAGTCAGAGTTTACATTGTCATTCTGGTTATTAGAAACACGGGTTTGAAATGCATCGATAATTGGCTCTAGCGATGTCAACTTACCAACAGACATAGTTATTCAGCTCCTGTGCTTTAATCTATCTTTTATATCGGCTTTGAATTTGCAAATTAAATATAGATGGACCGATTTGTTAAAGTTTCCTATAGATCATGAACATCTGTATCGAAACGCTTTCACACGGAGAAGGACAGCTGAATGCGATAAAAAAATCCTCACTTTTTTTGTGAGGATAATTGAGAGAGGAGATCTAAGGATAAACTAGCAGCACGATTGTTCTCTTCTTGAATTGACAGGTACACTTCTTTCCTGTGAATATCGATGTGCTTAGGAGCCTCAATCCCGACTTTCACTTGATCGCCTTCGATTGAAATAATCTTGACTTCAATATCATCGCCTATTTGAATCGACTGGTTTAATTTACGAGACAGCACTAACATGAGGATGCCACCTCTAACAAATGTTTTGTATGATAGGCTGAATCATGCAAAATCACCTGCTTGGCTTTCATGTTTTTCCGGTTCACAATAATAGGCGCTCTTAAATTGGCTGTTGTTTTTTCAATAGATGATTCCATTGTTAAAATAACCATTACTTCCACATCATTAGCATCTTCTACTTCCAGAATGTCTACAACCGTTTCGTCTAAATCAAATTCGTATTGATTGAAGAATAAAAACGGGCTGCTGACGATAAAACCTAATGCCGAGTTATTTAATGATTGAAGAACTAAAAATGGAGACTCTTCTGATAAAGGCAAAATGACAAACTGTTTTTGATCCAGAAATCCTGGTATCCCGTTAGAGAAGTGAATGATTTGCTCCTCTTTGATTGTCACTTCACCATGGTATTTTGTTTGAATGATCATAATTCACGACCTTTTTCGTTTTTCTTAACTATACCTTATCACCATTTTGGCCCGTTTCGTCAACTTCTATTTTTAATTCTGGGTATTGTAACATATCAATATTGACCTTACCTGGCTGGTAGTTAACGATTGGTTTATGAGGTGTGGCCTCTATGATAGCTTTTTGCGGCTCCACATCAATTTGAAGCTCAGAAGGCTGATAGTGAATTTTCACACTAAAGAATGAAGGTATCACACCAATGGTGAATTGTTTTGCTGGGGGACTGCCATTGATTTTGGCAAACTCAGCAATCGCATTCCCACCATTCTCGATCTTGATGAGTTCACTTCCTTCTTCCGCTCTGCGACCCATTCCTTCTCCAACAGCACGCTTCCCCTCAGCTGCCCATTCCTCAGAACGTCTAAAAATTGACTTGATGTCCATATCGGCAAACGCCTCGGTTTGATCAATGGTTAATTTCGACGGTGTCCTTTTGATATTCATGACAGCTCGTGGCTGCTGAATCTCAAGATCAGCTCGTGGCTGCTCTACTTCTTGCCGGGAAGGAGTTGTCGACATTTGAAGTTTTGCATAGGTTTGCTGCATTAACAATCTAGGGATTTGCATATGTTCACCTCCATGATGCAAAAAAGCACCCATCGGATGCTTTTTATTATCTTAAGAAATCAACAAGGGATGGCTGAATGACTTTAGCTGTTGTCGCTAAAGCAGCTCTATTCACCGTCTCTTGTTGAAGAAGATCAAGAATTGCCTTTTCACTTTCAACATCTTCATTATCTGATTTAGCATTTTTCAGTACTTGAAATTGTGAAGTCAAACGACTTCCTACTAAGTCAACACGATTCGAACGCGCTCCTAGGTCAGATCGCTCAGCACTCATTACTTCTTTAAACTGATCGATACTTCCTAATGCATCATCAGAATTCGCAAACGTTCCATTTTTCAATGAGTTTTCTAAATCAGTCAGCATTTCAATGACATTTTGACCGTTAGCCTGTCCGCCAAACGCTGAGATTGGATTTGAGTTTACATTTAAAGTGATACCATCAGAAATATTCGCTTGAACAGCATTCGCATCTGTATAATTTTCGAAGTTAAATGTATACGTTCCGTCTGCATTCTCAACAACTGGTTTAACATTTGTATTTGTCCCATTAAATACGAACTTACCTAGCATTTGAGTGTTCATTGCATCAATGATTTGATTCTTCATCTGGCCAATTTCCACTCCGATAGCTGCTAAATCTTCGGGCTGCTTTGTTCCATTTGCCGCATCAAGCACTTTATCTCGTATATTTGACATAATATCAATGATTTCCGTGACACTTGTTTCAGATGTATCAATCCAGTTTTGTGCTTCATTTAAGTTATTTTTATATTGTTCATTTCGAAACAAGGCAGTACTATATTGAAGGCTTTTTACTGCTGCAACAGGATCATCAGACGTTTTTGTAAAACGTTTGCCTGTTTGTGCCTGCTCATTAATTTTAGAAAGTTTTTCATAGCTTTTACTAATATTTCGAAGTGAGTTTTGAGAAATCATCCCTTGTGTGACTCGCATCCGTTATCCCTACCTTCCTACGACACCCATGCCGTTTATGACCTTATCCAATACTTCATCTTGTAATGTCATAATTCTCGCAGCCGCATTATATGCATGCTGAAATTGGATCATATTCGTCATTTCTTCATCAATGGAGACAGCGCTAGTCGACATTCTACGTTCATTGGCTGAATTGACAAGAGCAGCTGAACTGCTTTCAAGCGTCATGTTCTTTTTCCCTTGTACCCCCATCTCAGCAATCACATTTTGGTAATAATCCTGAATTGTCGTTGTATTTCCGCCGATTGGTAACTTTAAGTCTTGTATATTAGCTAATTTCGTAGCATTCGAACCGTCACCTTGTGTTTGATTGAGAGATGCAGCAATATTATCTGTTGATGCTAAAATGACATCGCTCACTTTAATACGAGCTGCCAAACCTTTATTCAACTCATTGTTATTTTCGATATCAAAAAAGTCTTGTCCACTTGCACCATTTAACGTGTACCCCTGCTTATGTACATCGTTAAATGTATCCATGAATACTTTTGCTACTTCATCCAGCTCTGCAAGCATATCTGGATACATGCCTTTTTCAGCACCGTTTGACATGTAGCCATAAGCTTCAACAAGTGCTTTTACTTTACCGTTCACTTGTAATTGATCCGCTGCAATTGTTGTTGTTCCGAACTGAAGTGAGTTAACAAGTCCCGTTGTATTATCGTAAGAGATTTGCAGTTCAGACTTTTCGTTCGTAATACCATTCAAAATGTTTCCAGCAGATTGTCCATTTGCACCGATAATGTCGATGTTGACAGTTCCTTCAGCAATTTTGAGTGCATTACCGCCAGGTGGATTGTAGCTGACCTTAATATCAACAAGTGAGGATAATTGATCGACCAAAGTATCACGTGTATCATAAAGATCATTTGGAAGATATCCATTTGGCTCAACTGCTGCAATCTGTTTGTTCACTTCATCTATTTGAGATAAAAGAGTGTTTACATCTTTGGCTGTTGAATCGAGTTCCGTTTTTAAATTCTTTTGTATCGTTGTTAAAGAAGAATTGAGCAGACGGAATTGGTCAACTAAAGCCTGTGCACTTGTTTTAACAACTGTACGTGCAGAAGCCGTATCAGCATTTTTTGATTCCGATAAGACCTGTAATGATTTCCATAGATTATCAAAAGCTCTGTTCAAGCCCTCATCCGTCAAATCATTCATAACCCCTTCCATCTGTGAAAGGGCATCTGACTTCGTTGAGTAGTAAGATAAGTTATTATTATGATCTCTGTATTGTAGATCTAAAAAGCTGTCTCGAATTCTTTCAACGGTTCCAACTTGTACACCTGTCCCCATTTGGCCATACGTTTTGCCGTCATAAACAGAAATGACTGGATAAGGATTTTCTGCTTTAAAGGTCACTCTTTGTCTTGAGTAGCCCTCCGTATTTGCATTGGAGACGTTGTTTGATGTGACATAAAGCCCTGCACGCTGGGCTGTGATGCCTCTTTTTGCCGTTTCTAGTCCCATGAATGTAGAACCCATTGGTATCCTCCTTGTTTACGCCTTTGAATCAAACAAAGCCCTTTGCTGTTTAGGCTTTGAACTCTCAAGACCATTTTGTCCGTAATTCATATTTTCTTTATTAGGGTTAACGAGATCGAATGTCAGTGAAATAAATTGAAGTGACTGCTGAATAAGCTGCTTGTTCAGTTCATTTACATCTTTTAGTTCCACCATGATGTCATTTAGTTTCTCATATAATGAAATGAGCTCTTCTTGATCTGTACCTTCAGCCTTTTCGATACATGCAGTGATGGTTGGTGATTGATCACTTTGTAAAAATTGAACGGTCGCTTCAATTCGTTTTTCTTCTAATTGAGAAATGGCCTGAATATACTTTTGCTCTAAATTCAGGACCTCTGAAAGAGCATCAATCTCATTGCTTTTCAGCATTTCTGTTTTATCCTTAGACAACTTTAAAAGCTGTTCATGCAATCCATAGAGACGATGCAGTTCTTCAATAATTATTTTAACTGACATTCACGCTGCTCCCTTTTGTTATTGTTGTTTATAAAAATTCAGCATTTTATCTGCAATGCCTTTTGTATCTACTTGATATGTTCCGGCTTCAATGCTTTTTTTAATTTGGTCAATTTTATCTTGGCGTTCTCTCATAATATTCGGCACCTTTTGCATTTCGATTGCCTTTTTAGAAATTTCGACTTTATCAGTTGATTTAGCTTGATTCGATTGCAACGTTTGTTTCTCATATGTTTTCTTGTAAGGATTTACTGGTTGTGTTCCATATCGATTAATTTTCACGGGATTCCTCTCGCTTTCCGTTACAGTCTGTCTTGATTCTATCCATTTTATCGACCAAACTGCAACTTAGTTTAGGGAATCAGTCGTTTTTAGGATTAATGGCATAATAGGTGTCTTTTTTCCTAGATTCAATCTCCCTTTTACGCTCCTCTTCTTGGTTCATTTGGCTGATTTGCAAATGAATATCCTGTTCACATTGGCTGCATAGCTTGTTTTTCCTGATCGCTTTGCCACATCTTTCACAAGGAAAATTAATATTTGGAAATTGACTAATTTGCAGTCTTTTCAAACGAATAAATTTCAAGATTAATTCTTCATCAACGTCTGTTGCTTCTACTATTTCAGCAATAGTTGATTGTCTATTACTTTGTTTTCTCAAGAATTTATATACGATATCAAAAGAACGTTCTTCTTCTTCAAAGCATTTGTTACAAACCGTTTGGATGGTGGTTTTTAAAAATAGCTGATTACATTGTGGACAGTTTGCCAATTGATTCATAACCAAAACCCCTTACGTTATTTTCTTTTCTTATTATCGGTTAATTATCATGATTTTTAACTACGTATCAACGTAAAAGAAGAAACACTTTTAGCACCTGCGTCTTTCAAAATTCTTGCCGCATCATAGATGGTTGCTCCCGTTGTATAGATATCATCAACTAATATAATATCCCTTTGAACAACCGCATCTGTTTGCTTGATTTGAAACAATCCTTTTTGATCTAGGCGTTCATTTTTCTTTTTTTTAGACTGCTTACTTTGATGTATTTTCACGAGTGGCTGCAATATTGGCTTATCTAGCAAAGAAGCGATTATCACGGACTGATTAAATCCTCTTTCTTTTAGTCTTTCATGACTTAAAGGGATCGGTATCAGCAATGGGTCTTTTATGCAGAAGGAATGTTTAAATGCTGCTTGTACATCTCTTTTAAACAGCTCAGCTAAAGCCGTATCACCCCGAAATTTAAAGCGGGCAAGGACATCTTTCATCAACTCGCTGTAAGTATAAACTGACCTATTTTTTACAAGGACTTTAATAGAATCAGAGCGTTCATTCCAACTCTTACAGTCCTGGCATAATTGGTCATTTGACTGCGCCCTTCCGCATGTTGGACAAATAGGACGTTCAATCTTTACTAAGTGATTCTTACATGCTACACAAAGACGATCATCATTTAATAGTAGGAATGATTTCCATGTAAAAGCAGGCACAAAATGTCCCTCGCAAATTTGACAAATCAATTGGTTTCCTTGTTCAGCAGCAGACGATTTTCACACCTTGGAAATGCGGAAACCTTGGAAGCTGCTTCTGTCAGAATGACCAGCATCGCAGTATTCTTCTGTTTATCCACCATCTCAGATTTACTGTAAGATATTTTATCGATATCTGTTATATATTGTGGTTTCACTTGATTCAGTGAAATCGCTAATACATCTTCCATACACTTTTCACAATGACAAATCATGTTTAATTGGTTGAGATATTGATTGAGAATTTCCTTGAGTAGTATTTCTTTTGCATTGAGTAGCATATTTGTCTCTCCTGCCATTTGTGTATTGTGAATATAATGTACCATGATTTAGTTGAACCCACACTGTTTTTCAGAAAACTCTTTTGCAGCCGTATCATTCATTTTTGCGATATGCTTCTTTGCTTGTTTCATACTTCTCGTTAAACCAAAATGAAAAAGGAAAACATCTCCTGTACAATAATCCGGATGTCTGCCTACCCGTCCAGAAATCTGAACAAGTGCACTCTCTGTAAAAATAGTAGATTCCGAACCTAGTACCCCCACTTGAACATTTGGAATGGTTACGCCTCTTTCTAGAATAGTGGTTGTAACTAGTACATCGTATACGTAATCTCTAAAGTGCTGAACCTTTTGTTTCCTATCCGGATCATCGGCAGATACTCCCTCCACGTTTAAGGATTGTTCTCGAAGAATCTTCGTTACCTTCTTCATGACAGCAATTGAAGGAACAAAAAGTAATATTCTTCTCTTATTTGCAATATGTCTCTGCATCCAATTCATCACTTTAGGGGGCAGTTGGTTCTTTTTTAATTTCTTTTTCCAATGTCCGATCCAATGAAAGGTCGGTACGGGTAATGGGTGCTCGTGAAAACGCAAAGGAACTTTCATCGCTTCCAGTTTTCCGCGAGAAACCTCTCTCGTCATTTTTTTAGAGGGTGTCGCACTTAAATAAATCCTAACCCCTCCGTTCTTTCTCATCGCCTTTAGAACAGCAAATTGGAGTCGCTCATCCATTGAATAAGGGAAGGCATCGACTTCATCTACAATGAGCACATCAAAAGCATTTTTGTATCTCATCAGCTGGTGGGTTGTGGTGATCACAAGCGGTGCTATTTGAAACCTTTGAGAACTGCCTCCATAAAGTACGGTAATTATCACCCCTTGAAATGCTTTTCTAAGCCGCGGTTCGAGTTCAAGCACAACATCTGTTCTAGGTGTCGCAATACAGACACTCATTCCTTGATTTAATGCATATTCGATTCCGTGAAAAAGCACTTCCGTTTTCCCTGCTCCGCAAACCGCCCAAACAAGTAGATCAAATTTGTTTTTAATAGCTTCAATCATTCTTTCTGACGCTCTTTTTTGTCCTTTAGACAGCTCTCCCTGCCATGTTAATTCGGCTCGACCTGTTTCTACCATTTGTGGACCTGTCCATTCATAAAGAAACCCACATTCTGCTGCTTTTCCCATCATGATGCATGATCTACAGTACACACAATCCTTTTGACACACTTCACATGGAGAATGAGCGAAATACCGCTTGTGTGATACACCGCACCGGCAGCATGTAAAACCATTTGCTTTCCTCTCAATGGCTGGAGACCGATTGACTAAGCCCTTCTCCTCCAGCCAATCTAAATTGGACTGCGGGCACTTTGTTTCAACGGTGAGCAGATGGCGTGAATGCAGCTGCCCCATTAGTTCCATTGCTTTGTCCATATTCATCTTCACCAAACACCTTTCAATTGATGTTTGGCTATTATGCGCAAAGACATGACCTTTCGTCCAACAGTTAAAATCAAAAAACAAAACCTCTTTTCCATACGAAAAGAGGTTTTTTAGGAATTATCTAATCACCCAGCCAAGAGCTAAAGAGCCTTCACCTAGATGGGTGCCGATTACGGCACCAAAGTAGCTTTTATAAAATTCAACATGAGGATATTTTTCTGATAAGTGCGCAATTAATTCTTCTGCTTCTTCTTCTCTATTACCATGTATCAGTGTTGCTCTCATCGGAACACCACGTGATGCATCTTCATCAAATAATTCAAAAATACGTGAAATGGCTTTTTTACGTGTGCGAATCTTCTCAAAAGGAACAATTAGCTTGTTGTCAAAATGCAAAATAGGTTTTACCTTTAAGAGGCTTCCAATAAAAGCCTGAGCACCATTTAATCTGCCGCCTCTTTGCAAATGAGTTAAATCGTCTACCATAAAATACGCCCGCTGACTTTCTTTCAGGTAATTTAGATGTGCTAACACTTCTTCTAAAGAAGCACCTTCTTGGATTTTTTCAGCAGCTTCTAACACATAAAAACCTTGTGCCATACAGCTTGTTTCTGTATCAAACGGGTAAATATCAATCCCGTCAACTAGATCATTCGCTGAGACCGCACTATTATACGTTCCACTAATTCCACTTGAAAGGTGGATACTAATCACGGCGTCGTATGTTTCACTTAGTTTTTCATATAAGGCTATTAATTCACCGAAAGCAGGCTGAGAGGTTGTTGGAAGATCTTTGTGTTTTTTGATTTCTTCATAATATGTCTTCCAGTCCATTTCTATTTCTTCACGGTATGATTCACTGCCGAAGATGACGTTAAGGGGGATCATATGAATATTATGTTTATCACGCAGCTCTTGTGGTAGATAAGCAGTACTGTCTGTTACAACGGCTATTTTCATTCTTAAATACCTTCCTTATTCGTTAAGTTACTCTTTTTTATTTTAAAAGAATGATCATTTTTTCATTAGATTTATAATAGTAATCAAAAAAGCCTGCCTAATCAATAGGCAAGCCCTCTATATCCGAAAAAGAATCCTTACCCTGTCTATCATTTCCCTTCACCTAAAATGTGAGAGAATAAAAACAGGCGAAAAAGGAGTACTTGTCCGGAACACTATCTCATTTCTACCCAGCCGTTTTTAATAGCTACAACAACAGCTTGTGTACGGTCGTTTACATTCATTTTTTGCAAAATGTTACTCACGTGGTTTTTAACTGTTTTCTCACTAATAAAGAGCGATTCACCGATTCCTCTGTTGCTCTTTCCGTCAGCTAACATTTGAAGAACTTCACATTCACGTCTAGTTAAGATATGAAGTGGTCTGCGAATTTCAGGATATACCTCATGCTGTGGATGTGCTGAAACGCCGCTAGTCGCTAGGCGTCGGAATTCATTTACTAAGTTATGAGTGACTTTCGGGTGTAAATAAGAGCCTCCGTCAGCTACAACTTTCACTGCTTCGATGAGTGTGTCTGCATCCATTTCTTTTAACAGGTAGCCTCTCGCCCCTGTTTTCAATGCATGTGTTACATAGTTTTCATCGTCATGAATAGATAGAATAATGACTTTTGATTCGGGATAAAGCTCAACAAGCTGCTTTGTAGCCTCAACACCATTTACATTCGGCATATTAATGTCCATAATGACAACATCCGGATGATAGTGTTCTACGATACGTGCAGCTTCGTCACCGTCGTCTCCTTCTGCAACTACTTCAAAAGTAGGTTCAAAATCTAAAATCCGTTTGACACCTTCACGGAATAATTGGTGGTCATCAATAATTACAATATTTACTTTAGTCACAAGCTACGCCTCCCCATGTTTATTGTTCTACACCTGAACTTTATGGTCAATATGTCTTTTGACTCTATTTTACAATTTTATTTTGCAATGTTAATGGCACGCGAATCATGATGAATGTCCCTAGACCTATTTTTGAGTCTATGGTCATTTTACCTTCCAGTAAGTCTACGCGTTCTTTCATGCCAAGTAAACCGAAGGATTTGTTTTTGTTTGTTTTCACATCTTTCATATCAAAGCCTTTTCCATCATCTTTAATAATTAAGGTCACAAAGTCTTTCGTTACTTCTACTTTGACAGAGATTTCTTCAGCTTCAGAATGTTTTAATGAATTTGTGACAGCTTCTTGGGCTAGTCTAAACAGTGCTACTTCAAATTGAGAAGCAATTCTTTCGCTTTCTGTATCACCTAGGCATTGGAACGTAATTTTGGTTTTTCCATCATATTCTTCAATTGTGTTTAAGTATTTTCTCAGTGTCGGAATCAGACCCAAATCATCTAAAGCCATCGGTCTTAAATCATAAATGATTCTTCTCACTTCGTACAGTGCATTTCGCACATTCTGTCTGAGACTTCTAATTTCTTTAAAACCTTCTTCTGTACCGCGGTCTCTAAAAATCCGTTCAATTAATTCGGAACGCATCATCACATTGGCCAGCATTTGAGCAGGGCCGTCATGAATTTCCCGAGACACTCTTTTGCGTTCTTCTTCTTGGGCTTCAATAATTCTGAGACCAAAATCTTGTTTTGCCTGAGCATCTTCAAGTAAAACGCCGACCTGGCGTAAATCCTGGTTGAGATAGTTGAGAACCACTGTAATCTGACTCACAAGCGTTTCAGAACGTTCAATGACGTCTTGTAAGCTTAATAATCGTCTTTCCAGATCGTCTCTTCTTTCTCTCAGCTGCTTCTCACGCTGCTGGATCATGGTGAGTTCCACTTGCAAGTTATGTGCTTTTTCGTAGGCCTCACGTATTTCTTCTTCGCTGAATTTGTTGAAGTTTCTGCTGACCTCAGATAAGCGGTTTCTAGCATGTCTTGTATGGACTTCCAGCTTATCCCCAAAATCAATTACTTCGTTTACTTGCTGTTTGATTTGCTTCAGCTCTTCTACTAGGCTTTCATATTGTTGACGGGACTGTTCGCCTATTCTAAATACTTCGTCCTTGCTGCCATCAACTGTACTTAGCATTTTCATGATGATTGAATCCAATAATTTCGGATCCATTTTGGGTGTTGTCATGGCTTTTCCCTCCCGTAACAGTGATGTCATCTTTTTTTATTATAAATGTCATTGATCTGCATTTTATGTCGAATTATAATGAAAGAATGCGTATAATCATGAAGTTTTTATGACGACCCTTTTTCCGCTCCTATCATCATAACAAAATACGCTGTAAAATTCTAAAACCAATGCAAATTTTCACTAGTCTTACAATTTGCTTGTCAGGAGGGTATGTCTTTTGCTGAATCGCTATCTTACAGTAAAAAGTCGTGGCGAGCATGAGATCGTCATTGAAAAATCACGTTTTATTTGTCATATACAGCGTGCTGTCTCAGAAGAAGAAGCACAAGCATTTATACAATCCATTAAAAAACAACATTGGAATGCCACACATAATTGTTCAGCCTATCTCATTGGTGAACATGACCTGATTCAAAAGGCGAATGATGATGGTGAACCAAGCGGTACAGCAGGTGTGCCAATGCTTGAAGTGCTAAAAAAACGGAAGCTGAAAGATACAGTCGTTGTGGTCACTCGTTATTTCGGCGGTATCAAGCTTGGTGCCGGTGGATTGATTCGTGCCTACGGAAAATCTGTATCAGAAGCTATCAACCATGTTGGAATGGTAGAGCGCTGTTTAATGCGTACAATGCACACAACAATAGATTATACATGGCTTGGAAAGGTAGAGAATGAGCTTAGAGCCTCATCTTTTCAGCTAAAAGAAATCCATTATGCAGAAGATGTTATTTTTGAGACATATGTCGAAGAAACACAAACAGAGCAGTTCATTGAGTGGATGACTGAGCTGACAAATGGAAAGAGTGTTACAAAAGAAGGCGAACTTATTTATTTAGAAAAGGACATTGGTCCGATAAAGGAGACAGATGAATGGCACAACGAGTAAAAGTGCGTGTACGAAAGAAAAAGAGTAAGAAGAAGAGAATTATCAAACGTATTCTGGTCTTATTTTTGCTTCTTATCATCTGCATGGGCGGATTTGCAGTATATAAAATCGTCAATACTCTTCAAGCTGCTGACAAAACATATGATGAACTAAACCGTGGAGAGAAATCGAATCTTCGTGATGCTGTCATTGATATTAAGAAAAAACCTTTCTCTGTACTATTTGTCGGAATTGAGGATTATGCCACAAAGGGTGATCATGGCCGTTCAGATTCACTCATTGTCGCAACGATAAACCCCCAAGACAAAACGATGAAAATGGTTAGTATTCCTCGTGACACACGCGTACAGCTTGCAAGTGATACAACAGGAAGTAAAGAAAAGATCAATGCAGCATTTGCTAAAGGTGGTAAAGACGAAACGATCGAAACTGTCGAACAATTCTTGCATATTCCGATTGATAAGTATGCAACCGTTGATTTTGACGGATTCAAGGATGTCATTGATGAAGTCGGCGGAATTGATATCGATGTTCCATTTGACTTCAATGAAAAAAGTGATGTTAAAAAATCGAAAAAGATTTACTTCAAAAAAGGCAATATGCATTTAAACGGGGAAGAAGCACTTGCTTACGCACGGATGAGAAAACAAGATCCACGCGGTGATTTCGGACGTAACGATCGTCAGAAACAAATTTTACGTGCAATGATTGATCAAATGGCGAAGCCAAATAACATTGCGAACGTCGATAACATTGCGAAAGAAGTCAGTGATCACATTACGACCAATTTCCGTATCACAGAAGGTCTTGCGCTTCAGCAAATCTACAGCGGATTTAAAGGAGACGACACAGAAACTCTTTCTATTAAGGGATCAGACCTTTATTTAGGGCCAAATCGCACGTATTACTTTGAGCCAGATCCGACCAATTTAGCTAACGTACAAAATGAATTACGCACGCATTTAAAGCTGCCTGCTGAATCTTCAACTGAAACAGATTCACAAACCAATCCGTCCTCTGGTGAAACGGGGACAAGTGATACACCTAACTCTTCGACCAGCACACCTGGACAATAATAAAAACAGCCCAGTTCCTAGGAACGGGCTGTTTTTTATTGTCTTTTGACCATTCGTTTATAAAATTTCGTAAATGGTTTAAACTCTTCATTCACCAAGCCTGTGACTTCCGCAATCACTTGCATGAACATGACCAGTAAAAAGATAATAATCAGTGATAACCATATGGTGGCACTTGTCAGCAAAATGGCACTTAAGCTAAAGACTAAGCCAATCATATAAATCACGATGACAGCCATGCGATGGGACAAGCCAAAGGCCATCAGTCTATGATGAATATGAGATTTGTCAGGTGCTGAAATCGGCTGTTTGTTTAATATTCGTCTAATGATGGCAAAAGTGGTATCGAAAATAGGGACACCTAAGATGATCACTGGGACAACAACACTAAACAAAGTGACACTTTTGTACAGACCTAATAGTGACAGTACCGAAATCATATAGCCTAAAAAAAGCGAACCGGTGTCACCCATAAAAATCTTCGCTGGATGAAAGTTGTAAAAGAGAAAGCCAATGGTACTGCCAATGACAACAAGTGATAATGAAAGAATCAAAATTTTATCAGCTGAAAATGCCATCACGGCAATGGTTGATAAACCGATGACAGAAATACCGGCAGCCAGTCCATCAAGGCCGTCAATTAAATTAATAGCATTTGTGATTCCGACAATCCATAACACGGTTAGGGGATATGCCATCCAGCCTAACTCAATTCGATCTGTTAAGAAAGGAACAGAGAAAAAGTCCATTTTTAAGCCTGTGCTTACAATCAGACAAGCAACAAGAACTTGTACGAGAAATTTAAATCTTGCACTTAAATTATATTTATCATCAAATATACCTAGAATGACGATAAGTACGGCACCAACTGAAATTGCTGTAATTTTATTATGTAGAAACAGCCCGCCTGCTAATGCTCCAGCCGCTACCCCAATAAAAATTGCCAAACCGCCCATTCGAGGCATTACTTTATCATGAACTTTTCGTTTATTCGGCTGGTCCACTGCACCAATCTTAATTGCAAACTTTTTGACGATTGGTGTCACAATTAAAACTGTAGCCAGAGAGACAAAAAACGCTAATAAGGCGCGTTCGTAATCCATAGGTCAGTCTCCTTCTAAATTGAAATCTGTATTTTGTATATTGGCCGCTCTTTCCATTATACAATTGAATAGAGGATGATCACAAGCTCCCCCTGTGAAGAAGAAACAAATAAAAACGCACAATCCCTGATGAATTATGCGTTTTCTTTAATATTCGTTAGTTCCACCATGTTTGTGAACAGCGCGTGCCAATCTTTTTTCTTCGCACGGCTTTGTCTTAGATGTCTATAGGTCATGTCGTCTTTTTTGCTGATCACTTTTTGGCAGGCTTCTACGAAGAGCGCAGGATCCTCGCCTTCTAAATATTCATACACATCATTCTCTTTTAGCCTTTCCGTTGACGGAAGATTTAAACCAACAACCGGTATTCCTGCGGCTAAAAATTCATATAGCTTGAGCGGAAACACAGCTTGATTGTAAGGAGATTGTTTGTATGGCATCATGCCTACATCAATCAGCTTCATATACGCAGGCACTTCTTCTGGTGCAACAGCACCTGTCCAAATCACATTCGGCAGTTTAAGTGCATGCTGAAAAGATGGGTCACCATTTGTTCCATCCGGACCGACAAATAAAAATGTCCAATCAGGCTGCATGCGGGCAGCTTCTGCTATCATGTCAAAATCCAGCTTCGGCTTGATGCCTCCAATAAAACCAAGAACAGTTCCTTCTCTACCTTGCAGCACATCCTCCTTACATGGAAGATTGCTTTTTGCAAACACATCGTACTCGACGCCATTTTCAACTGTAAAGACATCTTTCGGTTCACCCATGAGACGCCTTTTGATTTGATCGTGTAAGTATTGAGAAGAACATGTAATGCTGTGTGCGTATTTGATGATTCGATTTTCTGCTTTCACAATGACACGCTGCCTCATATAAGAAAGCAAATTATTTTTGCCGCTTATCGGCTCTCCCCACAGGTCACTGCAATCATAGACAATATGTTTCCATTCAAATAAAGAAGATAAGAGCGGAAAACCCGGAAACGTATACCATAAGCAAACAGCGATTCCCTTCTTTTCCTCCTGCCGCAAATGCTCAAGAAGAGGGGACAATTTATGAATATAGAACATGTCTTGATATCGGCCAAAGCGGAAAAATTTGCTCTTGAGCACATCAGGAATGGTCAATTGCTTCATTCGATCGGTTATGGGCTGAAAGGGAGCTGTGTGACGGGATGCAGATGGACATACCCAGATGACCTCTTTCGTTTCTGGATCAGATGCTAGAAATTCCGCCAGTCGATGCCGTCTGTACCTCAGGCCGTCCTGTCCCCATTCTCCCGTCGCTACGATAACATGTATGATCGAGTCTGCTTTCACCTTTATCACCTTTTTTCCCTTCTGTTTATAAGCGCTTCTTCACAGCATTTGTCGCATAGTGCATAAAACACCAAGATGCTTTGACAAAATGAAGCTGCTCAATTTCTCTGTAGACGAACCACGTTTTTTTCGCTGCTTTCCACTTGTTACTAGAGATCGAGTTTCCAACGATGCGGTATTCACTGAGCGGTTCACTCATGCCATAGGCTGTAAATCCTCTTTTTAATATGGACAGCCATGTAGCTAAATCCTGTCTTGTGCGGATGTTCGGCATTTCTACATGTCCTATCTTCTGTACATCAAGCATCACCGTTAAACAGCCGATAATGGTATTTTTCAAAGCTTCATCATAAGTTAATCTTGCTGGTGCAGTGACAGTTTTTTCTAACGGTTCTCCATTTTCTGCAATGATGTCATATGCCGTGAATGTAAAGGCATAATCGTTTGTCAGCATGAAGTCTACCTGCTTTTCGAGTTTCGTCTCTTTCCACTTATCATCACTGTCTAAAAAAGCGATAAAGCGGCCTTTTGCCTGTTTGATGGCTGCGTTTCTGGCGATGGCAGCTCCCCCATTTTGCTCTAAATAAATGACGTTGATTCTGTCGTCTGCTTCACTTAAGTCCCCAAGCAGCTTCCTTGTTCCATCTGTTGAACAATCATCTGCGATGATCAGTTCCCAATTAGAATAGGTTTGGGCAAGGACGGAATGAACTGTATCCGTTAAATAACGTTCCGCATTATAGGCCGGTGTAATGATTGATACTAACGGTTGATTGTTCACCTAAGACTCATCTCCAGTTCATCATTAAGATTCTTTGAACACTTCGGGTAAGACCACAAACATGAGCGAGATGCTAAAGCCAATGACAAGTCCAAGCAGTGCCCGCTTTTTCGCTGACATGCCTTTATTGCCTTCATCAAGAACTTGGGCAGGATCAACAATCTTCGCCTGCTTCATTCCAAGCTTTGTAGACTCCAATTCATATAAAAATCGTTCTTTATCTACTTTGGAATCGTTGCTGACAGATTCGTCTTCTAGAGCAGATAATCTACTTTCAATCACCTGCTGCCTTTTTGTAAATAATGCTTTGTCTTGCTTCAGAAATGTATCCGACACCTGCTTCACGACAGCTAAAGCATGATCCTTATCAGCATCTGTGAAAGACAGCTGTAATTGTGTATCTGATTGATTGGTGAGGATGAGGCGGCTTTTCACATCCTGCCTTTCTTCTTCTTTAACATCACTGAGTGCTTCATTCAAAAATGCATCGCTTTTTAATAGAGATGTCACTTCTGCGATATTGTTATACACTCCGTCATCATATTTACCAAGTGTGAGGGTAACGGCAGCTGTGTAACTAGACTGCTGCGCTGTTCCTTTAGCAAAAAAGAATCCAAAAGCGCCTAATACGACAGGCAGCAGCACGAGCCATACGATATACTTTTTGATTCGCTTCCCTATTCTAGATATGAAACCAGACATGTTCATTCTCCCAACATTGACGTATTTGCTTTTTCATTAGTGTAGCCATACCAGCGCAGCATCACACACGGTTTACCAAGAGCTGTTTGTTTTTCAACATATTCACCGCTACGATTACGAGCCCTAAAAAGACCCAGTGGAAATATAAATTCGAGACCGAACTAGGACTGATACTTGAAACGAGAAAGCTCAGCATGGCAGCAAACAAACCTTCAATGATCATTTTTGCCGATCTTGTGTCAGCCCATTGGTATAGTTTATACAGCGTAAACATGAGATAAGCGTAGACGGAGATATAGCCCAGCATGACCGCAAATCCAAAGTTCGTCATCACTTCCAGCAGCCAATTGTGCACTTCAACGACTTGATCTGTATCAAAGATCGAAAAGTGGGCTAAGTAGTAAGACACATTACCCGCTCCGACACCAAACCCGTATGAATCCGTAAAGAAATGCCATGCATTTTTGATCAAATTCGCTCTCGCAATGTTGGATGGGAGTGGTTCACTAAAAGAATGCGCGACCTGAGAAGCGAGAAACAAGTCATAAAAGACTGAATAAATCTTGGCTGAAAAAACAGCGATACAGATGACACCAAGTCCGCCTGCTGCGATGAGTGACCACTTTTTGAGAAAGCGCGGCATGAGCAGCCACACATAGATGGCCGCTCCTGCAAATATGCCAAGCAGGCTCGCGCGGGATTCTGTTAACAAAATGAGATACAGTGCTGCGATGGCGCCAAATAATCCAAATGCTTTGATATAACCATTTTTCATTTGCCGCATACACGCTAAATACAAGAAAAAGCTAATCGATAAAAACGTCGCAAAGTCATTTTGATTAAAAAAGACAGCTGTAGGATAGTGCTGTTTATACGCCGGCCCAAGATACAGTGAAGTATTCGGTAAATGGTTCAAAGTAAAGTGATTATAAAACCCTATCCCCATGACAAATACAGTCATGACGAGCCAAATGCTGTAAAAGGTGACCACTTGATCCATTCGCTGAATGTACATGACCACAAGAAAGACAAAACCCATCCCCATAGCAAGCAGGGACATATATTTGAGACCGTCTGTCACCGAATGAGCCCACAGCAGTGAGATGAGCCCGTAAAGAAACCATGCAGCGAAAAAACCAAGAATGCCTTTTACACGAATCTGCTGCCACTGCGATATGTACGTTCCCTTATCTCTCATCCGCCATATAAATAAAGCAAAGGCGGCAATGAGCATGATACGGTAGAGAAAAAGACTAAAGAACCCGGCACTAATTGAAAAGAAAGCGTTGTTGAGAAAGGTCAATGCAATTAAAAGATATATGGCTGACATGAACACTTGCTCACCGTTCATGTATAGCTTCATTAACACGAGAAAAGCTGTCAGAACCAAAAGCAGGACCGGAATGGCGACGATCTTTTTTAACCCGGCGGGCTGCGCAGACGCCATTTGTACAAGTCCTAGCCCTGCTGCAAATAATATACAACCGATCATGATTTGCCATGCTGTTTGTTTCACACTCATACCCATTTTCCTCCTAAGCAACCCATCCGATTTGAGGGATTAAGCCTTGACTTCCTGTTTATAGTAGGAAATGGTACGAGCCAAACCTTCCTGTAAACTCACAACAGGCTCCCATGCTAAGACTTGTTTCGTTTCCTCATTTGCCAATGTACTATGCACGATATCTCCTGCACGCTGCGGCTTGTAAATCGGTTCAAGCTGTGATCTCGTTACCCGTTTCATCGTTTGAAACAGTTCATTTACAGTGATGGAATCACCACACGAGATATTTAAACAAACGTTTGATTGGGCTGTTAAAGCCGCAACATTCGCTGCCGCTAGATCACCCACATAGATGAAGTCTCTTGTTTGTTCCCCATCTCCAAAGATAAAAGGGGCTTCATCCTTTGCAAACTTATCAGAGAAAATAGAGACAACACCGCCTTCTCCAAGTGCGTCTTGGCGCGGACCATATACATTGCTGTATCTGAGAATACAATAGTCCACATCATAGAGTGATTTTGCCATTTCTAAATAGCGCTCTACTGTCAGTTTTGCTAAGCCATATGGTGAACCAGGCTTCAGCCGGTGAGCGGTGTCCACTGGCAGATACACCGGGTCTCCATAGACAGCTGCTGATGAGGCAAAGATCACTTTCTCCACTCCTGCTTCAGCCGCGGCTTTCATGACGTGCAGAGATCCTTTTATATTAACTTCTTCGTCATATACGAAATCCTGAACGGAAACGGCTACACTTACTTGTGCTGCAAGGTGAATGATATAATCCGGTGCGATTTGTTTGATCAAATCAATCGTCGCTGGCTTTGTAACATCTGCCTCCATGCATTGCACGGAAAGATGGGCAATATTTTCTCGAGATCCAGTTGAAAAGTTATCAAGAACGATGGGCTCATAGCCTTTTTCTAGTAAAGCCTCGACCGTATGTGATCCAATAAATCCGCTTCCCCCAGTAACCAATACTTTCTTCATCCAAGCTCCCCCTGTTATTGTGCCTTCGATACCAATTCTGCTTCCCATACACTCGGGCGGCCGATAGACTGGTAAATAAATCCTCTCTCTTTCATTTCTGCTGGATCAAACAAATTCCTTCCATCAATTACAATCGGTGAACGAAGCAGCTGCTTGATCTGGTCTTTATCCATCTTCTGTACGTCATCCCATTCTGTTAGGATGAGACAGGCATCCGTATCTTTTACTGTTTCATACAGATCATTGCTGAAGATCGCCTGCGGGCCAAGCTCACGTTCAGCTTCTACATAAGCAATCGGATCATAGGCTTTCACAAAAGCCCCCAGCTCTCTCAGCATTGGGATAATATCTAGTGCAGGCGCTGAACGCATATCATTCGTATTCGGTTTAAAGGCGAGGCCTAAGACAGAAATGGTTTTTCCTTTAATATCACCGAACACACTCATCAATTTGCTGACAAGGTGGGCTCTTTGGTTGTTGTTCGTTTCAATGACAGATTCGATCAGTTTGAACCGGTACCCGGATGTTTCGGCAATTTTGAGAAGAGCCATCGTGTCTTTCGGGAAACAAGAACCTCCAAATCCAATGCCTGCTTTTAAAAATTTATGCCCGATTCGGCTGTCTAATCCAACTCCTTCACTGACTTTTTCAACGTCAGCGCCTACCCTTTCGCAAATATTTGCAATGTCATTAATAAATGAGATTTTTGTGGCAAGCATGGCATTTGCAGCATACTTAATCATTTCAGCACTTTCTAAGTTGGTCTCTACAACCTCTGTTTGAAACGGATCATGCAGTCTTTTGATGATGGTAGAGGCATGAGTGCTGGTCGAACCAATGACCGCCCGCTCCATATTCATCGTGTCTTGAATCGCTGAGCCTTCTCGGAGAAACTCTGGATTGGATACGACGTCAAAAGGATATTTGCTGCGCGATGCCTTTTCCACAATGGCTTGAACGAGACGGCCTGTTCCAACGGGAACTGTGCTTTTATTGACGATGATTTTATATCCATTCATGTGTTCACCGATCGTTTGAGCGACAGCCTTCACATACGTTAAATCTGCTTCCCCCTGTGGTGTCATCGGTGTCCCTACGGCAATATAGATAATCTCTGATTCCCTAATAGCTGCAGGAATATTCGTTGTAAAAAACAGTCTTCCTTCTTCTGTATTCTTTTCAATCAATTCCTTTAAACCTGGTTCATAAATGGGAACGACACCACTTTTTAAGCTGTTGATTTTTGATTCATCAATGTCACAGCAGATGACACGATTTCCGATATCAGCAAAACAAGTACCCGATACTAACCCGACATAACCTGTTCCAATCACAGCAATTTTCTTCAACATTTTTCATCCTCTCAGTAAAAGCATATTGTCCGTTCCAAGCTGTTTATCTATCTATCATTCTTTGCACATTTCATCTTGTTTAAACGATGGATGTTGATTGATTGAGCACCTTCTCATATTGCTGGATGAGATGCTTCGCATTATGTTCTGATGAATATTCTGTATGAACTATTTCATGAAGAACGTTCTTCACTTCTTCATTCCAGCTGTTTTCATAAAGGCAGGCGTGAATCGCCTCTTTCAGCTGACGCGTCGAACGCGGTTCAACGAGCAGGTGTTGATAGGTTGAAAATAAGGATGGGAGACCACCAACCCTTGTTGCAATGACAGGTACCTTTAAAGCGAGCGCTTCTAGAACGACGGTTGGCATTCCTTCACTGTAGGAAGGGAGTGCAAACAGATCAGCTGCCATTAAGTAGTCTCTCACCTGCTCATTCGGCACCTGGCCTGGGAGTATAATAGATGCTCCCGCCCGTTCTGTGAGCTCCATTGCAAGGGGGCCTTTTCCAACAAAGACTGCTTTCACCCCATCCATGCTGCTGACAGCATCAGCTAATTCAAGCAAGCCCTTCTCTTTCACTAAACGCCCGACGAAAACAACGAGCTTATCTTGAAGCGGTAAACCTAAGTGCTTTCTGATGCCTTCTTGACCTTCTTCCGTTCTGGAAAATGATCGGAGCGGAATACCAAGCGGAAGACATTTTGCTTCTACCTTCGTCATCTCATTTGTCTTTTTAGCCAGCTCCTCACTCACTGTCAGAACAGCAGATGCCTGCCTCACCGCCGTTTCAAAGGCTGCCTGTGCCCCTTTGCTATAGTTCGGATATACGTTCACATCACTGCCGTGCAAGGTCAGAAGATAAGGGATTTTCGTTTCTTTCTGAATAACAGCCGCCGCTCCGCCAGACGGCATTGCAAAGTGCGCATGGATAAAATCTGGTGACAGCTGATGACGCTGCATTGCTCTGAGAACGGAAGCCGCTATTCGTTTACTCGGCTGCGCCCATTTCAGCTGTCCTGGGAGCGCTGGATAAGGCGGTCTGTAAACTGTCACTCCGCTTCTCACTTCCTGTTCAGGCAGATCCCTTTTCTGCCGATAGGATGCCTTCAGCATCCGTAAAACCGGTGGATTCACTGGATTTGGGCAAATGACAGTCACTTCTATTCCTTGTTTGAGCAGCTCCTGCACTTGCGTTTCATGAAACACGCCCTCACTCGGATGTTTTTCACTAGGATATACACTTGTCAGCCATAACACCTTCATGACGAACGACCTCTTCTCAATAATTTGCCTGCAGCCTGCGGATACATTTTGATGAGCAGCAAGCCATACAATGCAGCACTGACACAAACAGTCAGTAGTAATTGAAGTGAAATATCTGCTGTCGTCAGCTTCATCCCTTGATGTAAAGCTACCGCACAGACAGCCATGAGCAGCGTCATGACAGCAGGTTTTCCAAGTGATTTTAAATACACCTTCATATCAAGCTGAATGACATATGCCATGAGCCATCTGCCGACAATAAAGTTGAGCAGGCTGACACCTGAGTAGATCCAAGCTACTGTGAGCAGACTGCCTGTAGTCACACCTGCATATAATGCGCAGCCATACACGATGAGCATCCCCGTATCCCAATAAAAGGCTAAGTCCGCTCTCCCTTTTGCAAGAAGTATTGAACCGTTTGGATTCATCAGCACACGCAGCAGGCCGACAATACACAATATATTTAAAACCGGGACCGCTACTAGCCATTTCTCTCCAAACACGACTTCTATAAAACTGTCTGATACGGCAGCAAGGCCGATTAATAATGGAAAACTAACCAATGCGAGCATATTCGTCATACTTAGGAAGCCCTCTCGCAGCATGGAGTGATCCTGCTGACTTTTTGCGAAAACTGGGAAAGCCACTCTCGTCACAATCGGATTTATCTTCAGCACGGGTATTGTCACAATTTGATACGCCAAGCTGTAAATACCTAACGCTTCCGCTCCAAGAAACCGGCCGATTAAAATCATGTCGATGTTTGATCCTGCTCGGTTGACCAGTCTGGATGCGAGCTGGAATGCACCGAATGAGAAAAATCCCTTTACTTCTCCTAATGCAAAAACAGGTGATGGACGCCACTTCTTCCAATAAGCTGCTGCATACATGAGACCTTTTCCTGATTGCAGCAGCACTTGAGAGATGACATAGGCGACAATCGGATTCATGAAGAAGGCGAAAACGAGTAAAACGAGCAGCGATATGATGGTCGCAATCGCTTCAATGATGCTTAATGTTTTAAAGGCTAAGTCTTTTTGCATCATATACTGGTACTGCTGGCCAATCGGTGCAATTAGAAACATGATCGATAATAGCTTGAGCAGACCCTCTAGCTCTGGCCGGTTATAAAAAGCGGCTATCATTGGGCTTAGCAGAATGAGCAGACAAAACAAGATAATCCCTGTGAGCAAGTTGATCCAATATAATGTAGATAATTGACGTTCTGTCGTTTGTTCCTTTTGAATGATCGCTGCCCCAATTCCTAGATCAAGCAAAATCTGCGTAAATATTGTGACAGTTGTGATCATGCCAACAAGTCCAAACTCCTTGAGTGACATCACGTTCCCTAAAAAGGCGAACTGTGCGATTTGGATAATGGTGATGATCAATGCGGACAAGCTTGTCCATTTTGCCCCGCCTAGCATGCGTTTTTTCATACTTGCCATTTCTCTTCCCTACTTTACTTATCTGGCTCCGTCACCAGTCATGATGACTTTTAACGTTTTTACCATAATCTTCGTGTCGAGAGAAAATGTCAAGTTTTGAATATACTGTAAGTCGTGTGTTAATTTTTCACTTGGACTCATTTCATATCCGCCATTTACTTGAGCAAGACCTGTCAGCCCCGGCTTTACTGCCAATCTTTTTGTGAAGCCTGGAATCGTCCGATTAAATTCTGCGGTAAACATCGGTCTTTCTGGACGAGGGCCTACGATACTCATTTCTCCTTTTAACACGTTGATAAATTGCGGAAGTTCATCAATTCTTGTTTTACGGATGAATGCCCCCACTTTGGTGATACGCGGGTCATTTTTTTGCGCCCATTTCGCTCCTCCGCTTTCTGCGTCAATTCTCATCGATCTGAGCTTCCATAATTTAAAGTAAACACCGTCTTTCCCGACCCTTTCCTGCATATAAAAGGCTGGTCCTGGTGTTTCCAGCTTAATCAAAAGAGCAAACAGCAAAATGATTGGCGTACTCAACATCAATCCGATGAACGAGAACATTAAATCTATGAAACGTTTTGCAAATAAATAACGAACCATATGTTCTGTTAAGGCAAAAGAGTGATTTCGTCTCACTTCATATTCTCTGTAAAGATTCATCGCTTTCTCTGCACTCACTGACCTGCACCTCACCATTCAAAGTAGTTGTTGTGTAAAGAGATGTTCTATGAAAGTCAGTTTAGCAGAGCAACATTAAGCAAATGTAAATGCGCTGTTAAGTCTTGTAAAACTGTGTTAAGAATATGCACTTATATCAAGTTATGCCCTTTTGAACGTAAAAAAGACCCGCAATTCTGCGGGTCTCCGGGTCTTTTCTTTATTTTGCTTTTACAGATTCGATCGTTTTTAATCGAAGTGTTCCGTTTGCATCTTTTGTATAGGTTACTTTCACTTTTGATTCTTCTTTTAAGCTGTTCACTTGTTTAGAAAATGTATTTCCGAATTGAATAGCTACTTCTTTGCCGTCAATGTTGACAGCAATTGTATGTCCATCAGCCAAACCGACATATGTGCCTTCTTTGGTGATTTCATTTTTCTTACTAGTCGTTGATTCTTTCTTTGTTTTAGAGTCACCTTTTGAGTCAGCTTTTGAGTCAGCTTTTGATTGGTCTTTAGCAGGTTCTTCTTTTGTAATTTCTTTGCTTGAGCTGTCTTTTGCCTCTTCATCAGATTGACTTGCCGGCTCTTCTTTTTGAGCAGCTGTTTCTTTACTTTGATCATCTGCTTTTTCATTTGATGATTGATCTTCTGATTTTTCGTCCGCAGCCTTATCTTTGTTTTGATCGGCTGCTTCAGTTGTTTCTTTTTTGCTGTCATCCTTTTTGTTATCGCTTGATTGATTTGTTGTGCCGCACGCTGTGAGCAATACTCCTAGAAGCAATACTAGAAACGGCATTGTGATTAATTTTTTCAAGATCGTCACCTCTTCATGATTTGTCGGTTTGCTGTCGTTTGAAGATTTATGTGTAAACCATTCACCTTCTATGTTTCAATTATAACAAACATAACCAAAAATGAAATGTATTTTTAACTTGACACATCATTCATGATTCATTTTACGTCAAAGTAGTTGGACACACCCGTTGCAATTCCAGAAGCCAGCCGATCCTTTGCAGCGGTAGATTTTAAAATACTCGCATCGATTGGACTTGTTACAAAGCCGGTTTCTAGCAAAATACTCGGCATTCTAGAATATTTGATGACGTAGAACCCTGCTGTTTTCACTCCGCGATCTTTTGTTCCAAGGGCACTGACCATCCGGGGCTGCACCTGTTGTGCCAGCTTGACACTATGAGCAGCCGCATATGTTGTATCATAATACGTCTCTGTTCCATTCGCACCGCTGTTATCATTTGCGTTGGCGTGGATACTGATGAATATATCAGCACTTGCCTGGGCTCCTTTACTGACACGTGTCTGCAAGGAGTCAAATGTATCAGAAGTTCTTGACATGACAGTAAGGGCACCCGCTTGGTGAAGTCTCGACCGCAGCTTTAATGCTACTTCTAAATTGATGTTCTTTTCAAGCAGCCCATTCCCTATCGCTCCAGCATCCTGCGCACCATGACCTGGATCAATAAAAATTGTTTCGCCTAACACCGCATTTTTCAACTGTGTGATGACATTTGATTGAATGGTTGATGTTCCGCCTACCACAGAAAATGCTGACATCTGTTTGGCCCCAATGACTTTTCTGATAGCATCCGGCACCGTTTGAGCATCTGTGAGAAGAAGGGTTTGTCCCTGTTTCGCTGCTATACTTGCCGCAGCGGCTGCATCTGCATAGGCATACCCATGACTCATAAATGTGTGGCTTGTCTTCATTGGATACGTTTTAGCAATTTGGGCAGCCACCTCATACCGATTGGCTCCGCTTATTCTGACTGGTGAGGGAAGCTTTTGAAAAGCAGTTTTATTGATACTTGCTTCTCCGCCGATCACAATGGTCCGCTTGACTGCTTTGTTTTTTAATAGATTGGCTGTTTCCTCGCGCAGTCCTTTCGCATCTGTTAATAAAATGGGATAGCCTTGTTTGGCAGCGTACGGAGCAATCGCGACAGCATCAGCATAAGCAGAACCATTCACGACGACAGCCGCACTAGCACTCTTCATGTGCTTAGCCACATTTGCCGCCAATTCATAGCGGTTCTTTCCTTGAATACGGAAAACGGATAGATTCATCGCTTTTAGCTGCTTCACGACTTTTTCAGAAATACTCGCAGTCCCGCCAAGAATCGTTACACGCTTCGTTTTCAGCTGCTGCAACCCTGTCTTTACTGCACCTGAAAGACTGCCAGCATTCGTTAACAGGACTGGGGCCCCTTGCTGATAGGCATAAGGCACAGCACTCAGGGCATCTGCATAAGCATCACCGCCCACAAGAACAACGGCAGGCGCTTCCTGCCAGCCCCTTTTCGCGGTATTTACAGCCACCTCATATCGATTGCTTCCTTCTATCCTCGTTACAGCGTGCTGGGCAAAAACGGATGGTGTATATAAACATAGTGAAACAGCAATCAGTAACATACATTTGATATCAAAACGCATGAAGTCAACCTCCTTGGTTTGAACCCTTCTTCACCCAGGAGCTTCATGAACTTTTGAAAAAAGGCTGCCGAGTACGTTCTCGAGCAGCCTATCTGAGGCACCCCTCAGTTTTGTGTTTTCTTATCTAAAATAACCTGACACACCGCTTGAAATACCTGACGCTAATCGATCTTTATACGTAGCAGATTTCAAGATGTTTGAATCAACTGGACTGGAAACAAAACCAGTTTCTAAAAGAACGCTCGGCATCTTAGAATATTTAATGACGTAGAAGCCAGCTGTTTTCACACCACGGTCTCTTGTACCTAGTGCGCTGACCATTTTAGGCTGGATGTTTTGCGCCAGCTTCAGGCTGTTTGCAGCCGCATAGGTTTTGTCATAATACGTTTCTGTTCCATTTGCACTGCTGTTATCATTTGAGTTCGCATGGACACTGATAAAGATATCTGCATTTGCTGACGCACCTTTGCTCACTCGTGTTTGAAGACTATCAAATGTGTCTGATGTTCTTGACATAGTAGTGAGTGCACCTGCATTTTTCAGTTTAGTGTTGAGTCTCTTCGCTACATCTAAGTTTAAATTTTTCTCATAAAGACCATATCCTACAGCACCAGAATCATGAGCACCGTGTCCTGGATCAATGAATATGTTTTTTCCTACAACCGGGTTCTTTAATTGAGATGCTACAGTATTGGTGACCGTTGTAGAATTTCCTACCACTGTAAACTTCGAAATGTTTTTGCTGCCAATAATGGATCTAGTATGAACTGGTAAGGTTTTCTCATTTGTTAATAAAAGAGCTTTCTTTTCTTTAGCTGCGATTCCAGCAGCTGCAGGGGCAGAGGCATAACCAAAGCCTCTAGCAACATACGTATTGCTCGTACTCAGTTTATACTTATTCACGATTTTTGCAGCAATATCATAGCGGTTGGCACCCTTAATTCTCGTTGGTGACTTTAGCTTGCTGTATGCGGCTTTGGTGACATATGATTCGCCGCCAATCACAATTGTTTGCTTAATATTACTAGATCTTACGAAAGATGAAATTTCAGAACGAAGTCCCTTTTTATCTGTATATAGAATTGGGAAACCTTTCTGTGCCGCATACGGCGCAATCGCAATCCCATGCGCATATGAATGACCTTCTACAACCACTACACCAGCAGGACTTTTCATTTGCTTTGCAATATTCGTAGAAATTTCATATCTGTTTTTTCCGGTAATTCGTTTTGTTGAAATACCTAGTTTTTTCACTTGATTGATTACATTATTTGAAACACTTGCTGTCGTACCAATTGCAATCACATTTTTCGCTTTTAAAGACGTTAATCCTTTCTTCGTTTCTGACGAAAGGTTTTTACTATTTGTAAAAAGAACCGGGGCATTATGTTGATATGCTAATGGGACAGCTGCTGTTGCATCAGCATACGCTTTCTTTCCTATTAACACAACTGTATTAGCTGTTCCCCAACCTTTTTTCGCCACATTGACAGATAAAGAATATCGATTGCCCCCATCTATTCGTGATACAGAATTGTCCGCTGAAGCTGTTGGAACAATAATGAATATGGCGATGAGGCTGAGGATGGCTGTTTTCATCATTGAGCGCATCTTCTATGTCCTCCTTTTACCTTTTAATAGTTTGTTAGTTTTGTACCTGGATAGTAGAACGAGAGTATGGAAGAATACGAGTTTCCAGATTCAGCTCTCGCTTTGGCTCCGTATTGGCTCATACCAATGCCGTGGCCATATCCTTTTCCTGAAATCGTGAAGTCATTTGTGTTGTTTTTGACTGACGCAAACGTGCTTTTCACCTTTGTTGCGCCCATGACTGATCGAAACTCGGTCATCTTCATACTTGCCGTTGTGCTTTTGTTTACCGAATATGTGCCTGTTTTGTTTTTCAGATGGTATGTCAGTTTGATCGATACCGTCTTTGCACGCTGGCCTTTTGTTTTCCCTGAGAACGTCAGGCTTGAAATCGATGCGATTTTCATATCAGATGCAGCGGTTTCTTTGTTTTTGAGCAGCCATGATTTCAGGCCTGCAAGGTCAGCTGCATTTGTCTCTTTTGCTTTAGACCACTCAGATGCTGCTGTGCTGGCAGTCAATGTCGTGCCTAGTTGTTTCTTAGAAAGTTTCAGTGTCCATGGATTGACTGGATCTTTTGGATCCTTTTTGGCCACTAAGTATGGCAGTGCATTTCCCCATACTTCTTCACTTGCCTCTGTATAACCGCCATTGCTAGAGTAATAGGTTGCTGAAATGAGCTGATTGTTGTATTTCAGAACCTTTCCTTTTGTAGCATCGACAGCTTTTGTTGAATTTGTGTACCAGTTATATCCTCCATATACTTGGAAGG
Organism: Bacillus safensis; assembly: GCF_039619585.1. NCBI lineage: Bacteria > Bacillati > Bacillota > Bacilli > Caryophanales > Bacillaceae > Bacillus > Bacillus safensis. The sequence continues at coordinate 3,178,328 of NZ_CP154909.1, forward strand.
CTGTTGTATCAGGGACGACTTTTCCAATACTTTTCACCGAATACGTTCTAGCGGCAACTGCCTGTGCTTTTAACGCTTCAACATTCCAGCTTGCAGGCATTTCATTTGGCACTACACCTTTTAAATAGTCTTCAAATGGAATATTTTCGAGAGTCGGCCTGATATACCCTGATTCAATTGCAAAGTTTACGCTGCCTAAATACGGCTTTCCTGCAATTTGAAGGACATTTTTTGTTGAATATTTCTCAGGAACAACTCTTACTGTGTTATACGTCTTTATGCCTTTTAATGAAATTTTTCCGTTAGAAATATTCAATTGGTAGTTTTGATTTTTTTTCAGATAAACTTGTTTGGCTAATGAATTTTTTAGTGTATCTGAAAGCACACTTGAGCTGCCTGCAATATGATATGTATGTGTGCCGTTATCTTTCAAAAGCTTCTTTAAAGAAGAAGAGATAGAGTCTTTTTTCACATAAATCATAGTACGATTGTTTTTCGCAGCTAAAAGTGACATAGGAATTGCATATTTAAAGCTTGAACCTTTAGCAATGTAAACTTTATCAACATTTAAATTCAATTTTTTAATGATATTTACTGAAAGTTCATAACGATTTTCACCACTGATTCTTGTCACCTGTGATGTCTTTTTTAATTGTTTCTCAACTTTTTCACTAATACTTTTTGTACTTCCTACAACAATGACCTTACTAGGAATCTTATAAGACGGAAGTGAGCTTTTTTTTGTTAATAAGATTGGATATCCTTTTCTAGCTGCATAAGAGATCATGGATGTTCCATTCATAAAAGAAGCCCCACCAGCAACAATTGCCTGCTTATAGCTCCCCATCTCTTTAGCTATTTTTTGGGAAATTTCAAATTTATCTTTCCCACTAATTCTTTTAATCTTTCCGTACTTTTTTAAAGCTTTTTCAGTTGTAGATGAGATACTCTGTGTATTTCCAATGATTAGAATGTTATCGGGTTTCATTTTCTTAATTTGGGTCTCAGTTGCTTTTGTTAGCTTAGCAGCACCAGAGTAAAGAATAGGTGCATTTAGCTTGTAAGCCAATGGAGAAACGGTCATTGCATGGTCAAAAGCATCTTTATTTACAACGACGATAGTTGATGGATTTTTCCACCCTGCAGTTGCAATACTGTTGGCTACTTCGTATCTATTTTTGCCGTCATATCTTTTTGTCACAGCAACATTTGATCCTGATAGCTTGTATTCCCCAGTTGTTGAGATATCCATACTTGTTTTGTTTCCGATATAATTAGACAATTTCACTGAAATTGCCGAGCTTGCCATGGCAGACTGAAAGGGTGCAACTAGTAGAGTCAGTATCATGAGAACGATTAGTGTAACGCCTGTTTTCTTCAATTTTGTTCATCCCGCCCATCTTTTTTACTTCTGTTTTTCAATCTTCTGGATTTCCTTTTGACCACTGTCATTAATAAAGTAAGAGATTTCTACTGTGTCTCCTGGTTTAAATTCATTTAACACATCTTTAAAATTATCCGTAAATTCATAGCTTAGGGTCGTATTCACTTTTTTCACTTCGACTGTATGTGCATCAGCCATTCCAATAAATTCAGCTTTCTCTTCCAGTACCTGAGGAGTTGAACTGCTTGTCTTGTTTTCTCCTGAGGACTGCTCGGCCGTTCCACATGCTGTGAGCACGATACCTAGTAGCAGTATTAAGAACGGTAAAACGACGATTTTCTTCATTTTTTTCACCTCATGTCTTTGTATCGTCTTATAAGTTATTATTTTAAGGTAAATTTAAGGTTTTTTGAAACCTTTTTTTTGTTACAACGTCTATATCTAGGTTCAGAGTAAAAAAATAACTTGTTTATCAAGATTCGTAAACCTATAATCATGGAAGAATCATAGAAAAGGTGAGGGACATTATGAGAGCTGAAAGAAAAAGAAAGAAGAAAAAGGTTCTTTGGATTGTTTTATCGATTATTGGCTTATTCGTATTAGCAACTGGCGGATACGCATATCATCTTTGGAACACAGCAGCATCGACCGTCGCAGGCATTCAGGAGAATTTAAAGAAGTCAGATAAGCGTGACAAAGATGTCGATTTAAGTAAGAAAGACCCGATTTCTATTTTAGTCATGGGTGTCGATGAACGAAAAAATGATCGAGGCCGTGCAGATACATTAATATACATGACAGTAAATCCAAAAACGAAAACGACCGAGATGGTGAGCATCCCGCGTGATACGTATACGAAGATTGTCGGAAAAGGCACAATGGATAAAATCAACCACTCCTATGCATTCGGCGGTACACAAATGGCAGCAGATACTGTAGAGGAACTGCTTGATGTACCTGTTGATTACTTTGTCAAAGTCAACATGGAAAGCTTCAAAGATATTGTTGATACACTTGGCGGCATTACAGTAAATAGCACGTTTGCATTTAGTTATGACGGCCATTCATTTGGTACAGGAGAAATTAACCTGAATGGGGATCAAGCCCTTGCGTATACGAGAATGAGAAAGCAAGATCCAAAAGGTGACTTCGGACGTCAGCAAAGACAGCGTCAGGTCATTGAAGGCATCATTGCAAAAGGTGCCAACATTTCATCTATTACGAAATTCGGCGATATGTTCAAAGTCGTAGAAAATAATATGAAGACAAACATGTCATTTGATGATATGTGGACGATGATGAATGATTATCGTGATGCAAGACAGCATGTGAAGCAGCACGAGTTGAAAGGATCAGGCACACGTATCAATAACATTTATTACTACCAGCTTGATGACAGCAGCCTTGCGAATGTGAAGAAGGAATTGAAGGAAAGTTTGGAAGCCTCTTAATAAAAAAACACCTTTCTCCATGAAAGGTGTTTTTTACTGAATTTCTTTTTTATCATCTTCACTTTGCTCTAATAAGATGGCATCTACTACTCTTTTACTCGAAAGACCATCCAAATCATCAAAGAAATACTGTACAAACGCATCTAATTTTTCAAATTCGTATTGATTATTTTTAACAATTGACACCAGCTCATTACATGTTTTAGCAAGTGGTCCCGGAATAAAGGAGAAATACTCATAATAAAAATCACGAGTCCGAATATACTCGTCCACATCATAGCTAAAGAAAATCATTGGTTTTTGCAAAAGTGCAAATTCGAAACAAACAGATGAATAGTCAGTTACAAGAACGTCCGCAATTAAAAGCAGCTCATTAATCTCTCTAAAATCAGAAAAATCATAGAAAAATTCACTATATTGATAAGGAATATTTATTTGATTCTTAACAAATGGATGTATCTTGAACAAAAAGATATATTCATCACTCAGCTCTTGATAAAGCTGATCATAATTTAATACTTCAAACGGGTAATGAGCGGACTGCTGACCATTTCCCCTAAATGTCGGGGCAAATAAAATCACTTTTTTCCCTCTTAAAAAAGGAAATTCTTCATACAACCTTGATCTGACTTCTTCTTTTTTTGATTCATCGAAAAAGAAGTCTGTTCTAGGTATTCCTGTGGAAATGACATTTTCAATATCTACTCCAAAGCCTTCAGCATAATGCTTCCGGATATGATCAGAACTGACAATGACCTTCGTATAATTCTTATGATTTTTGGATGTTGGTGACGGTCCACCTGGCAGACCAATACGGCTATAACCAAACGTCTTAAATGCGCCCACTGCATGCCACAGCTGGACAAGATCCGCATTTTTACGAATTTTCAATGGATAGATGATCGGATAGAAATCATCAATTAAAATATGCCTACTTGTAGCAAAATGATAGGCCATTCGTACATATTCTGCTATACTTTTTTTCGTATTAATGCTTTCTTTTAAGAAAAATTGAAAATCAAACGTTTCTTCTCTATTTAAAAGCTCTTGATAGACAAATTCAAAATTCCCTGATAAGTCAGTGCGACTATCTGATGCGAAAGTAATTTTTTTCTGTTTTACTGGCAGGAAACAAAATAGTTGATATAAGATTTGAAACATAACACGCTTCATTTTACGTATGATTCGATTTTCATTTTTCATAGTAGTCTCTATTGCACCCTGGTCAATTTCTTGGAGTTTGTGTGATGATACATGTGCAGTTTTTTCCTCTTCATCGTATGTGACAATGAAATTATATTTCACTCTTTTCTTAGCTGAAAAATGTTCCATTTTCGTTGCGTAGATATCCTGCTTCAGGAAATTGTTTATATTGCCCAGCGTATGAGTCTCATGGTACTTGAGATTATTCCCATCTAATACTTCTAATTCTAAATATAAATGAAAGTTTCCTTGTGGTAATGGCTTGCCACCATTTACCTTTGAGAAGTTTATTTCCTGATAAAAACCAGCCCATTCATATTGTTCAGAAAGCCCTAGTTGTTGTCTATTTGTTTCGTTTAACCTTTGATTCTTTAGAGGAATAGATTTTATAATAGCCCCTTTTTGAACGATCAATAACTTTCTTCTTACCGTATCTTCTCTTTGCAAGGGGATACCATCAATGTACATATACCCCTCGATCGTTAAAAATGATTCGTTCCATTGAAATTGTGTTATTTCTCTTTGGGGAATATTTTTATTCACGATGACATCTTCTGCTTTATCGAAAAGTGAGAATAATTTTTCTTCACTTACTTCATCTACATGGTCAAGATTTTTTTGAACACTCCGTTTCCTAAATAGTGTCCCTAGTTTAAATTTCAAAAACTCTCTCTCCTTCATTCATTGTTTCATTTATTAAGCTTAGTATTAGTGAAACAACTCGCTCTGTAGAATTTCCATCACAACGATTCATAAACCGATTTGAAAATGAATGGTAATTGATTTGTTTTTTATTCAACCTTATATTCTTCAAATCCTCAATGAGAGGCTCTATTTTCGTTCTTATAGGTCCTGGCGCAAACTCTGGAAATGAATAATAAAAATCTCTCTCCTGCATATAGTTCTCTAAGTCTGGACAATAGAAAAACATTGGTTTATTCAAAAGACTATATTCAAAAATGACTGAAGAATAATCTGTAATCAATACATCAGAAATAATCATTAGTTCATACAAAGAAAACTTTTTAGATAAATCTATATCTCCAAAAACACTTTTTCGCATATAAGGGTGCACATTAATGAGCAACTCATAATGCTCCCGGCTCAAATGTTTGAAAAGTGTTTCTTGATTCAATAGAAATTGCTCGCCATATTGCTTATTTACTCCTCCTCTATAAGTTGGAGCGTACAATATTTTCACTTTATTCTTCAATTCGGGATATTCCTTGTCAAACCTCTTTTTCACTTCATATATTTGATCTTCAGAATAGAAAAAATCAGTTCTTGGAACACCTGTTGCTAATATTTTTTCCTTGGGCATATCGAACGCTTCAGAAAATGGACCAATTGCTTCTTCAGAGCTCACAATTGCATAATCATAATTTGAATGAACAGGCACTACTTTTAAATATTCTGATGAAGGTCCTCCCTGTTTGTCTTTAATACTGTGCCCAAATTTTTTAAATGCACCACAGGCATGCCAAATTTGAACTACCTTTGTTTCCGGCCGCTTTTTAATTAAATAAAGAGGATAATAGTAATCATCTAATAAGAGCACCTTACAAGTAGAAATGTGATAAAGAGATTTTAATAAATAAATGATATAGAAAAGTTTTCCTAGAAAGCCACTTTCCGATTTTCTAAATAAGAGAATAATCTTCAAATTGGATTGACTTCTTAATTCTTTATAAACATTTTTGAAATTATCGTTTATTTCATTGTCTCTATAAGAAGCGATCACGATTTTTTGCTGGCTCACTTGAAACAATTTAGAAAAAATCTTATAGACTATTCGGAAAAAAATTTTCACCATTTTTGTCATGTGCATCGTTGTTAGATTTCCCATTTCATTATTGTTTTTCCCCAAGAAGAAGTCAGATCTTCTTCAAATGCCTTTCCAATGTCCTCTATACTTCTCACAATATGGACTGTGCCAATCAATGTCTCCAAATAATCTGTAATCTCAGGAAATTCATTTAATAGATTTACTGTATTGGCAAAGTCTTTGCTGCCGCTTCTACTGCTTCCTATGAGAATAATTCCTTTCTCTAGAACCATCCTTGTGGAAACCTTCACGGGATATTCTGAAACACCTAATAATGCCACAGAAGCCTCTGGTTGAGTGAAATCAATGATTTGTTCAATCGCACTTTCACTGCCACGTCCACCGACGCATTCAAATGCATGATCAACACGAACTTCTTTTGGAATGTCATTAATTTGGTAAACTTCATCAACAAAAGAGAAATGCTCTAGTTTATATTGGTTCTTTCCAAAAACGTACACCTTACAAGATGGATAACGTTTTTTTAGTATTAAAGAGGTGATAAATCCTAGATTACCATCACCCCAAACCCCAAAAACATCTCGCTTTTGGTGAGCCACTCTTTCGAATCGACTCATTGCATGAACTGCAATGGTGATCAATTCAATAAAAGCCGCAACATGAAGATTCATTTGCTCTGGTAAAGCTACAAGACGATCCGGATTCATGAACATATAATCCTGCATGAATCCATCAAAACCACTTGATCTAAAATAGCTAGAGCGCAAGTAGTTCTCTGCAATAAATTCGTTTTCTTCATTTGGGATATTTGGAACCATCACTACATGTGTTCCGACTTTGAACGTTCCAGTAGGGTCATACATTACTTTTCCTACACCCTCATGAATCAGCGCCATTGGAAGCTTTTTGTCCATTGCTTCCTTACCTCTTGTTCCTGTAAAATAGCGTTGATCCGCAGCACATATTGACAGATGGGTTGGTCTAATAACGACTTGTCCAGATGTAAACTCCTTATCCTTATAAGTCACTTCAAATTGTCTAGCAGAAACCAATCGATATGTTTGATTAATCATTTTTTATGTTCTCCTGTAAAATAGCATTCGCAACTTTTAAATCGTATGGTGTCGTTACTTTTATATTAAATACCTCGCCTCGGACTAAATTCACTTTCTGCCCTGCTAAAATACAAATTTTACAAGCATCTGAAAGTACCTTTTTCTGTTCTTCTGTCAACTCGCTATAAAGCCTTTTTAAGAGCGATATCTTAAAGCTTTGAGGTGTTTGACCTTGATACATAACATCACGTACTGGAATATCAGTGATATTTGTTCCATCTTCTGAAGTCACAATGGTATCTATAGCAGGTATAACAGTATCAACAGCATCATGTTCTAGAACGGCATTGATATTTTCCTCAATAATTCTATGGGTTAAAAATGGGCGCACTGAATCATGTGTCACAATAACATCGTCGTCATTTAGTCCATACTCTTTTTCAATAAAACGAACCCCACTCATAATCGATTCGTTTCGATCAATTCCGCCCTCTATTACTACTAGTCTATCATCAGCATGTATGTATTTTTCTAGTATATTCTTCGTATGGTTGATCCATTCTTTGGGAGTTACAATGATAATTTTTTCAAAACGATCATTTAATAGGAATTTTTCAACAGTGTGAATTATGATAGGGCGATTATTTAATGGCAAGAACTGTTTTGGCATATTTACATTACCCATTCTAGAGCCTTTCCCACCAGCTAATATTTCTGCATAAATCATACTTAATACCCCTTTCAATCATGTCAAATAAAAAAATGGCAATATTTTAATATGAATGGATTGTAAATTATATTACAAAAAAACCACTCATATCTTAATATATGCCATTATAATACCACATTTTGATTTAGAAAATGTAACACCTGTCGAAAATTGTCCTCTAGCTGGTAGAACGATCAGTTTTTAGAAATGAGAGTGGCTTGACATCCGTTAAGCCATATTGGTAAAGAAGCATCTCAGCAATTCGTTTCGAAGCTCGTCCATCACCATAAGGGTTAGATGCCTTCGACATATTGTCGTACTCTTTTTGATCGACTAGCAACTGTTTTGCCATCTTGTAAATGGTCTCTTCATCAGTACCTGCGAGCTTAAGCGTGCCAGCTTCCACGCCTTCAGGGCGCTCTGTTGTATCGCGAAGCACTAATACTGGCTTCCCTAAAGAAGGCGCCTCCTCTTGTACACCGCCGGAGTCCGTTAATATAAAGTATGAGGCAGCAGCGAAGTTATGGAAATCAACGACTTCGAGCGGCTCAATTAAGTGCACACGGTCAAGATCACTGAATTCTGTCTGAGCCGCATCACGAACAGCAGGGTTTAAATGTACAGGATATACAACCTGAACATCTTCAAACTCTTCTACAATACGCCTAATCGCTCTAAACATGTTCTTCATCGGCTGGCCGAGATTCTCCCTGCGATGGGCCGTTAACAAGATCATTTTATCTGTGCCTATTTTCTCTAAAATAGGGTGTTGATACTGATCTGTAACCGTTGTTTGCAATGCATCAATTGCTGTATTACCTGTTACAAAAATAGATTCTGCTTTTTTATTTTCAACTAAAAGATTCTGCTTAGCCTCATGTGTAGGCGCAAAATGAATATCTGCAATGCTTCCTGTCATTTGACGGTTTAATTCTTCTGGAAACGGTGAGTACTTATTATGTGTTCTTAAACCCGCTTCAACATGACCGACTGAAATTTGGTGATAGAATGCGGCCAAGCTTCCTGCAAAGGTTGTAGTGGTGTCTCCATGAACAAGGACAATATCAGGTTTCTCCTCTTGGAATAATTGATCTAGTTTCAATAGTGCATTTGATGTGATTTCAGATAATGTCTGACGTTCTTTCATAATATTTAAATCATGATCCGGTTGAATGTTAAAGGCTTTCAACACTTGATCAAGCATTTGCCGATGCTGTGCAGTCACAGTGACTGAGGATTTGATTTGCGGATGTTTTTTCAGCTCAAGGACAAGGGGTGCCATTTTAATCGCTTCAGGCCTCGTCCCGAATACAGTCATTACATGTAATGTTTTCAATAGTCGATGCCTCTTTCCTTCTCATTTATAAGTGTATTATACAAAAGAATAGAAACGAATCCTAATCATTCTGTTTTCAATTTTTACATCGCCTTTACTCTTTTCAACATAAAAATTTACACAGACTCATTACAATAGAATTGAATCAGCTCATACATTTATCGTAAATCATTTGTCATTTCTATCATTTGTAAGTTACACTTTATGAAAGATGAAAAATGAAGTCAAATCATTTTTTCTATATGTAAGGAAGGTGCAAAGTTCATTGAAAAAAGTACGTAAAGCCATTATACCAGCTGCAGGTCTCGGAACACGTTTCCTCCCTGCAACAAAAGCAATGCCTAAAGAAATGCTTCCAATCGTTGATAAACCAACCATTCAATATATTATTGAAGAAGCTGTTGAATCAGGAATCGAAGACATTATTATCGTCACTGGAAAAGGGAAAAGAGCCATTGAGGATCATTTTGATTTTGCACCAGAGTTAGAGCGCAATCTTGAGGAAAAGGGAAAGAGCGAGCTTTTAGAAAAAGTGAGAAAGTCCTCTAACATTGCTGACATTCATTACATACGTCAAAAAGAGCCGAAAGGACTTGGACACGCCGTTTGGTGCGCACGCAACTTTATCGGTGATGAGCCTTTTGCTGTTTTATTAGGTGATGACATTGTTCAAGCCGAAACGCCTGGCCTTCGCCAGCTGATGGACGAATACGAAAAAACTCTTTCCTCTGTCATCGGTGTTCAGCAAGTAGCTGACAGCGATACACATCGCTATGGGATCATCGACCCTCTTACACAAGAAGGACGCCGCTACCAAGTCAAAAACTTTGTTGAAAAGCCGCCGCAAGGAACAGCACCATCAAACCTAGCCATCTTAGGGCGCTACATTTTCACACCAGAGATTTTTATGTACCTAGATCAACAAGAGATTGGTGCAGGCGGAGAAATTCAGCTGACAGATGCCATTCAAAAGCTAAATGACATCCAGCGCGTATTCGCCTATGATTTCGAAGGGAAACGATACGATGTCGGCGAGAAGCAAGGCTTCATCGAAACGACGCTTGAGTTTGCTCTTCAGGATGAAGAATTGAAAAAGAAACTCATTCCATTTATGAAACAGCTTCTCGAAAAAGAAGAAGTGAATTAAAAAAAGCTGCCATCATCGGCAGCTTTCAGATTATTGACAAAGGGCTAAAATGATCTTTATTTTAGCCCTTTGTTTTCTTTTCAGCGTGATAGAAAACCTTTGCAGTCTAGGAAGGGTGAGTACCGGAGCGGAGCGAATTGAAACATTCGTGAGCACCGGAGCGCAGACCTGACACCGAATGCGAGGGTTTGTCTACACGCTGAAAGCTGCCGGCATCGGCAGCTTTTTTATTTAATGACTGAAATAGTCAGTGTATGCTGTTCATTATCAATGACAAACAGGTTGTTTTCGCCCTTCACTGCGAACTTTGTTCGTTTCTCATTCATCCAGACATTTTGTTCTGTCAGCCCAAGTGTGGAAGGAGAGATTGGCATAATATCGCGAAACACAATCGTGTTTGCCTGACCATTTTGAATGACATAGTCGGTTTTCTCTGTGGTCAATTGCTCAATCGTATCTCCTTGATCATTTTTCACTGAACTCAGCGTTTGCATTCTCTGTTTCAGCACAGATTCTTCTTTTCCAAGGAAAGACAGTAAATACTCATACGAACCTGCCGATGCAGGTGATACATAGGAATTAAACTGTCCTGGTCCAATGGATAATGACTTTAAATCCTCTGCATTTTGAAGCGCAGCAGGTTTAACAAAATACGTTTCTGACGCAGTTTTAATTTGAACGGTTTGTTTATTTTCAGCCACAGCCTGTACTTCTTGTCCAAATACCAAAGTGATATCGGCCTTTTTTTTCATGGCTTGGTCTTTGTAAACCGTAAGTGGATCTGCCGTGACTATCAGCTGTTGATCCACCTTTTTCATATCGGGCGCTCCCTTGGTCTGCGGATGCTTCGACTGAGGCGCTTCTGTCTTATCTGATGGGATTGCACCAAATGTCGCCAGTGTACGAAGCGGGCGATCTGAAAACATTGATAAGGCTAGCAATATCGTTAAGACCGCTAAAACTGTCACTTGAAATACGGGTCCGAACAATGAGCGGCGTTTTCCGTTCTCTTGATAACGAGACACCTTTTCCGTCTTTTGTACACCTTTTCTACCTTCTTTATGTTCCATTTGGTATTTTTGTTTCTCTTTCTTGGAAAGCTTGTTAAACCAATCAACAAACTCCTTATATTCCTTCACGACCTTTTTCGTATCATCAAACATACGAAGCTCACCATAATGCATCCAAGCCACCCGATCACAGATTTTTTGAATTTGGCTAATGGAGTGACTGACAAAAAAGATCGTCTTTCCTTGTTCCTTGAATTCTGTAATGCGGTCCACACATTTTTGATAGAAGGTTTGGTCTCCAACAGACAGTGCTTCATCAATAATGAGGATATCTGGATCGATATGCGCTGAAATAGCAAAGCCAAGACGTGATTTCATTCCACTTGAATAGCTCTTAACCGGCTGGTCAATAAAGTCGCCAATATCCGCAAACTCTACGATTTTTTCATAAAGCTCATCTATCTCTTTATTCGTCAGCCCCATCATTAAGCACTTTAGGCGAATGTTATCTTTCCCGCTTAATTGGTTGTTCAGCCCTGCAGCAATGGCAATTAACGAAGGCTGGCCGTCCATATCAATTTCACCACTTGTCGGTGGAATGATTTTCGCTAGAAGGTTCGACATTGTCGATTTTCCAGACCCGTTAATTCCTACAAAACCAATCGTCTCGCCTTCATATACATCAAAGGACACATCACGAACAGCAAAAAAACCTTTTTCATTTTTATTAGGTAAAAACAGCCCTTTAATCTTATCCGACTGTTTTTTATATAGGACGTACTGCTTGGATACGTTTCGAAACGAAACCTTTAGTTTCATCGTATAATCTCCTTACTTTTTAAAGAAAATCGACAAATTTATCCCTAAATTTCATATGAAGCAATGAACCGACTGTTAAAAGAAGAAGCGTGATCAGCCAAAAATAAAGTGTGTATTTCACATCATGGAAGAACCATTCTCCCTTTAACAAACTATTTCTGAAACCATCAATAATGTAGAAAAGGGGATTCAGTCTTAAAATATCTCCAATCCACGCCTTATCTCCAGTAAGTTTTTCCGAAATATTCCAAAATATCGGTAGCAAAAAGAAAAGTAATCGTGTCACGGATTGTAAAAGAAATTGATAGTCTCTCACGAGTACGCTAATCGTGGAATTAAACAAACTAAACGAGAACATAAACGCGATCATACAAATAAAATAGTATATATATTGCAGCCAATGCGCGTCAGGGTAGATGCCATAGGAAATCAGCACAATCAGATAGACACCCATCATGACAAAGTAGCTGAACAAGTTGGACATAATCACCACAGACGGCAGCGCACTAATCGGAAAATTCATTTTCGATACCATATTAATGCGTTTAAACACACTGTTTGACCCATCAAGAATTGTCGGACTAATAAAAAACCACGGGATTAACCCGGCAAGCATCCAGATGATAAATGGGATTTCAACGCCGCCAATGACAATTGGCTGCCCACCGCGAATGCCCATACCAAAAACAAACCAGTAAGCCAGCATTTGAATCAATGGATTTAAAAACTGCCATAAAACACCTAAATAATTCATCTGATATTTTGATTTTGTTTCATAAACAGCAAGTCGCATAATCAGCGGAAATGAACTGATTTGCTCCTTTAGTATCGTCAACATTGCGTTCATTCTAATCTTCCTTAGATATAAGTTTTTGGAATTACTATTTTTAAAAAGCACCGCTCATAATTGTAACAGATGTTGAGGAATATTTCACTTTATATCATGATAAAAGGCTTACAAGCCGTTAGCTGTAAGCCTTTATCCTATTATTTTATTTATTCAAATACCACTTCAACCACCCGTTTCGACGACTCCCCGCTCTCTAAGTAACAGAATTTCTCATAAAACGGTGCAAATGATTCTGGTAGTGTAAAGTCTGGCTGTTCTGTTTCTCTCACCCAGTCAATGACACTTGCTGTCTCTTTCACAAGTGGTCCAGGTGCTTCTTGTTCAAAGTCGAAGTAGAAGCCTCTGAGCTTGTCACGATATGTTTCGATGTCTGGCACATAGAACAGCATCGGACGTTTGAGGTTTGCATAATCAAAGAACACAGATGAGTAATCTGTGATGAGCAGATCTGAAATCATATAAAGGTCTCTAATGTCTTCGTAATGAGAGAAGTCATAGGCAAAGCCTTCATACGGCCCTAAATCAAAGTTTTCAGCAACTAGATAGTGCATACGCAGAATGATGATATATTCATCTCCGATTGCAGCTCTCAACTCATGCAGATCAAGGTCTAAATCAAATTTGTACTGCCCTTTTTTATAAAATTGATCGTCTCTCCATGTCGGTGCATATAAGATCAATTTTTTATCGAGCGGCAGGTTCATTTTTTGTTTCAGTGCTCTCATCGTTTCTTCATTGTTTTGATTGTGAAGGAAGTCATTTCTCGGATATCCTGACTCAATCATGGTCTTTTGGAATTGGAACGCACGTGTAAAGATTTCAGTCGAGTAGGCATTTGGAGAAATGAGATAATCCCAATTCGATGCTTCTTTTGTGAAATTTTTTTTGTATTTCTTCGTGTTTGTTCCAGGCATATGCACCTCGTCCATGTCCATTGCCAGCCGTTTTAACGGCGTACCGTGCCAAGTCTGCAAGTATGTTGTGTGATCTGGCTTTGGAACCCATAGCGGCAAACGGCTGTTTACAACCCAATACTCAGCTCTTGCCATCGCAAAGATCCATTTCAATGACAGACGATTGATATAGTAGATGCCTTTTTCCTTAAACGGTGCTTCATGACCCTTTTTAACGCTCCAGATCAGCGTATATTCAGGATGATGTTCCTTCATATACTCATAAATCCCACGCGGGTTACAACTGAATTGTTTTCCGTTAAAACTTTCAAAAACAACCGTTTTTTGATTATGAGGCAGCTTACTGACAAGCCTGAATAAGAACTTAAAAATACTTATATACATAATCGTTAGAATTTTTTTCAATTTAATTTCACATGCTTTCAAAATTCTTCAACCTATCTTCCATGAATAATATCCGTTTTTCGTTTGATATGACCATCCATCGATGGACGATGGTTTATTTGTAAGCAATTCTCCTTCTACTTCTACCCTTTGCAAAACCTCTTGAAGTTCTTCTGTATTAAAACGAATGTAAAAATCCACAAATTTCGTTTGGTTGATTTCAATGTTTTTCTTTGTTTGAAAATGGCCGATTGGGAAGCTGACTTGATGGTTCTCATCGATTGTTTGAGAGATGATTTCAGCTCCATTCACTCGATCATATCCTGCGAAATCAATTTGCACATGATCCGCATGACTCATTTCATCTTTTAACTCAAGTTGAAGGTGAAGAACATGATGCTCAGAGCTTAGATCACGCAAGGCCCATTTCATGCTGTCTACGATCCCTCTCAGTTCATCTTTATGCTCACGATTTTCGAGCATATGATGAATCGCCGTATTCCAAACAGTCTCAACAAGATAAAAATAGGCTTGTTCTCCCAATAATTTTTCGACATCTTCTTTATGTTTAGTATCCCCAAAAAAGACAGCATCCACTTGCTGCTTTCTTATTTGTTTAAATAATTCTCCATATTGAGAATTGACTTGATGCAGATCTTCTTCATAATGTGCGTGATGCACAAATGCAGCGTAATAGGTTGTTTCAGGCTGATCGATTTTAAACAGGTGGCGGTCTTGATCACGGTCCTCTGTGATCATCAGTTTCAAACGGTCATTTTGTGATTGAATGCTGGATAGCCATAATTGTTTAATATCCGTCTTCTTTGTAAATGTTTGAATTCCTGTTTTTTTATACCAATTAATATGCCGAACTGGATTCTTTTTTGCATCACCAGGATAAATGATCTCCATATAGATGCTGCCGTCGTCATTGATTAATTCCTCTAAGTATAGAGCACCTGAATGTGGAACAAAGCTTTGTACTCTGCACAAAATGCCCTGCCAATTGTATTCTTCCCTCTTCACTAATTGCTGCTCTTCATTATATTGATTAATATAACAAATGGGAGAAGAAGGCAATTCATATCTCGTCACTTGAATCGTGGATGCACCTTCTGGAAAAGTAGCTTCATTGATCTGATGTGATGATTCACCGGCAATAAATTCTGAGTAACGTCTTTTACTTCCGCTTTCCGGTAAGATATAGTGTTCAAATACATTCAAGATGTCCACTTGGTTAGGAAATGTCTCCTCCAAGCTATGAATACATTCTTTCACATTTGCATCGTAATTTAAAGTTAAAATTGCAGTACGTTTATGCTGATCAGCCAATGGCTTTATTCTTGCCTTTAAAGATTTCGTTAAGCTCTCATCCTGTTTTGGCACATCACCCATAATAAAGTAATAGTCCATATCAGGCACGTCCATTGATGCCATTGTTTCATGTTGTTCAGATTGATCCAATGTGTCTTCAACTTTTTTCTTCATCCAATTTTGAAACAAAGGAAGCTCTCCTTCATAATATTGATGGCTTACTCATTGTATTTTACATGAAAAAGTACTTCTCACCAAAAGATAAGAAGTACTTTTTTTCGATCTATTAAAGTCCTGCAATTTCTTCCTTAATTTGTGTTGTCGAGATGCCTTCTGTTCTTTTCAAGTATACGACTTCGCAATGTTCTTTTAAGAAATCGAATTTACCTTCCCAGTCATCTCCCATGACAAACACATCAATATCGTGCTCTTGCACGTCACGGACTTTTTGATCCCAGCTGTTTTCTGGAATGACTTCGTCTACATAACGAATGGTTTCAAGAATCAGCTTTCTATGCTCGTAGCTGTGATAAGCTTTTTTTGATTTTTGTAAATTAAACTCGTCTGTAGAGATGGCCACCACTAAGTAATCTCCAAGCTGCTTTGCACGTTCTAGCAGCTTAATGTGCCCCCAGTGTAATAAATCAAATGTACCGTAAGTTATAACTTTCTTCATTGCAAACAAACTCCTTTCTTCAATCCTTATTCGACTGCATTCGTGCAGTAATTTATCCGTAATTCTGTGATATTCGATTCGCTCTTCGGAACCTCATTATATCACAGCGCCCACCAAACGTTAAGCGGATGTAAAGACAAACTATTTCCAATTTACTGGGCGCAGGAGGAAAAGTCCGAAGAATCAATGTTTCACAAAGGATCGTCGAGATGAAATGATGAAAATGTCATGAAATTTAAAGGTTTGTAAAGTTATTGTTAATATTTCATGGAGCATCTGTGATAAAATGATGAGTAGGCGAAGAATGAATTTACAATGAACGTTCATAGATAACAAGTTAAAAAGGAGGTCTAAACAATGCAAACAGAAGTGGTCTCTAACCTTTCTTATGTAAACGGCGACTTAGATGAATTTATCAGCTATATGAACCAGCATCATATTTCTCAGAGAAGAGGCGCCATGATTGCGACTGTCAATCCAGAGATAGGCTATGCCGTCATGAAGGATAATGCGTACCATCAAGTCGTCTCATCTGCGGATTATGTACTGCCGGATGGCGTAGGCGTCGTATTGATGTCCCGCATGACCCAAAGTCCGCTTAAGTCAAGAATTGCCGGCTTTGATGTCTTCATGTCTATGCTTGACCTAGCAAACAAGCAGTCTAAAAGAATCTTTTTATATGGTGCGAAAAAAGAAGTGCTTGAGGCTGTGAAACAGCGAATTGATACGGAATATCCAAATGTGGTCCTCGCCGGAAGCTGTGACGGCTATCAAGCCGATAAACGTTTCGTAGCGAAGCAAATCGCGCGCTCGAAACCTGATATGGTGTTCGTTGCATTAGGTTATCCAAACCAAGAGAACTTTATTTACGAATACCGCCATTTATTCCCGCAGGCTGTTTGCATCGGTTTAGGCGGAAGCTTTGATGTATTTAGCGGAACGGTGAAGCGTGCACCACGCTGGATGATTAAGACAAATACAGAATGGCTGTACAGATTGATTGTGAATCCATGGAGATGGAAACGAATGCTCAATATTCCTAAGTACGCTTTTGCCGTATTGAAAGAAAGCAAAGGAAAAAAACGTTACTATCCTGAGCAAGTAAAGGATCAGACGAAGCAGCTGTGAGAGACTGATAAATGATGAATATACGCTCAATGATGATTTCATGTTACGCAGCTTTTATTTCTTTCATTGGATGGCTGATGAGCGGCGTGAAACCTCGTGAAAACCAGGTGACGCTGCTTGTTTCATTCCAAGAGAATGCGGCTGCTCTCATTCATACTTATCAACAACAGGCGAACATGACAATGAAGCTCACTATCCTCTATACGAAGCATGCTTCTGCGATAGAAAAGGACGGGCCTCATCTGTCATTTCGCTATTTTCATGAAAAAAATCCTCTCCATCTCATTCAATGTATATATACGATGTTTAAAAGCAAGGTTGTCGTGACGGATAATTACTTTCTCATGACGAGTGTGCTCAGAAAACGGCCTTCTACCACCTGTATTCAAGTATGGCATGCCAATGGGGCTTTGAAAAAGTTCGGGCTTGAAGATGCTTCAAATTCTGAACGAAGTCCCCGTGACATCGAACGCTTCAAACGTGTCTATGCGTCTTTCGATTACATTGTGACAGGCTCAGATCACATGCGTGAGATTTTCAAGACCTCGTTTGGGGTCAATGATGAACGCTTTTTACCAACTGGTGTACCACTGACGGATGTGTACTATGAACAGCATCAGCCTTCCTTGAAGCTGAATGATGTTCCAAAAGGGAAAAAGATCCTGCTCTATACACCGACCTATCGAGACTTTGCAATGGACGGTCTTGTGCTGCCTTTTTCAAAAGAGCAGCTGCAAACTGAGCTGAATGGCGATTACATTCTGCTCGTCAAGCTTCATCCTGCGGTCAAACATTTAGCGAAAGCAGAAACAGACGGTGAATGGATATTTGATGTGTCCGATCAGCCGCTCTATCCATTGCTTTGTGCTTGTGATGTCCTGGTGACAGATTATTCGTCCATTGTGTTTGAGTATGCACTGCTCGAAAAGCCTGTCTTGTTCTTCACTTATGACTTAGACACTTATCGGGAGAAACGCGGCTTAGTCGACCGTTATGAAGACATCATTCCTGGTAAGGCTTGCGTCACTCAAGACATGCTCTTGCAGGAGCTTTTGCACCTAAACGCATTAAACAATAAAGAACGAATCAAAACCTTTGCTGAGGAATGGAACCAATATTCAAAGGGACAATCAAGTCAGCAGCTCCTCTCATTTATTGAACAGCAGCTGCTCCTACACAAAAAACGTCCGGCTTCTCATTAGGAAGCACGGACGTTTTTTTATTTGTTATACACCGGGATATCGTAATACAGCGTATAGTCATCAAGCAGGTTATACAAACTATACATGCGAGTGACTTGCTTAGAAGCCCAGCCAATATCTGTTGCATATTGATGAGTCGCTGCAGCCGACCAGCGCATTTTATAAATTGTATCTTGCTTGTATGTGGCATTATTGATATAGCTGTTTCCAATGAATTTTGCTCCGCCAATAATGGCAGTCTCTGGCGTGAACCATTGTTGTTCATACGCATACTTTGCACCAAGATAATTCGGATTGCTGTCATATGCGCCAATGCCATACATGTTATATACTTTCTTTCCATTAAACATTGTACCATTCGCTAAAATGGAACTTCCGTTACCCGTTTCAAGCAACGCATGAGAAATAAGATAAATTTCGTTGATATGATACGTTTTTGCTGCTGTAATAAAGGCCTGTCCTTTACCCGCAAGAATCCCTTTTCCTGCTAAAATCTTTGAATTGACCTCTGCTGGATTGAGATTCGCAGCTTCAGAGAGTTTCAGAAATTGAAAATAAGATTGCGTGCCTTCTGCAATATTAGCTGGATCTACATATTTTTGCACCTCTGCTGCACTTGCATTTCTCCAGCCGAGGTTGATCCTGATCCAGTTCCCTTCTTTCCCAAGCTGTTTTACTTTTGCTCCTTTATTGAGCTGTGCCACAATGTTGCTTGCAGAGCTCGAATCAGGTGTAGAACGGACATTTAAGCCATCCGTATTCACTGTCGATGTTGCTTGGTCTACATATGCTGCATAGACATAGGCCGCACCATCTGTCTGTGGCGACACCTTCATTTGTTTGTTGACCATCTCATTGACAGTAAGGTTGTAGTTCGTTTGCATAACCATTGGGCCATTTTTAATTTTTACGGCTGTGGCGGTCCAGCCATATTGGCTTTTCACAAAAGCAATGGCTTCATTTACAGTTGTTAATCCTGTAAATTGCTGCGTAATGTTGATTTTGTAAGTTGGTTTCGTTGCTGTTGTATACGCTGCGGTTTCATTCCGTTTTTTGAAAAATGCCATGCCTTGATCACGCAGTGCAGCGGTTGAGATGGCACCTGTTTTGATCTGATATTGAGCATAATCGGCTGCGCCTGTTTTTTGAGCAGCGGCCTTCATTTTTTGTTTCGTCAAATAGCTGAGTGCTTGATTCAGTTTTGTCTGATTCACTGTCGGCTCTGTCGTGATACGGTATTGCTTGACCGCTTCTGTCAGCGTTTTTGTACTGCTGGCAACGCCATTTTTCTTGATGATCTCTTGAGCCTGTTTCACTTTACTTTGTTCAAATACAGGTGTTGTTTTGAGACTATACGTTTTGCTGACAGCCTGTCCCTTACTTGTGGTTATGCTGCTTGTCAGCTTCTGCGTTTTTAAGTAGGCGGCCCCTTTATTCACTTTCGCTTGGTCCACTGCTTGATTGACCACGAGTCGATACGTGCTGTCTGATACCTTGCCAGTTTTTTTCGTTGTCGCAGATACTTTTTTCTTTTGGAAGAAAGCCGCTGCTTTTTTGACTTGGTCATCTCCTAAAAGGTTTCCCGTCACGACTTGATATGGCTGTGTAGAAGAAATCTTTTTGGACGTGTAGCGCCATTTCTTTTTCTTGAAAAAAGCTACCGTTTTGGCGTAAGCTGTATCGTTTAATTGATTGAGCTTCACGATATAATTTTTTGTTTTTCCCACGCGCTGCACAGTACCTGCAGCACCGGTTTGTTTCTTAATCTGAGCTGCAGCTGAAGCTGCTTGTTTGTTGTCTTTAAAATAGCCTGATTCCAAGCTGTAGACATTTTTTAAAGCACCTGTCTTTTGAATCTTCCCGCTGATCTTTGCTTCCTTTTGCAGTTGAGTAAGAAGCGTCTGTGCTTTCGACTGGTTCGCTTGTGCAGCGGATGTGACGATGTAATACGGCTTACCTGCTGTCACCGTTTGAAGCACTGCTGTTAAGCCGGATGCCTTTTGAAAGCCTTGCAGAATGGTATTCGCCTTACTTTGTCCAACAATACCGCTTGAAATCAGCTGATACACAGTGCCAGCTTTCGTTTCGGTTTGGTATGTACTGGTGACGCCTGCCTGCTTTTGCAGCTCGGTTTGAATATTTTTCACTTTCGTTTCAGAATCAATGGCTCCTGATATGACCTGATAAGAAGGTTTGCTTTGATTGATGACTTCATAGGAGCTATTGAGCCCTGATGTTTTCGTTAGTTCGAGTGAAAGCTTTTTCGCCTGACTTTCATCATTAACTGGATCAGTAACGACCTTTTGTAAAGGAAGGCGGTCACCTACTGGAGACACCGTACCGCTCATGCCTACTTCTTTTTTTAATGCAGCTGCACTTGCATTCGCTGCTGCTTGCGAATCATATCCTGAAGCAGTGAGCTGATAGGTCGACGTATTTCCTGAGGTTTGATAAGTGGCTGTCCACTTTTTGTCTTTCTTCAGTGTTTCCACTGCTTTTTTCACTTCTGCTTCTGTTGTAAATACTTTTGAGGTGTTCATCGTATAAATGGATTGATCGACATAGGAGGCTGCTTGCGCTTCTTTACCCGTGTGTAATGTCATACCAAAGGCAGCTGCGAGTAACATAATCTTGATGGTTTTTTTCACGTTCCCTGTCCCTCTCTTAACTTTGCATAATAGTCTACTAATCTCTTTATCGACAAAAACAAGTACTCTTTCAAGTCATTTATGCAATAGAAAAATAGAGGACCCCCTCGAAGTCCTCTTTTCCTTATATATGCGACACAATCAGTTCACAAGATCCTTCAATTGAGAAGGTTCCTGTTTCAGCCGGCAGAATAAAATGAGCGCCCTTTGGCAGTGGATATGTGTGTCCGTCATGCTCTAAAAACCCTTCTCCATGAATCACACTGCATAGCAAAAACGGATAATCCTGCGAAAGCTCTACTTTTTGATCAATTTCCCATTTATACACAGAGAAATATTCTGCTTCGACAAATGTACGAATGGTCACTCCCCGGCGTGTTTCAACTGATTCATCTGCATACCCGTCTACATGAGGAACCGTTGTGACATCAATCGCTTGCGCAAAATGAAGTTCACGTTCATTGCCATCCTGATCTTTTCGTTCATAATCATATACGCGATAGGTTGTATCTGAGCTTTGCTGCGTTTCAAGGACAAGCGTTCCTTCGCAAAGCGCATGAATGGTACCGCTTGGCACATAATAAAAATCACCAGGCTTAATCTTCACCCGCCGCAAAAGACCTTCCCAATCTCCGCTATTCATCATGGTGACAAGCTCAGTTCTTGTTCTTGCATTGTGCCCATAGATCATTTCTGCTCCTTCTTTGCAGTCAATGATATACCAGCACTCTGTTTTTCCAAGCTCGCCATTTTCATGTCTTTCCGCATAATCATCATCTGGATGTACTTGCACGGACAAGTCTTGGTTTGCATCTAAAATTTTGGTTAACAGCGGGAAGCGGTCGCCTTCTATCCCCCCGAACAATTCTCTATGATTGTCCCAGAGTTCGATCAGCGTTTTCCCTTTATATGGACCGTCTTGCACGACACTTGGCCCGTTTGGATGAGCAGAAATTGCCCAGCATTCTCCCGTTTGATCAGAAGGAATATCATAGCCAAATTGATCCCTTAAGGCTGTACCTCCCCATATTCTCTCCTTCAATTCAGGCAGTAAAAAAATTGGTGACTGCTTCATTCAGGATGACTCCTCCCTTTGCTACCCTTTGATAATCCTTACCTAGCTTGATGAAAACTAGTAAGTCTCAACTTTTATTATGACGCTATCTAAAGAGAAGTCAATCCTTTCAGTACACCGAATGAAAACGATAACACAAAAAATATTTTACCCTTTGACAGAGCCTGCGAGAAGCCCTTTGACAAAGTATTTTCCAAGAAGAATATAGACGAGCAGGGTCGGCAGCGCAGCCAATATCGCCCCTGCCATTTGGACGTTCCATTGCACAATTTGACTGCCTGATAGATTTTGCAAGGCAACCATCACCGGCTGATGCTCCGCAGTGGTCATCGTAACCGCAAATAAGAATTCATTCCACACATTTGTGAACTGCCAAATGGCCACCACAACAAATCCTGTGATCGAAAGCGGCAGAATCATATGTCTGAAAATCCCGATAAACCCTGCGCCATCCATTTTCGCCGATTCAATCATTTCATCTGGGATGCTCACATAGAAATTTCGGAACATGAGTGTTGTGATCGGAAGCCCGTATACGACATGGACAAGCACAAGCCCTGGAATTGAATTATACAATCCGACTTCACGCAAAAATTGAATGAGCGGGATCAGAATACTTTGATATGGAATAAACATCCCAAACAGCATCAGCGTAAAGACGACTTCTGATCCTTTGAAACGCCATTTTGATAATACATAGCCATTCATTGCACCTAATACAGCTGACAATAAAGTAGCAGGAATGACAAGATAAAGAGAATTCATTAAATTGGGCGCCAGCTTTTCAAACGCGATTTGATAGCTTGAAAAATCAATAGTAGATGGCAGCGACCACATTCGCTCAAGGGTGACTTCACCTAATGGCTTCAAGCTTGTGACGAGCATGACATAAACAGGCATCAGAAAAAAGAGACTGCACAAAATCAATAAAGCATAAAGAACTGGACGGACAAACCATCTGGCTGTCATGATGAAGCCCCCTTCCGGCTCGACAGAAGATATGGCACGATAAAGACCGCAACAGAGATCAGCATGACAACCGCAATGGCAGCACCGCCTGCATAATGGTTTCCTCTAAAGGTCATTTCAAACATATACACGCCCGGAACATCCGTGACAAAGTTCGCACCCGGCCCTGTCATCGAGTAAATCAAATCGAAGATCTTTAAAGAAATGTGAGCCATGATGATGACAACACTTGCAGTAATCGGTTTTAAAAGAGGGAAAATGATTTTCCAGTAAATCTGCCACTCCGTTGCACCATCCATTCTAGCAGCCTCTCTTACTTCCTCTGGAATTCCTCGCAGACCCGCCAAATACATCGCCAGAGAGAAGCCTGTCATTTGCCAAACAGCTGCAATCACAACAGCAATCATGGCCGCAGGTACACCAAACTCAATTTTCCCCCAGACAAATCCGGCCAATATATTCGTATCCGTATACCACTTAGGCTGGATACCAAGCGTTTTCAAAAATAAATTTACCCCAGTTGACGGGTTTAAAATCCATTGCCATACGACTCCTGTGACAACGAAGGAAAGGGCCATCGGAAAGAAGAATAAATTCCGAAAAAGAGATTCCCCCTTGATCTTCTGATCTAGTAAAATCGCAAGTGCAAGACCAGAGATAATGACAGCCCCAATAAAAAATAAAGTGAAAAAGACCGTGTTTCGAAGATCTGATTGAAAGCGGAAATCTTGAAACAGCATGACATAATTGCGAAGACCTGCGAAAGAGAAATCAGGAACAAGCGTGGTCCAGTTTGATAATGACACATATCCTGTCCAGCCGATAAAACCGTAAACAAAGATGAATAATAATACCGCTGACGGGGCTAAAAAGAGCAGCGCCAGCAGCTGGTCTCCATTCCATTTTTTCCGCATACGTTTAACTTTGGGCACAGGTGTTTTTGCCATCGGCGATGTGTCTATGCGCATGAAGCTACACTCCTTTTTAAAAAAGAGGCGGTGCCTAGCCGCCGCCTCCTTCGTCTTTATTTCATTGCATCTTTTAAAGATGAAACAAACTGACTGCTGTCTTTTTGTGTCACGAAGATATTGACGGCTTGATTCGCTTTTGTCACAAACCCTTCTTCAGCAGCTGAGCCATGAGCAAGAGACGGCGCCAGTTTTGACTCTTTAAATGCCTTCATCGCCGATTTTCCGTATTCATCATATTTTGATACATCTGCATCCACACGTGCTGGAATCGATCCTTTTAGCGGATTAAACGCATCCTGTCCTTCCACAGATCCTAAAACAGATAAGAATTTCTTCACGTTTTCTGGCTGTTTCACACCCTTTGGCAGTCCAAATGTATCGGTGATCACCATAAAGCTTCCTTCCGTTCCAGGAGTCGCTGTGTATCCAAAGTCTTGATTCACCTTCAAATCAAGATCATTCACAAAGTACCCCTTCGCCCAGTCGCCCATGACATTCATTGCCGCTTCTCCTTTAGCCACGAGCTGCGAGGCATCCTGCCAGTTACGTGAGCTGTGATCATCATTGACGTATTCAAGCATACGTCCAAAGATGTCTGACGCTTCCTTCACTTTTGCGTCATCCATTTTCATATCGCCAGCCCAAAGTTTTTGATAACCATCTGCCCCTAATACACCCAGCAAAACACTTTCAAACAAATGAGTCGCTGCCCAAGGCTCCTTATCTCCAAGTGCAAGTGGTGTGATTCCTTTTTTCTTTAATGCATCTGCTGTTTTGAAAAATTCATCAAATGTCGTTGGCGGCTCTAAGCCTGCATCATCAAATACTTTCTTGTTATACCAAAGCACATTGCCCCTGTGAATGTTCACTGGCACGGAATAGATTTTCCCATCTTTGCTGACAAGATCAATCAGTGATTTTGGAAATTTGTCTTTCCAGCCTTCTTTTTCATATAAATCATCCAGAGGCTCCATTTTGCCTGCCGCGACCCAGCTCTCATTCAGCTCCGCCCCGCCATGCACTTGAAACGTAGCAGGCGGATCATTTCCCTGCATCCGGCTAGTCAGGACAGCCTTTGCATTTGTACCAGCACCACCTGCGACGGCTGCATTTTCAATTGGAATGTCTTTATTCTCCTCTTCAAACAATTGAATGAGTGCCTTCAGCCCGTCTTCCTCACCTGCTCCTGTCCACCAAGAGAAAATTTCGAGCTTCTCCGCTCCGCCTTCTTTTTTTGCCTCTGAGTTCGTCGATGAGCTGCAGGCAGTGACGATAAGCATACAGAGTGCCAGCAGTGTAAAGCCTAATTTGAACTTCATAATTGATCCCCCTATCCCTATTTTGTAAGCGTTATCAAAATAAGTATAATGGCAGATCCTTGCTTATTTTCAGGCAAACTTCTTCACTTTTTTATGAAATTCTTCATTTTTTTACGGCCTGTTTTCGATATTCCTTCGGTGAACAGCCGACCATCTTCTTAAACACACGGCTGACGTAATTAGGATCTGTATATCCTGCCTGATAGGTAATTTCTTTTAAGCTAAGCGTGCTGTCTTTGAGGAGCTTTTTGATTTTATCCAGCCGGCAGGCTGTCACATACTCTTTAAATGTCAGACCCGTCTCGTCTTTAAATCGTTTTGTGAAATAGGTTGGACTTAAATCAACATAAGCGGCCGTTTGCTCAAGTGTGATTTGTTCACAATAATGCGTTTTGATGTAACGTTTTGCCCGCTCGATGTCATTGATGGTCTGTGTTCTCGCTTCATACACGTCAAATAGGTGTTCACAGCACTGGCGGCATTCAGCCGCGGTGCTGATTGTCAATATCGATAGATCTGTTCGGAGGCGTGATTTGAAGAGAATCAGCAGTTCTTTTACCTGCGAAATCGCCGCCCCCTCTAATTCAAAGGCATCAAATAAAGCTAGCGCATCCTCTCTTCTCCCTTCCTCGAGCGCCTGCATCATGCTGTCTGCAAGCTCCGGCAGATGAATCAATGGGCGGGGCTTCACTTCTGTTTGGTAAAAGCCATAACGAACAACGCCGCCACTCTTTTTTCGCTGATAATAGGAAAGCTTCGCCTCTGCTGCACTTTTCTGAAGATGAAGCGGGTTTGAGACTGGATGCCCTATGCCAACGACAGGTGAAGGCTGACCGTTTGTCATGGCAGCTCGAATGGCTTGCAGCACCTCTGCCTTTAGCTGACCTGGTCCCTGCTGACTATAAATGAGACATGTAAACAGTTCTCCCCCCATCTGAATCGGCACCGTATGAAATCGTGCAGATTTCTGTAAATCGATCAACAGCTGATCTCCTTCTGTCCGCTGCACAGCAATGATAAGACCTGCTTCATATTCGGAAAATAGTTGTTGAAACTCCATTTCGGTATAAGATTGACCGTTCATGACATGCGCTTCAAGCCACTTTGACTGCTGATCGGCCGTTGCCTCCTGCCGCAGAGACGCCTCCTGCTGAATCTCTGCTGCTACAAATCGAATGGCTGCGATGGTTTCATCCTTGTCAGCTGGTTTGACGAGGTATTGTTTCACCCCTTCCTGCATCGCTTGCTTGGCGTAATCGAATGTATCGTAGGCTGTCAGCATAATGAATTTTGTATGAGGACTGCTTGCTTTGATCTGTTTGATCGCTGTCAGTCCATCCATGCCAGGCATCTGAATATCCATGAGCACAAGATGAATGGGCTCAGACTGCACGAATTCAACCGCCTTCTTTCCATTTTCCGCTTCTCCTGCTATATGACACTCTGGAAGCCATTCGGTTAAGAACTTCCGCATAGCTAGCCGTTCTATTTTTTCATCATCGACAATCAGCACGTTCAGCATGCCGGTCCCTCCTTTATCGGAATAGCCAATTGTATGGTGGTGCCTTCGTTTGGCTTTGAATCAATTTGAAGGGCATCTTGCACCCCGTAAAACAAGCGCAGTCTTGACATTACATTTCGAAGACCGATTCCTGTCGAGTGGCCTTTACTCAGTATGTTCGGATCTTCCTCTTCTTTTTCTGACAGCAATCTTCTTTTCTCCTGTTCATTGATGCCCATCCCATTGTCCTGAATCTGAATCATCACATAGCCGCCTTCTTGATAGATCGAGAGCTCAACAAGTCCCTCTTCCTCCTTTGGTTCAACGCCATGAATGAAGGCATTTTCGACAAGCGGCTGTAAGGTAAGACTTGGGATATGCACAGATAAACATGATTCATCGATGGACGTTTTGCACGTAATACGATCGGCAAATCTCGTTTCTTGTATATGAAAATATTCTTTCACCACTTTCACTTCTTGTTCCAATGTAACGGATGTACTTAGAGCAGACAGCGAATACCGCATCAGCGTGGAAACGGATTGAATCAACCTCGATGTGGCTTCTGCTGATTCTAAGTAAGCCATCCGTGAAACGATGTTTAATGTGTTAAATAAAAAATGCGGGTTCATTTGGTTTTGCAGCGTTTTTAGCTTCATGTCTTTGATTTTTTGATCTAATGCTGCCTTTTGTTTGATCTCTTCAATCATCATTTTCATCTCTTGCCGCATTCGCTGAAAGGCTTCATTTAAAACAGAGATTTCATCCTTTGTGGTAACATGCAAATTCGCTCCATCAAAATTTCCTTCTGATACTTCTTTTACACTTCGGGACAGATGAACGATGGGTCTTGAGATCCCGCCAGCAATCATATACGCCATCCATAAGGCGACCCCGATTGATAACGTAAACAGGCATAAGGTAAAGAGCGCATAGGTTTGATGTCTTTTTTGAAGAGATTGATAGAGTATCTGATACTCAGACAATTCATCATCAAGCAGGGTCATCGTCTGCTCTTGTATATAGGAGGAGACGGTTCTCACTTCCTTCACACTTGCAGCATATTCTTCGATTTTCCCTTCTTTCACATGTGTCATGGTCGCATCACTTTCATTGATGAGCGTCCGCATCATATATTGATATTTTTCAATAGAAGGAATTGCCGCATGAAGACCGGCATCCTTTCGCAGCGCTTGATCGTATGATTTCATTTTCTGTTTTGACGTAAGATATTCTTTGGCAAACTTCCGATCCTTTTCAATGGCATAGGCATTAACCTTTTCATACATCGTTTTCGCCTCTGTTGATATATCATTGAGCAGGAGAAAAGAACGGAAGCTCCGGCTATATTCTGATGTGATTTTTGAACTGCTCCAGTAGACAAAAAAAGCGGCTACGTTGCCAAGAAGCACAAGGATTAAAAATGCTAATAACAGCTTACTTCGAATCTTTCTCATGGCTGCATCCCCTGCTTTCTGTCTGTTTGCTGAAGAGGCAGATCCCCGCGCCGGATCACACTCGTTCCCGTGTACTGGAGCGGTTCTTCTTTTTCACCTTTCTGCAAACGAACAAGCGATTCAACCGCTTGATAGCCCATTTCATAAGGATGCTGCACGACGACGGCATCAATTGTCCCATCATCAAGCGCCTGAATCGTATCAGGCAATGTGTCAAATGCAAGCACATAAAAATCAGTGGATGATCGATACTGTGCAATTGCTTGGATGATGCCTGCACCATCTAATGCACTTGTGCCATAAAATGAGGTGAGCTTTGCATGATCGTTTAATAGTTTATAAGCGGCACCTGAGGCACCTGACTTCGTAATGGCTGATTCTTCTATTCCAGCAATATGAATGCGTTTTTCAGCAGAGACGGCATCTCGAAAGCCCTTGACGCGCAGCTTTTGATGAATGGCATCCAGCCTGCCTGTGACAATTCCTACATACTGTTCACCTTTTGTATCTGCGATGAGTGCCTGTCCTGCGATAAAACCTGAATAATAATTGTCCGTCCCTACATACACTTGACGCTTGCTCCCCTCTGCATCCGTATCGACGGTGACGACATCAATGCCTTTTTCCCTCGCCTTCTGAAAAAGCGGTTTGTATTTCTTAGCATCAAGTCCCTGCGTCATAATGCCATCAACATGCCCAGCGATCGCCATATCAATAGTTTTCAGATGATCGTCTACATCCGCCTGTTTTGGGCCCAAATATTCTAGATATACGTGATGAACGTCTGCCGCATCCGCAGCTCCCTTTTGTACAAGCTGCCAATATTCGTTATCAAGTTCCTCCGGTACAAGGACAAAATGGTATTGATACGTTGACGCCGTTTCATCGGAAGCGCTTTCAATTTTAAATAAATCTTGACCTAATAACGTTAAGAAGATGACAGATACCACACAAAATGTGAGAAATGCGCTCATTCCGATCCACTTAGATAATTTCACCGTGTCCTCCTCCTTCCCACTATTTCCGCATAAAAAAAAGAGCTGCTTATAAGCATACTCTCTCGACCTCTATAATTCCTTTGTCATAAATAAACTGTTTGGATCTTCTTGATATGTACCAAAAGGCGGACAATACTGAAATCCAGCGCTCTCATATAGTTTTCTTGCTGGTTCAAAGAAAGCCATTGCCCCTGTCTCTAAGCTGACACGTGTATACCCGCGACGTTTTGCCTCTTGGAGAAGATGATTCAGCATATACCTCGCTACACCTTTTCGCATATGGAGGGCTGCGGTTCTCATCGATTTGATTTCCCCATGTTTACTTGACAGCTCCTTTAACGCTCCACAGCCAAGAAGCTCCTCTCCATCTCGCACACTCCACACGGTGACATCCTGTTTTTTTAAATCAGTTAATGGAAGGGCATGAATGCTTTCTGGCGGCGAATGCTCCTTCATCTCTTCTATATGTGCGGTGATCAGCTGGTCAATTCGTCCATCTGTAAGTTCATCTTGTAGAATGTACATTTTCAATCACTCCTTCACGAACATTGTACGTGAAGAGTTGAAATTTCATCTGCTGTTATGTCAGATAAACGAACAAACAACCGGCATCCACGAGCTAATTGTTTGTTCGTTTGACAAGTATTTATGAGGAAAGAACGGCTTGTAATTCCTCTGCTGTACTGCTTTCAAGCTGACTTCCGACACCGACAGCCACCGCGCCTGCTTTGAGCCACTTTGGAACATCAGCTGGATGAATGCCGCCCGTTGGAATAAATTCAATCTCTGGAAATGGACCTTGCAGGTTTTTCATATAGGATAAACCGAAGGAGCCGCTTGGAAATAGCTTGAGCAAGCAGTAGCCATCTGCTTTCGCCTGCATGATTTCACTTGGGGTGAGGACACCTGGTACATAGAGTGTGTCGTAAAATGAGAGATGTTCACCAATCATAGGAAGATATCCTGGACTAACGATAAACTGTGAGCCTGCCTCAATGGCTGATTGTGCCTGCTCCAGCGTCGTAATTGTTCCCGCTCCTACAATGATGTCCTGCTCCTCTTGGAAGGATGCGATGATGCGTTCAGCATTTGGCGTGGTATACGTCACTTCAATGGCACGGACTCCTTTTTTCTTTAAACGATCAATCATTTCAATGCCTTCTGCTTCACTACCCGCTCTCACCACTGCGATCAATTTACAAGACGCTAGCTGCTTTTTAACGCTCAAACTTGCTGACTTTCCCATATCTCTCATCCCCTTTCATATACTCCCGCCTTTGATATCGC
Source organism: Bacillus safensis (assembly GCF_039619585.1). Taxonomy (NCBI): domain Bacteria; kingdom Bacillati; phylum Bacillota; class Bacilli; order Caryophanales; family Bacillaceae; genus Bacillus; species Bacillus safensis. The sequence continues at coordinate 3,208,921 of NZ_CP154909.1, forward strand.
TTGGCTTCTTTCATAAAAGCCTGAAGCTCCTCCCGGGTAGGCAGTCCATCCTTATCGCCCGGTGACATCACTGCAAGTGCCCCAACCGCATTGCCTCTTGTCACAGATTTTTCATCTGATAAGCCGTCAAGCAAGCCGCTGATGACCCCCACTGCAAATCCATCACCAGCTCCAACTGTGTCTACGACATCCTGCACATAAAATCCATTCACAATCCCCTGACCGGCTGCACTTTTATAAAAGGCACCTTCTGCCCCTAGCTTAATGACCACTAGCTTGACACCTTTTTGCAAATAAACATCTGCAATCTCTTCTGGCTCGTGACAACCCGTGAGCCTTTGCCCTTCTGCAAGCCCTGGAAAAAACCAATCCACTTGCGAAGCGATATGATTCACCGTATGAATCATATCTTCCTCCTCTTCCCACAGCTGAAGCCGAAGATTTGGATCAAATGAAATGGTTTTGCCCGCTTCTTTCATTTCTTGAAGGACACAAAAAGAAAACGCTCTCATTCCACTCGATAAGGCAGGCGGAATACCAGTCATATGAAGATGGCCTGCCTGTTTGAAATAGGCGGCTGGAAAGTCGCTTGGACTCATTGTGCTCGCAGCAGAGCCTTTCCGATAATACGTGACGTCAGGATCTCCATCCATCACTTTTGATTTAAGTAAGATTCCCGTTTGAGACCCATCATTTGAACGGAGTACTGCACTTGTATCGACCCCTTCTTTTTGAAGCTCTTCTAAAATAAATGTGCCAAGTGAATCTGCTCCGACTTTGCTCATCCATCCCACACGAAAGCCCAGCCTCGCCAAACCGACAGCCACGTTACTCTCTGCACCAGCAAGCGCCTTTTGGAATGTATGCACTTGATGAAGCTCTCCGGCTTCCTTTGCATAAAACATCGCCATTGATTCCCCAAATGTGACCGCATCCAATGCTTTCACTCATTTCTCCCCTTCCTCGGTACCGGTTTCAAATCAGTTGAAAAAGAGAGAGCATGCACGTATGTATACTCTTCTCTGCCTATCGTTTATAAAGATTTCCTCACAATGATTTCTCCATCAAGCTGAATCGTTTGGGGCGCACTTTCATCCCCTTCTAGCCGTGTCTTGATTTTTTGCATGGCTGCTTTCCCCATTTCATGAGATGGCTGGGCAACCGTTGTGATTCCAGGTCCAATCAGCTTATACCATTCTGTATCATCAAACCCTGCAATGCCTATCTCTTTAGGAATTTTCACCCCAAGCTCTACAAGTTCACTAATCAGCTTCAGCATGAGTAATCCATTACCGGCTAAAATCGCTTTTTTCTGTTCGTTTGATTGTAAAAAACGGACAATCTCTTCGCGCATTTGTTCCTTTTGCTTTAAATCAATCTGTGCAATGATCGGCTTCTTCTGTTTACTCAAAGCTGTCTGTTCATATGCTTCCTTTCGTTCTTCACGAGGGCTGATTCCATCGACAGGCTCAGTAAAGAAAGCGATATGATCATAGCCTTTCTCATACATTTGTTGAAGCAGCCGGATGGTGATATCACGGTTATTCGTGGTCACTGTGTCGACTTTCAGTTCAGGCAGCTTCCGGTCCACAAGAACAATCGGCACACCATTTTTCTGAAAATCCTCCAGAATGTCATTGTTCTGTCCTGTCGTATTGATGATGAGCCCTTCAATATAATGTGCATTCAGCTTTAGGAGCATTTCCCGTTCTTTTTCTGGACGATTATCTGTGTTGCACACCATAATGCTGTATCCATATTCATCACAAATCTCTTCGACCCCGCGAAGTGTTGCCACAGAGAATGGATTCGTAATGTCGGCTACAATAAACCCAATGACCTTGCTTTTTCTAACTTTCAATCCTTGAGCAAGCTGACTCGGACGATAATGGAGTTCCTCAATGGCTTTCTTGATTTTTTTTACCTTTTCTGAAGAAATTTCATTTGTTCTGCCATTGATATATCTGGATACAGTTGATTTTGAGACCCCTGCATAAGCTGCAACTTCATTAATGGTGACTTTCGTTTGCTTTTTCTCTTTCATTCAAAAAAACTCCCACAATTGATCTTCTCATTTGGTTCGAAACCGATTTCAAATAAACTTAAAAAAAGCATATCATAATTGAATGCATTTCAGAAGATTTTTTTGCATGATGATGGCAAAAATTTGTCTAACCAGAGAAAAAGAAAGCGATTTCAAATTAACGGTTGACGGCGCTCTCTTTTTCCTCTAGAATTTTCCTTGAAACCGATACCAAATAAATATCAATATTTGTTTCAGATGGAAAGGGAGGCTTATCCAAATGGAAAATCGTTATGCTGTACATCCTGAGCAGGTCAAACGTTTTACAACAGAGGAACTTCGTCGTCATTTTCATATTCCTACACTGTTTGTCAGTGGTGAATTAAAGCTCTATTACTCGCATGAGGACCGCGTGGTGATTGGCGGAGCCATGCCGGCAGCAGAGCCGATCACACTAGATGCCGGAGACTTTTTACGGACGGAGTATTTTCTTGAAAGACGAGAAATCGGGATTGTAAATGTCGGCGGACAAGGAACGGTCACTGTTGATGGTGAGGCCTTTGTGCTGGAGCATAAAGATTTCTTATATATTGGTCTTGGTCACGAAGATGTACAGTTCGCTAGTTCATCAGGCGAGCAGGCCAAGTTCTATTTAGTATCAGCCACGGCTCACAGGGCGTATCCTACGCAAAAAGCAGCCATCGCTGAATTAACACCAAACCACTTAGGGGAAGCAGCTGCTTCCAACGTACGAAATCTGTATCAAGTCATCCATGCAGACGGCATCCAAAGCTGTCAGCTCATGATGGGCATCACTCAGCTTGAAACCAATAACACATGGAACACGATGCCCGCTCACATTCATGATCGCCGGATGGAAGTGTACTTATATCTTGATATCGAAGAGGATGCGCGGGTCTTTCATTTTATGGGAGAGCCATCTGAGACAAGACATCTTGTTGTGGCAAATGAAGAAGCAGTCATTTCACCTGCATGGTCCATTCATTCAGGCTCAGGTACAGCGAATTACTCATTTATTTGGGCAATGGCGGGAGAAAACTATACATTCAAAGATATGGACTTTGTTCCAATGGATCAGCTGAGGTAACGAAAGTGATGACAACTTCATATGCAGCGTCCCTCTTTTCCCTTGAAGGAAAAACAGCCCTTGTGACAGGCCCTGGAACCGGTATTGGGCAAGGCATTGCCGTGGCGCTTGCCAAATCAGGAGCAGATATCATCGGCACATATCACCATACACCGCTTGAAGAAACAAAGGCGCTTGTCGAACAGGCAGGCCGATCATTTCATGCGGTTCAGGTTGACTTTTCTAACCCTCAGTCTGCAAAGCAGGCTGTCGACGCCATATTAAAGAAGCATACGATTGATATTTTAATCAATAATGCTGGAACAATCAAAAGAGAGCAGGCGGCTCACTATTCAGAGGAAGATTGGCATACGGTCATGGATGTGAATATCAACAGTCTCTTTTTCCTCACGCAAAAGGTTGGACAGCAGATGCTGAAAAATGGGCAAGGGAAAATCGTCAATATCGCCTCCCTTCTATCGTTTCAAGGCGGCGTCTTTGTCCCTGCTTATACAGCAAGTAAGCATGCTGTCGCAGGGCTGACGAAAGCTTTTGCCAACGAATGGGCGAGCCAGCATATTCAAGTGAATGCGATTGCGCCTGGGTATATTGCGACCAATAACACACAAGCCATTCGTGACGACGAAAATCGAAATGAAGAGATTCTGAAACGAATTCCAGCCGGGCGCTGGGGAAAGCCTGAGGATCTAGCCGGTGCGGCTGTTTTCCTTAGCTCACCAGCTTCTGATTATATGAACGGCCACATTTTAGCTGTTGATGGCGGCTGGCTTGCAAGATAAATATACGAGAGAATTCCTATTAGGGGATTCTCTTTTTTCTATTTGCATAATTCTCCACCTTCCGAGTCACTCTATAAAAAACATGTGATGAGGGTGAGGTATTATGAAAAGTCGTATTGAACAAGATATAGCGTCCGTCATTAAGCGTGTCAAAAGCTTTGCCGGAAGAAGTGATGATATCGTGTTCCACTCTTTTTCATTTGGTCCTTCCACTATTTCTGCATGTCTCGTGTACGTTGAAGGACTCACAGAATTTGAGATGCTTTCTAAGCAAATCATTTCACCTATGCAAAAGGAACTCGACATCACCGAGGTTGGTTCTGCTACACTTTCCTCCCTTTCAAAAACGTTCTTTGGCATTCAAAGTGATGTGCTGGATGATATGAACCTTGCCATCGAGCAGTTATATAGCGGCAGGGCTATTTTATTTGTAGATGGAGCGGCTCAAGCGCTTGCGCTCCATACGAATCTTTTTCAATTTAGAGAAGTAGAAGAGCCGCAATCTGAAGTTCTTGTAAGAGGACCGCGGATCGGATTTATTGAGAATCTTGAAAAAAACACGGCTTTACTCCGTGAGCGGGCAAACGACCCTCACCTTGTGATTCAAAAGGTGAGTATAGGTACTCGAAATAAAAAATCCGCTGCTCTTGTGTATGTTCGTGATATTGCTGATCCTAAACTAGTAGAAGATGTGCTATCACGCATGACCGAAATCAAAATGGATGATATCCCTGAAACCGGCTATATTGAACAGCTGATTGAGGACAGTCACATCTCCATTTTTCCACAAATACAAAACACAGAACGTCCTGACCGGGTGATTGCATCTGTGCTTGAAGGCAAAGTCTCGATTTTGCTCGATGGGACTCCTTTTGCCCTCATTTTACCTATGACACTTACAGCTTTGATGCAATCTCCGGAGGATTATTATCAGAGGTGGACAAGCGCGACTCTTTTACGTTTACTTCGTTATATTGCCGTGCTGCTCACGATTTTTTTACCCGGCCTTTACATTGCACTTGTCTCTTATCATCCCGGTTTATTACCGACAAGAATGGCACTCACCATCGCAGGCAGCCGGCAGAATGTTCCCTTCCCTCCTGTTGTCGAAGCCATTCTCATGTCTTTTACGATAGAGTTGCTGCGGGAAGCTGGACTACGGCTTCCAAGAGCCATCGGACAGACAATTGGACTCATTGGCGGCGTTATTATTGGTCAGGCGGCTGTCCAAGCCAATATCGTCAGCGCCTTAATGGTGATTATTGTGTCGCTGACCGCACTGGCTGACTTCACAGCACCGTCATATGACTTTAGTTTCCCACTGCGTATTTTGCGGTTTATGGCCATTTTTAGTTCAGCATTGTTTGGGTTATACGGCTTAATCATGTGTTATTTATTTGTACTTTGCCACCTGATGCAGTTAAAGACTTTTGGTTTTGACTATTTCACACCAGTGCTTTCTTCACCGTTTTCAGATTTAAAGGATACGTACGTTCGTTTACCAATCGGGCTATTTAAATCCAGACCAAAAACAGCAAAAATAAAAAATCTCAAAAGACAAGGAGATTAAACGATGTACAGACCTGAAAAGCTATCATTGTTACAAGTCACCATTCTGTGCAGCTCTACAATGATAGGCGCTGGAATTTTAACCATTCCTCGCAGTTCTGCCAATTCAGGAGTCCCTGATGGCTGGATCATTGTATTAATACAGGGAGTCATCTTTGCTTTCGTTGCTTTTTTGTTGGGCTGGATTGCTGAAAAGAATGCACCAGACACCATTTTTGAGTCAAATACAAAAGGAGCAGGGGCATTCTTCGGCACGATCTTTAATTTAATGCTGGTCGCCTATTTACTAGGAATTGTCGGCTTTGAGGCACGTGTTCTCGGCGAAGTGGTCCAGTTTTTCCTGCTGCAATCGACTCCCATGGCAGTGATTGTCATGATTTTTCTACTTGTGGCGATCTATCATTTGAAAAGCGGTATCTTTCCAGTTGTCAAAATGGTGACCTATATTTATCCAATCACCATGGTCATTTACATAGCGCTCATGCTGTTTTGTTTGAAAATATTTGATTTTGATTATTTGCGTCCTGTGATGGCGCATGGTTTTGAAGATTTTAGTAAACTGTTCTCTCAAACCTTTATTCAATTTACAGGCTTTGAAGTGATTTTGTTTGTCGTGCCGCTCATTTATAAAGACAAATGGTCGAAGGCAAAATGGGCAGCTGCCATCGGCGTTGGCATTACGTCTCTCGTGTACTCTCTCACACTCTTTATAGTGATTGGCTCCATGACCGTGGGTGAAACGAAATCTCTCACCTGGCCAACGGTGTCCCTCATTCAAGCGCTTGAACTTGAAGGGGTGTTTATCGAACGATTTGATATTTTCTTACTGACGATCTGGACCTGCCAGCAGTTCATTTGTATGCTGGGCTTTTTCCAATTTGCGATTAAAGGCTGCTTCACCGTTTTTAAAACGACCAATATAACGAGACTGCTCTGGCTGTTATTTTTAATTACATCAGCACTCTCACTTTTTCCAAGAAATATCAATGAAGTCTTTTACTACTCTACTTTACTTGGCTACGCATTGTTCGCGGTTTTAGCCATTCCTTTTATTACAGCTGTCCTGCTGATGATACGCAAAAAATGGGGAGGTCGTTCTGCATGAGAGGAAGACGTGTACTTTTATTCTTTTTGTCCTGCTTTCTTTTCCTTCTATCAGCAGGATGCTGGGACTTAAAGGATATTGAAAAACTATCGTTTGTACGCGGTGTTGGCATTGATGAACAAGATGAGAATGGAGTTAAGCTGACCTATCAAAACCTTGTACCGAAAACAGGCGGAACACAAGAAGCCGATTCTCCCGGCTATGTGAATGTCGTCTCGAAGGGAAAAAATGTGCTGGAGGCTGTCAGTAATGTCGCCTTGAAGGACCCGCCGATCTATAGTGATCACCTGAAAATCTTCTTGTTCGGCAAAACCCAGGCGGAGCATCACGATATTCAAGGAACACTCAATCATTTTATTCGAGATGATGAGGTTCGGCGCAGCAGCTATCTCCTCGTGTCACGAGGTGATGCGTCAAAAGTCCTCAATCAAAAATTGAAATCACAGCAAAAGGTTCCGGTTGAACATATCTTCGAAACATCCAAAAACCGAAGCTTTAACGGGAAGATCGCACTGCCAACACGTATTGGCCGGGCATCTGATTATTTTCAGATGGGCATTAGCTTCCTTGTACAAAGTGTAGATGCGGTAGACGGTGAACTTATTTATGATGGGGCAGGTATCATTCACGGAAAAACAAGAAAGCTGATCGGTTTCATCTCTGCACAGGATGTACAATATTTAAACTGGGTGATGGACCGTATCTCAGGCGGCGTTGTACCTGCCACCTATAAAGGCTTTCCGATTACGTATGAAATTAAGAAAGCCAAAACCAAGATTGAACCCTACCTGAAAGACGGAAAGGTTTCATTTAACGTTAGTGTACAAACAAATGGAAAATTGTCAGAGGATCAATATCCCCCGGAAAACTCATACGATGAACAGTACATTAAACGATTTGAGAAGATTTTTTCTCATAAAATTAAAGAGCGCATACAAAAAACGGTCAGTCATATGCAACATGAAGTAGGTGTTGATCCTATTTTTTTTAGCCGGCAGTTTCGTATTAAGTATCCTGAATATTGGGATCAGCATCGAGATGAATGGGACAAACTATTTCAAGAAGCAGACATAACGTATGACATCAAAGTGAGCATCTTGAACTTTGGTGCAGAAGGTGCAACGAAAAGCTTCAAATGGTAATACAAAAAGGCGGTTATCCCAAAAGAGAGCCGCCTTTTTTACGTACGACAATGAGAAGCTGATACAAAGTCACTTGATCAGACAACGCTTTTGTTTGAAAGCCAAGTGATGCTCCTATTCTTGCCACTTCGTCAAAAAACAATTGGACGTTTTGATCAATCTGCACATTAATCCGCTGCTCGATCACGCGTTCAAATAATTGGTCTGGGAAAAGCGCACGCATGGTGTTTGGTGTGAAAAACCGCATATGGGTTCGGTCTAAGATTCCTACATCTTGATAAGTAAAATCACCTGTCATTAAAGGAAGAAGCACCTCTGCATGCATCATGTTAGGCAGGCAGCAAATGATGACGCCGCCTGACTTTAAAGAGGCGTGCGCTTGCTCAATGATGTGCCAAGGATCTGACACATGCTCTAAAACATCCGAAAAAATGACCGCATCAAAAAAGGCCTCTTTTTCTGACCATGGGTATTCATCTGCATTTGCCTCGAAGACTTCTTCATAATACGCCTTTGAGACCGCTGCTTTTAATGTATCTGCCTCTACCCCGTACATGTCTACCGACTGCCGATTCATCAGTTCAAGCCCGGTAGCCCCTGCGCCGCACCCAACATCCAGCACGCGAGCAGCGTCCTCAGGGAGTAATTCCGCAAAATACGGATGAGGAGTGATCAAATTTAGATCTATGCCCCACTTATCTAAAAATCGAAGTCTATTCTCAGTAAACAGTGTAGAGATGTTCGTTTCTTGATTGGCATTGAAGGTAGCATGACCATGATGATGCACAAAGGAATCATGCACAATTTGCAGCTGATATCCTTTTAGTAATGAACGCAAACATAGATCGTCATCCTCAAATGATCCATATACGAACCGCTCATCAAATAATCCCACATCCTCGATCAGCTTTCTTTTCACGAGCAAGCAAAACCCTACAAGCCGGTGCACATAAGTTCTCTGACCTTTTCTCTTAGACGTATACTCCTTAGCAAAGGCTGGGAGCTCCTTCACATCTGTATACGATGGCTGGACCATCTGAGGGCCGCTTACATAATTAGAGACGGGCCCCACCATCCCAATCTGTTCTGAAGCGAATAGCGCCTCTTTTAATGGAGGGAGCCAATTTTCCGTCACGATCGTGTCATTATTTAAAAAGAGAATGCTGTCTCCTGAAGCTTTTTTTGCCCCTTGATTACATCCCTTTGCAAAACCTTTATTCTCTTCATTATCAATGAAAATCACATCATCCAGCTCTCTTACATATTCCTTCGTGCCATCAGTTGACGCATTATCGACGACGATGAGTTCATATTGGCCGCTGTTCGTATGCTGTTTAATGCTCTCGATACATGTTTTCGTTAAATGCAGTTCGTTGTACGTCAGCATGACAATGCTTGTTTTCCCTTTCATCTCATTTCCACCTTTCACCCGCCTGTTCCATATGTATGTGATAGGCAGCACGTTCAGAAGATGAGGGAATGTCCTTTCTTGATTAAACGTTTGTTTAACATAGAAAAACCAGCTGCACACGGCAGCTGGCCATTGTTCATACCGTTTTCCCTTCGCCACTTGCGACGGCACGATTTCTCTTTTTTAAATCTTCTTCAATTTCTTCAAGACTTTTCCCCTTCGTTTCGGTCACCAAGTATTTCACAAATAAGAAGGCGCCTACGCCAATGCCCGCATAAATGAGGAAGAGATTACTGATGCCAATCGCGCTTAATAAAGCTGGGAATGTCAGCGAGATGATTAAATTTCCTGTATGAAGAAGGAAGGTCGAGACACCTGTACCGATTCCCCTGACATGTACTGGGAACAGCTCTGGAAGCATCACCCAAACGACAGGACCCCAGCTGACAGCAAAGATGACGATAAAGAGACCCAAACAAATAACGGTTGTCCATCCTGCTGCTGGTGATCCTTCAAAAAATCGGTTGACCACTGACAGGACAATTAAACTAAGGACCATTCCTGCATTCCCAAATAGGAGCAGCGCTTTACGCCCTACACGGTCAATGATTTTAATGGCAACAAACGTCATGATGACATTCACTGCACCAATTCCGACAGTTCCTAAAATCGCTGCTGAATTCCCAAAGCCAACACTTGTGAATGTTTTTGGTGCATAGTAAATGATCGTATTTGTACCGATAAACTGCTGCAGAAAGGCAAGGCCGACACCAGCAATCAATGCTGGGCGTACCCATGGCTCAAATAATTCCTTAAAACCGCCTTTCTCTTCACTTTCCGCCTTTTGAATATCTGAAATTTCTTCTTCCACTTCTTGCTTACTTTTTCTGAGTTTAGATAATATCTCCTTCGCACGGTCAGCCTGTCCGTAGACAAACAGCCAGCGGGGACTTTCCGGCATAAACAAAATCCCGAATAATAAAAGAACAGAAGGAACAACCGCAATTCCAAGCATCAAGCGCCATGCCTCTGCATCCGCTAAAGCGTAGTTCACAATATAGGCAAGAAGAATACCAAATGTGATCATGAGCTGGTTTAAAGAGGACAGTGCCCCTCGTGATTCTTTTGGCGCAAGTTCAGATAAATATAATGGAACAATCGTTGTCGAGCACCCGACAGCGAGCCCTAGTACAATTCGGAATAAGATCATCACTTCCGTATTCGGGGCAAGAGCTGTACCAAATCCACCGATAATAAACAAAATAGCTGCGGCGATGATGGCTTTTTTCCGCCCAAATTGGTCTGTCAGCTTTCCAGAAAGAGAGGAACCAAGCATCGCCCCGATTAAAATCGAGCTGACGACAAGCCCCTCTGTAAACGCATTTAAACCTAAATCTTCTTTCATAAATAAGATGGCGCCAGAGATGACACCTGTATCATAGCCATATAAGGCACCGCCAAGGGCGCCGAAGAAATAAAGCCATCCATTCCGATTTTTCATATACATAACCCCACTTTTGTCTCTGTACTCTATGAAAAGTCATTTTCCTCACTTCCTGTCATTTCAAACATTTCGATGTTTTATGACAAATATATTTCATTTGTGTATCTTTGAAACTTTTTACGAGAAGGAAACGTCAATTAAGCGTTAGTGAAAAAAATGTCGCACTATATCCCGTTTTAAGGTATATTTGTTTTAGTTTGTAAGCAGAAAGAAGGACATCTTTACTATAAAATCATAGCGAGGGTTTAAAATATATGGATCAATCACGAAGTAAACGCAAAGGAAAAAAGCGTTTAAAACCATGGGTGAAAGTCACTCTTTTTATCATTAGTATTCTTTTACTGACAACGGCTTCAGTCACAGGCTATGCCTACTATAAAATAACCAATGCTGCTAAAAAGGCTCAAGTATCTCTTGATCGCGGCGCACAATCTGTGAAACGAATTGAAGCATTCGATCCAGGAAAAGACAGTTTTTCTGTCTTGCTGCTTGGAATTGACAGCAGACCGGGCGAAACAGTGAAACAAGCACGAAGTGACGCAATGGTTTTGGCAACCATTAACCGCACAAATAAAACCGTTAAATTATTAAGCATTCCTAGGGACTCATACGTTAATATTCCAGGCCACGGTTTTGATAAAATTACTCACGCACACGCATTTGGCGGTGCAGATTTAACAGTGAGCACAGTTGAAGATTTACTAGATATTCCGGTCGATTTTGTCATCCAAAGTAATTTCGTAGCGTTTAAAGAAATCGTCAACGAATTAAACGGTGTTCCTATTAACATCAAGGATGAGTATCTTGTGAAACAGATTAAAAAGGATACAAAAGGCAAGGTTGTGCTTCAAACTGGAACTCATACGCTAGATGGTGATCAAGCGCTCGCATATGTGAGAACAAGAAAAGCAGATAGTGATTTAATGCGTGGACAGCGTCAAATGGAAGTGTTAAAAGCCATTTTTGATAAATCAAAATCATTAACATCTATTCCGTCATACGACAATATCATTGATACACTCGGCGATAATGTGTCAACCACCCTTTCAATGAAGGAGTTAGTCGGTCTTTTCCCGCTTCTGACTTCATTGAAATCGGTTGATACCATTCAGCTTAAAGGATCTGATTACCAGCCAAACGGTGTTTATTATTTCCAATTGGATCAAAACCAGCTGAACGAAGTGAAAACTGAATTGAAGAAACAGCTTGAATTATCATAAATAGAAGCGTCCCTATGGGGCGCTTTTTCTTATTTCCTTGATCATTCACTCATTTTTGTTTAGCCTTGATAGAGAGGAATCAACCTTCCTTTTTTATGAGAATGAAGGAAATCGTACATACTTTGAAGAGGCTATTGCATGAATGAAGGAGGATTTGACAGCGATGAAAAAAATGATTGCAATTGATTTAGACGGTACACTCTTAAATACAAAAAGTGAAATATCCGCACAAAACCGAGAGGCTTTGATTCGTGCGAAGGATGCTGGCTATATTGTGACCATCTGTACAGGGCGGGCAACTTTTGATGTAAAAGAGCTGCTTGGCGATTTGGACATCCCCATTATTGCGGCAAACGGCGGGACTGTCCATACAGAAGGATACGAGCTCTTCAGCCGTATCACATTGGACCAAGAAGCGGGCAAGCGGGCTGCAAAGGCATTAGTGGAACGAAACATTTACTTTGAAGTCTATACAGATGATGCTCTCCTCTCTCCTTTTGATGGAAAAGAGAAACTGAAAGCAGAATTTGATCTGATCAAAAGCGCAAACCCAAATGAGGATCTCGCTGATCTATGGGAAGGAGCCATGACGCAATTTAAACAATTTGGCATCAAACCAGTGGATGATATCCGTGAGATTTTTGAGTCGAACGAACCGACCTATAAATTACTCTGCTTCTCGTTTGATATGAACAAACTGAATGAAGCACGAAATCTTCTGGCAGACATGCCCGAGCTTTCATTGACCTCGTCTGGTAAACATATTATTGAGGTGCTGCCAAAAGAGTCTGGAAAAGGACATGCCCTGAAAAAGCTCGCAGCCCATTATGGTGTAGACAGCTCACATATTTATGCAATTGGTGACAGCCCAAACGATCTTTCTATGTTTGAAGAAGCAGGCCACCGCATTGCAATGGGAAATGCGGTAGATGTCATTAAAGAAAAGAGCACCTTCATCACAAAAGGAAATCATGAAGATGGTGTCGCTTATTTTATTGATCTTCTTTTACAAAATCAATTCCATGAAAAAAAGACGCTTGTCTGATCAGCGCCTAGAGAGAAGTGCAGAAGTCCGATAGTATTGATCGGGCTTTTTCTTTATTTTTTGATTCTAACAGCCGTTTCATATTTGTCCTTCCAGTACGTACTTGTTTTCATATTGGTTAAGACAACACCGTTTGAGACAGTCACATGAATGACTTGATTGGATCCTGCATATATCGCCGGCATCAATGATGTTCCGCTGAAGAAGACAAGATCTCCCGGCTGAAGCTCAGAACGTTTCACAGGTGTACCTGCTTTAACTTGACCTGATGCATAGCGGGGCAGCTCAATGCCAAGCACTTCTTGATACACGTACTGCGTGAACCCTGCTGTATCAAATCCTTCCTTTGGGTTCGTACCGCCTTTGACATAAGGGACTTCACCAATATACGTAGCGGCTTTTGATACGATAGGGTCCTCTTTCGCAAGCTCCAGATCTGTTAATCGTTTCGCACCTGTCCATTTCTCGCGCCAATACGATTCAGACAAATAAGAAATTGTCACACTTTCAGAACGGCTCGCATGAATAAAGCGGTCGCCTCCAATATACATGCCTACATGAGAAATTCCGGGCTTATATGTGTTACTAAAAAAAACAAAATCCCCAGGGCGGATATCGCCTAATGCCACTTTTTCTCCAACGATCCACTGCTGTTCAGCACTTCGAGGTAAATAGATTCCAAGTGATTTTTCAAATAAATACTGTAAAAATCCTGAGCAGTCGAATCCAGTCTTTGGATCTGCTCCTCCAAACACATAAGGAATTCCCAAGTAGGTCATCGCATCTTTCACAAGAGGGTCATCAGAAATTTCTTGTGTGCCAGGCAGTCGTTTGACCGCATAAAATCGATCAGTCCAATATTTGCTTTTGCTGACATCTGTTTTCACCACACCTTGACTAAGCGTGATGTGGATAACCTGATTGTTCCCAGCGTACAACGCCACATGTGTTGGGATATCCTTCGTTTCTTCAAGGCTTCGGAAATACACAAGGTCACCGGGCTGCGCTTTATTCCATGATACCTTTTTTCCAATCTGATATTGGTCGATGACCTTCCGCGGCAAATCAAATGTTTCGGATGTCTTGTACACATATTGAATAAACCCAGATGCATCAAAGCCCGTTTTTAGATCGGTTCCTCCTTTATGATAAGGTGTTCCAATCAGCTTTTCCGCTTGCTCCAAAAGAGATGGTGTTTGAGCAGAAACCGCTGTTTGAGACATGAACATCAGCCCTACAAGCGCACACCCTCCAATTAACATTCCTTTCCATTTCATGATCCTTTCCCTCCTTTCTTCTATAGTTTCGACATGACACCTTTCATTTTACACCGTATTTCGACAAAAAAAGAGCACGCGATGTGCGTGCCCTTTATCCTTTTTAGGTTATTTACCTGCTTCCGCTTTTGACTGCTTTTGCTGTTCAATTTTCTGCATTTCAACCGAAATCTTTTGTTTTTCGTGATCTGTCAGACTGTCACTAAATTTAAAAGCAGACATAAAGACAAAGACTAAAATTAACGCAACAAACGGCCAGCTTGCTTTTAGGAATTTCATTTCTTCTCTTTCCCTCCGTTTTCTTTTAAGTTTTTAACTTTATCAGCGTGATCTACTTCAAAGAAAATGTGTCCGTCTTTTTCTTTCCAATCCGCATTCGTTCCATTGGTCAGCATACGGATAATGGCTTTTGATTCTAGAGATCCTGCTTTTACTGGTGCAGGTGTTGCTTCTTTGATGTACATTGGGACAACTTCAAATGTCGCTTTTCCATTTTCATTCAGATGATACTGAACAAGTGCAGAATCACGTGTTCTTGACCAGCCTTGATCAAAAATAAAGTTGCCTAGGCTATAGAAAATCGCTGTTCCGTTATAGACTTCCATTGGTTCAAGGACGTGCGGGTGAGCACCGATAATGATATCAGCTCCGGCCTTAGACATCGCTCTTGCCAATTCTCTTTGTCTGTCGTTTACTTCATTGTTGTACTCCTGTCCCCAGTGAGCATGAACAACGACGAGATCTGCCTTTTCAGCAGCCTGCGAAATCATCGGAATAAAGATAGATGGATCGGCTGGCAGAATACCCGCCTGGCGATTTGTCGCTTTGAAATCTTTCCCATATACATCTGTAAAACCAAGTGTAGCAATTTTGACACCATTTACTTCTTTGTACGAAATGTTCTGCTTTGCATCTTGGAGGTTACGGCCTGCACCTGTATAATCCATGCCATCTTGTTCAAAGGCATTGATCGTGTTGTTCAGCCCTTTTTCACCATAGTCTGCCGCATGGTTATTCGCAAAGTTTAAGACAGAGAAATTTAAATCCTTCAACGCTTGGACAGAATCTTCATCTGTTTTTAAATGAATATTCTTTTGGGCTGCCTGCTCCTTATCTGAAGCGACTGGATGCTCAAAGTTGCCTGTCACATAATCTGACACATCAAAATATGGCTTGGCATAACGAAAGAGATGCTCTTTTCCATAACGGTCTGTTACTTTCTCTACGTTTCTTCCAAACATAATGTCACCGACAAACGAAGCGGTCAGGATGTTTTCTGGATTCTTTTGTACAGTTGGCACTTGTGCTTGCCCGATAAACGTAAATAGAAATGTACAAGCAATAACGATCGGTAAAGCAATCAGTACATGTTTATTCGTCTTTTTCTTTTGATTCTTTGTGATTTTCAGCAGCTTTTCCTGAAAGCTCAATTTTTTATTCATCATTGGACACACCTTATCTTAAAATAGATAGTAAACATACATGATGGCAAATGTTGCACCACTTAGAAGTAACGTGCTTCCAAGGGTAATTGTAAGACCTTGCTTTTGAATCGTATTCGCAATCAATCCAGGAACGATGATTCCAATTCCGCGGAATTCTGCTATTTCAAATGGGACCACTGGATAGAAGAAATCAAATATCAGCTTTAAGGCAATCCCTGTAATCAGCATCGCAGCAAACTTTCTGCGTCCGTATAAAATCATAAATTTTGATAGACCAAAGCGAACGATGACATACGTAAGCAAGCTGACAGATAAGACGACTAAAATGAAGACTGGCTGGTTAAATACAAGCGCCAGATAACCTGGTACAACAAGTCCAGCTGGTACGATTCCTGTTTTTTCTGCAAAGATTAAACTAAGTAGAACACCTAAAATTAACGAGATATAAAGATCTGATCCGAACATTTTCTATATTTCCTCCTAGCTGACAAGCTGCTTAATTTTGTATTCTTGAATTTTTTCGATTAACGGTTCAGCGGCACCATGGATATTGCCGACTCCATAAACCACTCGATTATGAAGCTTTTTCTCAAGCATATTCATAATTTCTTCAGTAGATTGATATTCAAGGTTGTGTAAGTGGTCAGCCGGAATTTTCCCTTCCTCATATGCCTTCACAATTGGATCTGTTGTTTCACCAATTAAGACAAGATCACTTGCTTCAATATATGGAAGTACATCCTCCGCAAACTGGATCGTTCTATCTACCCGATCCGCACGGCAGTTCATAATAATAATCGGTTCATCTGTTGGATATCCAATTTCTTTCACACGCTTCCAAATGTTCAATGTAGATGCTGCGTCATTTGCCGCAAATCCATTTACAAAGTGTCCAGGCGTTTTCGCGTCCATTAATGGAAGAATTCTCATCGCTCCTGGATCAGGCGGCGCATTTAACATTCCTCTGAATGCCGTATCTTCATCAATCCCTAATGCTTGGGCAACACCAAGTGCCAGTGAAGCATTATCTGGGAAAACCATGTACTCAAATTTCCTTAAAAACTCATCGGAAATCTTGGAATTATCTGCAACAATGACTTCTGTGTTGCGTTTTTTCGCAATCTCTTTAAAGAAATCCGTATATTCACTATCCGTAATAACCAAGTGTCCATTGTAAGGAATTGTCGCTGTAAAGGCTTCTGCTATTTCATCAAGTGTCGGCCCCATGACGTCCATATGGTCTTCAAGAACGTTTACGATCACGCCAATGTTTGCTTGAAGCAGCTCTTCCTGAAAGATAATTTGGTAATCTGGATTTACCGCCATACATTCACTGACGATGGCATTTGCTCCTCTTTCAACTGTTTCTCTCATTACTTCTTTCTGCTCTCCGATATTCGGTCCTTGCGGTTTCCTTTTAATCGGTTTCTCCTCTGGCGTATCCCAATAAATCATTCTTGCATCCGTTCCCGTTGTTTTGCCGACAGTTTTATAACCTGCCTCCATTAAGATACCGGTTGTCAATCTTGTGACGGTAGACTTTCCGCGAATACCATTAATATTGACGCGCACCGGCAGGGCATCGATATTTTTCTGATGACGCTTCTTTTCAATAAAGCCAATCCCTAACATGATGACACAGGCTATAACGATTAACCACATCGCTTATCTACATCTCCTTTTTTTATGAGTGTGATATGTAAATTCAATCAACAGTATATCTGTTCAGCATAAAATCACAATCGGTATTATGTAACATAATCTTTCACTTCCTCGTATGCCAAATTCCTCTAATCAGAAGGCTTTTTTGCCTACCCATCCTTTAAATGAAAAGGCCAAAAGGCGGACAAAAATCAGTCTGAATTTCCGCTGAATTCATGAGAAAGCGTTACCATCAATGATCCGAAAATCTTTTGTCCTTTTCTCCCTAAATTTTTTGACAATTATTAAGATGTATTTTGAATCAATGTTTTAAAGCCCGCTCTTCTCTATAACAACAGTCATATCAGCGCTTTAAATGAATAGTGCGTGTTTTGGAATGTTTTATATTTTTGAATGAACAGGTTAGAAAGTCATTCTCATTGGTCAGATCGCTGTGTGTTGACCTATGACAAAGGTCACCTCTAAAAAAATCAAGTCATCTGCTTATTTTTAGGTCACGAAAAATTGGGATAAGATGTAAATATTTGATCATTTCGGTGTACCTTCTCTTTACGAGATTCGCATCTTATGACCTAAACAATGAAACATTATTCATTTGTTTTTATCAAGATTCATCATTTCTTAACATTTTTAATGTGAATTTAGTTGAAAGTTGTCAGCTTATGTCATGCTTTCCCCAAAGGAGACGAATAAAATTCGCTTCTCCGCTTACACTATGGGTAAAAAATCGGTGAGAGGAGGCTAAAGATGCCAAACACCAATGAGCAAACACGCCTGCATTTTTTATCAGGCAGCTTCGAGGAAAAAATCCGTATCCTAAAAAAAACATTTCAGCAAAGCGGCGACTTTGAGTACCGAGAGTTGATGGTGAATGAAACGAAATCTGCACTGTTTTTTATTAAAACAAGAATAGATGAAGGAAAACTAAATGATTTCATTATCGGTAACTTGTTAGGCTCTCCTGGAAAGCAGAATTATATAAAATCTCTTAGCACACTTGAAACAGGCGACTTGACACTGATCACAGACAGTATTATTGCGGGAAGTATTGCCTTTCTTGATGAAAACTCCTCGCAAATCAAGCTATTTGCTGTCGGACAGCCTCCGCTGCGTTCTATTTCTGAACCTTCTTCTGAAAGTATTATCGCAGGCGCACATGATGGATTTGTTGAAAGTCTTGATACCAATATCTACTTACTGCGTTCGCATTTAAATGATCGGAAGCTCGCCATTCAATATCATAAGGTCGGTACAAAATCGGAAACAAAGCTTGCAACGGTTTATATATCTGATATTGCCAATCAAGAAAAGGTAGAAGAAGTCAACAGACGGATTTCTTCTATTAAAGTAGACACACTGATAAGTCCTGGCTCTATCGTTGAGGCAATTGAGGAAGATTCATATTCTATTTTCCCGCAGCTGATTGATACAGAACGTCCGGACAAGGTAAGATCTGCGATTCTTGAAGGCAGAATAGTCGTACTCATGGATGGCAGTCCAATGGCCATCATTCTGCCTATCACGTTCTTTAGTTTTTTTCAGTCGCCAGATGATTATAACAGCCGCTGGATTCCTGCTACGTTTATTCGTATTCTTCGTTATCTTGCCTGCATCATCGCAGTCATATTGCCATCTTTTTATATTGCTGTTATTGCGTTTCATTATGAGGTTGTCCCAGATGAACTAGCCATTACGATGAAGAACTCTATTATTGGCATTCCCTTTCCTCCATTGATAGAGGCCATACTGATGGAGATCACAATTGAACTTATACGTGAAGCTGGGGTGCGCCTGCCTAAACCAATCGGGCAGACCATTGGCATCGTAGGAGGTTTGGTTATTGGGGATGCGGTTGTACAAGCAGGACTTATTTCGAATGTCCAAGTCATTGTAGTCGCTGTGACGGCTGTCGCTTCATTTGTACTTCCGTCGTTTGAAATGACGTCCACCATCAGGATGCTCCGTTTCCCGCTCATGTTTATGGCATCGATGTTTGGATTTATTGGCATTTCATTTGGGCTCGCCATTATTCTCATGAATTTATGCCGCCTAGAATCACTAGGGGTGCCATATTTATCACCTGTTGCTCCATTTAACTGGCAGGACTTAAAAGATACGGTAGTTCGACTCCCAATGTGGATGTACAAAAACCGCCCTGTTTATTTAAACCCGCAAAAAGACAAACAAATTGAACAACTGAGAGGGTGGACAAAGAAAAATGAAAAATAAAATATCTCCACCTCAAGCTGTTTTTTTTATCATCCAGTCTCAAATTGGTGTTGGAATTTTAGCGCTCCCCCATTTGCTGATGAAAGACATGGGACACGATGGCTGGATGGCGATAATTGTCGCGTGTTTTTTTATCCAGATTATCAATACCATTTTTCTTTATATCATCTACAAGTATCCAGAAACGTCATTTTTCCAAGCGCTGATTGATGTCTTTGGAAAATGGATTGGACGCGCCTTGGTCGTACTCTATACATTATACTTTGCCTCGGTTTGCATCGTAGTCCTTTCTATATTCACAAGGATTCTTGGCATATGGGTGCTCCCGCTCACACCAAACTGGGTGATTAACCTATTACTGATGATATGCATTATCTATATCGCAAAGGAGCAAATTACAGCCATTGTCAGGTTAAACTTTATTTTAACTCCCTTTTTGCTCATGCTCTCTCTATTGATGTTCTATGCATTGAAAGGAACCAATATTGATTACCTCCTGCCTTTTTTCCAAACAGATATCTCTCAATTTCAGCTTGGATTGAAGGACGTGGTGCTGTCAATGAATGGATTTGAGATGATTTTGATCATCTCTCCACTGATGAAGGGCACCATTAAGGAACGATATAAAGTGATGACCATTTCAAATATATGCACGACGCTTTACTACCTATTTATTACATTGATTTGTTTTATGTTTTTCAGCCCAGCTGAGCTTGATGTGATCCCGAATCCTGTTTTGTATCTATTAAAAACCATTACATTCGGTGTCATTGAGCGCACGGATTTAATTTTTCTGAGCTTTTGGGTCTTTGTCATTTTAGCCACACTGAGTAATTATCTGTACTTTTGTGCAAATGGTGTGTCCAGTATGCTGAAGAAAAAAAATCACAAAAAATATGTCTACTATTTTGCCATTTTGATTTATGCTGCAAGCTGTTTTCTTTCAACTGATAACTTTAGAATTCAGCGCTTTAATGACTTTACCACCGTTGCACAATATTCATTTATTTACACACTTCCGATCATGATGGCCATTATCATCTTTATCAAACACCGCAAAAAGAAGGTGAAATCACATGCATCATAGGTACATGTTGACACTGCTTATGTGTGTTTCCCTCATTTTCATGCCTGGCTGCTGGGATCAAAACCTATTAAAAGACATCTCTCTCGTATTAACTTCAGCTGTTGATCAAGGAGAGGATGACAATGCGAGATATTCGATTACCTATCGAAAGGTGCAGCAGTCTCAAAGTATGCAGCAAGGGAATTCTGGCAGCTATTTAACCACTGTTCTCACAACCGATGCGCCTACTTTAAGAAAAGCAAGAAGCAACTTTAGCCGGAGTGTAGACCAAAAAATTGATATGTCGAAAATGAGGGTGCTGCTGATCGGTGATGAATTTGCCCAAAACCGGCTGCTTCCTTACTTAGATATGTTTTATCGCGATCCCAAAAGCCCTTTGCTCGCAAATTTGGCAGTGGTGCAAGGGGGGAGCTGTGTGGACTTAATCAATTCTCTGCTCAAGGAAAAACTCATTGTGAGCGACTATTTAAACAACCTGATCACTTCCGCATCACGCTCCTCTCAAGTTGCACCTAAGAACATTCAAAATATCCGGTCCAAAATGCTGCAAACCGGCGAGGATTTCACACTGCCGTTACTCTACTACGATAAGTCAAAAAAGTTAACGAGTGTGAGAGGGGTTGCCTTATTTGATAATGAGAAAAAGAAAGGTGAACTGTATGCACAGGATGCCATTCTGCTCACCATTATGGATGGAAAAATGGGCAGTTATGCAAACTTCACGAAAAAAGTAAGAAGTGATATGAAATCAAAGGAAAACAATTACATCACCATTCAAGTAACGGATTCAAAGAGAGACATAAAAATCGTCAATCCTGATCATCGAAACGTAACCTTCTCTCTTGACTATGAATTCACCACCTCTGTTCTTGAATATCCGAAAGACAATTTAGATACAGACAAGAAAATCGAAATGTTAAATAAAAGGCTGTCAGCTATTTTTACAAAAGATGCCGAAAAAGTCATTGCAGCCCTGCAAGAGGCGAATTCTGACGTCCTCAGCCTTGGCAGAAAATATCGGGTCAGACACTATGATGAATATATGAAAATGAACTGGGTCACCGATTATCCGAAGGTGAAAATCATTCCAAAAGTGAAAGTGAACATTACACAAACAGGTATCATTAGTTAAGAAAAGGAAGAAGCCATCTTTCTTTTCTTTTTTTATTTTTTTAGATTGTCATTTCGATGCTTTCGTGATAATCTATGTGTGTAAACGGTTACACATTCATGAAGGGAGGCTCTCCATTGGCTACAATTAAAGATGTTGCAAAAGCTGCACAAGTGTCTGTTGCCACTGTTTCACGCGTGCTCAATGATACTGGATATGTTCATTCAGATACGAAAATCCGCGTGACACAAGCGATGCAGGAGTTGAACTACTTTCCCAATGAAGTGGCTAGATCCCTTTTTAAAAGAGAATCACGCTTAATCGGCTTAATCTTGCCTGATATCACAAATCCCTTCTTTCCTCAGCTTGCTAGAGGCGTTGAGGATGAGATTCATGCGCACGGTTTTCGGTTATTATTCGGGAACAGTGATGAAGATCGAGAGAAGGAAATGGCTTACTTACAAACCTTTAAACAAAATCAAGTAGTCGGTGTCATCGCGGTCACAAATGAACCTGAATCAGATATATACAATGATGATGATCTACCTGTTGTGTTTTTAGATCGAACGGTCCCACATGCGCCTTCTGTTTTTGCAGATGCTGCAGCTGGCGGGAAAATGGCGGCAATGGAATTAATCAGACGCGGCAGCCGGCAGATCACACTGTTAAAAGGACCTGCCCATCTGCAAACAGCGCGGCAGCGATTCAAAGGCGCACTCGATGTTCTCACGGAAACAGGCGTCGACTTTCATGTGATGTCTAATGCTTCATTTTCCTTTCAAGAAGCCCGAAAAAGCGCCAAGGCCCTTTTCCAGCTGTACCCTGAAACAGATGGAATCATTGCCAGCAATGACATCGTCGCAACAGCGGTCATCCATGAAGCGCTTCGGATCGGAAAAGCCCTTCCAGGAGACGTTCAAATCATTGGATTTGATGATATCCCGCAAAGTGAGCTGCTCTTCCCTTCCTTATCGACCATAAGGCAGCCCGCCTATGAGATGGGAAAAGAAGCGGCACAGCTGTTAATCAAAGCGATTCAGAAACAACCGATAGATGAACCAGTTATTCAAATGCCCGTCTCTTTTATTGAACGAGAGACCACAAGAAAGGTGGATTCACAATGAGTCATATTGTTGTAGTAGGAAGCTGTTCAATGGATTTAGTCGTCACATCAGATAAACGGCCAAATGCCGGTGAAACGGTTTTAGGCAAATCGTTTAAAACGGTCCCAGGCGGGAAAGGTGCCAATCAGGCAGTCGCAAGCGCCAGACTCGGTGCAGATGTATACATGGTCGGCCGAGTTGGTGATGACGCTTATGGTCAGGATATTCTCAGCAATTTAGAAACACAAGGTGTCCGCACCTCATATATGAAACCGGTTACTGAAATGGAGAGCGGCACAGCTCATATCATTTTAGCAGAAGGTGATAACAGCATTGTTGTGGTCAAAGGGGCAAATAATGAGGTCACTCCTGACTATGTAAGAGAGGCCTTTTCTACAATTGATAATATCGGGATGGTTCTCATCCAGCAGGAAATACCTGAAGAAACGGTCGAAGCGGTCTGCGCCATTTGCAGTGAAAAAGAAATCCCTGTCATTTTAAACCCTGCACCAGCCCGCAAAGTATCGCAGCAGGTTTTAGAGCAGGCTGCTTACATTACACCGAATGAACATGAAGCTGTTCTGATGTTTGATGGTCTGCCAACCAGTGATGCCTTGCGTCAATACCCTAACAAATTATTGATCACAGAAGGAAAAAATGGGGTTCGATATTTTGATGGAACGAAAGACGTGTTGGTTCCAGGCGTTCCTGTCGAAGCAGTCGATACAACAGGAGCTGGCGATACCTTTAACGGAGCCTTGGCTGTCGCTCTAACAGAAGGCAAATCCCTTTATGACGCACTTGCCTTTGCCAATCTTGCAGCATCAATGTCCGTCACAAAGTTTGGCGCACAAGGCGGCATGCCAACAAGAGAAGAATTGGAGAAAAAGAAATGAAAAAAAACGGCATCCTAAACAGCCATATCGCCAAGGTGCTTGCTGACCTTGGCCACACAGATACAATCGTCATAGCAGACTGTGGTCTCCCTATCCCAGAAGGTCCAGTCAAAATCGACTTGGCGTTATCAATCGGCACACCATCCTTTCAGGAGGTCACCTCCCTCCTTCTTCAGGAAATGGCCGTTGAAAACATCACTGTAGCTAGTGAAATCAAAGAAGCCAATGAACGAGATCATTTATTTCTTAAGAAAGCGCTCTCAAAATCGTTACATGAAGTAGACCACGAGACGTTCAAAGACATGACCAAACAGGCAAAAGCAGTCATTCGAACGGGTGAAGCCACCCCATACGCAAACTGCATTCTTCATGCCGGTGTCATCTTTTAAAAGGAGGAGCCAGATATGAACATAGAGATGCATAACATCCATAAGGCTTTTGGAAAAAACACCGTTCTCTCCGGGGTCTCCTTTGACCTCGTCACAGGTGAAGTCCACGCACTCATGGGTGAAAATGGTGCGGGAAAATCAACTTTAATGAATCTGCTTACAGGTCTTTATTCTTTAGATCAAGGAACGATACAAATCGACGGAAAAGAAACCGCTTTCAAAAATCCGAAGGAAGCGGAACAGCACGGCATCGCCTTCATTCATCAGGAGCTCAACATATGGCCGGATATGACCGTCTTGGAGAATCTATTCATCGGGAAAGAAATCTATACGAAACTCGGACTGCTAGATACTAAGAAAATGAAGACCCTCGCCCAAACGCAGCTGGACCGTTTGTCTGTGAATCTCTCACTTGAACAAGAGGCAGGCAGCTGTTCTGTTGGACAAAAACAGATGATTGAGATTGCAAAAGCATTAATGACCGATGCAAAGGTCATCATCATGGATGAGCCGACAGCAGCTCTTACGGAACGGGAAATCGAGAAGCTCTTCCAGGTCATTGAATCTCTCAAAAAAGAAGGCGTTTCCATTGTCTATATTTCTCACCGTATGGAGGAAATCTTTGCAATCTGTGACCGGATTACGATCATGCGTGATGGGAAAACGGTCGATACGAAAGCCATACCTGAAACGAATTTCCATGAAGTCGTCAAGAAAATGGTCGGCCGTGAATTGACAGATCGATATCCCGAGCGAACGCCTTCTACAGGAGACATTGTCCTTGAGGTGAAACAAGCAACGAGAAAAGGACAATTTCAAGATATCAGCTTCTCAGTTAAAGCTGGAGAAATCGTTGGTGTTGCAGGCTTAATGGGTGCTGGCCGGACCGAAATGATGCGGTCGCTGTTTGGCCTTGATCCTCTTGATCAAGGAGAAATATGGGTTCATGGAAAAAAGGCTGTTATTAAAAAACCAAGTGATGCCATCAAGCTCGGCATCGGCTTTATCACAGAGGATCGCAAGGATGAAGGATTGATGCTTGATGCATCCATCCGAGAAAACATCGGTCTGCCAAACTTAAAAAGCTTCTCTCCAAAGGGATTGATTGATAAGAAAACTGAACAGGATTTTGTCGACCTGCTCATTAAAAGACTGACGATTAAAACGGCTTCCTCTGACATCTCTGCCCGAAGCCTGTCTGGTGGAAATCAGCAAAAAGTCGTCATCGCCAAATGGATCGGCATACAGCCAAAGGTGTTGATTTTAGATGAACCGACACGAGGTGTCGACGTCGGAGCGAAACGAGAAATCTATCAGTTAATGAATGAATTGACCGATCGAGGCGTTGCCATTTTAATGGTCTCCTCTGAACTCCCAGAGATACTCGGGATGAGCGATCGAGTGCTCGTCATTCATGAAGGAACCATCAGCGGAGAATTAGACAAAGCAGAAGCAACGCAGGAACGAATTATGACACTAGCTACAGGAGGGAAGTAACATGAAACCACTTACTTCAAATGGACGATTTGATCACATCATGCAAAAGCTTGGGCCATTCTTAGGACTTATCATCCTTGTCGCCATTGTTTCTATTTTAAACCCGGCCTTTTTAGAGCCATTAAACATCTTAAACTTACTGAGACAAATCTCCATTAATGCCCTCATTGCCTTTGGGATGACGTTTGTTATTTTAACTGGAGGCATTGATTTATCTGTCGGTGCCATTCTTGCACTGTCCAGTGCCCTGACTGCCGGCTTTATCGTTTCTGGCATGGACCCGATTTTAGCCATTATTGTCGGCTGTATCATCGGTGCCGTTCTTGGGATGATCAACGGTCTTTTAATTACAAAAGGAAAAATGGCTCCTTTTATCGCAACACTTGCCACGATGACGATTTTCAGAGGGTTGACACTCGTTTATACAGACGGAAACCCGATTACTGGGCTTGGCTCTAACTATGCCTTTCAGTTATTCGGCCGCGGATATTTCTTAGGCATTCCTGTTCCAGCGATCACGATGCTTCTCACCTTTATCGTACTTTGGGTACTGCTTCATAAAACACCTTTCGGCAGAAGAACATATGCCATCGGCGGGAATGAAAAAGCGGCTCTCATCTCAGGAATCAAAGTACCGCGCGTGAAAATTATGATCTATTCATTAGCAGGCTTCATGTCTGCCTTAGCAGGTGCGATCTTAACGTCTCGCCTAAATTCAGCGCAGCCAACAGCTGGTACGTCCTATGAGCTTGATGCCATTGCTGCCGTCGTACTTGGCGGGACAAGCCTGTCCGGCGGAAGAGGACGAATTGTCGGCACACTCATCGGGGTGCTCATTATCGGTGTCCTGA
This sequence comes from Bacillus safensis, assembly GCF_039619585.1. NCBI lineage: Bacteria > Bacillati > Bacillota > Bacilli > Caryophanales > Bacillaceae > Bacillus > Bacillus safensis. Next base: position 3,235,374 of record NZ_CP154909.1, read on the forward strand.
ACAATGGTATGAACTTACTTGGTGTTTCATCATTCTATCAATCTGTTGTGAAAGGGATTGTCATCTTGATTGCAGTCCTGCTAGACAGAAAGAAATCTGCTTAAGGAGGCAGCTGCTATGAAAAAATATCTTATTCTCATCCTGACTCTCTCTTTGTTTCTGCTTTCTGCCTGCTCGCTTGAACCGCCGGAGTGGGCCAAGTCATCTAAGGATGGCAAGAAAAAGGACATCAAAATCGGTCTGTCGATCTCGACATTAAATAACCCATTCTTCGTTTCTCTGAAAAACGGTGTGACAAAAGAAGCAAAAAAGCTTGGCATTGAAGTCGTGATTGCAGATGCACAAAATGATTCTGCTAAACAAACAAGTGATGTAGAAGATTTAATTCAGCAAGGTGTCGACGCATTGCTCATCAACCCAGCGGATTCATCTGCCATATCAACCGCTGTCGAATCAGCAAACGCTTCAGATATACCTGTCATCACATTAGACCGCTCAGCCGAAAGTGGAAAGGTAGAAGCACTTGTCGCCTCAGATAACGTCAAAGGCGGTGAAATGGCAGCTAAATTTATCATTGACAAGGTTGGCAAAGGAGCAAAAGTCGCTGAATTAGAAGGCGTACCAGGCGCTTCCGCTACACGTGAGCGTGGAAAAGGATTCCATCAAATAGCAGATAAAGATCTAAAAGTGACAGCAAAACAAGCTGCTGACTTCGACCGGACAAAAGGACTGAATGTCATGGAAAACCTTCTTCAAGGAAACCCTGACATCAAAGCCGTTTTTGCCCACAATGATGAAATGGCTCTCGGCGCACTAGAAGCGATTCAAAGCTCTGGGAAAGACATTCTTGTCGTTGGCTTTGACGGCAACGAAGATGCACTCAGCTCGATCAAAGCAGGAAAGCTCTCTGCAACGGTTGCGCAGCAGCCAGAGCTGATCGGTCAACTGGCAGTCGGTGCTGCAAACGACGTATTAAAAGGGAAAAAAGTACAAAAGAACATCGCAGCTCCACTCAAACTAGAACAGAAGAAATAAACAGAAAACCCCCGATATCCCTCGGGGGTATTTTTCTATTACTGTGGTCTTTTCAGCACAAATGACGTGCCTAAATGGGCATAATCATTACCTGCTAGGCGAGCGACTGGTTTCAGTTCATTAGTAGAAACATAGCCTTTTTCTGCATCATAAACAGCCTCATCTAAATGTGCACATACAACCCGGCCAATGATATGATCAACTGTGATCTCCCCTTCATCATTTTGAAAGGTCAGATGTTTTTCCAGCTGACATTCAAAACGAATGCGTGCTTCCTTGATCCCCGGCACCGAAATGACATGACTCTCTACTTGATGAAGTCCGGTACGATCCAGCTCACTCTCTTCCCTAGGCAGAGTAGCAGCTGTTTCATTAATATCTTCTATCATGTCTTCATCACTCACATGAACCACAAACTCTTTCTTATCGATGATATGCTGCGCAGTATCTTTCATCTGACCATCACGTCGTCCGATAGAAACCGCAATGAGCGGCGGGTGTCCGCTGATGACATTAAAGAAACTAAATGGTGCGGCATTGACGACATTTTCTTTAGATAGACTTGTAATAAACGCAATCGGCCTTGGAACGATAGATCCAGATAATAATTTATATGCCTCTTTTCGTGACAGCTGATCCAGTAGCAATGTAATCAATTCAGGTACGCCTCCTTTTAATGTAACGACATCATACCATAACCCTTTCTCTCTACCTCTTATTCCAGCTCGGTGCGATGCAGGATATGGTGGACCAGATGAAATAAAGCAGGATTATGATTTTCACGTCTATAGGAAATCGTCCATTCCGCCAGAAGCTGTTCATCCTCAATGGCCCGATATACAACATCCAGATTAAATAAACGCCGGGCTGATTGTGGAATCACTGCAATACCGATCCCTGCTGTAACAAGGCCAATGATCATTTGATATTCCGCTGCTTCCTGCACGATATTTGGAGAAAATCCGTACTTTTCACATAGCAGGACAAAGTGCTGATAAAGAGACGGCCATGATTCCTGTGATAAAGAAATAATCGGTTCATGACGGATATCTTCAATCGCGACCGTCTCTTTTTTAGCCAATCGATGATTTTTTGGAATCGCAAAAATACATTCACTCTGCTTCATCAAACGACTGACTAATTCTTCATGCGGCGATGTAGGGTGTAAAAAACCGATATCAATCTCACCATTTAAAAGTGCCTCTAGCTGCTGCGGAACGGAAAGCTGCTGCAGCTCAATACTGACAGAGGGATACAGCTCTCTGAATTCACGTACAACGGGCGGCAGAATATCATATGTCGCCGTTCCAACAAAGCCTATGATGATTTTCCCCAGCTCTCCTCTTGCTGTATGACGTGCATGATCAACGGCTTTATCAAGCTGCTGCAGCACTCCCCGAACCTCATGTAAAAAGACCTTTCCAGCTGCTGTTAGCTCCACCACCCGCTTCGACCGGTGAAATAAAGGAAAACCTAATTCTTCCTCAAACTGCTTAATTTGCTGACTAAGTGGAGGCTGTGTCATATTCAACCGCGCGGCTGCTCTGCCAAAATGCAGCTCCTCCGCTACTGTGACAAAATACTGCAAATGTCTCAGTTCCATCCTTTCACTCCTCACACACTTATTCGTGAAACATATCAAAACCACGTTAAACATATATTGGAAAATTTATTTTATGAAATGTATAGTAAATCATATCATGAAAATATATTTTCATAAAAAATTTTACTTGCCGAAAGGAGTGCGGGGTAAATGAAATCTCAAGCACAACCCCTAACAAGACGAGGAGCAGAGTTGATTGTTGATACGCTGATTGCTCAAGGTGTGACCCATGTTTTTGCGATTCCAGGTGCAAAAATTGACGCTGTATTTGATGTATTAAAAGACAGAGGTCCAGAGCTTGTCCTATGCAGACACGAACAAAATGCAGCATTTATGGCAGCTGCTGTCGGACGTTTAACTGGCAAACCAGGTGTTTGTCTCGTCACATCAGGTCCTGGTGCATCTAATTTAGCAACAGGTCTATTAACAGCCAATACAGAAGGTGATCCTGTTGTCGCAATCGCTGGAAACGTCATTCGTGCAGATCGTCTGAAACGAACACATCAATCACTCGACAATGCGGCATTATTCAAACCAGTCACAAAATATAGCGTTGAAGTACAAGACGTAAACAATATACCAGAAGCATTAACAAATGCTTTTCGCGCGGCACAAAAAGGGCAGGCTGGAGCAGCATTTATCAGCTTTCCACAAGATGTCGTGACAGAACACACCACACAAACACCAGTGTCTGCTCACCCTTCTCCAGAATTAGGTCCTGCACCAGATGCTCTCATCAGTTCGGCTATCGCCAAAATTCAAAATGCACACTTACCTATTGCGATTGTGGGAATGAAAGCTAGTCGTCCAGCTGCTGCAAATGCCACAAGAGCATTATTAAAAACACTTGGTATCCCATTTGTTGAAACGTACCAAGGAGCCGGCGTTCTCTCAAGAGAGCTCGAGTCTCAATATGTAGGCAGAATCGGCTTATTCCGTAATCAGCCGGGTGATCTTCTCATTGAACATGCAGATGTCCTTTTGACCATTGGCTTTGATCCAATTGAATATGATCCGAAGCATTGGAATCTTCAGCCGCAGCAGCGTCAGATCATCCATGTTGATGATATGCAGGCAGATATTGACCATTTTTATGAGCCAGCGCTTGAGCTTATAGGCAATATTTCTGAAACCGTCAAACATCTCGCGCATGACAGTGTTCCCCTTTCTTTAAGCAAAGAGAACATAGAATTAGTCACTGAATTACAGGAGCTATTAAGCGACATCGAAAAGACACCAGAAAGAGAAAGTCATCGATCTCACCCACTGGATGTCATTCATACATTGAGACGTCTGATTCCTGATGACACGAAGGTCACGTGTGATATCGGATCTCACGCGATTTGGATGTCCCGTCACTTCCGCGTCTATGAACCGAACTCATTCCTGGTGAGTAACGGCATGCAAACATTAGGCGTCGCATTACCATGGGCAATTGCGGCTTCTATCATGAATCCAGATGAAAAGATTATCTCGGTCTCAGGTGATGGCGGTTTTCTCTTCTCCGCAATGGAGTTAGAAACAGCAGTCCGGAAGAAAACAAACCTCGTTCACCTTGTTTGGAACGACAGCACATACGACATGGTCGCGTTCCAGCAGGAAATGAAATATGACCGCACATCCTGCGTTGAATTCGGGCAGATCGATTTAGTGAAATATGCAGAAAGCTTTGGAGCGACTGGACTAAGGGTCAACTCACCTGAGGAGCTTTCAACCGTCCTTCAAAAGGGTATAAACATAGAAGGACCCGTGATTATTGATATTCCGATTGACTATCAAGACAACCCTGACCTCGCCAGTCAAAAATGGCCAGAAGTCTTTCGCAAAAAACATGCAATGAACGTCAGATAAGACTTCGATACATTACATTAAAGGAGTGAACGGTTATGGGTATGATGCACCCAATGAATCAACAGAATGACACAAGACAGCATGACAAACAGCAAGAGGTCTATCAAGTATCGACAATGACCTCCCTGCTGGAAGCCGTATATGATGGAGATTTCTCCCTCGCACATATTCCTGAACACGGTGATTTTGGCATCGGTACATTCAATCAATTAGATGGAGAACTGATCGGCTTTGACGGCGCATTCTACCGGCTGCGCTCGGATGGAACAGCGACACCGGTCACCAATCAAGATTATTCACCATTCTGCTCTCTAGCATTCTTTGAAACAGATATCGTTCATCGAATTGATGCACCTATGACGTCCAAAGAACTTGAAGAAGAAATCGACCGCATTTTACCAAGTAAGAATATCTTTTATGCGGTCCGCATTGATGGATCATTCAAAGAGGTTCAAACACGTACGGTTGAAAAACAGGAAAAGCCTTACGTTCCGATGGTAGAAGCAGTCAAGTCTCAGCCTATTTTCGACTTTGAGGATATTCAAGGTACGATCGCAGGCTTCCGTACACCGCAGTACGCACACGGCATTGCGGTGAGTGGATATCATCTTCATTTTATTGATGAAGATCGAAGTGTTGGCGGACACGTATTTGATTACACCGTTGATCAAGTCACCATCCGCATTTCTCAAAAACGCCATATGAATTTACACCTGCCAAATACGCAGGAATTCTTCCAAGCAGACATTGATCGAGCTGATCTTGCACAGCAAATTGCCAGTGCAGAAAGCAGCCCAGATCAATAAATGAAGACACCCCGTTGATTCCGGGGTGTTTTTTTATGCACAAAGATGATTTCTTGCACGTGATGTTTTCGTTTCGATAGCAAAATAGAAATTATCCAGTCTATTCGTAATAAAATATGATAGAATATCAACAGAAGAAAGGTGGTTATACGGTGTCAAAAGACTATAGCATTCCAAACCTAACATTAGACGAAAGAGATAAACAAATTCTATCCCTATTACACGAGGACGGGCGCATGTCTTATACAGATCTCGGCAAACAGGTCGGTCTGTCACGTGTAGCCGTACAAGCCCGCATTCAGCAGCTCATTGAAGCAGGGGTCATTGAACGATTCACCGCTGTAATTAACCCCGCGAAGGTTGGCATTCATGTCTCTGTCTTCTTTAATGTAGAGGTAGAGCCAAAATTTTTAGAAGCGGTTGCCCTTCAGCTTGAAAAAGAAACGGCTGTCACAAGTCTTTATCACATGACAGGACCAAGCAAGCTGCATATGCATGGCATTTTTCAACATGAACAGGAAATGGAGACTTTCCTGACAAAAAAGCTATACCCCTTAGAAGGCGTCGTCAGTGTGGACTGCCAAATGCTCATTAAACGATACAAAAGCCGCATGGGCATGAAATTGTAGACAGGAGTTGAACCACTTGCAATCATATATCGAACTCATTATCGCTATGGTGCGAACCGGGATTCTCGGTTTTGGCGGAGGCCCTTCCGTCATACCGCTTATTCGCCATGAAGCGGTGGTGAAATATCAATGGATCAACGATGACGAATTCGGAGAAACACTCGCCATCGCCAATGCCTTACCAGGCCCGATCGCAACAAAAATGTCAGCATACCTCGGCTATCGATTAAAGGGTGTATCTGGCGCAATTGTTGCCACAGCTGCTCATATTTTACCTACTTGTCTCGCCATGGTAGCCCTTGTCACACTTGTCAGCGTCTTAAGCTCCTCACAAATCATTCAAAATATGATTGGCGCTGTGACCCCTGTCATAGCGGTTCTGTTAGGCCTCATGGCATATGAATTTGGACAAAAAACGCTGAAAGGATTCGGCATGATCTTCGGGATCGCTCTATTCCTTCTTGCCTTTATTGGACTGCAAGTGCTGTCCATTCATCCAGGAATCATCGTGATGATCTTTTTATTTTATGGCGCTTTTCATTTTAAACTGAAAAATCATTGGAATCGGCCAAATAAAGAGAAAGGAGTGTCTTCATGATCCTGATTCTCTTTTTATTCTGGGCATTCTTTTTATCCAATCTATTAGGATATGGCGGTGGTCCTGCATCAATCCCGCTCAATTATGAAGAAATCGTCAATCATTTTCATTGGATGACGAACGAAGGATTCTCCAATATGCTGGCTTTAGCCAATGCACTGCCGGGGCCAATCGCTACGAAGATTGCAGCATATGTCGGTTATGACGTCATGGGCTGGCCAGGCTTTATCGTGGCACTGCTTGCCACTGTACTGCCGTCTGCTGTTGGGCTGATTTTATTGCTCAAGCTGATTGACCGCTTTCGTCAATCTCCCGTCGTTAAAGGCATGACCTTATCCGTTCAGCCTGTCATTGCGATGATGATGCTTTTATTAACATGGGAAATTGGCGGAGATGCAGTGAAAGCCATCGGCTGGACGCAATCGCTCGCCATTGCCGCGATCTCCTTTTTCTTGATGACCAAATTCAAGCTGCACCCTGCCTTTCTTATTGTGGCTGCATTTTTATATGGCGGATTCATTCTGCCGCATTCATAAAAACCGATAACATTCACTGTTATCGGTTTTCTTTTACATATAAATTGGCGAAACTGATCTGCGCCCAATCGAATGATACTCGATCCCTGCTTGTTCTGCCGCTTCAAGTGTATGACAGTTTCGACCATCGAAAATAAGCGGACACTTCATCCATTTCTTATAGGACGCGAGTGGAAACGACTGAATATCCGCCCACTCTGTTAATAGACAGACCGCATCGGCATCCTTGATCGCTTCTTCAATCGTTTGAGCGAATAAGACTTGATCCGGCAGCTCGCGAGCTGCACGCCGGGCAGCAACAGGATCATACGCCACAAGCTCCGCACCTAATTGATGGAGCTCATGAGCGATCGGAATAGACGGCGCCTCCCTCATATCGTCTGTATTCGGTTTAAAGGACAGACCAAGAAGCGCAATTCGCTTCCCTTCAAGAGCTGCCCCCAGCCGCTCCTGAATATTTCGGATAAAACCTGCCCGCTGCTCATTATTTACTTTGATCACAGCCTTTAATAGTTCAAAATCATGGGACACATGCCCTGCAATTTGGACAAGTGCATTTGTATCCTTTGGAAAACAAGAACCTCCATAGCCAATGCCCGCTCTAAGAAAGGAAGAACCGATCCGCTGATCAAGCCCCATTCCCTGTGCCACCCATTCAACATCAGCTCCTGTTTTTTCACAAATGGAGGCAATCTCATTCATAAAGCTGATTTTTGTCGCAAGAAATGCATTTGATGCATACTTGATCATTTCAGCACTTTTACGGTCTGTTTTGACCATTGGAAGGTGGAAATCAGCATACATCTCCTCCAGCTGATCTAATACGACTTTTGTTTCAGCTCCAATCACAAGCCGGTCCGCCCTCAATGTATCTGAAATGGCAGAGCCTTCCCGTAAAAATTCTGGGTTAGATGCAATCGCTAGCGGCTCCTTCCGTCCTAATTCTTGATGGATCAACTGATCGATTTGATCACCAGTTCCAACAGGCACCGTACTTTTCACCACAAGGATCGCCCCTGACTTTGCTTTTATCCCCATCTCTTTTGCAGCCTGAAACACATACTGTAAATCAGCTTGGCCATCTGCCTGCTGCGGGGTGCCGACTGCAATCATTAACACATCTGCCCGCGGGTAGACTTCCGCTCCATTTATGTGAAAATGAATTCGTCCCTGCTCAAGATTGCGTTTCAATAGCTCTTTTAACCCTGGCTCATACATTGGGGGATTTCCCTGTTTCAGCTGCATGACCTTTCGGCGGTCAATATCAATACACGTGACATCATGTCCTGCCTCCGCTAAACACACACCTGTCACAAGCCCCACATACCCACAGCCTGCAATCGCAATATTCATGACACCATCAGCTCCCCATACTCCTTATGCTTGTAATGACATCGTATGCCGGGAGCTTTCATTCCATTCTTAAAAGCATACAAAAACCCCCTGCCATCACTAGCAGGGGGTCACTTTTATGAAACAAGACCATTTCGAATATGAGCAATCAGATTTTCAAGCATTTCTTTTGTTGTGACATCATTTGAATTTTCACCAATATCATGAGCGTACATCAAAATCTTTAAAAATTCTTCTTGATTTAAACCCTTATTATCCATGTCTGTATCCTTTCAATTCCACTAATTTCATTATTATATGCTGTAAGGTTGGTTTATGCAATACTCTATTACATCATTCGACAGCTTTTGAAATTTATGACCATTTTCATGAAAAACTTTTTTATGAATCCCCATTGAGCTATAATAAAAGAATTGGAATCTTTTACTTGGTTAGGAGCGGATCAAATGCTTCAGCACAACTTCAACGAAGAAGAAATCAAACAAACTGCCGAACAGATCAAAGAACTTCTTCCTGCAACAGATGAGAACAAACAACTCATCAAAAAAGCATTGATTACTTATAGACAGGACAGCGTATATCGGCTCAAGCAAGAGTCTGATACTGAATGGTCAGCTTATGTACATGACGTCGTGGCAGCAAAGGTTAATCTGCAACTATTGTTACCAATCATCAGTAGATGCACTTGTCCAGCAGATGGACTTTGCAAACACATTCTTGCTGTCTTCTTTTCGCTATACGCTCAAGTAGAGAGTGTGACCGGATTTACAGAAAATTGGTCAGAAAAGGATGAATTACAGCGCAGCAAAGAACTGATTCGCCAGCACTTCCAAGTGAAGCGCCCAGACGAACAATCACTCCAAAGCTGGCTGAATTTTTTCCAAGAGGAATTTAACCTCTGGCTGAAACGGACACCGAAGCACCAGCAAACACCGCAGCATTTGTATTACGGCTATTTATCGATCCTAAAAAAACACGCACCTGCTTCACCTGAATTCAAGAGCTTGTATGCGATTCATACGTCTATCGATGTATGGCTTAGGCTCCATGAACTCATCGACCTCGGCCGCCTTGATGCCGAAAAGGACTTTTATTCCATGAATCCATATGTAGAACAGCTCATGAACACCATTTTCGATTCAGTGGATCATTTGAAGACATACGCCCTTTCCTTTTCCCTCGATCCGTTTCTTGAAAACACACCAACTGCCGTTCGCACACTTCTTCAAATCAATGGACCTTTCCAGCATGAACGAGTAGCGGTCTTTATGGAGATTTGGGGCACCATATTAAATAGAGGGAAATGGGTCAAAAAAGAAACAGAATTACTAAAGAACGCCCAGAAGAAAGAACAAACGGTTGAACGTACCATCGGGCTGATGCACATGGACTATTTACTGAAAGAAGACGAAAGCCTCTTTCAGCAATTACAGCTGCTCAATGCTGATATGCTGCCAAATGTGCTTAATTGGCTGAAGGATCTCACAAACCGAAAGGACTGGAAGCGGCTCAAGCTCTGGTATCATGAAATCACCTATATATTAGAGGAATATTGCCAGCTCGACCTTTCCTACAGAGAACTGCGGGGAGCCGTCAGTGATTTCTTCTTTTATTTAGATGCATACTTTAAGCAGACGAAGGATCATCATTTATATGAACGCTACCTTCAAATCTGTATGCCCTATGCGTTTACAGAATACAGTCAGCTCTTGTATGCACAGCAGCGTTATGCGGAATGGATCGAGATTCACAGCCTCGTTGGTTTCTCCATTAGTGAACTGGAGAAGGATCTCATCAAACAGATTGCAAAAGAGGAGCCTGAAGCCCTCATTCCATCGTACCACCGTGAAATCTCACTGCTTCTCGATCAAAAGAATCGAAGTGCTTATCGAGAGTCTGTGAAAATGCTGAAGAAACTGCGCACGCTTTATCATAAAACGAAAAAAACCGCGATCTGGGAAAGGTATGTAAAGCAGCTGCAAGATTCAACAAAACGGCTGCGTGCGTTCCAAGAGGAAATGAAGAAAGGAAAATTGATTGATGACACGCCATAAACAAATTGTCATTCATGCAGAACAAACAGAAGATTTCTCTTTCACCATTTCAGCGCAAGCAGAGGACGGACACCCTGTTCCGCTTAATGAAACGAAGAGGCAGCTTTTCCAATGGCACGAATCTTCTTTCTACGGAACATTCTTAGAAGATGTCAGCTTTATTGGCACTCCTGCCTTCCTGTTAAGCCCTTGGATGACCGTTGAATTGCTAGGAAAAAATTCATTTAATACGTTTAGTCATGTGACATTAACGGATGAAACGGAACCACTGATGAAGACAGCCTCTACCATTTACGAATTTATCGAGGACGAAGATTTCGTTCCCGATTATGAGGCATGGACAAAAGGCGAACTTCGGTTTAAAGATAAAGAAGGCCTATTAGATGGCTATACGGCTGATTGGTTCTCCCTTGCTGTACAGGATTACATTCAATATGATGATGCCTTGCAGCACAAATGGAACCGCATGACCGCACAATCGCCTGCGCTCTCATCCTTCCAAGGACATTTTCTAGATGAGCAGGATTTCCTGGAGACGATTGGCTGGATTGATGACGAGACGCCGTTCACTGTCGGCTTGCGCTTAAACGAGCCGGATTTTGACGGAGATGATTGGAAAATCGAATTGTTTTTGCGGGATAAGAAAAACAGCGACCTTCACTTTTTTGAAGGCATCCGTTCATTGAAAAAGTCTTGGCATCCATATCAAGATAAAATTTCAAGAGAGATGGAACGATTCAGTCAAATCGTCCCTTGGCTTTCTTTCACATCTGGCACCACACTCATGTCAGAAGAAGAAGCGTGGCTCTTCCTATCTGAAGCAAGTGAAACACTTGTCAATATGGGCATTGAGATTCTGCTCCCATCATGGTGGCAAATTGTCAAAGACAGCACGATGATGTTAAAAGCAAGGATTTCTTCTACCCCTCGAGGCGAATCACATGTCGGAATGGACGCATTAATGGACTTTAATTGGCGCTTTGCTACAAACGGCATTGAACTGACAGAAGATGAGTTCAACGAGCTTGTTCAAAGTAAACGCCGCCTTGTCAACATTCGAGGACAATGGATCAAAATAGACCCGACCTTCATACAGCAAATGAAAAAGTGGATGGAGCGTGCAGAAAATGAAGGACTTCACATGTCTGATATTTTGTCACGCGAACTGGCAGATCAAGAAGCATCCTCTGAATCGATTCCAGAGCTACTAGACAGTTCAGCATTTGCCCATATTCAATTTGAACTTTCATCGCAATTAAGAGGGCTTGTCCACCAATTAAATGATACACACGAGCTGCCTTCCTACGAAATGAGTGAGTCCTTTAAAGGCACACTGCGTCCGTATCAGCAGCATGGCGTGAACTGGCTTTTATTTTTAAGATCTCATGGATTTGGGGCTTGTTTAGCAGATGATATGGGTCTTGGAAAAACGATTCAAATGATCGCTTATTTCACGTATTTGAAGGAGCAGGAGCAAAATGCCGCTCCGTCTCTCATCATTGCACCGACCTCTGTTTTAGGAAACTGGCAGCGAGAGCTCGAAACATTCGCACCACATTTGAAGGTTGCCCTGCATTATGGCCCATCGCGTCCACAGGGAGAGGACTTCACAAAAGCATACGAGTCAACAGATATTGTTCTGACGTCTTATGGACTCTCACATTCTGATCGTGATGAATTAACGGCAGCAAAGTGGAATACCATTTGCTTAGACGAAGCCCAAAATATCAAGAACGCCCATACGAAACAATCGAGAGCGATTAGACAGCTCAAAGGACAGCATCACATAGCCCTCAGCGGGACACCAATGGAAAACCGTTTGACAGAGCTTTGGTCCATATTCGACTTCGTAAACAAAGGATATCTCGGCAGCCTGACCAGCTTCCATAAAAAGTTCGTCCTTCCGATTGAAAAAGACCGTGAAGAAAAAAGAATTGAACAGCTGCAGCAGCTGATCAAACCATTTTTATTAAGACGAACAAAACAAGATGAAGAGGTTGCCCTAAACTTGCCTGAGAAACTCGAAGAAAAAGAATTCATTCCGCTCTCCGCTGAGCAGGCGTCTTTATATGAACAGCTCGTGAAGGATACATTTGAACACATGGCATCATTAACAGGGATGCAGCGAAAAGCCATTATTTTAAGTATGCTTGGCAGACTCAAACAGATTTGTGATCACCCTGCGCTCTATTTAAAAGAGCGGGGAACAGATGTGAAACTGCTGAAACGTTCGTTAAAAATGGATAAACTCGCAGAGCTGTTAAAAACAATACATGAGCAAGGAGAAAGCTGCCTCATCTTTACGCAGTATATTGAAATGGGCAACATGATCAAGCAGCTGGCAGAAAAGATGTTTGGAGAACCAGTCCAATTTTTAAATGGCAGTCTCTCAAAACAGGAGCGGGACAAAATGGTGGACCGCTTTCAGAAGAAAGAATTCAATATCTTAATTCTCTCTTTAAAGGCAGGAGGAACAGGACTCAACCTAACCGCCGCAAACCATGTCATTCACTACGATAGATGGTGGAATCCTGCTGTGGAAAACCAAGCGACAGACCGAGCTTATCGGATTGGACAAAAACGATTTGTTCACGTCCATAAGATGATCACAACGGGCACAATCGAGGAAAAAATCGATCAAATGCTCGAAACAAAACAAACATTAAATGATCAAATTATCCAAAGCGAGAGCTGGATTACAGAGCTATCGACAAACGAACTAGAAGACTTATTTACCTTAAGTGCCGCCGCTCAATCATCTTAATCACAGCAAAAAAGAGGACTTTTCTCAAGCCTAATGAAAAGTCCTCTTTTTTATTTCATATAAACGTATGCTAAATGTTCAGTTTTTTCAATGCAGATTTCACATTCATATACGTATTTAATTCACGGAAGTCCTCTCTCATTTCTCCCATCTTCATTGCAAGATTCGGTTTAATTCCTGTCACAATGAGTTCAGTACCTGTCATTAAAATCAAATCGTTCAGCTTAAAGATCGCATCTGCCACAAATGAATCCACTTCTAATAATCCGGACAGATCGACAATAAAATAATCATCCTTGGATTGAGAGATATAGGTGGAGACCGTTGAAATGATCTTATCAAATCTAGGCGCTGTTAACGTACCAATGATCGGTAACACAGAGATACCATCTTTCACCGGAACGATTGGGACAGAAATATTCAGCACTTCATCAATTGATTGCTCAAGAAGCTCCTGCTGTTCCTTCTCTTTCGTGACATCCTTTTGCAAACCAACGAAATAAAGACGTTTTCCTTCCTTTTCGTCAATCCAAAGAGGAGCGACACTTAACTCGTTCCAAAACATTTGTCCAGATTTTTTATAATTTTTCAGCTGAACCGTGACAGCCTCTTTGTTCTCAATGGCTGTTCTAATTTGCTTGAGAGCGATTTGTTCAGTTTCATCTCCCTGAAGGAAACGACAATTCCTCCCCAATACTTCGGTTTCTTGATAGCCTGTCATATCTAAAAAGCCCTTGTTCACATATATTAAAGGATTATCAGGTAAAGACGGGTCCGTCACCGTCAGGCCAACCTGAGTATAGTCCAAGGCTTCCTTGATTAAATGCAGATTTTCGGACTTATAAGATTCCAGCGCCATTCGTTTACTCTCCTTATTTTCCTTACAAGCGGGTTATATTCATAATTAAATTATATGATGTTCCACATCATGTGTAAATAGAAGTGGTTCTGAATTCCTCTTTTGTAGAATGCGCTTCATCCTATGTGATTTATACCACGACATCTGATTCATCTATTTCAAAAGGTGCCGGATCATATGCGCGACTCCGTGTTCATCATTTGATAACGTCACGTGATCAGCGATTTCTTTTATATCCTGTCTCGCATTCCCCATTGCAACCCCAACACCAGCAGCTCGAAGCATTGATTCATCATTTAAACTGTCTCCTACAGCCGCTGCCCTACTTAAAGGAATACCTAGTCTTTCTGCCAGCCTTGTTAATGCCTGCCCTTTAGACGCGTCCTTTGAACCAATTTCAAAGTTATGATCAGCCGAACTGACCAATGTTAAATCTGAATCATTACCAAACATATCCCATCCGGCTTTCAATCTGTCTTGAAAAAAAGAAAAACCTAAGATATTGTAAAATGAAAGCTTTCGATCCTCACGAAACAATTCTTTATATGTATCAATATAAGAAAAACCCGACTGGCTGTATTGAACTTCTGCCGCTTGTTTTAAGACATTTTGATCCGTTTCTGGATTTGCACTTTTTAAACGGTCCATTTCAATCGCAAGAAGCTCTCTGCCGCGATTTGGTGTGAAAATGGCTTCGTTTGTAAAGACTTCATAATAATAATCACGTTCTTCAAGCCATGACAATATGTGTTTAGCCTTTTCTTCTTGTAAAGCAGCTGAATGGTACACTTGTCCAGTTGGATCATGAATCACAGCTCCATTGGCACTAATCACCCATGTATTCATACCAAGCTGGTCAAAAATAGACCTCACATCAAAATACGCTCTCCCTGTTGACACGACAACCTCAATTCCATTCGCAGCTGCTTCCTTTAATGCCTGCTCGTTTTCCTGACTCACTTTGTGTTCACTGTTCAATAAAGTTCCATCTAAATCCGTTGCGATTAATTGAATGTTTGTCATCGTTCTCTCCTTTTTATCTTTATTTTCAACCGACATACCGTTAACAAAATCCATCATCATTATGAAATGAGTATCCACTATTTGCAAGAGCTGATCGGTTAAACAGTGAATAAAAGGGTATCCGGCCACGCAAATATGACCGGATACACACATAGGGGATTCACAAGGGGACACATGACCTATACAAAGAAGCATTGGTTCTATATTACGCAGTGTTCATATGAACAAGGCAGCATCTATCAGCTTTAGCTAGAGGGGGGCTGTCAGATGATAGACGTTACCTTTTAATTCGGGACTTGCCTCCTTTCCTTTCAGCTACCCCTAGTCTACGGAGAAAGGCCGTATGTGACAAAACAGGAAAATAGCAAAATAGGCCTTCAAATTCTCTATATCCTCATTAATTTCTGTTTTTTACCGCTTGCGTATAAAACATCATCTTGTTTTGTTTGATGAAATACTTATTTTTCATAAATTGATAAAAAATATCTGAATGAATCCAATTACTAGAAGGCATGTGAATATAATCAGATCCGTCCCACGCAAACCAATAAAAACAAAGCCGGCCATCATGAACCGACAGCTGAAACTCAAAACAGTCCATTTGATCCTCGGTGACATATTGAAACGTGAGTGACTCTCCTTCTTCCATATACACATCACAAAATGAAAGAATATCTCCCCACGAATAAACACGTATATCACTCTTTGCCTTGTCGTCGCCAATATGAATGTTTCTCAATTGATAGGACTCCATAAAACATCTCCTTTCACTCATGTGCAGCTAGTTCTAAGCAGGCAGCGGTTTCATTTATACAGATGTTGTATGCTATAATAATACTTACGAATAATGAACGCTTGTGAGGTGATAAATATGAAAACCTTTAGGCTGATTGATTTAAAAATTGAACTTGATCCACAGCAAGATAAAATGTCCAGCATTCCCCTTCGTGACGGTTTAATCATTAATAAAGAAGACGGTGAAAATCACTGGATGATCGAGGCACTCATTCCAAAGAAACATAGACAGGTGTTTGAGGTACTCTTTCAGCAGCACACAGAAGTGAAGATTCTTGTAACGATCACTAAAGAAAACAACCGCCCTGTTCATCTATCTGTCCAAGTCAAAAACATCGTTGCTTTAGAAGAAAACATTTCTGTTTTACTCGATGGTAAAATGATTACAAATCGTTACAGAACAGAAACTGAAGAAGTATTAAAAGACCTCGTCAAAGAGGGGCTGTCAGGAGAAAAACTACTGGATGCTTTTAAACAAAACACATAAAAAAGAGCGGGATCAGCCGCTCTTTTTCTATTGCACATCTTTAGACTGGCTTTGATTTTTCAATAGATCTCTAATTTCAGTTAGCAAAACTTCCGTTTGATCCGGCGTTTCCACAACCTCTTCTTCCTCAACCTTTTTCCGTTTTAACTTATTCAAATAACGAATAAAGATAAAAATGGAAAACGAGATAATTAAGAAATCAACCACTGTTTGAATAAAGTTCCCATATAAAATTTGAGCGGCTCCGATTTTAATGGATAAACCGCTAAAATCATGCCCTCCAATAATAATACCGACAAGCGGCATGATTAAATCATTCACAAGAGAAGTGACAATTTTGCCAAATGCTCCCCCAATGATGACACCTACTGCCAAGTCAATGACATTGCCCTTGACTGCAAACTCTCTAAATTCTTTCAGCATCCTTTATCACCTTCATCTTTTTTTGTCTAATATGACGTTTTTTTGTCAAAATTGCAAGTCCTTATCCGTTCTAACTGAACGTTTCTAAATAAAAAAGCGATTCATGCTTGATGAACCGCCAGAAAAATCATGATACTTTAGGACCAATAGAAAATGTCAGTTCTGCTTCACATGCAACCTCGCCATCTACCGTCGCTACTGCTTTTCCTTTTGCAACCGGCCCGCGGAGGCGCGTCACTTCAACCTCTAAACGAAGCTGGTCTCCAGGCTTGACCTGTCTTTTAAAGCGGCATCCGTCAATTCCTGCAAACAAACCGATTTTTCCTTTGTTTTCTTCCTTGCCTAACATAATCACACCAAAAACCTGTGCGAGTGCTTCTACTATAAGCACACCAGGCATGACTGGGTAACCAGGGAAATGGCCATTAAAAAATTCTTCATTCACTGTGACATTTTTAATTCCAACCGCTCTTTTTTCTCCCTCAACCTCTAAAATACGGTCGACCAATAAGAATGGATAACGGTGTGGAATAATGTCTTGAATTTGCTGAGCATCAAGCATATCTTGATCTCTCCTTCTTTTCTATATCGCTGATCTTCATTTGATTCCTATAGAAGTATATTATGAATGCTGGCATTTTTCAATATTCGCCTTATGCATATGGTAAAAAATAGAATCTACCATTACCAATTGTCATCAAATATAATCCACACTACACTCAATGTTTTTTCACAAATATGGTAATATATATTACATCATTGATTGAATAAGAGGGTAAAAATGAATTTTATGAGCGATAAATCCGTAAAAAAACTTCTCCATTCCTGGTATACAATGCTAAAGCATCGACATTTTTCGAAGGCTGAAGAAATTAAAAAAACACTGCTAAAATATAAACGGAAATTATCAAAAAAACAAGAACTCTATTTCCATTATCAGTTGATGCTTTTCCGTCACCAGCTCTGGATGAATCAGACAGAGGACTTAGAAAAACTCAAACATGAACTGCTGCCCCACAAAGATGAAATGAACGAAGAACTGCAATATTATTTTTATTTCTTTCTCGGATTATATGAATCTTTAAAAAGTGATCAAAATGATGCGATTCATTATCTCGAAAAGGCTGAGGAACGACTGCCATTACTTAACGATGAGCTGGAGGAAGCAGAGTTCCATTTCCGTACAAGCGGTGTTTATTATAACAACCGTTACTCGTTGTTATCGATTCGTCATGTTCAAAAAGCCATGGATATTTTTGCAAAGCACGGTGATATCCATAGCATCTATCGGTGTAAAATTGTGCTCGCTCTTAACTATAGCGACCAAAAAAAATATAAGGAAGCGGAAGATATTTTCATTGAAATTATTGATTACGTGAAAAAGATTGATGATCAAGAGCTGCTCGGTATCGTTTATTATGATGCTGGCTTTATTCAGTCAAGACAAAACCGTCATAAGGAAGCGCTGGAATACTTCAAAAAAGCGCTTCGTCTTCCAGCGTACCGAAAGTCAGCACACTCCTATGTATCATGCCTATACGAAACTGTGCGTTCCTGTTTTAAAGAAAATTTAACCGATGAAGGGATGAAGTATATTCAAAAAGGTCTGAAAGAATCTGTTGCTTCCCAGTTTGATATATTAAGAATGAAGTTTCAAATCTTATCTCTTCTCTACAGCCAAACGCCAAAGGCAGATGAGCAGATCGCCACGCTCGTCACATGTCTTGAACGAAAAGAAGCCTGGATTGATCTTGAGGATCTTCTTGCTGATGTCTCAGATTTTTATAAAAAAAAGGGCGACTTTGAGCGAGCCGCCTTTTTTATCATGAGAGGCTGATACCAGCCTGCTGATTATCGAATTGTATTAATTAATCCCAGCATTTGATCGCCCATCGTAATTGTTCTTGAATTCATCTGATAGGAACGCTGTGTTGTCATGAGGTCTGTTAATTCTTTCGACATGTCCACATTTGATGTTTCCAGTGCACCTTGCTGAAGCTGAATCGCCTCTCGGTTTGCTCCATTTAGTGCTGTTAATGCACCTTGATAGGTTCCATCGACTGAGAACAAATTATCTCCTTCAGAGACAAGTGCTGACGAATTATTGACTTGTACAACGCCCAGATTCACTTGCTGATTGGGTTGATTGTCTCTTGAAACCGCCGTAAGCCGCCCATTTTTATCGATTGAAATATCACGGAAATTTGCATTTAAGACGATCGCATTTCCGTTTTCATCAAGAATCGGATAGCCTTCGCTCGTGACAAGCTGCACTTGATTACGATTATTGCCCGGCTGCAAGTAAAGTGAACCATCTCTTGTATAACGGATATTACCGCCGGCGTTGACCCGCAAATACTGCGACGGCGCTCCGAAGGCAACATCAAGATCACGTCCTGTTTCTTTAATAGAGCCTTGCAGCGAGTTAATGGACGCATTGACCATTGTCCCCGTGCCAAGCCTTAACCCAGCAGGTGTCAGACGACTGTTTGCCACCTGCTCATTTTTTTCATCTACCTGATTAAACTGCTGTCTGATCAGCTCTGAGAAACGGGTGTTTTTCGCGCGGTACCCTGTTGTTTCACTGTTCGCGATGTTGTTGCTGATGATGTCAAGCTGCTTTTGCACTTCATTCATCGATACAGCTGCGTTTATCATCGTTCTAAGCATGAGAATCCTCCTTTCTTTTTCATTTCTTGATTAGTACACTCTGCCAATTTCATTCACTGCTTTTTCTAAGCTTTTATCATACGCCTGAACCACTTTTTGATTTGTTTCAAATGCTCGGTAGGCCGTTGTCATATCTGTATATGATTTCGTCACATCCACGTTCGAGAGCTCCGATACGCCTTGGCTTAACGTATAGGACATTTGACCGTTATTGACTGCACTTGGCAGGGGCTGGTTATCAGCTGTACGGTATAAATCATTTCCTTCACGCGCTAGGTTTCTTGTATCCATCGCAACACGTACATCGATTTGACCAAGATTTTGCCCATTTTCAGACACAGTACCATCTGCATTCACTTTGAAATTCTCACTCTGAACCGTAATCGGCTGACCCGTCACGGAAAGAAGAGCGCGGCCATTAATCGTCAATTGATTTTGTGCGTTCAATGTAATGGAGCTGCTTTTCGTATAACGAACGCCTTCTGGTGTGTTGACCGCATAAAATAGCGCTGATTTCTGATTGGTCTCCGGATTGATCGGCACATTATTTTCAACTAGTGCTATGTCTGTTGTTTGATCTGTTGTTTTTAAAGTTCCCTGTGTAAATTGAGGGATTAATTCCTGCATATATGTCCCAGTATTGATTCCACCAATCGGCGATTGCAGTGGAACACTAAAACCTTTGCCTGAGGATGTTTGGAAACGTCCTGATTCCATTCGGCTCAGCAGCATTTCTGGAAATGCACGCATTGCCCCTTCATCCGCTTTATAGCCTGGGGTATTCGCATTTGCGATATTATTTGAAAGCATTTCTGTCCGCCGCTCTTGAGCGATCATGGCAGATGTTGCGGTGTATAGTCCTTTTAACACGTGCTCACCTCATTCAAATTCTTTCACATGACCTAAACACAATCTTCTATGAAATATATCGGCTGATTAGCAGGGTTCTTTAATAAAAATCCCCCATTCTTTCTAAAAAGAATGAGGGAAATCATTAGCTGAGTTTACGCTTTGGCAGCTTGTCCATATTATCAAGCATCACGCCAGTACCAACTGCTACACAGTCCATTGGATTTTCAGCAATGAAAACTGGTACTTTCAGCTCTTCTGCAAGCAATTGATCAAGCCCGTTTAGAAGAGCTCCGCCACCTGTAATGATGACGCCGCGATCGATAATATCAGCTGATAATTCAGGCGGTGTTCTTTCAAGAACTTGTTTCGCAGCCTGAACAATCGCAGATACAGATTCACGCAATGCTTCTTCTACTTCTTTGCTTGTGACGGTAATCGTTCTTGGTAATCCTGTCACCATGTCTCGTCCACGAATCGAAATCTCTTCGTGACGTGCGTCTGGGAATACCGTTGCAACTTGGATCTTAATATCCTCAGCCGTGCGCTCACCGATCAACAGCTTGTACTCTTTTTTAATGTAGTTTAGAATTTCCAGATCAAATTTGTCTCCAGCCATTTTAATAGAAGAGGCGGTTACAATGTCACCCATTGAGATGACAGCGATATCTGTCGTTCCGCCTCCAATATCTACGACCATGTTTCCACTTGGCTGAAAAATATCCATACCAGCACCAATCGCTGCTACTTTTGGCTCTTCTTCAAGAAATACATGCTTACCACCGCTTTTTTCAGCAGCTTCTTTGATCGCCTTCTGCTCAACAGATGTAATATTTGTCGGGCAGCAGATGAGCATACGCGGCTTAGAGAACAGCCCTTTCACATTTAATTTGTTAATAAAATGCTTGAGCATCGCTTCAGTTACTTCAAAATCAGCGATTACGCCGTCTTTTAATGGACGAATCGCAACAATATTCCCAGGCGTACGTCCAACCATACGTCTAGCCTCTTCTCCAACAGCCAAAACTTTTCCGCTGTTTTTGTCAAGAGCTACCACAGATGGTTCATTTAACACAATTCCTTTTCCTTTGACATGAATCAGTACATTGGCAGTACCAAGATCAATTCCAATATCCCTAGCAAACATCTATATATATCCTCCTTGAAAATCTGTTTCCATAGCAAATACCACATTCTGCCCTAATTATATATTCTATCATAATTTGCAGAAAAAAAGATATTTCTTTACAAAAGTCTTTACAAAATTTGTGGTTAGAAACTACCGATATGAGGAAGATATATATATCATGTTTATGAACAAAGAACTAAGCTTACTGTTTCACAGGTTCGCCTTCTAAAATTTCTTCTTTTTTATACTTTAACTTGGTGGCTTCTCCTCCTCGCAAGTGGCGGATTGATTTATGATAATCCAGTATCTCCTTTACTTCATTAGCCAGATCTGGATTAATTTCTGGCAGTCTTTCTGTTAGATCCTTGTGTACAGTACTTTTAGAGACTCCAAATTCTTTCGCAATAACACGAACGGTTTTCTTTGTCTCCACGATATACTTTCCTATCTTGATTGTTCGCTCTTTGATGTAATCGTGCACACCACTCGACCTCCCTAAAATGGATGTGAGAAGTGTGAAATGAGATCCGTATGAAGATTATCCATTTTCAGCGGCGCTTGTTCGTCGTAATTTCTCATCCATTAGGTAGTAAATGCCAAACACGATCCCTCACCTCAAACACTCTCTTTGTCAGGTTTGTAACAGTGTATTAGCATTGAATAGGGAATATGCTAAAAATGAAGATGGGACAAGGGATTTATCAGAAAAGGCAAAACAAAAAATCATTTCGGGGCGCGAAAATTTTCACTTTACAAGAAAGAGTTCAGCACGTAAAATAGAAAAGGTGAATTTATTTACCTAGCTAAATATTTAAAAAAGGTGAGCATATGGATACGTTAAATAGAGAGTGTTTACATCAAATACATCAAGGCGCACGGCTGCTGTCTAAAAAGGCGAACGAAGCGCTTGCTGCTTATGACTTGTACATGTCCCAGTGGACTGTGCTTTTTTGTTTGGATACATTCGGCCCAAAAACCCAAAAAGACATCTGGACATATTTGAACGTCGAAGCACCGACCATCACCAGAACCGTCACCCGTTTAGAAGCAAACGGCTGGGTGAAACGTGTACAAGGCAAAGACAAACGTGAGAATCTGATCGTGATGACAGATGATGCAAAAGCCCGATTTGAAGAAATCAAACGCACGATGGAACAATTTGAAGAAGAATGTCTTTCAGATTTTACCTACGAAGAAAAACAACTCCTCCATACACTTTTACACAAATTATCAACTGAATAGGAAGTGACATACATCATGAACGAACGCATATGGACAAAAGACTTTATCATGATTGTCCTGGTGAATTTATTTACGTTCACCTCTTTTTATGCCCTTTTGACATTACTGCCCATTTATACAATGGATGAACTAAATGGAACAGAATCACAGGGCGGTCTCCTTGTGACGGTCTTCTTATTGTCTGCTATTGTGACAAGACCGTTTTCTGGAGCCATTATTGAGAAATTCGGCAAAAAACGGATGGCGATTTTCTCTTCTACGGCCTTTGCCTTACTCACTTATTTATACATCCTGATTGATCAATTCCAAACACTTCTTATGCTGCGTTTCGTACAAGGGATCTTTTTTAGTATTTTGACGACAGTTGCCAGTGCCATTGCGGCTGATATGATCCCGAAACATAAACGCGGGGAAGGACTCGGATACTTTGTGATGTCTATGAACCTCGCTGTTGTCATCGGTCCGTTTATCGCACTGAATCAAGTAGGTAAAATAGGATTTCATTCATTATTTCTTCTCTTTTCCATTATCGTGACCATCGGAGCCGCTTTTACGATGCTGATTAGACAGCCAGAGCCTGAAAACGGTGGAAGCATTGTCTTCCGATTCACGTTTTCTCACCTGTTTGAAAAAGGCGCATTAAAAACAGCGGCCGTCGGCATTATTATTTCCTTCTGTTATTCGCCGATTATTTCATTTATTTCAGTTTATGCCAATTCACTTCATTTGATGGGTGCAAGCAGTTATTTCTTTATTGTATTTGCGGCTGCAATGCTTGGATCACGTCCATTTACAGGCAGACTTTTTGACCGGGTTGGAGCTCACGTTGTGATCTATCCTTCGATTGCCCTTTTTGCCATTGGTTTATGGATGCTGACAGCGACACATTCAGCTACAATGCTTCTTCTATCAGGCGCTGTGATTGGACTTGGCTACGGTTCGCTCGTGCCATGTTTACAAACACTTGCGATTCAGCACTCACCAGCTCATCGTACGGGATATGCGACGGCTACTTTCTTCACCCTGTATGATACAGGTATTGCTGCCGGCTCATTTGTCTTTGGACTCCTTGTCAGTTTCACAGACTTTTCAAATGTGTACCTCATTGCGGGTATTGTGGTCTTACTGAGTATGGGCGTTTTTTATTGGAGCGAACGAAAACCTCAGGAAGCAAAAGCACAAAAGGTCTCCCTTTCAGAGTAAAAGGGTACTATTTTAAACTTCGTCGGAAACATGCTAAAATATAGGATATTCCAAATAGAGCATACAGGCTTTGTTGAAAAATAGTTAGCATTAAGCGAAAGTATAGGTGATGTTTTGAATTACGAATTGTTTAAAGTCATACACGGGATGGCTCACCATTCTGAGTTTTTAGATCAGGCCATGATCTTTATTACGAAAAAGGCCATTCTTGTGTACGCCCTTGTCTTATTGATTTGCTGGTTTTTAGGGAATCACAAATTTAAGAAGCATGTCTTCTTTTCCGGTGTAACAGGCATTGCAGCACTTATCGTCAACTTTGCCATTACATTGTTTCATTATGAAGAGCGGCCGTTTGTGGCGCATAAAGTCGACACACTCATCCCGCACTCAGCAGATGCTTCCTTCCCAAGTGACCATACAACAGGTGCATTGGCTCTTTCACTTGCCATTCGATCCCGTAATAAAAAGCTCGGCAACATCTTGCTCGTCTTTGGATTACTTACAGGATTCTCCCGCATCTGGGTCGGTCATCATTATCCATTTGATGTTTTAGGCAGCTTGGTCGTATCGATTGTGGTTGTCTTTATCATGAATAAATTATGGAAGTTCTTTGACTCTCCTATTGATCGTATCGTGACATTTTACGAGACAATTGTAGGGAAAATTTTCAGAAGGAAGACAAAGGATCAGGGCTCAGACCTGTCCAACTCTTAAGCGGACTTGCGATAACGTGATGAAGATTCTCCTTCCACTTATCGCGCCGCTTTTTTTATTGGCTTTCCCCCTCTAACCATACTCGAAAAATAAAGACTGACACCAATGCCAATAAGAGAAATGATGATCAATGTCCAGCCTAATTGCGCAAAGTGAGCACCAGCAATTTCATCCCCAAACAGCATACCAAGCACAGCAGACGACAGAATAGAACCAAGGTAGCGGCATGTTTGAAAAAGTCCAGAGGACGTGCCAATCATGTGCTGAGGACTTGCCTTGAGCATCGCAGCTTGGAGCGCAACATTCCCAATCCCATAACTGAGCCCAAGCAGAGCTAGAACCAATCCTTTCCCCCATAATGGCGCAGGAATAAAAAAGAAAGTCATGGCAGACGCTCCAGCCAGCATCAATACAGCACTCGCTAAAACTGGATGGCGTTCATCCCCGCGATCCACCCACTTTCCAGTCAGCGGTGACACAATAATACTCACCCCTGACATACACAGCATAAAAAGACCCGTCATCTCCACACGCCAGCCTAACTCATCCTGAAAATAACTCGGCAAACCAAAAAAGAGACAATAGAAAAAGATATTTAAAATGATAAATTGCACATACACAAGTGACAGCCGCTGCTCCTCCCTGAACATCCGTATTTGAATAAACGGTTCATCCACCTGATACTCCCACCAGATAAAAGCGCCTGCACTCAGGAGACAAAGAATACCTTGAACATATTGAATGCCATCACCCAGTGATAATAAAAATGAAAGCAGGAGAACAATGCAGACGGTAAAAAGAAGCATCCCTGGCAAATCGAGTGTTCGCACAGTTTCGCCTATGCGGAGCTTTTTCTTCTTCTGCTCCTTCGGAAACAAAAATAGGCCAAGAAAGAAACTGATCAAAATAAAAGGCAGATTCACTAAAAAGATAGCCGGCCAGCCGCCAATGGTCATTAGAAATCCGCCAAGCGTCGGTCCAAGCGCCGTCATCGCTGAAGCAAAAATGGATAATACCGCTAAAGCCGAAGCCTGTCTTTCTTGAATATGATCCCGAATGAGTCCGACCCCAGAAGGATAAATGGCACTGCTTCCCATCGCCTGTAACAAACGGATCACAATCAGCACCGCAAACGTTGGGGCAAACGGCGCGCAAATGGCTGAGACTGCGACAAGAACCAGACCGAATAAAAATAAGGTTCTCCGGCTCATGACATGATCCCCAATCCGGCCGCTCACCGGCTGCGTCACTGCACTGGCTAAATAAAAAGAAGAAATAAGCCAAGATACGGTCGTAAACGACAAACCGAATTCATGCTGAATTTGATGCAAGGCCAAAGAAATCATTGATGAATTCAGTGGATTCAACATCGTTCCAAAGGCAATAGCGGTTAAAAAAACTTTTCGGTTGTCTCTCCACTTGTTCATACACTGACCTCCTTTTTGCAATCCTTTCGTTATTATGAGATTCATTTCCCTTTTTTACCCTAATCAATTCAAGTTCTCTCTTAGAAAAGCAAGACATACATTCTAAAAAGGACGATTGTTGGAATAACACATATAAAATTGAGAATATGAGGAACAAATGGTAAGATGCTACACATATTTAAAAGCCTACTTTCTCCTGATATGGAGAACGGCTGAAAAGGAGGAGAAGCTTATTATTAAAAAAAGACGGTTTTGGGTCCCAGCCCTTTTCTCGGTTGCAGTATTACTTCTGTCTTCGTGTGGTTCAAATGAAACAAATGGGAACGGAGATAAACGTAATTCTACAGCGAAAGGGTCGCCAATTTTGGAGGATGGAAAATTTATTTTTGCAGCATCAGGTGAATTTCATCCGTTTAGTTACATGGATGGAAATCAGATGTCCGGCTTTGATATCGACGTAGGCAATGCGATTAGTGACAAACTAGGTCTCGAACCTATACAGAAAAAATATAAATTCGCAGGCATCGTCGAAGGCGTGAAAGCAGGTAAATTTGATGCGGCAGTTGCAAGTCATACCATCAATGAGGAACGAAAAAAACACGTCCTTTTTTCTAAACCCTATTACTATTCTGGTCCGCAAATTTTCACAAGACCCGGATCAGACATTCAACATGCGGATGACTTAAAAGACAAAGAAATTGCTGTATCCAAAGGGTCGTCCTACGCTGATATTGCCAAGGAACATAGCGGGCAAGAACCAAAATATTATGATAGTGATGTCGTCGCCTTAGAAGCACTGGCCAATGGAAAACACGATGCAGTCGTGACAGATTTCGCCACAGGTGCAGAAGCGATGAAGAAAAAATTAAAAATCACAGCGCAGGAAAGACTCGGACAAAGTGAGCAGGCAATTGCTGTTTCAAAAGAAAATGAACAGCTCATAAAAGAGATCAACGATGCGATTGACGCACTAAAAAAAGACGGAACATTAAAACAAATTAGCAAAAAGTACTTTGATGAAGACATCACGGTCAAACAAGATTAAAACCACGATTGTGCGCCCAATTTTATAGGCGCACTTTCTTCAAATGGAGATGATTGTTTTGCCTACCCTATCACACTTTTTTCAGACACTCATTGATTCAAGAGGTATTTTCTTAGAAGGAATGCTGATCACCTTACAGCTGACGGTGATCAGCATCTTCATCGGTATGTTCATCGGGCTTTTCTTTGCTTTATTGAAAATATCCCGCATAGCCGTTTTTGGTTATATCGCCAATGCTTATATCTTTCTTGTACGCGGAACACCACTTATTGTTCAGATTTTCATCCTATATTTCGGCCTCACAGAATTGAATATACCCGACTTCTGGGCTGCTTCCATTGCGCTCGCCTTTCATAATGGCGCCTATATAGCCGAAATATTCAGAGGCGCCATCCAATCCATCGATCAGGGGCAAAAAGAGGCAGGACGATCTCTTGGTATGGGTCGTTTTTTAACAATGAGGCGTATCATTCTCCCTCAAGCGATGCGGCGTGCTCTTCCCCCTCTTGGCAACCAGTTCATTATCGGCTTAAAAGACTCATCACTCGCCGCCTTTATCAGTGTCAATGAACTATTTAACGTCGCCACCACGCAAGGCTCCAACAGCTTTGACAATATGACGTATTTACTTGTTGTAGCCGTCTATTACTTAGTTCTTGTCCTGCTGTTAACATTCGCTGTCCAAACCTTTGAGAAGAAACTATCAGCTAGTGACCAATAGGAGGAGAAGCATGACAGAATCAAAGGAAATCATTCGTGTTGAAAAACTCAATAAATACTTTGGAGAGCTTCATGTTTTAAAAGATATCGATCTCACTGTTTATGAAAATGATGTGGTCGTCTTAATTGGTGCAAGCGGTTCTGGAAAAAGCACCTTGCTCCGCTGTATGAACTTTTTAGAAATAAAAAATGATGGAGATATTATCATTGATGGCAGCCCTGTTCATCCAAAGCGAGATCAATTAAACGAAATGAGACAAAAAATAGGAATGGTGTTTCAGCATTTTAATCTTTTCCCGCACAAAACTGTGCTTGAAAATATCATCGAAGCGCCTGTTATGGTGAAAAAAACAAAGAAAGCGCAAGCCATCGCTGAAGCCAGCACCTTGCTAGAAAAAGTCGGACTTGCGGATAAAGCCAACGTATATCCTTCTAAACTATCAGGCGGCCAAAAACAGCGTGTAGCCATAGCCAGATCTCTCGCCATGAAGCCTGATGTCATGTTATTTGACGAACCTACGTCTGCCCTTGACCCAGAGCTTGTAGGCGAGGTGCTGCAAACGATGAAAAGCCTCGCAAAAGAAGGCATGACCATGGTCATTGTCACACATGAAATGGGCTTTGCGAAAGAAGTTGCCGATCGTGTCGTCTACATGCACGAAGGCCGCATCGTCGAAGAAGGCGTCCCTTCGGATTTGTTTGATTCTCCTAGGGAGGAACGTACAAAACTGTTTCTCAGCTCCATTTTATAGGTCAAACGCCCTTCATTTTTAGTGCTTAACTTACGTTTTTGCTCATTCTTTACGAACTTTTCATCCATTTATATTGAACTTAACCAAAAACCATGTTAGATAAACTTACACGTATATGTTATATATGACTTTTCTCTCTATAATGAAGAATTAAGAAAACAATAATTCTGAATGATTCGGGGGAATGCAGCATGCAAATGGGTGATACAGTATTTATGTTCTTCTGCGCACTACTCGTGTGGTTAATGACACCGGGTTTAGCTTTATTCTACGGAGGACTCGTGAGAAGTAAAAACGTGTTAAGCACAACCATGCACAGCTTAACGTCACTAGCGATCGTTTCAATCGTATGGATCGTATTCGGTTATTCCTTAGCTTTTGCACCAGGCAATGCATGGATCGGAGGATTAGACTGGGTGGGCCTGAAAGGCGTAGGCTTTGAGCCTGGTTCCTATAGTGAGACCATTCCACATTCATTGTTCATGATGTTTCAAATGACCTTTGCCGTCTTAACAACAGCCATCATCTCAGGGGCCTTTGCTGAACGGATCCGCTACTCAGCAGTCGTTGTATTTACACTCCTTTGGGTCACATTTGTATACGCTCCAGTCGCACACTGGGTATGGGGCGGCGGTTGGATTGGCGAGATGGGTGCGCTTGACTTCGCAGGCGGAAACGTGGTTCACATCTCATCCGGTGTTGCAGGTCTTGTCGTGGCAATTGTGCTCGGGAAGCGTAAAGAAGCAGCAAGCTCTTCTCCGCATAACTTGATCTACACCCTTCTTGGCGGAGCTGTCATCTGGTTTGGATGGTTTGGTTTTAACGTGGGTAGTGCTCTTACATTAGACAGCGTGGCCATGTATGCCTTTATTAACACCAATACAGCTGCTGCTGCAGGAATCATCGGCTGGCTGTTAGTAGAGTGTATGATCAACAAAAAACCGACCATGCTCGGCGCGATCTCTGGAGCCATCGCAGGTCTTGTCGCCATTACACCTGCCGCAGGCTTTGTTACACCGTTTGCTTCTATTATAATAGGAATCATTGGCGGGATCGTCTGTTTCTGGGGGGTCTTTTCACTCAAAGCCAAATTTGGCTATGATGACGCACTGGACGCATTCGGCCTTCACGGAATTGGCGGTACTTGGGGAGGAATTGCAACAGGACTTTTCGCCACAACTTCTGTCAATGACGGCGGAGCCAATGGCTTATTTTACGGAGATCCCAGCTTACTTTGGAAGCAAGTGGTCGCGATTGTTGCCACGTACGCTTTTGTTGCCGTTGTGACATACGTGATCATCAAAGTGGTCAATGTCTTCTTCAAAATTCGTGCAACCGAAGAAGAAGAATCAGTGGGTCTTGATTTAACCATGCACGGTGAAAAAGCTTATCAAGATTAAAGAAAAAGGGGTGTCTCTATGAGCAAAATGTATAAAGTGGAGATTGTCACACGTCCAGCTAATTTTGAAACATTAAAGGTGGAGCTTGGAAAGATTGGTGTCACCTCGATTACCTTTTCAAATGTACACGGCTGCGGCTTACAAAAGGGACATACAGAGCTATACCGCGGCGTCAAAAAAGAAAGCAACGTGTACGAACGATTAAAGATCGAAATCGTCCTAAGCAAAGTACCTGTCGAACAGGTCGTTGAAACAGCTCAAAAGGTACTTCGGACAGGCGAACCAGGGGATGGGAAAATTTTTATATATGAAATAGCGAATACAATCAACATTCGGACAGGTGAAGAAGGACCTGCCGCCCTATAGCGTATCCTCCGCCGAGTGGCGGAGGATCTTTTTAAGCAGAAAAAACCTCTGCATATTTATATACACAGAGGACCTTGTAAAACATTAAGATTGTTTTGTTTCTTCTGACTGACTGGTGTCTTTAGAGGAATCAGAAGACTTTTCTTGATCAGAGGATTTCCCCTTCTCATCAGACTTTTCTTCAGATTTTTCTCCAGCTGGCTCTTTGGCTTTATCTTCAGCAGCAGGTTCCTTCGTTTTTTCCTCAGTCTTTGGCTGAGCAGGTTCTTTTGCTTGTTCCGTCACTTCTTGCGCTGCTTTTTCAATTGTAGAAACAGGCTTGTCAATGAAGCTAAGCGGATTAAGCGCTAAACCTTCCATACGAATTTCAAAATGTACATGGTTGCCGCTTTCAGCACCATATAGATTTTTACCAGAAGCACCAATGACATCATTCTGCTTGACTTCATCGCCTTCTTTGACACTCACTTGTGACAACGATTGATAAACAGTCGATAATCCATCTTCATGTTCAATTTCAACAACGTGACCGAGGACTGGATCTTTTTTCGCTTGAACCACTGTTCCACTAAGAGCAGCTGTGACATCAAACACTTTGCCATCTTTATCTGCAAGATCAATACCTTTACTCAAGGTATAGGTGTTATTATAGTTTACAAGTGCTGCTTCTTTTTCTTTTTGGTCAGCATCTGCTTCATAGAACTTTTTCACGACAGAAACATTATCAGAATTCTGGACCGGCATTGCGACATTTTCAATTGGCTTTCCAACTTCAACGGCATCATCGCGCTGTTCTTGCCCTGTTTGATTTCCATCAGTTAGTTGGTCTTTTACATCTTTTGATACAGCTTGATACCAAAGAACGGCTGTTAACACGACCGCTGCGCTGACCAAGTAAATAGCAGGGAATACCCAGCGCTTACGGAAAAATTGCTGAACTTTTGTGATTTTGGAAGTACGTTTCTTTTCTTCCTCTCTCATTTTTCATCACCTCAGCAACATTCTGAACACTTTTCAAAAAATATATACACACGAAATCATTTTTCTTTTTATTTTGCGCAATCGCATCAATAATATGTATGATAAATGAAAAAAAGATGGGGGACTTAATTGTGAAAACTTTCAACCGTATAGCAACAGAAGATGACCTCAAAGCGATCGTTGATATCTACAATTCAACCATTGCTTCAAGAGAAGTGACCGCTGATACAGAACCAGTTTCTGTCGAGGACCGCCGGCAATGGTTTTTGAATCATTCCGAGAAAAGACCTCTCTATGTGAAAACAGATGAGGATGGAAATATCTACGGCTGGCTGAGCTTTGAAACGTTTTACGGAAGGCCTGCATACAACGGGACCGTTGAAATGAGTATCTATTTAAACCAAGACTATCGAGGAAAAGGCTTAGGATCACTTTTCTTGCAAGAAGCCATTGATTTAGCACCCTCATTAGGCATTCGAACGTTACTTGCCTTTATTTTCGGGCACAACGAAGCCAGCATTCGACTATTTAAAAAGCACGGCTTTGAGACATGGGGCCACCTGCCACGCATCGCAGAAATGGACGGCAGCAGATACGATTTAGATATCCTAGGAAAAGAATTATAAAACGAGCGTCTCCCTGAAAAAGAGACGCTTTTTTATGACGCATGTAACAGCTGTAAAAAAAGTGAAGTGAAGAGAGAAACAATTGAATCAATCAACATTCACTCTTCCTAAAGCACTACTTACTCAAGTATGATAAAGAGTGAATACATAAAGGAGTGAACACCATTGCAACAAACTGAGAAAATCATTCAATCTCTTCATTCAATCGTAAAGTGGGGAAAGGTTGGTAGTATCTTTCTCTATATTTCAGGCGGTCTGGCTATTCTTATTGGTTTTTGGCTTGTTCTTCCTGCAGCCCTTGGCGTCTTCCTCATTATGATGGGAATTCATGTACAAAAATCTGTAAAAGCAGCTGAACACTTGATTCAGGCTCCAGATACTTCTTACGAAGAATTATTAGAACAGTACGCTAAGATGATGAAAATGCAAACACTGTTTGCCATTTCAAGTATTGCCGCAGTTATTCTTTCATTCATTGCTATCGTTTTGATACTTATACTAGGCGGGTTAGCCTTCCTCCAAGAAATTCCTTATGATGTCCAGCAGTATGAAGGTGATTACGAACAAGAACTCGGTGACTTTTATTAATGGAGAGGGGTATCAATAGTCATTCGATACCCCTTTTGTTTTTATCATTTGACTTGGATCATTCTCCTATGCTTGACATTCAGTCTTGATCATTTTAAAATACAAATCGTAACTATTACGAATTAAAGGAGGATCCTATTACTTATGCGCGTGAATATTACGTTGGCCTGTACTGAAACAGGTGACAGAAACTACATCACAACAAAAAATAAAAGAACGAATCCTGACCGATTGGAGTTAAAAAAATATTCTCCTCGATTAAAGAAATATACCCTTCATAGAGAAACAAAATAAATTTTTTAGATTATAAATCGTAATGATTACTTTTTAAGTGAGGCGGAAAACAAAATGATCGTTTTCAAAAGGACAAAAACAAATGAATAAGCGTATACCTGTTACAGTATTAAGCGGCTTTTTAGGAGCAGGAAAAACAACGATATTAAATCATGTTCTTCAAAATCGCAAAGGATTAAAAGTGGCTGTGATCGTCAATGACATGAGCGAAATTAATATTGATGCAGAACTAGTCAAACAAGGCGGCGAGCTTTCTCGATCAGATGAGAAACTCGTTGAATTATCTAACGGCTGTATTTGCTGCACTTTGAGAGAAGACTTGTTAATTGAAGTAGAACGCCTTTGTAAAGCGGGTAATATTGATTATATTGTCATTGAATCAACCGGAATTAGTGAACCAATTCCCGTCGCTCAAACGTTTTCTTATATTGATGAAGAAATGGGTATAGATTTGACCCGCTTTTGCCGTCTAGATACGATGGTCACAGTAGTAGATGCAAATCGTTTCTGGACTGATTTCCAGTCAGGAGAGAGTTTATTAGATCGTAAAGAAGCGGTTTCCGATGACGACGAGCGAGAAATTTCCGATTTACTCATTGATCAAATTGAATTTTGTGACGTGCTTATTATCAATAAATGTGATCTAGTATCTCCCTCTGAATTAGATCGACTTGAGCATGTGCTGAACAAACTACAACCAGAAGCATCTATCATCAAAACCTCAAAAGGTATAGTACAGCCAGATGACATTTTGAATACTGGTTTATTCGACTTTGAAAAATCAAGTGCCTCTGCTGGGTGGATCAAAGAAATCAACGCAGGACATGGTCAGCATACACCGGAAACAGAGGAATACAAAATTTCATCTTTTGTTTACGAAAGAAGACTCCCTTTTCATACCGGCAGACTGAATGCTTGGTTAGATCAAATGCCTGAGCAGATCGTTCGTGCGAAAGGTTTTACTTGGCTTGCCACACATCATGATTTAACCATTTTAATTTCACAAGCTGGGAAATCTGTTGCGATTGAACCAATTGCATACTGGATTGCTGCTTTGCCTGAACAAGAAAAAGCACGGATATTAAATCAGGAACCAGAGCTTCTAGATGAGTGGGACGCAGAGTTTGGTGATCGCCATACAAAACTTGTGTTTATCGGTGTAGATTTGCCTAAAGCAGAAATCATTCGTACTCTTGATCAATGCTTGCTCACACCTGAGGAATTTAATCAAGATTGGACTACATTTGAGGACCCCTTTCAATGGAAAATACAAAATTAAGCCAGGAGGGTTTTAATTGGCAAAGAAATCTAAGATTGCTAAAGAAAAAAAACGACAGCAGCTTGTATTGAAATATGCAGAATTAAGGAAAGAGTTAAAAGAAAAAGGTGACTATGAAGCTTTACGAAAATTACCTAGAGACTCTTCCCCTACCCGCTTAAAAAACCGCTGTGAATTAACGGGCCGTCCCAGAGGTTATTTACGAAAATTCAAAATGTCTAGGATTGCTTTTCGTGAGCTTGCCTATAAGGGTCATATCCCTGGAGTGAAAAAATCGAGCTGGTAAAGAATGATTTGATCTTATCACAGCACTCGTAAAAGTAAAGCCGCACACAATGAGAGAAAATCTATTTTCCAATCTTATCTCAATCTTTTTGAAGTGCAAAATAGCAATTTAAAAACCAGCAGAGAATCTGCTGGTTTTTTATAGTGACTGAGTTCATAAGATAAAAAGACCTGTTTTCAAGAAAGGATTTTCAACAACGATTATGACATTTTTTCTTCTTTTCAAAAATACAAGATCATGATACTTTATTGTCATTACCCACCGATGTATGACATCTCAACCTTTTTCTGATCTTTTTTCTGCTCTCTCTCGGCCGAATATTGGTCATGTCTGTTCGACCATAATTCCTTTAACCTGTTCGTTAATTCTTCATTATTTTTTGTCGTACGAATCATCTGTTTCAGATCAAAACCCGATGAAGCAAACAGACATGTAAACAATTCCCCCCGTGCAGACAGCCTTGCTCTGTTACATGTGCCACAAAAAGCATCTGAAACGGAAGAAATAATACCTATCTCTCCTGAACCATCTTTGTAAAAAAATCGTTTGGCTACTTCACCTGTATATTGAGGAGGTTCTGGTTTGATAGGATATGTTGAATCAATTAATTCAATTATTTCTTTCTTTGTCATGACATGTTCTAGATTCCATTTATTCGTATTACCGACATCCATAAATTCAATAAATCTGAGAACGTGTCCTTCTTTTTTGAAGTAAGCTGCCATTGGTAAGACATCCTGATCATTCACACCTTTTTGAACAACCATATTAATCTTGATAGCAAGTCCAGCCTTTTTTGCAGCCTCAATACCATCAAACACTTTTTGGATAGAAATATGCCTTCCGTTCATTTGCTTAAAACGGTCGGGATTTAATGAATCTAAACTAATGGTGACTCTATTGAGACCAGCTCTCTTCAACTGATCAGCATATAAAGGTAAAAGTGTTCCGTTGGTTGTAATCGCAATGTCTTCAATCCCTGGAATGTTTGTGAGCTTTTCTATTAAGACAGGCAGATCCTTCCGCATTAACGGTTCTCCGCCCGTGATGCGTATTTTTACCACACCTAGGTTCTTTACAAAAAGGGTAGCAAGTCGTTCAATTTCTTCGAAACTAAGCAGTTCTTCTTTTTTCAAGAAAGGATAATCCGGCCCAAAAATTTCAGCAGGCATACAGTACGTACATCTAAAGTTACAGCGATCAGTTACTGATATTCTTAAATCGCGCAATGGTCGATGTCTTTTATCTAAAATACTGACCATACTTTGCCTCCTATTCTGTAATACGATGAGGATGCGTGTAAATGTTAAAGGATTTTCCTCTGACGAATCCAACTGTCGTAATATTTAATTCTTCTGCCATTTTAAGCGCCAGCTCAGTAGGTGCTGATTTTGAAATGACGATAGACACTCCTAGTTTTGCTGCCTTCAATAGAACTTCTGACGATATCCGGCCGCTAAAAACAAGGATTTTATCTCTAAGTGGAATTCGCTGAAGTAAACAGTATCCATAAATTTTATCTAAAGCATTATGTCTTC
Organism: Bacillus safensis; assembly: GCF_039619585.1. Taxonomy (NCBI): domain Bacteria; kingdom Bacillati; phylum Bacillota; class Bacilli; order Caryophanales; family Bacillaceae; genus Bacillus; species Bacillus safensis. The sequence goes on from NZ_CP154909.1 coordinate 3,271,299, forward strand.
CTATATCAGTTCTAGTGATGAATAGCTTCTCTGTGTCACACAGTCCAGCATTATGCACTCCGCCAGTATGTTGAAATAATTGGCTTTCTTCTTGCAAACACTTCATGAGATGCATACAGGTTTCAGCAGAAATACTGATTCGATCAATGGCTGTTTTTGCCGTCTTCACATCTTGAAGGAAATAAAAGTGTCTCCCTTTCCCGCAGCATGAACCAATCACTCGTTTTGTAAAATCTGATGAATCAAATCCACTTGAGTGAACTAAATCAACATAGGCAAAACCCATACTTTCATCTATTGTAAACCTTTTAATCTCTTTTTCAAATCGAATGACCCCTTCTGAAGCCAAAAAGCCGATAACCAATTCTTTCAAGTGCTCTGGTGAACAAACAAGGGTCACAAATTCTTCTCCATTTACCATCACAGTTAAAGGATATTCTTCTACAATTTCATCAGTTTTGCAGGTAAACTGGCCTTCATTGTATTGGTGTATGACTCGTTTCTTTTTAACAGAAGGATTCATTGTATGATCTTCCTTTCAATGCAAATTTAGTTATATGATCCAATCAAATTGTGATATTATTTTAAAAAGTCATAAAAATGTAACATATTTCTATCTTATCAAACTTCTTGACTGCTTTATATGGGGGGAACAAAATGAACAAATCGAAAAATCGCTGGCTCATCGCAGCAAGTGCTGTAGGAATTCATTTATCTATTGGGTCTGTTTATGCTTGGAGTGTTTTTACGAATCCTTTACATGAAGCCTTTCAGTGGTCATTAACAGAAATAAGTCTCACCTTCAGTATTGCTATTTTATTTTTAGGTTTATCTGCTGCTTTTATGGGACATTTCGTTGAAAGGTATGGTCCAAGGGCATCGGGGCTCTTCTCAGCTATTTTCTTCGGCATCGGAATGACTGGGTCAGGATTCGCTGTCCACATGTCATCACTGCCTCTCCTCTATTTATTTTATGGTGTACTCGCTGGAATAGGGTTAGGGGTAGGCTATATTGCACCTGTATCAACTCTAGTCAAATGGTTTCCGGATCGAAGAGGTCTTGCAACCGGCTTAGCCATTATGGGGTTTGGGTTTGCTTCTCTTATTTGCAGCCCAATTATTCAATATCTCATTGAAAAAGTGAATATCGCAAATACTTTTTATATTCTTGGAATCTCCTATTTTATCATCATGGTGATCTCATCTCTTTATTTATCACCACCAACACCTGATGACGTCAAACAATTTGATGTATTCAAAACAAAGAAAAGAAAAATCCCTCAAGATTTATCACAGCTTACAGCAAATGAAGCGATCAAAACAAGACGTTTTTATTATTTGTGGCTTATGCTTTTTATTAATATCACATGCGGAATCGCTATTATTTCAGTAGCGTCACCTCTTGCTCAAGAAAGTGTTGGGTTCACTGCAGGTGCTGCAGCTACTCTTGTGGGCATTTTAGGTGCTTTTAATGGTTTAGGACGCATTGGCTGGGCATCGTTTTCAGATTATATAGGAAGACCGAATACGTATACGATTTTTTTCAGTATCCAGCTCATTGCTTTTCCTTTACTCCCCTATTTAAAAGAACCGTTCATCTTTTCAATCGTCATGGCGATCATTTATACGTGCTATGGAGGAGGATTTGCTTCAATTCCAGCCTATATTGGGGATTTGTTTGGTACAAAGCAGCTTGGTGCCATACATGGTTATATTTTGACTGCTTGGGCCGCTGCGGGATTAGCAGGACCACTATTTTCATCCTTCATCCGAGATATAACAGGTAATTACACACAAAGCCTTATGGTGTTCTCTGGCTTATTTTTCATTGCTTTTATCATATCACTTCTGATTCGAAAGGATATTCAGCAGCTAAAAGAAAAAAACCTATCTGCTGCTTCCTCTGTCTCAGCCCGATCTTAATTTGAATTTGACAGAATCACAATCTAAAGGTAATTTTTAGATATGAAAACGCTTTACAAAGTATTAGGAGGGTGATGATCTCATGGGGAAAACAAAACATAAGGGGCCTGTTAAACTCAATAAAAAACCCTCACCAAAGCTATGGGCGTCTTTTGTACCAATGGGGCTTGGCAAAGTGAAACCGAAACACATTCGAGATACGATGAAAGTGGCTTGGGAGAACAAAGATAACCTTCCCTACGCGTACCGTATTTTAACGCAGGGTGTTTGTGACGGCTGTGCCCTTGGCGTCTCAGGACTGTATGATCAAACGCTCGCAGGACCTCATATATGCACCACAAGACTAAATGTGCTTCGTCTTAACACAATGCCAGCTATTGATCCAAAATGGTTTGAAGATATTCATCAGCTAAAGCAAATGGACAGCACCTCTCTTCGCAAGCTTGGGCGGATTCCTTATCCATTGATTCGAAAAAAAGGTGACAATGCCTTTACACGTATTTCTTGGGATGATGCACTAGATCAAATCGCAGCTAAAATCCAATCAATTGATAAACGGCAGCTTGCTTTCTATTTAACCGCCAGAGGAATTACAAATGAAGTTTATTATACGGCTGCAAAGGCTGCTCGATTTATAGGGACGAATCATATTGATAATGCTTCTCGCATTTGCCATTCACCAAGTAAAACCGCTCTTAAACGGTCCCTTGGCATCGGTGCTTCCAGCTGTAATTACAGTGATTGGATTGGAACGGATGTATTAATTTTTTGGGGATCTGTCGCAGCAAACAATCAGCCTGTTTCCACTAAATATATGTATGCTGCTAAAAAGAAGGGAACAAAAATTATCGTCATCAATCCGTATAAAGAGCCTGCTATGGAAAAGTATTGGGTTCCTTCTATTCCAGAGAGTGCTTTATTCGGTACAAAAATTGCAGATGATTTTTACCAAGTCAATATAGGCGGAGATATTGCGTTTATGAACGGCGTCATCAAGCATTGGTTTGACATGGAGCAGCATGCTCCCCATTCGGCTCTTGATCACGAATTTATTCAAAAACATACAACAGGCATACAGGATTTAAAGCAGCATGTCGCACAATTGAAGTGGGAAGACCTAGAAGCATCATCAGGTTTATCAAAAGAAAGAATAAAGGAATTTGCGACACTGCTTGCCAATGCTAATTCAGGCGTTTTTATTTGGAGTATGGGCCTTACTCAGCACCGCTTTGCAACTGATAATATATCACAGGTTGCCAACCTTGCCATGCTGCGCGGATTTATCGGCAGAAAACATTGTGGTGTCATGCCAATTCGGGGGCATAGCGGCGTCCAAGGTTCTGGTGAAATGGGCGCTGATCCATTCGTTTTGCCGGGTAGTGATTTTGATGAAGATAATATTGAAAGAATCGAACGTATATGGGGGTTTGACATTCCTAAATGGCATGGTGACACCATTGGGCAATCCTTTGAAAAGATGGCTCTCCCAAAAGACCATCCACAAAAACTCAAAATGCTGTTTACGAGTGGCGGAAACTTTTTAGAAACGATGCCAAATCCGGAAGCGATCGAAAAAGCATTATCTGAACTTGAACTCCGTGTTCACCAAGATATCATTTTGAATACCTCTACGCTGGTAGACGCTGAAGAGGCGGTGATTGTGCTGCCTGCTATGACAAGGTATGAACAACCAGGCGGCGGCACATCAACCAGTACGGAACGCATGGTATATTTCAGTCCAGAAATTGAAGGACCTCGTATTGAGGAAGCCAGAGCGGAATGGGACATTTATGTTGATCTTGCGAAAAGAGTCCGGCCAGAAGATGCCGAGCTGATACATTTTGAAACAGCTGAAGACATTCGTCGTGAGATTGCGGTCGCCAACCGAAACTATGATGGCATCCAGCATTTACGTCACAAGGGAGACGTTTTTCAATGGGGAGGCGCATGGCTTTGTGAAGATGGCGTATGTCCAACACCAGACGGCAAGGGACATCTTCTTCCTGCCCAGCTGCCTCAATATCGAAAAACCGAAGGACATTTCAATATCACGACAAGAAGAGGAAAGCAATTCAACTCCATGATCTACAGTGAAAAGGATGCCTTTAATGGTGGAAAACGTCATTCTATCCTAATGAATGAAGAAGATGCAAAAGAGCTTTATGTTCAAGAAGGTGATCCAGTTGTTCTCTTTAATCAATATGGATCCTATCAAGGAGTGGCTCAATTCGGAGAGTTGAGACGCGGCAATATCGCAGTTTATTGGCCGGAAGGGAACGTTTTAATTCCTAAAGGTGTGTATGAGAGCTACTCACAGATTCCCGAGTATAATACGGCTGCCATATTAGAAAAAGCCGAAACCTTCCATGCAAGAAAGGATCAGCATTATGTGGAGAAACGAATTGATGAATTAGAAACGACTTTGAATTAATCGTCAACTTAAAAACAGCTGGGGTTGTTTTCCCCAGCTGCCATTCATTCTCTACCGACCAAAAGCGCTCGCTTCCTGTTGAAGAATATGGTTCAATTCTTCGGCATTTGCAGCCGGTTGATATTGTCCTCCACCCGCTTTTGCAACAGATTTAAGACTTTTTGCTTCCTTTTCATTCACATCGAAGCCAATGATATTGACGATTGTATCTATTCCGTCTTCATGTAATTCCTTTGCTGCTTGTGAAGGGCTTCCACCACAAGTTTCTTCACCATCACTGACAACATAGACAATATTTTTCCCTTCAGCTTGGTGATCTTCAAAATCTTGTTTCGTATCCGTTAATGCTTTTGCAAGTGGTGTCCAGCCAGTTGGCTTATACACATTCAGTGCTTGCTGAAAGGTTGATGGCTCATATGATCCAAATCCGTAAACAGCTTCAGAACTTGAACAAGAAACAGCTTTCCCTGCATTTTTATTGGTTCCTTCATGACCAAACACACGAAGCAGAACTTGTGTATCTTCTGATAAAATGCTTGCAAAGCTTTGAATAGACCGTTTGGCGATTTCAATTTTCTTTTCACCTTCAACTGATTGTGCCATGCTTCCGCTTAAATCGAGTAATATCACCACATGCGCAGGCGGCTCCTGTTTTGTTACAGCATGAGCTGGTGAAGAAAGAAGCAGGACAAGACTAGCCAAAATGGTTAATACGATGTTTTTTTTCATCAATAAAAACCTCCCTTTTTTACTTTTGTACAGAAAAAGAGAAACGAAAGCATGAATCAATCGTTTCCCTTTTGTTCAGCAAGTTATTCGTGTAGTTTTAATGATTCTGCTGAAAAGATAGAACCCATTTCTTTACCAGTGCTTGCTTGGTAGTAATGGCCTTTACCAGCTTTGGCTACTTGCTTCAATTGACCTTCATAGCCATCGTTAAAGTCTAATCCGATCACATTTACAACAGTTGATCCTTTTGAGTTATGCAATTCTTTTGCTACTTTTACTGGATCTCCGCCACAAGTTTCCTCACCATCAGTGATTAAGTACACAATATGCTTTGTTCCTGCAGTAAGCTGCTCATCCGCTTGCTTTGCATTTTCAAGTGCACGTGCAATCGGTGTCCAGCCAGTTGGCCCAAGTCCGTTTAAAGAGTTTTCGAAGCTGTCCTTTTCATAAGGCTGTACGCCGTAAACGCCTCTAATGACTTCACATGATTGAGCTTTACCTGAATTTTTGTTGTTTCCTTCAGAACCAAACAAGCTCATACGAATTTTAGCGTCTTTTGGAAGTGACTGAGCAAATTTAAATACCTCTTGTTTAGCGAGATCAAATTTGCGCTCTCCCTCTACTTTTCTTGCCATGCTTCCGCTTGCATCAAGTAAGATTGTCACTCTTACATCTTTGTTATGTTTTTTGACTGTAGATGCTTCTGCAAATACTGGTGAAGAGATTGACATAGATAATGTCAATACAGTTAAGGTTACGAGTGTGATTACTTTTTTCAACATACTTTTTCTTCCTCCTTATGTATTTGATTGAAACATCTTAATCGTAAATTATTCTGTCTTGGAATGGTATAGGACTCGGTCCCTTTTTCTCTTTCATCAAAATCACTAAAATTCTGTCAGATGTCTAGATATTTTCACCTAACACACCCATTATTCTCTCGTTTTCTCTGTCTTTCGAGGGACTTTGTATCGGCCATCAGTTCTTGTCAGGACATAAATGTTTAAGATTTCCTGATCTGCGTCTTAAGTCGCGATTTGACACATTCTGTTCAAATCTCTTTGAACACACAAAAAAATGCCTCATTTCTGAGGCACCTTTGCTTTATTTTTTAGCCATATACGTGTTGAGAAAACGATCGGCTGATTCGATTTGAATTCCTTTATAATAATGTTTCACGATGGCATCTACTTTTTTGCCAGCCTGCGCCATATAATGCGCACCATATTGACTCATGCCTACACCATGACCATATCCTTTTGTTGTAATGACAATCTGCTGGCCCTTGCGTTCCCATGTAAAGTCCGCTGAATGAAGGCCTAGTGATTCTCGAATGTCTCGGCCTGACAGTGTTTTACCGTTGATCACGGCTTTCGCTACTTGGTTTCCTGGTGTCCGTTCTACAATCTGTCCGACCTGAGCCTGCTGAGTGAGTGTCACACCTAATTTTTGCTGAAATTCACTGACCGAGATGGTTTTCTTATTTTGAAATTTTGGCGATTTTTCGTCCCATTTACTTGAGACACTTTTCAAATAAGGGATTTCGTTTTTCCAATAGGCTTCGGCATTTTCCGTTTTTCCGTTACTTGTTGAAAAGAATGAAGCATCAATTGGTTTCTCGTCATAAGTCAGCACTTTTCCTTGTGTGCTGGCGACAGCTTCCGTGACCTTTTTTAATTTCCAATTGTACGCTTTCCCCCAAATTTTCTTGAGTTCCTGTTTGTTTTTGTAAACTTGGAACATTTGGGTATCATCTACAAGAGAGCCCTTAGGTGATTTGACAGTCTTATCACTGATCATTTGTCTGACGATATACGTTCTTGCTGCGAGCGCCTGTGCCTTGAGTGCTTCCATTTCAAAATCAGCTGGCATTTCAGATGCTACGACACCGATCACATACTCTTCTAAGGGGATGTTTTCTACCTGCTGATGAGCAGAGCGATAGACGGGGATAGCGACGGGTGATTGCTTCAATTTGACTGAACCCTTTACTTCTTTTTTAACTGATGGTTCCGCTGCTACGTGCTGGCTGGCCGCCGGCTTCCCTTGGAACGTCGGCAACACAAGTAATGTTGGAATCATTAAAATGATGATGCATATTCCTGCGATTGTCCATATCATTGGTTTCATATTTGGCTGCCCCCATTTGTCATTGAATCTCTTTTATCCTATGGGCAGGGACAAGCTAATATGACAGCTTCTTTCATTTAGTGGACAAGTCTTTTATGAAAGCTATGGGCCTGTTCTTAGAATGGATTTTACTGTTCGTCTGTATGAATAAAATTTAAGATGGTTGGATACACTAATGATAAGCTTCGTGAAATGAGGCATTCTATGATTCTAAAAAAAAATCAGCATGCCCCAATGGACACACTGATTTATTTCATGATTAAGCGTTCAGATCTGATACAACTTGTTCTTGTGTCACATCTGCCGATTCATCGTTTACTCTTTCAATATCTGCACCGATTGCTGCAAGCTTTTGGTGGAAGTTCACATAACCACGGTCAATATGCTTCAACTCAGTGACACGTGTATGACCTTCTGCCACTAATCCAGCAAGTACAAGTGCTGCTCCCGCTCTTAAATCAGTCGCTGCCACTTCAGCACCTTGAAGTTGAACCGGCCCATTGATAATGACAGAGCGACCCTCAATTTTAATATCGCCATTCATGCGGCGGAATTCTTCAGCATGCATAAAGCGGTTTTCAAACACCGTTTCTGTGATCATGCTTGTTCCGTTCGCACGAAGCAATAGCGCCATCATCTGAGATTGCATATCCGTTGGGAACCCAGGATGCGGCATTGTTTTTAGATCGATTGGCTTGAGCTCAGATGGTCCAATGACTCTTAAACCTTCTTCTTCTTCAATGATCTGAATACCCATTTCTTCCATTTTTGCAACAAGTGATGTCATGTGCTCTGGCACTGCGCCTTTTACAAGAACATTTCCTTCTGTAATGGCTGCTGCCACCATGAAAGTACCTGCTTCAATTCTGTCAGGGATGATGTTGTGTTTTGCACCGTGAAGTGTTTCCACACCTTCGATTTTGATTGTACCAGTACCAGCACCGCGAACCTTACCGCCCATGGCATTGATGTAGTTTGCTAAATCAACAATTTCAGGTTCTTTTGCTACGTTTTCTAAAATCGTCGTTCCTTCAGCTAATGCTGCTGCCATGATGATGTTTTCAGTTGCCCCTACACTTGGGAAATCCAAATAGATTTTTGCACCTTTTAAACGGCCTTTTACTTCAGCCTCGATGAAACCATTACCTACTTGAATTTTAGCTCCCATTGCTTCAAAGCCTTTTAAATGCTGATCAATTGGTCTTGAACCAATCGCACAGCCTCCAGGTAATGCAACTCTTGCATGACCTGTTCTTGCTAAAAGTGGTCCCATGACAAGCACGGATGCTCGCATTTTACGGACATACTCAAACGGAGCCTCAGTTTCTAGTGCATGAGATGCATCAACTGATACTTCGTTATTTTCAAAATGTACTTCTGCTCCTAAATGACGTAACACTTCATTGATTGTATATACATCGGAGAGCGTAGGTACATCACAAATTACGCTTTTTTCTGTACTTGCTAACAAAGATGCAGCGATAACTGGTAAAACGGCATTTTTTGCGCCTTCTACTTTAACTGTGCCGTTTAACTTTTGACCGCCGCGGACGATGATTTTTTCCAAGGTCTTCCCCTCCGCGTCCCAAATTCTCTATATTAATATTCAGTCGTTACGATTGGTGTGCCAACCGTAATCGTATGATTTTCGTTCATTTCCGAACTTCTGATGGCAATTTGAACATTCATTTTATCATTTGAAGTCATAATGAACTGTTCCCACTTATCTGTGTAAGCGGAAAGCGACACAAAATTAGACTCAACGAGATACTCAACTGGTTTTGCTTGAAACTCATTTGCTAACATTTCAGCTTTTTTTTGCAAAACAACATCCATCATACCATTTACATGACCATCGAGACAAGTAAAAATTACAATTTTCTCTTGTAATATGCTTTTTGCATGACGTACGAACTGATCATATGTATGCTCCCAGGTATTCAGTGGGCGAGCACCTTTTTGCTCATATAATAAATACGACTTTTGATTTGATTTTGTGTCGGTCTTCACGAGTAAAATTTTCGATTCTGTATCATTTTTTTCATCTTTGTAAATTCCTGTGACTTTGGTGACATGTTGTTCTTTTTTTTCGGTCCACTCATACTGTCGTAGTTCGTCTTTCAAACGTTTCACTTTTTTTGAAAATTGTTCGGATGAAATATCTACATTTGTTTTGGCATGAAGGGTCCACCCATCGACTTCGATTTGCTGGTTTTTTAGACCTTCTGCTATTTGAGCAAGCGGAGAAGATTCTTCCGCACGAACGCCTTGAATCATCAGAACAAAAAAAAGAATAAACGCAAATAATGGCCAACCTTTCAAATACTTTCTCACTTGTCATTCCCCCTTGCTACAAGTGTTGCCGCAAGGAGGGCAATGCATACGTGGAAAAGTCAACAAAAGGCGAGCCTTTTGACCCTTCTTTTTACGTTCCCGCAGAAGGCCGTGACCAAACCTTTTATGTTAGAACATATAAGGAATTTGTCTCGAGAAATTTAAGTAATCAAGGAAGAAATTGCTGACCGCAGATGCGATAGCAATGGTAATGAGCATCATCAGCAGCCTTGCTTGAACGATTTTCCCTTTTTTAATGAGTGGATCAATATTTACAGCAAGCAGTGCCCACCATGTAACCGCGATAAAAAATAGGTGGATCACAATGCCCACGATTGCTTGTTGTCCTACGTCTTCCATACAGTTGAATCCTCCTTTTATTTATTTCTGTAAAGGAAAACTCCCTTTCATTATATCCTCGAAAATCGGAAAGATGAATCATTTGGAAAAAAGAGCTACATTTAGTGTAAATCCCCTCTTATCCTGATGCCAAGGAGATGATATACTGCGTGTGGAAGGAGCTGAACACATTGAAAGATTCTTTTCCTGACTTTGTTGATTTGTACGGAGAATTGGTTCCCTCATTTGATCATGAATGGGAGGCCATTGCTTTCTACTTTGATTATAGACAGACACAGCTAGAAGAATTAGCACAATTGTGTCATTTTCATAACATTTCTTTGGATTACTCTGAGGAAAGCCTGTATCAGTTAGAATCACTATACTTTGATGCATTGACCAAGCAGCTGTTCGCTGAGTGGAAAATGCCAATAGATGCATTAGAAGCGATGATGAGTGTGTATATAGGAGAGGTTGTCATCCGTCATCATTCAGATGCTGACTGGGTGGTGCGGCCTTATATGGATTCTCCGCACAAATATACGCTTGGCTTACGCAGAAACAATAAAACATGGCATTGTAGTACGCAATTTTGCGAGCACTTATATCTAGAAAAGCAAGCATCTCATCCTTATGTGTCGATGTATCAATCTCTCATGTCATCCTAAAAAAAATCCTTCTTATCACTGTGATAAGAAGGATTTTCTGTTTTATTTCCCTGCTACATTTAAACGGTTTAACGCCCGTTTTAATGCGAGTTCCGCCCGGCGTACATCACTTTCATTCGGGTGGTTCAAATGCTCTTCAGCACGCTGTTTCGCTGATTTAGCACGATCGACATCAACTTTGTCTGATGTTTCAGCGGCCTGAGCCAGAATTGTTACTTGTTCAGGGCGGACTTCAACAAATCCGCCACTTACTGCAACCAATTCAGTTGATCCACTATGTTTTAAGCGAACTGCACCGATTTTTAGCGGAGCAACCATTGGAACGTGGCCAGCTAAAATACCAAGCTCACCGCTTTCTGCTCTTACACTGACCATTTCCACATCCGCTTGATACACTGGGCCGTCGGGAGTAACGATATTGACTTGAACGGTCTTCATGCTTTTACCCTCCTAAGGACCAGATTAGGCCTCTACACCCATCTCTTTGGCTTTTTCAACCACTTCTTCAATGCGTCCAACTAAGCGGAATGCATCTTCTGGAAGGTGATCGTATTTACCAGATAAGATTTCCTTGAAGCCTTTAACAGTTTCTTTCAATGGCACATAAGAACCCTTTTGGCCAGTGAACTGCTCTGCTACGTGGAAGTTTTGAGATAGGAAGAATTGAACACGACGCGCTCTGTGTACCACAAGCTTATCGTCCTCAGATAATTCATCCATACCTAAAATGGCAATAATATCTTGCAGCTCTTTATAACGCTGTAATGTTTGCTGCACTTCACGCGCAATCGCATAATGCTCTTCGCCAACGATCTCAGGTGCAAGTGCACGAGATGTTGAAGCAAGAGGATCAACCGCTGGGTAAATACCCATTTCAGTCAGCTTACGCTCAAGGTTTGTCGTTGCATCAAGGTGAGCGAACGTCGTTGCAGGAGCTGGATCTGTATAGTCATCCGCAGGTACATAGATCGCTTGAATCGATGTAACCGATCCTACGTTTGTAGACGTGATACGTTCTTGCAGCTGACCCATTTCTGTTGCAAGTGTCGGCTGATAACCTACCGCTGAAGGCATACGTCCAAGAAGGGCTGATACTTCAGAACCTGCTTGTGTAAAGCGATAGATATTATCGATGAAGAACAATACGTCTTGACCTTGTTCATCACGGAAATGCTCTGCCATTGTCAAACCAGTTAGGGCAACACGCATACGTGCACCTGGCGGCTCGTTCATTTGACCGAAGACCATGGCTGTTTTTTCGATAACGCCAGAATCTTTCATTTCGTAGTAAAGGTCGTTTCCTTCACGTGTACGCTCTCCAACACCAGCGAATACAGAAATACCGCCGTGTTCTTGTGCGATGTTGTTGATCAATTCTTGAATCAGAACGGTTTTACCTACACCAGCTCCACCGAATAGACCGATCTTTCCACCTTTGATGTAAGGAGCAAGCAGGTCAACAACTTTGATACCTGTTTCAAGAATTTCAACTTCTGTAGAAAGTTGATCAAAAGAAGGCGCTTGTCTGTGGATTGGATCTCTTTGAGCTTCCACACCAAGTGGCTCATCTAAGTCAATGTTATCTCCCAGTACGTTGAATACACGTCCAAGTGTTACGTTACCAACTGGTACTGAAATTGGTTTTCCAAGGTCTACAGCTTCCATACCGCGCTTCACACCGTCTGTTGATGCCATCGCGATGGTTCTCACTGTATCATCACCTAAATGTAGTGCTACTTCTAAAGTTAAGTCGATATCAACTTCACTTTCGCTTTCCGCTTTATGCGAAACTTTGATCGCATTATAAATCTCAGGCAAGTGACCGTCTTCAAAACGAACGTCTACGACTGGTCCCATGATCTGACTGATGCGTCCTGTTTTCATTGCATTCCCTCCTGACAATTATTTCTATTCTAAGGCAGCTGCACCGCCGACAATTTCTGTAATCTCTTGTGTAATCGCTGCTTGACGAGCACGGTTGTAAGAGAGTGTCAGGCTGTCGATCAATTCTTTTGCGTTGTCTGTTGCACTCTTCATTGCTGTCATTCTTGCAGCATGTTCACTTGCTTTGCTGTCAAGAAGCGCACCGAAAATCAAACTCTCTGCATATTGAGGAAGGAGAACTTCAAGAATTTCTTCTTCAGAAGGCTCAAACTCATAAGATGCGGAACGTTTATTTGGTGTCGCTGCGGCCGAAAGGTCCGTTAGCGGCAATAATTTCTTCTCTGTTACTTCTTGTGAAATCGCACTGACAAAGTGGTTGTAGAACATGTAAAGTTCATCAAACGCTTCATCAGAGAACATTTGAACTGTACTGCTTGCTAATTCTTTAATATCAGCAAACGCTACTTCGTCTCCAAGCCCTGTTACTTCAGAAATAACTGGAATACCACGCTTTTTGAAGAAGTCGCGTCCGATTTTACCAATGACAATCACCGCATATTCATCAGCGGATTGATGACGAGATTGAATGGTTTGGTAAGCGGCACGCAAAATCGAGCTGTTAAAAGGTCCTGCAAGCCCTCGATCAGATGTAATAACGAGATACCCTGTTTTTTTGACAGGTCTTGAAAGAAGCATTGGGTGCTTAGCACTTGTTCCAGTTGCGATTGCAGCAACCACTTCCTGGATTTTCTCCATGTAAGGAACAAAAGACTTCGCATTGTTTTCAGCACGATTCAGTTTCGCAGCTGATACCATTTGCATCGCTTTTGTGATCTGACTCGATTTTTTCGTTGACGTGATCCTTGACTTTATATCGCGTAATGAGGCCAAAGATTTCACCACCTTTTTTCAGGAATCCGTGTTCATTTACGTGAAAAGAGAGAAAAAGAGAATCTTTTTCTCTCGGAAAGATTACTAATTAGTTGCTTGGTGCAAACGTACGTTTAAAGCCTTCGATTGCTGTCTTCCACTCTTCATCAGCAGGCATATTTCCTGTTTGAGAGATTGTGTCAAACAAGCCTTTATGGTTTTCTTCAATGTACAAGAATAACTCAGCTTCAAAACGTTTAACATCAGCAATGGCTACATCGTCTAAGTATCCTCTTGTTAGTGCGTAAAGAATCGCTACTTGTTTTTCAACTTTAAGCGGTTTGTTCAAGTCTTGTTTTAAGACTTCAACTGTTCTTGCACCACGGTTTAATTTCGCTTGAGTGGCTTGGTCTAGATCAGATCCAAACTGAGCGAATGCTTCAAGCTCACGATAAGAAGCAAGATCCAGACGAAGTGTACCTGCTACCTTTTTCATCGCTTTGATTTGTGCAGAACCACCTACACGGGATACAGACAATCCTGCGTTTACCGCTGGACGTACGCCTGAGAAGAAGAGGTCAGATTGTAAGAAAATCTGTCCATCTGTGATGGAAATAACGTTTGTTGGGATATATGCAGAGATATCGCCAGCCTGCGTTTCTACGAAAGGCAATGCTGTGATAGAACCGCCACCCTTTTCGTCACTAAGCTTCGCTGCACGTTCTAATAAACGAGAGTGAAGATAGAAAACATCACCAGGGAATGCCTCACGACCTGGAGGACGACGAAGCAATAATGAAAGCTCACGGTAAGCTGCCGCTTGTTTAGAAAGGTCATCATAGACAACAAGTACGTGCTTGCCGTTATACATGAATTCCTCACCCATCGTTACACCTGCATAAGGAGCAAGGTAAAGAAGTGGAGCCGGCTGTGATGCAGAAGCTGTGACAACGATTGTGTAGTCAAGCGCACCATGCTTACGAAGTGTTTCAACAACACCACGAACCGTAGATTCTTTTTGTCCGATCGCTACATAAATACAGATCATGTCTTGATCTTTTTGGTTTAGAATCGTATCGATTGCAACAGATGTTTTACCTGTTTGACGGTCACCAATGATCAATTCACGCTGTCCGCGGCCGATTGGAATCAAGGCATCAATTGCTTTAATTCCTGTTTGAAGCGGCTCATGTACAGATTTACGATCCATAACGCCAGGTGCTTCACTTTCGATTGGACGTGTTTTGCTTGTTAAGATTGGACCTAGTCCATCAACAGGCTGACCAAGCGGGTTCACAATACGACCGATTAACTCTTCACCTACTGGAACCTCCATGATACGACCTGTACGTTTTACATCGTCACCTTCGCGGATATCTTTGTAAGGTCCTAAAATAACGATACCTACGTTAGACTCCTCAAGGTTTTGAGCCATACCCATTACACCGTTAGAGAACTCAACCAGCTCTCCTGCCATAATGTTGTCAAGGCCATGTACACGCGCGATACCGTCCCCTACTTGAATGACTGTACCGACATCTTTTACTTCAATTTCTGATTGATAGTTTTGGATTTGCTGCTTTATCAGCGCGCTAATCTCTTCAGCTTTGATACTCACTAAGGTTTCACCCCTTCTAACGATTTTCGCCTGCAAGCTGACGTTCAATGCGGGAAAGCTTTCCGCTGACACTGCCGTCATAAATGCGGTTTCCGATACGGATTTTCACTCCGCCTATTAGATCCTTGTCAATCACATTTTCAACACGCAGTGATGTGACTCCGGCTTTTTTGGCAAATACTTCAGATAAAGATTGAATTTCAGCACCGCTCAGCGGTTTCACTGAATACACGACCGCATCGTCTATTTGTTTCGTACGGTTTGCTAGTTTCACAAACTCAGACGTCATTTCAGAGAAAATATTCGTGCGTCCGCGGTCAATCAGTAAATACATTGTGTGCAATACATAAGTAGAAACACCTTTGAAAGCTTCAGCAATCAACTGTTTCTTTTTGTCTGCTGTAATCTTTGGATGAACAAGGAAGTCATTGAGTTCTTGATCAGCCTTTAGAACTTTTTTGATCTCATTCAGCTCTTTTTCAGTTTCGTCTACTGCCGAAGAAGCAAGAACGATGTCAAAAAGAGCAGAAGCGTAACGCTTAGAGACAATAGTTACGCTCATCGGCTTTCACCTGCCTCTTTAAGGTACTCTTGAATCAATTTCTCTTGTGCCTGCTCATCAAGTTCTTTTTCAATCACTTTAGATGCAATCAGCACAGATAGTGATGCAACCTGCTCACGCAGTGCAGCCACAGCTTGTTCTTTTTCTTTCACGATTTCAGTTCTAGCAGACTCTTTCAAGCGCTCTGATTCTTGACGTGCTGCTTGAATGATCTCTTCTTTTTGTTTCTCACCAATCTTTTTCGCATTTTCGATGAGTGTATGTGATTCTTCGCGTGCTTCTTTCAATAAGACACGTTGTTCTTCAAGAAGCTTTTCAGCTTGAACGTGCTTTTCTTCAGCACTTGAGATTTCATTTCCTATATAATCTTCACGCTGCTTCATAATACCTAATAAAGGTTTAAGCGCAAATTTCTTTAAAAGTGCAAGCAAGATGAGCATAGCGATAAGCTGGAATAACATATCACCGGCGTTGAAGCTTAAGCCCCCTGCTCCTAAAACCACTGGTAACTGAGACATTTAGTACGGCAACTCCCTTCTTTAAATAATATGTTAAGAAACAAAACATAAAGGAATGGCGAAGTTTCGAACTAATCTGATCTTCGCCATTAAAATTCATATTAGAACGCTTCTCACATATTAACCAAAGAATGCCAAGAATGCGATAACGACAGCGATAATTGGAAGTGCCTCAACTAAAGCGACCCCGATGAACATAAGTGTTCTTAGTTCTCTACCAGCTTCTGGCTGACGAGCGATTCCTTCAACTGTTTTAGATACGATTAGACCGTTACCAATACCTGCTCCTAGTGCTCCTAAACCGATTGCAATTGCTGCTGCTATTAAATTCATTAAAAAGCTCCTCCTTTAAAATAACGTCCTTTTTGGACTCTCAATTTTTTAGTGTTCGTCGCTGACTTTATGGGAAATGTACACCATTGTCAGCATGGTGAAGATAAATGCCTGGATTGTTCCGACAAACAAACTGAATGCCTGCCATACAATCATCGGCACGATGGCACCTAATGTACCAACGATACCAAGCGCAATGTTTTGCGTGTAGAAATTGGTCGCAAGTCCTGCAAGTAACCCAAGAAGAATCTCTCCAGCGAAAATATTTCCGTAAAGACGCAAACCAAGTGTTAGCGTGTTTGCAAATTCTTCAATGATTTTCAGCGGCACTAAATATGGGATTGGCTTGAAGAAGTCTTTCGTATATTCCTTGACTCCTTTTGCCTTGACACCGTAGAAGTGTGTAAGTCCCATGACCATAATTGCTAGTGTCATTGTGATTGCAGGATCAGCAGTTGGTGATTTCCACCACAAGTTGTGATCGACCGTAATCGAGAACGGCAGTCCAAGCATGTTTGAAACAAATATGTACATGAGTAATGTAACGCCAAGCGCTAGAAATGGGGCTCCTGTTTTCATGTCCATCGAACTACCTATGATATTTCGAACAAAATCAACGATCCATTCCATGAAGTTCTGCGCCTTAGTCGGACGAATAGACAGAACACGAGTAGTCAGCACCGCTATGAGAAGAACGATGATACTAGCAATCGTAATCATGAGAACATTGGATAAGTTGAACGTTAACCCTAAAAATTCTGTAGTTTTTGAACTGTGACCCAAAGAGTATTCACCTCTCTTCCATAGTAGAACGTTTAAGTTGAATGAAGGAATCTATCATAATGACAGGATATATTGTCATTAATCCTATAACAACACCTGCCAGATGAACTTCATTAGGGTAACGCCAAGCAATCGCTACTGCGAGAATCGCGTTGGCCCACCTGGCTGTACTTCCCATTGAACGAATGGATTTTCCTTTTTTAACCGCTCGATCAAAAGCGTGCATTCTCCGTATAAGTAGGAATAAATTAAAGAAAGCAAAAATTGTGCCGATAATGAAACCAAGAAACAGTGGTTTAAAACCAGGCATGGCATAGCCAAACACAAAAATTGCCAATAGATAGAACATGTATTTACTCTGTCTGCGGAAAATCGCGTTTGGATCGTTCATTCATCTGACTCCCGATGAAAAGTATTGTAAAAAAGGTGATAAATGGTGATGAAAACTGCGTAGAAGACGCTTATGATAAGCCGTCCTATTCGAAAAAAATCAATCACCCATCGGTCTAATTGCACAATCAGACTTGAAATCTTTAGATCTATGGGATGCTGCTTCATTCGTTGATACAAACCCTGATTATTAAAGGGTTCACAATGAGGATTAGTAGAGTGCTATAGGCTATGAAAACCTTACCATAATACCCTCGTTTAGCATACAATAGCGTCTATGATGTGTCAATCGGTTGAAAGTTAAAAAACTTTTCTATAGTGATAGAGCACACAAAATGTTCACAATTTCATCAAACTTTAGGAGAGATGTGACAATCATTGAAAAAAACAGCCAATGTTCAGTATACATTGATTTTTCTAAGAACGGTATCAACCGTTTGTCATATATTTCAAAAAGCCCACATGCACGTTTGCATGTGGGCTTTTATTAAGACTTTCTTACTTCGTTCCGTACATACGGTCACCAGCATCACCAAGACCTGGGATGATGTAACCTTTTTCGTTTAGTTTCTCATCTAATGCTGCAATGTAGATATCAACATCTGGATGATGCTTTTGCATTTCCTCTACACCTTCAGGGGCAGCAATCAGACACATAAAGCGAATGTTTTTCGCACCGCGTTTTTTCAAGCTGTTTAACGCTTCGACTGCAGAGCCGCCAGTTGCAAGCATTGGGTCTACTACGATAAATTCACGTTCTTCCACATCAGATGGAAGCTTCACATAATATTCAACAGGCTTTAATGTTTTCGGATCACGGTATAAACCAACATGTCCCACTTTAGCAGCTGGAATGAGTTTCAAAATCCCGTCTACCATTCCAAGACCTGCTCTTAAAATTGGCACAACACCGAGTTTCTTCCCTGAGATCACGTTTGATTTCGCTACTTGTACAGGTGTTTCTACATCTACCTCTTCAAGCGGTAAATCTCTTGTGATTTCAAATGCCATTAATGTTGCGACTTCATCCACTAGCTCTCTAAATTCTTTAGTTCCTGTATGAACGTCACGAATATATGTAAGTTTGTGCTGAATAAGCGGGTGATCAAATACATAAACCTTTGCCATTGCTTGCTACAACTCCTTTTCTGTCATCTTCCGGTGAACTTTGCACACTTCCTACAATTCTACATAAAAAGACATCATCTTTCAATATGATTCGCAAATCCTACAAAAAAACCCACATGCCAAATATAGGCAAATGGGTCTGTTTTTTAATAATCTAATTCGTTATATAGAGGGAAACGGGCCGTAAGATCAGATACACGCTTTTTCGCCTCTTCTAATTTCGCTTCATCTTCATGATGCTTTAGCGCAAGTGCAATAATGGAACCGACTTCTTTCATCGCTTCTTGATCAAAACCGCGGCTTGTTACTGCTGCTGTACCTACACGTACACCACTTGTGACAAATGGTTTCTCTGGATCATAAGGAATTGCATTTTTGTTCACTGTAATACCGATTTCATCAAGAACGTTTTCTGCAATTTTTCCTGTGATGCCAAGAGAACGCAAGTCGATGAGAACAAGATGGTTATCTGTTCCGCCAGATACAAGCTGAATATCTTCAGATAAAAGAGTTTCAGCTAGTTGTTTTGCATTATCAATGACGTTTTGTGCATATGTTTTGAAATCTCCGTTCAATACTTCACCGAAAGAAACAGCTTTTGCAGAGATGACATGCATCAGTGGTCCACCTTGAATACCAGGGAAAATCGATTTGTCGATCTTTTTACCAAACTCTTCACGGCATAGAATCATTCCGCCGCGAGGTCCGCGTAATGTTTTGTGAGTTGTCGTTGTCACAAAATCTGCGTAAGGAACTGGATTTGGATGAAGACCTGCTGCAACAAGACCAGCAATGTGAGCCATGTCGACCATAAAGTAAGCACCGACTTCATCAGCAATCTCACGGAACTTTTTGAAATCAATTTGACGTGGGTATGCACTTGCACCCGCAACGATAAGTTTCGGCTTATGTTCACGTGCTTTTTCAAGTACATCTTGATAGTCGATATGCTGAGTTTCTTTATCTACACCATATTCTACAAAGTTGTACTGTACACCACTAAAGTTTACAGGGCTTCCGTGTGTTAAATGCCCGCCATGTGATAAGTTCATGCCCAGTACTGTATCGCCATGCTCAAGAATTGTAAAGTATACGGCCATGTTCGCTTGAGCACCTGAGTGAGGCTGTACGTTCACATACTCAGCGCCAAAAATTTCTTTTGCGCGGTCACGTGCGATATCTTCCACAACGTCTACATGTTCACAGCCGCCATAGTAGCGTTTACCAGGATAGCCCTCAGCGTATTTGTTAGTTAATACAGAGCCCTGTGCTTCCATGACTGCTTCGCTTACGAAGTTTTCTGATGCAATTAATTCGATTTTGTCCTGCTGGCGTTTCCGCTCTAGTTGAATTGCTTTGAATACTTGTGCGTCTTGCTCAGGTAAATGTTTCATCAGCGAAATCCTCTCCAATCTATTTCCATTCGATGTTTTCACCATCTCATTGTACACGGTTTTTGAGTAAAATGTAAAAGTTTTTTTTGGAAAATCGACTTCTTTTTTATGAAAACCCGAATATTCAAGTGGTAAAGCGTCTTCATCATTCAACATTATATTAGAAATATATCGAAGCTATGATCTTGTATAAACGGCTCGTTCTCCGCCAATCAGCTTCGGACGCGTTTTCGCAAAAGTCACATGTGCATGTCCTAATCGATGACGACTGAGGCGGACAGGTACAGCGACTCTCTTTAAGTGCATCCCAATTAACGTATCGCCGATATCAATTCCAGCATGTGCCTCAATGCATTCGACTAATACAGGATGTTCCATTTGCTGATAAGCATGAGCCGCCATCGAACCACCCGCCTTGCGGACAGGTACTGCAGCTACGATCTCCAGGTTAAAACGGAAAGCCGCTTCTTCTTCAACAACAAGGGCACGATTTAGATGTTCACAGCATTGAAAGGCGAGCTCGATGCCGGTCTCTCGTCTTAACTGATCCAATTCTTGATAGATAGAGGCAGCAATTTGCTCACTTCCTGCAGTACCAATATGCTCACCAGCCACTTCTGACGTACTGCAGCCAATGACTAAGATTTGCCCGGCACGCAATTCAACTGTTTGATGAAACTCTTTTAACATTTCAAGCCAATCTTGACCAATGTTCATGTTAAGCGCTCCTTATAGGTGCTTTTCTTCGTAATCAGCAATTTTGCCAATCCGCACAGCATGGCGTCCTGCTGTAAACTCTGTCGTCAGCCAAATGTGCGCAATCTCACGTGCTAATCCTGGCCCAATCACTCGCTCTCCCATCGCAAGAACGTTCGTATCATTATGTTCTCTCGTTGCTTTCGCACTAAATGTATCATGAGCCAATGCACAGCGAATTCCTTTTACTTTATTTGCTGAGATGCTCATGCCGATGCCTGTCCCACAAATTAAAATGCCGCGGTCGACTTCTCCGTTTGCCACCATATTGGCTACAGGGAAAGCATAATCTGGGTAGTCTACAGAACCTGATCCGCATTCACAACCCATATCAATGTATTCAATCTTCAATTCATCCATCAGTTGTTTGATTTCTTCACGAATATTCGTTCCGCCGTGATCGGATGCAATGGCTACTTTCATCGGGCAATTCCTCCTAAGGGTGAGTTGATCTGTTATGTCTTACATTCATTCTTTATTTACAGTTATATTTTAACCTCTGCCTAGTGATTTGCAAACAATAGCAGAAAAACCGTTGAGGCAACGGTTTTACAGGTTATCTATTATGATGATCTTTTTTCAGCTTCTCAGCAAGCTGATACAGTAAGGCTTCTAGTTCATCTCGTGTTTCCTGATAAACAGAAAGACTTCCTCCAAACGGATCGGATACATCGCCTTCTGTTCCTGTCGCAAATTCCTTTAAAGTGAAGACCTTGCCTTTTGCATGCGCATATTGCTCTGCAATCAACTGTTTATGCTGCATCGTCATCGTGAAGACGTAATGAGCTTCGCGCAGAAGATCCTCTGTCAATTTTGATGATGAGTGATTTAGTGGAATGCTTTTCTCAAATAATGCTTCGATCGCTTGAGGAGAA
The DNA here is from genome assembly GCF_039619585.1 of Bacillus safensis. NCBI lineage: Bacteria > Bacillati > Bacillota > Bacilli > Caryophanales > Bacillaceae > Bacillus > Bacillus safensis. Next base: position 3,292,964 of record NZ_CP154909.1, read on the forward strand.
GCCTTTCCTTCATCGGAGGCAAAAATGCCCGCTGATTTTACAGTGACCTCTAAACCTTTTTCATCTGCAATTGAAGCAAAAAGGGCTTGAGCCATTGGACTTCTGCATGTATTTCCCGTACAAACAAATAAGATTTTCATCTTTCGCCCTCCTTTTCTTCTATTATATAGCATTTCATTCTACATGTTATGTAAGGAGATTGGCTAGAGCGGAAATAATAATTTGATACCAAAGGCTAGTAAAATGATTCCGCCAAGCGCGCCGCTATATGAACCAACCCATGACCGAACCTGTTTACCGAGTAATAATCCGAGCCATGTGAGGAGCATACTAAAAAAACCAAACAATAATATAGTCATCCACACCTGGGAACCGTAAATCCCAAGACTTAAACCAACGGAGAAGCTGTCTAGGCTTACACTTGTAGCAAAAAGAACGAGACCAGCCCCAACAGGTGCGATAAAGGGCTTATCCTCTTTGCGGATAGAAGCAACAATCATTTGCAGTCCCAGCACCAAAAGCAGCGCCCCGCCGATATAGGTGGCAAGTAGACCGAGCCATCCGGATAAGAGCTGACCTGTCAGCATGCCAAAAAGCGGCATAAACATATGAAATATCCCAATGACAAGTCCAATATAAATGATCTGGCGGAACCTCAGCTGAATCATCCCCATACCAAGTCCAACCGAAAAAGCATCCATCCCAAGTGCAAAAGCCATGATGCTGAGTGTCAGCAATTCGCCAGCTAGTTCGTTCATGTAAATCCCCCTTGGACACACATTCTTCTTTAACCTATGTTTGTCCAAGAAAGGTTAGAACTATTGGAACGAAGGGAGTGTACGCCCTCCTGCGGCTTTTTGCAGACGGTTCATAATGGCAGAACCAACTCCCTGCTCTGAGAAGGCTTCTGAAATAATCAAGTCTACATCTGTTTCATCAAATTGTCTCAGTACACGATAAAGGTTTGCAGCAACCGTTTCAGGTTTTTCTCTATATCCACAGCTGTACACAACATCTGCCGCAAACAGCGATTTCTTTTCTTCTGTTGTCAGCACTCCGACTTTTAGACCTTCAGCTTTGTATTTCTGAATGTGACGCTGCATGTCTTCATCACTTCCATGAAAGATATACATCTGGGCTTCAGGTGCATAATGTGTGTATTTCATTCCCGGCGATACAGGCGCTTCGTCCTTTTTTGTCAGCCCTGGGTCCACACTCACCGTCCCCACGACCTCTTCTAATGCTTCTTTTGTAATTCCGCCTGGTCTTAAAATCACTGGGGTCTCACCGGCACAGGATACAACCGTTGACTCAACGCCAATTCCAGTTGAACCGCCATCCACAATCCCAGCGATTCTCCCTTCGAGATCACTCGCTACATGGTCAGCTTGTGTTGGTGAAGGTTTTCCCGAACGATTGGCACTTGGTGCAGCAATTGGCAGACCAGCTGCTCGAATCAGCTCAAGCGCAATGGGATGGTCAGGCATTCTCACACCTACTGTGGATAAACCTGCTGTAACCTGCTTTGATAAAGTGCCCGGCTTACACGGAAGAACGATGGTTAAGGCGCCCGGCCAAAAGGCATCCATCAGCGCCTTCGCTTTTTCGCTTTCTATTTGTGCAAATTCGTGAAGCTGCTGAACCTCCGCAATGTGAACAATCAACGGATTATCACTCGGACGCCCTTTCGCTTCATAAATTTTCATAACGGCTTCTGTCTCTTTCGCATTTGCCCCGAGTCCGTAAACGGTCTCTGTCGGGAACGCAACCACTTCATTTTGCTGCAGCAGATCGGCCGCCTGTTTAATTTGTGGATAGTATGTGGATAAATCCTTTTCTACATCCACAGACCACCTTTTTGTATTTAACATCATACAAACTCCTTTTAAAAAAAGATAAAACTGTTGATATATCTCAATTATCCTTTTGAAAGTATAAAAGATGATGATCAATAAAACAAGCGTTGTCCACAATTTGTGGATAACGCTTGTTTAGTAGTGGATAAGTATGTGTATAAGTCCATCATTTTGTGATTAACTGCCTTTTTTTTGCAGGACCACAGCCTGTTCTTTCCCCAATGTCTCTTTTGCATGTGCTGAGCTCCATATGCTTTCTGGAATTTCCTCTAAAGGCGTAAAGCCCATTAATGCCAAAAAATCATGGGAAGCGGAATGGTTTGCGACGACATAAAAAGTATCCACACCCATTTTTTCACCGAGCGTTTGAACACTTTGGAACAAAGAGACAATGTGTCCCTGACCGAGCTTATCTGATATGACAAGAGACCGCAGCAATCCCTCTTGTTCATTGAGCTGTTCAAGACCTAAGCAGCCTGCCAGCTGACCATCCGCATCTTCCATCACTACAAATGCCGTTCGCTCCGCAAGCGTTACTCCGCCTTTTGCTTGTCCCTTTTCAAGAAAAGCATTGATCGCCGGGACATCTTGTTCTGTGGCTATTCTTAATTGATAATACATGCTTTCACCTCTTTTTGTTCTCTTACTTCAACTCTATGAGGCAAAAACCGATTTATACCTTTTTTAAGAGAAAAGACTAGAGACCCATTCAAACAAAAAGAACTTCACTTCACCTGTCTCTTCTTCCTCTTCTTTCACCACTTCATTAACAGACTCTTTCGTTTGCTGCGCTGTCACTTGTTTATCATCATCCCCTTCTGGTGAGGCGATGGCTTCTCCGTTTGAAAAATCGATAAAGCAGAGCGGCGGAAATAACACACACCACCAGTTGGCTCCGTCTCCTTCTCCAAGCGTAATTAAAATGGCTTCATATTTCCCAGCAGGGTAGACGAAATTTCCATAGAGCTTTGTTGGAAATGAAGCTTTTTGAAAACTGACCGATACGGATTGATCTATGTGCTGTTCCTTCAATTTCGCTTTAGCAATACGATTGATTTCTGGCAGCTTTGATCGAATGACACGTCTTGCTTCTTCAATGGATGTGAGGTCTTTCACCCACTCTGTCATACTCGCATTGACCTCGTCACGAATACTTCTTTTCACATCCTGATCGGCTGAACGATCACTATTTGCTAAAATGCGTAATCGAATCGCTTCATCTGGTATGACAACAGGCTGATTTGCAGAAGCAGCCGCTGTCTCCTCTCTGCCAAGATTTGCAAAAGCACCGCATAATAATAGAAACATATAAAGACAAATCATCGTTTTACTTTTCAACATTGTGTGTTCCCCCCACTTTTTCTCTTCGCTACAAACATTGTGTCCAGGAAACCCATCTCATAAACAGTCAAAATGATTTTTTTAATAGATTATGAGTCAAAAACAAAAAAGCCGTTCTCATTAAGAACGACTTTTGAGTGAGGATTGGTAGTCAGAAGGGTATAGTCTCCCATCCCAATCTCTGCTGATTTTTAAACCAGATTCTGTTTTGATGACAGTCATGGCTCCTTTTTTCTCGATTTCTTTTTTGACTTTTCCTTTTTGATCGATAAATTGGATCACCATTTCATAGTTAAATTCAATTCTGTCATCGCTTTCATCTGAAGGCGTAAACATAATTTTCTTCAGCTTGATTTGACAATCTTGATCCTTTGCCGCTTCTAATATGCTCGGGAACATGCTGTCTTGTGTATATTCTTGATATTCATGTTCGGTTAAATAAACCTTCAGCTTCTCTTTCATGTCAGATAGGTCATCCGTTCGATTCACTGTGTATTGTGCTTTTTTATAGCTTTCTCCAAATGCTGCTGCCTCTTTTTTAAAGCTCGGTTTACCACAAGCACTCACAATCAATAGTACACTGACGATGACCAACACCATCGCATACCTTTTGTTCACACCATTCGCTCCTTCAAAACAAATTTATGTAAAAAATCATGATTAGAATGTTCATTCTTCTATATATACGTTTCTCTTTTACCATAAGTTTCATCTTTACATAATAAAATAGTCCGGCTTTCTTCAGCCGGACTTTCCGTTTTGAATGTGTGCGCAAACAGCTCGATCTTTTCCGTTAATATCTTTGACGATACAGACATCCGCTTTAGGAAATGCCTGCTCAAGAAGCGCTGTGACATCTTGACCTTGCGTATGTCCAATTTCAAAGACAACAACTGCCTGAGCACTCAGCACGCCGGGAAGATCATGAACGAGACGCTGATAAAACCACAAGCCATCACGTCCGTCCGTCAGCGCATTCGCCGGCTCATGCTTTGTCACAACCTCAGACAAACTGTCCATTTCTTCCGCCGCAATGTAGGGTGGATTGGAAATAAATACGTCCACTTTCATGCCTTGAGCTATAACAGGTTCAAGTAAATCTCCATGTAAAAAATGAACGTCTGCACCGAGCGCTTGTTGATTCCGTTTTGCTACCGCAAGTGCTTCTTGCGAGATATCAGTCGCTGTGACAGATAGTGATTTTTTTTCAAGAGCCAGCGTAATCGCAATGGCCCCGCTTCCTGTGCCAACGTCAACTGCTTTGAGCGGCTGATCGGGCGGGAAAACGTCACCTACTAAATGGAGCGCCGCCAAAACAACTTCTTCCGTTTCAGGACGAGGGATGAGAACATGCTTGTTCACCTCGAAAGGACGTCCGTAAAAGAATTCAACTCCCGTTAAATGCTGAACAGGAACACCAGCCTTGTGCTGCGTCACAAATTTGCTGAACAGGTGATCTTGCTCCTCAGGCAGCGAATCATGAAAACGTGCAAGAAGCTCACTTCTGCTCCAGCCAAGTACATGCATCAAAAGAAGCTCTGCTGCATTTTGGTCTCTTCCAGCTTCCGTTAACAAAGAAGAAGCCCATTTAAGGGCTTCAAAAATTGTTCGCTCTTTATTTTGCATTTTGAAGCTTTCTTGCTTGGTCTTCCATAATTAATGCATCAATGACCTCGTCAAGTTTTCCTTCTAAAATTTGATCAAGCTTTTGAATCGTCAACCCGATACGGTGATCTGTTACACGGTTTTGCGGGAAGTTGTACGTACGGATACGCTCTGAACGATCCCCTGTTCCAACCGCAGATTTACGCGTTTGATCATATTCAGCCTGTGCTTCACGCTGGAATTTATCATAAATTCTCGCACGCAGTACTTTCATGGCTTTTTCTTTGTTTTTGATTTGCGACTTCTCATCCTGACAGGATACAACCACACCTGTTGGAAGGTGAGTTAATCGAACTGCAGACATGGTCGTATTGACACTTTGTCCGCCAGGTCCGCTAGATGTGAAAGTATCTACACGGATGTCTTTTTCATGGATATCAATTTCTACTTCTTCAGCCTCAGGCAATACAGCAACTGTCGCTGTTGATGTATGAATTCGTCCGCCTGATTCCGTTTCCGGAACACGCTGCACGCGGTGTGCGCCGTTTTCAAATTTCAGTTTGGAGTACGCGCCTTTCCCGCTGATCATAAAGATAATCTCTTTATAACCGCCTGTGCCTGTGACACTCGCTTCCATCACTTCCGTTTTCCAGCCTTGCATTTCAGCATAACGACTGTACATGCGGTAAAGGTTTCCGGCAAAAAGAGCAGCTTCTTCTCCACCCGCTGCACCACGAACCTCCACAATAACGTTTTTGTTGTCATTCGGATCTTTCGGGATCAGCAAGATTTTCAGCTCGTCTTCTAAACGTTCCGTTTCCTCTGTGAGCTCTGAAATTTCTTCTTTGACCATGTCGCGCATCTCGGCATCCAGCTTCTCTTCCAGCATTGCTTTCGCGTCATTCAGCTGGTCGTATGCCGCACGATATTGTCTATATACCTCAACAGTTTCTTGAATATCGGATTGCTCCTTTGAATATTCACGAAGCTTCGTAGGGTCGTTCACCACTTCAGGGTCACTTAAATATTCATTTAGCTTTTCATAGCGTTCTTCAATTGATTTTAAACGGTCTAACATGGTCTTCACCTCTGTTTTGTGCGTAACAGTCTAATTATAGTATAGCGGGGTATGACAGTCAAAAAAATTTCCAAAACAATTGATTTCCTGCAATTTTTCGCTAGAAAACACGATCTTTGGCGATTGGTTACTTGTTTTGTCTAACGTGAAGGAACAGGTCCTCCTTAAAGAGAATGGTACTTGTAATTGAAAAAAGGGAGGGCATTTGGTTTGAATACAAATGAGGTTGCAAAGGAAATTGGTGTTTCTTCAAAGACGATTCAGCGTTGGGTCAAACAGCTCAACATCCCTGTCGCCCGGAATGAACTTGGACATTATGAATTTCATGAAGACATTGTACAGCTGCTCAAAGAGGTCAAACACCAGATGAGTGAAGGTGTAATCCTCCAAGACATTCAACTGCCAATCCATAAGGAAACCGTCCGTCAATCAGCACCTGCTGCCCAAACTGATGTCTCCATACAACGGATTGAAGCATTAGAAAAACAGGTGAAAGAGCTTATTCAGCAGCAATTACACGTCAATAATGTAGAAGACCGCCTGCAAGAGCTTGAACGGAAATTGGCTAAAAAAGCAGATGAAGGTGTATCGTATCAGCTGCTTCAGCACCGCAGAGAAATTGAAGATTTATCCACTAAATTTGACCGCCTCACCGCAACCTTGAAACAACCATCACAAGTAGAAGAAAAAAAGGAAATCGCACACCCTGACATCAAAAAAAAGCGTGTACTCTTCCCTCTGTTTCATTCATTTCGTTAAGAAAGGCTGCCTCGTTTGGCAGCCTTTCTACTATATTATACGGTAAGTGCAATAATGATCGGTAATGTAATGAGTGACATGATGGCACTGATCACAAATGCGGATGCAGTTTCCGCCTCTTGTTTTTCAAATCGTGTTGCGATCATCGCTGCAACAGCTGAACCTGGGAAGGCAACAAGCAATACAGCTTTTGTAATTTCATCAGCCGAAAGACCCATAAGAACGGCAATGAAATACATAAGTAATGGTTGTACAGCTACTTTTAGCAATGCAATACTAAAGGCTGGCAAGCTTAATTTAATTTTGCGGATACCAACAGTGACACCGACTGCGAATAATGCCACACCTGATGTGACGCTGCCAATTTCCTCTAACATTTCATGTCCGATTGCAGGAAGTTTAAATCCTAAAAGAACAAGAATGATACTGGCTAACGGTGCAAGTGCAAGCGGCTCTGATAAACCGTGCAAAATTGCTTTTGTTGTCATTTTTAGGAAGCTTTCGCCTTCTTTGGCTTTTCCTTTTGTTTTTTCACCGACAGTTGATACAATTATTGCAATTGGATCAAGCAGTGCATTTACAACTATTCCGGTAATCGCAATCGGAATTGCAACCTCTTGAGCTCCAAATAAACTGCCCAAGACCGGAATCCCCATAAATGCAAAGGTCGGTTGTGCTGAGTTTAACGAGAAAACAGAAGAATCTGTTAAATCATATTTAAAAGCAAATTTCGTAACTAAAAGGATAATGATATAAAAACCAACGATTCCGAAAATCAATGCAACGAAAAATGGAATTTGACTATAGAATTTATCTTTTGGTGTTGACAGAATACTGGCGATAAAGTGCGCTGGTAAAGCATACTTTGTAACAAGTGTACTTACACCTTTTGCAGATTTAGCGTCATAGCTGCCGAAGTTCCCTGCGAACCAACCCAGCGCGATAACGAAAAAAATCGGTGCTAGGAGGATCAAAATATTTAAAAAGTCCATCTTACTCTTCCTCCTTAAATCCTTTACATGTTTCTTATTTATTGCGGCATTGCTTAGATTACCCGAAGCAATGCCGCGTTACACATTTTATTATGCTCTTACAATTTTTTTATATTCAGGAATCCACATTGCGTCTTTCACAGCTTGTTCGATGTTGTCAGGCGTTTTTCTTGCGACACCATCTTCAATTGCTGCTTTCGCTACTTCAACAGCCACATGAATTGACACTTCTTGCAATTTATCAATACTTGGAAGAAGACCAGCACCTGGTTTCTCATGATCAACCATTTCAGCAATTGCATTCGCAGAAGCAACGAACATGCCTTTTGTGATGATTTTTGATTCTGTTACGATTGAACCAAGACCAAGTCCAGGGAAAACGAACGCATTGTTTGATTGTCCGATTTCATGTTCAATTCCGTTATACTCAACGTTTTCGAACGGGCTTCCTGTTGCAACAAGCGCACGGCCGTCAGTCCATTTGAATAGATCCTCTGGCACAGCTTCAGCAAGCGGTGTTGGGTTAGACATTGGCATGATCACTGGACGCTCTGTATGAGCTGCCATTTCTTTAATGATTTCTTCAGTGAATGCGCCGCCTTGACCTGATGTACCAATAAGGATGGTCGGCTTCACCCTGCGAACAGTTTCAGCAAATGAGATTTGTCCTTTTTCATCGCGTGCCCAGCCTTCTACTTCATCAGAAGTACGCAGGTATGGTTTTTGGAAATCAAGCACTTCATCTTCAAATTGATCTGTTAGCAATCCTCTGTAGTCTAATGTCCAGAATGCATTGTTTGCTTCTTCTTCTGTTAGACCTTCAAGAACCATTGTGTCACGCATTTGATCTGCAATTCCGATACCAGCTGATCCAGCTCCGAAGATGACAACACGGTGATCTTTTAATTGAGTACCAGTTTTCTTGACAGCTGCAAGAACACCCGCTAAAGTAATGGCACCAGTACCTTGAATATCATCGTTGAACGTTAAGATGTTATCGTTGTATTTTTTCATGATGTTACGCGCATTTTTGTTTCCAAGGTCTTCCCAGTGAAGCAATGCTTTCGGGAAGAATTTAAGTGCTGCTTTCACATAAGCATCAATGAATTCTTCGTATTTTTCACCTTGTACACGTTTGTGATGGTTCCCAATGTATAATGGATCATTCAATAATTTTTCATTGTTTGTTCCAACATCTAATACAACTGGAATCACGCGGCTAGGATCAATACCTGCTGCAGCCGTGTAAACAGCTAATTTACCGATTGCGATGTTGATACCACCAACACCCCAGTCACCAATTCCAAGAATACTCTCAGAGTCAGTTGCAACGATGAGGTCAATATCTCCAGCAGTTGCGTGCAAGTTTTCAAATGCTTTCTCGATTCCGTCAATGTCGTCGATTGAAAGATAGACACCATGAGGTCTTCTGTATTCATGGCTGTATTCTTGAATCGCTTCACCAACAGTTGGTGTGTACACAACTGGAAGCATTTCACGAAGCTTTTCTGTTAGAAGCTTGTAGAACAATACTTCGTTACGGTTTTGCAAATCACTTAAGTATACGTTTTGACGAAGACGATCCGGCTGAGCTAGAAACTGCTTGTACGCTCTTTCCGCTTGCTGTTCTAAAGTTAGAACCGTTGGAGGAAGTAAGCCTTCTAGTCCAAGCTCTTGTCTTTCTTCTTCAGAGAAAGCAACGCCTTTGTTCAACGTTGGAATCGATAATACATCTTTACCTGTCAAAGTGGTTTCGAGGTACCCTTCTTTTGTTTTCTTCACGTTGTTCATCAAAAACTACCCTCTTTCTAAAATATAAATAAAGTGAACTATTAATCCAAAGAACGATTAAGGAGAAAAATCCTTAATCAAAAAAATTATGACAAGAAATCGAACTTTTCGTTTAAATGCTTTACACTACAGTTAGTCATTTTATGCCTGCTTATGACAAAACGCAAGCGTTGAAAATTAGATAATTTAATCGTAGTGTTATTTAATTTATTTAAGTACAAATGATGGGTGTTCAGCCAAAATCTCGAAAAACGAAACACAGCGGCATTTGCTATTTTTTATTTGTCAAGTGTTGTACCAACATCAAGTCTTGGTACTTCATGGTGATGTCTGCATCGTGCTTCGTATGATTCCTGCGCACCTACTAAAATAATAGGATCATCATAGGATGCGGGTTTACCGTCGATCAAGCGTTGTGTTCTACTCGCTGGGGAGCCGCATACCGAACAAACTGCTTGAAGTTTTGTTACAAGCTCTGCACATGCCATTAAATGCGGAACAACACCAAATGGCTCTCCTCTGAAGTCTTGATCCAGGCCTGCAACAATGACTCGGTAGCCTTGGTCAGCCAATTGAGTGACAATGTCAATGATTGTCTCATCAAAAAATTGCACCTCATCAATGCCAATGACATCGGTTCTTTCTGATATGTGCGTTATTATGTCTTTTGGTGAGGCTACTGCAATCCCATCTAATGATGAACCGTTATGTGACACAACTGAGCTTGTACTATATCGGTTATCAATTGCTGGTTTGAATATTTTTACTTCTTGTTTGGCAAAGGTGGCCCTTTTGGCTCTCCGAATCAATTCTTCCGACTTTCCAGAAAACATACTGCCGCAGATGACTTCAAGCCAACCGCTTTGTTTCATCACATACATAAGGTCTTCTCCCCCGTTTTAAAGTTCCATCAATCCACGTAAAAAAACAGGCAAGAACGGATTCCTGCCTGTTTATTGTATCTATTATTACTTAAGACCGTATTTTTTGTTAAAGCGGTCAACACGTCCATCAGCAGAAGCGAATTTTTGACGGCCTGTATAGAAAGGATGGCACTCAGAGCAAATCTCGATGCGTACCTCTTCTTTTACTGATCCAGTTTCAAACTCATTTCCACAAGCGCATTTGACTGTAGCTTTTTTGTAGTTAGGATGAATTCCTGTTTTCATCTACTGTCATCTCCTTCCGCCCTGAATCCAATTCGGAAACAGAGTTAATATCTCAGAAATAAATTCTGAAACGCACATGATAAAATTATAACAGTGTGAGTCTATGATTGCAAATGTATTTTTTCAGGGAAGCTATCTTCTTGATGCAGACATATTGGCTTGTTTCCATTCTTGCGTTAAAATATCGAAAAATTCTTGGTTTGTCTTTGTTTTTCTCATTTTGCGCATGAACTTCTCAGCGAAGTCAGGTGTATCTGACATCGATTTTCTCATCGCCCATAAACGATCAAGATGCTCTTTTGGCACAAGCAGTTCTTCTTTTCTCGTACCAGAACGGCGAATGTCGATCGCAGGGAAAATTCTTCTTTCGGCCAAAGAACGGTCCAAATGAAGCTCCATGTTTCCAGTTCCTTTAAACTCCTCATAAATCACGTCATCCATACGTGATCCTGTATCAACAAGTGCAGTGGCTAAAATCGTCAAGCTTCCGCCTTCTTCAATGTTACGCGCAGCACCAAAGAATCGTTTTGGACGATGGAAAGCCGCAGGATCAATACCGCCTGAAAGCGTTCGGCCGCTTGGCGGAATCACAAGGTTGTATGCACGAGCAAGCCTTGTGATGCTGTCCATTAAGATGATGACATCTTTCTTATGTTCAACAAGACGCATAGCACGCTCTAAGACAAGCTCTGCTACTTTAATGTGGTTTTCCGGTACTTCGTCAAAGGTTGAACTAACAACATCCCCTGCAACAGAACGTTCGATATCTGTTACTTCTTCTGGGCGTTCGTCAATCAAAAGGACAATCAGCTCTGCCTCTGGGTGATTTTCAGAAATGCTGTTGGCAATTTCTTTAAGCAAAATGGTTTTTCCAGCCTTAGGCGGTGCAACGATTAAACCACGCTGTCCAAATCCAACTGGCGCCATCATGTCCATAATTCTAGTAGACAGGTGGTTAGGCTGTGTTTCAAGAATCATTTGGCGGTCAGGAAATAGCGGTGTGAGTGCAGGAAAGTGAACACGTTCCTTTGCTGATTCTGGGTCGTCCCCATTTACCGCTTCTACATGAAGGAGGCCATAGTAGCGTTCATTTTCTTTTGGAGGTCGTACCTTTCCAGACACTTTATCTCCATTTCGTAAATCAAAGCGTCTGATTTGTGAAGCTGAAATATAAATGTCTTCAGAACTTGGGGAGTAGTTAATCGGTCTTAAGAAACCAAATCCCTCAGACTGAATAATTTCAAGAACCCCTTCCATAAATAAGAGATCCTCTTGCTCAGCGTTCGCCTTTAAGATGGCAAAAATTAATTCTTTTTTTGTTAGTTTGCTGTAATAAGAGATTTTGTATCGCTTTGCTAACTCATACAGCTCTTTTAATTTCATATTTTCCAAAGATGAAATCGAAACATCTTTCAATATGGACACCACACTTTTCTAGTCAATGTATTTCTTTACAAATGCATGACCATTGTATTTGATTAGCTTTTAATTCCGTTGTTGTTGGAATGACCTCGCTCTGATGGTAACGCTCCCACTCGTTTTATCGTGAAAGATAGGAACAATGTGAAATAGAGCTTTGTCAACATAGAGAAGGATAATGAGTATATCGTCATGATGCGGCAGTATTTAAACTTGTTGAAGCTTAAAAGAAGTAAATTCGCAGAAAATTTCGCAGCACTCTTTAGTTTTACCTCATTTGCAGAGAATATTCAACTTTTAAAAGAAAATGATATACATTTGACACCTATATGAAAAGCGGGTAATGAATACCCGCTTTCATATTACGGACGAATGACAAGATTCGGTTTTTTCTTTAAACTGTGTCTGCCGTCTACGAAACGAACCGTACCTGATTTCGCACGCATGACAACACTATGTGTTGTTCCAACAGAGCCTTTGAATTGAACACCTTTAAGTAATTCGCCGTCCGTTACACCTGTCGCTGCAAAAATGGCGTCATCTCCTTTTACGAGATCTTCCATTCTGAGGACTTTCCCAACATCCAGCCCCATTTTCTCACAGCGTCTGAGTTCTTCTTCACTTTGAGGAAGAAGCTTACCATGAATTTCGCCACCAAGTGCCTTTAACGCAACAGCAGAAAGGACACCCTCAGGCGCTCCGCCTGAACCAAATAGAATATCAACACCTGTGTGATCAAATGCTGTATTAATGGCTCCTGCAACGTCACCATCGTCGATCAGTTTAATTCTTGCTCCTGCTTCTCTCAGTTCAGCAATAATTTTCTCATGTCGATCTCTGTTTAAAATCGTTGCAACCACATCTTCAATATCTTTGTTTTTTGCTTTTGCAACAGCGCGAAGATTATCAATGACAGGCGCTTCAATGTCGATGCAGCCTACCGCTTCTGGACCTACTGCGATCTTATCCATGTACATATCAGGTGCATTCAGCAGGTTGCCATGATCTGCAACTGCAATAACAGCTAAGGCATTCCAGCCGCCGCTTGCCACAATGTTTGTTCCTTCTAATGGATCAACAGCGACATCCACGCGAGGTCCATATCCGTTCCCAAGCTTTTCCCCAATATAAAGCATTGGTGCTTCGTCCATTTCTCCTTCGCCAATGACCACTGTCCCCTTCATCGGAATGGTGTCAAATACATCACGCATTGCACTTGTTGCAGCATCATCCGCTTCGTCTTTTAATCCTCTTCCCATCCAACGGGCAGATTTTAATGCAGCTGCTTCTGTCACCCGTACTAGTTCCATCGATAAACTTCTTTCCATTTTTGTCCAAATCTCCTCTCACAGTCAAAGCCTTATGAATTTTGAAGTTCTTCTATTTCTTGGTCATTCAGCTTTTCACGCCAGATGGTTGCACCCAAGCCTTCAAGCTTCTTCTCAAGCAAACTATATCCTCTGTCTATATGTTCAAGCCCTGTGATTTCGGTCACACCGTCTGCCATTAACCCTGCGACAACAAGACAAGCGCCTGCACGCAGATCACTTGCTTTAACCTTTGCTCCTTGGAGCTGTGTTTGTCCGGTAATAATAGCAGATCTTCCTTCGACCTTCATGTTTGCACCCATTCGACGCAATTCGTCAATGTGCTTAAAGCGGGCTGAGTAGATCGTATCTGTGACCACACTCGTGCCTTTTGCTTTTGTTAACAGCGCCGTCATCGGCTGCTGAAGGTCAGTCGGAAAGCCCGGATACACAAGGGTTTTGATATCGACAGGCTTGAGTCCTTCGTTTCTGCCAACGATCAGCATCTGATCGTTGCTCGTTTCAATGGTGAACCCCATTTCTCTAAGTTTCGCCGTAATTGATTCTAAATGAGTTGGGATCACATTATCAAGTACAACTTCATCTCCCATCGCTGCACCAGCTATTAAAAATGTTCCTGCTTCGATGCGGTCAGGGATGATTGAATGCTTACAGCCATGAAGAGATTCTACACCTTCGATTCGAATGACATCGGTACCCGCACCTTTGATTTTGGCTCCCATGCTTGCAAGCAGTGTCGCTACATCAATAATTTCGGGTTCCTTTGCAGCATTTTCAATCACGGTTTTTCCTTCAGCCAGTACGGCTGCCAGCATGATGTTGATCGTCGCACCTACACTGACAACATCAAGATAAATCCGGGCTCCGACTAATTTTTCAGCACGCAAATAAATCGCACCCTGCTCGTTTGTCACCTCGGCTCCAAGTGCTTCAAAGCCTTTGATATGCTGATCGATCGGCCTAGGTCCTAAGTGGCATCCTCCTGGCAGTCCGATGACAGCCTGCTTAAATCTGCCCAGCATGGCGCCCATTAAATAATAGGATGCACGCAGTTTCTTCACTTTTCCATTAGGAAGCGGCATACTGATCATGGAAACAGGATTCACAACCATTTCACCTTTTTCAAAAGTGACCTTTCCGCCAATTTCTTCTAACAGATCTCGCAATGTGTCGATATCTGATATATGCGGAAGGCCTTCAATGGTTACTGGAGAATCAGCAAGAATCGTGGCAGGAATCAGTGCCACAGCACTATTTTTCGCACCACTAATATGTACGGTCCCGCGCAAGGGATCACCGCCGGCAATGTTTAACTTTTCCATATTTGTCTCCCTTCTTAAAGAAGATCACTGTTGGAGTTATACTGTTTGTGGATGTCGCGCTTTAAAAGGTCTTGTCCAAAATTTAGCCAATATCAAGAGAAAGAATACAGGTTAAACGAAATTTGTCGGAAGAAAAATAATCGAAGCTTTGCGAGGCTGTGATGTTCTCTTCTTTGCACAAAACATTTCTTAGCGTTTATAAGGAAAACTGCGGCAAACGAGAGACGATCCCGCCTGCCACAATCATTTATTTATTCCAGTCTGCTAAAAATTGCTCAATGCCTGCATCCGTTAATGGGTGTTTCGTCAGCTGCTTGATGACTTTCAGCGGCATTGTGCCGATATGAGCACCTCTAAGCGCAGCTTCTGTCACATGCTGCGGATGACGAATGGATGCAGCAATGATTTGTGTATCTAATCCATGAACATCAAAAATAGTTTTCACTTCGCTGATGAGATCAAGACCATTTTGGCCAATGTCATCTAAGCGGCCAAGGAATGGAGAAACATACGTCGCACCAGCTCTAGCTGCAAGAAGTGCCTGGTTTGCACTAAAAATCAATGTGACGTTTGTTTTAATTCCAAGGTCTGTTAATGCTTTGACAGCTTTAAGGCCATCTGTAGTCATTGGAATTTTGACTGTGATATTCGGTGCAATGGCAGCTAGCTCTTTTCCTTCTTCAATCATTTCCTCTGCTTTTAAGGAAATCACTTCTGCACTGACAGAACCTGATACCACGTCAGTGATTTCGCGAAGGCGGTCGTGGAATGAGACGTCCTTTTCTTTCGCTACTAAACTAGGGTTTGTTGTGACGCCTGCTAAAATGCCAAGCTCGTGCGCCTCTTTGATGTCTTCAATATTCGCTGTATCTACGAAAAATAACATAACTGTGCCACTCTCCTATCAATAAATTGTCTGAAATGTAAATTTGATTGCGCTTTCTCAAGATATGGAGAAAACCGCCTGTGACTCAGGCGGCTTTCGGTTCTCATCAAATTATGCTTGGTTAGAAGAACCAAATTCGCGCATTTTGCCGATAACAGTCGCTTTAATTGCGTCACGAGCTGGTCCAAGATATTTACGTGGATCATACTCTTCTGTTTTTGCAGCAAGTGTTTCGCGTACTGCTTTCGCAGAAGCAATTTGGTTTTCAGTGTTTACATTGATTTTTGCTGTACCAAGTGAAATTGCACGCTTGATGTCAGCAGTTGGGATACCTGTTCCGCCGTGAAGAACAAGTGGAAGACCAGTTGTTTTACCGATTTCTTCCATTTCAGCGAAACCAAGGTTTGGTTCACCTTTGTATGGACCATGTACTGAACCTAATGCAGGTGCAAGGCAGTCAATACCAGTGCGTTCTACAAGCTCTTGGCACTCTTTTGGATCAGCATAAATAACGCCTTCAGCGATGACGTCATCTTCTTGCCCACCAACAGTTCCAAGTTCAGCTTCTACAGACACACCATGGAAATGTGCAAGTTCAACGACTTTCGCAGTTGTTTCCACATTCTCATCGAATGGATGGTGAGAAGCATCGATCATGACAGAAGTAAATCCTGCATGAATCGCTTTTGCACAAGATTCAAAGCTTGAACCGTGATCTAAATGAATCGCAACAGGAACTGTTACATTATATTCTTCGATTAACGCTTTAACCATTGCGACAACTGTTTTGAAGCCGCCCATGTAGCGTCCTGCTCCTTCAGATACTCCTAAGATAACAGGAGATTTCTCTTCTTCAGCAGCTTGTAAAATCGCTTGCGTGAATTCTAAGTTATTTAAGTTAAACTGTCCAACAGCGTAACCTTTTTCCTTTGCGTCTTTCAACATTTCTGTCATTGAAACTAAAGGCATGATGAAAAATCCTCCCTATGTAGCTAATTTGCTTGCTAAAAAAAAGCTCTCCACCCTAGCATGACCAGAATTTCTCGCCATATGTAAACTTTCAAAGTCAGATCGCTTTCTTCTTCCTTTCTAGGATACCAATTATTCGACAAATCGGCAACAGAATGACTCGATTCAATCATTTCCATCTAGCCATTTGTTTCAAGCGGCAGGTATTCTTTGACAGCATCTCGGATTTCATCAATATCAAAAGGTTTAGCGAAGTGCGTCAATGCACCGAGTTCTTTGGATTCTTGGATCATATCTAATTCGCCATAGGCTGTCATAATAATGACACGGATGTCTTCATCAATTAATTTCATCCGTTTTAAAATTTCGATACCATCCATTCCGGGGATTTTCATATCAAGCAGGACAAGGTTCGGTCTATGGTTTTTCACAATATCTAATGCCTGTAGTCCATTGGCAGCTTGGAAGGTTTGATAGCCTTCTTTATGAAACACTTCATTCAATAATATTCTAATACCGTACTGATCATCGACAATTAAAATTTTCTCATTCATCTGTTACACCCCATTGCTTTCATTTTTCGCCATAAAAAGAGCTGTTGTTAAATAATTCTGTTTGATTTTCACATTTCCTTTATTTATAATAGTTTACTTTACGACATTTTCTGAGCATTTTTCCTAATATTCTCTTTATATTCTATTATAAAATGATCTGACCGAAGGAGGAAATGAGTCTTGTTAAAAATTTTTACGACCCAGTTATCAGGTATTTTTTCACGTATTGGAGAAAAACAGGCTGAAGCGATTGAGGACGGTGCACGCCTTCTTGCACAGGCTGTTGTCAGTGGACATGCCGTTTATTTTCACGGAAAGAATGAACTGGCTGCTGTCGCCCTAGAGGCATCTGAAAGCAAGGAGCCGTTTCCCGGTGCGAAGGTGCTGCCGCTCGATCAAAAGGAGCGCAGCTTACTTCATCCAAGTGACAGGGTGCTGCTATTTTATTCAGACCCAGAAGATCAAGAAATTCAATCTCTTGCAAAAGAACTGCACGAACAAGGTACGCCCGTTGTTGGTGTAGGGCCGGCACAAAAGGAGCCGTCTACGATTGAAGAGCATTGTGATGTCCACATTGATTTCCAGCTCAAGAAACCGCTTGTGCCCGCTGAAGATGGGACAAGGTTTGGTTATCCTGCTTTAATGACCTGCTTATACGTCTACCACGCTCTATCGTTTACTGTGAAGGAAATCGTTGAGGAATATGAATAAAAAAACTGCCGAGAAGTGATATTCTCGGCAGTTTTTTGTTTTATTTTGATTCAGATGCTTGGAGTGAAGCACCAACGAAATCTCTAAATAACGGCTGTGGTCTTGTTGGTCTTGAAACAAATTCTGGGTGGAACTGAGAAGCAAGGAACCAAGGGTGATCCTTCAGCTCAATAATTTCAACAAGACGTCCGTCTGGACTTGTACCTGAGAAGACAAAGCCTGCTGCTTCCATTTGCTGTCTGTATTCGTTATTAAACTCGTAGCGATGACGGTGGCGTTCGTAGACCACTTCGTCATTGTATGCAGCAAATGCTTTTGAGTCTTCATTTAATTTACAAGGGTATAGACCGAGACGAAGTGTTCCGCCTAGATCATCTACATCCTTCTGTTCTGGAAGAAGGTCAATGATTGGGAATGCTGTTTCAGGATCAATTTCCGCTGAATGAGCTCCCTCAAGGCCTAATACGTTTCTCGCGTATTCGATAGATGCCACTTGCATTCCTAAGCAGATTCCGAAGAATGGCACTTTGTTTTCACGGGCATATTGCGTAGCAATGATTTTCCCTTCTACTCCGCGGTCTCCGAAGCCTCCAGGAACAATAATACCGTCAACATCTTGTACGAAATCAGCGATATTCTCTGCTGTCACTTCTTCTGCATTGATCCATTTAATTTGAACATCTGCATCAAACGCATAACCAGCATGACGAAGTGATTCAACGACTGAAATATAAGCATCTTGCAGCTCAACATACTTCCCTACAAGACCAATTGTGACTTGTTTCGAAAGGTTTTGCACTTTATCAACAAGCGCTGTCCACTCTGTCATGTCCGCATCTTGGCAGTCAAGTTTCATATGTTCACATACTAGCTTGTCCAGCCCTTGTTTTTGTAAATCAAGCGGAATGGAGTATAGCGTGTCTGCATCCTGACATTCGATAACAGCTTTTGTATCAATATCACAGAATAGCGCAATTTTGTCTTTCATATCTTGCGTCATTGGCATTTCCGTTCTGACCACGATGACGTTTGGCTGAATACCAAGACTGCGAAGTTCTTTTACACTATGCTGTGTTGGTTTTGTTTTCAATTCACCCGCTGCACGGATGTAAGGAACAAGGGTACAATGAATGTACATCACGTTTTCACGGCCGATGTCACTCTTCATTTGACGAATGGCTTCAAGGAATGGAAGGGATTCGATATCTCCTACTGTCCCGCCGATTTCTGTAATGACCACATCTGCACCCGTTTCTTTTCCGGCACGGTACACGCGGTCTTTGATTTCATTTGTAATGTGGGGAATGACCTGTACTGTTCCACCTAAGTAATCACCGCGGCGCTCTTTCTTCAGAACAGTAGAATAGATTTTACCAGTTGTGACGTTGCTGTACTTGTTTAAGTTAATATCAATGAAACGCTCGTAGTGACCTAAGTCAAGGTCTGTTTCAGCACCATCATCTGTGACAAAAACCTCACCGTGCTGGTATGGACTCATTGTCCCTGGGTCTACGTTGATGTATGGATCGAATTTTTGAATGGTAACATCCATCCCTCTATTTTTCAGAAGGCGGCCTAACGATGCAGCCGTGATTCCTTTTCCAAGTGAGGAAACAACTCCTCCTGTTACAAAAATATACTTTGTCATTTCGTATGCTCCTCTCTTTTTTACCCTTGCATGTCTACACATGCACAGCTTCATCCTTTTTAGAGTGTATCCCTAAATCTCTTGAAAAATAAGAAAGCTCCCTTTCAAATAAATGAAAGGGAGCGTAAATGAACGTATCTTTACGTACTCTTTTTTAGAGAGCCCAAAATACATACTACATAGTTCGCTCTCGAAAGTCAAGACGGTTTTGTCCTGTTTTGAAGACCGGTTTGAGAGGGTTATTTGTCTTCCTCATCATCGTCTAAATCGTCTTCATCAATCTCCGTTAAGCCGTCATCATCTTCATCATCATCTTCGTCGAAGTCTTCAAGATCTTCTTCAATTTCTTCATCATCGTCTAGGTCGAGATCATCGTCGTCTTCAACAAGATCAAGATCTTCTTCAAGCTCGTCGATTTCTTCTTCCTCTTCGATCTCATCGAAGTCATCTTCAACGACAGCTGCTTTTGATTTTTTCTTTTTCGCTTTTGTTTTCACAGCTGGCTGAACTTCTTCTTCGATTTGATCAACTGGATACCAGCTGCGAAGTCCCCATCTCTGATCACCTAACGAAATAAAGCGGCCATCTATATTTAAGTCTGTATAAAATTGAGCAAGTCGATCATCAAGATCGGATTTTTGTATTCCTTGCAAACGGACAATTTCATCTATTAACTCGGAAAACGTAATTGGTGTTTTGCTGTCTCTGAAAATTTCATAAGCAAGTTCAACTAAAGACATTTGTTTGAGCTGTTCCTGTGAGTATTCTTTCAAACTCAAGGTCAGACACTCCCTTTCTATTACATGTATGTATCCATTTATCAGTGAAATAATAAGTACTTATACCTTATTCTTACGACAAACCATACCTCTCATTATAAACAAATTAGGGGAGTTTATGCCACCTTTATTGATGTTAATTTTTGATTTTTCTCACGAGTAGCGCCTTTTGGTCTTCCCCTGCGTGAAATTGGACTGTTTCTTGTATACGGCATGCTTTTGTTTGCTGTTCTATTCATTCTAAACGAAAAAATTGGAAAATTAGAGGCGGCACTGTTGAATGAATAAAATTTAGCTATCGTTTGAACAAAGTGATTGTCCATTCTTTATAAAACTTATAAAAAGGTACACGTCAATGGGTTAAGTTTACGTGTACCTATAACGGAAGCTTGTATTCAGTTCATCCTCTAATTATTATTCATTACAGTACAGCGACTATTTCTTTTCCTAGGGAAATTAAAGCATCTATAATAAATGGTGCCGCAAAGAGAATCGATGCTTTCCAATTCTCTTTTTTATATTGAAAAAAGAACAAGATCAACATTGCTCCTATAAGTGCCATGAAGATGTACAGCCATAAGCTATGTATTTGCAAGATCCCCATACATATTACATTAATAAACATAATGATAATTTTAGGAATCAGAGCATAAAACAAATGACTCTTAACCTCGGGAGCAAAGAGCATTAATAGGAATTTAGCGATGAGATATTGTACTAAGAGACTGATGGTGGTGAGAATTGTTGTAATGACAACAATTAGATTCAGCATCGTTTCATAGGACATATCCTCTAACAAAGCTCTTAAATCATCTAGTTTCGAAATGTAGCCATTCAATTCAATAGTAAAAGTAACGAAATAATAATTGGCCAGAATAAAAATGACCAATGATATCAGTGATGTCATTCTTGGACGTTGTTCCATAATAGCCTCCCATCTCCTATACTCATAATGCTTGAATGATCGTTTAAGCGCTTATTCACCATGCTATGGGAAACATAAATGATGGTGGAAATTTTTTCAATAGAAAGATTCACTAGCCTCTCAGATAGCATATCTATACTCTCTGAATCTAGAGATGACATGGTTTCATCAATTAGAATGGTTTTCCAATCTTTTACGAACAATAAAGATAATCCTACCTTCGCTTTCATACCTGTAGATGCTCTGCTATACGAACCATCTAGGTTACCATCAAAAAAATCATTCACAATACCCAATTGTTCTTCAGTCGGTACAATATGAAACGTATTCCACAGAATCTCTAGGTTTTCTCTAATTGTAAATGGGTGAATGCCAATTGGATCAACATTTAAATAAAGAGTCGATTCTTTGTTTATCTCAATATCTCCAGAGTATCTCTTATCTAGACCAGCTATCATTTTAAGGAGAGTGCTTTTACCTGCACCATTTCGCCCCACTAAATGAAAGAGACCTGATGGAACTGAAAAATTCACTTTATCTAGTATGATATTGTCTTTGAACTTCTTCGTACATTCTACAAATTCTAATCCCACTTGAATCCCCTTCTCTTTCATATAGAGTCTTCAATAAAACCATCTATGATTGTTAATGATAGAAAATAATAAAGAATCATACCCTTCAATAAAAGCAGCTATTATTAGGATGACTAACGATAGCAGATAATAAGGAATCATTTTTTTCATGACACCTAAAGCAGCTTTAATTGATTTCGTATAAATTAGTGTGAAAAGCACATACTGGCTTATTCCTTGATAAAACAACATATTCGGAAATTCTAATAGCCCATGAGGAATTAGTTTACCTAAAGCTTCTTGTGCTCCTAGCGTTCGAAAACCCATCGTAATGACGAAGGATGAACCTCCAAAATCCATTATTTGAAATATAGGCGACAACAAGAACCCCAGTAAGTACATGGCAAAGTTCGTTAAGTTATGTGTCAGGACTACAGACATAAATTCCTGGCCCGAACTTGGCGGTGCTGCTTCAAATAAATCTTTGTTGACTATATTCCCAAGATAAATCCCTGTACCTATCAGCAAAATACAGTAGATAGAGTAGTACCACAAAAAATATTTCAATCTTTTATGTATCATTTTCCTCCTCTTTTCATGAAGTGATTGTGAAAATTGTAATACATATGAGTAATAAAATCGGCAAGGATAGCTTCAGTAACTTATGTTCATAATCGTTGATTAATAGTTCTGTTTTTCTGAAATATACGACCCCAATAAAGATGATTAAAGGAAGCGATAACGTATTTTTTAGAATAATTGAGAAATCGGATGTGTTTATCATTACTCCGACAATTCCACACACACTGACAAAAATCAGTACAAGACATAGTAAATAAATCGTACTGGATTTAAATCTCTCGTACGGACTCACAATCAATGAAGCTTGCAGGGTCTCGACTCTTGCTTTATCAAGCACAATCTCTTCCTTTTTCGAACCTATTAGGATTTCTAAGATCGTGATAAAGTTTATATAGACCAAAATGAGTGCAGGCAGATTTTCTAGTTTCGTTAAGAAGGATTGAGCGAAATAAGTAAGCACTGATACTAATACGCCTATTAAGATCATTAATATCTTATTACTAGTGATATAAGATAAAAATAAATACAGAATATTTCCAGACCTATGTTGCTTATTCGCACTTTTTAGAAAGGAAAGTCCAGTTGTCAAAGGTATCCTATGAGAATTACTTATGTAAAAGTAAATAAGAAGAGCCTGTACTATTTGCAGTATCATCACTACTTCAAATACGGACGTTATGATATACCAAAATTGTAACAAAAGGAGTATTCTATTTATGATATTGAATAGACCAGACAATAATTGAGATGCAAAAGAAAGCATTACGACCACAAGAGCTAGTATCATAATGACATATTGTTTTTCTACTAGCAAAAAGGTTAAAGCGATGAAACAAGCAAAAAGTAATTGAACTGAATATCCTTTTTTTATCGTAAAGAATAAATGTTTCAACAACAATTGTTTAGAGATAAAGACCAAGCCTGGTTGCTGTCTTCTATACGGTAATACACAACGATTAATATTAGCTGTAGCTACAATATATATTGAAATAAAAATAAAGCTGTTTAGGTAAGTGCTGGGAATCTCATTCCGATAGAAAATCAAGGCTACCATAACAATGAAAGAAAAAAGAATCATCCCAATATAATTGAGATACCCCATTATACTTTGATCATATATTTTAAATAGCTTATTTATTTTATGCATAAGTCATTTTAAAAAGCAGCAGCCTTGGCTTTTCCTTGTTTTTTAAGTACAGCCAAAATAGCAGCAGCTACACCTGAACTAATGATCCCAACCCCAAAGAAAACGCCAACGCTCGTAATGACTGTCGCTACCGAAGAACCATTACTAACGACTAAAGATGCCATTGTACTTGCAAATAACAATAGTGAGATTAAGCCAAGTTTTTTTACTTTCATCATAAAATTACCTCCTAATTAATGTTTTATTACAATCCACAATGGGCATAAAACGTTAAATTAGCTTTTAAATCATTGTCTATTGAACGCCATTCCACCTGACTTTTGGAAAAAAAATCATCTCAATAAAGATTGAGATGATTTTTTTTTGAGATTAAAAAGCAGCAGCTTTTGCCTTTCCTTGCTTCTTAAGGATAGCTAAAATAGTAGCAGCTACACCTGAACTAATTGTTCCTACGCCAGTGAAAACACCAACGATTGTAATGACTGTCGCTACTGAGGACCAAGTATCTAAGAAATTAACTACTGTTGCCGCAGTTGCAGTACTAACACCAAGATTTGCTGCAATCAAAGAACCATTACCAATCACTAAAGCTACTAATGTTACCGCAAGAAGTGATAGCGATAATAAAGCATAAAACTTAGAATCTGTTGCTTTCGTCATAATATGACCTCCTTCGATTATTTACTACTTCTTTAGTCTAGCAAGAATTAAATTACATTTCAATATTTATTTGGAAAATTTGTAATATTTATTCAAGGTATTTATAATCACCTTTTATCAGAATTTACGTACATTTTCCATTTTTACAGGGCACTTATGTAATAGCATAAAATGCTCTGATTCCATATAATCTAGTCAGAATTTCTGATAATCACTGTCACACATTTCATATCTTCAGTGCTAATCTTAGAGACGGGTAAACTTTCATGATGACTTACTTAAGGAATATCACTTATATTTTTTTAAGAGATGATAGCTTTCTGCTTGTGGTTCTGCGATTATTACTGAGATATTCTTTAACAATCGGAACTCACTTTCGTTAAAGGCAGAGCCAAATTTCAAAAAAATCGCTGAAGATCATGTCATGGATGTAAAAGAGAGTTGATTTTATTTCGGATTCAAGAGAAATGAAATGATGTACAATCATACACATTGTCCTTATGGAGAAAAAAACCGTATCATGTATTTGGAATCGATTAATTTTTGGAAACATATCAGTTCCTAACATAGCTTTTGAAAAATTGTAACATATTAGAAAATGTGATAAACATACTATCCTCTAAAACACAACGTAAGTCCTTTTTTATTGGTGTCAAAAAAGAATAAAGTGGATTAAATTACCTAGTTAAAATGAATCAATTTCCTCAATACCAAAAAGTCGAGACACTCCTATTGAGCTGCCTCGACTTCGCTTTGATATCAAAATAGATACCTTTTATTCAAATCTTTATTTTTGAACGTATGACAAATCATACTAGCTACTTTCGCATTAAACATCTTTATAGTCATTTTTGTATTTTCTTTAATTACAGATAATCAGGCAAAAAAACTTTGTTCATTTATGTAGGTAGAATCATATTCATCATTTTAGAAATCCATTTAATTTAAAACACTTTCTACACACATTTATGAATGAGATGAATTTGTTATATATTTCTCAAGCATTTTAAGAGATGACTATCTCAATTTTTACTTATACTATATAATATTTCAAAAAATTAGATGGTGAAAACTAGAGTTTCTGAAGTAATGAAATGACTATTGCTATGGTCAATATAATACCTGCAAACATTAAAACAATTAATTTTCTACGGCTATTTTCTTTTTCATTGTGATCTTTCTTTGAAGACTTTGAAAGTTCTGCGGAAACCATGATCCATATCACTAAAGTTACAATTGCTAAGATGGTAGTAGTTGTGGTCATAATAACCTCCCATATTTATATTTCCTCAATTTTAACATAATGCCAATATAATATGGATCGAAACTGGAAATGATCTTAAATTCAGGAAAACCTGACTATTACCTTGTATGTAGGTAATAGCTATAAGATGAATGAAGTCTAATACTTTAGTAGTCATATTGACAATTCATATGTATCAATACTCACTACTTTATCAGTTACCAGTCACTCATACGTTAAAGCTCGTTCCCTGTTTCTGACATAATCCTAAGACAAAAAAGACCTTGGAGTATGCTAGTAATTAAACTTAATGAATCACACCCAAAAAACCACCTCACGTCAGGTGGTCTTTTTTGCTTCTACATATCTAGCAGTTTTCTTGAGATGACCAGGCGCTGGATTTCCTGAGTTCCTTCATAAATTTGAGTGATTTTCGCATCACGCATGTATCGTTCGACTGGGTAATCCTTTGTGTAGCCGTACCCGCCGAAGATTTGAACCGCTTCTGTCGTCACCTTCATCGCTGTATCACCAGCAAAGAGCTTGGACATGGCTGATTCCTTTCCATACGGGAGGCCTTTCGTTTCGAGCCATGCCGCCTGGTAAGTAAGCAGCCTTGATGCTTCAATCGCTGTTGCCATATCAGCCAGCTTAAAGGCGATCCCTTGCTGCTGAATGATTGGTTTGCCAAATTGTTTACGCTCCTTGGCATAATCAACCGCCGCATCAAGAGCGCCTTGCGCAATCCCAACCGCCTGTGCAGCAATGCCGTTTCTACCGCCATCGAGTGTCATCATGGCTATTTTGAAACCTTCTCCTTCTTGACCGAGCCGGTTCCTTTCATGAATTCGGCAATCTTCAAATCGAATTTCAGTTGTTGGCGAAGAACGTATGCCCAGTTTGCTTTCCTTTTTGCCAACGGAAAAACCAGGTGTCTCTTTTTCTACAATAAAAGCAGTTGTATTTCGAGACGAAGCTTCTTGGTCTGTTACGGCAAACACAATATAATAATCTGCAATGCCTCCATTTGTAATAAAAATTTTCGCCCCGTTCAGGACATATTCACTGCCTGCCTTGACGGCCGTTGTCTTCATCCCGCCTGCATCTGAACCAGAACCGCTCTCAGTGAGCGCATATGCTCCTATCTTCTGCCCTTCTGCAAGCGGCTTTAAGTAGTTCTCTTTTTGTTCCTTTGTTCCAAATGTATAGATTGGCCATGAAGCAAGAGATGTATGAGCGGACAGGGTGACACCTGTAGAGGCGCACACTCTTGAAAGCTCCTCAACTGCTATGACGTAGGCTAAATAGTCACTGCCGATTCCGCCCACGTCTTCCGGCCAAGGAATACCTGTTAAACCGAGCTCCGCCATTTTGCGAAAAATAGATGGATCATATGTCTCTGTTTCGTCTCGCTCTGCTGCTGTTGGCTCCACTTCATTTTTCGCAAAGTCTCTCACCATTTTTTGAATCATTTCATGTTCATCACTTAATTGGAACTGCATCGTGAGCCACCTCGTTTCATATTAGCTGTTTACAGATGACCAGCCTTTGAATTTCACTTGTTCCTTCATAGATTTCACAAATTTTCGCATCACGAAAGTAACGTTCTGCTTGATAGCGATTCGTATAACCATCCATGCCTAGCAAATGGATCGCTTCTGTACTGATCTCCACCGCCGTTTTTGACGCAAATAGCTTTGCCATTGATGCTTCCTTTGTGACCGGGTGATTTGCCTCTTTGAAAGAAGCCGCTTGATAGACAAGCAGTTTGGCCGCCTCAAGCTTCGCCGCCAAATCGCCCAGTCGAATGGTCGTTTCAAGACCTGCTGGATGCTTCTTTAAATAGACCACTGCCTCGGTTAAAGCGGCTTCTGCAATGCCAAGGCTTTGAGCCGCAATTCCGATTCTCCCTGCATTTAGGCTGGACATGGCAATTTGAAAGCCCTCTCCTTCTGCACCGAGCAGCTGATCTTTTGGAATCCGCACGCCATCAAAATGAAGCGTGACTGTTTTTGAACCGTGCAGTCCCATCTTTTTCTCATCTTTTCCAATCGTAAATCCCGGCGTATCTTTCTCGACAATGAACGCCGATATATTTTTTCTCGCAGAAGCCGGATTGGTCACTGCGAAAACAAGATACAGTTCTGCTTCCCCACCGCTTGTGATAAAGATTTTCGTCCCATTTAATACATAATCGCCGCCCATCCGCTCTGCTCTTAACTGAATACTGGAGGCATCTGATCCGGCCTTTGGTTCAGTCAGACAAAAGGCGCCCAGCTTCTCCCCGGATGCAAGCGGCGGCACATAAGTTTCTTTTTGTTCCTTCGTTCCAAAAGTCAAAATAGGCATCGTCACAACAGATGTATGAACGGACACAATGACACCGATGGTCGCACTCACTTTCGATAATTCATGGATTGCGATGATATACGTTGTAAAATCTGCTCCTAAGCCTTGATACGAAGCTGGTATTGGAATTCCTAGATAGCCTTGCCGTCCCATTTCACTTAAAAGGTTTTTTGGAAACCGGCCTTGTTCCATGGCTTCTACTTCAGGGAATATACGCTGGCGTGCAAATTCTGCTGTCTGTTCTCTCCAGAGACGCTGTTTATCCGTAAGCAAAACATCCATCTTGACTCCCCCTATGAGTGGTCGTGGTATGTGTAAAAACCTCTCTTTGTCTTTTTGCCCAGCCAGCCTGCATTCACGTATTTTTTCAAAAGAGGACAAGGCCGATATTTGCTGTCTCCAAGTCCCTCGTGAAGGGTATTCATAATAAATAAACATGTATCCAGTCCGATGAAATCAGCTAGACGAAGCGGCCCCATTGGATGATTCATCCCAAGTGTCATCACGTCATCAATGCTTTCTGCATCTGCTACGCCTTCATACAGGGTGTAAATGGCTTCATTGATCATTGGCATCAATATGCGATTTGATACAAACCCCGGGAAGTCTTCCACTTCAATTGGGGTTTTGTTTAATGTCTTCGCTGTTTCATAAACAACTTGATATGTGTCATCACTCGTTTGCAGTGCTCGAATGACTTCAACCAGTTTCATGACAGGAACCGGATTCATAAAATGCATGCCAATCACTTTCTCCGGTCTGCTCGTCACAGCTGCTAATTCTGTGATCGACAAGGAAGACGTGTTTGTCGCAAATATGGCCTCAGCCTCTGCAAATTGATCAAGTGTTTCAAAGATTTGTTTTTTCACACTCATTTGTTCTGATGCGGCTTCTATGACTAAATGAGCCTGTTGCATGTCTTTTAAATCTGTGGAAACGGCAAGCCGCTGCGTAATATCTCGGACTGCCTGATGTGCCAGCTTTCCTTTTTCTGCCCGCTTCGTCAGTTGTTTGGTCATGGAGGAAATCGCTCGATGAATCTGCTTTTCTGATACATCATGGAGCAGGACTGTATAGCCTGACTGAGCAAACACTTGGGCAATGCCTGATCCCATTTGACCAGCCCCAACGACCATAACGGTCTCTTCTATACTCATCAATAAACGCCTCCCTTTTCATCTACCTTTATCATGATGGCGTCTCCTTGCCCGCCTCCGCTGCAAATCGCCGAAATGCCAATGCCTCCGCCTCTTTGTCTTAATGCATGAATCAATGTCAATATGACGCGTGTTCCGCTTGCCCCAATCGGATGACCGAGTGCGACAGCCCCCCCGTTGATATTCATTTTCCGCCGGTCGATCCCGGTTATTTTTTCACATGCCAAAGCCACAGCTGAAAAGGCCTCATTGATTTCAAACAAATCAATATCCTCTAGGCGCTTTCCTGTTTTCTTTAAAAGCTTCTCGATGGCAAAGGCTGGTGTTTTCGGAAAATCCTTCGCCTCTACAGCAACCTGAGCATGACCGAGAACGACTGCCATTGGCTTTACGTCATGCCGTGCAGCATACGTGTCTTTCATTAAAAGGAGCGCACTTGCACCATCATTGACACCTGGTGCATTTCCAGCGGTGATGGTCCCCTTCTGATCAAAAACAGGCATGAGTTTAGACAGCCGTTCATATGACGTATCACGCCGCGGAGACTCATCTTCTGTGATCAGCCGTTCTCCCGTTTTTATTTTGACGGTGACGGGGGTGATTTCATGTTGAAAAAAGCCGTTTTTTTGCGCTTCGATGGCCCGTTCATGACTTCTGAGTGCCCACAGATCCTGCTCTTCCCGCGTGATGCCGAGCTCCTTTGCAGCCATACTTCCATACTCACCCATATGAACGCCTGTAAACGAACAGGTCAATCCATCTAAAATCATCGCATCTTGTACTGCAGCATCTCCCATTTTGTAGCCCCATCGCGCTTTTTTTAGCAGATAAGGAGCGTGAGACATAGATTCCATACCGCCCGCTGCGATGACCTCAGCATCTCCGGCTCGAATGCTTTGATCTGCTGCAGTCACACTGCGCATTCCGGATGCACAGACTTTATTGATGGTTTGTGTTGGAACAGACCAAGGAAGATCAGCATATCTTGCTGCTTGCCTTGAAGGAATCTGCCCTTGCCCTCCTTGTAACACACATCCCATGATGACCTCATCTATTTCATGAGAACCCGAAACTCTTTCCAGTGCAGCCTTGATCGCTATACCGCCTAGTTCTGCGGCAGTCAAACCACTGAGAGCACCGCCTAGTTTTCCAAATGGTGTTCTTGCTCCAGATACAATGACCGTCGTACTCATATATGCCCCTCCCCGTTTGTTACCGCTTACATATCATTTAGGCAGCTGATGAAACAGCGCCATGGATAAGCCGATGAACACCTATTCATCGGCCTGTCATGTTTACGACACCTGCTTTCCAGGCTCACCAAACACTGATTTTTCAAGAAGTTCGGCGACATCAAATGTGCCTACCTGCTCCTCTACTTCCTTCGCCTTCGTCCCATCTCCCAGCATCGTTAAGCAATAAGGACACCCTGAGCTGATGATGGACGGCTGTACCTGTAACGCCTGCTCCGTTCGTGCAGTGTTAATCCGGGTACCCGTCTCTTCTTCCATCCACATTAAGCCCCCGCCTGCTCCGCAGCACATACCAGTTTCACGATTGCGCTCCATTTCTTTCAGCGTCACACCAGGAATGGCTTTTAAAATGTCTCTTGGCGGGTCGTACACTTCATTATATCTGCCTAGGTAGCAAGAGTCGTGGAAGGTAATCACTTCGTTTACTTCATGTACAGGTGTTATTTTCCCTTCTTTCACTAACTCTGCCAGTAATTCTGTATGATGATACACTTCTGCCTCAAGCCCGAAGTCTGGATATTCATTTTTAAATAAGTTATAGGCGTGTGGATCAATCGTGACGATCTTTGTGACGCCGTTTTTCTGGAATTCTTCAATGTTTTTTGCAGCAAGCTCTTGGAATAAAAATTCGTTTCCGAGTCTTCTTGGTGTATCGCCTGAGTTTTTCTCTTTATTGCCTAGGATCGCAAAGGAGACCCCCGCTTCATTGAGTAGCTTCGCAAAGGCAAGCGCAATCTTTTGGCTTCGATTGTCATAAGCCCCCATTGAACCTACCCAGAATAAATAATCAAAGGTTTGCTCTGCTTTTTTCAGCTCTTTCACTGTCGGCACATGCACATCTTCTCTCAGTTCACGCCAATTTTCTCTTTCTTTCCGGTTCAGCCCCCACGGGTTCCCTTGGCGCTCAATGCTTGTCATGGCACGCTGTGCATCTGCGTCCATTTTTCCTTCCGTCAAGACAAGATATCTGCGCATATCAATAATCTTATCAACGTGTTCATTCATGACAGGGCATTGGTCTTCACAGTTTCGGCACGTCGTACATGCCCAGATTTCTTCTTCTGTAATGACCTCTCCAATAAGAGAAGGATGATATATCGAGCTGGCAGCCGACTCTTCCGCACCTGCTCCTCTCGCCTGCAATGCCAGCTGGTTTCCTGTTGTCTGCTTGAAGGCAAGCTGCGGGACCCAAGGTGTCTTTGATGTAATAGCGGCTCCTTTATTGGTTAAATGATCTCTTAACCTTAATATCAAATCCATCGGAGACAGCATCTTCCCTGTCCCTGTTGCCGGGCACATATTCGTGCAGCGCCCGCATTCCACACAAGCGTAAAGATCGATGAGCTGAGACTGACGGAAGTCTTCAATTTTTCCCACACCGAAGGTCTCTTGTGTCTCATCTTCAAAATCGATTTTTTGCAGTTTGCCTGGCGGGTCTAATCTGCTGACAAATACGTTCACAGGCCCTGCAATCAGATGGGCGTGCTTTGACTGCGGAACATATACTAAGAAGGTCAGCAAAATAAGAAGATGCACCCACCATGCGGCATAAAAAACAATCGCAGCCGCAAGAGGTGAAATTCCACCCAGCAAGAAAGCAATACCAGAAGCGATTGGCTCAGTTGGTGATAGAGAGTGTCCATGCCAGATGATGTTCATGCCGTTCCCAAGTAAGACTGTCAGCATTAAGCCGCCAATAAATAAGAGCACTAGACCCGATTTGAAGCCTCGTTTTAAACGGACAAGCTTCTCCACGTATCTTCTATGGAAAGCCCATACAACGGCCACTAAAATGAGAAGTGTGACCACCTCTTGGAAAAACGTAAAGACGCCGTACACCGGACCTAAAGGAAGCCCGCTGTCTGGAATAAGCCCCTTCAGAATAAAATCAAGGGCTCCGAACTGTACGAGGATAAATCCGTAGAAAAACAGCACATGAATGATGCCGCTCTTCTTGTCCTTTAACAGCTTCTTTTGCCCAAATACATTGACCCAAACACGCTCTAAACGTTTCTTCATGTCTTGTTGAAACTCTTCTTTTTTACCAAGACGAATATACGCCGCTCGTGTTCGAATGAGATAAACAAACAAATACACTGCGTAAGCGGTCACCGCCGCAAATGCGATCAAGTTGATGATTAAAAGGCTATTCATCTTGCTCCCCCTTTCATTCCCCAAAACCCACTTTGTTCCGTTTCCATGTTGTACCTCTATCATAAATAATGAATGAGTATTCAGTCAATATTTTTTACGCGTTTGGGTACACTATTGAAATATGCAAAAAAGGAGGAAGTTTCATGATCGCATTGATCATCCTACTCGTACTCATTGCCATCGTTTTGCTCGTGATGTTAGACCTTTATATGGGAAGGAAATATTTTTCTACTCACGCATTTGAACGGTCTTTTGACCAAACAAGCGGCGATGCTGCCTTTTATCATGATGGCGAACCATTTTTCGATCAGCTGCTTACCGATATACAGCAGGCCTCTTCTTCTATTCATATGATGTTCTTTATTGTAAAGAACGACAAGATTGGTCAAAGGGTCTTACAAGCATTGAAAGCCAAAGCGGAGCAAGGAGTTTCCGTCTTTTTGCTGACTGACCGATTAGGCTCTTATCCGTTTGATCAAAAGGCGATTGACATGCTAGAAAGAAGCGGCATTCAATTTTACTTTTTAAATAAGCCTCGTTTCCCTTTTTTGATTTACCGTCTAAACATGAGAAATCACCGTAAAATAACGGTGATTGATGGGAAAATTGGCTATATTGGCGGATTTAATATAGGTGATGAATATGTCGGGAAGAAAGGCCGATTTGGTATTTGGAAGGATTATCATTTGCGGATGACTGGACAGGTTGTCGCAGATCTCCAGCATGTGTTTCTGAATGATTTGTACCGTTCGTCTGGCATTCATCAGCTGCAATATGAGGTTTTCCCTGCATTGGAACCGGGAACATTACAATGCACAACACGCGCGACTGCTGGCTTTTCTTTAGAAGCTTTATTTCTCCAAGATATTCAGCAGGCGAGGAAACAGATCATCATCTGTACGCCTTATTTTATTCCATCAGCCCCTCTTCTGAAGGCGCTGCTTGATGCACGAAAGCGGGGCGTCACAGTTGAAATCATCATTCCAATGAAAGCGGATCATCCACTTGTCAAAGAGGCTGGCTTTCATTATTTGAAGGACCTCATTGCCTCTGGATGTCTTGTTTATCGTTTTTATAAAGGGTTTTATCATTCGAAAGCCATTTTGATAGATCACAGCCGCTGTATGATTAGTACCGCGAATTTTGATAAACGCAGCTTGTTTTTAAACGAAGAAGTAGATGTAGCCATTGATGATCCCGCTTTTACTGTACACGTAGAAGAAAAGATTCGGGAGCATATGGAGGTTTCTGAGATCCTGACAGAAGAAACATTGTCAAAGCGTCCGCTTTTCACTCGGCCGCTTGAGTGGGTTGCCGCCATGTTCTCTTATTTTTTATAAAGGAGATGACCTATGCGTTATCGATTTGGTTATGTATCCAATGCCGTCACCTTGTGGGAAGCTTCTCCTGCCAAGTCGCTGACCTTTGCAAGATACAGCAAGCTCGCTAAGGGAGAAAGAAAAGAGGCTTTATTGCGAACAACGAAGGCCAATCTCGTGAATACATTAAGAACGCTTTATTTCGCCATTGCTCATGATATCCCGCTTTACCGTTTTTCAAGCTCGATCGTCCCGCTCGCGACCCATCCAGAGGTGCGCTGGGACTTTGTGACACCTTTTCACAAAGAATTTCTTGAGATCGGCAAGCTGGTGAAACGGCACGGCTTACGGGTCAGCTTTCACCCCAATCAATTCACCCTGTTTACTAGCCCCAAACCTTCCATTACAGAAAATGCCGTCATCGATATGACGTACCATTATCAGATGCTTGAGGCGATGAAGCTCGATAAGGAAGGCTACATGAACATTCATGTAGGCGGGGCGTACGGCGATAAAGAATCGGCTCTTCAACGCTTTGATGAAAATATCAAACAGCTTCCAGCTCATATCAAAGCGAGAATGACACTTGAGAACGATGACAAAACATATACGTCGCTCGAAACGCTTGATGTATGTGAAAAGCATGACATTCCGTTTGTTTTTGATTACCATCATCACGTGGCAAATAAAGATGACGATGCCGCACTCGATGACATCCTGCCAAGAATGTTCGACACGTGGACAAGCACTGGCATTCCGCCCAAAATCCATTTGTCTTCACCAAAATCAGAAAAAGCTATACGCAGTCATGCAGATGGAGTAGGTATGAATTTTGTCTTACCGCTTTTTCAAGCATTAAAACCGTATGGCCGGGATGTAGATTTCATGATTGAAGCAAAATTAAAGGATCAGGCTCTGCTCCGTCTAGTCGAAGAGCTGTCTGCGATAAGGGGCAATCGGCGGACGGGCGGAGGAACCATTGAGTGGAAATCATAAAGAAAGGTTTACCTTTGTGCAAATGGGGGTAACAAAGCTATTGTGAGAAAGTAATTAACAGGAGGATATGAAGATGTCTCAAATCTATTCAATCCGAATCGCTGCGAAAGCGTTGAATTTACATAAGCTTATTTCTCTTTATGAAAAGTGCCAGCAGGCTCAGCATCGTATATATGTGTATTCTAAAAAAACAATGTGCAGCATTAAGAACATCGTAGAGCTTGAAACCTTCAGGCTCACTCATTTAGAGTCTGACTACTTAATTGTCGTAGAGGGGAAAAAAGCGCAAGATCTCCTTCAGCCGTTTGAAAAAGAGACGGTTTCATAAAGAAGAGCAGCCGCGGGCTGCTCTTTCAGATTGGTTGACAAAGGGCTAAAATGATGTTGATTTTAGCCCTTTGTCTTCTTTTCAGCGTGATAGAAAACCTTTGCAGCCTAGGAAGGACGAGTACCGGAGCGGAGCGAATTTGACATTCGTGAGCACCGGCACGCAGGCCTGACACAGAATGCGAGGGTTTGTCTACATGCTGGGAGAGCAGCCGCGGGCTGCTCTTTTGCTATATCCACTCTTTTGTTAACCAAACTTGTTTGGAGGATGCATCCATTTTCACTTGTGCCCCGATTGGCATCGTAAGCATTGGGTGCGTATGGGCACAGTCAAAATCAGCGATGAGTGGTCTTTTTGTCTCTCCGAGCACCTCAAGTAAAATCTCGTAAGGTTCTTTGCCCGTTCCTTCATCATTAAACAGCTCATGTTTTCCTAAAAGAATCCCTGATACCCGTTCAAACACTCCATTTACTTTCAATAAAGAGAAGTTCTTTTCTACAACTGACGCGGTTTTCATACAATCTTCAATGAGAAGGATGTCTCCGTTTTTCACCGCTGGCATGAATTCACTTCCCCATATGCCGTACATCGCATTCAAGTTTCCGCCGATCAATCTGCCTTCTGCCTGTCCCTCTATGGCGCACAGCCAATCATTCGGACGCTGTTTTTTGTCACGCGTCTTTTCTTCCCAATTGATTCGTTCATCTGTCCAAAAAGGCGGTTTTTCAATCTGATAAGGAAGGGTTTGTTGGGACATCAGGATGTCCTCAAATGACTGATATGTATTATTAACAAACGGTTCAAACTCGCCAAAAGAAGGAACAAGCGCAGGCCCGTAGAAAACAGGCAGGCCCGTTTTTTCGTACGACGCTAGTAGAATCGCTGTCGCATCTGAATAACCGATCATGATTTTCGGATGTTGTTTCAGCAGGTCAAAATCAAGATAAGGCAGCAAACTATTTGAATTCGTCCCGCCAATCATTGACATGATGCACGCCAAGTCCTCTCTAGCCATCAGCTCATTCAGCTCATCTGCTCGTTCTTGAATTGTACCTGAACGGTAGTAATCCTCTTTCCCTGTTAATGATCCTGGAACCACAATGAATCCTTTTTGCTCAAGCCACTTCTTCGCCCGCTCATACCTAAGAGGCGAGGTCGCTGATGCAGGACTAGAAGGTGAAAATATACCGATCTTATCGCCCTTTTGTAATCGCCGAAGCCCCTTCATTCCATCAGATCCTTCCTACACGCATTTTTTCTATCCTAACAAAAAAAGCCCTTTAACAAAAGAGCTCTCAGATTGTTGACAAAGGGCTAAAATGATCTTTATTTTAGCCCTTTGTCTTCTTTTCAGCGTGATAGAAAACCTTTGCAGCCCTAGGAAGGGCGAGTACCGGAGCGGAGCGAATTGGACATTCGTGAGCACCGGCACGCAGAACTGCGGGCGAATACGAGGGTTTGTCTACGCGCTGATCAATGACCAAACTGCGCTTCATGCAGTCTGCTGTATACGCCGCCCATTTGAATCAGGTCTTGGTGGCGGCCTTGTTCTTGGATGCCTTCCTCTGTCACGACGATGATACGGTCGGCGTGTTTAATTGTTGCCAGGCGGTGGGCAATGACGAGTGTTGTCCTGCCGACAGCCAGTTCGCTCAGTGCATCCTGTATAGCTTTTTCTGTTTCTGTATCAAGTGCTGATGTAGCTTCATCTAAAATAAGAATCGAAGGATTTTTTAGGAACATCCGCGCAATTGACAAGCGCTGCTTTTGACCGCCTGACAATTTGACGCCGCGCTCGCCTATCACCGTATTTAATCCTTCTGGGAAACGCTGAACGAGTTCCTCTAAATGCGCACGACGTACAGCCTCCCAAATCTCTGCATCGCTGGCTTCTAGGTTGCCGTACGCTATGTTTTCTCGAATGGTGCCTGAGAATAAAAAGACATCCTGCTGCACAATGCCGATCTGCTGTCTTAAAGAAGACAAGGTCATCGATTTTGTACTCACACCATCAATCGTAATCTCCCCTTTATCCACATCATAAAAACGTGGCAGCAAACTGCAAATCGTCGATTTCCCGGCTCCTGAAGGACCGACAAACGCAACAGTTTCTCCTTGTTTGATCTTCAAATCGATATCCTTTAACACATGGCTGTGCTCATCGTAGCCAAATGTCACGTTTCGATATTCAATTTCACCTTTTAGCCCGAATACATCACGAGCTCCCTCTGTATCCTTCACATCTGGCTCTGTTTCAAGTAAATCGACATAGCTTTTAAAGCCCGCAATTCCTTTCGGATACATTTCAATCACTGTGTTGATTTTATCAATCGGTCTGAATAAGACGTTTGTAATGAGAACAAACGCGATAAATCCACCTGCCGTTAATTGCCCTTGCAGAACAAACCATGTCCCTGCCAGAAGGACAAACAGTGTCACAAGACGGGTGAGAATGTAACTGATTGAGCCGTTGACCGACATGATTTTATATGAAAGAAGCTTCGCTTTTCGAAAGCGGTTGTTGTTTTCAGCAAAACGCTTTTTCTCGAAATGTTCGTTGGCAAAGGCTTGAACAAGACGAATGCCGCCAATATTGTTTTCAACCCTTGCATGAAAGTCTCCAATGTCATTGTTCAGCTGTGTAATCGCCTGCGTCATCTTCTTATTAAAATGAAGGGCGAGCCAGATGATGACAGGCATGATCAAGAAGGTTAAAATAGCAAGCTGCCAGTTAATCATCAGCATGACAGCAAAGGCGCCAAGAATCGTCATAATTGCAATAAACAAATCCTCAGGTCCGTGATGAGCCACCTCACCAATGTACATGAGGTCATTTGTCATCCGAGACATAAGCTTACCCGTTTTGTTGTTATCAAAGAACTTAAATGAGAGACGCTGAAAATGATCAAACAGCTTCTTCCTCATATCTGTTTCAATATTAATACCTAACATGTGCCCCCAGTACGACACAATAAACTGCATAACCGAGCTGAGTGCATAAATGATAAACAGAGCAAGTGCGGTCCAGGCAATGACCGTCCAATTCCCTGTTGGTAATAATGTATCAATGAAGTAGTTCACGATCAGCGGGAAACCAAGTTCCATTAATCCAACTGCGACAGCGCAAAAGAAATCTAAAAAGAACAGACCGCGATAGGGCCTGTAATAGGCGAAAAAGCGTTTTAGCATATGTAAAAGAACCTCATTTCCTCTATAATTGATAATCATTTTCAATTATAGAGGAATCCTCTTCAAAATACTAGATCAGGAAATGATTTCATTGACTGGAAATCCTCATAATACGCCAGAAAACAACCGGGCAAATGATTCCTTCAACCGCTCTTTTAAGCCTCTTTTATAAAAATGTACAGGACCCATTTGCTCACATTCCTTCATATCTTCCTCATAGTGGGCCATCAATTGCTCAATTGGCTTTTTCGCAGCTGTAAAGACATTGACCTCAAAATTGAGCTGAAAGCTTCTCATATCGACATTGGCGGTGCCGACAGAGGCGAGTTCTCCATCAGCAATCATCACCTTTTGATGCATAAACCCTTTTTGATAGTGATACACCTTGATGCCCTCTTTTAGAAGCTCAGAAAAATAGGATCTTGTGGCATATTGCGTGAGAAATCCGTCATTGATCTCCGGTACCATCACCCTCACATCCACCCCTCTTGTGGCAGCGATTTTGAGTGCAGTGCGAATCGATTCGTTTGGTACAAAGTAAGGTGTGGCAATCCAGACAAATTGTTTCGCATTA
This sequence comes from Bacillus safensis, assembly GCF_039619585.1. NCBI lineage: Bacteria > Bacillati > Bacillota > Bacilli > Caryophanales > Bacillaceae > Bacillus > Bacillus safensis. Next base: position 3,331,619 of record NZ_CP154909.1, read on the forward strand.
GAAATGAGAGCATCATATAAATCACTCATACTTTCTTTCATATCAGGTCCAGTTGGTACAACCTGAATGACATCATCGCCTGTCACAGAATGCGGCGTATGATACTTCGGATCATCAATTAATACTTCATCTGATACGTATTCCCAGTCGAGCATAAAAACGGAATGAAGGGTCTGAACAGCCTCACCCTTTAACATGGCATGCGTATCACGCCAAAAGCCAATCTTTTCATCCCGTCCTACGTATTCCTTGCCGACATTTAACCCGCCGACAAACCCTGTCTCTCCATCAATAATGACGATTTTCCGGTGATTTCGGAAATTGAATTTTTGATTAAAGAATCCATATTTTAAAGGTAGAAAAGGAGCGACCTTGACCCCTGCCTGCTTCAAGCGTTTAATATCTTTTCGCGAGAAGCGGATGCTGCCAGCCGCATCATATATGAAACGGACCTCTACCCCTTCTTTCACTTTTTCAATCAAAATCTCCATCATCCGGTGGCCGAGGAAATCGGATTTGAACATGTAATATTCAATATGAATGAACGATTTTGCCTTTTTTAACTCTTCAAAAATTCTGGGGAACGTCTCCTCCCCATTCTTTAAAATCTCCATATCACTATTTGTGTTCACATGCATACCTGTTGCTTTTTCTGTGTAATGAAAAAAAGCACGCTGATTATCGGTTAAACGTGACTCATTCGGCTTACTCTCAAGCTCAGAGATTCTGCGTAATTTCTCGCGGTTATACATTCTCTTTGATTTGAATAAATGACCCTTTACATAGAGCTGCCCTGAGAACAGATAGAACATATAGCCAATGATCGGGAAAAAAATGAGCACATATATCCATAACAACGTGTGCTGTGATGTACGGTTCTCCAGCATGAGTGAGATGATACTAAATAAAATAATGGCGATATAAATCGCTGCGTACAGCTGAACGCTCCACGCCGGCACAGTCCACCAATACACCACATATGCCCCGAATATCATAAAATATAAAAATAAAAATTCCAGTCTTCTCTTTTTCACATTCTCCGCCCTCATTCTGTCTTTTTCTCTTCCATACCCTTTGCACAGCTTGTATGAAACGCACGACCCATTCCTTTTTCCTAGCCTTTACAGACTTGAGCTATTTGATCCGATATAATGGAGAAATATGTGATGGAAAGGAAGATTTGTTTATGCATACACCCTCTCCTTTAAAAAAAGGTGGCCATATTCGTGTCATTGCCCCAAGCCGAAGTGCCAGCATTTTATCAAAAGAAGGAATTGCTCAAGCGAAAAAACGTTTAGAGTCTTTAGGTTTCACTGTCTCTTTTGGACAGCACTTGTTTGAATGTGACATTCATTCCTCATCGTCTATTGAACACCGCTTGTCTGATCTGCATGAGGCGTTCGCAGATGATGAGGTCGATGGTATTTTGACAGCCATCGGAGGCTTTAACTGCAATGAGCTTCTGCCTTATATTGATTACGACTTGATCCGTCAGCATCCTAAAGTCCTTTGCGGCTATAGTGACATCACTGCACTTGCAAACGCCATTACAGCGAAATGTGATATGGTGACATATTCTGGCCCCCATTTCTCAAGCTTTCAAATGGAGCAGGGACAGGAAGAGCAGACCGCCATGTTTCAAGCTTGTTTGATGAACGGCGGCGAACCGTTTGATGTGATTCCTTCGACAAAATGGAGTGATGACGCGTGGTATCTAGATCAAGCGAATAGGCAGTTTCATCCGACGAAATGGAACATATATCAGGAAGGAACAACTGAAGGCACCTTGTTTGGCGGAAATCTTTGTACACTGAACTTACTGCAAGGGACATCGTTTATGCCGAATGTAAAGGATGCGATCTTATTTGTCGAGGATGATGATCTGGTATTCCCTGAAATGTTCGCCAGAGACCTTACCTCCCTCTTGCAGCATGCAGAAACACTCAAAGGGTTGATCATCGGGCGCTTTCAGAAGAAATCCAACATGACAGAGGAACACTTAAGATTCATCCTAGATAAGCATCCAATGCTCAAACACATCCCTGTGATTTACGATGTCGATATCGGACATACACAGCCAGTCTTCACCTTGCCGATTGGTGGAAACGTTCAACTAGAGTGTACAAATGGAGACGTGAAGCTGCGCATTCATTCATAACTTAAGGCCAAAAAGCACCCGAATAGGCGGTGCTTTTTTCTATGCCACCATCTTTTTTAAAGTTTTTTTAGAAAAAGTGATCCAACCCTTCATTCCCTTCGTTAAGTAGATGTAAAAAGAAAAGAGAGGAGGCAAAAATATGTTTTCTGATGTACTTAGCCAATTATTTGATTCTATTTCTAACATTATTAATACACTTGGATAATTTTTAAAACCCGCTATCCTCAAGAGATAGCGGGTTTTTACATGTTTTGAGTGGATGACATGTTGTTCCATTAAATAAATCTAGAACAATGCCTTCTATGAGCATGTTTCTGTTAAGTTATTTAAACAAACCTAATTGGATGCTATAATCTATTAAAGGAATATATTAACTATTTAAGGAGATATAATGAAAAAACGTTTGATTGGTTTGTTTTTTATTACTCTTTGTATTCTTGGATTAAGTTCCACTCCAAATCGTCTCACTCTTTCTGAAGAAGAATTAGATCAAAAGGTAGCACAAGTATTAGACTCGTTATGGAAAGAGCATGACTTGTTACATTATCAAATCGTTAAGACAGATCCCACAATTTCCATAGGCATCAATACTTCAAAAGATATAGCAGGTTTGCAGTCTGTATTAGAAAAGAAACTTCCTAAACAAGCATTAGAGAATTATGAAATTGAGATTTTCCAGAGAAATAAAAATGATATAAACGTTGAATGACAAAAACCCACTCCTGTTCCGAGTGGGTTTCTGCGTGTTCTTACATCTTTTCCGGAGCCGATACACCAATTAGTTTTAATGCATTAGCGAGCGTGATTTGTGTTGCTTTCATGAGTGAAAGACGTGCTGTTGTTTTTGTTTCATTTTCTGCGTCAATGACCTTCTCGGCATTGTAGAAGCTGTGAAGGGCTGATGCAAGGTCATAAATATAGTTCGTCACGCGGTGCGGAATACGCTTTTCAGCTGCTTCTGCTACAACTTCTGGGAAGCTGCCAATGATTTTCAGAAGATCGTATTCTTTTTCCGATTGAATGTGAGAGAAATCGGCTTTTTCAAGGTTCGGTTCATAGCCTTTTTCTTCACCTTGACGAAGCATGCTGCAAATTCTCGCATGTGCATATTGTGCATAGTACACAGGGTTTTCGTTAGACGTAGAAATCGCTAAATCTAGGTCAAAGTCCATATGTGTCGCCGCACTTCTCATCGCAAAGAAATAACGAGTCGCATCTAAGCCGACTTCTTCAATCAGATCACGCATTGTGACGGCTTTTCCTGTACGTTTACTCATCTTCATCTTTTCGCCGTTTTTGTAAAGATGCACAAGCTGGATGATTTCTACTTCAAGCTTGTCAGCTGGATATCCAAGTGCTTGGATCGCCGCTTTCATCCGAGGAATATAGCCGTGATGGTCCGCTCCCCAAATGTTAATGAGCTGGTCAAAGCCTCTGTCCAATTTGTCTTTATGATATGCGATATCTGGAAGCAGGTAAGTGAAGCTGCCGTCTTTTTTAATCAGCACACGGTCCTTGTCATCACCAAAATCAGTTGAACGCAGCCATGTTGCGCCGTCTTCTTCAAAGACATAGCCTTTTTCACGAAGTGTTTCCAGCGCTGGTTCGATTTTTCCGTTTTCATATAAAGAAGTTTCTGAATACCATACATCAAATGGCACACGGAAATTCTCAAGGTCTACACGTAATTTTTCTAATTCGTATTTCAAGCCGTATTCGCGGAAGAACTTCATCCGCTCTTCTTCCGGCTCATGCACGAAACGGTCACCAAATTCATCCGCAAGCTTTTGTCCGATGCCTTTGATGTCTTCTCCTCTGTAGCCGTCTTCAGGCATTTCTTTTTCAAGACCGAGTGCCTCAAAATAACGTACTTCTACAGATAAAGCGAGGTTATTGATTTGATTTCCTGCATCGTTGATATAGTATTCACGGCTCACATCGAACCCTGCTTTATCAAGGATGTTGCAAAGGGAATCTCCTACAGCTGCACCGCGGGCATGTCCAAGGTGTAGGTCACCTGTTGGGTTGGCTGAGACGAATTCGACTTGCACCTTTTGACCGCCGCCTGTATTCGTTTCGCCATAAGCTTCTTTTGCCTCAAGAACAGCTGGAATGAGCTTTGTTAAATACTGATTGTTCATATAAAAGTTAATGAATCCTGGACCTGCGATATCCAGTTTTTCAATGGAAGCTTTCCCTTTATCAAACGCATTGACGATGTCCTCTGCGATTTGACGAGGTGCTTTTTTCGCAATGCGGGCAAGCTGCATCGCCATGTTGGTAGAGTAATCACCGTGAGTTTTGTCTTTCGGCACTTCTAAAAGGACATCTGGCACCTGGCTTTCATCGGCAAGTCCTGCTTTGACGACTGCCGCTATGATTTCTTCTTTTAACGCATCTTTGACCTGTTCTGCGATATTCATGAACGTAAATCCTCCTTATACGAAATCGATAATGTATGTAAATGCTTTTGATCTTCTCCTGTCAGCATATCGTACGTAATGTGCAGCAGCCCCTTGTCCACATCGAGATCAATACCATGTGTGTGCACATCTAGCTGAAGTGTACCGAATGGCATCGTGTAATGTGTGACGGTCGTTTCTCCAATGAGAAAGCGCTGCTTCATTTGAATAGCCCCTGATCTCATCACAAAAATTTCTTTTTCACTCATTTTCACAACGGTTTTTACTTGACCCATTTCATGTTCTTCATGGTAAGTGAGATACGTTTTGTCATTCTTCTCTTGGTACGTTCCAGTCGTGCGGAATTCGATCGTTTCAGCCGGCTCCGTCTCTGGTTTCATCACTGACTTTACATGAATTGAAATTTGGTTTTGTGTCATTTTGCACTTCCTTTGCTAAGACCCGTTTAACTAAAATAGTATACCATAATCATGATCGCCTATCATACCATCATTTCTCTTCTTCACGGCGATTAAACTTCGTTTTTCATCTTCAGCCATCCCTTTAGAAAAAAAGAAAAATACAACTGACCACTACGACAAGTCCAGCCTTTACACCTAAGTCTTTTCTTTTCATTAAGTAAAAAAGAGCCTGTATGCCTGAACTTGCCAAAAATGCCTGAAAAAAATCAAATGGTGCAATTTGATCCTTTTTAAAAACCACCTGCATGAATAACGCAATGGCCGTCAGATAGAAAAAGCCTCGATCGTGAAACAGCCCCAGCATCTCTTCCTTTGCTTCCTTCTTTGAAGCAAAAACAGGCGGATCAGCTGCGAGTTCTCGTTTCAATGTGAGAAAGCCTGCCCCTAACACACATAAAGCGAGGAACACCATCAATATTGACGAAAACATGAGCTCCCTCCTTTATTTTTTGACCAATGTAAAAAAAAGAGCTTGTCCACATGAGATGACAAGCTCCTCTATCAACTGATTATTTCACAAACCCAAGCAGCATTTCGCGTAAAAGCTTACTCGCTGTATTCGCTGTTTGGTCAGAGTGATCATATACAGGTGCTACCTCGACAAGGTCTGCCCCAACGACTTGGACGTCAGATCCTGCAATCGCATGAATGGATGCAAGCAGCTCTTTTGATGTAATACCGCCAGCATCTACCGTTCCTGTACCAGGTGCATGTGCTGGGTCAAGTACATCAATATCGATCGTCACATATACTGGACGCCCTTTTAGCTTTGGCAATACTTGCTTCAATGGCTCGAGTACTTCAAATTTAGAAATGTGCATACCCGCTTCTTTTGCCCATTCAAATTCTTCTTTCATCCCAGAACGGATGCCGAAAGAGAATACATTTTCAGGTCCAATCAGTCCTGCAACTTTACGAATCGGTGTTGAATGTGAAAGCGGCTCACCCTCATATTCCTCACGAAGATCCGTATGTGCGTCCATATGGATGATGGCCAAATCAGGGTATTTCTTATACATCGCACGGAAAACCGGCCAAGACACAAGATGCTCGCCGCCCATTCCTAATGGAAACTTCCCTTTTTCTAAAATGCTGTCGACATACTCTTCAATTAAATCTAAGCTCTTTTGTGCATTCCCAAAAGGAAGTGGGATGTCACCCGCATCAAAGAATGGCACCTCATGCAGCTCACGATCTAAATAAGGGCTGTATTCCTCTAAACCGATCGATACTTCACGAATGCGGTTCGGACCGAAACGTGAACCTGGGCGGTAACTGACTGTCCAGTCCATCGGCATGCCGTATAAAATGACCTTTGCATCTTCCCATGTCGGATGACTTCCAATAAACACTTTTCCTGAATAAGCCTCGTCGAATCTCATGCAAGATTCCTCCTTTTACGCTTCAAAAAATGCGCAAACCGTCATTTGCGCATGTCCATTTCGCTTGATTTATTTGATTAAGTCGCTCACAAATTTCGGCAGAACGAATGCCGCTTTGTGCAATTCTTTTGTGTAATATTTCGTCTCAATATCAAAGAAACGGCTGTCTTCTACAGCAAGTGGATCATATTTTTTTGAACCGATGGTGAATGTCCAAAGACCGCTTGGATACGTTGGAATATTCGCTGTGTAAAGCTTCGTAATAGGGAAAATTTCTTTTACATCACGCTGTACATTTGTAATCAGCTCAGGTGTGAACCAAGGGTTGTCCGTTTGTGCAACGAAAATACCGTCTTCTTTCAGTGCTTTTGCGATTCCTGCGTAAAATCCTTTAGAGAACAGGTTCACAGCTGGTCCAACTGGCTCAGTAGAGTCAACCATGATGACATCATACTCGTTGTCAGCTTCAGCAATGTGCATAAAACCGTCTCCGACTTTGACATCTACACGAGGATCGTCTAGTTTTCCAGCAATAGAAGGAAGGAATTTCTTCGAGTATTCGATGACCTTTCCGTCAATATCAACAAGTGTCGCTTTTTTCACACTTGGGTGTTTGAGGATCTCACGAATGACACCGCCATCTCCTCCACCTACGACAAGAACATTTTCCGGTTTTGGATGAGTGAAAAGAGGAACATGTGCCACCATTTCGTGGTATACAAACTCATCTTTCTCAGATGTCATCACCATGCCGTCTAAAAACAGCATATTGCCAAACTCTTCTGTTTCCACCATTTCTAAATGCTGAAAGTCTGTTTGTTCTGTGTGAAGGGTTTTGTTCACCTTCAATGTAATACCAAAATTCTTCGTTTGCTTCTCTGTATACCAAAGTTCGCTCATTGTTCATCTTCCTCTCATCCATTAATAAACAAACATCTATTGTTAGCGCCTTTTATCGGCTTTGACTATATCGATTGTCCAAGAAAAAAGTATAGTGGATTCATATCAAATTGTAAAGAACCGCATGAGTTCTCTTCATTTTTTAAAGCGCTCCTGCAATCGCTTGTTTAAAACGGTTTTCTTTGTTCCATACTGATAAAAAACCGTCAAAATGGGGGCTTTGCATGGACACAATCATGAGTAATAAAAAAATCCGCATGACCGTGAAAACGATTCGAGCCTGTTTTTTTATCGGCTTGCTTGCTTTTCTATTTGCAGGTACCGTCTTTTTGACGATTCTATTAATAGCTAAATGGCAAGGTGCCCCTTCTGTTCAAGTTCCCCAATCCACGACCATTTATGCAGCCGATGGCTCAAAGCTTGGAGAATCCAGCTTTGGAGAAAAGAGATATTGGGTGCCATTAAAGGAGATGTCTCCTCATATCAGACAGGCAGTTGTCGCTGTTGAAGATAAAACCTTTTATGAGCATCATGGCTTTGATGTGAAACGGATGGCAGGTGCTGCGGTGGCCGATATTCGTGCCATGGCTAAGGTGCAAGGTGCCAGCACGATCACCCAGCAATATGCACGAAATCTGTATTTAGATCATGATAAAACGTGGAAGCGGAAGTGGAATGAAGCCTTTTACACGATTCGTTTAGAACAAAACTATACAAAAGATGAGATTTTAGAAGGATACTTGAACACCATTTATTATGGTCACGGAGCGTACGGTGTGGAAGCAGCGTCCCGTCTGTATTTCGGGAAAAAAGCAAAGAACTTAACCCTCGCTGAATCTGCCCTGCTTGCCGGTATCCCAAAGGGGCCTTCTCTCTATTCCCCTTATGTGAATGAGGAGAAAGCCGGCGCAAGAAAGAATATGATTTTGAGACAAATGCACGAGGATGGCATGATTACGAAAAAAGCAGCCGATGACGCTGCGAAAGAAAAGCTGTCCTATCGCCCTTTGCAAAAGAAGCAACTGCAAGCAAAGCAAGCCCCGTATTTTTATGACGATGTGATTCGAGAGTTGAAACAAAGCTTGGGGTTAACTGAGGAACAAATTGAAACCTATGGGCTTCATATCCAAACGACTCTCAATCCAGTATTACAGAAAATTGCAGAAAAGACGTTAAAAAATACGATGAATTCCAAATCAGAAATCCAAATCGGCTTTGCCGCCATCCATCCTCAAACAGGGCATGTACTTGCCCTCATAGGCGGGAGAGATTATGAGAAAAGTCCATTCAATCGGGTGACACAAGCAAAAAGGCAACCCGGTTCAACCATGAAACCCCTTCTTTATTACATTGCCTTGCAAAACGGGTTTACACCCGCAACCGTCATGCGCAGTGAGGAAACGGTGTTTGAACTGGACGATCAAGGCAGCGATGCCGCTTATTCACCAAGCAATTATCACGGCTATTACGCCAATGACGGCATTACAATGCTTCAAGCTTTAGCACTGTCTGATAATATTTACGCTGTAAAGACCCATCTATTTTTAGGAATGGAACAGCTTGTACGTGCAGGCAAGACATTTGGAATCAAGGAGAAACTAGATCAAGTACCCTCTCTTGCCCTGGGCACGTCTCCTGTGAAACCCATTGAAATGACCAATGCTTACGCCATGCTGGTCAATGGCGGAAAACGCGTCAAACCAACCTTTATTACGAAAGTAACCGACGCAAAAGGTAATGTGCTTTTTGAAGAGAAACAAAAACGAGAACAAATCCTCGATGAAAAAGCAGCATTTGTCACCACCGACATGATGTCAGGCATGTTCAATGATCAATTAAACGGCTATACAAGTGTCACTGGCCGCACCATTATAAAGGACCTTACAAGAACATACGGAGGAAAGTCTGGGACTACAGGCGCCGACAGCTGGATGATCGGCTTCTCTCCCCAGCTCGTCACAGGTGTATGGACAGGCTATGATAAAGACCGCACCATTGACTCAGTCGAAGAAACGGCCTATGCGAAAAAAATATGGGCTTCCTTTATGGAATCAGCTCTCTCGAAGCAGCCAGCCTCTTCCTTCATGCCGCCAGACGGTGTCAAAGGGGTATATATCAATCCAAAAACCGGCGACCTCGCAGGTCCAGGATGTGAATCAAAGGTATTCACCTATTTTATAGAAGGAACGGAGCCGACAGGTGTCTGCTATGGTGCTGAGGACAAAGCCTCTGAGCAGGAACCAGTTCAAGATCAAAAGCCAAAGAAATGGTGGGAAAAGTGGCTGAAACGTTAAAAAAGACATGAAAAACCCCGAGATCTGCATCTCGGGATTCTCCATGTCCTAGCTTTAACACCAGTTTACTCAAAAACCGGAGAGAATTGGTAGCCATCCGCCAATCTTCACAAAAATTTCACAATTATTCAGGGACAGCCAATCCTTCTTTTAATTCATCTGTTGATGCGTCCCAGAGCGCTTGATTATGACCTTTTAAGAAATCAGCCAGCACCTTTTTGGATACGTCATCCATATGACTAACGACAATTTTTCGCTTCATCGATTTATCCATTAAATTCACATGCTCTGGAAGTGACTTATACCCGCGGCGGATCGAACGGTCAACGGTCATTTCACAAGCCGTCACACCTGCATAATAAGGCCCTTCTTCTCTGCGGTCAATCGTCACCCATACAAGCCAATACGGTTTTCCGTTCGGCACCTCTTCTTTTGTTTTCAAAAATTTAATTCCTTTTTCGACGGCACTTCTTGCATGCATGGCACCAATATCAATGACAGCTTCCTTTTCCTCTACATCAATGATGACTGGCGAGATATTATCAAGGCTGAGTGCACCTGCCCCAAAGCCTCCATGTCCGTCGGTTGCATCTGTTTTTTTAATGATGTTAAAACCAATTGGTTTTTTCTTTTTACCTTCCATTTATTAAACCTCCTAAAGCAGCGGCTTCAAAATAAGATTAAACCAGTGTATGATTTGATCCCGCATTCCGATCAATGGACCAAACACAAACTGTCCCAGCGGTGTGATCACGAATATGAGAAAAATAATGATCCCATATTGTTCAAATTGCGTCATTTTCGCCCGGATACGGGGGCTGACGACGTCCTCAATAATCCGATACCCATCCAGCGGCGGAAGTGGTAATAAGTTAAATAGGAACAAGATGACGTTTAAGTTAATAAAGATTAAAAAGAAATTATCGACTCCCGGCTCAAAGCGCATAATCCACTCCCCGCCAAATTTCTGAAGAAGCACATACACAAAAAAGCCCAAAAACGCCAGCACTAAGTTACTTAATGGCCCAGCAATGGAGACACAAATCCCTGCTAAGCGCGGTTTTTTAAAATGGTAACGATTCACCGGTACAGGTCTCGCCCAGCCAAACCCGGCCACAAAGATCAAAATAGTCCCGAATACATCGAGATGCTTCAGTGGATTTAACGTCAGTCTCCCTTGATTCTTAGCCGTCGGGTCTCCGAATCGGTACGCAACATATGCATGCGCCAGCTCGTGCATCGTAAATGCAACAACAAGCGTAATGGCGACATATGGAATAAGTTCTAATGGATAAACAAGAAATTGGTTCAAAGGCATGAATCCCTCTTTCTTTCTATACAATGATTTACTTCATTCAGTATACTATAAGAAGTCCCTTAAACTAAAGGGAAGCGTAGCATTAAAGGAAAAAGGAGGTTTTCGCCATGCCGATTGTCACCGTTCAAATGCTTGAAGGAAGAACAGACGAGCAGAAAAGAGCTCTTGTGGAGAAAGTCACTGATGCCGTTGTAGAAACAACAGGCGCAGGTGCAGAAAAAGTCTCTGTTATTATTGAAGAAATGAAAAAAGAACACTATGCCGTAGCAGGAAAGCGAATGAGCGATCTGTAAGCATATAAAAAGGACAAACACTCAATGTGTTTGTCCTTTTGTCTGCATTCTTATCTGTACCACGCTTTATTACGGTTCACTTGATTTTTATGAGCCGCATCGAAGAAATCGACTGTGTAAGAATAATCATAATTCATTAGGCAGACAATGCCGCTTCCTTGAGGGTCGTGCGGTAAGCCAAAGTTATGACCGTATTCATGCGTAGCCGCTTTTGCAGTGTTCGCTGTTCCTTGATCAAGGTTAACGGCGAATGCACTTCCGCTTGGTGCACTATTGTAAACATAAGCGATTCCGCCAGCATCAAAGTTTGGATTTGCTGTAAATCCAGTGACAAAGTCATATCCTCTGCCATCAAAGCTGCGCGCAAGGTTAGACAAAATTTGCTCTGCATTTGAACCCGAAGACGTCCATGATCCTACTGCTTGTACGACAAAGTCCACATCATGATCACGGTTAAACGTGACATCTGCTTGCTCGATGATGCTGACAATCCGTGTTTGCCAGTCACTATATTTCGCACGATACTGCGCATCAGCGACAGCATAAACAGTGACCTTCTGACTGCCTGTGCTTGCCTTTGTTGAAATTGAATCTCCTGTATTGGCCTTAAAGGTTCTTGAGCCTACCTGCTTACCAGACTCATCTAATACCTTTGTTGTCACATCTCGTTCAATTGGAGGTGCTGTCTTCAAATCTTTAAAATCCTTTGCTTTTGGCAACCCCTCACTAATATGGGTTTCGAACGGCGCATGACCATGATCATGCCCATGACCTGCACTCGCTACTGGTGCTGAAGCTGAACTTACCCCCGGTAACAAACTACCTACCAATAAAAATGACAAAAAGACTGAACGCTTTTTCATTCCTATCCCTCCTTTGTTTTTCACAAGGTTATATATTCACTGAAAATTCACCATTTTCCTTCTATTCAGTCAAAAACAGGGAATTAGATGCACAGGAAGAAAGTCGAATTACGTCATTTTCACTAATTTTTCGGATATTTTGACACACATTTCATCGAAAAATAGCGCTTTTGGTCTGGGTCATTTACTTAGTAAACACTCATGTTTTTAAGAAATAATATCATGGACCTAATGTCACATCTGAAAGAACCAAAAAATGATATTAGAAAAGATAAAGTCACACTTTACTGATACCAATTATACTTCTCTGCGGTTCTGCCTTATGATGAAGAACATAAAACATTGCTACCTCAAAAACGGAAGGGACGATCGGCATGTCTGGAAAAAAGCACATACAATTTGGATTAATGTTACATGGCCCAGGGGGTCACATGAATGCATGGAAGGATAAATCGGTGCCAGCAGATGCAAGTGTTAACATTGATTATTATCAAGAGATGACCAAAAAAGCGGAATCAGCGGGTTTCCGTTTTGTCTTTGTGGCAGATGGCTTATATATTCATGAACATTCGATTCCTCATTTCTTAAACCGATTTGAACCATTAACCATCTTATCTGCACTTGCCACAGTCACGAAACAGATTGGACTTGTGGGTACTGTATCCACTTCATACAGTGAGCCCTTTACCATTGCCAGGCAATTTGCTTCCTTGGACAAATTAAGTAAAGGCCGGGCAGGCTGGAATGTTGTGACTTCCCCATTAGAGGGCTCTGCTGAAAATCACATCATCCGTTCGCACCCAAGCCACTCACTTCGATATGAAATTGCAGAAGAGTATTTACATGTAGTGAACGGGCTTTGGAGCTCATGGGAAGAAGATGCTTTTGTAAGAGATCGATCAACAGGTGTCTTCTTCGACCGAGATAAATTGCACACCTTAAACCATCATGGCAAACACTTTTCTGTCAAAGGTCCTTTAAATATTGAGCGCTCTGAACAAGGGCAGCCCGTTATTTTCCAAGCAGGCGCTTCAGAGGCAGGAAAAGATCTAGCCGCAAAAGAAGCAGACGCTGTATTTACAAATGCCGATTCACTTGAAAAGGCAAAAGCCTATTACCGCAACGTGAAAAATAGAGCAGCAGCGCTTGGAAGAAAACCATCCGAGATCAAAATATTCCCTGGCATCCACCCGATTACAGGGAGAACGGTCGAAGAAGCAGAAGAAAAATATGAAGCCATTAAACATCTAGTCTCTATTGAAGAAGCTCTGCATTATCTCGGCCGATTCTTTGACCATTTGGACTTCAGTCAATTCCCGCTTGATGAACCTTTTCCGGATATAGGTGACGCTGGGTCAAACAGCTTCCAATCCACAACAGAGTCCATTAAGAAAATGGCCAAAGATCAAAACCTGACCTTAAGAGAAGTCGCTTTACAAGTGACCACACCAAAAAGTGCCTTTTTCGGCACTTACGAACAAGTAGCTGACAAATTAATTCAATGGATCGAAGAGGACGCCGCAGATGGATTTATTTTTGGCGCTCCAATTTTAGCAAGCGGTTTATCCGAATGGACGGAGCACGTCATTCCGATATTAGTCGAAAGAGGATATTACGACCCAAATTATCCAGCTCATACCCTTCGCGAAAACTTAGGTCTGCCGATGAAGAAGAATCAGTTTCTGAAACAAACAGTAAAATAAATTTAAAAGAGGGGCTAGCATAAAGGCTAACCCCTCTTTTTATGACGGTTGGTGCTGATGCAATCGACTTTCAATGAGATCAATAAACTGGAGCACAGCTCTTCCAGGCGTATCATTTGTTTTCCTCAATAGACCAACTGGCGGGGAAACTTGAATGCCCTTTATTTCTAATACCTTCGTACCCGGGAGTGTAAAAGAATGAGCCGTTCGTGTAAACAGAGATACTCCTAAGCCCGCCTGAACATAGTGTTTATGGGACATGCTGCTAGTAATCTCTAATTTCTTGTAATTTGTCCCAATGACATCAACGATTTGTTGTTCAATTTGGATACGGATGGGGCAATTGTGAGGTGTGAATAGTATAGTCTCATTTTCTAAATCAGTTACCTCTACGACATCTTTTTCCGCCAATCGATGGGAGGACGGAACCAGCAGAACAATATCATCTTGAAAAAGCGGCTTATAGCTATTTTCCATCGAAGCTTCTGGTGCACCGCAAATCGCAAAATCAATCTCATCATGCGAAAGCAAGGAACTCAGGGTATTCGCATCTGCTACTTGTACCGAAAATTCTACATTCGGAAACCTTTCCTTGAATTCTGCAAGGAGCGCCGGGAATTCTAAACTGGCAGTAGGCTCAGAAACACCGATGCGAATGAATCCCGCAATGCCCACTTCTAAATCTTGAAGCGTTTTCGTCAGTTTCTCATATTCATTGAGTAAAGAATTGGCTCTTTCATAAAAAAGCTGTCCTGAAGCTGTTAACTTTAAGGTCTTCCCTCTCTCTAGAAGCTTCTCTCCAATTTCCTCTTCTAAATGTTTGATGTGCAAGGTAATGGTTGGCTGAGAATAATTCAGTGCTTCTGCTGCTTTTAAAAAATTCCCATATTTCACAATGGTAGCAAAGGTGCGGATCGCACGAATCTCCATAAAACCCCTCTTTTCTCTATATTTTAAATAACTGAATCGTGTATTTATGATTACTAATTATACTTTTCAATTGGTTTGCCTTATTATAATTTATATTATCAACTATTCCAAGTTGTTTAGAAGGAATTATGTGAAATGGAGGAGACGAATTGACGAAAGTAACGATTATAGCAGGCGGACATTCCGTCCAATCTCGATTAACCGGTGTTTTGCATCATGTTCAGCAGCATTTAACGATCAATGGAATCAATGTACATATCATTCAAGTTCACCAGCTGCCTAGCAGCGCACTAATACGTGCGGACTTTTCAAACGAAGAGGTTGTCAAGGCCATTGAACTTGTGAATGAGAGTGACGGTGTCATTGTGTTAACGCCTGTCTACAAAGCGTCATTTTCTGGTATTTTAAAAACGTTTTTAGATTTACTTCCACAGAAAGCGTTACAAGGAAAACCCGTCCTTCCGTTTGTTTTAGGAGGAACCTACGGCCACCTGCTCGTCATTGAATATGCTCTTAAACCGATTATTCATCAACTTGGTGCAACGGTTGTGCAATCTGGCGTGTATGTCGTGGATCAACAGGTCACAAAGCAGGAGTCAGGTGATTACTTACTTGATTCAGATGCCACAAACAGGTTAAACCTCGCATTATCTCAATATCAAAGTCTGATAGGAGGAACAGCCAATGTCGTTCACCCTTAGTATTCTTGATCAAAGCCTTGTCGGTGAAAACGAGAACGCAGAGACGGGCATTCAGCATACTGTCAGATTGGCTGAAGCAGCGGATCAGCTTGGCTATCACAGGTTTTGGGTGTCTGAACATCACAATAACCCTCAAGTAGCAGGTTCTTCCCCTGAAGCTCTTGCCGGCTACCTCTTAGCAAAAACAAACAACATACGAATTGGGTCTGGCGGTGTCATGCTTCAGCATTACAGCCCGTTTAAAGTGGCTGAAACATTTCACGTCCTCGCATCATTAGCGCCTGGAAGAGTCGATTTAGGTGTTGGGAAAGCGCCTGGAGGACTGAACCTATCGACACAAGCTCTTCAGGAAGATTATCAGGCGTCACGGAAGGATTTTTCTCAAAAATTAGTGGATCTCAAAACTTATCTGACAGAACACACAAATGAATTGAATGCTCAGCCCATCCCTCGTTTATCACCTGACATGTTCCTTTTAGGGGGAAGTATAGAGAGCGCTGAATTTGCAGCAAAACTTGGTATCTCCTTTGTCTTTGCCTTCTTTATTAATGGAGATGAAGCCTTATTAAAAGAAGCAAGAGAGACCTTTCAAACATATCAGAAAGCGGGCTCCCGCCAGCAATTCCTTCTTGCTATCACCGTTTCTGTAGCCGATGATCCCGAACAAGCACTCTCACATATCAAACAAAAGGAAACAGTAAAGGTCTCCTTTTCTGATGGAAGAAAACTGAATGTCACATCGTTAGAGGATGCAGAAAAACTGGTGAAAGAAACGGAGAAGGAACAGTACAACATTCACGTACAAAAAACCGGTTATACCGCTGGCACAAAAGAAACCGTTCATCACAGGCTGACTGAGCTAGCCAAGTCATACGATATCAATGAATTCATCGTGCTGTCGCCGATCGTAAATATTGATGAAAGGATCACGTCTATCACTTTATTAAAAGAAGCACTTGATCAAGAACAAACAAATCAAAAACCAATCAATCAAGAGGTGAACGTCTAATGTCAAACAATCAAAAAATCATATTATGGAGCAAAAATGGATGCAGTTATTGCAAGGACATTCAATCCTACTTCAACGATCAGCAGATCCCTTTTTCAACGATTGATGTCACAGAACATGATGATTACAGAAACATTTTAGAAGCAAAATACGGTGTCCGCTATGTGCCTGTAGTTGAGATCAGTCATGATCCCCACGTGTATCAAGCATTGCTGAATCCAGATATCGAGACTTTAAAAAAAGCATTAATCTGACATTACATTTTGAATGGAGGTTTGTCATGAGTCGAGATATTTTTCGCATCGCTACCGAAGAAGATGCGCCAGCTTTTTTAGAATTGCTG
Source organism: Bacillus safensis (assembly GCF_039619585.1). Taxonomy (NCBI): domain Bacteria; kingdom Bacillati; phylum Bacillota; class Bacilli; order Caryophanales; family Bacillaceae; genus Bacillus; species Bacillus safensis. The sequence goes on from NZ_CP154909.1 coordinate 3,348,397, forward strand.
TCCAGTGCATTTAAACCGCTTGGGGAAATGGGCATCGATTGGCCATCCTCGAACGCCACACTTGAAATGGTCACAGAAAACATTACAAAGTCCGCTGCCGTTGTATTAGAACGAGACGGACGGCTCATATCCACCATCACCATACGTTTTCCTTGGGAGAGCACTGAGCCGGTCTCAGGCTATCCATTTGTCTGGTGGTTTGCGACAGCTCCTGATTTAGCCGGTCAAGGGATTGGAAATAAGCTGCTCGATTATGTAGAAAACACCTTGCTCCGGCAGACATATAAAGCGCCTGCTTATACACTAGGCACTTCTGGCCGGAAACACCCTTGGCTTTTAGAGATGTACGAACGAAAAGGATATACAAAATATATTGAACGCGAGGCTGAAAATGGAGATTTAGGTGTTTTGATGTATAAAGTGCTTATCCCTGAACGCTTTGATCCAGCCATTCTAGGGGCACCACCCGCAGAAGAAAAAGTCGAAACGACTTCTACATAGGAGGTGATTCAACGTGGGTGAGTTTTTCAAATGGGAGTATGTGGTCACACTTTTTCCTAAAGTATTATCAGCCCTTCCAACGACCTTGCTGATTGTTTTATTTGCCACTTTGATTGGCAGCTTTCTTGGATTCATCCTTGCTTATTTTCGAATTGAGCGCATTCCTGTTCTGCATCAACTCAGTGCAGTCTATGTCTCATTTATTCGCGGAACGCCTATCCTGGTTCAAATGTTTATTGTCTTTTATGGTCTGCCAGGTGTGCTCGCAGCAATTGGCCTTGATATCTCCATGTGGAACAAATTGATCTTTCTTTATATTACATATGGACTCAATACAGCTGCCTACTTTTCAGAAATATTCCGATCAGCCTTATCAAGTGTCCCAGCATCTCAATATGAAGCGGCTGCCTCAATTGGGCTGACGAAATGGCAGATTTATAGAAGAACGCTCATTCCTCAAGCAGGAAGAATTGCGCTCCCGAATATCGGCGTGGCCATTGTGAACTTATTACAAAACACCTCCCTCGCCTTTACACTAGGCGTGATGGATATTATAGGAAAGGTCCAAACATTAGGGGCTTTATACTATCGCGTATTAGAAGGATACTTTATTGCTGCCGTCATTTTTATTATGTTAAGTATGCTGCTGGAAAAAGCGTTTGATCTATTGGAAAAACGGATCAATACACCGAAAACGAGAAAACAGCGTCAGACGACATTCGTTTCCTTAAAAAGACCTGAAACGGCCTTCACTGTCGAAAAGCGTGCGAAGTAAAACGAGGAGGATTTCACATGAAAAATAACAAACGATTCAAAAAACATTACATCATCGGTCTGCTTACACTTGGTTCATTGCTGCTTGCTGCCTGCGGAAATACAGAACAATCGAATGAAGTCAAAGCAGAAGCAGCGAATAATGATCCAGATGCGAAAGAAATCATCGTTGGCACAGGGAACGCTTATCAGCCTTTTGTTTACTTAGATGAAAACGGTCAACTAACAGGCTATGAGAAGGCTGTATTAGATGAAGTGGATCAGCTGCTTCCACAATATAAGTTTAAATATGAATCCTTCGAATTTAAAAATATTCTGCCCGCTTTAGATGCTGGTAAAGTAGATCTCGCTGCCCATCAATATGAAATCAATGATGAGCGCCAGAAGAAATATCTATTTGGAAAAGTTGGCTACACAGATTATACAAGCTATGTGGTTGTTGATAAAGCATCCGGTCATGATTTTCAAAGCCTTGACGATTTGGCTGGACACAAAGTGCACACCTCTACAGGAAGTAATTTCGCTTATCTTCTAGAGCAATATAACAAAAAGCATGATCGGAAAATTGACATTGTCTACGGAGATGGCGGGAATGAAATTCTCGTCAAAAACCTTCAAAATGGCACAGTCGATGCGGCATTGCTCACAAAGTATGACGTCAACAAATTAAACAAACAATTCAATGCCAATCTAGTCACCTCTGGAAAGCCTGTAAACGTATCTAAAACATATTATCTATATCAAAAAAACAATACAAAACTTCAAAAAGACATTGATCAAGCATTACAAAAACTGATCGATAACGGCAAGCTCGCTGAATTGTCTAAGAAAATATTGGGCGGAGACTTTACTACATCATAAGAAAGGAGCGATCTGAGTGGATTTTGATGTTGCCTTTATGCTGCAGGCCTTTTTAGCCGCACTTCATTATTTGCCAACGACGCTGTTATTAGGCTTTCTCCCGTTATTATTTGGCTCAGTCTTTGGATTTGGTATTGCCCTTATCCGTTTTTATCAGGTGCCTGTATTGTCTCCATTGTTCAAATGGTTTGTGGCTATTTTTAAAGCAATTCCTGTTGTCCTCATTCTGCTCGTATCTTATCTTCTTTTTTCTGATTCGCTGGATCGTTTGGCTGCATCTTTTTCTCTTCAGATTCGTTTCAGTGATTTGGACAGACGATGGATTGCCATTTTCGCCCTTACTTTATATGCCGTAAGCGGGTTATCTGAAATATTTCGAAGCTCTCTTGCATCTATTCCAAAGGGGCAATTCGATGCTGCTCTATCCGTTGGTTTTACCAGTAAACAGATCTTACGAAGGGTCATTATACCGCAAGTCTTTCCCATCGCCCTTCCACTTTTGAACAACATGCTGATCAGTTTAATCAAAGCCTCTTCTCTCGTCTCAATGGTGTCTGTGGTCGATATTTTAAACGGAGCTTTAATCAAAGCCAATGTGAACTATCGTTATCTTGAAGCCTACATCGCCGTTGCTCTGATTTACTGGGCACTGTGTGCCTCTATCGAAGCCATTACAGCCTTATACGAGAAATATGGACACAAAAACAAAAGGAGACGATTGGCATGATTGACATCAAACAGGTGCATAAAGCGTTCGGTAAAAACCAGATTCTGAGAGGAATTGATTTAACGGTAGAAAGAGGCGAAGTGGTCGTCATTTTAGGTCCGAGCGGTTCTGGGAAATCAACCTTTCTGCGATGCTTGAATTTTCTTGAGCGTGCGGATCAAGGAGAAATCAGCATTGATCACACGACCGTCAAGTTCAATCAAGCAAGGCCCAAAGACATTCTCGCACTTCGCAGAAAAACCGCTATGGTCTTTCAGCAATACGATCTATTTCTTCATAAAACAGCAATTGAAAACGTCATGGAAGGTTTAGTCATTGCCCGTAAACAACCGAAAGATCAAGCCTATGACACAGCTCTCCAATTACTCACAAAGGTCGGACTACTGGAGAAAAAGGATGCCTATCCGCATCAATTATCTGGCGGTCAGCAGCAGCGCGTCGGCATTGCACGGGCACTGGCTTTAAATCCAGAAGTCATTTTGTTCGACGAACCGACCTCTGCATTAGATCCAGAACTTGTAGGAGAAACGCTTGATGTCATTAAACAGGTAGCACAAACCGGTGTCACCATGATCATCGTCACCCACGAGATGAGCTTTGCCTATGATATTGCCGACAGGGTCATTTTCATGGAGGATGGGGTCATCGTCGAATCAGGTACGCCGGAAGAAGTCTTTGAACAGACGAAAGAAGAACGTACAAAACAATTTTTAGCGAGATTCTCTTATCACCATTCATAAAATACAAGTCGATCCATGCGGTCGGCTTGTTTCTGCGCAAAATAAAAACCAGTCTGTTCTAGCCATGAGCCATCACACACTGGTTCTTCTCATTAGTTCAATTCCTTCAACTGATCAATATAAGCAAGGGCCGCCTCAAATTCTTCGTCCGTATAGCGCTGCTTGCTTTTAATGGTGAAGACCTTTTCCTTCACCTCATCTTCTGGCAGGTTATCAAAATATAAAATCGTTGAGACAAGCTCTAGGAAACGGGATGATTGCTCGTTCATCTGCTGCGTCAGCGCTTTGAGGTCAGGCATGTCCACTTCACACTGATCGAGAAACTCTTTCCCATTGTCCGTCAGCGAATAGCGATATTGATAGTATCCGCCCTTTTTTTCCTTCATTTCGTCCAAGAATCCAAGGTTGCACAGCTCTTCAATTCTGAGCGTCAACTCCTCTGAATAGGGGCCATAAAAATGAAAATCGTATTTCTCGTAAAAAGGCAAATCTAGCTTTTTTGCTATGTAAATCATCTTTTGCAGCTTCTTCCGACCAACGATTTCCCCTGATTCAGAGAATACCTTCATCAACTTTGCATGCTCTTTCAACAAATTCCCGACATCTCCTTTTTCAGTACTTCCTTATCCCAAACCAAGCAGCTTCATGATCGCCTTCTTTTCTTCAGCTTTTTCCGACATATCTACAATTAAGTCCATCGGGAAATAAAGTTTATGATCGGTTCTTCGTTTACCGGAAATGGCGTCAACAATATCTGACTGTCTCGACAGTTCTTTAATATGACCGCTTTGCGTCAAAAGGTGGATCGGCAGCCTCTCTTCTTCCTCCCCTGGTCTGTAGAAGTCATAGGGCAAGTCAGAGGAAGAGTCGACCACTAAATAATAGTCAGGATCAATTCCTGCCTCCTTGAACAAGGCGGTCAGCTTGAAATATTTCGTCATTTCTTCATTTGGATTAAACTCTGTATATTGGAACAATCGGCGGTTCATAAAACGGCGGCACAAATCAGCCAGCACGTGATCTTCTTCATCTTCCCACGCCTGAAAATAAAATAAGACAATGGATTCATCCAGCTTAATATAGTCCTCTGTGGTGACATTCCCCTCAAAGATTGAATAAAAGTGAACGGGGGCATGTGTGAAAATATAACCCGTTTCATGCAGCTCTTTTGCACGGTGAAGAATTTTCGTTAAAATGACTTCCGCACTGCGTGTCACTGGGTGGAAATAGACTTGCCAGTACATTTGATAGCGGCTCATAATATAATCTTCAACCGCATGCATCCCGCTCTGCTTCATCACAATCTGATCTTCTCTCGGGCGCATCACACGTAAAATACGTTCCATATCAAAGTGGCCGTAGCTGACGCCTGTATAGTAAGCATCACGCTGCAAATAGTCCATTCGGTCGGCATCAATTTGACTTGAGATCAAACTGACCACCTGCTTGTTTTGATACGTTTTGGCAATGACTTCAGCCACATGCTTCGGGAAATCATCACTCACCCGGCGGAGCACTTCATTGACTTCCGTCTGCCCTAAAATAATATCTCTTGTAAACGATTCATGGTCTAAGTGGAAGACCTTTTCAAAGGAATGAGAAAATGGACCATGTCCGAGGTCATGAAGCAAGGCTGCACTAAGTACAAGCTCGCGCTCCCCTTCATCCCATTCAGGCCGCCCTTTAAACACATCATCCACAATTCGTCTCACAATCTCGTATACACCGAGTGAATGATTGAATCGGCTGTGTTCTGCACCATGAAACGTCAAATAAGTAGTTCCTAGCTGTTTAATTCGTCTCAGGCGCTGAAACTCTCTTGTTCCTATTAAATCCCATATTAATGCATCCCTTACGTGAACATAACGGTGTACAGGATCTTTAAATACCTTTTCCTCAGATAATTTCCCTTTTGGATACGCCATCGTTTCGTCCCTCTTTTTTTAAGACGTGTTTCTATTATATCGGGTAACTTTTCCCGAAAACATCCTTGAATTTGCTGGTGAATGTGTTCTCAAAGATTGCACGGACGTAAAAAGCCCGACCTGACAGGGACGGACCTCTTTTTAGGTCGACTGAACACATTCAGTGACATTTATTTGACTTTTTTTTGAACCTTTTCAAGTAATTCATCTTCTGTTGGTGCGGATAATGGGCGATTGTTCACAAACGCAAAAGCCTTTTTTCGTCCTGGACCACAATAGGATTGACAGCCGATCTCAATTTTTGCATCAGGGTCAACCGATTTGAGTCGAGGCAATAACGTCTTTAGGTTCGTCGCATCACAATCGTCACATACGCGAAACTCATTAGCCATGGTCTTACGCTTCCTTTCAATGATGATACTTCATTCTTCTATATGAAACAGTTGGACAGCCAATCGTGAATAATATACCACCCAACATTGTACATCGAAGCGGCTGGACTTGCAAGACGCTTTGCCGCACCAATCCCGTGCTTACATAAAAGCTAGTATTTTCCACTATCCTTTTAGCAAACTTGTATAAACCTTCTTGAACTTGGCTAATCTAATACCATCAAATCTTATGGGGGTTTAAACACATGTCAAAACAAAGACAAGATGCTTGGTCAGAGGAAAATGATCTCCTCCTGGCAGAAACCGTCTTACGTCACGTCAGAGAGGGCAGCACGCAGCTAAATGCGTTTGAAGAAGTTGGAGACAAGCTGAACCGCACCTCAGCGGCATGCGGATTTAGATGGAACGCTGTCGTCAGACATCAATATGAAAAAGCGTTGGCACTTGCCAAAAAACAGCGAAAACAACGGATGCGCGCTCTTGGCAATGGCCAGCCAGCGAAAAAACGATTACTTTATCAGCCGCAAGTAGAAGAAACGGTTACTCAAGAGGAATTCTCACAGGAATTGGAGCCAGCAAAGGAAGAAACATTTGCACCAGCAGCTGAAACGGCTGAACAGCTTCAGTTTGTGGATCAAAGCTACAATGAAGAGTTAGCTAGTTTATCACATTTATTGTCACAGGCTGCTCCTGCCCCAAATACCGCAGAGAAAAAGCCGGAAGCAAATCCCTTTAGGCAGCATCAAGAATTAACCATCGACGATATCATTGATTTCTTACGCCGTTATGAAGGCGATGGTCAGCAATCCACTGCCTTACGTATGGAAAACAGCCGCTTAAAACGAGAAAACAATGAGCTTTCTCATAAAGTCTCGCAGCTAGAAGCTGAAGTGAAGAAGCTTGAAAAGGATCAGCTCACGATTCAAGAAGATTATGAAACACTCGTCAAAATCATGAACCGTGCAAGAAAACTAGTTTTATTTGAAGAGGACGATAGTGCCGCACCAACCTTTAAAATGGACCGGAACGGCAACCTCGAAAAAATGGCAGAATAACAAAAAGTGCTCCCCGCCTCGGGAAGCACTTTTTAAATGCCCAAAAATAGCATCACACTAAAAAGGACATTGATCAAAAACACAAACATAAAAATATACCTGACCTGCCTTACTTGAAAATCACCAAACATAAAAATATAAAGACCTGCAATGCCAAGTGTCAGGACAGGCTGAAGAAATGGCACTAAAAGCGAAATGCCGTAGCCGGCTCCCATGATGACAGGAAGCCATAATAAATAGAGGTAACCGCCGTTTTTGGACTTCAAGAAACCACTCCCTCTCTTTCTTCTATCTGCTTGATTTCAGGCTGAACAAACTTGAGTCCGGCCATTGTGCGGCCGCGTTTTTGTGATGTCCAGACTGCAATCGCCGGCTGATCTGTGAGAGATTCTGTGTCAATGGTGATCAGCACTTTCTCATGTAATTCAATTGAAGCTTCAGACTCGATTTTGCACCCAGATACACTAATATCATGTATGTTCACCGGCACCTTCTCTTCTAACCGGCCCTCATAGGACAGCGTGCCTGTCACGCTTTGCAACGGTCTTCTCACCCATTTGCGCCGCAAGGCCCTTGGTACTTTTTCCGTTTCTCTTATAAAGCGGAGAAATGTCCGAACAGCATAGGATTTTTTCTCACGATCCGTTATCGATACATGCTCTCGTGTGAATAAGAAACGGATCAATGATAGGTACTCTGATTTTTCTGTATCAGTAAAAGCAACACCAACCATCAGCTTGTCTCCATCTGGATGGCTCCAAACCACATCACACGCCACACTTTGATCCTCTGAAAAAAACAATTGCATTTGTCCTTGATTAAAAGAAGAAGCTTGATCCAATGGAATGGATAGACGCGCACCTGAATCACTCATGTCTAGTAGAAAACAAGCAATCGATTCATCTTGACGATCAGAACAGAGATGCCCCTCTTTTTCTATGGCAAACCGCTCTGATTTTCGATAACGCGGACGATCAAACGCCACAATCAGTGCCATGAATAGACCTGCACCGTTATAAAGCACCCAAAAAATATTAATCAACGTGAGATCAGCATTCATCGTCCCATTTACCTTCATATCGTATCCTATTTTCACAAGGACAAGCAATGAGAGCAGCAAGAAGATCAAATGAGGAATCATCGTTTTCAAATGAAAATGTCTCTTGTCCGTTTGAATTCCCTTCGGCGTGACAAGGAATTCAACCCTCTTCTTCAAAAACAGCTCACTTAAAGCTACACCAGCCAAGTGGAATGCCATAGAGCTTTCGTAAATATGACTCCAAAACATACTTCTTTTTTGATTCGACACCAGTTTAAACGCTAAATACGAACTAAAGAACGCCGGCAGCCAAAACATGAAAATGGACTGGAAATCGGCCCAGAAACTTTGAATACCAAACAATAAAAACAATATTGGTGTAAGAATGTAAATCATTTTAAACAAACCGTTAAACCAATACACAATGCCATCTAAATAAAGAACTCGCTGCATAAGCGTTAAGCCGCGAACCTTCAATGGATTAAACTTACGGGCGCACTGAATGTTCCCTCTCGACCACCGGTCTCTCTGCTTTAACAAATCAAGCCAGCTTTCAGGTGCCAGACCGACGGCTAATACTTCTCCGACAGACACAGATTTGAACTTCCCTTGGAGAAGCATTCCGGTCGCCATGTCTTCTGTAATCACTCCAGTAGCAAATCCGCCAATTTCCTCTAAGGCCGTTCTTCTAAATACAGTATTACTCCCGACATACATCACCGCATTGAACCGATCCTTACCAGCTTGGAGGGTTTGCATGAAGAAGTCCTGTTCATTTGGAATTCGATCCTTCGAGAACATATTATATTGGAAAGGGTCTTCGTTATAAAACGCCTGTGGAACTTGAACAAACGCAGTCGCTCCATCATGAAAGTAAGGCACTGTCTTTTCTAAAAAGGCAGGAAGGGGGACCATATCAGCATCAAGTGTGAGAATCAGTTCCCCATTCGTTTGAGACATCGCATGGTTTAAATTACCCGCCTTAGCAAACTTGTTATCTGTTCTTGTCAGATAATGAACGCCAAACTCAGATGCAAGCTGCTCCACAGACTCCCTCTTGCCATCATCACATAAATAAATGTGGACGCTGCCTTTTGGATAAGACAGATTCAAACAGCCTGCAACAGTGCGTTTCAGCACTTCAATCGGTTCATTATATGTAGCTATGAAAATATCAACTGTTGGCAGTCTGTCAAGATCACTGATCGTGACTTGTTTCCGATTTGAAGGCTTCCAAACAAGTGTATAAAACACAAGCAGCTGTAAAAATCCAATGCATTCACAGGCAACAAGCAAGATGCCCATTATTATATTAAATGTACCTTCATGCGGCAGTGTAAAAAAGAGACGCCAGCAAATATAGGAGGATTTGTTAACACACAGAGCACAATGATGATTTTTTTAACAGTAGAGGCAAGCGGCTGAATACGATACATCACATACAACACAGACAAAACACAAAGCATAAACAGCGGGTAATACGTGGTGAATATTGACAACAAATTTACCTTCTTTCTTACGCCATAAATGACTATCACATATAAAATTCCATAACAAAGGAGGGGATTTTTTCATCACATTGCCCCTCCAAATCTATTCAAGTAACCAAATCAATATATTATTTCCACAATGTATCTAACTGATTTGAATAAAAATCAATCACTTTTCGATAACTTAAAATAGCAGGATCTTTTGTCGTTTCAGTTAAACAGTTCAGTAATATTTCCATCGCTTTGCTATGTTCCTTTAAATTATACAAAGTATGGCATAGAACGTTTGAATGGCTTTGTTGTCCGGATAAGTTTCCATCCCTTTTAGGAATATCTGTTTTGACTTTTCATATTCTCCTAAAGTTCTGTATGTACTTCCTAACCCTAGTAAAGCGTCTTCTAGTTCTTCTGAAGACAATCCTAACTCAATGGCCCTTTCATAAAAAAGACAGCCTGCCTTTCCTCTCCTAACAAGTCATAACTTCAGGCACATTGATAATGAATAGAGGCATCGTCTGGATACTCTTCTGCAAGATGAGACAGCATTTCCTTTGATTCTTGAAGATGTCCACTTTTTCGAAGTTCAATGGCTTTTTCAAGCTTTGTTTCCATCACTTCACCTCTACTCTTTTCAAGATAAAAAGACTGATATTTACGAAAACACCTTTTCATTCCGTTCAATCATCCGCGTCATGTTTTTCTCAAATTCCAGCTGTTCTTCTGCGTTCAGGCCCGAGGCTGTCAGCTGATCACTAAGCTTTTGAAGCTCCTCTAGTAATAAACGCATAAGAAGTGTACAATCAATCGATTCACCGATTAATTCTGATAAGGATGCCATCGTATCCGGCTGTATATCAGGAAATACTGCCTTCACTTCTTGCCGTTTATCCTTTAAGGCGGCGTCATAAAAACGGCGGATCAAGTCGGCACGTTCACGCCCGCTTCCATCTGCACACAAATAAATTTGCACAGCGACCCCACCGCGTAATCTACGCTGAGAAATGCCTGCAAATTTCTTTCCATTGATACTTAAATCGTAGCTGCCTGGACAATAAGAGCCGACTATTTCATAGGCTTCAATGTCCACATCATACATCGACAGCATCCGGCGGATCAATTCCACCATCGCATCATACCCGCGGTCAATATCAATGCCCTTCTTTTGTTCCGCAAAAATTAAAGACACATTCAGTACACCTTCATCTAGCACCACAGCAAGACCCCCTGAGTTGCGCACAATCACACGATATCCCTCTTCCTCAAGCAGCTTTACGCCATCTTGGAGAAATGGAAGTCTTGTATCCTGAATCCCAAGCACAATCGTATTGTGATGCACCCAAGAACGGGCTGTCGCTGGTGAGAGGCCCTTCCCCACCGACGCGCAAAGCGTATCATCCATCGCAAAAGATTGCTTCGGGTCCACATAGAGACCAAGACTCGACTGATCGATGATTCGCCATTTTGGCTGTGTCAGTAACTCAATAGGTTCATTTTTCATCTCCTGCATATCCTCTCGTTCATAAACTGTGTTTATTATACCATGGGATGAATGGGGGAGAATGCAAAAAAGCTCCATAACATTTGGCGTCACAGATCGTTTCAGTTGGATGATTTGGTTTTCTTGTTCTTGCTTTTCATGTTGAAATATACAGAGAAAACTAAAACGATGGGTATCACAACTACGAGACAAACAGTGATCCATGTATTCCAAGGCAATGTGATCATCTCCTTTACTGGATTACGCTTCTATGTTACAGCCCTCACTCACCCATTTCAGAAAGTTGTCGGTCAGGAGCTCTGCATGCTGAGGGTCCATTACACCAGCATCCACGATCCATACCTTTTTCTCCTCTTCAGCCAGCCGCATGAGAAATACTTGCCCGCCGCCATCGTCGCCAATCGCCACATAGCCGCTTGCATATTGTCGAGCCTCCCATGTTGCATTGCGTTCCGCAATGTCCTCCGTACCGTATAGAAGCACCTCACCGCCAACGGAACATCCATTTGTCTGTTTCAGCAGTTCCTTATAAACATGGGGCAGCAGCATGTTTAGCTGGGATTCTGCCTCTTTGATCTGTATGTCACTTGCTGGTTTATTCACGTGCAGATGTGGGATTTGAGGTAAATTGAGCATTTTAAGAGCCTCCTCTATTTTAAGTTGCTGATTTTTTCATCACCCTTTTATACAAACGAAGGAGCATTTTTAAAAGAAAATAGAAAATGACCACGTCAAGTATAAAACCCCACACTAGAAATTCAAAAGTATGATGTCCGTGCAGAACTAGTCAATCAATAGGGAAACCGCGATAATCAGCATCTGAGTAAGAAACTCCTCTCAGCAAAGCTGTTCCTATAACAATCAGAACACTGACACTTAATAGCCAGTTGGATGTTTTTTTGCTTTTGTTTTGTTCATGTTCCATAGGCATTCCTTTCTCTGTTTTGCTGCCCGATACAAGACTTGATTCCAGTACTACAGACAACCGTCCTATCTATGACAGCATTTCTTTAAGCAAACTCTCTGCTTTATGTAATTCATCTAGAAAGGGGTTTAGATAGTCATTATAACTATCCAAATAAGCTCTCACCCCGCCAATGATCAAAATTTTTTGGAGATCTTCATTGTTCTGAATGATCCTTTGTGCATTTTTATATCTTTTGTATATTAATTGGAGAACACCTTGATGGATTTCTTGTGGATATTCTTTTTCTAAGATGTTGATGACGGTTTGGATTTGTTTTATTAGTTCTTGTTTTTTGTCCATAAAACTCTCCTATTTCAATTTTTTTAAGTGGCTGAATTTTAGGACATAGGTAAATGTGATATCTAAGTTATTATTACTTGGATATATTAAAGACCCTTTCTTGAAAAGGGTCTTATGCGTTTTTCGTTACTCTTTTTCTAAAGATCCATTAATATAACCATTAACTGATTGAATGAGGCCGACGTCTCCTTTAATTGTTGCTGTGACCTCCCCTGTAATAGTAATTTCAATTAAATCTTGGTCATTTTTATTTATTTCAATGTTCCCTCTATATGTATCTGAAAATGTTTTTATTTCTAAAGAATGGATATCAAAAATGTCTACCTCAAGAGAAATCGAATTGTAACCTAATTGATCCCATTTTTTTGGAGGATTTTCCGCATAATACGGCATATCAAAATGCAAAGTCACTTTTCTACCTTCCTCTTTAATATGGATACCTTCAATTCGTATATTTTCTAAGTTGGGAACCTCTTTGTATAGACTTTTTAAAAAGAAGTTTTCCTCTAATTTTTCAAACCACATAATATCACCTCTAATTATTTTTTAAATGGATAATGCTCTTTAGTCCCTGGGACTTTTCCTGTTCTAGGATTATCAAAGGGTCGTACATTGAAGTGGGGCCCTTGTCCACCTTTTTTATGACCTGCACTATGATCTTGTATAATAATTTTTTGACCCTTGTTATTAGTATATAGATACTCTTTAGTCCAAATAATTTTACCATAGTCGTCTTTTATTACACGCCCACCTTCATGAGGAGCGGTTCGCATCTCTACACGCCGAATTGATTCAGGATGTTGAGATCTTAAAATGCCAGCATCCTTTTTGGCTTCATTAAGAGCACCATGTCTGCTAGGAAGTTTCACTATGCTCTTAGAGCCTTTACCAGCCTTTGGAACCTTCTTAGCTACTTTCTCCCCTTTAATAATCTTAAAAACATATTTCCCCACTTTAACAATGTTGGTGCTTGGAACCATGTACACCCCTGATACCAAACGATCCATATCCGCGACTTTATCACCTGTTATCGGATCTCTTCCTGTAATAACCCGAATCGCGTCGTTTATTCCTGTAAATTCAACCGCTGTATTTAAGATATTTTGGGGTTGATCGCCTGTTTTTACATCAGACATCGGTTTAACGCTCTCAATCGTTACTTTGTTTTTTTCTGATATTCGTAACCGATACAGCATTCCGTCTCGCATGACATCAACCGTTTTGGCATGTTCGAAGTTGATCTCTTTGTACTCATTTATGTTGTATACTTTTCCATTTAAGGTCAAGGTGGTTTGATTGATTTTACTAGACGGCGTTTCCCGAACAACCGTCTCCACATTCGCGTGTTGTTTCTCTTTCAGTTTCTTCAGCATGATCATCATTGGATTGTCTTTTGGGTTGTCTATTTTATCCTTCAATCCACTGATGGTGCTGCTTACTTTTTCTTCTTTTTCATCTTTGAAAATAGATCCCTTTTGATAGCTCGTGATGTCGATTTTTGGGCCGGTGAACATGGGACTTAAGGTATCGATGTATTGCTTCATTGTTTGAAGGGAGCTTTTGGTTTCATGTAAAGCACTTGTCTGCTCCCGGTCAAATGCATGAAGCAGACCAATGGTTCTTGAGGTCTCGAGCCATGCCTTTTGATAGTTTTGCTGAAAAGCTGATTCATCTACATTTGGTAAATGAACAATATGACCAACTCTGCCAATGGCGTGGTTTACCTCTGATACGATTTCAGAAATTGTTCGTTCAGCTTTTTTTAAGCCTTGATCAAGATCATGTTCGATAAATGCTTGTGAGATAAATCCGTGCTCATTTGATTCTAATGCGTGAAGAGCCTGCTTTGTGTTTTTTAATGCAGCGCTATATTCCTCAATGACGACCTGAAAGAATTGCAGGAAGGGAATATGGCATTCTGTATAAAAGGCGCGGATGGCTTGTCCCGCCTCTCCCTTTAGTGCGCCATCGAGTGAGATGATGTGATTGATTTGTTTTTCTAGGGAGCTGATTTGCTGCGACTGCTGCTTTAACGCATTCAGCGTTTGATCTATTCCGTTTATTTGCGCAAAGGCGTCAAGGGTTTTCATTGCGTTCTCCTTTATTTTCTTTTACTGCTGAAAGCAAGCGCCTTGTCCGTTTCAATCATGGTGTTCACCGCTTGTTCTGTTTGTACAAGCTGTTTCTGAAGAATGCCTATATAGGATGTACTTAATTCGTTCAGCTGCTGATTGATCTCTTCTATTGTGTCTGCCGTCAGGAGCTGATTTCTCCCTTTGATGGTTGTTGGAAGGGCTGTATTCATTTGAGAGCCTGATTGTTTTGCATGCTGTAATACTCGTTTGACCTGACTGGCATCTATTTTAATTTCTCTCGTCATTTGACTACCCTCTTTTTTCTTCCAGTTGTTTCTGCTTTTCTTTCTCTATTTTTCTTTCAACCGAATGAATTTCATGTTCTAACGAATGGATCTCCGATGTGAAATCATTGATTTTTTCATCGATTCGATTTAATAGATTGGTTAGCTGTACACCTTTTATTTCCTGACTGGCGGAAGCCATTTCATCTCGAATGTCATCAAACGTGTCTGCCAAATGGCCAAACCATGTATGTGATGTCAGATCTGGATGAGTGATTTTCTTGCTGGCATCTGACAGAGCCGATTTTGCCTCTTTGATTTCTTTGCGGCACATGTTGAGTTCGATGATTTGTTCTTTTTTGATAGATATATCTGCCTTTAATGAATACAAGGCTGCTTTATAACCGATGATTGCTCCAGATATGGTCAAACACCTCTATCCCTTAAATAGTCCTCCGTTATGTTACCATTTACTAGCACAAGAGGCATATGATTGAAAGTAAATTTACCAAAAAATGAATCGTACGTATTGGGTTTTAATACCTATTTCTCGCGCGCAAAAAAGCTGGATTCATTTACTGAATCCAGCTTCTTATTGCTTATTTGAGCGATTCACCTGCTGATGCAGATGGATGATCGCTAAATGAGGTGTCTTTCTTTTCAGGAATATAATGGAGAGAGAAACCAACAAGACTGAAAAAGGCACTTAACACCAATGTTGGGTTTTTGAATAGGTTCGTACTTGCAATGATCATGTCTCCCTTTTGCAAAAGAATCCCTAGTATTTGACCGAATACCAACAGGGCTCCTGACGTTAAGAACAGGACAAGCAGCACTTTAAATAAAAATTCCATCAATGCTCTCATGTGTTTCTCCTTTCTATACTGGAAGTATTCCCATTCCGATGAGCCAGCCAATTCCTACGATCGGCAGCATATAGTAGAGAATCAGCGGTATAAACGTTTTCTCCGGTCTGGCTCCTGCAAGACCAGAAGCAATGAAAATCGATCCTGATGCCGGCGGGGAAGCGCCTTCTGTTGATGAAAAAGCAAGAATGGCAACAACAGCCACAACTGGATCCACTCCGACTGAGACTAAAGCTGAAAATGAGACAAGTCCAACAGCTGTTAATGTGGCTGTAGAAGATAATGGCCCAGCCACTAGCGTGACAAGAATTCCCACAATGAGCACCATGAGCCATTTCGGAATGGTAAGTACTGATGTGATTTGCGTCAAATCTTCTGCCAATCCTAATTCAGCAAGCACCTGACTCGCAGCAACAGCAAACAGCATCAAGGCACCGATCGTTGTAAACTTAGGAATGGCCGACTTGAAAAACTGAGACCAATCTAGTGCAGACGCCTTTTTTCTTCCAATTGTTAAACTAATCAACATCATGAGAATCGGAATCCACGTAATTAAAGAAATTTGATCCATTGCCTCTGGTCCGATGTTTGGATTACTTTTTAAGTAGTTTGCCAGCGGACCAATTGTGATAATGATAGGAATCAAGGCACCGAAAAAAATAAAGATCGACTTCCACCCTTGTTTCACTGCTTCCCTAAAAGGAAGAATATCATCTGGCGGCATGGCCTGAATTTTATTCTTTTTCACCAGGATATACACCAAAATAAATCGGTATACGACTTGATACAGTCCTCCTATTAAAAGCGCAATATATAAATCCCCCTCAGATACAAGGGCTGCAATTGGTGCAAACCCCAGCATGATAAACATTGAAGAGTTCGGAGGCAGTGCCGCCCCAAGTCCGCCATTCCCTGCTAAAATGGTCGCTGTATGGGTTCGGCTCCAGCCTGATTTAATCATCCAAGAGGCTGTGATAGAGCCAGTGGCCGCTGTGTTTGCAGAATTTGAACCTGAAAGAGCACCTAAGACTGCTGAACCTAACGTACTCATATAAGCCGCTCCACCAGGAAGTTTCCCTACAACCGAATTTAAGATTCGCAAGAGTGCATGAATTAATTCCAGCTTTTCGATTAAATAGGCCATGAATACAAATGCAACAGCTGCATAGAGCACCTCATATGTGGATGCAAATTTTAATCCATCCCAGAAAAGTCTTAATGCATCCAATCCGCCAAATAATGTGGTTGCAATAAAGCCTAATAGCATGGCTTCCCCCATATTCCGCTTCACGACGACATTCCATATAATGATGACAGCTATGAATACAATCAACGCAATAAAACCCATATCGTTTTTTCGCCTCCCCTTCGTTCAATAAAACGCTTACAATTTATTTCCCCTGCTGCATCACGTCAATGACTTCTTCCCAGCTGGCCGGCTTTTTCCCATTAAACCGTTCAACGAATTGAAAGTCTGCTAATCTCTCAAGCTTTTGTTGTGCTGCCCGAGACATACTGGCATCAACCTCTGCTTCATCTAGCATGTCAATAGAGCCAAGAAGCTCGATCGCTCGTCTTTTCGCATGAAGTGCACTCCCTGTCACAAGACGATTCATGGTCTCTTCAAAACTTTTGCTATCCATTGTATCGCTTAGTGAAGAAATCACTTGATGTTCCACGTTATATTTTTTTGAAATTTCCAAAAATTCAATCATGAGACCAACGATCCCCTTCATATAAACGCTTCTGATCAGTTTCAAGGCCGAAGCATCTCCTGGCTGGTCACTGATTTTTTTAATATTCATGCCATAAGCATTCATTACTTTCATGAATTGGTCAGTTCCACTGCCGCTTGCCGTGATCGGAACCTTGTGTTTGTTGACTGGAAGAGGCCCTAGCATGGCAGCATCTACGAATAGAGCTTTTTGCTTTTCAACTTCGTTTGCCACTTGTTTTTTGATGTCTGGTGTTGATGCCGACACATCCACATATACTTGATTCTCTTTCAAACTTCCCGATACGAATTGGGCCACTTCTAAAGTTTTATTCGCTGGCACAGCAGCAATCACAATATCAGATTTCTCAACGACTTCGCTAATACTGCTGGTTAATTGAACTCCTGTCTGCGATGCTTTTTCCTTCAACGCGCCAGCCAATTTCTCGTTTTGTAATAGTACATCATACGCATAAAATTGATCTAATCCTTCTGTTTTCAATCCCGTTGACAGCTCATATGCTGCTTCTCCATATCCGATAAAGCCTATCTTCATCTTAGATTCCCCTATCCCTGAAATTTTTTCAATCTGCCTTCCAGCCATGCCGGTGCTAAAAGGCTGATGTCTTGCTTTCCATCGTTCATATACTGTTGAATCGTTTTTAATCTTTGATTTTCATACGCTTGTTTCTCTTCCGCTAGTGTCAGCAGGTGTTCCACCTTTTCCTTTGGAACGATGACGACTCCATCATCGTCAGCAATGACCAAGTCACCTGGTGCTACTTTGACACCGCCGCACGAGATGATTTGATTCAATTCCCCAGGACCATCTTTAAAAGGTCCATTTGGCATAAACCCCTTACTGTAGATCGGAAAAGCCAGTTCCTCTAAAGCGAGTTTATCGCGAACAAGCCCGTCAATCACGATTCCTTCTATTCCTACAGCCTTTGCTACACCTGCCATCAATTCCCCTAAATATGCATGGCCCTTATGGTCTTTTCCATCAACAATCAGTACATCTCCTTCTTTCGCAGAGTAGATCGCTTGATGAAGAAATAAATTATCCCCTGGCCGTAAGCTGACGGTAAAAGCTGTACCTGCTACATTCATGCCTCTTGCAACTGG
Organism: Bacillus safensis; assembly: GCF_039619585.1. Classification (NCBI taxonomy): domain Bacteria; kingdom Bacillati; phylum Bacillota; class Bacilli; order Caryophanales; family Bacillaceae; genus Bacillus; species Bacillus safensis. The sequence continues at coordinate 3,366,730 of NZ_CP154909.1, forward strand.
TTTGATTTGATGATCCATCGCGCCGGTGCATCCCATCACGTCTGACAGCAAGGTCGAGTTAAGCTTTCTTGCCCGATCTATAAGATCATTTGACACGAATTGAACAGTACTCATAGTTTCCATCATCCCCTTTTAGTTATATTCATTACATTTAATCTAATTAAAGTAATATTCATTACTTTTGTGATACGATCATACCATCTCGATTTTATTTAGTAAAGCGCTTTCAAAAAAACCCAAATTAAAAAAATGAGTCACCACACGACTAATGTGTTGTGTGATAACTCATTTTCGTTAACATATGATTGATTTGATCTAAACGTGGTTTTGTTCTTTCAGGATCATTAATGGCTAAGGCACTTAAAATATAATCTACGATAAAGATAGCAGATACGACAGAGTTATGAGAGCTCACACTTGCTGAGGAACATGGCAATACATATTGTGCATACTTTGTTAGTGGAGAGCTGTAGCTGTCTGTAATTAAAAGCACTTCCACCCCATATGACTTCGCTGCCTCCAGCAAATCCTTCATACGCTTTGCATAGCGGGGATAGCTGACCGCTATAATGAAATCATCAGATTGAAAATGAACGAGATCATCCACCCAGTCACTTTTGTCTGCATCAATATATTGACAGTTCCCCAACAGCCGATTGATTCCGAGTGACAGATACTCGCCGACAGGTCTTCCGCTTCGAACACTTGTACACAGAACCTGGCGGGAGCTGGCTATTTTTTCAACAATATGCTGAAAGGTTTCTTCCGTGATATTGTCTAAAGCGTACTGGATATTTTGAAATTGCAGCTCAACATGATTATGCAGGAGCTTACTTTTATTTGAATGTTTGAGGTTCGCTTCAAGTCTCGTTTGAGGGGCAGCTTTATGCTTCATATTTGATTGAAGCTCTTTTTGAAGCTCGGAGAAACCGGAATACCCTACAGCAGCAGAGAATCTCATGATGGTCGCTGTACTCGTCCCTACTTTTGACGCCAATTTATCTACAGTTAAAAACGCAACCTCCATTGGATTTTGCACGATATAATCTGCAATTCTCCTTTGTGCCTCGGTTAATCCTGCGACCTTATGCTGAAGCTTATGTATTAAATCGTCCATTATAGCACCTGCCCATTCTATCGGCTTTATCTACGATCAAAATTTTTTCTTTTCCCCCCTATATTGTACACATTTGTCATCAAAAAAACAGCCAGCACGAATCTATCGTACTGGCTGCCTTTGTCGAGATCATTATAGTGCTTGAGCTGCTGTGATAAGCGCAAGGTTGTAAACGTCTTCGGCATTACAGCCTCTTGATAGATCGTTTACTGGCTGGTTTAAACCTTGAAGGATAGGACCTACAGCTTCAAAGTTACCTAAGCGCTGTGCAATTTTGTAGCCAATGTTTCCAGCTTCGAGGCTAGGGAAAACAAATACGCTGGCGTCGCCTTTGATGACGGAATCTGGCGCTTTTTTCGCTGCTACTGAAGGAACGAAAGCTGCATCGAATTGGAATTCTCCATCAAGTACAAGCTCAGGTGCCTTTTCTTTTGCAATGCGAACTGCTTCAGATACTTTTTCTGTTTCGTCTGATTTTGCTGAGCCTTTTGTAGAGAAGCTAAGCATTGCCACACGTGGCTCGATATCAAACATTTTTGCTGTGTTTGCACTTTCGATCGCAATTTCAGCTAGATCTTGGCTGTCTGGTGCAATGTTGATTGCGCAATCAGCAAACACATATTGCTCTTCGCCGCGAGCCATGATGAAGACGCCAGATGTTTTCTTTACGCCTTCTTTTGTTTTAATGATTTGAAGTGCTGGACGCACTGTGTCAGCAGTTGAGTGTGCCGCACCGCTCACAAGTCCGTCTGCAAGACCTTTATACACAAGCATTGTACCGAAGTAGTTTTCATCTAGTAATGCTTTTCTGGCTTGCTCTTCTGTTGCTTTGCCTTTACGTCTTTCTACGAAAGCTTGTACAAGCTCTTCAAAACCTTCATATGTATGAGGATCATACACGTCAACACCATCAAGTGTAAGACCTAATTCTTTTGCTTTAGCTTCAACTTCTTGTTTTTTTCCTACCACAATTGGCTGCAATACTTTGCCATCTGCTAATTTTTGAACGGCTGTTAGAATGCGTTCGTCCATTCCCTCAGGAAAAACGATCTTTACTCCTTTACCTGCAACCTTTTCCTGAACTGTTGAAAAAATATCTGCCACTTCAATACCCTCCTTGATTTTACAAAAAAAGCGTTCTCTTTTAAGCATACTCTTCTTCTACCTAAATTCAAACTACCAACTTATATTATAGCGCTTACAAATTAAATTCTTATTTTTCAAACTAATTTAATCAATTTTGATAAAAGCTGTTTTCCTCGTTCAAGTTTTGATCACATCTCCATTTGGACAAACTATGTTATAGTTGGAACAGATGGAAAACTGTTAATAGGAGTGAAAGAAATGAGCGAACAACATACAACAAATGAAGCAGCTCAAACACTAGATGGCTGGTATGCACTGCATGATTTTAGAACAATTGACTGGACAGCTTGGAAGCTGCTGACAAGTGATGAGCGCCAAGCCATCATTCATGAATTCACAGGTCTATTGGAAAAATGGAAAACAGCTGAGCATGATAAGGCTGGGAGCCAAACAATCTATAGTATTGTCGGCCAAAAAGCAGATATTATGCTCATGATTTTACGTCCGACAATGGAAGAACTAGGTGAAATTGAACTCGAATTCAACAAGACACGGCTAGCAGAGTTTACGATTCCAGCTTATTCTTATGTTTCAGTTGTTGAGCTCAGCAACTACTTAGCAGGAGGCGGCGATGGCGGAGATCCTTATGAGAACCCGCATGTACGTGCTCGCTTATATCCAGAGCTTCCTTCTTCTCAATACGTGTGCTTCTATCCAATGGATAAAAGACGTTCTGGCAATGACAACTGGTACATGCTTTCCATGGATGAGCGTAAATCTCTTATGAGAAGCCACGGCTTAATTGGCCGAAGCTATGCTGGGAAAGTAAAACAGATCATTACAGGTTCTGTTGGTTTTGATGATTATGAGTGGGGCGTTACCCTTTTCTCTGATGATGTGCTTCAATTTAAAAAATTGGTTTATGAAATGCGCTTTGATGAAGTCAGTGCACGCTACGGCGAATTTGGTTCCTTCTTTGTTGGAAACCGATTAGCAAACGAGCAGCTGGCGTCTTATTTCCATGTATGATAAACCCTTAAGGCTTCGGATCTCTCCGAAGCTTTTTTATGTATTTGTTTAGAAAGGTGATCACATCTTCATTTTCAGGATAAGTAAGAAACAAAACTAAACTCATGGCCCACAACAATGCAGTTAGGATGAACATCATTTTATTTCTTTAGCCTGCTTTCAATAAATTGAAGTGTGTCGGCTGCTATTCTATTTCTAGATAGTACAATTCCAGCATGCCCACAACTGTATACGTGCCTTTTAGGTTGATCCCAGCTATTCCACAGAGTATCAGCATCGTTTATGTCGATATACATGTCATATTTTCCTGATATTAAGAGTACATTTTCTTTTTCTACGAGAAGTTTTGCTTTACTAGGGTTCATAATATCCCAAGCTTTGTCGAGTTCTTCATACGTTGTCCCATGTTCCTCCAGATCTCTTCGTATATACTTCCCAGGAAGAGTGTTCCAGATGGAATGCGCAATATTGTTCGCATAAAAAACTGATACAATAATATTCACGTCTTTCTCGACTGTTGCTAATAAGTTTGTTAGCCACCCTCCTAAACTAATACCAACTACGATTATGTCCCCACCTTCATTTTCCTTGATCCATTTAATCAGCCCTCTAAGTTCAACAATAGCTTGCTGGGAGGATTGCACGGTTCGACTTATATTGGCGCTAATCATGTGTTCACCAGAATATGTTGAATTTTGTGGTTCCCTATCGAAATGATAAGGCAGCGTGTAGTAATACATATTCCAATCATAATTTTTAACAATTTTATCGTGAAAAATCTTCTTGATTCTGTCGTATGAATCCATTCTCCATCCATGTACAAAGATTACATTAGGCTTGTGCTTTGACTCTTTTCGTAAAAACACTTCCACCGAAACCTTGTCATTCTTATCTTCACCAGATTTGATGCTAGAATGAAAAGAAAATATTCCACTTTTTAAGTTTGCTGTATGGTTATCGATATGAAATTGTAAATCAATTGGCTGAGCACTAAAAAAACGATCCCTGTTACCTACGTCAATAGGCAAATGATTATAGTGACTTTCTTTGCTTCTTGTTCTGTGCATATCCATTAATGCTGCGTAATCTATTACCTTTAAAAGCTTCAAAAGAATTAACTCCTTTAATCTCAAATTATTACTATACGAATATTTCAGCATAAAAAGCTGAAAAGAATACAAAGGGCTAAAATAAAAATCATTTTAGCCCTTTGTCAACAATCTGAAACTTTTTATTTCACCACGGTCATTTCTGGCTCTTCTATTGGTTTCACACGTTCCTGAATTGGATGGGAAAAAGAGTGCTCTGACAAGACAATATGGGAGACGGTTTTTGTAAATCCAGATACTTCTTGAATAAAGGCTTCAATTTCTTCAAGAGAAGAAACTGACAGCTTAATGAAAAAGCAAGACTGACCTGCCACTCGATAAGCAAAAAAGGCGCGTGGATGCTCATTCATAAAAGCCACAAAACGCTGATACTCCCCATTTAACACCGTAACTTCCAGCAGGCAGTCAATCAGAAGCCCTAATTTTTTATAATTGACCTGAACAGAATACCCTTCGATAATCCCTGCATCCTCTAATTTACGCACTCTTTCTGCTACCGCAGGTGCTGATAAATTCACTCGTTTGGACAATTCCCTCATGGATAAGCGGGCATCTTCTCTCAATTCATTTAAAATATGCACATCTACATCGGTGATTTTCATTCGTACCTCTCCTATCCAAAAATCGTTCCATTTGAAAAGTATTTGATGATAATACTTATGATATGAAATGTAAAATAAAACTAAATAATGGTAGAATTTATTTTAACGGAATTGAATGAAAAAGCAAGTATGGAGGGATTACTTGATGAAAGAATCTTTAGACAGCCAGGCTTCTAAAACATTTCCCATCACACTTGCCATCGCACTCACACTTGGCGTTTTTGCTGCGGGATCGGAAGAGCTGGTGATTTCACCACTTCTGCCTGATTTATCAAACTCCTTTCAGCACTCTCTTGATATTCTCGCTCTTTCCATCAGCATTTATGGGTTAGCTGTGCTGGTTGGAGCTCCGCTGCTCGTTCCTTTAGGGGACCGGTATTCAAGAGAGCTGTGTTTGATTATTGGGCTGTCTTTCTTTTTGATTGGCACAGTGATGTGTGCTGCTGCCCCAAATTTGGCCGTGTTTTTTGCAGGCCGTGCTATTTCTGGGCTGGCGACTGGTGTATTTGTGCCAACAGCCTACGCTCTTGTGGGCGACCGGGTTCCATACGAGTATCGCGGCAAAGTGATGGGACTCATTGTATCGAGCTGGTCTCTTTCTCTTGTCCTTGGTGTGCCCATTGGCGCCTTTATCGGTCAAAGTTTGAACTGGCGCTGGACATTTTGGATTTTCGCCATGATGAGTCTCGTTGTCCTGCTGCTCGTCATCCTTGAATCTCGAAAACAAGTCGCCACAGCTGCTTCGAAGGCACCTCAAACTAGGGAGAAATCAGGCTCTTTATGGGGGGCTTTAAAAATCGACCGAGTCCCTGTCTATTTGACCGTGACATTTTGTAACATGCTTGGATTTTATGGCATGTACTCATTTTTAGGGGCTTACCTGCAAAGTCTGTTTTCCGGAGGGCAATCAACAGCTGGACTTCTGATCATGGCTTATGGTGTTGGCTTTTCCATGAGTATGTTTACTGGGAAATTAGCAGATTGGTTTGGCAAAACACGTTCACTTTTCTTTGTGCTGGGCGGCATTACGCTTGTTCTTGCCTTACTTCCTTATGCACCGTTCTCATGGACATTGCTCATTTTTGCTTTATTTATTTGGGGTGCCATGCAAAGTTTATCTGTCACGCTTTTGAGCACCGTCCTGAGCGACTGCTCCCAAACCCACCGAGGCAAAGTGATGGCTTTTTACAGCCTTGCTTCCAATCTTGCCGTAATGCTTGGATCAGCTTTGATGGGACCTGTTTATGTCCATTTCGGCTATCATACAGTAGGGCTTGTATGTGCACTCATTACGCTTGTTGGTTTTCTCATCAGCTTCGTCAGCTATAAACGTGAAAAAAACTTACAGCAGAAACATAAAAACACATTTGAAACGTGAGCTCATTTCACTGCACATCTTGATATGTGCAGTTTTTTAGATCAATTTTTAATATCATCATAAAATACATTTTTTATAAATTTTGTTGACAATTACCAATTTTATTTTTTATAATCTAGTAAAAATTTGAAAAAGATTGGATGGTAAGGTAAACATGATCTTAAAGAATGATGTTTTTCATTTCAAAGAAGAGCCCATCGTTTCACCTAAGATGTTTACAGTCAATACATTAGGCCCTAAGGGGACAAGCAGTGAATATGCAGCAAAACATTTCATCTCTCATTCCACCACTACACTCGGCACTCATACGAAACTATCCCTTTACGACACATTCGAAACTTGCATTGAACATACTCTCTCTAACGCACTCCAATACACTCTCGTTCCACACGCATACGAAGGAATTAAACACTTCTACATGAGACCTGACCTGCAGCTTTTACAAATATTCAGATGTGACACGCCCATGTATGGTTTGGCTGTCAGACCAGATTTCCCCTTTCAAGAACAAATGCTTCACCATTTAAAAATTGTTTCTCATCCTGCACCTGTGAATTTGATTCAATATTTTATTCATCAAAATGCTGAATTTGAGCTTGTCAATTCTACAAGTACAGCCGCACAAAAGGTAAGAGACGGCGAATTTGATTTCGCTTTAACCAATGAGGTGGCTAGAGCTACATACGGCCTCACCTTCATTCGAACATTTAAAAGCATTCCTATGAGCTGGTCTATATTCGGAAAAGGAGAGATGTAACATGACAACTGAACAAAAGGTGCAAGAATTATATTTTCCTCAAGCGAAAAAACGAGAATGGGATAATGGTGTCATCCAATATTCTACTGCCAGAGGCGATACGGAAGTGTTAATTTCATACGTCCCTCCTCACACGATCATCGAACCTCACGAGCATCCAGAAGCACAAATCGGCATCGTATTAAAAGGTGAGCTTCAAATGACGGTCGGCCAATCGACCCAATTGCTCACTCCATTAGAATCAGCCTATATTGCACCACCATTCGTTCCTCACGGCGCATCGAATCTGACAGATGAAGAAGTGATCGCCATTGATATTAAGAGATTGAAAGATGGCGAGGAATATACGGCTCCTCCTACTTATTTCTTAGATATTTTCAAAACGCGTGATTTACTTCCTGGCATGGAAGTGACCTTCTTTGTGGAGGACTGGATGGAGCTTATGATTGCCAACATTCCGGGAAATGGCGGGGAAATGCCTTTTCATAAGCACCGTAATGAACAAATCGGGATTTGCATTAGCGGTGGGTACGATATGACGATTGAAGGCTTTACAGAAAAGATGGAATTTGGCACGACCTACTTCTGTGATCCAAAAGAAGATCATGGCGCCATTAATCCAAAGCCAGAAGCATCAAAGTCTATTAATCTCTTCTTCCCTCCACGCTATAACCGCTTAAAGCCAAAAGCGTCTAAGGTGAAGAAATGAACATTGCCGGAAAAGTCGTCCTGATTACAGGAGGTGCGTCTGGGATTGGGCTTGCCGCCGTCAAGCTTTTCCTTGAGCACGAAGCAAAAGTAGCAGTGGCTGATATCAATGAAGATAGCGGTAAACAACTCATTGAATCATTGCCTCATGAACATGCTGCGTTTTTCAAAACAGATATTACGAATGAGTCTGACTGTCAAAAAACCGTTCAATCCGTGCTGAGCCAATTCGGGACAATTGATGTTTTGATTAACAATGCAGGCATCGAAATTGTCTCACCTATTCACGAGATGGCACTGGAGGATTGGAACCACATTCTACAGGTCAACCTGACTGGTGTATTTCTTATGAGTAAGCATACATTGCCGCATATGCTTGAAAAGAAAAGCGGAAGTATTATTAATACTGGATCTGTCGGAGGTCTCGTTGGCTGGCCTGACATTCCTGCATACAACGCAACAAAGGGCGGTGTCATCCAGCTCACCAAATCGATGGCGATCGACTATGCCGCTCATCAAATCAGGGTGAATTGTATCGCACCAGGCATCATTGATACGCCATTAAATGAAAAATCCTTTTTAGACAATCATTCAGAAAGTCTTGAGGTTGTTAAAAAGGAAAAAGCAAAGGTGAATCCCTTGCTTCGTCTCGGAAAACCTGAAGAAATTGCGGGCGTGATGCTGTTTCTCGCCTCTGATCTATCCAGCTATATGACTGGAAGTGTTGTCACAGCAGATGGCGGATACACCGCTAGATAAAAAGGAGTGCTTTCATTGAGTAAAAAAACCGTACTTGTCATTGCTGACTTAGGAGGATGCCCGCCCCATATGTTTTATGAAAGCGTGGCGGCATCTTATCATATCGTTTCTTATATCCCTAGACCTTTTGCCATTACAAAGCGTCACGCTGAACTAATCGAAAAATACTCCATTGCCGTCATCAAAGATCGTGATTATTTTGAGACACACCCTTCTTTTGAACACCCTGATTCTATTTACTGGGCACATGATGATTATCTGAAATCAGAGGAAGAGGTAGTGGATGACCTAGTCCGTGTGGCTTCCTTTTTCAAAGCTGATGCCATCACCACCAATAATGAATTATTCATTGCACCAATGGCAAAAGCTGCTGAGCGGCTGGGGCTGCGCGGCGCTGGGGTAAAAGCAGCTGAAATGGCACGTGATAAAAGCCAAATGAGGGCTGCATTCAACGCTGCTGGTGTCAAAGCGGTGAAAACTCAGCCTGTCACGACTTTAGCTGATTTCCAGCAAGCTATTGAACATATCGGGACACCGCTTATTTTAAAGCCTACATATTTAGCAAGCTCCATTGGCGTGACCCTTTTTCATGACAGAGCCAGCAGTGATGATCTCTTTTTAAACGTACAATCCTACTTGCAAACGATTCCCGTCCCAAACGCTGTGACATATGAAGCACCATTTGTCGCTGAAACGTATTTAGAGGGTGCTTACGAGGATTGGTATCAGGAGGATGGCTATTCTGATTATGTCAGTGTAGAAGGGTTAGTCGTGGAGGGAGAATATATCCCTTTTGTCATACATGACAAGACCCCTCAAATCGGTTTTACAGAAACGGCTCATATTACTCCCTCGATCCTAGACAATGAAGCCCAGCAAATCATTATTGAGGCAGCTAAGAAGGCAAATGAAGGGCTGGGCCTTGAAAACTGTGCGACCCATACAGAGATCAAGCTCATGAAAAATCGAGAAGCAGGACTGATCGAATCCGCAGCTAGATTTGCTGGCTGGAATATGATTCCGAATATCAAAAAAGTGTTTGGGGTGGATATGGCCAAGCTGCTGATCGATGTATTAGTCGATGGAAAAAAAGCGGAGCTGCCAAAAGAGCTGCTTTCTGGACATACGCATTATATAGCAGACTGCCATTTATACCCTCAGCATTTCAAAGAAAGCGGACACATACCGGCAGAGGCCACACACATCACCATTGATCATATCCATATTCCGCAGGATGCTTTAGTTGGAGATACTGTGATCGTCAGTGGATCTGGCCCGTCCAAAGGCACCTTTGTCGATCTATCTTTATTTGAAGCCTTTAATGGCATCGTGTCGCTTGAGTTAAAAGGGTCATCCTCACAGGATGTTGCAGCATCCATCCGCAACTTACAGAAACAAGCTGCCCTTCATTTAATGGATGAATTAGTCAAGGGATAGAAAGAGAGGGTAACGTGGTGGAGATCTTACCATCTAACATGATTAAACGGCTGCCAGAACAGAAATTTGGAACCGTATTTGAGAAAATTGCGCAAAAAGCACAAAACGGAGCGAACATCATAAACCTTGGTCAGGGAAATCCCGATCTTCCTACTCCTGCACATATCGTAAGCGCCCTTCAAGAGGCGGCAGGCACTTTGCAATTTCAGCAATATGCACCTTTCAGAGGCTTCGACTTTTTCAAGCAAGCCATTGCAGATTTCTACAAAAAGGAGTTCGGCCCTGAGATAGACCCACAGAAAGAGGTTGCTCTTTTCAATGGAGGGAAAACAGGCCTTTATGTCATGAGTCAGTGTCTGCTTGACCCTGGGGACGTTGCCCTCGTTCCAGATCCAGGCTACCCAGAATATCATTCTGGGATCTTGATGGCAGACGCAAAGCCCTACTGCATCAAACTTGAATCGAAAAATGGCTATTTGCCGAATCTCTCTTCAATTGATCCGGAGGTACTCAAAAAGGCAAAGGTTCTTTTCTTAAATTATCCGAATAACCCAACAGGTGCTGTGGCAAATGATGCATTTTTTGAAGAGGCTGCTGATTTTGCATCAGCTCACGGACTGCATGTCATTCATGATTTTGCCTATGGTTCATTTCATTATGAACAAAAACCCGTAAGCTTTCTAAACGCTCCTCTTGGGAAAAGCGTAGGAGTGGAATTATATTCTCTATCCAAAACATTTAATATGGCAGGATGGAGAGTCGCTTTTGCTGTAGGTAATGAGGATATCATCCAAGCCATTAACGCCTTCCAAGATCATGTGTTTGTTAGTATGTATGGCGGATTTCAACAAGCTGCAACTGTCGCCTTGCAAAGTGATGACCGTCACATACAATCATTAAAAGAGGTCTACCTTGAACGAATTCACTTTTTCATCCGTCAGGCAGAAAAGCAGCTAGGATGGTCCATCGAACGTCCAGCTGGCGCCTTTTATTTATGGGCTCCAATCCCTGATGATTTTGAACATTCTCATGAATTTGCTGACTATTTACTCGAACATACTGATGTCGTTGTCACGCCGGGGGGTGTGTTTGGAGCACATGGTAGGCGTCATGTCCGCATCTCAATGGTTGCTCCAATTGAACAGCTTGCCCTGTTTATCGACCGGCTTCGCATCCTTCCAATTCGCTTTAATCAAAAAACCCGCATATAGCGGGTTTTTGATGTCATATACTTTTCATCGAACCACCATCGACGGATATTTGTTGTCCTGTAAGATAGGAGGCTTCCTCTGATGCGATAAAAGCGGCCAATGAAGCCATTTCACTCGCTGACCCCACTCTTTTCATTGGAATTCCTGACGCTACAGCCTGTACAGCTTCTTCCCGTGAAAATGCCTGTTTACGCATCATGTTTCCGATAAATTGTTCATACCGATCTGTAGCTATAAATCCCGGGTTTAAACAATTCACTGTGATCCCTGAAGGTGCAAGCTGTGTGGCAGCATTTTTACTAGCATTAATAATCGCTGCATTCATCATACTGTTCGTAAACATTTGGTCGCCAGGCTCCTTCCATAGGTTCCCGACAATTTGAATGATCCGGCCATATTCATGTCGTTTCATCATCGCTGCCGCACGCTTCATCGTATCAATGTACGCAATGGCTTTTTGAGAAAATGCTGCCATCATCTGCTCGCTTTCACATGAATCAAAGGTATCCGGCTTCCCCCCTGGAATGTTATTAATCAACACATCCAGTCTGCCAAACTCTTTTTCTATTTTCGTAAAAGCCTCAGCCCTCACTCCTTCATCTGACATGTCCCCACAGAAAAGAGCCACCGGCTCCTTTGTTTCTGCCATACGCCCAATGTGCTGCTGCGCTTCTTCTAGTGAGGATTGATTTCTAGAATTGATGATGATCTTTACATTGTCTTGAGCGGCAAGCTTTACGGCGATGGCCTTTCCAATCCCTGTACTTGCTCCTGTTACAAACGCAATTCTTTTAGACAAACTCATCCACATCCCTTTTCTTATCAGCTTAGTACATATACATAAAATGACACATATAGAATGTATTTCAACAAAAAAAGACCTTTCTCCTGCGAAAGGCCCCCCGTTCTCTATTTAAATGTCGTTTCCCAATTAAACCCGATCGTTTCGTCATTCCAGTCGATTCGCTTTTCATCTGGGTTATTCGGGTCATACGATTCTGTTGTGAAATACACAATTTGCAGCGGTGTCTCACCTAGTACACGATAGCCATGCGCGACACCCTTTGGGATAAGAAGCAGCATCGGATTGTCTTCCCCCATATAATACACATCGGTTTGCCCCTTTGTGGAAGAGTCCTCACGCAAATCATATAACACGACCTGCGCATGACCTGCAGGGAAGAACCAAACGTCGTCTTGTTTTTCATGATAATGAAAGGCTTTGATCACGCCCGGAAAGCTTTTCGACCATGATGCCTGACCAAAGCGTTTCAGCATCGGTTCATCATCTCGAATGAGCTCTGCAAAAAAGCCGCGGTCATCACAATGTTTCATGAGTTTTTTCGTTTGAACACCATCAATCATGCTGTTGCCATCTCCCTTCTTTCTGCAAATATTCGTGGAGTGCATCCTTCCAATGCCTCGGATGCCATCCTGTGGCTTCAATCGCTTGAAGGTCTAAGACAGAATAGGCTGGGCGAGGCGTTTGGAAGCCGTACTCTTCCGTTGAAATCGGCTCAATTGTGGCGGACAGGCCGCTTTTCATCACAATTTCTGACGCAAAATCAAACCAGGAACAGCTTTCTCGATTACTGACATGATACACGCCTGCCTTCTGATCAAACAAATGAATCAAGGCCTCAGCTGCATCCTTTGTATAAGTAGGAGACCCTATTTGATCGTTCACAATGCGCAAATGATCCTTCGTTTCAGCGAGCCGAAGAATGGTATTCACAAAGTTATGCCCCTCATGTCCATAAAGCCACGAGGTACGAATGATTTTCACTTCATCTGACACAAGCTGAATCAATTCCTCACCAAGCTTTTTACTCTTTCCATAAATGGTTTGAGGATCTGCTTGTGCATCGATTTGGTAAGGGGTGTCCGCCTGCCCGTCAAACACATAATCTGTACTGACATGTAACACATCAGCGCCTGCGCGCTTTGCTTCCAGGGCTGTATAGTAGGCGCCAATGCCATTCACAAGATACGCCTTTTCGGTTTCTGTTTCACATTGATCAACAGATGTATAGGCTGCTGCACTGACAACAATATCAGGCTGATAGTGTCTCATCGCATGTCTAACTGCCTGCTGGTCTGTGATATTGAGCATGTTCCTCGTTAAGGCAATGACGGTCATGTCTTTTTCTTTGAGCTGTCTGCTCAATTCTTTCCCTAATTGGCCGCCTGCACCGGTGATTAAAACTTTCATCCGTCACCCTTCTTCGCTCTGATCGTATTTGGTTCGATACCAATTGATCGTTTTTTCGATACCTTCTTCAAATGACGTCTCCTGCGTCCAGCCGAGCTCGCCTTTTAGCTTACTTGCATCAATGGCATACCGTCTGTCATGTCCTTTTCGGTCTTGAATAAACGCAATTTGATCATGACTGATTCCAAGCTGCGATAGAATCGTTTTGGTTAAATCAAGATTTGTTTTCTCATTGCCGCCGCCAATATTGTATACCTGCCCGGCTGTGCCTTTTTCGAGTACCTGCTTCACAGCTCTCGCATGGTCCTCTACATACAGCCAATCGCGAATTTGCTGGCCGTCTCCATAAATCGGGATTTTCTCTCCATTGACTGCTTTTCTAATAATGGTCGGTATTAATTTTTCCTCATGCTGATACGGTCCGTAATTGTTGCTGCATCGTGTAATCATCGCGGGTAATTGGTAAGTGTGGATAAAGGATTTTACAAGCAGGTCTGAACTCGCCTTGCTTGCTGAATAAGGATTGTTCGGTGAGAGTGGTGTTTGTTCTGTGAAAGCAGGATCATCTGGCTCCAAATCTCCATATACTTCATCTGTTGAAATATGAATGAGCTTTTTCGCCTTTCCTTTTAAAACAGCTTCAAGCATACGATACGTTCCAAGGACATTTGTTTGAATAAAAGGCTCTGCCGATTCAATGCTGCGATCAACATGCGATTCTGCCGCAAAATGAATGATCGCATCATAGACTTCGTCAAATGCTTGATCCAGCTCATGCTGAAGGGTAATATCCCCTTGGATAAACCGAAAATGTGACAACTTTAATAATTCATCCATCTCGTCTGGATGACTGGCATATGTTAATTTATCAAAAACGGTGAGCCTGACATTTGTATCCTGAAGCAGCAGCTTCACAAAATTCAGTCCGATAAAACCCGCTCCGCCTGTAATTAAATAAGACTTCGTCATTCGGATCCCTCTTTTTTCTTCATCGTTTCAAACATTTTCGCAGATGCTTCGTGGAGAGATTCATGTGTTCCTGCATCAATCCACCACCCTTTTAACATATCATAGGTCAGCTGGCTATTTGAGATATAGAGATTGTTCACGTCTGTAATCTCTAATTCGCCTCGATCTGACGGCGAGATTCTCTCAATATATTGAAAGACTTCTTGATCATAAAAATAGATGCCCGTGACGCAGTAGAATGAGCGCGGATGCTCCGGCTTTTCCTCTATTGATAAAATCTGTTGACGGGCGGCATCAATTTCTGCAATGCCAAATCGCTTTGGATCTGCCACTTCTTTCAACAGAACCTTGGCTCCTCTATCTTGCTGCTGAAAAGCTTCAACAAAAGGGTTTAGCGAATCCTCAAATACATTATCACCAAGCATCAGCACAAACTTCTCCCCTTTGACAAAGGGCTTTGCATAGGATAAGCCGTCTGATATCCCAGACGCTTCAGGCTGTACCTGATATACGATGTTCATCCCCAATTCCTGATCGCTTTCAAGCAGTTTTTGAAACAACGGGATTTGTTCTTCTTGTGATATAACCATCACATCTAAAATCCCTGCTTCCTTCAATTTGAACAATGACCAATAAATCATTGGATATGGACCAACCGGCAATAAATGTTTATTGAAAATCTTCGTTAAAGGCGCCAGTCGTGATCCCTTTCCTCCTGCTAAAATAACTCCTTTCACATCTACACATCCTTATAGTCTTTTTGGTGATGATTCATGAGGTGTATAAGAATGTTTTTCACTCGTTCAATTCCTTTTCCATCAATGAGTGTCCGTCCATTAAGATGGATGCTCCTGCGGAGAAAGTAGCTGCTGGACAGTCTTTCCACAGCACACCATATATCTTTTTCATCCACAAGTTCACCTAATCCAAGATGGTGGCACGCTCCCTTTTGTGCAAAACGAGCGGCTGTCACTGCTTGATGGTCGACTTGTGAAAGAACAATACTGGGCACTCCGATACAAACTGCCTCGTATAATGTCATCCCGCCAGCAACTATTGCCAGATCAGCTTCCGAGAGACGCGCAGGTAATTGATCTGTATGACGAATGAATTGAATATGCTCAGCCTCTATTTGTTCTTCAATGCGGGAGGCTTTTCCTGTAACTGCTAAAATGTGTAAGTGGTCCGCTTCGAGGATTGCTGATACAGCCTTTAATAACAATCCACGCGGGTCACTGCCCCCAAGGCTGATGACCACCTTTTTGCATTCTTTTCGAACCTCATATGTGTCTTTTAATCGGCTTATCTCTTGATCTAACAATAAATAAGGTGTTCCATAAAAATATTCTGTCCCATCTACTTGCATGTACTTTTCGTCCAGACCGCCATAAATGCCGTTCACGACAGCATCGGCAAGCTGACAAGCTTCTGCTCTTTTTTCTTCGAATAAGACCAGCCTGGCAGAGCTGGAGGATGCTTTGACTAATTGAAGAAATTGGAGGTCACAATCAAGTACATCAATCAGCAGAAGATCTGGATTCAGCTCTTTTATGTCCTGCTCCATCTGAAGGAATGCCTTCGACTCCTGCACCAAATGAACGTGCCAATCTGGACCTGAGAGCATTTCTACACAGATCTGTTCATTTGTATAGAAAGATATGTCGTTTCCTTCTTGAAACAGTTGATTTGCCAGCCGTTTCATTCTGACGACATGACCCATCCCTCTTAAAAACCCACCATACACAACAATCATGATTTTCTTGTTCATTCAGCATCCTTCTGTTTCACAAATTGATTCAACCGAACAATATCAGGGTCTTGTTCGCAAATGGTGATGAGTTCAGCCGTAGGCACAGCAATGGAGCCGCCAGCTTTCTCTAGTAAACGGGTCGCAAACACATAATCTTCTTCTGTATCAATCGTGAATCGATAAGCAGGATATGCAAGTTCTTTGGGCGGTGTGAATAATTGCAGGTGAAATTGCTCTGGATGCTTTCTGATATAGAGCGTGACATGCTCACGCTCTGGCTGCGTAAGGGGAAAATTGTCGATTTCACTTAAAATCTGTGCGTCGATCATTTCCCCGGAAATACCGAGTGGCGTTCCAGCCGTATACGTGTAATCAGCCTTCTCTTGTCTATGTTTTTCAAGCATTTTCGACAAAAGGACTGGATCTATAAATGGGTTATCTCCTGTTAAACGCACAATGGTTTGCGGTTCAAAATGACGGACAATCTGCGCAAATCGCTGCAGTACATCCGCCTCACTGCCACGAAATACTTTATAGCCCTTTGATAAACAATAATGAGCCAGCAGATCATCTTCTGCCTCAACTGTTGTGGCGATCATGAGGTTCTGCGTTTTGTGATTGTAATGAGCTGATTGCTTTACTCGTTCAACAATCAGGTCGATCAGCGCCATACCGCCGATCGGTTTCATTACCTTTTTTGGCAGCCTTGTTGAGCCCATTCTCGCCTGTATGACAAAAAGGACATCATTGATCATTTGGCGTCTCCTGCATGAGTACATCTTTCCACGAAACCCCTGTATGGGCTGGGATATCTCTGACAGCCTTTGTGCCAAGTAAAACCGCCATATACCTTGGATGCAGACCTTGGCTTTTTTGTCCTGGACGTAACACGGCTAGATTTTCTGCGGTCAATGTCTCGCCTTTCGCAATGCCTTTTGTCGTAAAAATGCCTCGATACGCAAATTCACGAATCTTGCCTTCAATAGCTGTTGTCGTTTTATAAGAACTGCCAAGGAGCTCTTCTGGCACTGAATGAGTGTCAGCCTCTGTTAGATTCCGCTGCTTTTCTGCCGCTCGAATATGCTGAACCATTTCCTTCAATTCTTCAGGATCAAGAGCAAAGGAATGATCAGCCCCAGGTAACGTTTTATCGACTGTAAAGTGCTTTTCAATGATTGCTGCCCCAAGCTTCACAGCGGCCACAGGCGCTTCAGTTGGATGCTCACTATGATCAGAAAAGCCAATGACTGCCTCGGGAAATGCCGCAGCTAAGGTTTGAAGCACGCGGAGATTCGTGTAAGCTCTAGGTGCTGGATACTTTGCTACGCAATGCATGATAGCGACCTGCTGATTGTGCTCGCTTGTAATCGCCTCATATGCTTCATGGACATCCGAAATGGTTGCCCCGGCTGTTGAGAATATGATGGGCTTTTGAAAAGATGCCGTGTGACGCATAAGAGGCAAATGATTGATTTCATAGGATGCCAGCTTGAAAGCCGGCGGATCGGTTTGATTCAATAGATCCGCGGATTCTTCGTCACACACTGTGCTTAAAAATATCAGACCTTTTTCCGCGCAACGTGACAATAACACCGGGAGCCATTCTGGCGGCAGCTCCATTTGTTCCACTAAAGAAAAAATAGACACCTCTTCCCCTTTGGCTGTTTCGTACAAACCCGGTTCCTTTTGATACATCCGATCAGCTTGAAACATTTGAAACTTCACCGCATCGGCACCTGCTTCCTTTGCCACATCAATTAAAGCAAGCGCCTGATCCAGCTTTCCATCATGGTTAATGCCTGCCTCTGCAATGATAAAGACAGGCGCGCCATCCCCTACTTTGCGATCTCCGATATAGAAATGCGCCATCTTACCTCTCTCCTTTTTTCGGCCACACATGGTAATACAAGAAGGCATTTTTTGTTCTAAAGCCCAGCTTTTCGTACAGCTGAATCGCGGTTGTGTTATGCATCTGAGTTCCGGCAGACATAAACCGATGCCCTCTCTCATGAGAGGCGTTAATCATCGCCATCACGAGCTTTTTTCCGATCCCTTTTCCTTGTGCATCCGCTCTAATGGACAATAAATCAAGTACCAGTTCATCGCCCTTTGTCACCCCTTGAATCAAACCAATGACTTCATCGTTCACCTTTGCTGCGAGATTGATATCTGCACGTCCGAGTAAATTGTTTCTCATCCATTCCTGAAAAAAATGCTGGACGGCATTCTGATCTAAAAAAGGATCAAGTGCATACCGGCTTTTCACAAAAGCCTGATGAGCAAGTGACACCGCCTCATCGTAATCCTTTTCATCCGGCAGACTGATGACCACATCTTCACCTGTAGGTGGCATCTCCATTTGAACAGGCGGCGCCTCAAGACGAGTGAGACCGCCCACATAGTACACATGTGACAGCCTTTGGACGATGCGGTTTTTTTCAAGATCAGACGCTTCAAGACGTAAAAAGAAAAAATCGCATTTTTCTGTTCTCATCCAATTGATGAAACGCTCCATCAATTCTTGAAAAGCAGACGCTGTCTCCGCTTCGACAAACTTCACATGAAAAATATGCTGATGAAAAATGCCGCTTTCCCATTTTGACCATTCATATAACAGGACTGCCTTTAGCTGTGCGCCATTAACAAGAGCAAATTGCTTGAAGCCGTTCATTTGTTCCGCTTGTTGACCGTATTTCTCCAGCCAAGAAGCCAGCACCTGATCATCTACAGCATGAACGACCTTCATGATAATGCCTTCTGTTCTTTTAAAATAGACAACACCGCTGTGATAACATCCTGCACATCTTCATCTGTCATACTTGGATAGAGCGGCAGTGAGAGCGTCTGCTTGTAGTATGCAAGTGACTCAGGAAAATCCTCCGGTGAATAGTGATATGTTTCTTGATAGTATGGATGCAAGTGAACAGGGATAAAGTGAACACTCGTGCCGATTTTATATTCCTTTTGCAGCTGATCAATCAGTTCATCACGCGTGATAAATGCTTCTTTTGGATTCACTTGCAGTACATACAAATGCCATGCATGTCTTCCTTCTTGATGCACAGGCGGCAGGATCAGACCCGCTTCTTTTTGAAAAGCCTGATTGTATGCTTTTGCAATCTGTTCTCTCCGCGCCTGCATGTCATCTAGTCGGCTTAGTTGAACAAGCCCTATCGATGCCTGCACGTCAAACATGTTCATTTTATAGCCTGGTTCCTCGACCTCGTAATACCACGTTCCTTTTTCTCCATAACGATTCCACGCTCCCTTGCTCATCCCATGGAGCGCTAGTCTTCTAATCCGAGCCGCAAGCGCATCATCATTTGTTGTCAGCATGCCGCCTTCACCAGTCGCTAGGTTTTTCGTTGCATAAAAGCTAAAAGCGGTCGCATCACCAATGGATCCAACGGGCTGACCGTGATACGTTGTGTAAAGAGCGTGGGCAGCATCTTCAAGTACAAATAGATCATACTTTTTGGCAATGGCTAAAATCCGGTCCATATCGCACGATTGACCGGCAAAGTGAACAGGAACAATTGCTTTTGTGTGTGGTGTAATCGCCGCTTCTAGTTTCTCTGCATCAAGGTTGAGTGTCGCTGGATCAATATCGACAAATACAGGCGCTGCTCCCGTATGGATAATCGTATTGGCTGTTGCGCAGAATGTCAGAGGGGTTGTAATCACCTCATCCCCAGCCCTAATCCCTCTTGCCTTTAACGCTAAAAATAAAGCAGCCGTACATGAATTGACAGCGATCGCATGTTTTGCACCTGTCAGCTGCTGAAATTCTTCTTCAAACTGTCTTACTTTTGGTCCAGTTGACAGCCAGCCGGACTTTAATGTTCCAATGACTTCATCAATTTCTTCCTGCTGAATGAAAGGCAAAGCATAAGGAAGAAATTGTGCTCTCTTTTTTCCCATATCGCTTGCACACCCCTATCTTCATCTCTGAAAATCCACACCGGTTTTTGTTTTGAGCAGAGAAAGCAGAACATCGATAGATCGCGCATGCGGATAATGTTGTTTAATGAACTGAGCTCCTTGCTGCTTTGCCAGTTTCATCTCTTGTTCATCCGACAAAATACGAATGGCTTTCTCAGCTAGTTCAACAGGGTTTTCCATATGATAGCTGCCAAGCGACTCGTAATATGGGTATCTTCTGCCTTCTGTCGTTTTCCCGATCAGCACACTCTTTTCAAAAAGCATCGCTTCAAGACCAACTGTTGATGTGAGCGTAATCACGATATCCACATATGGCAGCAGGTCATACAGGTCAATTTCTTTTTTAATCAATTTCACATGATTTCCCGCTCGTTCAATAGACACATAGTCATTTAATCGATTTCGAGCAATTTCCCAAGGATGCGGCTTCATGATCAGCTGAATGTCTTTCCGTTTGGCGATCGTTTTAAGAACATCGCCATAAAAGGCTTCAGAAAACGGCTGCGTTGCCACAAGCACGGTCTTTTTAGCCGGACTGAAGTTCAATTTACGAAAAATGAGATCCTGTTGAAGCGGCGTTCGCTCCTTCACCAAATCAAACCTCGGATGACCTGTGATTTCCACCTGTTCCGGCTGACAGCCTTTATCTACATACCAGTCCTTTTCATATTTTCCAAATACCCCATGGCAAGTCGTGAAAATTGGTAAAAAGGCTTCGTCTCCCATAAGCGCACCGTGCTGAAGACAGATACTCGTAAGCTGGCGTTTAACTGTTTGCAAAGCGAGTACGCGGCTGTAAGCATCCTCCGTCGTTCCAACAATGACAGCTGCAATCGGCTGCATTTGAAATAGCATTTCTATTTGGTCAATGACATCAATAAATTGCACAATGTCCTTCCGCAGCTTTTCTCTAAAAAAGACATTGCCAAAGACAGGGTGGTGAGCGTAAGGTTTAAGGAGAGCATTTGCTTTTTCAATATATTCAGCGTGGGCTTCTTTATTAACCTCTCCGGCTAATTCCGGCTTACTGATCACGGGTAATCCATAATAATCCGCCTTCTTCCAGCGAGCGAGCACCACCGTTTGGTTTGGATGGAACCGCGTGTAATTTTGTTCCGTAAAACGCAGGTGTTCAAAGTGAAGCAATACCTTTCCATTCGCCGGACGATAAGCCACACGCTTGATCTGCTGCTTATGCTGATCAAAAAATGGCTGAATCTCTTCCGGTAATGGACAAGCGGTTGTCAGTTCTTGACCGAATGCTTCATCTTCCATGCGTTCCCTCACTTCAGGACTGATATATTGATAAAAATTACTGATCAACCCAAGAGGAATTTGCTTGTAGGACAAATCCTTCATCAGATTCACATACTCAAAGTACACCTGCCAATAATGATGAATATAGTGCGACACTTCAGGTCACCTCCCATGTTTTTGTTTTAATATACTGCGAAGCTCCCAGCAGGTAGACTGCTCGGGAAGTGCTTGAATAAAGGCACTTTTCTCTTCTTCTGCCAGCTGATAATGAATGGACTGTTCTGTGATGTAATTTGTATCTAATATTTCATCAAAGGGATAGAACGGATAAAAATGATTTAACCGAAAAAAGAAACGGGCATCCCCTATCCGATAAAAATGCGGACTCTCGTCCCAGTAAGACCCAAATTCAGCATGAATTTTTGATAAAATGGATGCACGATGTACGACCGAGCAATGATCTATGGCACAGGGGGCATTCCATTGCACTGTTTGCGCCGGCCGAATCGTTTCCTTCACTGGCTCTTTTTTGCTATTTAAATAGATCACTTTAGAACTAGAATAGACAATCTCTTTACCTGGATGGGCATCTAGATAATGAGTGAGCTTCTCTAAACGGTCCGGGGCGTAGACATTGTCATCTGTGGCATAGGAAATATACTCGCCCTTTGCCAGTTCTAATGCTTGATTAATCAGCACGGCGTAGCGAGTTTTCGCTGTTCTCTCTTCCAGCGTTTTGACACCGCTTTGGATAAAGTGAACGCGGGGATCTTTGCGAAACGGTTCAATAGCAGCAAGGGTTTTTTCGTTTGATCCATCATCCATGATAAAAAGTTCAAAGTCTGACAGCGTCTGCTGCAGGACCGCTTCAATCGATCTGCCGACGTAAGCCGCCTTGTTGTAGCTCGTCATAATGACAGTTACTTTTGTCAAAGTTTTCACCTCGGTCTCTTTCAAACTATGTTTATCATATGTGTCTCCTCTTAAAGAGACTGTAGAGTGACCTATTTTTTATAAAATTGTATTTTTTTATTGATCTATCTTTGAAAAATGCGAAATTTTTGGTAATATAAGTAATCATTTGTGTGTATTAAAGGAGTAAAGAACATTGGAAGCTATGAAGAATGATCACTCCCAAGAAGAGGAAGTAAAAGGATTTTTTCGATTTTTTAAAATTTTTGTCGCGACAAAAACGATTATTCGCTCATATCAACATTCCAATATTCCCATTTGGCTGATGATGCTCCTTGCAAGTATCGCCGGTACGGGCTGGATCTATGAAGGGTATTTTAGCGAGTATATGGGCAATCATATTCCATTCCCTTTTATTCTGTTACAAGGAGCGGGATATGGTATTTTGGCAGGCAATATGATTCTATTTTTCGGTGTCCTCCTGATTAAATGGTTAGGCCGTCTCTTTTTCGACTGTCAAACGGCATATCGAGATATACTCAAAGCCTGCACATTGACGGTCTTTTTCCCTTCTGCTTTATTTTCACTGACTTGGATTTTCACTGTTGGGATGCTCGGTCCGTATACGTTTGTTAAAATCTCACCATATTTAGATCAGCATTATGAAGTATGGTATTATCTCGATCTTTTAACTCTTACGGATGTATATGCAAAGACGTGGATATTTGGAATGGCAATTTTAGGCATTGTCGCTGTGATGAAGCTCAGATTATGGCAAGCCTTCATCATTGTGATCACACCGCTCGCCGCGTTTTTTCTCATCACGACACTTTTATTTGATATTCAGCACGCTGTAAACTGGATCATGTAAAAAGGACGAGTACCGATAGAATACGAGGGATTGTCTTCACGCTGAGGAATTGCATAGCAGTTCCTTTTTTTCGTTCAATGTACATATTCTCCCCTCCTGTCTCATAGTGTGAAAGAGAGAAAGAATGCTATGGAAACAACAGGTGCTTTAGCGCCTTCTGTTTAGAACACCATGAGGAAAGAGGAGGAACGTTATGAAATTGAAAAATCAATTTGGGCAAGGTTCGGGTTTCGAAGGTCAAGATTTCCGCCAGCAACAATATGGAGCAAATCCGTATCCTGCGCAGCAGATGGGTTATTCAGTCCCTCCCCAAACGCAGGGTCAAATGCAGCAGGGGTTTTCGCCAATGCCGTCTACCGGCACTTCACAAGGAGGCCAAGGAACGCAGG
This sequence comes from Bacillus safensis, assembly GCF_039619585.1. Taxonomy (NCBI): domain Bacteria; kingdom Bacillati; phylum Bacillota; class Bacilli; order Caryophanales; family Bacillaceae; genus Bacillus; species Bacillus safensis. The sequence goes on from NZ_CP154909.1 coordinate 3,390,225, forward strand.
GCGGCGGTCAGCCATATCAAATTCCTTCTGGACCGGTTTATCAGCAGAATGTCACCGGGCAGCTGCCTATTGAGCAGTCCTATATTGAAAATATTTTACGATTGAACCGCGGCAAGGTAGCCACGATTTATATGACATTTGAGGCGAGCAAGGAATGGAATTCGAAGATTTTTAGAGGCGTCATTGAAGCTGCAGGACGTGACCACATTATCATTAGTGATAATAAGACAGGAACACGATACTTACTATTAACGATCTATCTTGATTACATTACTTTTGATGGGGAAATTCAATACGACTATCCATACTCCATGTCTACGTATTCTCCGAGATAACGTCAAGCATGGCAAAAGCAAGGCTCAGGTGCCCTTGCTTTTTTCTTTTGTCTAGGTTTTTGTCACACCTCTAGGGCGCTGTTCATAAGATGCCTAGTAGTTTTTATCAAAAGCCTAGAGGTGACATCAATGACTGTTGAGCTGGATTATACATCACCAAATGTCAAATTTTCATACGATCTGAATCAAAGCCCCCTTGTGAAATTCGATCAGCATAACCTGATTAATGTGTTAGGAAAAAAACAATTAAACTCGTTGGATCAAGTGTCCCTGCTGGATATATATTTGAGTAAAAGCAAAGTCGTAGAGCCTCATTATCATCAAAATGCCGCAGAGCTTGTTTATTGTATAGCCGGTTCTGCTGCCGTATCGATGCTGAATCCATTTACAAAAAAACTGCACACCTACACCATCACACCTGGACAGGTGGCAAACGTGCCTCAAGGCTGGTGGCACTATGAAGTCGCTCTCCAAGACAGAACTCATTTGTTAGCCATTTTTAACGCATCTACACCTGAAGTGATCCTAGGCTCAGACCTTCTCACCCTCACCCCTTCTCACATCATGGCCCATACTTATTGCATGAACGAAACACAGTGGAAGCAGGCGATAAAGCCTGTGAAACCAAGTGTGTTTATCGGACCATTTTGCCACCGGGAGGAAGAGTCTCAAACGCATCCTGTCCCTCCATCTCACTACGTCCCATATTATCAAGCACCGCCCAACTATACCCCTTACTGGAGTTAAGAAAAAAACCGATGCCCCTATGAGAGCATCGGTTTATTGGCTTATAAATTTTTTGCTGCTGCAATGACAAGCATGATCCAAGAGGCGATAAATGCTACTCCGCCAATAGGAGTAATGGCACCTAGAATCTTCACCTGCGTCAATGCCAGCACATAAAGGCTTCCTGAGAAGAAAAGGATGCCTGCAAGCATCACCCAGCCAGCGGCAGGAACCAAGGAGACACCTGACAGCTTATCTGCAAGAAAAGCGACAACAAATAAGCCAATGGCATGGAACATTTGATATTGAACACCTTTATTCCATATTTCTATATATTTTTCAGGGATTTTCCCTTCTAGACCGTGCGCACCGAAGGCTCCAAGTCCAACAGCAAGCATGGCGTTAATAGCACCTAAAATGAAAAATAGTTTCATTCGTCATTCTCCTTATCTCGTCAATTATATTTATCATAGCGCGGGTGAAGGGCGACATTCAACTTTCCCTTTACGTTGACACGAGATTGTCGGATTTCTTTTTCTTTCGTAACAAGACTTGGTCGACCACGATCGCAATGAGTGTACCTAGAACAAGACCGTTGCTTAATAATGAAATGAGCACAGGATGCATGCCTTTCAAGGCCCCCTGAGGCACAAACATCGCCCCTACGCCTGCTAAAACAGCAATCCCAAGAACAAAGCGAATCCGCGGGACTTCTTCTTTCTCATACTGATCAAACTCCGACATCGCAATCCCAATCATAGAAGAGAAGACCACAAAGTTTACAGCAAGCCCCACAGGTGATGGCAATGCAGAGAAAAAGCTCATGAGCAGCGGGAATAAACTAATGAGTACAATGAGCAGACTTCCTATGAAAAATGGCTTTCTCGATGGAATTTTCGTTGTCTGGATAAATCCTGCTGCCCCCGAAATAGGTACAGGCGCAATCGCCCCGATCAGCCCGCTTAATAAATGACCAAATGCTGCGACAAAACCAGCAGGACGTGCTCTTTTCCGCTCACGCAGTTCACCAAATGCCTTCACTGAGCTTTCCACAATTCGAATACTTGCCAGCATGTTCACAATGAGTAAAATCGTTATAAAAAAGGACGTGACAAGCAATCCGCTGTCAAAGACCGGCATACCGAATGGAAACAGCTTCGGAAACTCGATGATTTGTTCTGGAATTCGAACCGGCTTCGCCAATCCGAGTAGAGCGAATAACAGCCATCCGCCTGCAAGGGCGAATAACACAGAAAACTGCCTCAAGTAATGCCATTTTGAGCGGCTGATCATGAAGGTGAGGATAATAATCAAGATCGATAAGCAAAAGACAAGCCCGTCCACCTGATTTCCCCGATAACCGATGCCCATCAGCCCTTTCATGATTGGCTGACTTAGCTGCACAACAAGCAGCAGCAGGTAAATGCCTGTGACGACTGGCGTAAATAAAGACGCGAGCCAATTGATGATTTTAAATAAACTAAAAATAAAAAAGAAAACAGCACTAAAAATTAAAGCCCCTTGTAATGCTTGCAGGGTTTCAGGATACGTCGCAAAGATTGTACCTGTCATGCCGGCATAAAGGGTATACACACCCCACCAAAGCCCTGCTGGACTTTCATTGATCGGCAGCATATGGCCGCATAAACACTGCACCATCGCCACCAGACCAAGTGAAAAGAAAGTACTTTGAATCAGCTCCGCCGATTGCACTTGGTTCAATTCAAATGCTTGTGCAATCGCAATTGGTACGGCAATAGAAGCTGCGATAAAAAATGCCATCCACTGAATGGCGCCCAAAAATAGTTTCAAACCGATCACCTTCCCTTTGTCGTGACAAGACCATTAAAAATCAAAAATAGAGTCGCCGTTCCCGTCCTTCTCTTTTTGACCCTCATCATTTTGCTGAAATTTCTTCGCACCACTTGTGCCCATGAGTTTCTCAAGCATGGCTTGATCTGTAGTCACAGATGGCGCTGATGGTGTATGTATCGATGGAGGTGGTGAGATGGCCGGCGACTGCGGCATTTGCACCTTTGATGGTGCGTCGAGAATGACATCACATAGTGAAGAAATGGCCGCTACTTGACGTTTCACCTCTTCATCATTTCCACTTTGCTTTGCTTTTTGAACCGCTTCCTCCATTTTTTGAAGCAGGCTTGATATATGAATATTCAAGGGTAGACCCTCCAATCTAAAAAAATCTCTTTTCAACATTATTTTACCAAATGAACAAACCAAATGGGTTCATTTTTTCAAAGCAGTGCGCTCACGACTCTCTTATTTGACCCGTCATCTTCATTCACACATAATAAAAGAAACAAAATCGTCTATGAAGGGATTGAATAATGGACAAGCTTACTGCTCTATTTCAGAAACAAAAAGTCTTTCAGAAGCCGGCGGTTCAAGAACGCATCCGCATTCTTCAAGATTTAAAAGCAGCAATCAAACAGCATGAAAAGGATATATTACAGGCCTTAGCCCATGATTTACATAAATCCGAACAGGAAGCCTATACAACAGAGATTGGGATGGTGTATGAAGAAATCAATCATACCATCAAGCACCTTCACAAATGGGCGAAGCCAACTCGCGTGAAAACACCGCTGACTCATATCGGATCAAAAAGCATGATTATCAAGGAACCTTATGGAACTGTGCTCATCATTGCTCCTTGGAACTATCCTTTCCAATTGGCCCTTTCTCCATTAGTCGGTGCGATTTCTGCGGGAAATGCCGTGATTTTAAAGCCGTCTGAGCTGACGCCGGCAGTCTCACAAGTGATCAGCACTATCATCAAACGTGTATTTCAAGAAGACCATGCGGCTGTCGTAGAGGGCGGTGTTGAAGTCAGTACAGAACTGCTGAAACTGCCCTTTGATTATATCTTCTTTACTGGAAGTGTGGCAGTTGGCAAAGTCGTCATGGAAGCCGCCGCAAAGCATTTGACCCCTGTCACACTTGAGCTTGGCGGAAAAAGTCCCAGCATCGTCATGCCTGATGCCGACATCAAGCTAGCAGCGAAGCGGATCACCTTTGGAAAGTTCACCAATGCAGGGCAAACCTGCATTGCTCCAGACTATTTGCTCGTTCATGAATCCATCAAAGAGGAACTTTTGCGAGAAATGACAGCCTGTATCCGTGACTTTTATGGTGAACATCCCGAAACGCATCCGCACTTTGGAAAAAATGTCAGCCAGCGTCACTTTGACAGGCTTACACAATTTCTCTCAAATGGATCGATCGTCACAGGTGGACAGTGCAATGAACAGGAGCTCAAAATCGCTCCGACCATTTTAGACAACATCACATGGGAAGATCCTGTCATGCAGGAGGAAATTTTCGGACCGATTCTGCCTGTCATGACCTTTGATTCTCTGCATGAGGCAGTTCATATGATCAAAGCAAGGCCGAAGCCGCTTGCGCTTTACTTATTTACAACAAATAAAGAAACAGAATCCTATATTCTAGACAACCTCTCATTTGGCGGAGGATGTATCAATGACACGCTTATGCATGTCGCTACCCCTTACCTGCCATTCGGAGGCGTCGGCGAAAGCGGCATGGGGCGATATCACGGGAAGGAAAGCTTCTTTACTTTTACGCATGAAAAAAGCGTCCTGCGGCAAACCAATCGCTTCGATTTTTCCTTCCGTTATCCAAATGCGAAAAACGGACTCGACTTGGTCCGCAAATTTTTAAAATAAACAGGACGAAGGGGCTCTCCCCTCGTCCTATTTTCATTCAATATCCTTGATACACCAATTGATTTCTTCAATCCCCATTTGCTTTAAATACGCGTTTACCTTTGAAAACGGCCGGCTGCCAAAAAAGCCGTTTCTTGCAGAAAAAGGACTTGGATGAGGTGACTCAATGATGAAATGCTTGTTTTGATCAATGCGTTCTTTCTTGTTTTGAGCATGTCTTCCCCATAACACAAAAACGACAGGCTGCTCACGTTGATTCAGCACATCAATCACGCGGTCTGACACACGTTCCCAGCCCTTGCCTTTATGAGAATTCGCCTCGCCCCTTCTCACAGTCAGCACAGTGTTTAACAGCAGCACACCCTGCTCTGCCCAGCTGACAAGTGAGCCGTGGTTTGGAACAGGACAGCCAAGATCATCCTTTAGCTCCTGAAAAATATTTCTCAAAGATGGCGGATGTTTGACGCCCGGCTGAACAGAAAAGCTTAATCCATGTGCCTGCCCTGGGCCATGATAAGGGTCTTGTCCTAAAATCACCACTTTGACCTTTTCATATGACGTCAAATGAAGAGCACGATACACGTCATCTGGTTTTGGAAAAACGGTCTGCGTGCGATATTCTTCCTTCATCCATTCACGTAATTCCTGATAATACGGCTGTTCAAATTCACTTTTCATCACAGCCCACCAGCTATCATTTAAAAATGGCTTCATTGTGATTTTCCTCCTTCTACTTGCTGCGCTAGTCTGGAGATCATCGGTTTTCCATCCCACACAATCTCACTCTCTGATTCTCTTTTTTTCATCGCTGGTTCTTCTAATAATATCGCAAAGTTCGCTGTCGGCAGATCGCCCAGTTCATGCTTTTCACTTAAATCATCTAAGTAGTTCTTCCTTGTTTCACCAAGATCACTAGACTGATTTCCACCGCCGTCAAAAAACGCATAGATCACGCTCGCCGCTGGCACTCGTTTGACTCGGGCATGCTGTGATACACGCAAAAAGAAGTCCCAGTCCCAATAATGATGCATCGCTGGATCAAAATAGCCAATCTCATCGTGTATACAGCGTTTGTACATACTGCCCGAAGGAACATATGTAGAAAAGACACGCATATCCTCAATATCCGCTGTATAAGCAAACAAACGCCTCGACAGCGGGAAACGGGTCGCGCCTTTTTCTTCAAATGATACAATTTCTGCATCAGAAAAGACAAAATCGGCATCTTCCAGCGCCTTGCTCATACGTTCGATATGACAAGGTGTGAAGTAATCATCGTCGTCACTCAGCATGATGACGTCTCCTGTCAGCTCCCGCACCCCCACATTTCTGGCATTTACATGCTGGACATTCTCATCTAAATGAATCAAGCGGATCGGAAGCTCAGGGTAAAGTTCCTGAATGATGTCGACTCGCTCTCCTGCATCATTGACGACAACAATTTCAAAAGGCTGTACGGTTTGTCTTGTAATGGATTCAAGCAGCTCACACAGTGCGCTGAGCCGGTTATGTGTCACAATTAATAAGGAAATCTTCATATGCAGCTTACTCCTTTAATAGATTCGTCTTTTTCCATTAAAACATAAATTGACTATCTTCTCATGATATAAAAGGCGGTTTGATTTGAGGGGAAAATGGGAATTTTTGATGAAAAGGAGTGATCATGATGGAATATATCACGGTGGAAAATAGTAAAGAAGCAAAACAGACCATTGACCACATTCATTCATCGGGTTCATCAAAAGACGCTGTTTTTGTTTTTGCGTACGACCCAGAACGCTCTGATACCGTAACGGAGTATACAGATGCCAAAAGCATGACTGCGGTCGATCAAGGGATTTTGGATCAAGTCGCCAATGTCATTCGCACCCGGGATGATGAACTGATGGCCAAAATGATGTCAGCTGGGGCCGATCAAGAGTTAGCTTTAACCCTTTTAGATGAACTGAAAAAAGGAAAATTGGTGATTTGTAAAAGGTAAGAAAGAGAGGCGTTCCGATGAGAGGAACGCTTTTTTATGCCGTTTCATTGTGATAAATGGAAAAGCTGATTATAATAAGGGATAGAACAGTAACTGTTACACATCACATTGGAGGTTCAGCAACTATGTCTATGAATAAAGCACTCACCATCGCAGGTTCGGATTCAAGCGGCGGTGCAGGTATCCAAGCAGATTTAAAAACGTTTCAAGAAAAAAACGTCTACGGGATGACAGCTTTAACCGTTGTCGTTGCAATGGACCCTCATAATCATTGGGATCATCAGGTGTTTCCAATTGATACGGCGACAATTCGCGCGCAGCTCTCTACCATTGTAGAAGGTATTGGTGTAGATGCGCTGAAAACGGGTATGCTTCCAACCGTCGACGTGATTGAGCTTGCAGCTGACACCATCAAAACATATGACCTAAAAAATGTCGTCATTGATCCTGTCATGGTTTGTAAGGGTGCGAACGAAGTCCTTTACCCAGAGCACGCGGAAGCATTGCGTGAAAAGCTCACGCCACTGGCAACCGTTATCACACCTAATCTTTTCGAAGCAGGTCAATTAAGCGGAATCGGCGAGATCAAAACGATCGAACAAATGGAAGAAGCAGCAAAACGCATTCACGAACTTGGTGCAAAGTATGTGGTTATCACTGGAGGCGGTAAGCTCAGCGAAGACAAAGCCATCGATTTGCTTTATGATGGACAAACCTTCGAACGCCTTGAAACAGATAAAATCGACACAGAATACACACACGGCGCAGGCTGCACATTCTCAGCAGCAGTCACAGCTGAACTAGCGAATGGATCAGACGTGAAAGAAGCCATTTATGCAGCAAAAGAATTCATCACGGCTGCCATTAAAGGCTCTTTCCAGCTAAACGAATACATCGGACCAACAAAGCATTCTGCTCATCGTTTTGACAAATAAAACAGAAAAAACCGATTCGCCTTGTTAGGAGGTGAATCGGTTTTTGTTTATCGAAAGCTTCGTCTCTGTGCAAACAGCCAATCTGTTAAGCCTGGCGTCTCATAAGCAGGCGTCCATGATGCATGGTCATATCCATACTTGCTTGCATACTCCGTATAAAGCGGCTGGCCGCCAGCTTTTTGAATAGCTTGAATTGTATTTCTCGCATAGCTGATAGGGATAATGGAATCATCCTCTGCATGAAATGCCCATATTGGCTTGCTCGCTAAAATTCCCGCCTTGCTCGGATCTGCACCCCCAGCAATAGGAATCATCGCTGCAAACAAACGAGGATATGTGATGTTCAACTGGTACGTGCCAAATCCACCTTGTGATAAACCCGTCGCATAAATTCTTTTCTGGTCAATCTGATAAGAAGTTAACACATGCTGAAGGACATCATAAGCTTTGTGTAAATCTGGTGAAAATTGAAACACATTCGTCAGATCAATTTCATTTTGCACATTTCTTGTTAATGCAAAGCCTCCATCGACAGCATTTCGCGCCTGAGGTGCAAGTACATACGAAGGATGTTTCTTTTGAACTTCAGGAGAAGCCCATAAAACTGCACCATCATTCGCAAGTAACTGCTTTTGATTGTCTGTTCCCCTCTCCCCGCCTCCATGTAAGAAGAGGACTAAAGGATAGGCTTTACCCCTCTTATGATTTTTCGGAATGTACAACCGATAAGGCATTCCTTGATATTCAAAAGATAAAAAAGATGATGCGATATCCTCTCGTGTGACAAAACGATAATTGTACGTAGACGTAGCAAGTCGATGCCTATTTTTGTAAGCGCTTACTTTTAAAGTCGTATCAGTTTCGATATGAATGGGCTTTTTGTATAACTGACTTTGAGTTGTCGGCTGGCTGCCATCTGTTGTGTAATAAAGAGAAGCTTTTTGAACGTGAGAATGCAGAGCTACCTCTTGTAAACGATAATATTGACCAGACGGGACTGAAGCAGTTGACGCAGCAGATGACGTATGATTTCGGGCAGAAGAAACGGAAGGAAAAAGAAAACTCATAGAAAACAGGACAATAATAAAGGTGATCAGGCATTTCTTGGTTGTATAGTTCATATCGTTCCTCCTGTACATGCTCAGATGAAATTTTTATTTATTATTGATCATGACAACACAAATGTCAACGCTTTCATTTAAATTTCTGAATAATCTTATTGAATAAAAAAAGCGTACCCGCTTCCGAGTACACTCTTTTATCCATACATGAACGCCTATTTTTGCTGATCGGACTCTTTCGCCATTTTTCGAATAAAGGCTTCAATGGATTCAACAAATAAAGCATATTCTTTCATTTGTTTATACGTATCTGACAGCTTCTCTTTCACTTCTTCCTGCTCTAAAGAAGGTTCACCGAGAATAGATTGAACTTGAATGAGCAATTCCTTATATTCTTCACGTTTATCTTCAACATGATCTGCCATTGTCTCCAAGCGTTTTCTAGTCGTCGGCTGCTGTTTTGAATTCAAGTAAACAACCCCTTTTTGTCCTACCGCATTTGGATAAACGTCAGCCTCAGCTGTATATATTTTAAAATGATACCATAATTCCACCTGTTATCATATATGTAAAACGTCATCAAACCGCTTTAGGCCACCCTTGTATATACACGCTATAGGCTCTAAGATACAGGCTGATCTCACTAGAAAAAAGCAGATCAACGACCTGCTTCTTTTTGTAAATGCCATGTCTTCAATGTCAGCTTTGTTTCATTTCTTCCACTGATGGAGATCGATTTATTTCCCGGGGAAGGAAAGTAACGTGCAGTAAAAACTTCTCGGCCTCCGTTTACAAAAATCTCAATCGACGATGCATCAATAAAGATATGAAGATCGTGTAATTCCTCTATTGCTGCTTCACGAACTTCCTTTGATCGATCTTCAAATCGATCCCGCTCTAATGTCAGCTTTCCTTCCTCTTTATCATAGATGATGCGTGCAGCTGCACGGATACAGCATTCAAACCCTTTTTGTGTGTCAATTTGATCAATGAATACCTCTGCGCTCGTAATATCATCTACAGGGATGGAATGAACAGAACGTTTAATGTGAAAAACATGCTCTTGTTCATTGGTCCGCATGGATTGAAGTTCACTTACTGGTTTTTGAATCAGATGTCCGTCATCATCTAAACGGAGCTCTCTCGGGATCGTGAGGCAGTGTATCCATTGATAAGAAATCGTCGGATGATGTTCTTCTCCTTGATCAGGTACCCCCATCCACCCGATTAAAAGTCGTCTGCCTGATTCGTCTAGAAAGGTTTGCTGCGCATAGAAGTCAAAGCCGCGGTCCAGCTCCTCAAACGCTCCGTGTGTATATTGATAGGAATGATCATCCAATGTGCCAACAAAATAGCCTGATTGATGTGTGTTGTGATATTTTAAGCCATCCGGCTTGAGTCCTTGCGGTGACACAATCAATACATCCCGGCCGTCTAATTCAAACAGGTCTGGACACTCCCACATATAGCCGAAATTGTCTAAACCATTCTTTCCGCTGCCTGCAATCGTGCCTTGAAACGTCCAATTCTCTAACGTATCAGAGGTAAATAAGACAAGGTGTCCTTTGAGGTCTAAGCTTTGTGCACCAAGGACCATGTACCACTGGCCATTTCGCTTCCATACCTTTGGATCTCGAAAATGGGCGGTGAATCCTTCCGGCAGCGTCGCCACGACACCTTTTTTGTGAAAGTGAATACCGTCCTCTGAAACAGCTAAACATTGATACGTCTCACGGTTCCCTTGTTCATCCCGAACGTTTCCAGTGTACATCACATGCATCTGCCCATCGTTTATAAATGCACTGCCAGAATAACAGCCGTTTTGATCAAACCAATCACTTGGGGCAAGAGCGGCTTCTTCGTGCTGCCAATTGACTAGATCTGTCGATGTATAATGCCCCCAGAATTTTGCACCATGCCCCGTTTTGAATGGCTGCCACTGATAAAAGACGTGGTAAATTCCTTTCCACTGAATCAGTCCATTCGGGTCATTTAAAAGACCGACTGGCGGCATCAAATGAAAATGCTGCCGGTACACATCCTTTTTGACCAAATGCTCATAGTTTCGAATACGGTCTGCTACCTTTTGACGAAGTGCTGCGTCAGTTGTTGTCATGACTGTGACCACTCCTTGATTATTTTTCGACTTCTTTTATTTTAAAAATGATAGTGAGAATAAATGAAACAGCAACAGCGATTAACATACCAATCACATAATTGACCACATTCTGAACACCGAATGGTGCTGCAATCGCAATCATCGGAATGCCTGTTAAACCATAAGCATTGGCTGCTACCTTCGTGAAAACTACAAATGCCCCGCCCAATGCTCCTCCAATCATCGCCGCAATAAATGGTTGACGATAGCGGAGGTTTACACCGAATATAACAGGCTCAGTAATTCCTAAAAAAGCAGAGAAGGCAGCAGGAAGGGCAATTTCTTTTGTTTTTGCACGCTTGGCTAAGAAAAAAACAGCCAATCCTGCCCCGCCTTGCGCGACATTGGACATTGCCCAGATTGGCAGCAAATAGTTACGCCCAATATCATTCAGCAACCCTGCCTCAATCGCATGGAAGCTATGGTGAACCCCTGTGAGCACAATCAAAGAGTAAGCACCGCCGAAAATGAGTCCTGCTAAGAACCCTGCATGGTCATAAATAAATGTCAGTGCATTCGAAATGCCTGTACCAAGCATTCTTCCAAGCGGTCCAACTGCAATAAATGTCACAAATCCAGTGACAATCACCGTCACAAATGGGGTCACAAGTAAATCAATACTGTTCGGAACGACTTTTCTTAAATTCTTCTCAACAAGGCACATGATATATACGGTCAATAACACTGGAATAACCGTCCCTTGGTAACCAAGAAGAGCAATATCAATATTGAATAAATGCATATATTCAGGTTTTGCTTCCGTCAATCCCCACGGATTAAGCAGATTCGGGTGAATCATAATTCCCCCAATGACAGCCCCTAAATACGGATTTCCGCCAAACTCTTTCGCTGCACTGACCCCAATTAAAATCGGCAAAATGATAAAGGCTGCACTTGAGAACATATCAAGCATTTGGAAGATCGCAGAGCTTGGATCAGCCCATTTGAAGGCTTTCATCATACCTAAGAGACCCATTAACAAACCGCTTGCCACAATTGCTGGAATGATTGGTACAAAAATATTCGATAACGTCTTTGCAAAACGCGCAAGTGGATTCATTTTTTGTTTCACTGCTTCATCATGGCTGACAGGCTTTTGTTTCTCGTCGCCAGTCTCAAGACCAGTCTCACGAGCAAATGGTTCATATACTTTGTTGACAGATCCCGTTCCAAAAATGACTTGAAATTGTCCTGAACTTGAGAAAGCCCCTTTTACACCTTCAAGTTCTTCAATGGCCTCTTTGTCAATCAAATCCTCATTTTTCACCACCAATCTGAGTCTTGTTGCACAATGCGTAGCACTGATGACATTTTCTTTTCCGCCTAACAGTTTTGTTAATTCTTTGGCTGTTTTTTGATAATCCATGAAGTTTCCTCCTTTTTTAAAGCAAAAAAGACCTAAAATTCACCAACGAGTAAAGGACATACACGTCCCCTCGTTACGCAAATTTTAGGTCTTGCCTGCCTGACAGTCACAATCCCGCGGTATCAAATTTTGATTACGCTTTCATCATAGTATAAGACTGTGACATGCGTCAACCTCTTTTTTCAAATCCAATGACCCATGTACACTAATAAGAGTAGTGTGCATAAAAAAAAGCCTGCATGCAGGCACATCATTTTAAACCAATTCGGCTTCCTGCAGACGCTGGACATGCAGCGTGATGTAGCCGATCTCCGATTCAGGGAGATGAAGTCCATATTCATCTTTTAACAAATCAGCAAGTCCAAGTGCACACCGGTACGCTGTATCATATTTTGTTTGGATAAAAATCAGCATGTCTTCGTCCATGATTTGAAATGCCTCATTTGATTCCAACCTGCCTAATGCATACCTCAAATGTGTCACAAGCCGCTGATAGGAAATACTATCCTCATCAATTGAATGCTGAAAATATCTTTCAATATGCTCGATCATTTCTTTAATCATCGTTGTATATTTCACGGTCTTTTTCATGGACTCCGTATTCATTTTGGCCGTATGAATATGAAGTGCCACATATCCTGCCTCATCGTCCGGCAGTTCAACCCCAAGCCGCTCCTTTACATAACGAATGGCATACTTTCCAATCTCATATTCCTGCTTATATAAGACTTTGATCTCACCAAGCAATTTATTATATAACACAATGCCTTTTTGAAGGCGTTCAATGGCGAAGGACAAATGATCAGTCAGTGATATGTGAATGTGATCACTGAGCGGCATCATGAGTTTCCCCTCTGCATAACTGATGATATGCTCTGCTACCTCAATATGCGCTTCTGGCAATGTGGCAAGAATTTGTTTGAATTTCTCATTTTCTTCACGCACAACAAAGATTTTCTCTATTTTTTGAAGAGGAACGACGTCATTTTTCCCCTTCTGAAAAGCAATTCCGGGTCCCATCACAATTTTCTCCTGATCGCCCTCCTTCACAATCACTGCGTTGTTATTCAATATTTTATATATCTTCAAGGGGTATCCTCTCCCAGCAGATAACATTTCTTATGTGGGATTTTACCCTGTTTCACTTTTTCTGTAAAGGTAAGAGCGGACCAGCACGCGCCTCTCGCATCGTCTTCTCTTCAAGCATCATCAGACTTTGAGTAAACCGCTTCTCTATCCTGCGTTTCTTCTTATGTTCTTCTGCCAGTTTCTCCAGCTCTCTCTCTTTCACTACTTCAAAGAATCCAGCATCCGCCGCGGCCGCCTGAAACCCTTGCTGTTTCATCATCACACCAGGGTTCACAAGCACATTCATCATAAAACCAAACCATACGCTCAACCAGCTTTTTAATTTCTTCACTGAACATCCCTCCGCTTTTCTTAGAATCTAGCAGCTCTAGCAAAACAACTGCTCCTATCATATCCCGAGAAAAAAGAGAGGTTTGTCACAATCTGGGTGAAAAAACCAACTAGTTTTCAGAAGTTTTGTTGAAAAGTGCAGAAGATCATCATGTGCCTGGATGTTTCAATGAAAATTTTATGCACACGCTATCCCAAAGATAAGCACACCTTATCAACAGGGTTTATCCACATATCAACACCCTCTTACTAGATTTTGTGTATGTAAATTTTTTATTTTCCATATATGTATCTGAATAATTGAGTTATCAACAGACATTTGTGAATAAGTGCGACTTTATAAACAAAATAGTTCTTTATAACTATGTAAAATAAGACCATTTTAGTAAAGGAATTGTTTTCAACGTATTGAATACTTAATAACGGGCAGTGAATCTTTCCTATTTATCCACAAAAAGAAAGGCTATCTCCCTAAAAACACAGCTAGAAAGGGGAAAATAAATGAAAAAGGTAATATCTCGTTCTTCTGTTCTTTTGTTCTCCACTATTTTTATTTTATCCACATTCTTTACCGGTCAACAGGCTGCTGCTGCTCCATCTAACAAAAAGATGGAACTAGAAAAAGCAGAAATCTTCGGTGAAATCAATGTCAACTCGAAAAAACAAACCACTGTCATTGTTGAATTAAAGGAAAAATCCTTAGTTGAAGCCGAGCAAGAAGGCGAATCACAAACAAAGGCCTCCCTCAAAAAATCTCGAACAAAAGTAAAGAACGCAGCACTCAAAGAGGTAGATAAAGCGAGTGTTCGTCAAGAATATGAAAAAGTTTTCTCTGGTTTCTCTATGAAACTTCCTGCAAACGAAATCCCGAAGCTGCTCGCAGTGGATGGAGTAAAAGCCGTTTATCCGGATGTTACATATAAAACCGATGAAGTGAAAAAAGAAAGCATCCAGCTTCCAAACGAAGATGTCTCCCCGCTTATGGATAAAAGCGCTCCATTTATCGGTGCACCAAAAGCATGGGATGCCGGCTATTCTGGAAAAGGGGTCAAAGTCGCAGTCATTGATACTGGAGTAGACTATACCCACCCTGATTTAAAAGGAAACTTCGGTTTATACAAAGGCTATGATTTTGTTGATAATGATTATTCTCCGCAAGAGACACCTAAAGGAGATCCTAGAGGCGAATCCACAGATCACGGCACACACGTGGCAGGAACGATTGCGGCAAATGGACAAATTAAAGGGGTCGCAAAGGATGCCACGCTTCTTGCATACCGTGTACTTGGACCAGGTGGATCTGGAACAACTGAGAACGTTCTTGCAGGCATCGACCGGGCTGTTACTGACGGAGCAGATGTCATGAACCTCTCTCTTGGAAACAGTGTCAATAACCCTGATTATGCAACGAGCATTGCACTTGATTGGGCCATGTCTGAAGGCGTTGTCGCTGTTACTTCGAATGGAAACAGCGGTCCGAACAGCTGGACAGTCGGTTCTCCCGGCACGTCAAGAGAGGCCATTTCTGTCGGAGCAACTCAGCTTCCGTACAGCCTTTACAATGTGAAATTCCCGAACTATTCTACTGCAAAAGTCATGGGCTACTACCAAGAGAGTGATTTAAAAGCGCTTGACCAAAAACAAGTCACACTCGTCCAAGCAGGAATCGGTGACGAAAAGGCGTTTGAAGACATCGATGTGAAAGGAAAGGTGGCCGTAATTGAACGTGGTGCCATTGCTTTTGTGGATAAAGTCGACAATGCAAAAGCCGCTGGTGCAATCGGCGTTGTGATGTATAACAATACCGATGGAGAAATCCCAGTCGACGTACCAGGACTCGCACTTCCTACGATTAAGCTGTCAAAAGCTGAAGGAACAGCGCTTATTAAAGCCATTGAGGCTGGAAACGATACAACGGCTTTCTCCATTCAATTTGTCAAGGAACTTAGTGAGCAAGTCGCTGACTTCTCATCCCGCGGACCGGTTGTGGATACGTGGATGATTAAGCCTGATCTATCAGCACCTGGCGTCAGCATTGTGAGTACGATCCCAACGCATGATCCTTCTCAGCCTTACGGATATGGGTCTAAGCAAGGAACAAGTATGGCATCTCCGCATGTGGCAGGAGTTGCAGCGATCATCAAACAAGCAAAACCATCGTACTCAACTGAACAAATCAAAGCATTGCTGATGAATACAGCAGAAAAACTGTTTGACGCAAATGGCAGCCCATTCCCTCATAACACACAAGGAACAGGCAGCGTTCGAATCATGGAATCACTTCAGGCGTCTTCTATCGTTTCTGATGCGAGCTATTCTTACGGCACTTTCTTAAAGGAAAAAGGCGTTCAAATCAAAACGAAAAAATTTAAGGTAGAAAACCTTTCAAAAGCACCGAAAACGTATACCATTGATTACAAATTCAATGGCAGCGGCATTAGTACAAACGGAACGAAAAAAATCACCGTCAAAGGGAATTCCACTGGATCCTTTACTTCCGCAGTACAGGTGAATTACGGAAAAACCAAAAAAGGGACGTACCAAGGCAGCATAACCCTTCGCGAAAATGGCAGAAAGATCACAGAAATCCCTACTTTATTGATTGTGAAAGAGCCTGATTATCCGCGCGTCACTTCTGTTTCCGTAGAGCCGGACAATCGTGCTGGAAGCTATGTCATTAGCAGCTACCTGCCTGGCGGTGCTGAGAACCTTGCATTCCTTGTCTACTCGACCGATGGAGAGTATTTAGGTGAAGCTGGTGTTTATCAACATGTTGATAAAGGAGAGCACCGCGTAAAATGGAATGGCACAATCAATCAAGGCCAGAAGCTTGAAGCTGGTGAGTATACAATGCTTGCGTATGCAAGCTTGAAAGGAAAATCAGATACCGTACAAACGAAGGAAGCTTTCGAAATTTACCCTGAATAAATGTGAATCACAAGAAAAGCCTTGTATGAGCGGATAAGCTCATCAAGGCTTTTCGATCATATATGGAGGAAAGAGAAACTCATGTTGATATTGCTATGGATCGTTTCTTTTTTTACTGCTTTTTTCCTGACGATCACCTTGGTTTATTTTCTAACCTTTTTACATACGAAGCAGCCTCGTCCTTTTCATCAAGCATGCGAGCTGTCTGTTTATACTTCCTGTATCTACCCGCTCAGCCTGCTCGTGTCAGCCGCCTTCTTCCTCACCATGATGCTCCTTTTCCCCTTGTACTGGCTCCGCAGGCGATAAATATACATACGTTATGCATCAAAGGCTTCTTTTAATAAACGATACGATGTGAGCCGGTCTTGCATGTGATGTGTGATGGTCACAGCGATCAATTCATCTGTCCGATAAGCCTTCGCGAGTGCGGTCAGCTGCTCTTTCACAGATGCTGGCGTTCCAACGACCATCCTTTGACGATTAGCAGCCACTCGTTTTTGTTCATATGGACTGTAGGAATACGACTGTACCTCTTCATATGAAGGAAAGCCTTCAAGATTCAGCCCTTGTTCATTGGCAAGTAAAGATAAATCTAAGCTGACAGCCAGTTTTTCTGCCTGCTCCTCTGTTTCGGCACATAAAACAAAGACTGCCAGACTGACACGCGGCTTTTCACCGAATACTGAAGGTTCAAATCGATTGATATATTGCTCCACAGAATCTTCTCCGCCTTCACCATTAATAAAAAGAGCAAACGTGTAGCCTGCACCTGCTTTCGCCGCAAGCCTTGCACTCCCGCCAGAGGAACCGAGCATCCATACTTCTGGCGCGGTCTCAACCTTCGGAGAAGCGGTCAAATGAGGCAGCGGGTAAAATTCATCCGCTAGATCATGTAAATACACCTTCAATTCCTCTACCTGCTCAGGATATTGGTCGCCTAGACGCTTTCGCTCACCATGATGAAGGGCAATGGAAGAAATGGGCATACCACCAGGGGCACGTCCAATCCCAAGATCGATTCTGCCGGGAGCCAGCGCTTCGAGAACCCTGAAGTTCTCTGCTACTTTATAGGCACTGTAGTGGGGAAGCATGACGCCGCCAGAGCCAATGCGGATGTGCGACGTAACGGCTGATAAATGGCCGAGAAGCACCTCTGGACTCGATCCTGCAAGCCGGTTTGAAAAATGATGCTCTGATACCCAAAAACGGTGATAGCCCCACTTCTCCGCTTGCTTCGCCAGTTCAACCGTCTGCTTCAGTGCTTCAGCAGGTGTTGCGTCTCCAATCAAAGGAGATTGATCCAGTATACTTAATTTCATTATGCTGCACCTCTTACAGAAATCCCCCTCTCTTAAATGGAAAGGGGGATGTCTTATTTATTTTCGATTAAAGCCCTTCTCTTTCACAAATTCTCCAAGGAAGGCACGCTTTGGCTGACTAAAGCCCCGCAGCATCTGCTCAGACCAAGTATCTTTTCTCTCACCGTTTGTTCGTTCTTCATAATATGCCGAAATACGATCATCGTATTCTTTTAAATAACGATCCACATGCGCTTCATCTTGCTGATATGAATTTTCATGATAGATGAGTTCAACTGGCAGCCGTTCCTTTTGAGACGACTGGTTAGCTGGATGACCAACAGCCAGACCGAATAACGGCAGCACATAAGATGGCGTTTCAAGCACTTCAGAGACTTCTCTCAGCTGATTACGCAGTCCGCCAATATAGCAGATCCCAAGTCCCATTGATTCTGCAGCAACACTGACATTTTGTGCAGCCAATGCCGCATCGATGACGCTAATGAGAAAGGCTTCCGTGTTCTCAAACGCCTCCTGATGATTCTTCCCTGCTCTTTTTGCAATATGATCATGGCGTTTCAAGTCTGCACAGAAGACAAAGAAATGCCCATTCTTCTCAACATAAGGCTGATTCCCAGCCAGTTCAGCAAGCTTGGCCTTCTTCTCCTGATCTGTCACCCCAATAATACTATACGCCTGTACATAGCTTGATGTCGAAGCAGCCTGTGCACTTTTAATCAGTGTCAGCACCTCTTCTTCTGTCAAACGCTCGTCTGTAAACGAACGGATGGATCGATGATTTAATATGGCTTCTATCGTTTTGTTCAATTCGAAGACCTCCTTCACTTCTTCTATCATAAGGCAAAGACATAGGGCTTTTCAAAAATGAAAACTCGCATAAAAAAAGACAGCCTATACTTAGACTGCCCTTACCCGTTTTATTTAAATAAATAACTTTGATATTTCGTTAATTGAACGCTTGCGTTATAGGCGATCCCGAATCCAATGAGAACGGACAAGACAGAGCTTCCTCCAAAGCTGATAAATAAGAGTGGAATCCCTGTTACAGGCATCACGCCTATGTTCATGCCAATGTTCTGGAACGTATGAATTACAATCAATGCTGTATATCCTACGCAGAAGAATGACGCAAATCGGCTATAAGGATGGATACGGTCAATCAGTACGACAAGCCGGTAAATCAAGAAGAAGAACATGATCACAACAAACGCACAGCCGATAAAGCCAAAGGCTTCACCTATAATGGAGAAAATCATATCCGTTTGTGCTTCAGGAACGTAGACCTTTAAGTTTTTAATGCCATTCCCAAAAATCTGCCCTGCACCAATGGCCATAATCGCCTGCTCTACTTGATATTTATCAGATCCAGATGCATCCTGCGTCTGTGCTTGGTTGGCTGTTGAAGAACTATCAGGCAGCCAAGCGGTGATCCGGTTGATCTGGTACTGCTGGATGCCTATTGTTTTCGCAAAATCAGGGAATAAGATGATCACAGCTAAAACAGAGGCAACTAAAAGCACAACCACTGAACCGATGAGAGAGATCAGTTTCCAATTGATCCCTGATAAAAACACCATCACCACAACAATAAACATACAAACAGCCGCAGTCCCTGCATCCTGCAAGAAGATCAGTCCAACTGGTACAGCTGCCACCCCGGCAATTTTTAATAGAAGGAAAATATCATCCTCTAATGTCCGCTTTCCTCTAGGTGTAGACTTTCCAATGACAGATGCAAGCATCATAATCAAACCAATTTTCATGAACTCTGAAGGCTGAAATGTCCCTATTCCAGGTAACACAAACCAGCTTTTTGCACCATTTTTGATTGGAGCAAAATCATGACCTCCGATTTGTGCAGGAGCAACCTTCAGAAAAAGCAACAGCAGTATGCCGCCTATAAAA
Source organism: Bacillus safensis (assembly GCF_039619585.1). Taxonomy (NCBI): domain Bacteria; kingdom Bacillati; phylum Bacillota; class Bacilli; order Caryophanales; family Bacillaceae; genus Bacillus; species Bacillus safensis. Next base: position 3,410,068 of record NZ_CP154909.1, read on the forward strand.
ATATAGAGACTTAGCTTCTCTAATTGCTCCAAATCAAAGTAATTTATGGCAACAATACATATAACTCCGACCATGTAGTAAATAATCTGTCTGGTCCATGCATTAGATCCGTACTGCCCAAATTGACCCGCAGCATAAATCGCAATGACACTGATGGCAAAGAAGGCTAAAAATATAAAAATCAAATCTCCTTGATAGTAAGGAGATGTATTCTGCTTGTTCATGAACTAACCACCCTTATTACAAAACATAAAAGCCCTTATTTATATTAGATTGAAATTTTCACAAAATCAACTCACCTTAAATATGACGGAAGATACATCCGAAAGGTTCCATTCAATTTTCAAAAAATGAAATACTTTTCATCCTAACAATAGGAAAAAATCCCTCTATACACTTTTCATTCAATCGATCTCAAGTCCTTTAAAAAGTTTATTTTACAGATTTTAAGGGGAAAATTCAATGACCTATGTGGCGATATGACAAGTAAACATCAGATGAGATAAGCTGCACTGAGGAACAAAACCATTTTGTATGGAATAAGGCCCATTTTCCAATTATTACGTTTACTTCAAAGTCAATTGTGGTATAATACTTGTAACAAAATGTTCACAATATCTCCTAAAAACAGACACAATTGCATCCTGACCTCTCATTTGATTTGAACATCAACTTACAAAGGAGTTGGATACGATGGATATGTTCTTTGCGTACCTATGTATAGCAACGGCTACACCCCTGTTTTTATGGCTGGAAAACAGAAAGATTGCATTAGCATCTATTCCACCCATTATGATTATGTGGATTTTCTTCGGTCTTTACATGACAAGCAGTTTATCTCCAGCAGGACATACCTTCATGATCGCATTCTTTGCCATTAACGTGATTTTGGCTCACATTGCAGCGTTCCTCATCTACGGACTTCCATTCATTCGCAAAAGATTCAGCAGCAGATAGATATCGCCCAACTATTGGAAGCGTTATCACCATCATGATAAAAACCACTCACCTTCAAGAGATGAGTGGTTTTTTTATTATTTCTCTGAATGCTCAGACTGCTTTGGCGCAGACGGTGAATAACCGTCTTTACTGTTCTCTCCGTGGCTGTAGTGAGCCGCAAAGATCCAAACAGATCCGATGACGAAGATAATCGCACAGAACAGACCAAACAAAGTATTTCCGACTTGAACAGTTCCGTTCTCGCTCTCTGTCATGTGCATAAACATGAACAGCTGCAAGAATGCTTGAATGAACGCAAAACCAAAGATAATCCATAGTTTTGCGGAACTGCCAATTTCAGCTCCAATCGCAATCCAGAATGCTAAGACTGTCAGCACAATAGATAGGATAAAGCCAACTACGTGTTTCCAAGGGAAGTGTTCGTGCTCTGCTGAGGAATGTGTTTTTCCAGCCATATCACAAAAGCCCCCCTAATCCGATCAAGTAAACAGCTGTGAAGATGAAAATCCATACAACATCAAGGAAATGCCAGTATAGACTTGAGATGAAAATCTTCGCTGCTGTTTGTGGAGTTAATCCACGTTTTTTAATTTGGAACAAGATCCCGGTAATCCAGAAGATACCGATCGATACGTGCAGTCCGTGAGTTCCTAAAAGTACAAAGAATGCAGACCAGTACGCACTTGTATGGATGCTCGCACCCTCATGTACATAATGGAAGAACTCAAAAATCTCGAATCCAACGAAGCCTGCACCTAGAAGCAGTGTGAGAATCGTCCAAATGACAACCCCTTTTGTACTTCCACGGCGCATTTCATGAACAGCAATCCCGCATGTAAATGAACTAACCAATAGCAGGAATGTCATGATCAATACAAGCTTCATATCAAACAGCTCAGCTGGTAAAACGCCGCCAGCTGTTCTGCCATGTAGAACAAAGTAGGTCGCAAAAAGTGTTGAGAATAACACGATTTCCGCGCCAAGGAATATCCAGAAACCAAGGATGTTTAAACGTCCGGTTTCAGAGCGATATTCAAGCGGTGCATTTGCATAGCTGCTATCATTATGTCCCATTACTTCTGCGCCTCCTTATTCTTTTTCTCTGTTTCAATGACTTCTTCAACAGGAATATAGTAGCCATCGTCATATTCGAATGAACGTAAAATCATCGTTGCGAATACACCGATTAAGCCAATAACGCCAATCCAGTACCATTCAAATACAAGACCGAATGCACCAAGTCCAAAGAATGCAGACATGATCAGCGGTCTGCCTGAATTGTGCGGCATGTGAATTTTCTTGAATTCTTTTTCAGGATGAACGTCCACATTGTTTTGCTTCCAATGATGGAATGCATCTGGTGTTGTCACTTCTGGAAGTGCTGCAAAGTTATAATGCGGCGGAATTGCAGAAGATGTCGCCCAGTCAAGTGTACGTCCTTCTCCCCAGCTGTCTCCAGACACTTCACGTTTTGAATGTCTCCAGCTGTAGTAAATGTTGTAGCAAAGGATGATGAATCCGATACCCATCATAAATGCACCAATTGTTGAAATAAAGTTTAGTGCAGTCCAGCCATCTTCTGGTCCATACGTATAGATACGTCTTGGCATTCCTTGCAGTCCTAGGAAGTACTGCGGGAAGAAACAGATGTTAAATCCGATCATGAATACCCAGAAGAACCATTTGCCGATTCTTTCGTTTAACTTGTAACCAAACATTTTTGGATACCAGAAAACAAGACCAGCAAAACAAGCAAATACAGTACCTGCGATTAATACATAGTGGAAGTGGGATACAAGGAAGTACGTGTTATGGTACTGGTAATCCGCAGCTGCCATCGCAAGCATAACCCCAGTTACACCACCGATTACGAAGTTTGGGATGAAACCAAGTGCCCAAAGCATTGGTGATGTAAAGCTGATACGGCCTCGATACATCGTAAAGAGCCAGTTAAAGATTTTCACACCTGTTGGTACAGAAATCGCCATTGTTGTAATCGAGAAGAATGAGTTAACCGCTGCACTGTTCCCCATTGTAAAGAAGTGGTGAACCCACACAAGGAAACTAAGAACAGAGATTGCCACAATCGAGACAACCATCGCTTTGTAACCAAACAACTGCTTTCTTGAGAACGTCGCAAAGATTTCTGAGAAAATACCGAAAGCCGGCAGGATAACAATATATACCTCAGGATGTCCCCAAATCCAGAATAGGTTCGCCCAAAGCATCGGCATACCGCCTGCTTCGAGTGTAAAGAATGCAGAACCGAATAAACGATCAAATGTCATAAGTGCTAAAGCAACTGTTAGTACAGGGAATGCAAACACGATGATGACAGACGTAATCAATGTTGTCCATGTAAACATTGGCATACGCATAAGTGTCATACCTTTAGTACGCATTTTTAAGATGGTCACCATGAAGTTAATACCTGTCATAAGTGTACCAATACCTGCAATTTGGAGCCCGAGCAAGTAGTAGTTCTGTCCAGGTCCTGGTGAGAAATCATTTCCGGCGAGCGGCATGTAACTCGTCCAGCCTGCACTTGGTGATCCTCCAATAACGAAGGAAATGTTGAACAGCATTGCTCCGACCATGAATGTCCAGAAGCTAAGGTTGTTCAAATAAGGGAATGCAACGTCACGTGCACCAATTTGAAGAGGAACAACGACGTTGATTAAACCAATTAAAAATGGCATCGCCATGAATAGAATCATGATCGTACCATGCGTTGTAAAGATTTCATTATAGTGGTTTGAATCTAAAAACGTATTATTAGGAAGCGCCAGCTGCGCGCGCATCATCAGTCCGTCTACCCCACCGCGGAAGAACATAATCACAGCAGCAAGGATATACATGATTCCAAGCTTTTTATGATCAACTGATGTCAGCCATTCTTTCCAGAGCCATTTCCACTTTTTAAAGTAGGTTAAAACAAACACGATGGCAATGGAGGTAAGAGCGATAGAAATTTGCGCACCAAGAATTAATGGGTCTCCAGTTACAAAAAACTCATCCCATTTTAAATGCATAACGGCCTCCTCCTTTCCTTAGTCAGTTTATTCATTATCTAGTTTTCTTTTATAGTTCTTCACATTCTCGAAAGGATCTGTTTTGGAATGCGGAGAAACTGATTGGTAACCTAAACGTTTGCGTGCTTGGAGTGCGTATTCAGAATCCTCTCCATGCTTCGCAAAGGATAAATGTGTTGATGAGAATGTCTGCACATCTGCAGCATCAGGAAGCATCAAGTAGTCATACGTTTTCTTCGTTAACTTCGGTGCTTCTTTCTTCGTTTTGTTTACCCATTTATCATAGTCAGACTGCGTCATCGCATTGACTTTGAATTTTTGCTGAGCAAAGCCCTCGCCTGTGAAGTTGGCGTTTCTTCCTTGGTATGTGCCTACTTCATCAGCTTGAAGATATTGTTCCATTTCCATTCCAGCCATCGCATACTTCTCCCCGCCTAGCTGAGGAATCCATAGTGATGCCATTGTATCAGCGGAAGTGATTTTGAATAAAATCGGCTGATCTTTTGGAATGTTTAAGTAGTTCACTGTCTCAATATTTTCCTCTGGATAGCTAAAGATCCATTTCCAATCAACAGCTGTCGCATAAACGACAAGTGGATCTTTATGGCTTGTTGCTTGAGGTGCCTCTTCCAAAGAGTAAATTGTTTTTACAGTTGGAATCGAAAGAGCAGCAACGATTAATATTGGGATCACTGTCCAGACAACTTCTAGAAGCGTATTCCCGTGTATTTCTGGGTTATAAGAGGCGTTTCCAACGTCCTTACGCTCACGGTATTTAACCAAAATGATGGTAAACATTACAAATACCGCACCAACGATAAAGAGCATGAATCCGATAGATAAAAGGATTAAGTCTTTTTGTTGTGCTGCGACTGGTCCTTTAGGATCTAAAACAGCGATATTGCTGCAACCTCCTAATACAAAAACACTCACGAGCATCGCTAATAAAAGCATAGGTTTAATGGCTCTGAACAAGAAGATCACCATCCTTCCTTAAATAATGTATAAATTGCTGAATAATTGTGAAAAGCCATCTGCCTTCGAAAACTTTTCTTCCCTTTGTAATGCTATCAAAATCTGTTAGAGTTAGCTTCCCTTTTTTCAAAAGTTCATTTATTTTTCAACAGATTTCTTTTAAAATGTCATAAATTCGACATAAATTTATATTATTGCACACACAATAAATTTCTAGGATTTTGAAAAGTTGAGAGTTGAAGGCAAAGGACAAACAATCAAGAACTTTGTCAAATTTAGGTTTACCACAATAAAAAAGTTTGGTCAAATTTCAATTTAACTTAATGAAATTTTATCTAGGTAAACAATTTCAAAATAGGTATCCCCACATTTAACAAAAACCTTACTTATTTTAACGCAAGTTGACAAGAAAAGAAAGTATCGATCCTCTGACTATGCGCGTTAAGAATTGGCAATTATGATGAATATGTGGAATCCCGCTAAATGACTTCCAGCAAAAAACCGGCTCAGCGCCGGCATTCTGCAATTATTCATCTCTTACTAAAATGTCAGGGCGTCTATAGATGTCCCCTTCATGCTCAACATCAATGTATGTCCACTTGCCTGTATAGGTTAAAAAGCGGTTCCCCTCTTTCTCTACGACCATCGTATCCTCTGATTTCAATCCAGGCAATGAAGGATTCCAAGTAAAGACTTGATGCAGCTGAATTTCTTCCTTCGATGAGGGAACTGCAATGATTTCTCTAGATACAAAGCCCGTCTTTCCCCCTTGATGAAGCTTTTTCCAGCTATCAGGGAAGCCCTCTTTTTCATACTGAGCAATACCTGCTTTCAATACATCTCCCAATGTCTTACCAGGGCGCGTGGCAGCATTCATGACCGTGTCAATTCGTGCAAGCCGATCTTTGTTCTCTTCAAGCTCCTTTGGAAGCTGACCGAAGTAAACAGACCTTGTGACATTCGCCACGAGTCCATGCCGTTCAGCGCAAAGAACAACAAGCGCATGCTTTTGAAGTTTTTTGTCTGTCGGAATTGGATGACGGTATTGATGAATCCGATCATCTGTTGCTACAAGCAGCACTTCAATCGTCATTCCCTGCGCGATCGCTTTTTGAGCCGCAAGCGAAGCGATTTCGTGCTCCGTCTGTTCTGGAACGATTTCTTTACAAACACTCTCTACAATGACCGCTGTTTCATGACAAAGCGTTTCATATTGGCGGAGCTGTGATGCGGAAAGAATGGATCGGACTTGCGACAAATCCGGCTCAATCCATTCGAATCCATCCATTTGAATGTCTGACCCGATCCGTTTGTCTTTTGTGAGTGTTTGAATGTGTGCCGTATCTTCCTCAAACCAATCCATCGTCACCACTTGAAAGGGGTGATCGATATACGCCATCTCTTCTTCAATGATCCGCTTTTCTTCCATTTGATTCACTATGAGGACGATGTCGTCTTTTAACACAAGCAGCTTGCACACGCCCTCTGGTGTATTTAACACGATGTGATTTCTTCTCCCTCCTGTCAGCCAGGAGAAGTTATTACGCTTTTGAATCAAGACACCGTCGAGCTGTTTTTCTTCCATTATTGTTCTTACTTGTTCAATCATCTAATCACCTGCCTATATGAGTGTATGAATGAAACGTTTAAAAGCTGTTTTCCCTTGCTCGGTTCTTTTAAACACACCCGCCTGTGAGAGAATACGAGAAAAAATCATACCGACTTCTTTTTGTAAAATAGCTTCTGTATTGTCCTCTGTAAAGGTATTCTCTTCAAGCAGACGCTTTGCCCATGTTTCGTGTTTCGTGATAGCAGGGCGGGCTTTGATTTCTTCAAGGGGGTTTTTGGATAACAGCGCTTCTTTTAATTGACTTAATTCCTCTGCTAATCTACCAGGAAGAACTGCAAGACCCATCACTTCAATTAATCCGATATTCTCTTTTTTAATATGATGGACTTCTTCGTGCGGATGGAAAATTCCGTCCGGGTGCTGCTTGTTTGTACGATTATTACGCAGCACTAGATCTAATTCATAGTCATCTCCATGTCGGCGTGCAATTGGTGTAATGGTATTATGCGGCGTCTCTCCTGTATGAGCTAGCAGCTCCACTTCTTCATCTGAATACATTTTCCACTCGTTTAAGATAAAGTCAGCGGCGTCTGCAAGCGTCTGCCTATCGCTGCTTCGAAGGCGGATCACAGACATCGGCCATTTCACAATCCCGGCCCTCACATTCGGAAAGGCACTCAGAGAAAAAACATCTTCAAGTTTCGCTTTTGCCATCGGAAATTCATGCGCACCGCCCTGAAAATGGTCATGACTTAATATACTGCCCCCGACAATCGGAAGGTCGGCGTTCGATCCGATGAAATAGTGCGGGTATATATATATGAAAGAAAGCAATCGTTCAAAGGTCTTTTTGGTGATGCTCATCGGCTCATGTTCGCCTTTGAACACAATGCAGTGCTCGTTGTAGTACACATAAGGTGAAAATTGTAGAAACCAAGATTCATCTGTGAGTGTCACAGGAATAATCCGGTGATTCTGTCTCGCTGGATGGTTGATGCGCCCCCCAAACCCAACGTTTTCTTTACAAAGGAGACAAAGAGGATATTGTTTTTGACTAAGCTTTTTGGCTTCAGCGATTGCTTTTGGGTCCTTTTCCGGCTTTGATAGATTGATTGTGATCTCCAGCACGCCATCATCTGTTGGTGTAAACCACTGCACATTTTTGGCGATTCTGCCTGTATGAATATAGTGTGCGTGCTGCTGCATTTCATAGAACCAGCTTGTAGCAGCCTCTGGCCCTTCATGCTGGCGCTTCTCTTCAAACTTTGCGTAGATGACACTTGGAGGCGCCACCAAGCATCCCATGATTTTCGCATCTAGTAAATCGCGATACGTATCCGTCCCCTCAGGGATAAGGCCAGTCTCAACTGCCCAATCCAGCATCGGCATTAAGATGTCTTCAAGCTCCGCCTCCCCTGAGACTGTCCTTGGCTCAGCTTCATCCAGCTCAAGCACCTCAAGCAGCCGATTTCTCGTATACTCGATATCTAGTCGTGTGATCAGCTCTTGATTGATCCCGTATTGAATCAGCTGTTCCAGTTTTTCAAAAATATCAACCGCCATTCTCTCTGTCCCCTCTCTTGCCTGCCTGTTATGCGTTATTTACTTTGGTAGCCGTCTGGATGCTTCTGAAACCAATCCCACGCACTTTGAATGATGGTGTGAAGGTCAGCATATTGAGGTGTCCACCCTAATTCTTGCAGCGCTTTTTCAGAAGAAGCAATCAGCTTTGCTGGATCCCCCGCACGTCTGTAAGCGACCTGTGCTGGGATCGCATGCCCCGTGACGTTTCTAACAGCATCTACTACCTGCTTCACGGAGAAACCAGTGCCATTCCCTAAGTTGTATGTTGCACTTCCTTTTCCAGCGCGCAGACGATCAACAGCTAAAATGTGCGCGTCTACTAAATCCATGACATGAATGTAATCCCTAATACACGTGCCATCCTCTGTCTCATAATCATCACCGTAAATCATGATCTGATCTCGTTTTCCTAAAGCCACTTGCAGAATGATCGGAATGAGATGTGTTTCAGGCTGATGATCCTCTCCGACAAGTCCTTCTGTATGAGCGCCAGCTACATTAAAGTAGCGAAGCACGACGTATTTCATTCCATATGCCTGCTCAGACCACTTCAGCATTTTTTCAATGGCTAGTTTCGTTTCTCCATAAGGATTGGTTGGATTCGTCTCATCCGTTTCAACAATCGGCACTCGCTTTGGTTCACCATATGTGGCAGCGGTTGAAGAGAAAACGATGTGTTTCACATCAAATTCATTCATCACCTGAAGTAAGGCTGTTGCTCCTCCAACGTTGTTGTCATAGTACTTTAGCGGGTCTGTTACACTCTCGCCGACAAGTGAATCTGCGGCAAAGTGCATCACCGCTTCTATTGGATGTGTTTTGAAAACCTGTCTTAAAAAATCTTGATCTCGTAAATCTCCCTCCTCTAAAACAGCTCCCTCCAAAACGGCTTCTTTGTGGCCGGTCTGCAAATTATCCACTACTACCACTTGTTCACCTTTCGCTAAAAGAGCCGCTACCGCATGGCTGCCAATGTACCCTGCTCCCCCGCACACTAAAATTGTCATTACACTTCCTCCTTCGTGAGTTCTCTTGCGCCGCCTCCAATTCCAGCTGTGTAAAAAGAGGCTTGAATGCCTGTCTTCTCTTGATAAATCGCACCCGTTTCTTTTATAAATGATGCCAGCTGCTTTTCTTTCACAATATTGATCGTGCAGCCGCCGAAACCCGCGCCCGTCATACGAGAGCCTATCGTTCCAGGATGGAGCCAAGCGGCTTCTGCCAGTGTATCTAGTTCAAATCCAGTCACTTCATAATCATTCTTTAAAGAGAGATGAGAAGCCTTCATAAGCGCACCTATTTCTTCCATTTTATCATCTTTCAGAAATTTGACTGCTTTTATGGTCCGCTCGTTTTCTGTCACTACGTGTCTTGCACGTTTGCGGCATGTTTCATCCTGAATCAAATGGGCATGCTCGGCAAATTCATCTGCCGTGAGCTCACATAAGTGGGCAAGATCGATTTCTTCTCGTAAATCGTTTAAAGCTGATTGACACTCTGACCGGCGTTCATTGTATTTGGAGTCTGCCAGTGTCCGCTTTTTGTTTGTATTGGCAATGACAAGCGCCAGTCCCTCTTGCCGAAACGGACTGTATTGAAAATCAAGGGTATCGCAATTAAGCAAAATGGCGTGATCTTCTTTTCCAAGACCAATTGAAAACTGATCCATGATGCCGCAATTGACGCCAATAAATTCATTTTCTGCACGCTGCGAAAGGAGGGCAAGACGGGCATTTGAAACGCCGAATGAATGCCATTCATTGATGCAGACGGCGGTGACAAGCTCAATCGAGGCAGAGGAAGACAGGCCTGCGCCATTGGGAATATTGCCGCCGTATACAATGTCAAAGCCTTCTTCTATCTTCATCCCTGCTTCAATAAACTGATGGAACACGCCCTTTGGATAATTCGCCCAGCCATCCGACTCTAAGTAAGCGATTTCAAAAAGGTCGAATTCTTTCACACCATCGCCATCAAAGTTCAAGGAATACATTCTCACGCGGCCATCTGACCGCTTTGCACATGCTGCATATGTACCGAGAGTGAGCGCACAAGGGAATACATGACCTCCATTGTAATCTGTATGTTCACCAATCAAGTTCACTCTTCCCGGGGCAAAAAAATAGCGAAGTTCTTCTTCTTTATCCCCAAATTGCTGGTGAAATGCCGTGCGTAACATATCGATCATATCCATTCCCCTTTTCTCATCTGATACTCTTATTTTAGTTGCCTGAACTGCGTAAGTTCAATGGTAAAAAAATCGTTAAAAAATACCCTTTTTTTGCTGTGAATGGTACGATGTGATATGAGGTGTAACATGATTCAAAATAGAAAAAGGTTGTTTTTTGCTGTGAAGGAGGTTTTCCAATTTGAAGAAGGAAGCATTTGCATTTCGTTTTCACCATTCTGATGTTACATTGCCGGCACAAATATGGTCTGTTGGCTGGGAGGTTCAATCATCTTCGTTATACAGCTGGAATGGCGTGGAGCGGAAGGATCAGGGCAAGTGCATCTTTCAGCTCACACTGTCTGGACACGGCATGATTGAAATCGGACAGAAGCGGTTCAAAGTCTTGCCAGGGCAGGCCTTTCTTGTGAAAAGTCCAAGTGCCTATCAATATTATTTTCCAGAGGACAGTGAGCATTGGGAATTTCTCTATTTGACGCTTTATGGGGAAGCCTGTGATCTTTGCTTTGACCAATTTATAGATCAAGGAAAGCAGGTCATGCGTTTTCATCCTCATTCCAAACCGATCCGCCTGCTGAAGAAAATTTATGATGAAGCCAGTGAAAGACGGATTACCAATCCATTTGAGGGGTCTAGCCTTGCTTATCAATTTGTCATGGAACTGTATTCATATTTGCCAAAGCTTGAGGGACAAATGGAAAAATGGCCTGAGCCCATCGTCCAAGCGGCCTTGTTTGCCAGCCATCATTTTCACGAGGAAATTGGCCCAGACGATATGGCAGCTGCGGCACGTTTATCCAAAAGTCATTTTACGAGGGAATTCAAAAAGGCCACTGGCTTCACACCTATTCATTACTTAACCAATATCCGGTTAGAGAAGGCGGAAACATTATTAAAAACAACGAAATACTCAATTGAAGAAATCGCCATACAGTGCGGCTACCGAAATGCGAATTACTTGAATAAAGTCTTTCGAAAGAAAATCGGCATGTCTCCAAAGCAACTGCGGGAAACAAGCGATGCATAATAAAAAGCAGCCGCTTCATCATTGGCTGCTTCTTTTACGATTTTGACAGATCAACATGAATTCTTCCTTGTTTTAAAACAATCGTCATTTGCGTATCAGGGGTCATTAAGTTTTCTAAAATGTCCGTTGCCGTTTGAAGCGCAATGTCCATTCGGTTGATCTTTTCCTTTTCTTGTTCCGAAAACGCTTCTGGATGTGCGGTCATTTCTTTGACTAGCCTCAGCACTTGTTCATGCTGCTTTTCTGTTTGTTGATATATGGCATCATATAAGTCGTCTGGCCTGCTGCTCATTTCACATCACCTATCTTTTTTATGTGTTAAATCGCATCTTCTTTTGTTTTCTTGAAGACGAACCACTTACTGGCGACATAATTGACCACCACAATCACAAAGTTGACGAGAATTTTTGCGACGGTTTCATTGAGCGCCATTTGGCTCACAAATAAAATCATCAGCCCCAGATCTACACCTAGAGACATGAGACGGACACTAAAAAATGAAGAAAGCTCACGCATGAGGCTTTTTGTGTCACGAGCCTTTTGCTTGAAGACATACTTCTTATTGGTGATATAAGCAAAGAGAACAGCAAATACCCATGAAACAACCGTAGCTGTTTTGTAATCCATGGAAAACATCTCAACGAATAAATAGAAGCTGACGATATTGACAATGGTTGTACACACACCCATCACAAGATACATGACAACTTCTTGATACTTTTGAAAAAGGCTATACATGTCTTTCTTCATTCCTTCTTGGTGGTTTCTGTTTCTTTTAGAATACCATCTTGAGAAGAACTTCCCAAACGAACAATATGTATGTCCTGAAAAGATGAAATTTGTTCTACTCGATGGCAAATGTCAACGCAATTGGTTTATATGAGTCAAATGTTTTAGGTCTTTATCATTATTTTAATTTATAATCTTTCAACTGACTTTACAATTGTTTATTATTAGAAGTAAGATTTCAATATTTATGGGTTTTTTAGTCATTTTTTTAGGGACGTGGTAGGTGATAGATTTTACAAAATAGGTTAAATGTCATCATTTTTCGACAAAATTTATTTTGCGCTGTTTTCAACCACACGTACAGTTACTAGACGGTTTGTTCAAGTCATTGGTTGCAGTGAATATGTCTTATTGAACTGGAGGATATTATGGATACGCAAGTGAAAAGAAGAGTTGACGAAGAGTGGGTTTATTTGATTCAGGAAGCGAAAAAAATTGGACTAGGCATCGAAGAAATACAAGCTTTTTTAACATCCAACGGTGATCAGAAGATGATAAACAAACCGTAAATCAACGCCGTTATCCTTTGTCTTTCAGACTGCTTTGGCTATAAGTTCTGACCTGTCAATTGACCTTTTGAAAATCCTTTCATGACGATACGCTACAATAATTGAACACCTCTCCATACCAATCCCTTCCACTCAATGGGGTTCTGTCTTTCTATATTAGGAGGACAGTCCGTTTCCTGTTCTTTATATGATTCCTTTTTAGCCGCCATTCATGAAAATTGTCCTTCTCTCGTTATAAAACCAAGCTGTCCACCCATATATTAAGCATGAAAACAACGAGAAAGCAGAAAGGTGGGTAGAGCGTGAGTTCAGATTCCCTTTCGTATTATCACCAAAAAAAGGATCAGTATTATCATGGGGTAAACCCGGTCATCGTCAGCCGTATCCGCGCGGAATGGACGTCTTTGTTGGATATCGGATGCGGCACAGGCAAGCTTGGAAAAGTCCTGAAACAAAAGGGCCGGACCATTTATGGCATTGAGTCATTTGAAGATGCAGCAAAAGAGGCGGAACAAGAGCTGGATCATGTTCTCTGCGGAAATATTGAACAACTGGCTCTCCCTTATCAACATGAACAATTTGACTGCATGATTTTCGGAGACGTCCTCGAGCATTTATTGGACCCTTGGGCCGTTTTAAAAAAGGTGAAACCCTTCCTTAAAAAAGAGGGTGCCATCCTGTCATCTATTCCAAATATCGGCCACATTTCAACGGTTTTAGAATTACTAGCCGGCAGATTTACTTATACAGATGCAGGGTTAATGGATCAAACACATTTACGTTTCTTCACCCTTCACGAAATTCATGCACTCTTTCATTCAGCGGGTTTTCGCATTCGCGAATTCGAGGCCATTCGCGTACAGCATCCTTCCTATGCAAGCGTGTTGAATGATCTACATGAATTACTCATGAAACACGGCATTCGTTCTGATTTCCACAAGTCTGCTACAGCCTATCAATATGTGGTCGAGGCGGTTCCATTCAATGAGTAATCCCACCATCCTGTTTGTTTTATGTGTGAATGATGAATCGATGTTTCAGGCTTGCTTCCGGCAGCTCGCTTCACTTCCGGCTCCTCATGGATACCATGTGGAGGTCTTACCAATCAGACATGCATCAAGTATGACCTCTGCATACAATGAAGCCATCACTCATCCAGCTCAGTTTAAAATTTATCTTCATCAGGATACCTTGATTGTCAAACAGCATATGCTGCTTGAACTCATCCCGCTTTTTTTACAAAATCCATCACTTGGCATGGTTGGAGTGATTGGAGCAGAAAGCGTGCCTGACAATGGAATTTGGTGGGAGAGTTCTGATTGCAGGGGAAAAGTCATTGAATATCGTCACGACACCTATCAGCTGCTTTCGTTTGAAAGAGGCCGTCAGCAGCCCGAAGCGCAAGATTATATCAAAGCTGCGGCCATTGATGGTCTTTTCATGGCGACGCAGTATGATGTGAAGTGGCGTGAGGATCTCTTTGATGGCTTTCATTTTTATGATGTTTCGCAGTCCTTTGAATTCACTCAGAAGGGCTATGAAGTTGGGATTGCAAGACAAGAAGAGCCTTGGTGTATTCATAAATGCGGAGATCATTTTGATGCGGAAACATATGAAAAAGCGAGACAAACATTTCTTGCAAATTATCGATAGAAAGCACCCTTTTCGGGTGCCCAGAATGTAGAGAAACTCATGTTTTTCTACATTCTTTTTTATTTTCCACGTCATGATGTTAGGTGAGAATGGGTCTTTTGGTGCTTTTAAGATCTTGTGCAGCTTTCAAGAAAAGGACACGGAGCACATGCTTTCGGATCTGATTTGTAGAACCGATAACCTTTCCGGGAAAATAAAGCTGTCGAGATTTTCTCGACAGCCTGACAGACCCTAAAGGTCTGTTTGATTCATCAAGTAGATAATCTAGAATCACGTGTTCCAAAACGAATATCCGGATTTACACTAGAACGGGTTCCATTCCTCACAGCAAAATCGTTATCATGTTGAGATAAAGTTATAAGAGGGAAATCTTGAGTAGTAACGCTACTGCCTGTAGCATTTCTTACTGTCAGATCAGTTGATTCTGGAGAAGTAGCATTTCTTGAATTCACATCAAAATCGACAGATGATAATGAGATCACACCTAGCAATGCTGAAGCACTCAAAAAACCAGTAAGAACCGTTTTAAAATTCATATGAACAGTCGCCCCTTTGGATTTGTTTTCGGGCGTACATCACTTTTTCGTACATTTTTACAGATTCATCCATACGCCCATTCTCATTATAGTACCGAGCCGCTTCGAGCGCTAGGTCTTCTATGTATGGATAACCCCTCTCGTTCTCTAATTTTTCCAACGAGCTCAAGACCTCACTTAGGTTTGCTGTTTTTAAAAATAAATTTTCCAATACCATCAGCAACGATAAAAACAGATCATTTTTTCTATTCTTCGCTTCTTCCAAGCCTCTTTTGAAAAATCTTTCTCCCTCAATAAATTCCTTTTGACTCAAATGAAATAAAGATAATTCATAATAAACCAAAAGCAACTCTGTAGCATGAATAGGCTCTCCTTCAAGAATAACCTGATTAAAATAAGCTAGTGCCCTATTAAAATCACCTAATCCTTTATAACAACAACCAATATTAAATAATGACTTCACAATCATTGGCTTATTAGAAATTGCCTTAGATCTTTCTAAAGCTGACAATAAATGAGGAAGCGCCTTTTCTCTGCATTCAAAATCAATGAAATTACCTGCCATAACAGTTAGACAATTAATTTCTCGAATCATATAAAGTGAATTGCTCTTATGTGCCTTATAGGTATCATAAGAAAGACCAACGTAATACATAGACACGTGTGTCTGTTTCATGTGATAAAACACTTCTGATAATTTGTAGTAAAATTCCGCTCTTTCTAACTCATCCCCTACTTGCTCCAGGCGCTTTTCCGCGCGCTTATAGAACACAATAGCTCTAATAAACTTACCATTTTTGAATTCATACATTCCTTGAAAAAAATTAAAATAGTATTCAAGAATGGCTGACATCTTCTTTCCTTGTCCTTCTACAGCTTTCAAGTAATCAGATTTTTCAAGTGGTTCTTTAGAAGGCTGCACATAGTCTGTCATCAATTGGTGACGGAACTCCATCAGCTGAAAATAAAGAACCGCCTGTTCATCTTCTTCCATGACATCTATATCTTTTCTAATCTCTTCCCTTAGCATCTGGGCCTCTTTAACATTGAATCTTTTTATATGCTTATACCATTCATTTATCTTGATCGCTACAACTGGAGACGGTATAGACGCCATCTACAATCCCCCCTAGAAAACCAATTTTTAATAAATGTTAGCACAATAATTCCTAATAAAATCCTATTTTTACATTAATATGTAAAATTTTCGGCATGACGCAAACACTTTGTAAGCAAGTAGGACACAAGACATATCAATCTTTAGATGCTATCGCAGCAGTTAACGCATTTAAATCCCATATAAGCGTTCTTGAAGCATCACACTATGGAAATACCCGAGCATAAATAAAGGTGCTTAGAAACGAATATGAACGCTCTTGGTGGTTTGAAATAGGCGCTATGTTTTTTAAGAAACAAAAAAACAGGCTCTTTAGCCTGTTCTTTATTATCCAGTGATGACCATATTGATGAATGGGACACTCAGTAAAAAGAAAACAACGGCAAAAACAACTTTTTAACCCATCTCTTTTTTATCATATAAACAGCAAAATAAGAAGCATCAATTAACATCATCAATACTGGTATTACAGTCATCATAAATTCTCCTCCCAAATAAAAGAACCTATATTGCGGTCACCGCAACCCAAAAAGAAACTTTCCATCAAATTACCAATTATCAAGAAATAAATGGTAGCATGAAAATATATCAAAGAAAGTGAGTGATTCTTATAAGTCCATGACTCCTATGCCTCATTATGCAACCATTTTTTTGACTCTCTTATGATTCCCCAAAATAGGAATCTGTATAGAATTACAATCAAGAAAAAAGTATAAACAAACTCAAAGGGAGAGAATGGTTCATAATCAATTATGTATGCATTAATAAACACTATTATCAAAGAAAACAATTCCATCAAAGAATCTATAAATCTGTTTTCTTTGAACACGTCCCTTGTCTTTTTGAAATTAAAGATGTCTTTAATTTCCCCGCTGGAAAGTCCTTTGATCAAACCTAGACCTATAAAATACACCCCAAAAGAAAACTCATAGGACAAATTAAAAATGTGTGTGATTACACAATAAATCAAAGTGAATAAGAATAAATACATTTTATTACTCTCCTTAACCTCTAAGTATTCCACCCCAATAGAAGGAAATATCATGTATGCGTTACCCCAAAAAACAAATAGGAGTGGTACGTATGTTTAAAAAATTTCTAGTAATGTTATGTGTGCTTACTATTACATTTGGTTTCTCTTCTCCAATGATTAGTCATGCCAGTCAAGGTAATAATAAGACCCCTCCAGTCAGTGTAGATAAAAAACAATTGGAATTAGCAGAGAAACTATCTAATTACTTCGAATTAGATAAGGATGGAAATACTCATTTTACAGCTGATAAAGAAACCCTTATGGAAATGGGAATTTCAGAACACGACAGTCAACTAATGACTTCTATGAAATCAGAAGAATTTAGCTTTGAAGAGAATGAGAAAAAAGGTGACATGCAGGCTTATGGTTTTGTAGGTCTACACCTCAAATTAGGACCGAAAGTTAGAAGCATGAACGCCATAGTAGCAGGTGGATTTGCAGCCGGATATATCGGTTGGTACACAAGCAAAATTGCTGCTGCTGGACCATGGGGTGCCGGAGCCGCCGCGGCTATTACTGCTGGAACTTCTGGTGCGGTTGCATGGGCAGTTAAAAACAAATATAAGAAAGTTGATGTAGGCGTAAATATTATGTTTGTCGACTTAGCATATACTGTAAAAATACCTTAAAAATTACTGTTAAGCAACAATAAATAAAAAAAGCAGGCTCCAGTAAGAGCCTGCTTACTTTTAATATAAGACTTCAACACAAAATTTTTGAAATTCCTGAAAATATTTTGGTTCTGCATTAATAGTGGTAAGCGTATAGAAAGTGTTGCAGCGTGCAGACGATCGGTAAGCCCTCTCATTCTTCTCCTCGTAAAACAACCCTTTTTACATAAAAAAAGAAGCCATTTACGGCTTCTTGTGTTGAATTTCACTTTTCCATTATTTTATATCCGAAATCTATAAGGCACAGTTGAAAACCTCTCTGGAATGAATTTTTATCATCTTTATCTAACATACCATCCTTGTATGTTTCAATTAAGCTTTCAGCACGCGACTGTTCCATCGGCGTGTACCGGCACTAATTTATATTCCATAATACGATTTTCTCCTTGATCCTCGACTTCAAAACACCCTTTTTATAAAGCTATTTAATTGTTCAACAAGTATTGTGCCAACGTCTTTCGAGACATATACCTCTAAATTTTCTCCAGGTGTCAGGTCGTTCATTTTTAATTGTTTCACACTGATCTAAAACAGTATCATATATTTTTTCTACTCGATCTTTGCTTCAAGTCTTCAACTCACGCATAATAAATTCAAACTCAATTTCAGTTATAGAAAAATCCTCATAGCAGCAGTTATAACACCCCTTTTGACATGGAGGAATATTACCTGTTGATTTTTGATAATCTTCTATTTTTCGTTCGTACTTTCTGTATGTCTGGATAAGCCGAGCAGCTCTTGATTCAGGATGAATGTCACTATGACACTTTTTATATTTCTTCCCGCTACCACAGAAACACGGGTCATTTCTTGAGATTGTCTTAACCATTGCCTTCCCCCTACAACAACAGGATCAACCCATTAATTACCTAAACAATTTTATCATATATTACCAAAAAAATGCCGTCTTGCATCTACAAGACGGTCAGTCACCTTTCTAGATTTCACTCTTCCAAAGATGCTATTTCGTCTAATAGAATTTTTGCCCCTTCTCGACTTAACACAATACCTCAAGATAAAGTCATGTTTTGATCAGGCTCAGCACCCTTTTCGGGTTCCTTTTTTATGATATACTGTCATAAACAGCCAGATCGTCTCATATGCATTGGAGTACCTTGTCCCTAATTCGTACAAAGGAGGAAACAATGGCAGACAAAAAAGTTCATTATAAGAAGGTTGCCGCTTCAGAGGATTTTCGAAAACTTCTTGAGGAAAAACGCAGATTTATCGTACCGATGACGATTTTCTTTTTTCTCTTTTACTTTTCACTTCCGGTTGCTACATCCTACTTCACCTTTTTGAACACGCCGGCAATTGGCGCGATCTCATGGGCTTGGTTATTCGCCCTCACACAATTTGTTATGACCTGGGTTTTATGTGGACTTTATGCGAAAAAAGCAGCTAAGTTCGACAATTATGTAAGCGCTTTAAAAAATGAATCAAGAGGTGATGACGAATGAGCATGACCGCTTTTATTTTGTTCGTTGCGATCGTAGGGCTCACATTGGTCATCACATATTTTGCTGCGAAAAAAACTAGCAATGCGAGTGATTTTTACACAGCAGGCGGAGGTCTGACTGGGTTTCAAAACGGCCTTGCCATTGCTGGAGACTATATGTCTGCTGCATCATTTTTAGGGATTGCTGGCATGATCGCGTTAAACGGATTTGACGGCTTTTTCTATAGCATTGGTTTTCTAGTAGCGTACCTTGTCGTTCTTTACGTTGTGGCTGAACCGCTTCGAAATCTGGGGAAATATACGATGGCCGATATGATCGCTGCACGGTTTAAGCGCCCTGCCATTCGAGGGGTTGCCGCCTTTAATACCATTACAGTCTCTACTTTTTATATGATTGCACAGCTTGTTGGGGCAGGTGCATTAATCAAACTGCTTCTTGGCATTGATTACTGGATTGCGGTACTGATCGTGGGTGTCCTGATGACCATTTATGTCGTGTTTGGCGGCATGATTGCGACCAGCTGGGTACAGATCACAAAGGCTGTGCTTCTCATGCTTGGGACGTTAATTATTTCTCTGCTTGTGTTTGCAAAGTTTGATTTTAGTCTGCTGAAGATGTTTGAACAGATGAAAACAGCGACCCCGCTCGGTGGGGCATTTCTTCACCCGGGAAATAAATATGATGTGCCTTTAGAGACACTATCTTTGAACCTTGCTTTAGTGCTTGGGACAGCAGGTTTGCCGCACATTTTGATCCGATTTTATACGGTCAAAGATGCCATTTCTGCGCGTAAATCTGTTCTATCCGCTACGTGGATCATCGGGATCTTTTATTTAATGACGGTTTTCCTTGGCTTCGGCGCGGCTGCATTTGTGGGAACAGAAGCGATCACAGCAGCAGATGCAGCAGGAAATATGGCCGCTCCACTGCTCGCCCAAGCTCTTGGAGGAGATTTGTTATTTGCCTTTGTTTCCGCTATTGCCTTTGCGACTATTTTGGCGGTGGTAACGGGTCTCGTCCTATCCGCCGCGTCTGCCTTTGCGCATGATTTTTATAGTCAGATTATCCGCAAAGGAAAAGCGAGTGAACGGGAGCAGGTGAAGGCGGCACGTTTTGCTTCCATCGGCGTGGCGATCCTCTCTATCATTCTTGCATTATTTGCCCAGTCCTTAAACGTCGCTTTTCTTGTGTCTCTTGCCTTCGCAGTGGCAGCAAGTGCGAATTTACCTTTGATTATCTTCACTGTTTTTTGGAAACGATTTAACTCTACGGGTGCCATCGCAGGAAGCTTAACAGGTCTTCTGAGCGCACTGATTATCGTCTCGCTCAGTCCAAGCGTCTGGGACCCATCGGGAGCAGCCATCTTCACAGGAGATCCGCTCATCCCGCTGTCGAACCCTGGGATTATCTCGATTCCACTCGGATTTCTTGCCGCTTACTTAGGCACGATATTCTCGTCTGAAAAGGCAGATGAAGACACCTTTACGGAAATTCAAGTAAAGGCACATACAGGCATGCATATGGATACTGATTCATAAGGAAAAGCCGGCTGCTCAACCGGCTTTTTTTTAATAGCGCTGGAATAACTCTGGGTTTTTCGGAACGTTTTCTAAATAAACGATCTTCCCTTGGTCGTCCAGCTCTGCGATATCAATTCCTTCTGCTGTATAGACACGGCCATCCGAAAGCTTTCCGCAAACGGCCCAGTTTGTTTCATACTTTCCATCTTCTCTTTTATTCCACCCATCCCACATATGCTTAATGTCATCATGTACGTGGAAAAATGTATTCAAAAATTGTGTGAACGCTTGGATCCCAGGCTTTTTGGCGCCATTTAAGACAATCATGACATCGTCAGAAAACAATGCCAGCAATTCATCCATCTGCTCCTGCCCTTTTCCTGCTTCATCGTATCGACGAAAATACGTATCGAGCACTTCCATGTTCATTCTCCTTTATTTACCTGTCATTTCGAAAATAATCGAACTATATGATTGTACACAATTGTATAGCTCCTGTCTAATTTACCCGGCATAAGAAAAGACATGAATTGATTTAATCCATGTCTCCTTCAGATTAAAGAGATGCTTTTTTTGCTGCAACAAGTGATTTCAGCTCTTCTGCTGCTTTTTTAGGATCGGCGCTCTGGCTAATAGCACTAATGATGCTTATACCGTCTGCCCCAGCTTGTATCACTGGTGCTGCGTTGTCGTATGTGATCCCTCCGATACCTACAATCGGAATTTGAAGGCCATGACGGCGGACTTCAGTGATCAAAGACACACCCTGGACACTGCGTGTATCCTTTTTCGTTTCCGTTGGATAGACTGGGCCCATCCCGACATAATCTGCTCCGTCCTTCATGGCTTGTTTTACTTCATCTAGGTTATGCGTCGATACGCCTAATATTTTATTCCCGATCCTTTCTCTGACGCCTTTTGCATTTGTGTCTTCCTGTCCAACATGAACGCCATCTGCATCTAGATCAATCGCTAGCTGTACATCATCATTCACAATAAAAGGAACATTTGCTTCTTGGCAAAGCGCTTGAATTTGACGAGCCAATTGTTTCTTCTCTTCACCCTGCAAGGCTTTTTCACCCTTTTCACGAAATTGAAACATGGTGATTCCGCCTTGAATGGCCTCTTTCACAACATCAAGCGGCTGCCTCGTTGTATTCGCTGTGCCCATAATAAAATAAACCGATAATTGCTGTTTGATTTGCTGTTGATCAGCCTTTGTCATGTGAAACTCCCCCTATTTTCCCTAGTGTCAGCACATCATCGCCGGTTGTGTGTGATAGTGCGTTTAAGAATTCCATTTGAAAAGTTCCCGGTCCTTTATCCATTGCGTGCAGAGCTGCCCTTTCAGCGGCGACACCATAAAACATCAATGCAGCTGCCGACGCATGAAGCGGCTGTTCACCCGCTGCACAAAATGCTCCGATGACAGACGTCAGCAAACAGCCAGTTCCCGTCACCTTCGTGAGCCATTCATGTCCATTATGAATAGACAGCACCTCATCTCCATCTGACACCACATCGACTTTTCCTGTGATTACCACTATTGTCTGAAGTGCAATAGACGCTTGTTTGGCTAATGCCGATACATCTCCATTCGCCGCTTTCGCATCAACGCCTTTTGACTCCCAGCCATCCACTCCAAGTAAATGAGCCACTTCAGCAGCATTTCCTCTGACAACGGTGATTTTCACTTTCTCTAACAGCTGTTGAGCAGCATTCGTTCGAAGCGTTGTCGCACCGACGCCGACAGGATCTAACAAAACAGGTACACCTTTTTCATTGGCGGCTTGTCCAGCGAGTATCATCGCTTCCACCGTTTCCTTAGTCAATGTGCCAATATTCAGCACTAGTGCATCCGCTAATTGCGCCATTTCAGCCACTTCTTCTTTGGCGTTTGCCATGACTGGCGAAGCACCTAAAGCAAGCAGTCCATTCGCTGTAAAATTCGTCACAACTTGATTGGTGATATTATGAACGAGTGGATTTTTTTCTCGAACCTTCTCCAATAAATGAGACGCGCAGCTTGTTTTCATCCGTATCGTCCTCCCTTTTACTCTGCATCCCACACGTAGGATTTCGTATGCTTTAACCATTCTCTTGCCGCAAACGACAAATAGCGGTCCTTTCGCCAAATGACACCTAAATGCCACGGGATCGACGGGTTTAGGGAAATGACCTTTACCTTTTCGGGATCAAGATCACGGCAGATTCGTTCTGGCAGAAGTCCAATCCCTAAGTTTTCAGCTACCATTTCACTAATGAAATCCCACTGAGACGTTTCATAAATGACATTTGGCCGAAATCCCGCATTCATACATTCATTCAAAATCCGGCTGTGCAGAACAAAATCTTCTCTAAAGAAAATAAAAGACTCTTCCCTTAAATCAGCTAAATGTACTTCCTCACGACCAGCCATCGGATGGGATGGATGCGTCACGAGCTTCATGTTCTCTTTAATAATGGTGTACGTATGAAAAATTTTATCATTTGCAGGCAGAACAATGACACCAATATCTAACGACCCATCCTCGACCCCTTCCTCTACTTTAATGGAGCCGTGCTCAACTAATTGAAATGTGACATCTGGATATTGCTGGCGGAATTCCCCCATGACATTCGGGAAGAAACTTGACCCAATCATCGGCGGCAGTCCGATTCGAATATGCCCTTTTTTCACATTCATTAAATCATTTAATTCGCTCGTTAAATTCTGAAATGACTGTGTAATTTCACTCGCCTGTGTATACATGGTTTGGCCAGCATCTGTCATTTCAACCTGCCGGCCATTTCGGTAAAACAACTGCACCCCCAGCTCATCCTCCAGGTTTTTGACCATCTTAGAAATGGTCGGCTGCGATACGTAAAGAGACTGCGATGCTTTCGTGAAGCTCTTTAATCTTGCCACTTCTAAGAAATATGTTAAATGTCTGATGTCCACATGCTTCATCCTTCCTATAGACAAAAGGAATAATTACTATTCGATATATGTATTTTACCTATAACTGAACGTGCTGTACACTTTAAAGTAAGCTCATCAATTGGAACGTTGTCATGTTTTTGTGAAACACTGAACAATTTATATAGAAAAAGGAGTGAACAGAAAGTGAAATTGCTCAAAACGCCGCTGATTGCTGCCCTTCAGATTATGGTCTTGTTTATTTTTGCGAAATTCATGAATGTGCTGGCGGCCTTTTTGCATTTAAGAATTCCGGGCACGATCTTAGGCATTCTTGTCATTTTCTTATTACTTCATTTTAAGATCATTCAATTAAAATGGATAGAACTTGGCGCCGTATGGCTGCTCGGAGAACTGCTGCTTTTCTTTATTCCATCAGCAGTTGGTGTCATTGATTATGGAAAACTGCTTTCTCAATCTGGCACAAGTATTGTCCTTGTCGTCTTAATTAGTACGTTTGTGGTCATGCTCTCAACTGGTATCATGACGCAAATGATTGCAAAACGAAAGGAGCGGAAAAAACTATGTTAGTTGGCGGACTATTTCTGATTTTAACAGTTCTTTTATATCTCGGATCAAAAGCGGTGTACAAACGGCATCCGAAGGTCTATGTCTCACCGTTACTTGTCACTCCGCTTGTCCTTGTCGTCTTGCTGTTAATCGTCAACATTCCTTACGATGCTTACAATCAAGGAGGGAAATGGCTCACGAATATGCTGCAGCCTGCGACTGTTGCTTTTGCCATTCCTTTATATAAGTATTTTCATATCCTGAAGAAGCATGCAGTGGAAATTATTTTGAATGTGGCTTGCGGCTCTGTCATTGCGATCTTATCAACGGCTTTTATCGCCAAGTTGTTTCATCTGGACACAGGCCTTATTGAGAGCCTTGTCCCAAGATCGGTTACAACACCTGTAGCGATGAGTGTGTCAGAGATGATCGGCGGCATGCCGTCCGTTACGGCCGTGTTTGTCATTTTAACCGCATTGTTTGGATCGATTATCGGTCCAATGGTGATCCGTTACTTCCGCATCGATAATGACATTGCCATGGGCGTCCTGCTTGGAACGGGTGCACACGGGGCAGGAACATCGAAGGCTTTTGAAATGAGCTCCGTCTCAGGAACGATCTCAAGTGTATCGATGATTATTTCAGCCATTATTACATTATGTGCAGCGC
Source organism: Bacillus safensis (assembly GCF_039619585.1). NCBI lineage: Bacteria > Bacillati > Bacillota > Bacilli > Caryophanales > Bacillaceae > Bacillus > Bacillus safensis. Next base: position 3,434,830 of record NZ_CP154909.1, read on the forward strand.
CTATCCTTATGTCGTTTGCCTTATAGAAAAAAGCCATTCCTTATCGGAAATGGCTTTTTCTTATGCTTGTATGAAGACAACCTTTAAATAGTTTCCTTCGGGATAATTCTTCGTTGTACGGAAATCCTCAGGAAGGGTATATTCTTCAAGTATCCGATAGGTTTGCCCTGCTTCTTTAAAAGCCTGCGCAATAAACCCTTTAAATTTCTTCATGCCAAATGCACTGCTATTCGTTGATGCCACAATGACGCCGTTCTCAGCTGTAATTTGGATGGCTTCTTTTAATAGCTTCTTATAATCCTTCGCCGCACTGAATGTGTGCTTTTTCGTTCGTGCAAAGGAAGGCGGGTCTAAGATGACGAGATCATAGGTCCAGCCTTTTTTCGCTGCAAACGGAAAATATTTAAAGACATCCATGACTTTGATATCCTGCCCGTCCACATCAATACCATTGACTTCAAACTGCTCAGATGTTTTTTTCAAGCTGCGGTTTGCAACATCCACACTTGTCGTACGGCTCGCTCCGCCAAGCGCAGCTGCCACTGAGAAAGCACCTGTGTAAGAAAATGTATTGAGCACAGTCTTTCCTTTTGCATAACGATCTCGGATCGCTTTTCTCACATGACGCTGATCAAGGAAGATACCCGTCATCGCGCCATCATTTAAGTAAACCGCCACGTTCATGCCGTTTTCTTTCACGATGAGAGGAAATTCACCTTTCTCTCCCTTCACAAAATCATCATCTTCTATATACTGTCCAGATGTATCAAATCGTTTCTTTTCATAAATGCCTTTATAGTCTGGGTATACGTGCTCAAGTGCAGCCAATACATATTCCTTTAATGTATAGACTCCTTCGCTATACCATTGGATGAGGTAGAATCCGTCATAATAATCAATCGTGACGCCGCCAATTCCATCACCCTCTCCGTTCAACACACGGAAAGCAGTCGTCTGAGCATCACGAAATAAATGCGTTCTGCTTTTCGCTGCCTGCTCAAGCCTAGAGACAAAAAAAGCTTGATCTATTTTTTCGTTCGCATCAAAGGTTAGGACCCAGCCGATACCTTTATTTTGTACACCATAATACCCTTTTCCTAAAAAAGTGCCCCGCTCATCCACCCATTCAATGAGCTCGCCTTCCCGTACACCGTTCACATGCGATACTGCATCTTTGGAAATGAGCGGATATCCCTTTTTCACTTGTTCCGCAAATGTTTGTTTTAATGAGATTTTTTTCATTTGTGTCATCCTTATCCTAAATTGACTCTCTCTATCCTACCATATGAATGTATACGTTACTTCTATTATGATAAGATGAGGAGAAAATTATCAACATGACATAGAGGAGGCACTTCGTTTGACGACATTACGCTTAGATCATACAGGTATTATGGTTTCGAATATTGATCAGTCCATTGATTTTTATGAAAAAGTGGTGGGCATGAAATTAAAGGACCGCATCACTCATACAAATGGAGTGATTGAGCTTGCCTTTCTCGGTTTTAAAGATGAAACCGAAACGGAAATTGAGCTCATCCAAGGCTACAGCAGTGACCTGCCATCTGAAGGGAAGGTCCATCATCTCGCTTTCACAACAGACAATATTCATGCTGAATTCAATCGTATTCAAAAGCTGCAAATTGAATTAATTGATGAAGAAATCACGACATTACCAAATGGATATTGCTACTTCTTTTTTAGAGGACCAGACCAAGAATGGATCGAATTCTTCCAGCGCTAATATTTCCTAGGAAATGGGGCCGCTAAATCTCTCCCATTTATTCATAAAGAAAAGAGTAAGAGCATATACATGCCCTTACTCTTTTTTATAACACTTTACTAAGAAATGATTTTGTACGCTCATGCTGCGGGTTCCCAAAGAGAGCTTCCGGTTTGTCTTCCTCAACAATATATCCGCCATCCATAAAGATGACACGATCTCCTACTTCTCTTGCAAAGCCCATTTCGTGTGTGACCACAATCATTGTCATGCCTTCGACAGCTAATTGTTTCATTACAGCTAATACATCCCCTACGACCTCAGGATCAAGAGCTGATGTCGGCTCATCGAATAATAGTACTTTCGGATCCATTGCCAACGCTCTTGCAATGGCTACACGCTGTTTTTGTCCACCAGATAATTGGTTAGGATAGCTTTGAGCTTTGTCTTTTAAGCCGACTTTTTCAAGCAAGTCTAACGCTTTTTCGACTGCTGCCTTCTTCTCGATACCTTTTACCTTGATCGGTGCAATCGTGATATTTTCTAAAACGGTTTTATGAGGGAATAAATTAAAGTGCTGAAACACCATGCCTACTTCTTGCCTTACTTTATTGATATTCACCTTTGGGTCTGTAATCGTGTGCCCGTGGACAACGACTTCTCCAGCCGTGATATCTTCTAATTTATTGAGGCATCTTAGAAACGTGCTTTTCCCTGATCCAGAAGGACCTATGACACACACGACTTCCTTTTCCTCGATGACTGCATTAATATCCTTTAACACTTCGTGATCGCCAAAGGATTTCTTTAAGTTTTTCACCGTAATCATACTCATTTGATATCAAATCTCCTTTCTGCGTAGCTAGCCAGTAGAGAAAGTAAATAAATGATCACGAAATAAATGACACCGACAATCAGCCAGACATTCAAAGGATCAAATGTAGCCGATGCTTGAACTTGCCCTCGCTGCATAATATCGGCAATTCCGATAATAGATAAGAGAGATGTATCCTTCAAGCTGATGATGGCCTGGTTTGTAATCGCTGGGAGCATGCGGCGGAATGCCTGCGGTAGGACGATAAAGCGCATGTTTTGCCCCCCTGTAAAGCCTAAAGAGCGCGCAGCTTCTGTTTGTCCTTTATCAATAGACTGAATCCCTGCACGAATAATTTCTGAGAAATAAGCCCCTGCATTAATCGCTACTGTAATAATCCCTGCGGGCACTCGATCAAGCGAAATGAATTCAAGTGTATTCAAACCAAAATAAATGAAGAATAGCTGTACGATAAATGGTGTGCCTCGAATGGCATTCACAAAGACGAGTGCGATGAAATTTAAGATTTTAAATGGTGACAGACGGAATAATGCCACAATTAAACCGATGATAAACCCTAAAATGATGGCAACAACAAAGATATATAAAGTGGTTTGCAAACCATCCATTAAATACGGAAATGCATTAATAATTGTATCCATGTTTCTCCCTCCCTAATTCACATACGGCTGACACATAAAGAAAGCGCGCTCGGAGCGCGCCTCGCTTGTGTTATGACTTCAAATATTTATCAATAATTTTGTCATATTCACCGTTTTTCTTTAGGTTCTCAAGGCCTTTATTGATCTTCTTCAATAGGTCTTGGTTTTTCCCCTTCATGACAGAGATACCATACTGGTCTCCATTCAAGCGGTCTCCAACTGTTTTCAATTTTAAATCTTGTTGTGCGATCGCATACGTAATGACAGGATAATCCTCAATTAAGGCATCTGCATTTCCGTTTGATACTTCCTGGAACATAGATGGGCTGTCATTAAATTGAACGACTTCATACCCATATTTATTAGCGTTATCAGCTGCGAACTTGGCACCAGTCGTTCCGTTTTTAACAGCTAGCTTTTTCCCCTTTAAATCATTAATAGATTTGATGCTGCTGTCCTTTTTCACAACAACTGTCAGTCCAGCGTCGAAGTAAGGATCTGAGAAATCTACTTTCTTCTTACGCTCATCTGTAATACTCATCCCGCCCATTCCAACATCAAGCTGTCCTGCCTGCATCGCTGGAATGATACCTGAGAAGTCCATGGCTTCAAGCTTCACTTTGAAACCTTGGTCTTTCGCGATTGCATTAATTAAATCAACGTCTATCCCTTCATATTTACCGCCCTTTTCAAATTCAAATGGCGGATAAGTTGTATCTATCCCGATTTTATATGTGCCTTTGCCTTCTCCCGAACCACTGTCCGATTTTGATCCACAGGCTGCCATGAAAAGCACAACAATTAGTCCCATGATCAATAACATCGATTTCTTCATAAAACACGACCCCCATTGTCAGTTTTGTCTAAATATTCGCAATAACAATAATACTATACCACGCTAAAGCTATAGTGTGTGATATTTTTTATCAATACCAAAGATCCATACAATTCTAGATCAATAGTCTCTTTAAATTTTACTTTTTTGCGAATAACTCATTTTATTCTAAAAGAAGAGTCATCCACAATTATAATGTGAGATAATCTCACAAAAAAACGAGGCAGCGCCTTGATAAATGATGTTTCTCCCTTGCATACGAAAGCAAACTCAACAACTTGCTTCCTCTCTATATTGATATTGTAATATATTTTTCCCAAAACCCTCTTTTTACCCGAAAAAATGTAAGCGTATACAAGAGAGCAGTGTCTCCCTATTTCTTTCACTACTGGTTGAATTTACATCAAAAAACATGTTTTACAAACTGCACGAGAGAGCTTAAAATATAAGAAGATACTGGAATATGGGAAGTTGATTCAGAAGAACGGATATTGATAGATGAAGAAAGGAGGATAAGAATTGGCAGAAGCAGGTGTTTTGTCGTCCGTTGATGTAGCGAATATGCTCAATGATTGGTATGTCATGATGAAAAAAAGAGAGATACAAGGTGCCATCCAGTTAAAAGAAGACATTCTTCAAGCGTTTGATCGGATGGAAGAAAATCAAGACGTCTTACTTTACTATCAACTGCTAGAGTACCGTTTTAAAGATCTAATAGAAGATACAGCTTCATTAGATCATAGTCTTTTTGTTGATGAAAATGCCATCCGTACGGATGATATGCTCAGTTATTATTTCTATTTCTTTAAAGGGATGTATGAAATGCGCAGAGGCAATCAGGATACGGCATTTCACCATTTAAAATTGGCCGAGGATAAATTAGATCTCGTGCACGATGACATTGAAAAAGCCGAATTTCATTATAAAACAGGGTGTCTTTATTATAATATTAGGTCCACGCTTCTCTCCATCCACCACTTAAAGGTGGCTTCATCTATTTACGACGCAGATCCATGTTATGTGAAAAAATCAATCAGCTGTCAAATGATGCTTGCTTTGAATTATGCGGATCAGTCGAAATATGATGAGGCAGAATCGCTGTTCGAAGAAGTGATTCATTCACTAGAACAGATGGAAGATCCAGATTTACTTGGACATGCTTATTGCAATGCAGCCTTTATTAAAAGTCTAAGAAATGAATACAGTGAAGCTGTGCCGCTCCTAGAAAAGGCTTTAATGATAGAATCATTCGAAACTTCTTCTCCAGGCGGCTATTTACTTGCCATGTACGCCTACACAAAAGCACTTTTTAAGCTGAAAAAGCTAGGTTTGTTCCACTATTATGTACAGCTTTCACTTCAAAAAGCAGAAAATTTAAAACAACGAAACATTTCACTTAAATTATCCATTTTAGAAACACTTATGATTCAGCCAGACAACATGATTGAGCAAATCAAGGCTTATTGCGATCAATTAGAAACAATGAATTTCCTTGTTGACCTTGAAGCTATTTGTCAGGATGCAGCAGCTTACTTAACGGATCTTGGGCTTCATGAAGAATCCTCTTATTTTAAAAACAAGGCGTTGTCCTTGAAAACTTGTTAAGAAAATGGAGTGATGTATGATGAAGAAATGGCTCATCACAAGTGCGATTTTAACCCTCTTGATAACAGGTGTTTCTGTTGGTACTTCCATTCAAAAAGACAGCCAATCTGCACAAATTCAAGATATTATTCAAAAGAGAGACCGTGGAACCAATCCTTAATATGAAAAAAAGCAGCTGTGATCAAAACAGCTGCTTTTTGATGTGCTAATCAATTTCTCGTTTAATATTCTGCATTTTTTCATCTAAGTAATGGGCAATATCTGCGGCTTCCTTCAGTTCATCAGTCAGCTGATGAGGAACATCGTTTTGCAGTTTATAATAGATTTTATGCTCTAGACTCGCCCAAAAATCCATCGCAATGGTCCGCACCTGAATCTCAACCTTCACATGCTCCACACGATTTGTTAAGTAGACAGGTATCTCAACAATTAAATGAAGGCTTCTGTAGCCATTTGGTTTCGGATGTTGAATGTAGTCCTTCACTTCAAGGATCTTTAAATCCTCTCTTTGCCTCAATACATCCATAATGTTATAGATATCTTGAATAAAAGAACAGATGATGCGGACACCTGCAATATCATGGATATGCTCCTTGGCACATTGTGTCGTGATGTCGCATCCTTTTCTTGCTAGTTTATTCACTATGCTTTCAAAGGATTTAATTCGTGATTTTGTATGCTCTATTGGGTTGTGTCCATGGATTAAATTATACTCCTGGCTGATAATTGAAAACTTTGTATCCATTTCATCTAACGCAAATTTATATACTAATAGTTCATTTTTCCAGTCTTCCATGACATTTTTCAAATCTTCTACATGAGTTGCTGACATATTCATTTTCTTTTTGTCATCTCCTTTTGGGAAACGGCAGCTGCACCGCTTTCCGTTTACTAGACGGAGAGAGGACTCGAATGGTTTTAAAAAATACGCAGTTAGCCTCGTTGTTTGTAATATGTCAGCGCCAGTGCAAGGGCCAGCACAGAGCCTTTCACAATATCCATTGCATAATAAGGGACAGACATCATCACAAGCCCATTTTGTAAAATACCAATGAGTACAGCCCCGATAAAAGTGCCAAATGCGTTTGGCTTACCTGCTCCCATAACGGAAAAGCCGATAAAAGCAGCCGCTACTCCATCCATTAAATATGGTGCACCCGCATTAATTTCTGCTGTCATCACCCTTGATGCAAGTACGATACCGCCGATCGCTGCAAATAACGCAGAAAGCAGATAGGCCGCAATTTTGTATTTGTTCACATGTATGCCAGACAAACGAGCCGCTTCCTTATTCCCACCGATGATGTACATGAATCGGCCGTGCTTTGTGTAGGTCATGAAAACATGCGCAAATAGTACAATGGCAGCCATAATAAGAATGATATATGGCACCTGTCCAATTTTGCTGAAAAAGGCAGGAATCGTTCCCGTTGAGAACGTGCCATCGGGAAGCACCATATTTTCAGAAATAGTCGCCCCTTTCGTATACGTTTGAGCCAGTCCTTGAATGATAAACATCATGGCTAATGTCATGAGCATATCTGGAATTTTCATTTTGACGATCATCCATGCATTTATCAATCCAACAATGATAGAAGCCGCTAGTGCAGAGAGGATTGCAATCAGTGGGTTTTGCGAGAACCATACGAACATAGAAATGACAATCGCATTTGATAGCGTAGCGACTGATCCAACTGATAAATCAAAGCCGTTTACTGCCAATGAGATAGTTAAGCCCACCGCAATGATGGTCACAATTGAGATAGACCGTAGAATATTGATGATATTTCCTGATTGCAAAAACGCTGGATTCGCTGCCGCAAATACCACAATCAACACGACAATGGTTAAGATCGTCCCATATCGATAAAAGAAATCAAACAGATGAAAGGATGGCCGCTGTTTTTTGATTTGCTGCACAGGGGCTGGAATTTGTTGTTCGCTCATGATTGTCCTCCTGTTGAATGATATAAAAGCTCCTCTTCAGTCGTCGGTGCGGTCATTTCCCGGGCAATGCTGCCATCATATAACACGTATACTCGGTCAGCGATACCTGCAATCTCTGACAGCTCACTCGACGCATAAATCACAGATTTTCCGCGGGCGGCAAGCTCTGCAATCAAAGTGAAAATATCTTTTTTCGCTCCAACGTCTACACCTTTGGTTGGTTCATCAAAGAGATACACATCTGCCTCAGCCAGCAGCCATTTTCCGATAGCAACCTTCTGCTGATTTCCACCCGATAGGTGCTTCACCTTTGCTTCAAGCGACGGCGTTTTGACACCAAGTCGTTTGACGATTTCGTCTGCTTCCCGCTTTTCCTTCGAACGATGTAAGAAGCTGAATATCCGTGAAAATGAGTGAAGACTTGCAGCCGTTAAGTTCCACCCCACGCTCTCTTCGGTCAGGATCCCTTCTTTTCTCCGCTCTTCCGGCACAAGTGCCATTCCAGCTCTCACCGCTTGATGAGGCGATGTGATGCGGATGGTTTGACCATGAAGCTGCACGGTCCCCGTCTTTTTTTCTTCTGAGGCACCAAAAAGGGCTTTGCACAATTCTGTTTTACCAGCACCGACAAGTCCTGCGATCCCGAGAATTTCTCCTTTTTTGACATAAAAGTGAATGTTGTTTAATTTATGTTGATCGTTTAGCTCTTTCACTTCAAGCACAATAGGTGCATCTTTCAGTGGCCTGCGAGACGGGAATTGCTCCTCTAATGGTGCGCCTAGCATTTCTTCAATGACCTGCTGCGGATTTGTGTCTTTGACAAGGTGAGCTGTGACATCCGTTCCATTTCGCATCACAGTCAATTCATCACAGATGGTGAAAATTTCAGGCATGCGGTGAGAAATAAACACGATCCCCTTCCCATTCTGTTTCAACCGATCAATCATTGAGAATAATTTACTTGTTTCTGCATGACTAAGCGGAGCCGTTGGTTCATCTAAGATTAAAATGCTGCATTTAATGGAAACGGCCTTGGCAATGAGCACCAACTGTTTTTCGGCAAGGGTCAGATCGCTGACAAGTCGTTTTGTGGAGATGTCGATGTCCATTTCTTTTAATAGTTGAGCCGCCTTGCGATGCAGCTCTTTCCAACTGACAAATGTTTTTTTCTCAATCTCATGCATCATCATATTCTCACCAACACTTAAGTAGGGAACAAGCGCCGTATCCACTTCTTGGTGGACCGTCTGCACACCATATGAGGATGCATCCTTTGGGGTTTGAATGGATGCCGCCTGGCCATTGATGTAGATGGTCCCGTCGAAGTGGGAATGAGCGCCAGAAAGAACCTTCATTAACGTTGACTTCCCAGCACCATTTGCTCCAATCAGTGCATGGACCGTCCCTTTTTTTAATGTGAAATTCACTTGATCTAACGCTTTGACCCCTGGGAATTCAATTGAAATATTCTTCATACGAACAAGCGGCGCTGTCATAGGTGTCCTCCTTCTCTTGATATCATCTGAAAAACGAAACACCCTCTATGAAAAGAGAGTGCACGTCGTTTATTTTGCATAATGCTTCTTCAAAGTCTTCATCCAATCTTCCTCAAAAGCAGTCGATGAACCGAATCCCTTCACTTCGTCTGCAAGATTGACCATGTTAATGGCTTTTCCTGCTTGTTGAAGCTGCTTTTGCGAGATGAGAGAGGCCTCAAGGTCATAGGAAGACGGTGTTTTCTCACCAGCTATTTTCTTCGCAAGAATCCTCACGTCGACTGCGCCGATGAGCTTCGGATCAACCGCTGCTGTATACTTCCACGGACTGTCCTTCGCCGTCATTGCTTGAAGATCCGCATTTGATACATCAATCCCATAAATCTTCACTTCTGTTCTTCCTGCTTCTTTTAACGCTCTTGCTGCCCCAATGGCAAAGGCATCCCATGTGGCAAAAATAGCGTCCAGCTTGCCCTTTGGATACTTATTCAGCATGGCCGCTACTGCATTTTGCGTTTGAACAGACGTATCAGAGGAGGCAATACCAAAGCGGTCAAGCTCCTTAATTCCTGAATGTTGTTTAAGCGTTTCTTGATAGACCTTATTTCGTCTCACCATTGGCGGGAATCCATCTACCCACAGGTACGCAATATTTGCTTTTCCTTTAAAATCAGACACGAGCGCATCTAATGATTTTTTCGCTAATTGTTCGTCATCTTGAGACGTCACTGTGACCCCTTTGATGTCCTTCAGCTTAGGATTCGAATCAAACGCTACAACTGGAATGCCTTTCGCTGTGATCTTTTTCACATCAGCGACTGTCGCCTCGTCGTCCCCGTGAGAGATGATAAAACCGTCATAATTTTCTTCAAGCGCCTGAGAGATGGCATCATGGAACTTCGCTGTATCTCCATTTGCGGTGTAGACATCTACCGTAAAGCCGAGTGCTTCACCTTCTGCCTTGGTTCCAGCTAAAAATTGAGCTGTATGATCGTCTCCTCCAATTTTGCGGATGACTTTAATTTTTGCTCCCTGTCCCTTTGCAAATCGCTTCGGTACATTGTCAAAAGAGACTTTTTCGTTCGTATTTGCCTTTGAGCCTGCACTTGATCCAGTGCCGCAGCCTGTTAATAGGATGGTTAATGCCGTTAATAAGACAAGACATGATGTAAAATGCTTACGCTTCATTGCTGTTCCTCCTCAAGTTGTTTTGATTTTTCACATCGGAAAACTAGGTAAAAAAGTGGAAATACGCCTGTAAAACAGGCATTTGATTTGAAAAAAGAGACGAAAAAAAGCCTCTCTTGGAAAGAGAGGCTTGATCACCGTTGCATGAAACATGTATCGGGAAGTCTTCCTCTCTTATCTGTCAAAGCTGTAACAGCTTTGCAGGAATTAGCACCAATTTCTAAAATAGAAACGGTTGCCGGGCGTCATAGGGCCAGTCCCTCTGCCTCTCTTGATAAGAGATCCGTTATGAAATTTGTTTTCGTTGAAATGTCTTCTTTACTTTAATGTGATGTCACATCAATGTCAATGACTTTTTTGAAATTTTCTAAAATATCATCAGTTTCCGATGATTTTCTTCGCAGGTGATGATTTCTTCAGACGGAAATCATATTTTTTCTCATTCACAAATTGCGGGTTAAGATGTGCTGATCCTTTATCTTGACCGCTTTTAGAGAGATACGTTTTGTAGCCTTCCAGCCATTTCCCGTGCCATACCCACTGTGATGCTTTTGCACCTTTGCGGTCATCATAAACGTTCTTCTGGAAGGTATTCTTTTGGTTCACTGGATAAAGATTCACGACTAAATAATGCGAGGCACTAGCGGTCATGATATTATTCGTGATTCGATTGTTCACTGCTTGATACTGCATCAGCAATTGACCGCCTTCTAAACCGGCTGTGTCATTTTTGTACAAAGTATTATGTGAGATCGTCGTATTGGTTGTACCGCCACGCTTCTTATCATAGCCGCCAATAGAAATGCCTGTATAACGGTTCAAATACACTTGATTGTGTTCGATGCGGATGCGGTCCGCCATTTTTCCTTTATGTTCGCTTGTGACTTCAATCCCTAAGTCATTGTGATGTGAGATGTTATGATCGATCACAATGTCTTTTCCGCCATCGACATAAATTCCGCCAGCAGAAATGTCGCTGCCATAGGCCGGGTTCCCTGCACTCGTAATCTCATATACTTTGTTTCTTGAGACGACACCGTTTCTGACTTGATCATACTTTTTAGAGGGTGCCACGTTCTCAAATCCAATTAAATCAATGCCAATATTATCAGTGTGCCGGACCGTATTATGTGTCACACGGAACTTTTTCACGTTCCCATTTAGCACAAGCGCTTCACTGAAGCCCAGCTTTAATTTTTCAACGGTATTTCCTTTGATTTCAATGTCTTCAATCGCTGCTGGAGCTTTTGTCCCATAGACAGCAATTCCATGTGCATTTCCATTTTCATGTTTCGTCTGAATATCATACACTCGGTTATTAAGCAGTTTGACGCCTTTGCCGCTTCCTTTGATGAAAATACCAACTGGTGTTAAATCTTCTTTATTCGTCTTAAGATGTCCTACAGTCAGGCCTTTGAGGGTGATGTAGCTCTTTTGATCGATCGTGACAAGACCGCCATCGGCTTGATTTCCTTTAAGGGAAGCCCCGCTAATCACAGGTTTTTCTTTTCCATAAGCTTGAAAGACAACGGGTGCTTTCTTTGTTCCTGAATGGCGGACAATCAATTTTTCTTTGTATGTACCGCCTCTCATGTAAATGGTTGCCCCAGCCTTCGCCATACTTGCTGCTTTTTTCAGCGTGCGGAAAGGTTTTTGCTTTGTTCCCGGGTTTTTGTCGCTTCCGTTTACCGCTACGTAATAGGCTGTGCTTTGCTTAGCGCCAGCCTCATCTGTCATCGCTTGACAGCCAAAGCTGATGACGGTCATGAATAAAATGAGTAAAATGCCTGGTATCGCTCGTTTCATCTTGTTGTTTGCTCCTTTCCCTTCTCTCCTTCCTTTATCGGTTAAAAAAAAGAGGATTAAAATATGACGATGTCCCTTGCAATGTACTAGTCAAAAGGTGTATGGTTGAAAGAATATCTTACAGGAAAACCATTCGTTTTTAAATTGTCAGATTAATCAGTTAATAACGCATTTGGATTTTATTTCTTTTTTTAAAAGGGGTGACATGAGCCAAACTGACAGCAGAGAGAAGGAAAGCGCTTTAACAGATTTTTCTTGTCTGAATTACAGAAAACCTATTGCTAATATTTTGTGAAGGTATAGAATAGAATCATAATTATTTCATATTATTAGAATTTTCAAATAATCAAACAGCAAGGAGATTTACAATGCCAAAACAACCCATCCGCGTTGAACTTAGTTCAACAAAAAAACCAAAACCTCAATCTGATCAACTTGAATTCGGAAAAATCTTCACAGATCACATGTTTGTGATGGATTATTCAGTTGATAAAGGCTGGTACGATCCAAGAATTATCCCTTATCAAGCCATTCCAATGGACCCAGCGTCGATGGTCTACCATTATGGTCAATCTGTTTTTGAAGGCTTGAAAGCTTATGTTTCTGAGGATCAAAAAATTCTCTTATTCCGTCCGGAAAAAAACATGGAACGCTTAAACAGATCCAATGACCGCCTGTGTATTCCGCAAATTGATACAGAAACAGTATTAGAGGGCTTAAATGAACTCATTCGTATTGATAAGGATTGGGTACCTGATGCAGAGGGAACTTCCTTGTATATTCGTCCATTCATTATTTCCACTGAGCCGTATTTAGGCGTTGCACCGTCTAGCACGTATAAGCTGCTCATTATCTTATCTCCTGTGGGATCATACTATAAAGAAGGCATTCATCCGGTTAAAATTGCAGTTGAAAATGAGTTTGTCCGTGCCGTTAAGGGTGGAACAGGAAATGCCAAAACAGCTGGAAACTATGCCTCAAGCCTTAAAGCACAGCAGGTTGCTGAAACGAAAGGATTTTCACAGGTTCTTTGGCTTGATGGGGTCGAGAAAAAATACATTGAAGAAGTCGGCAGCATGAATATCTTCTTTAAAATCAATGGCGAAATCGTGACGCCTGAATTGAACGGCAGCATTTTAGAAGGCATCACACGCAACTCTGTGCTTGAACTGTTAAAGCATTGGGGAATTCCAGTAACAGAGCGCAAAATTTCAATTGATGAGTTAATTGAAGCACATCAATCTGGCGAGCTTGAAGAAATTTTCGGAACTGGAACGGCAGCCGTGATCTCTCCTGTCGGGGAATTAATTTATCATGATCAGCCATATGTGATCCAAAATGGTCAAACAGGCGAAGTATCGAAGAAATTGTACGAAGCCATTACTGGCATCCAAAAAGGGACACAGCCAGACATCTTTGGCTGGACAGTTGAAGTTGACTCAGTCGTCAAGCAAGCATAGCATATAAAAAGAACCTTTCAATCATGAAGGGTTCTTTTTTGTTTATTTACCTCTCTTTTATCCCTTATAATGGGAAATACACATGAATAAGGGGAGTGATGGTATGTTTTTTACTTATCTACTAGCATTCTTTGGAATCTGCATCGGATCGATGATCGTCGCCACTGGTTTCGACGATTCACCTTTCCTCACCCGGTTTTTATTTAAGGCTCTTGGAATCTCTATCCTTGCCCTTTCCATCTCTTTTGTAAAGGTCCGACGAAAGAAGTTACAGAAACAAAAGCGAAATAGACTTAGTTGACCCGTCTCTTCCCATCAAATCGTGCACCAAAACAAGACCGATACCCCAACAATCGCCCCTGCGTATATCCACTGTTTCCTTTTGATGCTCCGCTTTTTTTCGATCAGTAAAAAGATCTCTGGCAAAAAGATGATCATGATTTCTAGGATAAAGACAAGATAATAAACAAGCGGCATTGGCTGGAAATCAAATTTTCTTGCATCTCCTCCAATCGTTGCAAAATACATCAACAGATTGGTCACGGGAATGGTAAAACAAACGAGCAGGCGGAGAACATAGGTCCACACATATTCCTTATGCCGAATGAGGCCAACAAATGAAGCAATAAGGCCATACAAAAACAAGATCACTGTACCATAACTCATGACAGGCTGTACGACAAATCCGTAAAACATTAAACCAATTGCAACCATATTCCAACAGTCCTTTCTTTGAAGCCATACATGCTGTTTTTTCTAATCATACACTTCTTTCTCCAGTTTCCATATGGGGCAATCAAAAAAATGACCCCATTAAAGGGGCCATTATGTGTTAAGCATTGACTGATTTGAAGAATTGCGGTAAATGCTCACGATGCGCTTCGAGCATTTCGTCTAAAATTTGCTTTGCAATGTCGTCAGATGGGACGAGCGGGTTGATGGTCATCGCCACAAGAGCCGTCTCGTAATCTCCAGTCACAGCCGCTTCTGCTGCCACACGCTCGAATGATTTGATTTGTTGAACGAGTCCTCTTACAGCTACAGGCAGATCACCTATCGCGATTGGTTTTGGTCCGTCCTTCGTAATGATACAGTTTACTTCAACCGCTGATTCAGCCGGAATGCTGGCAATCGCCCCTCTGTTCACTGTATTGACTGGTTGAATGTCGTGCTTATCATTATAGATGGAGCTGATTAAGTTACAGGCCGCATCGCTGTAATAGGCCCCGCCTCTTTTTTCGAGCTGTGGTGGTTTAATCGACAAATCAGGATCTTTATAAAGCTCAAATAATTCCTGCTCGACCTGCTGCACAACCTCTGCTCGTGTTCCTTTCTCTTGAGCCGCCTTTTGCTCTTCTTCCAGCATATCTTTCGTTTTATAGTAATAGCGGTGATACGGACATGGGATGACCCCTAATCCTTTCACAAAAGAAGGCTCCCAGTTTTTCGCTTCAATGTTTTTCATGGACCACTGGCTGTTTGGATTTCCTAGTTCATCAAGCACTTGATCCATAATGCTGACCCCGTCTAAATATACGTCTAATCCATAGACCATGTGATTGAGACCGGCAAACTGTACCTCGATGCGTTCAACGTCCACATCAAGCGCTTTGGCAATCCCCATTTTGATCCCAATCGGCACATTGCATAGACCGACCACTTTTTTTAGATTCGTGTAGCGTAAAACAGCTTCTGTGACCATGCCGGCTGGATTTGTAAAGTTCACAAGCCATGCGTCTGGGCAAAGCTCTTCCATATCCTTCACAATGTCTAGAATGACTGGGATGGTCCGAAGGCCTTTAAATAAACCGCCTGGTCCGTTCGTTTCCTGACCGATGACGCCGTATTTAAGCGGTATTCTCTCATCCTTTGCCCGTGCTTCCAGCAGTCCTACACGAAATTGTGTCGTCACAAAATCTGCGTCCTTCAAGGCCTCCCGGCGATCAAGAGTCAGGTGTACCTCAATCGGCAGACCTGCTTTTTCAACCATACGTTTCGCCAGAGCGCCTACGATGTTTAACTTTTCCTGACCCGCTTCAATATCCACAAGCCATAATTCTTTTACAGGCAATTCTTGATATCGTTTAATAAACCCTTCGACGAGCTCAGGCGTATAGCTCGATCCACCGCCTATTGTGACAATTTTGATTCCTTCTTTCATGAATTGACACCTCCGAGTTGCTTCATTTTTTCATGGAGCTCGATGATTTCTGCTGCGAGCTCCTTGACGGTCATTGCGTTCATGAGATGATCCTGCGCATGAATCATTAAGAGACTAATTTCCGTCTTTTCGCCCCTGATTTCTCCTTGGATCAGCTCTGTCTGTGCGTGATGCGCCTCATTTAACGCGTCTTGTGCGTCCTGCAATTTTTGCTTCGCCTCATCAAAGTTTCCTTGTTTTGCACATGTAATGGCCTCCATCGCGGAGCTTCTGCCATTTCCGCCGTGCAGGATGAGTTGAAACACAATTTGTTCCATTTCCATCGGCTGCATCCCCCTTGTTCCCTCTATTACATGCTGACGACATTTTCATCAGTTGATGCTTTTGTTTCTAGCTCACTTTCTTCTTTCAATTTCTGCTTATCCCACATTCTAAAGAATGGGTAGTATAGAGCAAATGACAGCGCAAGGTTAATCAGCTGCATGACAGCACCAGAGATTTTGCCTCCTGTGGCGAGATAGCCTGAAATGATTGGCGGCATGGTCCATGGGACAGCAATCCCGGCTGGTTTTGCCACAAGCCCTGTGCTCATTCCGATATATGTGGTGATGATCATCATGATTGGCGTAAGGATAAACGGAATGAGGAGCATTGGGTTCATGACAATCGGCATTCCAAAAATGATTGGTTCGTTGATGTTAAAGATGGCTGGCCCAATGGCAAGGCGGCCAAGCTGTTTCATTTGTTTACTTCTGGCGCGTAAGATCATGGTCAGCACCAAAGCAAGCGTTGCTCCGCTTCCGCCGACGTTGATGAAGATTTCAAAGAACTGCGCTGTGAAAATATTCGGCAGTACTTCTCCTGCTTGGAATGCAAGACGGTTCTCATCCATTGCACCGAGCCAAATTGGCCCCATGACGCCGCCGACAATGGTTGCTCCGTGAATACCACATGCCCAGAGGAGCATTTGCACACCCATCGCAACGATACTGCCGCCTAAGCTGCCACCAAGAATCGATAGCGGTGTGCCAATTAAGACCGTGATGATATTATGAATACTCTCAAAAGGTGTCATCTCAATCACAAGTCTAGCGACCCAGATCAGGGTGATGACCACAAAACCTGGAATAAGTGCAATAAACGATTTACTGACTGCTGGCGGTACACCATCAGGCATTTTGATAACAATGTTCCGCTGTACAATGAAGCGGTAAATTTCGGTTGAAAGCATGGCAATAATCATGGCAACGAATAAACCTTTACTGCCCATCAGTGTGACAGGAATTCCCCCGCCAACTAAGATAGCTTCTGTTGAGCCTTCAGGTGTGAAAGGTACTTGATATGGTGTAGCCAAAAGGAAAGCCGCAACAGCGATCGCACCAGATGATAGCGCATCAACGGCATACTTTTCAGCAAGCCTGTAAGCAATCCCGAAGGTCGCAACAAGTGCCATAATGTCAAAGGTTGCATTAACAGGATAGGATAGTTTCGTGGCCCATTCTGCTCCGAAGATACTTGCCATAAAATCGCTGTATCCTGGAATCGGAAGGTTGGCTAAAATGAGAAACAGTGAACCGACAATAATGAGAGGCATCGTTAAAACAATTCCGTCACGCAATGCTTGTAAATGTCTTTGAGCGGCAATCTTCCCTGCAAACGGCATGACCTTCTCTTCTAGAAATCGGTTGAATCCATTCATCCCCTCCGCCCCCTTTATCCGTTCACTAACTGTTCAGCAGATTTTAAAACCTCAGCGCCATTACAAACGCCATAATGCACAGTATTAATCACGTCTACTGGGATTCCTTTTTCTTCTCCGAGCTTTTTCATTTGTGGTAATAAATATCGAACCTGAGGTCCTAATAAAAGCACATCGGCTTGATCAATATGATTTTTCGCAGAATCTCCTGATACTGCCCAAATACGATATTCTTTTCCTTGTTCTTGTGCGCTTTTCTCCATTTTTGTGACAAGTAAGCTTGTGGACATACCTGCTGCGCAAACCAATAAGATGTTCATGTGTAAACGCCCCCTTTTCAAAGTGTGAAGCTATTCTTTACACTTTCATCATATTATGAAACCGCTTTCATAAACACCCATACTTTTTCCTTTAGGAAGCGGAAAAAGTTAATATCACACAGTTAGTTCTTGTACGAAGGAACCTTTTTATACATGATATCAAGCATGTCTTCAAATGTATCACAGGCGATCAGATGCTGAATGAATTTCACATTATGCACAAGCTCTCCCAGCAGGCGGTACATGCCTTTTAAATCTTTGGCATTCTCTTTTTCGACACAAAGCAGGCAGACAAATTGAACCTTTTTCTCTCCCCAAATGATTGGTTTTTCTAATGTACATATCGCCCAAAACGTCTCATCTGTCAGCGGCGTCATCGGGTGCGGAATCGCTGTATAATGTCCGAAAGAGGTTGGGGCAGCCTCTTCTCTTTCCATGACAGATGGTGTGAGTTCAGCTGGCGCTAAGCCCATATCGATGACTTTTTGCGTTAAAAAGGTGATGACCTCTTCCTTTGTTTGAAAGGCGCGTTTTGTAAAAACCAATTCCTTTTTCATATATTGAGAGGCCAATGTCACCCTTGTTTCACTCGTCAGAGCTTCTTCAATTTTTAAAAAATCACTGCCTCCCAATATGGTGTTCACTTGAATGACTGGAACCGGTAAATCCATATGAATTGGGATCGTTGTAATAATCAAATCCAGGGCATGCAAAGAGACATGCGGCAGCGAATATAGCTCTGCTGTTCCTAAAATGGTCAGCTTTGACCCAAATTGTGACCGCAAACGATCCTGCAGCAGCCTTGCACTCCCTGCACCAGACGCACAGACAATAAGACACCGCTTCGGCGGGATCTCCATTTTCCTCCGCTCTAAAGCCGCACCAAAGTGAAGCGCCATATATCCGATTTCGTTCTCATGAATACTCAGCCCTTCCTCTTCTTCAAGGACCCTGCTGGCGATAATCCCCGCTTCAAAAGCAAGGGGATACCCCGCTTTTATTTCATCAAGCATCGGATTTCTTAAGTTCATTCCATATTTACATCGGTTGATGGCAGGCTTTAAGTGCAGACTGAGTCCAATCATTAGTTCCGTATCACCGGCTAAATCAAGCTGCAGTTTTTGATCAATGGCCTTCAGCATGAGCTGTACAAGCCGGCTCGTTTCATCATCTACAATTTGTTTTTGACCGTTCGAGGAAAAGGACTGTACCATTTTGGCTGTTCCTAGCAAATGAATGGTGATATAGACAATTTCCTCTTGTGGAAATGAGACATCCAGCAGCCCTTCAAGACGCTCCACCATTTTTTTAGCGACCTTATATTCCTTTGCCCGCGGAATTTCGCTGATTTCCTCTGGAAGAACAGATACATAGTTTCCGTGTCTAATTCGTTTGCAGGCAATGGCGACATGAACGATTAAATTATTCATGCAAATGTCTGATAGATTCATACCTTCCTCATTGATATAATTGATCATTGTTTTCTGAATCAATTCGAGTTCATGCTTTGGCAAAATAGTAACAGCTGTGTTCAGCATCGTTTGATAAGAACGACGTTCATTGAATAAATATTCTGACATACAATAACGGATTTTCATCTCTGATCCCTTGATTCGGCAGCCTTTGCTAGGCTTCGCTTCCAGCTTCAGATCAAAGGGCTCCAGCTTACGTTTGACCGATTTCACATCGTTGCTCATCGTTGATTTACTAATAAACAGCTGCTCCTGTAAATCCTCCAGCTTCACATAGGATTCTGCCAAAAGAAGCCTTTTTAAAATAAACCGAACACGCTCCTCTGGCAGCACAGCAAGCGGCTCTTCCTGCTCGACCTCCTCCTTCATAAAACGGCGAAAGGCATTCTCATCGTTGATCAGCAGCTCATAACCAGCTCCTCTAACAGCTGTTACAGCCGCTTGGTAAGGGGCAAGGCGGTCGTTCAGTTCCTTTATGTCTGTACGAATGGTGCGGCTTGTCACTTGTAAACTGGCAGAAAGTGCAGCGCTGGTGAGCGGGGTCTCAGCTGCCATGAGCTGACTTAAGATGTGCGCCAGTCTTTTACTCAGCATCAGATCGGCCTCCTTATGTAGGGGTGGAGAATCTGCCTTGTCTGGACAGGTTGTATCCGCTTGCAGTTCTCTTCATTACTCATATTCTACTGAAAAGAAATAAAAATTGCCAACTCATTTATATGACAAATGCCCCTATTTATACAACTAACCATATCTAATGTCCTATGAATCTTTTTGAAAGATACTTGAGAAAACCACGAAAAAAAGGCGTACACCTTCGTGTATCCGCCTTCTTTATGAAGAGATCAGCTCGGTAAAGACAACCAATCTTTTTTCATGCGTACCTGCTGCATGATCAAAGGTCCCTGTACAAGTGATTAAATTGAGATTCCGTGTAAAGGCGTATCCAAAAAACGCATTGGGCTTCTCTTCACGCGGATAGCTTCTTACTTTTATGACTTCAAAGCTTCGCTTTTTTCCTGATGAGGACGTGACGACCACCTTGTCTCCCTTTTTTAGCTCCTTTAATCGATAAAAAACCGATGGCCCCCATTTATTATCTACATGGCCATTCATGACGGCATTCCCTTTATCTCCCGGCTTTGGACCATCTTCAAACCAAGCGGTGTTGTCTGTATCCTGAGGAACACCCATACTGCCATCATTTGATAAAGATGTTTTCTCCACTTTTGCTTTGACATCAATAGCGGGAATGGCGATTTCAGCTGGTACAATGCCAGACGGCTCGTCTTTTAATGTATCGTGTGAGTGGTTCTGTTTCTCAGCTTGATGTGTAGTCATTTCCTTAGAAGCAGATATGTTTTTTGAGGATGACGAATCATCCTTTGACGGTGATGAACAGCCTGTGATGATGAGAAACGAAAGAATACTGAGCAGCCAATTCTTCATCTAAGCCGGCCTCCTTTTGAAGAAAGGAACGGCACGATTGTGCACGTTCCCATCTGTCTTTATGAGTTAGAATTTGATGCCTTACGGCGAATGAGGAAAAATGCACTGCCTGCTAGAATTAAACTTGCGATCATACCCGCAAATGCTTCATAGGACATGCCTAAAGGACCGGCTGTGCCTCCCATACCTGTTTTCGGCATTTCATTAGGCATATTGGATTTGAACAGCTCAGGATGCTGATCAACAATCGCTGCTGCGACATCCTGACCAACCATGAACATATGACCATAAGCCTCTCTCACTGTCGGATAAAGCTGATCATATTCGCCATTATGGTAAGACGTATATGTTTTGATCAGCTCATCAATATGTGTTTTCAAACCAGCCTCTAAATCAGCTGCCTTTAAACGTCCATCTGTCGCTTGATCTAGGAATTTCGCTTGCTTCATTCGATACGCATCTAAATCTTTGACAGCCTTTTCTTTTGCTTGTTGATTCCCTGATGCATCCGCTTTGACATAATCAACTAAATAGCCGATATGGCTTGACCAAATGTCTTTGAATTGTTTGCCTGCATCCTTACCATAAACAGATGCAATCGCAGCAGATAAATCATTTGTGTTTTCATTTAAAGCCGCTGCTGCCTGCTTAAAGTCCTTACTGCCATCATTTCCTTTTTGCATGGCAACTACCGCGAGTGCCAAATGCTCTGAGAACAAGTAGTTTAAATCTTCACGAAGATCCGCTGCTGGTGTATCCACTGACTTTTGATCAAATTTCCCAGGAAATTGATCTGTGATGGCCCATGACACGCCTTTTCCTACCTCAAACATATGATGAATGGATTTTCTAACCGTTTCATAGGTCGTATCAAAATCCTTTTCAGTATAGCTGTCAAACGCTTTTAGCAGTTCATTCACATGCATCTTCAAGCCTTCTTCAAGCTCACTTGCTTTCAGTCTGCCGTCTGTTGCTTGATCGAGCATATCGGCTTGTTTCATTCGATATTGATCAAGCTGCTTCATCGCTTTCTTTTTACCTGCATTATCTTTTTTCGCTGTGGCTTGTACATAGTCAACAAAGTAGCCGATATGACTTGACCAAATGTCCTTGAATTGTTTGCCTGCTTTTTTTCCATATACAGAGGCAATTGCATCTGATAAGTCATTCGTGTTGTCATTTAAAGCCGCCGCTGCTTGATCGAAGTCTTTACTGCCGTCAATTCCTTTTTGCATTGTGATCACTGCTAAATAGGCATGCTCTGAAAACAGCTGATCTAGTGCTGCTCGAAGATCTGTGGCTTTATTTGACACCTCTTGTGACGAAGACGTCTTCTTCGCCTCCCCATGCATATGCCCTTCATGTGCACTTGCGATATGAGCCGCTGGGAATAATAACGCTGCGCTCAGTGGAATGGTTAACATTGCTTTCTTCATGTTCATCTTTTATTTCCTCCTCTTTCCGTTTGTTATGTACTTAACGGAGAGAGGGAGAAAATAGATCATTCGATTCTATTATTTTTTTCTTACAACACAGGCTCTGTATGTTTGCATAAAAAAAAGCCGGATTATCCGGCTGATACGTTACGACGTTTAGATGCTTTTCGCTCTTTATATATTTTTCTCACCACTGGATAAATCACAGGTGCCCATTTGACAATTTGTTTCAGCCATTTTTTCATTTCTCCCGCGCCTCCTTATTGTCATTCTTAAAGGACGATTCCCCATCTTGTCATGAAATAAACAGGTGCGGGAGAGCAGGAGTTAAATCACGCCTTGTGCGATCATGGCATCTGCCACCTTACGAAATCCTGCAATATTTGCTCCAACCATGATGTTTCCTGAGTGTCCATATTCGTCTGCTGTCTCTGTACACTGACGATAAATAGACTGCATCATTTGTTTCAGCTGAGCATCTACTTCTTCAAATGTCCAAGATATTCTTGCACTGTTTTGTGCCATTTCCAATGCTGATACACCTACACCGCCAGCATTCGCTGCTTTTGCCGGCGCAAACAAAATACGATTCTCTTCAAATACTTTGACCGCCTTAAGAGTGGATGGCATATTGGCTCCTTCTCCTACAGCGATGACACCATTTGCCACAAGCTGCTGTGCATGCGCCTCTGATATTTCATTTTGTGTTGCACATGGCAGCGCAATATCACAAGGAACGGACCAAATTTGTTCGCAATCTTCAATTAATTCAGCATGCGGGTGAATGTCTATGTATGCCCCAATCCGCTGATTCTCGACTTCCTTGAGCTGTTTGATCGTCTCAAGTGAAATCCCTTGAGGATCATAAATCGCTCCGCTTGAATCACTGCAAGCCACAACCTTACCGCCTAATTCGATTACCTTTTCCATTGCATAGATAGACACATTTCCTGAGCCCGACACAACAACAGAACGTCCCTCAAATTGGAGCCCATGTGCTTTCAGCATTTCCTCCATGAAGTACACCAGTCCGTAGCCTGTCGCCTCTTTTCTCGCTAAGCTGCCTCCGAATCCAGGGCTTTTCCCCGTGAGTACACCCGCTTCATAAGCACCGCGCATTTTCTTGTACTGTCCGAACATATAGCCAATTTCGCGTGCTCCTACACCAATATCACCTGCTGGCACATCTTGATCAGGTCCAATATATCGGCCGAGTTCACTCATAAAGCTTTGAACGAAACGCATGATTTCTCCATCAGACTTCCCTTTAGGATCAAAATCCGATCCGCCTTTCCCTCCGCCAATCGGCATACCAGTCAGTGCGTTTTTAAAGATTTGTTCAAACCCTAAAAACTTGATAATGCTTGCATTGACGGTTGGATGGAAACGAATGCCTCCTTTATAAGGACCAATGGCACTATTAAATTGAACCCTAAACCCTCGATTGACTTGTACTTTGCCCTCATCGTCTACCCATGGCACTCGAAATACCACAAGCCGCTCAGGCTCAATGAGCCGTTCTAAAATGCCTTGTTTTTCATACTCTGGATGCTTCGCAAAAACTGGGACGAGTGATTCCAGAATTTCTTTTACGGCTTGCTGGAACTCCTCCTCGCCAGGATTTCGTTTTTCCACCTCTTCTAACACACGGTGGATGTAGCTTTGTGCTGTTTGTGCTGCTCGATCTAAGGTCAACATGTCGCATCTGCCTCCTTGTAGATATCTCCACACATTTAATTGTTAGATTTTCTAACGCATATTGAGATTAATTTAACACCAATTGTAAAATCTGATCAATATTGATAACAGATGAAAATGATGCCGAATTGAGATAGATCAAGCAGCCGCAGCGATTGTTTTTAAAAATAAGCGCTCAAGGAATGACTAATGTGCTAGAAACGAACGAGCGGATATTTCTCGTCCCGTTTTCTTTGACAAATACATGAATCATGATGAATTTCTAGCTGGTTTTCCATTGAAAAAAGGGTCAAAAGTTTGATCGGATGCACTCAATCTTTTCGGGGCTTCCCGCCTCTTTTTCGATCAGGTAACACGACACAAAGCCAATATAAAATAGAAGACGATGGAAAGTTAATGAGACCGACAATGCCCCAAAACCACTTGTAACGCCCTCTTTTCTTTGCATCTATAAATAAAAGAAAGCCCTGTGCAAACAATAACGGCAAGACGCACAATAAGATGATCATTTCCGACTGACTCATACGGAAGACCCTCCTTTGATATGTTGATATTCCTTGTAGCCAACAACAAAGCAGATGGGGACGCTCACTATTTGGAGAAGAATGAAGATGATAGGCAAATGGGTAATGGCAGCTGCAAAGAGTGCTAGAATGGTCAAACTGATCAAAACGTATGCCAGCACTTCTTGTTTAAAACGCCTTTTCTCTTTTTCCTTCGCCTGTTTCAGCATCATCATGACAGCCTGCTCACTTGGCTTTTCCACTTCAATTTGTTCGTCTAGCTGCTTGAGCTCTTCTTTTAAACGTTCGGTCAAACGATCTTCCTTCATAAATCCCACTCCTTTCGAATTTTCTTTAATCCATGATGAACCCTCGATTTCACAGTGCCTTCTCTCATTCCAAGCATTGAAGCCATTTCTGGGTAGGTAAATCCATAATAATAGTGCAGAATAATCGGTGCTCTCTCCTGAGCCTTTAATTCATTTAAAGCATCCCACATGTCATGCCATGTGTTCCCCTTTTGCTGAATGTCCCATTTAAAGCGGCGTATGGCTTCCTGATTCGCTTTTCCTTCTCTCATTTGTTCACGTTTTCTTTTCTTCTGGTGATCTAAAAATTGCCTAGATGCAATCGAAATAAGCCAGGTTGAAAATAAGGCATCTCCTCTAAATGAAGAAAGTTTCATATACGCTTTCAGCATCGTTTCTTGCATGATTTCCTCTGCCAGCTCTTGTTGAAGGGTCAGCTTCAACATATATCGGTAAAGAAAGGAATAATGATGCCGATAAAGGGCTGTAAACGCGGCATCATCTCCCTGTTTTGCCCGCTGAATCAATAATGTCTCTTCTGTCTGCTCCAAGCACGCCCCTCCTTCCTTTTCTTCTCTTACTCATAAGACGACACGGATGACAATATCGTTTAAATTAGACCTTATTTTTTAGCATTCCTTCTATGATTCTCGTTTTATATCCAATTTTTTCTTATGTAATGATTATGGCATCCCTTCTTCTCTAACAAAATGATGCGTTTATAATCATCTTGATTTTCTACCAAACGGAGAGCCTCCTCTCCATAATCAAGATGTCATCCTCATACCTATCGACAATGGTCCTTATCTCATGAAGATGAAAATGAAATAATCATTGGCTTAGCTTCCTAGAAAATCATGGAATACGCTGCGCCTATCCTTAGCCGATGATACCTTTTTGCATGCTATGCTCATCCTACATTCCGAAAGAAGCAATGCTTGTGAAGGAAGGAGGAGTGGTTGAATCACAGCTTATTTTGGAAACGTTTTCATTAAAATAAAATAGAATGGAGATGTTGAGTTTGAAAAGAAAAATTCCAATGTTAGCCGGTGTATTAGCTGTTGGTCTCGTCACTTCATTATTTGCACCAAACGGGGAGGCAAAGGCAGCAGCCAAATATCCAGAAAGCCCTTCTATTATGGCCAACTTTAATCAACAAGGCTTCTCCACATTAAATGGCGGCACAACAGGCGGTGAAGGCGGTAAAACCGTCACAGTCAAAACTGGAAATGAACTATTGGCTGCCCTCAAAAATAAAGGAACAAACGAAAAATTAAAAATTGTTGTAGACGGGACCATTACCCCTTCTAATACATCAGCCAATAAAATCGATGTGAAAGATACAAATAATGTCTCGATCGTCGGTAAAGGGACGAACGGCGAATTGAATGGAATTGGCATTAAAGTATGGCGTGCCAATAACATCATCATCCGCAACTTGAAAATCCACCACAGCAAAATCGGTGACAAGGATGCCATCGGGATCGAAGGCGGTTCTAAAAACATATGGGTCGATCATAATGAATTGTACAACACATTGAATTCCGGGAAGGATGATTACGATGGTTTATTTGATGTAAAAAATGACTCTGACTACATTACCTTCTCGTGGAACTATGTACATGACAGCTGGAAAACAATGCTCATGGGCAGCTCCGATAACGATAACTACAATCGAAAAATTACGTTCCACAACAACCGCTTTGAAAACCTAAACTCTCGTGTACCGTCTATGCGCTTCGGGGAAGGACATGTCTATAACAACTATTATAAAAACATCCTCACAACAGCGATTAACTCACGTATGGGCGCGAAAATGAGAATTGAACACAACGTATTTGAAAACACCACAAATGCCATTGGAAGCTGGGACAGCCGTCAAGTTGGTACATGGCATGTCATCAACAACTCGTATATTAACAGCACAGGCAGTCTGCCAACGTCTTCAACAGGTACGTATAACCCTCCTTATAACTACTCTTTGCTTAACGTGAACAATGTGAAATCAGAAGTGATATCAAATGCAGGTGTTGGTAAAGTAAACCCTTAAACCACAAAACGTTCGGGCAGAGATTTCCTGTCCGAACGTTTTTGTCATTTCATCCATTTATATTGTAGAAAACGGGCGATCCATTTCATACAGCTTTTGATAACGCTTGTTTTCTTTTAGTAACTCCTGATGCTGACCCTGCATCTCAATGCGTCCGTCTTCAATAAACATGATGCGGTCACACGCCTCACAGCCAGTCAGATGATGGGTGATCCAAATAACTGTTTTCCCTTTTAACACACGGAAGATGGTTTCAAGCAATTCACGCTCTGTCCGTGGATCAAGCCCGACGGTGGGTTCATCTAATACAACAACCGGCGTGTCCTGAAGCAAAATTCGAGCTAACGCCATACGCTGTCTTTCTCCACCTGAAAATCGAACCCCTGTCTCCTGAACACCTGTGTGATAACCTTCTGGCAAAGACTCGATGTCATCATGCAGCTGCACTTGTCTAGCTGCTTCTTTTACCTGCTCTTCTGTTGCCTCTGGAGATCCTAAACGAATATTGTTTAAAACAGACGTATCGAATAAATATGGCTGTTGATTCAGCACAGATACATAGGCAGACACCTTCTCTTGAATGCTTTGAACCGGTTTTCCTTGAATGCTGACAGCCCCTTGATTTGGAACAACTGCCCCTTCTAACAATTTCAAAATGGTCGATTTTCCTGCACCGCTTTTTCCTAAAAGCGCGAGTGATTCCCCTTGCTTCAGAGAAAAGGACAGGTCTTGAAGGACATATTGATGCGTGTCATACCGAAAGGACACTTGATCAAAACAGACAGCTTCATCGTGAGAAAGGGCTGATTGATCCACTGCCTTGCTCTCAGCTTCTCCTTCATATGACTGCTTTTCATAATGATGTAATCTGCTGACAGCATGCTGATAGACGGGAATATCACCTGCCGCATCTGACAGCGGAAGAAAGGCTTCTGTTAATGGAAACAGCACAAGTACAAAGGCTGCAATCAGTGTGTGTGACATGGATCCTGACTGAACAACCGAGCCGCTCCAATACACAACAAGCACGACAGCCCCTCCAATCAAGAGCTGTGCCAAAAATTGACGCACGCGGATAAATCGGTGTTTGGCTGCTTCAAGCGCTAACAGCTGTGCTTCTTTCTGTTCATATCTATCCACAAAATCTTTCTGCCTGCCGCTGAACAGCCAGTCACTAACGCCCATGACTGCATCTGTTAAATGGCTGTACAGTTCATTTCTGCCTTTTTTCATTTGAATTTGTCTTGCCCGGTTCACAAGCACTGTGACGTATGGGAAAACGAATACGAGAAGTGCCATATAAAGCAGCATCAGTCCAGCATAAGGCCATGAGAAAAGGCCAAGTGCTCCAATGGATGCGGCATATAAAAGCAGTGCACCGATGGATGGAAAGATGGTTTTTAAATAGGCATCCTGCAATCTCTCCACATCATCTGACAAGAGACCAAGCATTTCACCTGTCCCAAGCTTAGTCTGTTTGGCACTTCGTTCAGCCATGTCATAGAGGCGTACACGCATTTTTTCAATCATTGTCAAAATGAGCTGATGGCTTGCCAGCCTTTCTGCGTAGCGGGCAGCAGAGCGCGAAATACCAAAGGTACGTACAGCCACAATTGGGACGTAGACCATGAGTATATTCTCAGGTCTTGTCGCAGCCTTTGAAATGAGAAATCCCGACGTGTACATCAGCATAGAAGCAGAGAATACCGCAATGGCTCCTAAAAATAAAACCAAGGCAAACAGCTTTTGATTCTCCTTGATATAAGGTATAAACCAGCCTTTACTGACCATGTGTGACCGCCCCCATTTGCTCCTGTACCAATTGATAATACACGCCTTTTCTTTGCATTAATGATTCATGTGTCCCCATTTCTGCGACGGTTCCTTGATCCATGACAATGATTTCATCCATGTCCGGCATCCAATGGAGTCTGTGTGTCGCTAAGAACACAAGTTTATGTTCAAACAGTGGAAGCATTGTTTTCTTCAGTTCATACTCTGTTTCAATATCGAGATGCGCCGTTGGTTCATCTAACAGCATAATGGACCGCTGGCCCAGAACAGTTCGAGCAAGCGCAATTCTTTGCGCCTGTCCTCCGCTTAGCTCTCTTCCCTGTTCTCCAATGACTTCGTCCAATCCGTTTGGCAGCTGCGTAACCAGCTGAGATAAGCCAGCTTCATGCACCGCTCTTTCCACTTCTTCCTCTGTTGCATTTGGTTCATAAAAACGAATGTTTTCTCTTAATGTCATGTGAAATAAATAGGGGTGCTGCGGCATATAGACAACTTCCTTTTGCCATTCGTTCATCTGTAAATGACCAAGCGGCTGGCCGTTTAGCGTGATTTGACCCGAAGACGGCTCAACAAAACCGCCGAGGACATCGGTTAGTGTCGATTTCCCTGAACCACTGGCACCAATGATGCCGATTTTTTTCTTCCCTTTGACAGTGAGATCCACATCCTGAATGGAATAAGGGGCATGTTCATCATGCTGAACACAAACATCCTGCAGGGTGAGCACGGATTGTTCATCCCACTTATTCAGCTGCACAGATTGTGTCTCCTGGGCGCGGAAGCCTTTTTCTTCTAGAATGACCTGCATGGCTTCATTCGCTTCTTTTCCATTTAACGTCGCATGATAATCATTTCCCACTTCACGTACCGGCAGAAAATACTCCGGCGCCAGCATAAGCGCCGTCAAAGCCGGAAATAACAGAAGCTCTCCTTCAATTAAACGTAAGCCAAGAAAAACAGCGACGGTTGCAATTGATAGCATGGAAAAGAAATCGAGGGCAAACGATGACAGAAAGGCGACCTTCAGTGTACTCATGGTCGCTTTTCGATATCGCTTTGACACCTCCGCAATATGACGGGAGTGTTTTTTGCTGATACCTAAGTAACGCAGCGTCTCAAGGCCCCGGAGAGAGTCAGTAAAATGATTGGATAATTTCTCATACGATCTCCATTGTTTGGCCGCTTTACGCTGAGCAACAAGGCCTAGCAAAATCATAAAAATAATTAAAATTGGCAGCGTCACAATTAAAATGACGGCTGATGTTTCATCTAATGTCCACACATAGATAAGGACCATCGCCGGAATCACTGCCATGTTCACCATTTTCGGCAAAAACAGCTGTAAATACTGACGGTATTGAGCAATTCCTTCCATTGCTAATGTGACAAGCTTTCCTGTCCCTTTTTTCTTTGCGAAGGCAGGCCCTAATCGAAAGAGTTGGTCTAACAGCTGCTTTCTGACGTCTGCTCCAATTCGGGAAGAGTAGGTAAACATGACCTTCTCCCGAATCAAGGTGAGACCGTGCCGCACAACAAAGGCAGCAAGAAACAGCATGACATAAGGCGTTGCCTGCGAGAGGCTTTTCCCGTCAAACAGCGTTGTAATGGCATGTGCCAGCCACTGTGCTTGGAAAATAATACTTGCTCCTTGGATGAGTGACACAATACCTAAGAGGGCAAGAAGCCCTCTCATTCCTTTTAATTGAAGCAAACGTTTATCCATTAGTAGGTCATTGGCTCCTTACCGCTTACACGTTTACGGAAGACGTAATAGCTCCAAATTTGATACCCAAGCACAAAGGGCAGCAAAGAAACAGCAACAATCGTCATGACCGTCAGTGAATAAGATCCAGATGCAGCGTTTTGAATTGTGAGATCAAATGAATGACTGATTGAACTAATCATGACGCGCGGGAACAATGCAGTGAACAGCATGGACACCGTCACCATGATGCCTGCGCCTGTGAATAAGAAAGTCCAGCCATCACGTTCTTTTCTCATCAAAACAAGGGCAGCTACATAACAAACCACAATCAGCACAGTTAATGGAATGGTGATGATCGGGCGTACAGTATAAATATCTGTTTCAATGATGGACACACCGACAAATATAACAAGAACAGGGAGTGCAATGAGCAGGACACGCTGGCCCAGTTTTCTTGCACGATCTCTTAAGTCACCCTCTGTACGAAGTGTGACAAAAATCAAGCCATGCAGCAGGCAAAGAACCGTCACAGCTAACCCGCCGATCACTGAGTAAAGATTCACAAAGTCCGTAAATCCAGCGTACATGTTCATGTCTTGATCAATTGGCATCCCGCGTAAAATACTCGTGAATAACACACCGAGCAAAAACGGCGGAAGCAGACTGCCAAAGAAGATCACCCAGTCCCACGCCTTAATCCAAGAGGCTTTCTCAACCTTCCCTCGGAATTCAAAGGCGACTCCGCGCCCAATGAGCGCTAAGAGGAGCACCGCAAACGGAATATAGTATCCGCTGAACATCGTGGCATACCAGTGAGGAAATGCAGCGAAAATAGCGCCGCCAGCTGTAATCAGCCAGACCTCATTCGCATCCCAGAAAGGACCAATCGTATTGATTAAAATTCGGCGCTCGTGCGCGTCCTTTCCAAGCAGCTGCATGGACATCCCGACACCAAAATCAAATCCTTCTAAGAAGAAAAATCCAACAAACAATACTGCGACAAGAATAAACCAAATCTCGTTAAGATATACCATGATATGCGCCTCCATCAAATGGATCTGTAGACAGGTCCGTTTCATCCTTTTGATCTGTATCCTCTTCAGAATGTGCACCTTTTTTAATTTCTCGAATGAATAAGTAGGCAAGCAAAATGGCAAGAATCAGATACATCACCGTAAAGCTAATGACTGAGAATAACAGCATGCCATACGATACGTTCGGTGAAATCGATTGAGCTGTCGTCATCATACCAAAGACAGTCCACGGCTGACGCCCAATTTCAGTCATGATCCAGCCGGCTGAGTTCGCAATAAACGGGAACGCGATCATCCCTACCATGAAGCGTAAAAACCATTTGTTCGTTTCTAGTTTCTTTCTAAAGCTCAAATATAAGCCAATCATACTAGCAAAAATCATCAGCATTCCGGCACCGACCATGATTCTAAAGCTCCAGAATGTTGTTTTCACTGGCGGAATGTAGTCTCCAGGACCAAACTTGGCTTCATATTCTTTTTGAAGTGTCAGCATGCCTGGAACATCTCCACTGAACTTCTGATACGCCAAATAACTTAAAGCAAACGGAATATTGATCTCCGCAGAGTTTTCTTTTTTATTTGTGTCAATGTTGGCAAATAGTGTCCAAGCTGCTGGATCTCCACTATCCTTCCAAAGGGCTTCACTTGCTGCCATCTTCATTGGCTGTGATTTCATTAAGTGCTTCGCTTGATCATGTCCAGAAAACGCTACACCTAAGCCAGAAATTAAAGCGAGGACCATCGCAATCTGGAATGATTTTTTGAAAAAGGCGATTTCTTGTTTTTTGATCATTTTATAGGCACTAACTCCTGCAATAAAGAAAGCTCCTGTTGCCAGTGCACCAAATAGAACGTGCGGAAACTCAACCCAAAGCTGCGGGTTCGTCACAAGAGCGCCAAAATCATTCATTTCTGCACGGCCATTTTTAATGGCAAATCCAACTGGCTCCTGCATAAATGAGTTAGCGAGTAAAATCCAAAATGCCGAAAAGATCGTACCAAGGGAAACAAGCCAAATGCACAATAAATGAATCTTCTTCGGCAGACGATCCCAGCCGAATATCCAAAGTCCAATAAATGTAGATTCAAGGAAAAAGGCCAAAAGTGCTTCAATGGCAAGCGGTGCACCAAAGACATCACCGACAAACCTTGAATAATCTGACCAGTTCATCCCAAACTGGAATTCCTGCAGAATCCCTGTTACCACACCTACTGCAAAGTTAAGTAAGAACAGGTGACCCCAAAACTTCGCCATCTTTTTATAGATGTCTTTTTTCTTGACGACATAAAGGGTCTGCATCAATGCGACGATAAACACCAAACCTATTGACATAGGAACAAAAATAAAATGAAATAATGTCGTTGAAGCAAATTGAAATCTTGCTAAAAACAGCTCACTCACAGCCTTACATCCTCCCTTACTTTCACATGCCGAACGATTCATGCTCACCACTTCACAAAATATTCACCATTTGTTCAATGTTTCACAAATAAAAGTCCATTTGAAATGGTTCGCTAGGTGAAATTTTACTCTTGATTTTCATTCGGTTAGTTATTTATACCTGTACTTTACACCCATACGCTTCAAAAATAAAGTAAATTTTACCTAAAAATTGGATGGTATTGTGTCAGTTGTTTGAATACTTTGTCAAAAATATGTGACGGAAAATAAAAAATCGCAAAAAAACAGCGCTGCATGTGGGCCGCAGCGCTGTTTTTCTTTTTAGGCTTTTTTCTGTAAAGCAGGTCTTGTCACTTGGACTTCATAGTACGTAATTTTGTTTTTTAATAGGCCTTCAGGTTTCGCTTTTCCGTGAGCGTGTGCATCTCCAAATGCCTGAGATTTTGTCCAGTTCACAAAGTCTTCTTTTCGATTCCAGCGGGTATGAATGGTCACCTCATCGTAATCAGTTGTCTGCTGCGTGACCCAGACTTCCATGCCTAAAAATCCTTCCATGAATTCTACTTGTCCCTGCTTGTTAAAACGCTTAACAAGGTGGTCTGCACTGCCTTTTTCTACTCTAACCTGGTTGTTTACAATGATCATGTTTGGTTCATCTCCCTTTTGTTGTTGGATCGAAGCGATTGGGATAATGAGCGGATGCTCTCCATCTAGGTGAACCTCTGCCTGAATCCCAAATACCTCTTTGAAAAAGTTTTCTGTTAATACTTCCTTTGGTGTCCCTATTTGGTAAACCTGACCACGCTTCATCGCAATCAGGCGGTCACAATATTTTGCTGCCTGCTGCAGGTCATGAAGTACCATTAAAATGGTGATTCCATGTGTTTCATTCAGCTGTTTGAGCAGCTCTAGTAAATCAAGCTGGTGCGCAATATCTAAGTAAGTGGTAGGCTCATCCAGAATAATCGTCTCTGTCTTCTGAGCCAGTGCCATTGCAATATACGCCTTTTGCCTTTCTCCGCCTGACAATGTATGCAGCATCCTGTTTTCATTCACGCGGCTATTTGTCACATCAAGCGCCCACTCTACCGCTTCCTGATCTGTCTTCGAGCTCTTTTTCCAGATCGAACGATGCGGACTGCGTCCAAGTGCGACCAGCTCACGTACTGTCATCGATGGGATCGCCGTTCTCGTCTGCATCAGAACGGCGATTTCCTGTGCAATCTCCTGTGCTGTCATTTCTTTTTGCGGTATATCGTGAATATAAATCATGCCGCTTTCAATCGACGTAAGACGTGCGGCTGCTTTAATAAACGTCGACTTCCCTGAACCATTTGGTCCAATAATGCCTGTTACACTTCCTTTAGGCACAGCTGCTGAAATAGAAGACAGCCGAAAGCCTCCTTGACTGAGGCTCACGTCATCCATCGCAATCACATCCAACTTAACCCCTCCCTTTCTTTTTTAATAAATAGAGGAAGAAAGGTGCACCGATACAGGCAAGCAGGATACCAACAGGCAGTTCAACCGGTGTAAACCATACCCGTGCTGCTGTATCAGCAAAGACCACAAGTACGCCGCCGCCAAGCATTGAGATCGGCAGCAGGTACCGGTAGTCATCTCCAATTAAAAGGCGGATAAAATGAGGGACGACAAGACCGACAAATCCAATTAATCCGCTCACGCTTACAGCTGCACCCGCCAAAAGCGCCGCCAGTGCAATTAAGAAAAATCGGGTTCGCTCGACTCTAAGTCCGAGCAGCTGCGCTGACTCATCACCAAGCAAAAGAAGATTTGCCGGCTTGATCGCAAAAAAACAAAGACACAATCCAGCAATCGCATAAGGTGACACAAAGCTCAGATGATGCCAGCTCCGTCCATTTAATCCTCCTGATAAAAAAGGCAGAACAGCCTGCACACGCTCACTATAAAGCACCATAAATCCATTCATGACCGCACCAAGCAGGGCATTAACTGCCACTCCCGCCAGAATCAATTTCAGTGGTGAAACCCCTTGATCAAACGACAACATATACACAACAAGTGCCGCTAATAAAGCCCCTAGGAAGGCAGCCGCTGGAAGCAGATAAGTGAATTGCGGAAACACAATCATGCTGAGTACAGCAGCTAACCCGCCGCCGGCGGTCACACCGATGATCCCGGGGTCAGCGAGTGGATTTCGGACGACTCCTTGTAAAATGGCCCCTGATGCTGCGAGACAGGCCCCGACGATGAAACCTATGAGAACGCGCGGCAGGCGTAAATCCATGACGATTTTTTCATGGACTGGCTGGCCTGATCCCGTCAAAGCAGCGATTAAATCTGGCAGCGATAATTGAACAGAACCTAAGGCAAGCCCTAAACAAATGCCCACACCTAGCGAAAGAAGCAGTCCCGGTATCAGCCATCTTCGTCTCGACTGTCTTTTTTGAAAATCTAACTCTGCATTCATCTTCATGATGACAATCGCTTCAATCTCTTCTCTAGTTCATCTATCGCCTTTATGACGTCTGCGCCTGGATTCGTCCCGAATAGATCACTAGGCAGAACCTCCACTCGGCCATTCTTGACAGCAGATACATCGTGCCATGCTGCATTCTGTTTCATTTCACTCATAAAACCTGCTTTCACATCTTCAGGATTGCTGTGTGTCATGAGCAGAATGAGATCAGGATCGGCTTCGATCACCTTTTCTGCATTGATTTGGGCGTATTGTGGGAATTTTTCGAGTGCCGGTTCATTCTCAGCGATGTTTGCACCCCCTGCGATATGCAGTAAATCTCCGCTTAAGGATTGAGGAAGCGCCGCCATATATGTGCCGGGTGCCCCGTACACAACGAGTGTTTTCACTTTTTTCTCAGGCTGCTTGACCTGCTTTTTCCGCTCTTCAATTTGATCATTGAGTGCTTTAGCCTGTTGCTGTTTCCCAAGTAACTCCCCAAATAACGTCATTTGACGCTGGATGTCCTTCACTGAATTGGCGCTTGTCAAAAGAAGCTGTGAACCAATTCCTTCTATTGTAGAGATGTCCTTGCTGTTTAATTGTTCATTTCCAAGCACAACATCAGGCTTTAAGCTTGTGATCAGCTCTACATCAAATTGATGCGTTGTGCCAATCGTTTGTACGGACTTTGCCTTTTGTAAGCTGTCTGGTAACTCGGCAGTTGGCCGGCCGACCACCTCACCGCCTAAAGCATACACAATACTCATGTCCCCAGACGACAAAGCGACGATACGCTGAGGGGATTCATCAAACGACAGCGTTCTTCCGGTAAAATCCTTTATCTTCAGTGCTCCTTGCCCGCTCCCTTTCTCTACAGGTGCTGCCTGACTGCATCCGCCGAGGAGAAGCATCAAGACGAGTCCCGCCAAGATCACATGTGAAAATTTCAACCGCCTGTCTCTCCTTTTCTAGTAAACTTTCTTTAGCTTTGCCTGTACCACGAGACGCCCGTTTTTAGGTGCAAGCACATGATCACAGGTCGATAAGGTGAGGATGAGGTCATCTGTGGACACGTCTGTCTTCGTTTGATAGATTGATTTCTTCCGCACAGCTTGCAAGTAGTGCGCATATTCGCCAAGATCTTGAAAATCGGTTTGAATATAGTCGAAGTCAACCGTCGTTTCATACACAGCAAAAATCTCCGCTTCATAGCTTTGATACAGCGTATCGTACTGAAATGTCCGGTGCTCTTGGAAGAAATCTTTTTTTAGATAGTTTGTGAGTCCAGCG
The DNA here is from genome assembly GCF_039619585.1 of Bacillus safensis. Lineage (NCBI taxonomy): Bacteria > Bacillati > Bacillota > Bacilli > Caryophanales > Bacillaceae > Bacillus > Bacillus safensis. The sequence continues at coordinate 3,471,127 of NZ_CP154909.1, forward strand.
AACATGGATCCATCCCTCATCCGATGGCCGTACACGACTGTATTTGGGCTTTCATGCAGGACATCATTACGATAATCCATAAAGATACTGCCTGCCCGGGTGTCTTTTTTTAAATAATTGCGAGTTAAGTAGAATGCATTATCACGAGATTGAACAATCGGATACTGAATCATCGTGTCCTTCATATTGATCCAGCCGACAATATCCTCATTCACCTTCCGCAGCTCATCAAATGACGAACGGATCTTTCCCGGCTCCCGTTTTTCAGTCATTTCTTCTTGATGTCCATACATCGTTTGGGCCTTTGCAAGCACCTGGCGATTTTGATAATAACCGAAAAGTTCGAAGCCGATGGCTGTACCGCTATAAATAAACACTCCTAAACAAACAATCGTCAGCATCCGCTGCCAGAGCCGTTTTCCTCGTTTCACACTGTCTCACCTGCTTTTTGCACAGCTTATATACCAACAGGCACAATATACATCCCTGTTTCTGCATCCTGTCTAATCGTGACGGACACATCATAAATGTGACGCACGTTTTCCTCTGTTAACACATCGTTTGGCTGTCCTTCACTGATAACCTGTCCATCCTTCATCGCTATGATGATATCGCTATAGCGGACAGCCTGATTCATGTCGTGCAGCACCATGACAATCGTTAATCCATGCACGGCATTCAGTTCACGGATCAGCTCAAGAATGTCAAATTGATAGTAAATATCCAAATAAGTTGTCGGTTCATCTAAGAAAAGGATTGGTGTTTTTTGCGCAAGCGCCATCGCAATCCATACACGCTGCCGCTCTCCACCTGACAGAGAGGCGAGCGGCACCTTTCGTTTGTCCGTTAGCTTTGTACTGGACAGCGCCCACTCTATGGCTCTCTCATCCTCTTCCTTGTCTCCTCCGCGCATCGTCTGGTACGGCGTTCTGCCGAATGCCACGACCCGTTCGATCGTTAAATCAAGCGGCGCTTCATTTTGCTGATGGACGACAGCGAGCTTTTTTGCCAGCTCCTTTGGCTTGAACGTATTCAGCGTTTGCCCGTCTAAGTGAATTTGCCCTTTATTTGGACAATGATTATTCGCCATTAAGGAAAGCAGTGTGGATTTTCCCGAGCCATTTGGACCGATAATGGTTGTGATTTTCCCCTTTTCAATCTGTGTTGTGACCGATTGAACAATGTCCTTCTGCTGATCATATGAGAATGACACCTCACGAATGTCCATGGAGACGGTCCCCCCTTCTTAATAAAAAGATCAGAAACGGCCCGCCTATCACGGCCATGATCGTAGAAGCAGGAATCTCATTTGGCGCCACAAGCGTCCTGCCGAGCGTATCAGCCGTTAAAATAAGCAAAGCCCCGCTTAACGCAGAAAATGGAATCAGTACCCGGTGATCCGAGCCGACAAGCCTTCTTGAAATGTGCGGAATGAGCAAGCCGACAAAGGCTATCACGCCCGCTACTGCAGCTGTCACCGCCGCAAGTAAAACGGCTGTGATGGAAATCAAAAGGCGCATTCTGGTCACACGCAATCCTAAATTTTTCGCTGTCTTGTCCTGAAGAGCCAGGAGGTTGCACCATCTGCTGAAGAAGAGTGCAACGACAAGGCCGGCGACACCATAGACACCGATTAAACGGACATCTCCCCACGTTTTCATCGTGAGATTCGACTGCCCTGACTGATTAATTGTGATATTGAAATAGCTGCAAATGGTCACAAATGCTTCAGCCATCCCAGTAAACATGGCATTGATGGCGATCCCAACCAAGATCATGCGGATCGGGCTTAAACCACCCTTCCAAGACAGAACGTACACGAGGAAACACGCAATAGCCCCGCCTAAAACCGAAAATAAAGGAGAGTAGAAATAAAATTGAGGAAGCGCTGTAATCGCCATTAATGAAAAGAAGCTGGCTCCTGATGAAATGCCAATGACGCCGGCATCAGCTAACGGATTCCTCATGACCGACTGCAGCAGTACACCGGAGACAGATAAGGCGGCCCCTGTAAACATCGCGATAAGCATGCGGGGAATTCTCAAATCTTTAATGATTTCTACCTGTGCATGTTGACCGGTGATGAGCCCTTCTAATAATTCAAATGGGGTGACATGAATGCTCCCAGTAATGGCTGAATAAATAAATACGCAGACCAGTAAGAGACTGACTATCAGAAATAAAATCCCTGTTTTTTTCATCTTGAACGTCCTTTTATCATTAAGATTCGCCGCTTATGACGGATACAACATACGAGTCAATTCATCTAATGCTTCTGCTGCCTTTAAATTGCCTGTTGTCCCGAATAAGCTTTCTTCGAGGTCATACACCCGGTCTTGTTTGACCGCATTGAAATGTTTCCAGATGTCATTTGTTTTGAATTCTTCATCAAACATTTGGACGACTTCGTCTGGCATCCCATGTGCGGCCCGGAGAATGATATCTGGATTGGCTTTTTGTAAATATTCCGTATTGGATGCCAAATACTCCATTTTCTCGCCTTTGACAATATTCTTTCCTCCTGCGATACGCACAAGATCACCAATATATGAATTCTCTGTCGCCACCAAATAACTGCCTGGCACACCAAGCAAAATCAGAACGGACGGCTTGCGTTTTCCTTTCGTTCTCTCTTGAATGTCTTTCTTTTTTTGCTCAAACTCAGACACAATGCGTTCAGCCTGCTTCTTTCTGTCATACTGATCTCCAAGCTTCGTGATGGCCTTCTCCATGTCAGCCATGCTCTCGAGATTTAGGTATGTGGCAGGGACACCTGCTTGCTGAAAGGGTGTCTCTAAATCATATTGAAGGGTTGTGACAGAAAGGACATCTGTCGGTTGAAGTGATTGGATGATTTCCATGTCCGGGCTCATTGGGTTACCGACTTCCGGCAGTCCTTTGTAACGAGCTGGCAAAGATTTTTGACTTGTTGGCACCCCGACAAGATCCACCTCTAAAGCATCCATGATCTCCGCAGCAGCTACAGTCGTTGCTACAATGCGCTCACTTGATTCAGCGCTTTTTTTGCCTTTTGCTGAGCTTTCAGCTGACTGTGAGCAGCCCGATAAGATCATGCACACACTGAAGGCAGCGATCAAGGTACATAATATTCGATGCTTCAAAAATAGAAGCCTCCTTTCGAAAAAAGAGAGTGGATGCGCCAGCATAAATGGCGCATCTCACATAAAATAAACAGTCTATCTTGTCCGTGTTTGATATTTTCTGACGAGTACCAATAACGAACCGCCGAATAAAAGAATATACACCCAAAGAAGAGAGGTATCTCCCGTTTTCGGATTCAGCTGTCCAGACTCAGATTTGGTTTGATCATCTGATGGCGTAAATGTCATCTGCTCCGCACCCGTTTCCTCAGGTACTGCATTCTCAAGTTGATTCGTTGGAGAATCGTGATCATTTGGATTTTTGATAAAGCCGATACTCTCATCGTCTCCAATGACCGTTGAAATTCCGCTTCCCTCACCGAGAGCGATTCCTTTTGTGTCATAGACGAGTTTGACATCGTACTGCTCATGGTAGTTCGCAGCTGGAATATCAATTTTTACGCGTGCAGCCTGAGCTCCACTTAAACTTTTTGCTTCATATTGAATGACGCGTGTATCTGCTTTTTGATCTGTCTTCGCGACAAGTGTCTCCTCAAACTTTCCGCCTGTTCCTACTTGGAATGACGTGATCGCTGAGCTGTTCTTCACTGTATATGAAACGAAATGGCGGCCATTTTTTACAACCAGTGTCGCAGGACTCACAACGTAATCGTTCATACGAGAAAGCTCATCCTTGTCTGCTTTCTTCATTGAGAAAGGAAGCTTGTATACACCATCTTTTAGCTGAGCCGTCTCTTGATTTGCTTCGCCGTTATTTGTTTCTGTTGTTGGTGTGTTTGGTTTTGGTGTTTCTGGTGCAGCTGGTGTTTCTTCCTCTACCACCTGCCCGTCCTTCACTGGAGCGATACTCTTTGAATCAAATTGAAAACGAATATCGTAGGTTTGGTCATAGTTAGCGGCTGCTACTACAATGTGTACTTTTCCTTTTACCGCTTTTTTCAAATCATCTACATCAAATGAAACCACTCTTGTGTTCTTTGCTTCATCCTTGCTGACTGTTTTGGCTTCTTGATAAGAACCGTCTTTCTCTGTTTTCAAAGAAGCGACAGACTTATGGTCCTTCACCGTAAAGGAAATGGTTTGCTTTCCATTTTTGACAGTTAAGGATGCAGGATGTGAGAAGTAATCACTCATTCGAGATGCCTCATCCGTATCCCCTTTTAGTACACTGTAATTAATACGATATACGCCATCTTTTAATTGATTTTGCGCGGAATCATCTGGTTTTGTGCCATTGTTATTACCTGGTTTTGTCGGTTGATCGTCTGGCTTTGTACCATTTTGATCATCCGGTTTTGTTTCGTTATCGTCTGGCTTTGTACCGTTTTGGTCATCCGGTTTTGTTTCGTTATCGTCTGGCTTTGTACCGTTTTGGTCATCCGGTTTTGTTTCGTTATCATCTGGTTTTGCAGGCGTAACGAGTGTGAGGCTGCTTTGATCGAATGCAAGCTGTACGTCATATGCTTCGTCATAAATAAAGCCGCCTAAATCCCAGTAAATTTTCACCCAGCCGTTTAATTTCGCTGATAAGTCGTCGACATTAAATTTGATCACACGTGTATTGGCTGTTTCGTCCTCACTGACCGTTTCAGTGGTAACGAGAGCACCATTTTGTTCGACCTTGAAATCTGTTATTTCTTTGCTTTGCTTCAGTGTGACATAGGCTGTTTTCTTGCCATTTTCCACAATCAGCTTAGCTGGCTTTTCTGTATAAGTATCCATCATGGACGCTTCTGTGCTGCCATTTTTTAAAACGGTGAATCCAACTGTGTATTCACCATCAACGAATGATGCCGCTTGAGCTGTTCCTTGAGGAATCTGAAACGCAGTCAACAAACTGAATAAAACGAGCAGAATGGCTGCCTTTAGATGAAAAAGACGTTTCAAATGGTGACACTTCCTTCCGTTAATGCTTGATGATCCACTTTCTTGCTAAAAACCCGCCTGAACATAAGACAAGCACAAGGAGCCACCCTGTCTGGCTTGTATCACCAGTTTGAGGATTTTCTTCTTGTTTCGTTGTGGATGAATCAGCTTTGTTCGTTGATTCTTTTGATGGCTGCTGACTTTCTGCTGCACCCGCTGATTGATTTGCATTGTTAGACGAAAGTGACTTGATGCTGCTTTCATCGAATTTCAGCTGAATGGTGTAATCATGATCATAATCAGCAGATTTCACAGTGACATGAATTTTTGACTTGATTGGTTTAGACAAGCTTTGAGCTTGGAACTGAACGAGCCTTGTATTGGCTTTTTTATTTGTTGAGAGAACGGTTGTATCGACATAGCCGCCATTTCCCGGTACTTTAAATTCCGTTACCCAGCTGCTATTTTTAATTGTCATTTGTATTGTCAGGTTCCCATTTTTCGCTATCACTTTTGCTGGTTTTAGCCAGTAATCATTTGCCATTGAGACCGCATTTCCTTCAGCTTTTAGCACTGTATAATTGACGGAGTATGTACCATCCTTTAATGCGGCAGCCTGTGCGTTTGAAAAAGGCAGCATAAGTGCCAGTAAAAAAACCGCCATGAAGACTGACAGCCTCATTCTTTTTTTCATCAAGCGAATTTCCTCCCTTTCTATTGAACAGATGCCGCATCAAACTTGAGGCGAATGTCGTAATTGCCTGTATATCCGATAGCCGGTACAGTCACACTCACTTTTGCTGGTACGGTCTCAGTCAGGCTGTTCACATTGAATTCTACTGTTCTCTTATTAGCAGCTGTATTTGTACTGATCACCTTCGCATCTTTATAGACACCTTGATCGAGCGTTTTAAAGCTTGTGATCCAAGAACTATTCGTTAACGTGACTTGCGCTTTGATTTTTCCATCCTTTACGACAAGCTTGGCTGGTTTTTCGAAATACGTATTCGCTGTTGAAGTCGAATCGCTATCAGCTTTCCATACCACATATTGCGCTGAATATTGACCATCTGCTAAGCCAGCTGCTGAGGCTGAGCTAACAGGAGCTAGAGCAAATAATAGAACAAAACTAAGGAATAATAATACGGGTGACGTTGAACGAATGACTTTCATGTGAGCCCTCCTAAATGATATTGATAATTATTCTCAATAGACAATAAAAAAAATAACCTTCATAAGTGCTGGAACACACTTATAGATGATTATGATAATCATTATCAATTGAGTTGAAAAAATAAATCTTTGCTTCCAAAAAGTCAAAGATGTCTGTTTCTAAATGATGGAATGATACGTGTTTTAGGCAATCTGTCCCATTCATAATACCATGGCATAACCTCCATTCCATTACAGGGAAAAGAACCCTCTTCTCCTTGATATTATATAATGGGTGAAATAATTGTCAATATCATTTTTCATACTATTGTCTTAGTTTTCTGGAAAATCACCAAAAAAAATTTCGATCAGACACACTGATCGAAATCGATTAAGAAGGAACATGTTCCTCTATTTTGCTGTTTTTACGATCTAAAGACCAAGCATACATTTCACGAATAATCGGTTCAATTTTCTTCCCTTGCACTGTTAATTCGTATTCTATCCGCACTGGAATGTCGGGATATACTTTTTTCTCAACAAGTCCCTCAGCTTCTAAATCCTTCAGCCTTTCTGATAGTAATCTTCCGCTGATGTTCATTTCATTTTCAAGCTGACAAAAACGCTTAGGCCCTGTCAGAAGCTGATTGATGATGAGAATGACCCACTTCTTGCCTAGAATCTCCATGGCATCTGTAATTGGGCAGCCATCTACTTGAGCCATATCTTACTCCCTCCTGCTTTTTTCTCTTTTTTTCATTATAACACAATTAATTACTTGAAATAAGTCACTAACTATTATATAGTTTAGTTACTAAAAGTAACAAGGTATTCATTTTTTATAGATTTTCAAAAACATTTGAACATGCCGATGCATATATCATGAAGGAGATGACCGAGCTTGAAGACAATTGAGCAGCTAAGGTTGGGTGTGACAGAATTACATGTATCCAGCTTTGATCGTTCTTTACCTTTTTATACAGACATTTTAGGATTTACTATATTAGAAAAAACAGATTCCACGGTGACACTTGGCAGCAATGCAAAGGAACCGATTCTTTTGTTAAAAGAAGATGCACAGCTCAAAGAGAAGCCTGATCATGAGCCAGGACTTTATCATTTTGCTGTTTTATTACCTACCAGAAAAAACCTGGGCACATGGCTGGCACATGTGATCAAAAAAGGCTATCCTTTAATTGGAGCAAGCGATCACTTTTTCAGTGAAGCCATTTATTTAAGTGATCCTGACGGCATTGGCGTAGAAATTTATGCTGACCGTCCTCAGCACATTTGGGTAGGTGAGCATGGAGAACTGAAAGGTGGCGGAAATGCACCGCTTGATGGAGATGGTCTCCTTCAGGAAGCCGCTGATACCACATGGGAAGGACTCCCTGCGGGTACAGTGATGGGACACTTGCATTTCCATCTCAACCCAGAAGAAGCAGATTCCTTTTATGTCCATACGCTCGGTTTTCATATCCGAATGGCTCCACCAGCAAGCGTATTTATCGCTGCTGGTGTGTACCACCACCACCTTGCCTTTAATGCATGGGGACGCGGACGAAAAGGAGCCATTGATCCACGTTTTTCAGGAATTAGAAGCTATACACTGGTTTTCCCAGAAGAAGCAGACAGACAATCCGTCATCGAACGCCTGACAAAAGCAGGCACTCAAGTCAACACGACAGGAAAAAGCAGCGAATTTGTTGATCCATTTGGCGTTCTCGTTCGTTTACAGATTGAAGAAACAGACTAAAAAGAAGGTGCAGAATATGGACAAACACACAGAGCTTAAAACAGCCATATTAAAAGATAAAATCAAACGAGTACAGCAAGAAGACGGGTATATATATATCACTGGACCCATTAAACTGCCAGTGAATTTAGACGGCAGAACTGTCATGTTCAACTGGTATTCATGGTTAAAAGACGATGGAAAAGAGCCATTGACAGATGAAGCTTTAATTGAAAGCCTCTCGTCCCGCCAGCTTGCTGATCATCAGCAGTCAAGCGTTCTAGTATACGGGGATTTTGAGCAAGCTGACGAAGCCCTTATCCGCATGCATTCCATTTGCCACACTGGCGATATTTTCGGAAGCAAGCGCTGCGACTGCGGATTCCAATTGAAGCAGTCTATGCGAATGATCGAGGACAATGGGGCAGGAGCCTTGTTTTACTTAGCCAATCATGAAGGCCGCGGCATTGGTCTTTTCAGTAAAGCCATGGCTTATATTCTTCAAGAAAACGGCTACGATACAGTAGAAGCGAACGAAGCACTTGGTTTTGAAGATGACACACGTCAATATGAAGAAGCCATTGCCGTTCTTCAAACACTTCGTACAAAGCCAGTCAGACTCATTACCAATAATCCGAAAAAGACAGATGCGATCAGCCATGCAGGCTTATCTCTTTCTGGACGCATTCCGCTTTGGGGAGATGTCTCTGAATTTAACGAAAAATATTTGCAGACAAAAATCAACCGCTCAGGTCACATGAAGGCGGAGCAAGAGGTGCGTACGATTGCCACATCATGAGCGATATATGAAGCTAGCCCTTGATAATGCACGGGCAATGAAAGGTCAGACATCTCCGAACCCGCTCGTCGGGGCTGTGATTGTGCGAGAGAATGAAATTGTTGGAGTCGGTGCTCATATGAAAGCCGGTGAACCACATGCTGAAATTCATGCACTCAACATGGCCGGAGACAAAGCAAAAGGAGCCACTATTTATGTGACCCTCGAGCCTTGTTCCCACCATGGACGCACAGGCCCTTGCGCGGAAGCACTTGTAAAAGCCGGCGTCGAAACTGTTGTCGTGGCAGCACTTGATCCGAATCCGCTTGTCGCTGGCCGCGGGATTGCCATTTTACAAGACGCAGGCATTCAAGTCATCACGGGCGTACTTGAACAAGAATCCATTCTGATGAATGAAGTATTTAATCACTTTATTACAAAAAAAACACCTTTTGTGACGCTCAAAGCAGGCATTACCTTAGATGGAAAAATCGCCTCTGCCACGTCTGACAGCAAGTGGATTACATCTGAGACATCCCGTTATGACGCTCACCATATCCGCAGTATCAATGATGCGATTTTGGTCGGTGCTCAAACCGTCATTCACGATGATCCTTCATTAACTGCCCGGATTCCAAATGGGAATAATCCGATTCGAATTGTCTTAGACTCTAAGCTATCAACACCACTGACAGCAAAGATCGTCACGGATCAGATGGCACCTACATGGATCTTTACAACAAAGCAAGCCGATAAGGAAAAACGAGCGGCTTTAGAAGAAGCTGGCGTCCGTGTCTTCATGACAGACAGCGACACGCGGGTGCCCCTGAAAGAAGTGCTTCAAGTGCTGGGAGAAAAAAATATCTCCTCTCTCATGATTGAAGGCGGCGGCCAGATTAACGCCTCATTCTTAGAGCAGCAGCTTGTAGATAAACTCGTCATCTATATGGCGCCTAAGCTCATTGGAGGACGACTTTCCCCTTCCTTTTTCGGAGGCGAAGGCATACGCCTCATGAGTGATGCCATTGAACTGGATCAACTCACCGTGGAACCACTCGGAAAAGATATTAAAATAACGGGCTATCCCGTTTATCAATAACAAACAGGCTGTCGAGATTTCCTCGACAGCCTTCTTTTTGTCTTCTAGTCTCTTCTCTCTAAAAACTCAATTCGATTCCCAAAAGGATCTTCTACATAAAACCGATTGGCTCCCTCCAATGGCTCATCTTCTTTTATACTAATCTGATGCTTCAATAATACCTCTTTTAATTCCGATAGGCTCTTTACAAGAAAAGCTGGATGAGCTTTCTTTGCAGCTTGAAAATGTTCCTGAATGCCAATGTGAAGCTGATGATGACCGCATTGGAACCAGACACCTCCACGTTTAGCTAGATTACTAGGCTTAGGTATTTCTTTCATCCCTAAAATTTTGCCAAAAAACAAACGAGCTTTCTCTTCACTGCCTTTTGGGGCAGCTAGTTGAACATGGTCGATTCCAAAAAAGTTTGACATATTTCTTCTCCCTTTCTTTTCTCAATTGGTTTTTCTATGTAGGGTTTCTTAAGTTTTGCGTTGCTGAGCAATATTTGATTCTTACTTCATTGGCGGGCTTGATACTTTGAGTCTTTCATTGAGGTGTTTCTTACGATGTAGGGTTTGAATGACAATTTTAAAAAACAGAACTCCCCTGGTAATGAAAGTTCTGTCTATCTAAGTGTCTCTTATAATAACAGTTGAAACCAAGACATATCATGTCAAGGTGTATGGGCGGTGATTCATTTTGGTGAAACTTGTCGAAAAATGTTTCATGTGAAACATTGATCGTTACTTCCCTTCTACCAGCCTGCCAAAGCTTTCTGGTGAAAGTCCCGGTGAAATACGGACGCGGTGCAATGACATCATGCCTTGTTCCTTCTTCGCATGTCCTGGTTCAGTGGTGACAGCCATTTGATATCCGGCTTCCTTCGCCAGCTTCAACGTCTCTTCATTATAGCGCCCGACAGGATAGCTGACCATTCTCGTACGCTGAGAAAATCGCTGATCGAAGAATGTCTTTGATCCTTTTAACTCCTCTTCCTGCTGCTGCTTTGATAATCGATTGAGCTCTAAATGATGAATCGTATGACTCTCAATCGATATCCCATGTGCCATCATCTCGTCCATTTGCTCATCCGTTAAGTGATTTGGACGGCCAATGGATTGCTCAATCATGAAAATCGTTGCTTTCATTTCATACTGCTTTAAAATCGGAAATGCCTTTGTATAGTTATCCGTATATCCGTCATCAAATGTGATGAGAACATACTTTTCACTTGGTATCGAATTGGTCGTGAGAACTTGATATGCCTCTTTTGGCGACAGTGTGACATAGTTATTGTCCTTCAGCCATTTCATATGAGATGCAAATTCGCTTTTTGGCACACGTAACGAGTTGCCGCTTGAGATACTGTGATACATCAAAATCGGAAGCTCGACCGGCTCCTTTTGCTTGATCCAGTTTTTTGTCTCTATCACTGCCGTTTCTTTTTTCTGCTGAATGTCTTTTGTTTGTAATGGACCCTTTTCCTCTTTGATGACTTGCTGGCTTCCTCCCGCCTGCTCCTTCATTCCCATACAGCCCGAAATGAGCAGCAGCATAAGACCAATCGTCATCAGCATACATGTTTTCTTCATTCACCAATCCTGCTTTCTCTTTATCTACCGAATGATTATAACAGAAATTGGTTATTCATTGACAACTATTTTGACAGGGTATTCATTTTTTTACACATTTCGATCATTTCGATGGCGAGCAGATGAATGGTCTCTGTTGTGAGCATTTGATCTTCTGCGTGTATGAGCAGTAAAGAAAAAGGAAGCTGTTCACCTGCCGCTTCTTTTTGAATCAGCGACAGATGCAGGTTGTGGATGCTTCGAAACGCTTCCTCCCCTTTTTCGATCAACTGCTGCGCTTTTTCAAAATCATCCGCTCTTGCTAGACGAATCGCTTCTACATAATGACTTCTTGCCTCGCCTGCATGGGCAATGATTTGAAAGGCTGCTCCCTGCATTTCCTCTAATACCGTCATCTGCTTCTCCTCCAATTATTCAAGATTCATTTGCTAGTTTCAGTGCATGCTCTAGAATTTTTTCTCCGTTTGCTGTTCCGTATAATCTTACATTGACGACATCGACAGGTATTTGATAGGGTGCCGCCGTTTTTTCAGCTGCTTTTTTCATAAAGCTTACTTGCGGTCCAAGTAAAATCGCCTGTACATCCTCTCCATGCTCTTCTAGTTCATCTGCAATGGCTCCTTCAGGTATAGCATAAATATAGTAATCCAGCCCTTTAGCTTCTGCGGCAGCCTTCATTTTGGACACCACAATAGACGTTGACATTCCTGCTGCACAAGCGAGAATGATTCGTTTCATTTCTCATCACTCCTATTGATAAATGACTTCTGTTTCAACCTGCAGTTCCCTTGTTTTGATTAACGTCTGGTACCAATACGCAGATGCTTTCAGCTGACGATTTCGTTCATTCTCCAGCTGGATTTCGACTAATCCGTAGCGGTTTTTAAAGGCATTCATCGGTGAGACATTGTCTGTAAATGCCCAAAGCATATAGCCTGTGCAATTTGATCCTTCTGCTTTCGCTTGAAGTGCCCGCTTCAAATGCTGGCTGATAAATGAAATGCGATACTGATCATCAATGATACCGTCTTCTGTTTTAAACCGTTCTTCCTTTTCTACACCCATGCCATTTTCGGCCACAAACCACTCAATATTTCCGTATTCTTCTTTTATTCTCATCCCCATATCATAGACAATCTTCGGGTAGATTTCCCAGCCTCTGAAAGGATTCATTTTTCTTCCTGGAAGCTCAAACATATCGTAATAATAGGATGGATGAAAAGGCGTCCCTTCGTTCCAAGCCTTACTCGGTGCCTTGACACGATGCGGATAGTACAAGTTAAGCCCAACAACATCCACCGTATGATTCTTGATGATCTGAAGCTCTTCCTCTGTGGAATCGAAAAGAATATCATGCTTTTTCAACACATCGATCAGTTCCTCTGGATACTCCCCTTTGATGGAAGGATCTAGGAACACTCGATTAAAAAACAAGTCATACATACGTGCCGCTTCTTGGTCATGGGGAGCAGACGATCTTGCATACGTCACTTCTGGATTGAGAATCACGCCGATTTTGGCTCCTGCCGATTCCTTCAACCCCATCTCCTGAAACAGCTTCACCACTTTTGCTGTTGCCAGCGCTTTATGATAGTTCCACTGCATCCATTTCTTCGTATTTTGCTCAAACGGATATCGTATCGCATCTAGATAAACACGTGTCTGAACAACAATCGGTTCATTAAAACTAAACCAATGCTTGACTCGGTCTCCGTAGCGCTCAAACACCTTTTCTGCATAGAGAACAAACAGCTCGACAACATGCTTTGATGACCATCCGCCGTACTTCTCAAGCAAAACGGCAGGAAGTTCATAGTGCTCTAAGCAAAACATTGGTTCTACACCTGCTGCGATTAATTCATTGATCAGATCATCAATGTAACGAGCATAGGCCTCATCTACTATCCCATTCTCGTAATCTATGAGAAACCTCGACCAATTGATCGATGTCCTGTAATGTGTCAGCCCAATCTCTTTCATTAAGGCTACATCTTCAGGGTAGCGCTCGTAAAAGTTTGTCGCACCAGCAGGACCATAGCCTTCGTGCCACACGTGATATCCTTCCTTATACCATAAGTCGATGTACGAGTCCTGATGCGCCCGCTTTCCCTTCCATCCCTCGGTCTGCCAAGCAGAAGCCGCAGCACCTAGGATAAAATCACTTGGAATCTCAATTCTGTTCATGTCGCCGCCTCCCTTTTCTTCGTCTGAATGTTTATTCTGAATCTGGTGCCGCTTCTGGCTTGCGGTTAGACAAGAGTACAAACGGTAAATAGATGAAAACAGCAACCACAATACAGATAAGCTGTGTAATGACAGCGCCCATACTGCCAGCGGTGGACAGCCATGCATTCACAAGCGGCGGTGTCGTCCACGGGACCATCACGACCGCTTTTCCAGCGAATCCTGTAGCCGTCGCAATATAACCAATCGTACCTGTCACAAGCGGCGTGACGATAAATGGAATCGCCATCACAGGGTTTAGCATCACAGGTAATCCAAAAATAACGGGTTCATTGATGTTGAACAGTCCGGGTCCTGATGAGAGCTTGGCAATACTTCGCATCTCTTCCCTTCTCCCAGCAATAAAAATCGCAACCAAAAGACCAATGGTCACACCTGAACCACCGATGCTCATATACACATCCCAAAACGGCATCGTGATGATATTCGGTATCTCTTTTCCCTCTTGAAATGCTGTCATATTCACTGCAATCGATCCTAATAAGAGCGGCTCCCGGATCGGCTTAATCATCTGGTTGCCATGGATGCCGATCACCCAGAAAAATTGCGCCACAAACATCAACGTTAAAATCCCAGGCAGCCCCTGTACAACACTTTCTAACGGACGCTGCACCACGTTATACACTGCTTCATGCAAATAAATGCCTGTCACACGATGAAATGCAAATCCGAATGAACTAATGATTGTAATTGTAATGATCGATGGGAAAAGTGACGAAAATGATGTTGCCACATTCGACGGAACCGAATCCGGCATCTTGATTTGCAGCCATTTCACCTCGGTCAGCTTACAAAAAATCTCCACAGATACGATCGCAATGATCATCCCTAAAAATAAGCTTTTTGGATCAGAAAATTGTCTTGCCAACACGTCAACAACCTCACGCATCGATCCATCGACTTCAAGAAGAAGTGTCGTTGGAATAACAGATATAAATGAAATCAATGCCATCAATCCTGGGAACAGAGACTTGTGACCGTTGATTTTCCCAAGCTCAATCCCAATGAGGAACACAGCCCCAATGGTTAAAAAGTTCAGCGTGGCATAATTGATTGCCTTCATAATAGGCTGAAGCTCTGCTAAAAACCTGAATATCTCAAAATGAGCAAGCCCTGTCTCCGGGCTCATGATCATATTCGCCACCAGTACAGCAAAAGCTCCTGTAATGATGATCGGCATCAGTGTGACAAATGCCTGTTTAATCGCCATAATATATTTCTGGTTGGTGATGCGATAAGCCACATGCCCCATGACATCTGCCGCTTTCTCCTTGAAGCTCATGATCCGTCTCCCCCTTTGCAAAAACTCGTGATCATCCTCCTTTTTGATGATATTTTAAAAGCGCTTTCATTAACATCTAATCTTTTTCCTCACAGATGCGGAAATGGGTGCCGCGTTTTTTCATTTGAATGCTCCAATACTTGAAGCGCAGCTGTCAGTTCTTCAAATGAAGCAGCTTTGATGAGTTGTTCCACCACTTCCTTCCGTTCTGTCAGCCGCACAAGAAATTGATAAAGCGACTGTAATTCTTTTTGATACGTCTTCTGGATGCTTAACAAGCATACGACTTGTACTCGATCTTCTCCCCACAGTACCGGCTTTTTCAACGTACAGATCGCACAAAACGTGTCATCTGTTGCCGGTTTAATTGGATGAGGAATCGCAACCAAATGACCGAAAGATGTGGGTGATACTTGCTCTCTTTCTAGCAATAATTGTTCAAACTCGTCTGGGATTCGATGCTGCTCCTTTAGCACGTTCACAAAAAATTGAAGAACCTCTTCCCTTGAATGGAGATCTTGCTGAAAAAATGTCAGCGCCGGACTCACATACCGCAAAACTCCTGTATCCTGTGAATTTTGCACAAATCGTTTCAGCCGCACAATATCATCGTCACTTAGAATCGTATGTACATCAATGACTGGCACCGGCAATGTATTTTGAAGCGGAATGGTACTAATAATAAAATCAATGCTTCTTAAATCATACAAAGGAAGTTCCCCGACACTTGCAGTTCCAGCGATCTCCAGCCTTCCGTTAAAAGCTGCCGTGAGTTTATGAAGAAGAAGCTGGCTGCTGGCGACACCCGTCGCACACACAATAAGACATGTCTTTCTTACATGCTGTGATTTTGTCCGCTCGATTGCAGCCCCAATATGAAGCGCCAAATATCCGATTTCATCCTCAGGAATTTCAACACCCTCTTTTTCCTTCAGCCATCTGCCCATATAAACACCCGCCTCAAACGCAATGGGATAATGCCTTTTAATGTCTGGTAAATAAGGATTTCGGATGTTCATATCGTATCTAAAGCGATGAATAGCAGAACGCAAATGAAGACTTAAACCAACGATCAGCTCCTTATCAAACTGAATATCAAGTGACATGTGCTCTTCTACATAAGCAAGCAATTGGTGAGTGAAACGAAAATGGTCTTCGTCCAGCAGATGAAATAGCGTATGGCCAGCCTCTCCATATGCCATCATCTTTGCTCCCATTAAGTGAATCGCAATGTACGCCATTTCAGATAACGGAAAATCAATCGCTAATACGCGGCGAATATCTTCTGCCATTTGTTGAGCTACCTGAAAAACTGGCTGCACTTGAATTTCTTTCAATTCCGCTTCTGGCATCTTGACCAGCTTTTTTTCTTCAATTCGTTTGCATGCGATGGCAATGTGGGTCACTAAATTACTTAAACCGATTTCTGATAGATGAAGTCCGGTAGCTTTTGTACGTGAACGCACGATGTCCTGAATCAATTGATACGTTTCTTCAGGTAACAGTGCAGCATTCGCATGCTCCTGCTGAAACACATGCTCTGCCATACAATATCTTAATTTCATTTCATCGCCTGTCAGACGAAGGCCATATTTAGGCCGGTGCGATATAGAAAGTCCATGCAATGAAAACAAGTGCCTGACAGCTTTCAAATCATTTTTCACTGTAGATTCACTCACAAATAATTCCTCTGCCAATCCCTCTAATTTGATATAGTCTTCTGACAGAAGCAGCCTTTTTAATAGATAAGCCACACGGTCCTCAGGCTGATTGGGAATGGACGGTTCCTTTTTCTCATTCCTTTCTCTCAGTGAAGTTTTCAAAAATGTACGAAATGCTCCATAATCTTCAACGCTCAATGTATACCCTGCCCCGCGTTTAATATGCAGTGCGGCACCATGTTCTTCTAAGATCATTTTAAGCGCTTTCATATCTGTGCGGATGGTTCGTGATGTGACTCCGATCACACGGGCAATTTCTTCACTTGTCAGTTCCTGCTCCGCTTGCATCAATCGTTTCAGAAGCTCCTCCTGACGTAGAGATAGCATGGGCTCTCCTCCCTTGGCATTTACTTTTGCCTATCATCATAAACGAAAATAGAACTCTTTGCCCAGTATTTCTTTCAAATCGGGAACCTAGATATGGCTCATTCGTATGAATATGAAACTAGAGGAGGGATGCTTTTATGTTTGTTGTCATTATCATATTAGCTTTTTTAGGAGCCATCATTGCCAGCTTGTTCGCATCAAATGATAAACGTGCATCTGCTAAGCGTTCTGCACATCATAGCTCAACGACGAGCACTTATACTGATTCGTATACCCATCACGCTTCTGAAGCCTCCTGTGGGAGTGATTCAGGTGACAGCGGCGGTGGTGGATGTGACTAAACAAAAAAACAGCCGCCTTTTAAGAGACGGCTGTTTCGTTTATGGTTTTAAAGAGCTTTCCAGCCCCGTTCAATCAAATGTTTAACATCCTTTGCAAAATCCTCGCCCTTTTCCATCACGTCCTGAGCTCTTCCTGCAAAGTTACTGGCAACAGCCAGCTCCATTTTTTTCAATTCAAAGTGTAAGATTTTCTGATCAATCTCTGTTATATATTTTTCATATTCATTGTTGACGACGTCGTGCATCACGCTGTAAGCATCTTTCCGGTGGCGATGAAAGTCGGTTCCTCTCTCGCCTTTCCATGACGAATCTAGTGCAGGCTTCTTAATTTCTTTGATATCTGACTGGGCAAGATCTTGTTCTGTTTGAATATTGCTTTTGGCTGTCTTTAACCGAGAGATCATTTCGTCAAATTCTGCACGTTTGTTCTCAATTCCCATATGCAGATGGTGCAGCATCTCGGATAAACTCATGTCATCCACCTCTATCTGACCTCATACGAAAGCATGGCGTGAGCGCCTTTGGAAACCACCGAATCACATGATTTTTCCAATCCTGACATTTCTATCGTTTTGCTTTCATTAAGTATAGTATAAGGCGAAAAGCCTCAGCCTTAAATAGGGAAAAGGTGTCCTTTTAGTGACGCGTTTGGAAGAAAAACGGAATAATACAAGGTCTTACACCCCTGATTTAATATGAGTCTTTAAGACTATAATTATACACCGCGTTAATTGTACCTATAAATAAAAGCGAGTGTGCTGATTATTTTGCAGCAATCGCTTCGTCTTGTTCTTTTAATGTTTTCACGTTAGAACGTGTATCCTGAACATTTTTAATTAAGGCTTCTTTAAAGCTTGAGACCATTTCGCTCACTTCTCTTTCACGTGCCGTCCACTTAGTTACAAATTCAAGGCTGTTTTCACCCGCTTTATCTGCTGCTTTTTTCATCGCTAAAGCTTCTACGGCTTGGGAGACTTCATCTAGTTTATCCATGACTGTTTGGTAGTTTAACTTAATTTGTCCCATTGTGATTTCCTCCAGATTTGTTCAGCATGACGCTCTCTTACAAGCTGCTCCATGCTTTTGAGATCAAGCGTTTTGCGTCCTCTACTGCGTCTTCTCCTTTTTCAGCAAGACGTGCGGCGTCTCCAGCTAAGGAACTGGCAAAGGATAACGCAGCTTGTTCTGCTTCTAATGTACTGATTTTGAATTCGATACGGCTCACGTAGCGTGGGTATTGATCGTTCACGATTGTTTGCAGCGCATCATGTGCTTCATTTCGGTCTGTTTTGAAATCCTGGCTTCGCTCACCTTTCCAAGAGGTCCCAAGCTTTGGCTGCTTGATTTGCTTTAAATCTGTTTCTGCCGCATCTTGTTCACGTTCAACCTTGCTTTTCGCCTTTTTGAGTCGAGCAATTTTCTCTTCAATTTCTGCTTTTTTATTTGAAATGCCACCGTTAAGGGCAGACAGCATATCCGATAAGCTCATATGGGTTCCTCCTCCTGTCCAAAAATAAAAACGCTGCTTAGAGTCCCTCTAAACGAGCGTAAGGTGAATAGCACTTTTTCCAATATTGTTATTATAAGGTTCAAAGACTCATGTTTGAATAGGGATTTGTGCCCTTTTTATGGGATAAATATGCTTTCATTCTGCTTTACACCACCCCTTTCGACCTCTTTTATTGGAGGTCTAAATTCCTGTTCGTTTGCTATATGCCACATATAGTCTCACAGTCCTAGGACAAACAAAGCCGCCCCCGTTCAGGAGCGGCTTTTGCAAACGGCTTATGAGGCCGATTCTTCTCTTTCTTGTTGATCTTTCACGTACCAAATGAATTTACCCGTATATCCGTAAATGATCGCAAGACCAATGGCGACAAAGCTTAACCACATAAATGGTAAATAAGAGAATGTCGATACGCCAAGAATTCCTGCCATGTAAATACCGTTATCTGACCATGGAACCATACCAGACGTAAGCGTACCACCGACCTCAGAGTTTCTGGATAAAACTCGTCTGTCTAACTTTAATTTATCGTAGCTCTTTTCCATAATTTTTGGTGTAAGGATTAACGATACATACATCGCACAGCCAAAGATATTGGCGAAGAACGCAACAACGAGTGTAGACAGCGTTACATTCCCTGCATTATGTAATTTTTTCTCAAATGTCGCGACGATAACTTTTAATACGCCTAAATATTCAAGTACTCCACCGAAGCCAAGTCCCAGGATAATAACCACTAGAGACCCTAACATATTAACGATACCACCGCGGTTTAACAATGTATTTAAGAATTCTACATCTGAATTAATAGAGAAACCATTATAAGCTGTACCAAGTGCATCGGCTGGATTCATTCCTTGGAATGCCATTGCCCAAACTGCGCCAAGAAGCGCACCAATCGCAATAACAGGCATTGAAGGCTTTTTCAAGACAAGTAATAGCACAACAATAAGCGCCGGAATGATCATCCAAATATTAATCGTGAATGTATCTTGCAGTGCTTGTTTCAAAAACTCTACTTTTCCTTGATCAATATTTTTTCCGCCATACATAAACCCGGTAATTGTAAACATAATAGCAGTTATGACAAATGCAGGTATGGATAAGACCATCATTGCTCTAACATGTGCGAGCACGTCCACTTTTGAAAGTGAGGAAGCAAGCACAGTACTATCAGATAAAGGAGATAACTTATCGCCAAAATAAGCTCCAGATAAAACAGCACCAGCCACGATAGGTAATGGAATTCCCAAACCTTCACCAATCGCTATCATGGCAATACCTGCGGTTCCAACTGTCCCCCATGATGTTCCTGTAGCAACAGACATAATGGAACAGATAATCAGTGTAGCTAGTAAGAAAATATTAGGATGAATAAATTCCAGTCCATAATAAATTAATGTGGGTACCACTCCGCCGGCAATCCATGTTCCAACAAGTGCACCTACAGCAATTAAAATCAAAACAGCCTCTAGACCATTCGATATCCCTTTTGTAATGGCGTTTTGAAGATCTTTGTATGAATGCCCCAATCGAATACCTAAAGCAATAACCATAAACCATGAGATAAACAATGCTAACTGAATATCTAATTTGAAGTAAAGAGTAAAAGATAAAACAATCGCTAAAAACAAGCCAAGTACAGCTACGACTTCTAAAATAGATGGTAGACGTGGTGATTTCAATGTTGTTTCCTCCCTTTGTGCGTGCGTTAAGCGTTTTCAAAATATTGTGAAAAAAGTGTGTCAATTCGAAAGAAAGTGAATTGCCTGTTTTTCTCTTTTTCACAGGCAATTCCACATATTAATAAAATAAAATTTTTGATATTATTATCGCTCTAGGAGCTCTGCACCTGCAATGCCAGGCTTTGTCATCTCGAATGGATTTAAGATAATATCAAGTTCTTCTTCCGTTAAAACATCGTACTGCAAGCAAAGATCTCTGATCGATTGTCCTGTTAAAATGGCTTCTCTTGCAATTCTAGCGGCTGCTTCATAGCCTAAGTGAGGGTTCACGGCAGTGATCACGCCTGCACTTTTTTCTACATATTCTTTCAAACGTATTTCATTTGCTTCAATGTCCGCTAAGCAATGATCTGTGAATGAACGGAATCCGTTATTCATTATACTAATAGATTGAAGCAAGTTAAAGACCAGAACTGGCTCCATCACATTTAACTCAAGCTGTCCTGCTTCAGAAGCAAGACAGATCGTGTGGTCGTTCCCAATGACCTGGAATGCGATTTGGTTAATGAGCTCAGCCATGACTGGATTGACTTTCCCAGGCATGATGGAAGATCCAGGCTGGCGGGCTGGCAATGCGATTTCAGCAAGACCTGCGCGCGGACCAGATGCCATTAAGCGAAGGTCATTGGCAATCTTAGACATGTTCATCATACATACTTTTAAAGCGGCGGATACTTCTGTGTAAGCATCTGTATTTTGCGTTGCATCCACGAGATGCTCTGCGCCTACAAGAGGAAGACCAGATATATCAGCGAGCTTCTTCACCACGATTTCAATATAACGAGGATCTGCGTTTAAGCCTGTCCCAACTGCTGTTGCACCCATATTGACTTCATATAAATGCTGTTTTGATTGGTTGATCCGCTTAATATCACGGCTCAGCACGCGGCTGTAAGCTTCAAATTCCTGTCCCAAACGGATTGGAACAGCATCCTGAAGGTGCGTACGTCCCATTTTGATCACATGATCGAATTCTTTCGCTTTCTTTTGAAAGACGTCCTGCATGACTTGCATCGTTTCAAGCAGAATATCTAACTGCTTGAGCACAGCAATGTGGATCGCCGTTGGGAATGAATCATTCGTTGATTGCGACATGTTCACATGTGTGTTTGGGCTTAAATGGATGTATTCTCCCTTTTGATGTCCCATGATTTCTAGTGCTCTGTTTCCAATCACTTCATTGGCATTCATATTCATGGACGTTCCTGCGCCGCCTTGAATTGGGTCGACAATAAAGTACTCGTGCAGCTTGCCTTCAATGACTTCATCAGACGCTTGAACGATGGCATTTCCAATTCCCTCATATAAACGTCCAACTTCCATATTGGCTTGAGCTGCTGCTTTTTTCACGATGGCAAAGGCTCTGATTAGTTCCTCGTGCATCCGATATCCTGTAATCGGGAAATTCTCTTTTGCACGAAGGGTTTGAACCCCATAATACACGTCTGCTGGAATTTCTTTTTCACCAAGAAAATCCTTCTCATAGCGATAAGTTGCTTGAACCATCTCTTATGACCTGCTTTCTATAGAATAGTTAAATCACTAAATCTTCTGCGATTGGCGTTTCCATAATCTTTTTGACTTCTCTTGGATCTGTTGTTTTGCCTAGTGCCCACATCAGTTTCGGCACGATAGCTTCTGTATTCATATTTCTTGAACGTGCCACCAATTCTTGATTGATCTTGCGTCCTACCTCATACACACTCATATCTTCTCCTTCTTCAAGACACTGAGTGGTGATGACAACAGAAATGCCTTCTTCCAGCAATTCGTTAATCTTTTCTAAAAGGTTTCTTCCTTCGAAAGGAATTCCGCCGCTGCCGTAGCTTTCAATGACAACCCCTTTGTACATGCTTTTGACTGCATCTAAAAACTCGGGCTTCAGGCCTGGGTGCAATTTTAACAGACACACATCTGTGTTCAAGGATGCATCTAATTTAAGCGGTTTCATTGGTGTTCTTTTTACTTTGCTATTGTATTCAATTTGATGGTTTTCAATTGATGCAATATATGGGTAGTTAATACTTTCAAATGCATCGTAGCTTTTCGTTCTTAGTTTGATCGCACGTGTTCCTTGGATGACCCTGCCATCAAACACGACATACACCCCGCCAACACCGTCACATGCAAAGCGAATCGCATCTGTGATGTTTTTCTTCGCATCTGTTTTCTTAAAAGTAATCGGAATTTGTGAACCTGTAATCACGATCGGTTTATCAGGATTTTGCAGCATATAAGACAGCGCTGCTGATGTATAGGCCATTGTATCGGTTCCATGAGTAACGACAAACCCATCATACTGATCATAATTCTCATAAATGGCTGTTGCGATATCAACCCAGTATTCAGGCTGCATATTTGTACTATCTATACTCATTAGGGACTTTGTGTCCATTGTATATTCTGCATTAATTTCGTTTAAATAGCTCAAAAGATCCTCAGCTTTAACACCTGGAGCTAAACCATTTTCACTCTCTACAGATGCAATCGTCCCACCAGTCGTTAAAAGCAATAATTTCTTCAACAGGTCCACCTCTTTCGTAAAATTACTTCGTTTGTCACACATATTATAAGCTAGCTTGTGCTATTCTATAATATACGCTTTACGCGTACCTTCATTGCCATTATAGTCACATAACGCGAATTAATCAAGAAATTGTTACGCATAACGCGTACATTCTATGTCAAAATATGATATACTGTTGTTGTAAATAAAGGAGCGTTCATGTATGATACTCGATCGTTTAACCACCCTTAGAAAAAAGAAAAAATGGTCTCTCCAGCATACGGCAGATCGCCTAGGTATCGCCAAAAGCACCTATGCCGGTTACGAATCTGGGTACCGACGACCTTCGCTTGAAGCAGTGAAGCTGCTGGCTGATTTGTATGATACGTCCATTGATTTTTTACTTGGTAGAACGGACGAGCCAGAGATACAACGCAAAATCTCTGATATCAAAATTGAACTGACGGAAGCAAAAGAAGGAACCATTTATGTAGACGGCGTTCCCCTAAATGAAGAAGAAATCAAACAGCTTGTTGCCTTTATTCGGGCGAAAAACACTCTAAAAGTATAAACACAGAAAAGAGAGGCACCTTATAAACAGATGCCTCTCTTTCCTTTTGCAATCTCAATATGGAGAAGACAGCTGGCTTAATTCCTCTAGCCGCCGCTTCGCTTCTTCTTTATTAAACGAACTATAATAGCGATAGTTCTCCTCATCTAAGATGCGGTAATGCTGACTAAGTACATTTTGCTGAAGGCGAAACGTGCCTTTTTTGACAGACGTCCTCCACCAAACCTTGCCGCCAATCGTACGCTCTACTGATAGATGTAATTCATCATGTGCCACAACTTCCAAAATCTCGAGCGGGTCATCCCCCAGGGTGCCTTTCAAAATGTCACTATCTCTGAATAATGCACATACGGCCGCGGATTGCGTCCAGTTGAGACGCAGCCTGTTTTTTTCAACCTGCTGTAGATGCCGTTTCGATAGACCAAGTACCTCCGCCATACGATCCTGCGTATAATCCTTTTCTTTTCGAATCCGTGTCATTTGTTCTGTGACGAGGTCGATTACCATCTCTTTATCCATCTCTCATCACCTCTTTCGAGTGTTCAGTCTTTACTGACATCATACACGATTTCTTCGAAAAAGTGGCGTCTCATCCTATGGAATTCTGACAAAAACAGCTTAGTCGGTCTTCTCTTCTCCTTGGCCATGCTGCTGTCTCCAATTTTCTTGGGCTGTCTGATGTAAATATGGATAGATCTCCTGTTTGACGGTCTGCTCAAATACTTCTTCATCTAAAATGCTGTACGCCGGAATTTTGATCAATTTCCCATCTACTTTCCGAATGAGCACATCCATGAAAAGAAATCCTCTTATACTGTAACGATGCCTGCGCATGTCGATTGATTGAATATCTTGAAAAGGAATCGTTCGCTCCCGGTGCAGCACAGCGCCATTCTCTCCGCGCTGAATGCGAAAAATCACATTTCCCCTCTTCGTAAAAGCAGGCAAAATCATCAAAAAGGAGATCCAGCCATAGACAATACCTAATAGTCCGCCTAAAAATAAAAACAATGTATAGTTCGATTCAAATGTAAGAGCTTCTGAAAATAACCAAATACCGATGATACCGAAGCCGCCCGTTGCTAAGAATGCCCATACTCTTAAAAAAGGTCTGCTCCTTACTTCTATTACTTCACTTGGATTCAAGTGTCATTCTCCTTTTCTCCATTAGAATATAGAACGTAACCCGTCTCGATGAGCCGTCTCAATGCGAAATTGATTTTCTTTTATTCCTGATACAAGCCACGATTGGTTCTCACCTGGAATCACAAATAGCATGGACTCCACATCAGGCGTATTATTTTTGTCATAGACGACCTTCATGAGGGAGTCCATCTTTCCTTTTCTCGTCTGTACATCAGAAACAAATGCCTTCACGAGCTCTTGATTCTCCGCTTTATTCAGAAAGGATGGCCACTCATTTTTCGCTTCGCTTGCCTGTTCTAATAGCATTTCAAATTCCTCTGCCTGCAGGCTGATGACAGGTTCAGGGTGATCATTCATCTGTATGTTGAAAAAGGCTGTCACTTGCTCCTCTGCCTGCTGATCGCCGTCCAGTTTGCGAATCTGATGTACTTGTTGATCATAAAGCGTATGATGCGCATATACACCCGCTTGTGTTGTGTGAAAAGAGGTGCTGACTTCTTCATCTAAATCTCCAAATCTAGACGCCTTGATCGTGTGGGAGGCATCATTCATCGCCTGGATGAAATGACGGTATTCCGTTTTATAACGGTATTGTCTGTTTCGAAATTCCAGTACACCTTTTGCGAGCAAAGAGCGGCACGCAATTTCAAATAAAAAACCCAAGCGCTCGTCCTCTACTTCAGGATAATAAGCCTCCTTTAAGGACATACCTTGTTCAAAATAGCCTTCACTGTAAAAACTAAAGATGAGTTCCTCAATACTTAGACTTAGCTGATCCAACTTGATCTCTCCTTATCCAAAAGAAAATGCACCCTTAAAGAAATCGCCTGCACCCTTTATGAGCGAATCTGCGGTTTCTTTTGTTTTTTCTATCCCTTTATGTATCACTTGATTTGCCTGATCAATGGTATCATTCACTGCTTTCACACCTTGACCCGCCAGTTCGAATGCTTTTTTCCCTTTATCCACGACTGCATGAATCGGGTCCTTTAATTTCACTGCCATCTGTTCAGCAAAACCGGATGTCAGCTTGGCGACTTTTTCTCCAATAAATCCACCTACTGCTGAACCAATGGCTCCGCCAACAACGGTTCCAATCGGACCTGCAAAGCTGCCAAGAGCACCGCCGACAACGGCACCTGCGACAGAACCGCCAGCGATAAAGACCGTATTGTTCACTGCATTTCCAACAGCCTTTGCATTTTCACGCTTAAGAACTTCTGGCTGATCGCCGAATTCTGCATAGTTCTCGGCAATTTTCAATCCACAGCCAACCGTCTCAGTTGCACCAGTGACAACTGTTGCAATGATGGCATTTCCTTTCGCAAATCTTGCACCATTTTTCAGAACAGACTTAATAGCAGCCGTGTCCTTCCAATTAATACTTCCTTTTGTAAAATCACGAACACTGTTTGTGAACGCAACTGTATCGTCAGGATAAAATTTTGTGAATTTCTTATGAACCAAGTCAGCCATCGGCCAGTTCGATCGTTTTAATAATTCTTTTTTACTCAGCCAAATCCTTGCTAACCGGTCAAATCTCGTTCCTTCTACCCGGCTGGTCAGATCAAGCAGCAGCTTTGAATGCTGCGCTGCATATCGGCCATTCTCTTTAATGAAAGTCGTCATTCCAAGCCCGTAATATTTCGCCTGCATCATCACGATACCAGCTAAGCTCGTGAGTGTACCATATTGATCATAAATACTGTACAATTTCCGCAATATATCATCTGCTTCGACCATTTTATCCGTTGCATGACGAATGGCAATATCATCACTGCTCAATTTGCTGATTAATGCCTGTCCTGCTCCCCATGCATCCCCGACACCAGAAAAACAGCTTCTATACCGAGGATCGCAGCCTAAAATCAGCCCGTCCAGTTCACTATGTAAATCGCGGTGCTTCGTTTCAATGGCTGACAGCTCGCCTACAAAATCATTCGCCAGCCCAGTCAGCTGATCTGGATCAACCACAATGTCACGTGCCATCACATCATCTCCCTTCTCGGTTTCTTTCTCTCCGTTCTTCTCGTCTCTTTCGCTCAAGCTCTTCCATTCTGGCAATTTCAGCTTTACGCTCCTCAATTTTGACCGCTGCATCCCGCAGTTCCTGACTTGTTTCAAGCAAATCTTTTTCAAATTGATCGTAGCGTGCCGTTGTTTCTTCAAAGCTTTGATCAAATTTATCCCTTGCTTCTCCCTGCCAGCCTGATCCTACTGCCTTCAGCCGATTTTCCAGCAGCTGCTTGGACTGCCGAATCTCATCAGCCGCTTCCTGAAACTTTTGAGCGAGTGCCAGCGTTTGACTAGAATCCAACTTTCGCACCCCTTTCTCCCAATTTAACGTACAAATGGATGATTTTATATGTCCTCATTATAAATAAAAA
Organism: Bacillus safensis; assembly: GCF_039619585.1. Lineage (NCBI taxonomy): Bacteria > Bacillati > Bacillota > Bacilli > Caryophanales > Bacillaceae > Bacillus > Bacillus safensis. Next base: position 3,498,230 of record NZ_CP154909.1, read on the forward strand.
GACACCCAAAAAAATCACCCTAAAGAACCATTCAGCACATTACCTAATGAAAGTAGGCCTTTTTCCTCTCTAATTGCCAGAGAAAGCCTTTCTTGTTATGAAGCGCATTCAAGACGTGATAAAATGGACGTATTCTACAAAAGGAGTGACGTATAGATGAAAGAGGAAATGATTCAGCGTTTCACAAGTTATGTGAAGGTAGATACGCAGTCGGATGCAGAAAAGGAAAGCTGCCCATCTACTGAAGGACAATTGAATCTGGCGAGACAGCTTGTTGAAGAAATGAAATCCATTGGAATTCAAGAAGTGACTATGGATGAAAACGGCTATGTCATGGGTACAATCCCTTCTAACACAGACAAAGATGTGCCGACCATTGGCTTTCTGGCTCATATTGACACAGCCACTGACTTCACCGGCAAAAATGTAAAACCGCAGCTTCATGAGAACTATCAAGGCGGCGACATTACCTTAAATGAAGATCTACATATCGTTTTATCTCCACAACAGTTTCCAAATTTACAAAAGTACCAAGGACATACACTGATCACTACAGATGGCACAACCCTGCTTGGTGCAGATAACAAAGCTGGTATCGCAGAAATTATGACCGCTATGCATTACCTCATCGAACACCCAGACATCAAGCATGGAAAAATCCGTGTCGCTTTTACGCCAGATGAAGAGATTGGCAGAGGGCCGCACAAGTTTGATGTTGATGCCTTTGGCGCTTCCTATGCGTACACAATTGACGGCGGACCGCTTGGCGAGTTGCAATATGAAAGCTTCAACGCAGCAGGCGCGAAAGTATCCATTAAAGGAAACAACGTCCACCCAGGAACAGCAAAGGACAAAATGGTCAGTGCTGCGAAAATTGGGATGCTCTTTCACAATAAACTTCCTTCTGAAGAATCTCCAGAATATACAGAAGGCTACGAAGGCTTTTTCCACCTGACGAAATTTGTAGGGGAAGTAGAAGAGGCTGAGCTGCAATATATTATCCGTGATTTTGATAAAGAGAAATTCAACAATCGCAAGGCCCTGTTTGAAAAAATAGCAAATGACTTAAAAGCCACATACGGAGAAAACAGCATCACCCTCAGCATTCAGGATCAATATTATAATATGAGAGAAAAAATTGAGCCGGTAAAACATATTGTAGACATTGCTCATGAAGCCATGGAAAATCGCTCAGTAACACCGGTCATTGAACCAATTCGCGGCGGCACAGATGGCTCCCAGCTTTCATATAAAGGTCTTCCAACGCCAAACATCTTTACCGGCGGTGAAAACTTCCACGGTAAATATGAATTTATTTCCGTTGAAAACATGGTGAAAGCAACCGAAGTTATCGTTGAAATTGCCCGTTTATTTGAAGAAAAAGCATAGACATGTTTAAAACCGTTCCTGTTCGGGAACGGTTTTTTAATAAAAGTTTACAATTTTCTGAAACTTTTATGACACTTATTCGTACTAATAGAGACAACCCCAGAAAAAATTCTTCTTGACGAGTGAAATAACTGGAAATATAATAGTTAAAAACAACCAGTATTTTAGACCTAAAATAGCAGATCGAATGAACCTTAAGAACTAAACCGTTTCTGCTGCTTATTTTCAGTTATAAACATCACTCACCCTGTCTACACTTAAAGAATAGGATGAATTGGAGGAATGTCATATGATGATTTTATTGATTATCGCTTCACTTTGCTGCTACTTACTATTCTCTTTCAAAAAAGATAACCGCACCCAAAAAAGAAAAAGCGCAGAGCTTTCGGAGTTTGAAATCTTTCGTATGCGCCGCCACTACAACGGAAAACGCCGTCACCCACTAAACGATGCACCTAAACAAGTATAAATCCAAATAAAAGAGCCTCATGAGGGGCTCTTTTTCGTTTGCATAAACAGCAAAAAACGACCAGATTCAGTGGTCGTTTTTCTTTTTATTTATATACCTTCGCAGGCACTTGAATCATAGGAATTCCAACATAATAAGGTGAAATTTCATATGGCTGGAAGACAACAGCAATTCCCTTTTTCGTGAAGTAATACTGCGTGTTGTAGTTGATTTCAATGTCGCTTTTTTTCAAGTTCGCGTAGAATTTGCTTTTATGTTTCTTTGTGTAGTTATAAATATAATCTCTTACTTTCGTACGCTTTTTCTTTGTTTTCACAACGTCTGTCAAGAACAGCTGCTTTGTTTTTTTCTTTGTTAACACATAGTTCATGCTGGAAACCATTGTGTCTCCGTGCGCTCCACCGTTATACATGTAATCATAGTTTAAGATACTCAGTTTCTTACCATTGTTAAATTTCGTTTTATACGTTCTCTCATACGTGACCTTCCCGTAGCCTTCCTTTTTCGCTTCGTCCTTTAAAAACAAGTACGTAGAATAAGAGAAGGCAATATCTTCTTTTAAATCACGATTGATGGTTTTCATATGCGCCTTGCTTAGGTTTTTCACCTGTGCATATTTGAACGTTTTTTTCTTTTTATAATAGTGTGTGCTTACTTTTGCTTTTTTTGCTTGTTTGGCATCCGCAGATCCAACTGGCGCAAACAAGGAAACAATCAGTGAGAAAATGAGCAGGCTGATCGTTAGGCCTTTTTTCATTGTCATAGTAAAAACCCCCATTTTTGTCTATTACCAGATGAGTATACCATGACAAAAGAACCAAAAGAAGTATTTTTTCCATATTATTCTTCATTTTTCCACATCGGGTTTGTTTACCGTTTTCATAAGTTCCTGTATGCTTAATGTAGAATGCTAGATGAAGTGTGGTGTTTATCATAGAAGAGAATATTTTTAGTCACATTCGGACGACGTTTCATAGTTTGTCCCCAACCCAGAAAAAGATTGCCAATTACATTTTACAAAATCCTCAGAAAGTTGTGCTTCATTCTATAAGTGCACTCGCTGCTGAATGCAGCACAAGTGAAACGACGATCTTTCGGTTTCTAAGGAAAATTGGCTATGAATCGTATCAAGTGTTTCGTGTCCATGTTGCACAGGATATTGCGACCAATACCCCTCAATCCATATACGGCGAGATCGAGGCAACCGATAGTGTCGCTGACATTAAACATAAGGTCATAGAGTTAACAACAAACTCTATTCAAGATATGAAGCATATTCTAGAGGATCATGCCGTCACGCAATTCATTGAACACATGAAACAGGCACATAAAACCGTCTTTTTTGGAGCAGGTGCGTCCAGCTTTATTGCTGGAGATGCTTATCATAAGTTCCTGCAGCTTGGTTTTGAAGTGAGCCTATGCAGTGATCCGCATATGATGAATATGATTGCAACACACGCCATGGAACACGATTTTATCGTCGCAATCTCCCATTCAGGAGAGAGCAGAGAAATTCTTGACGCCGTACAGTTTGCAAAAGAAAAAGGGGCAAAGGTTGCTTCTATCACCAGCTATCCGAAATCTGAGCTCGCAAAGCAGTCTGACTTTCATCTGCTTAGTTCTTCCAGAGAGACAACCTATCGATCGGACTCCATGATCTCCCGTATCAACCAGCTTGTGATCATTGATGTACTATACGTCGCCGCTGTTTTAGAGCTAGGATCAAATGCCATTGAAAACGTGAAACGATCTCGATTAGCTGTAGCTAAAAATAAAACATAAACGCAAAAGACCGGAGTTGATTCCGGTCTTTTTTTGTGACTTTTATCATATTTTCCGTTGACACGTTCCTATCACGTCATGTACATTAAATGAACAATAGTTTATTTCCTACTATCAAATTTAAAGGATAGTATATATACTAACAATAAGAAAAGAAAGCGCTTTTTGTAAGGGTTTTCTATATAGGAGGCAGACAACGTGACAAAGAAGATTGGATTCATTGGACTAGGTATTATGGGAAAACCTATGGCACTCAATCTATTAAAAGCTGGTCATGCTTTGACAGTTTTTGACCTAAATGAGGAAGCGGTTCGATCGTTACAAGAAGCCGGAGCAAAAGGTGCTGTTTCAGCAGCTGAGGCAGCTTCTGAAAGCGATATCATCATCACAATGCTTCCTAAAGGAGAGCATGTAGAGGCAGTCGTTTCAGGTGATCAAGGCATTTTAACGACAGCTGCACCTGGCACTGTCATCGTAGATATGAGCTCAATTTCTCCTGTCACCTCCAGGGCTTTAGCTGCTCTTGCCAAACAGCATCAGGTGGAATTTATCGATGCACCTGTCAGCGGCGGAGAACCGAAGGCAATAGACGGAACACTTGCCATCATGGCTGGCGGCGAAGAATCCATCTTTGAGCAAGTAAAGGATGTCCTGCTTGCAATGGGCACTGAAGTCGTATTAGTTGGGGCAAATGGCAGCGGGACAACAGCGAAGCTTGCCAATCAAATCATCGTCAACTTAAATATTGCGGCCATGTCCGAGGCGCTCGTTCTAGCTGCTAAATCAGGCATTGCCATTGACAAAATGTATGAAGCCATCCGCGGCGGACTGGCAGGGAGCGCTGTTCTCGATGCAAAGGTCCCTCTCATCTTAGAACGAAATTTTGAACCTGGCGGACGCATCGACATCAACTTGAAGGATTTAACCAACGTCATGGAAACGGCTCATGATATCGGTGTTCCTCTCCCGCTTTCTAGTCAGCTGCTTGAAATCTTCCACGCCCTCAAAGCGGACGGGAAATCCGGGCTTGATCATGGAGGCATCGTTCAATATTACGAAAAAATGGCTCATGTCGAAGTAAAGAAAGGATGAGATGGTCATGAAGCAAAGCACTGACATACTAAATGCCATTCCGAAAGCAGATTCAAAGGCCATTCAATCAGCATACGAACAAGCACTGAGCAGCTTTCGTCATAAAGTCATTGTATTAGACGATGATCCAACAGGGATTCAAACCGTACATGGCATCTCTGTTTTCACCGATTGGTCAGAAGAAAGCATTGAGGCTGGTTTTCTTGAAGACAGCCGCATGTTCTTTATTTTGACCAATTCACGCAGTATGACTGAGAAAGAAACTGCCGCTGCGCACAAAACAATCGCAGCAACCATTGTAAAGGTGGCTGAACGTCTTAATCAGGACTTCGTCATTGTCAGCCGAGGGGATTCTACTCTTCGCGGACACTTTCCGCTTGAAACTGAAGTACTCAAAACGACCATTGAACAGCAAAGCTCCCGCCAGTTCGATGGTGAAATCCTTCTTCCTTTTTTCCAAGAAGGTGGACGCTTTACGATCGACAATATTCATTACGTACAGGAAGGACACGAATTAATTCCTGCTGGTGACACAGAATTTGCAAGAGACCGTACATTCGGCTTTCAATCTTCTCATCTTGGAGAATGGATTGAAGAAAAGTCAGAAGGAATGTTCACAAAAGAGAACACTACCTACATTTCGTTAGCTGATCTGCGGGCTTTACGCATTGATCAAATCAAACAGCAGCTCATGAGTGTCAAGGATTTCAAAAAGGTGGTTGTAAACGCGGTGGACTATGATGATGTCAAAGTCTTTGTCACCGCTCTCATTGAAGCCATTCAAGCAGGACAGCAGCTGATGTTCAGAAGTGCGGCGGCGCTCACAAAAGTACTTGGCGGTATAGGGGATCAAGCCTTATTAACAAGAGATGCCTTGATCCAAGAAGAAAGCCCGCATGGTGGTCTCATTATGATCGGTTCTCATGTGAAAAAAACAACAGAACAATTAAAAGCGCTGCAACAAGATAAAGAGATAGCTTTTATTGAATTTAATACCCACCTCGTATTAGAGCCTGATGCCTTTCGCGAAGAAATTGACCGTGTCATTCAGCAAACTGAAGCACTGTTGGCAGCAGGTCAATCTGTAGCTGTTTATACAAGAAGAGAACGGCTTGATCTTGGGGATGATCGCCAAGAGGAAGAATTAAAGCTCTCTGTACAGATTAGTGATGCTGTGACAAGTATTGTCCAGCGTCTCACCATTCGTCCTAAGTATCTTATTGCCAAAGGTGGAATTACCTCCAGCGATATTGGAACAAGAGGACTTAGCGTGAAACGTGCGACCGTGGCAGGTCAAATCAAACCAGGGATCCCCGTTTGGCAAACAGGAGAAGAAAGCAAATTCCCTTTCATGTCTTATGTGATTTTCCCGGGAAATGTTGGGTCAAAGGATACGTTAAAAGAAGCTGTAGACATACTTGAAGGATAAGGCATAGGGGGTGTTTGCGCCCCTTATGCACCACAAAGGAGGAAAGATCATGTCGTTAGTGTTTATAGGACTTGGCGTTTTGTTATTGCTTTTACTCATGGTTGTCTTTAAGTTAAACGCTTTCATATCTTTGATTATTGTCTCTTTAATTGTTGCTGTGTTAGAAGGGATGACACCACTAGAAGCGATCGCTTCCGTCGAAAAAGGACTTGGCAGTACGCTCGGGCATCTCGCACTCGTTCTCGGTTTTGGTGCGATGCTTGGGAAATTGATGGCTGATTCTGGCGGAGCTCAGCGGATCGCGATGACACTCATTGACCGATTTGGCATCGGAAAAATCCAATGGGCGACGATGCTGACTGGATTTGTGATTGGAATTGCTCTATTTTATGAAACCGGATTCATTATCTTAATTCCATTAGTCTTTACGATCGCTCAGGCTGCAAGACTTCCTGTGCTGTATGTGGGGATGCCGCTCGTCGCTGCACTCATCACCACACATGGCTTCCTCCCCCCTCACCCAGGACCGACTGCCATTGCAAATGTCTTTCAGGCAAACATGGGACAAACCTTATTGGTTGGGATTATTTTAGCGATTCCTGCTGTTTTAGTAGGCGGACTTCTGTTTACGAAACTATTTAAAAAAGATCAGTTGCACGCACATATTCCAAAGAACTTATTTAATCCAAAGGAATTCACAGAAGAAGAAATGCCTAGCTTCGGCATTAGCATTTTCACCGCTGTTCTGCCTGTATTGCTTATGACATTTAGAGCATTTCTAGAAATTTTCTTCCCATCCTCTCCATTGCTGCCAACTGCTGAGTTTTTAGGCGAACCGGCGATTGCACTATTAATCTCAGTGCTGCTTGCCATCTACACGTTTGGGCTTGGAAGAGGAAAGAGCATGCAGGAAGTGATGAAGTCCATCACGGATTCTATCGGCTCTATTGCTATGATTCTATTAATTATTGCAGGCGGCGGTGCCTTTAAACAAGTGCTCATTGATAGCGGCGTCGATCAATACATTGCAGGGATCATGCAAGGAAGCACACTTTCTCCCCTGCTTCTGACTTGGCTCATTGCTGCTGTCCTTCGTGTCTCTTTAGGATCAGCCACTGTCGCCGGTCTCACGGCGGCTGGCATTTCTGCACCACTGATTGGCCTGACGGGTGTCAGCCCTGAATTAATGGTGATCGCAACAGGTGCGGGAAGTATTACATTCTCTCATGTGAATGATGCGGGTTTCTGGATTTATAAAGAATACTTTAACCTATCAATGGCTCAAACCTTTAAAACGTGGACATTGATGGTCACCGTGCTTTCACTTGTCGGACTTGCTGGTGTTCTTGTCGCTGATTTGTTCATGTAGGAAATTAAATTGTAAAAACCATTGACTTTTCCTCGAAAAGGTTGAATAATTGTGTTTATTAAGAAAATTGAATCAAAAGGTAACCTTATTAAGAGTGGTGGAGGGACTGGCCCTGTGAAACCCGGCAACCGCTGTTCCTAGGAACAGAATGGTGCTAATTCCTTAAGCAAGCAAATGCTTGTTTGAAGATAAGGCAGAGTTCTCACAGTATATGATGCTCTTCCTTATCTAAGGAAGAGCTTTTTTATTTGATTTTTTAACCTGAGGAAAGAAGGGATTCAGCATGACACAAGTACAAACCATTGGAAAGAAAACAACGAAACCGCCATTCCGCGCAGATCAAGTAGGAAGTTTACTTCGTTCAGAGCGCATCAAGGAAGCACGCAAGCAAAAAGCAGACGGTACGCTGACAGCAGAGCAGCTCCGACAAATTGAAAACGAAGAAATTACACGTATTGTAGAGAAGCAAAAAGAAATTGGGTTAGAGGTTGTCACAGATGGTGAATTCAGACGTGCATGGTGGCATTTTGACTTTCTTGAAGGACTCGATGGAGTTGAAGGATTTGAAGCAGATCAAGGCATTCAATTCCATAACACAACGACAAAAGCTAGAGGTATCAAGGTAACAGGCAAGATCGATTTTACAGATCATCCAATGCTGGAGGATTATCGTTTCCTTCACAGCATCGCTGGTGATCATACGGCTAAAATGACGATTCCAAGTCCGAATATGCTCTTTTTCCGTGGAAAGCTTGAAGAAGGAGTGTATGACAGCTTAGAGGAATTTCACCATGATGTGGCACAAGCGTATAAGAAAGCCATCCGTGCTTTTTATGATGCAGGCTGCCGCTACTTGCAGCTGGATGATACGGCATGGGCAGTGTTCTTTTCTGAAAAAGGCCATGAACAAATCAAAGCCTTTGGCCGTGAAGAAGATGAACTTCGTGAATCGTTTGCGAAGACAATCAATGAAGCTGTTGCCGACCGCCCAGAGGATTTGGTGATCACGATGCACATTTGCCGCGGTAACTTTAAATCAACTTGGGCAGCTGAAGGTGGTTACGAAGCAGCGGCAGAAACTATTTTTGCCGGCTTAGATCTTGATGGTCTCTTTTTAGAGTTTGACGACGATCGTTCTGGCGGATTTGAGCCCCTTCGATATGTGAAGAACCCAAACCTTCAAATCGTACTAGGCCTTGTCACTTCAAAATACGGAGAGCTTGAGCCAGTTGAACAGATTAAAAAACGCATTGAGGAAGCGGCTCAATATGTGGACATTAACCAAATTTGTTTGAGTCCACAATGCGGATTCGCCTCAACAGAGGAAGGCAACCTGTTAACAGAAGAGCAGCAATGGGAAAAGCTGCGTCATGTGATTGAGATTGCTGATCAAGTGTGGACTTCGTAGTCCCTCAGAGAAGAAAAAAAGACAAACCGCAGTATGGCGGTTTGTCTTTTTCTTTTATGCATCCAAATGTTCACCATTTGTCGCAATCACTTGTTCATACCAATCGAAGCTTTTCTTTTTCTTTCGATCTAATGTACCGTTTCCTTCATTATCACGGTCAACATAAATGAAGCCGTAGCGTTTTTTCATTTCAGCCGTTGATGCGCTGACAAGGTCAATTGGGCCCCAGCTTGTATAACCGATCAGGTCAACTCCGTCTGCAATCGCTTCTCTCGCCTCTAGCAAATGGCTTCTGAGGTAATCAATTCGGTAATCGTCTTGAATGGATCCGTCTTCTTCTACTTGATCGACAGCACCCAATCCATTTTCTACGATAAACAATGGCTTTTGGTAGCGGTCATACAGCTGATTCAGTGTTGTACGAAGTCCTTTCGGATCAATTTGCCAGCCCCAATCACTTGCTTCTAGATAAGGGTTTTTCACACCTTCAAATAAGTTACCGCCAGTCACTTGTCCAAGAATCTCTGGATCTGTACTTGTCACAAAGCTCATATAATAGCTGAAGCCAATATAGTCCACTGTATGGTTTCTTAAAATATCTTCGTCCCCTTCTTGGAACTCGATGTTGATGTCATTTTCAAGGAAATAACGTTTCATGTAACCTGGGTAATAACCTCTTGCCTGTACATCTGAGAAGAATAATGTTTTACGGTCTTGCTCAATTGCAGCAAACATATCTTCTGGTCTTGAGCTGTACGGATAAGTTGTCATCGCTGCAATCATACAGCCGATTTTCGCATCAGGAATGATTTCGTGTCCTGCTTTGACAGCCAAAGCACTTGCAACAAATTGGTGATGCGCTGCTTGATATTGAATGCTTTTCTCGTCATCACCCTCTTCAAATACAAGTCCGCCGCCAGTGAAAGGCGCATGTAATACAACGTTGATTTCATTGAAGGTCATCCAATATTTTACTTTGTCTTTAAAGCGGGTGAACAATGTTTTCGCGTATGTTTCATAAAGATCCACAAGCTTACGGTTTCTCCATCCGCCGTAGTTTTTCACAAGTGCGAGCGGCATTTCATAGTGAGAGATGGTGACAACTGGCTCAATTCCATGCTTATGCAGTTCATCAAATACTTTTTCATAAAAAGCGAGGCCTGCTTCATTCGGTTCCGCATCGTCGCCATTTGGGAAAATACGCGGCCAAGAAATGGATAATCTGAAGCACTTGAATCCCATTTCTGCAAAGAGTGCAATATCTTCTTTATAGCGATGGTAGAAATCGATTGCATCATGATATAAGTTAAGGTCTTTCATTGATTCATCGAATGGGTGCATAATACCATTTGGTGATACATCAGCTGTCGATAAGCCTTTTCCATCTTGATTATATGCGCCTTCAACTTGGTTGGCTGCAACAGCGCCGCCCCATAAGAAACCTTTAGGAAATGTTTTTTCTAACTTGTTCATGTTGAATACCCTCCTCTTTTTCTTCAACACTGACTGTAAGCAGTGTCTCTTTCACTGTAATCGTTCCATCTGTTTTCGCATCAACTTGTGCAAAATCGTTTGTGTTGGTGACAATAACAGGTGTGGTGACATCATAGCCTTCTTGCTGAATGCCCTCGATATCAAAATCAATGAGTACATCTCCTGCTTGAATCAGATCACCTGACTGCACATGACTTGTAAAATACTTTCCGTCAAGTTTTACCGTGTCAATCCCCACATGAATGAGAAGTTCTGTACCTTGTTCACTCTTCAAACCAATGGCATGTTTTGTGTGGAAAATGGTTTCAACCTTGCCGTTGAAAGGTGCTACAACACGCCCAGCTGTTGGTACAATGGCTGCACCTTTACCCATGATTTCATTAGAGAATGTTGCATCATTTACTTGATTGAGCGGCTTTAGTTGACCTTCAAGCGGGCTTTGTACCACTTCATTTTGAAGTGCTGCTGTGTCTTTCTTTTCTTCTGGTTTGTCTGCTTTTGTATCATCTTTCACTGGTACATCTTTGAATCCGAGAACAAGTGTCATGATCGTTGCTACGACAAAGGCGATTACTAAGCCGATGATTGAGTAGACAAATGTTGGTCCAATGAATGTTGGGAGACCTGGAAGGCCTGCTGATCCAGATATCACATATGATTTTACTTTAAAGATTGACATGAACACGCCGCCTGCTGCTGCACCAATAAGGGCTGCAAGGAACGGTTTTTTCAATCGCATGTTCACACCATACATAGCAGGTTCAGTAATACCCATTAAGGCTGTGATACTTGTAGACATCGCCAATGATTTAAATGTTTTGTTTTTTGATCTTAAGAAGACACCGAATGCTGCGCCTGCTTGTGCCATATTTGCTACAAACATCATTGGAAGAATGAAGTCAAAACCGTTTAACGTAATGTTGTTGATCATGATTGGAAGCAGTGCATAGTGCATGCCCGTAATGATCAATGGTGACATGAAGCCGCCGATCAAGAGTCCGGCCAAAAGACCTGCATGTTTGAACAATAAATCAATTCCACCTGAAAGGCCACTTCCGATAATCCCGCCAAGCGGTCCAACCGCGATGAGCATAACTGGTACAACGACTAGAAGTGTGACTGTTGGAACAAGGATGATCTTTAATGATTTCGGACTATATTTTTCTGCGAATCTTTCAACATATGAACCGAGCCAGATGGTGAGCAGAATTGGAATCACCGATGAAGAGTACACAACGGCAACCACTGGCAAGCCTAGAAATTCTGTATTTCCCGCGCCCAGTAAAGCGGTTAACTGCGGGTGCAGTGCTGCTGCTGCAATGGCAGCCGCGATATACTGATTTGTGCCAATTTTTTTGGCTACGCTTACAGCAAGCAGAATCGGTAAGAAGTAAAAGGCTCCATCTCCAATGGCTGTTAAAATCGCATACGTACTGCTTTTATCTGATATCCACTGGAATGTGAGCATCAGTGCCAAAATCCCTTTGATCATACCGGCCCCAGCGATGGCTGGAAGAATCGGTGTGAAGACACCAGAGATAAAATCGAAAAGCTTTGATATCACATTTTGCTTTGACGCTTCTTCTGTACCGCCTGACTTTACATCAGATGATAGACCTGAGTCAGCGATCATCGCTTGATAGACATTTGAGACATCATTGCCGATAATGACATGATATTGGCCTCCGCTTTGATTCACGCCCATGACGCCGTCTGTTGATTGCAGCTTCTCTTTATCTGCCTTGCTTTCATCGTATAAGTTGAAGCGAAGTCTTGTCATACAATGCGTAACTTGCTTAACATTCTTTTCACCGCCGACAAGTTCTAGCACTTCTTTTGCTGTTTGTTTGTGGTTCATTGTATTACCCTCCAATCGTTGATTTCATCTTGATATAGAAAAAACCTAAACATCCATTAATGTCCGAGAAATAGCGATTCAGACATTAATCGATATTTAGGTTTTGCCTGCTTAACCAGTAACAATCCTTCATAGCGATTGATCGTTATTTAATTTTTATAAGTCTTTAGATATAAAAAAACCTAAATCACGCCTTATCATAGATAGGGACAATGATTTAGGTTTTGCCTGCTTGACCAGTAACAATCCTAAAAGATTGTGGTTATTTAGTTTATAGTTATAAATTATCATGTTAATTTTGTGATGTCAACGCTTTCTTTTTTGAATTTATTTTCTTTTTATTACTCTGTCTATATGCAAAGTTAAATATAGCATTTCATCTTCTATGAGACTTCGGTTGTATTCTTTTTGAACATAATCGTTAATTTTTTCTGCGCACTGAAAAGCTGCGGTGTTTTTCTCTTTTACCACTTCATACAGAAACTCGTTTTGATTTTCCATCTGTGTTTCGTTAAACAGACGCTGACCAAAAAACTTCAAATGCGTAACAAAACGGAAATAATTTAATGATTCCTCGTCCAAATCAATTTGAAAGTGATACTTAACGATGTTTAAAATGTCTTGAATGAGTTTGGTGATTTGAATAACGTTTGGCATTTCTTCATTGAGCTCTGCATTGACAATATGCATGGCAATAAAGCCGGCTTCATCCTCAGGAAGATGGATGCTCAGCTTGTCCTCAATGATCCGAATAGCTTCTAGACCGCATCTGAACTCATCTTTATACAGCCGTTTGATTTCCCAGAGCAAGGCATTTTTGATGTCCATTCCTTTTTGATGACGTTCAATGGCAAAGGTGATATGATCCGTCAGCGTCACATAGATGCTGTCATTTAAATTTTTGTTAAGGGTTGTTCTCGCATGCTCAATAATCGCCTCACACACTTGCATATACTCGATTGGAATATCATAAAGCAGGGTTTTGAATTTTTCTGATATATCTTTATTTTGAATAGAAAATACTTTTTCGATTCGTTCTTCGTCAATCGGGTCTCCGCTTTTCTTTTGAAACGCGATCCCTCTGCCCATAATGACCAGCTCATGCTGCTCGTCATCATACGCACTGACAACATTATTATTGATTACTTTAGAAATGATCAATTGATACCCCCCAGTACATTCCGCTTTTTCGAGCATTTTATCGTTGATTCATATGTCATGTTATTATTATTTTCAAAAAAGAGGACTTTAAGATGATTTTACATTTTTTTTTGATACGGTCAACTAGAAAGAATGACATATTACCTCTCAAAAATGACGAAATAGGGGCAAAAAAGTCTAAAAAAATACACAAAAACACTCTAAAAAGAGTGTTTAAAGTGTGTATTTTACAAAATCAAGAGCAGTCCCAATTATAGACGACATTCTCGAAATTTCTTCGTTTAAGGTCTTCTGGTTTGATAAAAAAGTTGGCAATACCGCAATCTCCCCACATCAGATCTACTTCATCATCTGAGTCAATTTGTAATAACAGAACGGTATGTTCTTGATCTACATAGGTACGCGGATCTTCTTGTGTAAACCCTGGATACCCGCCCAATTTGTGACCAAAGCCACTCGCTGTTTCATAAAACTCATCCAGCAGGGCATCTGCTTCATCGCCATTAACACCATCTGCATCTTCGAATAGGTCCCAGCTGTTCTTTCCTGTGACTTTTTCAAAGCGGAAATCTCCTACACTGATCGTTTCGCTTGATAATTCACCTGTGATCGCACCTTCCTTCGTCACAGGAAAATAAAAATCATCTGGAATTTCCACAAAAGAAAAATCAGTCATTAACTCTTCTTCTGCCAAGAAAGGTTCCTCAATAAATTTGATGCGAAAATCTTTTTGCTCTGTTTTATGGTCAATATTCATCCCATAAAGATCATCATGCACAGAAATAAATACTTGCAAAAGTCCTGTTTCTGGATAATCCTTCAGCTTGGGCAGCTGGCCGAAATTAATTTGGGCCAAAAGTTTCATAGGATGTCCTTCGCCGTCAACTGGATATTCGTCGTTTTTGGGGAAGTAAGGATCACCAGCTATTTTGCTGTCGTATGGTCCTGTTTTTCCTTGTTTCATCTGTAATTGAATCATTGGTTTTTCCGTTTCATCTAACAACGGACGGTAGGGTGCAAGTATTTCCTGCAGCTTCGCTGATTGTGTCACGATGATCTTCCTCCTTATGAATAGGTCTAATGCCAAAACTTGTCTCTCTTTTTCTATCATACAGAAGTGTACCCTGGCTGTCAGTGATAAATCGGTCAAAATCCTAACAAGTTTCTCTTCTTAAAATGTAAAAAAACCTCCGATTCAGCTGGAGGTTTTGTCGTTCTTTTATTTCACTTGATAGTTTACTAAGTCGTTTGCTAATGCTTTCATCGTTTCGTTTGTTTCGTGAAGACCTTCAATAATTTTTGTGAAAGTGCCTACTAGCTCTGCCTGATGCTCAGAGGAAGCGACAATTTGCGCAATTTCTTCTTCCATTCCTTTGATCGATCCCTGCACATCTTTTAGGGCTGTTTCAATATCAGTCGTCGCTTGTTTCGCGTGAGTTGACAGCTTTCTCACTTCTGTTGCGACCACTCCAAAACCTGCTCCTGCTTCCCCTACTCTTGCAGCTTCTATTGATGCGTTGAGTCCAAGTAAGTTCGTTTGATCAGAGATACCTTTGATGAGATTGGACACTTGATTGATTTTAGAGGAATTTTCGACAGTGGTTTTCGTATTTTGTAGAATTTGTTCACTTGTCGCTTGTAGTTCCTCTGAATGTGCGGCAACCTGCTGTACCATTGCGACTAGTTTTTCGGAAGCTTCGTTGCTCTCCGTCATGATGTGATCTAATCGTTGTTGATTCGTTTGGTCATATGCCACACAGAAGGCAGCAACCACTTGACCTGATTCATCAGAAATTGGAACGGCTACGATATCCATTGGAATCCCGTATACTTCTTTTGGAATTTGAATAAACGATGGTTCTCTCCCATTTTTCAACATCGCAAAGTTTTGGAATCCAGCATCTAGTGCATCACCAGCTTTAAATCCTAAATCAATATTCCCATGCTGCTGATAATAAAGAACCTTCTCTTTCCCTAAAACAGAAAAGGTTAGCTGCTCTCTCATAGCAAGTCCAATGATTGGTAAAGCGTCTATTATGTTATCAATTCTCTGTGACATTCGCTTACGTTCATCCTCTCTATTTCTCAGTACACCTTCTTTATCGGTTCGTTATATGATCTATTACAGCCTGTAATGTGCACTAATATCAATCAAATGACCTAAGACATATAAAAAGCCCACATTCTATCAAGAGAATGTGGGTGTTTTTTAAACAAAGTAAATGCACATGAAGACACTGATACCGATGAGAAAAAGATACATATAGTCAATCCATGAGGTGCTGATGTTATGATAATACGTTCGCTCTTTCGTCCCTATGAAGCCCCTGGCTTCCATCGCAATCGCTAAGCGCTCTGATTTTCGTACACCTTGTGTAAAAAGGGGCAAAGCATAACGCATAAAGGCTTTCCAGCTGTTTTTTTGTTTGTAGCCTCTGATTTTATGTGCAGCTTTCATTTGTTTTAATTCACTTTGAAATAACGGAATAAACCGGAAGCCGGCAAGCATGCCATACGCCCATTTTGGGGACAATCGGCATTGGTGAATCAGACTCATCATAAATGCCGTCAAATCTGTTGTGGACGTAAAAAGGAGACCAAATGTCACAAATCCAAGCATTCTAAAAGCGATGGTGAGCCCATTTCTTAAACTCTCCTCTGTGATATGAAACCACGCCCACTTCCAAACGGTATGATCCCCCTTGCCGAAGGCCGCCATCATCCAGAACACGAGAATAAAAAAGAGCAGATAAGGGACAAGCCTTGTAACGAGATACTTCATATTCCATCCACCTAAAACAACTCCAATGCCAAGAGCAAACAGCCAAATGATAAAGGTTGTTTTAGGGTCAGAAATCGCCATAAGACAGCCCATCGCAAGCAGATGAGCGAGTAATTTCATGACTGGATTCACAGTAGAAAGAAAGGAATGATTACTTTGCAATCGTCAGCACGTCCTTTCTTTCTGCCACATAGCGATAATGCAAAGGAGCTCTTAGCCGATATGTATCAACAAGTTCCTGATTTGAAAATAAATCATAAGGAGTGCCATCATACACATGCTTCCCTTGATGAAACAGAAGCACTTGATCGGCACACTCATCGACAAGCTCCATATCATGTGTGACCATCACAATGGTAGTGCCTTGGCGCTGACGCTCTTTTAAACGCCTCATTAATTCCTTCGCCGTTTTTTCATCCTGCCCGAAAGTCGGTTCATCTAACAGCAATACATCTTGATCAAAGAGGAGCATCGTGGCAACACTCAATCTTCTTTTTTGCCCTAAACTTAAGGTGAAGGGATGTGCTTTTGCATGCTTCTCTAAACCGAACTCTTCC
Organism: Bacillus safensis; assembly: GCF_039619585.1. NCBI lineage: Bacteria > Bacillati > Bacillota > Bacilli > Caryophanales > Bacillaceae > Bacillus > Bacillus safensis. Next base: position 3,515,020 of record NZ_CP154909.1, read on the forward strand.
AGCAGCTGAACCGTTTTTTCTTGTACGACAGATTCTGGCCAGTTTCGCTGTCTGCCGCCAAAGGCAATTTCATCGAATACTGTGTCTTGTATAAATTGAAGCTCTGGATTTTGAAACACAAAGCCTGCTTTTTCATAAAGTAGTCGGTCAGACCATTTTTTAAGGTCTGTTTCTTTTAAGAAAATATGACCTTTTTTAGCTGGCTCTAAGCGGATCAAATGTTTGAGACACGTACTTTTACCGCTTCCATTTTCTCCAATAATCGCCACCCAATCTCCTGCTTTGATATCCAGCTGAAGGTTACTCATAATCCTCTTTTTCCCGTAGCTTAATTGAAGATTTTCTGTACGAATCATTGTCTCTCGACTGATTGACGACATTTCTTCATGTTGCTCTTTTCTTGTTTCAAAGGTTTGCATAAGGGTTTGACTCAGTGGGTGAAATGGATCTTGAATGATCGTGGACCATTTCTCGGGAAATAATTTTGGCCGCCAAATTCCTGCCTCTTTCATTTCTTCCTCATATGCCGCGAGCACATCATTTGGAGCTCCATCTGCTAAAATGCTGCCTTGATCATCTAATAAAATCACCCGGTCCATCCATTCGATGACACCATCAAGCACATGCTCTACAACAATCATGGTCTGATGCTGATCGGCTGCAAGCTGCTGCAGCAGTTGAAATATGTCCATTCTACCTGCCGGGTCAAGCTGTGCGGTCGGTTCATCAAAGAATAGAACATTCGGCTGTAATGCGAGTAGACAAGCAAGTGCCAATCGCTGCTTCATGCCGCCAGATAAAGTGTGAATCTCTGTATGCGGATCGACATTCAGTTGGACTTTTTGCATGAGCTGCTGAATGATGTCATCCATCTCTTCACGAGGGACGGAACGGTTCTCTAAGCTAAAAGCAATTTCTTCATTGACGCGGTGCATACAAAACTGAGAGTCTGGATCTTGAAACATGACGCCTGTATGTCTTTGCAGCACCACTTCACCCTGCATGTCTGCTTCCACATGCTCTGGAATGATTCCAGCCAGAACCGAAATGAGCGTGGATTTCCCGCTTCCGCTCGGTCCTAAAATAAGCACCTTTTCCCCTTTTTGAATCGTAAGGGAGATTTGATGCAAAACGGGCTTAGGCTGTTCATAAAAACGGACAGAGAGTTCATTGCACGCGAGAAATGAATTCATGCTGTTCACCTTTGTTTCGTTTTTCTTTCATGATGGCATATTGATTCAGTACACCTGTTTTGGATAGTGCGTCCACCACCACTTTCGCAAGGCAGCCGCCAAGTATCATTCCACTAATGATTTGAGTCACAAGCGTCATAAGTAAAACTTGAGGCGTGTAATATCCAAAGCCTTTTGCCACGAAACTGTAAGACATCGCTCCGATAGCGGCAAAGGCACCAGAGAGCATCAGTGTCCACATGCGATACCGTTTATAACCAAAAAGAGCAAAGGCGATTTCTGCCCCAAGCCCTTGGCATACACCAATCAGCAGAGCTGAAAGTCCAAAGTGGCTTCCTGTCAATAATTCCACAGCAGCGGCGGCTGTTTCCGCAATCAGAGCAGCTCCCGGCTTTTGAATGATATATGCAACGATTGGACTGGCAATGACCCATATTCCAAACATGATGTTGCCTCCTGCTGGGCCCACAAGTGCTGTAATCGGTAAGTATAGCGTGGACCATCCTAAATAGATCACACCGCACGCAACGGATAAAATCACTGCAAGGACGACTTCTTTCATCTTCCATGTCATGATGTATGCACCTCCAGTTGAACTGGCCACTCTTCAACAGTAAAGGCCATTTCCCAAAACTTGTACTCGAGCTGGCAGCTTAAGATAAAATGCTGTTTCATTTTTTCCTTTTCCTTCTCACTTGCTGCTTCCGCCAACTGATCGAGCCGCTTGCAAAGCTCACCTGTAACAGAATCGGTTAATCCTCCATAAAACGTGATCCACTCATAAAACGGATGTGACGGGTCTGGCTGCACATCTGTAAGCATTCGTTTCCCTATTTCCCAATATGTCCAAGGACATGGAAGCAGGACAGCGATGATTTCACCAAGCGTGCCTTCTTGCGCGACTTGCAGCATGTGATGAATATAGTGATGAGCACTCGGAGCCAAAGAAGCACCTTGGAGCTCATCATATGCTACTCCTGCCACTCGGCAAAGGTTTTGATGAGGATGCGTCTCACTATCTAGTACAAACGCAATCTGCTGATGAAAAAACGCAATATCCTCTCTGTCTGTACATCTGCTGAGCGCTGCTGCATAAATTTTAATGAATGCTTGTAAGTATTCTGCATCTTGTTTGACGTAATGAATGATTTGTTCCTTTTCCAGCTTTCCTGCTGCCAGGCCTCTGACGAACGGATGCTGATAAATGGCTTCAAATAACGGTTCTGCTTCTTTCCTTAATTGCGTAGAAAATGTCATAAAAAAAGCCTCCTCTTCTTCAGTTGAATAAATGAAAAAGCCACCCCAAATGGAGCGGCCTTCTTATCAATTCAATCATGAATAAGACAAGGTCCAGCTCCACTTCCCTCCGCTAGTACGAACTAGATCAGGTTCAAAGGGTCCAAGATTTTCTCTTGTCTCAGTCATACATGACTCCCCTAGTGGACTTTTGTCATTTAATTATCTTTACTCTACACATGTGGCGATTTGATGTCAACCGCCTTTCTTAATTCAACGTTCTGATTGTTGGCAGCTTCTCGATCCCTGCAGCATAGTAGAAATTCAGCACACTGAAGAAATCAATCGGCTTTCCTGTTTTTAAATCTACAGCTAAAATATGATCACCGTAATTTGTCATATCATCAATATCTAAGCGTCTTGGTGTTGTCTTCCCGAGTGTATCAACAAAGGTATCATGGTAATATTGCCCGCTTGCATATGATGATTGATGGTACATAAACAATGTCTCAACATCTAAGTAAACGAGGATGGCTTCTGAGGAGCTCGCATAAGGAGCTGAGTATGACACAGGAGCCGAAATGTTTTTTACTTTCACACTTGAGATTGAATGAGTTCTTTGCTCGTATTTTCCATCATAAGAGAAATAAAAAACACGCTCCCATTCATAATTTGCTGTCTTTGTTTGCTTATTGTATACTTTTGTACCATTTGCAAATACATCACCGTTTGCATACTCAGCTACAAAATATTGCAAGGTGGACGAAAGAGATACAGCCCCCGTGAAATTGGGCGGGTTTTTTGCATTTACTTGTATCGTGTAGGAATCTCCAAATTCTCCGCCGCTTGTAATACCGAATGCATAATCACCTGCTGGTAAGTTGGTCAATCCAAGCAGGCTGCCTGCCGGTTGAATCAAATCTGTCGGGTAGGCTTGTCCTGTTTCATAATCAACAACAAATAATTGAACAAAATAATCAGGGTTTGAAGAGGTAATCCGGCTGATGAGTGCCTGAGGTGAAGATGTGCTTAAAAACCATAAATCAACTGGGTCGTCCTCTGTTAAGACAGCCGATTGATTAATAGCTAGTCCATCAATGGAGCGAACGGCAGACGTGCGCATTTTGCCTTCTTTAGCAGCTTTTCGTTTGATACTGATTCCTTTCTTCTTATTCACTTTAAATGATTTTTTCACTTGCTTCTGTTGAATAGCGGTTCCTTCATCCTGCTTTTCAAACGATTCTTGCACTTGCTGAATCGCTTTTTCCGTCAGTGGTGATATTTTCCCTTCTGATTTCGGTGCTTCTTCTGCTTTTAATGCTGGTGACAACAAACCTGTTGCGACGAGTAAAACAGATAGTAAAGCTGCGGTGATTTTGACATAAAATGCTCTCACAGGAACATCCCCTTTTTCCTCATTTGGGTTTTTTACCCTGTGATTATTTTACCATTATTCTAATTACTGTTTTGGTCTTTTTTGGGACATTTTTATAACAAAAAAACCAGCCGCATGAGTCACGACTGGTTTTTGATCGTTTTATGCAATAGTTTTGACAAACAAGCGTGCTGTTTCTGCACTTGATCCCGGGTTTTGTCCAGTGATGATTTGTCCGTCAACGACAGCAAATGGCGCAAAGGCGTCTCCTTTTTCAAACGCTGCCCCCTGCTCACGAAGTTTTGTTTCCAATAAAAATGGAACTTTTGATGTCAGCTGCACGGCTTCCTCTTCTTCGTTTGTGAAGCCTGTGATTTTTTTGCCTTCGATAAATGATTTGCCATTTTCATCCTTCACATCAACGAATGCTGAAACGCCATGACAAACGGCTCCGATCGCACCATTTTTATCTGAAACTGCTAAGATCGCATCCGCTACCAGTTGATTAGACGCAAAGTCGATCATAGGGCCGTGCCCTCCAGCAAAGAAAATTCCGTCATAATCAGCGGGATTCACATCTGTAAGCGCCTTTGTGTCTTGAAGTAATTCATATACATCTTGATATTGCGCTGGGACACCTTCAGGAATTGAATTTTTGTCAATTGGTACAGTGCCACCTTGAATAGAGACAATTTGTACTTCTAGTTCATTTTCTTTAAAGATATGAAATGGCTCTGCCAACTCTTCTAGCCATAAGCCTGTTGGATGTCCATTCATTTCTGGGCTGCTTGTCGATACTAATAACACTTTCTTACTCATCTTGATCATCCTTTCGATTTATCCTGTGGTTATTTTATATTTTGCACAATTAAATATCAAGCAATATGACTTTAGGCCAGCTCATTATGTTATACCCGATTTTCTAAAAAATATGGTATGACTCGAAATCTAATCAATATGTCACATTCTATTGGTAGGGAATTTCATGTAAAATTGTCATTGAGTGATATAATATGAGGAAAGATTGACAGATCTCTCGTCACATGAGGGGATTTTTAAAGGAGTGGAAAAGAGATGAAAACCTATTCGATTGTGATGATCATCATCACGCTCTGTATTATATTGGCCGTCTTTTTGATGAACCTAACGGGGGTCATGTACGGAAAAATCATTTTGGCCGTTGCCGTTGCCCTTTGTCTAACATCCATTATTCGTTTGATGGGTCTTCGAAAAAGATAAAAGCCGCCCTCACCAAGGGCGGCTTTATTTAAGATTAGATCGCCAGCATCAGTGCAATGAGTGCAAGCAGTGCTGGTACTCCTTGTTTGATGATAATTGATTTATTGGATGTTACACCGCCAAATACTGCTGCGATGATCACACAAAGAATGAAAAACAGCTGAATCATATATCCAACGGTATTCGATCCAAGAATGAGCCCCCAAATGAGTCCTGCAGCTAAAAACCCGTTATAAAGCCCCTGATTGGCAAACATTACTTTGACATTTGGATCTTTTTGCAAGTGTTCTGGCAGCTTAAAAGATCGCTTCGCCATCTTTGATTCCATAAAAAACATTTCTAATAACATGATGACAATGTGTTCTAATGCGACAATTCCTACTAAAATCATTGCTAAAATATTCAATTTAGTTAATTCCTTTCTGATAGACGGTCACGAATCTCTATTTTGTCCGTGTATAAATCAAAGTCTTGTATTAATTCTAGCGCTTCTGTAAAGCGACTTTGTGGAATGTCTTTCATTTTTCTCACGCCGAATTCCTTTTTAATAAAAGCCATGATGGTATTGATATGAAGCTTACCGTGGCCATCATACTCCAAATGGCTGCAAAAAGTCTGCATCGTCCCTCGAATCACCTTTAATTGCTTGGCAGTGACACAACTCATTGGTAACGCTCATCCTTTCCTTTGTTTTAACAGCTAAAAAGAATCATGGTTGAAAGAAAAACCTTCCAGTGTCTATTATATAATGGTTTCATTCGGATATCAAAATAAAAAAGAACAGACATTCGATTTAAAAAACAATCGTGCCCTCACAATCCTTTTCTCACATATCAAAAAGCCGGATTCAATGGTAGAATCCGGCTTTCTATTTAGTTACTTTTCGAAATTAATACCTTTCCAACAGAACGATCCTTACTTTGTCCAACGACTTTAAAGGATAACCCATATGTCGGTACATCGCGTCCTGCATCTGGGTTGTTTGGATTCACATAGTTCTTTTTATCACTAAATGTACGAGCCGGTCGAATGTAGCGATCTTGCAAAGTTAAGCCCGTTGTTGCTGTATAATCTATATTCAGCTTCGTACTTGGATTCAAAGAGAATGCTGCATCATGTACTTGGAACCCTGTGGCGGCAATGGAACCGTCACTCCATTTTAATACTTGCTGATCTGCATCTACTACGCCAAGGAATCCGTTCCCCGGATGTTTTCCTACCCAGTTATCACTGTATGATTGATCGACATACCAAACGACCAACCCGTTATTATAGCTCATCAGACTTGCCCCGCGTTTAATATGCTTTAAGCCTTTATCGACATCAGCATAAGAGCGCCACTCTAGTAAATAGTATTGTGCTGCATATTGTTTTCCATTAGATTTTGAGAATCCATTAAAGGTAAAAGTAGACGTGCCCTCGGCATCATCTGACCATACTTTCGCTCCATCTGCGGTGATGTTCAGGTCATCTACGAATAAGCCTGGAAGTGCATAGCCTGCATCAGTTGTGTAACGGAATTGCAGGTCGATTTTCTTCCCTGCATAAGCAGACAGGTCAAAGGCTGCATCTACCCAGCCGTCTGATTTTCCGTCGATGCCATTGCCTTCGTTTGCACCTGCTTCATTTCGATCATTCGTGATGTTACCCGCGATGGTCTTCCATTGATCAGTCCCTGTTTCACGCACTTCGACATACGCATAATCATAATCTTCTTCAATATCGTACCATGCTTTAAATGTCAGCTCTGCTTTGCTTCCTTTTGACAAATCAATACCTGTTGTCGTCATGGTTGCATTCAAATTGTCACCCGTTCCGCTGAAGTACGAATATTTCCCTTGAGCAGGTGTCGTGACGACAATCTCTTTATCTGGTAAATCGACTCGAACGGCATCATGGTTCGTTCCTTTTGTTGCTGCTTCATCAATTAATACTGTTTTGCTTTTCTTTAATGTTTTACCATCGATGGTTTGTCCAGAAAGCCAGTTGCCCCCATGCAGATTTTGAAGCATTTCTTTCGCATATGGGCTAAAGCCTGTTGGTTCCGTACCAGGAACTTTACCTGCCCAGCTTCCGCTTGACATGATCGACCAGTAAGAAACGGGCTCTCCTCTGCCTGTGTACTGTGTATCGTACTCGTCAGGAAGACCAAGATCATGTCCGAATTCATGTGTGAACACACCTGCTGCGCCATCTTCAGGCTCAATGGTGTAATCCAAAGCACCTAATTTCCCGCCTTGTCCGACTTCAGATTCAGTATCCGGAATTTCAAATACATCACCAAGTGACCAGCGGTGTGACCAAATCGCATCAGCGCCAAGTTGACCGCCGCCTGCTTCTTCACCTACGCCGGCGTGAACGACCATCAGATGGTCAATGATGCCGTCTGGCTCGTTATAAACCCCGTCGCCATCAATATCATAGCGATCCCATTGATCATACTCGCTGAGATCAATATTCGGATCTTTTGCTGCTGCTTCGAGTGCTTCTTTCACCAATTCGCGCGGTCTGCCGTCACTGCCTGAATCGTCAGGTACGTTCCCGCCGTAATAAGCTGCTTCATGCTTCGCTGTATACCAACCTGCAACTGTTCCACTAACTGTGTAACTGCCGCCAGACTGCTTTTCATAATATTGCTTCATGGATACTTTCCGTTTCCCATCTGGACCGATGTAGCCATTTTTTCCGAAAAGCATATCTTGATAGTGCTGTTGATCGTACTTGTCATAGTACATATCAGTCTCTTCTTTTTTGATACTATTATGCTTATAATCTTTAAAATCTACTAATAAAACCAATACTTTATCATTGCGGACGTCACCTTTATACTTTTCCTTTTTGACCGGTTTTACTTGATTGCCTTCTTTTCCTTTATGCTTCTTTAATTTTTTCTTTTTGGCAAGTTTGTTATGTACCTCTTGTTTGTATTCTTTCAGGAATTCAGGCTCTTCTGTTAAGGTGCTGGCACTTTGTTTCATTGCCGATTCTTCTTTTTTCTTTAGATAGTTCTTTAATGCTTTTTGGGTTTCTGCCTCATTGGCATTCTTTTTGATCTTTCCTTGTTTTTTCAAGGCTTTGATAAGACGGTCTTCATTCACGACACTTGAGTCAAATGGAATACCTGAATAATGACCGCCATCTGAGGATGTTGATTTTTCTGTGGTGTGGGCAGATAGAGGGGTGCTGAAAGCTGTCAATGTGCCTAAACTTAGGACAGCGGTTAGTGCAATTTTCGTCCATTTCCCTTTTTTCATATTGGTTCCTCCCTATTTTGGTAATAAATAATATCTAATTCTAGCATATTCCAATATAGTTAAGTCGAAAAACATTTTATTTTCAGAAATTTTGTGGAAAATGCACAATACGTGAATGAAATGGGTGGAACCATTTGTCGAAAATAAAAGAACCCTAGGCGATAACCGCCTAGGGTGTTTGTTGTTTTTCTATGAAAGCTGCTGGCCTTGAAAGGCAACCACGTCAAGTGGAGCGGCTAAGAATTCTTTTGCCTTCGCTACGAAAGCCTGGAAATGAGCACTTGCATTATGGCTCTGAACCGCAGCGTCATCTTTCCACACTTCTACCATTAAAAATGTATTTTCCTTTTCTGTATCCTTGAACAGCTTGTAGGAAACATTGCCTTCTTCAGCCTGTGAAGCTTTCATTAATTCGTTGATTTCTTCTAAAAATACGTTTTCTTTTTCTGGATGAATGGTCATCCCTGCATGAATAATGATCATGTGATCGTCTCCCTTTTTTTAAAAATTATTTCCACTCTGTGATACGGTCGATCGGTAAACGGTAAGATGCATAACCTTCGTCAGCCGCTTTCCCAATGGACAGAAGCATGACTGGTACATAACGTTCTTTATCCCATCCAAATGTTTCAGCGATGACTTCTTTATCATATCCGCCAATTGGATTTGTATCATAACCGTGTGCACGTGCAGCAAGCATAAGCTGCATAGACACAAGTCCACCGTCAATTAAGATTGTTTCACGATTCACTTGTTCTGGAAGAGCTTCAAAATGTGCAGTTAATGCAGCAATTTGTCTTTCTTTCACTTCTTGCGGCATGTAGCCATTTTCTACTGCTTTTGAATAAATTTCTTCTAAGTATTCATTGTTTTTCATATCTGCAAAAACTGCAATGACAGCTGCTGATGTTGACACTTGAGTTTGGTTGAATTTTGCAAGTGGTGCAAGCTTTTCTTTTCCTTCTGGGCTGTCAATCACCATGAAGCGCCATGGTTGTGCATTTACTGATGATGGTGCAGTTGTTGCTTCTTCTAAAATCTCTGTCATTTCTTCTTTGCTGATTTTCACAGATGGATCATAGTTACGAATAGAGCGGCGCCCTTTCATAATTTCCATAAAATCGTTTGTTTTTAATGTTGTAGCCATGTGTAACACTCCTTTAGGTTGTTTGAATCTTTTCGATGTTTTGTTGTATACGGATGAGCACATCAGTGAGAAGCCTTCGTTCTTCTTCACTTACGTTTTCAAGCATTTCTGAGATAAATCGTTCTTTTTCTATTTTAGAAGCTTCGATTCTCGTTCTGCCTTCCTCTGTTAAGCGGACAAGTGTGACTCGATTATCTTCTGGTTTTCTTCTGCGTGTGACCATTCCTTTTGTTTCCAGCTGTTTTAAATGACGCGTCACAGCTGCACTATCAATATTTACTTTTTTCTGCAAATCTGATTGGCTGATTTCATCGGCTTGGAATAACAGCGATAGCAACTCAAGTCTTGATTGGCTGATGCCCGTACATGCTTCGAACTTCACGCCCATCATACGGTTCACGCACTGCAAACGATATAATATCTCTGCCTCTTCAGAGCAAAATGCAGTCAATGCCATCCCCTCTTTTCTATTCAGAAATCAATTGCTTGATATATCAATCATTGACTCGTCAATTAATATACACCCATTGTTTGATGATTGCAAGAGGTTTGTTTCATAAAGTGAATTTTTTTATTTCAATAGAAAAAGACGAGCTAAAATGACCATAAAAAAAGACAAAAGCGACGAATCGCTTTTGTCCTTTTTCTTTATTCAGTAATGACCGTGTGGATCAATGTTGGTGCATCGGCATGATCAGCAATGCGGATGTTGTCATAAATTTTCTCCATGACATTTGCAACATCTTCACGATTCGCATGCAGAGTCACAAGTGAATCTCCTTTTTCAACACGATCTCCCACTTTTTTGTTCAGCATGATGCCGACAGATAGGTCGATATCGTCCTCTTTTGTTGCGCGTCCTGCTCCAAGGATCATCGCTGCAACACCAATTTCATCCGCGACGATTTCAGCTACGACACCTGATTCTTTGGCAGGTACTTCAATTTTGTAAGGTGCTTGCGGCAGTTTTTCTGGTTGATCTACAATCGAGCCGTCTCCACCTTGGTTTTCTAAGAATTCCTTGAATTTCTCAAGTGCTTTACCGTTTTTCATGACTTCAATTAGCTTTTCTCTTGCTTCATCAAGCGTTTCTGCTTTTTTCGCAAGAACGACCATTTGACTTCCTAATGTGAGCACAAGCTCGTTTAAGTCTTCAGGGCCTTCGCCTTTAAGTGTGTCAATCGCTTCTTTCACTTCAAGGGAATTCCCAATCGCTAATCCTAGCGGCTGAGACATATCAGAGATGACCGCCATTGTTTGTCTGCCTACGTTGTTACCGATGCGAACCATGGCTTTTGCAAGCTTTTCTGAGTCTTCTGGTGTTTTCATGAAAGCACCTGCGCCTGTTTTCACATCAAGTACAATCGCATCTGCACCAGCAGCGATTTTCTTACTCATAATGGAGCTTGCAATAAGCGGAATTGAGTTAACAGTTCCTGTCACATCACGAAGAGCATACAGCTTTTTATCAGCTGGTGTCAGGTTGCCTGATTGCCCAATGACCGCTACTTTATGACGGTTCACGAGCTCGATGAATTCGTCTTTTGTAATTTCTACGTGGAAGCCTTTCACCGCTTCAAGCTTGTCCACTGTACCGCCTGTATGCCCAAGGCCGCGCCCAGACATTTTCGCAACAGGTACATCTAGTGCTGCAACAAGAGGGGCGAGTACAAGCGTTGTTGTATCGCCTACTCCGCCTGTTGAGTGCTTGTCTACTTTAATACCGTCAATGGCAGACAGGTCAATTGTATCTCCTGAGTTCGCCATAGCGAGTGTTAAGTCTGCACGTTCTTGATCCGTCATATCTTGGAAGAAAATTGCCATAGCCAAGGCACTTGCTTGGTAGTCAGGAATTGTTCCATCCGTATAACCTTTGACAAAGAAAGAAATTTCCTCTGAAGATAATTCTTTTCCGTCACGTTTTTTCGCAATGATATCTACCATTCTCATTGTTTTCACCATTCCTTTTTTTAAATTAGAAAATTAAACCGACTACACCTGCTGTTAAGAAGCTGACAAGAGTTGCACCGAATAACAGCTTTAATCCAAATCGTGCGACGACGTTCCCTTGCTTTTCGTTTAAGCCTTTGACTGCTCCAGCAATGATACCGATAGAAGAGAAGTTCGCAAATGATACAAGGAATACAGAAATGATCGCTTCTGTACGAGCAGTGAAATGCAGACCGTCTCCAGATAGAGCGAGCATCGCAACAAATTCGTTCGATACCATTTTGGTTGCCATAATGCTTCCTGCTTGTACCGCTTCGCTCCAAGGTACACCAACAAGGAACGCAAATGGAGCAAAGACATATCCAAGTACATCTTGGAAAGAAACACCAATGACTGCTGTAAAGATACCGTTAATCATCGCAATTAATGCAACGAATCCAATCAACATTGCAGCAACAACAATCGCTACTTTGAAACCATCCATAATGTATTCGCCAAGCATTTCGAAGAAGGATTGTCTTTCTTCCTCGACGACTTCAAGCATGTCTTCGTCCTTAGACACTTCATATGGATTGATGATCGATGCGATAATAAATCCACCAAATAGGTTCAGCACAAGTGCTGTAACCACGTACTCTGGTTTAATCATTTGCATGTATGCACCAACAATCGACATCGATACCGTCGACATTGCAGATGCACATAATGTATAAAGACGCTGCTGAGGTAATAATCCAAGCTGTTTCTTAATAGAAATAAAGACTTCTGATTGACCTAAAATCGCAGACGCTACTGCGTTGTAAGATTCTAGTTTCCCCATACCGTTTACTTTACTAAGCAAATATCCGATTCCGCGTACGATAAGCGGAAGAATCCGCCAATGCTGCAGGATACCGATTAACGCCGAGATAAAGACGATCGGCAGTAAGACGTTGATGAAGAAAGTGGACGCTTTATCATTCATTAACCCGCCAAATACAAAGTTGATTCCTTCACCGGCATAGCCTAGAAGCATTTGGAATCCTTTTGCAAAGCCTCCGACTAGGAAGTTTCCAACACCTGTATTGAGCAGAATATAACCTAAAATAAATTGCAGTACAATCATGACAATTACTGGACGGAATTTCACTCGTTTTTTCCCATTACTAGCCAGCCATGCAATGGCGAGAATCACTAGCAAACCGATGATACCAATCACGTATTTCATGTTTTTCCTCCTTGAATGAATTCGTTTACATTAATGCGCTTGTATAGAACAAACCCTATTTTGTAAACAAAACGCGGAAGAAATTCCCAGAAGTGAGATCCTTCCGCATATGACTTTTTCATCATTTATGAGTCATGAATGTTATCCTACCATAGGATCGTATGAATTAATAGTCTTTCGAAGGAGCTGATTGATCCCCTTTGATAATGGAAACGCCTGCACTAGCGCCAATACGGGTAGCACCTGCTGCTGTCATTGCCTCAACGTCTTCTTTTGTTCTCACGCCGCCTGATGCTTTCACACCGATGTCAGGCCCTACTGTTTTACGCATTAATGCGATGTCCTCAGCAGTCGCACCGCCTGTACTAAATCCAGTCGATGTTTTCACAAAATCAGCGCCGGCTTTCACTGAAAGCTCACAAGCTTTGACTTTCTCTTCATCAGTAAGTAAACATGTTTCAATAATGACTTTCACTAATGCTTTGCCTTTTGCTGCGTCTACAACTGCACGAATATCTTGTTCAACCACATCATATTCGCCGTCTTTCAATGCCGCAACATTGATGACCATGTCCACTTCTGTAGCACCGTTTTCAATGGCATCCTTTGTTTCGAATGCTTTTACCGCTGTTGTGTTTGCGCCTAACGGGAAACCGATGACTGTACATACATCTACACCTGTTCCTGCTAGTTCTTTCGACGCTAGAGATACCCAAGTTGGGTTTACGCAAACAGATGCAAATTGATGAGTCTTTGCTTCTTCAATTAACTGCATAATTGCAGCTCTAGTTGTATCTGGTTTTAGTGCTGTATGATCAATGAGCTTTGCTATCGTCATGCTTCACACTTCCTTTTAATTATGATACTTTCATCATATATGACGAGTGAACAATTGTAAACATAGTTATGAAATTTTGTTCATCTATTTTGTGACATTTAAAAGAGCCCTCGCTGTGTGCTGATCGATGATCAATACATTCGCATATTTTCCTCTTAGTGCGCCATGTATAGAAGCCACCTTTCGATGACCGCCAGCGACAAGAATGGATCGTTCTTTTGTCCTTAAATCATCTAACTCCACGCCAATTGTGCGATTGTTAATGGCTTCACTGCAAATGCGTCCATCTTGATCATAAAAGCGCGAGCAAATGTCTCCGACACTGGATTGCTTGAGGAGCGCTTTTTCTTCTTCACGGAAATAACCTAGTCTAAACAATAGCGCCTCATCTCTTACCGTTCCAACAGTAAACACAGCGATATTCGCCTGCTTGCCCATTTCAATAATTCGCTGAATATGTCTGTCCTGCTCAACCATTTCCTTGACGGCAGCACTATCAAATACAACAGGAAGCGGCAAATAGCGCGGTGCTGTTTGAAAGGCCTCAGCAAACAGCTGGATGGTTTCCGCAGAATATGTATTCACATGAGAATGGCTGATTCCACCCTTGAGCTGGACAACCTCTACACCTTTTACCTGTTTAGGTTGCATCTTTTGTGCAATTTGATACATAGTCGTTCCCCAGCTCACGCCAACGATATCACCGTCTTTCACCGTTTCTTGCAAGTAATCTGCACCAAATCGGCTCAAATAATCGGTGATGGTTGGATAGTCGTCCTTCGGCGAAAACACCACATGAGCTTCGAGCAGGTCATATTTTTCCTTGAGCAATGAAGAAAGCTCATTTAAATCTTCAAACGGATCCATCACCGTAATCTGGACGTACCCCTTCTCTTTCGCATATTGAAGCAGCCGAGATACAGTCGGTCTCGACAGGTCGAGCTGTTTGGCAATTTCCTGCTGGCTGTAATCAGACAAATAGTAAAGCCTTGCCGCTTCAATACTCAGCTGTTGTTTCTCTCGATCCATTCATACGCCCCCTTTTTCTTCTATCATAACAAATTGTTCACCTCATCATGCACAAATGTTCATTTGAAGAAAATCGTATAAGCGGCATGAAAGGTCTCATTCTTTTCTAATGTTTGAATACCAAACTTCTCTTTATACTGCCCATTCGTCCCTTCCATATCGGCGATGCCATACCAAGGCTCAATACAAACAAAAGGAGCCATCGTTCCTTTTTCTTGATCAAAAGGTGACCAAATGCCAACGAAAGGAAAGCCAGTGAGATCAACCTCAACCCCGTGACCTCCTTTGGAAGTCAATGACACTCGATTGATATGGCTAAAAATCATCGCATCATGCTGAAAAAGCTCTGGCCGAAGCTGGATCGGCTCAAGCTGAATGCCTTTTTCTTTCTCCCTGACAAGTGAATTCCGCAGTTCATATTGCACAGGGAGATGATCAGTGGAAGGTGTCAATGTGAGTGAATAATCTGCTGTTTGCTCGCCTTCAACAAGAGGAATGCGAAATGCTGGGTGCCCTCCAATGGAGAAATACATCGTATCCTCTCCGTCATGATCAATTTCCCAGGAAATCTTCAGTCCATTTTCCAATAGTTCATAACGAATTCGCGCTGTAAATTCATACGGGTATTGCTTCACATGCCGGCCTCTTGATTCATATTGAAAGGTCACCGAATGCTTCGTTTCTTCATATAAATCAAAATTGACATCACGCAAAAATCCATGCTGCGTGAGCTCAAAGGTTTGATCGTCAATCTTGTATTGGTCATTCATTAATCGCCCAACAATCGGAAATAAGACAGGCGACACCCTGCCCCAATAAGCTGGATCACCAGACCACATATAGTGACGCCCGCTTTCCTTGTCAAGCACCTCCCTGACCTCCGCTCCCTTTTCATGAATCTGAACCAATAACTGATCATTTTCGATCGTTCTCATTCAACACATCCCCTTTCCTTCTTCATTTATTATGACAGGGATTTTGGTTTTGAGTATCAAATTCGACATCTCTTAACCCATCAATTAAAAAAATTTTAAAAAAGACAGAAATTCGCCAACAAAATGTAATGCTGATTCGTCTAATCTTATATAAAATAAAAGAATCGTTGCTCTTTTGAATGAACAACAAAAAGAAGCGTTTGACATTGATGGGGGATTCATTTTCATAAACAGCAAGAAAAATCGTTTTCGTTATATTTTAGGATTAGATGGACTAAGAGCCGTTGCTGTATTGGCAGTCATTGCTTATCACTTACATATCGGACCCGCAAGCGGTGGGTTTCTTGGCGTTGATTTATTTTTTGTCATTTCTGGTTACTTGATTACAACGATCTTGTTACATAAGCAGGATTTAGGCTATCAAGAGCTTTTGCCATTTTGGATGGGACGGATCAGGAGGCTTCTTCCAGCCGCTTACATCATGATTTTTATAACCGTCAGCTGGTGCGCGATTGCTGGATCAAATGCATTATTGTCCATTCGTGGCGATGCCATATCGTCCTTTTTTTATGTCAGTAACTGGTGGTACATTTTTCACCAGCTTTCATATTTTGATAGCTTCAATGCCTTATCTCCACTGAAAAATTTGTGGTCTCTGGCAATAGAAGAGCAATTTTATATCATTTGGCCGGTACTGTTGATTGCAGGGCTGAAATGGGTAAAAAACAGATCCCATCTGCCTATGATCACCTTTGGACTTGCACTTGTCTCTGCCTTATGGATGGCGATTCTTTATTCACCAGATACCGATCCAAGCAGGGTTTATTATGGAACAGATACTCGTGCATTTGCGCTCCTGATTGGATGCAGCCTGGCATTTGTGTGGCCTATGCAAAGACTATCCAGCAAAAGATTACTTCCTGTTGGCAGACGTATTTTACATATTGCCGGTTTCGGTTCGTTTGCGATTTTCCTTTTTTGTGTTTATGCAGTGGACGATTTCGATGCCTTTCTCTATCAGGGCGGCATGCTTTTATTCTGTCTGAATGCGGCCATCTTAATTGGGTGCGTCTGCCACCCTGCAAGTCTTATAGGGAAATGGCTGTCCTTTCAGCCGCTCGTCTGGCTAGGTAAGCGGTCTTATGGTATTTATCTGTGGCATTACCCCATTATCGTACTGACCACACCGGTCATTGAAATTGGACAGCCTTCCATAGCGCGTGTCACATTACAGCTCATCGCCATTTTACTAGTTGCTGAGGCTTCCTATCGCTTCATCGAACAGCCGATCCGCCAGCATGGCTTCAGACAATATTTTTCTTCTTGGTCTATTTGGAAAAAAGGAATCAAACAGTGGTCTACATCTAATAAGGTGTTCCTTGGAATCACCGCAGCTCTTTTGATCTTATTTATCATTGGCATGTCTAACTCGTCCACTTCCTCCCCACATGTGAAGGAAGTGACGCAAATTAAGACAGCACCGAAAAAAACAGCCGAACCACCGGAATCAAAAGTGAAGAAAAAGAAAGAAAAGCACGAGAAAAAAGCAGCTGACCAAAAACAATTTCACCAAGTTCTTGCCATTGGTGATTCTGTCATGTTAGACATTGCGCCGAATCTCGAAAAAGCATATAAACAAATCACCATCGATGGGAAAGTTGGCAGACAAATGAACGAAGCCGTCAGCATTGCCCCTCAATACAAATCATTTAATCAATCTGATGCCGCTGTTATCATTGAACTCGGCACAAATGGTTATTTTACTGAGGACACGCTGAAAGCATTCATTCAAAACTTTTCTAAGGCACATATTTTCCTAGTGAATACGAGGGTTCCAAGGTCATGGGAAAATGATGTGAATGCGGTCATTCAGCGAGTGGCTGATCAAGATCAAAATGTCACCTTGGTCGATTGGCATTCAGCCGCTACTGGACAGCCATCCTATTTTCAGTCCGATGGTGTCCACCTTTCAAAAAAAGGTTCTGACACACTGACACAGCTCATCACAGCAAGCATTAAGAAAAAAGGGGATGTGTCAACGTCATCATAAAAAGACTAGCAGAATGCTAGTCTTCTTTTATGCCGTCAAAAGGCTGGCCCTTATCGCTAATGTCTGCTCTTCCCTTGTTTTTTGATCCACCAAAGCAAAATGCCCGTTCTCATATGCTAGTGAAAATAATTCTTCAATATGAAAAATCCCTGGCTGAAAACGCTTGTTCAATAAATTCAGGGCCGCAGCACAGGCGACTTGAGCTGTTGCTTGAGACTCGTCGTGTCCTTTTATTCCAAGCGCTGCATGATGAACCTTTTTCCCATCCGTCCCTGCCGCTTCCACTTTGACCGCATATTGATCTGTTCCCACTTGAGAAGATTGTATCATTGAAATGGCTCGATCCTTCATTTTCGGTAATGTAAGGAACGACGTCAGTCCAAGGCTCCTTGTGAAGGCCAATGCACCCGTCGCTAGACGTGAATCAAAACAAAGCCTTGTCGTCACAGATGGCACATGAATTGTGGAAGGCAATGTCTGTTGATCAGAGAAGGGGAATCGATAGGCATACCGCTTTCCAAGCTGTCCACCAAAGTTGACCGGTCTGCCTCCAGTAAAGCTTTTCACTCTTTTCTGCTGATCATGTTCAGTGAGTTCATATTCAGTATGGACATGATCAATCGTCCATTCAATCGCGGCTTTTCCATGCTGATCCCCCAATCCAAGCATAATACCAATATCTATTTGATCCACTGATGAAAGCATAGAAGCCGCTTTCGCAGCTAATAAATTTGTAAGACCGGGCGCGAGGCCTACACTGAGCAAAGCCGTTGCACTGATTTGCTGCTGATCCAGCTGTGCCATTTGCTCCATATACGCCCCTTTTGCAGAAATATCGATATAATCAATGCCTGCCCGCAGAACGGTTTCAGCAAATGACGTGTCTTCTTGATCGAGACACATGATCACCAGCTTTGTTTCATTCATCCAGTCAGAATCTAATGGCTTTCTAACATCTAGTTTGTAAGGACGGACTCTGCCTTTGGTCTGCTGTGAAAATTGTTCAGCCTTCTCATAGCTTCTCCCCTCCGCAACAATTTGCCCTTTATACACTTCACTTAACTGAAGACATATTTGCTGTCCGACATGTCCATAGCCGCCAATTACCATTACCTGTGATCTCATCTCTCATCCGCCTTTCTACGACCTCGCTTGCAAACAAGCCCTTTGATCATTCCTGCCTGAAAATAAGGTCTGATGTCTCGAAACCCCGCCTCAATTAAATGTCCCCTCATTTCCTCCTCAGGCACAGGATATGTTGCACGTCCCAGTCTGTCATGAAAGGACGAAAACACTTCTTTTCCTAGACCTTGCCGCTTCATGAAAAGAGACAGCATATGAAGCTCTTGCTGAAATGCGCTGGAATTCATCTCTCCTTGTATAAATGCGAGTACAAACGGGGCCCCTGGTTGAAGCCTTTGTGCAATCTCCTGTAAAAATGGCAGCCGATTTTCTACAAAATGAATCACGAGCAGGCTCACTGCGGCATCGTAAACAGCTTCAGCAGACACCTTGTTTAATGCGGTCTCATACCATGTGACACGCGTCTCCATATGGAGCTTTGAAACCCGCTGTTTCGCCATATCCAGCATAGATGCAGAGGGATCGACTCCTGTGATGAGCCAGTCTTCTTTTCTCTGAAGCATGTTGATGATCTCTTCGCCCCCACCCGCTCCGACAGTTAGAATACGAGAGGCCGCTCCCTTTATTTCAGTTTCTAATACATCTACTGTTAACTCATGCAAAAGGTGATAGCCGGGTACTTTATGTGAAATCGTTGCTGCGTATGATTCAGCAACAGGGTCGTGCCAATGCTGGTTTCCTTTCATATGATTCTCCTCCAGTTCCTTTCCGCTTTCCATCGTTTCCTGTACACTAACGATATGACATCTTTATTGTAAAAAGAGGCACCAGAAAAAACGATCCCTAAAAGTGGGGGTTTTTGAGGAGGAGATCCTGTGGTCAATCCAGCCACTCATTTTCAGCAGCTAAGGCAGCACATTCGGGACGAGCTTGCTGCTGTCATTGATTTTGATGCCGCCTGTATCACAACCATCGATCCAGCCACTCTCCTCTCGACAGGTTCCTACACTGATGAACCGATTGAAGAAATTCATGACCAGCTCTTTCAAAATGAATTTTTAAAAAAGGACGTGCATCAGCATGAGTTTCTAGCCAAAGGCCCTATTCATGCTGCGAGTCTCGTCCAAAGCGGAGAATATCTGAGCAGCGAGCGCTATCTGCATATTTTGATACCTAACGGTTGGTCTGATGAATTGCGGGCAGCCCTTGTGATCCAAGGAGAATGCTGGGGTATCGCCAGCCTTTATCGTCAACAGGGCAAGGAACCTTTTCAGAAGCGAGATATACAAGCAGTCATCGATCTAACACCGTCACTTGCAGCCAAGCTGAGAGATGAGATTTTCAAAAAAAGGGACACTGAAAATGATGATGCGGCGGAGCAGCAAGGATTTCTCATTCTTACAACTCATTACAAGCTTCTTTATGGAAATGAGACAGGGCTCCATTGGCTTCATACATTTCAAGTCTTTGAGCAAATCCATGACCAAGCCGTCATGCCCCGGCCGTTCAGAGCATTAGGCGCTAAACTTTTATACGGCGGTACCGATCAAACAGCAGCAAGCATCACAAGAATGCCTACGGGGGTCTTTCTTTCCCTTCAAGCCTTTCGATTGGCGCAGGCTGACAGGCAGGAGAAGGCTGTCATGATTCACATCAAACGAGCCCAAACAAATGATATTCTTCCTTATGCAGCGAAAACGTACAGGCTGACAGAAAGAGAGATGAACGTCCTCGACTGCTTATTAAAGGGCCAGTCGACAAAGGAAATTGCGAGTACGTTATATATTTCACCCCATACCGTTCATGATCATGTGAAAGCGATGCTGCAAAAGACGAATTTAAGCAGCAGACGTATGCTTGTTTACTTTTTCTCCAATATATAAAAAAGCGGCTACCGCACTGGCAGACCGCTCTTTTCTTATTTTCCTAAAACCAGCTCATCCAGGACATGTGCTACTCCGGCTTCATTATTAGATTTTGTTACAACATCTGCTACGGCTTTGACATCATCAATGGCATTTCCCATAGCGACGCCGCAGCCCGCAAACTCTAGCATTGAGACGTCGTTCCCGTTATCACCAATAGCCATGACTTCTTCACGAGGAATTCCCAGCTCCTTCGCTAGAAGCTTCACGGCATTTCCCTTACTCACATCAGGATGCAGGATTTCAAGGAAGAAATCTGTACTTTTCACCATCATATACTTTTCCTTCACTTCAGATGGGATGGCTTGTATCGTTTTTTCCAAACGTTCTGGCTGATCAATATACATCATCTTCGGAAGCCTCATAGATGAATCTGCCTCTTCGACAGGTAAATACTTAAGCGGCAGTTTTGTTAAATAGGATTCAAGAACTGTGTATTCACTAATATCGCGATTCGGTGTGTATAAATTGGCTGAATCGAAATAATGCATCGGTGTATCCAGCTGACGGCTCAATTCATATAAAGAAGCTAAGTCATCATAGGATAATGTCAGCTCTGACACCACTTCATTTGTATGGCTGTTTTGAACAAGTGCTCCATTATACGCGATCACATAATCTCCCTCTTGATTAAGCTGAAGATCAGCTAAATAGCGATTTACCCCGCCAATCGGCCGGCCTGTACATAAGACAATTTTAATTCCTTCTGCCTTAGCCTGTTGAATGGCTTCAAACACTTCATCCGGCACCATATGTTGATCATTTAATAACGTACCATCCATATCAATTGCGACTAATTTATACATTCACTGGTCCCCTTTTCTCAGCAAAAACGTGCTGTCACTATTTTGAGCCACCATTACGATGATGACAGGTTATTTCATTACTATTTACCTATTTTAGCCTATCGTTTTTTCTTCACGCTGTCTACTTGTTCATATCTGTAACAAATATCACATGAGTCTACTCTATTATAACGCATTCTATTCATCGCGCTGATCCCCCATTTGAAACTAGTAAAACAGAACAATTGTCCACCACTATAGAATGTTTTGAAACGAGTAAATCTAATTGTATGATGGATAGCAAAGAAAGGAGGTGCAGGGAATGATTACGTTTACGAGAGGTAAATTGTCAAAAATGTCTGGTGTACATATTGAAACCATTCGTTTTTACGAAAATGAGGGAGTGCTCCCAGAGCCAAAGAGAGCACATAACGGCTATCGTCTATATGATAAAAAATATGTACTCATGCTGTCATTTATCACGGAAGCGAGAAAGCTAGATTTCTCGCTTAAAGAAATTCGTGAAATTATCAAATCACTTTTCGAAAGAAAGTCAAAAACAGAAGCTGAACAGCTGCTCGAGCAAAAAGTTGAAGATATCCAGCACTCTATTCAAGAGTTAAAAAAAAGGAAGGCAGCTATTCAATTGTTAACAAAGCAAACATTAGCAAATATCAGCTGATTGTAAGGGCTGCCAAAGGTGTGCCGGTGTTGATCACTGGCACACCTTCGCTCAGGTATCTCAGTACACGTTCAATGAAAACATCGGTTATACTAGAGTCAGCTTAAACGAGTGGAAGGGGTTTTGAGAATGAACATCGCAGCCATCGGAACAGGTATCATTGTGGAAGGCTTCCTGCAAGCGGTTGAACAGCTCGACGGTGCTTCTTGTCACGCTGTCTATTCAAGAAAGGAAGCAACGGCAAAGAAGCTCGCAGACAAATTTGGGGTGCAGACAACTTATACGGATCTAACTGCTATGCTAGAAGATCCCCACGTAGAAGCCGTTTACATCGCATCACCGAATCGTTTACATAGCGAGCATGCAACGAAAGCATTGAAACACGGAAAACATGTGATATGCGAAAAGCCTTTCACCTCTAATGTGAAAGAGCTGGAAGCCTTAATCGCTCTCGCAAAGGAAAAGCAGCTTCTCCTATTTGAAGCCATTACGACCGTTCATATGCCAAACTATCATTTGATCAAAAAGCACCTTCATCAATTAGGTAAAATCAAACTGGTTCAATGCAACTATAGTCAATATTCAAGCAAATATAATCAGCTGCTAGCCGGCGAAACGCCAAATGTCTTTAACCCTGAGTTCTCTGGAGGAGCGCTGATGGATATTAACATCTATAATGTCCATTTCATCATGAACCTCTTTGGATCACCAGAGCAAGTCCGATATCAGGCAAACCGCCATCCAAACGGTATTGACACATCTGGTGTTTTGACGTTCACTTACAATGATTTTATTGCGACAAGTGTCGGCAGTAAGGATACAAGCAGCATGAACTTTGCATTGATTCAAGGAGAAAAAGGCTTCATTCATGTGAAAAATGGGGCGAATGGGTGCGAAGAAGTGCTGCTGCATGTTGATGACAGGGTCATCTCACTCAATGCACAAACGAATCCAAACCGTCTGTATTATGAGGCAGAAGCTTTCCAGCAGATCATTGAAACAAAAAATCATGAACAGTGCTATGCATGGCTTGATGAAAGTCTCTCCGTGATGAAAGTTCTTGATGCCGCAAGAAAAGATGCAAGTATTGTTTTCCCAGCAGATCAAATTTAATGAAAAAAACCGCCTTCTATGAGAGGGCGGTTTTTCACGATTAAATACTCTTTGAATACGCCACAAGACGCTGAGACATGTGATTCACTTCATCGACTGCAGCATTCACTTGCTCTGTTAAAGCAGCCTGTGTTTGCGTAAGAGCTGTCATATTCGAGATATTTTCAAGAATTTCATCAATTTGTGTTTTCATTTCCGTTAAACTAGATTCGATATTTTCCGTTGCATTGGCACTATGCAGCGCCAGCTTCCGTACTTCATCTGCAACAACAGAGAATCCGCGGCCCTGTTCACCAGCTCTAGCTGCTTCGATTGCAGCATTCAGACCAAGCAGGTTCGTTTGGTTCGCCACTTCTTTGATTAAGTCAGAAATG
Organism: Bacillus safensis; assembly: GCF_039619585.1. Taxonomy (NCBI): domain Bacteria; kingdom Bacillati; phylum Bacillota; class Bacilli; order Caryophanales; family Bacillaceae; genus Bacillus; species Bacillus safensis. The sequence continues at coordinate 3,538,435 of NZ_CP154909.1, forward strand.
TTTTTCGTCTCATCTGCACTATTTTTTGCTAGATTTGCGGCAGACGTTGACTGCTCTTGAGCAACAGCAAGCTCCTGTGCTTGATTTGTCACAGAGCTAATGCCCGATACCATCTCGCTAATAGAACTTGAAAGCTGTTCTACTTGTGAAGCCATTTCATTCGCTGTTTTCTCTTTGTTTTTTTCTAACGTGATGTCACGAATGGTTCCTGCTACACGAAGAGGAACACCTTTTTCATCACGAATGGTTTCACCACCCGCATGATACCAGCGGTACTCCCCATTTTTGCGCTGCAATCTGTAATCAATATCAAACGGTGTGCGTCCAGAGTGGTCATTTAAATGATCTTCAAATGCTTGAAGAGCCATTTCTTGATCTTCAGGATGCAGACGGTCGCTCCAGCTGCTTAACACGTTCGGGAAATCTTTTTCGTCTGTAAAACCAAGCGTTTTTCTGAACTGCGGAGACCACCAAAATTCGTTATTTGGATTGACTGGATCACCGGCCTCTACCACCATGTCCCAAGGAGCTTCGACAAGCGCACGGTTGATTAAGTCATATCTTGTGACGAATGCTTGCAGCTCTTCTTCTTTCAATTTCTGATCATGGATATCAAAAAGAGCTCCCGCCACACGAAGAGGGACACCATTTCGATCACGAACGGTCGTTCCAGTTGCTTTGAACCAGCGATAATCTCCATTTTTCAACTTCAATCGATATTCGATATCATATGGCGTACGCCCTGAATGATCCAATAAATGCGAAGAAAATGCATCTAATGTATATTCTTGTTCATCTGGATGTATTCGAGATGCCCAGCTGTCTAATAGATTTGGAAAATCGTGCTCATTTTGAAAGCCGAGCATTCTGCGGAATTCATCCGTCCATGTGAATTCATTTTTTGGATTGACCGGGTCTCCAGCGATGACGACCATATCCCATAAGCCAACTTGAATGGCTTTTGTCACTAATTCCACCCGCATTTGAATATTTTCATGTGCTTCCTGCATCTTTTGCAGCGCTTCATTCATTTGTGCCACTGCTTCTATTGTTTGGCTAGAAGAAAATGCAGCAGTATCTAATCTTGCTGAAAGGTCTCCCTTTTCGATTCGTTCTATTAATTGGCTGCTTTCACTCAGAAGGATTCCAGCCGATGAATCATTTGCTTTTTTCATAAACATCTTTCATAACTCCTTTCAACTCTTACATTTTTGAAATATTTTACAGTTATAAACAATTCTTTATTAGGACTTTAGTAATACAAAAGATATATCGACAAAAACTGAAAATTGTTTATGTCATAAATAAGGCAAATGTTCATTTATTTGAAGTTTCATTTTTAGAATATGGATGAAATAAGGGAATTATGGATATAAGTATATGTTTTGATAGAATCAACCACTATTTTTGTCTGAAAAATCTCTTTTTTTATATTGACACTGACGTCTTGAAAAAAGAAAATGGAACATAAGCATTTTTAAAAAAGGAGAACGTCATGAGCGCGAATCAGGAGCAACAAGAATTAAAAAAGCTTTTATCACCGCGTCACATTCGCATGATTGCGATGGGCGGGGTCATTGGTACAGGAATCTTTAAAGGAAGTGCCGATACAATTGGTTTAGCAGGCCCTGGGGTCATTTTTTCCTATGTATTTGCTGGATTGCTGCTCCTCATTGTGATGGCAGCATTAGCCGAAATGGCCATTGTGTATCCGGGAAATAATCTTCGCGACCTTATACAAATTGCGCTTGGTCAACGTTTTTCATTTGTCGTCGGCTGGGTTTACTGTTTTATGTGGCTCACTGTATGTGTCATTGAGATTATTGCAGCTGGCAGTCTGCTTCAATACTGGCTGCCGAACGTGCCGCTATGGTCACTATGTTTACTTTGTTCACTCTTAGTCATCGGAATTAACTTAAATAATGTAAAATACTTTGGTGAAATTGAGTTTTGGTTCGCTGGAATGAAGATTTTCGTTATTATTGTCTTTATTATTCTTGGTGCAGCATTATTATTTGGGATCATTCCAAACGAACAAAGCACACCAGCCTTTACCAACTATCAAAACTTCGTCCCGAACGGATGGGGTGCGATCTTTGCATCACTTTTAGTGGTTATTTTCTCTTATGGAGGCTCTGAATTGATCGGGCTGACCATTACTGAAACAAAGGATGCGGAGAAGGTCCTGCCTGGAGTAGTCAAAAGTATGATGTGGCGGATTATCTTATTTTACACATTGCCGATTTTGATCATCTGCGGCCTTATTCCTTGGAATCAAATTGACCCAAATAACAGTCCTTTTGTCCAAGTCTTTTCTGCTGCTGGTATGCAAGGCGCCTCTCACTTCATTAATTTCGTCTTGATTACAGCCGTTCTATCTGCGGCTAATTCCGGAATTTATGGAACGACGAGAATGATTCATTCTCTGGCTAAATCAGACGGCGGTCCGAAAAAACTGGCACGGGTCAACAAAAGAGGCGTACCCATTTTAAGTTTATGGGTTACCGTTCTATTTCTTCTTATCGGAACATTTTTTGCTTACTTATATCCGGACCAAATTTTCAGCTATATGCTGGCTATTCCTGGTTTTGCTGTTTCACTCATTTGGATCAGCATTTGTCTGGCACATCTGAAACTGCGTCCAAAATATCCACAGGAGCCGTATTTCAAGGTGTGGCTGTTTCCGTATCTAACTTTATTTGCAGGTCTTGTACTCAGTTTGAGCTTTGTTTTGTTCCTATTCAGACAAGAAAACCTGCCTAGCTCCATTATCAGCATTGGTTTCTTAGCCGCTGCCATCATCGCTTCATTCTTAATGAAAAAGAAGGCTTAAACGCCAAAACCCGCCGAATTGGCGGTTTTTTTTATGAGCTGCTATCTTCTGTTACCTCAAAATCAATCGACGCTTTTGGAATGCCGTTGATAATAATCGTTAAAGTATGGGTTCCCTCATAGTGCTTTCTCGTCGTCATATTTTGAAAGGACTGAGACCTGATAAATTCTCTATGTAACGCTGAACTTGTTTCAAACTCTGTGATTTTAAATACCTTTTGATTGCGGGTACCCCGAGCTTTGACATAGTCTATGGCATACTCTACACGCAGCTTTAGTGGCTTAGCGGCCTGAAGTGTAAATTGAAAGGTCATTTTCTCTCCAATACGAATAGGGTCCTGCACTACCTTCAAATCTGTTACTTGAACAGATGGATCATCCCCATAGCCAAACAAAGCCATGATATCTGGATCGCCTTTTTTTAGTAAGGTACGAGATGCATGTTTGATGATCCAGTTCGTATGTTCATTCGTTCCATACCAGCTTTTAGCCGTCTTCTTCATCAAATCAGGCTGAATTGCAGAAATATCATTTAGGTGGTTCGCTACACTTTTTTGCACATAGCGCGCTGGGTCCGACTTCAAGTTTTCTAAAATAGGCAGCGTAACCGAAGGATTCTTTTTAAGCGCAGGAACAGTTAATCCCCATGGCAAACGTGGTCTGCATCCTTCACTAGCCAGCCGCCGAATATGCTCATTTTGATTCTGTGACCATACAAGCATTTGCGCCAGCATTTTGTCTTGATCCTGAATCAGAAAAGGCCGAACGGCAAATTCAGAAGTGGAAAAAGGCGTAAAGAATTCGAGCGCCTTGATCGAGATATCCCAATGTGCTAGGCCATATGTTTCGACGTAGTCTGGAAATACAAGCGCACTAAGTCCTGAAAAATGCGGGGCTGTCTGACGCAGCACTTCAATGGCCTTCTCATAATCCTTAGGCAGACAGGCATGCATCGATTCAGTGACTCTTCTCATTCTGCCTTTTAACTCAAGCTGCTGCCAATCCTTTTGAAACACAAGCCGCTGGAATTCTTCAGCATCAAACCCAGTCGACGCTTGTGCAAGTTTCTCCGCTAATTCTTCAATAAATAATTCATGATAAACGTGTTTTAATGGTTCGATCGTGTCCGCCTCCCGCTTCTCAATATCTTTATTTTACCCCAATCTGACAAAGGTGGTATTGCCAAAAGCAAAAACAGCCCAATTCCGAAGAATAAGGCTGTTGCGTTTCACTATATAAACATATTAATGATCATAATAAATGCAATAGCACTAACAGAAATGATCGTCTCCATAGCCGTCCATGTCAAAAACGTTTCTTTAATGGTCATACCAAAATACTCTTTGATCAGCCAAAAACCAGAGTCATTGACGTGAGACAAAATCAACGAACCCGCCCCTGTTGCTAACACAAGAAGCTCTCTGCTCACATCCGGCATAGATGCAGCAATCGGTGCGACAATACCAGCTGCGGTCATCATGGAGACCGTAGCAGAACCTGTTGCCACACGAATAACCGCAGCAATCAGCCAGCTAAGCAAAATTGGCGAGATTGGCGAATGCTTGGCTAAATCCGCAATATATTCACCAACACCCGAATCGATGAGCACATTATTGAAAGCCCCGCCTGCTCCAATGACAAGCAAAATGGAAGCAATCGGTCCTAAACACTCATTACTAAAGGAAAGCACCCGGTCACGGCTCATTCCTTGCACAAAGCCAAGACTGAAGAAAGAATACACCGTTGCAATCAGCAGTGCTGTAATTGGATCTCCAATGTACTTAAATACCTGATACCAAATATTGTCCTCTGGTAAAATAATATCCGCCAGTGTGGCAAGAAGCATTAGAATCACTGGCACCAAAATCGTAAACATCGTATTTGCAAAGCCGGGAAGTTTTCGATCTTCATTGCGTTCAGTAAATTGCTTTCTCAGCAGCTCTGGAACTGGTTTATGAATCCGCTTTCCAATCCACTTTCCATACAGCGGTCCAGCAATAATAGCTGTCGGCAAACCGACAATAATGGAAAAGAAAATGGTTTTCCCCACGTTGGCATGATAGATGCCGACAGCTGCCATGGCAGCTGGATGAGGCGGCACAAGACCATGAACGACAGACAATCCAGCAATGAGCGAAATCCCAATTGTCACGAGCGAGATGCCCGTTTCAATCGCAATCGTAAACAATAAAGGAATGAGAAGAACGAATCCGACCTGGAAAAAGACAGGTATTCCCACAATAAAGGCAACAAACATCATCGCCCAATGCACATTTTTCGTCCCAAACCGGCCGATTAATGTGTGAGCAATCCGCTCAGCTCCACCTGATTCAGCCATCATTTTCCCAAGCATGGTTCCAAGCGCTAGAACTATGGCCAGCAATGATAACGTATTGCCTAACCCCGTTTTGATGGATTGAATGATTTCCTGCAGGTCCATCCCTGTGGCAAAGCCGACTAACATAGAGGTAATAATTAAACTCACAAACGGATTCAACTTAGCAACTGTTATGAGGATGAGTAAAAGGACAATTGCGGCAATCACGATGAATAAAAGCATGCTCTCCCACCTTTTCCCTGATGTTTAATGATTTTGTTTTAATTGAAGCGCACTAATGACATCAAATTCATCCTTGAGTTTGTCATAGAGACGCTCATATAAGTAAAACAGTTCTATGTATGTTTCATTGTTCTCCATATTGGGTTCATGACGGGCAGAGATTCGAATCCAATCTTGAACCTCTTCTATCTCTTCCATATAACCTAAACTATGAAGTGCGAGCACAGCCGCCCCAAGTGCTGATGCCTCGTAGCTTTCTGGAACAAGTACTTCCCTGCCCATCGTATCCGCTAAAATTTGCCGCCACAGCGGAGATCGCGCAAATCCGCCCGACGCCCTGACATCCTTTGCTGAACCGGTTAAATCCCTTAAGGCCACACCGATTGAGAAAACACTCATAATGACGCCTTCTAACACAGCTCTGATAAAATGCTCACGCTTATGCTGAAGACCAATCCCAAAGAAAGTGCCTCTCGCATTTGGATTCCAATAAGGTGCTCGCTCACCTGTTAAAAATGGCAGAAACAGCAGCCCCTCTGAGCCGGCTGGAACTTTTTTCGCAATGTCAATCATCAGGTCGTAAGGGTCCACTCCAAGGCGCTTTGCTACCTCTACCTCCGAGGATCCAAATTCATCCTTCAGCCATCTCAGCATGATCCCGCCATTATTCGTCGGTCCTCCAACCACCCAATGCTTATCAGTCAGCGCATAGCAAAACGTTCTTGATTGTTCATCTGTTATTGGTTTGTCCACGACCGTACGGACTGCACCGCTTGTCCCAATCGTGACAGCCACCTCACCTTTTCCAATCGCTCCCACACCTAAGTTCGCTAGAACCCCATCATTCGCACCAACCACAAATGGTGTATCTTCCGCAATGCCCATTCGCAGGGCGATCTCTGGCTGAAGCCCTCTCAGCTGATACGTCGTGGGAACAAGTTCAGACAATTGATCAGCTTCAATTCCAGCAATACGCAGCGCCTGCTCATCCCATTGAAGCGTTTCCAAACGGAACAGTCCCGTTGCTGAAGCGATTGAATAATCGACGACATACTGACCGAAGAAATGATAAAGAATATATTCTTTGATGGAAATGAATTTCGCTGCCTTCTTAAAGACATCAGGTGCCATTTCCTTGATCCACCGTATTTTTGAAAGCGGTGACATTGGATGAATCGGCGTGCCGGTTCTTTTATACACTTGGAAGCCGTCCATGTCTGAAGTGATTCGCTTGGCTTGTTCTGCACTTCTGTTATCTGCCCATATGATACTGTTCGTTAACGCCTTGCCATCCTTATCCATCACAATCAAGGAATGCATCGCTGTACTAATCCCGACGCCTATGAGATGTTTTGCATCAAATGCTGCTTTTGTCAACGCACCTCTTACACTTGCAATGACGGCTTCTAATATATGTTCAGGGTCCTGTTCAACCCATGCTGGCTGGGGCTGAATGAGATCATAAGGAACCGAATGCTTTGCTATCACTTTCCCCTGTGGTCCAAACAGAACCGCCTTTGTACTTGTTGTTCCAATATCCAAACCAATTACCGCCTGGTTTCCCTTCATCTGTATCACGCCCAATCATTGATTTGAAATCATATTTTATTGTTTTGATATACCTGTTAAATCCCATTATAGGAATAATTTTTTCGACATTCAACGACTAAAAAGAAAATTATTTTCACTTAAAAGCTCAAAATCGTTACCACAACGGCATTTTTCACTAATAGAAAAATTTATTTTTGAAACCATTACACCCTTTTTTGTGAAATGGTTTCTCTCATTTGTTTTAAATTTGTTAAAGTTTCCTGCTGTCTTAAGTGAGCAAGTGCAAAGTATAGTACGTCAATGACAGTGAGCTGAGCAAGTCTTGCAGACATCGCTTCTGTTCGAAAAGCCGTTTCTTGCGTCGAAGTATACAACGTGACATCAGCAAGCTGGCTCAATGGAGAGCGTTGATAACTTGTAATACCGATGGTTTTCGCTCCTTTTTCCTTTGCTGTTTTCATTGCATCGAGTAAATCTTTATTACGGCCAGAATGAGATATACCAATCACTGTACTGTGCTGGTCGAGAAGACCGGCAGACATCGCTTGAAAATGAGAATCGGTGTGAACAATGCAGTTGATGCCTGTCCTCATAAATTTATGAAAAGCATCTGTTGCAATGAGTCCGGACCCGCCACTCCCATAAAACTCTAAGCGCTTTGCTTCATGAATGATTTGTATGGCTTTTTCTACATCTTCTGGATTCAACAATTGAAAGCTATCCTTTAATGCGGTTATATTCGCCTGAAAAACCTTTTGCATAAAAATGGCCGTATCATCATCAAGACTCATTTCTTCATCTACATAATCAGGCTTTGTTTGATCTATTTCCTGGGCAATTGCAATCTTCAAATCTTGAAAGCCCTCAAATCCAAGCCTTTTACAAAGACGAAAAATCGTTGCCTCTGAACTCGCTGTTTTTTTGGCAAGCTCGACAATTGATAAATGAATAATGTCGCCAGGTTCACTTGTAATATGTTCTGCAATTCCTTTCAGCTTTGGCGGCAATCCTCTGCTTGCTGCTCGTATTTTTTCAATACTACTTAAACTGACAGAAGCCAATTGACTTCACTCCTTCCTTATTCATGTGAACGCATACATTTCCTCATGTTCCCATCTTATAAAAAAGAAGCCTGTTTGCACAGACTTCTTTTTTTATGAATTCATCGTTTTGATCAATAGATCAAAACAGATTTACTCAAAATTTTATAATATACACTTTTAGCTCAATAATCTACCACATTATTTTTAACTTCATTTTCTGTATTTCTTTCCAGGAATCTTAAGCATTTTACCCTTATTTCTTCTAAACTATCACTTAATTCTTGTGGTATTAAACTTTCTACATCTTCAAGTTCTGTTCCCAAATGAAGTATATTTATCAGTTCTTCATTTATCCCTTTCTTCTTTAAAACATCGATTGTTCGTGGACTGAACATGAGCTTTTCCGCTTCTTCTATAGTGATTAAACCTTCTTTTAGCGACATGATTATACCAATGATATTTATAACAATAATCCTATCTAAATCTTCATGTGAAGAATATCTTAGTTCTATTTTATTCATAAATCATTTCACACTCCAACCTTTTTTAACTTTCACATCATACACCAAACCAGATTTACTTTGAAAATAATGTACAGAAACCTTTTTTCCGTCTTTATAGCCGTCTTTATAGCCATCTTTATATACTTTTTTCCAAGTCCCTCCTTCAATCTGTTTTAACTCGGATAACAACTTCTTATTATTTACTGTAACTTTTTTAGTCCCATTTTGAACAGCTTTAAAACCAGCAGGATATTTAGGGGCATATTTTATTGATTTATACAAATGTTTACTTGCTTTCACCCCGTTTACAAAAATAGTTCGAATGACAAGACCCCATACAGCATCGGCTTCTTTATAACCAATTTGGACACTTTTGTCTCTTGAAGAAGCCTCTCGATTAATATTGAATGTTACAGACGGTGAAAATAACGATACAATTAAAGTAAAAATAATGAGAAAAGGGATACGTCTTTTCAATTTAAATTACCTCCTAATATTAACCATATAAAAAATAATATAACATAATAGGAATGTTATAACTATTTCATTCTGTAGAAAATTAAAATGAATCTTTATACTGTTTAAAAGATATCTCTGTCTTTTAACATCTTATTTATTACAATATAAATTCATAAAGTAATGAATAAAAAGAATATACACTCCTCGGAGATAAAAATTAATGTTTACGTCCACAAAATATTCACTAAAATCTAATCATCTAGCGCAAGGACAATATCATTTAACCTACCGAAATATTAAAAGGCCCTTTTCAACTCATTTTTTCATAAAATCGAATTGGTATGATTCTTCTGAATCTTTTCCCCCTCACACTCGTATATACTAAAAGAGTGATTGATTTGAAAGGAGATCTGTTTGTGGGATATATTCTGTTATTTTCGGTTGTGATCGGTCTTGTCTTGACCCTTTTGCTCACACCGCTCAGGTTGATCGTTAGAAAGAAAGGGACAAAGCAGCAGGTGCCGCTCATGTGGATTGCAGGCCTTGCTTTGCTGTTCATGATCGGTATTTTTGTTTTCTATTACATCACCAATTTAGACCGGAACCCTTCATCCCTATGGCTGATTGGACTTGTTGTGACAGCAGCAGGCGCCTTTTTATCAGTTGGATTGGAGCGTAAAATCAAAGGCGTGCTATTTCTTATTCTATTGCTGCTCGGTGTTTACATGGCGACAGCTTTTCTATTCAATGCGAATGAGAAATTCGATGTCTCCAAAATGGAGCAAAAAGTAGAAATCAAAGCATTTGATGAAAAAGAAACACCTGCGAGTGTGCCGCCTCAATTTGCCCGGAACAAAATGAAGAAATCGTTCGGACAGGTGCCAAACACAAGCTACTATGAGCTTGGCAGCTTGCAAATTCAGAAGGTCAACGGTGAGTATGTATACATCGCTCCAGTGGAGTTCTCGGACTTCTTTAAATGGATTCGTGCAGGCAGCACGCCGGGTTACTTCACATTAAGTGCGACCGACTCCTCTGCTAATCCAAAGTTCGTGAAAACGGAGATGGTCTATACGCCTTCCTCCTATTTCAACAAAGAAATTGAGCGGCATATCCGTCTCCAGTACCCAGATTTGATTTTCTACGGCGGTACACAGCTGGAAATCAATGATGACGGCAAGCCTTATTACATTCAAACGTATGGCGATTTCATCTCTGCCCGAAACGGCTTTAAAGCTTCCGGTGTCGTCGTTGTTGATGCCAAAACGGGTGCAACGAAGAAATATGCTCTAGATCAAGTACCTGCCTTTATCGACGGTGCTGTTTCACCAGAGGCAGTCAGTCTGCAAAACAGCTATTTCGGAAACTATATTCACGGGTTCTGGAATAGTATGTTTGGAAAGTCAGATGTAAAGCTGCCTTCAGATGAAGGAACGGAAGCCAATGTGAGCCCGGTATTTGATTCAAAAGGAGATATGTATTACTTCACAGATTTCACAAGTCCGAAAGAGGGCGTTGATTCCATGCTCGGATATGCCCTGACCAATGCCCGAACAGGAAAAGCGACTTATTATACTGGAAATCTTGAAGAATCCTATATGGATTCTCAGGGCGCTCTGCAAATTATTGAGAAACGATTCATCGAGAAGAAATGGAAAGGGCGCATGCCGATTCTCTATAATTTCTATGGAGAAGCCAGCTGGCTCACACCGGTTCTCGATTCAAATGGATTCCTGCAAAATTACTTTATCGTTTCTGCAGCCAATCCAGAAATCGCTGCGTATGCTTCTACACCAAACGAAGCACTGAGAGCCTATAAGACAGCTCTTCAAAAAGGCGGCGGTACCGTTAACAGTTCCTCTAAGCAGGAAAAGAAAGAAGCGGCAGGGAAGGTCAAACGAGTCTACAAAGAAAAGACCGGTGATTATACAACCGTCACCTTCCTGCTAGACGATGGAAAAAGCTACACTATGTCATCTGAAAAGGAACCTCTCGTCATTTATTTAAAAGAAGGCGATCAGGTCACCATGAAATATACAGATACAGGTGAGATTTTCCTTCCAGTCGATGAAATCAAAATTAAAGGGTTATAAAAAAAGACGTTTCTCCTACTGAGGAGAAGCGTCCTTTTTCTCTTTCCTTAACAATTCAACGAGCAATTCCTTATTTTTATTTCCCCCGGTCATCGGTGACTCGACATAGGAGAACTTTCGTTTGAAATCCATGCCTCTGACAGAAATAACAGCCAATTCACCGCCAATGCTGCCTCGCTGGAGGACATATTTAGATAAAACAGAAAGACCCATTCCATGGATCACAGCTTCTTTAATCGCTTGATTGCTGCTAAAGGTCACAAAGGTTCGTGCTTTCAGTCCATTTGATTTCAGGACATGCTGTAAATATTCTCCTGTCCCTGATCCCTCTTCTCTCGTAATCCATGTTTCGTTTTGTAATTGATCAATGGTGACATCTTTTTTCTTAGCAAAAGGATGATCTAATGGCGCCACAATATAAAGTTCGTCCTCTAGAAAAGTTTCTACAGAAAGCTCCTTGTCATTGGTCTGTCCCTCGATCAAACCGATGTCGACATGGAATAAACGGACATGTCTGGCGATCGCCTCTGTATTATCAATGACCACCTCAATATCAACATGCGGATAGAGCTGATGAAACTCTGCCAATATTTGCGGCAGCACATACTCACCAATTGTGAAGCTCGCTCCGATGGTCAGCTTTCCTCTTGCCAAATGATGATGCTCATAAATGTCCTGCTTCGCCTGTTCATAGAGACGAATGATTTGTTTTGATCGATGGTACAGCATATCCCCAGTTGGTGTAACGGTTAATTGCTTTGGTGAACGATTCAGCAGAACGGTCTGGAATTCCTGCTCCAAGTTCTTAATATGAAGACTGACACTCGGCTGAGAAATTCGCAGCTTTTGGGCTGCTTTTGTAAAGTTCTTCTCCTCCACCACTGTCACAAATGTCTTCAGTGCATCGTAATACATCGGTCCCTCTCCTATCAGAAATCTTAATCCAACACCTTACCTATATATATCTTACTAATTCCTCTCCAGCACGTAAAGAACCGCCTAAACGAAAACAATTTAATAAAAATATTTACTAATTTTTTTAAAGACTCTATACTAAGAGGAGATATTTTCTATAGGAGGTGCTGATTTGGCAGCTAAAATAAAGGACATTGCAGAAAAAGCAGGCTTATCCATTGCAACGGTATCTCGCGTACTGAACCAAGATCCCAACCTATCCGTCACCGATCAAACACGCGAAAAAGTATATGCCGCCGCAGAAGCTTTGTCCTACCAAAAGAAGACATTCAAACATTCATTAAAAAAAATCGCCTTTCTCTATTGGATGACCGAAAAGGAAGAGCTTGAAGATATTTATTTTAAATCCATTCGACTCGGCATTGAGGAACTCACCAATACTCGGAGCTTAAATGTCACCGCTTACAATCCGTCTGATGGGCTTCATTCCATTGATTCTGCTACAGAAGGAATCATCGCCATCGGCCGCTTTAAAACGTCAGAGCTTGACCAATTATATGCGATCACTCCGCATATTGTCTTTATTGATACAACGCCAGATGAAGACCGTTTTGATTCTGTAAAGCCGAACCTGAAACGAATTGTTGAAAAGATCATCGATTCCTTTATCGAAAAAGAGCACCAATCCATCGGATTCATTGGCGGTACAGACCTTGATCTCAATACGAACGTGCACATTCCAGATATTCGTGAAACGACTTTCCGTGAATACATGCTGGCCCGCCATATGCTTGATGAGCGATTGGTCTATATCGGCCACCATTTCTCAGTAGATGAAGGCTATTCGCTGATGATGAAGGCGATCGACGAGCTTGGTGATGATCTGCCCACCGCTTTTTGTGTCGCTAGTGACCCTCTTGCCATCGGCTGCCTACAAGCATTAAATGAGCGCGGATTTTCTCTGCCGAACCGCGTCAGCGTCTTTAGTATCAACGATATTCATGTGTCTCAATATGTGTCGCCGCCGCTCACCACGTATCACATCCATACGTCATTACTTTGTGAGACAGCGATCGATTTACTTTTAGAAAGACTTGTGGACGGCAGAACATTGCCTAAGACTGTCCTGATTGCCTCAGAGCCTGTCTTTCGAAAAAGCACCATATAAACAAACTAGAAGTCCTGCCAAAGTGGAGGGCTTCTTTTCTCTCTATATGAGTAAAAAATTTTACTTAATAAATTTAATAAAATGTGTTTACTTTTTTTACTTAAGTTGATATTCTCACATTAAGAAAGCGTTTTCTTATCATCTGTGAAAAAAGAACGAGAGGGGATTACCAATGAAAAAGGGAAAATGGGCGACATTATCAGCAGTCGTTGGTACTGCTGTGCTTCTGCTTTCAGCATGCGGGCCAGGAGATGACAATTCAAGCGGGACACAGCCAGCATCTACAGGTACAAAGACCTTGCTAGTATGGGAGGATGTCAAAAAGTCTGATGGGATTCAAGACGCTGTAAAAGAATTTGAAAAACAAAACGATGTGAAAATCAAAGTGGTCGAAAAAGCGTATGCCGACCAAATCGAAGCTCTCCGCCTTGATGGAGCAGCCGGGACAGGCCCAGACGTCATCACGATGCCTCACGATCAAATTGGATCAGCCGTCACTGAGGGGCTATTACAGGAAATCAAGCCTGATCAAAAAGTGATCAATTCCTTTACAGACGAATCCATTCAATCACAAACGATAGACGGCAAGCTGTATGGCCTTCCTAAATCCGTTGAAACGACAGTGCTTTTCTATAACAAAGACCTTGTCAAAAAGGCACCAACTACACTTGATGGCTGGTATGACCTTTCGAAAAAGCTGACAAAAGACGGGAAATACGGTTTTGTAGCGAAATGGGATGAAATTTACTATGCCCAAAGTGTGTTAGGCGGATCAGGAGGCTATATTTTCAAACAGAAAAGCGATGGCTCCTATGATGTGAATGATATTGGCCTGAACAACGATGGCGCCATCGAAGGCGGAAAATACATTCAAACATTCTTTAGCGAAGGACTTTTCCCGAAAGGCATCATTGGTGAACAAGGAATCAATGTCCTCAACTCCTTATTCACAGAGAAAAAGGCCGCAGCTGTCATTTCTGGTCCATGGTCATTTGGTCCATATAAAGAAGCTGGAATTGACTATGGCGTAACAGAGCTGCCAACTCTCCCGAACGGAAAGCATATGAGCTCATTCTTAGGTGTAAAGAGCTACAACGTCTCCTCTTATTCTAAAAATAAAGACCTTGCTGAGAAATTTGTTGAGTTTATCACGAATGAAAAAAATTCGAAGAAGCGATTCGAAGTGACAGAGGAAATTCCACCAGTGAAAAAGCTGATGAAAGATCCAATCATTACTAAAAACGCAAATGCGGATGCTGTTTCAAAACAAACAAAATATGCCACGCTGACACCGAATACCCCTGAAATGGCAGAGGTGTGGAAGCCGATTGACAGCGCATTAGGTCTCATTGCAACCGGCCGGACAGATGTGAAAAAGGCATTTGATGATGCCGTCAATCAAATCGACTCTCAAATTAAAGCAAACCATTCTAAATAATCATCAAACACGGGTAGCCTTTAAGTCTATCAAGCTGCCCGTATTTGAGCTAATTTCATATGAAGTAGGTGTTAGACGTGACGGGTAACCTTGAACTAGACCGCACACACATAGTGGAATCAAAGACACACCGGAGACGGGCGCTAATGTTCTCTCTTATACCCGGGATGGGGCAGATGTACAACAAGCAGTACGGCAAAGGGGCACTTTTTTTCCTGTTCGGTGTTTCTTTTTTCATCGTATTTTATGATTTATTCAATATTGGCTTCTGGGGGCTGTTCACACTTGGGACGATGCTGCCTCGTGACAACTCTGTTTTTCTTTTGGCAAAAGGGATTATTGCGCTGTTAACAGCTGGTTTTGGTATCGGCTTTTACGTACTCATGATGCGTGATGCTTTTATGAACGGAAAGAAACGTGATCAAGGGGTTCCGCTCCATTCCATCCGAGCTCAATATCATCAGCTGATCGACCAAGGCTTTCCTTACTTAATGAGCACTCCTGCTTTCTTTTTACTTCTTTTTTCTGTTGTCTTTCCTATTATGTTCAGCTTTGCGCTTGCCTTTACGAACTACGATTTATACCACTCGCCTCCTGCCAATCTGATCGATTGGGTAGGGATCAAGAACTTTCAAAATATCTTTTCAATTGATATTTGGAGAGACACTTTCATTGATGTACTTGGCTGGACCGTCGTATGGACGCTGGCTGCTTCGACCCTTCAATGTGCTGTCGGCATCTTTCTAGCGGTTCTGCTCAATCAGAAGGATTTAAAAGGAAAACGGTTTTTTAGAACCATTTTGATTCTCCCTTGGGCTGTTCCGGGTTTTGTGACCATTTTGGTGTTTGCCGGACTGTTCAACGATACATTTGGAGCCATTAACAACACACTTTTTGCATCGATTGGAATTGATCCAAAACCATGGCTGACAGATCCATTTTGGAGCAAAATTGCCCTCATTGCGATGCAGACTTGGCTTGGATTTCCTTTTGTTTTCATTATGACAACCGGTGTTCTGCAGGCGATTCCAGAGGATCTATACGAAGCTGCGACCATTGATGGGGCAAACTTCTTTCAGAAATTCCGGTCCATCACGTTACCGCTTGTCCTTTATTCCATTGCGCCTATATTAATCACGCAATATACGTTTAACTTTAACAACTTTAATATCATCTACTTATTTAATGGCGGAGGACCGCCTGTGGCTGGCTCAACTGCTGGGGGAACGGACATCTTGGTTTCTTGGATTTACAAACTCACGATGCAGTCTTCTCAATATGCACTCGCTGCCGCTGTCACGATCTTACTTTCAATCTTTGTCATCGCCATTGCACTCTGGCAGTTTAAGAGAACGAATTCATTCAAAGAGGAGGACATGATGTGATATGGGATCAAAACAAAACAAGCTCATTCGCTTGAGCATCACTTATTTTATCCTTTTCATTGCCTCCATTTGTATTCTATATCCACTGCTTTGGACGATCGGTGCTTCCTTTAACCCTGGGAACAGCCTCATGAGTACAAGCATGTTTCCGAAGAATCCAACGTTCAGCCACTTCACAGAACTCTTCTTCGGTCAGGGGGCACTTTATGCAAAATGGTATTGGAACTCAATGAAGATCAGCATTGCGACTATGCTCTTAACGTTGATACTTGTCAGCTTTACAGGTTATGCCTTTTCTAGGTTCCGATTCAAAGGACGCAAGAATGGACTGATGCTCTTTTTGCTGCTGCAAATGATTCCTCAATTTTCAGCGCTGATAGCGATTTTTGTTCTTGCTCAAATGCTTGGACTCATTAACAGCCACCTCGCATTGATTTTGATTTATGCAGGCGGACAAATTCCGATGAATACGTATTTAATGAAAGGCTATCTTGATGCGATTCCAAAGGATCTCGATGAATCAGCCAGAATGGATGGCGCAGGGCATTTCCGGATTTTCATCCAAATTATTATGCCGCTTGCCAAGCCGATTTTAGCCGTTGTTGCCATCAACTCATTTACAGGACCACTGGGTGATTTCATCATCTCCAGTGTCATTGTCCGCTCACCCGAAATGTATACGCTCCCAATCGGTCTGTACAATCTTGTGTCAGATAAAATGGGTGCCAGCTACACGACCTTTGCAGCCGGGGCTTTACTCATTGCGATTCCAGTTGCTTTATTGTTTCTTGTTTTACAAAAACAATTTGTATCCGGCCTTACACAAGGCGGCACAAAAGGATAAGGGGAGATTTGATGAAGAAATGGTTGCTTGTCACTGTTGTCGTTTTCTTTCTGATGGGATTAGGTATTCTGCCTGAAGCAAGGGCCGATACGATTTCTGTGAAACCGATCAATGGCCTGCAAGGTGATTTCATCAAGGGAGCCGATATCTCTATGCTTGCAGAAGTAGAGAAAAGCGGCGGCAAATACTACAACCAGAACGGACAGCAGGTTGATCCGCTCAAGCTATTAAAGGATAAAGGCGTCAACTATGTGCGTATCAGACTGTGGAACCATCCATATGACAATCAAGGCCGAGCCTATAACGGCGGCACAAATGATCTCAATACAGCCATCGCTTTATCGAAACGTGCAAAAGCACAAAACATGAAAGTGCTGCTTGATTTTCACTACAGTGATTTCTGGACTGACCCCGGTAAACAATTCAAACCGAAAGCGTGGGCATCCCTCTCACAAAACGATTTAGAAAAAGCGGTCGGCACTTACACAGGCGATGTGCTCAAAGCGATGAGAGCGCAAAATGCCTTGCCGAATATGGTTCAGGTTGGGAATGAGTTGAACTCAGGTATGCTGTGGCCAAACGGAAAAAGCTGGGGTGAAGGCGGTGGTGAATTTGACCGGCTCGCTGCTCTGCTAAAAGCTGGCACAAATGCCGTCCGCTCTGTCGATTCAAACATCAAAATCATGCTTCACCTTGCGCATGGCGGAGACAATGGTGCATCCCGCTGGTGGTTTGATGAAATCACAAAACGAGGTGTCTCATTCGATACGATCGGTTTATCTTATTACCCGTATTGGGACGGCGGCTTTAGCGGTCTTACGTCCAATATGAATGATATTAGTGCCCGCTATAACAAAGACGTGATCGTGGTGGAAACTGCTTACGGCTTTACGACAGCAAACGGTGACAACCTAGATAACTCATTTAACCAAGACTCTGTCAATACAGCCGGTTATCCAGCCTCACCTCAAGGCCAGGCATCTTTTATACGAGATCTATCCGAAAAAATTTCACAAGTAAACAACAACCGCGGGAAGGGGTTCTTTTATTGGGAGCCGCTTTGGATTCCAGCGAAAGGTGCTCCGTGGTCTAGTCAATACGGGCTGGCTTACATTCAAACAACCGGTACTGTCGGAAATGCGTGGGAAAATCAAGCGATGTTTGATTTCAACGGAAAAGCACTGCCATCTCTTGATGTATTTAAACAAATGACACCGTAACTAAAAGGATAGGACGTGACAAAATGGGAAAGCGTTACCCACTCGTTCACCCAAATGTGAAAGGCTTTTTGCATGGTGGCGATTACAATCCAGATCAATGGCTCCATATGCCAGAGATCATAGACGAAGATTTTCGATTAATGAAGCTTGCACACTGTCAAACATTCTCCATCAACATTTTCGCATGGAGTAAGCTAGAGCCAAAAGAAGGTCAGTATGACTTTGCATGGCTGGATGACATCATGGACCGCTTAGCAGCGCAGGGGGCACACGCCATTCTCGCAACGCCAAGCGGAGCAAGACCTGCTTGGCTGTCACAAACATATCCAGAAGTATTGCGCGTCGAAGCGAATCGTCAGCGTAACTTACATGGACTGCGCCATAATCATTGCTTCACCTCTCCGGTTTATCGAGAAAAAACGAATACACTCAACCGGCTGCTTGCGGAACGCTACAAGGATCATCCAGCACTGATCATGTGGCACATTTCGAATGAGTACGGCGGCGAGTGTCATTGCGAGCTGTGCCAGGAAGCATTTCGAGACTATTTGAAGGACAAATACAACCACGATCTTGAGGCTTTGAATCAAGCATGGTGGACGGGATTTTGGAGCCACACGTATAGCGATTGGTCACAAATCGAGTCACCCGCACCACACGGGGAGCACATGATTCACGGCATGAACCTGGATTGGAAGCGCTTTGTCACAGCACAAACGATCAATTTTTATCAAAATGAAATTAAGCCGCTGCGGGAATTGACGCCTCATATCCCAGTAACCACGAACTTTATGGGCGACTATCCGCATATGCGTCCATTTCTTGGGCTGGATTATCATCAATTTGCAAAAGAGGTCGATGTGATCTCATGGGATAGCTATCCTGCTTGGCACAGCGGCAGAGAAACAACGGCCGAATTAGCATCGAACGTTGCCTTTGTACATGATTTGTATCGTTCCTTAAAGGACGGACAGCCGTTTCTCGTCATGGAGAGTACGCCGAGCCTTGTAAACTGGCATGAAGTGAACAAGGTCAAACATAAAGGCATGGCACACCTTTCTGCCATGCAGGCAATTGCCCACGGATCAGACTCCGTGCTTTATTTCCAGTGGCGGCAAGGCCGAGGCGCCTCTGAGAAATTCCACGGTGCCGTTGTCGATCATTCTGGTCATGAACATACGCGCGTGTTTCAAGAGGTAGCTGATCTAGGGAAACAACTGGAGCAGCTGCACCCAATTGCGGGCACATCCGTTCAGCCAGAGGTCGCCATCATTTATGATTGGGAAAATCACTGGGCCATTGATGATGCGCAAGGCTTAAATAATACAAACAAACGCTATGTAGAGGCTTGTCAAACTCACTATCGAAGCTTTTGGAAAAAAGGTATCTCTGTTGACATAGTCGGGATGGAAAAGGATTTCTCATCCTATCGTGTGCTCATCGGGCCAATGCTCTACATGATCAAACCAGGCGTTGCAGAAAAAATTGAAGCCTTTGTCAAAGCGGGCGGCATTTTTATCGCGACTTACTGGAGCGGCATAGTCGACGAAAATGATCTCTGTTTCCTCGGCGGTTTTCCTGGCCCTCTCCGCCATGTACTTGGCATTTGGGCAGAGGAAATCAACACATTGATGCCTGATGAACATGTGTTAATGACCACAGGGAATGGACGCACCTATCATGTCGGACAATATTGCGAATCTATACATCCTGAAACGGCCTCTGTGTTAGGGCATTTTGAAAATGGCTGCTACGAAGGACAGCCAGCCCTGACTGTCCGTTCATTAGAAAAAGGGAAAGCATACTATATGGCCTCAGAAAATGAGCAGTCTTTTTATGATGAGTTTTACGAAGACCTTATCGCAGGTATTGGCATACAGCCCGTCCTATCCACTGCAATTCCAGAAGGAGTCAGTGTACAAAAACGAACAGACGGGTCGCAGGACTATGTGTTTTTGATGAATTTTACAGAAGAGCAGCAGAACATGTCACTAGATTCAGAGGCAAGCTATGAGAATATGCTGACTGGACAGCAAGTGCCTGAGCAGCTTCAACTTGATCCTTACGAGTATGTCATCTTGAAAAATCGTTGAAAGAAGCGTCCATTTAATGGGCGCTTTTTAATTTAATAAGTCTAAATACCCATATTAATTATTGTGAACTTTAATCGTTATTTTTATCTAAATTTTTTTACAATATTTGATGCCGCGCCATGACTGGTCTCTCCATCCTTTTTTACCATTGTATAGGTATGAAAGCGGTTGCTTAATACTCATAAATTTGATACCCTTTTTTTTCAATGCACCTGTGAGAATGCATTGAATGAAAAGTATAGACAAATGTAAACGTTTTATTTGTAGGGGGAGGGGCTTATGTTAACGTTTGTTGGGTTGATGATTATTTTAACGATTGTTGTGCTGCTGATTTGGGGGAAAGCAAGTCCAATTGTCGCCATGGTCATGGTGCCTTTAATAGGGGCGCTCATTGCGGGATTTGGGATCAATGACATTCAAACCTTCTTTGAGGAAGGGATTATCAAAGTATTGCCGGTGGCGACCATGTTTATCTTCGCCATTTTATTTTTTGGTATTTTGCAAGATACAGGGTTCTTTGAACCTGTAATTAAGACTTTAATCAAGCTGACAAAAGGAAATGTTGTCACAGTTGCAATGGGAACTGCTTTGATTGGGGTGATCGCACACTTAGACGGAGCAGGGGCTACGACCTTTTTATTAACTGTACCTGCACTGCTTCCGCTTTATAAAAAATTACATATGAGCCCTTATTTACTGCTGTTATTAATCGGGACGAGTGCTGGATTAACCAATATGATTCCATGGGCTGGACCGACTGGACGGGCAGCAAGTGTCCTGAATATGGACCCCTCTGAACTCTGGGTGCCGCTCATTCCAATTCAGCTCATTGGCGTTGTACTCGTGTTAGGTATGGCATTCATTTTAGGAAAGAGGGAAGAAAAGCGAATTCGGGTGAAAATTGCTGCAAATGAAATAGCCGCGGTTCAACTAGAAGGTGCAGATTGGGATCGTGCCATTCAGTCTATTAGTGAAACGGGAGACGCCTCTTTAAAGCGTTACCATCTCATTTGGGTGAACCTTGTTCTGTTTTTGTGTGTTGTGGTGCTTCTCGTGTTGAACGTGATGCCTGCTAGCTTTATGTTTATGATTGGCCTGTCTCTCGCTCTATTAATTAACTTTCCGAATGTGAATCTGCAAATGGAAAGGGTCAAGGCACACGCACCTAGTGCGCTGATGATGGCGGCTGTGATTTTTTCCGCAGGGTCATTTTTAGGAATTCTTGAAGGCACAGGGATGCTGAAAGCCATTGCTGTTGACAGTATTCACATTTTACCAGCCTTCTTGCTGCCATTTTTACATATCATTGTTGGGATGCTTGGAGTGCCGCTTGATATGCTGACAAGTACAGACGCCTATTATTACGCCCTTCTGCCAATTGTTGAATCCATTACATCTGAAGTTGGCGTACCAGGCACTTCTGCGGCATATGCCATGATGATTGGGAACATCATCGGAACCTTTGTCAGCCCGCTTGCTCCCGCTGTTTGGCTCGCTGTAGGTCTTGCAGGGGTTGATATGGGGAAACACATCCGCTACTCCTTCTTTTGGATGTGGGGATTCAGTATTATCCTTTTGTTCGTGGCGATGCTGATTGGCATCATTTAAAAAGAAAGACATGCGCGGATATGCGCATGTCTTTTCTTTCATTATGAAGGATATTCACTTGTGTGAATGTCTGATTTCGGCTTTCTAATAAGAGACATTAATCCAATGATAAACAATAGAACCATTGGAGCGAATGCAAGGCCAACTGTTCCAATTAAAAGAGTCACAGCAGAAACCAAGAAAAGAATACCTGAAAGCACGGCACGACGGTCGGTTTTCAAGAAAATCACACCTACAATCGACAGCACAGCCGCAATTGCGGAAACGACCATGAACTGAGTACCAAATGCATGAACCGAAGCCTGAAGCGTTTCAATCGGCAATGTTTCCCCTTCCTCTTTTAACACTTCATTGATTTCATCATAAAATGATGGACCCACAGAAAGGATTAATGCCCCAAACCCGACACCAATGGCATTGAGGACAATACTAATAATCCCCATAATTTTTTCACCTTTACGTTTAATCATGTGTAAACCTCCTAAAAAATTAAATTAACCTGTTTTTACTTCTCGTTTTTGGAAGACGATTAAGGCAATAGCTAAGAAAATAGCCCAATAGATGACTAGGACGGTTAGTGAGAATCCTAGAGACATACCATCGATAATAGTAACCTGTTCCATAAAGTATTGAGATGGATCGTTTGCAAATAACAGATATTTTGACCAATCAAAGAAGAGCATTAAAATACCTGTGACTGATCCACCCACAATATACGCTAAAACACTAATGGCAATGGAGATAGCTTCACTTCTAAATACTGTAGAAATGGCGAACGAAAGGGTTCCCAAAACGACAAACATTGCACAATGAGCAAGATAATAATAGACCATATTTGCAAACTGCGAACGTTCAATCACTTCACCATTTTGATACACCAAATTCACATAATCAGTGTTAAGTCCAAAGAAAATAGCACCCAATATGAATGACAAGATAAATAGCACCACAACAAGTAAAAGAGCATACAGCTGCACCGTAATATATTTAGATATTAGGATCTTTAGCCTTGATGGTGGACGAATCAATAATAATTTAATTGTACCATGCTTGTATTCAGCCGATACAATGGTGGAAGCAATAATGATCACAAACACACCGACTAGCTGAAGTAAATTGGCGTTTGTTTTCACATAGTCCCATACACTGTCTCTAAACTGATCAGCTGGCGGCAAGTTATGCTTGATTCGATAATCATTAATAGTGATCTCTTTTTCAAGCTCTCTTTTAAAGAAACCATTCTCTGTCTCTTTGAGCTCCTTCTTGTTTTCCTTATTCATCATTTCTAGCTGGGTTTTCCAATCACCTGAAGCTTGATCTTTGTCATTTGTTTTCACTACAAAGATCAACGTGGCAACCATACCTAAAACAAGAAGCCCAACCATAATCCAAGTACCAACACGATAACTAATCTTCATCCACTCGTTTTGAATGAGGCGAATCATACGTCTGCCTCCTTTTTACCTGTTAAGCTTAAGAACTTATCTTCTAAGGTTTGTTTTTCAATTTTGATCTCGTACAAATGAATAGACGCGCTGCTCAAATGACGGATTAATTCTGGCATTTTTTGTTCTGGCATAGAGAAAAATAAGTACTGCTCCTCTTCTCTTACAGTGACGCCTTCCTCAAATGCATCAATGAGCTTCTGTGCTTCTTCAAGCTCCCCGGCTGCTACCTTCATTCGATAATTAACCAAATCATCCTGCTTCGTCTCAGCACGCTGATCCTCAATCGCAATCAGCTTTCCGGTTTGGATAATTGCAAAGCGATCACACATCAATTCCATCTCTGACATGAGGTGACTTGAAACAATTACAGCCAGCCCTTCTTCCTTCGCAAGCCTTCTCAAGTAATCTCGTATCATTCGAATCCCCTCAGGATCAAGTCCATTGGTCGGCTCATCTAAGATTAGCAGTTTCGGTCTATGTATGAGTGCCTGCGCAATGCCCAATCGCTGTTTCATTCCTAATGAAAATGTACGCACACGCTTATGCTTCACATGCTGCAAGCTGACTAGCTCTAACAGCTCATCAATTCGCGCTTCATCCACTTTCCCATTCATTCTGGCAAAGTGAACAAGATTTTGTCTTGCCGTTAAATGATTATACATTTCTGGATTTTCAATAATCGCACCGACATGTTGGATGGCATGCTGATAGGATGTTTGAATACTATGGCCATTAATCAGAATGTCACCAGATGTAATGGGAGAAAGACCGACCATCATACGAATGGTTGTTGTTTTCCCTGCACCATTAGGTCCTAAGAAGCCAAAGACTTCGCCCGCTTGGACAGAAAAGCTCAAGTCTTGAACAATCTTTTTCCCGCTAATATGTCTAGATACATTATGCAGTTCTAAAACGTTCGTCACGTTACCTCTCCTTCTTTGTCTAAGTATCATCTATCATTCTATTTCCTGATAAACACCATGATCCGTCAAAAATAGAAGAACACTTCCATATGGTACAGCAATGCCCAAAAGTTGTGAAGGGGATTAGCCAAAATTTAGCGAATCATCTGCCTTTTTTAAGGTAGAGTTAAGAAAACTGCGGATTTTTATGTGAAAAGAGGCTTGATTTTTTTTAAAAATGAACCTTTTTCAACAGGTATATATGTATGGAATTTTGTTTGAGATTATTCCTTTCACCTAAAAATAAAGAAAAGAGGCCTCTTACAGCCTCTTTTCATACATTATATCTTTTTCACAAACTCTGATTTTAATTTCATTGCGCCGAAGCTAGGAATTTTACAATCAATGTTATGATCGCCTTCAACTAAACGAATGCCTTTGACCTTTGTTCCTATTTTCAAAACGGATGAAGAACCTTTTACTTTTAGGTCTTTAATGACAGAGACCGTGTCCCCATCACTTAACAGATTCCCATTCGCATCTTTGACCACAAGCTGTTCCTCTGCCGCTTGTTCTTGTTCAAGTGACCATTCATGCGCACACTCAGGACAAACCAGCAGGCTGCCGTCCTCGTAAGTATAAGGTGAGCTGCACGAAGGACAATTCGGTAGATTAGACATTTTTGTTTCCTCCACAAGAATAATGGTCGGAAAGACACTTTATAGATGACCTTCCGATTTCTGCAAATTAAACTTTAAATACATTCGATATATTCTTCAGTATTTTTTTATTTCTAGCCATTCTGTTTCTTATTCTCTTTTGAATTTTCTCAAAATATTTCTTTTCTAACCTGTGTAAAAATTTGATTCCTTTAGATGACCTTGCCAGTGACATTCTCATATTTTTTGTCTCTAAATCAATCGGTTTGCCGACTAATTTAGGCATGACCTTTTTTAACGTTATTTCAGGAGCGTATTCAACTTCTGGCTCGTATAATCTTACTGAATCTTTCAAGGGAGCAAAAACATTCAGAATGTAATGATCTGTTGGATGCACTCTGAAATAATCAACCGCATAATCGTATAAGCTTCTTTCAATATTATCCTCATCTGTTAGAGGAAGTGAATAGAAATGTTTAATAAATTCTACAGTATGTTCTTTAATAGCATCATGAAGTTTTGTTTCATATGTTCTCGATTTAATTACAGGTTTAATTATACCATCTTTTTCATAATATCCTGTAATACTTTGATATGGTATATTAGCAAAAATTGACTCTATAAATATTAGAGAGGTCATTTTAGAAGTATAATTATATCTAACTGAAGTACCTGTAGTTGGATAAATACTTCTTGCATAATAGAATATTGTCTCTATTTTACTTCCATATGCATCGTTTAGTAATCGATCTAAGCAATCTTGGGTATAACCCCTTCCCCAATATTCCACAAATGCAAAACGCTCACTAAAATCAATTTCTTGTTTCAAATATTTTGTAATGATTTCTCTATCTTCTTTTGCCTTATTTAATAAATATTCTTCATACTTTAGAGAGTTCTTTGCAGTGGTTTTTATTGCTTCTTTTGTGTTCTTATCAATCTTATTAATGTTTTTTAGATGGCTTAGTTCTGGGAATATTTCATCGAATATAGATTCATTCATTGATAGTGCGTCTAGTACACTACTAAAATCGGTCATGCCTTCGAAATTTCCGAAAACGGAATAGAATTCTTCATCCACTTTATCTATGAAAGATGGAATTCTCCATGCCTTCCTTGAACCATAAATATATTTCGTCTTTATATCATACTTATTTGCTTCGATTATTGAATCTGCTACAAGTTTGAGATAATATCCATCTCTTGAAATAAAATAGAGTGTATCAATTCCTTTTCTCATAGCATGTTTAATTGCCCAATGAATATAAGGGACAAAATACATACTTACATAAGAATAAGCATAATAATTAGTTGCATCATTATTTGTCTCTCTAAATCTAGCCAATAAATTTGAAGCTAAGTAAGAATCATAGGTTCTAGTTCTATTTACTAACTGCTTCTCATACGCGTTAAATTTTGTCATATGGTGATGTACAGCTTGTATATTTAGAGATTTTGCTGCCTTTAAATCTGCTGCTTGATTATCTCCATAATGTACCCACTTACTGTAATTATAGTTCATTTCCTCAAATACTCTTAAATAGAGTTTTCTTGTTGTTTTCTGGTCACCGTAATCACTAGATAAGAATAGAGGTAATTCCGCCAGACGTTCATCCGCATTCTTTAACATCTCTAAGATAACTTCTTTAGGTAAATACATATCACTAATTAACACAACGTCATTTCCTTGATTAACCAGTTCTACAACGTATTCTACTCTATCTTTCATAGGTTCTATATTTTCTATTTCAGCTTTAAATTCTTCTGCTTTTAAAAATTCTACTTGCTGATCTGTTAAATGATATAAATCCTGTAATCTCAGCATAATATCATCAAAAAAGATTTCTAATCTATCATCTTCTCGAATGATTAAGGATTTTCTATAGTAATCCCTAACATAAGATTCCGCCTGGGCTCTTACACGTGGATAGTTCTCAACTAAATATGAAGGGAATTTTAGTCCACTGTATTTAGCCGCCTCTCCAACATAGAAAAATATACCTACCGGTTCCAACGTTTTTCTTTGAATAAGTGTATCAAAAAGATCAAAACTATATAAAGTAGGGAAATCTCTTTTTTCAGGACTAAACTTTAGCGTTTTTTCAATAATTTCCTCAAAAGAATTGTCGTTAGTGTATTCCCAAAAAAGATCATAAATTTCTTCTCTTCTATCTTCTTCCACCTTATCTTCATAAGAACTCAGATATTCTAATAACTCCTCGAAGTTATTTGTTATTTGTCCAAAAGTCATCTCTTTATAATCAAAAACGAAATCACGCAAATTATTATATTCATCATAATCAAAGATATAACGTGTGAAATGTTTGACACCAGCTGCAAGCAGGTCGTAAAATATCGATGAATAATCCATAATAGCGATATCAATTTTATTGAAAATTTCATAAACATCATTATCCTCATTCCAGAATAGCAAATGTGGACAATCTTTGTATTTCTCTTTTAAAAGATTATATTGATAATCATTATTTACCAAATAGTGCATTTTAAAGATCATTAGCATATTATTTTCTTTTAATATTTCTACTAATTTATCCATATCAGGTATCGCTTTTCCAAAAAATGCAGTGGTTGATCCATCCCTAAATGTTGGAGCATATAACGCGATTTTCGTATCTTCAGGAAGTCCTTTTTCTTTCAAAATATCATGATTATAAGAAGAAAATGACTCTTTATACATTACAGCTGGATATCCTGCTCTAATAATTTTGTCATCATCTATACCGACTTGTTCTTTAAAGTGCTTCTCCATTAACGGAGAAGTTACCAAGAATAGTTGATTATTTTTAAAAATAGAATTATATTTAATATATTTTTTGTATATTCTTTCTTTTAATTGGACTGAATTAACTTTTCGCTCTATAGATTTACATCCAACACCATGCCATAAATTGAGAATGACAACTTCATCTTTAAATAATACGGGTATATGTTCTTTTACCTGATGTACAACAAAAACTCCAGCTTGTTGTTTAATTTTATCTGCTTTTTTAGAAGAGTATAATTCTGCATTGTATCCTAAACTTCTAATTCTATTAATTACTTCTTCGTCGTCACACATCCAATATGCTGTAATATCTGGACGATATTTATTCACATAAATAAATAACCATTTAGGATTTCCAACAAATGAATTAGTAGCATTAAAAATCCATATTTTTTTGTCCCTGATGTTGTTCAATTTAAAAAACTCCTTTGAATTATTTCTCACCTATATAAACTTCCTACAAAGTAATCTCACAAAATTTTAAAATTGAAAGACAAATATCATCATGAGGGACTAAATTCCCCCGACTGACATCCTAAACATTATAATTCAAAACCTCAAAAATGAATAGTTGTTATAAATTGTTTTCTAAGTATTTTCTTAGATCTTTTCATTCGTTTGATGGGTATTTTGTGAATCTTTATAAAAAGAAAACTTGTAGATGTATCATATCATCTACAAGTTTTCTTTTTATTTTATCAGGCTAGATTGTATCACAGCCGCGATATTCCGAGCTGTTCTTTCTACATGAAGATTCGCATCTTGTATCGCCTCAGAAAGAGAGGTAATACCTGGAACGATACTAAACAGTGCATCAATTCCATGATCGTGTACGACTGCACTATCTTTTGCTAGAGAGCCTGCGATGCCAATCACAGGCAAATGATACTTCTTCGCTGCTTTGGCTACGCCTATTGGCGTTTTTCCATAAATGGTCTGCCGGTCAATTCGGCCTTCTCCCGTAATGACAAGGTCTGCCTCCTTGATGACGTCATCAAAATGAACAGCCTTCAGCACAATATCGATTCCTCTTTGCAAATCGGCTTGTAAAAAGCCTAATAAACTCGCACCAAGTCCTCCTGCCGCTCCTGCCCCTGCTGCCTTTCCAAAGGATACATTGAATTGCTCTTCAGCTACTTGTGCAAAATGAGCCAGGTTCTTGTCTAACACTTGAACCATTTCTTCATCTGCTCCCTTTTGAGGGCCGAAAACAGCAGACGCTCCTCTCTCACCTGTTAAAGGATTATCCACATCACAAGCCACCTCCAGACGGACGGATTGTAGTCTTGGATCGAGTCCAGATAAATCAATTGAAGCTAATTGATGAAGTGCCCCGCCGCCTGGCGTCAGGGAATGTCCTGTTTTATCAAGGAAAGCTGCACCTAATCCTTGCATCATCCCAACACCGCCATCATTTGTTGCACTTCCGCCAAGCCCAATCATCACATGCTTCGCTCCTTTATCCAGCGCTGCAAGTATTAATTCTCCAGTTCCTCTTGATGTGGTCCATAACGGATTACGTTTTTCTGGCGGAACAAGATGTAACCCAGAGGCTGCGGCCATCTCTATGACAGCAGTCTGACCATCTCCTAAAATGCCAAAAAAGGCATTCACAGGCTCACCAAGCGGGCCCGTGACCACTTGATTAACAATATGCCCGCCCGTCGCATCAACCAACGATTGAACAGTGCCTTCTCCTCCATCTGCCATGGGCAGTTTGATATACTCCGCGTTTGGCAAAATAGAACGAAATCCTCGTTCAATGGCACATGCTGTCTCATAAGCAGACAAACTTTCTTTAAATGAATCTGGTGCGATCACAATTTTCATCCTAAAGCCCCTCTTTCTTATCATGTTCTTAGCCAAACAGCTGGAAAACGCCAAAAATAATGGTCGATACAACGGTTAACGTCAAACCGATTAACGATTCAAAAGGCATGAGCTTCAAACGCTCTTTGATATCCATTTGAACACTTCCTGCTGTTGCATGGAAAAAGCTCCCGTGCGGCATATGGTCAAGCACTGTTGCGCCAGCATGAATCATGGCTGCCCCTGAAAGAGCAGATACACCAAGCCCAATCAGCGTTCCGCTAAACACACCACTCGCGACCGCCGTTCCAGCTGTTGTCGAAGCGGTCGCAGCTGACATAAATATCCCTGAAGTTGGCGCAAGTAAATATGGAGGTAAACCCGATGCATCCAGTGCTTGAATAAACACATCTTTTAAGGAAGAATTCGATACGATTCCTGCTAATGTACCTGTCCCTAATAACATGATCGCTACACCTGACATTTTATGAAGCCCCGACATCGCATAATCATTGAGAAATTTCCCTTTTTTCATGAAAAGAGCACCTACAATCCCTCCAATCGGTAAAGCGATCATTGGGTCTATATTGATTTGAAAAAGCGGTCTTAAAGCCAACAATAAAATGGTAACCAGCGGACCAGCCAGTGCTTGAAAAAAAGAAGGTATTTGAACTTTACTTTGCCCAGTTTCTTCTTCAAGAACGGGCGTCCCTTTGTTTGCAAGCTTTTTAGCTAATACATATGTAACAGCCAACCCGAACACAGCTGGAATGATTCCTGCAGCCATCATTGAAGTCAGAGGTACACCAAAAGCGTCTGAAGCGGCAATAGCATTCGGATTCGGTGACATGATATTTCCTGCCTTCCCGCCTCCAATCATAGCAAGGAGAATCCCCGTTTTTGAGAGCTTTGCGCGTTTGGCAATGGCAAGTGCGATTGGCGCTACCGTAATAACCGCAACATCTA
This sequence comes from Bacillus safensis, assembly GCF_039619585.1. NCBI lineage: Bacteria > Bacillati > Bacillota > Bacilli > Caryophanales > Bacillaceae > Bacillus > Bacillus safensis. The sequence continues at coordinate 3,568,716 of NZ_CP154909.1, forward strand.
CAAAAACGCCTACTGTTGTTAAAATCATCGTTGCAAGAGCGAGTGCTAATAGTGCCCTCGCCTCACCAAGCCTTCTCACAATGGCCTCAGCGATAGATAACGCTGCACCTGATTCAATGAGAACACCAGCCAGTACACCTGCGGCCATAATTCTAAGGACAGCCGGAATCATGTCCTTAGCACCTTCCATCATAACGTTGACGGTCTGAACAATGTCTACACCGCCAACCAATCCGCCTATAAATGCACCTGCCAGCATGCCATAAGCAGGTGATACTTTTTTTAGAATGAGAACAATCGCGATCACAAGCGCCGCCAAGGCTCCCAGAGTACTTACCGTTACATCTGCATCCATTCTCAATCCCCCTAAAAATATCTTTCTCCAATTGTAAGCGTTTACCCAAAGGGATTGTGTTGTGAATCTGGATGAACTTTTTTAACTGACCACTCTACCGAATTGTGCATTTGCACAATCAAGATAGTTGAGTCATTAGCTGCGCCATATAAAGCTCGATTAACTGTTTTACATGACGAGGGTCTTTTCCGGTCAATCCTTGAATTTTGTCTAAACGATAACGCAATGTATTTCGATGAATAAATAAACGATCAACAATTCTTTGCAAATCACCGCCCTCTTCAATGTAAACCCTTAATGTATGGGCGAGCTCTGCTTCTTGTGTCAAAGGCTTGTAAAAGTCAGTCCATCGACTGTTCTTTTCAGCAATTCCCGCCATCATGAATAAGCTTTCCAGTTGATAAGACTCAAAGAAATACATACTTTCCTCCGGATCAAGAGCCTTCCCTAACCTCAGGGCTTCTCTCGCATGCTGAAAAGAAATTGGCAGCTGGCTGATGTCTTCAGCGACAGTCCCTATCCCCACTAACACTTGGCTTCCTACTGCTCTTTGCATTGTTTTTTGCAGATGACCTGCCGCCTGCTTTACTTGATGTTCAGGTATGGGCTGACTTAAAAGAATCAATTCATGACAAAAGGTCATGCCAAGTAAATCATCTGCCTTCTTATCATATTGAATCGCATGCATCAATTTATGAACAGCATCCTCTGAGGAGGGAACTGGCTGAAAAACAATAGCCATTCGGCGCTTGTCTAAATCCATCCCCAGCCAAGCAGCTCGATTTTTCAGCTGATGATCCCCAGCATCAGAATATGAAATCAACTGATTGACAATTTCACTTTCTATTCGATGACGCCATTGAACCCGCTCAAGCAGAAAAGATTGCTCTAACACCAGTTCAGCTGCCATCTTCACCAGCTCGGCATGATGCCGAATGTCCTCTGGCTCACCAGTAATCCCAATCACACCAACTACTTGTTCATGGAAGCAAATAGGCAAGTTAATCCCGGGTCTCACTCCTTCTAAGCGCAAAGAGGTCTCCTGGTCAATTTCCACACTGTTCCCGCTTGTCAGCACAAGTCGTGCACCATCATGTTTCTGGCCAATCCTGTTTCGTTCACCAGAACCAATAATGACACCATCTGCATTCATCACATTGATGTTTTTATGTAAAATATGCATCGTACGTTCAACCATTTCTTGAGCCAATTCACTGGTCAAAAATTGCATTTTCCATCTCCCCTGAAGGTTTTTTCATTCAATGTATCATAGTGTCTTTGAACAATAAATGCAAAGTGTTTAAAAACCAGCCATTGACAAAGACACCCTGAAAAGTGTTTAATCAATTCAAGGACCGACCGACAGTCTAGTTAAAAGAAAGGATGGCTTTATGAGAACCGTTAAACATCCTGAGGAACGTAAAAATGACATAATAAACGCAGCAGAAGCGCTTTTTTCAACCAAAGGCTATCAGAAAACAACAATTATTGACATATTAAAAGCCGTTGGCATTGCAAAAGGCACCTTTTACTATTACTTTGCATCCAAAGAAGAAGTAATGGATGCCATTATTGACAGGATCATCAAAGAAGATATCATCGTGGCAAAGCGGATTGCAGCTGACCCAGACCTTCCAGTCGTTGACAAACTATTTCGTATCATCATGGCGCAATCACCTCAGCAAGGAAGCCATAAACAGGGCATGATCGATCAGTTCCATCAGCCTTCTAATGCAGAAATGCATCAAAAAAGCTTAATCAAAGCCATTAAAGAACTATCACCAGTGTTGGCAGATGTTATTCAGCAAGGTGTAGAGGAAGGGACATTCAAAACGAAGTATCCGCAAGAGACGGTTGAATTCCTTCTTGCTTCTGCGCAGGTCATATTTGATGAAGGCCTTTTTCAATGGACAGCCGAAGAAAGTCTACAACGCGCTTTAGCTTTTATCGAAATACTCGAATCCTCATTGCATGCAAAAAAGGGAAGTTTTTCCTTCCTGCTCAAGCGATTATCTGGAGAGCTGGATGAAAATAATCAGTGATTGGTCACTTCAATACCAATCCTGCATACATTATAGACTGACGGTCGGTCTAAAAGGAGAGTGATATTTATGTCTTTGTTATCCAAAAGAGGCTCATCCCACTTTATATACCTCGTTCTCGGACAGATTATTTCCGTTTTCGGATCTTCTCTCATTCGGTTTGTTCTATCTTTACACGTACTGGATATGACGCATCGAGTTGATTTATATGCCTTACTTTTCGCTTTATCCAATATCCCGCTCCTTCTCTCCCCGTTAGCTGGTGCAATCGCTGACCGGTTTAACAGAAGGAACTTAATGATTTTATTTGATGTCCTCACCGGCATGATGATTCTTGCCTTTTATTTTTGGTTATTTTCGGGAAATGATTCACTCTATATGATCGGAGCTGTCATGATACTGCTTGGCGTGATGAGTACGTTCTATGCTCCCGCTGTCATGTCCAGCATTCCACAGCTAGTGAAACAAGAGCAATTAGAACAAGCAAACGGCATTGTCAATGGCGTTCAGGCACTTTCAGGTGTTCTCGCACCTATTATCGGAGGAGTTCTATACGGAATGATTGGAAGCCAATCCATCATCGGTGCAAGTGCCATCGTATTTTTTCTATCAGCCTGCATGCTTTTAAGGTTAAACATTTCCTTCTCCCCTAGTCCGCTGACAGAGTCTATGGGCAAAGTGCTCATAAAAGATATGAAACAAGGATTTTCTTATATTGGCAGTCAGCCATTTTTAAAAAGGGCCATGCTGCTTGCCGCAATGTTAAATTTCATCCTTACACCATTTTTTATTGTTGGGGGACCAATCATTTTAAGGGTCACAATGAAGAGCAGTGACATCATGTATGGAATAGGCATGGGCTTGATTGAGTTCGCTGTCATCGCAGGGGCTCTGCTAGTTGGACTTGTAGCGAAGCGATGGCGCATTCCTACTTTATATCGCTGGCTTCTTGTCATCGCAGTCATCTTGCTGCCTGTGGCGTTCTCAACATCCAAAACAGCTCTTCAATTTGGCACTTATCCAGCTTATTTTCTCTTTTTAGCAGGATGCCTTCCAATTGCTATGCTGCTGACTATGATCTCAATCGTTGTGATTTCACATGTTCAAAAGAAAACACCAAATCATCAGTTGGGAAAAGTGATGGCCAATCTGACAATGGTTTCTCAATGTGCTGCTCCGCTTGGCCAAATGATGTATGGATTTTTGTTCAATACGTTTTCAGCCACCATGTATGTGACGGTGCTCATCGTCAGTTCTTTCATGTTTGCACTAGCCTGCTTAACAAAAAATATGCTTCAGCATGAAGGAGAATCAGCCTCATGAGATTAGCGTTTATAAAGAAAGACTTAACCCGTCACCGTCTTATTTCAATCGGCTTAACCATTTGCATCATGATGACTTCATTTCTCGCAGCAAGTGCAGCTCAAATGATCGTACAGCTGAATGGTTCCATTTCTAACCTGCTCCATTCTGCCAAAGCGCCAGACTTTGTCCAAATGCATGACGGCGGCATAAATGAAAAAGACATTGAAGCATTTTCAAGCAAACAGTCCATGGTAAAAGCCCATCAAATCGTCCCAATGATACCAATTGAACATGCAAACATCAGGTTCGGACATGAGCCTGCCAAAGCAGGTGTGATGGATCATTTATTTGTGAAGCAAAATCGTGATTTCGATTTCCTGTTAAACGAACAAAATGAAAAGCTCACGGTCAATAAAGGCGAAGTGGCTGTCCCAATTTATTTTCAACAAAAGTATCAGCTCAACATAGGTGAAACGTTACTGATTGAGAAAGGAGCTAATCAATTCACCTTTCGCATCAAAGCGTTCTTGCGAGATGCACAAATGAACCCCAGTCTTGTCAGTTCAAAAAGATTTCTTCTTCATAACGAGGATTGGGATGCAATAAATCAAGTGTTTCATCACAAAGAGTACTTAATCGAATTTTTACTACATGATGCCGCTCAGACAGATACCTTTCAAGCCATCTATCAATCATCACAACTGCCACAACAAGGCCCATCTGTCACACTACCTTTACTGCGTATGCTGAATGCATTGACAGATGGAATGGTCATTGCCATTCTCCTGCTTGTTTGCCTGCTGCTCATCAGTATAGCCCTTCTCTCACTCCATCTTGCTATGACGGCTTCAATAGAAGAGGATGAACGTGAAATTGGCATACTGAAGGTGCTTGGGATCCCTTTAACAAGAATCAAGCAATTATACGTTGGTAAGTATGCCGCGCTTGCTTGTGCAGGGTGTATAGCAGGATATGTGTTAACGCTTATATTTGGTGATATGTTTACAACCAATATCCACCGTTACATGGGGAATCAGCCTTCTTTTGCTCATTGGTTAATCCCGCTTTTTGTTTCTATTGCGACGGCAATGATCATCATCTCTTGCAGCTATGCTGTCTTAAGAAAGTTTGGTCAAATATCAGCTGCTCAAGCACTTCAAGGCGTTATCAACCCACTGGGTCAAAAGAAAAGAATACCTATGCACCTCAAGAAAAGCAGGTTCTTACCCGTCAATATTTGGCTTGGTTTAAAAGATCTGATATCACGAAAGAAGCTGTACACAACGATTTCTTGTATTATTGCACTCTGTACATTTTTAATGCTCATGCCTATTCAGCTATGGCATACCTTACAATCACCGGATTTCATCACATACCTTGGCTCTGGTAAAAGTGACCTTCGAATGGATATACGCCAAGGGAATCATCTAGCGAAAAATACAAACGAAATAGAATCAATGATTCGTGAAGATCAGAGCATACAAACAGCAGCCATCTATAAAACTACTTCTCTTCAGGTGAAATCAAAGGAGAACACATTAGAAACGCTCTACTTAGAAACAGGTGAGCTCTCAGCATTTCCCCTCAACTATTTACAAGGACGACAGCCTTTAAAGAATGAAGAAATTGCCTTATCCGTATTAAATGCAGATTCACTTCAGAAAAAGATAGGAGAAAGAATCACTCTCGTAACTAATGGGCATGAAATCCAAAGAACGGTAACAGGTATTTATCAGGACGTGACCAATGGAGGCAAAACAGCAAAAGCAATATCACAGCCATTTCCTCAAACAGCTCTTTGGCAAACCGTTCAAATTCAACTAAAACCAGGAGTAAATATCGCAGAGAAAAAGACAGTATTTGAAAAGAAGGTATCTCCTGCAAAAGTGACAGATATGAAAGAATACGTTCATCAAACGATCGGCAGCACAGCAGCTATTGTAAAAGTCATTGCATTTTTTGCTGCATTAGCTGCCTTTGGAACCGCCAGCTTAATGCTATTCATGTTTCTGCACATGTTAAAGGCGAAAGATTCAAGCCGAAACCACATGCTAAGAACAATTGGATTTTCTATAACAGATATAACAGTACAATATATAACGAGTTTTATCGCTGTTCTCTCTTTTGGCGCCTTTATTGGAACAATCGCGGTCAATACCATTGGTCCTGCTTTGATGAGTATAGGAGGAGCAACATTAGGGGCGTCGAGCCTCCAGTGGCTGTCACCACAATGGGTGTCAGTTGTGTACCCGTTTACACTATTTATTGTCAATTTAGCTTTGACCACCTGGTTATTGAAGACGTTTTTTTCTAGTCAAACGGCAAGGCAAACACTTTTATAAGGAGATGTTTCACATGGAACACTTGATTGAAACGAAGCGATTGTCTTTGCATATCAATTCATTAAAAGGACAAAAACAAACCATTCTTAAGGATATTCATTTATCGATAAAGCATGGGGAATTCGTGACCATTATGGGACCTTCTGGATGCGGGAAAACATCATTACTTTATCAGCTTAGCGGCATAGAAACAGCTTCAACAGGAGAGATCGAATATAAAGGCCGATCACTATCAGAAATGACAGACAAACAGTTAACTGCTCTGCGCTTAACAGAGATGGGGTTTGTCTTTCAGCACAGCCACTTATTAAAAAATCTTAATTTATTTGACAACATCATAGCTGCAGCTTATTTAGCAAAGAAAAAGCCAAGACAAGAATTGAATGAACGAGCTCAATATTTAATGAAAAAACTCGATATTGATCATTTGGCAAATAGATATTTGACAGAAGTATCGGGAGGACAGCTTCAAAGAGCCGCTATCTGCCGAGCGCTCATGAATGAACCAGACATACTTTTCGCTGATGAACCAACAGGTGCTCTTAATTCCAGTACAACAAAAGAAGTGATGAATATTTTTTCAAGAATCCACGCTGAAGGAGCAACACTGCTGCTTGTCACACATGACCCCAAGGTGGCTCTTCGTTCTGAAAGAATTATGTTTATGAATGACGGGGAAATTGTAGCCAGTTTACAACTAGGAAGATATGATCACTCAACTGCCGAGAACCGAGAAATGAGATTAAATCAATGGCTGCAAGATTTAGGTTTTTAATTTGAGAACAAATTTGAACAAACAGGCAGGAAACTGCCTGTTCTATTTTTTTTGGCACTCAAACGAGTAATCCATAGAAAAACTATTTGTTTCTAAGATGATTTTGCCGCCAGCTTGTTGACAAGATTCTGTCAGCAGCTCAATTTCTTTGCTATAAAAGTATCTCTTTGACATATAAACAGTCACTAAAACAAGTAACAGAGTCGCGATAATGACTGTGATTTGTCTATTTAAACTTGGAAATCTTTTTTTCATTTCAACATCCTTTCTAAAGGTCTAAGTTTGTGTTTAATACTTACTTTTGGCTGCATCTATCAGTTTCTTATCTCATGATCTAGCAACATCATACATGATTTTCTTTCCTAGATCGACCTTCCATTTTCCCTCTGAAATAGCTAAAACTTCTTTATTCCAAATATACCAGTGATATTTTCGTTCATTATCATAAAATCCTTTGTATATATTCCTTTTTTAGACTTCCAAAAAGAGATTTTATTCATTTGTGCTAACAAGCAATTACCCTTACAATATCGTACATCACATGACCTTAGGTCCCTTTTATTACCTCTTGTCAATCACTTCACAGAAACGATTATATTTTTCCAAAAATTGTGATATCGTTTTTTATGAAACAGGTGAAAGGATCTTAAAGAGGTGAAATTTCCATGGCTATCATTTCTGCTGAACAGGTGGGGAATCGTTTAAATGATTGGAGAATTGCAATTCGCAAGCATGATGTACACAGTGCAAAAGCAATGTATACAGAATTAAAAGAATTACTTCAAAAAATGGAAGAGAATCAGGAGGTCTTGACCTATTACTCATTGCTAGAAGGCAAGTATAAGCTCATGTTATATGAACGAAGAGGTACAAAACTGAAGGAACAGACAGAACCAGATTGCCCCTCTAAAACAAACGACTTAATTGAATACTATTTTTACCTATACAAAGCCCTTTACGCTTCATATAAAAGAGACTATGCATCAGCCATTGGACTGTTCAAAATTGCCGAGAAAAAACTACAACACATTCCTGATGAAATAGAAGTAGCAGAATTCCATACGAAAATCGCCAACTTATATATGCTGCTTCGTCAAAGCCTGATTTCTCTACACTACATTCAGAATGCTATTGATATTTTCAAAAGTCATGAAGGATATGAGAGAAGACTAGCTGCAGCCTTTGTCATCGCCGCTGCTAATTATATGGACATTGGTCACTTTATAAGAGCAGAAGACTACTACAAAAAAGCATTACACATCGCAGACAGTCTCAACGATCATTTTCTAACATCACAGCTTTATCATAATATCAGCATTTTGTACGCCGAAGCTGGCGAATCAAAAAAATGTATCGATGCCCTAGAAAAGGCTCTTAGTGATGAAGACTATCTCTCTTCGTGTTACTTTCATCACTCCATGTACATGTTAATGAAAGAGCTGCTTTCTATCGATGAAAGGACACAAGCTCTCTATTACTTCGAATTGGTGAATCAAAAACATGAATCAGAGAAGTGTCCCATCTATACAGCAAAAATGAATTTGCTTTACCATCTATATTTCACTGAAGATATGGCTCAAAAAGCTCAAGCCTGTTTCGATGAAATCAGCATTCTTAAAAAATTAAAGGATGCTGAAGGAGCCTGTGAATTAAGTGCATTAGCTGCAAAACACTTTGAAGAGCTGGGAGCAATTCATCAAGCCTATCTCTTCTTAAAGGAAGCTGATCGCATGAAACATCCTATCATTGACTGGGGGAATTCATATGAAAAAAATGAGTTTATTGATTATCGCTTTAACCATCGTTGTTTTAGGACAAACAGGGGCTTTCAATTCATTAAATGATGAAAATCCTGGTACAACAGAACGTCCTATCGGAACTTAATAAAAATATTTGTCATACAAAGAACCACTCGCCTCATCAAGGCAAGTGGTTCAACATTTATTTTAGTTGCTGATAAGATATGAGGCGGTGTATATGTACCGCAAGATAAGTAAGCTCATCATTAGGAATGACGATACTATGCACCTGTTTAATATAGTCTTTGATCTTAAAAGCAACATCCATCGCTTGAGGATATAAGTGTGCAATTTGTTCAAACAACTCATTTTCTTGATCTGATAATAATTTATCAGCATAAAATCTTTCTACAAAGAATTTCACATGTGTAATGAACCGGCTGTAATGAATATTCTCTTGATCCATTTTCATATTCAATGTATAGCGCACAAGATTGACAATACTCCCGATCATCTTGGCATATTTCATACCATCTTTCGAATCGGATTTTTCACCTAATGCATTAATTAAGTGAAAGGCGATATTAGCAGCTTCTTCTTTTGGTAATTGTATGCCCAATGTGTCATTGACTAACTCAAGTGCGTAATTCCCTACTTCAAATTCTTCCGTATAGTAGTTTTTGATTTCCCAATACACGCGATTCGTAATATTAATATTCTTTTTATGACGTTCCACTGCAAAATTCAAATGATCCATTAAGGTAAAATAAACACCTGAATTTAAAGTTGAGTTTAAACGTTTTTCTGCGTATTGGACGATGTGCTGAGTTAAATCGATAAACTCCTGAGGCATTGAATCTAACAGTTGAAGAAATTCTTTTGCTCTCATGTTATCAACTGACATAAAGACTTGGTCTGCTTTTTTCTCTTCTATCATTTGACCTGGTTTCTGTCCATAGCCAATTCCTCGGCCGAACAATACCATCTCCTGTTGGTTCTGATCTTCAGCCAGGACCACACTCGAGTTTAAAACTTTTTTGATTTTAAACATCGTCATCACCTGTTTTCATGATTGTGGTGTTCAATCAAGCGATTCACCATTTGTCTCAATGACTTTTTGGTACCAATAAAATGAATCTTTTCGAGATCGTTTTAATGTCCCGTTCCCGTCATCATCTTGATCGACGTGAATGAAGCCATAGCGTTTTGACATTTGTGATGTACCTGCACTAATAATATCAATCGAGCCCCAGCTCGTATATCCAAAGAGATCGACACCTTCATCAATCGCTTCTCTCATTTGACGGAAATGCTCTTTAAAATAGTTAATACGATAGTCGTCATGGATAGAGCCATCACTTTCAACTACATCCTTTGCACCCATGCCGTTCTCGACAATGATAAGAGGTTTTTGATAACGATCATACAATTCGATCAAAGAAATTTTCAGACCAACCGGATCAATTTGCCAGCCCCAGTCAGTTGAAGGAAGGTAAGGGTTTTTAACCCCGCGAATTGTGTTCCCTTCTGTCTCTTCTAATCCTTCTTGGGCTGACTCCGTTAAAGACATATAGTAGCTAAATGAGATAAAATCTACTGTGTTTTCTTTTAAAATGGTAAGGTCATCTGCTTCCATTTGAATATGAATATCTTTTCTCTCAAGCATGCGCTTGATCAGTGGCGGATACTCGCCAAATACCTGAACATCTGCATAGAAATAGTTTTCTAAGTTTTGTTTCAAAGCTTGTTCCACATCATTCGGGTGGCACGTATGCGGATACGTTGTCAATTTTGTCAGCATACATCCTACCTGGCTGCCTGGGATGATGCGATGGCAATCTGCTGTTACGATAGCAGATGCGACAAATTGATGATGAAGTGCTTGGTACACCGTTTCTTCCACTTTTCCTTCTGGGCAGCGATCAGGAATAATTCCTGCTGTAATGAAAGAGTGGCGGTGAATACTATCAATTTCATTAAAGGTGAGCCAATATTTCACATCATGTTTATATCGTTCAAAACATACATTGGCGAACTTAACAAAGAGATCAACGACTTTTCTTTCAACCCAGCCATTATATTTCACACTAAGCGCTAAAGGCATTTCATAATGAGAGAGAGTCACGATCGGTTCTATGTTGTGTTTTTTCATTTCTGCAAAGACACGATCATAAAATTGAAGCCCTTTTTCATTCGGTTCCGCTTCTTCTCCAGTAGGGAAGATACGACTCCATGCAATAGAAATCCGAAGTGTTTGAAATCCCATTTCTGCAAAGAGAGCCAAATCCTCTTTATAGTGATGATAGAAATCGATACCTCTGCGTTTTGGATATTTTTTATCGTCTGGATCTTTCATTGCACGATCTATATTTTCAGTGGTAACAGCAAGATGACCTTCATAATCTTCTACACTCAAGTTGGAACGGTACATTGCAATATCTGCAACAGACGGTCCCTTTCCATCTATATTCCAGGCGCCTTCTGCCTGGTTAGCCGCAATGGCACCGCCCCATAAAAATCCTTTTGGAAAACCTTTGATTTTTGTCATATGATTAGCCTCCTAATTGTGTAACAACCATCAATGTATCTTGACGATTGACCTCTTGTAATGGCTGTACCTTAATATCATATTGATCTGTATTTGTGATTACAGCAAGTGTTACTGGATCATATCCTGCTTCCATGATTTTTTCTAGATCAAATTCAATCAATAAATCTCCTGCTTGAACACGATCTCCTGCCTGCACTTTTGGATAGAAATACTGTCCTTCCAACTGAACAGTGTCAATGCCGATGTGGAATAATACTTCAACCCCTTGGTCCGTTTTCATACCAAGCGCATGGTTTGTTTCGAACAGCAAGGTCACCTCACCATCTACTGGTGCATAAAGTGCTCCTTTTGAAGGTACAATGGCAATTCCGTCTCCCATGACCTTTGAAGAAAAAATATCATCTTTTACTTCAGATAGAGAGATCATTTGACCAATCACAGGGCTTTTGAAAGTTTCTCCTGCTCCAATTTGTTCAGCCAATGCAGCTTGGTCCTTTGTCTTTTCTTCTACTGTTCGATCTTTACCTAATACAAAAGCAGCGATAAATGCGACAATAAATGAAATGACTGCTCCAATGATAGCAAACATCAGATTTCGCGGAAGTTCATCTGATATAAACATCGACATGCTTGCTAATCCTGGGCCAACAAGCACAAAGGCTTGTATACCAACTAAACCAATGAAAATTCCGCCAACAAACGAACCAATCATAACACTTCCAAGGACTCGCTTATTTTGAAGTGTCACACCATATAACGCCGGCTCTGTGATACCAAAAAAGGCTGAAATCCCTGCCGAAATGGCTGTTGATCTGAGTACCTTGTCTTTTGTGCGTAGTGCCACAGCAAAACACGCTCCACTTTCCGCAATATTATGCGCAAGTGATGCCGGTAAATAAAGCGCTTCTTTCCCAAGGGTTCCCATCGTTGTGACTGCATAAGGGACCATTGCTTTGTGCATGCCTGAAGCAACCATGAATGGGAGGACCGCTGCTAAAATTGCGACAGCTACCCAGCCTACCGTATTAAACATCGCAAGAATAATAGATGAAAAGCCTTGCCCCGCTGTAAAACCAATCGGTCCTAACAGAAGTAACGTAACTGGTACAGTAATGACCAATGACATCATCGGAACGAAGAAAATTCGAATTGGTTTTGGTGAAAACCGCGTAAAGAATTTTTCCATTTGCGCGTAAAGCAATACAGAAAGGATTGCCGGAAACACTTGATACGCATAAGCTATATTTTTTACATCGAATGACAGTAATTGCGCACCTTCTGTAAGCATTGCTGTCATGTTCGGCAGAAGGAGCGCACCGACTGCTGATAATGCGACCAGTGGGTTTACTTTTAGTTTATTCGCCGTCGTTACAGCAACTAATAAAGGCAGAAAGTAAAGTGGTGCATCACCTACCATGTTCAGTATTTGATAGGTTTGTCCCTTTGCATCCATCCAGCCTAATAAAGAGAAAAGGAGAAGAAATGATTTTAAAATTCCTCCGCCTGCGATAGCTGGTACAAGAGGCTGGAAGACACCGACAATAAAATCTAACAGGACTGTGCCTGCTTTTCTCTTTTCTTTTGGCTGATTGGATGGCACGTCTTGGCTTGATGAGCTGCTGCCTATTAAACTTGTTACCTTTTGATACACTTCAATGACGTCATTCCCAATCACCACTTGGCATTGTCCTGACATTCTGACAGCTATGACACCTGGTGTTTTTTCTAGTGCTGGTACATCTGCTTTTTTCTGATCAATTAGCGTGAAGCGAAGTCTTGTTGAACAGTGCTCAAGGTGCGCAATGTTTTCTTTGCCGCCTATATGCTGTAAAACGTCTTTGGCAACTTGTGTGTAATCCATTTTTTCTCCCCCTTTTCTCATACACGAGACCTATATTTTGGCAATAAAAAAAGGACCTAAAACGACAAATAAAAGAAATTCATCGTTTTTAGATCCTGCCTGCATGACCAGTCACATGTCTAATTTATTCATATTGGATTTGTTTTTAGTATATATTGATTATATGAAAGCGTCAACATTTATTTTTCTAAAAATTATTAAGGTCTATAGACCCAAATTCATTTTCCTTAATTAGTTGAAGCGTTTGCCTTCCTCTCTTTTTTTCACCAATAACTATCTTCATTATAAAAAACCAGATAAATTTATTCATTCATCTGGTTATCATCATCTATTTTTTCTTTTCTTCTGCCTGCTTTTTAAATGCTTCAGATTGTTTTTGATATTCCTGCTTTGAGACTGGTTTAAATTCTACGATGCCGCCTGCTATTTTCAGAGGAAGTTTTATTGATTTTGCACCTCGATTCGTTGAGCCTACGATAATACCAGTTTTGTGCTCTTCGATTTGAGGATAGGTACTGATATCAAACATGATTCCATCAGAAACACCACCCGCTTTATGTTTCGTCTCTTTATAAGGTTCACCACCATCCCCTGGAACTGTTCTCATTAGAAAGGCCCCTGACCATTCAGACTCAATATGCATGTGCTTTACTTGTAGAAATAGTTGGTATGTACCATCCTCCGCAGTATACAGATAACCATAAGCACCTGTTACTTTCTTGATGTAGTCTCTTAAATAATCATAAAATCTAGTTTCTGAGTCATCAATTAACTCATCATATCGATCTTGAATGGCTTTTTGATACGCATTTAATTTTTTTTGATCAACTGCTTTGTATGTGATGCTTTTGTTTTCACCTTGTTTTTTCACAGAGAGATCTTTTCCAGCAACATGTACTTCATACATCACCGAATCTTTTCCTCGCTTCACTTCAAATTCATAACCGTTTTCAATTGCTTTTCCAGTTAATTGATATTTATGTTTAAATAAATTCGGATCAAAATGCATTTCCGGACTTTCTTCTAAAATGGTTTCATTCAAGTGACCGGTTACTTTCCCTTTTCTCTCCGTTACCTTAAACCAATTCACGCCCTCTTTTGTTTTCTGCGCAAAGGCGTAGGATTGATTCAATGCACTCTTTTTTCCGATTGCTTGATAGGCTGACCAGCTGACTGCACCAAGGACTAATACCGTCAGGACAGCCACAAACCAGATTTTCGATTTACTCATACGTACCCCTCCAATATATAATCTGATGAAAGATCATCCATATATATGAGTGATTCACCTCTCTGATTAGCAAAATCAGGTAAATATCCACTCCCTTTATCGAATTTATTTTTCAACAACCCCTTGTATCTGCCACTTCACATCATTTATTATATATCTAAAAGATATATCATTTAGATAGGTGTGCTGATATGAAAAAATACAATGATACGACGTATGCGATTTTAGGTATTTTAACGACTGATTGTAAGTCAGGGTATGAAGTGAAGCAATTAATTGATAGAAGCCTGCATCATTTTTGGAAAATCAGTTATGGACAAATTTATCCAGCTTTAAAGTTAATAGTCGAGGAAGGCCTTGCGGAAGTTTCACCTGCTGCTGCTTCTGGCCGCTCAGACAAGCGGGAATATCATTTGACTGAAAAAGGACTGAATACGTTAAGAGAGTGGCTGGCGCAGCCGCTCGATCAGTTACCAACAGAGCGTAATGAGGTGTTATTAAAGTTATTCTTTGGTCAATATCTTTCGTTTGAGAAGAAACTAGTGCTTTTACAGGATTATGAGCGGCAGCTTCGTATTCGTTATGAAACTTATGTTTCAATTGAACAAAACATTCAAGAGCTTTATCCAGATGAAGCGGATGCGAAGTATTGGCTGTTTACTTTAGATTATGGAAAAAGAGTGGCTCAAGCAGGAATTGATTGGTGCGTGGACACATTCCATTCGATGAAGAAGGAAGGGTAAATGAATGAAAAAAGACATACGTGCGGGTAGATTTACAACGGACAATTCTGATTCGATTGTTGTGTTCATCATCGGAATGAGGATCAACAAACGCTGGGCCATTCATCAATGGCTGCCTGTGTTCATGGCGATGCCTGGCATGATCAAGGAGCTGTATACCCATCAAGATGAGCTTGGCTTTCTTGGGACAGAGAATTACTTTGGATTACGCACGACAGCGATGATTCAATATTGGAAATCAACAGATGACCTCCTTGCCTATGCCAAGATGGAGAAGCATTTGGCTGCTTGGAAAGAATTTAACCAAAGAACACGAAATAATGACGCCGTCGGAATTTATCATGAAACGTACCAAATTCAAGCCGGCTCGTATGAATCCATCTACGTGAACATGCCTTCCTACGGACTGAGCCAAGCAAAATCCCCTATTTCAATAAGTAAAGGTCAACAAACAGCGAAGGACCGTCTGAATACAACAAATTCCTAGAGAGCGATTCTCTAGGAATTTCTTTTTGTAACGGTCACAAAATGCTTTAATATGCGGGCTGTTAATCCCCATATGGTGTAGTTTTCGTAATCATAAAACCATTCCTCAATCGAACGGCTTCCCCAGCTGTATTTTTCACCATTCATGATTTTTTCATAAGGGAAGTCCTCTCCTGGTGTTGGCTGAACGGATACATGATGTAAGTATGGCTCATATTGGCTGAGCCATGATAGAGGCACGGTAAAAGTCTCCTCTACTTCTTCTTGATTAAAGGAGTGTTTCACTTTTTGCTCATCAATGATACCGACATATGGGTATACCACAAAAGATGGAGAAGCGATATAAGGACTGAGCTGTCCAAGGATCTCGACCGATTCTGGCGGAATGCCCAGCTCTTCATGTGTTTCTCGCAGTGCAGCTTCCTGTGCAGTTTCGCTGCCGTCAAGCTTGCCCCCAGGAAAGCTAATATCCCCCGGCTGTTTTCTCATGGTCAACGATCGGACCTCAAATAATATATGCCAATCTCCATTTACTTGCACCAAAGGGATAAGGACTGCTGCTTTGAACGCTGTCTCTTCTCCAATGAACAACGGTTGTGATTGATGTAAGTCATTTTTTAATTGATCAATGAACACGGACATCACCTGTTTTCTGTTTCTCTTTCCTTTAGCGTATCATGGTTCACCTTTTCAATAAAGATGATCTTTCTGACAATTATTTTTATCATTTTGACAACTTTACTTGTCAAAATGAATATAATGCTTTACAATCAAGGAAAGATTTCAACCAAAATTGAGGTGACAGAATGAAAAATCGGTTAAAAGAGCTTCGTGCGCGAGATGGTTTAAACCAAACTGAACTTGCAAAGCGTGCAAAGGTCTCTCGTCAAACCATCAGCTTAATGGAACGAGATGAGTTAATGCCGTCTCTATTGCTCGCTGTTAAGCTTTCACGAATTTTTCAGGAACCCATTGAACGTATTTTTCTATTCGAGGAGGATGAACTCTCATGAAAACTGTATACAAAATGCTCTTAGGTGCTCTCCTTGGCTTTCTCGGCGCTTACTGTCTGCTGGCAGCCGAATTTGAAATGACACTTCTTGATGTTGCATTTGAAGCCACTCTTGTCATCAGTGGATTGACGATTTTATTGATTATTTATTGTTTTTCAGGGATTTCACGTATGAAAAAAAGAGTATCTCTTTCGGTTTCTGGAGATGAAGAGGATGAACTGGAGGCAAAACAATATCGGACCTTTACTGATTTGACTTTAGCCAATACGGTAAGTACCATTTTTTCCATTGTTGCCATCGGTATCGCGATCGTCACCGAGCAGCCCATTTGGTTGATTCTCGTCAATGCTGCTTTATTTATTGTCTCCATTATCAGTTCATATATAGCGATATCTGTTCTAAAGCTTGTCTACCCTAATCGCAACCTGCCAAGTCCATCTGACAAAGATTATAGTAAAAAGCTGCTCGCTATTTCAGACGAAGGCGAAAAGCATGTGATGCTTGGCGGACTGTTTCACACGTATCAAATGATGAATGTTCTATTGACCGGCGCCATGTTTATTTTGATTGTGTATTCCCTTGGAGCCAATCACTCTCAGCTTTTCTCAATCATGGTCATTGGTGTTGTTTTGATCATTTTGAATGCAAATTATGTGCTAAAGATTAGAAATCGTTAAATGAACAAAAGCACAGCCTAATGCAAAGGCTGTGCTTTTTCCGTTCATTATGACGCGCGGCGTTTCTTTCGTGCATAAATCAATAGTAAGAAACCAAACCAGACCGGCGTTAATAAGAGCGCGGGGCGTGTTGCATCTGCAAACAGCATGATCACTAGAATCGCAGCGAAGAGAACCAAAACACATATATTCACAAAAGGTGTGAAAGGTGCTTTAAAGGTAGATGCTTCATGCAATTCAGGCCGTGTTTTTTTATATTTCAAATGGCTAATTAAAATAATACTCCATACCCAAATGAAACAAATGGCACTGATCGTTGTCACAATACCAAAGGCTTGTTCGGGAATCAGCTTGCTTAAAAGAGCTCCAACCGATACCACAATCGTCGAAACAAACAGGGCATTGCTTGGGACAGCATGCTTGTTCAGACGTCCGAAGGAAGCTGGACCCTGCTTTTGATGACTAAGATTATACAGAATACGGCTCGTCGAGAACATGCCGCTATTACAAGCTGATGCCGCAGACGTCAACACAACAAAATTAATGAGCCCTGCTGCTACTGGTATCCCAATGAGTCCAAAGGTTTTCACAAAAGGACTTTCTGATGCGCTGAGTTCAGTCCATGGGTTGATACATAGTAAGACAAAAATCGCTCCCACATAGAAAAATAGAATTCTTAATGGAATCTTATTAATCGCAGAAGGGATGTTTTTTTGCGGATTGGCTGTTTCTGCTGCGGACACACCGACCAGTTCAACTCCCACATACGCAAAAATCACCATCTGGAATGACAATAAGAAACCTGTGACACCATTCGGGAATAACCCGCCATGAGACCATAAATTCGTTACTGTCACCGGTCCGGCATCTGTTTGAAAACCAATGATTAAAAGAACCATTCCAACCCCGATCAATAATAGAATCGTAATTACTTTAATGAGTGCAAACCAAAATTCCATTTCTCCGAAAAGCTTCACCGTTAATAGATTCAATCCTAGTAAAATCAATAAACAAATGATGGCAGGAATCCACTGCGGGATGTCAAACCAATACTGCACGTACACACCGACCGCAATGACATCCGCCATCGCTGTCATAATCCAGCAAAACCAATAGGTCCATCCTGTCACAAAGGAAGCCCACGGGCCGAGATAGTCCTCTGCAATATCGGTTAATGACTGATAGCCTGCCTTCGATAAAAGCAATTCTCCGAGTGCCCTCATGACAAAAAAGATGGCCATCCCGACAATTAAATAAGCAAAAATGATTGAAGGGCCTGCCAATTGAATAGCCTTTCCGGATCCTAAAAACAGCCCGGTTCCAATGGTTCCGCCAATGGCAATCAATTGTACATGACGGTTTGATAAATCTCGTTTTAATTCTTGTTGTGCCAATGCTAACACCCTCCTACGACACGATCTTATCCTGAAATAATGAACCCTTTAAAAAAGTCCATAAAAAAAGAGATTGGATGCGCTCCAATCTCACGGTCATAAAAGAATAGCAAAATAGAGAAAAGTCATACACGGCATCATCCATGCACCACAAATACAATATTTCGTACTCTTCTGTCCTTTTGCCTGAGATTGTGAACCCTTCGGCGCCGCACATACATGCGGTCTCTCCAGAAGCTGCTCCTGCTATAGTGTGACCCACAGCATTCATAGCCTTCGTTATTTAATTAAAATGTTGCTATTTCTGAATAATTTCATATTTTACGCCTCAATCTGAAAGCTGTCAATGGTAATCTTTTATGATTTACGGCGTTACTCATATGTCTTCACTTCATCAATCCCCCCTGATTCATGTATAATAAATCAAAAGATGTTCGGCTCGTCTGATAGAGAAATCCCTCTTGATGATGAACAAAGTTAGGCAATCCATTGAAGTTGGTGAAGATAAATGAAAAAAATGAACAAGCAGCGTGTCACATTACAGGAAGTCGCCAAGCATGCCGGTGTCTCGACTTCAACGGCATCACTCGTTGTTCGAAATAATCCTAGAATCTCTGAAGCCACTCGAAACAAAGTACTGCAATCCATGGAGGAATTAGGATACGTATACGACCGCGTTGCTGCCAACATGCGGTCAAAAAGCTCAAATATCGTGGGTGTGATTGTGACGGATATTTCTAACACCTTTATTTCGGAGTTTTTAATTGGCGTACAAACCACGCTTGAGTCACTGGGCTATACTGTTTTACTTGGTACGACCTTTGACAGTGTCGATAAACAGGAGCGGCTCATTTCCACCATGGTAGAGCACCGAGTGGGCGGGATTATTTTAAACCCAGCTTCGAAAAGCTCTGCTCGAACGGTCAAACAATTAAATCAAATTCGCACCCCAAAAGTACTGGCAAATCGTGAATTATCAGATGTGCAATGTGACTATGTCGGTGTTGATTATGAACAAGGTACTTGGATGGCGGTTCATCATCTTCTTCAAAAAGGGCATCGCCGCATCGCTTTTTTAGGCGGCATCAAGACTTCTTCGACTTGGATTGAGCGGATGAAAGGTTTCAAAAGAGCTCATGACGAAGAAAATGTGACGATTGATGATTCTCTTATTATTGATATAGAACCTACTCGTGAAGGCGGGAAAGAAGCACTTGCCCAAGTGATGGATCAGCCTGAGCCCCCTACTGCTATTTTTTGTTTTAGTGACTTATTCGCTTTTGGGGTCATTCAAGCCCTGTCAGCACGGGGCATCAAGCCTGGTGAAGATATCGATGTCGTTGGATTCGATAATGTTCCTGAAGCAGAAATGTATCATCCGCCGCTCACCACTGTTTCCTCCTTCCCACGATCCATCGGGGTAAAAGCAGCGAACCTTTTATATCATAAAATGAACGAACAGGATGAAGAGCTGCAGCGATTGATTTTAAAGCCTCAACTTCATATTAGAGAAACCTCTCCATCATGATGAAAAAGAGAATTGTGTGCAGCAATTCTCTTTTTTTATTGATCAAGTCAACTATTTCTTTGTTTCATTTTTCTTTTTTTAAATCACAAAGTCATAAACTTGACACATTTAAAATGCAGGAGTATATTTATCTCGTTGCTTCTTTTAGTATATCGTTATACCTATTTCGTCATATCATCATTTCTATCAAAAACAGTTAAAAGTGGTTTTTTATGATTCTGATCAAATCATGAAGTTTCACTTCCTAATCAAGGCTTTTATTATTTTTTCATTTTTAGTAGAACGATGTACTTGATTGAAGAACAGATGAATATTCATTATTTTTTCATCAATCACATAAGGGGTGTTGTGATGGGCTTCATATTATTTATTTTGAAGGAAACAATAACAAAGGGTATACAAAGAATTTGACCTTAAATGGGGTTTCAAATATAGGAGTGGGAACATGAAAAATCCTTATATAAAATCGTCACTTGGCATGTATTTAAACTACTTCATGCTTGGCATGATCAATATTATTGTAGCTTCCAACATGGACAGCTTATCTGAACGCTACCATGTGGATATTCCGAAAATCAGCTTGCTTGTATCGGCGATCGGAATTGGTAAACTCATTGCGCTCTTTTTCTCAGGCCGGTTAGCCGACAGCTGGGGACGTAAGCCTGTCATTATTACAGGAAATTTTCTTTACTTATTATTCTTAATCGGTATTCCAACGACAACAAGTTATACACTGGCATTTATCTTTGCGATATCAGCAGGTATTGCCAACTCACTGCTTGATTCAGGAACCTATCCTGCTTTGTCAGAGTCATTTCCGAAAAAAGCAAGTTCGGCTTCTGTTTTAGTAAAAGCGTCTGTATCCATTGGGGCGACTGTTCTTCCATTTATCTTGGCATTCCTAGTGGCACATGACATCTTCTGGGGCTGGGCGTTCTTTGGACTAGGGCTTCTTTATTTACTTGTAGGGATTTACTTAATCTTTATGCCATTCCCGAACCATAAGCAAGTTTCTTCACAAGACGCTCTTCCAGTACAGGACCAGCTGAAAGAAGAACCAAAAATGCTTGGCGAAGGTTTAGCTGTTGTACTGATGGGATTCACATCGACTGCATTGTTTGTCGTATGGCAGACATGGCTTCCGCAGCTCGGGTTAAAATTAATCGGACTTGGCACAGAACAAGCTACACAGCTTCTATCTTATTTTAGTATTGGTGCACTGGTATCTGTTCTATTGCTTTCGATCGTCTTAGATAAATTCATTTCACCGATTATGGTGGCGATCATTTATCCAATTGGGGCGTTCCTTGCGATGCTTGCACTATTCCAAGTTGAAACTTACAGCATTGTCATTGTCAGCACCTTCTTCTTAGGACTATTTACAGCGGGAATCTTCCAACTGGCGATGAGTATTATGATGAAATTGTTCCCGACAAACAAAGCAACGGCTTCATCCTATGTTAACATTGCGGCAAGCTCAGCGTTTATACTCGTGCCGCTCATTACAAGTGGATTGGTCAGCACGTACGATATTAAAATGACGTTATTTTTCGATATGATCATCGCAGTTATTAGCATATTACTAGCGGTCTTTGTTCTTGGACGCATGAAAAAATTATTTAGATAATTAAAGGAGATGTCAATCATGACAAACATACATGAACGTAATATTGATGGGAAAACAAAATTAGTTGGTCTTCTTGCTACACCAATCGGGCACAGCCTTTCACCACGTATGCATAACCTTGGCTATACACTAACAGGTCTCAACTATGCTTACCTTGCATTTGAAGTAGGGAATGATGAACTAGAAGCAGCCGTAAATGGTATGAAAGCAATGGGTGCAGCTGGATTTAACGTCTCTATGCCGAACAAAATGAAAGTACTAGATTACTTAGACGAACTAGATGATTCTGCAAGATATACACGTGCAAGTAACACTGTAGTGAACAAGAATGGTAAGCTCATCGGCTACAACACAGATGGTCTTGGATATGTAAGAAACTTGATTGAACATGGTGTTGAATTAGCTGGTAAGAAGGTCACTCTCGTTGGCTCTGGCGGTGCTGCGACTCCGATTGCGATTCAGCTTGCACAGTCCGGCATTCGTGAAATTAGTATTTTTGCTCGTAATGATCAATACTTTGTTCAAGCAGAAGAAAATGTAAATTACATCAACAACGAAATGAAATCATTCGGTGTCAAAGCAAACATTTTCCCACTTGAAGACAAAGACGCGTTCCGCCGTGAAGTAGCAGAAAGTGCAATCCTGGCAAATGGGACAAGCCTTGGCATGAAACCACTGGATCAACTCAGCATTATCGATGATACACTTGATGTACTTCGTGAAGATTTGATCGTGACAGATGTCGTATACAACCCGCAAAAAACAAAGCTTCTTGCGCAAGCACAGGAAGCTGGCGCCAAAACCATTAACGGTCTTGGAATGATGCTGTGGCAAGGTGCACTTGCTTACAAACTCTTTACTGGTGAAGATATGCCAGTTGATCAAGTAAAACAAATTCTTTTTGAAAATGACCGTTTCTAAAATAAAAAAGACAAAGGGCTAAAATGATCATCATTTTAGTCCTTTGTTTTCAGCTCTACACGCTGAGACGACTTCCTGCGGAGGTCGTCTTTTTTTAATCATGTATCATGATTTGACGGTATCGATACAGGATATACAGTGCGCCGATAATGGCCGCAACAGCCACCACTGCATCGAACATAAAGATTTGTAAAATGGACGCGTGACTCTGAATTAAACCTGTTACGACTGGGATGACGATAGCCGACACGCCGCCCGCTGTAGAGATAATCCCTGTCATCGTCCCTTTGTTTTTCCAGAAGAATTCAGCCATCACAGTTAACGTCAGCTGAAAAACTCCTGCGGTTGAAAATCCCAATACAAACGCATTGACGGTTCCTATGACTGGGGATTTCACGACCAAGAGCACACAAATGGAAACAAGTGTAATGATGGGGTAGATCAGCAGTACAGTGACCGGACGGACAAAGCGGCGAAGCAGAAACGCGAGCATCACGACAGACAGCAGCCCGCCCATGCTATAGTAACTGAGCAGTTTTACAGCACTGCCCGATGCCATCCCCAAGATGGCCTCACCGTACGTAGGAAGCCAAATTTGCGGCAGCGCATACAGTCCATTTGACGTAAAGCTGATCAAAATGAGTGCGATCCCTTCCCTCCAAAATGTAGGCTCTGTCGAGAAGCGCGGAAGTCCGTCATACTCCGTTACCTGGACTTGCTCCACCTTACGATGATTCGGAAATGGCAAGGTCCACAGCATCAAGACATTCACAAGATAGATCAGAGCAGGGACAAAAAATGAAATTCCATAAAACAAATCATGCTCTGCTAAAAAGAAAATCGCCAGTGGCAAAATGGTTGCCCCAATGGAGATAAAGGCCTTCACCATCACATTCGCAGATCCCGAGTTTTGCGGAAAAGCCTCCATTAACGCAGGATATGTTCCTGCATCCATTGCCGAATTCGCGACGCCTGCCAAAATCGCAAATGCAAACGCGATTTGATAATTCGGAGACAATGGGATTCCAATGAGGAACACCGCCATCAGCACACCAGAAACCAAAATGACCGGCTTACGCCCAAAACGATCTGACAGTACACCTGATAAACCATACGTGAGCACCCTGCCAATGCCAAGCGCCGAAATCATATAACTAATTCCCGCACTATTGGTATCTAACTGTTTGATTAAAAATGGCATATTTGAAGCCAAAATAATATTGACCATACCTAATAAAAAATAATTAATATACAGACTAGAAGCCGTTCTCACATACGGATTCCTCATCCTGACACACCCCTCAACACCATCGCAATGAAGTGACAAATAATGGTTACGCTTACAAGATCTCATATGTGAGGAAGAACAGCTTTTCAGCCTTCACGTTCATACATCTCATCATGTCATGCAGCTCACAGCTTACACGCCCTTCATGTATCAAGCATTTCTTCAATTTTTCACTGCTCTTATTTTATACGAATGCGAAAGGTAAAGATAGTGAATTGCTTAAATTTGAAGGGAATTCATCGATCAAGCGTATGACACCATCGATAGAAAAAAGGAGTGGTTCATTCCACTCCTTAAATGATGTCTCAATTCTGTTCATCGCAGCCCCCAAATACTTAGCTCATAAAAATATCCCGTTCTCTCGATGCGTAATCCAAAACGGAAATATTCTTCCAAAAATAAAATCCCCATACCCACTTGAAAATTTTGTTTGCTCAAGAAGGTGATTTAAAAGAATAAAAGCTTTTTTCACATTCAATTAAAGTGCTGCAATTTCATGCTCTCGATAGTGTTCTCCATGTATTTGGATTTTATGTTCTCTCGATTGAAGGAAAGCAAATACCTTCTGACAAAACAATTGATTTTTCTTCAATATCTAAAAAGGGGTGTTCTGGAAGTGTCATATAGCTTAATTTGTTCATTAAATGCTGTCTTCTGCTTTTTCTTTTTAAGGTTTCGATTTTTGAATTTCTGTTGTTATTTATATTACCCAGTTCAACATCCACTTTCCATTTTGTACTTTATCATTACGATAAATACCTCATTAGGTCTTCATTCATAGATGCGAACAACTAAATACAGACTTGACGAGAACCTTCCATGAATTAAGAATTGTACACATGTGAAATTGTACCCTTATGGGGGACATCATCGCTTTCATCCACAAGTTAGAAGACGGTAAAGACCTGAATATCAAGATAAACATGAGAAATTAAAACCAGAAGGTTTCTTTCATCTCTACCACCTGACAAACACTACTCAGCGATTTTATAAAATCCATATACCACTATTCGAATTCTATAGAAATGAAACAACCAGTCATCGAAAGAGTTTCGACAACTGGCTGTTTCATACAGTGTTTTGATCCCAGTCTCTCAAAAACGGGGGATCAGTCCCGAATATAGTGATTGTTTAAAATATACGGGATCATTTTGAAGATACTATGAATGACTTTGTATTCGCTCCCGTATTTTCTGGGTATGATCTTGATTTAAAATCATTGCCAATTCGGCCTCATTTAGACCAGATCCCCATCTAAAGATAATTTCACTATTCAAACCATACTTCAAAAAAAGCGCTTGATAATCTACTTCATGACTATTCTTATCCAATCCTGAGTAAAACAAATCCTTTATAGATTCCTCTGAGAGCATAGAATCCCTTCTACTGGCAATCATGAAACTAGATTGATACTGATCCATTATTCGCAATGCTTTATCTAAATCATGTTGAGGAACCTTGGCCACACTGACATAAAAATGTTTTTCATGTTCATCTAAAAGTAATTCTGGCCCCTTTTCAAAACCTGAAGTATTTATGTCTGAATCAATAGATTTCCATACTTTTCGGAATCTCTCTATTCGCGAATGTGCATCACTTACTTTCTTACTCAGAAAGATATAAAAATGGTAATTAGTCAATTGATCGCTAAAAATTTCTATTAGTTCATTTTGACAATAACTTTGAAAAGTCTTAATTCCACCATTATCTAAAAAGTAATAACCATTAATACTATATACACTTAACTGTTTAAGTTCATTTATTTTTTGATCTAACCACTTATAGTAGTTTGTCACTTCTTGTTCGAATTCAAGTTCTAATTTCATTAGGCATCTTTTGATCAGTAATTAAAATTGCTCGAATTGAACAACTTCTTTTTCTTTTTGTAAAAACTCCTCAAAAAGAGAGACTAACCTATTTATATTCTCTTCTTTTGAATACAGTAACGGATTATAACCATCTGAAGAAGGCATATAATGAATAAACGGTTCCATATCCTCAGGATAGCCAAAATCTGCGTATACTTCAGAAAGCCCATCCAACAACTCTTCAGGTGAATTCTTATTTTTTTCTTTTAAGTGAGACGTTATACCATATCTCCATTTCCTTTTTTCAACGTCCCATTGACTGGATTCTTCTTCTACCAAATCATTATATAATTCTACCAAAACCATTTGAAGTTTTCTATAATCCTCATCTGGGTCGCCATCTCCCCAAGCTAATTCTAGGATTAAAGAATTTTCACATTCAGTATGATTAGATAAATATTCCACAGCATACTTGCTTATTTCTTTGTATGAAATCAAATCTAGCCTAATTCCTACATATATAGTTTTCCAATTAACTTTTATTTTGTGATGTTTTAAATGCTCTAATGAAAAATTCATAATTTAATACACCTTTTGTGATTTGACAAACTCTATTGTCTCCTCCAAGCTTTACCCATTAACATTACACATTATGATTTTATTAATTGACTTTAAAGGTTTTCATCTCTCCCCCTCAACTTCCTGTGTTTCTGGTAAATGTCAAGGGTTTCATATACTTTATCTTATATACTCATCTACTTCTTCTATTGTTGAAATATCTTGCATAAAAAATACTTATTTCTTCTGGTAGTATTATTGCTAAATCATCAATTTGATCTTCCTTAAATTCAATGAATACCTCATATAAGTAATCACCTTCGTATTAAAGGTTTACTCAGTTAGGTTTAATTTTCACAAATTTAAAGTAGTCTTTACCTTGTCCAAAAGTAAATAAACTTGTGCCTTCTGTTCTGGAGTTTCAGCAACATACTCCATACAAATCTCTTCTAAGCAACTATAGAAATCTAGATTATCCATCACAATTTCATGATAAGATGCTGTGTCCATAAATATCATTACTCCATTATTAAATTCAACATCCTCTGAATGCTCTGGAAGTTCATATCCCATCATATGATCTTGCCAAGGTTCTCTGTGGGACAAACACTCTAACACCTCAACTAAATCATTCTTCAAAAAAGAAAAAAAGTCTTGAACAATCGGCTGCATTTTTTTTAACATCAAGATCCTCCTAATTACTATATTTCTTCCATTCTAATACTGGGTACAAGCTTTCAATTTCCCCTGTTTTTGGATTTTTCCACCCTTCAAATTTTATACCATTTGATGTACCTTGTATTACATGTTGACCGCCTCTAGTTACATACTCAGTACCATTTTCCATTGCCTCTTGGCCATATTTATAAATTTGCTCATCAGTAAATACATTATCATCATAAACAGTCTTCTTATGAGTAGATGCTTTAAATTCTTTTGTATACATACCACGTTCTTGTTTTGCTATTTTATAGTACACATCTTTTATTCCATGTACCGAAGGATGGCTTTCTTTTCTCTCCAATTTATAGGGAATTTCCTTTTCATTTAAATAATTAAAAAATTCCTTTTCATTATGACCACCACTTACACCTGTCTTACTAACACCTTCTGGCCGTATTAGATGATTTTTGCTATTGTCAGAATACTTATGTTTAAATCCACCTTTACCAGCACTATCCTTCACCCCCATCTTCCCATGAAACCCTTTCACCCCGATCGGCAAAAGCATCCCCAGTGCCGCGTTCATACTTGCTTCCTGCTGTTCTTTCGAGATCTTATTTCCAAACATGTCTCGGCCTGTGATCGCTTCGCTGAAGCCGTTGGTGGCGGTGAGGCCATATAGTCCTTTTTGCGATGTTTTTAAGGCGTCAAAGGATTTTTGTGATGTCTTGTAAATGTCGACTGCCCTGACTGCAACTGATGTGGCTTGGGTCGTTTTATAGACGGCTTTTCCGCCTTTGAAAATGCGGCCTGCCCAGCCGACGATTGGGATGTAGCCGGCCGCTGCCATGCCGCCTGCCGCGACTCGCTGTCCTGCGGTGAGTTCCTCGCCTGTGATTGGATCAACGCCTGTTGCGGCACGTTTTGCATCGTTCACGCCGGTCAGTTCATTCACGATGTTTCCACCATAATCGAGGGCTTTTTCATACCAAGGGCGGTTGGCGAGGGCTTCTTGTTCCTTCGCAATCTTTCGGGCTTCTTCTTGTTCTTTTTTGATTTTCAGATATTCAGAAGTTTGCTTCTCAATATCGCTTTTTGCCTTGTAGATGTCGCTATTTTGATACGCTTTCTTATCAAAATTCATAGGTGAAATCGCTGTTCCGTCATTTGTCGCATTCATCATTTCAGCATACAATGCCATTGTAGCTTGCTGTTCCGTCTCTGACAAAGCATATTCATCTTTTAAATTTTGATCAAGTTCTCTCAGATCTTTGACCGTCTTTTTTCGTTCATCTTCCGCATCTTCTATTTTTTCATCAAAGGTTTGGCTATCAAATACCTCTAGGGAAATGAGGTCATCAATGTCTTGAAAAATGGTTTTGAGTGCCTTTTTTTGATCCTTCACAATGCTTTTGGCATTCTTGATACCCATATGTACCGCATTGTCTAAAAAGTGTTCTTCTACAAAGGTATCGCCGCCAAAGTTTGTATCATCCAGTGTCCCAGAAACACCTTCATGAAAGGCTTTTTGCTTATCAATGAAGCTGATAAACATGTCTACATTTCCAGACAGCTCTTTATAGAAACTTTTAATGTTATCGGCACCTTTCCCAGTGAAGTCATCTCCGAGGTTGGCAACACCTTGTAATGCCTTTTTTAAATCTATCATTTGTTCGCGGAGTTCCTGATAGTGTTTTGCCCTTGTGTCCATGGCACTGGTTAGTGCTTTTGCATCAAGTATCTTGCCCAGAAGAAGTC
This sequence comes from Bacillus safensis, assembly GCF_039619585.1. NCBI lineage: Bacteria > Bacillati > Bacillota > Bacilli > Caryophanales > Bacillaceae > Bacillus > Bacillus safensis. The sequence goes on from NZ_CP154909.1 coordinate 3,597,381, forward strand.
ACTCCCTCCATTATTGATCATAAAGTCTATTTTACCGTGACCTTCAAAACGGAAAAATAGGCTAAATGATTTAAAAAATGGAATAGACTCTCTATTTAAAGGTCAAATAAAATAAGCTAGACAATGCACTTTGCTTTGTCCAGCCATACATTTATTTTATTTATAATCATTGATCGGTCCTTTATCCATCAAAACATCAATTTCATTAGATGACTTCATTTTTAATTTAGGTCTGCGCTCGGAATTGGGTTTGCTGTAAAGCTCTAGCGGACGGATGATCACACCATCATTTGTATTTTGAAGCATCCCCGGCACACAAGAATAAATCCGATCATTATCATTCGCATGTTTGGCATGAATTGTCACAGACGTTCCTTGGTGATTATCGATACTCATAGATACCCTATATCTATAAAAGGAACCTGTTCCGTTTGATTGAGCAGAATAAACAACCGGAACAATAGCAAGGATATCGTCATTTAACCGTAATTTAATGACTTCTGTTTTCAGCGAATCACGGTCTCTACCGACATCTCCCATATGCTCTACAGCTCCGTTACCGTAACTTTTGAGAGCTGGAACACCTTTTGCGCCAAACATGGCCACATCTATTTGTTTTCCTGCCTTCGTATAGACCAATGCATAAATATCATAATCCGTTCCAGACTTCCAGGATACTGTAGCTGTAATCTCAGGCGTTTTTTCAATGATGATCGGTTTATGACCTTTGTCTAGACTAATTTTACCTTGAACTTTCTCTAAGCTAATAGGTGCAGCCACTTTCTCTTTAGCGGCTGTCTTCATTGGAGCAGGCTCATCAATTTGTTTTTCAGAAGCCATTTGAGGAGGTGAAGAAACATCTTGTACAACAGGTTCAACCTCCACCCCATAAAGCTTGCATAGCCCTTCCAATCCAGAATTGAAGCCACGCCAGATGGATCGTGCTTTCGTTTCACTATTTCTGATATACAGCTCTACTACGACAATCCCTTTTTCATTTGTAAATTTTACTGGTGTTAGGTATAGCACCTCATCACCTGTTCGAATTTCTGCTTGCAGATTCTTCACTTGAGAAAAGCCAATTCCTTGATCCTCTGTTAGTGTAATCGCCATCTTTGTGATTCCAACAGGCACTTTACTCATATCAAAATTCAATTGATGCCTTTTCAACTGATCTGATATCTCTGCTGGTAAAAGTGTCGCGACACCCGTGGCACTCTCCGGCTGATTGTAAAAAATAATGCCATTATCTCCTTGAACTAGATCTGAATCTGTTAAAAGAAACGCAGTTAAAGAAATATCAATTGCAGATGACACTTCATAACTGATGGATACTTGCCCCTTTGGAGAATTTAGTACGGTATTGGCACCCATTTGCAGAGTTTGATTCATTTCAACAACTCCTATTCCTCATCTACCATTTATCGTTTTTATAGATCAATTATACCAAATTGTGTAATAGAACCTATGAATATCTTTATCTCTTTTCAATTTCTGCAATGATATGAGAAAATGCCAACTAAAACAAACTACTCTCGAAAGGAGAATCAATATGTATAAAAAAATCATTCCTGCTGTTATGGTGATATTCGGCTTTTGGATTCTTCTTCAAATATACTTGAACATCAAGATCTTTCACAATCCAATGAACTATTTTGTCCCTATTACCCTCTTCTTCCTTTGTGTTCAGGCTCTATTAAAACATAAACGATGAAAAACCCGAACAAGCATATACCACGCTCATCCGGGCTTCTATTTTCCTTTATTACACTTCTTCACCGTTCGTTGCGATGACGTTTTGATACCAAGTAAACGAATCTTTTTTAAGGCGCTTCATCGAGCCGTTACCTTCGTTGTCGCGGTCAACGTAGATCATGCCGTAGCGTTTTTTCATTTCACCTGTTGTGAATGACACGATATCAATGATGCCCCAAGGTGTGTAGCCAATAAGGTCCACACCGTCGTATTCAATCGCTTTTTTCAGTGCTTCGATATGAGAAGCGAGATATTGAATTCTTTCTGGATCGTGAATAGAACCGTCTTCTTCTACTTGATCTATTGCACCAAATCCATTCTCTACGATGAACAGCGGGATTTGATAGCGATCGTAAAAACGATTCAATGTATATCTTAAGCCTGTCGGGTCAATGGACCAGCCCCAGTCACTTGATTTGATATAAGGGTTATCTACACCATGCGGCAGGGCTCCGTTGACAATGTCTCCGTTGTGATCAGACACAGTATCACTTTTAACCGTTGTCGACATGTAGTAGCTAAAGCCTAGATAATCCACTTTCCCTTTTCTTAAGCTTTCTTCATCGCCTTCTTCAAATGGAATATGATACCCTTCGCGTTCGAATTCTTTTAATGCATAGCTCGGATAGTAGCCGCGAACCTGTACATCTGGGAAGAAATAGCGCTGTCTCATATACTCCTCTGCAAGCATGACATCCTCTGGATTTGAGGAATACGGATAGATTGGCACGTGAGACACCATCGCTCCAATTTGGAAAGCAGGATTGATCTCTTTTCCTTTGGCTACTGCCCATGCACTTGCAAGTAATTCATGGTGTCCTGCTTGATACATGACTTCTTTGGCATTTTCGCCTTCTTTGACTGATACGCCTGAATTTGTCCAAAGGAATAGTGGGTTGTTGACATCCATTTTGTTATTGATTTCATTAAATGTCATCCAGTATGTGACCTTGTCTTTGTATCGATTGAAGCATACTTCTGCGAATTTCGCGAAATACTCAGCGACTTTTCGGCTGCGGAACCCGCCGTACTCTCTTGCCAAATGAAGCGGCATCTCAAAGTGAGATAGCGTAATCACAGGCTCGATGCCATGCTTGAGCAGTTCATCAAATACATCATCATAGAATTGTAAGCCTGCTTCATTCGGTTCCGCTTCATCTCCCTTAGGGAAAATCCGGCTCCAGCCAATTGATGTACGTAAACATTTTAGACCCATTTCGGCAAACATTGCGATATCTTCCTTATAACGATGATAGAAATCAATCGCTTCATGGTTCGGATAAAATTTATCTTCTTCTATCGTTTCAGTTATTTGTCTCGGTATTCCATGAGCACCTGCTGTCATCACATCTACAACACTTGGGCCTTTTCCAGCTTCATTCCATCCACCTTCAAATTGATGTGCAGCTAATGCTCCGCCCCATAGAAAATCTTTTGGTAATGTCATTATTCATTCCTCCTATTTCACAATTGTGATCATGACGTCTGTTGACTGGCATGTCGATTGTTCTTCTATAATCACATCTTCGTACGCTTGTGTATTGGTGATGATGACAGGTGTGATTGTGTTTAATCCCTTGCTTTCAATGGCTTCTTGATCAAATGTCATCAACAAGTCACCCTTCTTCACCTTGCTGCCTTCTTTGATATGAAGAGTAAATGCTGAGCCATCTAGGGAAACCGTATCAATTCCTACATGAACAAGTAACTCCACACCAAATTCTGAACGCAGTCCAATTGCATGCTTTGTCGGCGCAAGCATGACGACACTGCCATCAAACGGTGCATACAGCTTATTGTCTGTCGGTTCAATCGCAAATCCTTTGCCCATTGCCCCAGAGCTAAATACGGCATCCGGCACTTCAGATAACGGGAGTACTTTCCCTGCAAGCGGTGCAGGAATGGTTTCTTCATTGTTCATCGAAGCATTCATTTTTTCTCCAACTTGATCTTTATCAGACGTTGCACCGGCTGTCTGTTCCACTGTATCTTCCCCATAACCAAACATTTGAATGAGCACAACTGGTAAGATCAGCGCAATTGCGACACCAATCAATATGCCGATGATCGATGTTGGAAAGTCTGAACTAATTCCGTTTACAATCGTCAGTGGACCAGGCAACCCTGCATACGCAAAGTAATAAGGCGTAAAGAAGCTGGCAGCAATGGCACCGACCGCTCCAGATATACATCCGAAAATAAATGGTTTCTTAAAACGAAGGGTGACCCCATAGATCGCAGGCTCGGTAATTCCAAAGAGACCCGTGATTCCCGCTGACACCCCGACTTTTCGTGTTTCGCGGTTTCTTGCTTTTAAAATAACCCCTAACACTGCGCCGACCTGAGCGATAACAGCGATGGTTTGATATGCCTGGAAGGAGTCACGTCCATATTGTTCAAAGTTGGCGAGCACCATTGGTGTGATGCCCCAGTGAACACCGAAAATGACAAGCACTTGCCAGAAACCTCCGATAATGGCGCCTGCTAAAGCTGGGACATTTTCTGCTAAGACATTGTATCCGTTTGCAATTCCATTTGCGCCTGCTGTCGAAAGTGGACCAATTAATAGAATGGTTAACGGAACCATGACAACCATACAGATAAATGGGACAAATAACGGTTTGACCACCTCGTGAATGCGTTTGTTTAAAAATCTCTCTACATATGAAAGGATCCATACCAAGAATAGCGGCGGCAAAACAGATGACGTATAAACCGTTTCAGATAGCGCTATGCCTAAAAAGGTAACGCCTTCCCCTGATGCCACGCGTCCAGCAATCTCCGTCCAAGCCGGACTGACAAGCGCTGCTGTACACGCTACTGCGATATACATATTCGTTTTAAAATGCTTGGCAGCTGTAATGGCAATAAAGATAGGCAAGAACGTAAACGGCGCCCAAGAAATAAAGCTAAAGACTTCATACGTTCCCGTTTTCGAGAAGCTTGGAAATAATAAATTAATGAGGATAAGTGCACCTTGTAAAATACCAGCTGCCGCCAAAATATACACAAATGGTGCAAACACAGCAGACATGGTCGCGATGACACGATTCAGCACCGTTCCCTTGTTTTCATTTACCTGGTCATCTTCAGACGGCTGCAGCTGAACAAGGCTGGAAAAATGCTCATAGACCTCACCAACATGCTGACCGATGACGACCTGAAATTGACCGCCGTTTTCCACCACGGTAATGACGCCAGGCATCGCATTGACTGCTTCCTTTGCCTTTGGATTCGAACGTTTCAAGACCAAACGCAGCCGCGTGGCGCATCTTGCGGCACTCACCACATTTTCTTCTCCGCCAACTGCCTCTAAGATGTCTTCTGCAAGCTTTTGATAATTCCTCACTTTTGACATATAAAACCCCCCTTTATCACTACTAGTATATGTACATTATAATTATACCGGTACAATTTATCAATACATATATAATTTCAATTAGCATATCAAAGGAAATTTGGTATGTGCTATAATACAAGAACAATAAATCGTGAAAACAAAGAGGAATGGCCATGTTAAAGTATCAACAAATTGCGAGCGATATTGAAAAATATATTGTCACCCATGAGCTGCAGCAAGGGGATAAGCTCCCTGTACTCGAAACACTCATGAGCCAATTTGCTGTGAGCAAAAGTACCATTATCAAATCATTAGACTTACTCGAAAGAAAAGGAATTATCTATCAAGTGAGGGGCAGCGGCATCTTTGTTCGAAGACACCGCCGTAAGGGCTACATCAGCCTTTTGTCCAACCAAGGGTTTAAAAAAGATTTAGAGGAATTTCAACTGACATCAGAGGTTTTAATGCTAGACACCATCAAGCCGTCCGAAGAAGCTGCACTTAATTTGAATATTGAACAAGAAGAGGATGTTTTTTACCTTAAACGCATTCGTTACATCAATGGACAAACGTTATGTTTAGAAGAATCCTATTACCGAAAAACCATCATTCCCTATCTCAACACAGAAATTGTTGCCGACTCTGTTTTTAAATTCATCAGTGAAGGGCTTGGACTCAAAGTCGGCTTCTCCGATATGTACTTACAAGTAGGCAAACTGAATGAAACCGAAGCAAAGCACCTCGGACTTAAGCAAGACGATCCCGCTCTCCGCGTCGAGACGGTCTTTCATCTCACAAACGGCCAGCCCTTCGACTTCTCGAAAATCACGTATAACTACATGCAATCCCAATTTTTTATTCAAGCGAATAATTATTATGGGTGATGGATGGAAAAAGCCCCCTGGTGTCAGGAGGCTTTCTTACTATTATCTTTTAACCTTTAAACATTCCATCCTTCTTTCTTGAGAAGATAGGCCATCAATCCCAACATCACCATAATAAATGTCTATGTGATTTCCTTTGCCAATTAGTGCAACTGGAAAAGCATGCTGGTCTTGCAGACACTTTTCAAACTCATCTGGATGAATTTCGACTTCAATTTCATGTCCAATGAACGCATATTCAAACGTCATCGTATGTTAAAGATCCACAAGACAGCGTATGATCTTCTGCTGAAGATGAATGACATCATGAGAAACAACCTCTGTCCAATTTAAACTGAGAACGAATCCTACGAAACCCGTTTCTTTTTGTATGTTGATTGTCATTCCTTTTCGATCTGAACTTCTGCCTGACAATTCAAACTCTGTATAATAACCAGAAAAATCATCGTCTTTGATGATGTTCTCTTTAACACTGTGTTCAATCCATGTTTCTCCGTCAGGGTCCAGACTAAACTTTACTTTCTTAATAGACATGTTTTTTGAACTAGATAATCAATCAATTGGCGAAAAGTATTTGGTATATGAATGGCCTCGTAAAAAACGAGTCCGATTTTGATGTATCCACCTAGAGCTATGTCACATCCCTCTCTTCATTTTTTCTTTCATTATACTTTATTCAAAATATTATTCTGCGAAAACTCACTCTCTTACATGAACACTTCCGATTTAAACCATCAAAAAGATTCATTTTACGAATGTATCAAACAAACTTATGATTAACGTAACAAGAGTGTATAGGAGGGTTCGTCAGATGACAGACATTAGAGTGTATCATGTCGATGCGTTTACAACTGAGAAATTTGGAGGAAATGCCGCTGGGGTGGTGTTGGATGGTGAGTTTTTAACAGAAGATGACATGCAGAGCATCGCCAAGGAGTTGAATTTACCGGAATCCGTCTTCCTGCCCATGATAAAAAAGCCGATTATCGCGTCAAATACTTCACCCCGACGGAAGAGGTCAATTTTTGCGGGCATGCGACTGTTGGATTGACTTGGCTTTTGGCGACGGAGCTAGGACTGGCTAAAGAGAGATCAGGGGTCGTGTTAGAAACAAAGATCGGCAATGTGCCTGTTGTATGGCACGAAGAAAATGGAAAGGTCGTTGATGTGGAAATGACGCAGGTGCCACCGCGGACGCGAGATTTTGTCATCGATTTAGAAGAGCTTAGTGACATGCTTGGTGTGAGCAGTGACCGCCTTGATTCTTCCTATCCTATCAAATTAGCAAACACCGGAAACTGGCATCTTCTTGTTCCAATGAAGCACCAACAGGACATTGATCAAGCGGCACCGAACTTAGCGGCTTTAGCTAAAATGAATAAAGAGCATGGCATCTCGACAACCCACCTTTATACGTTCCACACTTCAAAAGAATGCGATCTTTATACGAGGGATTTTGCACCTGGGATTGGTATACCGGAAGATCCTGTGACGGGGGCAGCAAACGGGGCGTTGGCTGGATATCTTTATTTGGAGGGTATCATTTCTCAGCAAGAAATCACTCGCCTGAACATTGCCCAAGGGGATGCCATCGGCAGACCTGGTATGCTTCGTATCACAGTCATTCCGAATGAATCAGAGCCGGTGATCAAAGTGGCAGGCGCAGCTGTCATCACGATCCGCGGCATGTTAACTTTATAACACATCAGCTTGAATGGGAGTCATCCTGTTCAAGCTGATTCTATTTAAAATGATTTTTGACCGTTTCGATCCATCTTTTGGCCGATGGGGAAGCTGCTTTGAATGATTTGAGCGCCAGATTGACCTCACGAAAGACGCTCGTCTCCAGTGGAATGACTTTCGTATGAGGTATGTGCGGCGGTAAAACCAATTTTGGAATGATCGTGACCCCAAGTCCTTCTTGAACCATAGAAATAAGCGTATTGTTGTCTTCAATTTCAAACAAAACATGAGGCTTCACGCCGCCTCTTTCTTTTAACAGCTTCTTGACGAGTATGTCACAGCCCGCTTTCGGCATGATAAAGGCTTCATCATGTAATGAATCAACTTCGATCACTTTCTTCGTATGAAAGCGATGATTCTCTTGTATGAGCACCACCAATTCATCCTGAAAAAGTGGAACGGTCTCAAATTCCCTCGATGACTGCGTAAAAAAACCAACATCAACCGTGCCAGAAGTGATCCATTCCTCAATCTCCTCATAACCTCCTTCATATAACTCCAGCTTGATATGCGGATAGATTTGCGTAAAACGATGAATAAGGCGTGGAAGGACATTTGAAGAAAAACTAGGGAATGTCCCTATCTTGATACTCCCCACTTCCATCCCTTGAATGAGCGCCGCCTCCTGCTCAAGCAATGCTGCATGATGCATGATTTGCCGGATATGCGGCATTACCCGCTCACCTGCGTCCGTTAACGAAAGCCCGTTTCGATTCCGCCGAAGCAGCACAATCCCGAGTTCCGACTCAAGCTTCGCAATATTATGACTCACCCCAGATTGCGTCAGCCCAAGCTTCTCCCCTGCTTTTGTAAAACTGCCGCACTCGACGACTGTTAGAAATACTTTGTATTGGAATGTGATCAGTGTGCTCACCTCGTATGTTCATATGTTAAATCGAAAAATATACTGCTAGTTATAAAGTTCATTTGGGTTTAGTGCCTTCCCGCCATTACCAGTAAATCAAAGACACCTATCTCTCTATGAAAAATAACTCAACATGTCTAATTTGTCGAGAAATTCAATATCCACCTATAAGCACTGAGATATTTTGCTAAATTTATGATACGATAATAGGCAAAAAGACTACAGGGGCTAGCTAAATGAGTGAACTTTTTATTGAAAAACGCGATTTTATTACAGATCGAATTCTTTCTTTACGAACAACCGTATTCCATAATCAACCTATTGTCTACATTCTTTATGATGAAAAGAAGAAACCATCTGCTTATATCGGTCAGTCAGTCCAAGCTAGCAGACGTTTGAAGGATCATTTGAAAGACCCAAAAAAGAACAAATTAACTAAAACAATTCTGATCGGACATGAACGCTTTCATCAATCCGCCTCTTACAATATTGAGACAAATCTCATAAACTACTTTATTGCAGAAAATCGTTTCCAATTAAAAAATGTTAGCCAGACACGATCGAGGGAAATGCATCATTATTATCAAAAAGATTTTTACAATGAAACTGTTTTCAAAGAGATATGGGAGCAACTGCAAAAAGAAAAGATCGTTAGTAATTCAATTGAAACCTTAAAAAATAGAGATATTTATAAACTTTCTCCCTATAAAGAATTATCACCTCAACAAGTAGAAATTAAGCATGAAATCTTATCTTTTTGCAAAGAGCATATCAAACAGTCAGGTCACCATGTGATTTCGATAGAAGGTGATGCAGGAACTGGGAAGAGCGTTTTACTGAGTTCTCTTTTTAATACGATTCAAGATTTATCAAATGATATGGACTCTGTCTTAAACAATAAGAACAATTATTTACTTGTAAATCACGCGGAAATGCTTAAAACATATCAAAACATCGCAAAGAGTCTGCCAAATCTGAAAAAGAAACAAATTATGAGACCAACCTCGTTTATCAATCAGATGACAAAGTCAGGTGAAATGGCTGACATCGTGTTAATTGATGAAGCCCATCTTTTATTAACAAAAGATGATAAGTACAATAACTTCCATTACCAAAACCAACTAGAAGAAATTATCAAACGAAGTAAAATAACCATTGTCATTTTTGATCCAAAGCAGGTACTCAAAATTAAAAGCTACTGGAATGAAAAATTACTCGAGGAAATTACAAATAGATATCATGCCAAGACTGTAAAACTCACAGAACAGATGCGTATGCATGCTGATACTGATACGTTGAAATGGATTGACCAATTTGTGTCAAAACAATTATTACCTCTGCCTATAAAACAGGATTCTTTCGAACTTAAAATTTTTGAGGAGCCTGACAAATTTAAAACTGCCATTCAGCAGAAAGATGATGAGGTAGGCCTATCCCGCATTGTATCTACCTTTGACTTTTTACATAAAAAAGATGGAGCTGCCTATATCGTAGATGAAGCTGGCATCAATATGCCATGGAATTTTACAAATGATAAATGGACATGGGCTGAACATGCAGATTCAGTTAGAGAAGTGGGCTCAATCTATACAGTTCAAGGATTTGATTTAAATTATGTCGGCGTCATACTTGGCCCTTCTATCAGCTATGATGAAGAAAAGGATGAACTTCTCATAGACACATCAAATTATAAAGACACAGGTGCATTCACATCAAGAAGTGACATGTCTTTAGAGGAAATCAATCAGGCAAAAGAAAAGATTATACTAAACTCGATTAACGTTTTGATGAAGCGAGGCATTCACGGGCTTTATATTTATGCAACAGATGAAAAATTGAGAAGGAAATTACAAGAGATAAAAGAGGGAGGAAAATATGACTGAGATCAAAGAATTAATACATTCAATTAACCAATTTAGAGATGATCGGAACTGGAGACAATATCATAACCCAAAAGACTTGGCCATCTCAATCTCGATAGAAGCAGCTGAACTGCTTGAAGACTTCCAATGGAAAAGTAATGAAGAAGCTCTTGAGGCGAACGAAGAAAACATCCGAGAGGAAATAGCCGATATCTTAATATATTCACTAATGCTTTGCTCAGATCTTCATCTAAACGTGAAAGAAATAATTGAAGAAAAATTAATAAAAAATGGAGAGAAATATCCCATGGATAAGTAATGAAACATGGTTCGTTTTTTTAATGAAGAAGAGTAATGTCCTAACACTCTTCTTCATTCATTATACTTTAATAATATATTTGTCTAATTTGTCGTTGCCGACGACGAAGACCTAGACGTTGCTTCATCAGCTTTCACACAATCAATCGCAACAACGAGGGCAATCATCACAGGCTCCATCTCTTCTTTCAAAATATCAACCTTATAGCTGTCACCCCAAGTAAACCATTCCTTCTTCACCTGGCCGATCACTTCGCCGTTCTGGAGCACCTGGAAATTCATATCCCACCAGTTACCTTGCACTTCTATACCCGCGGCATCAATTGAATATTTTGCTTTAAAGAACGTAAACTCTTTTTTGATCGTCAATACCTCTTGACCACCAACTTCTACTAAGAACTTCGGTAAAAAGCTAAACATTTTCTTCGTAATCACAGCAATTTCTTCTCGTTCTGTATTCAGAATGGTAAACGTCTTCGGTACCTTCAAAAAACTGCCTTCGACCAAATACACATCGTTCTCCTGCTGATCCTTTACTGTAAACCTGCCGCTCAGACTAAATACTTTCTGCTTCATGTAAAGCTGTTTCATATGGACCTCCGATTCAGTTCAAAAATTTATTCGTTCTTACATTACCTCTGATTATACCAAAAAATAGAATGTACAAAAAACCACCTGCTATCAGGTGGTTTTCGATTACTGATTCATTTTCAGAGATTCTTTTTCATATGTTTGAAAAGCATTTTCCATTCCCATGATGACCTCTTTAATTTTGACATAACCACTTGTGTAAGGAATAGAATCTCTAATCTCTTCCCACATAAAATGATAGAATTTCAGGTCATCCGTTTCACACATCACAAAATCTGTGTAATCTTTATCTGGAAGAGCTTCTGCATCAAAAAAACGCACCGTCACATGTTCCTCATACTTCGGCATCAACTCTTGCAGCGAAGCCGCATGGGTTCTTCGCTCCTCTCGTGGCAAAGCAAGCCAAGATGGATAGAACTCTAATAAAACAACCATCATATATTTAATCATCATACCCCCGATTCTTCTATGATGTGATGATTGTACGTCAGATCTAGAGAATGTGCATTAACATAGGTTAATGTTCATCTGTATGGAGCAGCCTGCTCAGCGAAACCGGAGAAATACCGATATATGAGGCAATATGATATTGAGCGATACGTTGATGTAACCCGGGATATTTCAATAAAAACGCCTGATATCGCTCAATGGCTGGCAAATATAGCAGTTCCCTCTCACGCTCTTCCTTTCTCGTATACAGCCTTTCTACACTAACCCGAACAAACCGTTCCCACATATGACTTCTATCCATCAACATTTGAAGCAGATCATACGGAATTTCAATCACGATCGAATCCTCCATCGCTTCAATCGAATAAGGAGAAGGCTGCCCGTTGATCATACTTGCATAAGAAGTAGCAAAATCATCTTCCAACGTAAAAGCCACGTTGTACTCCCTTCCATCCGGTAACAAATAAAAGAGACGGAAGAGCCCCGTTATGCAGAAATAAGCATGCTTCACCGGATCGCCAGCCTTGATCATGCATGTACCTGCTTTTAATTGTTTAATCGTTGTTCCATCTTTGAAGGCTTGCCAATGATTTTGTTCGATTGGATACTTGGATATTTTGGTTTTGAAAGTGTCGTATGGGTCAGTTATTTTGTCCATCTGTTTTTTACCTCCTAATAAGGAAAACTCAAGCCTACTTGGGGATTGTTTTTATGAACAATGCTAAAAATAAGTCTGTCACAATACGTGATGCAAAAAAAGTCTCGTTTGAGGGAAATCACTCAAATGAGACTTTTTTTAGTGTTTATTTAATACCCATTTACAAAGTAAGCAATGGTTTCTAATTCATCTTCTTTCAGTTCTCTGTTCACGTACTTTTGATACTCATTCGTGATTTTCTGCTGATCTCCACCAAATAGATCAGTGAATTTCGCTATCATCCGAAGTTTGTCTGTTTCCTGACGAAACTCCTCTTTTGTCCATGGTCTTTGGTGTGAAGGAATATACGTATCGGCATCAAAAGCATCTAACTCATCTAAAAGACGCAACGTTTCCTTCACTGTATAATGAACTTTTTCGGCATACATTTTCGGATAAATACAATCACCAAGAAACAGGATTTTCTCTTCTTTCACATACACGATGACTGAATCTGCGGCATGATCGCCTCCAACATGTTGCACGACACACGTAACCCCGCCAAGATCAATTTCTATCCAACGGTCAAACGTCACATCAGGTAAAACTACCTGAATATCTCGATGTTCCTTATATTCCTCTTTTATCGCCTTCGCACAAAACTGAATCTCCGTTCCTTCCCTCACCCGCTGATCAATCGCCTCATCAGACCACGAAAATGGACGAAGATTCTCCATTTCCTTTCTTGTCTTTGCAGAAGCAATGGAAACCGTATCAGGCAGCGCTGGCAGACCAAAAATATGATCCCAATGCCAATGAGTGAGGACAACCATATCGGGCGAAGCGTTCTCGTGCTTCAAAGTTCTTTGGACGAAATAGTTCGCATGATCTTTTGAATTGCCTGCATCAATCATTAATGTTCTGTCATTGCCTACAACCATGCCTAGAATGGGGCGGTCGGTGAGTGATACTGGTGTGATGTAGGAGAAGGTTTGGCCAATTTTTTTGATTGTGTGCATGGTGTTCCTGCTTTCTATAACCATATCTTTTGTAGAATTATAATCAAGATAAAACATCTTCTAATATGTTGCATTTTAAATTGTTAATAAAAAAAGAAGATTAACGATTCTTCAAGTAATTTAATTTATCGAAGCTAATATATCCATCATGTTGTAATCTTGCAACAACTATACCAGGAAGGACATCTTGTTCTTTAGCGAAATTATAAATACTTGTTTCATTAAAATTGCCTTTTTTGATGAATTCTTTATAATCGCCCCGACTTATGAAGAAATCTCTAGCAAATTCATTAGCTTCTTCTTCCTTTTTGTCAATATTGATTTTTTGTTCTAAGTCATTTTCAAGTGTTACGATGGGGTCATGAGGTTTATAATGTTTTATAAGATGACCTACTTCGTGCATTAACGCGAACCACACATGGTCATGTGTTTTAAACCGACCTGTCAAATAAATAGCTGGGTTATTTTTATAAGTTGTAAGCGCACCTCTTACTTTACTGTTCTCTAATGCGTCATGAAACACTAAATAAACTCCAAGACTATTTAATAACTTCCTTGTACTTTTTAATGAACTTTCATAATTGTTATTTAGAGCAAGTAACTTGAATTTATGCAAAGATTCGAGTAGCTTCTGCTTATTAAAGTTTTTTTCTGACAAGTCTCTATTTTGCAGTTCAACTTCTTCTTTGGACAGGTTTAACCAGATTGCTATAGCTTCAACTTCTCCTCCATCTTCCATGAAATCGACGTTCAGGTTTGAGTAAAAATCATCAAATTGTTCAAAACTACTGATTCCTAAAAGTTTCAACATTTCATTTGCCTGCTTAACTAAATCCCAACCTAGTCCATTAAATACTGTATTGAACTTAAATTTTCTCGATAATTGCAACAATTGTTCCTGACTATAGGAAGTTGATAATAATTCTTCCTTTTTTAAAAGTTCACGGTACTTTTCTTCATAATTGATCCAGTATGAGGCAGGAACCTCAGGAATTAAGCTTTCTAATTTTATTGCCACATCTTTTGTTAGACCTATTTTTCCATTTAACAAATTAGAACAATATTTTTCGCTAATTCCTAATCGATTCGCAAATTCCACCTGACTAATACCTATTTCATCTAAATAATCTTTTATAATAGATCCAGTATGTACAATAAATGCTTCTCCCATGATTATACCTCCCTTCTAATGATAATCTTCAATGGTTAAGATTTGAATTCGATTAATTGTTTTCAAATCATTTTCGGTCCAATCACCAATAGGCTTTAAAATGATTCGGAAATTTTTTGATACATCAATTCCCCAACAATCATTATACTCCCCATCTAGTTTATGCCGGCGAGGTGGCGGGATGTGAGGAATTTCTTCCAAATAGTTAGCAGCCCTTATCTCAGACATTCTATTAATTATTTTTTTATAAAATGCTGTATATTTTTTTTTGATCATTCGTTCATTCGTTAATATTTTTTCCAGACTACTACTGGCATAAGAGATTTCCACTTTATATCATCCTTATACATTAAATTTAAGTTTACAGCAGTTTTATTTGTAACATCCCTTTCATTTGAGAGAAGTGGCTATCATCGATTTTATGTATTATAATAAAATGAGATAGGAGTATAGAATATGATTAAGAAAAATTATTTTGAATATGCACAATTATTGTCTAGCGAATATTCTACACTTCTCAGTAACGAAAGTGTTAGAAATATTCTCTTAAAAACCTTTGAAGATCAAATACCTATTTTTGATAAAGATTTATCATATAGAGAGTTCACTAATCAATTTCTGGTACATTATTATCCAAATGAAATTTCAGTGAAATCTACATTTATTAACAATATTCTTTCTAAAACAAGTAATCATGTCTCAATCTTTGAATTAAACGTAGGAAACAGTAGATTAGACTTGTGTAAAATAAACCGTTTTAGTACAGCCTTTGAAATAAAAACTGAATTAGACACTCCTAAGCGTCTCAACAAGCAAATGGAAGATTATTTCAAAGTTTTTGAAAGAGTATATGTAATTTGCTCAATTCACAATCTAGAGAATATAAAGCCTTATATACCGGATGATTGTGGCATCTATACCTATTACATTACAAAAACAGGCAGATATGTTTTTAAGAAGGCTCGAACTGCTGTTAAATCGAATTTTATTTCAGCTTTTGCACAACTTTCAGTTTTAACAAAAAAAGATTTAAATACTTACTTTGAGTGTCCTCATTTACAATCTAAAGAGGCAATGATTGAATTAATAATCAACAAAAAATCCCATAATGAAATTAATAAGATCTTTAAATTTTGTTTGAGAAATAAATATTATCGAAAATGGAATTTTTTGCTTGAAAATAGGGCTGATATTTTAGAAATAGACTACCAATGGTTTTTTAAAAATACGGTTTCACCAGAAGTAGTATACCTATAAGGTATACTACTATTTAGTTTGTTGTTGAATATACCTCGTTAAAGTAATATTACTCCAAGTACCCCAATTTCCATATTTCGCGTTCATTTTTTTAATTTTATTTATTGCTACACAATCATTATTGCTGTCGAGGAAAGTTAGTCTTTTAAGTACTTCGTCTCTTACATTTTTAAACCCCTTCATTCCCTCACTTGTATCATAATTTACTATTGAGTAAAATGCATTTTCTTCTTTTAAGTATAATAAACCAAGAGCCGCACCTGTTCCATTACCTTGTGAGTTTTTAGGCAAATCATCTTTGAGCCCACCAAAGTCTCCAAAACCGTCAAACTCATAATCTTTATATAAGATAGCAACTTTATTACTAATTTTTTTTGTAAATTCTAGATTTTCATAATCACCATTTTTATATTCTACTGATCTAGGGGAATTAATTAATATTTTAAATGCTCTGGTGTTCATATCACGGAATTCATCTAGCTCTATAAATTTAGAATCTACATTCTGATTCCTTATATCTAACATTATAAAATCGTTCTCTGTTAAATTGTTTTCTAAAAAATCTATATAATCATCTAAATAAGTATCCATAATTCTAATCGCTATTGAAGAATTTTTTTCCTTAAGGTTTTTTATTAAATTTAGTAAATCATGTTCACTAATAATAAATCCTTTTTTGATAGATATAACAGGTGTTAGGTTACTATAATCGCCTATTTGTAAAATTCTGTTTCGATAATAATTAAAATCTCGACTCAATCTAACTGATAATTCTATACCTTTAAAACTTTTGTTATCATACTCTTCCTCAGTAAATCTAAAAAAATCTATAAAGGCTTTTTTTCCATTTAGCCTCTTTTCTATTTTATCCAAAGTAATTATATCTTCTTCTGTTGACGGAAGTTTTATTCTATTTCTTTTCTTTTTTCCAGACTGTTGTTCATAAATAAACTCTCCTGTATTATCATCTTTTTGATATTCAATTTTATATTCGTCTCTAATTATCTCAATTAGAGGTATTATTGAATCACTAAAAAAACGATTCATATTATCTATAACTCTTAATTCCTCAGA
This sequence comes from Bacillus safensis, assembly GCF_039619585.1. Taxonomy (NCBI): domain Bacteria; kingdom Bacillati; phylum Bacillota; class Bacilli; order Caryophanales; family Bacillaceae; genus Bacillus; species Bacillus safensis. Next base: position 3,614,347 of record NZ_CP154909.1, read on the forward strand.
CCGATTTTTCATTATTGGAAAATACATATTAAACCTCCTTATGGACATTTATGCTTGTTTGTAATTAATTACCTTAATATTAACATAAAAGTTATAATGAGACTATTTCTATTCAAATTTTTTTAATTCACTCCTCATCTACTTATGATAAGGCTCCCCCCGCACAATCCGAAACGCACGATAAACCTGCTCCACCAACACCAGCCTCATCAACTGATGCGGGAACGTCATTTTCGAAAATGACAGTTTCTCATTTGCGCGCTGCATGACGGCGTCGCTTAAGCCAAGGGATCCGCCTATGACGAAACATACTTTGCTTTTTCCGTATGTTGCCAGCTTATCTATTGTATCGGCTAATTCTTCGGAAGTTTTCATTTTTCCTTCGATGGCGAGGGCGATGACGTGGGCGTCTGGGTTGATTTTGCTTAGGATGCGTTCGCCTTCTTTGTCTTTGATGATTTTCATGTCTTGATCGCTGAGATTCTCGGGTGCTTTTTCGTCCGCGAGCTCAATGATCTCGATTTTTGCGTAAGCTTGTAATCGTTTTGTGTATTCGGCTATGCCTTGCTTTAAATATTTCTCTTTTAATTTTCCTACTGTGATAATTGATATATTCACAGGTCATCCCCACCTTAAGAACAAGTTATTCATATAAGTTATCAACAATTGTGGATAAAATTTGTGTATTTTGTGTCCGATCATTCGTTCCCCACTATATATATTGCAGGTTCATCGCACAATTCACAGGTTGTGGATAAACTGTGTGTATGTTCGATTTTTCTGAATTCCGGCGGCGTTTCATGATCATCTATGTACATGTCTAATACGGTTTCTATGTGTTCTGCACACGCATAAAATGTTTTGTTCATAAGTTTCTGATTCCTCCAATAGGTTCTCTGGTTATTCACAAGTGTTTCGCTCATTGTCCAATATAACCGATTTATTCACATGTTAATAGTCTTTTACCATTTCCCACACCTTTTATCCACAAACCAAATAAAAAAGCCTCCACTCCTGTGAAGGCTTCCTTCTATCAAAACGGATTATAAAATCTCGTTCCTCTAACAAATGTAATCACTAACGACACGATCAGCACCACACCAACAAACAATAACGCAGCATAATCTGCTTTTTGAAAGTCTTTTGCCGTAAACCATGTACGCTTTTTATGTTTCCCAAACCCCCGCAGCTCCATCGCATTGCTGATCGTTTCGATCCGCTCCAAGCTGGAGAAAATCAGCGGCATGACAATCGACAGTGCATTTTTGATTCGTTTCCCCAATTTTTCATTCTTCGATAAATCAATGCCTCTTGCTTGCTGAGAAATCGCAATCGTGCGAAAATCCCGCTGAATATCTGGTATATAGCGAAGAGCAATCGCTACAGCATACGAAATCCGGTAGCTGACCCCAATTCGGCTGAGGGATGAGGCAAATTCACTTGGATTTGTTGTCACAATAAATAAAAGCGCTGCTGGCATCACGGTCACATATTTTAGCGTAATGTTCAATTGATAGAAAAGCTGTTCAAGTGTGACATTGTACCAGCCTGCAATATGAAACAGCTCGTGCTTTGCTCCGTAGATGGCGACACCTTGCTGGGGCGCAAAGATGTAAATGGCGATGTTATTGATCACTAGGAAAATCGCCAGGACGATCACCACGAAGGAAATATCACGAAATCGCACGTTAGACAATTGAAAGAACACGATACTAGCAACTAGCATAAACACTAAAACGCCTGTATCATACGTGAGCATCGCTGCGGATGACCAGAGGATAAAGCAAATGAGTTTGGTTGCACCTGTCAATCGGTGAATCGGTGACGGGCGATCGATATAGGACAGCATGTCTACAGCCATGTCATTCGTTCCTTTCTGTCAACCTCAATGAAGCGATCTACGAGTTCATTTGGATTCGGCCAATCAGCTTTCAGCGCCAGTTCATACAGCGATGTTTCCTTTAAGCTCGCCTTTTGGACAAGCAGCTGATCTGTCAGCACTTTGGCTGGTGTATCATCTGCGATTTTTTCTCCATCTGAAATGACAATGGTTCTTGTTGTGTATTCGAGCATCAAGTGCATATCATGGGTGATCATGAAAATCGTGACACCCTGCTGGTTTAATTGCTCTAAAAACGTCATCATCTCTGTGTAATGTTTAAAATCCTGTCCTGCTGTTGGTTCATCTAAGATGAGGATTTCTGGTTCTAATACAAGAATTGACGCGATGGTGACGCGTTTTTTCTGTCCAAAGCTGAGGGCTGAGACCGGCCACTTCCGAAATGGGTACAGCCCGCACACTTTCAGGACCCGCTCCACCCGTTCTTTGATCTCTTCTTCCTTTACGCCTCTTAAAACGAGCCCGAGTGCCACCTCATCAAAGATCATTTGTTTTGAAATCATTTGATTGGGGTTTTGCATAACAACACCGATTCGTTCGGAGCGCTGTTTGATCGTATCTCCTGTGATGTCATCACCATTTAAAAGAATTGACCCTTTCGTTGGCTTTTCAAATGCACAAAGCACCTTAGACAATGTTGTCTTGCCTGCTCCATTGGCTCCTGCGATGCTGATCATTTCTCCTTTTTTGACGGTAAAAGAGATGTTGCTCAGCGTGTTTGGTCTTGTTGGATAGTCAAAGCACAGCTCGCGCACTTCTAGTAAATCCTGTGCTGCAATCTGCTCTACTGATGGCTCAGATGCTTCCATCCATTGCTCGATTTTCTCTTTTGCCTCGTCGTCTAAGGTGAGACGCTGTAAATCAGCGATTTGATCTCCTGGCGCGACCGGTATGCCTGCATATTTCATCGCCTTTACATATAAAGGCTCACGTAAATACGCCGCTTCTAATACGTTTGAGGCGAGCAATTCATCTGGTGTCATATCCGCTACAATCGTTCCTTCATTGACAACGATAATGCGGTCCACATGACGGAAGAGGACGTCCTCTAATCGGTGCTCAACCATCACGATGGTTTTTTTCGTTTGTTTTTGCAGCCGATCAATGAGGTCGATGACTTCTTTACCTGTTGCGGGGTCTAGGCTTGCAAGTGGTTCATCAAACAGCAGAATGTCGACATCATTGACAAGTACGCCCGCAATGGCGACACGTTGTTTTTGTCCGCCTGACAGCTCATGCACGGACGATGCCAGCTTGCCGTCTACCTCTGTTAATCTGGCAGCTTCCTCGACACGTGTGTTCATTTCTTCGCGTGTGACTTGATCATTTTCAAGCGTGAACGCGATATCTTCTCCAACGGTCAGCCCGATGAATTGTCCATCAGGGTCCTGAAGCACCGTTCCGACAAGCTGTGAGAGGGAGAAAATGTTCTCTTTCTCTGCATTTTTCCCGCCGATGTGAAGACTTCCTTCCATAGAACCTTTATAAGACGCAGGAACTAGCCCATTGATACAATGGGCTAGTGTGCTTTTTCCCGATCCAGACGGGCCTGCGATGAGAACTTTTTCTCCTTCATAGATGGTCAGGTTGATATCCTTTAATGTTGGTTCTGCCTGACTGCGATACTTGAATCCGAAATGTTCGAATTGAATCATCGGTTTCTTCATTTATGTGTTCCACCTTGCTTCATGATGTTTCTTTCGATAGGCTGCCGCTTTTGCTTCTCGTTTTCGCATAAGCTGCAATGATGATGGTTCCTAGTACACCAACTGTGATGATGTTTGAAATTCCTGCCACAATGCCTTGAACAAACACTTTGTTCGCAGGTTCTGCATAGATCACAATGTCGAGTACAGGAGCAATGATAAACCAGCCTAATGCCTGTGCACCTGCTTGTACGGCGTTAAAGAGCGTGATTTTCTTCCAGCCGAAGTCTCCCTCTTCTACTTTTAAACGGTTAGAAATAAAGCCGATCAATAAACCAACCACACCCGATACAATAATCCAGCTCCACCAAGGGCCAAATGTGGTCGCATCTTTAATGAGATGGCCAATAAAACCAATCAGTGCGCCTGCAACAGGACCAAATAGCACGGCCATTAATGCAAGGAATGCGTATGAGGTTTCAATTTGTGTATTCGGAATACCAGTTGGAATGGAGACGAATCGTCCTAGAATCACAAAGACGGCTGCGCCAATTCCAATGGCAACGACAGTTTTCGTTGAAAGTTGTTTTCCTGCCATGATGTATCCTCCTCTTATTCGTATATAATGCGCGGAGCTTTGCGAATCGAAAGGCGCCAGCCTGTGCCTGTACCGATGTTATAAGCCTTTGCAAATGACCCTTGATTGATCGCCACGCCTAAATGGTCGAGTGAATTGACATATACGAGTGGTTCGCCTACCTTTAAGTCGGCAAAAGATCGTCCATAGGTCATGATATTTTTATACACATTTTTCGGCCCGTTGGCAATGGTAACTTCTATTGCATCCCCATAATTAATTGAAAGCTGTTCAAATAGCGTGTGATGAATGTTTGTCCATAGGTTTCCGAATCTCACATCTAAAATATCAATCGTCCCTGTGATCACATCTTCTTCCGCATAAGCCTGTACGACTGGAAGATGGATAATATCATCAATATTCGCCTTTGGCCCAACCTCTTCAAAAGAAATCACACCTGATGCAATCCTCGCCCCTGTATAAGCGTAAATATCTCTCCCATGGAAAGTATGTGATTTTCCCGACTTTGGCAGCCGGTTAATGGTTTCATCTAAATAACGGGCTTCCACAATGCCAATATCCTGGGCAACGTGCGTGAGTGTCCCGTTATCTGGGGTAATAATATAGTGTGAACTTGTCGTTTTGACGACAAGACTTTTTCTCTCTGATCCAACGCCCGGGTCAACGACGGAAACGAATACCGTCTCTTCCGGCCAGTATGTGACGGTTTGAAGCAGGCGATAAGATGCCTCCCAAATGTCATACTGCGGAATATTGTGTGTTAAATCGAAAATGCGGATGCTGCTGCTGACCGTATTTGCCACTCCATACATTGCACTGACAGCTCCATCATCAATGCCGAAATCTGATTGTAAAACCAATGCATGTTCACTCATGTCAATCTCCCTTTCATTTGAAAAAATGGATGTGGTGTTTCACGTGGAACATTTGAACAATTGTATGAAAAAAGTGGACAATAAAAAATACCCCATCCTTATCTTTGAATCATAAGGACGAGGTATTTGTCTCGTGGTACCACCTTTATTTACTGTTTGCTCGCGCTAAACAGCCTCTACAAGTACAAAGCTCCAATCTGGCTCATATACTGTGGTTTTGATAACGAGTACCAACTCTCGTCGTCACCTACTAATATCATAGATATGTTCAGCACGAGGCTCAGAGACCATTTTTCGAATCATTATTTTTGCTTCTTTTCAGCTGCCGAAGCTCTCTGTGGAAAAATTGATGATTGTACTTTCTCTCGTCATTGCCTGTATAGTTATCTTGAATTAAAGCTATCATACATGATGTTTTTTGATAAATCAAGATATTTTTCTGAACATTTTTAAAAATGAGTCAACTGGTGCTGGAAGAGTCTTCTTTTTATGAAATTTAAACAAATGTTAAAGAGCGAGATATGGTGTCTTTCTTTTCTAGGGGTATAATAAAGGTGAAGGGAGGTACAGCGTGTGTGGACCATCTGTATGAATGAGTTTAAGCAGCTCTTCAAAAGCACAAAATCTATTTTAACAATTGTTATTATTTTCATTTTATCTACTTTTGTTTCAAGTCTTCCGTTTATCGCTGCTCATCAGGAAAAATGGGAACTGGCAAAGGATCCTTATTCTATTGGGAATGAACTGGTGATGTCTTTATTTGGTTTCTTCCTTATTTTTTTGTTGTCTCATGATATTTTAAGCCGCGAAATTCATTTGAAAACCATTCGTTTTCTCGTCAGTAAAACAACCCGTTTGAACATTATCATCGGGAAATATCTTGGACTGATGCTGTTTTGGCTTAGCTGTATTATGACGACATATGTGCTGAATATGGTGATTTCACACCGTTTTCTGTTCTCAGATGCCTTAAAAATCTTAACCTTTATCAGTGTCGGTATCTCATGTGCTTTATTTTTGTCCATGCTCTTTCCAACACCGCAGAAATCAATGTTTGTCGGTATGTTATTTTCCTTTCTTTTCCCAATCGTCAGTATGATTTCTGTTCTTTCTTCAGAACGAATGATTCATTGGTTCCAATATATGACTCCTTATTATTATGCGCGCTGGAGTGAACCGCTGACCTACGTCCTAATGAACACGGCATTGACCGTTATCTTACTCATTGGAACTGCACTGCTGTTTCAAAGGAGGGATGTGTAGATGCTTCATACAAAAGGGCTCACAAAAAAATATCGTACAAAAGTCGCAATAGATCATATTAATCTTGATGTCAATCAGGGCGATATCTTCGGTCTCATTGGACCAAAGGGATCTGGTAAGACGACGTTTTTCAATATCATTACCGGGATCTCCCGCCCTACCTCTGGTACGTTTACAGTGATGAATATGCCTTCGCTAAAAAAAGTGAGACAGCATATCGGTGTTCTGCCAGAATATACGGATTTATATGAAGGTCTTACGGCTCTTGAGCATATTGCCTATTTATCAAAAATCACTGGAACACGCCAGAGAACGAGTGATTATGAAGAACTGCTCGAATTTGTCGGTTTACATCATGATCATCAGGAGAAGGTCGGTGCCTTCACACCTGGTATGAAGAAACGGCTTGGAATGGCGCAGGCCATCGCCCATCAGCCGGAATTTATTTTACTTGACGAACCTTTTGCCGATATTGATGCAGATTCGATCTTGCACATTCAGCGGGTCATTGAAACATTAAAGGATGAAGGGAAAACCGTCTTTTTAACAGCTGACCGCCCAAGGTTCACCAATAGTATTTGTACCAAAACGGCGTTCATTTCTGAAGGAAAATTAGTGTCCCCACATACTCATCCTCAAGAGAAAACCATCACATCCTCAAACATACGTGCAACCTTCAAGCATGCATGGATTGATGATGAGGTGAAACCTGTTCTCACGCAGTACCTACAAACTGTCGGAACAGATCTTGTGATCAGTGATGACGAGACCTCATTGTTAATTCGTTCAGAAGCTCAAGTTCCAGCGATCATTCGCGCTTTCGTGAAGTGTAAAGTCGATTTATACAGAGTCACGGCTCAGGATGCCATGACGTCCTCATAAAAAAGTACCGTACGCTTTCTGCACGGTACTTCTTCTTTTTTATAAAGGTTTACTCATATAGATACCGGTTTCTGCAAATCCCGTTTTCTCGTACAGCGAACGGGCGATTTGATTGTGAGCAAAGACATGGAGCGAGAGTTTTTGCACACCTAATGACTTTGCCTGCTCCTCTAATGCAGCAATGGCCTGCTTTGCAAAGCCTTTTCCTCGATAAGCTTCAAACAAAATAAAGTTATAAATAAATCCTTCGTGTTGCGGGTGATTCGGGTCATAACAAAGCCAAACCCAGCCAATCGCTTCATCTTCGTTTAAGAAATTCCACAGCTCATGATGCTCTGTCTGAAGTCCTTCTGGAAGAAGCCTGTCAAATTGTTCTTCTGCGTTCGCAAGTGATTCTTCCTTCTTCCATGTTCCTGCGAGTACCTTTTCTTCCGCGTACCGCTGAATGGCCTTCTCTATCAATACATCGTAATCAGTTTGTGACATCCGTTGTAGTGTAACCAATCGTACCGCCCCCTTTCCTTCATCATATGTCAGTCATGCCAAAAAAACCAGTCCCTTACTGGAACTGGTTAGCCGCCATATCGGTCGGTTTGAGAAAGTTTGATCTCTGCTGACTTTTTCTTCCCGCTTCGGTAAAATTGCACCTTTACCTTGTCGCCGACCTTCCTTTGATATAAATACTTACGAAGATCTACGATATTTTGAACACTCTTACCATCGAAGGAGGTCACGACATCCAGCTCTTTTAGTCTCGCTTTTCCTGCTGGAGATAACGGCTCAACACTCATAACAACGACCCCAGATGTAACCTTAGATGGCAGTTTCAACGTTTCCTGCCAGTGGTAGCTCGCAATATCCGCTAATGATTTCATGCCGACGCCAAGATACGGACGCTTTACCTCTCCATAACGCTCTAAATCCTCTATGACAGGGATGACCAGATTCGCTGGAATAGACAGCCCGATTCCTTCTACCTCTGATTCAGCAATCTTCATTGAGTTGATGCCGATCACCTTTCCATCCATATTGATCAAGGCACCACCGCTGTTTCCAGGATTGATGGCGGCATCTGTTTGCAGTACCTCTGCATTCCAATCCGTCTGTCCGTCTCCATTTGAGTCAACAGGGATCGCACGCTCTGTGCCTGATATGACTCCTTGTGTGACAGAGCCTGCGAATTCAAGCCCTAATGGATTTCCAATGGCAATGACTGGCTCACCCGGTTTCACATGATCTGAGTTACCGAAGGCTGCCGTTTTCTTAATTTTATTACTTTTGACAGTGAGAACTGCTAAATCCATGAGCTGATCGCTGCCGACAAGATTGGCACTAATTCTTGTCCCGTCATGGAGGCTCACTTCAAGCTGGTTGGCGCCTTTGATGACGTGATGGTTTGTGACAATATAAAACGTGTCACCCTTTTTTTTATAAATCACACCTGACCCGCTGCCTGCTTCTCCGCCTTCCTCCCAAAAGCTCGACTTTTGGATATTAATGACGCCGACCACCGTATCTGACATATTAGACACCACTTTCGTGACTGCATCATTGACGTTTACATTCACAGTTTTTAAAGGGCCCTGAGATGCTTGTCCATCACCGTTCTGCTGCCATCCAAAGGGACTGCCGCTCTGTCCAGATACATAGGGGAAAAAGAACCCCATTAAAAAAGCTCCTACCAATACACCGATCAAACCAGAAAGAAAATATCCTTTTCTGCTTCGTCTCGGCTTCCACTCTACATCGCGATAATCCACTATGTTTCCTTCCTTTCAGTGAATAGATGATGTATATAGTGTTGGTAAGAAGCTCTTATCTTAATCATACGATTATAAAAATCATACGGCGCAAAGCGGGGTTGCTTTTTTCGGGTCCGTATCAAATAAATCAAAGCCGTCCCCCACAACAAAGCCCTTCATTTCAAGCGTCTGCTGGACCGCCATACGGGCTAAATCCTTCATGTTGTTATCTTGACTCAAGTGAGCCAAATAAATGCGTGAGGTGGCATCTCCAATGACATCTGTCATCGCGAGAGCAGCATCTTCATTTGATACATGTCCGACATCACTCAGAATTCTGCGCTTAATGCTCCATGGGTAGCGGCCCATTTGCAGCATCCCGACATCATGATTGCTCTCAAACACAAACGTATTGGCTGACTTAATAATGCCTTTCATGCGGTCACTCACATAGCCTGTATCTGTCATGAGGGCAAGTTTGCGCCCTCCATAATGGAACACGTAAAACATAGGCTCTGCCGCATCGTGTGAGACGCCAAATGACTCGACATCAAGGCCGCCAAAGGATTGAACGGTCTCCATATCAAAATGGAATTTCTGCTCTGTGTCAATCTTTCCGATATGAGACTCCATTGCCTTCCATGTTTTCGCATTTGCATAGACAGGAAGCTTGTACTTTCTTGCCATGACACCAAGCCCTTTAATATGATCGGAGTGCTCGTGTGTCACAAAAATGCCGTCCAAGTCCTCAGGCTTGCGGTCGATTTGGCTAAGCAGCTCGACCATCTGTTTGCCGCTTAAACCAGCATCCACCAAAAAGGCATGCTCGTCTGTTTCTAAATAAAAAGCGTTCCCCGTACTTCCGCTCGCTAGTACACTGAACTGCAAGCTCATGTTCTCTCACTCCATTGAAGATTTGTCATCTTTCTCTATATGATCAAGTGTTGAGCCATCAATGGCATTGATCAAATATTCTTCTTCTGTCTTTTTCTTTGAACCTGCTGATACGCCTTCAAGCTCCACCCGCCATACAGGTACCATGACTTGCGTGCTTGCCCCCGGGTATTGCGTATAGTAGCCAAGCTCTACCTTTTTCACGGTCGTGTTTTGGCTCAGCATATTTTGCGTATATAAGTCCTTCACGGTTTCAAGTGCTGGGACAAGGGTTTCTTTTCTCACTTCATTAATCGATGTCACCATCGATTGCTGATATGAGACGACTTCGTTTTGATCGTTGAGATTTAAGGTGATTTGCCCGATGGTTTCGGTGTCATCAAGGCCTTCTTGGAAGATGTATTTCCCTTTATACGTTTGGAAAAAGACGATTTTTCCTGTCTCCTCATCTATATTCCACAGCTTATAATTCTTCCCATCCAGCAAACGCTGGTTCACAAGGTTCGTCGCCGCTGTTTTAATATCCTTTTTCGGCAAGGCAACTGGCTTGTTGAAGGTCATTTCAAGCAGCGTGACAGGATCATCTTTTTCTGTTTTCGGGAATGTACTTTTCGCCTTTTGATCAGCTAATCCGTTGACATCCTTTTTCGTATATTGCTTCTTTTCAGCTGTAATGCGGTATCCAATCTTCGCTTCATCTGATAGATTGCCATATTTGATCCCGTCTGCCTTCATTTCTTCCAGCGTATCCGTTTTTTCGATAATCGCAAAATGATCGGTTGACCGTTTTTCAAAGTATTGAAAACCTAGAAAGATATCGAGAACGAGAAAGGCTAGGATAAAGATCGTTTTGGTCTTATTCCACTCCATGATTCTCGCTCCCCTCTGTCAAAAGATCATTCGATAGAATCACGGTTTTGCCGTTATACTTCATACACCATACAGGCTCCAGCCAGACAAACATCGCTTGATCTTGATCTGATGCAGTTGAAGCAGCTTGATATGCAGGGAAAATCTGTTCAATTTTCTCCAGATCATCATATTTCGTCTGCTTGATGATCAAGTCCTTCAGCTCTGTCCCGTTCATCAGCTTGACCTGTTCACTTTGACTCGCTTTATTGCCAAGAATATAGTTTGGACGCTTGTAATTCAAAATGTCATCATTCGCCCATTGGACTTCAAGGGAGGTCATCCCAAATGGATGCTTTGTACTGTTCACAATCGGCAGACCGTCCATAAACATATTGAAGGACAGCTGCTGGTTGCTGTTGATGCCAAAATACTGATAATCATCAGTAAAGCTTCCCGTATCATTGAAATATTTCACGCTTCGCTTAATCAAATCCCCCGTTTGGAAAACAGTGCTGGAATTGATATTGCGGTGCTGATATTGAATGCGGTGGTCTTTTTGATTGGCTTCAAGGCGGCTTGTGCCATCTGTGTACACCGTCCGGTTTAAATTAGATTCCTCACCGACAAGGCTCGGGTCCGTAAACAAAGCGTCTTTGAACTTGTTTGTCTTAATCGTTTCGATAAAGAACATCTTCGCTTCAAGCTGCTTTTGCTTTCTCGGAAGAAGGAAATCTCGTTTAGAATTCGTCGAGAATGTATAAAGATCATAGCGCGGCATCTCGTTTTGAGCGGCTGCGATACTGTTCATAAGATTACGGTAATTGGCGGACTCAATTGTCAGCTCAAGCACCGTCTCCTTGCTGTATGAGACCAAATATACTTTTTTATTCGCCTTATCCTGCTGGGCGAATGGCACGATCATCCGATCAAACGAGTTGTATTCAATGGACTTGTTCGGCCATTTAAAGAGCGCTTGGAAAATATCAATCGGAATCGGATCATTGAACACAAGATCCAATGTTTTCCCTTGTCCTTCGCGTCCATAGAAGAAATTCTTAAATTTCTGCTCGGAATATTGATCTGACACATCATTAATCTCTTTGACATCCCAAAGGCTCACATCATTCCAAAAGTTTTGAAAGAGTTCCTTTTGATCCACTTTAAAATGCTCTCCATTTGAATGAATGAACATCTCGCGCGGCTTCACGACATCAATGAGACTTCTAGGCTCGTCGCTTGAAATCTTCTTCGTTTCCACGACCTTTGTGCCGGTATCTGCCTGATCCTGCATGACGGGCTGGAACATCCAGATGTTCCACGTAAATACAAGACTGATCGCAATTAGGATTGTCAATATTATGGTTTTAAAGGTCTCACGCTTCATCCCAATCATCCTCTTGTTCTTCATTGTACGGAAGGGTAAAGGTCACCGTTGTCCCTTTTCCTTCAATGCTGTCAGCCCAAATATCTCCGCCATGAGCTTGAACCATTTCTTTTGCAATCGCAAGACCGAGGCCGGTTCCGCCGAGCTTTCTTGTTCTTGCTTTATCTACCCGATAAAAACGTTCAAAGATTTTATCCATATCCTTCTTCGGAATACCGATTCCTTCATCTTTGACGCTGAATAACACAAGGCCTTTCTCTTCATCCAGATCAACGGTAAACGTGATGTGTCCACCCTCTGGTGAGTATTTCATGGCATTGGAAATGATATTATCGAGCACCTGAGTAATTTTATCTTGGTCGATTTCCACATATACTTCACGCTGCGGCAGGTTGCGGATAAAATCGACATGCTGCTCCTTCGTCATTTCAAAACGATCAATGACGAGCGAGATAAACCTGATAAAGTTCGTCCACTCACGGTTGAATTGATAATCCTTGCTGTCGAACTTAGACAGCTGCAGCAGGTCATTAACAAGCCGGATCATGCGCTCAGTTTCATTTTGCGTGACACTGAGGAATCTTGGCGCAAGCTCTTTATCACCAATCGCACCTTCAGCCAGCGCCTCAAGGTAGCTTCGCATCGTCGTCAGCGGTGTGCGCAGCTCATGCGATACGTTCGCGACGAATTCACGGCGTTCCGCATCAATTTTCTCCTGCTCTGTGACGTCATAAATGACCGCAATTAAGCCATCAATTTTCCCATGCTCTTTCTGAATGACGGAAAAATTCACACGCAATACAGACAGCTGGTCTTCGCGTTCAATTTCTATCAGCATGGAATCTTGATTTTCGACTAAATCTTCAAATGTATGAGTTTCCTCTAAGCCAAGCAAAGACGTGATCGGCATCTCTAGTGCTGTTTCACGTGAAACATTTAACAGCTCTAATGCAGGGCTGTTTAATAGAATAATTGCACCGTTTTGATTCGTTGCGATGACACCGTCCGTCATATAGGCAATAACAGAAGAAAGCTTTTTCCGCTCCCCCTCCGTCATCAGCTGAGCTTCCTCCAGCTCTCTCGTCAGATGGTTAAAGGTTGTCGCAAGCTGGCCAATCTCGTCATGTCCATACTTCCGGACCTTTCTGGAGAAGTTCCCTTTGGCAAGCTCAATCGCCTGCTTTCTCATATCTGAAATAGGATGAGTGATCGTTCTGAAGATGAAGATACCAAGTAGAGCAGTCGTCCCAAGTGCAATCAGTGTCCCAGTCGCTAAAATGGTGTTAATGGTTCGCATTTGGTTAAACACACTTTCCATTGAAGACACAACATAAATCACACCAACGGTCTCTTGGTTCTCATTTTTTACGGCTGTCGCAGAAATACGCACCCTTTTATTTGACTCAGGGTCATAGAATTTTTTCTCATAGTCTTTGCCGACCGCGAAAATACGGCTAATGATTTGATCAGTGATTTTCTTGCCGGCAATCTCTTGGCTGCCGTTATTTACAGAGGCAATGACCTCTCTGCTTTCGTCAATATAGCTGACTTCAGAGATTTCATTAGACTCATCTTTGTTGTTAAAATCGTTTAATATCTTTTGAGCATCCTCTTTTAATTCTGCCTTGCTTTTCGATGAATCTTGTTCTAGGTAATACGATAACGAGTAGATTCGCTGATTCAAGGAATTATCATATGAATTAATTAAGGACTGCTCTAGCTGCTTCACAAAGTACACGCCAATGATCTGCATGGCGACGATGATCAGCAGCACGTAAATCAAGGTCAATTTGAAGTGAATCGAGCGAAAAAAACCTACTTTACTCATAAGAATCTTAGTCCTGCTCTGGGTTTCTTAAATAATAGCCGACGCCTCGTCTTGTCACGATCCAGCTCGGGTGGCTAGGGTTGTCTTCAATCTTTTCACGAAGACGGCGGACTGTGACGTCTACTGTACGAACATCTCCGAAGTAATCATAGCCCCATACGGTTTGCAGCAAGTGCTCACGTGTCATGACTTGTCCGATATGTTTCGCTAAATAATGAAGCAGTTCGAACTCACGGTGCGTCAATTCAATCGTTTCCTCGCGCTTAGACACCACATACGCATCTGGATAAATAACAAGTGATCCAACCTCAATATCATTTGATTCAGATTCTTCCTCCGTCTGCGGAGCAGCGGTTTGTCTTCTCAAATTCGCTTTCACGCGGGCAAGCAGCTCACGTGTGCTGAAAGGCTTTGTCACATAATCATCTGCGCCAAGCTCAAGGCCGATGACTTTATCAATTTCAGAGTCTTTTGCTGTCAGCATGATAATCGGCATATCATATTTCTTTCTCACTTCACGGCATACTTCAACACCATCTTTATTCGGCAGCATAATGTCGAGCAGAATAATGTCCGGCTTGATTTCTTCTACCATTTCAAGGGCTTCGTTTCCATCATATGCACAATGAACCTCATAGCCCTCTTTCCTTAAATTAAATTCCAATATATCAGCAATCGGTTTTTCATCATCTACGACAAGAATCTTTTTTTCCATTGTGATTTCCTCCTGCATTTTTAGAATCTATGTCATTCCATTTTGCATGTATCATTACACCTTTTCCATTTATGAAAAAAAGGCTCACTGTCTATTATAACGTTTTACGAGGCAAAGATAAAAATAATAACGGCTTTCTTTTCTAGTAAACGTTGGATAGGAAGGCGCCGCTCGAAAAAATTGATGACTTTTTCCTTTTTTATTGAAACTTTTCCAATCACCAGACGTCTATATAGATGTAACGTCTTCTTCTTATGGAGCCGGGCCCTACCTAGGTCCGGCTTCTCCCTTTTTATGCCTTCTTTTCATAATAAAAACGCACCTGCGATTGCAGATGCGTTTGGAAGTGGCTCGGGACGGAATCGAACCGCCGACACACGGATTTTCAGTCCGTTGCTCTACCAACTGAGCTACCGAGCCATCATCAAAAAGATGAATATGTATAAATGGCGGTCCGGACGGGACTCGAACCCGCGACCTCCTGCGTGACAGGCAGGCATTCTAACCAACTGAACTACCGGACCTCAGTAACTTGCCCGAAAAAGCAATCGTGGTGCTCCTTCAAGCAAGTGAGGAAAAAATTAGCTTAACGCTAAAGTAAATCAATGACCCGTACGGGATTCGAACCCGTGTTACCGCCGTGAAAGGGCGGTGTCTTAACCGCTTGACCAACGGGCCAATACATGGTGAGCCATGAAGGACTCGAACCTTCGACCCTCTGATTAAAAGTCAGATGCTCTACCAACTGAGCTAATGGCTCTCGGCTTGTGAAAAGTGAATCTGAAGAAGCTGTATTGCGCCAAACCAATCGCTTTAAAAAAGCTGGAACATCGCATCCTAACAAGTTTCAGAGACCTTTGCAACAACGAGATTTATAATATCATAGAGTAAATACATATGGCAATACGTTTTTCGACATTTTTTTAAAAAAAGTGTCGGATTGAAATATCTTCTATCAAAGCTCCCACTTCTGCAACCGCCTTCATTAGATAGCCCTTTTCGGATGTCTTCTGCCTACTCAAACACATAGACACGTTTCAGGCCGCTCAAAAATGGCTATACATGAAACAAGTGACATTGTCATTGAAAAAGGAGGAAACAGTATGAGTTCATTCAAATTAGGAGATAAAATGCCCAACTTTTCACTTCCAACAATACAGGGCGAACACATTGATTTCGACAAACATTTAGAGGAGCATCAAAGCTGGCACCTGATCGTTTTCTTTAGAGGATCTTGGTGCCCAGTATGTGTCGAAGAATTAAAAGAACTCGAACAGCAGCAATCATACTTTCAGGACAAGGATATTCACTTGATGGCGATTTCAACGGATAACCCTGATGACTTGAAGGCATTTGCGGATAAAGAGGAACTGTCCTTCCCGATCATGTATGACCATGATCTCACGTCATTAAAAGCATATGAAGTCCACTATCACGGGGAAGATGCCCCATATGAAGACCACGGGGTGCACGGTGAACCCGCCTATTTCTTATTAAATGAAAAAGGTCAAGTGCTCTATCAGCAAAGACAAACAAGTCCGTTTGGCAGACCGCATGCCAACGAACTACGCAAAATCATTCAGTACATCCGTAAAAATTTAAAAGGCCAATATAAAAGCCTGAAGTAAGGAAAAAGCCCTCGCGATGAGGGCTTTTTTATGAACGTTTTTTGTTAAATAGCCAGTCAGCGGAGAAAAAGACAAGGAGTCCCGCCATTAAAATGACAAAAGTAACCGGTGGTCTGTCACCTTGGAAAAATGCGTACAGCGCATGCCCTCCTAATGCCAGAAGATAAAAGACAAATGCCGGCACAGCAGCTTTATGTGCATTCGCTTGTTCTCTTTTCGTCATTTTTTTAAAAAACATTGTGCTCTCCCCTTTATGATGCTTGTTTCATCGTCACCCGGCGAAGTGCCCGTGAACGGATATATTCCATTGGTCCAATTCTCCAAACCTTTAGGCAAACTGCTGAAATCGCGATTTGCAGAAGTGAAATCAACAGCCATGCCAATACAATAAGGGGCGCATTGATTTGACCGCCAAGACCCAATCCCCAGCTATAAAAAAGAATGGAACAGATGACATTTTGCAGGATGTAGCAGCTAAGCGCCATTTTCCCTACATATTCAAACCAAGTCCACATGAACCAAGACTCCGTGCGTGCGAGGAGCTTCGCAATGACAGCTATATAGAAAATAGAGAGAAATGGTGAAAAGGCGTAGCGAACCACAAATTCCACTAAATCGTTCGATACGAAAACTAGTGCATTCAGCGGCAGACCAATCCACAGTCCGATTCGGAACAATATTTTCCGGAGAGATTGTCCGCGTTCATTTGCATAAAATACACCGGCTCTCATCATCCGCACACCCAATAAAAACAGAAATGTGTTCATTGGAATAATAAAGATCGCTTCTTCTCGGTACATGAAGAAGTATTGTAACCGTTCTTGAATCTGCGAGATCCATGTCTCTGGCAGCTGCTCTTCCAGCGCCGGTTCACCGCTTTGATCATCAGTCGCTGACTCCATTTCAGAGAGGGAGTACAGCATCAGACATGACATCACGAGCAGATGAATCACACCTGAGAAAATCATGCCCTTTTTGATGCGCCTGCTTCCTCCCCGTACAATGTAAGCCACAAGCAGCCCCGTAACGGCATAGCTCATGAGCACATCATATTCCATCACAAGCGTAAAATGGACAAAGCCTTCGATAAATAAAAATAAAAGAATCCACAAATAAGTACCCGGCCAAGGCGTGTCCTTCCTTTTTGCCTGCTGGTATTTCAGCTCCAATCCAACACCAAACATGATCGTGAGCAGCGAGAGCATTTTTCCATAAACGAACATGGAGACAAGACTTTCTAGAAAACTGCCATTTTCATATTCATCCGCAATCTGATCTGTCGCAAAGGAATCCCCTGCATACGCAAAAAACCAGACGTTCGTTCCCAAGGTGCCTAGTATGGCAAAACCTCGTAAAATATCTAATAATCGTATTCTTTTTTCCACTAGAACGCTCCTTCCCTCCTATACAGTTATCATATTTTGGTAATGACCGGAAGTCCGTTCTAGTGAAATTAAGGAATATTTAAACAAAAAAACACCAGTAAAATGCGAGATTTTACTGGCGCTTCATCAATCTATTCTTATGGACGGTACACGCTGCGGACAACGTTCGTTTGTGAACGATCTGGTCCGACTGAGAAAATGGAAAGTGGAATACCTGTTAATTGTGAAATGCGCTCTAAATAATGGCGGGCATTTGCAGGCAGCTCACTTAAGTTCTTCACACCTGTAATATCCTCTGTCCATCCTGGCATTTCTTCGTAGACAGGCTCACATTTCGCTAATTCATTTAGGCTTGCTGGGAATTCCTCAGTGATTTCTCCATTCAATTTATAAGCGACACAGATTTTCAATTTTTCAATCCCTGTTAGTACATCAATTGAGTTAAGAGATAAATCTGTAATTCCGCTCACACGGCGTGCATGGCGGACAACAACGCTGTCAAACCAGCCGACACGGCGCGGGCGTCCAGTTGTCGTACCGTATTCACGGCCAACCTCACGAATTTGATCACCAATTTCATCATGGAGTTCTGTTGGGAATGGGCCATCTCCAACACGTGTTGTGTACGCTTTTGACACGCCGACTACATGTTGAATTTTTGTTGGTCCTACACCAGAACCAATTGTCACGCCTCCAGCTACCGGGTTAGATGACGTCACAAATGGGTATGTCCCTTGATCGATATCAAGCATGACCCCTTGTGCTCCTTCAAATAGCACGCGGCGGCCTTCATCTAGTGCATCATTCAAAACAACAGATGTGTCTACGACATATTTTTTCACTTGCTGGCCATATTCATAATACTCGTCTAAAATATCTTCAATCTTGAAGCCTTCTGTGTCATACATTTTCTCTAAGAGACGATTTTTCTCTTCTAGATTACGTGCAAGCTTCTCTTCAAATACTTCACGATCTAATAGATCTGCGACGCGGATACCAACGCGGGCAGCTTTATCCATATAAGCTGGTCCGATTCCTTTTTTCGTCGTACCGATCTTGTTAGCCCCTTTCCGCTCTTCTTCTACCTCGTCCAATTTTAAATGGTAAGGCAGAATAACATGGGCTCTATTGCTGATTCTGAGGTTATCTGTACTCACATTCCGTTCGTGAAGATACGCAAGCTCAGTGACCAACGCTTTAGGATCAACCACCATTCCATTACCGATGACACAAGTTTTCTCTTTATAAAAAATACCGGATGGAATGAGGTGTAGCTTGTATGTCACTCCATCAAATTTGATCGTGTGACCTGCATTGTTTCCCCCTTGATAACGGGCAATCACCTCTGCATTTTCTGAAAGGAAATCGGTAATTTTCCCTTTCCCTTCGTCACCCCACTGCGTACCTACTACGACTACTGAAGACATATCGTGCACCTCCGTTAACCTTTCAAAACGTTATCTCTTTCAAACACATTTATTTTATCAATGCACAACGAAAAAGTCAACGCGAAATCCGAACATTAATATCTCGAAATCAAATTTTGTTCGTTTTAAATATAAAGAAAAGCGCTTTAATCACTTTTCCAGTGCTTAAAAATGGAGATTTTGAGCAAAAACAACTTTTTATCGTTTCCAGCTGTTCATCAACATAAAAAAGACCCCCAACAATGGGCGTCTTTTTTAAACAGGTGTAATACCATCTGTGTTCATCAGCACAACTCGATACCCATCTGGGTCTTCAATGGTTGCTCCTCCCCGGTCCCAGTATGGATTCGTTGAGGTGACAAGCCGTCCGCCAAATGAGAGCAACCTCTCTTTCATTTGCTGAAATTCTTCTGCATCTGGAATATAGAAAACAAGCAGCTGTTCTGGATGCGGGACGGGCAGGCTTTCTTCTTCTTCATGTTTGGTGATTTCTAAATGAACATGCTGGTGAGGCAGCCCGAGCATCACACCATCGTACCCTTCATGCTGATCAAATGAGCCTATTCGTTTGAGCCCTAAGCCTTCTTCATAAAAGGAAACAACCTCTTTCATGTTGACGGTTGGGCGTGCGATACGTAATTGAGCGGCTTCAAACTGTTGAAATTTCATCAGTCTTCACTCCTTTTCTCCTTTTAGTATACGCTCTCTCTTTTTCTCTCTCCTCCTCATTTTGATTGTTTTTTCAATCATTCTTTCGATGTAGATCAACCAAAAAAGCCCAGCTTCTTGAGCTGGGCTTTAAGCACCGGGCGGAACACCCGCATCATCAAATCTTCTTTCCAGATTGACGAATTTGTTATATTCTTTGACGAACGCCAGTGATACTGTACCAACTGGACCGTTACGCTGTTTGGCAATAATGATTTCGATAATGTTCTTATTCTCTGATTCTTTGTCATAGTAATCATCACGATAAAGGAATGCCACGATATCGGCATCCTGCTCGATACTTCCTGATTCACGAATATCAGACATCATCGGACGTTTGTCCTGACGCTGCTCTACCCCACGGGAAAGCTGAGACAAGGCAATAACCGGAACTTCAAGCTCCCTTGCCAGCGATTTTAATGCCCTAGAGATTTCAGAAACCTCCTGCTGACGGTTATCGCTTGATCGCCCGCTCCCTTGAATGAGCTGCAAGTAGTCAATCAGGATCATGCCAAGACCATTTTCTTGCTTCAATCGGCGGCATTTCGAGCGAATTTCACTTACTCTGATTCCAGGTGTATCGTCAATGAAAATTCCGCTGTTTGACAGCGACCCCATCGCCATTGTCAGCTTGCCCCAGTCCTCTTCTGTCAGATTACCGGTTCTTAGGTTTTGTGCATTGATATTCCCCTCTGCACAAAGCATACGCATAACGAGCTGCTCAGCACCCATCTCTAAACTAAAGATAGCAACACTTTCGTCCGTTTTGGTTGCGACATTTTGGGCAATGTTCAATGCGAAGGCGGTTTTCCCTACTGATGGACGAGCCGCTACAATGATTAAATCATTTCGCTGGAATCCAGCTGTCATCCGGTCAAGCTCAGAGAAACCTGTTGGAATCCCTGTGATATCGCCTTTACGGTTATGAAGCTGTTCAATATTATCGTATGTTTGAACAAGAACGTCCTTAATGTTTTGAAAGGCTCCTGAGTTTTTACGCTGCGCCACTTCCATAATGGTCTTTTCCGCATCGCTCAACAGGTCCTCTACTTCATCCTCACGCGTGTATCCATCTTGTGCAATGGTTGTCGCCGTTCGGATCAGACGTCTTAAAATGGATTTCTCTTCTACAATTTTTGCATAGTATTCAATGTTTGCGGCAGTTGGGACAGAGTTCGCAATGTCGGTTAAATACGAAATCCCGCCTACCTCTTCTAGTAAATCTGTATTGGCAAGCTCAGATGTCACCGTGACAAGATCGACCGGTTCTCCTCTATCGCCAAGTACAAGCATCGCATTGTAAATCTTTTGATGCGACATTCTATAGAAATCCTCTGGAATTAATACCTCAGAAGCGAGCGTTAGCGCAGATGGTTCTAAAAAAACAGCACCTAATACGGCCTGCTCGGCTTCTATATTTTGCGGCGGCAGCCGGTCATCGAGAAGTTCCGTCATGCCAAGCACCGTCCTTTCATAAAAAAATACGCTACTCATCATTTTAACATTTTCATCAATAAAAAAGTGAAAAACATCGACTATAGTCAAAATTACCATGTTGATATTTTGTGCAAACCAGCGCATTTCAATAGAAAAGACTCTGTAACATCAATTGTTATAGAGTCTTTCGTTATCGCTAATGATTTTGTATCTGTCATCGTTCAAGTTTTGTTAATCTATCGCTTTCTTAACCCCATAATTCACTTTTTGCCCAATGTCTTGTAAAGAATCGTTTTGATAACCAATAGATAACACCAAATCTGGAATGGAATCAAACCCGTTTTTCGCTAGATCAAATAGCTGTGCACCATAATGTGAAGCGGCAATGCGCGCATTTTCTGCTGTATATGGATTTTTAAGAAGTTCTTCTTTGTATAGATCAAAAATATTCGTTCCGTTATCCGTTACAAATTGACCATTTACAATGCTTAAATCCTTTAAATTGTAGCCTGTGACCGCTTTGATTTGATTGACAAGATGGAACTTTGCCAGAGAATCCGGTGTGAATTGAGTAGAATCATCATTTCTGCTTTTCATGATATGGAAAAATAATTCTCTTGTATTGTTGGTTGTATTTAATAAGTCTTCTATTTGTTTCATCAGCGATTCGTCTTTTGAACCACTTACCACTAATTTAAAATTGTTCGGGTCAATGGTAAAAGTGAGATTTGTGTTTTTAGGAATGGATATCCCGTTTTTAGAGAATAAATCTTGTAATTGTTCGTTGACCTTTTGACGATTGAATATTTTTTTCTCTACGCTTTCTTGGGTTGGATCGTACCGTTTTTCATTACGGAAGATGGCATCATTGAAGTCATATTGTCCACCTTTATTATTCCTTGCCCAACTCATTTCCATAATGTAAGCAGCTTCTCTTTCCGGTTTTGTTAGATCACTTCTGAAATAAGAAGAGTAAGGGTTTCTATACTTATTATATATATGGTCTTGAGGATCATTGAAACGTTTATTTTGTTCATTTATTTTTTCGTATTTTTCATCTAATATTTTCATCCGTCTATCAGATTCGGTCATCACCTCATTTGTACTTTTAATAGTTGATTGGTCTTTAGAGCCTATTCGGTTCTGATTGTTTGAAGCTGCCGTGTATGACGTATTAATATTCATTTTGATTCTCCTTTTTTAAAAAATTAGTGATTATTAAATATATCGGCATTTCAGTTAAAATTTGTTAGTTTTGATCCGATATAGTAATTATTACAAGGAGGGTTAAAATATGACAAATACTATCTTCAAACGTTTTTTATTACCTGCATTGGCATTCGTGCTTGTTACTAGTTTTTTTGCACCTCATTCAGCGGAAGCGGCTATCACGGGGAATAACAGTCCTAACACAGCCAGCTCAATGGGATATTGGAAAAATAGTCGTTCAGATACAACAATCTTACCTGAAGGTGAAAATGAAGCGTATTATCAGTTCACGATCAATAAAGGTGAAAGGGTTTATGTAAGAAGTTCGTATAATAAGCAATATACAGGGATGAAAATCGAAGTGTATAATTCGAAAAACTCTAGGACAGGGTCCGAAGTTATTAATCCTGATTCAATAACGCCATTTATTTTTGCCAACACTGGTGAAGTTACTTCAACTTCAGAAACTTATTTTGTGAAAGTGACCCGTGGTACATATACGGGAAATATGTATTTTACTGTCTCCATCCAAGATCGTATCAAATCTGGGAATGGGACATTCAATTTTACGGGGACTGCTACTAACTTGGGGAATTCTTCTTTAAATTTTTTAGGAGTTGATTCTTCAGTCATTACAATGGATTTAACTAATAATTCCACAGTTCCTAAACGTGCTGTCGTTAAATCGATTTCAACGACTAGTACCCAATCGCCTAACCAAGGAAATGTCACACACAAACTGATGGCTAGTGAAAGTAATATTTGGTACACATCACTTGTTTCATCTGCAACAAGTGGGTCCTATCGTATTTCACTGGAAGATGAATTAAAAGTAGCTCAAAAATGGAGCTTTAAGTACAACGCAAAGGCTACTGCGAGATCTACTATGAGCAATGTCAAAGCCGATATCCGTTACGAATATGATGTCACAGATGGATTCTAATTAAATGGTGTTTACAGACATATACACCGATTGATCAAAAAGTAAGGGGACATCCCTTACTTTTTTCATTTCCGCATTTTTGATGCTATATGATATTTGGCCAACTTTAAAACAGCACCGTCCTTTCATAAGAAATACGCTGCTCATAAAAAGTGAAAGTGTTAATGGTGGTTTTGCTTGAGGGCGTATTGAAAGAGGAGGATGGTGATCATATCGGTGGCCCGCTGGTATAAATCCCATTGTTCATAGGCCGCAAATGTCATCCGTATTTCATGTAATGATTGCTTCATTTCTTGATATTCTTCCACTGTAAACGTATTTTTCAATTTGAACTGATGTTCAAGCAGTTTTAGCCTTAGCTTTCCTAATGGAGTTTTCATTCTGCCTACATTCCCTTCGATCTTGTCTTCCTTAGAAAATTGTATATGAATTTACGCATGAGATTGAATAAGTTGTGAGATATGCTCACCAGCTTTTCGAAAAATTCTCCTCTTTTTTCCTAAAAATACAAGAAGGTCTATAGACTTATTTTTCCTCAAAATGATTTCAAGAAGAAAAACCTATATATATTCCTGAATCAAACAGAAGAAAATGGTAAATATCCCGTGACGGTCAAGGTCTTTTGGCATTTCTCCTCTTTTTAAATGACTCAGTCCGGCATTCCCTATTTCCATTCATTTGGTAGTTATTTAGTCCTTTATTTTCCGAAAATTTAGATCAAATTATCAATTACACCACTTAATGAACATTTGACTTCATAATTGATAACCATTATCATTTGATTTGCTTGCGTGATAATTGAGAATCATTTTCATTTGAAGGGACCATTCTTCAATCTCTACACTCATCCTATATCCGCAAGCCTGCTTTTATCAGCATATGAGAGTCAATTTGAGGAAGGGGATTTTTTACACATGTCCAAACGCCCTGAAGGAATGGGTACTGAGGATTCTCTTTTCGGAGAAAGCCGTCCTTTTTTTATACCTGGGACGGAGCAACTGGATATCACAGCACACCCATACAGACTTTTTATATTTAAACCGACTACTACTCCTCCAGCGGCTGGTTTTCCAGTCATGTACGTGCTTGATGGGAATTCACTTTTTGGCACAATGGTCGAAGCCATTCGTTTACAGTCAAGAAGACCCGAAAAAACAGGTGTTGTACCTGCCATCATTGTTGGAATTGGCTATCAGACAGAAGCGCCCTATCATCCGCTCAGACATTATGATCTCACTCTAACCGGCCCTGACGCTTCCATTGGTGGCAAAAGAAAGGACTTCTCCAACCATACATATGGCGGCGCCTCTGCGTTCTTTTCTTTTTTAGAAAAGATTGTAAAGCCTTATATCGAGCAGCGCTTTCCGATCAACCAGAGTCGTCAAACACTATTTGGGCACTCTCTTGGCGGTCTTTTTGTATTACACACACTATTTGAGCACCCTGATGCTTATCAGACATATATTGCGGGCAGTCCTTCTATCCACTGGAACAAAAAATTATTTCTAGAAAAAGAACACCAATTCACCAGCCATATACGTCAGATGTCTATGAATGTCAGGCTGCTTGTAGGTGTAGGTGAGTTAGAAAAGCATCATCCGTGTCAAATGAATGATCATGCACATGGACTAGCAAATCGTATGCTGCCCTTATCCCCATATGGCTTGCATACAGCCTATCACGAATTCCCTAAAGAAGGACATACGTCCGTTTTACCGGTGCTGATGAATGACGCTTTTCGATTTGCACTCTATCATGATGATCCTTTCACAACCACAGACATGAAGGAAAGGCAGTGAACACATGAAACACAGTGGTCTATCTCAAAAAATTGTCCTTGTCACAGGCGCAGGACAGGGTATTGGACAAGCAGTCGCAAAAAGACTAGCCGAAGAAGGTGCGATTCTTGCAGCAGTTGACGTAAAAGAAGATCAGCTGCAAAGCACCGTCCAGCAAATGAATGATGAAGGCATACGTGCCTTTGCCTATCCAGGTGACATTACCGATCAAGCATCTGTTCAGCACATTGTCGATCAAATTGAAAAGCAGCTTGGCCCCATTTATTTACTGGTCAATGTAGCAGGCATTCTTCGAATGGGTTCTATTGACCAGCTTAGTGCAGATGACTGGCAGCAAACTTTCGCAGTCAACACACATGGTGTCTTTTACGTATCTCAAGCTGTCTCCAAATACATGATAAAAAGATCAGAAGGGGTCATTGTGACCGTCAGCTCTAACGCAGGTGCCATTCCTAGAATGAATATGGCTGCTTATGCCGCTTCAAAAGCAGCAGCCACTTCATTTACAAAAACGCTTGGATTAGAACTGGCTGCCTATGGAATCAGGTGCAACGTCGTCTCTCCTGGGTCTACCGCAACGCCTATGCAATGGGCTTTATGGCCTGATAAACAAGGAGAAAATCAGGTGATTAAAGGTTCACTAGAGACGTATAAAACCGGTATTCCTTTACAAAAAATCGCTGATCCTCAAAATATCGCTGATGCAGTCATTTTCTTTGCATCTGAGCAATCCAGTCATATTACGATGCAGAATCTCACGATCGATGGCGGCGCAACACTCGGAATCTAGCATTTCATTAAAAGGAGGCTTTTTCATGAAACATCCATTATTGTCGTCCGAAGAAAAAGTACAATTGCTTCAAGACTATCAGCCAGGTGCTTTTTTCCTTGCTTCCCCTAAACGCACAATACTTGCCGAAGGGATTTTCCAGCATATTGAAACCAATCAGCTAAATGAACTATCCACAAGGGTAGCGCACGTATTTGAAGATGCCAAACAAGCTGGAATTCAAACACCGATTGTGGCTGGTGCTGTCCCGTTTGAACCGGCGCAGCCCGTTCGTTTAAATGTACCATTCCATGTACAGTTTAGTGATCCACTCGAATTTCAACAAGGTGATGAGGAGTCAGAAGCGGCATCGCCATCCTATGAGGTGACACCTGTCCCTTCTCCTGAAGTCTACATGAATGGTGTGAACGAAGGGTTAGCTAAAATTGAAAAAGGAGAGCTTAGCAAAATCGTCATTTCTCGATCTCTCCATCTCAAATCAAATCAAGACATTCCTACGAAAACAATACTCGAACGACTGGCTCGTCATAATACGACTGGCTATACGTTTGCTGCAAATGTAGCTGATCCGAAGGCTTCCCAAAAGCGCACACTTCTTGGGGCAAGCCCTGAGCTGCTCCTTTCTAAAACCGGTTCATCTGTGATTTCCAATCCACTCGCTGGTTCCCGGCCGCGCAGTTCAGATCCAGTAGAAGACCAGCGCCGCCGCGATGAACTCCTTACCTCAGCGAAGGATTTACACGAGCACGCAGTGGTTGTTGAAGCTGTCACTAAAGCGCTTACTCCATACTGTCATACACTAGATGTGCCTGCATCACCATCCGTCATTCAAACAGAAACGATGTGGCATTTATCTACTGTGGTCAAAGGTGACTTAATAGATTCCAGTGTGTCCTCAATTGATTTGGCACTTAGCCTTCATCCAACACCCGCAGTATGCGGCACACCTACAGCAGATGCACGTGAAGCCATTCAAGCGATTGAACCCTTCGATCGAGGATTTTTCACAGGAATGATCGGTTGGGCAGATACAAATGGTGATGGTGATTGGATTGTCACCATTCGTTGTGCAGAAGCTGAGGGTCATTCTCTCCGTCTCTTTGCTGGTGCAGGAGTGGTCAAAGGATCAAAGGCAGAAGAAGAGCTAGCTGAAACATCTGCAAAATTCAACACGATGCTTCACGCGATGGGCATCTATCAGTGATAAAAATAAATAGGAGATGACAAAAACATGTTTGTTCAACCACCTACATGGCCAGAAGAATTTGCAAAACGCTACCGTGAAAACGGCTGTTGGCGTGGGGAATCCTTTGGCGGTATGCTTCGTGAACGCGCCGTATCGTTAGGAAATAAAACAGCCATTACATACGCTGATACGCACATAAGCTACCAAGAACTTGATCAGCGCGTCAGCAGTCTTGCTGCCGGTTTTCATCAGCTTGGAATTCAGAAAGGAAGTCGAGTTGTCGTGCAGCTTCCTAACATTCCTGCTTTTTTTGAAGTCATTTTCGCTTTATTTCGAATCGGTGCTTTACCCGTCTTCTCTCTGCCATCTCATAGAAGCAGTGAAATCACTTATTTTATTGAGTTTGCCGAAGCAGACGCATATGTCATACCAGATATCGATGGCGGCTTTGATTATCGATCACTCGCACGTCAAGTGAAAGAAAAGCTTCCCTCATTACCTCATGTCATTGTTGCAGGGGAAGCTGAGGAATTCCTTGACTTGGATGATCTGCGCAAGGACCCAGCACTCGATCCTCAAATTCATGTAGAGGCAAGCGATATTGCGTTTCTTCAGTTATCTGGAGGCAGCACAGGCCTTTCTAAGCTGATTCCTCGTACACATGATGACTATATTTATAGTCTTTGGAAAAGCAATGAAGTGTGCGAGCTCACACAAGATAGTGTGTATCTAGCTGCACTTCCGGTTGCGCACAACTATCCATTAAGCTCGCCTGGCGTCCTTGGGACGTTATACGCAGGCGGAAGAGTCGTTCTTGCACCTGGATCAAGCCCTGATGTCGTCTTTCCACTCATTGAAAAAGAACGGGCGACCATTACCGCTGTCGTTCCACCTATCGCATTGATTTGGCTAGAGGCCGCTCCTCATCGGTCAGATGACTTATCGAGTCTTGAAGTCTTACAAGTCGGTGGTGCTAAATTCAGTGCTGAGGCAGCAAAACGAGTGATGCCTACACTTGGATGTAAGTTACAGCAAGTTTTTGGCATGGCAGAAGGTCTGGTCAACTATACCAGATTAGATGATCCTGAACATGTCATTATTCATACACAAGGACGCCCAATGTCTGAATATGATGAGGTACTAGTGGTAGATGATGAGGACAAGCCCGTCCCGCATGAAGTGGCTGGACATCTTTTAACAAGAGGACCTTATACGATTCGCGGCTACTATAAAGCCGATGAACAAAACAAAAAAGCATTTACACCCGATGGCTTTTACAGAACAGGTGACATCGTGCGATTAACCAAAGAAGGCAATGTTGTTGTAGAAGGCAGAGACAAGGATCAAATCAATCGTGGCGGCGAAAAAGTTGCCGCTGAAGAAGTTGAAAACCATTTACTTGCGCATCCTGACATTCATGATGCCGCCATGGTGTCTATGCCAGATCCATTTCTTGGCGAACGCTCATGTGCCTTTGTTATCGCGAAAGGAAACAACAAACCAACACCGCACATCTTAAAATCATTTCTAAGAGAACGCGGGCTCGCAGCCTTTAAAATTCCCGACCGCATTGAATGGATCGATGCGTTCCCACAAACAGGTGTAGGCAAAGTCAGTAAAAAGGCATTAAGAGAATTAGCTGCAACCCATACTGCCAACGTATAAAAAATGAGGAGTGAAAATCATGGCAATCCCTACTATTCCTGCATATCCAATGCCAAGCACACAAGATTTACCCGAAAATAAAGTGAACTGGATACCAGATCCGAAACGTGCTGTTCTGCTGATACATGACATGCAACAATATTTTTTAAATGCATTTCAACAAGATACATCACCGATCACAGAGTTAGTGCAGCATATTCAACAATTACGTGATACATGCAATGAACTTGGAATCCCCGTCGTCTATACAGCGCAACCTGGTGACCAAGACCCGAAGGATCGTGCCTTATTAACAGATTTTTGGGGACCTGGACTTGGTGATGATGAAGCATTGACAAAAATCATTGATCAGCTTGCTCCATCTGAAGCAGATACAATGCTGACAAAATGGCGTTATAGCGCATTCAAGAAATCTAATTTTTTGGATATCCTTCAAGAAGGCGGGCGTGATCAACTAATCATTACTGGCGTATATGCACATATTGGCTGTATGCTGACAGCCGCAGAAGCATTCATGCTCGATATTGAAACCTTTTTTGTCGCCGATGCCGTCGCTGACTTTTCACTGAAACATCACAAAATGGCCATGACCTATGCAGCTGAACGCTGTGCAGTCACCACAACGACAAACCAAATCATCAGTCGTTTAACAGGACAAGAACCAAACAGTGATGATTTATCCTTTGAGGCCATCGTTCACCAAGTAGCTGAGTATCTCCAAATCGAGCCAAATGAAATACCACTTGATGAGAATCTCGTCTACCTTGGGCTTGATTCTATTAGAATGATGAGCCTAGCGGAAAAGTGGAGGCAGCAAGGAGCGACAGTCAATTTCGTTGAGCTTGCAGCAAATCCAACGCTCGCTCATTGGCGGACTCTTCTTTTCCCAGAAAAGCAGCCATCTATCCCAAATATCGATTACTTGTAAAGGAGGTATAGACCCTTGTCGATCCAGTCAGTCGATTCATTCCCGCTAACCGGTGCCCAATCAGGCATTTGGTACGCGCAGCAGCTTGATCCAGCTAATCCTATTTTCAATACAGCTGAGTATATAGAGATTAAAGGTCCTATTGATCCCATACAATTTGAAGCAGCCATTAGAAAGACTGTCTTAGAAGCAGATTCCTTGTATATGCAATTCGTTGAGGATACTGACGGTCCAAAGCAATGGATGACATCTAAGAAAGAGATTCCATTTCAATATGTTAATTTACAAAATGAAAAACAGCCTCTTGATGCGGCTAAAGCATGGATGAAAGCCGATCTTTCAACACCAGTCTCTTTAGAGAAAGATGTATTATTCCGTGAAGTACTTTTTCAGCTTGCTGACGACCGATTTATTTGGTATCAGCGCATTCATCACATTGCCATTGATGGATTCGCCTTTTCGCTCATTGCGCGTCGTGTTGCTGAGGTCTATTCAGCCCTATCGAATGGGACACCTATGCCCCCTCAAACATTTGGATCCTTACATGACGTAGTCCAAGAGGAGCTCACCTATCAACAGTCTAATCGATATGAAGATGATCAAGCGTTTTGGAAAAATCGCTTTGCTGATCAACCTGAAGTTGTCAGCCTTGCTGAGCTTGCCCCAAGAACGTCGGATCATTTTATCCGAAAAACGGCTGGCTACGATGCAGAAAAGGTAAGCAAAATGAAAAAAAATGCTCAAGCCTTCGGTGGTACGTGGCATGAAATGATCCTTGCTGCATCCGCTTTATATATGCATCGTATGACTGGTGCACATGATATTGTTTTAGGATTACCTGTGATGATGCGCCTTGGATCGTGCGCCTTACAAACACCCGGAATGGTCATGAACCTGGTACCGCTTCGTTTAACATGCAAACCAGAAATGACGCTATCAGCACTTGTTCGCCAAGTATCTGATGAACTAAAAGCCATTCGCCCTCATCAAAGATATCGCCACGAGGACATGCGGAGAGACTTTAAACTTATCGGAAGAAATCAGCGATTATTTGGCCCGCAGATCAATATCATGCCATTTGATTATGATCTCATGTTCGATCAGAGCATGGGTCAAGCACATAACCTCTCAGCAGGACCCGTGGATGATATATCGATCAACATATACGACCGCGCGGATGGGAACGGATTTCAAATCGACTTTGATGCAAACCCTGCCGTATACAAAGAGCAAGCAGTTGACGCTCATCAGCAGCGTTTTCTTCAATTGCTGGAGGAAATAACCGGACTAGAGCAAGATCAAACGATCAGTCAATTCAACCTTCTTTTGTCTGAAGAGAAAGAGAACATCCTCAAGCACTGGAATGATACAAAACGAGAATTACCAAGGGAATCTTTACGGGAACTATTTGAAAAACAGGTGAGCAAAACACCACAAGCAAAAGCATTACAGTTTGAAGGAATTACTTTGACCTATGAGGAGTTGAATCAGCGGGCTAATCAATTAGCTCATTATTTGAAAAAACATGACATTGGACCAGAACAATTTGTCGCAATTGCTCTGCCTCGGTCCATCAATATGGTCGTAAGTCTATTAGCCGTCGTCAAAACGGGAGCCGCATATCTGCCACTAGACCCTGATTATCCTAACGATCGTGTCGCCTATATGCTAGAAGATGCCAAACCGGCGTGCTTGCTCACAATTAAAGAGACAGCAGACGGTTTGAACCATCCGCACATCGTTCAGCTGGATGATTCAACTGTTCATCAGGAGATAGCAGACAGTCCGCACATCAATCCGGCTTGGAGCGAGGGCTCTCCACATCACCCAGCTTACATCCTCTACACATCAGGATCGACAGGCAAACCAAAGGGTGTTGTTGTAACAAAACGAAATGTGATCAACTTTATATTGTCCATGCAAGATTCATTTTTATTAGATCAAAAAGACCAGCTTTTAGCGGTAACAACCATTGCCTTTGATATTTCTGGGCTGGAAATGTTCCTACCGCTTTTACATGGGGCTGCTATTTTATTGGCAAAAAAAGAAACCATACAAGAACCAGCAAAGCTTTCAGACATGATTCGTTCTCATCATGTCACAATCATGCAGGCAACACCAACGTTGTGGCATGCGTTGGCAGATGAATACCCTGATGTGATCACAGGTATGCGTGTTCTTGTTGGAGGTGAAGCTCTCCCTGCCTCCCTTTTGCACACATTGCAATCTCTTCAATGTGACATTACTAATTTGTACGGACCTACAGAAACGACGATCTGGTCTACGATGGAAAATGTCACAGCACATCGAGAAAATAGTGGACCGGCAATTGGTAAACCCATTTGGAATACGAGCATTTACATTTTAGATGAAGGACTAAACCCAGTCCCAGCAGGATCAATCGGTGAGCTTTATATTGCAGGTGAAGGAGTATCCAGAGGATATCTTGGACGATATGATTTAACGGCTGAACGTTTTGTCGCTGATCCATTCAGCACAAAAGGCACGAGAATGTATCGCACTGGTGATTTAGCCAGATGGCGTGAAGATGGTTCAATTGATTATATCAGCCGTGCCGATCATCAAATTAAAATACGCGGCTTCCGTATTGAACTAGGTGAAATTGAAACAGTGATGATGCAGCATCAAGCCATAAAGCATACATCTGTTATCGTTCATGAGGATCAACCTGGGCAGCAGCTGCTTTGTGCGTATGTTGTGCTGACAGACGGGTCTTCTCTGCACCCTTCAGAGCTCAGGCAGTTTGCGGCTTCATTACTTCCTGACTACATGGTGCCCTCTGCTGTTGTCGTTTTGCCAGAACTTCCACTTACACCAAACGGCAAAATCGACCGCAAAGCATTACCAGCACCAAATATGTCTTTAGTTAGTTCTGAGCGTACACCTAGAACACCACAAGAAGACATGTTATGTAGTTTATTTGCAGAAACCCTTGGTCTATCTCAAATTGGCATAGATGATAGTTTCTTTGACTTAGGAGGACATTCCTTACTCGCCGCTCGCCTGCTTAGACGTATACGCGATACACTTGGTGCAGACCTAAGTATGAGTACCATTTTTGAATCGCCTCGGGTTGCTGAGCTTGCGCAGCACATTGACAAAGCGAAGGACATTCGGCCGCCGCTTCAGGTTGAAGACAAACCAGATGAAATTCCATTATCCTTTGCCCAAAAACGGCTCTGGTTCCTTCATTGCCTTGAAGGGCCAAGTCCAACTTACAATATTCCACTTGTCATTCAGCTGACAGGTACACTAGATCAAACAGCTCTCATTGGTGCACTGGCAGATATCACTGAAAAACACGAAACCCTTAGAACCATTTTTCCAGATAAGAACGGCATGCCAAGACAGGTCATTTTACACCCGAAAAGTGTTCAGCCTGAACTCCATGTCACAGCTTCAAGCGATCAACAAATTGAGAATCAGTTAAACGAAGCCATTCGCTATAGCTTTCAGATTGAAGAAGAACCTGCACTTCGAGCTGAATTATTCACGCTTGATGCAAACCGATCCGTACTGCTTCTATTGCTGCATCACATCGCTGGTGACGGCTGGTCACTTGCACCATTGACGCGAGACTTAGCTGCTGCTTACGAAGCCCGTATACAAGGAAAATCCATCTCCTTGCCAGCAGAACCTGTTCAATATGCTGACTATGCTATTTGGCAGCAGAAGCTGTTGGGCAGTGAAGAAAAGGCGGATAGTCTATTTGCCAAGCAGCTCAGCTATTGGAAAGGTGCCTTACATGACCTGCCTGAAGAACTTGAACTGCCTTATGACTTCCCGCGTCCACAGGAAGGAAGCTTCAACGGTGCGACGATAGACTTTACGATTGAACCCGCTTTACATCAGAACCTCCTTGAGCTTGCAAAGCAGCATCAAGTGAGTTTGTTCATGGTGCTTCAAGCATCACTTGCAGCATTACTGACACGCCTTGGGGCCGGTACAGATATCCCAATCGGCAGTCCAATTGCTGGACGGAATGACGATGCTCTTGACGATATTGTGGGATTATTTGTGAACACACTAGTATTACGTACAAATACAGCTGGTAATCCAACCTTTAGTGAGCTATTGAAACGAGTGCGAGAAGTTGACTTAGCAGCCTATGAGCATCAGGATCTGCCATTTGAAAGACTAGTCGAAATTCTAAATCCAACCAGGTCCAGATCACGAAATCCATTGTTCCAGGTCATGCTAGCCTTCCAAAATACACCGAAGGCGGAAATGAAGCTGACACAACTTGACTCAGATCTTTACGTGAAACCAGTAGGGTCAGCTAAATTTGATCTGACCATCGAATTGGCAGAACAAAGAACGGAAACTGGGTCAGCAGCGGGATTAACAGGATTGTTTGAATTCAGCACAGATGTATTTAAACAAAGCACCATTCGAGCAATCGCTGACAGAATGAAGCGCTTTTTAACTGAAGTGACTGAGCGCCCGCATGTGCCGATTGGTCAAGTGAACATTTTATCAGATAAAGAGCGGCAAACATTTCTCCCTGACAAAAAGACATTTGCTCAGTTAGACCAAGCACATAGTCTCCCGGCCTTATTTGAAAAAACGGCGCAGCAATCCCCTGATCGAGTCGCAGTAACGGATGGCAAGAGGCAGCTTACCTATGAAGAGTTAAATAACAAAGCCAATCGTCTTGCTCATTTATTAATAAAAAGAGGCGTTGGACCAGAACAGTTCGTTGCACTTGCCCTGCCTAGATCAATCGATATGCTCGTAAGCTTATTAGCCGTTCATAAAGCAGGCGCAGCCTATGTTCCGCTTGATCCTGATTATCCAGCAGACAGGCTGGCATACATGATACAAGATGCCAAACCAGTTTGCAGCATCACAACAAAAGCAGATGCAATGCACCTCCCTGCTGATTGCGATTTGATTTTGTTAGACGAAAAAGAAACGAGCGATCAATTGCTGACTACGCCAAATCACAATCCGGCTGATATAGACAGAATTGAACCGCTATCTTCTCTGCATCCGGCCTATATTATTTATACATCCGGTTCTACAGGGAAACCAAAAGGAGTGGTCATCCCACACCAAAATGTCATCCGTCTTCTGACATCTACTGAACATTGGTTCCAATTTGATGAAGAAGATGTTTGGACAATGTTCCATTCCTATGCCTTTGATTTTTCAGTATGGGAAATATGGGGACCACTTTTATATAGCGGCCGGCTTGTCATTGTACCTCATACCATCTCTCGCTCCCCAGAAGAGATGCTGCAGCTTCTAGTTGAGGAAGGCGTGACTGTACTTAATCAAACACCTTCTGCCTTCTATCAGCTCATGCAGATAGACAAGGAACAACAAACACTAGGCCAAGCATTATCACTCCGCTATGTCATCTTTGGCGGTGAAGCATTAGAGCTTAGCAGATTAGAAGATTGGTACAGCCGTCACTCAGACTGTAAGCCAAAGCTCATTAACATGTACGGCATCACAGAAACCACCGTACACGTTACGTACAATGAACTCAATCGAGACATGATCACAAAGAACTCCAGCAGTTTAATAGGCGAACCGATTCCTGATTTACACGTGTACGTACTAGATGAATACCTGCAGCCTGTTCCCCCTGGAACGACAGGTGAAATGTATGTAGCTGGAGCTGGCCTTGCAAGAGGTTATCTAGGCAGACCTGACCTGACATCAGATCGATTCCCTGCCGATCCTTATGGCGCACCTGGCACAAGGATGTATCGCACAGGCGACCTTGCGCGCTGGACAGAAGAAGGGGCTCTTGATTACATTGGCAGAGCTGATCATCAAATTAAAATACGCGGCTTCCGCATTGAACTTGGAGAAATCGAAGCCGTTCTGGCACGCCACGATGCAGTTGCACAAGTGGCCGTCATGATGCGAGAGGATCAGCCTGGCGACAAACGCCTAGTCGCCTATATCGTCCCAACTGAAGAAAACCGTTTCGATACAGAGACCCTTCGTCATTTTGCAGCAGCCAGTCTTCCTGATTACATGGTGCCCGCGGCATATGTACAGATTGACGCCATGCCGCTTACAGCAAACGGGAAGCTTGATCAAAAATCACTGCCAGCACCTCAATTGCATATGCAGCAAGCAGATGGCCGCGGCCCTAGAAATCCGAAAGAGGAAATCCTATGTCATCTCTTTGAAGAGGTGCTTGATTTGCCTAAAATCAGCATAGACGATCGCTTTTTTGACATTGGCGGACACTCACTGCTTGCAGTTCGTTTAATCAGCCGCATTCGTGATGCACTTGGTGTCAAACTAAGCATTGGGACATTGTTTGAAGCACCAAATGTGGCAAGTTTGGCAGAGAAACTAGAAACAGGAAGCGATGAAAACGCACTAGACATCTTGCTGCCGCTGCGAACAAATGGAGAAAGATATCCACTCTTCTGTGTTCATCCAGCAGGTGGTCTTAGCTGGTGCTATGCAGGTCTCTTGAATACATTAGAAAAAGACATCCCTATTTATGGATTACAGGCTCGAGGAATCGCAAGAAAAGACGACTACCCGCACACACTAGATGATATGGCTGCGGATTACATCAAGCACATCCAAACCATTCAGCCCAAAGGCCCTTATCATCTTCTTGGCTGGTCACTAGGCGGAAACGTTGTTCAGGCAATGGCTACACAGCTCCAGCAGCAAGGTGAAGAAATCGCACTCGTTGCGATGCTGGATGCCTATCCGAACCATTTCTTACCGATTAAAGCAGCACCTGATGAAGAAGAAGCACTAATCGCTCTTCTTGCGCTTGGCGGTTATGATCCAGATACCTTAACAGGTGAACCGCTCACAATGAAAAGTGCCATCGACATCTTGAAAAAAGATGGCAGTGCACTAGCTAGCTTAAATGAAGATGCCATTAGAAATCTAAAAGAAACCTATGTGAATTCAGTTCGATTGCTCGGAGAATATCAGCCAAAAACTTATCAGGGGGACATATTATTCTTTAGATCTACCATTATCCCAGATTGGTTTACACCAATTGATCCCGAAGCATGGGCACCTTATATCAACGGAACAATCGAACAGCACGACATTCATTGCCGGCACAAAGACATGTGCCAGCCTAAACCCCTAGCAGAAATTGGTGTCATCTTAGACAACGCACTGCATCGGGTCAAACAAAAGCACTAAGAATAAAGGAGAGATGACAAATGACAAATCCCTTTGATCGTGAAGACGGTGTATTTCTTGTGCTGGTCAATGAACAAGGACAGCATTCACTTTGGCCATCATTTGCACCAGTGCCAGATGGATGGGAAAAGGTCTTTGGTGAAGACACTAGAAATGCCTGCATCGATTATATCCAGACACACTGGCAGGACTTGCGGCCATTAAGCTTAACAAAAGAACCTGCGCTAGCACATGGAAAAACGGAATAAATCACCGCACCCTGATCTCCATCAGGGTGCTTTTTTGACAGAATAAACATCACCATCTTTCAGCTCTTTCTGCTACAATTTAATTGAGAATGTTTATCAATCAATAAGAGATCAGGTGGTTTTATGGGAAACAACAATCAATTACGTACATTGGCAAATGCCGAACAATTCATCTACCGATTAACATATACTGAAAAAATAAATAATGCAGAGCTTCCACATACAGAGCAGCAGCTATCAGATACATTCTGCCTCCTCTTCAGCATAAGCGGCAGCGGTTTACTCACATTGAACGATCAAAAATGGCGATTGAAACATCTGACACTCTATACAATCATGCCTGGGGAAACATTTATGTTAAAAACAGAGCCTTATCAAAAACACGAGCTCTATCTGTTTCGCTTTCAGCTCTACACGCTGCAAAATCAAAACATAGGAGAAGTATCAACGGAACATGCCCGTTCTTTACTGAATAAATGGCAATTTATCGATATTAGCTCGATTGAACATATTCATTCTTTATTGTCCGATATGACAGAGGAATGGCAAAGACCTGAATCCATTAGCTTTTTTAGAAGCCAAACTCTTTTTCAGCAGCTCATTATGCAGCTTTTCACACTGCATAAAGAAGATATTTGTGACACGGCACATGCCCTTTTCAAAACAAAACAATATATCGATCAACATTCCGAAGAACCCCTCAGCCTGACAAGTCTATCTCATATGGCTGGCATCAGCGCCAATCATTACAGCGAGCTATTTAAAAAGCATTTTGATGTGAGTGTCAGTGATTATATCACCAAAAAAAGGATGGCTAGAGCCAAACAATTAATGGCAAAAGGCAACGCAAAGCTCAAAGACATTGCACTGGAAATCGGCTATCAAGATCCGTATTACTTCAGCCGCATCTTTAAGAAAAAAACGGGCATAACCCCTTCAACTTATATGAAAAGCCGTCAGCGGAAAATTGCAGCCTATGGCCATTCCATACTCGGCCAGCTCACACCCATTCATATCATCCCATATGCTGCCCCTCTTCACCCTAAGTGGACAGCACATGATTTTGAGCATCATGCAGAAGAAATTCCGATTCACCTGAGTGCACATCGGATCAACGAGCACGCTGAAGCCAATTTACAGCTATTAAAGGAAACAAAACCTGAGCTGATCATTGCCAATGATCATGTGACAGAGGAAGAAAAACAAGTGTTAAAAACCATCTGTCCTGTTCACTTTGTTCCATTCACACAATTAGATTGGCGCACTCAATTCAAACAAACAGCTACGTTCCTAAACGAAGCGAACGAAGCAGAAGAATGGCTGATTCATTACGAGGAACTCGTCAATCAAGCGAAAAAGGCATGCCTTTTTGATCATCCACCAAAAACCGTCCTGCCTCTTCGTATCTTTCAAGATCAGCTCTATTTGTCTGTGAATCGCACCATGTCAGAAGTAATTTTTCAAGACATTGGCCTTCTGCCAGCTTTTCAGAATGACGGCCAGCTAATAGAAAAGAAAATCAGCATTCGCTCTATACAACAGCTAGATCCAGACGCCATCTTCCTCTTCCTGCATAAGGAGCCAAAAACCATTGCTTTTTATCAAAAATTAAAACAGCAGGAGTCTTGGCAAAATCTCAAGGCTGTGACGCAGCAAGCCGTCTATCCACTTACGTCTGACCCTTGGCGTGAATACACAGCAGCCAGTCATCAACGAGTCATTCAGGACCTTTTATCCTTTTTTCCGTAAAAAGTCCATCATTTGACAGATCATTGTCTATGGATAAAAGGACAAAAGACTACTACAATCTTTAATTGAGAACAATTATCAGTTAAAGGAGAAAACAAATGAAAAAATGGTTCGCATTGCTTATCCTTTGTATCATGACGATCACCGCAGCAGCCTGTGGTGCTGCAGAAAATAAACCTGCTTCAAACACGACCAAAAGCAAGTCAGCTGAAACAGCAGAAACAAATATCAACTACTTAGATCAAACGTACAAACTCAAAACACCAGTGAAACGAATTGTCATTGCTGGAAGCCTTGAATCAATGGAAGATGCAAAATTACTTGGTATCGAGCCTATTGGTGCTTCTACTGTAGGCGGCACATTCCCTGAATTATTTAAAGACATTACAGCGAAAACAGAAGGTATCGGTGAAAAAACAGAACCGAACCTGGAAAAAATCCTAAAACTAAAACCAGATGTGATACTCGGATCAACCAAGTTCCCGCCTGCAACAATTAAAAAATTGGATAAAGTCCAAACGACGATCCCAGTATCCCATGTCTCTTCTGACTGGGAAAGCAATCTATTATTACTCGGTGAACTGACTGGAAAAAGTAAAGAAGCGAAAAACATCATTTCTGATTATCAGAAAGATCTCAAACAAGCGAAAGAAACCCTGAAAGACAAAAGCAGCAACAAAACAGCTGTCATTTTGCGCATTAGACAGGGCGACCTGTACGTTTACCCTGAAGACGTATACTTCAACTCGACCTTATATGGGGACTTAGGATTTACAGCACCAAGTGATATCAAAAAAGCCAAAGCACAAGCATTGATTTCATTGGAGCGCCTAGGCGAACTCAATCCTGACTATATTTTTGTTCAGTTCTCTAAAGAGGAAAACTCCTCGAATCCAAATGCATTGAAGGACTTAGAGAAAAATAAAATTTGGACAAGCCTAAAAGCTGTGAAAAATGGGCACATCAATGAAAATGCCGTTGATCCTATGCTTCAAGGAGGAACAGCACTAAGCAAAACAACCTTCCTTGATAAGGCTGTCAAATGGTTAGATCAAAACAACTAAACAGATGCGTGATCAGATTTTTGACAAAGGGCTAAATTGTTTAGCCCTTTGTCTTCTTTTCAACGCAGTTGAAAACCTTTAGGAGAGGATACACATGAACGGAACGTTTCTATATGATGAGTTTAATGGGCGTCAGCTTGATATTTACCTCCCACAGGACACCTCTATTGATGTTCCAGCTGTCTTTGTACAAGATGGCTCTTCTTTGTTTAGAACACACCTGCTAGAGATCGAAAGAATGATCGAAACCAAAACCATCTCACCAATCATCATTGTCGGCATACACCCATTCAATCGACTTGACGAATATACACCATGGAAGGCGTCATCACTGCGATCTGGGTTTCCTGACTTTAAAGGTGAGGCACAGACGTATGTGTCATTTTTAGCGAATGACTTGCTCCCATATATCAAA
Organism: Bacillus safensis; assembly: GCF_039619585.1. Lineage (NCBI taxonomy): Bacteria > Bacillati > Bacillota > Bacilli > Caryophanales > Bacillaceae > Bacillus > Bacillus safensis. Next base: position 3,654,671 of record NZ_CP154909.1, read on the forward strand.
AGAGAATATCCAGTTCAAGAGACCTGTCATGAACATAGCCACTTAGGTGCTTCATTAGGCGGGCTGTTTGCTATTTATACTTTATTCATGCACCCTGATCTTTTTAAAAACATCGCATCGATCTCCGGGTCATTTTGGTATCAAGATTTTCTACCGTTTGCTAAACAACAAAGCATTCAGTGTGTGGATCACTTTATTTATTTGTCTGTAGGCAGTGAAGAAGGGAAAGGCAAAACATCTGCTCAACAGCACATGCCTTTATTCAACAAACAACTGCATGACCTTTTATTACAGAAAGGGATGCAAGAAAGGCAGCTGCAATATCACATCGAACAAGGGGAGGGCCATCATCTGAAACAATTTCAAAAAAATTTCTTATCGGCCCTAAAGTGGTTTTATCAAAGAGAACGCTAATTTTTTATCAGCATGGCACAAAGCCGATATGATATATTGGAACGTATAGATTGAAAGAGGAGGGATTTGCGCATGAGACCTTTACAAATCTCAGCCGATACCGCACAAAAGCTTGCTGCATCACTCAATGTACCGTTAGAACAAATCATGCATATGCCGCAGCATATCTTATTAGCTAAATTAGCGGAGCTTGAACAGAAGAAAGATCGTTCTTCTTAAAGAAATAAAGGAGTTTACATTCATGGAACAACAACTAGAAAAATCAACATTACATCCTCGCAGTACAGGACAAACCATCCTGCTGATTGCTGGGATTTTGCTCATTGCATTTAATCTTCGGCCTGCCATTACATCCGTTGGCCCTGTTATCGGCGCGATTCGTTCCGATTTACAGCTTTCAAATGGACTGGCGGGTTTTCTTACGACATTACCACTGCTCTCATTCGCATTGCTTTCTCCAATTGCCCCTAAAATTGGAAAACGACTTGGCAATGAACGAACCCTCTGGCTTGGACTTGCCGTCCTTCTCTTTGGGATTGTGATTCGCTCGTTTGGCTCCATCACCTTCTTAATGATTGGAACAGCGCTGGTCGGCGTTGGAATTGCGATTTGTAATGTGCTCTTACCGGGGCTTGTGAAGCATAAATTTCCTGCACATGCAGGCTTGATGACAAGTGTATATACGACTTCAATGTCCGTCTTCGCTGCACTTGCTTCAGGTGTCAGTGTTCCGCTCAGTCATACGATGCCTGGCGGCTGGAATACATCATTCCTTGTATGGGCTGGACTTGCCCTTCTCGCCATGATGGTTTGGGCGCCGCAGCTTCTTCATCAGAATACAGCGGCCGTCAAAAGTATTTCTCTTACAGAGCAGCCAATATGGCGTTCACGTGTTGCATGGCAGGTGACCTTTTTTATGGGGTTACAGTCATTCCTTTTCTATAGCAGCATCGCATGGTTTCCTGATATCTTAACATCCCATGGAATGAACCTGTCTACAGCTGGCTGGATGCTGTCCATTATGCAGTTTGTTGGGCTGCCATCCACCTTCTTAACACCCGTTTTTGCAGAAAAATTAAAAACGCAAAGACCGCTTGTCGCCGGTCTTGTCCTTGTGTATTTACTCGGCATGATTGGACTTCTTCTCGGAGGATCGACGCCTATCCTTGTCATCTCTGTTCTATTGATCGGCATTGGACAAGGGGCCAGTATCAGTCTTGCCCTCACATTTATCGGTTTACGTACAACCAATATGGAACAAGCAGCTGCCCTCTCTGGAATGGCGCAGTCTCTCGGTTATTTATTAGCTGCTGTTGGGCCGTTCATGATTGGTATCCTTTTTGATTCCACACATACTTGGACACCAGCGATTATCATCTTTATCATCATTCTATTTTTCATGTTTTTATCCGGTATGCGTGCTGGACGCAGTGTCTATATTTCAGATCCTTCATAAAAAAAGAACCCGCCTCCTCGTGAGACGGGTTCTTTTCTACTTATGCCTGCTCTGTCACATGTACCTTTAACGTTGCTTGTACCTCTGGATGAAGCTTCACCGGTACATTTGTGTAACCTAATGCACGGATGGCGTCATTCAGCTCGATTTTACGCTTATCGAGTTTAATTTGATGATCTTTTTGCAATTTATCAGCGATTTGTTTGCTTGTAATCGAGCCAAACAAACGGCCGCCTTCACCTGATTTTGCAGTGAGTTCCACTGTTAACGCCTCAAGTGTTTCTTTTAATTGTTTTGCTTGTTCAAGCTCTTGGATGGCATTCTTTTTCTCTTTGTTTTTCTGCCCTTCCAATGCGCTTAGGTTCGTTGGAGTTGCTTCAACAGCTAACCCTTGTTTGATGAGAAAGTTGTGCGCGTATCCGTCAGCTACATTCTTGACTTCGCCTTTTTTCCCTTTGCCTTTTACGTCTTTTAGAAAGATGACTTTCATCTTTGAACCCCTCCTTCGAAATATTCGTCTATGGCAGCCTTTAATTTCCCTACCGCTTCTTCAATGGTTATACCATAAATCTGGGTAGCAGCGTTAGTCAAATGACCGCCGCCGTCTAATGCTTCCATAATAATTTGAACGTTGATATCCCCTAATGATCTAGCACTAATACATACTGTGTCGTCATCTCGTCTAGCGACAGCAAATGACGCTTCTACCTCACTCATTGACAACAGGGAATCCGCTGTCTGGGCAATCGTAATTTGATCATAATACTCCGACCTGTCAGATGGCAATGAAGCAATGGCCACCTGATTTTGATACAGTTCTGTATGCTGAATGAGTTTTGCTCGTTTGATGTAATGATCGACGGTTTCTTTTAAGAACTTTTGCACAAGGACAGGATCTGCTCCCTTTGCACGAAGGTAGGATGCTGCATCGAACGTTCTTGACCCCGTTCTCAGGGAGAAACTCTTCGTATCAACGATGATCCCAGCCAGAAGCGCAGTCGCCTCAATCATGTTAATCCGTAATTTCTTCGGCTGATATTCTAAAAGCTCTGTCACAAGCTCTGCTGTAGATGAAGCATACGGCTCCATATAAACAAGTAAAGGATCACGGATAAATTCCTCGCCGCGTCTATGATGGTCAATGACCACGACATTTTCAATCTTATTCAGCAGCCGTTCTTCCATAACGAGAGACGGTTTATGTGTATCCACGACGACAAGCAATGTGTCATCCTTTGCAAGCTCCATTGCTTCCTCTGGGGTGATAAAACGTGACCAAAGCTCTTCATAATTTTTAATTTCACTAATTAAGCGTTGAACACTGTCTCCAATCTGATTGGCATCAATGACAATATAGCCTTCTTTTCCATTGGCCTGGGCGACCTTTAAAATCCCAATGGATGCACCGATCGAGTCCATGTCGGGGAACTTATGCCCCATGATCATGACATTACCGCTTTCAGATACAATTTCTTTTAAAGCATGAGAAATGACCCGTGCGCGTACGCGTGTCCGTTTCTCCATTGGATTCGTTTTTCCACCGTAGAATTTCACTTTTCCATTCGGCTGTTTAATGGCGACCTGATCCCCGCCTCGTCCGAGGGCAAGGTCAAGACTCGATTGCGCAAGTGCTCCAAGCTCTTTCAAGGAAGGAACGGACGCACCGATCCCGATACTCAGAGTAAGCGTCGCACTATGTGCCCCTGTTTTCTCACGGACCTCGTCTAAAATGGAGAATTTTGACGCTTCAAGCTCAGCTAAAATGCTCTCATTTAGAACCGCCATAAATCGTTCAGACGAAATTCTCTTCAGGAAAATACCGTATTCTTGTGCCCAATTGTTGAGCAAAGACGTCACTTCACTATTAATCGCGCTGCGCACTTGATCATCAAGGCCCTGCGTGACATCGTCGTAGTTGTCTAAAAAGATATAAGATAACACCGTTCGTTCATTTTCGTACTGTCGTTCAATCTGCACCTGTTCCGTGACATCAAAGAAATATAAAAGGCGCTCTGACCGTTTAATAATGACTTTGAATTTCCGGTCATTCAGCGTCACATTTTCGGTCTCGACCTCTTGTTTAATAAGAGGCACAATAGACTCGAATGTATCGTACAAGGATCTGCCGACAAGTGTGCTTTCATGAAAGCACGAAGCGAGAAACGGATTGGTCCATTCGATATAATACTGGTCATTAAACAGCATAATACCAATTGGCATCTCCATTAATGCTTCTTCTCCAACCTTTTTGACTCGATAGGATAATGTTGAAATATATGAATCAATCTCTTTCTGCACTTGCGTATCTGCCCACTTTAAGAAGTAGAGCACACCTGCAAGGACGATAAGACCAACTGCTCCTATGATCCAATTGAAATAAAGGTTGAGGAGGACTGTGACCACCGCAAGAACAATTAACGCGAAGATCGGATACTTGATGACAGGTTTTCTATAGAAGCTTGGCACTGATATCAACTCCTCAACATTCAGAGTGAATTATTTGTTTTTTACTTTTTCTCTTAAATCAAAGCCTATGTCAGCAATCCCTATAATTCGCACAATCACACCGATTGGCGGAAAGAAAACCGTTAACACGACAGCGAAAATGGGTACCGCTTTTGAGATGTTTTTTTCGTGGCAATAATAGAAGAGAAAAGAAAATCCCTGAATAAGCACCAGTATAAATAAAATTTGAAACGCACTCGTTTGAACGAGCCATAAAAAGCTGCCTTTTTCCGTCTGAATCAGCATCAAAAGCAATGTGAGTAAATAATACCATACCATGCTTTTTGGCAGCCGCATATCCTTAAATTTCTTCAAGGACGGCATGTCTGAAACAAACCGTTTGAGCAAAGGCCGCACGAACCAGTGATTCACAAAAGCCATCAGCGTCACCAAAATCAATAACGCTACAGGTAAAGCACTTAATGCCGTATCCTGCATCTCTTTAAACTGTTTGAGCTGTTTAGCTATGTCCTTTTCAGAAGCCCCGGATTGCTTTAAAACACTCTCTACCATCGGCATCATTTGCTCAATCGACTCTTTCGCAATATTCATGATATCGATTTGAAAGAGCTGAACACTGATAACAAAGGAGATGAGAATACTGAACAAATAAATCAGCGCACCTGTAATGATGGCATTCCCAGGCTGCCTTCTGCTGTAGAAAACACCCATGCCTAATCCGACGGCAATTAAGATAGGTGCACTCATGAGCCCAGCCATAGACCCAATTAAAAAGCTGATCACTATCCCAATAGCGCCAGCAGCAATTCCTTTTTTCAAGCCGTGCCTGATTGTATAGAGGATGATCGGAATCGGAGCAGCTAGAAAGAAAATAATGGATAATAGCGGCACATATAAATAAAACAGCATCATGACCGCGAAAATACTCATCATGATTGCGCCCTCTACTAACGCTTTTGTTTGTTTCACACCTTCACCTCTATCCAATCCTTTTGTTTATATCTTGCTCAATGTGTACTTCTATGTATACGTATGATGTCAGCTCCATCATGTCTTGCCCCAACCTTTATTTTACCATAGCGGTAAATCTCAAGTAAAATACAGGCTGTCCTGGGAGCGTTTCACGTGGAACACCGATATGGAATGGCACATGCAAGTTTTCAAACAGCATGTTACAATTTTTTAGATTATTCTTAGCTATAAACCCTGAATTCAAGGTCAAAAGCTGTTAGAATAGAAACATCATCAATAAATGTAAGAAGGAGAATTCACATGGGAAAAACACTCGTATTCGGACACAAAAATCCTGACACAGACACGATTTGCTCTGCTATTGCTTACGCTGATCTGAAAAACAAAATCGGCGTTCAGGCAGAAGCCGTCAGACTTGGAGAAATTAATGGAGAAACACAATACGCATTAGATTTCTTTAAACAAGAAGCACCTCGTTTCATTGAAACGGCTGCAAACGAAACAAAGCAAGTCATTCTTGTCGATCATAACGAATTCCAGCAAAGTGTAAGCGATATTGATCAAGTACAAGTAACTGAGGTCATTGACCACCACCGTATTGCCAACTTTGAAACAAGTGAACCTCTTTACTATCGTGCAGAGCCTGTAGGCTGTACAGCAACGATCTTAAACAAAATGTATAAAGAAAACCAAGTGACGATTGAAAAAGAAATCGCTGGTTTGCTTTTATCTGCGATCATTTCTGATTCCTTACTATTCAAATCCCCAACATGCACACAGCAAGATATCGATGCTGCACATGAGCTTGCAAAAATCGCAGGGGTAGATCCAGAAGTTTACGGCCTAGACATGCTGAAAGCAGGCGCTGATCTAAGCCAAAAAACGGTTCAAGAATTAATTACACTTGATGCAAAAGAATTCGCACTAGGCAAAAGCAAGGTGGAAATTGCACAAGTCAATACAGTAGATATCGCTGAAGTGACAGCAAGACAGGCTGACATTGAAGCGAAAATCAATGAAGTCATTGCAGCAAAAGGTCTTGACCTATTTGTTCTAGTCATCACAGATATTTTAGAAAATGACTCCCTTGCTCTTGCACTCGGTGCAGAAGCAGCAAAAGTAGAAAAAGCATTTAACGTCACACTTGAAAACAACACAGCTTTACTAAAAGGTGTTGTATCAAGAAAGAAACAAGTCGTACCTGCACTGACAGACGCACTTTCTTAATAAAACACGACAAGACTGCTGAATTGTTCAGCAGTCTTTTTTGTCTGTCTTCTTTTTAATGAATGTACGTATCACTAACGAGAACATCCTTTAGCACGCTTGTTGGAATCGTGAATTCAACAACACCCATGTAGCCAGGCGCCACATCATATTCATTAAAGGAAATCACAAGCTTCCCTTTTGAATTGATATAGAAGTTTTGATCCGGCTTAATTTTCTTAAATGGATCTGTTTCTTCCTTGCCAATCCAGTATATTTTGTCTGAATCCTCTTTCATCTGTTTCTTCATTTGTTCTTTAATATTTTCACTAATCACATCAATATAACGATCATCTTTAAACAGGCTTGGTAATGTAATGAGGACATGGTTTTTCTTATCAACCGTATCATATGTCATTTCCTCTGCCGCAGAAGCCTGAGTCGTCACCTTGTATCGGCCTAGTGAAAGGATTTGATCATTGTTCGTTCTCACTTCATAACCGCTCTCAACACTTAAATGACCATTTTTATAACCCTTTGTTTCCTTTTCAAAATCTTGATACAGCTTTTTGTTTTCAGCTAAATATTTTTGATTCAGGCTGTCTTGTAATGTTCCGTCCCCAAGTCCTGAAACGTGTGGTGTTTTAAGATCAATATTCGTTCCTTGATCGCTCTTTTTAAATTCTGTAAACGTTACGACTTTCACCAGCTCGCCAATGACAGGCACCTCTGAAATCGCTCTTGCTGCCTGTGGACTGACATTAACCGTTGTAACAAAAAGAGCAGCAGCCGCAACAAGTCCGATGGTCCATTGCTGAAAATGAGGTTTTTTATTTTTTCTTTTTAACGTTCGTTCAACCATCGCATCATATTCCGGTGGAATAGGGATTTCTAAATATTCATCTTTTAAATGTTCCAAATACTTATCCATTTAAATTTCCTCCTGTGATAATTCTACTTTTAAAAGCCGCAGCGCCTTATATAATCTTGTTTTAATGGTGTTTTCATTTTCATCGAGAATCTGGGCGATGTCCTCTAATTTTAAATCTTCAAAGAATCTCAAAATAATGATGACTCGATACATCTCAGGCAAATCCTCTATAGCCCGTTTGACGTCTTGATCCTCGTATACATCTGATTCTCCCTGTGATAAGAATTCAAGCGTATCATCATCTGTCACCTGCACCCGCTTCTTCTTTCGTAAAAAGTCTAGAGCAGTGTTCACCACGATCTTATAAAACCAGCTATGCATCTTGCTCGCATCCTCTAATCGGTGAACAGATTTGAGTGCTTTATGAATGGCCTCCTGAACAACATCCATAGCATCTTCTGGGTTTTTGACATAACTATAGGACAACCGATAAAAACTGTGTTTATGCTCCATGACGTAATCCGCAAATTGATCATCTATTTTTCGTTTCTTCATTTTACAAAGAGCTCCTTTATCTTAAATGCGCATCTGTTATTTCTTACATTGGATAGACGCGCGCCTTTTGAAAATAGTTTGCGCTCGGTTATTTTTTTAACATGTCATCGCATTTACGTTCCTATACAAAAAGAGCGAACCAGATGGGTTCACTCTTTCCAAGCGGATAGTGTTTGATGGACAAACTGTTTTAGTGGAGAAAGCGGATGAATAATAGGAACGCCTGTCTCCCGCTCCACCTGCTTTGCCGCACGAACCATCGAAAGCTGCATCACACAAATGTCTCTCCCTTTTTGCTTCATACATTTTCTCAGCTGCTCCTTGATTTGTTCATCATAGGCTTGCATATCACCGTTTAGGCAGAGATGAAAGACATCCTCCATCACAACCATTTCTACTTCAAGCTGTTTGCCCCGCTCTGTGGCATATGATTCAAGCCGATGCATCGTCCCTTCCACTGTATCTGGGTTGGAAAACACCAGTTGAATAGGCCTTTGTTTCTCACAAATCAGCTCAAATAACGGTTCATCGATCGGAACAATCGGTTGTTTAAAGAGCTGCTGCTGATCACCCAAAGCGGCAATGTATTGTGTACACGTGAGCAGAATGAGATCGGCTTCAATTTCCTGTTTTAATCTGTTGATAGCATACGTTTGCTGCTTGTGTTGATCAAATGCAGGATCTTGTGTCGCGCGTTCTATAAATGATGAATCGACCGTGTGATGCAAATCAACATCTGTATCACCAAACGCATCTTCTATATATGACTGATTGGATGGATGGGCGTGAAGGCAGTGTAATCGAATCATCAGGCTCGCTCCTCGTGAAAGTTTTCAATCATTATATCAATCCTTGTATGAAATAGGGAGCAACATGACCATATTGTTAGGGAGATATTAAAGGAGGGATTCTAATTGAAAGAAGATCAACAGCCTAAATCATCTTCAGAGTCAGAAGAAACCTTAACGAATCGGCAAGGTCATCCCGTAACAGATAATCAAAATATGAGAACTGTCGGGAATAGAGGACCCACTACGCTTGAAAACTACGATTTCCTAGAAAAAATCAGTCATTTTGATCGTGAACGCATCCCTGAACGTGTTGTACATGCACGCGGTGCCGGAGCTCACGGTTACTTTGAAGCCTACGGCACATTCGGGGATGAGCCCATCTCCACCTATACGAGGGCAAAATTGTTTCAGGAAAAAGGGAAAAAGACGCCTGTTTTCGTTCGTTTTTCTTCTGTGATTCACGGCGGTCATTCGCCAGAAACATTACGTGATCCGAGAGGGTTTGCGATTAAATTTTATACAGAGGAAGGCAACTGGGATCTCGTAGGGAACAACCTGAAAATTTTCTTTATTCGAGATGCTTTAAAGTTCCCTGATTTGGTTCATGCCTTTAAGCCTGATCCTGTCACCAATCGTCAGGACGGCGAGCGTATTTTTGATTTTGTCTCACAATCACCTGAGGCGACGCATATGGTGACATTTCTCTTTTCACCATGGGGCATCCCAGCTACATACCGGCACATGCAAGGCTCAGGTGTCCATGCGTACAAATGGGTCAACCATGAAGGAAAAGCGGTGCTGGTTAAATATCATTTTGAACCGAAACAAGGCATTCGCAACCTGACCCAAGAACAGGCGCAAGCGATCCAGGGAGAAAATTTTAACCATGCCACACAGGATTTATATGAAGCCATCGAGCAAGGTGATCATCCTGAATGGGAGGTATATGCACAGATCATGGAAGATGATGCCCACCCTCACCTCGATTTTGACCCGCTAGACCCGACAAAGCTTTGGTACAAGGATGACTACCCATGGAAACCAATCGGACGGATGGTATTAAACAAAAATCCAGAAAACTATTTCGCAGAAGTCGAGCAGGTTGCCTTTGGGACTGGTGTACTCGTAGACGGTTTGGATTTCTCAGATGATAAATTGCTTCAAGGCCGTACCTTCTCCTACTCTGACACGCAGCGATATCGTGTAGGGCCAAACTATTTACAGCTGCCGATCAATGCACCGAAAAAGCATGTCGCCACCAATCAGAGAGACGGTCAAATGGAATACCATGTCGATCAAGGCAAAGGGCAAAATCCCCATGTGAATTATGAGCCGTCGATACTCGGTGGATTAAAAGAAGCCAAACAGGATGGAAAGGATCATACGCCTTTTGTAGAGGGTGAAGTCAAACGAGAAGCCATTGACCGCCCAAACAACTTTGGACAAGCAGGAGAAACGTATCGCCGTTTTAATGATTGGGAGCGTGAGGAACTGATTAAGAACTTAGTCAATACCCTTGCGACATGTCAAAAGGACATTCAAGACCAAATGATCGAAAACTTTACAAAAGCAGACCCTGATTACGGAAAGCGTGTCGCTGACGGCTTAAAAGCCTTTAAACAAGAGCAGCCAAGCGGACCTATCGGCTCTACAGGCGCTGCCGAAGCCGTGGACGATGCCATCAACAACAGCACACCATCAGATCCTTATTAATGAAAAAAAGAATGCAGCGGCGAGGCTGCATTCTTTTTGTTTACATCTTTTAAGCGTTTTGACCTTTTTTGATCCATTCTGCTACATTGACTGTACGTTTTGCCTGATGTTTCACAGCTGCTTCTGCATCCTCTTGGATTTTTCCATTTTGGTCAACAGTGACACTTACGCCATAAGGGTTGCCCCCTGCACCGTATAAGGAATCATCTGTGTATCCAGGAGCGGCAATAATGGCTCCCCAGTGGAACATCGTCGTATATAGGCTGAGAACCGTCTGCTCCTGTCCGCCATTTGCGTTTTGAGCTGAAGTCATCGCGCTGACTGCTTTGTTTGCCAATTTACCTTGGAACCACAAGCCGCCTGTTGTATCTAGGAACTGCTTCATTTGAGCTGGAAGGTTACCGAAACGTGTCGGCATGCTAAAGATGATGGCATCTGCCCACTCTAAATCACTTAATTGAACCTCTGGCACATCCTTTGTTTCGTCTAAATGTGCTTTCCATGCTGGATTTGAAGCGACAACTGCTTCTGGTGCCAATTCAGCAACCTTTAATACTTTGACCTCTGCGCCAGCTTCTTTTGCTCCAGCTTCAGCCCATTTCGCCATCTGATAGTTTGTACCTGTTGAACTATAATAAATAATCGCTAATTTTACGTTTTCCATTTGTTCCAGCTCCTTTTGTTTGTTTTGCCCAAAAAGCTTCTGTAAAAATCCCACCTGTATTCCCCACCTTATTTAAAATTGACGACGATACCATAAAGCCGCAGCATCGACTTCTTCTCTCGTTAGCTGATGTCCGCGATTTTCCCAATGAAGTGTAACCGATGCACCTGCACCCTGCAGCAATTGCTCCAGCTCCTGTGATTCCTCTGGACGGCACATTGGGTCATTTTCACCTGCTGCTATAAAGACTTGTTTCCCTGCTAATGAAGGCAATGAAACTCCGCGTCTTGGAACCATTGGATGATGCAGGATGGCGCCTTTTAGGGCATCCCCATAATGGAATAACAAGCTTCCAGCAATGTTTGCCCCATTGGAATATCCGATAGCTACCACATTGTGACGATCAAATCCATATTCATCAGCTGCTTCACCGATAAATGTATATAGTTCCTCAGTACGCTCAATCAAATCCTGTTCATCAAATACACCCTCTGCCAAACGTCTGAAAAAACGCGGCATGCCGTTTTCTAATACATTCCCTCTCACACTAAGAACAGATGCATCAGGGTCTACTATCTGTGCAAGCGGCAATAAATCTTCTTCCGTCCCGCCAGTTCCGTGCAGTAATAACAGGACAGGTCTTTGTTCATTCTTTCCTTTTCGAAAAAGATGCTTCATCATGAATCTCCTTTCCCTTTAACTTCTCTCACTTCAATTGGAAACACAATTTGTTCAATCTGACGGCGCTGCGCCTCATATTGCGGTGGCAGTTTCAATGCTTCACCCATTGTTTCCACTGATTCATCGTGTGCAAACCCTGGAGGATCAGTAGCGATCTCAAATAATATGCCGCCAAGCTCTCTAAAATAAATAGCATTAAAATAATTTCGATCTTGCACAGGTGTCACTTGATACCCGCTTTGTGCAATATATCTTTGCCAATCTAATTGATCCTGATCATCTGTTGCTCTCCATGCAATATGGTGCACAACTCCAACACCCATACGTCCTCGTGGAACAGGTGTGATGTTCACATCAATGACATTGCCTATTTCACCAAACGAACGGAATCTCACATAGTCTCCTTCTGCTCCGACTCGTTCAAGTCCCATCGTTTGCTCTAGCAGCTGCATCGTTTGCTCCGGCTGCGAAGTTAATAAAACAGCTCCGCCAAATCCTTTAATGGCTACATCTGGTGTGACACCATTAAAGGTCCACTCGTTTTGCTTTCCTTCCGCACGCTCTACCAGCTCAATCAATAAGCCGTGTGGATCTTCAAATGAGAGAAAAGCTTCACCAAAACGTTCAACCGTTTCATAAGAGACATTAAACTGCTCAAGACGATCTTTCCAGAAAGAGAAAGCGCCTGCCGGTACAACATATGTCGTCACGCCCACTTGCCCTGCACCAATTTGACCTTTTTGTGCCCCCGGCCAAGGGAAAAACGTAATAATTGTCCCTGGAGAGCCGCCTTCATTTCCAAAATATAAATGGTATGTGCCCGGATCATCAAAATTCACGGTCTTCTTCACGAGACGAAGTCCTAAAACACCTGCATAAAAATCAACGTTCTCCTGAGGATGACCTACAATAGCTGTAATATGGTGAATTCCTTCTGTTTTTTTCACTTCTCATGCCCTCCTAAATTGAAGTAAGAAACCTCTATTCATTATGTCTTTACTGACGTCTTTATATTATCTCGAATTCGAGATATTAGATCAAAAAAATATATTTATCTCGAATTAAGGATATGATGTTTTTAAATAAATGTCAATGTTTTTTGTTTTTCTTTTAAAAAAGCAGAGCTGTTTTGCATGAAACAGCCCTGCTTTCCCTTGATTATTGCAGCAATTTTTTCTTTTTTAAATAGGCCTTCGCTACCTGAAATGCATCCTTCTCCTTCACATTGACTTCATAATTCATTTCTCTCATCTCATCGTCTGTGATTTGACCCGCAAGCTTATTGAGAGAGGTCTCAATCTCAGGGAATTCAGTTAATGTCTCCTGCCTGAGCAGCGGTGCTCCTTGATATGGCGGGAAAACATGCTGATCATCATCAAGCACCTTTAATTTGTATTGTCTCAATTCACTGTCTGTCGAATACGCATCGACCAAATTGATATCTCCTTTTTGAATCGCTCGATAACGAAGCTTCGGCTCCATCGTCACAACATCGTCAAAGGAAAATTGATATGCTTTTTGAATGCCTCGATACCCATCCTGACGATCAGAAAACTCTAAGGTAAATCCAGCTTTTATACGGTTTTTGACCTTACCTAGATCTGAAATGTTGGACACCTCATATTGATCAGCCAGTGACTGTGGCACGGCTAAAGCATACGTATTGTTGTATGCCATGGGCTCAAGAAGACGGAGCTGAAAGGACGATTCCAATCCACGCCGCGCTTGCTCATACACTTTTCTTTTATCTGTGCTTTTTGCTGTTTCTTTGAGGAATTCAGAAATCGCTGTACCCGTAAACTCAGGATAAATATCGACATCACCAGAGCGTAAAGCCTGGAAAACAAAGGACGTTTTACCAAGACCGGGCTTCAGGTTCACTTGAATATCTGTATCCTGTTCAATTAAAAGCTTATACATCGAGATCAAAATCTCAGGCTCTGATCCTAACTTTCCGCCAATGGTGATTTCTTTCTTTTCTTGCTGAAACAGCGAGGGGACAGCGACAACTGCTCCTGCAATCAGAGCAAAAACAGCTACATAGATCACAGTCTTTTTAAAGGAAATTTTCTCAAAGGTTCGCAGCACCACATCAAATAAAAGTGCGAGTAAGGCTGCTGGTATCGCACCAATGACAATGAGCGACATATCATTTCGATCAATTCCCAGCAGAATTAAGCTTCCTAATCCCCCAGCTCCGATCAGTGCTGCCAGAGTGGCCGTTCCCACAATGAGTACCATCCCGGTTCGGATACCCGCCATGATGACTGGCATGGCAAGTGGAAGCTCTACCTTTAATAACCGTTTGCGATGATTCATCCCCATAGCAAGCGCTGCTTCTCTCAGGGAAGGATCGACCTCCTGAATGCCTGTATATGTATTTCTTAAAATAGGGAGTAAGGCATAGACCACAAGCGCAATAATCGCAGGCACTTGCCCAATCCCCACGAGAGGAATCAGCAAGCCAAGAAGTGCAAGCGACGGAATCGTTTGCAAGACAGCCGTCACCCCAATGATCCATTCCGCTAGCTTTGGAACCCTCGTTAAATAGATACCTAATGGAATGGCAATCAAAATCGCTAAAAATAAAGCAATAAAAGAAATTTGAATATGCTCAAGTAAGGCGTGCCCCAATTGTTCTTTGCGTTCCCATAACACACGGGTCCAATCATTCATGTGACTCGCCCCTCTCTTTAGAAGAATCAGCTAAAAACTGAATCACTGCTTGACGATTCACTAGTCCAATCCGCTCTCCATTCTTTTCAACTGCCAATTCCTCGTGCTTTGCCAATAGAGACAAGGCTTCATCCAGTGTGGCATCTGCTGAGACCGCCTCATAGAGGAAAAGAGCTTCGTGAGCCATCGGGTGGGCCAAGGTTTCCAGCTCAAAAGCTTGATGTCCCACATGGCGGGCAGCCCCTGAAACAAACTCCTTTACAAAGGCATTGGCTGGATGTTGAACCAATTCCTCAGGACGTCCGATCTGCACTACTTTTCCTTCATTCATCACACAAATCCGATCACCCAGCTTCATAGCTTCCTGCATATCATGCGTCACAAAAACAATGGTTTTTTGTATGCGGCGCTGCAAATCAAGCAGATCATCCTGCAATTTCTCCCTCGTTAGTGGATCTAACGCACTAAAAGGTTCATCCATCAGGACAATCTCAGGATCAGCTGCAAGTGCACGTGCCACACCGACACGCTGCTGCTGTCCACCAGAGAGCTCTGCTGGCTTTCGATGCCGATACATAGCAGGATCAAGCCCGACCATCAACATGAGATCATCGACACGCTGATTGGTCTCATTCCGGCTCCATTGTTTAAGCTCTGGCACCACAGCAATATTTTCTTCTATGGTCATATGAGGAAAAAGCGCAATTTGCTGCAAAACATAACCGATATCCCAGCGCAGCTCATACATATCATAATCACTTATTTTTTGACCCTTTATGTAAATCTCACCTTCTGTAGAAGAAATGAGGCGATTGATCATTTTCAATGTCGTCGTTTTCCCGCTGCCACTAGGTCCAATCAATACAAAAAACTCACCTTGCTGAATCTCCAAATCAACAGATTGAACGGCATAGCGTTCATCAGAAAATTGCATCGATACCTTATTAAATTCAATCATCTTCCCACGCCCTGACTGCAATTATTTTCTAGACTACCAATATGACAGATCAACCTCATATTTGTATAGAATAAACTGTCACTTTTACATACTTCCCCTAGGTTGACTGTCAAAAACAACTCTAGCAAAAATAGATGGGATTCACAGTGAGGAAAATAAAAAAAGCGAAGAGCTCGGGGCTCTCCGCTTTTTAAGTCAACGACTTACTCACCAGTAACGTATGGAAGTAATGCCATTTGACGTGATCTTTTGATCGCTAAAGTCAATTTACGTTGATACTTAGCGCTAGTTCCTGTTACACGACGAGGTAAAATTTTACCACGCTCAGAAACAAACTTTCTAAGAAGATCAACATCTTTGTAATCGATGTGCGTGATACCGTTAGAAGTAAAGAAACATACTTTACGACGTTTCGCACGACCGCCTCTGCGTCCACCTGCCATTTGTTTTCACACCTTTCCTTTAGTCATTTTTTCAGATCAATTAGAATGGCAAATCATCATCGGAGATGTCAATCGGTTTACCATCGTTCGCAAATGGGTCATCATTAAAGCTATTTCCCTGATTACGATTTTGGTTGTTTTGATTGCCATATGGATTTTGACTTGGTTCATTTCCAAATGGATTCTGATCGTTTTGGCTACCGCCATAATACTGGCCTCCGCTATTGCCACCGCCGCTGTATCCACCTGAACCAGCACCGCCGCTCTTAGGCTCAAGAAATTGAACACTTTCAGCTTGAACCTCTGTCACGAAGACACGCTGTCCTTGCTGATTTTCATAGTTTCTTGTCTGCAAACGACCGTCTACACCGGCAAGACTTCCTTTTTTCAAGAAATTAGCCACGTTCTCGGCTTGTCTTCTCCAAGTAACACAGTTAATGAAATCGGCTTCACGCTCTCCAGATTGATTCGTAAACGTACGATTCACAGCTAGAGTAAACGTGGCTACAGCCGCACCATTAGGCGTGTAGCGAAGCTCAGGGTCTTTTGTTAGTCTTCCGACCAATACAACACGGTTTAGCATATTGAAAGACCACCTTTAAATATATATTTCAATGATTTATACTTCTTCTTTAACAACAATGTGTCGAATGATATCGTCACTGATCTTAGCTAAGCGGTCAAATTCTTGAACTGCTGCAGCGTCAGATTGAACGTTTACGATTTGGTAGAAACCGTCACGGAAATCATTGATTTCGTATGCAAGACGACGTTTACCCCAATCCTTTGTTCCAGTGATCTCCGCACCGTTAGAAGTTAACACGTTATTGAAACGCTCGATAACTGCTTTTTTAGCCTCATCGTCAACTGTTGGGCGGATGATGTACATAACTTCGTACTTTCTCATCTGATTGCACCTCCTTTTGGTCTAAGCGGCCCTAAACGGGCAAGGAGCAATAAATTATATTACTCACAATTGTATATTATAACAAATCACTTGGCCTATGACAAGAACCTATACATTAAAACGGAAATGAATGACGTCTCCATCTTTCACTACATATTCTTTGCCTTCTAGACGAACTTTTCCTGCTTCTTTAGCAGCAGACATGCTTCCGCCAGCTAGTAAATCCTCATACGCAACCGTTTCAGCACGAATAAATCCACGCTCAAAGTCTGTGTGGATGATTCCAGCACATTCTGGCGCTTTCATTCCTTTTTTAAATGTCCAAGCACGTACCTCTTGCTCACCTGCTGTGAAATACGTAGCTAATCCTAGAAGTGAATAAGATGCTCTAATTAGCTGATCAAGCCCTGACTCATTAATACCAAGCTCGTCAAGGAACATTTGCTTCTCTTCTCCTTCAAGCTCTGCAATTTCAGACTCGATCTTTGCACAAACGACGATGACTTCAGCGTTTTCACCAGAAGCAAACTCACGGATTTGCTGCACATATTCGTTGCCCTCATGATCCGCTACTTCATCCTCACTCACATTTGCTACATAAAGAACTGGTTTAGATGTGAGTAAATGAAGCTGTTTCACAAGCTTTTGCTGTTCATCTGTAAATTCTACAGATCTTGCCGATTTCCCAGCTTCAAATGCGTTCATTAGCTTCGACAAAATCTCAAATTCAGCTACTGCTTCCTTGTCCTTTTGTTTTGCAAGCTTACTCACACGAGCTAAACGCTTTTCAACTGTTTCTAAATCAGCCAAAATCAATTCGAGATTAATCGTTTCAATATCTGCTACAGGATCAACCTTACCAGCTACGTGTGTAATGTTATCGTCTGCAAAAGCTCTGACCACGTGACAAATCGCATCTACTTGACGAATATGAGAAAGGAATTTATTCCCTAAACCTTCACCTTTAGATGCACCTTTGACAATACCCGCAATATCAGTGAATTCGAAAGCAGTGGGAACTGTCTTTTTCGGCTGCACCAATTCTGTTAGCTTTTGTAAACGCTCGTCAGGAACTTCTACAATTCCGACGTTTGGATCAATGGTACAAAACGGATAGTTAGCAGACTCCGCTCCAGCCTGTGTAATTGCATTAAATAGCGTTGACTTCCCGACGTTAGGTAAGCCAACAATACCAGCTGTTAAAGCCATTCTTTCATCTCCTCTATATCAAACGTGCTCGTTATACTGCGTAATATGAACCTAGAGCAATTATAAGTAGGTTTACATGAAAAGACAAGCTAACCATCATGCATTTTCAATAGAAGAAACATCGTCAAAAAGAATAAATCAATGCTTCAAAACGAGAAATTGCACCTGGCTTTGCTGTAGAAAAGACAAATTTAATGAAAAAAGCATGAGGCCTACTTAAGCAGTTGGCTCCTCATGCTTGACGAGAATTTTCTTCATTTTTCGTTCAAAATCTCTTCTTGGGATCATCACGCTGTGTCCGCAGCCTTCACATTTAATACGGATATCCATGCCCAAACGAATGACCTTCCACCGATTGGCACCACATGGATGGGGCTTTTTCATTTCTACAACATCATGTAACCCAAACGCTTTGTCTGCCATCAGCCTTCACCTCTCCTTGCTCACTTCATTGAATCTATTGTACAAAAAAACGGCGATGGAGGGCAATGCACAAAACAAAGAGTCTCTTTCAATCGTTCATCCTATTCTTTTTTAGAGAAAAAACCCTTCTTTTAGATCATTTTATTTGTGACCAATAGTTACTTAAACTCCGTTTTTTTTCAATATTGTCACAAACACTGTAGGTCAAAAGGTTTTTATTGGTAGAACGCGGTGGTTTTTCCATATTTTTTGATTTATGATATCTGCATAAATGTTATGTGAGGGAGCAGGTACGATGGTCAATCGAAAGGATAGATTAACTGATAAAGAATATAAAATCATATCCGATCATGCTGGAAATATCGACAATTACCAGCAGCACCATACAATAGAAATAGGTCAGCAAACACTCACTGTCCACGATTTTCTAAAGATCGACCGAAAATTATATGGTTTAACAATGCAGCCG
Source organism: Bacillus safensis (assembly GCF_039619585.1). Taxonomy (NCBI): domain Bacteria; kingdom Bacillati; phylum Bacillota; class Bacilli; order Caryophanales; family Bacillaceae; genus Bacillus; species Bacillus safensis. The sequence continues at coordinate 3,673,545 of NZ_CP154909.1, forward strand.
GAACAATCAGATGAATTCATCGTCGCTTTTCACTGCCCGCTGCCACATCAAATGACGGTGTCATCTAAGCAAGATGTACACAACGCAGCACAGTCATTGCTCAAAACTGACTATGCCTATCCAATTGAAAGAAAGTCCCTTGATGGCAATCAAGGCCATGTCTTTTTTAAAGGGAAGGAATACATAGAGAAAGTCTGTCAGAAGCATCCGAATGCAGGTATCCATCTCACTGGACAAGCACTTGCCGGTGCTGTTTGTGCTTATATTGCAACAGAACAGCCAGCTGTCAAAAAAGCCGTCACCTTTGACAGCCCAAATATATGGAGCAGCCTGTCGCCTTCGATTCAGCAAAAGGCGCAGCAAGGTCAATATAAACGCATGTTGACTGAATATATTCAGCCTAGTCATTACGTCGGTTTACTCAATCGTCATGATCAAGGAGTTGGACAAATCAAGTACACCGTACCGCCACGGCAGCAAGACTCAGTCCAAGAATCCGTAAAATACAAAAAAAGAGAAATTGACACCTTTTTAAAATCAGCTTTTGCATCTATGAATATAGAATGGAACGAATCTTTTGATACAAATGCTTTTTTAGCTCTCGTTTCAGGTGAATTCAAAGCAAATGGATATTCATTCCATCCAAATGGATCTGCCCGTATTTTAGATGAACAGCTTGATCATAATACAAGTTTTACAGCCATGCTGCTGCAAGAGATTCATTCTGGACGTGCATATGCACAAAACGGACTTGAAATTATCATAAAATCCCATTTACTGAAAAATTCATCCTATGATCTGCAAAGTATTATTGAACATGAAGTGCACACTGTATTTGAAAAAATCGATGGAATTGATGAAAGCGTAAAAGACGCCGTCCATCATGTAAAACAAGAACTCAAAGGACTCGTCGGCTTTGGCCACTATGATTTATTAAGTCATAGTGATGTGGAAGCACTGGTAGAGGAAGTCAGGATGGAACAGTCGCATTCCTCCTTTTATTCACACGAAAAACAGCTGAATGCCTTGTACACCCTGAGGGATTACGAACAAGAGCTTTCTGCTCTTTCAAGACATATGTACACAATGGGTGATGACTACGCCAAGGCAGATAGACGCCTTGCGATGCAAATGGGTATTCATTAAGAAAGGAGTCATCGCATGATCAATCAAAATAAGCCTCCTAGTGACGCCCAGCGTTTCTTGCAAAATGTGAGTGCCCGCCGCTCCATGTCTGTATTCGAAAATCAATCGGCACCACACACACAAACACAGTCTCCTGAAGAAATCGCCGCCATTCAGGCCATGCGCAGAGAAGGACAGCGAAAGGATCTAAAACGGCTGCTCAAAATGCGGCTGCACGACGAATTAGCAAATACTCGCGTGCACTTGGAATATCAATTGTCTAAAACAGAAGACATGATAAACCAGACGACCATTGTCAAACAACACATTTCCCAGCATTTAAAGGGACAGGCCATTTCAGAATTAGAGGATCGCCTCCAGCGTCTCAAGCAAATGCCTGTCTATGATGATATCAAAGAAGCTATTGATTCAATTCAGATCAAATAAGCACAGCTCTAAAAAAGAGAGGTGCTTATTTTATTTTATCAATATAATTTTTTAGGACGAGAAAATATCTTTTTACTTAAAATCGGATACAGCATTAAACAGACGAGCAAATAAAGATTCAACAAACTATAAATTGGATACAAGAACGCAATCAAATCAGCAAATCCAAGAGATGTCAAAGGGGCCATCAAAAGAAGCATCACCAATACAACCAGCCAGCGGGGCATTCGTACAAAAGAAAGCATTCGGCTGGATAAGCCAAATAAACCTGCTGCCGTCGTCGTATAAATCGCTAGACAAAGGACAATGGTCATAAACACAAACAAAGACGTCGGCGCCCCTTCTAATACTGTAAACAAAGGAATTCCCTCTGCTGAAAGGCTTCCAGAAATATCAACCAGTATTTCGTTATACACATACGAGATCACACCAAAGATGAGACCGCTTAATATACTCGCCACTTTGGCTTCCCCCAGCCCCTTCATTTCTTTCCCAACCGAAGACAGCACTGCCACAACAGATAATATATTCAAAGAAGCAAAAACAATGCTGGCAGGCCAATTGTACTGCTGCCCAAAATCAATACGCCACATATGATCATGATTCATATAATAAAAAACAAACGCATAGATGAGCCCCGCCACCAAAATTGGTATAATGAAAGCATTCACAGATAAAAGCCCTTTCACATCCCAGAAAAAAATCATAAATGAAAACAAACAGAACGCGCCGATGCCAACCCAAAAAGGCACATGATACATCTCAAGAGTCACCCCGCCGCCAGCAATCATGACCGTCGTTGTCGTGAATAAATAAAGGACAATTAACACGTCATACACCTTAGCCAGCCATGGACCGACAAGCCGTTCCAGCACTGGCACAAAGTGATCGGCACGCACCTCATAACTGATTTTTAACACCACATAAGTAGACAGCATAAACATCAATGTAAACAGTAGAATGGCTAGTCCGCTATCAATGCCAAAAAACTGCCAAATTTCCTGGCCGGAAGCATATCCCGCTCCTATTAAGCTTCCTAAAATTAAAAGCGTCCACCTTGAACCAGCCTTCCACACAATCATCACCTCATAGGTATAGAATTAAGCTTGTTTCCGTATACTGTTACTAACTACTATGACAAGGAAGTGAGACCTATGAATAGCAAGAACGGTCTTTTTTTTAGAAATAGGGTGAAAGAATATGTGTCCCATACGGATACAAACGCCATTCAACAGCTTAAAAGTATTTTATTCTCGCATCTTCAGAAAGCAGGAAAAAGACCCGTTGCCATCGTTTGTATTGGAACAGACCGCTCAACTGGCGACTCTCTAGGTCCACTTGTTGGTTCAAAGCTTTCAGGTCTGGATTTGAAAAAGCTTCATGTATATGGAACACTCTCTGACCCAGTGCATGCGGTCAATTTAAAAGAAAAACTCGCTGAAATTGAACAAGCTCATAAACACCCGTTTATTGTAGCGGTTGATGCCTGTTTAGGAAGAGTAAAAAGTGTCGGTTCTTTCCAAATTGGAGATGGACCGTTAAAGCCTGGAGCTGGTGTGCAAAAAGAGCTTCCAGAGGTAGGAGATATTCATATTAATGGGATCGTCAATGTGAGTGGTTTCATGGAATACTTCGTCCTCCAAAACACACGTCTTCATCTTGTCATGTCTATGGCCAATACACTTTCTGAAAGTCTATCTCACATTGACCAAATGGATTGGACGAGAGAAAAAAGCCGGTCTCTCTTCACCCCTATTCAAAATATCACTGGAAGAATATAAAAAAGACCATCTCATATCAAGATGGTCACTCTGATGATTCCCTCGTAGAAAGCAATTCAAGGATTCTGTCTAAATCTTCATTTGAGAGGAATTCAATCTCAATTTTACCTTTTTTCTTCTGTTTCTTGATCGTCACTGAAGTACCAAAGTAGTTTTGTAAGAAAGACTCTCTTTCTTTCAACACTCGATCCTTTGGTGCTTCTTTTTTCTTTGTTTCACGTGGAACATTTTCGTTTAACTGCTGAACAAGTTTCTCAACCTGTCGTACGTTTAACCCCTCATCCACGATTTTCTTTACCAAAGGCGCCAGCTTCTTTTTGTTCTTTAAGCTAAGCAATGTCCGGCCATGTCCCATTGATAACGTTCCATTTGCAATCAGCTTTTGGATCTCATCCGGTAAAGTCAACAGACGGAGATGGTTCGCAATATGCGGTCTGCTTTTCCCTAATCGCTTCGCTAATTCCTCTTGCGTCACACTTAGATGATCCAGCAAGGAAGCATACGCTTCCGCTTCCTCTAGTGGAGAGAGATCCTCACGCTGCAGGTTTTCTAAAAGGGCAATTTCTCTCATCAGCGTTTCTGAAAACTCTCGAACGATTGCAGGAATTGTTGTCAGACCAGCTTGTTGTGCTGCGCGAAAACGACGTTCTCCTGCTACTATGTCATATCCTTTAATCGATTTACGAACAATGATCGGCTGTAAAACACCGTGCTGCTGAATGGATTCTTTCAGATCAGACAATGCATCATCATCAAACGTTTTCCTTGGCTGATAAGGATTCGGACGCAAATCCTTTAATTTAATTTCTTCAACCGTTTCTTCATTTGAGTCTACGTTGTTAAATAGTGCATTAATACCCTTTCCAAGACCTTTAGCCATTCGCATCCACTTCCTTTGCTAAGTCTAAATAGACATCTGCACCTCTTGAACGTGGATCATACAAGATAATCGGCTTTCCATGACTTGGCGCTTCACTCAGCCTCACATTTCTCGGAATAACGGTTTGATAGACTTTATCTCTAAAGTACTTCTTCACTTCTTCGATAACCTGAATCCCAAGATTTGTTCGGGCATCAAGCATTGTCAGCAAGACACCTTCAATGGCAAGATCGGTATTTAGATGTTTCTGCACGAGACGAACTGTGTTTAACAATTGGCTCAATCCTTCAAGCGCATAATATTCGCACTGAACTGGTATTAAAACGGAATCGGATGCAGTTAACGCATTAATCGTCAGCAGTCCAAGTGATGGCGGGCAGTCAATAATCATATAATCATAATTCTGCTTAACAGATTCAAGTGCTCTCTTCAGCCTCACTTCACGTGAGATTGTAGGCACAAGCTCTATTTCAGCCCCTGCAAGCTGTATCGTCGCAGGAATGACATCAAGATTTTCGACCTCTGTCGTCTTAATCACATCAAGAACATCTGCATCATCAACTAAAATATCGTACACACACTTCTCTACGTCGGCCTTCTCAATCCCAATACCACTCGTGGCATTGCCCTGCGGATCAATATCAACTAACAACACTCGTTTGCCTATGTATGCTAAACACGCACCCAAATTAACAGAAGTTGTCGTCTTCCCGACGCCGCCCTTCTGGTTGGTAATCGCTATGATTTTCCCCACGATGTCACCCACTTTCAACTTAACAAGTTTCTCATTCATTCATACTTCCTATTCTATCAAAAAAAGTATGAAACGTTTGCTTTTTTTGTTTCCCTATTATAAATTCGTCGGTGAATGTGCCTTTTCGTACATAAAAGAACGAATGAAAACACATCTGAAAAGTATATTGATATATCTTTTTTTAAGAAATAGACATGCATCAAAACCCTCACTTCTATCAAAAGTGAGGGTCACATATTAAAAGTATAATTCACCTATTTTACGGCCTTCACTGACAATGACCTTAGGAGTTACTGTTTTATAGCTTTTCTTTTTTAAAAATCCATAGGGTGTCTTAATGGTAAAAGTCGCATGTCCCAAAGCGTCCCCTGTTTTGCCATAGGCCTGCCACACGATCTTTGAACAATAAGTCGGGTCCAATGATTGAATTGACATGGTGATGGAGTAGCGAGCCTTCGGATGATCTTTCACATAATCGTGTGCCCATTCCCCTGCTAAATCTGCCTTCTCCTCTTGATTAATCCGAATTACCTTTGTATTGGCACTATAGCGAAACCAGTTATGAATGGAATCAAGTTGAGGATGCTTTCGAAACCCTGGAATAGAAGCATAGCTTTTCTCATTAATGACGATACCTGCATGTCCAACCAAACCCTTCACAGCATCAGTGGTTGTCACCAAGATATCTCCTTTTTTAGGAATAATATCGGTACCAGGATACGGCTTTCCTAAAAGTTGCTTGAGGGTGTGCGGCTTTTCATCCGTCACCAGCTCATCATGCTTATTTTGTCGTAAACCATAGTTCTTCAAATCATCGTCAGCTGTAATCAAGTCGATCGAATCGTCGGAAGACGCATACTCTTGATTAAATTGCTGTACAGTCACATCTTTAGAAACAACACCTTGCTTCTTCAAAACGTTCAATTCTTCGTTGGTCATCAGGCCTTCATCCGCATGAGCCGTTGGCGATTTCACAGCGTATATTGTCGCTTCATTTGGAAAAACAGAAAAAGAAATTAGTAAATAGCAAATAATGGCGAAAATAGTCTTCTTCATTTTCATCAGTAGTTGTCACCTCCTTTATACTATGAAAATCATATTTTACCAATTTATAAATATTATGTAAATATGGTGTGTGCAGGAAATAAGACAAACAAAAAAAGCTGACGAGTGGCGCTCATCAGCTTTTTTCTATTTAGGAATTCGAATCGTTAATTGGATATATTCCTCAAACTCTTCTTCCTCGGTATTTATTTTAAGTCCGCTGTCTTCTACCATGTGGAGAGACTGACGAATGGTATTCATCGCAATTCGTGTATCACGACTAAACGCCTTACGTTTTGGCTTCGGTTTGCGATCCGTTTTTTGTTCAAGCATCTTCACTACACGCTCTTCAGTCTGTTTCACATTCAACTGCTTTTCGATGATTTCCTGCAATAGCGCGATTTGTAATTCTGGAAGCTTTAGGGGCACAAGTGAACGTGCATGCCTTTCAGAGATTTTTTTCTCTAAAATGGCTTGTTGTACCTCTTCAGGCAACTTTAAAAGTCTTAATTTGTTAGCAACAGTTGATTGTCCCTTGCCTAAACGCTGAGCAAGCGCCTCTTGTGTTAAATCATGAAGCTCTAAAAGACGTGCATAAGCATGAGCCTCTTCAATAGAAGACAGCTCTTCTCTTTGCAAATTTTCAATCAATGCCACAGATGCCGTTTCCGTATCAGTAAAATCTTTTATAATAGCGGGGATTTTCTCCCATTGAAGAGTCTGTACCGCTCTCCAACGTCTTTCGCCGGCGATCAGTTCATATTTTCCTTCTTCTTCTGTTGGTCTAACAACAATCGGTTGGATAATGCCATGGGTATGAATCGTCGTGGCCAGCTCTTGTATCTTTTCTTCTGAAAAAATGGTGCGTGGCTGAAAACGGTTTGGCATAATTGTGTCGACCGGGAGCTCCTGTATCTCTTCCTTTAATGTATCATGCTCAGCAATCTCTGCCTCTATTTCGGTTTCACGCTCAGGATGTTCTTTGTCTCCAAGCCCGAAGAAGCGTGAGAGTGAATGCTTCATGAACCTACACCACCTTTAAAAACTACCTTTTTATAATTCTATTTTCTCATGTTTTTTCCTTCTGTAAAATCATAAATATTGAAGAAAAACCGACCTTTTACATGATCAACCTTCTATTGGTGATTTATTAGGTGTTCCTGGTTTTCTAGGATATTTTTTTGGTGTTTGCTTTTTCTTTTCAATGACAATGATGTTCCGTTCGCTTTCTTCTAAAGGAAGAACAAAGGAATGCTTTTCAACAACCTCTCCTCCGAGGACTGTGACAGCTTTTTTCCCTGCTTGCATTTCTTCATCAGCGGCAGATGCTTTTAAGGCAACAAACAATCCTTCCTTTTTCACTAGAGGCAGACATAGTTCGCTCAAGACGGATAAACGTGCAACTGCTCTAGCAGTGACAAGATCATAGCTTTCACGCTTTTCCTTACGTTGTCCAAACGTTTCCGCACGATCATGATAAAAAGTAGTATCTTGTAAGTTTAATCCTTTTGCTAACTCATTGAGAAACGTAATTCGTTTCTGAAGAGAATCAACAATGGTCACATGTAGATGAGGGAAACAAATTTTAAGAGGAATGCTTGGAAAACCAGCACCAGCTCCAATATCACAAATCGTCGTCACTTTGTGAAAATCAATAAAAAATGCTGCTGATATTGAATCATAAAAATGCTTTAAATACACTTCTTCCTTTTCAGTAATGGACGTTAAATTCATTTTCTCGTTCCATTCTACAAGCATGCGGAAGTAGGTTTCAAATTGTTCAAGCTGCACAGGAGAAAGAGTGATCCCTTTCTCCTCTAGTGCTGCTGTAAATTGTTCAATGTTCATGCCGACATCCTTTCTATTCTGCTATCTTCGCAATACGCCCCTGCTCTAAATATACTAAAAGGATAGAAATATCAGCAGGGTTAACGCCTGAAATACGAGAAGCCTGTGCAACAGAAAGCGGTCGGACTTCTTTCAGCTTTTGTTTCGCTTCAGTTGCAATCCCTTTGATGGCATCATAATCAATACGATCAGGAATCTTTTTGTTCTCCATCTTTTTCAGTTTTTCAACTTGCTGGAGTGACTTTTCAATATAACCTTCGTATTTAATTTGAATCTCTACCTGCTCACACACATCAGAAGGAAGCGGTGTTTCCGCAGGAGCTAATTTCACAACAGTTTCATAATTCATTTCTGGACGTTTCATCAAATCACTTGCACGAATGCCGTCCTTCAACTCACTTCCACCGAGTGAACGAATAAATTCTTGAGTCTCTGCTGTAGGTTTAATGATCACAGAATATAAACGTTTTTTCTCTGCTTCAATGGCTTCTTTTTTCTGCTGGAATGCTTGGAATCTTTCTTCAGAAATTAATCCAATTTGATAGCCAAGTTCAGTTAATCTTAAATCAGCATTGTCATGACGTAGAAGGAGACGATACTCAGCACGTGATGTCAAGAGACGGTATGGTTCATTTGTTCCTTTTGTGACAAGGTCATCGATGAGGACACCGATATATGCATCAGATCGGCTTAAAATGACTTCTTCTTTACCTAATGCTTTTCTTCCTGCATTAATACCTGCCATAATCCCTTGACCTGCTGCTTCCTCATAACCAGACGTACCATTAATTTGGCCGGCTGTATATAATCCAGAAATTTTCTTCGTCTCAAGTGTAGGCCACAACTGAGTAGGCACAATCGCATCATACTCGATGGCATAACCCGCTCTCATCATTTGAACATTCTCGAGTCCTGGGATGGTTGAAAGCATGCGCTGCTGTACATCCTCCGGAAGACTTGTAGACAATCCTTGAACATAAACTTCCTGCGTATTACGACCTTCTGGCTCTAAGAAAATTTGATGTCTCGGTTTATCATTGAAACGAACCACTTTATCTTCAATGGACGGGCAGTATCTAGGACCAGTTCCTTTAATCATACCTGAATACATTGGAGAACGGTGAAGATTCTCATCAATAATTTGATGGGTCTCTAAACTCGTGTACGTTAACCAGCATGGCAGCTGGTCAGTAATATATTCAACCGTTTCATAGGAGAATGCCCGCGGGACATCATCACCTGGTTGAATTTCTGTTTTACTATAGTCAATCGAGTGACTATTCACTCGAGGAGGAGTTCCTGTTTTAAAGCGAACCAAATCGAATCCTAGTTCTGCTAAATGATCCGATAATTTAATGGAAGGCTGCTGGTTATTTGGACCGCTTGAATACGAAAGGTCTCCTAAAATGATGCGGCCTTTTAAGAAAGTCCCTGTCGTTAAAACAACAGACTTTGCACGATAGTTCGCCCCCGTCTGAGTAACAACACCTTTACATTCATCATCTTCTACAATTAAATGATCTACCATACCTTGCAGCATTGTCAGGTTTGGTTCATTTTCCATTGTTTTTTTCATTTCATGCTGATATTGGAACTTATCTGCTTGCGCTCTTAACGCACGGACAGCAGGTCCTTTCCCCGTATTCAGCATGCGCATTTGAATATGCGTCTTATCTATATTTCGTGCCATTTCTCCGCCTAGAGCATCAATTTCTCTGACGACAATCCCTTTTGCGGGGCCGCCTACAGACGGATTACATGGCATAAAAGCAACCATATCGAGGTTGATAGTCAATACAAGTGTTTTGGCGCCCTGTCTTGCAGAAGCAAGAGCAGCCTCAACTCCAGCATGACCGGCACCCACGACGATTACGTCATAATTGCCAGCTTCATAACCCATTTCTTATGTTCCTCCCTTTACTTTCCTAAACAGAATTGAGAGAATAACTGATCAATCAAGCTTTCATGAACAGCATCTCCAATAATTTCACCTAACTGTTCCCAGCAGCGTGTTAAATCTATTTGAACTATATCGATCGGTACGTCCATTTCAATTCCTTCAAGAGCATCCTCAATGGATTGTTTTGCTGCCTGAAGAAGAGCAATATGCCTTGTGTTACTTACATACGTTAAATCTCCACTTTCAATTGAACCCGTGAAAAAGAGTGATTGAATCGCAATTTCAAGCTCATCAATCCCCTTTTCTTGTAATAAGGATGTAGTAACCACCGGACGATCCTTCGCTAACTGCTTGACCTTTTCGATATCAAGCTTAGGCTCAAGATCTGTCTTATTCACGATTACGATGATATCCATGCCTGAGACGGCCTCAAAAAGTTTGATATCCTCTTCTGACAATTCCTCACTATAATTGAGCACAAGTAAAATCAGGTCAGCTTCTTTTAAGACCTGTCTAGATCGTTCAACCCCTATACGCTCAACAATGTCCTCCGTCTCACGTATACCCGCAGTATCGACTAAACGAAGCGGTACACCTCTAACATTTACATATTCCTCAATGACATCTCTCGTTGTTCCAGGAATATCCGTTACAATCGCTTTTGTTTCCTGTACAAGACTATTCAACAAGGAAGACTTCCCAACATTCGGTCTTCCAATAATGACAGTAGATAAGCCTTCGCGCAGTATTTTCCCCTGCTGAGAAGTCGTTAACAGTGACTCAATTTCCTTTTTCACTGATGTTGCCTTTTCAACTAAAACCCGATGCGTCATTTCTTCAACATCGTCATACTCAGGATAGTCAATATTGACTTCAACATGGGCCAGTGTTTCCAATATCTCGCCGCGAAGTCGTTTAATCAAACCTGAGAGGCGTCCCTCCATTTGAGTAATCGCTACATTCATCGCACGATCTGTCTTTGCGCGAATTAAATCCATTACCGCTTCAGCCTGCGAAAGATCAATTCTTCCATTTAAGAAAGCTCGTTTTGTAAACTCACCTGGCTCCGCTAATCTTGCTCCTTCTCTTAAAGCAAGCTGCAGTACTTTATTGACCGTTACAATCCCGCCATGGCAGTTAATCTCAATAACGTCTTCTCTCGTAAATGTTTTTGGCGCTCTTAATACTGACACCATGACCTCTTCTATGACTTGCTCAGTGCTAGAATCCACAATATGACCATAATGAATCGTATGTGAATCCACCGATAAAAGTTTTTTCTCCTTAGGACCTTTATACATCCGATCAGCAATCTGTACCGCATCAGGTCCGCTTAAACGAATAATCGCAATTGCTCCTTCACCCATCGGTGTCGAAATTGCTGCAATTGTATCCATCGCTCATTCACCTCTTTCTCTACTTAATAGAAAGTCTGTTATCTATTAAATGGACAATGTCCATCTCTATATCAAAAACGCTTAATCCAAAATTTAAAGATACCATAAATGAAAGCGAAGTGAAAGTATCCCATATCTAATTATCCACAGCTTTGCATCTTATCTATTTTAACACTTAACTTATCCACATGTGAATAACGACGTTTGAAACTTGTCTTCACATCTTACACCTAAATCCAATAAATTTAAACGCCCTGATCCCTATACTTACTTGTTAAATTGGCGTTTTGCACTCATATCACACACTCATTTTTTAGAAATAAAGGATGAATCCTCTATAAAAAGCAATTTTTCAATAAAAAAAGACTAAAATCCAGCTTTGCTGAATCTTAGCCTTTCTGCTATTTTTTATACAGCACCACAACATGACGTTTGCTGCCTGTATCTTCAGATGCCGTTGCAAGTTCTTTAGAGAATGCAGCAATCGCATCATGAACAATTTTTCGTTCATTCGAAGGCATTGGTTCTAAATGAACCTTTCTCTTCGTTTTTAAAACCCGATTTGCTGTTTTGACTGCATATTGTTCAAGTGCTTCTTGTCGTTTCTTCCTATAATCGCCAATATCAATTGTTATATGATGATACTGATCAGAATAACGATTAAACACTAGCTGTACCAACGTTTCTAAAGAGTACAATGTCTGGCCTCTTTTTCCAATCATTAATGACGTTTTATCTCCATCAATGTGGTAAGAAATGTTTTTCGGTTCCTGTTTGGAAATAATCTTTGCTTTAGGATCAATAGACTTAACAATTTTATCTAAATACTGTGTAGCTAATTTAAATGCATTTATCTTTTCTACTAACTTGACCACAGCTTGTCTTTTACCAAATAATCCCAAAAACCCTTTATTTCCTTCATCTACTATTGTGATTTCTACTTCTTCTTGTAGTAGCTGAATTTGTTTAAGTCCGGAATCTACTGCTTCTTCGATTGTGCGACCGACAGCAGTTATTTCCTTCATTTTTTATTCCCGCCAGCTTTTTCTTTTGTATCAACTTTTACTTGAGGTGTTTTAATCACCAATGTTTGAATGATCATGAAAATGTTACCTACAACCCAGTACAATGAAAGTGCTGCTGGGAAACTAATTGCAAACACAACGATCATAATCGGCATCACCCATAGCATGATAGCCATTTGAGGGTTGTCCGAAGGATTTCCAGCCATCATCAGCTTTTGCTGAATGAAAGTAGCTACACCCGCAATAATCGGTAATAGGAACAATGGATCTGGGCTGCCTAAGTCAAACCATAAGAATGTATGCTTTTTAATTTCTGCTGTTCTCATAATTGCATGATAGAAACCAATAAGGATTGGCATTTGAATTAAAATTGGGAAACAGCCTGCTAATGGATTGACGCCATTTTTTTGAAAAAGGGCCATTGTTTCCTGCTGAAGCTGCTGCTGTGTTTTTTGATCTTTAGAGCTATATTTTTCACGAAGCTTTTTCAATTCAGGCTGTAATGCTTGCATCGCTTTTGTACTTCTTAACTGTTTAATCATTAATGGTAAAATAAGCAAGCGAATTAACAGTGTTACAATAATAATCGCTACACCATAGTTTTCACCAGTTAAGTTTGCCATGTACGTGATTAATTGAGATAGCGGGTAAACAATATAAGAATTCCAGAATCCCTTACTATCTGATGTAATTGGTTCATTGATCTGTGTACATCCTGCCAATAAAACCAATACGCCAATCAAGCTAAATATTAGTAATAATCGCCTTTTCAACAAGATTCCTCCCATTACTTCAAACTTTATTTAAGTTGGAATTGATTAAGAAAGTGACTCACCTAATCAGTATGGTAACATTTTTTCTTTGCAAAGTGGTGGTTTCATTTTAATTCACTAGATGAAGGAAGCGCTTTTAAAAATTGATTCAACGAAAGTTTCTATTACGAAGACTTTTTCGGTTGTTGTTGATAAACAGCGGATTTTCTAAATAAATGTTGGAGAGACTTCTTTGTTTCTTCAAAGGTCAAATCACTCGCTGGTTTTCGTGCAATGACAATGTAGTCTTTTTCTTGCTTTAACTTATGACCTTCCTCTAAAAACACCTGACGGATCAGACGTTTAATTCGGTTTCTCATCACTGCATTACCAATCTTCTTACTGACAGACAATCCTAAACGCAGTTCAACTTGATTTGGCTGATCCAGCTGGTAAATAACGAATTGGCGATTTGCCATTGATTGACCTTTTTTGAACACCTTTTGAAACTCTTCATTTTTTTTTAGCCTGTTTCGCTTCTTCATGTTTTCTTCCACTCCGATAAAAACTGACAGTTCATTTACGATTTTATGTAAAAAAGACCACTGACATTATTCAGTGGCCTAAGCTGATAATTTTTTTCTACCTTTGCTGCGGCGTCGCTTTAAAACTAGACGTCCGTTTTTAGTACTCATACGGCTGCGGAAGCCATGAACTTTACTACGCTTACGGTTATTTGGTTGAAACGTTCTTTTCATTTATGACACCTCCCTGAGGAATAGCTGTTTAAGACAGTCTAACTCATTATATTTGTGTAACCCATCGATTGTCAATATCAATGATAAAACTCTTATTATCAACCTTATAAGCATAACATAAATTATCAAACGAAGAAACCTTCTTTTTTAGTTTCCAGCATTTTATTCTCTTTTTCCTCCTAAAAGACCTTCAAAACAAGAATGTGGATATTTTTCCGGCATATTTAGACTATCCACACCCATTATCGACATTTTTTTCACACAAATAACTGATGTGGATAATTATTTTTCAACAGGATGTAAAGTGTGTGGATAAGTTTGTGACACCCATTGCACCATCTTGTTTATTTTGATATTATATTTGTGTTTTAACTCTTAATTACTTATCTGGCCCTTTTATATTATCCACAAATTGTGGATAACCTGTGGAAAGTTATTACACAGCCTGTTGAATTGTTTATCCACAGCTTGTGTAATTTGTCGAAAAGACGTTTTTCTACTATATTAATTGTTTTCAACAATGTATGTGCACGAATGGTGATGACCATTTGCTCTTTTTCGTGTTCTATAACAGTTTGATACTGGTCATTTTAAAAAGAAAAGGAGGGGGGAGAAGCCTTATGGAAAATATTTTGGATCTGTGGAATAAAGCACTTCAAAAAATAGAGACAAAATTGAGCAAACCCAGTTTTGAGACATGGATGAAATCGACAAAAGCCCATTCTCTTCAGGGAGATACGCTTACAATTACGGCACCTAATGAATTTGCTAGAGATTGGCTTGAGTCAAGATATCTTCACTTAATTGCTGATACCATCTATGAACTAACAGGTGAAGAGCTCAGCATTAAATTTATTATTCCTCAAAATCAGGACGAAGAGGAAGCCATGCCAAAGTCTCCTATCAAAAAAATGTCTAAAGAAGAGCCCGTTGACATTCCACAAAATATGCTGAATCCAAAATATACATTTGATACTTTTGTTATTGGTTCAGGCAACCGTTTTGCTCATGCCGCTTCACTTGCAGTCGCGGAAGCACCAGCAAAAGCATATAACCCGCTTTTTATTTATGGGGGCGTTGGTTTAGGAAAGACTCACTTGATGCATGCGATTGGTCATTACGTGATCGACCATAATCCATCGGCCAAAGTGGTCTATCTATCATCTGAAAAATTTACTAATGAATTTATCAACTCAATTCGAGATAACAAAGCTGTCGACTTCCGTAACCGCTATCGGAATGTAGATGTGCTTTTGATAGATGATATTCAATTTCTAGCAGGAAAAGAACAAACACAAGAAGAGTTTTTCCATACATTCAACACACTTCACGAAGAAAGTAAGCAAATCGTCATTTCTAGTGACCGGCCTCCGAAGGAAATTCCGACACTTGAAGACAGATTACGCTCTCGATTTGAATGGGGCTTAATTACAGATATTACCCCGCCAGATCTAGAAACGCGCATCGCAATTCTGCGCAAAAAAGCAAAGGCAGAAGGCTTGGACATTCCAAATGAAGTCATGCTGTACATTGCCAATCAAATCGACAGCAACATTCGTGAGCTGGAGGGTGCTTTGATTCGTGTTGTTGCTTACTCATCTTTAATTAATAAAGACATTAATGCAGATCTAGCAGCTGAGGCGCTAAAGGACATCATTCCTTCATCAAAGCCTAAGGTCATTACAATTAAAGATATTCAAAGAATTGTAGGGCAGCAATTTAATATTCGATTAGAGGATTTCAAAGCAAAGAAACGTACGAAGTCAGTTGCTTATCCAAGACAAATTGCCATGTACCTCTCTAGAGAAATGACCGATTCCTCTCTGCCTAAAATCGGAGAAGAATTTGGCGGTCGTGATCATACGACTGTCATTCATGCTCATGAGAAGATTTCGAAATTAATTGTTGAAGATGAACAGCTTCAGCAGCATGTCAAAGAGATCAAAGAACAATTAAAATAACCAAGCTGATATAATGAGTACGGGAAAATGTGAATAACTAGAGCATAGTCATACACAGTCTGTCCACATGTGGATAGGCTGTCTTTCCTTTCTTTTTCATGACTTATCCACATATTCACAAGCCCTACTATTACTTCTACGATTTTTATTAATAAAATATATATACATGTCATTAAGAAAATTTAGGAGGACCACTATGAAATTCACGATTCAAAAAGATCGTCTTGTCCAAAGTGTCCAAGATGTATTAAAGGCTGTATCCTCTAGAACAACGATTCCTATTTTGACAGGGATTAAAATTGTTGCGTCTGATGAAGGGGTTTCTCTAACAGGAAGCGATTCTGATATCTCAATTGAATCTTTCATTCCTCAAAGAGATGGAGATTTAGAGGTTATCACCATTGATCGTCCGGGAAGTATTGTGCTTCAAGCCCGCTTCTTTAGTGAAATTGTAAAGAAACTACCTATGTCTACTGTCGAAATTGAAGTAGAACAAAATCACCTGACGATCATCCGCTCTGGTTCAGCGGAATTTAACCTAAACGGCTTAGATGCTGAAGAATATCCGCATCTTCCACAAATTGAAGAGCATCATGCATTTCAAATTCCGACAGATCTGCTTAAAAACTTAATTCGTCAAACTGTTTTTGCAGTGTCCACCTCAGAAACACGACCTATCTTGACAGGTGTAAACTGGAAGGTGGAAAAAGGTGAATTAATATGCACGGCGACGGATAGCCACCGTCTTGCTTTAAGAAAAGCGAAGCTAGATATTAACGAGGAAAGTTCGTATAATGTCGTGATTCCAGGGAAGAGTTTAACAGAGCTAAGTAAAATTCTTGATGATGGACAAGATCTTGTGAGCATCGTCATTACAGAAACCCAAGTTCTTTTTAAAGCACAAAATGTGCTGTTCTTCTCAAGGTTGCTGGATGGAAATTATCCAGATACAGCTCGTCTGATCCCGCAAGAAAGTAAAACGGATGTCGTGGTCAACACGAAAGAGTTCCTTCAAGCCATTGATCGTGCATCACTTTTGGCAAGAGAAGGACGTAATAATGTCGTGAAACTGTCAGCTGATCCTGAACAAAGCCTTGAAATCTCTTCTAATTCACCTGAGATCGGTAAAGTGGTGGAGACGGTTCAAGCGGATGACATTAAAGGGGAAGATCTTAAAATCTCCTTCAGTCCAAAATATATGCTGGATGCGTTAAAAGTATTAGAGGGAACAGATATTCATGTAAGCTTCACTGGTGCAATGAGACCGTTCCTGCTGCGTACGCCGAATGATGATTCTATCTTGCAATTGATTCTTCCGGTAAGAACGTATTAATTCAAACTAAAATGGCTGCTGTGTGAGTGCACAGCAGCTTTTCTTCTCGTTTTCCATGCTTTCTTTCATCCCAGTTGGCTTTCCCCCTTTCCTTCTTGTCTTGTTTTTTAGTACAATTAGATATTAGTGATATTGAAAGAGGTCGATACAATGCCTAATCTTATAACCATTGAAACAGAAATGATTACATTAGGGCAGTTTTTGAAATTAGCCGAAGTCATCCAATCTGGCGGAATGGCGAAATGGTTTTTAAGTGAACATGAGGTGTTCATAAATCAAGAGCCAGATAATAGACGGGGACGCAAACTATACCCAGGAGATGTTGTCGAGATTGAAGGTTACGGCACATTTCAAGTTGTGAATTAGAAACGGGTGACAATACATGTACATTCAAAGTCTGGCGTTAACTTCATACCGAAACTATGAACACACCGAGCTTCAATTCGACAATAAGGTGAATGTCATGATCGGTGAGAATGCCCAAGGTAAAACGAACTTGATGGAAGCGATCTATGTATTGTCGATGGCAAAGTCTCATCGTACGTCAAATGATAAAGAACTTATCCGATGGGACCAAGACTATGCTAAAATAGAAGGTAGAGTCATTAAAAAAAATGGTCCACTCCCAATGCAGCTCGTGATCTCAAAAAAAGGGAAAAAGGGCAAGGTCAATCACATTGAACAACAGAAGCTCAGTCATTATGTTGGTGCATTAAACACCATCATGTTTGCGCCAGAGGACTTAAGTCTTGTGAAGGGCAGCCCGCAAATCCGCAGAAGATTCCTCGACATGGAGATTGGACAAGTTTCTGCTGTCTACTTGCATGATTTATCGCTCTATCAAAAAATCCTTTCTCAGCGGAATCATTACTTGAAACAATTGCAGACAAGAAAGCAATCGGATCAAGCGATGCTGGAGATTTTAACAGAGCAGTTGATTGATGCGGCAGCGAAAGTGGTCAAAAGACGACTGACTTTTACGAAACAGCTCGAAAAATGGGCGCAGCCGCTGCATTTTGGGATTTCTAGAGAGCTAGAAACACTCACGCTCCAATACCAGACGGCAATAGAGGTATCAGAAGCGTCAGACTTGTCGAAAATAAAGAATAGCTATGAAGAATCGTTTCAGAAACTAAGAGAGAGAGAAATAGACCGAGGGGTGACACTGTGGGGACCTCACAGAGATGACCTGCTTTTCTTTGTGAATGGCCGGGATGTTCAGACATATGGCTCTCAAGGGCAGCAAAGAACAACAGCTCTTTCACTAAAGCTGGCAGAAATTGATCTGATACATGAAGAAATCGGAGAATATCCTATTCTTCTACTTGATGATGTGTTATCTGAACTTGATGATTACAGACAGTCTCATTTGCTCCATACCATTCAGGGGCGAGTACAGACCTTCGTCACCACAACAAGTGTTGAAGGCATCGATCACGCCACCCTGAAAGAAGCGGAAATTTTCAGAGTAGCCAGTGGAAAAGTAATTGACTGATAAATGAGGTGTGAGTCTTGTATATTCATTTAGGTGATGATTGTGTTGTTTCTACACGAGAGATTGTCGCAATTGTTGATTACAAAATGAGGTCGTCTTCTGTTGTAGAAGAATTTCTACAACAACAGGAGAAACATATCATTTCGTTATCACAAGGGACACCCAAATCCATTGTCGTCACAACTGAGTCTGTTTATTACTCTCCTCTTTCCTCAAGCACGCTCAAAAAACGTGCTTCGTTTGTGATTGAAATTGAAGTCTAAAAGCTCAATTCATATAAATATATCGTTTAAGAAAAGTGTAGGTGAATGTACGTGGCAATGGAACAGCAACATAATAGTTATGATGAAAATCAGATACAGGTGCTTGAAGGACTAGAAGCTGTTAGAAAACGTCCAGGAATGTACATTGGGTCAACCAATGCAAAAGGACTTCACCATCTTGTATGGGAAATTGTCGACAACAGTATTGATGAGGCATTAGCTGGTTATTGTACAGACATTACAGTGCAAATTGAAAAGGATAACAGCATTACAGTAAAAGATAATGGCCGCGGGATTCCTGTTGGAATTCATGAGAAAATGGGGCGTCCTGCCGTAGAGGTCATTATGACTGTTCTTCACGCTGGCGGTAAATTTGACGGCAGCGGTTATAAAGTATCTGGCGGTCTGCATGGTGTAGGGGCATCTGTTGTAAATGCATTATCTACTACCTTAGACGTGACCGTATACCGTGACGGAAAAATTCATTATCAGCAGTTCAAACGCGGTGTTCCAGTGGGAGATTTAGAGGTTATTGGTGAAACAGATGTAACCGGGACAACAACCCACTTTGTGCCAGATCCAGAAATTTTCACGGAAACCATTGAATTTGATTACGATACACTTGCTAACCGTGTTCGTGAGTTAGCTTTCTTAACAAAAGGTGTAAATATCATCATAGAAGACTTGCGTGAAGGCAAAGAGCGGAGAAATGAATACTGCTACGAAGGCGGTATTAAGAGCTATGTAGAACATTTAAACCGCTCAAAAGAAGTCGTTCATGAAGAACCTGTGTACATCGAAGGTGAGAAAGACGGAATCACAGTTGAAGTAGCATTACAATATAACGATTCCTATACAAGCAATATCTATTCCTTCGCCAACAATATCAACACGTATGAAGGCGGAACACACGAAGCTGGTTTTAAAACCGGTCTAACGCGTGTCATCAATGACTATGCTCGTAAAAATGGCGTATTCAAAGATGGGGATGCGAATTTAAGTGGTGAAGATGTGCGAGAAGGCTTAACAGCCATTATCTCCATCAAACATCCAGACCCTCAATTCGAAGGGCAAACGAAGACAAAGCTTGGGAACTCAGAAGCGAGAACCATCACAGACTCCCTTTTCTCAGAAGCACTTGAGAAATTCTTGCTTGAAAATCCTGATTCTGCGAAAAAAATTGTGGAAAAAGGACTGATGGCAGCTCGTGCAAGAATGGCTGCCAAAAAGGCTCGTGAGCTGACAAGACGTAAAAGTGCGCTGGAAGTCTCCAGCTTACCTGGGAAACTGGCGGACTGTTCTTCTAAAGATCCTTCCATCTCTGAGCTCTATATTGTAGAGGGAGATTCTGCGGGCGGATCTGCTAAGCAAGGCCGTGATCGCCACTTCCAAGCGATCTTACCGTTAAGAGGGAAGATCCTAAACGTAGAAAAAGCTCGTTTAGATAAAATTTTATCGAACAACGAGGTTCGTGCAATGATTACAGCGTTAGGAACTGGAATCGGAGAAGACTTCACTTTAGAGAAAGCACGCTATCACAAAGTTGTGATCATGACAGATGCCGATGTAGATGGAGCGCATATCCGAACGCTTCTCTTAACATTCTTCTATCGTTACATGCGTCAAATCATTGAAAACGGTTATGTGTATATTGCACAGCCGCCTTTATATAAAGTGCAGCAAGGAAAACGTGTGGAGTACGTGTATAACGATAAACAGCTGGATGAGCTGTTAAAATCACTACCTCAAACACCAAAGCCTGGACTTCAGCGTTATAAAGGTCTTGGAGAGATGAATGCTACTCAGCTTTGGGAAACAACAATGGACCCTGATGCGAGAACACTTCTTCAAGTCACACTTGAGGATGCGATCGATGCTGATGAGACATTTGAAATGCTGATGGGAGATAAAGTAGAGCCGAGACGGAACTTTATCGAAGAAAATGCACAATACGTGAAAAACCTTGATATTTAGATGAATCCCTCCTGAGAACAACCTTATTTCTTGTTTGGAATAAGGTTGTTTTTCAAGAAACAGGGGTGTGAAACGAATGTCCTGGTTTTCCGTGTTTTCGTTGATTTTCTAGTAAATTAATGTGTATAAAGCCGAGATTATTGATATAATGAAGAATAGTCTTGTGAAGATAAATACATATTTTACTCCCACATAATTTATTTCATGTGATACGTAAAGGGAGGTTCTTATAGTGAGTGAACAACATACACCAAATGTACGCGAAGTGAATATTAGTCAAGAAATGCGTACGTCCTTTTTAGATTATGCAATGAGTGTTATTGTTTCGCGTGCATTACCAGATGTGCGAGATGGATTGAAGCCCGTGCATCGAAGAATTTTGTATGCGATGAATGACCTAGGTATGACAAGTGATAAACCATTTAAGAAATCTGCACGTATCGTTGGAGAAGTTATCGGTAAGTACCACCCTCACGGTGACAGCGCTGTGTACGAAGCGATGGTTCGTATGGCGCAAGACTTCAACTATCGAAATATGCTGGTTGAAGGACACGGAAACTTTGGTTCTGTCGATGGAGACAGTGCAGCAGCAATGCGTTATACTGAGGCGCGTCTATCTAAAATTTCAATGGAAATCCTTCGTGATATCACCAAGGATACGATTGATTATCAAGATAACTACGATGGCAGTGAAAGAGAACCAATCGTCATGCCTGCTCGTTTCCCGAACTTATTAGTCAACGGGGCAACAGGTATCGCTGTAGGGATGGCAACCAACATTCCGCCTCACCAGCTAGGTGAAGTGATTGATGGTGTACTGGCAATTAGTCAAAGTCCGGAAATGACAACACAGGAACTAATGGAGATCATTCCAGGACCAGACTTCCCAACTGCGGGACAAATCATTGGCCGAAGCGGAATCCGTAAGGCATATGAAACAGGCCGGGGCTCTATTACATTACGTGCTAAGTCTATCATCGAAGAAACATCCAGCGGTAAGCAGCGGATTGTCATCAATGAAATTCCATATCAGGTCAACAAAGCCCGTTTGATCGAAAAAATCGCTGATCTTGTGCGCGATAAAAAGATCGATGGCATTACAGATCTGCGTGACGAGTCTGATCGTA
Organism: Bacillus safensis; assembly: GCF_039619585.1. Taxonomy (NCBI): domain Bacteria; kingdom Bacillati; phylum Bacillota; class Bacilli; order Caryophanales; family Bacillaceae; genus Bacillus; species Bacillus safensis. The sequence goes on from NZ_CP154909.1 coordinate 3,695,409, forward strand.
ATGGAATGCGGATTGTGATTGAACTGCGAAGAGACGCGAACGCCCACGTTCTATTAAACAATCTTTATAAACAAACGACACTTCAAACGTCATTTGGGATCAACTTATTGGCACTAGTTGATGGACAGCCGAAAGTCTTGTCCCTCAAACAATGTCTTGAATATTATTTAGAGCATCAAAAAGTGATTATTCGCAGAAGAACAGCATATGAACTTCGTAAAGCCGAAGCAAGAGCTCATATTCTAGAAGGTTTAAGAATCGCTCTTGACCACTTAGATGAAGTCATTGCATTAATTAGAAGCTCTCAAACTGCTGAAATCGCGAGAAATGGCTTAATGGAGAACTATAGCTTGTCCGAAAAACAAGCACAGGCCATTCTTGATATGCGTCTTCAGCGCTTAACTGGTTTGGAAAGAGAAAAGATAGAAGAAGAATACAAAGGGCTTGTTGATTTGATTGCTGAGTTGAAAGCCATTTTAGCAGACAATGAGAAAGTTCTTGAAATCATTAGAGAAGAATTAACAGAAATCAAAGAACGTTTCAATGATACGCGCCGTACTGAAATTGTGACAGCAGGTATTGAAACAATTGAAGACGAAGATTTGATTCCTGTTGAGAACATCGTGATTACGCTGACTCATAATGGTTATATCAAGCGTCTGCCTGCATCAACATACCGCAGTCAAAAAAGAGGCGGTAAAGGTGTTCAGGGAATGGGAACCAATGAGGATGATTTCGTAGAACAGCTGATTTCAACATCTACCCATGATACGATCCTCTTCTTCTCTAATAAAGGGAAGGTTTATCGTGCGAAGGGATATGAGATTCCTGAATTCGGACGGACAGCGAAAGGGATTCCGATTATTAACCTGCTTGAAGTAGAAAAGGGAGAGTGGATTAATGCCATTATTCCGGTAAGCGAATTTGATGAAGATTCGTATCTCTTCTTTACAACAAGACACGGTGTATCAAAACGAACCTCATTGTCTCAGTTTGCCAACATTCGAAACAATGGACTTATCGCATTAAGTCTTCGTGACGAAGATGAACTGATGGCTGTCCGTTTAACCAATGGAGAAAAACAAATCATCATTGGAACGAAAAAAGGTATGCTGATTCGTTTCGACGAGACAGATGTTCGTGAAATGGGGCGTACGGCAGCTGGCGTGAAAGGAATTACGCTTTCTGAAGATGACATCGTCGTTGGGATGGAAATCCTTGAGCCAGATGCAAACGTATTGATTGTCACCGAAAAAGGATATGGTAAGTTAACACCTGAAAAAGAATACCGTGTTCAAAGTCGGGGCGGTAAAGGTCTTAAAACATGTAAAATCACTGACAACAATGGTCCGCTTGTCGCAGTGAAGGCGACGAATGCTGAAGCTGAAGAGGACTTGATGATTATTACAGGAAGCGGTGTGATCATTCGTATGGCCGTTTCAGACATTTCAACAACAGGTCGAGTCACTCAAGGTGTCCGCCTGATCCGTCTAGGTGATGATGAACATGTCGCTACAGTGGCATTAGTTGAACAATCACAAGAAGATGATGAAGAGAATTCTGAAGAAAACGTAGAAACTATAGAGTCAGATCAAGAGCAATCTGAGTAAAAATAAAGCCGGTTTTTCACCGGCTTTATTTTTTTCTAAAAAAACATGAGTTTTTTTGAAATTTATAATGCTTTTTTCATAGATATGTGTTAATCTTTCAAAGGAGCAAAAAGAGGCTCTATTTTTTATCTCTGTTACAGTGGAAACTTCTTAAAAAAATAAAATGTTTTTCAAGAAAAATGTTGACTGTTGATAGAGATATATGATATATTTAAGTGGTCGCTTTAAGAGAGTGACAAACAAGTTCC